>NZ_NHMK01000008.1:0-5000 GCF_002198095.1 Deinococcus indicus | reverse complement strand
CAGCAACTGCTCCGTAAGGGTCGCAAGACGATCCAGAAGAAGAGCAAGGTCCCTGCCCTCAAAGGCAGCCCCTTCCGCCGCGGCGTGTGCACGGTCGTCAAGACCACCACCCCCAAGAAGCCGAACTCGGCGCTGCGTAAGATCGCCCGCGTCCGCCTGTCCAGCGCCTTCGAAGTCACCGCGTACATCCCCGGTGAAGGCCACAACCTGCAGGAGCACAGCGTCGTGCTGATCCGCGGCGGCCGTGTCAAGGACCTTCCCGGTGTGCGTTACCACATCGTGCGCGGCAGCCTCGACACCCAGGGCGTCAAGGACCGCAACAAGAGCCGCTCCAAGTACGGCACCAAGAAGCCCAAGGCCGGCGCCGCCGCCGCGGGCGCGAAGAAGAAGTAACCACACCCGACCGGGCCGCCCCCAGCGGCTGCCCGCGTCCGCGTGACCTTCGCCGTGAGCCGGCCTTCCCACGCGGGAACGCCAGTGAAGCAAGTTATTCGCGCCTGAGCGCGCAATCCCCGCCCGGCAGTGGGCCGGACGGGGCCAAAGGGAGTCAACATGGCACGTCGCCGCCAAGCAGAAGTGCGCGTCATTCAGCCCGACCTGGTCTACCAGGACGTGCTGGTGAGCGCGACCATCAACCGCATCATGCAGGATGGCAAGAAGAACCTCGCCAGCCGCATCTTCTACGGAGCCATGAAGCTCGTGCAGGAACGCACCGGCCAGGAGTCCCTGAAGATCTTCAAGCAGGCCTTCGACAACGTCAAACCCCGCGTCGAAGTCCGCAGCCGCCGCGTCGGCGGCAGCACCTACCAGGTGCCCGTCGAAGTCAGCGCCCGCCGCCAGCAGAGCCTCACGCTGCGCTGGATGATGGCCGCCGTCGAGAGCCGCCCCGAGCGCACCGCCATCGAGCGTCTCGCCGGTGAAATCATGGACGCCGCGCAGGGCCGTGGCGGCGCCATCAAGAAGAAAGACGACATTGAGCGCATGGCGGAAGCCAACCGCGCCTACGCGCACTACCGCTGGTAATCCCGCTTCACGGCCCCCACACCGGGGGCCACTGAAGGGAGCGAGACGGACGGCGGCCCGCCCGCCGTCCATTTCGCATGAGACCCGCGCCCCACACGGCCTCCGCGCCGAGCTGACGGTGACGAGACACGTCACCCGACAGAATCAGGGAGTCTTATGACCACCAAAGCCCAGCAGTACCTGACCCACTTCCGTAACATCGGGATTGCCGCGCACATCGACGCCGGTAAGACCACCACCACCGAGCGCATCCTGTACTACACCGGCCGTACCCACAACATCGGCGAAGTGCACGACGGCGCCGCCACCATGGACTGGATGGAGCAGGAGCGCGAGCGCGGCATCACCATCACCGCCGCCGCCACGACCGCCAAGTGGAAGCGCAGCGGCACCGACCAGGAATACGTCGTGAACATCATCGACACCCCCGGTCACGTGGACTTCACCATCGAAGTGGAACGCTCCATGCGCGTGCTCGACGGCGCCGTCGCCGTGTTCGACTCCAGCCAGGGCGTCGAGCCCCAGTCTGAAACCGTGTGGCGTCAGGCCGACCGTTACGGCGTGCCCCGCATCGCGTTCAGCAACAAGATGGACAAGACCGGCGCCAGCTTCGAGCTCGTGCTGAACGACATCAAGGAGCGCCTCGGCGCCGTCGCGGCCCCCATCCAGTACCCCATGGGCGCCGAGAACGAGTTCAAGGGCATCATCGACGTCGTGCGCCAGCGCGCCCACTTCTATACCAACGACCTGGGCACCGACATTGAGGAAACCGAAGTTCCCGCCGAGTACGCGGACAAGGTCGCCGAGATCCGCGCCCAGCTGATCGAGGCCGCCGCCGAAGTCGACGAAGACCTGATGATGAAGTACCTCGAAGGCGAGGAACCCAGCGTCGAGGAACTCGTCGCCGCCATCCGCAAGGGCACCATCGAGAAGAAGATCTTCCCGGTGCTGTGCGGCAGCGCGCTGAAGAACAAGGGCGTGCAGCTGCTGCTCGACGCCGTCATCGACTACCTGCCCAGCCCGCTGGAAGTTCCGGCGATCAAGGGCAAGATCGAGGACAGCGAGGACACCCAGGAATTCCCCGCCGACCCCGAAGGCAAACTGGCCGCGCTGGCCTTCAAGATCATGGCCGACCCCTACGTGGGCCGCCTGACCTTCGTGCGCATCTACTCGGGCACCCTGCAGTCCGGCAGCTACGTGTACAACGCGACCAAAGAGAAGCGTGAACGCGTGGGCCGCCTGCTGAAGATGCACGCCAACAGCCGCGAGGAAGTCACGGAACTGAAGGCCGGGGAACTCGGCGCCGTCATCGGCCTGAAAGACGCCGGTACCGGCAACACCCTGATCGGCGACGGCGACGACAAGGTCCTGCTGGAGAGCATCGACGTGCCCGAGCCCGTCATCAAGCTCGCCATCGAGCCCAAGACGAAGGCCGACCAGGAAAAGATGGGCATCGGCCTGCAGAAATTGGCCGAAGAGGATCCTACCTTCCGCGTGGAATCCGACCAGGAGTCCGGCCAGACCACCATCGCCGGGATGGGCGAACTGCACCTGGAAATCCTGGTGGACCGCCTGAAGCGCGAGTACAAGGTCGACGCGAACGTCGGCGCGCCCCAGGTGGCCTACCGTGAAACCATCACCAAGCAGGTCGAGGTGGACAGCAAGTTCGCCCGCCAGTCCGGTGGTCGCGGTCAGTACGGTCACGTCAAGCTGCGCGTGGAGCCCCTGGAGCCCGGCGCCGGCTTCATCTTCGAGAACGCCGTCGTCGGCGGCACCGTGCCCAAGGAGTACATCGGGCCGGCCCAGAAAGGCGTCGAGGAAGCCATGCAGAGCGGCCCCATGCTGGGCTTCCCCGTGGTCGACCTGAAAGTCACCATCTACGACGGCAGCTACCACGAAGTGGACTCCTCGGAAATGGCCTTCAAGATCGCCGGTTCGATGGGCCTGAAGGAAGCCGTCCAGAAGGGCAGCCCCGCCATCCTGGAACCCGTCATGCGCGTCGAGGTGACCACCCCCGAGGAGTACATGGGTGACATCATCGGCGACCTGAACAGCCGCCGTGGCCAGATTCAGGGCATGGAAGCCCGCGGCAACGCCCAGATCGTCAAGGCCTTCGTGCCCCTGAGCGAGATGTTCGGTTACGCGACCGACATGCGCTCCAAGACGCAGGGCCGCGCCAGCTACTCCATGTTCTTCGACCACTACACCCAGCTGCCCAACAACATCGCCCAGCAGCTGATGAAGAAGTAACCTTCCCCCACGGGAAGCAGGCGTTCTAAACGGAACGCACGGACAGAGGCGGACTCCTGAGGGGGGCCGCCTCTGCCGTTGCGTGTCCCGCCCTGCCCCGGCCAGCGCGGCGGCGGTACGGGGCAGCGGCCCGGAGCGGCGTCATGGGGCCGTCCGGGCCGGACTGATACTCTGGGGCGGATGACCATGCCCACCGATCCCGCCTCCAGATCCCCCCTGCCGACCCCGCCGGCCCGCCTGTCGTTCATCACGGTGCCGCTGCTGATCGCGCTGTTCTACAACGGCTTTTCCCTGCTGTCGCTGCCGTTTGCCGGGCCCACGCTGAACGACATGCTGGACATGTTCGCGCAGGGGAGTGCGCCGGTCCGGCTGGACGAGTCGCAGATCTCACTGGTGCTGTGGATCTCGTTCGCGTTGACGACCGCCCTGATCCTCTGGCTGTACTTCACGCGGCGCGCGGTCATGGAGGGCCGCGCCTGGGGGCGGGTGTCGGCCATCGTGATCGCGGTGCTCAGCCTGCTGGCCCTGCCGTTCGGGCCGGTGCTGGGCATCTTCATGCTGATCGGCGCCTTCGACCGGCAGGTCGTGGCGTACACCACCCGCTAGTGGATGACCACAGGCTTGGTTTGATCTAAGCTGAGGGATGGGAAGACAGAAACAGTTTATGGTGGCGTTATCGGCACACGAGCGGCAGGAACTGACGGACATGACCCGCAAAGGCGTCCACAGTGCGCGGGTCATGACCCGCGCCCGCCTGTTACTGCTCAGTGACCAGGGACTGAAGGACCGGGACGTCGCCGAGCGGGTGGGCGTCAGCACCGTGACCGTAGCATCCATCCGGCGCAAGTTCGTACAGGGCGGCCTGAAGGCCGCCCTGTACGAAAGAGCCCGACCGAAACAGCCGCCCAAACTTGATGCTCACGGGACGGCCATCCTCATTGCCGAAGTGTGCTCCGCGCCCGTCGGGCGCGAAACCTGGACGATGCAGTTGCTGGCTGATCGCCTGGTGACGCTGGGGGTCGTAGACAGCATCAGTGATGAAACTGTCCGGCGCACACTGAAAAAAACGTCCTCAAACCGTGGCAGGTCGAGAGTTGGTGTGTCGCTCAGGTAGGCGCGGACTTCGTGTGGCGGATGGAGGCCGTACTGGACACCTACGCGCTGCCCTACGATGCCTGTCGGCCGGTGATCTGCTTCGACGAGAAGTCCTACCAGATGCTCGATCATGTGCGGGATCCGCTGCCACCCGTGCCGGGACACCCGGCACGGGTCGACCATGAATACAAACGCTGTGGCACGGTGAATTTCTTCGTGGCCTTCGAACCGCTGATGGGTCAGCGCACCGTGACGGTCACGGAGCGGCGAGGGAACGCCGAGTTCGCGGCGCAGCTCCAGGCGCTGGACGTGCGGTATGCGGCAGCGGACAGGATCGTGCTGGTGCTGGATCAGCTGTCGACGCACAGTCCGGCCGCGCTGTATCAGCATCTCCCGGCTGAGGAGGCGCGTCGGCTGAGCCGACGCTTCGAGTGGGTGCACACGCCCAAACATGCGTCGTGGCTCAACATGGCGGAACTGGAGTGGTCAGTCCTGCAGCGACAGTGTCTGGGGCAGCGATTGGCCAGTGTGGATGCCGTTGAAGCGGAGTTGCTGGCGTGGGAAACCGACCGCAATGCGCGGTCGGTGCGGGCGAATTGGCAGTTCTCGATATCGGCTGCACGGGACAAGCT
>NZ_NHMK01000013.1 GCF_002198095.1 Deinococcus indicus | reverse complement strand
CCGAAGGGCAGTTTGTTCTGCTTGGCGTACACCAGTTCCACGTACCCGATCGCGCCGGGCGTGCTCTTGACCACGCCGGCCACGCCGTCGTTCCCGCGCGCGCCGGTCCCGACCGGCCAGTTCAGGCTGTTGCCGGTGCCGACCTTGCTTTTCCACTCGGTGCTGACCTTGCTCAGGTAGTCGCTGAACACGAACGTCGTGCCGGAGCCGTCGCTGCGGCGAGCGACCGTGATGGGCAGCGGGGGAATGCTGACGCCGGGGTTCAGGGCGGTGATGGCCTTGTCGTTCCAGGTTTTGATCTTGCCGAGGTAGATGTCGGCCAGGACCTTCCCGGTGAACTTGAGGGGCGTGGTGACGCCGGGGAGGTTGTAGGAGGGCACGACGGCGCCGATGGCGGTGGGGACGTGCAGGAGCTTGCCGGGGGCGGCCTTCATGGCGTCGTCGCTCATGGGGTTGTCGCTGCCGGCGAAGTCGACGGTGCGTTCGGTGATCTGTTTCTGGCCGGCGCCGCTGCCGACGCTCTGGTAGTTGACGGTGACGCCGGTGTCGCCCTTGTACTCGGCGAACATCTTGCTGTACAGCGGGAACGGGAAGCTCGCGCCGGCACCCGTCACGCTGCCCTGGGCGGAGGCGGAGGTCATGGCGAGAGCGGCTGCGATGGTCAGAAGCTTCTTCATGCCGCCGAGTCTGCCAGCGGTTTGTCAGCGCCCCGTCACGTCCCGGCAAGGCGGGGGGCCGCGTCACCGCAGGGCGGCGAACAGCCCGATCAGGCGGCCGGTCGCGGACGGCAGCAGCGCGGCGGGCGGCGTGACCAGGACGTGCAGGACCGTCACGGCGGGGGCTTCCAGGCCCAGTGAGCGCACCTGCCCGACCTGCACGTCGCGCGCCATGAACGAGGCGGGCAGGACGGCCACGCCGTCGCCGCGCCGCACGCCCTCCAGCGCCGCCCACAGGCTCCCGACCTCCAGACCCTGGGCGGGCGCGACGCCCTGCAGGATGCGTTCGGTCTGCACCCGGACGCCGGAGCCGCGCGCGGGCCACAGCAGCGTCTCGCCGCGCAGGGCGTGCGGGGCGACGTAGCCCTGCCGGGCGAGCGGGTGCGTCGGGGCCACCCCCAGCCGCAGCTGGTCCTCGCCGACGCGGTGCAGGTCGAGGTCCGGCAGGGTCCGCTGCGGCGAGGTCACGAGCAGCGCGGCGGCCAGGGTGCCGTCCCGGACGCCCTGGGCGAGGTCGGCGGCCGGGCGGGTTTCCGCCTGCAGGTGCAGGCCGAGGTCCAGGGCGCGGCGCGCGGCGGCGCTGGCCAGTCTGGTCAGGGCGAACGAGAAGCCCACGCGCAGGGTGGTCAGGGGCCGGCGGCGCAGGTCCGTGATCTGCTCGCCGACCTCGTGCAGGGTGCGGGCGATGGCCTGCGCGTGCGGCAGCAGCCGCTCGCCGTCCTCGGTGAGGATCACGCCCCGGCCCCGGCGGACGTACAGGGGCCGGCCGATCTGGTCCTGCAGGGCGCGCAGCTGACCGCTGACGGCCGGCTGACTGAGGTTCAGGGCCTGCGCGGCGCGGCTGACGCTGCCCAGTTGCGCCACGACGCTGAAGGTGACGAGCTGTTCCGGATTCACGCGCATGTGGGGGAGCCTCCTGCCCGGTCATGATATCGGCCTGGCTGATGGTTCACCCCGGAAACCCCGATAAGGACTGATAGAACGCTTGAAAGATACCCTTGGGGGGTATAGCTTCAGGTCAGTTCCAGCCCAAGGAGGGCCACCCATGTTCTTCGAACGCTTCTACGACACCGACCTCGCGCAGGCGTCCTACATGATCGGCTGCCAGAAGACCGGCGAATGCCTCGTGATCGACCCCGTCCGCGACGTCCAGCCGTACCTCGACCGCGCCGCCCGCGAGAAACTGCGCGTCACGCACGTCACCGAGACGCACATCCACGCCGACTACCTGTCCGGCAGCCGCGAACTCGCCGCCCGCACCGGCGCCCGACTGCTGCTCTCCGCCGAGGGCGGCCCCGATTGGACCTACGGCTTCCAGGCCGAGCCGCTCCGCCACGGCGACACCTTCATGGTCGGCAACCTGCGCCTGGAAGTCCGGCACACGCCCGGCCACACCCCGGAAAGCCTCTCGTTCCTCGTGACTGACACCCCGCGCGGCGACGCGCCCGTCATGTACTTCACGGGCGACTTCGCGTTCGTGGGCGACATCGGCCGCCCCGACCTGCTCGACGAGGCCGCCGGCGGCGAGGACACCCGCTTCACCGGCGCACGCCAGATGTTCGCCAGCCTGCGCGACCAGTTCCTGACCCTGCCCGACGGCGTGCAGGTCTGGCCCGGCCACGGCGCCGGCAGCGCCTGCGGCAAGGCGCTTGGGGCCGTGCCCACCACCACCGTCGGCTACGAGCGCGCCCTGGCCTGGTGGGCGCCGTACGTGGCGGCCGGCGACGAGCCGGGCTTCACGGCCGAGCTGCTCAGCGGGCAGCCCGACGCACCGCTGTACTACGGCCGCATGAAGACCCAGAACCGCGCCGGGCCGGCCCTGCTGGGCGAGGTCACGCCCCTGACGCAGCTCGGGCCCGACGAACTGCGCGCCCTGACGACGGCCGGCGCCATCCTGATCGACACGCGCTCCAGGGAGGCACATCAGGCCGCCGCGCCGCAGGGCAGCGTGAACATCCCGGACGGCAACACCTTCGAGACCTGGGCCGGCTGGCTGCTGCGCCCCGAACACACCCCCTACGTCCTGCTGGCCCGCGACGCCACGCACGCCGCGACGCTGCGCCGCCGCCTGTGGATGGTCGGCCTGGACAACGTGACCGGATTCGTGACCAGCCCCGACGGACTGGACACCACGCCCGCCCGGCCCTTCCCGGCCACCGAACTGCCCCGCCACGCCGGCGCCCTGATCCTCGACGTGCGCAACAGGACCGAACATCAGGCCGGCGCCATCCCCGGCGCGAGGCAACTGCACGCCGGACGGCTCGCCTGGAACCTGGACACCCTGCCGCGCGACCGCGAGATCGTCGTCCACTGCCAGGGCGGAGCGCGCAGCGCCGCCGCCGCCAGCCTCCTGCGCGCACAGGGCTTCCGGGTCAGCGAACTGGCCGGCGGCTACGAGGCCTACGCCCGCGAGCAGCAGGCGCCGCCCGTCTCCCCGGCCTGAACCGGATTCGGCCTGAACCCTCCGCTCCCGCAGCCTTCCGGGTTGAACGGGCGTCCCCCCGTTCGACCGGCGTCGGCACGCCCGTTTCTCCGGACCGTGCGCCGATACCCCCGCCTCACCCCAAAGGAACCAAGTGATGACCTACACCGACCTCTTCCCGAACGAACTGGACGCGCAGCGCCGCGCAGGCGCCGCCCTGATCGACGTGCGTGAACCCGACGAGTACACCCAGGGTCACGTGCCCGGCGCGATCAACATCCCCCTGTCCGAACTTCAGGGCCGCGAAACCGAGGTGCCCGGCGGCGCGGTCCTGATCTGCGCCAGCGGCAACCGCTCCTCGCAGGCGGCCGGGTACCTGAGCACCCTGGGCCGCCCCGGCCTGATGAACCTGATGGGCGGCACCGCCGGCTGGCAGCGTGAGGGCCGGCCCCTGACGGCCGGCGACCACCCGTGATTCTCGCGTGGATCGGCGCGGCCCTGATCGGCCTGAGCCTCGGCCTGCTCGGCTCGGGCGGCAGCATCCTGACCGTGCCGGTCCTGGTGTACCTCGTGGGTGAACCCGAGAAGCTCGCCATCGCCGAGAGCCTCGCCATCGTGGGCGGCATCAGCCTGTTCGGCGCGATTCCCTACGCCCTGAAACGCCAGATCGACTGGCGCAGCGTGGCGTACTTCGGGGTGCCCGGCGTGACCGGCACGTACCTGGGCGCCGCCCTGAGCGTGCACCTGAGCGGCGTCGCGCAGCTGCTGCTGTTCGCGGGCGTGATGCTGCTGGCGTCGGTCATGATGTTCCGCCCGGCCAGGGCGGGCGCGGGACCGGCGCACGCCCGCTCGCCGCTGAAGATCGCCGCCGAGGGCCTGGGCGTGGGCGTCCTGACCGGACTGGTCGGCGTGGGCGGCGGCTTCCTGATCATCCCGGCGCTGGTACTGCTGGGCGGCCTGCCCATGAGCCTCGCTGTGGGGACCAGCCTGCTGATCATCGCTGCCAAGAGTTTTGCCGGGTTCTACAAGTACGTGCATGTCCTGCACGAGCAGAACCTCGCGGTGCACTGGAACCTGATCCTGATCTTCACCCTCATCGGCGTCGCCGGGAGTTTCCTGGGCGCCCGCCTGGGCAAGAGCGTCTCGAACGACGCCCTGAAACGCGGCTTCGCGTCCTTCCTGGTCGTGATGGGCCTGTACGTCCTGGCCACGAACGTCCCGAGGGTCCTGAATCCACCACCCGCCGTGGAAGGCCGCGCGCCCTGACCCACGCCCGCCCGTCTGCCCCTCCCCTCTCCCCCGCCCGGCCGGGTTTCCCCGTGACCCCGCCGGGCTCCTTATCTGATACGGACTGCCGTTTGTTTCGCCAACAATCCGGAACTTCACCGCCCCTGCCGGCTCCACATCCGGAACCCCCCCCGCTCCCACTCGCTTCGCTCGGATCGAACGGGCTGTGCAGCCCATTCAATCGGAGTCCGTATGAGGTTCCCCCATGACTGAACTGCTCGACCTGCTCCGCTCTCCCTGGCCCTGGTGGGTCGGTGGCCCCCTGATCGGCCTGACCGTGCCGCTGCTGCTGCTGATCGGCAACCGCGCCTTCGGGATCTCCTCGAACCTGCGCCACGCCTGCGCGATCCTGCTGCCCGACGCGGTCAAACCCGGCTTCTTCCGGTACAACTGGCGCGCCCAGAGCTGGAACCTGCTGTTCGCCGCCGGGCTGATCCTGGGCGGCACGCTGGCCGGACTGCTGCTCGCCGACCCGGAACCCACCCGCCTGAGCGCGGCCGGCGCGGCGTCCGTGCAGGAACTCGGCGTGCAGGTCCGCCCCGGACTGGTCCCGGCCGAACTGACCGACCTGAGCAACCCCGGCGTGTGGCTGCTGCTGGGCGTCTCGGGCCTGCTGGTAGGCTTCGGCACCCGCTACGGCGGCGGCTGCACCAGCGGTCACGCCATCACGGGCCTGAGTACCCTGCAACTCCCCAGCCTGATCGCCACCGTATCCTTCTTCGCGGGCGGCATCCTGAGCGCCAACCTGCTGCTGCCTGCGTTCATGGCGGTGATCCGGTGAGCGCCGGCACCCGCGTCCCCGGCGTGCACGGGCACTCCGCCACCCGCCCGGCGGCCCGCCCCGCCTACCTGCTGATGGGCGTGTACTTCGGCGTGATCCTCGTGAAATCCGAGGCAGCCAGCTGGTACCGCATTCAGGAGATGTTCCGCTTCGAGGCCTTCCACATGTTCGGCCTGATCGGCTCGGCGGTGCTGACCGGAATGCTGACCACATGGCTGCTGCGCCGCAGCGGCGCGCGCAGCCTGGACGGGCAGACCATCACGGTCGCGCCCAAGGAACGCGGCTGGACCCGTTACGTGCTGGGCGGCGCGACCTTCGGCGTCGGCTGGGGACTGGCGGGCGTCTGTCCGGGGCCGGTGTTCACGCTGCTCGGCGCGGGCGTGTGGCCCATGCTGGTCGTGCTGGGCTTCGCGCTGCTCGGAACGTGGCTGTACGGCGCGCTCCGCGAGCATTTGCCGCACTGATCCGCCCCGCGCCGGCAGACATGAACAGCGCCCCAGCCTCAGTTGCTGGGGCGCTGATCTGTGGTGGAGATGGGCGGAGTCGAACCGCCGTCCGAAGACCCATTGCGTTGGTCTCTACGAGCGTAGTCCATGATTTAGATCTCAGGTATCAGTCGCGCAGGGACACGCTGCTTTCAACCCCAGCTTCTTAAATTTCGCCCGTGCTCAGAAGCGTCGGCTCAGGCTAGCCATCTTTTGGAAGTTCGCAGGACGCCAATGGCCGGGCTTCCTGGTCACTGCTTCGCTTAAGCAGCGAAGGCGTAGGTGGTGCTGTTGTTGTTGCCAGTTAAAGGCTTTGACCGATGATTAACGAGGCCCACGGTCATCCTCGGCTCGCAACGTCCCGCTCAGCGATCCCCGTCGAAACCGGGTCATCCCCAGATGGGACGCTCAGCATACCACAGACACACTGAAACGTCCACGGGCGCGGCGTGTCTCTGCACGTCCGCGCCCTGTGGTCCGAACGTCGGGCGCCCCTGTCAGTGGGCGGCCTTCCGGTTCGGCAGCAGGTGCAGCAGCGCCACGATCAGGCCGCCCACGACCAGACCCACCACCGCCGATCCCAGCGTCTCGACCAGCCACTCGATCAGGCTGTGTAGGGCCGGCAGGGCGTTCCCGGCCGCCACCGCCCAGTCGTGCAGCAGGTGCGCGGGGCCGCCCACACCCAGTTTGTCCAGGCCGTCGAGCAGAATATGGCCGCCCACCCACAGCATCGCGGCCGTCCCGATCACCGACAGGGCGCCCATCACGACCGGCATGCCCTTCACGAGGCCCCGCCCGAAGGTGCGCGCCGCGCCGGAACCGCTGCGGGCCAGTCGCAGGCCCAGGTCGTCCATCTTCACGATGATGCCGACCACGCCGTACACCAGCGCCGTGATAACGAGCGCGACGACCACCAGGATCAGGGCGCGCGACACGAAGGGTTCGTTCGCCACCTCGGCCAGTGAGATCGCCATGATCTCGGCCGACAGGATGAAGTCCGTGCGGATCGCGCCGGACACCATCTTCTGCTCGTGTTCCGGACCGCTCAGTGCGGCGGCCTCGGCGTCGGCGGCGTGGTCGTGCGGGTGCAGGGCCTCGTAGACCTTCTCGGCTCCCTCGAAGCACAGGTACGCGCCGCCGACCATCAGGATCGGCGTCAGGGACCACGGCAGGAACTGACTGAGCAGCAGCGCCGCCGGCAGGATGAACACGACCTTGTTCCGCAGCGAACCCCGCGCGATCCGCCAGATGATCGGCAGTTCACGGTCCGGCGTGAACCCCGTGACATAACGGGGCGTGACGGCCGCGTCGTCCACGACCACCCCGATGGCCTTCACGCCGGCCCGGCTGGCCGCCGCGCCGATATCGTCGATGGACGCCGCCGCGAGGCGCGCGATGGCGGCCACGTCGTCGAGCAGGGCGACCAGACCGCCGCTCACGCGGACATCCGGCGGGGAGACAGGCAGGCAGACAGGGAAGGAAAGGAAGCTGGCATCTGAGATGCAGGGTAGCAACCCGGCCCGGCCGGCGTCACCGGGGAATCCATGGGTTTTCTTGAGAACCGCCGCCCGGCGCCCGAACAGAACCCCAGCGAACAGCACCAGAAGTCTGCATGAACCGGTTGACGCCCGCCGCCGGGAGCGTATGGTACGGGCGAACGTCAAACCGGCGCGCAAGACCTGCGCCGGCCCTCATCCCGCATCCCCCCTGACCGGCCCGCGCGGCCTGCACCTTCACCGGAGGACCCCATGAACGCACTCGAACAGCTCAAGCAGATGACCGTCGTCGTCGCCGATACTGGCGACCTGGAAGCCATCCGTCAGTACCAGCCGCAGGACTGCACGACCAACCCCTCGCTGATCCTGAAAGCGGCGGGCCTGAGCGGCTACGCGCACCTGCTCGACGAGGCCCGCGCGCTGGGCGACGTGGAGGCTGCCATCGACCAGCTGACCGTGCGGATCGGCACGGAACTGACCCGGCTGGTGCCCGGATACGTCAGCACCGAGGTGGACGCCCGCCTGTCCTTCGACGCGGACGCCATGGTGCACAAGGCCCGGCACCTGATCGCGCTGTACGCCGAGCAGGGCGTGGGCCGCGAGCGCATCCTGATCAAACTGGCGACCACCTGGGAGGGCGTGCAGGCCGCGCGCATCCTGGAAGCCGAGGGCATCCGCTGCAACCTGACCCTGGTGTTCTCGCAGGAGCAGGCCGTGGCCGCCGCGCAGGCCGGCGCGTACCTGATCTCGCCGTTCGTGGGCCGCATCACCGACTGGTACAAGAAGCACACCGGCACCGCCGACTACGCCCCCGACCAGGATCCCGGCGTGCAGAGCGTGCGCGGCATCTACCGTCACTTCAAGACGCACGGCTACCCCACCGTGGTGATGGGCGCGTCGTTCCGCAGCGCCGCGCAGGTCCGCGCGCTGGCCGGCTGCGACCGCCTGACCGTCAGCCCCGCCCTGCTGGGCGAACTGGCCGCCGACACGGCCCCGCTGGAGCGGGCCCTGACGCCCGTGCCCGCCACCGCCACCGAGCCCACCCTGACCGAGGCCGACTTCCGCTGGGCGCTGGCCGCCAACCCCATGGCGAACGAGAAGCTCGCCGAGGGCATCCGCGGCTTCCACGAGGACACCGAGAAACTCCGCGCCCTGCTGCGCGCCCAGGCATAACGGCGCGGGCGGGCCTCAGCCGGGCACCGGGCCTGCGGCGTCCTCCGGCCGCGCCAGGCAGGTCCGGTCCCTGCCCTGCTGCTTGGCGCGGTACAGCGCCCGGTCGGCGCGTTCCAGGGCGCCGGCGTCGTTCACGCCGGTCAGGATGGCCGCGCCGATACTGACCGTGACCGTCACGTCGGGGCCCGGCACCGGCCCGGCCGACACCGCCTGCCGGATGCGTTCGCTGACTTCCAGCAGGAAGGTCTCGCCCACGCCGCGCAGCAGCACCGTGAATTCCTCGCCGCCGTGACGGTAGGCGCGGTCGCTGCGGCGCAGCGCGCTCCGCACGCGGCGGGCCACGACCTGTAACGTCACGTCGCCCGCCGCGTGCCCGTAGGTGTCGTTCACGCGCTTGAAGTGGTCGATGTCGATCAGCAGGACGGCGTCACCGGCCTCCAGTTGCGCGCGGTGCTGCTCGAACTGCCGGCGGTTGCCCAGGCCGGTCAGGTCGTCGGTGCTGCTGAGTTTCTCCAGCTGTCCGCGCAGCGCCTGGAGTTCGCGCAGGTGTTCGCGCAGATGCTGCGCGGCCCGCTGCGCCTCGTGCGACTGCTGCACGGCCAGTTCCGTGCGGTGCAGGACCTCCAGCTGCTTGATCTGCGTGTCGCGTTCGGCGGCGTGCCGGGCCTCCGTGACGGCCAGCAGTTGCCGCGCCGTGCGGTACGCGGCGGCGTGGTCCCCGCCCGCCGCCTCGATCCGGGCGCGCAGGTCCAGGAATTCCGGCAGCAGTTCGGGCCGGACGTTCGGCCAGTCCTCCAGGCCGCCCAGCCATTCCAGCGCCCGCCGGGGGTCGCCCGCCTCGAATTCCAGGTGCGCGGCGGCGGCGTGCAGCAGTTGCGCCGGCTCGGTGAGCGGTGGGCCGGCCGGTCCGTCCGGACGGGGCGGTTCACCCAGCCGGGCGAAGGCGTCCCGGATGAGCTCCCGCGCGTCGTCCAGGCGGCCCTGGCGGCTCAGGAGTTTCACGCGCAGCGTCACGTACCCCGGCCAGAACGTCCAGGCGCGCGCCTGTTCCAGCAGGTCGCCGCCACGGTCGGTCATGGCCTCGCCCGCCGCGTCCCGGCCGCGCAGCAGGTGAATCTCGGCGATGTTCAGCGCCGCGATGCCGTGAATGCCGGGGTACGGGGACGCGCCGCCCGGCACTCCCTGCTCCTCGAGCAGGTCGAAGGCCCGCTGGTAGTACGTCAGGGCGCGTTCCGGGTCGTCCCAGCCGATCTGCACGCCGAAATCGTTGTACGCCGAGGCCTGCATCTCCACGTCCCCGAGGCGGCGCACGAGTTCCAGCTGTTCCTGCAGCAGGCGCAGCGCCCGTTCCGCCTGTCCGCTCTCGCCGGCCAGCACGGCCAGCATGCTCAGGGCGCGGGCCAGCCAGCGTTCGTTCCCGCGTTCCCGCAGCGTGGCCTCGGCCTGCATGACCTGATCGAGGGCGCTGACCAGCTCACCGGCCCGCCACCGCAGGAAGGCAAGCACGACCTGCGCGCAGGGCCGCAGCGCCGGGTCCGGCAGCGACGCCTGCACCCAGGCGCCCGCGCCGGCCGGATCCGTGAACCGCGCGGCCCAGGCTCCCTCGGCCCGCCGGTCGGAATCGGTTCGCCTGTCAGAGAACGTCACGCTTCCCAGTATGAACAGCGGGTCATACAGCGGCCTCACGGCGCGTGAGCCTAAAGGCGGCCGCGCCCGGCAGTCACGCGGCCCATTGTGCTCCGGACAGGATTTGACGCGCGCGGGCGGCCGTAGCCTTCCGGGCATCGCCGCGACCGCCCCTCCCCTCCCCCACTCACCAGCCCCAGCTCCCAGCCAGGAGGTCCCCATGACCACAGTCCACGCCTACGCCGCCCCCGACGCCACCTCGCCGCTGCAACCCCACACCGTCGAGCGGCGCGCACTGCGCCCCACCGACGTCATGATCGAGATCCTGTACAGCGGCGTGTGCCACTCCGACCTGCATCAGGCGCGCAGCGAGTGGGGTCCCAGCCTCTACCCGCTGGTGCCGGGCCACGAGATCGTCGGGCGCGTCACGGCGGTCGGTGAGCAGGTCACGCGCCTGCGCGTCGGGGACCTCGCCGGGGTGGGCTGCATGGTGGACTCCTGCCAGCACTGCGAGTCCTGCGCCGAGGGCCTCGAACAGTACTGCGAGAACGGCGCCACCTGGACGTACAACTCCCGCGAGCGCGACACGCAGGCCCCCACGCACGGCGGGTACTCCACCGCCATCGTCGTGACCGAGGGCTTCGTGGTGCGCGTCCCCGAAACGCTGGACCTGCCGGGGGTGGCGCCGCTGCTGTGCGCCGGGATCACCATGTTCTCGCCGCTGAACCACTGGAAGATCGGCCGCGGCCACCGGGTCGCCATCGTCGGGCTGGGCGGACTGGGCCACATGGGCATCAAGCTGGCGGTCGCCATGGGGGCGGACGTGACGCTGTTCACGACCTCGCAGGGCAAGGCCGACGACGCCCTGCGCCTCGGCGCGCACCACGTGGTGTTCAGCACCGACCGGGCCGCCATGAAGGCCGCGCGCAGCAGCTTCGACTTCATCATCAGCACCGTTCCCAGCGGGCACGACCTGAACCCGTACCTCGCCACCCTGAAACGCGACGGGCAGCTGGTCATCGTGGGCGCCCTGGAACCGGTGGGGCTCAGCGGCGTGCCGCTGGTCGTGCAGCGCCGCAGCGTGGCCGGCAGCAACATCGGCGGGATCGCCGAGACGCAGCAGATGCTGGACTTCTGCGCCGAGCACGGCATCACCGCCGACATCGAGCTGATCCGCATGCAGGACATCAACGCCGCCTACGAGCGCATGCTGAAGAACGACGTGAAGTACCGCTTCGTGATCGACATGGCCGCCTTCCGCGCCGAGCAGGAACAGGCCGCCGACTGACCGTCCACTGATACGGACTCCGATTGAATGGGCTGCAAAGCCCGTTCAATCCGAGCGGATGCGAGAAGGAAAGAAACGGAGCCCGTATGACGGCGACTGATCCGGCGCGCCCCGGTTGCCGGATCAGTCGCCGTCCTCGCGGAAGCGGTAGCCGACGCCCCGCACCGTCTCGATGAAGCGGGGCGTGTCCGGCGGGTCGCGCAGCTTGCGGCGCAGGCTGGTGATATGGACGTCCACGACCCGCTCGGTGCCGGGGAAGTCGCTGCCCCACACGCGCTCCAGCAGCCTCTCACGGGACCAAGCCATGCCCGCGTGCTGCGCCATGGTGGTCAGCAGGTCGAACTCCAGTTTCGACAGGTCCACCCGCGCGCCGGCCAGCCGCACCTCGCGGGCGCGCAGGTCCACGTGCAGCTCCCCGACACTGAAGGCCGCCTGCACGCCGGCGCGGCGCAGCAGCGCGCGGACGCGGGCCGTGACCTCGCGCGGACTGAACGGCTTGACCACGTAGTCGTCCACGCCGCCGTCCAGGCCGCGTAGTTTGTCCTCCTCCTCGCCGCGCCCCGTGAGCATCAGCAGCGGCAGGGTCAGCCCGGCGCGGCGGGCGTCGCGGGCGAGCTCCACGCCGGACAGGCCGGGCAGCATCCAGTCGAGGACGGCCACGTCCGCGCGGGCCAGCAGGTCGCGGGCGTCCGGGCCGGTCCGCGCCTCCAGGACCGTGTGGCCCTCGGCATTCAGGTAGGTGCGCAGGATTTCCAGGATGGCGGGGTCGTCGTCGACGATCAGGACCGTGGGCATGAGGGCACTCCGGGCCGGGGTGGAGCGGGCCGCGCCTGGACTCTACCGTGCGGGCGTGCGTTCACGGCGCCGGGTTACAGGCCCCGCCGGCCGAGCCAGGTGCGGTAGTCAAGCATCTCGGCGGCCTGCGCGGTGATGATGGCCTTCGAGAGGCCCAGGATGCGGGCGTCCTGTCCGCGTTGCAGGGCGAGGTTGGCCATGTCGATGGCGGACGCGTGGTGCGGCAGCATGCCCTGCACGAACGCCACGTCCGGGTTGCGGGCCTTGCGGACCAGCCCGGCCATGCCGTCCATGCTGCGTTTCATGCTGGCGGCCATGGCGGCGTCCGTGCCGCCCAGTCCCTTCAGGAGGGCGTTCATCTGGTTGATCTCACGCTGCTGGTCGCGGATCACGGCGGTCGCCCAGGCTTTCACGGTCGCGTCGCGGCTGACGGGCAGCGCGGCGCGGGCCATCTCGACGGCCGCCTGATGGTGCGGGATCATCATGCTCAGGTACGCGCGGTCGAAGGCGCGGCCCCGCAGGGCGCCCAGCCCGCCCAGGTCGGTCATGGCGTGCCCCGCGTGGGCCGCGCCGGACTGGGGCTGGGAGGGCGTCGCGTGACCGGCGTGCCCCCCCGTGGACTGCGAGGAGGCGGGGCCGGACAGCGACAGGGCCACGAGGGACAGCGGGATCAGGGCGGCGCGGAGCGTCACGTTCATGCACCCACCCTAGGGAGCGCCTGTTCAGCTTGTGTAAAGCCGCGCCACCTGTCTGGCCCTCCCCTGTTCGACAGGACCGGGCCGCTGGGGTAGCGTGGCGGCGTGCGCCTGTTTCCCCGCCTGCTGCTCAGTCACCTCGCGGTGATCACCGCCATGGGGGCCGTGCTGGTGCTGACGGCGGAACTGGCCGCCCAGCCGTTCATCGAGCGGCACGTGGACGAGATGGTCCGGCAGATGGGCGGGGCCGGCGCCGGCATGCGGGGCGACCTGAGCCACGGCATGCGCGGGACCCTGACGCGGGCGCTGCTGACCGCGCTGCCGCTGGCGCTGCTGGTCGCGACGGCCACCGCCTGGATCGCCGCGCGCCGCGTGACCGACCCGGTCCGGACGCTCCAGGCGGGCAGCGCCGCGCTCGCCAGCGGCGAGTACGGGCGGCGACTGCCGGAAGGCGGGCAGGACGAACTGGCCGGACTGGCGCACAGTTTCAACGTCATGGCCGGCACGCTGGCGCGGGTCGAGCAGGGCCGCGTGGAGCTGATCGGGAACGTCGCCCACGAGCTGCGCGCGCCCGTGTCCGCCGTGCGCGGCTACGTGGAGGCCGCGCAGGACGGCCTGATGGGCAGCCGGGACGCCATGAGCGCCGTCCACCGGGAACTGGGCAGCCTGGAACGGCTGGTGAACGACCTGAGTCTGGTCAGCCGTGTAGAGGCCGGGCAGGTGGACCTGCGCCCGCAGCGGACGGACGCCCGGACGCTGCTGGAGCACGCGCGGCAGCGCTTCGCCCTGCCCTGCGAGGAGCGCGGCGTGACGCTGCTGATCGGGCCGCTGCCCCCTGCCCTGCCGGTCTGGACGGACCCGGAACGCGCCGCGCAGATCCTGGGCAACCTGCTGGGCAACGCGCTGCGGCACACGCCGCCGGGCGGTCGGGTGCAGGTCAGTGCGCAGGGCCGGGCGGGCCGGGTGCAGATCACGGTGCAGGACACGGGCTGCGGGATCGCCCCGGAGCACCTGGAGCGCATATTCGAACGGTTCTTCCGGGCCGACGCGGCCCGCACGCGCGGCGAGGGCAGCGGCGTGGGCCTGACCGTGGCGCGCGGACTGGCCCGCGCCCTGGGCGGCGACCTGACCGTGCAGTCCACGCCGGGCGAGGGCAGCCGCTTCTGCTGGACCCTGCCCGCGACCCCGCCGGGTACAGGCGATACGGACTCCGATTGAATGGGCTGCAAAGCCCGCCCGGTCCGAGCGGATGCGACTCAGAGAGCTGCTCCGCAGAGCAGGAGAGAAACGCCCCTCCGGACGTGGAGCCGGCAGGGGCGGTGACGTTCCGGATTGCCAGCGAAGCAAACGGCAGTCCGTATGACTCCCGCTGAGGCGTGCCGGGACGGGGGCGACAGGTGTTCAGGCGGGGCCGTGGTCCAGCAACGTGGGGTCGTCGAGGAGCGTCTGGACCCGCGCGAAGTACTCGGCGACGTGGCGGCCGTCCATCAGGGCGTGATGCACCTGCACGGACAGCGGCATGGTCAGCCGACCGTTCTGCGGGGTGAACCGCCCGGTTGTGAGGCGCGGAATGGAGTCCGGCGGGGTCAGGGACTGCGCGTGGGTGATGCCCGTGAAGGCCAGCCAGGGCAGGCTGGACAGGTACAGCAGTTCGTCCTGGCCGGGCGTGATGCGCACGTGCGGCTGTTCGCGGCTGGCGCGCAGGGCGTCGGCCGCGCCGCTCAGGAAGGTGGAGGCGTGCGGGCTGTACGGCAGGGCGCAGAAGCGGAACAGATCGTCGTGTTCCTCGGCAGCGGTGACGGAAGGATGCACGACGTCGTGCTCGACCACCTGCTCGCCGCGGATGCGCCAGCGGAACGGCTGGTACTCGTTCGCGGCGCGCGCCAGGACGTAGGTGGTGGCGACCATGAACGGCGCGCCGCGCTCCCGGACGTGGGCGTGGAAGGCGGTCACGTCGACCGGGGCGGTCACGTTGAAGTCCGGCTGGGTGTAGGTCCTGAAGAGATCGAAGTGATGACGGCGGGGCCAGGTGTCCAGTTCCAGAATGCGCACGGGCCGTAGCGTAGCGCGCCTCCGGGGGTGCGGGCGCGCTTGAGCGGGTGTGTACACATGTGTACACTTCAGGCATGACGTCGAAACGGGTGGGTGTGCGGTCGCTGCGGGAGGAACTGCCGGAGGTGCTGCGTGAGGTCAGCGAGACGGGTCAGCCGGTCACCGTGACCCGGCACGGGCAGCCGATGGCGACCATCGTGCCGGGCGTTCCGGCGCCGCTGTCGGCGCGGCCGCGCATCATCGCGCTGACCTCGCTCAAGGGCGGGGTGGGCAAGACGACGCTCACCATGCACCTCGCGGCGGCCATCGCGCAGACCGGCGAGGCGGTGGTCGTGCTGGACGCCGACGAGGAGGTCAGTGCGCTGCGCTGGCAGCAGCACGCGCAGGCCGAGGGGGTCACGCTGCCGTTTCGGGTGCAGGCCGCCGACCGCAACAGCCTGATGCGGCAGGCGCGGCAGCTGGCGCAGGCCGGGCAGACGGTGGTGATCGACACGCCCCCCAACAACCGCGAGGTGCTCAAGAGCGCGGCGACGGTCGCGGACGTGGTGCTCGTGCCGGTCCTGCCGACCGGAATGGACATCGACCGGCTGGCGACCACGCTGGAACTGCTGGCCGATCTGGAGGCCGCGCTGCCGCGCTTCAACTACGCGATCGTCCTGAACCGCTTCGACGCCCGCAAGGGCATGGCGCACGAGGCGAACGCCGCGCTGAACAGTCACCCGCGCCTGGAGACGGTCGTGCGGTCCCTCAGCGCCTACGAGAAGGTGTTCGGCGGATCACCCACCGAACTCGCGCAGTTCCGGGAGATCTGGGAAGAGATCCTGGGCGCCATGGGCGGTCCGGCGTGAACGCCTTCGGGCGCAAGGGGCCGCGCCTCACGAACCTGCTGGAGCGCGCCCAGTCGTTCACGGCGCAGGATGGCACCAGCGCCGCCCCGGCGGCCCCGCAGACGCTGCCGCTGGACCTGATCGTGCCCAACCCACGCCAGCCGCGCCGGCACTTCGATCCGCAGCAGCTTCAGGATCTGGCAGTCAGCATCGCCGAGCGGGGCGTGCTGCAACCGATCATGGTGCGGCCCTCGGGGGAGCGGTTCGAGATCGTGTTCGGCGAGCGGCGCTACCGGGCGTCCCGGCTGGCCGGTCGGCGTGAGATTCCGGTGATCGTGCAGTCCGTCTCGGACGAGGAATTCGACGTGATTGCCACGCTGGAGAACCTGCAACGCGCCGACCTGAACCGCTTTGAGGAGGTGACGGGCAAGCTGACGCTGCTGGCCCGCGCCCTGAACCTGGACCCGGCGGACGTACCGGCGCACCTGCGGCAGATGCGCGCAAGCCCCCAGGCCCATCCGGAGGACGTGCAGGTCACCGAGCAGCTGTTCGCGCAGCTGGGGGGCGAGCAGTGGGTGTCGTTCGTGGTGAACGGCCTGCCGGTCCTGTCCCTGAAAGAACCGATGCGCGCGGCGGTCGAGCGCGGCGAACTGGCGTACTCCAAGGCGCTGCTGATCGCCCGCGCCCCCGCCCCCCTGCACGCGGAACTCGTGTCGGAAGCGGTCGCGCAGGGCTGGACCCAGGCGGAGGTCCGGGCACAGATCCGCGCGCGGCAGAGTCCGCGCCCGGCCGCAGCCGGCGACGCCCTGCGGGACCTGCGGCGTCAGCTGTCGCCGGCCCGGCTCGCGGCCCTGCCGGAGAAGCAGCGCGCGCGGGCCGAGCGCCTGATCGCGGAACTCGGTCAGCTGCTCTCCTGAATATCGATATTCACAGAGGCGGACCGGCCGGGCGTTTCTGTCATGCCGGCAACACACCCGCCCGGCCTGCTGCGGCATCCTGACAGCACTGATGCCGATTGAACCGGGCGTAACCCGTTCCGCGACCCACGGGCGCTGGAAGCAGGCAAATCCTGCCCCCCCGACCCCTCGCTCGGCCCCGCCCGTGACGCTGCGCGCCGCGCCGGAGGGTCGCTTGGCGGCGCTGCGCTACACCCTGCGCGGCCAGGGGCTGCTGTGGTGGGAACTGCGGCGGCTGGGGCGGTTGCCGCCGGACCTGTCGCCTGCGCGCCGTTACGGCGTCCAGCGGGCGTTCAGCGCGCGGATCCTGCGGCACCTGCGGGTCCGGGCGGAGGTGCGCGGGCCGGTCCCGAAAGGCGGGCCGTTCCTGATCGTCGCGCTGCACGAGAGCGTCATCGATCCGCTATGTCTGGTGCGGGCGCTGCCGCTCCAGCTGCGCTTCGTGGCGCGCGACGAGATCTTCGGCTGGCCGGGCGTCGGACCGGCCGTGACGCGCCTGGGACACGTCGCCATTCACCCGGAAGCGCAGCTGGGTGGGTACCGGACCCTGCTGCGGGCCGCGCGGGACATCCTGGCAGGCGGCGAGAGCCTCGTGGTGTTCGCGCAGGGCACCGTGGCCGGCATCGAGAGCGACTTTCAGCGCGGCGCCTTCGAACTGGCGCGGCGGCTGGCCGTGCCGGTCCTGCCGGTCGCGCTGAGCGGCACGCACCGCATCTGGGAGCATCCCTTCACGCCGGCGCTACGGTACGGACAGCGGGTCACGGTGCAGCTCCTGCCGGTGGTGGGCGTCCCGGAGATCCTGGCCACTGACCCGGACGTGCTGCGCGTGCGGGTGAGGCGCGCCCTGAAAACCGCCGCGACCCGTCCGGACGCCGCCCCGCCCCGCCATTACCGCCCGGAGCGGGACGGCTACTGGGACGGGTACCGGCTGGACATCGATCCCGACTACCCTGAACTGGCACGGCACATGGCCGATCACCGCGCGGCGCGCGCCGCACAGCCCCCCTTTTCCCCCCTTCCGGAGTGACCATGACCCGACTTCGCCCGACCACCTCTTCCTTTCCGCTCATGGCGCCGCTGCTCACGGCGCTGCTGGTCACGGCGACCCCCCAGTCGGCGGCCCAGGCAGCCGCCCCGGCGAAACCGTCGGCGGCGTGGGCGGCCACCGAGCGGGCCGCGCGCGGGCAGACCGTGAACTTCTACATGTGGGGCGGGTCGGACAACATCAACCGCTACGTGGACACGGTCGTGGCGCCTGCCGCGAGGAAGCTGGGCTTGACGGTGCGGCGCGTGCCGGTCACAGACACCGCGCAGGCCGTGAACAAGGTGCTGGGCGAGAAACGGGCCGGGAAGGTCCGGGGCGGCAGCGTGGACCTGATCTGGATCAACGGCGAGAACTTCCGCACGGCGCAGCAGGCGGGCCTCCTGAAGACCGGCTGGGCCGAGTCGCTCCCGAACGCGCGGTACGTGAACTGGAAGAGTCCGGCGATCCGCACGGACTTCGGGTTTCCCGTGAACGGCAGCGAGTCCCCGTGGGGCAGCGCGCAGTGGCAGTACGTGTACGACAGCGCCCGCGTCAAGCCCTCGGAGTTGCCGCGCTCGTTCGCGGCGCTCGCCGCGTGGGCGCAGCGCCACCCGGGCCGCTTCACATTCCCGGCCCCGCCGAACTTCTACGGCAACCGCTTCCTGCGGCAGGCGATGTTCGAACTCGGCGGCGGGCCGCAGGGGTTCGCCGGGCCGTTCCGCGAGGCGACGTGGCAGCGGGCCTCCCCGAAACTCTGGTCGTACCTCGACGGCCTGCGCCCGAACATGTGGCGTGGCGGGCGGACCTTCCCGGCGGACCTGCCGCAGCTGTACACGCTGTTCGCCAACGGCGAGGTGGATTTCGCGTTCGTGCAGAACATCGGCGGCGTCGCGGCCGATGTGCAGCGCGGCCTGCTGCCGAAGACGGCGCGGGTGTACCTGTTCGACGCGGGCACCGTCTCGGACACGCATTTCGTGGCGATTCCCTTCAACGCGGCGCACGCGGCGGGCGCGCAGGTCCTCGCGAACCTGCTGCTGCGCCCGGACCTGCAACTCGCCAAGCTGTCCGGCGACACCTGGGGCGACGGGCTGGGCATCGATCCGGGCCGGGTGGGTCCGGCGTTCAGCGCGCAGGTGAAGGCTGCCTTGAAGGTCGGGCCGTACACGCTGGACCCGGCGCTGCTGGCCCGGCGGTCCTTCAGCGACGTGGACGCCACGTACGACCGCCGCGTGCAGGACGGCTTTCGCGCGTGGCTGAAGTAGACCGGAGCGGCGGGACGCGGCGCCGGGCGTTGATGGTCGCCCCGGCGCTGCTCGTCACGGCCGGGTTGTTCGGGGGCGGCCTGATCCTGACGGTCGTGCAGAGCGTGGGCGTGGACCCCGTGCTGGGCGGGCAGAAGGTGACTTTCGCGGCGTACCGGACGCTCGCGGCCGACCCGGCGGTGCGGGCCTCGCTGCTGCTGACGCTGGGCGTGGCGACCCTGAGCACGGGCCTGTCGGCGGCGCTGGGCACGGCGCTGGCCCTGCTGCTGAGGCGCGCGGGCCGGGCGCGGCTGCGCTTCCTGGCGGGCCTGACCCTGCCGGTCCCGCACGTGCTGGCCGCCACGCTGGTCCTGCTGACCCTCTCGCAGAGCGGCCTGCTGTCACGCGTGACGGCCGCGCTGGGCCTGACGCGCGGCCCGCAGGACTTCCCGGCGCTGCTGTTCGACCCGCTCGGCGTGGGCGTCGTGCTGGAACTCGTGTGGAAGGAGACGCCGTTCGTGGCGCTGCTGGTCCTCGCGGCGCTGACCCGCCTGGACGGGCGGCTGCACGACGTGGCCCGCAGCCTCGGGGCCGGGCGGGCCGCGCGGTTCCGGCAGGTGACGTGGCCCGCGATCCGCCCGGCCCTGCTGACGGCGTGCGTGCTGGTGTTCGCGTTCGCACTCGGGACCGTCGAGGTGCCGCTGCTGCTGGGCGCGACCAGTCCGACCACCCTGAGCGTCCTGGCGTACCAGGCATTCACGGACACCGACCTGGGCCGCCGTCCGCTCGCCATGGCCCTGAGTACCGTCCTGGCGGGGCTGGGCGCGCTGCTGCTGTGGGCGTACGTGCGCACAGGGTCGTCCCGGTGAGCGGCCTGAGCCGCCGCCCCGTGCCGCGCCGCTGGACGCCGGGCAGCGTCCTGCTGGGCGCGCTGCTGCTGGCCGGAGCGGTGGGACCCCTGCTGCTGCTGGGCGTGTGGTCCCTCGCGGGCGCGTGGTTCTACCCGGCGCTGCTGCCCGGCGAGTGGAGCCTGCGGGCCTGGGCCTCAGCGCTGTCCCCCGACACGCCGCTGTGGGCGCCCCTGTGGGGCAGCATGTGGGTGGGAACCGTGACCGCCGTGACCGCCACCGGCCTGGCCCTGCCGGCCGCCCGCGCGCTGAACGGCTGGCCGGGCCGGTCGCGGGCGTGGGTGCAGTCGGCGCTGCTCGCGCCGCTGATCCTGCCGGCCTTCGCGGGCGTCATGGGCATTCAGGTGGTGTTCATCCGCCTGGGGCTGGCCGACACGCCGGCCGGGGTGGTCGCCGCGCACCTGATCGTCGCGGTGCCGTACGCGGTGGCCGTGCTGAGCGCCACCTTCGCCGGGTACGACGCCCGCCTGGAGGACGCGGCCCGCACGCTCGGCGCGTCCCGCGCGGCGGTGTGGTGGCAGGTGACGCTGCCCGCCGTGCGATCCGGAGTGCTCGTGGCGCTGCTGATGGCGTTCCTGGTGTCCTGGAGCGAGTACCTGCTGACCCTGATCGTGGGCGGCGCGCAGGTCCGGACACTGCCGCTGCTGCTGTTCAGCGCCGTGCAGGGCGGCGACTACGCCCTGAGCGGCGCGCTGGGACTGGTGTACCTGCTGCCGCCGCTGCTGGGCTTCGCGCTGCTCGCGCCGCGCCTGAGGAGCGCCGCGTGACCCGCCTGGAACTCGACGGGATCAGCGCCGCGCACGGCGGCCACCCGGTCCTGCGCGGCGTGTCCCTGAGCGTCGGCAGCGGCGAACGCTTCGCGCTGCTCGGCGCGTCCGGCAGCGGCAAGAGCACCCTGCTGCGCGTCGTGGCGGGCCTGCACCCACCCACTCAGGGCGACGTGCGCCTCGGGGGCCGCAGCGTCCTGAGCGTGCCGCCCGAGGCGCGGGACGTGGGACTGGTGTTCCAGGACCCGCTGCTGTTCCCACACCTGAGCGTGGCCGGGAACCTCGCCTTCGGCCTGCGGCAGCGCCGGGTGCCGCGCGCCGAGACCGACGCCCGCGTCGCGGACATGCTGGCCCGCACCGGCCTCCAGGGGCTCGGGCCGCGCCGCGTGGGGGCGCTGTCCGGCGGGCAGGCCGGCCGGGCCGCGCTGGGGCGGGCGCTGATCACCCGCCCGCCCCTGCTGCTGCTGGACGAACCCCTCAGCGCCCTTGACGCCCCGCTGCGCCGCGACCTGCGCGAGTGGCTGGTGCGCGAGGCGCAGGAGCGCGGCACGACGCTGCTGCTCGTCACGCACGACCAGGAGGAGGCGCTGGCGACCGCGCAGCGCATCGGATTCCTGGACGGCGGGCGGCTGGCGCAGGTGGGCGAACCGGCCGAGCTGTACGCGCAGCCCGCCACGCTGAACGCCGCGCGGTTCTTCGGCAGCCTTAACTTCCTGCCGGGCGTGCAGGACAGCGCGGACGTCATGACGGCGCTGGGACGGCTGCGGGTCGCCCGCCCCGGCCACGGCCCGGTGACGGTCACCGTGCGGCCCGAGGCGATCCGGCCCGGACCGGCCGCCGTGAACACCCTGCGCGCCCAGGTGCGCCAAGTCTCGTTCGCGGGAGCGTACTGGCGCTGCGAGCTGACCGTGCCGGCGCCGGGCATGGGGGGACCGGGGGGTCAGGAAACAGCGCTGGTCTGGCACGCCCCGCCGGACGCCCCGCCCCACGCCGGGGACACCGTCACGCTGCACCTGCCGCCCGCCGCCTGCTGGACCGTCCCGGAACACCCGGAGGACCGCCCCGGTGCGTGACGTTCAGCGTGGGTCGGCCCTACCGCCCGGCGGGAAGGTCGGTGGGGTCACGGCGCAGAAAGCGGCGCAGGGCCACCGTCACGGCCCGCGCGTCCGGACCGGCGGCGCGGACCGTACCGGACGCGATCGTCCGCGCGCCGGGCAGGCCCACGAAGTACAGGCCCGGCACGCCCAGGCTGACGCCCAGCCGCTGCCGGGGTTCCCCCGCCCGGTCGAGGGCCGACTCCGGCAGGAACGGCGCGCCGAAGCGGTAGCCGGTCGCGAGAATCACGGTGTCCACCTGCTCCTCCTGACCGCCGGGCCAGCGCACGCCGCGCGGCGTGAACGCCGTGAACACCCGCCTGACGGGCACGCCCCGCAGCGCGGCGCGCAGGCCCGGCACGGCGATCACGGGCTGCGCGTCCGGCACGCGCCCCAGTACGCCCAGCGGCAGGCGTTCCACCCCGGACCACGCCAGCCAGTCGGTCAGGTCATGGCCCAGCGGGCGCTGCGGGATCAGGTGCGGCGGCCGGCGCACCGCGAGCGTCACGTCCGCCACGCGCGCGAGGTCCGCCGCGATCTGCACGGCCGAGTTTCCCGCGCCGACCACCACGACCCGCTGCCCCGCGAACGGTTCCGGGTGCCGGTACGTGGCGGCGTGCCGGATCTCCACCGCCGTGCCCGCCTGACCGGGAAAGTCGGGCGTGACCGGCGTGCGGAAGGTGCCGGTCGCCACGACCACCGTCCGCGCCGCCCAGGTCCGGCCGTCACGCGCCGTGACCTCGAAACCGCCCGGCTGGCCCCTACCCAGCTCGTCCGGTCGCGGTGTGACGCGCGTGACGTCCGCGCCCGTCTCGACCGGCAGGGCGTGCGCGTGAGCGTAGGCGCGCAGGTACGCGGCCATCCCGTCACGGGTGGGCGCGCGGTCCGGCTCGCCCGGAAAGGGCAGACCGGGCAGCGCCGAGTGCCCCGCCGGCGTGAACAGCGTCAGGCTGGCGTAGTACGCGGGCCAGGACCCCTGCGGCGCGGCCCCGGCTTCCAGCACCCGGAAGCTCAGGCCGGCGCGGGCCAGCCAGTACGCGGCCGCCAGTCCGGCCTGCCCGGCCCCGATCACCAGCGCGTCCAGCAGGGGCGGGGCGGGTGTCACCCGGCGTCCGGCCGGGCCGGGCGGGACCGGCCGAAATGTTCGCCCTGCGTGAACAGCCCCAGGTACGTCTGCCGGACGGCCTCCGCGAAGGTGGGGTACGGCGCGGGCAGCAGCGCCGTCCGCAGCGGGTGGATCCCCAGCCGGGGCGTGACGCTCAGCAGCTGGATCAGTTCCCCGGCGCGGCGCCCGACGACCTGCGCCCCCACGACCTGCAGGCCCAGCGGCGAGCCGAGCCGGTCACGGACCGCCACCAGTTTCACGAAACCCTCCCCGGCGTTCTCGGTGGCGGCGCGGTCCAGGTGCGAGAAGTCGTACTCGACGACCACGGCGCGCCCCCCGTGGGCCTGCGCGGCCTGCGCCTCGGTCAGGCCCCACTGCGCGGCCTCCGGGTCGGTGAACGTGACGTGCGGAATGCGCTCGGCCCGTCCGGCGGGGGCGCGCAGCCGCGCCGCGACCCGTCCCAGCGGTCCCAGGCTGCCCAGCCCGGCGAGCGTGCCGCGTTCGGTGGCGCCGTGCGTGAACATCGGGCCGCCCACCACGTCCCCGGCGCCCCACAGGTACGCGCAGCCGACCGACTGCATGCTGGGCCGGACGGTCAGGCCGTCCTCGGTGAAGGGCGCGCCGATCACCTCCAGGCCCAGGCCCTGCACGCGGAGCCGTTTGCCGGTGGCGAGCAGGAGGTGGCTGCCGCTTACCGTCTGGCCCGGCAGTTCGACCTGCACGCCGTCTGCCTGTCCCTGAACCCGCCGCGTGTGGACCTGCCGCGCGTGGGCGTTCAGGTGCACGGTCACGCCGTCCGCCCGTAGCGCCTCCAGCACCGCCGCTGACGCCTCGGGTTCGTCGCGCGGCAGCAGGCGGGCGCCGGTGTGCAGCAGCGTGACCCGGCTGCCCAGCCGCGCGAACGCCTGCGACAGCTCACACCCGACCGCGCCGCCGCCCATCACGATCAGGTGCTCGGGGCGTTCGGGCAGCTCGAAGACCGTCTCGTGCGTCAGGAACGGCACGCCCCGCAGGCCCGGCACGTCCGGCACGCGCACCTGCGAACCGGTCGCCAGGATGAACTCGGCGGCCGTCACGGTCCGCTGCCCGCGCGCATGCGTGACTTCCAGCACGTGCGGTGACACGAACGCCGCCTCGCCTGCGATCACCTGCACGCTCGTCGCCGCCAGGGCGGCCGGGGCGTCCACCCGCTCGAAGGAGTCGATCACGCGCCGCACCTCGGCCCGAACCGCCGCCCAGTCCGGCTGGCCCGTCACGCTCAGGCCCAGTGCCTGCGCCCCGCGCGCCGCGTGCACCCGACCCGCCAGGGACAGCAGCGTCTTGGACGGCACGCAGCCCGTGAACAGGCACTCGCCGCCCGTCCGGTCCCGCTCGACCATCACCACCTGCCGTCCCTGTGAGGCCGCCACGCCCGCCGCCGTCAGGCCCGCCGATCCGCTGCCGATCACGACCACGTCCGCCGTCAGGGGGGTCAGGTCCAGATCGGTGGGCCTTGCCCAGTCGTGCCGGCTTTCGCTGCTGTCGGTCATGTGTCCTCCTGTGGCGCCGCCCCCACCTGCCGGGTCGCGTGACCGGCAGTGTAGGGGCGGCAGGGGCCTTTGGGGTGTCGTTCAGCACACGGACTGTGGATCAGTGGATCAGGTATGGGCGCGGCGCTGGACCCACCACGAACCGGCCATCAGCAGCGCGGCGGCGCCGAGCAGTCCGGCCGAGGCGAGCAGGGTCACGAGGCGCACGGTCTTCTCCTGCAGCGGGTACTGACCGGCGGCGCGCAGGGCGGGCTCGCTCACGAAGCGTTCGCCGCGTGGCCCCTCACCCGGCAGGAACGCGGCCGGCGCGCGGATCAGCAGGCGCTGCGGCTGCCCGATGGGCGTGCCGGGGGTGGCGGGGCCGTCACCGAACAGACTGGCGGTCGCGGCCGCCTCGGGCCGGACGAGTTGCACCAGTTGCGCCTGCGACGCCCACCACAGCCCGCCTCCCAGCGTCAGCAGGGCCAGCAGCGCGGCGGCCCGCAGCGCCGGACCGAGCCGCGCGTTCACCGGTTCGACGCGATGAGTTTGATGGTGACCGGCAGGGTGTCCTTCACGCGTCCGGCCTGCACGGCCATGTGTTTCACGCCGAAATCGCTGAGTTTCACGTTGAAGGCCACGCTGACGGCCAGCGCGTCACCGGCAATCCCGGACGCCCTGGTCACGTCGTTGGCGGGGGTCAGCTTGACGCGGGCGGTGCTGATAACGGTGCGCGTGACGCCGTTCATGGTCAGGGTGCCGGTCACGCGGTAGTTGTCGCCGCTGACGTACTGCACGCGGGTGGATTTGAAGGTGATGGCGGGCATCTTGTCGAAGTTGAACCAGTCGGCCGAGCGCATGTGCTCGTCACGCAGCGGCACCCCGGTGCTGAGGCTGGCGCCGTTGACGGTCAGGTCGGCGCTGCCGGTCCGGGCCGCCGGGTCGAAGATCACGGTGCCGCTCACCTTGCTGGTGACGGCCGTGAAGTTCTCGATGTCGGTCTCGTTCTCGGCCGTGACGATGTTCACATGATCGAGCGGCGCGACCCGGTAGGTGACCGGGGCGGCGAGGGCGGAACCGAGCAGCAGGGCAGGCAGAAGCAGCAGTGAACGTATGATGCAACCTCCGGGTGAATGAGGGCGTCGGGATGTGGGCCAGGGCAGACGGCAGAGCTCTGAATATCGATATTCACAGGAACGTCCGTCCAGACGTTTCAGCAGAGTGTGCTCGGTACGCGCGGCTTCTGGTAGCGTCTGAATATCGATATTCAGAGCAAACACAGGAGGCGACAGGCAGGGTGATCATACGGACTGCCGTTTGTTAGGCCGACAATCCGGAACTTCACCGCCCCTGCCAGCTCCACGTCCGGATGGGCGTTTCCTCTGCGGGGGCAGCTCTCCGAGTCGCATCCGCCCGGACCCGGCCGGCTTTGCACTCCATTCAATCGGTATCAGGCAGAGCGTGCCACCTGAATATTGATATTCAGAACCCTAGTGGATGACCACAAGCATGACGATGGCTATTCATCGCAGCGGTAGTGACGTTTGAGCTTGTCCCGTGCAGCCGATATCGAGAACTGCCAATTCGCCCGCACCGACCGCGCATTGCGGTCGGTTTCCCACGCCAGCAACTCCGCTTCAACGGCATCCACACTGGCCAATCGCTGCCCCAGACACTGTCGCTGCAGGACTGACCACTCCAGTTCCGCCATGTTGAGCCACGACGCATGTTTGGGCGTGTGCACCCACTCGAAGCGTCGGCTCAGCCGACGCGCCTCCTCAGCCGGGAGATGCTGATACAGCGCGGCCGGACTGTGCGTCGACAGCTGATCCAGCACCAGCACGATCCTGTCCGCTGCCGCATACCGCACGTCCAGCGCCTGGAGCTGCGCCGCGAACTCGGCGTTCCCTCGCCGCTCCGTGACCGTCACGGTGCGCTGACCCATCAGCGGTTCGAAGGCCACGAAGAAATTCACCGTGCCACAGCGTTTGTATTCATGGTCGACCCGTGCCGGGTGTCCCGGCACGGGTGGCAGCGGATCCCGCACATGATCGAGCATCTGGTAGGACTTCTCGTCGAAGCAGATCACCGGCCGACAGGCATCGTAGGGCAGCGCGTAGGTGTCCAGTACGGCCTCCATCCGCCACACGAAGTCCGCGCCTACCTGAGCGACACACCAACTCTCGACCTGCCACGGTTTGAGGACGTTTTTTTCAGTGTGCGCCGGACAGTTTCATCACTGATGCTGTCTACGACCCCCAGCGTCACCAGGCGATCAGCCAGCAACTGCATCGTCCAGGTTTCGCGCCCGACGGGCGC
>NZ_NHMK01000007.1 GCF_002198095.1 Deinococcus indicus | reverse complement strand
GCTTCGCGAAAAAGCGGCCAAGCCCCATACGGGTGCTGTTCTGGCCAAGACAGGCCAGCGCTTTTTTCAAGATATCGCGCTCCTGTCGCGCAATTTCCAGTTCCCGTTCCAACTCCTTGAGCCGAGCCTCCTGTGGTGAAAGGGCGGGGATACCCCGCCCGGTGAAGGCTGGGCGGCCGGCGGCCGTCTGGGTGTCCTGCTGCTGCTTCCACCGGACGACGTAGTGAGGGGGAACGCCAAGGTCACGGGCAATCTGGGCGCAACTCTTTCCGGTCGTGCGGACCAGCCGGACGGCTTCTTGTTTGAACTCAGCGGTGAATTTCTGCTTGGGTACGGACATTCTGTCCTCCAGTGTGGATCACACTGAACTTACCCTCCACCAAACTCTATCCAGTTCACTCGGCGACCTGCATGGCGTTCTGGGGGACGAGTTCCGTGACCCAGGCCATGTCCTAACGAAGATCAGCAGGCCCGTGAACCCACAGCGAGGACAGGTATTGGGCGTGTCGACCTCAACGGTTGCCGTGATCTGCTCTGGCGTGGGTTGGGCCTTGTGGGCGAAAGTGCCTTCACCAGGACGCCGTCCTGGTGATTTGGGATCGGCGGTGCGCTTCTCCCGGCTGAAGGGGGCGGCGTACTTGCGTTCCCGCCGTTCGAGTTCCTCGATGCGCTTCTTCAGGCGGGCGATTTCCGCTTTGAGGGCTTTGTTCTCGGCGATCAACTGGTCGATCTGCTCGGACTGACGACGGATGATCTATAAGAGATCCTTCTCAGTCGCCCCAGTGCCCATGGAGAGCATGGTAACGGCAGGAGTGCCCGGCCGGAAGCCGGGCACCCAAGCGACCGCTAATCACAGACAAAGTACCTTCCACTCGGCGTCGGTCAGATCGTTTGGATACGCAGCTCGGGTCATGGGTGCCCCATCTCCGACCTCTACCGTGCGCGCACGATGCCTCTGAGAAAACCTGCGCCAGCACGTTTTTCAGACGCACTTTAAATGGGTTCCTGAGCCTTTCAGGATGAGTGTGACGTAGAGCGACATGTATAGACAGGATGTGTTGAGCTGGTCAAATATTGCTTGCGCTTGGTGTCATCGGACGTAGGATCCCCTTACACCAAAAGAGTTGTCTTTCTGCAAAGTGATGATGCAGAGAAGCCTATCGCGGCGAAAAAGTTGCGAAGGTTCTCTTGGTGTATTCGTAGGGAGGAAATTAATATGTTAGGATTCCAAGTTTCGAAAGCCCCTTTTATTGTCCAGGGAGAGCTTCCTTCGTACGACGACTCTAAGCAGAGTGGACGCATTCTGCTGGCGGGAGGCACGGGGTATAACACTTATTGGACCACTAGCCAGCCAACTGAGATTATTAGAACCGATCCCTACGGTTTTAATAAAATTGATCACGATTCAAATAGCTATACTGATTCAAAGCAAGACTACGCTTAAACATTTAAGGAGGATTTATGTTGGGATTTAATTTAGCGAAAACCCCTCACGTAGAAGACATGTCGCCCCTAGAATACAATGAAGAATCTCAGTCTAATCGTATTAGCGCGGCAAACAATCCAGGTTATAATACTTACTACACAACAAGCAAAACGACGACCCAGTATTATATAACGAATCCAGGATTTTTAGGAGTGGGCCAAACTACTGATGCCCAAACGGTTTCAGACGGCTCGTATACCGACAGCAACCAAGATTACAGTTAATCATTGATAAGATAGCGACTGGACCTTTTGATCTGGTCGTTATCGTATCAATTTCAGTGATTATAGTATGTAATCCTATTAGGTGTTCTATAAGATTTAGAGCATCTCTTATAATCGATTCGCTATATCAGCGTGATATTTGGGACCGCATATCCTATATAAAGGGGATCCAATGAAAAAGATTGTTATCGTGACTTGTGAAGAAGATACCCATGCTGATTTTTTTGCAGAGCATTTTAACGAGAGCGGTATTGACTTTTTTAGATTGAATACAGATAGAATTCACGATAAGTATCACATTTCTCACGATAACTTTCGAACTGTTATAACAAATGTATATAATGAAAAGAGCATTGACCTTGATCGAGTGTCGTCTATATGGTGGAGGAGGCCTACATCCGTTTATCTACAATCCCCTCAAATTGAAGAAAACCTGTTTGCTGATCGTGAAACTAAATCAACAATCAGAGGGTTGCTTCTTGGAATTGATACCCACTGGGTGAGTCATCCAGATAATATTGATAGGGCAGAAAGAAAAATTGACCAGCTGCGGCGTGCGCATCGCATGGGATTTAACGTACCACGAACAGTAATAACAAATAGAAAATCTGATGTGATAGATTTTATAAATAGTGTTAAGAAAAGAATAATTTATAAAACTTTATGCGGTCCATCAATCAATGATCTTTCTTACTTTCGCAGAATGGGATTTAAAATAGACCAGCCGGATCTTTTGACGACCCAGACGACTATCCTAACGAAAGATATTATTAATCAAATGGAGAGTGTTCAAAATGCACCGATTTTAGTGCAAGAGTATATTGAAAAAGACTATGAATTACGAGTAACAGTTATTGGGAATGATGTATTCTCTTGTAGAATTGATTCTCAGTCGGATCCTGAGACCATGATTGATTGGCGAAATTATCAAGTAGAAATTCCTCATAGTATCTACTATATCCCCGAAGACCTAGCCGATTTGTGCCGAAAGTTCGTCAAATCTTATAAACTAAATTATAGTGCTCTTGATATCATTAAATCAACCGATGGGAAATACTACTTTGTAGAAAATAATCCCAATGGTCAGTTTCTCTGGGTTGAGTGCCATTGTCCAGAAATCGGTATGACCCCAGCGATGACGAACCTCCTTCTAAATCACCAGCATTAGCCTCCAAAAAGAATACTTGGCGCCTAATGGAACACAAATCGGTGCAAAGAATGAATAATATAAAAATATATCAGGAAATATTATCTAAGAATATTTATGTTCTTTCTACAATATTAATAATTGTAATCATATCAGGTATTCTACCCTACCTTGTCGCTGATTCGATGAGGGTCATTGCTTCGCCTCAAACTAGCTCAGCAGAAGCAATGATCCTCATCAGTAGGATTCTTGTGTTCGGTACAATATATGCTTTAGCTATTGCAGCTAGTGGATTTTTAAAGGATTTACTTTCACTGAGAATTACGAACTATTTAAACAATTTGCTGATAGACAAGACTATACACCTCTCCTTGGAATATTTTGAATCTAATAAAAGCAGAGATGATCTATTCAAGGCTCAGCGCGAGATGTCCAGCCGTCCACTATCAATTTTTTCAAACATTTTAAGCATATCGCAGAATACAGTGATATTTATTGTATTTTTGGTTTCATTATACAAGTATTTCGATATTTATATTATTAGTATTGGGATACCGATCTATTTTTCAATATATCTTTCTAAGCGCTCCGTTAAATTTAATCTCCTGTGGCACGATAGAATCGTGCATCTTGCTCGATTCAACTCTTATTTAGATTCCCTTTTGACCTCGCGACATTCTAAGACTGAGCTGAGAGCATACAAGGCAGAACAATACTTTCAGAACAAGGTTAAGCATTCTCGTGACGAGTCTGAAAAATTGAATAAAAAATTGTCTATCGCTAGCTTCTTATACCAAAATATTGGTATTATTTTGGTTATATTAGTGGAGTTCGCATTAATTTATGGATATACGAAAAATCATGCAAAAGTCAACGCTGGAGACCTAATTTTTATACTCACGGCGTTCAGCGGTTTGCATAGCAATGCTATTATAATAAATTCTTCATTGAGTACAATACTAGAAGACCGTAAGTTTTTTGAATTTTATATTCGGTATTTAAATATAGAAGAAAGCCACCCCATCCAGTGCAGGCAGTCTCATTTCAGCGAGCAGAAGGGAATAGAGGTTCGTGATATTTCATTTTCTTATCCAGACGCCGAGGCTTGGGCAATAAGAAATTTGTCAATCAGTATTAGAGACCGGGAAAGTATTGCAATTGTTGGGGAGAATGGGTCAGGAAAGACCACATTAGGTAAATTATTATCTGGCTTATTTGCACCTAGCAGTGGTGTTATTTCTCTCTCTAGTGCGTATGAGAATGATTTCAGAGTGGGAGTGATGTTCCAAGATTTTGGCAGGTATAATTTCACAATTAAAGAGAATATTTTGCTCGCCTATTCTCAAGAAAGCGATTCAAAGATAATTAAGTTAATGGAAGATACTAAATTCTTTGACAATTTTCAAAATGATGCTGCGAACATGATTGTCGGTCGAGAATTCGACCCTAGCGGTATTGACTTATCCGGCGGTCAATGGCAAAAACTTGCATTCACTAGATTGTTGTATGACAAATGGGATCTCATTGTTATGGATGAGCCAACTTCTTCGCTTGACGCCAACTCAGAAGCCGCCTTTCTGAGCAAAGTTCAGGAAATACTGAAAGATCAAATAACAGTAATCATAACGCATAGACTGGCACTAACAAAATATGTCGATAGAATATTATATCTAGAAAATGGCGAAATAGTAGAACAAGGAGGCCATATCCAACTTATGGAAAAGAAAGGTAGATATTATTCTATGTATCTTAATCAAATCAAAAGCTACGACATAGATAGAATCGACGCCACAATCAATGTATGAAACACGGCGAATGAGAGTTTGCAGCAACAACGAAAAGAAGAGCGGGAGGGTGAGCATGGGCCGTCCTTATCTTTCTTGACTGCCGCTTCCTGTCGCAGTCACCCCACTCACTAGTTTAAAGTTACAGTCGAACCTGTGCGGGCCGCATTGTCTCTCCTCCAACCATAGAGACAGGCGTCGGGCCGCCTAATGGCTGATGCGCTACAGGCTGCATGCACAGCGTACTGCTGGTTTCAAGAAAACCGCAACAGGGAGGATGACGCCCCTTTCAAGGCGCTGGCCGCGCAGCTTTGCGCCACCTCAGCAAGCACCTCTTCAAGCACAGCGCCTACCAGCGCGCCACTCAGATACGGCCACACGTTCTCCCAGTACACCCGCAGGTCTGGGGCCGCCTGCACATCCTGACGGGTCCTTCCCTCTGTCTTGGCCCGGACATACAGCACGCGCTCGAGGGCGTCCGCCTGTTCCTGCACGACAGTTAGCAACGCTGCGGCGTCCCCAGGGGCGATGGTGGGCCAAGGCAGCTCCGCCTGAATGACGCCCAGGATGACGGGCTGACCTGGCCGCGTACTCAGACCCGTCACGCTGACGCGCTGGGCACCCTGAGTTAGTGCATGCCGAAACCCCAACGGAGCCAGGGGGTCTCTGAGCAGCGTTTGGCGCAGAGCATCCACTAAGGCTCTCCGGCCCTCCCGGGACGGGGGATTGCGGCGCTGCTCGTACGCGCGGCCCAGTCGCACGTGGTCCGCTTCCGGCACGGTGGACTGCAGGGCGTGCGCGTCCGGACTTGGTTGTTCTGGCGCTGCGGTCGGGACGGGACCACTGGCCAGTTTGACCGCCCTGACCTGCGTGGTGCTGTCCGGGACGAGGGTGGCGCTCCGCCAGGGCCATGCGTGCACGGTGGTCGCGTCGAGTGGAATGGGATCGGCCTGGCGCCACGCCTGCCAGTCTGGTGCGCGCTCCCAGGTGGGAGGCGTCGGGGCAACGGGCGGCGCATTCAGGGCCAGGGTGTCCTGAAGGGTGGCTCCGTGCGCGTGGAACGTCAGTACCCGGGCGAGTGGCGTGTCCTTGCTGTAGTGGAAGCGGGTCACGCCGCGGCTTGGCGCGAATGCGTGATAGGTGAGCAGATCCAGGACTGCATCCGCTGCAGAGACGGCCCGGGGAGAGGCGTCTAGGGTGCCGCCGAGGAGGGTGGCGTCGCGGCCGGTGGCGTGGCAGAGGGTCAGGGCGTGAATGGGGGTCTCGGGGAGCGTGTCCGTCCACGCGGCGGGCACCTGCATGAAGGGCCGCGTGAGGTCGTACAGTTGCAGGCCCGCTTCGTGCTGCTGCAGGTACTGTTGCGGTTCGCCGTGCGCCCGCGCGTGCATGACGCACAAGAGGCGCAGGAGCGCCGCGTCGGCGAGGGGCCGCCCGCTGGTCAGGCGACCCGTTGCGGCTCCCTCGGCCCAGACGTCAGTCAGCGTCACGGGCCCATCAGGGGTAGGAATCCAGGGGGCAGTCAGGAGATTCACTACGCGCATCCTTTCAGCACGGGGGCCGGACCGCCAGTCTACCTGGCAGTCCGGCCCCGGGTGACACTTCAGCCTTTGACGGCGCCGGCGGTCAGGCCGGACACGATCCGGCGCTGGAAGATCAGCACGAGGATAATCAGCGGAATCGTGACGATGACGCTGGCCGCCATGATCTGCGCGAAGGGATTCTCGTACTGGGACGCGCCACTGAACGAACCGATCGCCACGGGTACCGTGCGGGCGCGGTCGTCGCTGGTGAGCGTCAGGGCGAACAGGTACTCGTTCCAGGCGTTGATGAAGGCCAGCAGGCCGGTGGTGACGAGCGCCGGGCCCATCACGGGGAACAGCACCTGCACGAGCGTCTGCAGCGGGGTCGCGCCGTCCACCACGGCGGCTTCTTCGAGCTCATTCGGGATTTCCCGGACGAAGCTGGTGAGCACCCACACGGTGAACGGCAGCGTGAAGATCAGGTAGCTGAGCATCAGGCCGAGGGTGCTGTTGTACAGGTTCAGGGCCCGGATGCTGCTGTACATGCCGCCGAGCACTGCGATCTGCGGGAAGACACTCACCGCGAGAATGATGTACATCAGTGCCGTCTTCCCGCGGAAGCGGTACTTCCCGAGGGCGTATGCCGAGAGGGAAGCCAGGACCAGGCTGATCAGTACCGTACCGACGGCGACCACCAGGGAGTTCAGCAGGTTGCGCCCGAACGGTTGCCCGCGAAACACGTCGACGTAGTTCTGGAAGGTGATGCTGTCCGGGAACGCGGCGAGCGCGGTGCGGGACAGATCAACGGGCGGCGTCAGACTGGTCTTGATGGCCCAGTAGAACGGGAAAAGGACGTAGAACAGCACGACAACGACGATCACCCAGAAGAGGACTTGACCGAGCAATTGCAGGGGGGTGTGTTTTCGCATAGTCGCCTCAGTCGAACCGCACGCGTAGGCTGGTGATGTATCCAACCGTAAAGAGCATGATGATCAGGAAGATCAGGACGCTGACGGCACTGCCATACCCGAATTGGGCGTTGTCGAACATCTGCTGCCGCGCGTAAATGCTCATGGTCATGGTTTCTGGAGAGTTGCCCTTCACCACGTACGGCATGTCAAAGACGCGCAGAGCGTCCAGGGTGCGGAAGATCAGCGCGACCAGCAGGGCGGGCGTGAGCAGCGGAAGTGTGAGCCGCCAGAACTGCGTGACTTTGCTCGCGCCGTCCACGTCCGCCGCTTCGTACATGTCACTTGGGATGGTCTGGAGGCCCGCCAGCAACAACAGGGCCATGAAGGGCGCTGTCTTCCATACGTCGACGGCCACGAGCGCCCAGAGGGCGGTGTCGGTGTTGGAGATGAATGACTGACCCTGACCGAGAATACCCAGCTTCTGGCCCCAGTCGGATAGGATGCCGAACGAATCGTTGTACATCCAGTTCCACATCTGGGCACTCACGACCGTCGGAATGGCCCAGGGCACCAGGATCGCGGTGCGGAGCATACTTTTCCCCCGGATCTTACTGTTGATAACCAGCGCGAGCGCGAGGCCGAGCAGCGTTTCGAGAACGACGGAACTGACCGTGAAGCGCAGGGTGTTGCCGACCGCCCGCCACCAATCAGGGCTTTGCAGCACGCCCAGGCCGATGCCTTCGTCGGTGGTGTACCAGTAATTGGACAGGCCCGCCCAGACGGGGTGGGCGTCCGTGTTGATGTTGTAATCTGTAAATGACAGATAGATGGTGCGAAGGAGTGGGTATCCGGCGACCAGGGCCAAGACGATGAGGGTCGGGAGCAGCAGCCAGAACGCCGTGCGAGCCCGGCTCGCTTCCAGGCCGCGCGTGCGCCGGGGTGGCTGCGCGGCGCTGAGTTGAGGCTCAGTGGGACTGTGGGTCATAGCAAACTCCCCAGGGTTGAGAGGTGAGGACAAGGAGGGTGCCTGCGACCGCTGGCACCCTCCTGCAGGAACCGCTTGGTCCCTGCTTTACCAGCCGCGGCCTTTGGCGCGGGCGAGTTGGGTTTCGAGGCTCTTGAGGGCGTCCGCAGGCTTGGCTTTCTTGGTGAGCACGCTGTAGACCGAGGAGGCGAACGCGTTGGAGACCTGGCTGTACTTGGATTTGGTGGTCGCGGCGGGACGGGCGACCGCATTGGTAAAGACGTCGTAGAGGCTACCGAAGAAAGGCACAGCCTTCAGAACAGCGGCGTCCTTGTACAGGGCGGGCAGGGTGGGGTTGTAGCTGGCTTCAATGGCGCGGCGCTTCTGCTCGGCGGAGCTGGTCAGGTACAGCACCAGGTCAACGGCTTCTTTGGGGTGCTTGCTGTAGCCGTTGACGGCCAGCTGCCAGCCGCCCAGGGTGGCGGCAGACTTGCCGCCGGGGCCGCCGGGGAGGGCGGCGACGCCGATCTTACCGGCGATGACGCTGCCTTTCTGCTGACCGGCGGCGTAGGCGTAGGGCCAGTTGCGCATGAAAGCGGCGTTACCGGCTTGCCAGACGTTGCGTGCTTCCTCTTCGCCGTAGGTGGTGACGGCTTCGGGGGTGATCGAACCCACCCAGCTCTGGGCGGCCTGCAGCGCGGCGAGCGCTTTGGGATTATTGATGGTGACTTTGCCGCTGGTGTCGACGATGTCGCCGCCGCCAAAGCTGGACACCCATTCGAGGGCGTTGCAGGTCAGGCTTTCGTTGTTCTTGCCCTGGAAGACGTAGCCGTAGAATTTGGAGTTCGTTTTGCGCTCGCCATCCTGGATTTTCTTGGCCATCGTGGCCAGTTCAGCCCAGGTTTTGGGGGCGCTGGTGTAGCCGTACTTCTTCATGAGGTCGGTACGGTAGTACAGAACGCCGGCGTCAGTGAACCAGGGAACGCCGACGAGTTTGCCGTTGACGGTGTTGGCCTGAACGATGGCGGGGAAGTGCTGGGAGAGCACGGTCTTGGGCACGGATTTGCTGAGGTCGAGCAGGTGCTGGGAGATCAGGCCGGGCCAGATGACGTCGACCATGTAGACGTCCACGTCAGCGGAGCGGGCGCCGAGCTGCTGCTGATACAGGGCGAGGCGGTCACCAGTTTCCTTGGGAACCTGCAGGACTTTGACGGTGTTGCCAGTCTTGGCAGCCCAGGCGTCGGCCCCTTTCTTGCACTGGTCATAGCCGAGGCCCACGGAGTCGCAGGCGAAGGACAGCGTCACGCCTTTGGCCTGAGCTGAGCCCAGGGCAGCGACGGTGGTGAGGACGGTCAGATGAAGCAGTTTACGCATATGAATCTCCTCGAATGGGTGCCAGGGGCTCGCAATGGACCATGCCAGTGTGCATTCAAGGAACAGAATCCATGAACACGAGGGCCGTTCACTCAGCGGAACAGACTCTACTTTTTGAGACTGGTTATGGCCTCTTTACGATATACCTCCGCTCGGGTGGTGTCAAAGTGGAAGAGGTTCCATCTGCACCAGGCAAAGATCTAAAATGTGATAAAAGCGATGTCCTGATCGGCTTTTACCTTAATCTATTCAGCTGCGTTCCAGTTCCAATAGCATGCATAGTCTTGGCAGGTCTCGGATGCGCAGCTGGTCTGCTCCCCAGAATCTGGACAGTGTTGAATAGAGACCTCGACTCACTCCCAGCCTCCCTGCTGGAAAGGGAGGTCCTGACCGCCTGACAGAAATTATGAGAAAGCGTCCCCGGCACGGGACACTTTCTGTTCGTGAAGACCGAAAATGCCACCGGGGACGCCTCACGACTCTACCAAGCCATCCTGCCTCATCTCCAGGGTGCCCTGTGTAACGACGTTCGCAACGCCCATACCCTCGCCTGGATGATCACGGGAATGCTGCTCTTAAGGCGCATCACACCCTCTTTCTGGCTCCCTCACGTTCACTCCCGCGCAGCGTTCGCGCAGAGCAGCGAACGCCGCTTTCAGCGCTGGTTGTACAATAAGCACCTTCACCCGAGCCTGCTCTACGGCGAGGTCATCACTCGCGCACTCCGCGAGTGGGGCCAGGACACCTTGGTCCTCGCTCTGGATACCAGCGTCCTGTTCGAGAAATTCTGCTTCATCCGGGTATCCGTCCTGTTCCGTGGGCGGGCCGTTCCACTGGTGTCCCGGATGCTCGAGCATTCCAGTGCCCAGGTCGATACGGACGAATTGCTCCCTGTGCTCGCAGAGACCAAAGGTCTCCTAGACTTTGTGGGCATTCGTCAGGTCCGCCAGCAGGCGGACCGGGGTTTCTGCGATACCGACCTGATGGCATGGCTCCAGCGCTGCGGATGGACTTACCGCATCCGTATCAAATCCACCCTGATCCTCAGCACGCCAGACGGGCAGCGCCTCTGCAAGATCAGCGACGTGAAACTCCAACCGAGGGAAACGGCCTGCTTCCACCATGTGCGTCTGACCGGACGGCAATTCGGGCCGGTGCACGTCGTTCTGGGTCGTCCATCAGACGACCCAGAGCAATGGCAGGTGGTGGGCAACGAGCCCACCAGCGTGGAAACCTTTGGCGAGTACGGCGAGCGTTTTCAGATCGAGGAAGGGTTTCTGGACGAGAAAAGCGGGTTGTTCGAGCTGGAAGCGTCCAAGCTGCGGGATGTGAAAAGCCTGGAATGGCTGGTCATGGTGATCTCGGTGGCGATGTTGCTGCTGGTGTCCGAGGGGCTGGACGTAGTGGAGCGTGGGGATCGACGACGCGTCGATCCCCACTGGCAGCGCGGATTGAGCTACCTGAAGATTGGGCACAAAGCGATGAGCTACGCGCTGAGTCGAGGTAATCTTCAGAACCCTGAGATTGCGGGGCGGCCCGGACCCCGAGCCACCGAAGCCCAGAAAACGCGGCCAGCCCTCCTCGTTGGAAGCACTCAAGAACGGCTGGCACGTCAGTTTTCACTTCATCTCATAAAATCCGTCAGGCGGTCAGCCTTGGGAGGTCAAACATGTCAGCAGGCTTGATGGCCCGGGGGGGTGTGCCAGGCAAAGCTTCCCACAGCTCTGCTCAACACACAAAGATGTCAGTCAAGACTGGTGGCGGAACTGAAGATGAAATTGCCTGCGGTTCGGCGATCAATCAGTCAGTTTTTGGCTTCGCAGAAAGCTCTTGAGGTCGCTACTGGAAAGGGTAGACCCGGTTTGGACCATATGAATGCGTGTCCATAGGGAGGGCATTCTCCGGACATGTTGAAATTCTTTGCGCAAAAAGCGAGAGGAGTGTTTCTTAACATTATGTATGATGACTAATGGCGAGATATTCTCTGGAGCATTCACTTTCATCTCGACGTACGCACTATGCACTTTCAGCACAATGATACTGCAGCCGATCTCAGTGAGCTTTTCCAGTATGAGCTCTTCCAGTCTGACTTTGACATCGGATATCAATACGCCAATAGATCTTTTGGTACACCATACATAGCTATATTCAATTTTAACCAATGATACACCCAGCTTTCTATTATTTTGCATCGAAATCCTTTCTCGGTTCGGAGCGCATCATTCAGAGATTGCAGGCCAATCAGCAGGTGGTCTCATAAATTGAATCAACCATTGATAACGGCGTAAATCCGTATCACCTGTGCTGACATGTAAGGCGTCCTGGCCAGCATCTTTCCGACACAGGGGAGTGATGAGTAATGTCAACTTGCAGCAGTATCAATAGACCTCCTGCGAAAGTGGGTTTTTGGCCTCCCCCGCTTCTCGGCTTTGCTGCCGCCAAGCAGTCTTCCCGACGCAGTTTCAAGAAGCAGAGGGATTTTCGCAGGAGGTCTAATAATACCAGCAGGATCGGGGCTTCGTACGGCAACGTTACGCATCACTGCAGAGTCATTATGGGTGAGCCTGTTGACTGTTGACATGGCTGCGGCCGACCTGTTCTGAATGACCCCCACCCAACCTTGTTCCTCACTCCTGCGTGAAGCACGTCACAGACGTACCTGAGTACGCCTCGAACACACCGTTTCCGATAGTACGCCCAGACGGTACCCTAACTCAGTGGAAGGCTTATGAGTCACCCCCGCCAAGCAAAGTTGGTGAAGTCGTCATCCACGGCACTGTCTCCTGCCGAATGTGGTGGGTTCCGTTTACAGGCTCCAATAGGAGCACACCTCCCTTGAGTTCTTGGTCCAGTGGTGGACGCGCATCCGAACGACGCTGTTGTGAAAGGCAATGTAACCGGCATGAGCATGCACCTGCGGCGCATCTTGTTGGATCACGCACAATACCGAGGAACGCTTCCCTCGCCTGCCCCGCCACGGCAGGCAGAAAGTGCTGGCCCCCCGCCGGGGGCCACCTCGCACGCATGAACGGAATTCAAGCTGATGGGGGCCGCCGACTGTGCGGCAGTGGACGCACCGCCGGGGAACTGTACCTGGAGTGCGGCATGGTCAGGGGCGACTCGCCCATCGAGGACCGCCTGATGGACCTGCCCCTTGAGGTCGACCCGGTTGAGATGGGCGTCAGTGCCATCGGTATCAGCACCTTCATGGACGAGCACGGCGTCACGCATGTCCTGGACTGGGTGGGTGCGGACTCCTATTCCGAGATGGCGGACTTCATCGAGGAAGCCCGCCGCAAAGGCGTCAGTCGAAAGGTCAGTCGCACCGCGCCCCTCAAGGATCTCACCGCCCAGAGTTGCCTGTACCTCCTGCACCCCAGGGCCGTCGTCAAGAACGCGAGCACGCTGGCCACCCCCGACGGATTCGCCTGCCCATGCGGGAAGGGGCACACGGCGCAGGAGGGCTGCATCGGTCTGGGCTGGCACGTCGCGCCGAACGCCGGGCCCGGCCAGCGCCGACTGGCGGACGGCACCTACCCCGTCAAGGCACCCCTCTCCCCTGCCCCGGACTACGCGCTCGGCGTGTTCATGGTCGTGCCCATCACGGCCCTCACCGTCATCCACCACCCCGACCCCACCGTCCAGGCCGACCGGGAGAAGCGGGCGGGACAGAGCGGCCTCCCGGTCTTCGTCGCACAGGAATAACAGACCGGGGTGGCGCACGCCGGACGCCCAGTGCGAGATACCCGCTCCCGCTCACGCCGGGCCACGCACGGTGCGCGGTCCACCTCTTCCGGCAGTGGTGGCCCCCGGACACCCGGGGGCCATGACATTCGTATGCCGACCGATGCCCCCCCACCCCTGCTCAACGTGACCGTGCCCACTCCCTTCAGTACCGCCGTGCCCCTCGACGACCTCACCGAGGACACGCACGGCGCCAGTAACCACCTCAAGGGCGCGCTGCGCTGCACCGGGCAACTCCAACCCATCGTGCTGGAATCCCTGCCCAGCGGCGAGTACCGCATCCGGGATGGGAATCGCCGCGTCGCGGCCGCCCGGTCGCTCGGCTGGACGCACGTGCAGGCGGACGTGTACGCCGGACTGACCGAGGCGCAGTGGGCCCTGGTGGTCGCCGGAGTGCACAACCGCAGTGCCAACCCCGTGGAGGAAGCCCGCCTGTACGGCACGCTCACCCAGACGCTCACCGAGGCGGGCATCGCCGCGAACACCGGCGTTCCCGTGCAAGTCATCCGCGCCCGCCTGTCCCTGCTCAGTCTGCCGGGCGACGTCCTGGACCTGATCGGGACGCGCACCCTGAGCCTGAGTGTCGCCGAGCGCGCCGCGAAACTCCGGGGCGTGCACGCCGAGCGGGCCGTGCGGGAGATCCGGGAGGCGGAACAGGCGGGCAAGCCTTTCACGGCTGCGCAGCTGAAGGTGGTCACCGTGGCCCGTGCCAGCAGCCTCGGGGCTCGCCTCATGGCCGCGGCGCCGCCCCCACCCACGCTGCTACCCCCAGAGACGATCCTCGCCGAGGAAGTCCGGGCGCTCTGCGAACGGCGGGGCGTGAGCGTGCAGGCCCTGACGCAGGTGCTCACCGGGTCGGTGCCGCCCGTGACCCCCGTGCAGGCGGCGCACGTCCACCGCACCGTGGTGCACTGATGGCCCCCACACCACGCACGAAACGGAAGACCCGGACACGGCAGGGTACCCTGCACGAGTCCCTCTACCCGGCCGTGCGCCGCATGTACCCCACCGCGACGCGAGTCGTGCGGCACGAGCGGCTGACCACTCACGGCCGCCACCGCCGTCCGGTGCTCGACGTCACGCTCGCCGCGTTCGACGCGCAGGGACGGACGCTCATGGCCCTCCGGCCGGAGGAGATGCCCGAACTCCACGACGCAGTGACGGCCCGGCATGGTCCGGGGTACGTCTCCCTCGACCTCTGAGGTCGTCACCCCCACGCCCCGCAGGGTGTGGATTGTGCAATCCAATCCCACCCCGCAGGCCTACGCGGAACTTCAGACTGCGTTCGATCACTTCAATGCCGCCCTGTTCGCGGGGACACTCCCCGCGGCACTGATTACCCTGCAACGCAAGCACAAGACGTCGGGGTACTTCAGTCCACGGCGGTTCGTCTCCGCCAGTGGCGCGGAAGTGCACGAGATCGCCCTGAACCCGGCGTACTTCGCGGTGCAGCCACTGGAAGCGACCCTCGGTACCCTCGTGCACGAGATGGTTCACCTCTGGCAGTTCGAACACGGGCAGCCGGGCCGCCGGGGGTATCACAACCGGCAGTGGGCCACCCGCATGATCGAACTGGGCCTGCATCCCTCCACGACGGGCGCGCCGGGCGGGCGCACCACCGGGGAGTCCATGTCGGACTACATCATGGAAGGCCCGTTTCTCACGGCGTGCCGGGCGCTCCTGGCGACCAGTTTCGTGGTCACGTGGTACGACCGGCTGCTGCCAGCAGCTGCACTGCACGTGGAGGCCCCCACGGTTGACCTGGAACCAGAGTCCACCGCCGTGCCGGGCGTGGAGTGGTTCACCCTGACGGCACCCCCCTCACCCGTCCGCGCGTCCATCCAACCGATCCCGGTGCAGCCCAGGCGACCCACTCGGGTGAAGTACCAGTGCCAGACGTGCCAGGTCCAGGTGTGGGGGAAACCAGGCCTGAACGTGGCGTGCCTGACCTGCAATCAACCGCTCAGTGCACTGCAGGACTGAGCGCTGGCCCACCGCGGGTGGGCCACGAGACGAGCATGACCATCAGCACCAGCAGCGTGTTCTCCTTCAAGACGGCGAAGTTCCCTGGACTCGGGAAGGGCGGCCGCGTGCAGATCCCACAGCATCTGCACAGCCAGCTCGACACGTCCAACCGGATGCGCATCATCCCGTGGGCTGCGGCTGAAGCAGTCGCCCAGGTCCTGCTGGGCCGCGTGGAGGCTGAACGCATCCCCAACCGCCTCACCGTCCAGACCATCGACAAGGAAGGCCAGCCCGTCCTCATGGCCTCCCACCCCGCCCAGGCGACGTGGGTGAATGCCGGGCAGACCGTGCGCCCGTACATCCTCCTGATCGCCGAAGCCCAGCTCGCAGCCAAGCACACCGAACTCGCCGAACGGTGGGGTGCCCTCCTGCACACCATCGAGCGACACGCGGTCACCCTCCCCACCACCGAGGACCACCTCGTCACCCTCAGCCACACCGCTGAATTCAAGGATGATCTCCAGCGCGTCCTGGACACCCTGTACTACACTGGGAAGCTCTACGCGGATACCTGCTCCTGGATCACCGGGCCCCTCTCCGCCCCCGCCGCGTGGACGCATTCCCCGGTCCTCCTCGGGCAGTCCCCCCGCCAGCCCGGCGAGCCCGGTGCGGATCTCAGCGAGGAAGGCCGCCTCACCCGGCGGGCCGCGTACGGCATCCGCGCCCTGCTCGTCGGCCCCACCGGCTGCGGGAAGACCGAACTCGGCAAGCGCGTCGCCCTGTCCACCGGTTCGACGATCGTGTCCCTCAAGGGCCGCCCCGGTCTGGAGGACCGCGACATGATCGGGTTCATCTCCCCCACCCTGCAGGGCGCCCGCTGGGTGGACGGCCCGCTCGCCCGGGCCATGCGCCTCGCGCAGCAGGGCACACGCACCACCCTCCTGATCGACGAGCTGCTCCGCCTGGACGCGTACCACCGCAACGCCCTGATCGGCCTGCTCGACGACGTCAGCGCCACGGAACTCAAAGCCACGCTGGGCGTCGACGTGCCCGACGGGCGGTACTACACCCTGGATCTCCCCGGCGCCGGTGAAGTCCTGTACGCCCCGACGCGCCTACTCAGCGTCCTGTGCACCACGAACGCCGGCAGCTCGTACACGCAGAGCGGCGAGCTCGACCCCGCCCTCCTGCGGCGCTTCCAGCGTGTCATGTTCGTCTCGTACCCTGCCGAGGCGGTCATCATGCCGGTCTACGCGAAGGCGGCCACACCTGGGACGGCGCGCGTCGCGTACGCCCTGGAAGTGGCCACGCGCAGCATGACGGTCGACCAGGGGCAGCTGCTCGCCCGGCCCATGAACACCGGCGTCACTCTGAACTTCCTCGCGGAAGTGCAGGACCTCGTCCAGGCGGGCCTCTCCGAGACCAACGCCTTGCGCGAGGCGCTGCTCGTCACCGTCACGCCGTTCTGCTGCGAGTTGACCGACGAGGGCCTGCCCGACCCGGCGGCCGTGAATGCCCTGAAGGCCCGCCTGGAAGAGCAACTCCGCAAGGGCCTGCTTCACAAGGCCGCGTGAGGCGGTGGCCCCCTCCGGGGGGCTTTCTTCATGTGGGGAGTTCTGGCCCCCAGACGCTGGGGGCCACTTCGCACGCATGACCCAGCAGAAATGGTGGCTGACCCCCTGCATTCAGAAGTGGGCGTGGGACGCCTGGCGGTACTACTCCTGGCGGCCCACCTACCGCCTCACCCTCACCCCCAGCGAACCGTCCGCCTACGTCGACATGGTCAATCACGTCGTCGTGTGCAACCCCGAGTACCCGTACCCGCCCCTGCACCTCGCCCGCCACGTGCGTGGCCTACCGGCGGACCTGCACGAGTTCCAGCAGACCTACCTCGAATCCCTCATCGCGCACGAGGCGGGGCACACGCACCACTCCGGTCTACTCCCCGCGGGGCTGCACGGCCAGCTCGTGAACATGCTCGAGGACGAACGCATGGAGCGCCTCACGGCCGTGGACTTCCCGCACCTCACGGCGCTGTTCCAGCTGGCGGCCGACGTGGATGCCGCGCACGCCATCGAGCAGGGCGGCCTGGGCGGGGACGTCCTGCGTGGTTGCCTCCTGCACCGCTTCACTGCCCACCATCCCACGTGGTCGTTCACGCCCGATCAGGCGGACGCAGGCCTGTGGCCCGAGGTGAAGGCGATCGTGGAGGAGGCCTGGGTCGCCCCCACGTACGACGCGGTCGTCGACGCCGCCCGGCGCATCCTGCAGATCCTGAATCTCCCCGAGCAGGCGCCCGAACGCGAGGAGTTCCGTTTCTTCCTCGATGGAGGTGGGCAGGCCCTGCTGCCGCAGACACCCGGTCCATCCCTCCAGGGGAGTGCCGCTGGAGACGGGCCCGGCCAGTTGCACGGTGCGGAGCCCCGCCCGATCAAACCGGAGGTGGATCCGCAGGTGACGCCCCGCGCCGAGCACCTCCAGGCCCAGGTGCAGGGTGAGGCCCGCCGCCTCGCCGCAGCCCTGTGCCCCCCGGCCCTGCCGGACCGGACGCAACCCAGCCGCGACCGCGGCCGCTACCGGTACGACCGGCACGAAACGGGCAGCGAGCGCCCCTTCGACCTGAAGGTCGGCGTGAAGCGTCCCGGTCCGGCGCACCTGCGGCTCGCGATCGACGTGAGCAGCAGCATGAATTACCAGGATCGACTCGCGCACGCCCGGCGCATGGCGTTCATCCTGACGCTGGCCGCGCAGCAGAGCGGCACGCCCATCCTGGCCACAGCGTTCGCCGATGATGCGCAGCCGCTCATTCAGACGGGCACGCTGCCCACCGCCGCCCTGAATGCCGTGGCGGACCTGCAGGCGTACGGCAACACCCGCCTCGCCCCCGCACTCCAGGGTCTGTGGTCACCCGTCCTGCCCGGCCGGAGTATCACCGTGATCCTCAGCGACGGCGCCCTCATGGAGCGTGATTACACCCAGTGCGCCCAGCTACGCGCGCGGCATGATGGCCTCGTCGTGCCGATCCTGCTCGACGTGCAGCCGGACGTGGCCGCCGCGTACGAGCGCGCGTTCGGCCCCTGCGTGCTGATGAGCGATCCGGCTCAGCTCACCACACACGTCCTGACATTCCTGCGCACCCTGCTCCGCTGAACCCGGCAGGAGTGGCCCAGCCAGGGGGCTGGGCCACGGGAGGCGTATGAGTCTCACCACAGCCACCAACGCCTGCGACCTGCGCGCCCTGATTGCCACGCACTGCGGCGCACCGGCCGCCCGGGGCCTCGGCACCAAGGGCGGCACCATCCATGATCCCCGCCCCGGCATGCAGGAAGCCGACCCCAGCTTCAGCGTCTGGCGCAACCGCGCCGGAACGTGGATGTGGAAGAAGCGCGGGCGCAACGCCGGGAGCGGTACCGCCTACACCTTCCTGATCAGCCTCGGCTTCAGCGGCCCGGACGCCCGGGCGGAACTCCTCCGCTTCACGGGCACGCCCGATCAGGGCTTCACGCCCAGCACCGCGACCGAGAAACCCCCCGTGGACGTCCTCGCACTCGCGCAGGAGGCACTGGCCGACCTCCGCGCGGTCACGCACCGGGACGCCGAGGCACTCCGCCGGCGGCTCACCCCCCTGCACGAGGACCACCCGGCCGCGAAGGACCTCGCCCGGCGGGGCCTGTGGCCCCCCAGTGAACTCGACGTCGCCGCCCTGGGGAACGACCTGGTCTTCGCCGTCCGGGGACCGACTGGGCGCGTCGTGAACTTCAAGCGTCGTGTGCACGGCGCCGCGCGCAGCAAGTACTCCGTCATGGTGCCCGGCCACGGGACGCCCGCCTGGTGCAACCCACAGTACGGACAGGCCAGCCGCCTCCTGGTCATCGAGGGTGAACTGAACGCGGCCGCGGCCTGGCGAGTCATCCGGGAGTTGGGGTTGGACTTCGACGTGCAGGGCCTGCCCGGCACCGACACCACGCCCTTTCTCGACGGCCTGGACCGCGAGGTGTGGGTCTATGCCGACCCAGACAAGAGCGGAGCGGGCATGCGCGCCCGGATCCAGGACCTCGCGTTCCGGGTGGGCGCGCCTCGCGTGCGGCAGATCCCCGCCCTCGCGGAGGGGGACTTCTGCGACGTGCTCGGCCGCGCCGGGGTGCTGGCCCTGGCTGACGTGCTGCACGCTGAGCAGCACCAGGACGTGGAACTGGACTCCCTCGCCCTCTGGCCGGCGCAGCTGGAAGTGCAGCACGCCGCACGCCTCACCCCCCTCCTCGGCGTCACGCAGGATTACGGCAGCTGGCCCCTGATGGCCCGCTCCTGAACCGGGTCTGAACCCCGCTCCCACGTCCCCCACTTGACACGGTGGGGGGCGTGTTGCTCTTCATTGAGCATGATCAAGGTGATGACCAGCAAGGATGGACCCGTGTGTGCCGCGTACCGCTGGCCGATCGGCGAGGCGATCGTCGACGCCTTGCGCGCCATGTACCCCGCGCAGCGCGTCTGGATGGTCCCCAGCACCGCCGCCGAGGTGGAGAAACTCGGGCTGGAAGTCCTGACCACCGTGCAGGACACGGAACGGGCCGACGCGTACCGGGTGGCTATCCAGGGTGAGCGCGTGGAGCGCGCCCTGCACCGCCGCACCCTGCGCGGTCTCGTCCGCCGGGGCGCGGTCTTCCACAACGGCACTGCCACGGGCGAAGCGACCAGCATGGAGGAAGCCGAGCGACTCGCCCGGGAGACGTACGACGAGGCCGTCCCGAAACTGAACCTGAACCTGCGCGATCTGCTCGGCCTGCCGCCTCTCTAGGCGTGGCCTCCTGGCGGAGGCCAGGTCAGGGTCATGCACCCCACCCGACTCCGCCGCGAGAGCGCCCCGCACCGTGCCCCCCGCAGTCTCCCCCACCGGCCCAGCCCGCACCAGCCACGCCTCCTCCACCGATGATCCCACCACAGGCCGCACGCGAACCGCGTGCGGCCACGTCCTGCATGGAACGACCTTCCACCAGGAGACCCCCATGATCGAGATCCCGAAGAACTTCGAAGACCAGGCCGCCCAGCGCATGACGCTGTACGCCGACGCCCTCCACACCCACGGCGTGTTGCCCGGCGCGCCCCTCGCGTTCGTGGGTGTCCTCACCACCGGCCTACCCGGCGAGGTCATCGAACTGGCCCTGATCACTCCAGGTGCCGAGCACGTCTGGCGCGCCCAGCCACTCGGGCCCATCGAGGGAGGTGCGTACCGGCGGCATGGCCTCACGACCCTGGACCTCGCGAGCGAGCCACCCTTCACCCAGGTGTACCCGCAGGTGCTGGAGGTTCTGCAGTCAGCCGGTCCAGTCACCCTGATCGCGTGGACCGGGCGCTTCATCACGGCGGCCGTGGCCGCCAGCCTTCCACCGGGTACACCGCCCCTGACGCCACTGGACCTCCAGGCGATCGTGGACGAGCAGGACCGGACACTGAATCCGTACGCGCGGTACCTGCCGAGCCTGCCCGGCATGGGGTACACGGTCGAGACGCCGCAGATCGACCCGGCCAGTGCGCTCAGTCACGCGCGCGCGCTCCAGGCCGTCACGGCAGCGCTGCTGGAGCGCCGCTCCCCACGAACCATCCCACCCCGCTGGTGATCCAGCACGTGTAGCTCAAGGAAATGGCCGCAAGTGCGGCCCCTTGTCTCTGCGGGTCGTCAGTGATGGCCTGTCCGCGATGCGGCCCGGCCCCGCCAGCGCGCATGTTGTATTTCGCGAGCACGAGCAGTGACTTGCACGACCTGGACGCCCACCCGGACATTGAGGTGATGACCGGACCGCGCGTGGGTGGACTGGGCAGCATACTGACGTCCCAGCGCCCCTGGGCGTCGGACTGCGACGCCCTGAGCAAGCACGGCTTCCACTATGACGAGTTCGTCGAGCACCTGCGGCGCGTGCACGACCCGGAGTTGATCGCCCGCTGCCAGTTCGTGGTGGTCCCCGATGTCCCCGGTTGCGGACGCAGCACCCTCGCGGCATTCCACGCGGCCGCGCCGGAACTCGCCGAGCTGGGGTTCCCCCTCGCGTACTGCCTGCAAGACGGTGCAGAGGAACTGGAGTTGCCGCCCTGTGACGTGGCCTTCCTGGGCGGCAGTGACCCCTGGCGGGAGGCGGTTGGCGCCGCGCTTCTGGAACGCGCGGCGGACCAGGGGCTCCGCACCCATGTGGGTCGTGTGAATAGCGCGCGGCGTGTCCGACACCTGAGTTTCTGCCACTGCGACAGCGTGGACGGCACGTACGTGGGCTTCCGGGGCGTGGAGCGGGGCGCGCGGGAGATCAGGTCGTGGCAGCGGGGCGCGTCGGACGAGAAGCTGCTGGGCGCGTCGGACCTGCGGGTCATGACGCTGGACCGGGCGCGCTTGGCGCGCTGTCGCCCCGCGCCGCGGTGGGGTGAGATGCAGTCCGGCACCGAGGGGCGGCTCTGAGGGGCGAACGGGCAAATTGGGTGCGGAACATCGGAACGTCGGGTTGCGGAACAACGTTGTTCCGCAACCCACCCTCTCCACCCCTGCTGGAACCAGCCGCAGAGTTTTGTTCAAAACGGTTGCAATTCGACCGCGTTTTGAGCAAATATCAGAGCGTGACCAGAAAAACGAACCGAAGCGTGCCCATCAGCACCGCCCACACTCAACTCGGACAGCAGGTCAAGAAGCTGCGCCCGGGCGAGCCCGTCGTTCTCGAACGGCACGGGAAACCGGTTGCCGGTCTGGTCACCATGCAGGACCTCGCCGCCCTCCAGCGGGAACAACCCAGCATGACCGTCCTCATGGCATTCAACCACGCTGGCGGCGCCGCCAAGACCAGCAGCATCCGCGACATCGGCTACGAACTCTCCCAGCTCGGGTACCGCGTGCTCCTCATCGACATCGACCCCCAGGCCAACCTCACGTCCTGGCTCGGCGTTCACGACGCCGACGGCAGCCGCAGCCTCCAGCCCGTGCTCGAGGACTACGCGCCCCTGCCAGAGCCGTACCACGTCCACGGCCTGGACCTGATTCCCAGCCACCTCAGCCTAGCCCGCACCGACGCCCGACTGCCCGGATTCACCAACGCCGAGGGACGCCTGCGCGCCGCCATCGAGGAGATCCGCGCGCAGGGCACCTACGACTTCGTACTGATCGACCCACCCCCCAGCCTCGGGAAACTCACGGCCAACGCCGCCAACGCTGCCGACTGGGTCATCGTGCCCGTCCCCGCCCGGTACAAGGGCCTCGTGGCCCTCGAAGGCCTGAGGGAGATGCTGCGGGAATACACGCGCACCAACCCACGCCTGCGCGTCGCGATGTACCTCGTCACCCAGGTCGAAAACACGGCCCACAGCAAGGACACCCAGGAGGTCTTCCAGCAGATCCTCGGAGACGACCTCGCGGGTCCCCTGACCTACCGGCCCGCGGTGTACAACCGCTGCCAACCCGAAGGTGAACCCATCGGCGTGAACGCACCCACGTCCGACGCGCGCCGCGAAATCCAGCAGGTGGTCACCACCCTGCTCCAGCGCATCGGTCAGGCCGACGCATGAGCCGCACCATCTCACCCGCCATGCAGGCCGCCATGCAGCGCACCCAGTCCGTCGCCCAGGACATCAAGCAGATTCAGCAGGCCCGCCCGCCCGTGCAGTACGTCGCCGTGGTGAACCTGACGCCCTCGCCGTTCCAGGCACGCCTCGATTTCGCCGGACTGGACAGCCTCGCGCAGGATATCCGCGCCAACGGCGTTCTTCAGCCACTGCTGGCGCGGACGACGAAGGCCGGACTTGAACTCATCGCCGGTGAGCGCCGCTGGCGTGCCGCGCAGCTCGCCGGCCTCGGCGAAGTCCCCGTGGTCATTCGGGAAGCGACCGACGAACAGGCCCGGCTCTACAACCTCAAGGAGAACCTCGAGCGGCAGGACCTGAACGCGTTCGAGGTGGCGAGCGTCGCCCTGGACCTCGTCGCCCTGGCGCTGAGCACCACCCCAGGTGACGCCCGCGCCCGACTCGTCGCCCGGGGGTCACAGGACGTGGAAGCGGAGCTGGCCCTTGAAGACGCCCTGCGAATCCTCGGCCGCGACCTCACCCGACTCAGCTTCACCAAGCACTACCTGCCGCTGCTCGATCTTCCCGAACACCTGCGTGACGCCATCCGCCGCGGCGCATCGTTCAACGCGGTCCGCCTCCTGCGCCGGGCGACGGCCGAGCAGCAGGCGGAATGGTTGCCCCTGATCGAATCCGGCACGTGGGGAGTCCGTGACATCGAAGCGGCGCTTCAGGCCACGCCACGCCCCACCCAGACCCGGAGCGAACTGGCTGAGGAGACGCGGCGGGTCCTGAGGCTCGCCTCACCCAAACGCCTGGACCACCTGACCGCGCAGCAGAAAGACAAGCTCAAAGCCCTGCTGCAACAGGTTTCCGACCTGCTGAACTGAGATCGAATCTCGCACCGGCGTCAGGGAACAACGTTGTTCCGCACTCCCGAGGGCGGGCTAGGAAGTGCGGGAACACCGGTGTTCCCTCCTACCATTCGGACTGTCGCCGCTGTGGAACAACGTTGTTCCGGCGATCAAGTAGTCGACAGGCCGACACATCGCGCCCATCCTGACGTTCGTGGGCAGGAGTGGCCCGTGACGGCGTCACGGGCCCCGCCAGGCGCATGTCCACCATCAGCCTGTTCGACACCGCCGGAGGCACCCCCGCCCGCACCGGCAAGCGCGCCCCCAAAACCACGGCGCCCGCCCCCCAGTTCACCCCGGCCGACCCGGCTCTCGACGCGTACCGCCTGCACTCCATGCCTCAGGCGGCCCCGAAGCCCAGCGCCGATCCCCACGGCGTCGAAGCGCTGCCCACGGTCAGCACGGACGCGCGCCTGAAGGCCAACCAGACCGTGCGCGACATCCTCGCCCGCGGCGTCACCCCGGCCGACCACGCCGCCCTGCGCGCCTGGAGTGGCGAGGGGGGCCTCGGCGAGCACAGCGCCAGCACCAGCGCCTTCTACACCCCCGGCGAACTCGTGCAGGTCGCGTACGACCTCAGCCAGGCGCTCGGCAGCACCCGCCGCATCCTCGAATTCAGCTGCGGTGGCGGCGCCTTCCTCGCGCGCGCACCCAAGTTCAGTGACGTGGTCGGCGTGGAACTCGACGAGACCAGCGCCGCCGTCGCGCAGGCTCTGCACCCTCACGTGACCGTCTGGAACGCCTCCTTTGAGACGTACACCACGCAGAGCGAGGACGCCCCGTTCGATCTCGTGATCGGGAACCCGCCCTTCGGCACACGCGGCGCCCAGGCGAGATTGCACCGCCCCGACCTCCGGCAGGCGCACTGGTACTTCGTCCTCGAAGGCCTGCGCCGCGTCACCCCCGGCGGCCTGATGACCGTCGTCGTGCCCGAGAGCATGCTCCGCGTGGACAGCGACCGCCCGCACCGCGAGGCGCTGATCGACCTCGCGCACCCCCTGATGCTGTCCGCCGTGCCCGAAGGGGCCTTCCGGGCGGCCGGGGCGGGCGTCACCACCGTCCTGCTGGTCCTGCGCCGCCACGATGCCGGCGTGACCGAAGCGCTGAACGCCCTCACCCACGAGGAGCAGGCCCAGCTGCGCGAGCAGCGCCTGACGCATAGCGGGTACCTCCGCCAGATCGTGAACGGGGAAGGCGTCTTCTACCGCAGCGGGACCGAGTGGAAGCTCCAGTACGCCGGGGAACCCCTCGGCACGCCCCGCCACCAGGCCAAGATCGGGGACGGCCGCTTCGGCGACCCCGTGTACCCCGGTGGGCTGCGCGTGGACCTGGAGACCCTCACCAAGCAGGCCAGTGCGCGCGTGAACGACATCCTCACGCTGCCCGGCGCGCTCGCGGCCATCCAGACCCTGCTCGGCACAGACGTCGAAGCCCGTGCCCGGCAGGCCCGCCCCCAGGCGCACCCCATCACGGACGGAGAGACCAGTGCGTGCGGCACGTACCGCTTCCAGGGCGGCCGCTGGCAGTACGGCTCGCACCTGAGCAACCCCACCGTGCTCAGCGCCCTGACTGTCGCGCAGGCCATCACGGCGGCCCGCAGTGGCCAGCAGCACGCCGCGCGCGACACCGCCCTACGCCTGCACGACACCCACCTGAGCACGCACGGCGCGTACGACCTGACCCTGCTGCGCCGCGCCGCGAAATCCGCGCCTGCGCTGCACGCGCTCGTCGAAGCGAACGGGGACGTCCCGGCCCTCCTGACCGAACTCACCGACCGGGAGCCCCCCATCACGCCCGGCACGATCGGCGAGGTCGCCCAGCAGCTCGAAGCGTACGGCCTGCTCACCATCACGAGCCTCGCCCGGTACGCTCAGGTCACGGATGGGGACGCCGCCGCGCACCTGCTCGCCCAGTACGCCTTCACCGGTCACACCTGGGAGGCGGCCAGCACGTACTACCGGGGCCGCGCCCACGAGAAGGCCCGCCTCGCCGAGACCCTGGCCGCCGATCACACCGGCACCGAGCGCCAGGCCCTCCTGCAGCAGGCGCAGACCTGCCGGGAACGCGCCCTCTGGGTGGACATCACCGACATGACCCTCGAGGCGCGGGACCCCCTGATCCCCGAGCACGTCCTGGCCGACTGGGTGAACGCCAACCTCGGGACCTGCGTGGCCGTCAAGCGCAACTCGTGGGACGCCGACGGTGCGCCCGTGAACCTCATCCAGGCGACGCGCGGTGAACACGGTGTCACCCTGCGCCTGCGCAACGCCCTGGACGACGAGCTCGCCCTGAAGGAGCGGCAGGCCATCAGTCCTGGGCGCGTGCGGGAACTGGAGGCGTACCTGAACTTCCGCACGCCGGTCGAACCGGTCGTGAACCAGGACGTGAAGACGCCCGAGCAGATCACCGCCGAACGCCACGCGCATCAGGCCCGCGCGGTGCAGTTCGAACGGCAGCTCGCCGCGCACTTCCGCACCTGGCTGCTCGGCAGTGAGCACGTCGGCACGGTGGAACTCACCCTGAACGAGCACCGGTACGGGCTGCTGACCGCCACGCCCGACCTGCGCCCCCTGACGTTGCCCCGGTACCAGGGGCCGCTCGCGCATCCCTTCCAGGCCGGGCACGTCCGCGCCGCCGCGCGTATGGACGGCGTCATCCTGGACTTCGGCGTCGGGCTTGGCAAAGCGCTGGCCCATGGCATGCGCGTCTGCACGCCGCGCGGCTTCGTACCTATCGAAGAATTGAAAATAGGAGATCAGGTCACTGGAGCAAATGGCAAGCCGACGATCATTACGGGGGTGTTTCCCCAGGGGATTCGCCCAACGTACCGGGTGCATTTCAGTGACGATTCATCCGTCATCTGTGATGAGGATCATCTCTGGTCGGTCAGGCCACCCAGCAAAGGCGACGGTACCATTTCATTTAGGGTCTTGACCTTGAGAGAAATCCTGGCTGAAGGCCTGTACAGGAAGGGTGACCGAGGCCATAAGAAGCACTTTATTCCTATGACTCAGCCGGTTGAATTTGCAGAGCAGCCCAGTCTACCCCTCGACCCCTATGTCTTGGGCGCCTTGCTCGGCGATGGATGCTTGACAACGTACTCACGCAAGACCCGGGGCGCCCTTCCGAACATGGCATTAGGTTTTAGCTCTGCCGACGAGGAGATCATCCTGCGCCTCCGGGCTACCTTACCCGTAGGTATCCATGTCCGGAAAAAGCCCGAAAGGCCAAACGCGAAGTACGACTATAGTCTCTGCGTGGCGCCTGGACGGGCCAATCCTGTGAAAGGCGCCTTGAGAGCGCTCGGGTTGGCGGGGCGTACGTCCAAGACGAAGTTCATTCCTGACTGTTACAAGTATTCGTCCATTCAGGAACGCATCGAGTTGATGCACGGTCTCATGGATACGGACGGTCACGTCAGGGCTGACAACAACGTCGAATTCTGCACCACGAGCTTGCAACTCGCAGAGGACGTCCAGTTCATCGTTCAGTCACTGGGCGGCACTGCACCGATCAGGGAAAAACGGATTGATGGGGTCGTGCGGGCCTACCGCCAGAGCATCGCGCTTCCTGTCGGCATTAACCCGTTCTGGCTGAAACGGAAGGCCACGGCCTACCGCCCGCGGACCAAATACCCACCGTCGCGCGCCATCACTCGGGTCGAACCGCTGGGCTCGCAACCCGCGACCTGCATTAGTGTGGATGCAGACGACCACCTGTTCCTGACAGAGCAGTTCATCGTGACGCACAACACCCTGACGGCGCTGATGCTGGCTGAACTGCTCCTCCAGTCCGGCCGCGCCCGCCTGCCCGCGGTGGTCGTGCCGCTCTCCCGACTGGGGGACTGGGTGATGAACGCCGCCACCGCCCTGCCGGGGCTGCGCGTCAGCGTGATCGGCGGGGAACCCGTCCGCGCGCCGGACGGGAGCATCGCGCTGGACGAGGACGGTGAGCCCAGGGTCCTGACAGATACCGGGGACCGCCGCCGCGCGAAGATCGCCGCGCTCCTGACCAGCCCCCCGGACCTCGTGATCATGACGTACGAGGCCTTCGAGATGATCCCCATGCTCGAAGAGACCCGCAAGCGCTTCGTGCGCGAGGACGAGACGCTCATGAGCGCACTGGCGACCACGACCACGTTCGACGAGCGGCACCGGAAGATGGGCGGGCACCGGGCGCTCGCGGCCGCTGAGAAGTTCACGCAGCGGCACCTGGGGCGCGTGAAGGTCGCCACGAGCACCGACGTGCCCTTCGAAGCGCTCGGCATCGACGCGGTCCTGTGGGATGAGGCGCACGCCCTGAAGAACACGTACGCCGCCCCCGCCGTGTACGGGGACTCCAGCCCCAAATTCCTGGGTGGGGGAGGGGAGAGCAACCGCGCGTTGGACGGCAACCATAAGGCCCGCTTCGTTCGTGAACGTGGCGGCTGCACAGTCGCGCTGAGCGCCACGTGGTTCACGAACAGCCCGCTGGAGATCTGGAACATGCTCTCCCTCGTGACCGACGCGCTTCCCGCGTACGGCATCACGAACGTGCAGGCCTTCACCGCCCGCTTCTGCGTGATCGAGCCCCGCCTGATCACCCTGCCGGAAGGGGACGTGGAATTCCGCTCGTGCGTCGTGGGCTTCCGGAACCTGGACGAGCTGCGCGCCGTCATCGGCCAGCACGTCATCCGGGAGACGGAGGACACCTGCCAGATGCACGACCGGGTGGGCATGCCGCTGCCGCCCCTGGCGACCGTCGAGCACCTGTTCGACCTGCACCCGGTGGTCCAGGACGAGTACGACGCGGAGCAGGCCACCATCAGCGAGGCTGAGAGTGAGGGTGAGAAGCATCTCTTCTCGATCTTCTCCCGGCTGAGCAAGCTCACCCTGCATCCCCCGCTGATGAACGTCCAGGCTCCAAATGCCCGCTTCGCGGCGTGCGTGCAGGCGTGCCTCACTGCGCGCGAACAGGGCGGCCGGAACGTCGTGTTCATGTACACCGGCGGCGAAGGCGGCATGACGTACACGGCCCTGCGCGACCAGCTCATCGCGGCCGGGTACCCCGCCGGTGAAATCGAGATCATCACTGCCAGTACCCACCAGGGCGGTGAACGCCTCACGGTCGAACGCCGGTTCCGCCGTGGCGTCCTGACCTGCGTCATCGGCAGTAGCGTGATCGAACAGGGCGGCAATTACCAGGGTGCCACCGACCTCCACCACCTGGACTACCCGCACCACCACATGGCGTTCGTGCAGCGCATCGGACGCGGCCGCCGACAGGGCACCTGGGTCAAGGAGATCCGCAACCACGTGTACTTCGCCCGGGGCAGCTTCGACGTGATCCGATATCAGAACATGATGGGCAAGAAGGGCTGGGCGCAGCAGGTGTTCGACCCCACCCTCACCAGCTGCGAGAACACCGACGTGGGCTTCGACGGGGAGGAACTGGCCGTGATGCTCAGCCGCGACCCGGACGCCACCCGCCACGCCATCCGCGCCAAGCGGGAAGCCCGGCAGGCGGAGAGTCACGCCGCGAGCCTGCTGGCGGACCTCACGGTCATCCGCGAGTACCTCGAAGCGCTCAGCCTGCTGGAGAAGCGCGACCGGACGGCCCGGAGCCGCGAGCACGGCCCGAGTACGCAGGACGTCGCCGGGATCAACCGCTTGGTGACCGCCCTGCGCGGCCTGCACGGTCAGGTGCAGGCCCTGCGCGCCGCGGCGAACCCCATGGCCGCCCTGACCCGCCTCACGCAGCCGATCGTGTGGGTAGAGGGCCTGCCCATCCACGCCGGGCTGACGTTCGAGCACCAGGGCAACCCCGTGACCGTGCGGGACCTGCGCGGTGCCGACACGGGCGTCCGGGTCACGGACGTCGGCGGGAACGTGGACGTCATCGCGCCCGTGGACCTTGCCAGGGCCCGGCACGTGCAGCCCACCCGCGCGGAAGGCGCGTACGGCGCGGAAGGCCTCACCCGCCTACGCGCCGAACTCCGGGAGCGCATCCTGAGCGCCGACGTCGCACCCCAGGTACCGGCTCAGCCTGCGGCCCCCATCCAGCTCGCCCCGGTGCCGGAGATCCAGCCTGCGCCGATGGTCGCGGCCGCAGACCCGGTGGGGGAGACCACGCCCACCCCGTGCCCCGCACCCGCCGTCCGCACCGCCCAGCGCCCCCCGCTGCGCCTCCGGTACGGCCTGACCGTCACCGAGCAGCTTCCGACCCGCCCTGCGCAGGTGTACGCCATCCAGGGCGACACCCTTACTCCCGGCGCGGTGGACGGCTGCCCCCTCGTGATCGTCGAGTACCGCGCCGAGCGGGACGTGCGGATGGTCACGCTGGTCCTGCCCGATCACACCCGCGCTGAGCAAACTCGTACACTCCTCCGGCGACAGGATCCCCGAGTCCGCGCCCGGATGGATCAGCTGCTCCTCGCGGCCATCTGATCAGAAGCTCTGGCCCCCAGCAGGGGGCCACGCGGGCATCATGCAGACCTCCACGATCCCCTTCCACCAGCCCCAGCCGCCCCTGAGCACCACCCTGACCTGCACGCCCGACCCACAGCAGGACCACATTGCCGACCACAGCCTGGGAACGCTCACCCCGCACCCCACGCCCTCCAGCGTGTCCATCAGAGGCGGCCTGCACTTCACGCCCGCCTGGAGTGAAGCGGACGAAACCCGCGTGCGCATCATGTTCCTGGGCTTCACCCCCGAACAGGCCCTGCGGGAAGCGCGTACGGACGTGATGCGCGCCGCGCGCCGCCGGGCCCTGTGTGGCGTGACCTGGCACGTCCAGCGGGTCACCTGCCGCGTCACGAACGCCGCCGGGGAGGTCCTGGCATGCCGCACGATGGGCGGAATCTCCAGTGACCTCAGTGGCGGAGCGCGCGCGCAGTTGGAAGGTGACCTCACCAGCGAAGCGCTCGCCGAGGCGCGCGACTGGGCCATCCTGGGACTGAACTGAGTGCCCGGCCAGGACCCGCCCAGTGAGGCCCCCACGACCTTCACTTCATGTTCCTCGCGCGGCCCGAGTGCGGCGCCCCAGCGGAATTCGTGGTGGACATTCGGGGCTTCTTCACGCCCCTTGAACGCGAACACTTCCACCCGCTCCCTCCAGATGATCAGTGATGGCCCACCCGGGAGCCGGGTGGGCCAGGTCGCCGTCATGACTTACACGCAACCAGCTCCGGCCCCTACCGCCCAGCACGCCCCGATCCTCCCCGACGACAAGGCCCGCGCCGCCGAACTCTGGGAATCCGTCAAGGGCACGGCCCTGGAGGACGACTTCCGCCGTGTCAGCCGCGAGCACCCGGACAAGGACGCCACCCGCATGCACTACCTGGCGTTCCTCGCGGATATCGAGGGCCTGTTCGCCGCGCCTGAAGCGGACCCGTGGGAGGCGTCCCAGCCCGCCCCGGTCGCCCAGCCTGTCCTGAGCGCCCCGCAGCCCGAGCCCACCCCAGAGCCCGAGCCGCAGCCCGCGCCCGAGGCCTCTACCCCCGAAGAGGGTGCCGCCGAACCCGGACCCAGCCGCGACGCTCAGGACGCCCCCGTGCCCATCGCCACGCTCGCCGCCCCGGTGCACAGCGGCCTGATTGCACAGCTCGCCGGGCTGCTCGCCGACGGCGGGGAACTCACCTTCCAGCTGCTCCGCGTCCGCGCGGACGTCACCATCGGCATCTTCCCCAAACCGCACCCCGGCGAGGCGGCCCCTGTGCCGTTCATGCTGACTGAGACGCCCGACTGGATGGACGCGAACCTCGTGACCGCCATGCAGGGCTACGCCGGGGCGCGCCGGGATGCCTTCAGCGTCGCCCAGCAGGCCGCGCAGCGTCAGCAGGACGCGAACAAGAAAGCGACCGACAAGCCCGCCCCCACCCCCGCGAAGGCGAAAACGAGCGCCCTGACCCTGAAGGCCGCTGAGGGCACCACCCTGAAAGGCACCCTGGGCGGCAAGGACGTGCCCTTGGTCGTCGGGAAGAATGACGTGCCGCAGGGCACCCTGGAGATCACGGCCGCTCATCCCACCTTCGGCGAGGTGAAGAAGACCGTCGCCACACACGCGAATAAGGAGCACGACTTCACCGAGCAGCAGGGTGCGCGCGTGACCGTGAACGTCACCCCGCAGGGCGCCGCGCTCGAAGCCACCAAGGGCGACACCGTCATCGCCCTGCATCACGGCGTGGAGGTCCTGCTGCCCTCCGGCACGTGGGTCGTGAACGCGCAGGCGGCCGAACACGCCACCGCGAATCAGACGATCAGCGTGAAGGCGGGCAAGCCCCAGGTGATCGAAATGACCCTCAAGGAGGAGCAGCGCCTCTTCTGACCGGGAGGGCGGATGCCCTCGTCGATTGGAGGAGATGTTGAGGGGGTAGCACGGTTCCTCTGGCATGGCCCTCGCGCGGTCTTCTCCCTCGTATTCTAGATTCGCGAATTTAGAATAGAGTAAGGACATGAAGCCGGTCGATATGGTTGTGGCGACTCAACTGGTCAGCTCTGCCACCTCCGGTATCACCTACCAGGGCCTGAGCGAAGCACTGCAGATCAGCTCATCAGAAGCTCACGCGTCTGCCAAGCGCCTCATCACTTCCCAACTCTTCCGCGACAAAGGTCGGAAGGTGCCCTACCCGAAACGCCAAGCCCTCCTGGAATTCTGGGTACACGGCCTGAAATACGTGTATCCGGCCCAACTGACGTCTCCCACACGGGGCGTCGCCACCTCGATAGGAGCGGCACCCCTCAACGAACATTTTTCCATGCCTGAGGAAGGGCCGCCCGTCTGGCCGACGGCCCACGGCACAACCCGCGGCCCAGGTCTGCTGCCGATTCACCCGAGTGCCCTGCATGCCGTCAGCGACCCGCGTGCCCACGAACTCCTGATCCTTCTCGATGCCCTGCGCAGTGGCCGCGCGCGTGAAGTCGAGATGGCACAGGCACTCCTGAAAGATCGGCTCTACAGTTGGTGTTGATGCCAACACCAACTGAACTCATGGACCAGGCCGCTCAGGCGCTCCACCCCCTGCTGGATGAACTGGTCTTCGTAGGCGGCGCAACGGTGGGTTTGTTGCTGACCGATCAGGCGGCGGACGCCCCACGCCCCACGCTGGATGTGGACGTCACCACCCGCGTTCCCACCCGTGCGGCCTTCAATCAACTTGAACAGCGACTGTATGAACTCGGTTTTGCACCAGACCAGGACGGCCCCATCTGCCGTTACACGAAGGGAGCGCTGATCATTGATGTGATGTCCGATGACGCAGACATCCAGGGGTTCAGCAACCCCTGGTACGCCTCAGCCATTGACACAGCCCAAACGCATCGTCTGCCCTCCGGACTCCGGGTTCGCGTGATGGACGCACCTCATCTCGTAGCCACCAAATTCGTGGCCTGGACCACGCGAGGGCAGAGAGATATGTTCCACCACGATCTTGAGGACATTCTCACCGTCGTCGATGGTCGTCAAGAACTCAAGGACGAACTGGACGGCGCTCCGACAGCGCTTCAACTGTTCGTTCAGACTGAATTCACCACTCTGCTTCAACATCCGGACTTCGAAGAGACCCTTCTGGGCTTTTGCCGGACGGACGAACGGACCGCCATCGTCCTGGACCGAATCCGCCAGCTCACCGGGAATAGCCCTGGCCCCCGCCCGAGGGACACGCGGCCCTCATGAGCCTCCCTGCACACCGCCCTCACGGGCACCGACTGGGCCGCCCTCGCCGAACAGAAAGAGGTCCTGGCGAACGAGGTGGCCAACCTCCGGTCCGCCAAGGCGCTCCTGGCCGCGCACGAGTGCGACTTGGCCGCAGATCTCGCCCTGGAACATGCGGACGCGCCGGACGGGATCCTGCACTGGCTGGACGCGCTGATGGACCCCGCGCAGCAGGACGGGTTCCCCGTCGTGTTCCTCACGACCACCGAGTGACAGTGCTGGCCCCCTCCCGGGGGCCACGCGGCGTGCATGACGAACCCCACCCCCGGTCAGCCCCAGGCCCTCAAGCGCGTTTTCAAGTTCGGTGAGCAGGTCCTCGACGACCCCAACCCGAACATGACGCCCGAGCAGGTCAAGGGCTTCTACGCCCCGCAGCACCCTGAACTCACCACCGCCGGGATCGGCAGCCCCGTCACAGACCTCCCAGCCGGGACCGTCACCACCGAATTCATCAAGAACTATGGCCGGAAAGGCTGAGCCGTGCCCACCCCGCACGCCCCTCGTGCTGGACGTGCCAAGGCAGGGGCCGCCCGGCACGCTGGACGCTCTGCGCCGCGTGATGAGTACTACGCGGGGCGCGGCGGCGTCCAGCCAGGCCCAGGTGCCCCTGCTGCCGTAGACGACCCTTCAGTGGTGCCGCGCGCCGTGCCCTCCCTGGCCGGCGTGCGGCCCCTTGTCCTGCAAGCGGATCTGGACGCTGCCGAGCGGATGTACGAGGAAGGTCTGCGGAATGATCCCGACCCGCTCGTGACGCCGTTGCTGGGTGCCGTCCTCCCGGACCCCGGACCGGACGGCCCGCTCGACCAGCGCCTCCAGCGTGCCCTGACGGCCGCCCTGCGCACGGACGGCTGGACGCTGACCGTGCAGAACGAGGACGGTCACCTCCACTTCCGGGGGGAAACGGACGTGTCGGGCATGGTCGACCTGCACCGCCTGCACGCGGCCCTGTGGCCCGTGGACCGTCACCTTCTCCCAGGCCTGCTGTTCGCCCTGGAAGTCGGGTCCAGTCGGGTCACGCCGGTCGTGGGCCCGCATGGAGCATCGGTCATCTGCGACCAGTACTTCAGCACGGAGGCCCTGGCGGACTACACCCTGCCAGAGCGCTTCGATCGGCCGGATCTGGTCCTCACGGAACGGGACGCTGTTCGGGCCGCGCGGCGACTTGGCATTCCACACGGGCAGCAGGTGCAGGACGCGCTGCCCTGGCCGTACTTCCGGGAGCTGCTGAGCCTGGAAGACACCCTGGCACGCCTGGAGCAGGTCCTGCCCCGTGTCCCCGCCCTTGGTCCACTCCTGACCCTCCTGCCCGAGCTGCGTGCCGCGGACGACGCGTTCCTGCACCCCACGGACGACGAGTGGAGTGATCTCTTCCACGACCCCATCCCGCACACGTTCCTGACCGTCACAGGGGGGGACGATGACCTGAGCCTGGACACGGTGAACGAGTTCCTCCAGAACCACTGGGAGTGCGGGAACGTCAGCCCGCAGTGGTGCGTGCAGGTCGGCCGGGACGGTGAGGGGCACGACCGGCTCGCGGCCTACCTTGAGCACGCGCCCAGGATCGCCGAGCTGGCCGCGCAGTGCGTCGGCGTGCTCAATCTTGCCAACCGAAGCCTCCCCGCCCCGAAGCGGACCTGACAGGCGTGGCCCACCCAGGGTGGGCCACCGGAAGGACATGGTCAACGTGTTCCTCACCCCAGCCCCGCAGCGGCGCACGCCGACCCCGCTCGCTCCGGAACTCGCCCTGCTGATCTACGGCACCCATCAGCGGAGCGCAATCCTGAAACACCCCGTCCATGACACGCCGCAGGGGTACGTGCTCGGGCCCGGGCAGCTGCTCAGCAGCGAGGACCACCAGCGCCTCGTGGACTTCACCGCCGGGACGGGCCTGACGTTCACGCAGCCGACCACCCTGGCCACCGGGCTCCACCGCGTGTGCTGGTGGGTGCCGCCCCACGAGCGGCCCCTGCTGTTCGACGCGAAGTACGCCGCCGCCCATTCCATCGCCCGGCTGAGCGGCGTGCCCGTCCCGCACCCCGGTCTGGTGTTCGTCGCCTCCCGTGACGGCCTTCAAATGTACGCCGTCCGTGGCGATCAGCGTCCCACCCCGGCCACGGCACTGTGCCACGCGCCGTACTGGAACATGTTCAGTTCCGCCCAGGTGTGCCGCGGCACCACCCGCTACCCGGAGGCCTGCACGCCCGCCGCACAGGACGACTGGGAGACCGCTTTCTTCCAGTCGGTGTTCACCGGGCCGAGCCGCACGGACCGGTACATGAACTGGGGGAAGAGCTACGAGGAGTTGCTCGACGAAGCCAGAGTACAGGGCACCTTCCCGGACCGTGTGCTGCTGGAAACCGGACGAACCCTGGCGGACCTTGCGTGAAGGGCTGGCCCACCTTCGGGTGGGCCACCACGCGCGCATGGAGGAGCCCTCATGCCCCGACTTCACCCCGACCCTGCGCGCCCTGCTGCCGAACGGCACGCGCGTCATCCCCGCGCCCAAAGCAGCCGACCTGCAATCCCCCGACCTGAAACGCCTGACCGTCACCCTGAGGCAGAGCGGGGCCAGTCCCGCGCAGAGCAGCCCACTCGTGCCCCTGTTGCTCTGATCCCGGCCGTTCCCCGCCTGGACGGCGTGACTCCCCTGATCCTTGACGCGGACCTGCGTGGCCTGGACGCCCGCGTGCAGCTCGCCCTGCATCAGGACCCCAGGGACGTGCTCCGCGCCCTGTTCCGGGATCTCCTCCCGGACGAACCAGGGAGCGCCCTGACCCTTCAGGCAGAACTCGACCTGCTGGCACCCCTGGAGCACGCCGAGGTGACCTTGCACGCCTGCACGGACCAGGTCACGCTCACCGTCGAAGCGAACTCGGACGGGTTCACGCACCTGCCCGCCCTGCATGCGGCCCTCGCCCGGCGTGACCCACACGTCCTCCCCGGGATCCTTGCTGCGCTCGAAACTCACTCCGCGCGCCTCACCCCGCAGTTCGGCCCGCGTGAAGCGCATGGGTTGGCCGAGCAGTGGCACCACGAGGACCGCGTCATCGAGGACCTCCTCCAGGAGCACCCGGACTGGGAGGCCCTGACGAAGCGTGACGTGATCCGCCTCGCGCGGCGCAGCGGCATCCCGCACCCCTGGGTGGTGCGTGACGAGATGCCCTGGCCGTACCTGCGGGACGTGCCAGGCCTGGACGAAACCGTGGCGCGCCTGATCCCGCTCCTGCCGGACTTCCCGGCCCTCGCGCCCCTGCTGCGTGCCCTGCCGGAGTTGCGAGAGGCGCACGACGCCCTGCCGGCCATGACGGACGAGGAGCGCGGCAGCGGTCTGCTCGACCACCTGCCCAGTCGGGCATACAGCCCCCTGAAGGAAGGGGCAAGCGCGATGGTGGACGTGCTCGACGAGGTGATGGACCTGCACTGGCAGGGCGGGGAGACCGGCGCGGCCCTTCACCTGATCCTGCACGACTGCGACGCGGACCGTGCGCGGCTCGCGGACCTGCTCACGCACGCCCCGCGCGTCGACGCGGCCCTAAACCGCATCCACGACGCGCTCATCGCAGCGGACGAGGCCTGGCTCGAGTAAACCGTCGGCCAATCCACCCCCTAAGGGGGGGTGTTCAAATTTGGCTCAATCTATCAACTACTTCGACTACAGTGGCGGTTCAGTATGAATACGAATGATCTTTCGGGCTGGCTGATAACGTTACTCATCCTGGGTTCGATCCTTGCGGTTTCCACATGGCTCGCGAACTTATTACTGAAGACAGTACTGGGAAAGATCTTTGAAAATAATGTGATAGCCCGCGCATGGCTTGCGCTTGCGCTAGCTATATTTTTTCCAGTGTTCACGCTTTTGCAGCCTCGCTACTTTCCCGATGTCAGTCTACTGACCAGCAAGTGGATAGGTGCCTTATTTGCGGCCATTTTCACCGCCATTGGCATTGGTCTCGCAAAACGTGTAGAGCTAGAGTTAAAAGGAAGAAATATCCCAAACAGAGAGTTTTTCAGCACTGAATATCCTTGGTTAAGCACGATTCTATTGTCAGCAGGCGCAGCAATAAGTCAGTATTTCATACTCCCTGAGGAAGTCGCTCGATGGACTCAATGGACACTTCTTCTCGGTATTGTCTCCTTCTTTGACCCATCATCACGAGCAATGGTTGGCCTGAAGCATCGGCCTCAATCCGGCAGCTCCGATGTATCGCCTCAGAGCGGAAGGGTTCCAGAAAACTCCGGAGAGCCTGTGGGACAGCAATCGCCCGCCAACGCCCCCTCAAATACACTCAACGAAAGTAATGGGGCGGAAACAGTCCAGGCTACCCCTGTATCTTCAGACAGTACAGAACCGGCCGAGGTCCATCGAAAGTAATCCACTCTGGCGTCGCAGCACAATCCCAGTACTGGCCCACCCTGGCGGTGGGCCAGTTCACGCGCATGTCCTTCCAGGTCACGTACCCGCCCACCGCCGCTGAGCTCATGCCCCGGCCCCTCCTGCCCACCCTGGCCCTGCTGATCTACGAGCGCGCCACTCAACACGGCAGCCAGATCCTCCTGCGCAAGCACGCCGTGCGGCAGGACGAGGGGGCGTGCACGCTCGGACCCGCCCAGGCGCTCACCCGGGCCGACGTCACCGACCTCACGCGCCTCCTCGCTGGTCAGGGCCTGCAGCGCACCCGCCCCACGACCCTCGCGGTCGGCCTCCAGTGCGTCGCCTGGTGGCGACCGCCCGGCCTGCGCCCCATGCTCTTCGACGCAAAGTACGCCCAGTCCAAAAGCGTCGCGCGCCTGTCCGGCATTCCGGTCCCTCACCCAGGTCTGGTCTTCGTCGCCACGCCCGGCACGCTCAAGGTGTACGCCGTCACCGGGGACGCCCCACCTACGGACGACACGCCCCTGCTGCACGCCCCGTACTGGAACATGTTCCCCGGCGGCCAGCTGTGCCGCGGCACCACCCGCTACCCCGACTCGTGCACACCTGCTGCGCAGGACGACTGGGAGACCGCGTTCTTCCAGTCCGTGTTTACCGGGCCCAGCCGCACCGACCGGTACATGAACTGGGGCAAGAGCTACGAGGAACTCCTCGACGCCGCCCTTGCTGCCGGGACGTTCCCCGAACAGGTGCTCCTGCCCGCCGGACTGACCCTCGCCCAGGCCCTGAGCTGAACCCCGAGAGTCCTGGCCCCCTGACGGGGGCCACGCGGCCATCATGCACACCCTGACCTTCGACCCCAAGGAGCCCGTCCGCCTCATCCTCGTGGGCGTCGGCGGCACCGGCAGCCTCATGCTCACCCACCTCGTCCGACTCGACCAGGCCATCCGCGCCCTCGGCGGCGCCGGCCTGCACGTCACGGCCTTCGACCCGGACGTGGTCAGCGAAACGAACCTCACCCGGCAGAACTTCGCCCCCGCCGACATCGGCCGCCACAAGGCCGTGGTGCTCGTCGAACGCTGCAACCTGTACGCGGGCCTGTGCTGGGACGCGTACCCCCGCACCCTCCAGGACGGGGACGTGAAGGGCGCGCACGTCGTGATCAGCTGCGTGGACAGCGCCCAGAGCCGCCGCGCCATCCACGCCGCCTTCCGCTCCCAGCCCCCGCAGTACTGGCTGGACTGCGGGAACGACGCGGCCACCGGGCAGGTCATCCTCGGGCAGGTCCGCCAGAGCCCGGCGCGCCTCCCGCACGTCCTGGACCGCGACCCCACCATGCACACGGGCGTGGACGATGACCGCCCCAGCTGCTCGGCCGCTGAGGCCCTGACCCGTCAGCACCTGTTCATCAACCCGGCCGTCGCGCTCCAGGCGGCGCAGCTCCTCGGGGAACTCCTCCTGAACGCGAAAACGCCCACGTGCGGGGCGTTCATCAACCTCGCCGAGCCGCTGCGCGTCGTCGCGCTCCCCGTGCCCGAGGGACAGCCCGAGGTGCCGCGCGCGCGTCGCCCCAAACCGCTCCTGAAACCCCGCCGGGAACGCCGTCCCCGCCGTCCCGCCGCATGACGCTCATCCCGACCATCTCTGAGGAGGAGTTCACCATATGGCTCGACTCGCACCGCACCCGGCAGCCCCCGCTCCGCACGCTCGCCCAGCGTACGCGCGCCCCCGAGGCGCTCACCCGCGTCCTGGTCAAACTCACACGGACGCAGGAGCGGACGCCACCCGATCCGCGCTTGCCCCCACCGCCCCTGTTGCCCTGACCACCCCCCGCACGCCCGGGCTGGCCCCCCTGAATGTGCCCCGCGCGCACCGCCTCCCCACCGGATACGTCACCCGCCCCGTTGAGGAGGGCGTCATGGACGCCGCGTGCACCCTCGCCCTACACCTCACGCAGGCGGGCCTCATTCCCCGCCGCGCCCCCCGGCCGGGCGAGACACCGGAGTCGTACATCCTCCATTCGTACGTGGAGACCTGGCGGACAGATCTCAGCGCGCCGGACGTGCTCCTCGATGTCACCCTCCTGTGCGGGTACTCGCAGCACAACACGGCCACCATCGGCGTGGAGGTCCTGCCCCAGTCCGGCCGGGTGCTGGACCTGCGGGCCCTGCGCGCGGATCTGCGTGCCCGGGACCGGTACCTGTTCGGCGCCCTGATGCACGCCCTGCGCGCAGCCCTCGCCCCGTACCAGCCCGTCTTCACCGGTCAGGACGCCGTCCAGGGCGAAGAAGCCCTGCGGTTCGGGGAGATGTGGTGGGATGACCACCTCGAAGCCCTCAGTGAGGCCGAGCACGAGGAACGCACCCGGGAGCCCCGCGCGCGGGACCTGTGCCGCTGGCTGCAGCGTCAGGGCGCGCCCACGCCCTACGACCTGGGCCGCACGTACCCCATGGACACCTGGAGTGCACCGGGTGACGTGGCCCGCTCCCTTCAGTCTCGCCTGCACGCGCACCGGGTGGTCCCAGGGCTGACGGAGGCCGCCGACCTGCTCGCGCACCTCGCCACGCTGCCCTTCGAGTGGCGCACCACGCGCTCCTGGGCCGAGGACGGCCTGCACCCGGGGGTGATCGACGTGGTGATCTGCCAGGACACCCCGGAGCGGGACCCCGTGCTGGAATTCCACCGGGACGTGACCGATATGATGGGCATCCCGCACACGGAGAGCCCCGTCGAATCCCTGGCCATGCTCGAAATCCGCGACTGGGCCTCACACAAGGCCGCGCTGAGGTACCTGCGCGCGGTCGCGGACGTGCAGGCCCGCACGCGCGCCATGTGGGACGCACTCACCCGCGGCGCCACCTCGTGACGCAGCCCTGGCCCCCTGCTTGGGGGCCACGGACGCGTATGAGCGAATTCAGCCTTCTGGACCACATGGCCCGCACTCACTTTCCCGCTGAACCGGCGTGGCAGGCCCGCCAGGCGCTCATCCACCTGCTCGACGATCTGGATCACGAGACGCTGCGCACCCTCCGCGTCCAGCGGCACCAGGCACCGAATGCGCCGGACGCCCCCGCACTCGAACAGGGCACGCCTGGGGCCCTGATCGAGGACTACGTGCGCACCCACCCAGGAGCCACCGCCGTGGACGTGCAGCAGGCCTTCCCGCACGCCCACCCAGGCAACATCACCGACGTGCTCACCGACTTCAGGGCGAGCGGGCGGGTGCGCGTCAATCACAAGCACCTGTACCCCTGGTCGCCTGCCGCAGTCTCCATCCCGTGAAGCGCTGGCCCCCGCCTGGGGGCCACGCCGCACGCATGAGCGCCACCATGACCATCTCCACTGAGCGCACTCAGCGCGCTGCACCCGCCCTGCACGAACCGGTCCTCGCTCTGGTCCTGTACGCGCCCGGCGGCCAGGACGGCCTGAACAGCGCGTACACCCGCAAGCACCGCATCCGGCACGACAGCTGTGGCCGGGCCGTGCTGGGCGCCGCGCAGGCGCTGACCCGCGAGGACGCCCGTGATCTCCTGATGACCCTGGGCGGCCGTGCCCTCACACCTACCCGAGAGAACACGCTGGCCACCTCGCCCACCGCGTGTGCCTGGTGGATCCCCGCCGGGGAACGAGCCCTCCTGTTCAACCCCAAGTACGCCCAGGCCGGCAGCGTGGCTCGCTTCTCCGGGCAATCCGTGCCCCACCCACCGCTGGTGTTCATTGCTGGGCCGGGGAGCCTGAGCGTGTACGCCCTCCGGGAGAACACGCGCCCCACCCTGGAGACGCCCGTGTGCCACGCGCCGTTCTGGAACATCTTCCCCAGCGGACAGGTGTGCCGGGGGTCCACCACGTACCCGCAGGCCTGCACGCCGGACACGCAAGCCGACTGGGAGGAGGTGTTCTTCCAGTCGGAGTTCACCGGGCCGAGTCGCACCGACCGGTACATGAACTGGGGACGCAGCTACGAGGAATTACTGGACACGGCGCAGGCGCAGGGCACGTTCCCGGCCGACGTGCTCGTGAATGCCGGGAAGACGCTCGCGCAGTTGCTGACATGATCGGCAGTGATGTGTACTGCCTCCTGAACGTCCAGGCAACCGTTGAGCTCGGGCCGTTCGCGGCGCTGCATGTCCCCTGCAAATGCCCCTCACGCCCGTGGACGCGTATGACCTGCAACCGACTGCTGTGTACTCAACCCTCTGCGTCCCGTCACCTACCGCTGTGCGGTAGGCCAAACGCGCCCGCCGCTTTCACCACGGCGAATGTGACGCCACGTGGGCACTGGCACAGATCCTCTTCGTTCCTCTGGTCGCCAGCATGCAGGCCGATCAGAACGTCACCCGCATCCTCGCTGTTCGCCTGGACGAAATCGTCCAGGCGTTCACGGCATCGTCTGGTGTGCCACCGTCCGCTCAGACCAGCCCAACTCGCGCGCCAGCGTGCCGATGGCGGTATTCGTCCAGTCCCGGTTGGCCGGCAGAAGCGGCACGCCCGTCGCTGCCCACAGGTTCATCACCCGCTGCGCCAGCGGCAGGGGCCGCACACTCACCTCACTCCCGTCGCGGCGCAGCACCTCCACGTGCGTCAGCGGGGCGTGCCAGCGCTGCCCGGCGCCCAGCATCTCCCACGTCACCAGCGCCTTGCCCCGAACGACTGGCGGTTCCGGCAGGTCCGGCACGGCCGCCCGTACGCGCGCCAGCGTGTCCGGCAGGCAGCGCAGACCCGCGTCCAGCCCGTGTAGCAGCCCGGTCGCCGGTTCGAACAGACCGTAATCTTCCGTGACAGGCCGCGCCCCCGACAGCAACGCACCCAGCAGCGCCGTGCTCTTGCCCGTCCCGCTCGGACCGAGCAGCGCCGTCACCCACCCCTCCTGATCCAGCACCGCCGCATGCAGCGGTAAGAACCCCTGGGTGCGCAGCACCTCCGTGAACGCCACCATCAACGCCTCGTCCGGCCCGGCCGAGTCGGTGTGCACCGTGATGACACTCCCCTCGCGCCCCACGCTCAGGTGCGCGTCCTGCGTCGCCCCATGAATCCAGACCTCAGTAGAGCCGACCGGCGTGACCTGTACCTGGGCGCTGTGCGTCCGGACCGTAAAGGCCTCTGGTCCCGGCGCCCGTCGACCGGGCCGCACCTGCACCTGCACCCGATGCGTCACCGGCCGGATCAGGGCCGCGTGAGGGCCGTACAGGGCCAGCGGGGCGAGCAGGGAGGCGGGCGCCTGAGCATGGACCTCCACACCCAGGACGTTCAGAAGGACTCCAGTCATCCACGAAGGATAAACGGGCGCCCCGTATGCTGTGCCGGTGCCCGGCTCCCCCCTGTCCCTCGTCCAAGCCGACCCTGCCCTGACACCCGCCGATCTGCCCGGTGCGCGCGCCCTGCACCTTGAAGGGCACCTGTACACCCAGCTGCCCAGGGATCACCCCCTGCGCCCCCACCTGCGTG
>NZ_NHMK01000002.1 GCF_002198095.1 Deinococcus indicus | reverse complement strand
CCCGCCTCCCCTACCCCGAACTCTCCGCCGCCGCCACCCGCGAAGCCACCCGCCGCACCCTCACCCTCCCCGTCCCCACCTCCCCCACCCTGAAAGTCACCCGCATCACCCTCAGGCCCACCGGCACCGCCCTCACCGCCACCATCAACCTCCAGATCACCGGCCCACTCGGCCTGAAACTCAACGCCACCACCGACGTCCGCGGCACCCCCACCCTCGACCCCACCACCCAGACCCTCACCCTCGAAAGCCCCACCGTCACCACCCGCCGAACCGGCCTCACCGGCCGCGCCCTCGCCTGGCTCGCCGACACCCGCGCCCAGGCCTACATCAAACAGGCCGCCCGCATCGACCTCACCCCCCACCTGAACGCCGCCCAGAGCAACCTGCAACGCCGCCTCCCCTTCACCCCCACCCCCGGCATCACCCTCGCCGGACAGGTCCGCACCCTGCGCCTGACCAGCCTGAACGTCACGCCCGACGCGCTGATCGTCACGGCCGAAGCGACCGGGACCCTCGGGGCCAACGTGCAGGTGGAATAGGCGGGAAGGGTGGCGTTTGGCGGCGGGCTTTTCGGGTGCTTCCCCACCCCCCAGCCCCCTACCCCAGGGGGGCAGGGGGAGCAGGCGTTGCACTGGGCAAGAGTTTTTACTCCTGCTGCGTGTTTGTGGTGGGCGGTGACGTGTCCGGCTTCGACGCCATCCTGCCGCCCCCCGTATAGGCCCGCGCGCTGCGCGCACGACGGCCGGTGGCAGTCTGCGGTCAGATGGTCGGTGGGACGCTTCGCCCCGCTGATTGACTTTCAAAAGACCGCTTCTGCAAAAGCCCAAAAAGTAGAACCTTCCAGCACGCACCAAGTTGGCTGGCCCGCCCGACGTCGTGGCAACGCGGCCCGTCGTGCGCGTAGCGCGCGGGGCGAACGCTGCGACACCGGAGGATGGCGTGTGAGCAGTGGCCCTCCCCGCCCAACACCCCGCCCACCACCTCAGAGAAATACCTGCCGAGCGCAGCGAAAACTCCCCCTGCCCCTCTGGGGTAGGGGGCTGGGGGGTGGGGCCGCACCCAGAAACCCCACCGCCCCCAGCCCCCCGCAGGGAAACAGCCTGTTAGCCTGAGCGCATGACTGATCACCCGAACTGGACGTCGTTGATCGAGGATGAGGTTCAGCCGTGGGAGACGCTGGAGTCCCGTGAGTTGGTGGGTGGGTTCCGGCGGGTGTTCGAGGATCGGGTGCGTCTTCCGAGTGGGGTGGAGACGGCTTATCAGTACCGTCCGCGTGGGCCGCGTGCGGTGTTCGTGTTGCCCGTCACCACTCAGGGTGAGGCGGTGTTGATCCGTCAGTTCCGGTATCCGTTGCGGGCGACGGTGACGGAGGTGGTGGCGGGGGGCGTGGAGCGTGGCGAGGATCTGCTCGGGGCGGCCCAGCGGGAGCTGCGTGAGGAGGTTGGGGGTGTGGCGGCGGAGTGGGTGGCGTTGCCGGGGTTTTATCCGCAGCCGAGTATCAGTGGCGTGATCTTCTATCCGTTCCTGGCGCTGGGCGTGTCGTTGGGCGACATGCATCATGAGGATACGGAGACGATCGAGCGGGTGGTGGTGCCTCTGGCGGAGGCGTATCGTCGCCTGGATGCCGGGGAGGTGCTGGACGGGTCGAGCAGTCTGGTGTTGTGGCATGCGCGGGCGGTGCTGGCCGGACGGGGGTTGCTCTGAGCGTGGTGGGTTCGGATCTTCCGGCGCCGTTCGTGACGTTGGCGGGGCCGCACCGGTCTGATGCGGTGATCGAGAACAGTGAGTTCCTGGCGTTCGCGGATCGGGCGGATTCGCCGGAGGAGGCCCTGGCGCAGCTGGCGGCGTTGCGGGCGCGTTATCCGGATGCGACGCATCACTGCTGGGCGTACCGGATTGGGGGGGCGTACCGGTTTGGTGATGATGGCGAGCCGGGCGGGACGGCGGGCGCGCCGATCCTGCGGGCCATCGAGGGGCAGGGCGTGGACCGCGTGATGGTGGTCGTGGTGCGGTTTTACGGTGGGGTGAAGCTGGGCACGGGCGGGCTGGTCCGGGCGTATGGGGGTGGCGCGGCGGAGTGTCTGCGGACGGCTTCGCGGGTGACGGTGCGGGCGCGGCGGGCGCTGGCGGTGTCGGTGCCGTTCGAGTTTCTGGGTGGGTTGTATCACCTGCTGGGGTCGCTGGATGTGGTGCGCGGCGAGGAGGCGTACTCGGGGGCGGGGGTGTCGCTGCGGGTGGAGGTGTTTCCGGAGGACGTGGCGGGGTTCGTGGTGGCGTTGCGGGACGCGTCGCGGGGGGCGGCGGAGGTCGTGGAGTTGCCGTGGGAGGCTGCGCCGGGTGGGGGGGCGGCGGGGTAGGCGGGAACTGACCGGCGGGGCGGCGGTGGGGCGCGGGGCGGGATAGCATGACGGTCTGATGGGTCGGGGGTCGGGGTGCTGATCACGCTGGGGGACCTGCATCTGGGGTCGTTCCGGAAGGTGAAGTCGCTGTTGCTGCTGGTGTTCGTGGGTCTGGAGGGGCCGACGCCGCGCCGTCAGCTGGCGGCGCTGTTGTGGCCGCGTGCGGCGAAGCCGGAGGTGAGTCTGCGGGTGGCGCTGCATGCGCTGCGGGAGCATGACGGGGGCGCGTTGGGCGGTGATGAGCGGCTGGTGGCGGGCGTGGCGTGTGACGCGGCGGCGCTGCTGTCGCTGCGGGGCGAGGCGGCGTGGGAGGCGTACCGGGGGCCGTTCCTGCATGGCGTGAACCTGCCGGACGTGTCCGGGGAGTTCGAGGAGTGGGTGCTGGCGCAGCGGGAGCGGCTGGCGCGACACGTGCAGGACGAGGCGTTGCGGGTGGCGGAGGGCAGTGAGCCGGGGCGGGCGGCGGTGTGGGCGCAGAGGGCGCGGGGCGTGCCGGGCGCGCCGCCGATGGAGCCGGCCAGTCTGGCGCGGCTGCTGCCGCTGACGCTGCCGGGCAGTGCGCTGGAGGCGGAGGTGCGCGCGGAACTGGCGGAACTGACGGCCGGGGCGCCCGCAGAGGCGCGCGGTTCAGGAAAGGCACCCGCTCACCGGATGCTGGGCCGCGAGGCGGAACTGGACGCGCTGCTGGCCTGGGCGGCCGCGCCGGGTGGGGGCGCGGCGGTGGTGGTCGGGCCGGGCGGGATCGGGAAGAGCACCCTGGCGCGCGAGGTGCTGCGTGAACTGACGCGCCTGGAACGCCCGGTGACGCTGGTGAACGCGGAGGGCGCGCAGTCGGACGCAGACGTGGCGGTGCGCGTGGCGGCGGCGTGCGCGCCGGGCCGGCCGGTGCCGCAGGGCTTCGGGTTCCTGCGGGACGTGCTGGGGGCGGGGTCGGTGGTGCTGCTGGACGGCCTGGACGCGCTGGAGGACCTGTCGGGGCTGCTGTCTGTCGTGCGGGCGGACCTGCCGGAGGTGCGGTGGGTGCTGACGGGCCGCCGGGCGCCGCGCGGCGGGCCGGATGGTGGGCTGGACACCGGGACGTTCCTGCTGCCGCTGTCGGGGCTGTCGCAGGCGGCGCCGGAGGCGGACGTGACGCAGATCGCGGCGTCGGGCGCGGCGCAGCTGTTCGTGCGGGAGGCGGGGCGGGTCCGGCGGGACTTCACGCTGGGGGCCGGGAACGCGGCGCTGATCGCGGGCATCACGCGGCGGCTGGCGGGACACCCGCTGGCGATTGCGCTGGCGGCGTCGTGGTTGCGGGTGGAGGATCTGGACGCGGTGTACGCCCGCGTGCTGCACGAGGCGGGCGCGCTGACGGCGGCGGGCGGGGACAGTGACGGGCGGCGGGGCCTGAACGTGGTCGCGCAGCGGTCCTGGGACCTGCTGCCTGCGGGTGCGCGGGCGGCGGCGCTGCGGCTGAGTGTCGCGCCGGACTTCGATCCGCTGCACGCGCCGGCGCTGGGCGTGACGCCCGACGAGCTGGACACGCTGCTGACGCACTCGTTCGCGGAGGCGTACCTGCCGGGCTCGGAGCGGCTGCGGCTGTACCCGGCGCTGGGGGGCCTGCTGGCCGCGCAGGGTGCGGCGCACCCGGACCTGATGCGTGGGGCGCGGGAGGCGCACGCCGCGCACTACCTGGGGTGGTTCACGGCCCGTGCGCCCGAGGACCCGGCCGTGGACGCCGAGCGGGAGAACATCCTGATCGCGTGCCGCGCGGCGCTGACGCTGGGCACGCTGGAGGCCGCGCACGCCGAGCACCTGCTGGCGCACCACGACCGCCGGGGCCTGCAAGGGCCCGGCACCGAGACCTTCGCGGCACTGGCGGACGACGCCGAGGATGCCCAGGCGCCCGCACAGGTGCAGGCGGCGTTGCAGGTGGCGTGCATGTGGCTGGCCTTCGGCGCTGGGCGGCTGCTGGACGCGCAGACGCTGGCGGGGCAGTTCCTGGCCGGGCCGCTGGCGGCGGACGCGGCCAGCCGCATGAAGGTGCTGAACACCCTGTCCTCCGTGCGAGGCGTCCAGGGGCAGATTCAGGCAGCCGTGGACCTGCTGGGGCAGGCGCTGGCGCTGGCCGTGGAACTGGGCGACCGGACGCGGACGCTGTACTACCGCCTGAACCTGCTGACGCACCTGACCTTCCTGGGCAACGCACCGGAATTACGCCTCCAACTGACGGCGCTGGAGGCGCAACTGCCGGACCTGCCCCCCCTGCTGGCGTGGCAGGTCCGGCAGACGGCGCTGGGCGTGCGCGTGTACCTACCCGCAACCGACGAGGAACGCGAGGCCCTTCTGGTCGAGGCCGGAGCGCTGCTGGAGGCCGGGCGGACCCTGCGCGTGCAGTCGTTGGAATTTCACGGGCACGAGTTCCGGACGCAGCTGGCGCTGCACCTGCGCCGCTGGCGGCAGGCCGAGGGCTGGCTGGCCGAGTGGCGCGCACAGATCGCCGCTTCCGGGAAGGTGCCGGACGAGACCAGCCTGACCCTGGTGGACACCGAACTGCACTACGCGCGGGGCCGCACGCCGCAGGCCCGGCGCAGCGCGCGGCTGGCGCTGCGGGCCTCGGAACGCAGCGGGAATCCCTGGCAGGTGCTGCAACTGCTGCTGCTGAGTGCCCGCGACCTGAGTGCCCGCGACCCGGACGGGCTGCGGCGCTGGCTGCTTCAGGCGGCGCAGGCCGGGAACGCCCACAGCCAGCAGCGCGCCCAGGCCGGGGCACTGCTGCTGGAACTGTTCGGGCTGCCGCCACAGGATTCAGCCGACCTGTTGGATGTCCCGGCCCTGCGGATCTGGCTGACCGGGCACCTGACAGGCTAGGCAATGGACCGCGCCGGGAACTTCAGTCAGGGGCCCCAGACGCCCGGAGGCCAGCCCGGATCGCCGTCGTCCAGCGTGTCCTTCTGGTCGCTGTTCTGGACCATGGGCGGGTCCATCCCGTCGCGCGCGGGTTCGAACATGGCGGGCTGGGCGTCGTTGGTGCCGCTGGCGTCCAGGCCCGGCACGTAGTACAGCGGCCAGCTCCGGTACACCATCTGGTTCCAGGGCCGCTCGGGGTCGCCGGTGCGGGCCTGCTGGGTGATGTCGGCTTCCAGGGTGTCGGGCAGTTGTTCGGGCGTCAGGACGGGCATGGGCACGTACTGCGCCACGAAGTCTGCGGTGTACGGGGGCCACTGCGGCGCCAGGGGCACGTCGTAGTGGCCGGCGTAGGCCTGCCGCAGCGGGGCGTACACGTACAGGGGCATGGGTTGCCCGGCCCGGTTGATGGCGTACAGGCGGCCGGCGAAGACGGTCAGGGTCAGGAAGTCCAGGGGGGGCTGGGCGGGTTGGGTCATGAAACCTCCGGGGGTCTGGTGCCAGCCCAGTCTGGCAGGCATGAGAATCAGATGAAGATAAGTTTTATACGGACTCCGATTGAATGGGCTGCAAAGCCCGTTCAATCCGAGCGGATGCGAGTAGGAGGGAAACGGGTTCCGGACGTGGAGCCGGCAATCCGGTGCGGTTCCGGATTGTTGGCGAAACAAACGGAATCCGTATTACACGCGTCACGGTCCGTGTCCCGGCGCGCCGGAGGGCGGCAGGGCCGGCTGACCGACCAGCATCACCTCGAACAGGTCCGTGACCTCGCCGGCAGCCGCCGCGCCCGGCTGGTCGTGCAGGAACAGGTACAGCGGCCAGCCGCCGTAGGTGCTCTGGTCCCAGGGGCGCAGGCCGGTCGGGTCGCGGGGTTGCGTGCCCAGGTGCGCGGCGTGCGGGCCGGTCGCGTGCGGCAGGGTGGGCAGCGGCTGGTAGCGGTACAGGAACAGCTTCATGTGCTCGGGCCACCCGGCGGCGTAGGGGACCGGCTCGCCGCACAGCACCGCCGCCTGCAGGGGCGTGAAGCGGTACAGCGGCAGCGGGCCGCGCGGGGTGGTGACGTGCAGCTGCTCGCCCAGCACCGTCAGGCCCAGCAGGTCCGTGCGGACCGGAAAGCGGGCCAGTCGGCGGCTGCGCGCCGCGCTCAGGGTGCGGGGAGGTTCGGGCGGCATCGAGAGCGTCACAGCGCGGCACTCAGGTTGTTCAGGCCGGAGGGTTCCGTGACGGTCACGCGGCCCAGCAGGCGGCCCAGCTGGGTGGTCAGGCCGCCCCGCCGGTCGCGTTTGCTGCGGGTCAGCTGCGTGTCGGCGTGCTGCAACAGGGCGTGCAGGGTGTCGCCGTGCTGGGGGGCCTGCGCCAGTCCGTACGAGAAGCTGCCGCTCGGGATGCCCAGGCGGTTCATCGTCTGCCGGAAGCTGTCCTGCAGGGGCCGCAGGTCGTCGGGGGTCAGGGCGTGCGGGGCGCACAGCACGAACTCGTCGCCGCCCAGGCGGTAGGCGTGCAGGTCGCCGTTGCGGGCGGCTCCGGCCAGCAGGCGCGCCAGCGCCTCGAGGACGCGGTCCCCGGCGGCGTGACCCAGGGCGTCGTTCACCTGCTTGAAGCGGTCCACGTCGATCAGGGCGAGGCCCACGGTGGGTTGCGCGGCGTCCAGCAGCAGGGCGCGGCGGTCCGGCAGGCCGGTCAGGGGGTCCAGGTGGTAGGCGTGGACGTCCTCGATCACGGCCAGCCGGTCGCCGTTCGGCAGGGTGCTGAGGGTCACGCGGCACACGCGCGGCTCGCCGGTCCGGCCGGGCAGGCGGGGCAGGTGCGGGCCGTCCGTCCAGTGCGGCAGCGGGCAGGGCAGCGCGCCGGGCCGGAACGCGCGGCTGAAGGCGGGGTTCACGCGGGCGTGACCGTCACGTTTCGCCTCGCACACGGAGGGCCACTGGACGGCCGGAACGGGCAGGTGCTGGAACAGGTCGTGGTCGAGGTGCATGGGTGTCTCCAGGGCGGGAGAGGCGGGGCCGGGGGCTTGCTGGTCTTCAGGGTGCCAGGAGGGGCGTTAAGGGGGCGTTACGCCGCGCCGCCCGATGCGCCAGACTGGAGGGGATGAGTGCATTGCCGTTCCGGATCGGATTTGGAGAGGACGCGCACCGGCTGGAAGCCGGGCGGCCGCTGGTGCTGGGGGGCGTGCCCGTGCCGCACGCGGAACTGGGGGCCGTGGCGCACAGCGACGGGGACGCCGTGCTGCACGCCGTGGCCGACGCGCTGCTGTCAGGGCTGGCGCTGGGGGACATCGGGCAGTACTTCCCGGACACGGCGGCCGAGTGGGCGGGCATGGATTCCCGCGTGATCGTGGCCCGCGCGCTGGAACTGGTGCGGGAACGCGGGTACGTGCCGGGGAACGTGGCGGTCGTGGTGACCCTGGACCGCCCGAAGCTGGGGCCGCTGCGCGCCGACATCGCCCGGTCGGTCGCGGCGCTGCTCTCGCTGCCGGAGTCCGAGGTGGGCGTCAGTTTCAAGACGTCCGAGGGACTGGCGCCCGCGCACGTCCAGACGCGCGTGACGGCGCTGCTCGTCCGCGCCGGTGAAGGATGACGGCAGAAGTGACGCCGGCCGCCGTGACGCCCCCCGCCTCTCCCCTGCTGCGCGTGGTGCTGTTCGAGCCCGAGAAGGCCGGGAACGTCGGGAACGTCGCGCGGACCTGCTCGGTGCTGGGCGCGGACCTGCACCTGATCCGCCCGTTCGGGTTCCACCTGCACGACCGCGAGTTCCGCCGCGCCGTGATGGACTACCTGGAGGGCGTGACCCTGCACGAGCACGCCAGCTGGACGGACTTCCAGGGCACGCTGGGGGCGGGCGCGCGGGTGTGGGCGTTCAGCACGCACGCCACCGAACTGCACACCCGCGCGGGGTTCCGGCGGGGGGATTACCTGCTGTTCGGGCCGGAATCGCGCGGGCTGCCCGCGTGGCTGCGCGACGCCCTGCCGAAGCTGAAGCTGCCGCAGCCGGGCGGGGGCCGCAGCCTGAACCTGAGCGTGGCGGCGGGCGTCGCGGCGTTCGAGGCGGGGCGGCAGATCGAGGGCTGGTAACGCCCGACCCGGACCGGGTGGGGGCACTGCACCATGTGGAGGCACTGCGCCATGTGGGGCACTGCGCCATGTGAGGGTACTGCGCCATTCGGCTCATTTCGACAGAGATCGAATCGGTCATGATGATTCGAGGAGGATCGAAATGAACGAAGCCGCCGACTCCACCCCGCAGGACCGCATGCACGCCCTGTACCACCGCCTCGTGACGGGCATCCGCACGAACGCCGAACGCGACCTGCGCCTCGCCCGCGCCGCCGGGAACGCCGCCGATCAGGCCCGCGCGCAGGCCCGCCTGGACACCCTGAACGCCGCGCTGGGCATCTACGAGGGCGCGCACCTCCAGACCCACGGCACCCGCCCCTGGCCCCGCGAACCCCGCCCATGAGCGCCGACCTCACCGCCCGCGCGACCCTGTTCCGCGCGCTGTCGCACCCGGCGCGCCTCGGGCTGCTGCGGCTCGTCTGGACGCGCGAGGCGAGCGGCGACGAACTCGCCCGCCTGATGAACCTCGCGCCCGCCACGGTCAGCCACCACCTCGCGCAGCTGGCCGAGGCCGGACTGATCCTCACGCGCAAAGACGGCCACCACCGCCTGCACCGCGCGCACACGGCCGCGCTGGACCTGAACCTCGCGGACGTCGTGCGCGGCGCCGCCGCCGCCCCCACCCCGGACGACCCGTACCGCGACCGGGTCCTGCGCGCCTTCCTGCAGGGCGGCCGCCTGACCATCCTGCCCGCCCAGCGCAAGAAGAAGGACGTCATCCTGCACGAACTCGTGACCCTGTTCGAGCATGGCCGCCACTACCCGGAAGCCGAGGTGAACGCCATCCTGGGCGACGTGTACGCCGACGTGTCCACCCTGCGCCGCGAGATGATCGTCCTGGGCGTCCTGAAACGCGAACGCGGCGTGTACTGGCGGCCCGCCCCCCCGGACCCACCCGCCGCCTGAACGCAGTTCAGACCCGCTGACCGCTGCGGGACGCCCGCCGGTCCCCCTACACTGGACGCACATGCCCCGTCCCGTCATTCCACCGCAGCAGGTCCACCGGCTGCGGGAACAGCAGTACGCCGCGCACCTGTCGCTGTCGCTGCTGTCCACCGCCGTCCACACGGCGTTGCTGTGGCTGGCCCTGACCGGGGACCGGCAGAACGTGGTGTCGCTGACCGGGGCCGCGCTGCTCAGCGTGTTCCTGGTCGCCACGGTCCTGTCCCGCCGGGTGCCGCTGCGCCTGCTGACCGCCGGGGTCGCGTACCTGCTGCCGCTGTGGCTGACGGCGCAGGTGATCGTGGTCGGCATGCAGGGCAGCGACATTCCGCCCGCGTTCTTCCTGTCGCTGGGCGTGATCGCGCTGCTGATGCTGGCGTGGCTGCCGCTGAACCAGGCGGTCGCGCTGCTGCTGCCACTGACCGGGTTCATGCTGGCCGCCACGCTGCTGTTCAACCCGCAGGACCTGCCCCTGATGATCTACACGGCCTTCCTGGTGGCCCTGATGATCCTGATGGCCCTGCACGGGCAACTGGTCAGCACGGAACGCGCCCGGAACCTCAGCGTGCAGCACGTCGCGCAGCTCGACCCGCTGACCGGCACCCTGAACCGGCAGGCGGGATGGGACACGCTGGAGACCGCCACGCGCTCGCCACTCCAGGCAGCGCGGGTCGCGGTGGCCCTGGTCGACATCGACCACTTCACGCGGATCAACGAACGCCTGCGTCACCGGGCGGCCGATCAGGTGCTGCGCGAGGTCGCCACGCTGCTCGTCAACCTGACCGACCGGGACGTCAGCGTGACCCGCTGGAACGGCGACCAGTTCCTGCTGATCCTGCCGGACGTCGGCGTGGCCGCCGCGCACGACGTGGCCGACCGGATCGTCCGCGCCGCCCGGAACCTGAACCTGCCGGACCTGAACGGCGTGCCGGTCAGCGTGGGCCTGGCCTTCGCCGCCGAAACCGAGGACCTCGACGCCCTGATCGACCTGACCGTGCAGCGCCTGCACCGCGCGCAGGAGGGCGGCGGGAACCGCTGGGCCTGATACGGACTGCCCCCCGGCGGCCCGAACGACCGTTAGAGTGACGGGCATGACTGCCTCCAGCCCCCACGACCCCCAGGCCAGCGACTTCCGCACCCACCTCGCCCGGTACGCCGAACTGCTCGTCCGGACCGGCGTGAACCTCCCGGCCGGCGGGAAGCTCCGCATCGCCGCGCCGATCGAGGCGGCCGAACTGGTCCGCCTGACCGCCCGCGCCGCCTACCGCGCCGGGGCCAGCGACGTGCGCGTCACGTACCTCGACCCGCACCTGGACCTCGCGCTGTTCGAGGACGGCACGGACGACGCCGTGAACTTCCTGCCCGCATGGCACGCGCAGGAACGCGAGGCGATGGTCGAGGACGGCTACGCGTCCATCGGGATCGTCGGGGAGGACCCGTCCCTGCTCGCGGGCGTGAACCCGGCGCGGGTCGCGGCGCGCAGCAAACTCACGGCGCAGGTCATGCGGCGCGTCAGCGAGGCGACCGGCAGTTTCCGCGTGAACTGGACGGTCGCGGCCATGGCCACCCCCGCCTGGGCCGCGCGGGTGTACCCGGACCTGCCGCCGCAGGAGGCCGTGGCCCGCCTGTGGGCCGACATCTTCGCCGTGACGCGCGCCGACCAGCCCGACCCGGTGGCCGCGTGGGACGCGCACCTGACCCGCCTGGAACGCCTGACCGCGTACCTGAACGGCAAACAGTACGCCGCCGTCCACCTGAAAAGCGACCTGGGCACCGACCTGACCGTCGGCCTCGCCGAGAACCACGTCTGGCAGGGCGGCGCCGAGACCGCCCGCAACGGCGTGCGCGGCGTCCCGAACCTGCCCACCGACGAGGTCTTCACCGCCCCGCACCGGGGCCGCGTGGACGGCTGGGCTGTCGCCAGCAAACCCCTGAGTGCGCGCGGACAGCTGATCGAGGGCATCCGCGTGCGCTTCGAGGCCGGGCGCGCCACCGAGGTGAGCGCCACGCGCGGCGAGGACACCCTGCGCCAGCTGATCGGTACCGACGCGGGCGCCGCGCACCTGGGCGAGGTGGCGCTGGTGCCCGCCAGCGCGCCCGTCGCGCAGACCGGCACGCTGTTCCTGAACACCCTGTTCGACGAGAACGCCGCCTCGCACATCGCGCTGGGCCGCTGCTACCCCACCAACGTGCAGGGCGGCACCGACGAGGCCACCCTGACGGCCGCCGGCGGCAACGACAGCCTGATCCACGTGGACTGGATGATCGGCACGCCCGCCACCGACGTGGACGGCATCACGAAGGAAGGCACCCGCGAACCCCTGATGCGCGCCGGGGAATGGGTCGTGCAGGGGTGACCACTGGGGGTTGATGGTTGATGGACGCAGGGTGATGGAGGGCATCTGCCAACCACCACCCTGCGTCCACCGACCATGAAAAGCCCCCCGCGCCGCAGGGGCACCGGGGGACTATGATCCTGCTGATTTACAGCGCGAGGATCTTGCTGAAGTCGCCGCTGAGGCCGTCGGGGTAGAAGCCACCCTTGACGGCGTCCACGGCCAGGAACACGATGTTCCCGACCTGACGGGGCGTGCGGCTGTACGCGATGCCGTTCGAGTCGGCCAGCACGATGTTCGCCGCGCCGTTCTCCAGGATGCCCTGGTCCACGTCCAGCGTGCCGTCCACGCTGTCACGCAGGTTGCTGATGGCCTGCACCACGTCGCTGACCTTCAGGGCCGGCGTGACCTGCGTGTCACGCAGTTGGTACAGCAGCGTGCGGATCATGCCCGCGTGGTACGCCTCGACCGCCAGGATGCCCGCCGCGTTCTCCAAGTTGCCGCCGGCGCTCGTGTCGCTCAGCAGGCGCGCGGCGCCCTTGTACGCGCTGACGCCCACGTCCTCGAAGATGAACGCGCCGTGCAGGAAGAACAGGTCGTTCGCGAACGGGTTGAAGCCCGTGATCGCCCCGCCCGACGCGGCGCTCCCGGCCGCCGCGAAGGCCGGGCCGAGGTCCAGGGTCGGCTGCGCCACGGCGCCGAAGCCCAGCACCTTCCGGATGATGCGCACGTGGTTCAGCTCGTCGGTCGCCACCTCGTTCGCGTAGGCGCGCACGTCGGCCGACTGGAACTTCACGCCGTCGCCGTTCTTACCGGTGAAGCCGGCCGGCAGGATCACCTTGCTGCTGTTCCCGCCCACGCTGTCCAGCTCTTCCAGGCGACCCACGGCCGCGAGGTAGAAGGCCGCTTCCAGGTACTCGAGGTTCAGCGCGAAGTTGAAGATCGTGGCGTCCAGGTTGGGTTTCGCCTGCCCCATGCCCATGGCGGGCGCGCAGCTGGCCAGGGCGGTCGTGACGCCGACAGCGCCGGCAGCTCCGAGGAATTTACGGCGGTTCAGGGGGTTGCTCATGGTGGACCTCCAGGGAAAGAGAGCGGAAAGTGGCGGGCGGGCAAAGCGCACAGGGAGCCGGCAGGGAGGACACCCCCACCACCAGTCACCTTCTGCGCTTCTGACCAGCCATATGCCGCCCACCCCGGATCGGATCACCCGGCCACGCAACCGTGAAGATCAGGTGAACGTCAAGCGGGCGCGGCCTGCGCCTCCGACTGCCCGAAGGCGTTCTCCTGCACCAGCCGTTCCAGCGCGCGGGCCCGCTCCAGCTGGGCGCTCAGCGCCGCGTGCCGTTCCTCCAGCGACCGGATCGCGCCGCCCAGCCGGGTCAGCACGTCCGCCGTCAGGGCCGGGAGTGCCTCCGGGTCGAGCGCCTCGCGCTGCACCGAGAACAACATGCCTCCCTGCGCGACCAGCCCCATCAGGCCCTGCGCGTCCAGGAACGCCCGCGTGTCCTCCAGCGTCAGCCCCAGCCCCTGCCACTGCTGCACGCCCCGCAACTCGACCACGTTGTGCAGCAGGAACCGGAACTTGCCGTTCACGCGCACGGGGTGCAGCAACTCCTCGCGCAGCAGGTGCCGCACCGTCGTCGCGGGCAGGCCCATCAGCGCCGCGAACCGCCCGATGCCCACGCCCCGCTCCTCGAACAGGGCCTCCAGCACCTCCGGCCCGCCGCACATGGTCGCCACATCCGCCCGCGGAGTCTCTGGCAGGGCACTGATCACATCCCGGAACTGCCGGACACTGCGCCGGAACTCAGCCTCGGTCTGTTCGTTCACGCCAGCCTCCGCACCGTGACCGTCACGTGCCAGCGCGGCAGCGTCCAGCGCCTGCCCAGCAGGTGGTTCAGCCGGCTCAGACGGGCGGCGCGGGCCGCCTCACGGCACTCGTTCAGCCGGTCGGAGAAGGGAGCAGCGTCGGAATAGGCGGTCAGGGCGTCGGTGTGCAGCGCATTGAACATGGGGTGGTGCCTCCTGAACCACAGTGTGGAACGTGCAGTCGACTGCACGTCAAGCGCCCGCAAGCGCCGCACCCAGCCCCGCCCACCACGCACGTCGCCACACATACGAAGAAGAAGCGGGCGACCCGCAGGCCACCCGCTCCCTCAATCTCTCGTCTGACTCCAGTTCCACCACTGCGGGAACATCACCCGCAGTCGCTGCACTTCCGTCAGTCGTTCACCATGCCTACTCGCTTCGCTCGGGGTGCAGGCACCCGGCAGGTGTTTACTTCACCAGGCCGAGTTTGCGCACTTCGTCGCGTTCCTCGGTCAGTTCCTGCGCGGTGGCGTCCATCTTGCCGCGGCTGAAGTCACTGACGGGGAGGCCCTGCACGATCTCGTACTGGCCGTTCTTGCAGGTGACGGGGAAGCCGTAGATCAGGCCCTCGGGAATGCCGTAGCTGCCGTCGCTGGGGATGCCCATGCTGACCCACTCGCCCTCGGGCGTGCCGAGCGCCCAGTCGCGCATGTGGTCGATGGCGGCGCTGGCCGCGCTGGCGGCGCTGCTCAGGCCGCGCGCCTCGATGATCGCCGCTCCACGCTTGGCGACGGTCGAGATGTACGAGTTCTCGTACCAGTCGCGGTCCACCTGATCCAGCGCAGGCTGGCCGTCCACCGTCGCCTGACTCAGGTCGGGGTACTGGGTGCTGCTGTGGTTACCCCAGATCGTCAGGTTCTTGATGCTGCTCACGGGCTTCCCGGTCTTCTCGGCCAGCTGGCTGATCGCGCGGTTGTGATCCAGACGCACCATCGCCGTGAACTGCTTCGCGTCCAGGTCCGGCGCGTTCTGCTGAGCGATGAGCGCGTTCGTGTTCGCGGGGTTCCCCACCACGAGCACCTTCACGTCACGGCTCGCCACGGCGTTCAGCGCCTCACCCTGCGGCTTGAAGATCCCACCGTTCGCGCCCAGGAGGTCCCCGCGCTCCATCCCGGCCTTACGCGGCATGGCGCCCACCAGCAGCGCGTAATCCACGTCCTTGAACGCCACCATCGGGTCATCGCTCGTGACGATGTCCGCCAGCAGCGGGAACGCGCAGTCACGCAGCTCCATCACGACGCCGTTCAGCGCCTTCAGCGCGGGCGTGATCTCCAGCAGTTGCAGAATGACCGGCTGGTCCTTGCCGAGCATGTCGCCCGAAGCGATGCGGAAAAGAAGGCTGTAGCCGATCTGGCCAGCGGCGCCGGTCACGGCGACACGGACGGGTTGTTTGGTCGTCATGGGTATCCCTCCTGAGGATGGTTTTACGGCTCACGATAACGCGCGGCGGGACGGTTAGGGGGAAAGTTCCCCGGACGGGAACAGGGGTGGGTAGCTCGTGGTGGGAAGGTGGGCGCCTGCGGCGGGCTTCCCCACCCCCCAGCCCCCATCCCCAGAGGGGCAACGCCTTCGCCGCGCAGGGCGGCCTGCGCGTTGACGCCAGATCTACACCCGCGCCTGGAACCTGGTAGCGGGGGAGCCGTCGTTGGCACTGGGCAGGTATTGCTCTGGCTTGCATGGCAGGTATTGGGCGGGAACGGCCACGCCTCACACGCCATCCTTCGATAACGCCGCGTGCGCCCCGCGCGCTTCGCGCACGACGGGCTCGGTTGCCACGACGCTCGCCTTCAAGGCTCCCCTCTAAGGGGAGCTGTCAGCGAAGCTGACTGAGGGGTCCTGCGAAGCAGCTGGGTTGCCCTTCCTGCTGCGCAGCAGCCTCCCTTCCCACTTCCCCTTACAGCGGCGCGTCTTCGGCGAAGTTCGGTGCGCGTTTTTCGCGGAGGCTGCTGAGGCCTTCGCGCACGTCGGGGCCGGTGAAGCCGAGGAATTCGAGGGCCAGGGAGGCGTCGAAGGTGGGTCCGGCCTGCCGCAGCCAGTTGTTGAGGGCGTATTTGGTCCAGCGGGTGGCGGTAGGGCTGCCCTGGGCGAGTTGCGTGGCGACTTTCCAGGCGCGGTCCAGCAGTTCGTCGTCGGGGACGGTGAGGCTGACGAGGCCGATGCGTTCGGCTTCGATGCCGCTGACGGGTTCGCCGGTCATGAGGTGGTATTTGGCTTTGTTCAGGCCGCACAGCAGGGGCCAGATGATGGCGGCGTGGTCCCCGGCGGCGACGCCAAGGCGGACGTGGCCGTCAAGGAGGCGGGCGCTGTGGGCGGTGATGCTGATGTCGGCGAGCAGGGCGACGGCAAGGCCAGCGCCGACGCAGGGGCCGTGGATGGCGCTGACGATGGGTTTGGAGCAGTTGATGACGTTGTACACGAGGTCGCGGGCTTCTTTCCAGACGCGGGTGAGGGCGGTGAAGTCGCTGCTCATCTCCTCGATCAGGGTGAAGTCGCCGCCGGAGGAGAAGCCGCGTCCGTCGCCGCGCACGAGGACGCTGCGGATGCCGGGCGTGTCGTCGATGTCGCGCCACACGCGGGTCAGGGCGCGGTGCGCGTCGGCGTTCACGCTGTTCAGGGTCCGGTCGTTGCGGATGACGACCTCCAGGATGCCGCTGTCGTGCAGTTGGAGGTGCAGGCCGGGGTACGCGCCGGGCGCGGTGAGCTGGGTTGCGTTCATGCGGGCAGGGTAGCGGGTGTCCGGCGCGTCGGGATGGGGGGGTGTTCATGAGGTGGGGGTGCGGGTCCCCTGGGGTGGTCAAATCTGGCAGCGGCGGCGGGCGGCGGCGCCTACGCTGGGGCCATGAGACTGTCTGTGTGGGGAGCGGGTGCGGTGGCAGCGGCGCTGGTGGCGTGTAATCCGGGGCCGTCTGCGCCGTCGGATAACGGTGGGAAGAACGGTGAGGAGATGGTGACGGTGACGGTCACGGACGCGTCGTACAACGTGACGTTCGAGTACAGCACGCCGAAGTCCTTCGCGGTGAGTCGTTCGGCGTTGCCTGATTTTCCGCAGTCGGTGGCGGAGCGGGAGATGCTGCAGGCCATCAATGCGGAGCGGGCGCGAGGTGGGGTGTGTCCGTCCGGGGCGTTCCCGGCGGCGGCGCCACTGCAGTTCGAGGCCAGTCTGCACAAGGCGGCGACGCTGTACGGGCGTGAGCTGGCGGCGTCCGGGAAGCTGGAGCTGCCGCACCGCAGCCGGGTGGATAACCGGGTGCCGTCGCAGCGGATGGTGGACGCGGGGTACCGTCCGGTTCCGCCCAGTGGGATTCAGTGGGTGTTCGGGGAGAGTCTGGCGGCCGGGATGAACCTGAACAGTCCGGCCGAGGTGATCGCCGCGTGGAAGGTCAGCCCTTCGCACTGCGCGGCCCTGTTCGAGAAGGTGCTGGACGGCACGGCGGCGCAGGTGACCGGCGCGGCAGGCACGTACTGGGTGCTGAATATCGCCGGCTGGTGAGAGGGGTGGGCCGGTGCGCCCGTCCTGTCCTCAGGGCTGGGCGCAGGGACGGCCCTGCTGGTGCGATGGGGCTGTCGGGGTGAGGCTGTTGGGGTGAGGCTGTTGGGGTGAGATTCAGGGCAGGCCGGTCAGGCCGTGTTCGTTGACCAGGGCGGTCGTTTCGCCCAGGTGGGCGGCGCGGTCGGGGTCGTTCACGCCGGGCGGGCCGGGGATGAGCAGGGTGGGGCGGGCCTCGATGGCGACGCTGCCGGCGCTGTCCAGGCGGTCCAGGACGGCCTCGAAGGTCCAGTCGCGGGCCCAGAGGCGTTTGACGGCATGCAGGGCGGCGGTGCCGCTGGCGTGCGTGCCGGGCGGCTGGTGTGGGGCGCTCTCGGCGTGCCGGGTGCCGGGGCGGCGGGCGTGCAGGGGGGTGTGGTCGAGGGCGGCGGCACGCAGGGCGCGGTGGAAGTGCTGCACGGCGTCGTCGAGCAGGTAGCTGGTGCGGATCAGGGCCTGGGCCTGGGCGGTCAGGGGTTCCAGGGCGTCCTCGTCGATGCGGGCGGGGCGGATGGGCGTGAACAGGCGCCGCAGTTGCTCCGGGAGGTTGTTCTGCCGGTAGAAGGCTTCCTCGAAGGCAGCGGGGACGAGCAGCCCGCTGACGCCGTGGCGGGCCAGCCGGCCGGGTTCGTCGCCGTGCAGGGTGGGGTTCCGGGCGGCCTCCGCGAAACTCAGCATGGCCTCAGCGTAACGTGCGCGGGGCGGGGCCGTGGGGGGCGGTCAGTTCAGGCCGTGGCTCAGGCGGGCGCGCATCCAGGATTTCACGCTGCTGGCGCCGGGCGTGTCGCGCACGACGACGGCCACGTACCCGAACGGGACGGGGCAGACGACCAGGACGCGGTCCTGAAATTCCAGTTGCACGGCCCGGACGGGCGCGGCGGCCTGAAGGTGGTGCGCGACGCCCTGCGCGGCCGTGGCGAGGAACCGGACGTACGCGCCGACCTCGGCGTCCAGGGGGGTGGGGGTCAGGGGGACGCCGGCCGGGTCGAAGGCGCAGGAGGCGGTCACGCCGGGCAGGACGTTCAGGCCGGCGGTGAACATCTGTGCCTGCGCGGTCTGCGCGGCGCGGCGTGCGCCGCTCTGTTCCGGGTCGGGGTCGGGG
>NZ_NHMK01000027.1 GCF_002198095.1 Deinococcus indicus | reverse complement strand
TGATATACGGCACCAGAAACGGAGGGAATTCCCTCCGTTTTTTCTTTGAATGACCTCTGACTCTTTGGGTGAATTTCCGGAGTTCACCTCTGACTCTTTGGGTGGATCACCTCTGACTCTTTGAGTGAGGCTCGAACCGAGGGTCTCTGACTCTTTGGGTGAATTTCCGGAGTTCACCTCTGACTCTTTGGGTGGATCACCTCTGACTCTTTGAGTGAGGCTCGAACCGAGGGTCTCTGACTCTTTGGGTGAATTTCCGGAGTTCACCTCTGACTCTTTGGGTGGATCACCTCTGACTCTTTGGGTGAAAAGAACCCGCTTTCGATGTCCCACAAGGAATTTTTCTCGATCGCTAGAAGAAGATCTTCTTATGTTTTTAAAAGCTTTTAAAGACTAAGAAAACTTCATCCAGAAAGGGGGGGGAATGGCCAGTCAGTGACACTGGCTTCTGGGGACAGTCCCGCAGGCTCTCTGGAGCCGCCAACCACACGTTCAATCAGTCGCACAGTCCCTGCCGGAGAGGGCTCTGCGCTGCGGTCTGACCCTGATACCCCCTCCCCCCCTACGGGGGCAACGATGCGGTCACCCCTACGCATCCCACCCTGCGGGCATGCGCCAAGGATTCACGCTCATTGAACTGCTGGTAGTGATCGCCATCATCGCAGCCCTCGCCGTCCTGCTCCTGCCCAGCTATGCCGGCACGATCAACGATACGGACCGCAGGGCCGCCACCCTTCACGCCCAGGCCGTCCGCCTCGCATTGAACACGGCGCTGGCAGGCAATCCCCAGCGGACCACCGCTACTTGGGGGAACGTGAACTGCACGTCGGCCCGAGACATCACCGCGAGCGGCGTCACGACCCCAAACGGCGGAAACGGCTGGTCGGATGCCCCCCGCGGCACCTCCTGCGTCGCCGTGTCGGAAACGCAACGCACCTACCGGGTCACCGTCACCCTCGCCGATGGCTCCACCGCGAGCACCCCATGAACCGCACCGGATTCAGCATGGCAGAGGTCCTGGTCGTCATCGCGATCACAGCTATCCTCACCGCGATTGGCATCGCAGCAATGCCCAAAGATCAGGACGTCACCCTGGATGGCCTCCCCGACCGGTTCATGAGTGCACTGCAAAGCGCACACAGTCAGGCCATGGCCGAACGCACCACCGTCACCCTCACCGGTGCGGCCCGGGACCTCACCGTGACCACCGCCGACGGGACGGAGCACGTCTCGTTCGCCCCGGCACAGACGGGTGGCACCATCACCATCCAGCCCAGCGGCTCCACGACAGGCACTGTCACCCTCACATTGCCCAGCGGAACGTGCAGCCGGTACAGCCTGACCCTGTACGGCACCAGTGCAGCTGGGATGTGCTGATGAGGTTCCACGCACACAGAACGTCCGGACTGACTCTCGTCGAGGCCCTGGTCGGTACCCTCCTCCTCCTCATTGCGCTGACCGCGTTCGCTGCAGTAGCCGCACAATCCGCTCGAGTCGTCTCAACCGGGCAACTTGCAGGCTTTGCCGCCGATTCCCTGAACGGCGCCGCTCAGGCCGCCCAGCGTGGCAACACGCAGTACATCCAAGCCCGCACCCTCACCTCGGACGAACTCCGCCTACTTGCCCAGAGCGCGGGCCGACGGAACGATCTCTCAGCAGCCCTGACCGGTGATGTCGTTCCCCAAGGCGGCAACCCACCCCGAGTCCGGATTTCCATTCGGGGACCCGGCATCGCTATCAGCGAGGTCGTCACTGTCCCAGGCGGCACGCCGTGATCCACCTGTACCCCCGGCACCGCCGGGTTCCACCCTTCACCACTGGTCCCCCCAGCCACCATCCGGCCCCCATCACACCACCTGAGGAGTCATCATGATCAAACCCACACCCCCACCCACACGCGGCTTCACCCTCATTGAAGTTCTGGTTGCCGTCACGGTCGCTGTCCTGGTCGTCGGATTCGTCGTCGCCATCGTCCCCCGCGCGACCAGTGCCTCCGCCGAACAGGCCCAAACAGTGCGCGCCACGACCCGCGTGAGTGCCGTCACCCAGATCCTCGTCGAGCAATTCAACGACGGGGGCTTCGCCGGCTTCACCACGGGCACCAGTTCCACACTCACCGCCGTGTTCACGACGGGCACTCCAACCACCGTGCCCCTCCAGCGCGACTTCGCCACGGCCTCGACCATCTACGTGCCCGGCCTGCGGGCCACCGTAGGCAGTCAGGTCCTGCTCGTCACCTCATCCGGCATCAGCAAGGTCGTGTCCGTGACGGCCGTGCCGAGCACGGGGATGTTCACCCTCGACTGTCAGCTGGGCCTGCCGACGACTGGCACCGTCACGGCCTACCCGGCTCGCACCCTCACCCTGGCCCTCCAGGATGGCGCCATCCGCCGCACTACCAACGGTGTCACGACCAGCCTGGGCAGCAGTGAGGGCGTCTCATTCTCGTACCTGTACGAGACGCCGTCCGGCAGCCTCATCCGCGACCCAGCTGGCGCCCCTGCGAACCGCGTGGCCGCCGGCACACTCGTCGGCCTCGTGCCCGTCAGTGTCGATCCCCGAGCTGATCGCGCAGCCGCTGTGCCCCTCCAGATGTCTAGGATCCGCCGCATGCTGGGATGCGCCGAATCAGCCGCCATCACCCCAAACGAAGGCCGCCTGAACGTCACCATCTCCGGCCTCCCCACCGGCGCCACACCCGACGTGAGCCTGAGCGGCCCGGACGCCGCCGTCAACGGGCAGCGCCCCACATCCAGCCGGAGTTACCAGCCCGTCCAGCGCGGCACGTACAGCATGACCGCCCAGCAGGTCAGCGCGGGCGGCCGCACGTACGTTCCAGAAGTCCGCGGGTCACCCGCCACGCTCCTGAACACCTGGGGCCAGATCTACATGGCCACCACGTACCGCGAAGCCCGGGGCACCATCACCGCCAACGTCACTGGCCTCCCCACCGGCGGTCAGGGCACCATCACCCTGACCGGGCCGGACGCACAGACCATCAGCGTCTCGAACGGCAGCAGGGCCGTTGATGTCGCCGCCGGAACGTACAGCGTGTCCGCACCCGCCGTCACCATCAGCGGCGTCACCTACACACCGACCGTCCCCTTCTCAATCACCGTCACCAATAACGGCAATGTCACGCTCACCGTGAACTACACCGCACCTGCAATCGCCACGCTGAACGTGACGGTCACTGGCCTGCCATCTGGCGCGACCTCCCCCATCACCCTCAATAACGTCTCGGATGGCGGCACCAGCACGCGGGTGCTCGGCAACGGCACATCGACTTTTTCGTCGCTCGCTCCAGGCACGTACGTCGTCATTGGGACGGCATGGGGGTCATTCATGTCGAACTCCGCCACGGTGACCCTCACAGCGGGCAGCACGCGCGGAGTCACGATCGCCTACGCCGACTCCAGCACACCACCCGAACCGCCCGTGAACACCGACCCAAGCACCCCAACTCCTCCTGCGCCCCCGCCCCCTACCGAGCCACCACCTCCTGCGCCCCCGCCCCCTACCGAACCACCACCCCCTGCGGAACCGCCTCCTTCCGGTGGCGGGGGTGGGGGTGGCGGTGGCGGCGGCCCACCCCAGTGCTTCTATGACGGGCACGGCGAGGGATCGTGCGGTTTTTAACACTGATCACCACAACTGCTTGACAAGGGCGCGCGGTATTGCTCTTTAAGAGAGAGGACTTGGCTGGCACTCCAGTGGCCCACGACGCCCAAACGCGAGTACCGCCAGGTCCTCCCCTTTCTTTCCGTCACGCTCAGGCGCCACGTCCGCCACTAGGAGCAACCATGAAACGTTTTGCTGCATCCCTCCTCGTGCTGAGCGCTCTGCTTGCCTCCTGTGGAGGTACCACCCCTACGACTCCAACACCACCCAACACAACGATTCCTGAACCCAGCACACCAACGCCCCCACCTACTCCGGAACCCACGCCGCCCACGCCTACGCCGACAACAGTATTTATTCCGGCGGTTGGCGCAACTGTTGGCAGCGGTGACGGGACTGTGACCGGCACCGTCCGCATCAGCCCGAACGCCGAGGAAATCGAACTACTGACCCTGACCAACGAGCTGCGCACCAAAGGCACAGTCAACGGCCAGGACTTCACGGCAAACACCTGTGTGGACGGCATTTTCAATAAGGATACCCTCCAGCCCCTCAGGTTCCACGGGCTGCTGTCTTATGCAGCGCGTAAGCACAGCACTTACTTGTCAGAAGTTGGTTACGACGGACACGTAGAGCTACAAACTGAATCGCCCTTCTATTATGGCGGCACGGTTCAAGAGCGCTTTGATCGGGCATATATCGACCACAATCTCATTCCTCCCAAATTGAAGCCGGGGGAAATCGTGGGAACAGGCATGTCACGTTCGAATGCGGTTGCCATCTTGCGAGATTGGATGGCTAGCCCGGGCCACTGCGCGGTGCTGATGTATGAACAGGCGAAACATATGGGAGCTGGGCACTACTACGTTCAGCCGAACACCGCCGCCAATCGCTGGGGTCACAGCTGGACCATGATGTTCTATTGAGAGGTGCGTGCTCGAGGCCCCGCTGTGGGGCCTTTTTTCGTGCTCTGTACTGTCCTCCACAAAGAAATCTCAAGATACTGGTAAGATGTTGCCACTATGCGATTAGTGGTAGTCCGTTGACTCGGGCAAAGTTTGCTGTCCTAGACGGTATTCAGGCTACATACATCGGGAGTGGTCGACCCTGGCCGACCCGATCCAGCAACAGGAAGAGTGGCCGAGGTGGTCGCTCCGTGGAAAAGGCCCGCCAGGCTTGCCACACCCAGACGAACGGCTCCAACCACAATCGCACCTGATGCAGCAGCGTGCTCCACTTGGGCGGATGCCGTGCATCCGCCCGCTGAGATGTCTCACCTTCGCCCCGAGGTGTGTGCTCGTTCCACCAGTGCAAAAAGCAAAACGCTGCGCACACCAGACTCCAATGTCGGCGAAGAGCCATGTCTGACCGGGCCTGACAGTGCGTCCACCCCAGATGCTGTTTCACCTCTCGGTACGCCTGCTCAATCCGGGGGCGCCGGGCATACAGCAGTGCCACCTCCAGTGAGGCCGCCGGAGGCACCGGGACGCGTCCCGGTGACCTGTCCTTCTCGCTCTCCCGAAAATTGGTGATGAGGTATTCCGTCGTCTCATGCGGCAGTTTGACTGGGTCAGGCGTCACCACAATCAGGCGAAGAGCGCGTCCAGGCCCGTACGGCCCACCGCTCACTTCTGCCCGCCAGAACACGCGTTCTGTACCGTCAGCGAACGTCCTCTTGAACGGCTGCCAGTCGGTTGGCACTGCCCGCAGCGCCAAGTCTTCCACCCCTCCAGGTTGACCCTGCTTATGCCACCACGCATACGAACTCGGCAAAGACAGCACAAATGGGATCGCAGAGGTGAGCAGTGACTTCACGAACAGCTCGTTCCGCCCATACAGGCAATCCGCCACGACCGCGCGGTACGGCCAATCATGCCGAACAGCCTCAATCAACTCCACCGCCAGTTGAGGCTTGGTGCGAAAAGCCGGGTCATACGGACTCCGATTAATTAGCCAACAAGGGCCACCAGTGAAAGAGCGTGTACCGAGTGACCAGATCAGGTTGACCTTCCAACCAGACGCAGCGATCCGAGAGGGCTGCCTCCACCTCCTTGATACTCTTGAACGCTCTATTCGCAATCGGCACATCCGTCAACTCCCAGAGCCGTTCCGCCGGCTGCAATTCCGGCGAGTACGGCGGCAATGTCACGGTCTGAATCCCCTCAGGATGCCCGTCATCCGGTGGCACATGGAAACCAGCCCCATCCTGAACGACCAACACCCGATGGTCGGCGCCCGCGCCGACCTTCTGCGCAAACGCCGCCATGACGGCCGCATACGCCTGCTTGTTCACCACCGGGATCAACCAGAACAAGCTCTCGCCACTCTCCGGATTGACAAACGCGTACACGTACAACCACTCGTATCCAGGCGCAACTGGGCAGGTCAACGGCTGCCCCGTCGGCGCCCACATGGAACGCCGGATCGGTTTGAGCCCGATTCGATGTTCGTCCATGCACCACAGCGAGACACGCGCTACGAGACGCTCCGCCTGGCGGAGCGTCTCGGTCAGGACTTTGTTTTGAACGCTTCCTTTGCGGCCTCATCGCCGCCAATGTGCCGGGGTCGAGGGCGTTGAGGCGTGAAGCCCGCCGCCCGTAGGAATTCATAGGTGCGCCCGAGATGGACGGACATTCCGTACTGCTGCTGAAGCCAGTCTTGAACGTCTTTACCGGACCAGACGATGCCCTGCTCGAAGTCAGCGTGCAGTCGGGCGGCCAGAGTCTGTTGTTGCTCGACAGTCAGGAGGCGGGGGGCGCCCTGGTTGACGTGACGCGCGTCACGGAGGCCAGCGAGCCCCTGTTGGCGGTAGCGCTTGACCAGTCCGTAGACGGTGACCCGGTTGTACCGGGTCACCTGAAGGATCTCAGGTACAGGGCGTCCTTCTGCGAGGAGGGCGAAGAGTTGGGCTCTGCGTCGTTCGACGGCACAGGTGCTGGCTCGGTAGAGATGCCAGAAGGTGTCAGCGTCATGCGCGAGAGGGGCGGTCAGAGGGATCTGTTTGATGCACTGATCATAATCTATTTAATCGGAGTCCGTATCATTGGTCTTGCGCGGGAAGTGATGCGCGGGCGTGTAGGGACGCAATTGCAGAGGGAAATAGGCCTGCGGCGTGTCATACAGCACGTGTACAGAGACGATGCCCGAGTCGACTTTGCCCAGGCTGCCCAGATACTGCCGCCCGACATGGGCGGTGTGGGTTCCGTACTTCCGGTCACCCGTCTCATCGATGACCAGAACAGCATCAGCTGAGGGTGCCGTTGCCGATCCGCGACGCATGAGCTCCAGACGAGCTTGATGGAGCTCATCCGGATTCCAGGTGCTTTCGGACAGGAACCATTGCAGTCGCTGAGCTGCTTTGTGCTGGCTTCCGGCCTTCCCTGGGGCTGTATGGGCGATGCCCGTCGCTGTTTTGTGTCGCTCGGTACCGAGGAGAAGTCCTTGCAGGTACAGGCGCAGCGCTTCGCGCTGCGTGGGCCGATGAAACACATGATCCAACTGGGTGCAGTAGGCGTCCAGTGGATCAGGCACCACGCGATCCTGGGTCATGACCCAGTGTGCGCTTTCGGCCAGTCAACGGACTACCAATAACATCGGTAGGCTGGTGAGCTGTGACTGACCGGAAGCCCTACCGCCACCGTTTTCCCCTGAGCGTGATCGGCTACGCTCTGCGGCTGTACCACCGCTTCCCACTCAGCCAGCGGGACGTTCAAGAACTGCTCCACGAGCGCGGCATCCAAGTCAGTCACGAAACCCTGCGGCAATGGAACATCAAGTTTGCCCCCCTCCTCACTGAGGAGCTGCGCCATCGGGAACCCCGACGGGGTTCCCGATGGTATTTGGACGAGGTATACGTCGAGGTCGGTGGCCAGAAGCATTGGCTCTGGAGGGCGGTGGATGACGATGGAGCTGTGCTGGACATCCTGCTTCAGGAACATCGCGATACTCGAGCGGCCAGGTCCTTTTTCGTCCGCCTGCTCGGGGAATACGACGTACCGGAGGCCATTCACACTGACAAGCTCTGGAGCTATGGCACCGCCATTCGGGCACTTCCCGTGCTCCACGGCGTGGAGCACGTCCAGGTCGTGTCCGCGGCCCGGGGCAACAACTTGGTCGAGCAATCGCATCGCCCCACACGGCAACAGCAGCGAAGTCAACTGGGATTCAAACGACGACAGAGAACGCATGAATTCCTGGCCCTGCATGCCCGAGTCTCGAACCTTCACCGCCACACCCGGACAACCGTTTCCGCCGATCGTAGGCGACGCAACCAGACCGAGACACTTCGCCTCTGGCGAGAAGTGATGCAGCAGGTCGCTTGAGAATCAAGCGACCTGCTGAGCTTCTTCGGCTCCGCCGAGGTTAAGTTGCCAGAACCGCGCGGCGGGTGGAGTGGTCGGCCTTGCCCTGTTCGGCACACCCAAACAGGTGATAACCCATGGGTCACAAGTTCACCACATCACGACACGGGTTGACTTGACCCTCGTGACCCAACTGGCCTACGTCGTCGGCTGAAGTGAGACATATCAAGTGATTTGGCTCAGGCAACTCAACCGGTAAGTAGCTTTTTCTCATTTAGCCAGCAATCTGCTCATGAGTGTTATTTTCTAATGCTCATCGGAACGCATATCAACTTTCACTTTTTATGTTTAAAGCTGTCCTATAGGCTTCCCGGACTTCATGAAGAATTTAAACAAAGGGAAATACAGAATAAGTTGAATCCGTCAAGCCAGTCTCAGCGAAATGAAGTGAAAGTCTTTTCTATGGTGATGACCGACGAGCACAACTTCAAGCTCCGTCCTGACCTCACGCTCGTCCAACACCTGGGGTCACTTTCACGAGGTTGATATGAACAGACTGATCAGTGCCAGTGTCCTGCTGACCCTCACGCTCGCTGCCTGTGGTCGCACTCAGCCCAGCGCGCCCGCCACCACGCCAGACGCTGCTGCCCCCACCGCCCCGAGTGTCCAGGTCACACCGGGGATCGTCTTCGACGAAACCCAGGGAACGCGCCTGTTCACGGGTCAGATGGCCGACGGGCTCCTTGACTTCAAGCTGCATCTGGACACGCGAGGCGCCGTCCGCACCCTGAACCTGGACCTACCAGCGCGCACGATCATCATCGGCGCCGCCTTTAAGGACTAACAGACCGCGTACGTGGCCGCCCGTACAGCCACAGAGACTGGTGATACGGACCGCATCTTCGAGGTGAACCTCAAGACGCTGAACATGCGCTTGGTGTCCGACGAGGGCGCGAACCGTCCCGTAGGGATTGAAATCAACTCCATCACATACAAGGACGGCACCCTGCGTTACTTCTCCCTCACGCCGAAACGTCTTCCTGACGGTGAACTGGAAAGCCACCTCACTCTGTTCCGGGCGGCTGGGGGCACGAGCTTCCAGGCGGTCGGAGAAGACACCGCTGAAGCCAAGCAGTTCGCGGCGCTCATGGTGCAGGCCGGACAGCGGGATTTGGCCGCTCAGCAACTCCGCCCTCAGGCTGGGGCGCCGTTCCTCCGATTCCCCAAAACGCTCGCCTCCCGTAACGTGCCGGGGTCGTCGTTCCACACGGGTCAGGATCTCTACGCCGTTGATCTCAACCGGGACAGTGGCGACATGGACCTCGGGGATGGCGTCGTGGCCGCAGCAAGTGGCCAGGTTACGCAGAGCGCCAACGTCGGCAGCGGGTACGGTGAGTACATCACGGTTCGTCACGCCAACGGTCTCACCACGGCGTACGCCCACCTCGATAAGCGGGTCGTCAGCACGGGCGTGAATGTTTACGAAGGTCAGTACATCGGCAACGTCGGCAAGAGTGGCGGGCAGACGTACGCGCACCTGCACTTTGTGCTGCGCAATGGCACCAGTCCACTGCAGGTCGCCAGCAGCACCTACCCCATGAAAGCCACGTATGGCGGCGTCGCCTGCCCGCTCACCTCCTTCCCGAACGAAACGAACGTCAGTCCCGCCACCTGCTGATCCAGGCCGCCCTCCTCCCATCGTCTCCTGACGGCTGGCTCGCGCAAGCGATCGGCCGTTTCTGCCTGAGGTGCTTTCCATGCTCAACCTGTTACGCTTCACCATGCTGACCCTGACCCTGTGCTCTGCCGGGCAGGCCGCCACGTCCACCAGTCCAGCGGTTCATCCCGGTCAGGTCTTTCGCGAAGCCGCGACAGGCACCCTGTTCGCCGCTCAGCAGGGGAATGGGATTGATTTCAACCTGTGGTTCGATCCGGCCGGTCCCAAAGCGCCCCGGCTGATCCTGAGCCGCGCCGCCCTTCCGGCCACCAACCTGATTGTCGGCGCAGACTTCGGCAAGGGCAACACGGTGTACGCGCTCGTACAGCGTGAATTGACCCGGCAGCGCAGTGAGCAGGATGTGTTCGCGCTTGACCGGGTGTATGGGACGCGCACGATGCTCTTCCGACTCAGTACGTTGGGCTTACAGACGGCTGTGGGGGAAAGCTTCCGGTACGATCCTTCAACGGACCGGGTGGTCTTCACGGCGTCGAAAGCGGCGCGCATCAACGGCCAGGTGGGCATGGTGAGCAGCACGTATTCGTACGGTCCAATCGCCTCAAAGACGCGAACCCTTCTGAAAATCCAGTGAGCCCTGTGCGCTCGTGACTGGTGTGGTCAGCAGGCCTCTCGTGTGTGACTCTGCCATTCCGTAACCAGCGCAGACCGCAGGTAGTGACGCGCTGGTACTCGTCATCGGTCAGGCGCTCGCCGGGGAACAGGTAGAGTTTGTCGTTGTCCTGGTTGTACGTGGCGGTGTGTGGCATGGCAGGTCTCCCCTGGAAAGAACGTGCGCGCGCAGCGCGCGCTTTATGCACCCTTTCGCTGCGCGAAGGGGTGCCGCCGCTCCGTGAGGGGCGGCCGCCCCCTGGGGGCTTATTGGTAGTCCGTTGACTGGCCGAAAGCGCACACTGGATCATGACCCAGGATCGCGTGGTGCCTGATCCACTGGACGCCTACTGCACCCAGTTGGATCATGTGTTTCATCGGCCCACGCAGCGCGAAGCGCTGCGCCTGTACCTGCAAGGACTTCTCCTCGGTACCGAGCGACACAAAACAGCGACGGGCATCGCCCATACAGCCCCAGGGAAGGCCGGAAGCCAGCACAAAGCAGCTCAGCGACTGCAATGGTTCCTGTCCGAAAGCACCTGGAATCCGGATGAGCTCCATCAAGCTCGTCTGGAGCTCATGCGTCGCGGATCGGCAACGGCACCCTCAGCTGATGCTGTTCTGGTCATCGATGAGACGGGTGACCGGAAGTACGGAACCCACACCGCCCATGTCGGGCGGCAGTATCTGGGCAGCCTGGGCAAAGTCGACTCGGGCATCGTCTCTGTACACGTGCTGTATGACACGCCGCAGGCCTATTTCCCTCTGCAATTGCGTCCCTACACGCCCGCGCATCACTTCCCGCGCAAGACCAATGACCCGGCTTTTCGCACCAAGCCTCAACTGGCGGTGGAGTTGATTGAGGCTGTTCGGCATGATTGGCCGTACCGCGCGGTCGTGGCGGATTGCCTGTATGGGCGGAACGAGCTGTTCGTGAAGTCACTGCTCACCTCTGCGATCCCATTTGTGCTGTCTTTGCCGAGTTCGTATGCGTGGTGGCATAAGCAGGGTCAACCTGGAGGGGTGGAAGACTTGGCGCTGCGGGCAGTGCCAACCGACTGGCAGCCGTTCAAGAGGACGTTCGCTGACGGTACAGAACGCGTGTTCTGGCGGGCAGAAGTGAGCGGTGGGCCGTACGGGCCTGGACGCGCTCTTCGCCTGATTGTGGTGACGCCTGACCCAGTCAAACTGCCGCATGAGACGACGGAATACCTCATCACCAATTTTCGGGAGAGCGAGAAGGACAGGTCACTGGGACGCGTCCCGGTGCCTCCGGCGGCCTCACTGGAGGTGGCACTGCTGTATGCCCGGCGCCCCCGGATTGAGCAGGCGTACCGAGAGGTGAAACAGCATCTGGGGTGGACGCACTGTCAGGCCCGGTCAGACATGGCTCTTCGCCGACATTGGAGTCTGGTGTGCGCAGCGTTTTGCTTTTTGCACTGGTGGAACGAGCACACACCTCGGGGCGAAGGTGAGACATCTCAGCGGGCGGATGCACGGCATCCGCCCAAGTGGAGCACGCTGCTGCATCAGGTGCGATTGTGGTTGGAGCCGTTCGTCTGGGTGTGGCAAGCCTGGCGGGCCTTTTCCACGGAGCGACCACCTCGGCCACTCTTCCTCTTGCTGGATCAGGTCGGCCAGGGTCAACCACTCCCGATGTACGTAGCCTGAATACCGTGTAGGACAGCAAACTTTGCCCGAGTCAACGGACTACCATTAGTTCAGTTCACCCTGCGGCAATACTTGGCTACGCATGGCCTGAGTGCTTACCGGCTCGCTCAGGCGGCGCGTGGACGGGTGAGCGAGCGCACTGTATATGCACTCGCGCGCGGTGAGGCGAGCCGCGTTGATCTGGGCACGCTGGGGGCAGTCATAAGCACACTGGAGGAGTTGACCGGCGAGCCAGTGAGCCCCGCCGACCTGCTGCAAGCGGTGACCGTGCCGGGCCCAGACCGCGAAGCGCGGGCGTGGTTGGACGGGGACGCCTCACGGCTCGGCGCCTTCGAGCCGTATGACTGGGGTGGCGCAGACCCCTATACCCTGGGCGAGCCGGTCCGGGTGGGACCAAACGGCGAACTCACTATCGGGAGCGAGTGACGGTTGCCCTGACGTTCGGCGCAGTGTTCGTGGCTGACTTTCCCGAACACGACCCCAGCGGCCATGAGCAAGAAGGCCCCCGGCCTGCCGTTCTGGTCGGGCTGCCCACCAATGCAGGGCGACCGCGTTTTCCCGTGCTGATCCTTGCCCCAGTGACGACCTTTCGGAAGCAGGCATGGGTCAGAGACGCCCCACATCTTTACCCGGTTCTGAGGGCCGGAGCCGGTGGACTGCGAGTGCATTCGGTCGCCCTGGTGGACCAGACGCGAGCCCTTGATGCCTCACGAGTGTCCCGCTATCTGGGCACATTGAACCCAGAGGACTATGCCCCAGTGCAGGCAGCGGTCCGGCTCATCTTCGGTGTGTGACTGAACTCCCGCCGGTCATGAGGCCTCGCGGTCACCCCTAGGTTCGTTACGGTCAAGAAATGCACAAGCATATCCTGGCGGCCGCTTTGGCCCTGAGTTGCACCGCACACGCCCTCACGATCCGTCTGCCCGAGAGTCTCGAAGTCGGCCGTCGGATTCCCCTGACGACCATCCTGGACAGTCGCTCAGCAACGGTGACCAGCAATGCCCCCGACGTGATCGAGGTGAGTGGGGGCGCGTTGATCGTCAAACGTCTGACGCCGACCGGCACTGTCGTAACGCTCACCGCGAGGGAGGGCGTGACACAGGCCCAGGCGAACGTCCGGACGCACGGTGTGGAGGTGATGCCCGGCCTGGGCACACTCCTGCCCGGCACGTCAGCGCCAGGCCTGCATCCATTCGTTGTGGTTCGAGCACGCACCACGAGCGGGAAAGGTCCCGAGAAGATGACGATCACGCTGAAGAAGGGGGACCAGGTGATTGGGAAACCCCTGCAGGTCACGCCCTTCCAGCTGGGCGGCATGAGTGCTTTCGCGTCGACGTTGCCGGTGACCGGGCCGGTCACCATGGAGGTGAGAGCCGCCGACGTGGCCCTCGCGGCAGCTTTCAGTACAGGCGGCATTGTGCCGGCGACGGCCAGTCTGGTGCAGGGCGTGAGGGGCTCCGTGCAGGGGCGAGCGCTGCAGCTCACCGGGACTCTGCCAGCTGCGACGACGGTCTCGGCACGGCTGATCCGGCAGGGAGCGGTGGTGCACGAGCAATGGTTGAACGTCGCCGCATTCCCGGCGACCGTGCCTCTGACTCAGGCCCCCGCGGGAGCAGCGGATCTGGATCTGCGTGTCTATAGCGAACCGGTCTTCAATGACAGGACAGTGCTGCCGGGCAGTGCCACCTTCGTGCAGTACCGGGCAGCCAAGCTCAATCTGCGTTAGTGATCTCCCACAAACGGCACCACACAAACGTGGTCACCCCCCGGCATGGGACGGTGGACACCATGGATATCGCTGCGGGTACGCTCACACTCCGACCGAACAGTGCGGCCTTCTCGCCCAAACCCGGCCAGCAGGATCTCGCCCTCCTGAATCAGCATCTGCAGGAGCGGTACGCGCTGAACACCCTGCACAATGGCCTCCTCTATCGCGCTGTCGTCGGTGCGGCCGTGGCTGACCTCATGACGCGCGATTCTCCGACAGCATCCCCGCTCGCCGAGCAGCTGCTCCGACAGACCATCGATGCAGCCCGTCTCGCCTGGGTCGTGGATCGCGCGGGCGGACGACCGCAGGTCCGTCTCTCTCAACCCATCCTGACTTCCCAGGGCGTGTGGTACGGCCCGGCAGAGCAGGTCCTGAACCAGCACGACCTCTCGGCGCACTGCGATGCTCACAGTGCCGCATACATGAAGGCGCAGTACCCACTCCACGTTCCCCAGGATGGTTACTGGGATGGCCTGGAGGCCTGTCTGTACGCCGCACCAGTGCCGATCATGCTGCCGACCCACGTGCGGTTGCTGATCACTGATATCCGCGGCCGCCGCCAGAGTGCCCACACCACCCCGATCCTGTGGGACGCACAGGTACCGGCTGGGCATCACAACGCCACTGTCGTCCACCTCTCCCACCCGGAAGCGTCGATCGGTGAGGTGGTCCTCGTCCTGGATCTGCCCCGACCCGGCATACAACAGACCATGGAGGAGCGTGGTGCGCTCCGGAGCATCACCTACCTCACCAGGACGACGTCCTGGCAACTGGGTTGGCAGACCACTCAGCGCATCCAGCCGGACGGCAGGGCCACGGACGGATCAACCGTCCACTATCAGGCGGTCAGCCAGGGCCAATGGGGCGCTCAGGAGGCCCGGCATCTTGCCCTGGCCCTCGCGGCCGTCCCGCGTGACTTGCTGCCCTGTACACACCGGACCAGCCAGAACTGGCCGGTCGCGTATTATTCGCTGCACCCGGCCAGCCCGCCGCGCCCGACGGTACACCCGCACGCCATGCCGTGAGCGTCGCCACCCCCACGCACACCACGCTGACAGCATGCAACCGAGAGGCTTCACCCTTATCTGGGTCCTGATCGTCCTTGTGATCCTGGCCGCCGTCAGCGGCGCCATGCTGCAATCCGCCAACACCAGTGACCGAACCGCACGCGCCGTCGCGCGGGGAACCCTCATTCGCATCCAGGAACAGAATACCCTGACCTACGGTCAGCGTCTCCTGGAAGCCAATGCAGGCACACTCCTCCGGTCCCTACCAGCCGCGAGTTCATATGCCACTGGAGAGATCCAAAGCCAGTTGCAACGCCAGGTTGATGAGTGGTGCACCCGGAACATCGACGGGAGCGGGAGCCAGATTCGGATCTACTTCTCCTCCACGGCGTGCGGTACGGAGTTGCCCGCTGGGCAACCAGCTCCAGTCCTCCAGTTGAACAGCACGGGCGCGAACCTGTGGTCCATGGAGGCCGAATTCTTCCTTTTGGCAGGACCACCGAGTCGTCCCACCGTTCGCCGAGGCACGCTCAACGCGCGGTATGGTGCGCCGCCTGCCAGCACCTACGCTCTGCTGAGCGCCGGCGACACCACCCTCGACTCACGCGTCCGCATCCAGGGGGACGCACACGTGGATGGCCGCCTGACGCTGCGGGATACGGTGGATCTCAGTGGGGCCCTCAGTACCAGCAACTGTCAGGTCGTCACGTCCGGATGTGTCGGCGCGGCTGAAGTCAATCTCGCCGACACCCGCACCAACGTCATGTCCATCCTCCCCACGCCCGCCCATCCGGCTGAACTCACCGGCACCCTTAGCGTGGGTCAGGCGGGAGAAACGGCCGCAATGAGCACACCCAGCCTGTCAGGCCTCACGATCGTAGCCAGCACCGTCGACCTCGGCGTCCTGGCGAGCGGTGAGCAGTACATCCGAGCCTGCGTATCATTCTTCTCCTGCACGACGTATCTCGGGACGACAGACGGCGCCCTGCATGAAGGGAGCGTGCGCAATGCCACCCTCATCTCAGGGTGGAACGGCGCGATCGGCATTACGCCCGCAGGGTCGGAGGTCGTGATCCGTCCCGTCAACCCTGACGCGCCGAGCGTGGCGCGATCACTCAGCCTCGTCGTGACGGGGGCCGCGAAGGTGGACGGGAATCTCATGTACACGCAGACCAGTTGCTCGGTCGACTCCTGCACGTCAGACCTGTCCACTGACGCCCTGTCCATTCAGGCCTCCAGGGTGACCGTGACGACTCGCACCGTGCGGACCCACGCGACGGTGATCACGGATCAGTTCCTCGTGACAGCCCCGTTAACCCTGTTCGGATCGCTCATCGGTGCACCGACCGGGGTCAGCGCTCAGCTGTACATCCAGGGCGACGCCAGGGCCCGCACGGGCCTCGCGCCAGTCGGTGTGCCCCAACTGGCTGCACGGTGGCGCGAAGCTAGTGTGACGGTGGGCCAATGATCCGCCCCTCAGCCAATGGCGCGGCGTACTACGTCCCGCAGGGCGGGTGGGTACAGGACCGCGAAGGTGCCCTGATGATCTGCCCAGACCCGTTCAAAATCTGCGTAGGGCATGGTGACGTATCCGAGCAGGGGATCCATGATGTACACCAGACGCCGGTCATCGTCGAATCCGGATGCGACGCGCCAGTGTGGGATCTTGCGCCCGGCGCTCACGTGCTTCTGAAGGACGATCAATGGCAATCCATTTCGAATGGCCATACGGACAGTTTGTACATGCCCCCTCGGAACAGGCGCGCCTCCATCCCGACCTGTGGGGCGTCATCGACGATGGCGCGCGCGGTCATGTGCGAGCGGGACGTGGGGCGGGTCTGGGCAGAGACGGCCGCCTGCGTGATCCGGATCCCGTAGTACTCGAGGACCTGCGTGATTCTGGCCGGCCCACAGGCGTTGTAGATCTGGCGCACCAGCACCGTCCCCTGCAACACGTACCCAGAGGGCAAGTTTTGCGCCACAGCGGTCACACCCATCGTAAGATGGGTGACGGTTGCCCAGAACAGGAGGGCAGCAATGCGGTTGGAACATGTCATACCGGAGAGTTTCATCGGCATAGGGGTGATCGAAATGGCAGGGCGCGTTTTCACATTCTTGGATCCAAAGGCCATCGCGCCTGGTCGTGCACGCATGCTGATGCCTGACCGGACAGTGACCACGGTCGAACACGTCCCCGACTGGTACTGGAAGCGAGCAGAACGGATGATCGGGTTTGCTGATCTGATGTTGCGTGGGGACGTGTACCTGTACACGTACTTCACCTGTGAGGAAGCCGACGACGGGACGATGTTCGAAACGGCGTACGCAACCCCGGAGGATTACAGCCGCTGGACTGTCATTGCGCGGGCCCAGACAGTACACGCAGCTCAGGAAATCCAGGCGACGATCCGCGCTGCCTGGTGGGAGGGGCCAGAGCAGCACCGGTACCCTCCCGCTGATCGGGGTCTCCGCATTCCTCCTCCTGGGTTCACCGTGCCAGCGCACCCGCTGGACGATATAGGCTGATCAGCAGAGGATCGCGCGTGCACAGTTCGACCCGGGCGGCTTCCGCGGCGTCCGGGTCGACTCGTGACCACTGAGCCAGCCGTTGTGCGAGGAGCCGCCGGGCTTCATCCCGTAGATCCGTCAGCGCTGGCGTCGGTTCATGCTGGGCGTATACGGGTGCGCGGTACAGCCGCAGCAGATCATGGAATGGGCATTCACTGAGCGCGTTCAGATCGCTGCGCAGGCGCCACCCGGAGATGGTCAGGGCGCCACGCTCCGATCCGAGCGGCGCGGTCAGGCCTGTGACCGCCTTGAACGCGGCTTTCAGCTTGTAGTGATTCTGATCCGGCTTCCCGCGGTAGCCGGGCGCGTACACGTCCTGCGCCGCTGAGAGTGCCAGTTCGCCGCGCTGGGCCAGGATGATCATGGGGAGCACCAGGACCGGTTGCAGCTGAAGTGCCGTGCCGTTCACGCGAATTTCTGGTACGGATCGGAGCATCATCACTTCCAGGGTGTGCCGGTTGTGCGTCCCGGCGAGCAGTGAGGGAATGGTCACCTGCAACAGCTGCCCGTACGAGTTCATGACGCCGGCGCCGAGCCGACGGTGGAGGAAGTCCAGTTCACTGGACAGTGTGATATCGAGGGTCTGTGTCCGGAGTGCGGCGACCGCCAGGAGCGCCCGCAGTTCCAATGGGAGCAGGCGATTCCCGGACGTCCGGCGCTGCGGGTTCAGGAACACTTGGTCCAGGAAGGCGAGTGCCGTGTGAATGTCTGGTTCGTGACCGAAACGATCGCGCAGGCGCTGGAGACGGATCGACGTCGCGTCACCGACGGGCAGCACGGCCGTGGCGGTCAGCAGAATCAGGGCTTCGCGCAGCGCCGGTTGATGGTGCATCTCCTCCGCGAGCGCGGCAGCCTGGGTGGCGTGGTGCGCGCAGGAGTCCGCGTCACCATGTCTCAGGTACAGGCGCGCCCGGGTCACAGCGACCTGTAGGGCAGTATCCCGCTGAGCCGTATCCATGGACACGGCCAGCGCGAGCAGCTGCGTCGCGGTCTCCAGATCACCGTCGTCCGCCCAGTACCGGGCCAGCTGATGCAGGGCCGTCAGGACGTCCAGGCTGGGCGTCAGGACTTCGGCGGCCTCCCGGGCGAGGCGTGCGCTTTCGCGAGCCGCCGGGCGGGCATCCAGAACGGCGCACGCCAGGGTGCGGGCCACGCGCGCCAGGACCATGGCGCGCCCCAGTTCCTCTGACAGGTCCCCCGTCGCCAGGACGGCGTAGGCCGCCTCATCAGCTTTCTGAGCGAACCCACGGGCCGCTTCCCCCGTCAGTTGCTGGGCATGCTGCGCGTACACCAGCCCGAGTTGCGCGAGGAGCGCGTGATGCGGGGCCTGGGTGGAGCAGGTGATGGCGGCCTGCAGGTGCTGAGCGGCGAGCTCGTAGTTCCCGGTGCGGTACCGGAATTGCCCGATCAAGGCGTGCGTGCTGGCAGGGTCGGCGCCGGCCCCGAGGGCTTCTTCGGCCATGCTGAGTCCGCGGACCAGTGATCCCCCTTCGAAGAGGGCCTGAGCGAACGCGACGTGGAGGGGTGACCCGGGTGCAGGCGCGGCACGCTGGAGGAGTGGGAGCGCAGCAGACAGCTGCTCCGCGCTCCGCAGGGTCGGCAGCATTCGCTCGAGGAGTGCGCGGGCTTCAGTCTCTTCGCCACTGGCGAGGTACGCCTCGACGGCCGCCATGGGCTGCTGAGCCTGGAGCGCTCCAGCGATGGCGCGTTGTGCACTGGCGTACTGTGAGGGTCGGTCTCGCAGCTGCAGGCGTAATTCCTCCCGGACGATGGGGTGCGGCGCCCACGAGTCGTTGTCGAGGCGGGTACAGGGCACGCCGTACGACAGGGCCGTCGCGAGCCACCCTTCCGTGAGGTTCAGGGCCGTATTGAGTGGATCAAGGGTGCGCCACGTCTTCAGCAGGCTCGCGCGGCGAAGGGACGGAATGAGGGTATCGGGCACGGTCAGGAGCAGCTCCTGTGCGACCAGGCGGGGGTCGTCGCCCAGGGCTGCCAGTGAGACGGCGGCAGGCCAGCCCTGTGTCAGATCCATCTGCGCTTCAGTCAGGCCCAGGTCGCGCATCTCGTCCGTGCTGAGGGCGAGCTCGCGGTCTGTGATCAGTTGGGTGGGGACATTGCGCAGGCGCAGGGTTCGGATCGGGAAATCCTCTGGTGTAGTGCTGGCGACGATCCAGCGAATGCCGGAGAGTTGAAGCAGGTTCGTGAAGAATCGGCGCCCGTCATTGTTCAGGGTTTCTGCGTCGTCGAGCAGAAGCGTGAGGGGGGCGTGCAGGTTCAGGTCGTGCCGTAAGGCGGCGGCCGCCGCGCGCTCAGTGACGGCGCTGCGAGAGAGCTCGTAGGCGAGCTGATTGTTCGGGTGGGGCGGGAGGACGCGGGCAACGACCCGGGCGATGCTGATCGGGTCAGGGTCGGCGTCGCTGAGCCGGATGTACAGGTGCCGTGGATCGCTACTGAGGGCGATCAGGTGGGTCGATTTGCCATACCCGTTGCCAGCCACCAGGGAGACGACGGCGGTCTCTGGATCTCGCAGTGCCGTGAGGACGTGTGGTCGGTTCGGCATGGGCGCGGCATCCTCCGTGGGCGGGCATGACCGTTCAACGATCAGGCATGTCTAGACATATTGGTAAGCAATGGATCCAAGCTCTCCGGGTCTGACTGAAATCTGACTGAAAACAGCCCCGCAACTCTCCAGGCTCTATCGAGAATCTCTCCAAAAGTCTTACAACATTATCAATCTCTCCAAGTCTGACGAAAGATGAAGACAGGGTTCGTTGAATTGTTCACATGAGATATAAATTCATAAAACTCACGCTGGAGAGATTTAGCGAAAACACCGTCCCAGTCAAGTAAAAAAGCGAAGCTCTCCCAATCAGGTTTGGAGAGAAATTATTCAGGACAGTGCTCGCATGAGCCGCGTCCTCCACCACCTGAGCACAACCGGGATGTGCATGACCACCATGCAGATCCTCACGGAGCTGCGCGCGGCTGCACCGATCTGCAAAGACCACGTCCGGACACAACTCACCCAGGGCATAGCCAATGGCACCCTCACCTGCGTGGCCGGCGTCTACTACGTCGTCACCGCCCAGATCAACGCCGCCCGGACCAATCACCTGCACCTCCTCGCCGAAGACCTCAAGCGCCACGGTCCCAGCGTCCGGCTGCCCATCATCAAACGCCTCGGTATCAGCGCGAGCTTTTTGGGCTGGATATTAGATGGTCCACAGTCCATCGTGACGATCAGCCTGCACGGCAAACGCACCCTCATCCTGAGCGCCGTGCAGGCCGAGCAACCTGCGCCTGACGCGACCGACGAGGACCTGCAACGCATCCTCAACCACATCAAAACGCTGAACGCACGCCGGGACAGCGTGACCCGCATGGTGACCGAGCTCAAACTCGCCCGGTCCACCATCCTCCAGGCCGCCGAGCAGTTGGTCGAACGAGGCTGCGCCGCCCTCCGCACCGGAACCCTGCTGGTCCTGGAATATCTCCGTGATCTGCCGACCCCCCAGCCCGCGACCGCACCGATCGCCGAGCCCCTGGTCGCCGACACCCGCCGCGCGCCTGTGCGCCCCGCACCCCGCACGCCGGTCCACCGGCCTCACCCTCGCGGCCCACGTGCGCCGCAGGGTCAAACGCCGCGGGCCACCCGGCGCACCGGTCCACCCGTGAGGGCAACCGGCCGCCCTGCTCCACCCACACGCGGCACACCGCTGGAGGTCACCTATGAGCGATTCACCCATACCAAGTCCAACCCCCGTGCTGGCCCGCCCAGCCCAACCAGTCGCCGTGCGACAGGTCGTGGAGCCGACGGTCGTGGAACCACAGATCGTGGAGCCGACGGTCGTAGAACCGCAGGTGGAACCCGCGTTCACACCGCCGCCCCCACCACCCGCAGCTCCCCAGCTCACGGCACAGCTGCACGCTCAGGATCAGGCAGCCGAGCCAGCCCCTCAAAAGCGGTCATTCCGTCAGTTCGACGACATCTACATCACCCGGTTCGCGGGCATCATCACGTACGTCCATGTGCTCAAGGACGCGCGCCTGGACGCCACGATCGGCAATTATCACTCCCAACCACAGGACGACCACTGGGTCGTGCAGGCCCTGACCGAGGCCGCTCGCCTCAGCCGCACGCGCAGCACCATTCGCATTCACACCACCGAATCCGAAATCACCAGCGCCATCCGTGACCTGCGGCACAAAAGTGACGAGTACGGCGAACTCGCCCGCTCGCTGGCGAAGTCCGGCAAGAGTTTCGTCCTCGCGCGCCCCGAACGGGAATCGCCCATCTGGCGTGACCTGATGAAGCTCATGAAAGACGGCAAGATGCCCACCCCCAGCCCCCTCGTCACCTACGTCGTCCACACGGCCGCCATCACAGACTACGAACGGGTGTATACCGGCGTCGTCATGGTCGGGCTCGGCACCATCGTCGTCCACGCCACGGCGTCCACTGGCGACGATCTGATCGACGCGGAACTCAACATGATGGAATGGGTCCTCCAGGTCGGAGGCGGCGGAGGCCGCATCGACGTCCACCACTCCACGGACGGCGCGCGGCGAATCTGGGAACAGGCCGACCATCTCGCCAAGCAGGAAGGCACCCATGATCTGGGCCGCAGTGGGACCCGCCTGCGTTCCCTGGCCCGCGAGGCATTCCGCATCCGCACGCAGATCCAGGCGGCCCGGGCGCCCAATCCACTCTTCGACCGCTTTGCCCGGTTCGCGGCCAGCACCTGCTGGGCAGACGGCAACATCCTCTGACATGCAGACCCTTGACCAGTACGCGCGAACGGGGCTGATTCCAGCCCCGGTACTGGCCAGCACGGCGGCAGAACTGAAGGATGGCGGCAGCGTCCTGGGCGCCCTCCACCGGCACCTGGGCGCCCAGACCGACACCGTCTGGGCGCAACTCGCCCAACGCAGCAACCGCACGTTCGTACCCCACCCGGCCGCTGCTGGCCCGATCGACGCCCGCCTGCTGCCCCTCCACCTCGCCCTCGACCACCTGGTTCTCCCACGCGTCAGGGCCTTCACCACCATCCACCTGCTCAGCCCTGACCCGCTCGCCCGCGTGACGGACTTCACGTCGCTGCGCACCCACTTCAACCCACTCGTGCCCGGCGGTCAGGCCACGCTCCGCATTGACCTGGCCCCACCCGCAACCTTCCGGGAACTCTTCACGCTGGTCTACCCGGATGCGCGTGCGCACTGGCGGGACGTGGAGGACGCTGCCGCCCTGGCGGCGCTCCTGCCCAGGTCCGCCTGGGAGAACTACCGGCCCAACCCGGAAGAGGAAGCGGACGCGCGAGCCGCCATGCTCGGCCTGCCCTACATCGACCCCACGACCTATCCGCCTACCCCTGGCGTTCTGCGAGACCACCCGGTCGTCCCCTTCACCACCAGACGCCTGTACCCCCACAGCACGGAGAACGGGCACCTTCTCGTGCTGGGCACCCTGATGCACAACGACGAGCTCCCCGCCCTGCAACACAAGGTTCAAACCCTTGAGGACGCGCTCCTGCAACCCATGAAACTCTGCCTGACCAGCCCGCGGCAACTGGCCCGCCTGCTCAGAACCCTCAGCGAGGTACACCCCGCATGACCACCACCTTCTCCAGCCAAGCCGCCCAGACGTTCCCCGAGGCTCTGCGCCCATTGTTCAGCCGCCTCGTCCACGAGGCCGTCCGCAGTGGCACGCTGGCCGCTGTGCCCGTGGCCAGTTCCGGTGAGCAGCAGGACTACCTCATGCTGCTCGACGCGAACTCCCAGGCGTGGCTCAGCGACATCAGTGCCAAAATCCGGGCCCTCCTGAAACCCACCAACGCGCCCATCCCGGCGAACATCGCGGTGCACATTGACGCGTCCCTCCTGGCGGCCATCATTGAAGCCCGCACGCAGCCCCGCCCGGACCGCACCCCAAAAGCGGCCGCGCAAGAGCGTCAACCCGGGAAACCCGCAGCCGTGACCCCGCGGAAAGAAGGTGCCAGGCAGGCCGTGAACGAGGGTCAGCCCACCAGCGAACCCCAAGTCGAAGCGAACGAGGGTCAACCGAGCACTGAACCCCAGGTCGAAGTGAACGATGGCAGCGCTGCTTGAAGAAGCCCTCGCATGCCTGGCACGGGGCTGCTCCATCCTCCCCGTGCACGCAGGCAACGACCGCGACAAGGATCCACACAGCGCCCTGTTGATTCGCACGGGCTACCACCGTCCTGACCCGGAGAACCCCGCCCGTCTCCGGGCCAGCTGGAAGCCCCTCCAGACCGCCCCCCCCTCCGCAGAGACCGTCACGGCGTGGTTCGCCAACACGCAGAACGTCGGCATGGCACTCGTGACCGGCCGCATCAGTGGCCGGATCGTCATTGACTTCGACGGTGACGAAGGCCGCGCGTACGCTCACTCGCTGGGCATCCGGCCGCACGTCCTCACGGGCGGCGGCTACCACTGGCACTTACGGGCACCCGAGTGGCGCGTCGGGAATCTGGTCGGGAAGTCCACCCACGACGCGCCCGACTGCGTCGACGTCCGGGGCGACGGCGGAAACGCCATCCTGCCGCCGACCGTGACCCGCAAGGGGCCTTACCTGTACCTGCGGGACCCGGCGGACATCGACACGCTCGACGACCTGCCCCTGACCCTGCGCGAAGCGCTCCGCCTGGTGCCGCCACTCCCGGCGCCACCACCGATGACCGGTCCTCTCCCCCGCGGCGACGACCGATACCCCAGCAGCCGCATCCTCGACTGGGCCCTCCAGAAAGTTCAGGACGGAACACTCGGCGGCCGGAACGACACGGGATATCACCTTGCGTGGGCGCTGTACAACAACGGCTACAGCCACGCGGAAGTGCTCCAGGTCGGCCAGACGTACGTCAGCCACGTCGGCCATCAGCACCCGGATGGGCGGGGCGCGCCGTACACCCTGGACGAGTACCGCGCGAGCATGCGCACCGCGTACGCCGCACCACGCGGTGAGCCGTGGGGGTACAGCAGCACAGATGCCCGGCCGACGCCACAGACCGCAACCCAGGCCCTGGAGGACGTGTACACCCAACTCCCACCCGAAGATCAAGCGCGGGCGGCGCACCTCATCGCGCGCGAGTGGGCGGCCACTGGACGGCCCATCGAGGACACCATCCGGTACCTGCGCTTGATCGGCCATGACGCGGCCCCGAAGACCGCTCGCGCGGCCTACGTCGCACACGAGCGCCGTGAAACCATGCCTGGTTCCCTGGATACCTTCCTCCGCGCCCGGCGGGTGCGGTACGGGAGGAGCACTTGACGCGGGGGCTGGACTCTGCCAACAATGGCAGCACGAAATCCTGCAGGGTTCACCCCCTGCCCCCGTTGTCAAAACCCCACCGTTCCCGTTCGGGATTGCACGCTCGTGCACGGTGGGGTTTTGCTTTGCCCGGAGGCTGCTGATGCGGCCTCCGGGCCCCGCTGCAGCCTCCGGAAGGAGGCCTCATGTTCGTACTCGAATACACCGTCGGCGGCACGTCCAAGTTCCAATTCGGGGCCTGCCCCAAGAGTCTCAGAGCGGCTGTGAGAGCACAGGAGCAAGGCACCAGCCTCGCCCTGGGCGAACCCATCCGCACCGACCGGCTCCACCTCTTCCCCGCCGTTCAGGCCCGCCTGAACCACCAGTAACCCTTGTGGGTCGCCTCGAGCGGCCCGGCACCGTCCAAAGCGTGCCGGGCTCCCCCGGGGCGCACTCGACTTCACCCGCCCAGCTGACCCCCCTTCTCACCGGAGGGCGGACAGCCCCCGGACCTGAAGTCCTCCACGTCGGAGGCAAGGAGTACACCATGGCACGAGGCATGAATCACGTTTTCCTGATCGGCGTTCTCGCTCGCGAAGCTGAACTGCGCTACACCCCCAGCGGCACCGCCGTGTTCGAGGCCACCATCGCCGGTGAAGATCACATCACCGGCAGTGACGGCCAGCCCCGCAAGCTCCCCTGGTACCACCGCGTGTCCATCCTCGGCAAACCCGCCGAGTGGCAGGCCGAACGCAACCTCAAGGCAGGCGATGCCGTGATGGTCGAAGGCAGCGTGGAGTACAGCCAGTGGGACGCTCCGGAAGGCGGCAAGCGCAGCATGGTCCGCGTCAAAGCCCAGCGCATGGAGCAGCTCGGGTACTCGCCGGAACTCATTCAGGACGCCGGAGGCGGTGTGCGGATGAGCGGCGGCATGAACGAAGTCATCCTGATCGGCAACGTCACCCGTGACCCCGAACTCCGATACACCCCCGCCGGCGACGCCGTGCTCGGAATCGGCCTGGCCGTGAACGAGACCTGGAATGACCGCCAGGGCCAGAAGCAGGAGAAAACCCACTGGATCGACGTCACGTTGTGGCGCGAACTTGCCGAACGCATGAAGGACCTCCGTAAAGGGGACCCCGTGCTCGTGCAGGGACGCCTCACCAACGAAGCCTGGACCGACCGCGACGGTAACAAGCGCAACACCACCAAGGTGGAAGCGTCCCGTGTCGAAGCGCTCGCCCGTGGCACCGCTACGCAGGGCAGCACGCCGACCCGCAGTGCCGCGCCCGCCCCCGCACGTCAGCCTGTCGCCGCCGGAGCCTCCCGCTCCAGCAGCCCGGCCCCGACGCGCCCCGCCCCCACCCACTCGGGAGGACTCGACATCGATCAGGGACTGGATGATCACTTCCCGCCCGACGAGGACCTGCCTTTCTGAGTCACCCCGTTGAGATGCTGTACGCGCCGAGTTGACCTTGCGTCCTCGAACCGTACAACAACAGCCCTATCCGGCTGGATGATCCCCGATTGACCTTGCGTCTCGGGGATTTTCTCATTGGTGGGTCCGATGTGGCATTTCCCGCTGTGGCGCGGCGCAGAAGGTGCTACAGTCATCTCAGTTTCTCCGCGAAGGTCACTTCGCCCCCGTTGTCGAAATCCTGCCGGCCCCCACGAGGGCACCCCCTTTACGGGGACCGGCAGGATTTCTCTTTTTTCGCTCAGGAGTGCGTCAGCAAGCAGTGTGCTGGCGCCCTCCCGGGCCCACACATTGACTGCTGGCGCGCTCCGCCTTCACCGCCCACCCGTGGGCACAAGGAGTGCGTCATGCTCATCATCACCCGTCAGCAGTTCGCCGTTGCCGTCATCGCCCTCGCCCTGATGGCCGCCGTCATCCTGCTCGACCTGCCCGCCGGTTTCGGCGTGGCCACCCTCGCCGCTTTCCTCATCAGTGGTCTGCTCGTCACCCTGCAAGGCTGGGAAGAGCACAGCACCCGCCTGATGCTCGTTCAGCGCAGCACGGACAACCTGAAGGACGGCCGCATGGTCATCCGCCTGCAGGCCGCTGGCCTCGCGCCCCTCACCCTGCACGTCGGCGACCTGATCGACACGATCAAGGACGCCCAACGCGAAGCGCGCTGGGACCGCATGCAGTCCAGGACCGTGCCCGTGAGCGGGTCCGTGCGTCTGATCATCCTCACGCATGGCGACACCAGTGTCGTCAACTTCCGCCCCACCAGCGGGGTCGGTTACCGGGTCATCGTGCCCACCAAGGAACTCCAGCAGCTGCTGCCCCGTTAAGCCCCGTCCACCCGATCCTTCCCGGCACGAACTGCGTGCCGGGGTCCCACACGGGGCACGGCGCTGCAGCTTCGGTCCGGACCTCCACCAGGAGCCTCCCATGACCATGAAACGTGAAATCTGGAGCGAGAAGCGCCACCAAACCGTACTTGCCGTCCCGAACGTGCTCGGGGAGGATGTGTTCCTCGAAGTGCTGCGTCAGGTAAAAAACGACTACGTCCGACTCACGGACGTCGAGACCCTGCACCTGGCTTCCATGGCCACGGCAGGGTCGCCTGACCAGCAGCTCTTCGCTCGTGACCAGCTCGCGCGCAACGCTGGCCCACTCCTCCTGGAAGTCGCGTACGAGTACAGCACCCGTTTCGGCGGCCTGCTCGAAGCGTATGACGGCGCCCTGCACCAGCTGAACAAGCTGCTCCCGCGAGTCACTGAAACCGAAGGCGGGAAAACCCGCCGGACCGGTTGGAACCCCAACCAGAACGGCTTCCGCTGGCTGGCCTGGGTGCAGTACAAACTGCCCGCAGAGATGCCCATGGCGGCCGAACGTCTGGTCGACGACAAGCGCGCCAGTGGCGCACCCGCGGCGATCGCCTCCGGGCGCTCCAGACTCCTCGCCACGGTCGGCAACGACGGCGCCCTCTTCGACGAGTGGGTCCGCCTGGCCAAGACACCCCGTCCCGCGAGTCACCTCCCCAAAGGCCGAAAGAACCTCATCGTGAAAAAAGGCGGTCTGCGCCGCGTCACCGCGACCTTCCTGGCCGCCGGTGTCAACGGGAAAACCACCCCCACGACAACCCTCCCGGAAGCCCGCACCAGCGTGCTGCCCCTGACCCCCGCCTGGATCGCCCGCGCTGTACGAGCGAATGCCCGCGCCATCCTGGCCCGCCCGAAACTGAGCGAGTCGACGATGCGTCAGGCCCGCGCACTGGCCAGCGTCACGGAACTGTGGGTGAACCGGAACGCGAAAGCGCACCGCCTCGACGCCGTCACCGGCGAAGACGGCGATCAGCGCCTCGCGGACATCCTCACCGCTGAACCCGTGGCACCCCAGCGCTACGAAGCCCCGCTCCACCAGCTGGACCAGATCCGCGCCCTGCGCGCCTACCAGCGGTTCGGCCCCATCCACGGTGCGGTCCTCACCCGCCTTCCTGTCCGGGAACTCCTTCCCGTGCACCGGAAGCGGCAGCAGGAACGTCAGGTGCGGGACCGGTTCGCTCAGTTCTGCGAGCAGGCCGGGATTCCCGGCCAGGGACATGAAGCCATCGCGGCGGCACGTCTCGCGCTCGCCCTGACCGGCACGCCCCTGGATGCGCCCATGGACGATGTCCGTGAAGCACTCCGCGGCGTACAGGCTGCCCTGCGCGGCAAGACTGCCGTCTCCCGTGCGTCCCAGCTGGGCTCCGCCCTCCTGACGGCACTGATCGGCACCCCCCTTCAGCGTGCGTCCGAAGACGACGAAGCCGTCGCCGGTGCCCTGCACCGGGCCAACCCCACCCTCCTCTTCCGGTTCAATCTGGCGGCCGCCGTGCTGTACGGCCGGAAGCTGGACCGTCAGGGCAAGGCCGACCGGACCTTCGTGGCCGCCTGCGTGAAAGCTGGCGTGCGGATCAGGCACGCGGAAGACGCGCTCGACCAGCTCGCTCACGTGCCCATCACGACCCGCCGCGCCCAGCGCGTCCGGGTTCAGGGTGGCACCCGCTACGTCCGTCCCATGCAACTCGCGCTCGAAGCCTGCGCTCAGAGCGCCGACGCCCGGGCGCGCGACGCCCGACTGACCCTCCTCCGCCTGGAAGGCGAACTCGCTGCTGCTGAAGCTGCTGCGGATATCGCCCCAGAAAAGGAATGGATCGCCGCCCTGGATCACGCCAAGGACATCCGGACCCAGTACCGGGCGGCGCATCGCGTCAGCGAAACGCTCACGAACTGCGCCGAAGCCCTCGAACAGAGCGGCACCGACCTGAACCTGGGCCGTGCACTCCTCGCCCTGGTCGATCAGGACAACATCCTGGACGATCACCTGGCCCTACAGAACCCGCTCGCGTGGTGGGCTGACGCCTGGTGGTCCATCCCCGAAGGCGCAAGCGAAATTCACGTGCCCTTCTGAACTGAATCTCTTTCCCCATTGCGGTGGGGAGAGATCCCCCCACCGCTCCCCTGGAGCACCCATGAATGACCGACTTGATCTGGCCCAGCTCGCCCCCCACGCCCCCAAGCGGAACGTCGCCGATTTCCTTCGCCGGACCATCAACCCTGACTTCCTCGAACGCTGCGTGGACAAGCAAGCCAGTGTGGCCGCCCAGCGTGCCGCTGCCCGCAAACGCGGCGATGACGTGACGATCACGGCGCCCCTGGCCGGCGTCCTGATCGGCACCAAGCAGCAGTACCCCGCCCTATACGACGCGTTCTTCGCCCTCGTGAAGGCTGGGGTCATGGCGCGCCACCAACGCACCGCGATCACCGAAGGCATGCCGTTCGCTGGCGTGAAATCCGGCGACCGCGTGGCCGTGACGGAACGCGACTTCATTGACCCCTTGACCGTGCACACCCGCGAGGGCGTGGACATCGACCTACGTGCCGAAAGCGCCCTGGTTCGTCTCTCCCGCTCATGGATGGAAGTGGACCGCGTGTTCAACGCTGAAACCGTCCTCTCCAGGGGTGAAGCGGGCGCGCTGGAAGCCACCCAATTCGCGCACAGTGAGTATCAGGTCCTCAGCGAGAGCCTCCTGACCGAGGTCCTCGACGTCGAAGGCCTGCTCATCCCCTGGGACGCCTCACCCCGCGACGCCCGGGCCCTCGCCGAAACCATCAGTGACACGTACCTGCGCACCCGCGTCCTGGCTGCGCTCGATCAGATGGACGGCGTGGATGACAGCAGGCGCGTCTACCTCCACAGCGAGGGCCAACCCGCCTTCCGCGTCCGGAAGATTGCACCCGTCGAGAAGTGGAAGCCGTACACGCCCACCCCTCCTCAGCGGACCGTCCCCGAACCCACCCCCCAGAAACGGCGCCCCAGCCGGACCAACACGGCGAAGAAACGTGTGGTCTCCGTCGCTGCATACGCCGACATGCTCACCCGCCTGAGCGCCCTCCGACAGGAACGAGAGACCATCTCCGAACTGATGGGCAGCGCGATCGAAGACGGGGACCTGCGTGAAAGTGCCGCCTACGATGAAGCCCGCACCCGCATGTTCGAAACAGACGCCGCGATCAGTCAACTCGAACGCGACCTGCTCGACGTGGAACCGGGTGACGTGGACAGCAACATCGGCCGCACCTTCGCGATCACCATCGCCGGCGTCCCCAAAACCGTCCGCCTCACCGATGGACACCCCCAGATCGGCGAAGTCAGCACCGCCTCCCCTCTCGGTCAGGCCCTGCTCCACGCCACCGCTGGACAGACCGTGACCGTCACCTCCACGCACCACCGCCTCGTGCCCACCACCAGCCGTCAGATCATGACTGCCGGAACCGTCACGAGTAAGCGCCACGTCCCAGAAGGCGTGACCGCACCGGCCATCACCGACGTGCACACCCAGTACACGTCCACACTCGTCACCTACAAGCGGGAACAGCCAGTCCAGGTTGTGAACGTGATCCACATTCTCAGCATCACCTGAACCCTCAGCATCACCCCGTTGACTTCGAGTGCCCTACTGGTTGACCTTGCGTCCCAGGCCTGCACACGAACTGCGCTCACCCGCAGAAGATGCCCCCGATTGACCTTGTGTCTCGGGGGTTTCCTGTTGCTCCCCACTCGTCACCCCCACGTCCCACACACTCGGGGCATGCGACGACTCAGCACCGTGCTGTTGCCCGCCGCCCTCCTGCTGTCTTCATGCGGCACTGGGGCCTTCAGCAATCCGTTCATTCAGACCATCGAGGTCACCCTGAATCCCAGTGCCGTCACCCTCCCACCGGGTAGCTCCACACGAGTCCAGGTGACCGGCAAAGTCAGTGGCACCGCCGATACCGTCACGGGCCTGAACATCACCCCTCGCGAAGTTCCGGCGGAATTGACCGTGACACCCAGCACGGGCGCCCTCACCGTCGCCGTGCAGTCCGGGGCGGCCCCAGGGACCTACAGCGTGCCACTGGCCGTCACTGCCGCTGGCGGGAGCGGTACGGCCGTCCTGGCCGTGACGGTCACCCCTACGACCCGTACGCCGTACACCATCAAACCCATCACCGCCCTGACGTTGCAGCCTGGTCAGCAGCGCCGGGTTTCCATCACGCCGGACCGCGCTGGAGAACTCGCCACCGACGTGCGGATCACCGGCCTCACAGGCGCGCTGGGCGTCACGCAGGACGCTGACCCGCTCGGCTTCACGATCAGCGCGGCGGCCACCCAGACCGTCGGAGCGTACGTCCTGCAGATCACGACGTCCGATGGCACGCAAACCGTCACCACCCCACTCACCGTGAACGTTGAGGAGCAGAAATGAAAACGCGTCTGAAGATGGTCATCCTGGGAGCATCACTTGCCTTCGGCCTCGCCTCCGCAGCTCCAATGGAGACCCCCCAGAACACGTACATGGGCGGCAGCATCACCCGCGAGTACCGCGCCAGTGATCTGAAGCAGGCGTACGGGATTCTCGATATCGCCATGGGCGAAATCTGGGTGCTCAATCTCCCCGATGACGTGGTGGATGTCATCACGTCCCGCGAGGGCGTCCTGCAGTTCTCCCAGCGCGGTCAACGGGTGGTGATCGGGGCGACGGCCAGCACCGGCTCATACCCCATCCTGGTGATGACGGCTGACAGCGTGTACTTCTTCCAGGCGCGCCTCGCGCCGTCCCGCGGTGGCGGGGTGCGGAACATCATCGTTCGCGCTGACCAGGCGCCGGAACCCGGACAGCAGATCCCCGGCTTCCCCACCCAGGCCGCACCCACCAACGCGCTCCCGCAGACCAGCGTGCCAGCTCCGGCCACGGCCTCCCGTGCAGTCGCTGCAACCCCTACTGCATCTGCCCCCACTGCAACCGTTCCTCGGACGACGACCTCCACCCCGACCAGGACCGTCACGTCGCAGGTCACCCCACAACCCGCCGCCCCTGCTGTGTCCGTGCCCGTGTCTCTGCCAGCACGGGCGGACGTCGAGTTTCGCGCCCTGACCAACGGGCAGCAGACCAGGGTCTACTACCGGATTACCAACTCCGGGAGCGTCCCCGTCACGTTCGACGAACGGCGCCTCACCCTGAACGGCGTTCAAGGCCTGGGGGCGACGGATGCCGTGGTGCGCGTCAACCCAGGCGAAACGAAGTACGGTCAGGTCGATCTGACCACTGCCTCCACCAGCATCAACGCCCAGTGGCAGGGCAGCAGCGTGGACGGGCAGGCGGCCGCCGAGGTCATGCGGACCGTCACGGTCGAGCGCCTGGGTGCCAGTTGAGTGAACCTTTGAACCAGGAAACGTCCGCCCAGGCTCTGGCGGACGTTTCCTCTCTCCTGCACGACCTGGCCATCGGGAGCCGCCGACTCGCGGATCTCGATGGCCGCGTGGACGTGGCCGCCCTGGTCCAGCAGGACCTCCTGCGGGTCGTGCACGGCGTCCTCGGTCCTGTGGTCATCCTGGGTACGGCTGGCCGGGCGGCGTGCCAGCTCACGAACCCGAAACCCCTCTCCGCGAGCACGGCTACGGATGAAGTGGCGCTGCGCGAAGCGACCCTCATGGCCGTCGCGCGTGGGTACACCGTGACCCTTGTGGGGTCCCGCTCACTGCGCCTGAGCGATCAGGATGGGCGGGAGCACGTGCTCTACATCCGCGTGTCGAGTGGGCCACCCAGCACGAAGTGGGTGGCCACCCTCATCCGGCGGCACCGCAGCACCCTCCGACTGCACTCCGGCACGCTCATTCTGGTCGTCACCCGGCCCGAGAACTACGCGCGGCAGGTCCAGTACCAGCGTCACCTTCAGGTCTGGGCACTCCAGTAGTCCACCGTGATGACCTCTACGTGCGGGTAGTCCGCCTTCATCCGGGCGGATCGGATCGCGCTGGGGGTCGCCCAGACCAGGCCACTGTACGGTTCGAACTGACGCACCTTGCGCCGGATCGTGCGGCGGTCGTATCCCGCGTCGTACTCCATGGCGACCAACTCTTCCCCGTCCTTCATGACAGCGTCCGGTCGGTGAAAACGGCCGCCCCGGTCAATCGTCCACTGCTCGGCACTCGCGGCCAACTGCCACCGCATGGCCGCTGTGCCTGCCGCGTGGGACAGGGAGCTGATCAGCGCGTCCCGCAGCCTGGAGTCCGAGGCTGCGCGAAACGTCACGTCCACCGTCCAGGAGCTCTTCCGCATGGGCTGCACGGACAGCGTCAGCCCAGGGAAACGCGTGCCGTCCAGCCCCACCCTGGATAGCATCGCGTCGGTCAGCACGTCGTCAACTGCGAGCAGCTCCTCGATCGCCTGCCGATTCCGGTTCGCCTGAGCGAGCCGGTCCATGGGCGTGGGGCGAGGGCTGGGAGGTGATTGAATCACTTCACGCTCACGTCGATTCGGATGGCGAGCGGCTCTCCGGCGGGCAGCTGTCCGAAGGGCACGACCTGCGCTTTGGTGTCCGGCACGACGAACGCCTGGGCCAGGTTGCCGCCCAGCGCGAGCCAGAAGTTCTGCGGGCGCTCCTGCGTCGTGACCAGGCCTGACGCGGAGTACGTCGTTGACTTGGCCGACTGGGACTGCACGAAGGATTGAACGCCAGTGAGCAGCCCATTCAGCGCCGTCCTGGCGGCATTCGGTGACGCGGTCCGCACACGCCCGCCAATACCAGGGCCGTCCGACGACTCCACATAAGCAGTGACAGGTACCTGCGTGCCCGTCTGCGTGAGCAGCGTCGTGAAGGCCAGCAGGATCCGTCCACGGTCATCGAGGGAAGCCGTGCCCCGCCACATCGCCCCGTCAGCAGAGCGTGCCCAGACGGGATGCGTGACTCCGGGATACACGGCGACCGGTGTCGTCAGGGTCGCTTCCACCACACTCCCCGGCATGGCCACACTGCGGGCGTCACCGGCCACCTGAGGAGCTGCGGAGGGTGTAGGGGCGGGTGAAGACGCAGGGGTGGCCGGGGTGGAGAGTTCGGGTTGCACGGTACGCCCCGAACTCGTGGACACGAAGCCGCCCGTCGTGGTGGCCTGCGAAGTCGCAGTGCTCGCGCTGACCAGGGCACCCGACTGCGCGGGCGTGGCAGCAGCACTGGAAACGAGACCGCCCGTCGCGTTGGCAGATGGCCGCTCCGTGGCCGCGCGAGACACCAAGCCCGTCGCCTGGGGTGCAGCCGATGCCGCAGGCGTCGTGGAAGTCAAGGCCGCACGCGGAGTCGCTGGCGCGGGCGTCGTCGCCACGACCGCGGGACGGGTCTCCGGCTGACTGGTTGCCCCTGCAGGTTGCTGCGAGATCAGGGCCTGTCGTTCGACGGGTGCCGCAGACGCAGCAGGGGCTACCCCGGTGAAGGCAGACGTAGGGGTGACCGTCACGGGGGTGGCCCTGGCCGTCACGGGCACGGGCGCCGCCGTGATCGGCTGCGGGGCCGCAACCGAGTCCCCGTACGGACCGGGGAGGCGCGTGGACGTGACGGGCACCGGCGTAGGGGTGACGGGCGTAGAGGTGACGGGCATGGGCGTCACGTCTGGGTACGCGCTCTGCACAGGCGTGACCGGCTCGACTGGCGCTGGCGCAGCAGGCGTAGGGGTGACCGGTGTCGGCGAGATGGGTTCCGGTGCAGCCACCGGCGTGCTGCTCGGCGTGATCGGCTCAACAGGTGTGGGGGTGTCCTGCGTACTCTGCGGCAGGCTACTGGTCGGCGCGGCCGCGACCGTGGGGGTGACGGCCTCCGACACAGCTTCCTCATTCTTGGATGCTGCGGCCTTTTTCTCCGGCATGACCGCCGTGATCAGCACGGCCGCAAGCAGCAGGCCCCCGGCGCCCACGACGAACGTGGCCGGACGCACCCGCCCCTTCCCTCGTGCACTTTTCCCCTGAGCTCGCTGGAACTGCGTGGTCAGCACCGTCATGGCGTTGCCCTTCTGACTCGCCTTCCCGAACAGCTCGCGGGCCTCCTCAGCCTGCTCGTCGATCACGGCCTCATTGATCCGCCGGGCGAGCGTGGCGTCCTGGGCGGAGACCTGTCCGAGGAAGGTCGAGAATTCGGGGCTCTCCGGCTCGACCAGCGTCAGGTCGGGGTCCAGGGCATGGAGTTGACGTTCGATCTCGGCGCGGTGTTCAGCGTGATATGGCATGCCGTCAGCGTGACTGTCCTCGGGGTGACGACATGCACCCCGAATTTCCACCCGCATCTGGAATACCCCCGAAGGGGGGGTACTTCCCCTGCGTGGGCGGTCACCCCTACGTCCCTCACGGTGCGGGATGGAGGTCCACCCATGAACACTCAGAACCCTGTCCGCCCCGTTTCCGCCCTGCACGCCGTGAACGCTCTGTACCTGCGCCTCGTGGTCCTGCTCACGCTGGCCTTCTCGTCCAGCAGCTTCGCGCAGGCCACCCCCGAAGCCTTCCAGAAGAACATGGACGACAAAGCCGGGGTGTTCTGCAAGTACGTGAACATCCTCCCCCAGAGCAAGTGGGTCACGCTGGTCGCCCTCGTGTTCTTCATCATCGGCGCGATCCTGATGATCTTCGGCGGCCGCGGCGGCAACGTCTACCTCTTCCGGGGCATCGGCGCCGTCGTGATCATCCCCGCCCTGATCTCCCTGGGCGCGTCGTTCGGCATCGTCTGCTGACGGAGCTATGGACGAGATTCCATTCCCACAGTACCGGAAGGGGGTCCCGAAGGCGGGCCTGGACGAGGTGACGCATTTCATGCTCGCCGTCGTCCTGGCGGCCTTCCCTTACTTCTTCATGCAGCTCCTCCTCGGCGACTGGGGGTTTGCCCCAGTCGTCTCGGGCGCTGTCGCGTGGGCCTCATTCCGCTTCGTGATGGTGCCCATCGTCCGCTACATCTTCCAGCAGCTTCCCCCCGTGTTCCTGGAGCACTACGTCGCCACCGTCTATTTCCGGGGCGGCCTCACCACCCGTCCGGACCCGGAACCCATTCCCTTCAAGGTGGACTGAATGCCCTATCACGACGTCGGCAACGCCCTGAAAGTGGCGGAGAATCAAAGTAACCTCACTCAGCAGTTGACGTACCACGGCCTCGAGAACGGCACGGTCTTCACGCTCGACAACAAGATGACGTTCGGGCTGAACGTCGATCTCCTGTCCGCGGCCCGGGCCACGCCGGACGTCCGGGTGGCCAATCGGGACCGCATCATGGCCGCGATTCAGGGGGCGCTGCCTGCCGGCGCCGTGGTGCGCTTCTACCTGGACAACCGCCCGGCCACCCGGACCGCCCTCGCCCAACTCGCGCCCATCGAGCGGGATGGCAGCCCCGTCGAGCGGATGCTCCAGGCGAATCACGCGGTCCTCGAACGCATGCGGCGTGGCCACTGGGTCAGCGACAGCTCGGCCTACTTCACGGTGACCCTCACCGTGCCCGGCCGACCCAAGAAAACGCCGTACAAGGACGTCAACCTGCAAGCCCTGGTCTCCAAAGCGGCCACGCTCCAGAGTCGCCTCGCCCGGCAGCTCACCCTCGGCGGGATGCGCACGAGCCCCATGTCCAGTGACGACGTCTGGGCGCGTATCGTCGATTACTTCAACCCGGGTATGGCCAGCGCGGAGAAGCCCGTCTATCAACGGGATCTCGACGCCGGTGACCTGGCCGCCTACCGCGTCGGCCAGAAGCTCAAGAACAATCCCAAGGCGCCACGTCCCTTCGTGGCGACCATGCGCGCTCAGGTCGCGTGCAGCGGCATCGATCTGGACCATGACGCTTGCTTCACCGTCGGCCATACCCGGGTGGGCATCGTGTCGTTCCTCAAGCCGACCCGGAGCACGCACGTCGGCGCGACCGAGGAGATCATCCAGGCACTTGGCGGGACGCACTCCACCTTCATGGTCGAGTACCTGGTCGTGGACGCCCCGAAAGTCCGCGCGCAGATCAACGAGTCACTGGACAAGCAGGAAACGGCTGCCAGTGATCCGTCCATGAAGGCGGGGCGTGAAGTGTACACGCGCATCTCGGAAGGGACGGCCCTGGTGCAGGCCCTGGAGATGGGGCAGGTACTCACGGAAATGAGCATGCACGCCATCATTTTCGCTCGCTCTCAGGAGGAACTGGATGAACGGCGTGAGCGGACACTCGCGGCCTTCAGTTCGGTCGGGGGCTGCATGCCCCGCATCGCGTCGCACGCGGACGGCATTCACCTGTACCTGCAGAATGCGCCCTTCAGCGGGAAGCGCAGCGCGTATCAGGTGGCGGCGTACTACCGGAACGCGGTCGATTGCATGCCGCAGGCTGGTCCCTGGTCGGGAACGCGTGAAGGCGTGCTGCCCCTGCGCGGCCGACGGGGCAACGTGTTCTCTATCTCGCCCGTGGCGCCCGGCGTTCGCAACGCTGGCGTGGTGGTAGCGGGCAGCAGTGGTGGGGGGAAGAGCGTTCTGATCTCCATGCTCGCTGCCGGGCTGGTGCACCGACACCAGGCCTCCTTGACGGTCGTCGACCCGAAACGGGACTACCTCCCACTCTTCACGGCGCTTGGTGCCGCCGATGCCATCGTCAGCATCAAACCCAACGCCCGACTCCCATCCGGCGAGCGGGTTCGCATCAATCCATTCGATCTTCGCGATGAGGACGACACGGTGAGCGCCGAAAAAATCGCGTACCTGCTGGAATTGATGCGCGCCCTGCGCATCAACGACCTGAGTGGGCGCCGCGTGAGCATCCTGCACGAAGCCATCCAGGTGTTCTACCGACGGTTCTCCCGGCCGGTAGACCGGGGCGGGGAAGCCGTGGACCGCTACACGGGCGAAGGGACCCTCACGGACTTCGCGGACATCATTTCGCGTCTGAACATCGTGGGTGACAAGCCCGTCCTGTCCGACCCGGAGCTGCGCCGTGAGGTGAGCGACGTCGCCAACGAACTCCGGGCGTACACGCGCGAAACGCCCATCGGGACCCTGCTGGACGGCCCGACCACTGTGAACGTTCAGTCCCGGTACCTGTACCTCGATATCAGCGGCATGATCGACCATCCGCAACTCCTGACCATCGGGACGCTGCTGACCAACGAACTCGTCTGGAATCGAAGCATGAACATGGAAGGCCGGAAGGTCATCGTCATGGAGGAAGCGGGGGTCGCGAAGGAACTTCCTGGCCTCGTTCAGCTCACCAATCGCCTGTTCATGACGGGCCGTTCCCTCGGCATGATTCCCATCCTGGCCATGCAGAACATCGAGACTGCGAAAGCGTATAAGGACGTCATCAACAACGCGAACACCCGCATCCTGCTGGCGAGCCAGCCGTCCGAGCGAGAAGATGTCGCGGCCCTCTTCGATCTGAATGCGTCCATGCGTGCCCTGTACGCCTCGCTGAGCGGCGAAGCGAACCGGTTCCGGGAGGCACTCATCCTCCAGAACGGCGGGAATGGGCACCTGGACGGCGATGTCGGACAGCTGTGGCTGTCCCGCGAGGCGTACTGGATGAGCACCAGTGACAAGGAGGAAGCAGAGTACCGGGCCCACGTAGCGACGGAACTGTACGCCGGGGACGAAGCCCGGGCCGCCATTCACATCGCGCAGGAGGAGCAGCATGCCGCATAGATCCGCAGTGACCCGCACCCTGGCGCTCACGGCCTTCATGTCCAGCGCCGCACTCGCAGAGGACAACATCCTCGATCCCATCAGCGGAGTACTCGACGGCGCCAGCAACGTCATGATGAACGTCGACTCCACCATCGCCATGCTGTCCCGGGCCATCGACCTGCTCACGATGGTCCCCGTCATCGGACCGTTCGCGCAGATGCTCAAACCCATCGTCAACACCTACATGGACATGAAGACGACCATCATGCCCATCATCGACGCCGGGAACCGCGGCGTGGCGTACGTCAAGCAGATCAACGAAGCCCGGAACACGGTCCGGCAGATGTTCAGCAGCAGCAACTTCTCCGACCGTGTGAACAGCATCAACAGCCTGGTCGGGCAATTCGGCGGCCTGAGTTCCCTGACCGGCGGGGCCCGCACCATCGACCCGAATGACCCCCGGGGCAGCGTCGCGCGCATCCTGTCGTCCGCGGATCAGCAGATCGCCGACGTGCGCTCGCAGATCAGCCAGGCCCAGTCCCAGCGGGACATGCCACGGTACCGCGCCCTCGTGCAGCGGGAGGAGGAACTGAAAGGCCTCCGGACCCGCATCCGGCAGGCGGGTGAAATGGCCGCCAGTCAACGGGACGCGATGAAGCTCGTGACCCGCACCAGTCAGGTCGCCGCGGACGCCGCGCGCCGCGCGCCCGGGCAGGCCGCGAACCTCCAGGCGACCCTGAGTGCCGAGGGCGCTCTGAAGATCCTGGGCACCATGGCCATCGAGCAACTGAACGTCAACGCGGGTGGGTTCGATGCCCTCAGTCAGCAGCTCGCCACGATCAGCCAGAACCAGACCATCACCAACGAGCAGAACGACCAGCTGCTCAGTCACTTCCAGCAGCAGGAGCGGGAACGGACCGCCCGGAACCGGCAGCTCATCGAGGAGACCACGCGCCGCCAGGAAGAAGAGTACAAGTCCATGGTCAACCGCACGGACCTGCTCGCGGATAGCATCGGGCAGACGCTCCGCCCGAGTGATGAGCGGCGCAGCGACATCCGCAGCCTGATGGGCGGCAGCGAGTGATTCGTGCGCTGCCCCTGCTCGTCCTGCTCGCCGGGGTGGCGCACGCCGCAGGCACCCCCGTCGAGTGCCCGGCCGCAGCTGTCGCGTCGACCTCCGACGTGACCCTGAGTGCGTTTCTCCCCAACGCGCCCTGTCTGTTCGCGCAGAACATCGACCTCTGGGCGCGGTGGGGCCTCTGGACCGGCATGGCGACCGTCGGCCTGACCCTGACGGCCGCGTTCTTCTTCTGGAAGCTTTTCGCCGCGGTGCTCGGCGGGGCCCCGGAGAAGGCCCTCACGCCCTTCCTGACGGCGGCCGTCATTTTCATGCTCGTGTCACCTGCCCGGGAGAACAAAGGGCTGCTGCCCGACATTCAGGCGACCGCGATGGAAGGATTCGTCAGTCTGTACAGCATGTCGGCGGCCGTGGGGACCCGCGCCATGACCGAGGGGCCGACCAGCGTGCAGGAACAAACGAGGGAACTCGGGAAGAATGTCGCCCTGCTCGTCGCGCGAGGGTCTCAAGCAGCGGAGATCCGCAAGCAGCTGGACGCGATCAAAGCTGGGGAAATTTCAGGTGACCTGAAGGACCCCAATCTCGTGAACAGCCTGTACGCGCAGCAGCTGGAGAAGGATCAAGCCGGCATCAATCAGGCCTTCTCCGGGAACAGCTGGGTATTCAACGTAGGCTTCCTGCTCCTGTACGGGCTGTTCGCTATTTTCGCCGGGATCATCTTCGCGGTGGGGTTCGGCTTGCAACTGTCCCTGCTGCTCCTGCCCATCGCGATTGCCTTCCTGGTGCTGGGTCGATTCCAGCCTGCTGGGTACGTGGGCGCCTCGTATCTCGCCGCCATGTTGACCGCCGCCCTCATGCCGATTGGTGTGGCCAGCGTCACCACGGTGGGCCTGAGTATCCCTGCCGCTCGCCTGACGCCAACAGTCACCACCATGAACGCCGAAGTGGCCACGAACCTCCAGAGGTACCAGCGGAGCATCGATCAGGGATGCAGTTTCACGGAGGTCGGCTGCCAGCTCAACGAGCAGGTCATGCTCCCGATTCAATCCGACCTGAGCAGTCTTAAAGAACTGTTCGGGCAGATGATCCTGATGGTCGCGGCGTTGATCGTGGGCCTGTCGATCGCCGCGTCCGCACTCCGCAGATTGCCCGGTGGCATTGCTGGTCTGATCGGGATCTCTGGCGGTGGTGAGTCTTCCGGGGTGGAAACCGGGGCCATCGGGAAGGTGCTGGGCGGCGCCGCGAAGCTGGCAGGCGCTGAAATGCTTATGAAAGCCGTGCAGGCCAAAGCTGTGGGCGGCATGCTCGGCAAACGAAGTGGCGGGACCTCCACTGGAGGGAGTCCCTCTGGTGGGGAGAGTGCCGCACCGGGTGTGCCCAGTGGATCGGTCAGTACATCCGGAAGTGTCCCTTCTGAAGCCGTCACGGAAGGCGCTCAGGGCGCGGCCGCCACCAATCCCAATGTTCCGCCTGAAGCGGTCACGGCACCCAGCACGAGCACGCCGATTGGCGCGGGTTACGCGGCCTTCCGGAGTGCCCGGGAGAATGGTCAGGGACGCGCAGGCGCTGCGGTTGCGGGCGGGCGCGGTGTCGCCACGGCCGTGGGTGCCCAGGCACAAGGATCCTTCAGTGCGGGCGCCCAGGCCATTCGCGCGTCCGCTGGTCAGGGCCTCCAGACCGCTCGGGCCGAAGTTGCCGCGTCCGCATGGGGTGGAACGGCCAACGCTCAGAAGGCCGGTCAGGCCTGGGAAGCAGGCGTCGCTGGACCCGCACGGGCCGTGCGCAGTGACCTTCAGGCCATCCGCCAGGACGTGGCCGCGAGGCGCGGGCCGGACAGCACCAATGGGTTCGGTCCGCGCGACGCGGACGCGGCAGAACTGCACCCACGGGTGACCGTTGCCCAGGCCGAGGCGACCGCGACGGCGGACCGGGCGGCTGCGATCCGGGGCGCGACCGCGTACGCGGACGACGTCCGGCCCCCGAGTGGCCGGGCCATCAGTGCCATGCGGGCCCAGGGGGGCAGCGAAGGCTCCGCCCGCCCGGGACCCGCCATCGTGACTCCACGGCAGGCAGCGCAGGATGGCCAGTCGCTCCGGGGTGAAGGGACGAACCTGCCGGCGTACTCGGGCACGCCGAACCAGGCGCCCCCTCCCGCTCCGAATCCGCTGGACGTGGAAGCGGAGCGGAACCAGCAGCGGGCTGAGCAGGGTCCGAGACCGGCGGTGACGTTCGGGGGGCCGCCGAGGCGGGCTCTGTCTGCGGTGTCCAGTGGGGGGCGTGCGATTCCGGGTGTGAACGTGAGTCCGCTTGGCCCGAGCCCCGCGCCGGCACCGTCCCCTGCGCCGGCACCGGCACCGTCCCGGAACGAGCTTGCTCAGGCACGACTGGCCAATCGTGAATCGGCAGCGGCGAGCACGCCGGCACCGGCACCGACCGCGTCACCTGCTCCGGCGCCATCGGCCCCGCCAGCTCCGGCTTCAACCCCGGAAGCGCCGCCTGCCCCAAGGCCGACCGCTGCACCTGCGCGTGACACTCCACCCGCTGCTGCACCCAGCCCAACGCCAGCAGTGGCCCCTGCTGCTCCGACACCTACCTCTGCACCTCGTGCCACTCCTGCTGCACCCGCACCGACGCCTGCAGCAACCCCTGCTCCAGCAGCTTCGGCTGCACCGACACCAGCGTCTCTTCCACCTCGTCCTACTCCTGCACGTGCACCTGCACCGCAGGCAGCTCCAGTCACGCCGAAACAGCAGTCTGCTGCAGCGACACCGGCAAGTACTCCCACGACTCCAGCCCCCGCTGGCCCACCCGCCCCGGCACCCAAGGCCACCCCTACCGGTGCCGAACGGTCGAAGCCGCCCTTGACGTCAGACCAGAACAAGGATTGAACATGACACACGCCCATCAGACGGCGTGGAGGGTTCGGGGAGGCGCCATTCGCGTCTCCCCGCTCTGCACCCCGACGTCACCCGCACAGCCCCGCATCACCCACCTCACTCCTCCCGTCAGCGTGACGGTACCGGCCATCTGGCGGCGTCTCCGGAGCGCGCCGTGACGCCCTCTCAACCGGAGCGGCCGCAGGCCAATCCGCCAAGCCCCGTCGCCATTGCCGCCCTCAGCAGCACCATGCTCAGCGCGTCCATCCTGCTGATGCAAGCCCTGGACGTCGGTCAGCGGTCGGCTGCCCTGATCTACAAACACACCGGGCTCGCGCAGGCCCGGCAGTTGAAGGAAGATGCCATGGCCGCCCTGCTGATCGCCTGTGGGACCGACGAGAAGTGCGGGCCGTGGCTCAGCGCGCAGTTCTCTGCGGGCATGGCCTGGTACTGGCTGGCCCTCCTGCTGCCCGTCATCGCCATTCCCCTCACAATGAAGTTCTTCCCCAGCCGCAAGGCCGCGCCGCAGAAGGATCCGGGGCTCGCCCGTTGGGAAAACAAGGCGGCCCTGAAGCGGTACATGTTCGGGAGTGACTCCACGAACGACCCGTTCATCGGCTTCCTCGGGTACCTCAAGAGCGGCGAGGTGGGCGGCACGTTCGACTCCAAAGACCTTCCCCCGATGTACATCCCGCTGGAGGACTGGTGTCAGAACACCCTGGTGTGGGGCGGCATCCGGAGTGGCAAGACGACGTCGTTCTTCCAGCCAAACATCTTCCTGGGCGCCCACCTGGGCATCACGTGCGTGGTGTTCGACGTGAAGTGGCCGCAGAAGGACAGCGGGTTCTACGAGACGATCGGGTACTGGCACGCGCGCAAGCGGCGCACGGTCCTGCTCGCGCCGTACGAGCCGTACGGCGCGCGCGTGAACCTGATCTCGGGCGTCTTCTCCTTCTCGGATGCGCTGGAGGTGGCGGACGCCGTGTTCCCGCCTCCGGAGTTCATGGAGGAACGCGGGAAGCACTACAACGACAAGAAGCGCTTCATGATCGCCGCGCTGATGTGGCTCCTGCGCACGGAAATGGGTGACCAGGCGCACATGGGTCACGTCCTGGAACATGCCATGCTGCCCGACGACCGCCTCATGGAATGGGTCGAGACGGCCAGGGACGAGCAGGCGAAAGCGATCCTCACGGGGTACCGGGACGCGGGTGAGAGCAACTTCGCCGAGACGAAGAACGGCATCATCAGTGCCCTCAAAGTGTTCTTCAACCAGGATGTCGTGCGGGCCACGAGTGGTCTCCCGATCGAGACCACGCAACTGGAGGAGTGCTTCCGTCAACCGTCCCTGGTGATGGTCGGCATCAATCAGAAGAACATGATGGACGGCTCGGGCGAGGTGCTATTCCGACTCTACAAACGCCTGCTGGATGCAGCGGCGATGCGTGTGGCCGCGGAGCAGGGCGGCCGACTGCGGGTGCACCTGGCGTACATGATGGACGAGCTGCCCAGCATCGGGAAGATCAACTACATGATGCGGTCCCTGGGGACGCTGCGCTCGTACAACATCTCCCACCACCTCGGCATTCAGAACGACGCGCAGGGCCAACTGGTGTACGGGGAGGCGTACTGGAAAGCCATCACGACGAACGTGGTGGCCCGCGTGATCGTGTTCCCGCGCGGCATCAACGGGGATGATGCGAAGAAGATCCGGGACCTGATCGGCAAGACGACCGCCACGGAGGTCGGGGTGACGGGCAGCCGCTCCATCCGCGTGCTGGAGCACGAGGGCAGCAATGCCGTGTCCGCCAGGCTCGTCGAACGCGATCTCCTCTCCTATGAGGAGTTCTCTCGATTCACGCTGGGCGAAGCGGTGGTGCGCGTGAACGGTCACCAGCCGATCAGGACGCAGCTCGCGCCCATGACCATGGCGACCGTGGAGGGAAGTGGCATCAAGCCAGGGTCGAAGCCCAACCTGCTGCACGGGTTCTACCAGGAGACCATCGCGCGCTGCCCGGGCGGCCTGGTGGCGTACACGGCCCGGATCATTCAGGACGGTGCACTCGCCGGCGCCACCAGTGCATCATCCCAGCAGAACACCCAGGGTGCTGCGTCGGCATCAGCGGCACCGCAAGCTCAGGGAGCAACAGGGAGTGCCGCCAACCTGTCGGTCACTGAAGTGGTGCAGTGGCTCCGGGCGTGCATGACTGAACTCATCGAGATCGAGCTGCAACTGCCGGAGCGGGTGATCACGGTGCGTGTGGATGCGGAGGCAGACACCGTGAACGGCACGAACGCTGTGACGCGCCTGGTGATAGGTGGACTCCTCGAACGGACCCGGACGGCCTCTCACGCCCGCCTGACCAAGAAGGCCCACGCCGCACTTCCGGCTGATCTGCAAGCCGATCTGGCGGACTATCCGGATGCCTACGCGGTCTACCGGTGGCTGCGGGACAACGCCCTGAGCATCAGCGGCACGCCCGAACGTGCGGCGTATGAAGCCCAGTGCGCCAGCACCGACCCCCCCACCACGCCGACCGAGCCTGCCGCTCAGGTGATCGACGGGACCCTGCTCTGCACCATGACCCGCACGCGGGAGATCTTCAGGGGAGAGGGCGTCCTCCGGTTCCCGCAGAAGCGGATCGGCAGTCGGGAGCACAACCAGATTCCTGTGCAGTCACTCGCTGCGACGGCGGCCGCCGTCCGTCAGGCGCGGGCCGCAGAAGCCGAACCGACTGGGGAGGGCAGGCTGTCCCGGAAGGAGCAGAAGCGGCAATCGAAAGCGGATCTCGTGAACAGTGTCGTGGGGGGGCCACCCAACTCGCCCTGACGGTCAAGTCGTCACCCCGGCGCATGTCACGCTCGCGACATGCGCCGAATTCTATGTCTCTTGCTGCTCTGCGCGTCCTCCGTGGACGCGCAGAGCGCTGCCGATGTGGCCAAGTCCATTCAGGGTGCCCGCCGGGAGGTGATCGCCGTTCTCCCCCGTGTCATGAACGAGGCCGTCGCTGCTGCACTGAAGGTGACGGCCGCCCGAGGCACCCGCGTGTTCCTCATTACTGAGCGGGCCACCGTGAAGCGCGGCGGGTACCTGCTGAACGTCTCGCACGGGCCCAGTGGCATCAACACGTACCTCTACCCTGGGGCGATCACGACACCCTGGATCCTCGTGGACGGGGCGTGGCTGGCTTCGGGTGCCGCACTGGATGCCGACTTCACGGCACCGGTGGCGATCACCAGGGATGCCGGCACGCTCTCCCGGTTGAACCTCTGGGCCACGCAGGTCACAGCGGCCGGTCCTACCCCGCGAGTGGACCTGCTGAAGTTGCGGTACGACAACGCCGGACGCCAGTCACCCCCACGTCCTGCACGGTGAGGGGTATGGAATCAACCATTGACCATCTGCTTCAACGGATCACGTACCGCTACGAACTCCTCCTCGGGGTCACGTTCATCGGCCTGCTGTTCTGGCCCATGTTCGCTGGCCTGCCAGGGTTCGTCGGCGCTTTCTCGGTCATGCTCGTGCTCCTGCATGCCCGCAATCTCAGTCAGTACAAACGGGGCACAGAGGACGAAACCATCATGGACCGACTCTTCAGCACTCTCCCTTTCCGCTACGAACTCCTCCTCCTGATCGCCACCGTGATCTGGGCCGTCTGGTGGTTCGCCGCTGGCATGACCGGCTGCATCCTGGGCCTCGGCATCGTGGCGCTCACCCTCACGGCCCGGTCCAGCTCACAGCTCAAGCGGGGCACCGTCACGATCGGCGAGGCCTGACCATGCACGCGGATATCCCAGGCATCGCCCGCGTGACGCGGCGGGTCACGCTGCCCCCACAACCGGTGTTCGATGTCAGCACGGCTGGTGAATTCGATCATCTGCTGCGCATGTTGCCCGGCCGGGTGCAGGTGCTCGTCGAGTCCCGCATCCGGGAGGTCGAGGAGATTCGCATGCAGGCGTTCGGGCCCGTGGAAGTCCTGTACCAGCACGCGCATGTCATCTACCCGATCGAACTGACCCTGGATGACATGAAGGTGCTGGACTCCGTGGGACAGTGGCGCGCGGACGGACGCCTGGGACTGGAGGGCACCCTGCACCGCTTCGGTCGACTGGACACGATGGGGCACACGAGCCTCGTCACCGTCCGCGTGGCGAAGGCCTTCGTGGGTCTGGCTGAGCCGCTCCGGGAGTGGCTGTCGGTCGCGCAGGATGGCCTGGTGATCATGGGACTTCCCGGGAGTGGGAAGACGGCGCTGCTGCGAGACTCCATCCGCATTCTGGGTGAGCGGCTGGCCGGGCGACTGTTCGTGAACGACTCCTCGAACGAGATTCTGGGGGACGGCTTTCAGCCTCACCCGATCACGGACTGGGTGAGTCGCGTGCCGATCGGGGACCCGACCTTGCAGTTCGAGAAGCTCAATCAGACGGTGAAGAACTTCCAGCCGCGGTGGATGGTGGTGGACGAGGTCAGCAGCCCAGGGGACGCCCGCGCGATCGCGTACGCCCGGTCTCGTGGTGCGCGAGCGGTCATGACCTGGCACGCCGGTAGCCTCCGGAGTGCGTACCAGGAGAAGGACGAGCGGACCCTCTGGCCGCTCATTCAACGCAACGAGGAGGGCGTCACAGGGCCGCCTGTCACGTCCCTCGGCATCCTCGTGCGCGGCCGTGGGGAGTACGTCATCTTCGAGAACCTGGAGGAATGTTTTGACGAGGTAGCCCACGACCGGTTGCCGCCCGGCGTGCAGGTGAGCGTGGCGCAGGGCAGTCGCTGGGGGCACCGCGAACAGGCTTTGACTGGGTGACAGGAAGGGCAGGAAGAGGGGGGGAAGCACTCGCTTCCCCCCTCTGCTTGTGCAGGGCGCATCACGGACGGGTGACGGGAATCACCTGCTCGCTGACCTGCACGCGGCCCTTCTGCGTCCTGATCCGCACACTGCCCACGTCGTCTGTCCGGAGGAGCAACGTGACGGTCTGGTGGTACGTCCCGCAGGGTGTGATCAGTTCCACCGGCAGGAACGCACCACCCTTCCACGGGAGATCCAGCACGAGGACACTCAGGCCCGGCACGCGCTGGAAGTCCGGCGACCGCAGCGTGAAGGCCCGGCCGGGAAGCTGTGCCCGACCGAACCACCAGTGCTGAGTCGCGTGAGCCGGCAGACCATACAGGCGCACGTGCCCGGCCGGTGCAGCATGCGCCGCGAGTTGCGCCTGAGCGACCTGAAGGTCCTGGCTGAATTCCGCATCTGTGGTGAGTTGGAGGTCGTCGAGACGCCGCTCGAGGTCAGTGGCGGTGGTCCAGCCGGGACGGGCGTGAATGAAGGCGAGGCAGGCCTCACGCTCGTTTCGGGCGTCCATGGCGCGAGTGGTTGTCCGCCAGAACGAAGCACTCCAGAGTGGGAACGTGACGAAGATCAGCACCAGGGTCGGGCGTGTCCAGCGGCGGCGAGGACCGGCCGGTCTGGTCACTCGCGCGGCTCACGGCGGGCAGGAGCGGGCACGGGAGTAGTTGTCGGTGCTGGAGCCGCTGGGAGCAGGCTGACCACATGGTGCAGGAGATCAATTTGCTGTTTCATCACCGTCTCTTGCTTGCGGAGGAAGTCAGCCAGACTGGACTCAAGGCGGGCGAGCCGGTCATCAGTTGCTGCTGGATTTGAAAAGCCCGGCCGTTTGAGGAGCGACCAGAGGCGAGGGTCATCGCAGCATTGCAGTCGCTGGAATTGTTGGACATTCAACCCGATGACGCGGAGAAGCTCAGCGAGCTCCACCACCCGCTCAAAGTCAGCAGACGAGATCTGAAGCTGCCTCCGATGGCCGGTGTACACCGGGATCTGCAGGTACGCCGCGTAATCGTTCAGCAGACGCAGTGCGCTCCGGTGGTGGACACCAAGCCTGTTGGCCAGGTCCGTCAAGGTGAAGGATGGGGTCATGTCGCTGGAAGTGCTGGTTTCTGACATGCCTGCACCGTAAGTGTCCTGGGGGTGACGGGCGTGGTGTTGGTTGGGCCTGACTGACTTGACGCGCGAGGTTAGAAGCCGTGAGCATGCCCGGTTCAATGGAAGGGCGTTGGTTCGCCATCCACTCACCGGTGCTGCACTGGCCTACAGCAGCGGGCTCCAGTTCAGAGATCTTCGACAATCTCGCGCTCAAGTGTCGAGGTCTTGAAATATGAACTGCGACAACCTCGCACCGAAGTGTCGAGGTGGTAAAAAGCACACTTCGACAATCAAGCGCGAGGATGTCGCGGTGAGGTCTCTGCCGGTGAAGTGGCAAAGAGTTGGAGGACGGATTGAGCACTTCGACATGAGCGCGCGAAGTTGTCGAGCGCATCACGCACCGACGTGGACAACCGCGCGCCAGATTGTCGAGCATGACTCGCTCAGACGTTGACATTCGCGCGCCAAGTTGTCGAGGTGGTCATCATCATGTAGTTTTCTCGCTGCCAGCTTGCCCTACGAAACTGTTTCTGCGGTGTTTTTCACATGTTTAATGAGGCGTCTTCATGTGTGATTCGGGTTACTTTTGGTCGAAAATGGGCGTTACATAAGCGTCCCATCTGGGATGTTTCGGACCCCCCGGTCGAAGTGCCGTTTTTTTCCTGGTGGTGTGGGAGAAACCGTTACATCGGCATCGTTTCAAATTGGGGACTTTACTGTGATTGGTTTTATAGTTTGATTCGTTTTTTACACCATCACATCCGGCTTTTGTGAGCGTGCCGTGAGCCGTCGTCTTTTCCGGCCCTCCGCTCATGCCTGAGCGCCCTTCTGATCATGCCGACCAGGCCCACCCGACGACGCTCGGACGGGGCCGGAGCACAGCGGTGGCCCGCTCACGCGGGCCCAGCCGGGCGCATGTCGAAAGTTCTCGCCAGCACTCAACTGCCCGACGGCACGACCCTCTCGTTCGACGCGGGCTTCGATCCGCCCCTCAACATCCACTTCCTGGACGTGTACCGGGAAGGGCAGGAGGACCCGGTGTTCGAGTCCCTCTTCCACCACCCGGGCGGCCGCTTCTCGTACTCCATCGCGGACCTCACGGCGGACGTGACCCGCCTCGCCGGTCGCGCCCTGCCGGAGCTGACGGCGGCCATCATCGCGCTCGGTCCGGTGCCGAATGAGGTCCGCGACCTCGGCCGCCTCTAACAGTCCTGGCCCGCGCATCGCGGGCCACGCGGCTTGCATGAACCGACGCCTGAACCTCCGCGCGATCACCCTCACCGTCATCGTCACCAGCTGGGCCGGCGGCTTCGCCTTCCTGTCTCTCACCGTGTCCTCGACCATCCAGGCGAGCACCCCCGCATGGTCCGGTACCCCATGAGTCCCCGCGAGCATGAGCGGCTCGCCCGGTCCCTCCTGCAGGCGGCCCTGGAGCATCAGCGCACGGCGCTCGCCTGCCCGGACGACGACCGGGCGGGTCTCGCCGCACGCACCCTGGCCCAGGACGCCCAGCCAGGTACGCCCAGCTCGCCGAGCCCCGGGTAACTCCGGTGGGCGTGATCATCCGCACCTGAACAGGGCCCGGCACTCACGCTGCCCGGCACGCCTGCCGTCCAGTCCTGGCCCGCGCACCGCGGGCCACGCGGCCGTCATGCAAGGCACCCTGACCGGCGTGGTCCTGAACGCCACGAACACCGACACGCAGACCACCATGAAGCTCGCCGGGATCACCGACAACGGTTACCGGGGCGTCACCTGGATTCACACCGTGACCTTCACCGGCTCCCGCAAGCTGGCCATCCTGCCCACCGAGGGCAGCGTCGCGCGCGTCACCTGCATGGCGACCCAACAGGTCTTCCAGGGCAGAGATGGACAGAAGGCCAGTACCGTGGCCTTGCTCGGCGTGACCCTCACCCCCCACGCCGGGCCGATCACGCGTAAGGGGTCCACCCCCTTCCTCCTGCAGGCCATGAACGAGTTCCGCTTCGCTGCATTCCTCACCCGCGACCCTGTCCGTAAACCCATCGGCGTCACCGAAGCGCGCGTGGGCGTGCGCGACCGGAAGGGGCACACGCACTACTTCAACTGCGAAGCCTGGCGCGCCCTCGCCCCCACCCTGGGCGCCCGACACGCCGCCGCGGAACTCACCCTCACCTGCATCCTCCGCCGCGACCGGGTGGACACGGCAGCCGGCGCGCGTGCGTTCGACGTGATGGAAGTCGTCGCCCTGAACGCCCAGGTGGTGGCCAATGCCGCAGACTAACGCCCGCGAACGGGAGATCCAGGCCCTCCTGCGTCTCATGACGACCGGCCGCCACCCCGACGGCCGACGCGCCACGTGGATGGACGAACAACACGCGAACACGCGCCTGAATCAGTTGCGCCGGACCTGACCGGTGGGGGGAGGCCACGCGCCTCCCTCCCTTGATATCCTGCTCCGACAGTCGTAGCCCGCGCACCGCGGGCCAGGCCGCGCGCATGAGCCCACCCAACCTCATCCTGCATGCCACGACCTGCCTCACCCTGCTCGGCCTCACCGCGAAAGCCGCCCTCCGGGCCATGGAGGACTCGTGGCAGATCCAGCACCTGATGATGTGCCGTCTCCTCCCCCAGCACGACCACTGTCCTGTAGGCTACCTGCACTGTTCGAAATGGGGGATCGGCATATGCAACTATTCAAACGTGCGAAGGGCGCTACTCAGTGATGACGTGCTTGGACTAATGAACTTGAGACCGATGCCTTTCCTGTGCCAGCGAGACGCAGCGGTGAGGCGGCGGTAACATCCTGATACGGGAGCATTCATGCTGCATCATCTGAATTGCGAAGTAACGTGCAGTGCCTGGTCACCTACCCATCCGCCCCTCTACCAATGGCTCCCCTCAGAGCCGCAGAACCAGCGAGGTTCTCTCCGTTGCAGCCAGTTCCAATGACTACTATCGAAGTGCATGTCATCCAGACTCTGCCCCCCAGTCGCGTGAACCGGGGAGAGGATGGACATCCGAAAACCGTGATGATGGGCGGTGTTCAGCGCCTGCGCATCAGCTCCCAGAGCATGAAAGCAACCCAGCGAGACACCGAGCGGACCCGCCGGACAAAAGTCCCTCACGAGCTGGTCGAGCGCGCTCTGAATGTAGGCACAGAAGCGCGCCTCGTGATCATGGATGTCCTCGCCCAGCGCTACGGGGCGTACGACGAACGCCAGCGGCTCAAGGCCATGGTCTACCTCGACGACACGGAAGTCGCCCAGCTGGCCGAGTGCATCCGGCCCATGCTGAATCGCCTGACCAGCCTCCAGGAGCAGGTCACGTCACAGCCCAAGGACAAGGGTACGCGGGCGACCTACGACGCGCTCCTGGTCGAAACCCTGGCTGACTACGCCCCAGGGATGAGCGAAGACCTAGCGCTCTACGGCCGCTTCATAGCTGAGGCGAGCACCGATCACATCGTCGCGGCCACCAGTTACGGGCACGCGATCAGTACGCACCGCGAGAACATGACTGCGGACTTCTTCAGCGCCGTGGATCACGTAACCGGGGAAAGCGCCCATATCGGTACGCAACGCCTTGCGGCGCCGACCCTCTACCGGTTTGCCAGCTTGGACGTCGGGCAGCTCCGCCGGAACCTGGACTCTGAACCCCTGGGGCCGGTCATCCGGCGCTGGATTCATGGGTTCATGCTGGCCGTGCCGGAACACGGGGGGCATGGCGCGGCGGCTGCCACGCTGCCGGAACACGTCCTGCTGCTGCGCCGGGACGGAGGGCACGCGGTCACGTTGGCCAATGCGTTTGCTGAGCCGGCGTACCCCGCGGCGGGCGAGTCGCTCGTGGCCGCCAGCATTCGTCGCCTGCACGACCACCTGGACTTCACCGAACGCGTGTACAGCAACGGCCGCACCACCTCGGCCCTGGTCAGCGCCTACCCGCACCTGGTGCCCAGCCTGACCGCCAGCCGCACGCTGGACGAGGCGATCGGCCGGGTACTTGAACTTCAATGACCACCTTGACCCTGCCCCTAGCCCTGCAGGGCCCCATGATGGCCTTCGGAATCGGCACGCACGAGCGTGAGAAACCCACCAGCACGACGCCCACCAAGAGTGCCGTTCTGGGTTTGGTCGCTGCGGCGCTCGGACGCACCTTCACGGATCCGCAGGATGATCTTCACGCCCTCATGCTGCATGTGCGTGTAGACGACCCAGGACAAGTGCAATCGGACTTTCAGATTGTTCGCCAGGCCCTCCGGGCCGACGGCAGCGTCAACCCGTTCCTGACACCCGTCCGGCGGGAGTACCTGTATGGAGCGGCCTTTCTGGTCCTGCTTGAAGGCCCTGCCTATATCCTCGGCAGCGTGGGTGAGGCCCTTTTGAATCCGGCGTTTCCGCCGTATCTCGGTCGGCGCTCGTGTCCGCCTGCCCGGCCTCTCTACGTGCAGGCACCAAAGACCGCTGAACCCCTGACGGTCATGGCGGAGGTGCCGGACCTGACGGGCACCGGTGGCCGGCGCCTGGCGCTCATCGAGGATCCATTAGGGTACTACACCCGCCCGGATCAACCGCTTCCGGAGCGCCGATTTGCAAACCGGACACTGACACTCACGCACATCCAGACGGTCAGTGCAGCGCCATGACGCAGTTGATCCAGGTCAGGTTCGCGGATCGCGCCGCCATGTACACGGACGCGCGCCACATGCACAACCGCCTCCTGCAGGCAGCCAGCCGGGCTGACACGCACACCCTCTTCCGCGCTCAGAACGTGACAGGAACGCGCTTCACGGTTCTCACCGATGACGAGCGCTTTGACCCGTCCCGCTGGGGGGACGCCGTGACCGCCCTGACCACGGAGGTGTACGCTCCGACTGTGGCGCGTGGCGCGCGGGTGCTGTTTGAGGTCAGGCTGTGCCCAGTCACGCGCTCGACTGGGAAGACCGTGCGGGCGCTTCGCGGCGCTGGTGAACTGGACCCATTCATCGAGCGGTTGGGCCAGCGGCACGGGTTTGAGGTGTTGAGCTACGCGACGCAGTGGGAGCGGGGGTACCGGATTGACCGGCAGGCACCTCCTCTGCCGAGCGTGACGGTCAGTGGCGAGTTGGAAGCCATTGATGAGGCGCAGATCGTAGGCGCTCTATACCGGGGCGTGGGCCGCGCCAAGCGGTTTGGTTTTGGTCTGCTCCTGATTCGTCCGCTAGAGTAAGGTCGGCCTCTTCGGAGGCTGGGCCAGTGGACTCCACATGCGTGGAGATGGGTCAATCACGATCAATAGCGCCCAGGCCGCAGACAAGTTTGCCCCACCTGTTGGGGATGGTTCAGGGCGAGGATTTCTGCGCACCGCGACGCTTCATTTCGCCCCACGCATGTGGGGATTTTTTTCTACGCCGGTAAATCGGGATTGAAGTACGCTTGATGAGCGATGCCTCGCTCGAATAAACGCCCACCTGCAGATCTGATCTGTCAACCTCGGGTGCTAGGGGTTCAGCAGCCTCCGAAATAGAGGCCCAAGTTGTGGGCGGCGATCTTGCGACACACGTGTGCCCGAATGGATCTCTCCGAATTCAACTGTGGCAACATCAAGTGAAAAGAACGATCCAGACGCGAAAAAACAGTCTCGATCGTTTTCCTCACCCATTGCATCGCCCCCCACCAGTGGCGTGGCTTCTTGAAGTTTTTCTTCGGCTGGGCATACACGCCACAGCCCTGGTACCCTCGATCGCCCAGGACCAACGCCGCTTCCTGGGGATCCAAGAGCGCCCGTGCCACGGGTGGGTCTCCCTCTCTCCCAGGGACAATGGCAAAGCGCACGAGCATGCCGTGATCGTCGATCACGGCATGCAGCTTGAACCCGTAGAAGAAGCCGGTTCTGCCGTATCCACCGTGTCCGCCGCGGCCACTCGTCGCGGTGGTCATGCTCCTTGGCCGTTTGTGTCGGGCTCCAACGCAGTACACGAGCGGTTTGCTGTCGATGGCATAGACGGTGTCGTCATCGAAGTGGGGCAATCGGAGCGCGAGGTCGGCATAGATCCGTTCGAGGTTCAGTTGGATGCGGAGATACCGGGAGCGATCGGGTAAGGAGGGAAAGAGGAAGGTGTAGGTGACGCGTACCTGAGCGAACCACTGCTGTGCCGAGGGCTGGTGGAGGAGCTCACCGACGAGTGCGATGGTCATGAGCTCGGCGTAACTGGCCTTCTGGTTGGGTTCGTCGGGTAACGTGAACAGGCCGCTGCCCGCAGCGGCCTTGAGGTAATCGTCGACGTAGACGTAAATGATCGTGAAGAGGTCGGTCACAGTAGACTGGTGCAGCGGAAGTTCTTTGGTAGGCATACCGGAGCTTCCGCTTTTTCTGTCTCGTCGCCAACCCCTAGCACCCGAGGTTGTCAAGGGTTTGGTGGAGCCTCAGTTCGGGATGAGGGCCTGCTCCTCGAAGGCCGTCGGTGACCGATAGCCCAACGACGAGTGACGACGACGACGGTTATAGAACACCTCAATCCACTCAAACACCTCTGTTCGTGTCTGGGCACGACCCCACTGCGCTTCACTGAGTCCCATCTCCGTCTTCAACGTCGCAAAAAAGCTCTCCTGGACAGCATTATCCCAACATTCTCCTTTCTCGCTCATGCTCTGAACGGCCTGCAATCTGTCCAGCGCCTGCTTGTACACGTCGCTCGTGTACTGACTTCCTCGATCCGAGTGATGCAGCAGTCCTCCTGGTGGTTTCCGACGCCCTACGGCCATCTCCAACGCCGCTGTGACCAGCGGCGTCTGAAGTCGCTCATTCAGCGCCCAGCCGACAATTTTCCGCGAATACAGGTCCATCACCGTCGCCAGGTACAGCCAGCCCTCATGCGTCGGTAGATACGTGATGTCCGTCACCCACTTCTGGTTCGGGCCGTCCGTGGTGAACTCTCTGGCCAGGATGTTTTCCGCGACTGGGCGGGAGGATTTCACTTTGGTCGTCATCCGGAACTTCCGCTTGCCACGCGCGACAAGCTCCGCTTGTCGCATGAGTCGCCCGATCCGCTGACGGCTGACCCGCTCGCCCTGTTCATGCAGGTCGGCTTTGATGCGCAAGGCTCCATACGTTCCCCGGCTCTCCTCGAAGCTGGTCCTGATTTTCTCCGTCAACACGCGATCTTTCGTGATCCTCTCGCTCTCCGGCCTTCCCCGCGAAGCGTAGTACCCGCTGATGCTCACCTCGAGAACCCGGCACATCAGTTCCACTGGGAACTCGTTCTGGTGCCGCAGGGTGGACTTGAAGATCAGGGTTGCTTCGCGAAAAAGCGGCCAAGCCCCATACGGGTGCTGTTCTGGCCAAGACAGGCCAGCGCTTTTTTCAAGATATCGCGCTCCTGTCGCGCAATTTCCAGTTCCCGTTCCAACTCCTTGAGCCGAGCCTCCTGTGGTGAAAGGGCGGGGATACCCCGCCCGGTGAAGGCTGGGCGGCCGGCGGCCGTCTGGGTGTCCTGCTGCTGCTTCCACCGGACGACGTAGTGAGGGGGAACGCCAAGGTCACGGGCAATCTGGGCGCAACTCTTTCCGGTCGTGCGGACCAGCCGGACGGCTTCTTGTTTGAACTCAGCGGTGAATTTCTGCTTGGGTACGGACATTCTGTCCTCCAGTGTGGATCACACTGAACTTACCCTCCACCAAACTCTATCCAGTTCACTCGGCGACCTGCATGGCGTTCTGGGGGACGAGTTCCGTGACCCAGGCCATGTCCTAACGAAGATCAGCAGGCCCGTGAACCCACAGCGAGGACAGGTATTGGGCGTGTCGACCTCAACGGTTGCCGTGATCTGCTCTGGCGTGGGTTGGGCCTTGTGGGCGAAAGTGCCTTCACCAGGACGCCGTCCTGGTGATTTGGGATCGGCGGTGCGCTTCTCCCGGCTGAAGGGGGCGGCGTACTTGCGTTCC
>NZ_NHMK01000020.1 GCF_002198095.1 Deinococcus indicus | reverse complement strand
CTCCTGATCTGGATGTTCATTCACCGCTACAACGCGTCATTACGATGAACCCACGACCCGCCGGGCGGACAGAGGAGAGCGGAAGGCGGAAGGCAGCAGGCAGGAGGCGGATGGCTCAGCGGAGGCTGTGGGCCAGTGCCGAGACGGCCAGCGACTGCCGGGCCGGTTCCTCCTGACCGTCCTCCAGATGCCACGCCGCCGACAGGGCCGCGTAAGCGCCCACCCACGCCAGCAGCCGCGCCCGGTCCAGGCCGGCCTCCCGCGCGATCAGGGCCGACTGCCGCTCCAGCCGCCCCGGCGTCAGCGCGTGTTCCGGCGTGGGGTTGCACAGTAGGTTCGCAAAATCGAAGGTCCGCTCGCCGATCAGCCCCTTCGGGTCGATCACCAGCCAGCCGCGCTCCGGGCTGCGCAGCACGTTCCCGTGATGCAGGTCGCCGTGCAGGGGCTGCACGTCGCGCGGGTCGGCCAGCAGTCGCTGAGCGGTGGCCCAGGCCGGCGCGAACGCCCCACTCCGCACCTGGGCCGCCTCCAGCGACCGGAACCAGCGGCGCAGCTCCGGCAGGTCCGGCGGCCGTCCGGGCCGCTCCCGGTGCAGGCCCGCCGCCGCGCCGCACAGGATCCGGGTGGCCTCGTCGTCCTGCCCGCCCAGCGCCAGGGCCGCCAGATCCGGCGCGGACTCCAGCCGCTCCAGCAGCAGCGCCGCGCCCTCATGCCGGTATACCCGCGCGGCGCCCTGCGCGTCCAGCCACACCATCAGGGCGTTCCCCCGCCGCTCCTCGGCGCTGCGGGTCACCTTCAGCATCGCGGGGCGGCCCTGCCACACGACCGGCAGCAGGTCGCTGCCCGGCGTGCGGATCGCCGCGCCGTCCGGGGTCAGGTTCCAGCGCCGCAGGTAGCTGTCTACACTCACCCCCTCACTCTGCACCGAAAGAGGGACGCCCCGTTCCCGGTAACAGGGCTTACACTCGGCAACTATGGACTGGTTCTACGCACTCATCTACGGCATCGTCGAGGGCATCACGGAGTTCCTGCCGATCAGCTCGACCGGCCACCTGATCCTCACCGGGAACCTGATGGGCGTCCCGTGGAGCAAGGAAGTCAAGGACGCCTTCGAGGTCGTCATCCAGGGCGGCGCGATCCTCAGCGTCCTCGTGTTCTACTGGCGGGACTTCCTGAAGATCCGGCACGTGAACACCGACCCGCAGCAGCGCACCCTGTGGCTGGGCGTGCTTGTCGCCTGCATTCCCGCCGTGATCCTGGGCCTGCTGTTCGGGGACGCCATCAAGGCGAACCTGTTCCGCCCCAGCGTGGTCGCCTGGGCGCTGATCGTGGGCGGCGTGCTGATGTGGCTGATCGAGAGCCGCCGCGTCACGCCCAGCGTCAGCGCCATCGAGGGCATCGGCGTGCGCCGCTCGTTCATGATCGGCGCGTTGCAGTGCCTCGCGCTGCTGTGGCCCGGCTTCTCCCGCTCCGCGAGTTCCATCCTGGGCGGCATGGTGCTGGGCCTGGACCGCGCCACCGCCACCAGATTCAGCTTCTACCTGGGCGTGCCCACGCTGGGCGGCGCGGCGCTGCTGAACCTCATTCAGGAACGCGAACTGATCTTCGGTGAGATCGGCCTGCTGAACGTCGTGATCGGCGCAGGCGTCAGCTTCGTCACCGCGTACCTCGCCATCGGCTGGCTGCTGAAGTTCGTCTCCACGAACACCTTCAAGGGCTTCGCCGTGTACCGCGTCATCGTGGGCATCCTGATCCTGGTGCTGCTCGCCACGGGCGTCATGAGCAACGGCAGCCTCGCCTGACCCTGCCCGCCTGACCTGACGCGCCGCTCCTGAAGACCGGGGGCGGCGCGTTCGCCGTGCAGCCCCGGCCCGCCCCGTGCAGACCGGCCGGGGGCCTGCCAGAATCGGGGTGTGGTTCCCCCCACCCTCTACCGCCCGTTCCTGAGCGGCACCTACAGCGTCTCGGCCGGCCTGTACCGCCTGGGCGCGCAGCCCGTGCCGTGGCTGGACGCCCCCCGCCCCGAACGGCACACCTTCACGCTGGACGCCGAGTACCCGCGCCTGATCGCCAGCAAGGCCGCCGCGCACGCCCGCGCCCTGCACGAGTACGCCGGCGAGGCCGCCCTGACCCCCGACCTGCGGGAAGCTGCCCTGACCTTCACGGCCCGGCAACTCGCCGCCGACAGCGGGGGAGAGATCCGCTGGGACGGCCGCACCCTGCGCAACACCCTGCTGGGCTGGCAGGCCGAGCTGCACCCCCGCTGGAACGCCCTGGAGAACCTGCGGCGCTTTCCCGGCCCGCACGCCGCCCTGATCGCGGACACCCGGCCCATGAACGCCCTGGACTTCCTGGGCCTGAACGCCAGCGAGGACCTTGCCCTGATCGCCCGCGACCCCCACAGCGGCCGCGACTGGCTGGCCGCCACGCACGTCCTGAACCCCCAGCACTGGGACCCGCGCGACAAACTGGGCCGCGACTTCACGCAGGTGCACGCCCCGATTCCCGGCAGCGGCCCCATGAACGCCAGCGCCCCCCGCCTGCTGGACGCCGTGATCCACCGCGGCCCCTTCGTGCGCTTCGCCTGGGGCCTGAGCACCACCGACCGCTTCGACCACCACCCCGCCGCGCCGCCCGACACCGACCGCGACCCCCGCACCCGCTTCGACCCGCACGGCACGTACCTGCGCGTGGAACGCCAGACCCTGACCGGTTTCCCGCACGCGCACGGCGCGCTGTTCACCATCCGGCCCTACACGTACCCGCTCACGCAGGGCGTGCAGGAACCCGCGCACGCCCACGCGCTTGCCGCCGCCATCCGCTCCATGACCCCCGACCAGACCGCCTACAAAGGATTAACGCACCTGCGAGAAGACCTGCTGAACTGGCTGGACGCCCAGGCCCTACACTCGAACCCGTGAACCGCGCCGCCCCCACCCTCGCCGCCCTGCTGCTCGGGGCGCTGCTGGCCGCCTGCGACCTCCCGCAGGACACCCGCACCCAGCCCACCACCACTCAGACTGCGCCCGCACCCACCCGCCCTGCACCGACCACCGCGCGCGACCCGCACAGCGGCCTGCGCTGGATCACCGCGCGCGACCTGCCCCGCGAAGGCCAGACCGTCCTGCGGCAGATCAGCGAGGGCGGCCCCTTCCGGTACGGCAAGGACGGCAGCACCTTCGGCAACCGCGAACGCCTCCTGCCCCGCCAGAACAGCGGCTACTACCGCGAATACACCGTCCCTACCCCCGGCGAGAACGACCGCGGCGCCCGCCGCCTCGTCTGCGGCGGCCAGCCCCGCACCAGCACCGCCGACTGCTACTACACCGCCGACCACTACGCCAGTTTCCGGAGAGTCCAACCGTGATGCAGGTCTTCGACACCGACCCCCAGGGCATCCAGACCGCCCCGCACGAACCCCGCATCCTGGCCGCCGGGCATCAGGTCAGCGTCCGCGAGATCAACCTCGGCGCCGCCCAGGACAAGACCACCCTCATGCTCGCCTTCCTGAACGGCCTGGGCCTGCGCAGCACCTTCGGCCAGAACTGGGACGCCCTCTACGACGTCCTGACCGACCCGGACCAGCGCCCCGACCGCCTCGCGCTGCTGCTGTGCGACCACACCCACTTCCGCCGCCGCCACCCCCACCTGAACGCCGACCTCGAACGCGTCCTGCTGGACGCCCAGGCCGAAACCGCCCGCACCGGCCGCGCCCTGTGGCTGCTCAGCGAGGAACCCGACAGCAACACCCGCCACTGGTGAAACCCGACGCCCACCCCCCGCGGGGCAGACCATGAGCGGGCCACCCACGGTGCCCACCGGGTACAGCTCGACACTCACCATTCACAAAGGGGCGGGCTTCCCGTGGGAGGTCCTCGCCCTGGCGTGCGCGCTACTGTTCCTGACGTTCCTCTTTCGCCGCGTTCCCTGGGCGCGCTGGGCGCTGACCGGTGCGGCCGCGCTGGCCCTGATCGTGGCGGGCGTCCTGTGGGCCGCCACCGGCTGACGGGCCAAAAGCAAGAACCCCCGCGCGGGGCGGGGGTTTTCCTGGTGGGTCGTGTAGGACTTGAACCTACAACCCGCTGATTAAAAGTCAGCTGCTCTACCGATTGAGCTAACGACCCAGGTGGTCTTGTCTCGCTGCGTGCCGTGCGGGCGCGTTCTCAGCGGCAGTGAGTATATGGGGCCCGTGCCGATGTGTCAACACCCGCCCCGGCTGAGGTGCAGGGCGGGTGCTGGCGGGTGGGGGGTCAGCGTTTCAGGCCGGGTGGGACGTTGGGCATGCGGGGCGGTTTCATGCCCTTGGCGCCGGGGCCGCTCATGCGCTGGAGCATCTTCATCATGTCCTTCATCTGCTCGTGCATCTTCAGGAGCTTGTTGATGTCCTGCACGGTGTGGCCGCTGCCGGCTGCGATGCGTTTGCGGCGGCGCCCGTCGATGATCTTGGGGTTGCGGCGTTCCTTGACGGTCATGGAGCTGATCATCGCGTCGATGCGTTGCAGCTGCTTCTCGTCGATGTTGAAGCCTTCGGGCAGCGCGCGGCTCATGCCGGGGATGAGCTTGAGCAGGTCGCCCAGCGGACCCATCTTGCGGATCTGGCGCAGTTGCACGAGCAGGTCCTCGAGGTCGAAGTCGCCGGGTTTCTTGACTTCCATGGCCTTCAGGTCGGCCTGCTGCGCACGTTCGATCAGGCCGAGCACGTCACCCATGCCCAGGATGCGCCCGGCGACCCGGTCGGGGTAGAAGGGTTCGAGGCCGGCGATCTTCTCGCTGACGCCCGCGAAGTAGATGGGTTTGCCTGTCACGGTGCGCGCCGAGAGGGCCGCGCCGCCGCGCGCGTCGCCGTCCATCTTCGTGACGATCAGGCCCGTGACCTTCACGCGCTGGTCGAAGGTCTGCGCGACGTTCAGCGCTTCCTGGCCGGTCATGGCGTCCACGACGAGCAGGCTCTCGGTGGGCTGCATGGCGGCCTGCAGGTCGGCCAGCTGATCCATCAGCGCCTCGTCGATCTGCAGGCGGCCGGCGGTGTCCACGATCACGAGGTCACGGAAGTCGGTCTTCAGGTGCTCGTCCACGCGGCGTTTCGTCTCGGCGGGACTCTCACCGTCCGCGACTTTCAGGATGGGCACGCCCACCTGTTTCGCCAGGACTTCCAGCTGGTCGCGCGCGGCGGGGCGCTGCGTGTCGGCGGCGACCAGCAGCACGCGGCGGCCCTTGCTCTTGTAGTGCGCGGCGAGCTTGCCGGTGCTGGTGGTCTTCCCGGCCCCCTGGAGGCCCACCATGAACCACACGTTCCCCTCGTTCTTCAGTTCGGGTTGCGCGGCCTTGCCGCCGAGCGTCTCGATCAGTTCGTCGTGCACGAGTTTCACGACGGTCTGCCCGGCGTTCAGGCTGCCTTCCACGGTCTGCCCGACGGCCTTCTCGGAGACGCGCGCCACGAAGTCCTTCGCCACGCCGAAGTTCACGTCGGCTTCCAGCAGCGCCATGCGGATCTCGCGCATCGCGGCCTTGACCTGCGCCTCGGTCAGCTGGCGTTCCTTACCCACCCGGTCCAGGATGTCCTGCAACTTGTTGCCCAGGGACTCAAACATGCTGTCACGCTACCACGCAGCCCCGCAGGCGTCTGTGGCGTGGGTGTCGGCTGCTACGCTGCCCGGCATGGGCAAACTCGTGCGCGACCGCATCCCGGACCTCTTCGGCGGACAGACCCGCCTGCTGAATGGGGAGGAGTACCGCGCCGCTCTGCGCGCCAAGCTGGAGGAGGAGGTCGCGGAGTACCTGCAGTCCGGCGAACCCGAGGAACTGGCCGACGTGCTGGAGGTTCTGCACGCCCTGGCCGCCCTGCACGACCTGACCCCCGAGGACCTGGAGGCCCTGCGCCGCGCCAAGGCGGACGCGCGGGGCGGCTTTACGGGCCGGGTGTGGTGGACGCCAACCTAACGCCCGTTAGGCAGGGCGCGCTATGCTGCGCCCATGCAAAGAGCAGTGATCGTTGCGGCCAGCCGCACGCCCACCGGGAAATTCCTCGGCAGCCTGGAGAGCGTCAGCGCCGTGGACCTGGGCGCCACCACCCTCCGCGAAACCCTGCGCCGCAGTGGCCTGGACGCCGCCCTGATCGAGGAAGTCGTCATGGGACAGGTCGTGCAGGCGGGCAGCGGGCAGAACCCCGCCCGGCAGGCCGCCCTGAAAGCCGGCCTGACCAACGAGGTCGGCGCGCTGACCATCAACAAGGTGTGCGGCAGCGGCCTGAAAGCCGTCATCCTGGCCGCGCAGAGTATCCGCGCCGGGGACCAGCACGCCGTCCTCGCCGGAGGCATGGAAAGCATGAGCAACGCCCCGCACCTGCTGCCCGGCGCGCGCAAGGGCTACCGCCTGGGCCACGCGCAGGTCCTCGACGCGAACACCCAGGACGGGCTGTGGTGCTCGATCAACGACGAGGGCATGGGTCTGACCGGCGAACGCGTCGCCGAGAAGTACGCGATCACGCGCGAGGAGCAGGACGCCTACGCCACCCAGAGCCACCGCAGAGCCATCGCCGCGCAGCAGGAGGGCCGCTTCATCGAAGAGATCGTCCCCGTGACGGTGAAGGGCCGCAAGGGCGACACCGTCGTGGACACCGACGAGGGCCCCCGCGCCGACACCAGCGAGGAAACCCTGGGCCGCCTCAAACCCGCCTTCAAGAAGGACGGTTCGGTCACCGCCGGAAACGCCCCTGGCCTCAACGACGGCGCCGCCAGTCTGATGGTCGTCAGCGCCGACTTCGCCCAGGCACACGGCCTGACCCCCCTGGCCGAGATCATCGACTACGCCACGGGCGGCCTCGCGCCCGAATGGGTCATGATGACGCCCGTCCCCGCCACGCAGAAACTCCTGACCAAACTCGGCTGGCAGGCGGGCGACGTGGACCTGTGGGAACTGAACGAGGCGTTCAGCGTCCAGAGCCTCGCCGTCGCCCGCGAACTCGGCCTGGACCCCGCCCGCGTCAACGTGAACGGCGGCGCGGTCGCCCTCGGCCATCCCATCGGCGCCAGCGGCGCGCGCATCCTCGTGACCCTCCTGCACGCCCTGAAGCAGCAGGACAGGGAAACCGGCATCGCCACGCTGTGCATGGGCGGCGGCAACGGGTTGGCTCTCGCCGTGAAACGGGTAGGCTGAGCACCATGACGACCCTGTGGATCATCGAGAGCACCTACCTCAAACCCACCGACGAGATCGCCAAGGTCACCCCCGCCCACCGCGAATGGCTCGACCAGCACTACCGCAGCGGCGTGTTCCTCACCAGCGGCCGCAAGGTCGACAACACCGGCGGCGTGATCGTCGCGCAGGCCGACACCCTGCAGGAACTCGTGGACCTGTTCGACCACGACCCCTTCGTCCAGGCAGGCTGCTCCCGTTACAAGTACACCGCCTTCAACCCCGTCAAACGCGGCAAAGCTGTGCAGATTGAGGGCGTCCCCCTCGTCGAGTAGTGGCAGTTTTTATTTCGACGGAGAGTAACGACAGCTCCATCGCCAACATCGTTTTCGAGAGTCTCCGCGACGAGGTGATGGCACACGGCGAGGACGCTGCCCTCAATTTCATTCTGGAAGAGGCGCAGCTGTCATATCTGCTGGAACTCGACACATTAACCTCCGAGCAGCTTGTAGCCGTTGCTGCTGGGGTGACGCGTCTTCTGGGGAAGGCCGAGACGCAGGGAGCCGCGCCAGAACTACTGGAGCATCTGACACGCGTCAGGGAATTCATCCTGACGCAGGGAGTAAATCTATGAAATTCGGAGTGATCGGAGCTGGACAGATGGGCGGCGGCATCGCGCAGGTCGCCGCGCAGAGTGGATTTACCGTGGTCGTGCAGGACGTGAAGCAGGAGTTCCTGGACCGGGGCCGCGCCGTGATCGAGAAGTCTGTCGCGAAACTGCACGAGAAGGGCCGCCTGACGGACGCGCCGGACGTGATTCTGGGCCGCATGGAGTTCACGACGGACCTGAACGCCTTCGCGGACTGCGATCTGGTCGTGGAGGCCATCGTGGAGAACGAGGGGGTGAAGGCCGACCTGTTCCGGCAGCTGGGGCAGATCGTGAAGCCGGACGGCATCCTGGCGAGCAACACGAGCAGCATTCCGATCACGGCGCTGGCGAGCGCGTCGGGCCGCCCCGATAAATTTATCGGGATGCACTTCATGAACCCCGTGCCGCTGATGCAGCTCGTGGAGGTCATTCGCGGCTACAGCACCAGCGACGGGACGGCGCAGTTCGTCACGCAGACCGCCGAGCGGATGGGGAAGACCCCGCTGGCCTGCAACGACTTTCCGGGTTTCGTCAGCAACCGCATCCTGATGCCCATGCTGAACGAGGCCATCCAGTGCGTCATGGAAGGCGTCGCGGAGCCCGAGGCGATCGACGGGATCATGAAACTCGGCATGAACCACCCCATGGGCCCCCTGACCCTGGCGGACTTCATCGGTCTGGACACCTGCCTCGCCATCATGGAAGTGCTGCACAAGGGGCTGGGCGACGACAAGTACCGCCCCAGCCCGCTGCTGCGCAAGATGGTGCAGGCGGGCCTGCTGGGCCGCAAGAGCGGGCAGGGCTTCTACACGTACTGATTCCCGGCAGGGGGGCGGCTCATACGGACTCCGATTGAATGGGCTGCAAAGCCCGTTCAATCCGAGCGGATGCGACTCGTAGAGCTGTCCCGCAGAGCAGGAGAAAAACGGATTCCGGACGTGGAGTCGACAATCCGGTGAACTTCCGGATTGTCGGCGAAACAAACGGAATCCGTATCAGGTGTTCGGTCAGGGTGCTAGCTTGACAGTGTCACCTGATCTGCACGGCCCGTTGCCACCTTCCGTACCTGCTCGAAGATCCGTCACTCCCGGAGTTCACATGCGTAAACTGTCCCGTTTCACTGCCCTGACCGCCGCCGCCCTGTCCCTGACCGCCGTCACCCTTCCCAGCACCGCCAGCGCCGCCGACGTGACCCTCGGCCTGAACAGCAGCCTGGGCCTGGGCTGCCAGGTGGCGGGCGTGCGTGCCGGCGTCCGCTCCGACCGCATCGGCCTGTACGGGCAGGGGTCCTTCTGCTCCAGCAACATCCAGGGGCAGTCCGGCACGGCTTCCTTCGGTCTGGGCGTCTCGGTGGACCTGTTCCGCACCGGGAACTTCACGACGTACGCCCTGGCCGGCCTGGACACCATCCGGAACAACGTCGCGTTCCAGGGCGGCGTGGGCGCACGCTACGGTCTGGCCCTCGTCCCGGTCGAGGCGTACTTCGAGGCGGGCGTGCAGCGCATCAACACCCCGTTGCAGGCCATTGTCGGCCCCCGCGTGGCGCTGGGCGTGAATTACCGCGTGAACGTGGAGAACCTGCAGGGCAGCCTGCCCATTCCTTCGGAGGGAACTGCCGGCAGCACCCAGGACGCCGCGCCGGCCGCCTGCAACCTGACGCCGGAATCGGACCGCGCCAACGCCCGGAGCGCGGCGATCAGTGCCGCGAACGAGTCCATCTCGGCGGCGCTGGGTGCCTACTCGGCGGTGTACTCCAACGTGAGCTTCTCCGTCAGTGCCGATGAGGCCAGCGTCGGCGGGAACCGCGCGCAGGTTTCGGGCAGCGTGACCCTGTCCGGCACGCAGAACAGCAACGGTCAGCAGGTCAGCGGCACGTACGGCGGCACGATCAACCTCGTGCGTTCCGGGTGCGGCTGGGCCGCCACCGGGTACACCCGCAACGACTGATCCTGACTCCGATTGAATGGGCTGCCAAGCCCGCCGGGTCCGAGCGGAGCGACTCGTAGAGCTGCTCCGCAGAGTAGGAGAGAGACGCCCCTCCGGACGTGGAGCCGGCAGGGGCGGTGAAGTTCCGGATTGTTGGCGAAACAAACGGCAGTCCGGATCAGTCGGCGGTCAGTGGCGTGGGTTGGCGGGCGTGCTGGTGGTACTCGGCGTTGGGTGTGAAGCCCAGGGCGCTGCTGACGCGGTTGGTCATGTTGAACATCCCGATCACCTGGGCGGCCTCGAGAAGTTCGGGGTCGCCCAGGCCAGCTTCGCGCAGCGGGGTCAGGTCGCGTTCGGTCATGTCGGCGGGCGTGCGCGTCAGTTTCTCCGCGAAGGCGCACAGCGCCGCCTGCCGCCCGGTCAGGGTCGCGTGCCGCCAGTTCACGGCGACCGTGTCGGCCCAGGCGGGATTGCCGCTGTACTCGCGCAGGGCCGCTCCGTGCGAGACGGCGCAGTACACGCAGCGGTTCACGCTGCTGACCACCACGGCCAGCAGTTCGCGTTCCAGGGGACTCAGGTGCCCGTCGCGGTTGACGAGCGTGTTGAAGGCGTTCCACCACGTCAGGAACTGCTCGCCGTTCAGGGCCTGCGCGCGGAACACGTTCGGGACGAAGCCCAGGTTCGCCTCCGCTTTCGCCCAGAGTTTCTGCACGCCCTCGTGCGCGGAGTGTTCGTCCGGCACGGCCAGCCAGGAGATTCGGTTCATGGTGCGTCCAGGGTAGTGCAGCGGGGTGGGTGGGGGCGTGGCATCATCGGCGGGTGCCTGTGTCCCGTGCCGAGCTGGTCAGCGTTCCCCTGTACGCCAACGTGTTCCTGCTGACCTCCCCGCAGGGGCGGCTGCTGGTCGATACGGGGACGGTGGTGCATGCCCCGCGGTTTCTGGGGTTGCTGCGGTCGTTCCGGCCGGACGCGCTGCTCGTCACGCATGCGCACCCGGATCACGCGGGGAGTGCGTTCCTGGCGGCGCGGGCGGGTCTGAACGTGCTGGCGCACCCGCTGGAGCACCCGGCGCTGCTGGGTCAGGTGCATGACCTGCCGTACCCGGCGGGCCGTCCGGGGGTGGGGCGGCTGGTGTCGCGCGTGCATCCGAAGGTGCCGGGGTCGGCGTTGCGGGCGGCGCTGCCCGGTCAGGACGTGCTGGGGTGGGAGGTCATGCACCTGCCGGGCCACACGGCCGGTCAGATAGGGCTGCGCCGCGCGGACGTGCTGGTCGCCGGGGACGCCGTGGTGGGCGGCGCGGACGGCGCGCACCTGCCCCGCGCCGCTTACAACCACGACCACGCGCAGGCGCTGGCGACCCTGAAGGCGGTGGCGGCGCTGGACCTGCGCGAGATCTGGCCCGGTCACGGGGGCCGCCTCACGCCCGAGCAGATCCGCGCCCGCGCCGGGCGGGACGGTTGATGGTGAACAGTTGATGGTTGATGGAGGGGGTCATTCCCTTCCATCAACCATCAACTTTCAACCTTCTACAGCGTCACTTCTTGGGTTCGTCGGCGATCTGGCCGGTGACGCCGGGCACGACCCAGGCCATGTTGTTCAGTTCGGCGACGCTGGCGACCTTGCCAGCGGGGACGCGCAGGATGCCGTTGCGGTCCTTGAGGGGGCCGGTGAAGGGGTCGAACTTGCCGCCCTTCTCCATCTCGGTCTTCAGGGCCATGACGCGGTCGTACACGGTGGTTTTCTTACCGTTGACGGTCATGCTCTTGGCTTTCAGGGCCGAGACCCATTTGGGGTTAATGGCCATGCCGTCCTGCGCGCCGAGCTCGACGCTGCCGCCCTTCAGGAGGTTCCAGTAGTCGACGTTCTGGAGGTTCTTGGCAGTGTACTTGCCGCTGCGGACCTTGCTGAGGAAGTCGATGTAGATCTTCTCCCAGTGGACGATCTGGCCGCTGACGACGTAGTCGGGCGCGAACTTGTACATGGGCGAGTAGTGCGCGAAGGACGGGATCTTGCGGGCGGCGGCGGTCTGCACGACGGTGGCGGTGTCCTCGGTGAAGGCCAGGGCGCCGGCGCCCTCGCTGATCAGGCTCTCGGCGGCCTCGCGGGCCTTGTTCGGGTCGAACCACGCGTTGATCCACTTGACGCTGACGGTCGCCTTGGGGTTCACGGCGCGGGCGCCCAGCGCGAAGGCGCTGATGTGCCGCTTGAGTTCCGGAACGGGGAACGCCGCGACGTACCCGAGTTTGTCGCTCTTGCTGACGGCGGCGGCCATCATGCCGTTCAGGTAGTAGATCTGGTAGAAGTCCGCCATGTAGGTGGCCATGTTCGGGGCGCGTTTGAAGCCGCTGGCGTGCGCGAAGATCACGTTCGGGTACTTCTTGGCGGCTTCGAGGGTCTGGTCCATGAAGCCGAAGGACGTGGTGAAGATCACCTTGCAGTTGTCCTTGACCAGCCGGTCGATGACGGGCGTCGCCTGTCCCTCGGGCACGCTTTCCACGTACTTGGTTTCCAGCCACGGGAGGGCCTTCTCGGTCTTCTTGCGGGCCTCGTCGTGCGCGTAGCTCCAACCGATGTCGCCGACCGGACCGACGTAGATGAAGCAGGCCTTGAGTTTGCCGGTCTGCTGGGCCTGCGCGGCGGGGCTGGCGGCCGTGCCGAGCAGGGCCAGGGTGACGGGCAGAGCAGCGAGAATCGTTTTCTTCATGGAAGGACCTCCGGGCGGCCAGGGTCGACGCGCCGCCACTGCTGTTTATTGTGCCTTCATTCTGTCCTCAAGAAAAGGGACGGTCTGACCAGAATGCCGGGCGCCCGCCCCGGCGCGGCCCCCGCGCGCTGCAATCTGTTCCGGAAAAGGCCCGCACTGTGACGCTGGACGCAGCCACTGAACCGATTACGCCCAGAATGCGTATAGCTGTACAGGAGGGCCACCATGACCGACCCACGCACCCCCGGAGAACCCGGCACCGACCGCCGCGCCTCTGAATTGCACGGCGCTGAATCGCACAGCCCCGAATCCCAGGTCACTGACACCCCGGACGGTCAGCGCCGCATCCTGACGCCCGGCACTCCGAATCCCCGCCGGGAATTTCTGCGCAGCGCCGCGCTGTTCACCGCCACGGCGGGCGCGCTGGGCGGCGGGCTGGAACTCCTGACCCGCCGCCCCGGTGTCGGCAGCGCCGAGGCGCAGGCGGCCGATCCGTTCAGCCGCGCCGTCCGTCCGCTCGGGCCGTACGACACCGACGAGAAGGTCACGCCGTACCAGCAGGCGACCACGTACAACAACTTCTACGAGTTCGGCACCGACAAGAGCGACCCCGCCCGCCTCGCCGGGAGCCTGAAGACCCGCCCGTGGACCGTGCGGATCGACGGGGAGGTCCGCAAGCCCATGACGGTGGACATCGACACCCTGCAGTCGTGGTTCCCGCTCGAGGACCGCATCTACCGCATGCGCTGCGTGGAGGGCTGGAGCATGGTCATGCCCTGGCTGGGCTTCCCGCTGGCCGCCCTGATCCGCCGGCTGGAACCCACGGGCAAGGCGAAGTACGTGCAGTTCACGGCGCTGCTGGACCCCAAGCAGTTCCCCGGTCAGCGGCAACCGGTGCTGAAGTGGCCGTACGTGGAAGGCCTGCGTCTGGACGAGGCGCTGCACCCCCTGGCGTTCATGGCGGTCGGCCTGCACGGCCGCGCCCTGCCCGGCCAGAACGGCGCGCCGCTGCGGCTGGTCGTGCCCTGGAAGTACGGCTTCAAGAACATCAAGAGCGTCGTGCGGATCACCCTGACCGAGAAGCAACCCCAGACCACCTGGGCGCTGGCCGCCCCGCAGGAGTACGGCTTCTACGCGAACGTGAACCCGGCTGTCCCGCACCCCCGCTGGAGTCAGGCGACCGAGCGGCGCATCGGTGAGGTGGGCCGCCGCAAGACCCTGCCGTTCAACGGGTACGCCGACGAGGTCGCCGGGCTGTACCGGGGCATGGACCTGCGGAAGAACTTCTGACCGTGACCCGCCCCGCCGCTCCGCCCGCCCGCCGTCCCGCCGCCCGCCTGGGCTGGCTGGTCCCGGCCGTCACGCTCGGCGGCCTGCTCCCGGTCGCCGTGCTGATCCTGGACGCCCTGAGCGGCGCGCTGGGCGCCAACCCCATCCAGCGCGCCACGTTGCAGACCGGCCTGCTGACGCTGGCGCTGCTGGTCCTGTCGCTGGCCTGCACGCCCCTGCGCCTCCTGACCGGCTGGACCTGGCCCGCCCGCATCCGCAAGACGCTGGGCCTGCTGGCCTTCGGGTACGCCGCGCTGCACTTCCTGATCTACCTGTTCGATCACGGCTTCGACCTGACCCTGATGACTGAGGACGTCCTGAAACGCCCGTTCATCACCGCCGGATTCACGGCGCTGCTGCTGCTGGTGCCGCTGGCCCTGACGAGCACGCCACGCGCCGTCAGGCGCCTGGGATTCCAGCGCTGGACGCGCCTGCACCAGCTCTCGTACGTGGCCGTCAGCCTGGGCGCGCTGCACTACTACTGGGGTGTGAAACAGGACCACACGCCGCCCCTGATCTACGCCGCCGTGATCGCCACGCTGTTCCTGATCCGCCTCCTGAAACGCCGCCCGGCCCGCCCCGCCCGTCAGGCGGGAAGCCGCCCCGCGAAACCCTGACCCCCCGCGCCCGCCTCCGACCCGTGGGGCGGGCATCGAACCTCCGGCGCGTTCCGCGCGTACCCAGGGAGACGCGCGCCCCTGCACGCCGCCGGAGGATCCATGAACCGACTGATCGCCGCCAGCCTCCTGATCCTCGCCGCGCCCGCGTCGTCGGCCACCGGACCGTCCGTGACCGCGCGGGCCGTCACGGTGACCTCCGTGGGGACCGGGCAGACCCCGCCCGAACTGACCGGCGGCCCCTGGCTGAACACGCCCGCCCCGCTCACCCTGGCCGGCCTGAAAGGCAAGGTGGTGCTCGTGAACTTCTGGGTGTACTCGTGCATCAACTGCCATAACAGCCTGCCCACCCTGAAAGGCTGGTACGGGAAGTACCGCGCGCAGGGCCTGGAAATCATCGGCGTGCACACCCCGGAATTCGAGTCCGACAGACCCACCGCCAGCGTGCAGGCCGCCCTGAAAGAGGACGGCGTGACCTGGCCGGTCGTGCAGGACAACGCACTGCGGAACTGGCGCGCCTGGGGCATCCGGGCGTGGCCGACATTCGTGCTGATCGACCGGCAGGGCCGGGTCCGGTACACGCACCGGGGCGAGATCAGCACCCGTTTCCCGCAGGCCATTCCGGGCCTGGACGCGCAGATCCGGGCGCTGCTGGCCGAGAAGTGATCCCGGCGCTGCTGCTGGCCGCTACCCTCGGTGGGGCGCCGTCTGTCCCGGCGCTGACGGTCAGCGTGCGCCCGCCGCCCGGCGTGGGCTTCAACGTGCGCGGCCCGTCGCTGATCACCGTTCAGGCCGGAACGTACCGCCGCGAGTTCCCGCTGACCGGCGTGCCCGACCCCACGTACCCGGACGCCTTCCGCGCCGTGCGGCCCCTGAGCGTGCGTCTGCCCGCCCGCGTGCGCGGCCCCGTGACCCTGCACGCCCACCTGTTCCTGTGCGACCGCGTCAGCGGCGTCTGCACCGTGCAGGAACACACCCGCCGCGTGACCCTGAAGGCCGGAACGACCGTGCCCGTGGTGCTGCAATTGCCAGCGGAAAGGTGACGCTGGGGCAGACAGGGAAGAGGCCCGGCGTATTCGTACACCGTGCCTCTCCCACTGCCTGCTCCCTACTGCCTGTTGCCCGTTCTCAGCGTTCGCCGCGCACGTACGCGCGGCCCAGCGCGGCGGGCGCGTTTCCGGCCTGACCGCGCATGCCCGCCAGGGCCAGCACGACCAGGACCAGCACGAACGGCATGGCGCTGAAGACCTCGGTGGGAATGGGGCTGTTGCCCTGAAGGCGGAACTGCAGGTAGTACAGGAACCCGAAGAACAGCGCCCCGGCGATGGCGCGCAGGGGCCGCCAGCCGACGAAGATCACCAGGGCCACGGCGATCCAGCCCAGCCCGGCGGTCATGTTGTCCGCCCAGGAGGACCGGTACGACAGCGCCAGGAACGCCCCGGCCATCCCGGCGAGCGCGCCGCCGCCCAGCACGGCCAGCACGCGGGTCAGGCCGACGTTCACGCCCAGCACGTCGGCGGCCGCCGGGTTCTCGCCGACCGAGCGCAGCGTCAGGCCCGAGCGGGTGGCGCCCAGCCAGAAGGCCATCGCGCCCGCCAGCAGCAGGGCCGCGACCGTGAACGGGCTGATGGTGAAGCTGCCCAGGGTCCAGTCGGCGACCTTGTTGAACAGCGGCAGGCCCTCGAAGCGCTTGCCGAGCAGGCCGGCGGCGCCCGTGCCGATCAGGGCGAGCGCCAGCCCACTCACGAACTGGTTGGCGCGCAGGGTGACGGTCGCCACGGCGTGCAGCAGGGCCAGCGCGGCGCCCGCCAGCATGGCCGCGCCGACCGCCAGCCACAGGTTCGCGTCCGGGCTACCGGCCGCGACGGCGAAGGCGGCCAGGGCGCCCACGGCCATCAGGCCCTCGACGCCCAGGTTCACGACCCCGGCGCGTTCGTTCAGGATGGCGCCCAGGCAGGCGAGCAGCAGCGGCGTTCCGACCGCCAGGGCGCGCACGAGCGCCTCGATCACAACGTTATCCATGAGACACCTCGGGGTGCGCGGGGCGCGGGAAGCGGGCCGCAGTGGGGGAGGGGCGGCCCGTCACGCGCGGCCCCACTGCACGCGGTGGCGGACGAAGACCTCGCTGGCGATCAGGCACAGCAGGATCACGCCGCTGAAGATGTCCACCACGCGGAACGGCAGGTTCAGGTCGATCTTCAGGATGTCGCCGCCCGCCAGGATGATGCCCATGACGGGCGCGGTGATCAGGCACAGCGCCGGGTTGCCGCGCGCCAGCCACGCGACGATCACGGCCGTGAACCCGTACCCGAGGCTGATCTGCCCCGCCTCCAGCAGGCGGTGGTGAATCCCGGCGACCTCGCCCGCGCCGGCCAGTCCGGCTGCGCCCCCGGTGATCAGCGCGACCAGCAGCGCCACCCGGCCGCTGCTGAGGCCCGCGTAGCGCGCCGCGCCGGGGTTCTCGCCGACCACGCGCAGCGCGTACCCGAACGTGGAACGCGACAGCACCCACTGCAACCCCAGCGCGACGGCCACGCCCAGCAGCAGCGTGGGCCAGTGGACCTGCGAGCCCGGCAGGGTGGGCAGGTACGTGCTGGCCGGGAAGGTGTCGGTGTAGATGTACCCGCGCACGTCCTTGCCCTTCCACGGCCCGGCGATCAGGTACGTGACGAGCGCCACCGCGACGTAGTTCAGCATCAGCGTGGACAGGATCTCGTTGACGTTCACGCGCCGCAGGGCCGCCGCGATCAGCGCCCACAGGCCCCCGCCGACGAAGCCCGCCACGAACACGGCCGGTAGCAGCAGCGGCCCCGGCAGCGGCACGAACAGCGCCGTTCCGGCCGCGAACACCGCGCCCAGCAGCAGCTGCCCCTCCGCGCCGATGTTGAAGAACTGCGCGCGGAACGCCAGCGCCAGCCCCGCCCCGATCAGCAGCAGCGGAATGGTGCGCCGCCCCACCTCGCCCAGGCCGGTGGCGTCGCCCAGTGTGCCGCGCAGCATGGTGCCGTACACCTCGGCCGGGGACTGCCCGGCCAGCGTGAAGATCAGCGCACAGATCAGCAGGGCCGTCACCAGGGACGCCAGCGTGACCAGCGCCGCGCGGGCCGTGGACGGCGCACTCAGGGACACGAACCTCATGCCACCACCCCACCCTGGGCCGCGCCGGGAAGGCTATGCGGGTGCGCGCCGCCCATCAGCAGGCCCAGCGACTCGCGCGTGACTTCGTCTGCCGGGAACGGCCCCAGCAGCGAGCCGCCCACCATGACCGCCACGCGGTCCGACAGACTCAGCAGCTCGTCCAGGTCCTCGCTGACCAGCAGCACGCCCGCCCCCTGCGCCGTGCGGTCCAGCAGCACCCGGTGCACCTGATCGGTCGCGCCGATATCCAGCCCGTACGTGGGGTGAACCGCCAGGATCAGTTTCGGCTGTCCGGCCAGTTCCCGCGCCAGGATCAGCTTCTGGATGTTCCCGCCCGACAGCAGCCGCGTGGGCGTGTGGATGCCCGGCGTGGCGACCGAGTACGCCTCGACCTCGCGCCGGGCGCGGTCGTCGGTGGCACCCAGGTCGCGGGCCAGCCCGCGCGCCAGCGGCGCCCGCCCGAAGTCCCGCAGCGCGAGGTTCTCCGCGACCGTCATGGTCGGCACCGTGCCGCTGTGAATGCGGTCCTCCGGGATGTGCGCCACGCCTGCCCGGAAGCGCCCGGCGGCGTCCCCGGACAGCGGCTGGCCGTCCAGCGTGACGGTGCCCGTCGCCTCGTGCAGGCCCGCCAGGACCTCGACCAGTTCGCTCTGGCCGTTCCCGGCGATGCCGGCCACGCCGAGCACCTCGCCCCGGCGCAGCTCGAAGCTCACGCCGCGCAGCGCCGGCAGGCCGCGCGATCCCTGCGCGCTCAGGTCCTGCACGCTCAGCAGCGCGCCCGCCTCCGCACCGGGGCCGCCCGCGCGTTTGCGGGTGAAGTCCACGCTGCGCCCCACCATCAGTTCCGCGAGGCTCTCACGGGTCGCGCCCAGGGTCGGCACGCCCCCCACGACCTTCCCGCGCCGCAGCACTGTCACGCGGTCCGCCACGGCCAGCACCTCGTCGAGCTTGTGAGAGATGAAGATCAGGCTGCGCCCGTCCGCCTTCAGCTCGCGCATCACGCGGAACAGCCCGTCGGCCTCCTGCGGGGTCAGCACGCTCGTCGGCTCGTCGAGAATCAGGACCCGCGCGCCGCCCAGCAGCGCCCGCACGATCTCCACGCGCTGCTTCTCGCCCGGCGACAGGTCCGCCACGCGCGAGTCCGGGTCCACCTCCAGCCCGTACCGCGCCGAGAGTTCCCGCACGCGGCCCGCCACGCGCCGCGCCGGGAACAGGCCGCCCGCGCCGCCCAGCGCCAGATTCTCGGCCACCGAGTGCCGCGACACCAGCAGCGGATGCTGCGGCACCAGCCCGATCCCGAGCCGCAGCGCCTGCGCCGGACTGCCGATCCGCACCGCCCGGCCGTCCAGTTCCACCGCCCCCTCGTCCGGCTGGTACAGGCCGTACAGGATCGAGATCAGGGTGCTTTTCCCCGCGCCGTTCTCGCCCAGCAGGGCCAGCACCTCGCCCGCGTGGACGGTCAGGTCCACCGAGTCGTTGGCGACCACGCCAGGAAACCGTTTGGTGATGCCGCGCAGCCGCAGCGCAGGGGGCGCCCCCGCAGCGGAGGCCGAACCGGAAAGATCAGAATGTGTCACGCAGAAGAGTCCTTTGGAGTCGCGGCCCGCCGCGCCTGCCCTCGAATGTGCCCGCACCGACCGGGACCACCCGCACAGCCTAGGACAAACGGCCGCGCGGGCCGCCACACCTGCCCAGCCAGCAGGCCGCCGCAACCCTCAGCGCAGAGTCCTCAGGGGAACGTTCAGTAGAAGTCGCCGCCGCTGGGGAAGGTCACGACCTCCGCGATGCCGTGGCGGTTCAGGCGGGCGATGAACCCGGCGTCCTCGCGGTACGCCATGCCGCTGTCCATCGCCACGCACAGCCGCCCCGCGTACGGAATGGGCGCCCCGGCCCCCAGGGTCGGGCCGTGCAGGTGCTCGTCGAGCAGCACGTACACCGGCGTGTGCCCGTGCGCGACGCGCTGCCCGCCGAAGGTGCTCAGCATCTGCCGGGCCTTCTCGTCCCCGGCGCCCAGCACGAACGCGAAGCGGTCCGTGAACGCGTTCAGGAACGCGCCCCAGTCGTCCGGGTCGGGGTTGGTCATCAGCTCCAGCACGGCGGCGTTCACGCCCTCGATGCTGCTGCCCAGCTTCAGGTACATCAGGCTGTCGGCATGCACCAGCAGCCAGTCGTGCGAGGTCGCCATGGCCGGCCGCTCGGACAGCCACGCCAGGTCGCTGGGTTCCAGCAGGTCCGCGTCCCGCACCTGACCGCCGTTCTCCAGCCAGTACTCCCGGTACCCGTAGCGGTCCTGCGGGTCGCTGTGCCGGAACACCAGCGCCGCCAGGAACATCACCTCGTGGTTGCCCAGCAGCGCCGTCACCTGCCCGCCCACCTCCTGCGCCTGCACCTCCAGGCTGCGGATCAGGCGGATGACGCCCACGCCGTTCGGGCCGCGGTCCACGTAGTCACCCAGGAACACCACGTGCGCGTCCCCGGCCGTCCAGCTGCCGTCGAAGTCGATCAGGCCCGCGCGCAGCAGGATGGCGCGCAGCTTGTCGTACGCGCCGTGAATGTCCCCGATCACCCACAGGGGCCTCACGCGCGGGCCCCCCACAGCGGGCCGGCGGCGCAGGGAAGGCAGGGCAGGTGGACTCCGGCCGGAGGGGAAGGGCAGTGTTCAGGAAGGCCGCAATTCACGCCCCGAAGTGTAGCGCCCCCGCCGCGCCCCGCGTCACCCGTCGTCGCTGCCCGCACCGTCCCCTTCGGGCAGGGTGCGCCACTTGGTCATGCGGTCCGTGATGTCGTCCTGAATGCGCCGCACGTTGCTCTCCAGCCCGGCGCGCGTGGAATCCAGCTGGTGGCGCAGCCGCATGATCTCCTCGACCCCGGCGAGGTTCACGCCGAGTTCCTGCGTCAGGCGGCGGATCTCGCGCAGATGCTCGATGTCCCGTTCGCTGTACAGCCGCGTCTTGCCGCTGCTGCGCCCCGGACGGATCAGCTGCTTGCGCTCGTACAGGCGCAGCGTCTGGGGGTGCATGTCCACCAGTTCCGCCGCGATGGAGATCACGTACACCGGCCGGTCCTTCGGGTCCACCTTGCCGTCCGGGCCCGGCAGTTCACGCGGCTGCGCCTGGGCGCGCAGTTCGTCCTCGATGCGTTCGATCTCCGCCTCGAACTCGCCCTGAATGTCGTCCAGTTCATGCTGGAGGCGCATGACCTCCTCGACCCCGGCGAGGTTCACGCCGAGTTCCTGCGTCAGGCGGCGGATCTCGCGCAGGTGCTCGATGTCCCGTTCGCTGTACAGGCGGGTCTTGCCGCTGCTGCGACCGGGGCGGATCAGACCCTTGCGTTCGTACAGCCGCAGCGTCTGGGGGTGCATGTCCACCAGTTCCGCCGCCACGGAGATGACGTACACGGGCCGATGTCTGGAGTCAGAGGGCATAACTTCCGTTGAGTATACCCGCGTCAGTGTTTCTGCAACCGGGAGGCAGCAACCAGTGGGGTGTGCGCAGCGGGGAGCGGATCGGGCGCGGCCCACACCCCACTGCCCCCGATCCTGGACGCCCCGTGCCCGTCAGCCCGTATCATCGCCCCATGACCACGCCCGACCTGAGTGCCGCCCTGAACCGCGAGCAGGCCAACGAGGAACTGTTCGACCTGCTGCGCCTCCCCTCCGTCAGCGCCGACCCCACCCGCACGGCCGACATGGCCGCCACCGCCGAGTTCCTGCGCGCCAAACTGGCGGGCCTGGGCTTCACGGCCCGCATCGACCCGACCGCCGGGCACCCCGTCGTGTACGCCGAACGCCTGAACGCCCCCGGCAAACCCACCGTGCTGATCTACGGCCACTACGACGTGCAACCCGAGGCGCCGCTGGAAGAGTGGGTCACGCCGCCCTTCGAGCCCACCATCCGCGACGGACGCATCTACGCGCGCGGCAGCACCGACGACAAGGGGCAGGCGTACGCGCACGTCAAGGGCGTGGAACTGCTGCTCGCGCAGGGCGAACTGCCCGTGAACGTGAAATTCCTGCTGGAGGGAGAGGAGGAGATCGGCAGCCCGAACCTCGAACCGTACCTGCGCGACCACGCCGGGGAACTGAAGGCCGACGTGATCGTCATCAGCGACGGGAGCCGCTTCGCGCCCGACGTGCCCACCATCACCTACGGCGTGCGCGGCCTGAGCTACGTCGAGATTCACGTCCAGGGCGCCAACCGCGACCTGCACAGCGGCAGCTACGGCGGCGCCGCCCCCAACCCCATCAACGCACTTGCCGAGATCATCACGCGCCTCAAGGACGACCAGGGCCGCGTGACCATCCCCGGCTTCTACGACGGCATCGACGACCTGACCGACACCGAACGCCAGATGTGGGCCGACCTGCCCCACAGCGACGACGAATTCGCCGCCAGCATCGGCGTGCCCGCCCTGCCCGGCGAGGCCGGGTACACCACCCTGGAACGCCTGTGGGGCCGCCCCACCCTCGACGTGAACGGCATCTGGGGCGGCTACCAGGGCGAAGGCAGCAAGACCGTCATCGCCGCCAAGGCCGGCGCGAAGGTCAGCATGCGCCTCGTCCCCGGACAGGACCCCGAACGGATTACGCAGCTGATCAGCGAGTACGTGCCCACCCTCGCGCCCGCGGGGACCACCGCCGTCGTCCACCCCCACCACGGCGGCCGCCCCTTCAAGTTCGACCTGAACAGCCCCTACAACCTCGCCGCGAACCGCGCCCTCAAGCGCGTCTTCGGCCGGGAAGCCGTGTTCGCCCGCACCGGCGGCAGCATTCCCATCGTCGCCGCGTTCAACGACCTGCTGCACGCCCCCGTCCTGTTCGTGGACCTCGGCCTGAACGAGGACGCCCCTCACAGCCCCAACGAGAGCTTCGCCGTCAGCGACTACCACAACGGCATCCTGACGAGCGCGTACCTGCTTCAGGAACTCGGCACGCCCGACACCGCCGAATGAAACTGGGCTTTCTCGCCTCGCACGGCGGCAGCGCCGCGCGGCACCTCGTCGAGGCCTGCCGCGCAGGCGACCTGAACGCCACCCCGGTCGCCCTGGTCAGCAACAACAGCCGCTCCCCGGCCCTCGCCTGGGCGCGCGACGCGGGCCTCACGACCGCGCACCTCAGCAGCGCGAAGTACCCCGACCCGGATGCCCTGGACGCCGCCATTCTGGACGTCCTCGTCAGCGCGGGCGCGGACACGCTGGTCCTCAGCGGCTACATGCGCGAGATCGGCCCGCGCGTCCTGAACCACTTCGCGGGCCGCCTCGTGAACATCCACCCCAGCCTCCTGCCCCGCCACGGCGGACGCGGCATGTACGGCGACCGCGTCCACGAAGCTGTCCTCGCCAGCGGCGACACCGAAAGCGGCGCGACCGTCCACCTCGTCACCGCGGGCATCGACGAGGGACCCATCCTCGCGCAGGCCCGCGTGCCAGTCCTCCCTGGCGACGACCTCGCCAGCCTCAAGGCCCGCGTGCAGGCCACCGAAGGTGAGCTGATGCTGCGGGCTGTTCGCAACCTGGGCGGGTAACACTCCAGCCGTTTCAGCCGACCGGATCCCGCCCGCAACGGGTTGGAACCGGTCGGCTGAACGCTTGCCCGGCCTTCTGCGTGTGGTCCGGGCGTTCGTGCTGGGTGGCGCGGGGTCGGGGTGATCCTCTGCCGGCTCTCCGCTTATACTTGAACTCAGTTCAAATTCTGTGTTCGACCCCGGAGGTTCCACCCATGACTCAAGCTGCTACCCTGCCCGCTTTCGCTGTTGCCGCCGTCAAGAAGGCCCTGCACGACATTCCCATGAACGCCACGGTCGGCGTGCAGATCACCGACGTGGGCGTCGGCTGGGCGACCGGACAGGCGCCGGACACCGCCCCGTTCCGTAATCACCTGGGCACCATTCACGCCGGCGTGCAGTTCCTGCTGGCCGAGGCCGTCAGTGGCGCGGCGTTCGCGGGCGCATTCGCGGCGCAACTGGCGGGCGCTGTGCCCCTGATCGAGAAACTGGAGACGCACTACGTGAACCGCGCTGTGGGTGACCTGACCGCGCGGGCCGAGGCGGCCGATCCGGCGGGAATCGCGGCGGCCCACGCGGAGTTCGCGGCGGACAGCAAGGCCCGCCTGATCGTGAACGTGACCGTGCAGGACGGCGAGGGCAAGGACGTGATGCGCGCCGTCGCCCACTGGTACCTGCGCGCCCGCCCCCAGGCGAAGTAACGGGGATCAGCGGTCAGTGGGCTCGCCCCGCCGCCCGCGTCCTTGCTTTACCCTGCGTGCATGACTGTGTTGCTGCTGGATCACGTGGCGATCGCCACCCCGGACCTGGAAGCAGGCTCGGCGCCGTACGTGGCGCTGGGCCTGAATCCGGAAGGGCCGGACGAGGACGTCGCGTCTCAGGGCGTGCGGGTGCGGGCGTTTCAGGTGGGGGAGACCCTGATCGAACTGCTGATGCCCACGCGGGACGACAGCCCGATCGCGGCGTTCCTGGCCCGCAAGGGGCCGGGGCTGCATCACACGGCGTACCGCGTGGCGGACCTGAATGCCGAGATGGCCCGCCTGCGCGCGGACGGCGCACGCTTCCTGAACGAGGAGCCCACGCCGGGCCGGGCCGGGTCGCGCGTGGCGTTCCTGCACCCGAAATGGGGCGCAGGCACCCTGATCGAGCTGGTCGAGCACCCCGCCGGTGGGCATCCGGCCGGTGGGCACGGTTGAGGCGTCCCAGGCCGCTGTGGTGGGTGCCGGCGCTGCTGATCATGGGGGCCATCTGGTCCCTGAGCAGCGCGCCGCAGACACCGGGACCGTCGCTGGAGCACCCGAAAGACTGGATCGCGCACTTCCTGGCGTACTTCGCGCTGGCGTTCACGCTGGCCCGCGCGACCGGGCGGCGGGGCGCGGCGCTGGTCATCGCGGCGTGGTTCGGCGCGCTCGACGAGATTCATCAGGCGTTCGTGCCGCCGCGTGAGGCGGGCGTGCAGGACTGGCTGTTCGACGTGGCGGGCGCGTGGCTGGGGTCGCGGCTGGCGCTGCGCGGCGCGGCCCGCCCGTCCGCCCGGCCGGAAGGTACCCCGGAGCGGGCGGCAGAGCCAGTCACCTGAGGGCCGGGTAAATCTCTGCCCCCGTCGCAGTTCTGTCAGAGTCGGGCCGCTACGCTGCCGGGCATGACGACCGCCCTGACCATTCCGACTTCCGACGGGCACGTGGCGGCCCTTCAGGCGGCCCTGACGCAGCTGGACAGCGTCATCCTGGGCAAGGGCGGGCAGGTGCGGCTGGCGCTGACCTGCCTGCTGGCGCGCGGGCACCTGCTGATCGAGGACCAGCCGGGCGTGGGCAAGACCACGCTGGCGCAGGCGCTGGCCCGCACCTGCGGCCTGGAGTTCCGGCGCGTGCAGTTCACGGCGGACCTGCTGCCCGCCGACCTGACCGGCGTGAGTGTCTGGGACGCCCCGGCCGCCGCGTTCCGTTTCGTGCCGGGGCCGGTGTTCAGCGAGATGCTGCTGGCCGACGAGATCAACCGCGCCACGCCCCGAACGCAGGGGGCGCTGCTGGAAGCCATGGAGGAACGGCAGGTCTCGGAGGGCGGCGTGACCCGCCCGCTGCCGCAGCCGTTCTTCGTGATCGCCACGCAGAACCCGGCGGCGTTCGTGGGGACCAGCCCCCTGCCGGAAGCGCAGCTGGACCGCTTCCTGATGACCGTCACGCTGGGCTACCCGGACGTGCGCGCCGAGCGGCAACTGCTGGAAACGGGCGGCCGCAGCCAGAGCGTCCGTGACCTGGGGGCCGTCCTGAGCGCCCCGGCCCTGCTGGCCATGCAGGCCGAGGTGGACCGCGTGCACGCCGCCGCGCCGCTGCTGGATTACCTGCAACTGCTGGCCCGCGCGACCCGCGAGCACCCGGCGCTGTCGGCGGGCCTGAGCCCACGCGCGCTGCTGGCGCTGCTGGCCGCCGCGCGCGCCTGGGCGTACCTGCACGGGCGGCCCATGGTGCTGCCCGAGGACGTGCAGGCCGTGTTCCCGGCGCTGGCCGCGCACCGCCTGCCGCCCCGCGACCCGTCCGTGAACGTGGGCACGCTGATCAGGGCGCTGCTGGCCGACACGCCCATCCCCTGAGATGACCCGCCCCGCGACCACCGCCCCCGCCTCCCGCTTGAGTGCCGCGCTGAAGCTGCGACCCACGGGGTTCGGGCTGGCGTTCCTGATCCTGATCCTGCTGACACTCATCGGCTGTGTGAACTACGGCCTGAGCCTCGGGTACGGCCTGACGTTCCTGCTGGGCGGCGTGTGGGTGATCACGGCGGCGCAGGCGCTGCGGGCGGCGCGCAGCCTGACCCTGGAGGTCCGCCCGGCCGGGTCCGTTCACGCCGGGCAGGACGCCCCCCTGACCGTGCAGGCCCACGCGGCGGGCGGCAGCGGCGGCGCGCTGGAGGTCCGCCTGCACGCCCAGGGCCGCGAACTGCGCGCGGCGCTGCACGTCCCGGCAGGCGGCGCGGCCCTGACTGCCGCGTTCCCGACCACGGTCCGCGGCCCGCTGACCCTGGGGGTGCAGGCGTCCGCACTGGACCGCCTGGGCCTGTGGCGCGCCGCGCTGCCCGCCCAGCCCGCCCCGCTGACGCTACTGGTGTGGCCCGCCCCGGAACGCCCGGTTCCGCCGGTCCCGGTCCGCGCGGCGCCCGGCGTGGGCGGCGACGGGCTGCGCGGCCCCGGCGACGAGGAATTCGCGGGCCTGCGCCCCTACCAGCCGGGCGACTCGCCCCGGCAGGTGTCGTGGCGGCACGTGGCCCGCACCGGGCAACTCCTGACCCGCGAGACCGACGCTGCGCGCGGACAGGCCACCGACCTGCACTGGCAGGACGCGCCGGGCGACCCCGAGGCCCGCGCCTCCCGCCTGAGCGCCTGGGCGCAGCACCTCTCGGCGCTGGGCACGCCGTTCGCCCTGACGCTGCCCGCCACGCACCTGAAAGCCGCCAGCGGCGAGGCGCACCTGCACGCCGCACTGAACGCCCTGGCGACCGTGGACCCCCTGCCTGCCGCGCCCGGCCCGGCCGGGGGCGCGGCGCGGCTGGTGTCGCACGCCGCCACGCTGGTCACGCAGGCCACGCCGCCCACCCTGCTGGCTCTGGCTGTCACGCTGGCGCCCGGCGCGCTGCGGCAACCCGTGTGGATCACGCTGCCGATCGTGCTGCTGCTGGCGCACGCCCTGGCCCGCGTGCCACCGCGCCCCGGCCGGACCCTGACCCCGCTGCCCGTGTGGCTGCTGGCGCTGCTGGCCGTGGGCGGCGCCGCCGCGCTGATCGCCACGCAGGGCACCCTGCTGGGCCGCGACGCCGGAACGGCCTTCCTGGGCCTGCTGATCGCCCTGAAAACCGCCGAGAGCCGCTCGCCCCGCGACGGACGCATCCTGATCCTGCTGGGCCTGTTCATGACCAGCACGCACTACTTCTACAGCCAGGGACCGCTCGCGGCGCTGCACACGCTGCTCAGCGCCGCGTTCCTGCTGGCCGCCGCGCCCGCCTGGATCGCCCCGGCCACCCGTGAGGACGGCCGCCGGGAAGCGACCCGCCCGGCCGCCCGCACCCCACTGCCCGCCTCACTGGCCGGCCCCCTGCGCGGCCCGTTGCGCGACTCGCTGCTGGGCGCCGGTCGCCTGCTGGCCCTGGCAGCCCCGCTGGCGCTGGTGCTGTTCGTGCTGTTCCCCCGCCCGGCCGGGCCGCTGTGGCAACTGCCGGTGCAGGGGCAGGCCACCACCGGCCTGAGCAACGAGATCAGCGCCGGCGAGTACTCGAACCTCGCGCAGAACAGCGCCGTCGCCTTCCGCGCCGACTTCCAGGGTGCACTGCCCACCCCCGACCAGCGTTACTGGCGCGGCCCGGTCTACGAGGCGTACGACGGCCGCACCTGGCGGCAGGTCCGCGCGCCCGGCGTCACCCCCAGCGTGGACGTGACCGGCCCGCCCCTGAACTACACCCTGACCCTGGAACCCAGCGGCAACCCCTGGCTGCTCGCGCTGGACGTGCCCCTGACCGTCCCGGACGGCGCGTTCCTGACCAACGCCTTCCAGGCCGTCACCCCCCGACCCGTCACCACCCGCCGCCGCGTGGAACTCCAGAGCCGCGCCGCCCGCCTGGGCGTGCGCGAGGACGCAGACCGACTGGCCTTCGACCTGCAACTCCCCGCCGGACAGAACCCCCGCGCCGTCGCCCTGGCCGCCCGCTGGCGCAACCTGAACCCCCAGGCGCGCGTGCAGGCGGGCCTGGACCTGCTGCGCACCGGGGGTTTCACGTACACCCTGAACCCACCACTGCTGCCCGAACAGGACCGCGTGGACGCCTTCCTGTTCAGCTCCCGCCAGGGCTTCTGCGAACACTACGCCAGCGCCTTCGCCGTCCTCATGCGCGCCGCCGGCCTCAGCGCCCGTGTCGTCGGCGGCTACCAGGGCGGCGAGCAGAACGGCTCGTACCTGATCGTGCGCCAGCAGGACGCCCACGCCTGGACGGAAATCTGGCTGCCCGGCCAGGGCTGGGTCCGCGTGGACCCCACCGCCGTCGTCGCGCCCGCCCGCGTCAGCGCCGGCCTGAGCACCGCCCTGACCCGCCCACAGGCCGCCGCTCCCACCGCACCCGGCACCCTCAAACGCCTGCAACTGCGCCTGGACGCCATCCAGAACCGCTGGAACGACCTCGTCGTCGACTACGACGGAGGCCGCCAGAGCGACCTGCTGACCCGCGCCGGACTGGGCGGCGTGGGCAGCGCCCCGTACCTGCTGCTGCTGCCCACCCTGATCGCCCTCACCCTGCTGCCCGCCCTGCTGCTCGCCCGCCGCCGCGTCCGCCCCACCGACCCCGCCAGCCGCGCCCTGCACGACCTGAGCGTGCGCCTGCACCTGCCCCGCGCCCCTGGCGAAACCCCCACCGCGTACATGACCCGCGCCGCCACGCAACACCCGCACCTGCACGCCGCCCTTCAGGACATTCTGAACGCCTACCACGCCGCCCGCTACGCCCCGCACCCCACCCCGGACACCCTGACCCGCCTGCGGCAGGCGGTCCGACGCGTGCGCCGCTGACCGGAACGAGAGGCTCCCGCCACCCGACGCGGACGACCGAGAACGGCAGGAACATCCCGTTCTTCCCCGGAACGGCAACGGATGGCAGTCCATCGTGCCCACCAGTCAGGTCAGAGCCCGGATAACAAGCTGGAGTTCATCGAGACGACGCCAGGGCACCCTTCTTCGTCGCGCAGCCCGTGGATGCCCAGCCCAGGCCCGCGCCGGAAGGCCACAGCGACCTCAGCCGGAACTGGGTGGGCGCGGGGCATCTCAAGATCGGCGATACGATCAAGCAGGCCGACGGCACCACCGGCCTCGTCGCCAACGTCACCACCGTTGGGCAGACGCGCGAGATGTTCAACCTCACCGTCAGCGAAGCCCACACGTATTACGTGGGGCAGGATGGGTGGTTGGTTCATAATGCAGACAAGACATATATAACTTATGTCTTTAAGAATGCCGTTAGTGAGGTTGTTTATGTTGATCGAGCAAGTGGTTCAGGCACGCCTGAACAGATTCTAAAGGGACGCCTTGGTAAAGGACATCACGTTTTTGACTCAAATCCTGGCCTCACTTCTGAGGTGAAAGCCGTCCAGAACAGTGTTGCGGCGAATAAAGGTGCAGAACAAGTGTGGTACGAATACTATTCTAAATAAGGTAATGCACTCCTCAATGACCCAAGTACACCGCCAATCAGCAGTAAGCCCTCTAAACAAGCTGCCGCTCAAGCAAAGATCCAAGCCTATGCAGACGATTTGAATACAATATGCCCATAAACGAATCTGGGTTTATAGAAATCATAATCCCGCACAGCGAAGGTATGGGATTAGATGTTAGGAACGAAATTGAAGAGAAGCTTGAGGAATTATTCGATTACGATAACCGTGCCGCAGTGGGCGGAGCAGGAGTTGGCCTGGGTTACTCAAATATTGATGTTGATGTAGGAAATTGTGAGGACAATCTAGAGATCGTGAGCATTATTCGTGGAGTAATGTTAGAGATTGGAGTTCCCGAAGGCTGTATTATCAGATTACGACGGCCAGAACTTTTGGAATTCACTGTTAAGATCGCCAATTAGTCCGAAGCCGCCCATACCAATCCTTCTCTCAGAGAGTCCGCCACACGGCGGATTCTTTGCTTTGGCAGCTACGGAACAACTATGGCGGCAAGGAGCAGTTCCACCTCCTCACCGCTCTCAGCTTCGGCAGCAAGCCGCTGCAACATTCCAGACGGCAATTTGGGCCTTTTCTCTAATCCAACAGGCCAGCATCTCAAATCCTGCTCCACCCAACCACGCAGGACGCGCCAAAACCACGCCCACAGGTCCGGCGCACTTTCCCACCATTTGGCAAGTACGACCCCTCGGCTCAGGAAACTGGCCTCTTACGCCCGTTCTCTGTCCCACCTTCTGTCGCTCCGGGCGGGCGACGACTCGCCATCTCCCTCGTCCCCTCTCCTCCTTTCGGGTCAATCTTTCTTAGGCTGGGGGGGTATTCTGGGGGGCGTGAAGCTGTCTTCGTCCACCCCCATCCCCTCCTGAAGCCCACCGCCACCCGCGCGGACATCGTGAACTTGTGCGCCGGGGCGCGTGAACATTCGTTCTTCGCGGTGTGCCTGAATCCGGTGTTCATTGGGCTGGTGAAGGGGGAACTGGCGGGGTCGGACGTGAAGGCGGTGGAGGCGCGGCTGAGTGTGGAGGCGGGTGCGGACGAGGTGGAGAGGGTGATTCACATCGGCGCGGCGCTTGAGCGGGACTGGGACGCGGTGGAGACGGATGTGCGCGCGGTGCGCCGCGCGATTCCGGACGCGGTGCGGAAGGTGTCCACCCTGAGGTGCTTCCTGAGTGATGAGCAGAAGCGAGAGGCGACGGCGGCGGTGGTGCGGGCCGGGGCGGAGTTCGTGAAGACGAGCACGGGCTTCGGCAAGGGCGGCGCGACGCTGGACGACGTGCGCCGTCTTCGTGGCACTGAAGTCTGTTTCATGAAGGACCTCCTGGGCGCTGGGTTGTTGTGGGGAGTCTCCGGGTCAGGGGAAGGCTGCCGGCTGTCTTTCGGTATGGTGCCCTGCCCGACAGCGGTGGCGCTGGCCTCTGCACTAGCATGGGGGGGTGAACGTGATCAAAACCGCTCTCTCGCTCATTGCGGGCCTCTCGGCTGCCCTGATCGCCTACAGCGCCTTTTTCGTGCGGGGCGATCTGGGGGGCGTCATGGCGTACCTGCGGGCGCGTGGGGCGCTGCGCCGCCTGCGTGAAAGCGGCACGCCCGAGCAGGTCGCGCAGGGGCAGGCGCAGTTGCAGGCGCTGGGGCAGCAGGTGGGCGACCCGGCGCTGGCCGCGCAGCTGATTCCGCTGGCCCTGACGGTGGGGCTGCTGGTGGGCGTGCTGGTGTGGTGGGCCTTCTCGCGTCGGCAGTCGGGGACGCCGCGCACGGACATTCAGGAGCGCATGGTGTACCGTCTCGCGCACCGCAAGGGTGGGCGGTTCACGCTCGATGACCTGCGGGCCGCCAGTCCCCTGACCGACGAGCAGGCCCGCGCCGTCACGGCCCGCTTGCTGGACCTGGGCCGCCTGACCCGTGACGGCGACACCTTCCGCCTGCCCTGAGGACCCTTTCCATGACCGACACGCCCGATACCCTCGCGGACCTGCTGGACCGCGCCAACCACGACCCCGAGACTGGCCTGCTGACCGCGCTGGACAGCGTTCAGGGCCAACCTCACCCGCGAGTGGCGGCCATCGCCGCGCACCTGAGCGCCTCCAAGCGGGACCTGTGGATGCGGATTGCCGCTGCCACCGGCACGCCTGCCCCGCCGGACGACGCGGGCCTGTCCCGCCTGGGCGACTGGGAGGTGGGCGCCGCGCAGTCCCTCCCCGCCCACACGTTGACCCTGACCGTTCCCACTGCCGATCCTGACGCGGCGGGGGGTGAGCCGCCCATGACCGTCGCCGCGCTGATCCGCCTGAATGCGACCCTGACCGGCAGCCGCGCCGCGCAGATCCGCCGGCTGGCGCAGCAGCCGCGCCTCGCCTGACATGCCCGCCGACCGGCCCTTCCTGACCGATCCCACCCCGGACGGCACGCACGGGAACGGCGCCGTTCCGCCCGCCCTGTTCGATCTGGCCGTGAACCGCGCCGCCGCCGCCCTGCGCGGCCTGCGCCCCGCCCAGCCGGACGCCGCGCTGGCTGCGTGGCACGCCCGCACCCGCTTCGCCCGGCGCGTGCCGCTGGACGCCGTGAAGGCCGCTCTGGCCGCGAAGCCCACAGGTGAGTGCCACTGGGCGGGCGGCGAGGCGGGCGGCTGGCAGCCGGGCCGCGCCCCGTTCCCGTAGAGCGGCGGGAGTGGCGCTGCGGCGGCCTACGCCTCGCCGCTGACCGACGCCGCCACCGTCCGGGCGGCCACCTCGACCGCGCGGGTCAGTTCCGGCTGCGGGAGGTACGGTACGGCTTTCGCCTCGGCCAGGGCGACCCCGGCGCTGGCGGGCAGGTGCAGGAACCCGCACGGCACGTCCGGGCGGCCCAGGGCGCGCAGGGTGTGCAGGGCGTGGTACATGACCGCGTTGCACACGAACGTGCCGGCCGTGTCGCTCAGCTGACCGGGAATGCCCGCCCCGTGCCACGCGGCCAGCACGGCCCGCAGCGGCAGGGTGCTCAGGTACGCGTCCGGGCCGCCTGCCTGGACCGGGGCGTCCCGGTGCTGCTGCCCGGCGTTGTCGGGAATACGGAAGTCCATGACGTTCACGGCCACGCGCTCCAGCGTCACCTGTGGTCGTCCGCTCGCCAGTCCGGTCAGCAGGACGGCCGCCGGGCGCTGCGTGCCGAGCAGTTCGGTCAGGCGCGCGCAGGCGGCGTGCGGTTCGACCGGCAGCAGCGCCGACACGACCCGCAGGTTGCCCGCCTGCGTACCGTCCAGCGTCCGGGTCGCCTCGGCGCTCGGGTTGACGGGGTGCGTGTGGAACGGCTCGAAGCCGGTCAGGAGCAGCGTATTCACGCCCCGCAGGGTAGCGCGGCGGCGCCCCCGACCGGTACGCTGGCGGTATGCGCCTGCTGCCTGCCCTGCCGCTCCTGGCGGCCCTGCTGACCCCGTCCGCCCTGGCCGCCACGACCACGCAGTACGCCGTGCTGCGGGGCGTGCAGGTGCAGGGCCGCGTCGCCACCCTGACCCTGGATTACGTGGACGTGTTCTCGGACACCGACGCCGACGCCCGCCGCGTCGTGGCGCTCGGTGACTACCCGTCCGCGCAGGCGTACTTCGAGGCGAACCCGAGTGGGCTGTACGTCCGGAACGTGAACCCCCTGCTGCGGACCCTGAAGACCGACGCCCGCACCGCGTTCGCCCTGGCGTGCCTGGACCGCCCGGACGGCGTGCAGGCCGTGCCGCTGGAGACGTTCGTGTCCGCCTGGAAGGGCTTCGCGCCGCAGGGCTGCTGGCCGTTCAGCGAGCGGGTCGTGGCGCTGCACCTGAACGGCACCCGCGTCCTGCGGGCCGAGCAGGTGTACTTCCCCTGAGGGCGCCGTCCTGAAACGAACACCGCAGTTCCGCCGGGCGGCGCGGCCTATGCTCGGGCGTATGCCTGAACTGCCGGAAGTGGAAACCACGCGCCGCAAGATCGAGCCGCTGCTGCGCGGCCGGACGATCCTGCACGTCGAGCACGACGCGCCGCACAAGTACCGCGACACGCACCTCGCGGTCGGGCGGCGCGTGACGGGCCTGTCGCGGCGCGGGAAGTACCTGATGCTGAACCTCGCCCCGCACGACGGCGACGGGCCGCACGACCTAGAATTCATCGTGCATCTGGGCATGACCGGCGGGTTCCGGCTGGAGGGCGGGCGGCACACGCGCGTGACGATCCGCACGGACGGCGGCGACCTGTTCTTCGACGACCCCCGGCGTTTCGGGAAGATGGCGGTCGTGCGGCCCGGCGAGTACGCCGGCATGCCGACCCTGGCCGCGATGGGCCCCGAGCCGCTCTCGGAGGACTTCCGCGAGGAGGAGTTCGCGGCGCTGGCCGCGCAGGCGGGCGCCGTGAAACCCTGGCTGCTGTCGCAGAAGCCCGTGAGTGGCGTGGGGAACATCTACGCCGACGAGAGCCTGTGGCAGGCGGGCCTGCACCCCGCGCAGTCGCACCTGACGCGCGACGAGGCCGCGCGGCTGTACGCGGCGGTGCGGGACGTGATGGGCCGCGCCGTCGAGGCGGGCGGCAGCAGCCTGGGCAGCGGCGCCGGCAACTACCGCCAGCATGACGGCCTGTCCGGGCTGTTCCAGCATTCGCACGCCGTGTACGGGCGTGGCGGCGAGCCCTGCCCGCGCTGCGGGACCACCATCGAGAAGTCCGTGCTGGCCCAGCGCGGCACGCACCACTGCCCGCAGTGCCAGCCGCTGCGCCGCCCGGAAGGCCGGGCGAAGGGAGGCCGCGCGTGACGGACCTGACCGGACTGAGACTGTCGTACACCCGCGCCGAACTGCGCCGCGCGGACCTGAACCCCGATCCGCTGGAGCAGTTCCGGGGCTGGCTCCAGGAGGCCATCGACGCGGGCCTGCGCGAACCGTACGCGCTGAGCCTCGCCACCGCCGACGCGGCCGGGCGGCCGGCCGTGCGCACCGTGCTGCTGCGCGGCGCGGACGAACGCGGCCTGACCTTCTACACCAACTACGAATCCCACAAGGGCCGCGACCTGGGCGCCAACCCGCAGGCGGAACTGCTGTTCCACTGGGCCGAGCACGAACGGCAGGTGCGCGCCTCCGGCCCCGTGACCCGCGTGCCGGAAGCCGAGAGCGACGCGTACTTTCACGCCCGCCCGCGCGAGTCGCAACTCGCCGCGCACGCCAGCGACCCGCAGAGCGCGCCCATCCGGGACCGCGCCGCGCTCGACGCCACCTTCGCGGCGCTGGACGCCCGGTACCCGCCGGGCACCGTGATTCCCCGCCCGGCCTTCTGGGGCGGCTACCGGGTGCAGGTGCAGGAATGGGAATTCTGGCAGGGCCGCGCCAGTCGCCTGCACGACCGGTTCCGCTACCGGCAGGCAGGGGCGGGCTGGCAGGTCGACCGGCTGATGCCCTGACCGGCCCAGTCCGCCCGTTGGGGGCATCCCACCACGGAACACGAAAAATTCACATGAAGTCTCATAAAATACCCACATGGCCCTGAGCGTGGTGGAATCCAGCGTCCGCTCCCGCGCGGGCCCCCCGGAACAGGGAGCGGACCTGCTGCTCGTCACGCCGCACCACGTCGCCCTGCTCGCCGGATTCAGTTTCGGCGCCACGTCCGGCGGCACCCAGCCGCGCGGCCTGCCGCCCGCCCGCTTCGCCGCGACCGTCGGGCTGGCCGGCCTGCGCGACCTGCCGCCCGCCGCCACGCTGCGCGAGGCCACCGACCACCTGAGCGCCGCCCTGACCCTGGCCCTGCGCCACGCCCTGAGCGGCGGCGAACGCCTGCAGGTGGGCTTCGCGTTCGCTGCCGTCAGCAGCGCGCGCCGTGAGGTCTGGCAGGTCGGGCCGGTCGGCGCACTCTGGGACGACCCCGGCCTGGAAGGCGCGCAGGGAGGCCTGAGCGCCGCCCTGCCGTCCCTGACGGCCGCCGGGCAGGCCCGCGCCCTGATCGTCGAGGCGCTGCTGGCCCAGGGCGCCGGGCGCCTCACGCCGTCGCAGCTTCAGGCCAGCGACCCCGCGCAGGCCGTCATCGCGCCGCTGCTGGTCGCGCACGCCACGCTGGCCAACTCGACCGGGCCGTCCGGGTACGGCCTGATCAACGGCGACCCCGTCCCGGACGAGCACCTGCGCGTCCACCGCCTGCCGCCCGGCCCGCGCGAGGTCAGCCTCGCCACCGCCGGCTACCCGGCCGTCATGAACACGCTGGCCGCCACGGAACGCCGCCTTCAGGACCTGCTGCGCACCGACCCGCTGCTCGTCACGCGCTTCCCGTACGTGCGGCCCTACCGCCCGGACCACGAAGGGTACGCCGACCGCGCCTACGCCCGCGTGCGCGTCTGGTGATCCGGACTCCGGTGGAGCCCTGTCCCGGCCGGAACCGTCACGCCGTCAGGAACACCCGGTCGCGGCCGGGTACGGGGCGGGCGCTTCTGTAGCGGGCCTCGCCATCTTCATGAGAGGAACGGTGCATGCTGACCCGCATGAGCAACCTGTACACCGCAGAAGCCACCGCCACCGGCGGCCGCGCCGGCACCGCCAAGAGCAGCGACGGCCGCCTCGACCTGAACCTCAGCGTGCCCGCCGGCATGGGTGGCGACGACGGCCCCGGCACCAACCCCGAACAGCTGTTCGCCGCCGGGTACGCCGCCTGCTTCCAGGGCGCCCTGGGCGTCGCCTCCCGCCGCGCCAAGATCACCCTGAGTGACGACAGCACCGTCACCGCCCGCGTGGGCCTCCAGAAGACCGGACTGGCCTTCGCGCTCGACGTGGAACTCGAAGGGCACTTCCCCGGCCTGACCGACGAGCAGGCGCTGGCCCTGATGCACGCCGCGCACGAGGTCTGCCCCTACAGCGTCGCCACGCGCGGCAACGTGGACGTGCGCCTCAGCGTCCGCTGATACGTCCCAACCGAATAGCCCCGCCCCGTCCACGTGGACCGGGCGGGGCTGTGCTTGCCCGGCGCGCGGCTCAGCCGCGTTCGCGGTTGTCGACGAGCAGTTCGTCGGCGTCGTCGCCCAGCAGGTCGCGGCGCTCGGCGGGCGTCAGGGCGACCATCACGCGGCGCAGGACCACGTCCACGGCCTGCTCGGCGCTCTCGTCGAGGGTCAGGCCGTCGAGCAGCGGCACGTCGTACGCGGCGGCCAGCGTCTCCAGTTCGTCCTGCATGTCGCGGATCTCGCGGAAGTACTGCATGTAGCGGTGCAGCGGGCGGCTCGCGCCGGTCTCCTCGTTGCGGCTCTCGAAGTGCCGGCGGTGCTCCTCGGCGTCGGGCAGCGTGACCAGCATCGGCACGACCAGCGCGCCCGCGAACGACCCGGCCTGCAGGTAGCCCGGCACCAGATGCACGCCCTCCAGCACGAGGCTGGTGCCTTCCTGCACGCTGCGCTGCACGACGGCGCTCAGGCCCACGCTGACCTGCCCCACCTGATCGCGGAACCCGGCGATCAGCGTCTCGCGGCTGGGCCGCTCGGGGCGGGGCGTGCCGGGCGGCAGCAGCGCCTCCCAGGCGCTGAAGGTGCTGGCGTGCAGGGTGGGCAGCAGCGCCGGGGACACCATGGCGCGCATGACCTCGCGGATGGAATCGGTGCTGACCACCCGCGTGATGCCCAGCCGGTACGCGATCTCGGCTGCCAGGAAGCTCTTGCCGGTGCCGCTCACGCCGCCCAGCAGCACGATCACCGGGCGCGGCGGGCGGCGGATGACGCGCAGCAGCCGGTAGCGGGCGCTGACGTCCGGGCCGACCTCGTCACGCAGCAGCGCCTCGACCTTCTCGCGGATCGCGGCGCGGCGCACCAGCCGGTCCTCGGTGCCGCGCAGGTCCCGCTGCGTGACCCGCGCGACCTTGCGGGCCACGTCCGGCGGCACCCCGGCCGCCAGCATGGACTGCACCAGGATGCCCTTGCTGAACGGGCTGGGCACGCCGCTGCCGCCGCTGATCACGCCGATCTTGCCGCGGTTGTGTTGCAGGTAGCGGTACGTGAGGCGCAGGTGCTCGCCGTACTGCTCGGCCAGGGCGTCCTCGGTCAGTCGGTCGATCTCCTCGGCGCTCAGGCGGCGCACGCCCTGACGGCGCAGGCGCACGTCCACGCTGCTGGCGGTGGCGTAGGCGTCCTTGCCGGACAGCCCCGCGTCTTCCAGGGTGCGGGCCAGCACGCCCCGGCTGAACGGCAGGTCGCCCTTCTTGGCGATCACCAGGATGTCCACGAAGGCGGGCGTCTGCGTGCCGGCGGCGCGGGCCACCTCGGGTCCGGCCAGGTCGTGGGCGACCTCGACCATCAGGGCCTGCAGTTCGGACGGGCTGACCAGCGTGCGCCGCGCCAGCCGCAGCTGCTGCTCGATGCGGCGGGCGGCGGCGGCGGCGACGACCGTGTCGGCCCCGGCGTTCACGAGCGATTCGGCGAGCAGGCCCCGGCTGAACGGGAAGGCGTGCCGGGCCGTGCCGATCCGCAGTTCCGGCTGGCTCACGCGCCGGCCCGCAGGGAGTGGGGGAGGGCCTTCATGCGCCGCAGTGTATCGCGCGGCACACTCTCCGGAAGGGCACGACCAGGGCCTGCGCCTTCAGGGTGGGCGCCCCGCAGTGGCCCAAACTGGGCGTCAGGAGCGGGGAGGCTCGCGTTTCACGGCTCCTTCCAGCAGCAGGCTCAGGGCCAGACGCATCTCTTCCTGCAGCGGCCGGTCGGTGCCGTAGGCGCTCCAGCGCAGCGCGACCATCAGGTACGTGTCGGCGATCAGGTTGCTGATGCGTTGCAGGCTCAGGTCGGTGCGCATCATGCCCGCCTGGTGCATGGGCCGCAGGATCAGTTCGATGACCTTGCTCAGCGGCAGCGCCTGGTACGCCGTGCGGGCGCGTTCGGGGTTGGGGTTCATGACCTCGTACGCCAGCGGGGGGAACAGGTCGCGTTCGCGGGTGTTCTCGTCGGCGAGGCGGTCCCAGACCTCGTACAGCACCGTCAGGGGCGCGGCGCCGTCGTGCAGGCGGGCCTCGGCGTGGTCGCGCAGGCGGTTCATGACCTCGCTGCCGTAGTCGAGCAGCACCGCCTCCTTGTAGGGGTAGTAGTTGAAGAACGTGCCGCGTGACACGTTGCTGGCCTTGGCGATGTCGGTGGCGGTCGTGGTCTGGAAGCCACCCCGCTTGAACAGGTCAATGGCGACGGTGTAGATGCGGGCGCGGCGGCGCTCCTTCTGGCGTTCGCGCAGCGAGGTGGAATCCATGATCCAGACAGGATACTGCCACGGGTTCAAAATTACACCCCGTTCAAACGGTGGTGCCCCGGCGCGGCGGTCCGGCCATCCGCCCCCGGCCCGGCCCGCTCTGCTGCCGGGGACATTGCTGGCAGGGCCACTGTTGCCGGGGCCACTGGCGGGGGGGGCGCGCACCGGGTGGGCGCGCTGCGGTACGCTGGGCCGCATGAGCGTGATCCTGGGCATCGATATCGGCGGCAGCGGCATCAAGGGCGCACCCGTGGACACCCGCACCGGCCGGCTGGCCGGCGAACGCCGCCGCATCCCCACCCCCGAGGGCGCCGCGCCCGGCGACGTTCAGGGCGTCGTGAAGGAACTCGTGGAGCACTTCGGGTTGCCCGGCGCGGTCGGCGTGACCTTCCCCGGCATCGTGCAGCGCGGCCACACGCTGTCCGCCGCGAACGTCCACCCGGACTGGGTGGGCCTGGACGCCGACGCGCTGTTCAGCGAGGCGACCGGCCACGAGGTCCACCTGATCAACGACGCCGACGCCGCCGGACTGGCCGAGGCGCGCTTCGGGGCGGGGCAGGGCGTGCAGGGCACCGTGATGGTCCTGACCTTCGGCACCGGCATCGGCAGCGCCCTGATCCACGACGGCGTGCTGATTCCAAACACGGAACTCGGGCACCTGTGGCTGCGCGACAGGCACGCCGAGAGCTGGGCGTCCGACCGCGCCCGCGAACGCGACGACCTGAACTGGAAACAGTGGAGCAAACGCGCCAGCACGTACCTGCAACACCTGGAACTGCTGTTCAGTCCGGACCTGTTCATCATCGGCGGCGGCGTCAGCAAGAAGGCCGACAAGTGGCAGGACCACCTGACGGTCGGGCGCAGCCGCGTCGTGCCCGCCACCCTGCTGAACGAGGCCGGCATCATCGGGGCCGCCATGATGGCTGCCCGCCACGCCGAACCGGCCACCGGGCCTGCCGGAGCGGAACCGGCCCCCGAAGGCCAGCCCGCCCCCAGCAAGGCCGCAGCCGCCAAGACGCCGGCCCGCAAGACCCCCGCCCGCAAGAAAGCCTGACCCTTTCATGCGGACTCCGATTGAATGGCTTATAAAGCCGTTCAATCCGAGCGGAGCGACTCGTAGAGCTGCCCCGCAGAGTAGGAGAGAAACGGATTCCGGACGTGGAGTTGGCAGATCGGTGGTCTTCCGCTCTGTCAACGAAACAAACGGCAGTCCGTATCAGCCGTACCGGGAACCCGCGCCGCCCACGCCCCGTACCGGGCAGCATGGGATTCCTGAAGAAGATGATGGCCGCCATCGGTGTGGGCGGCGCGAAGGTCGACGCCCGCGTGAACAACCCCAGCCTGCGCGCCGGGGACACCCTGACCGGCGTGCTGGTCGTGCAGGGCGGCAGCGTCGAGCAGCGCATCGAACGCATCAACCTGGGCCTCGCCACCCGCTACCGGCACGAGGACACCCACGTCACGCACCAGCTGACCCGGCAGGCGGTCGTGCCGGCCTTCGACCTGCGCCCCGGCGAGACCCGCGAGTTCCCGTTCAGCCTGAGCGTCCCGCTCGACACGCCGCTGTCGCTGCCCGGCACGCAGGTGTGGCTCGCCACGGACGCCGACATCGCCGGCGCGGCCGATCCCGGCGATCAGGACCACCTGCAGATCCTGCCCAGCCGCGAGGCGGAAACGCTGATCCTGGCCGCGCAGCGCCTGGGCTTCAGCCTGAGCGGCAGCGAGATCGAACACCACCACGGCCGCGTCGCGCAGGAACTCGCCTTCCGCCCCCCGCACGGGCAGTACCGCATTGCCGAGGTCGAGATGATGCTGTTCCACACGGGCGGCGGCCTGGAGGTGATCCTGGAGGTGGACCGCCGCGCGACCGGCGTGGCCAGCCTGTTCACCAGCGAGTTCGAGCAGCGCGGCCGCTGGCAGCTGGGCGCGCACACGCTGGCGCAGGGGCCGGACGCCGTGGCCCGTGAACTGGAGGCCCGCATCCGCGCGCTGCTGTGAGCCCGTGGCGGCCACGCCCGCCCCGCGCGGCGTAGCATGCCGCCCATGACCGACCGTTCCGACCCGCTCGCGCCCCGCCTGCTCATCTGCGACGTGCTGTTCACCGGCATGGGGGGCGCGCAGTCGCCGGGCGGCGTGGTCGTGGCCGGCGGCATGGTCGCCGCGACGGGCGACCCGGCCGCGCTGCGCGCCTCTTACCCGCACGCCCGCGAGGAAACGGTGGGCGGCGTGATCGCCCCGCCGCCCGTGAACGCCCACACGCACCTGGACATGAGCCGCTACGAGTTCACGGCCCTGCCGTACTTCCGCTGGATTCCCGAGGTGGTCGTCCCGCAACGCGAGAAACGCAGCGTGGAGGCCGCCCTGCACGGCGCGGACACCCTGCGTGACCTGGGCTCGGGCGGCGTGGGCGACATCGTGTACATGCACGCCCCCGAGGTCATGGACGCCCTGCTGGCCCGCGAGGACCTGGGCGGCGTCCTGTACTACGAGGCGCTGGGCACCTTCCCGGACCGGGCGGACGACACCTTCCGCACCGTCCGCGAGCGCGTGGAACGCTGGCGCCGCCTGGAACGCCCCGGCGGGCCGCGCGTGGGCCTGTCCCCGCACACGCCGCACACCGTCAGCCACCGCCTGATGCGCCTGCTGTGCGACTACGCCGCCGGCGAGGGCCTGCCCGTGCAGATCCACGTGGCCGAACACCCCGCCGAGCACGACCTGTACACGCGCGGCGGCGGCCCCATCTGGGACAACCGGCTGGCAGCCTTCTACCCCGACACCTTCGCGGAAGTCATGGGCCGCGCGCCGGAACCCGGACTGACCCCCGTCCGTTACCTGGATGAACTGGGCGCCCTGAAAGCCGGACCCACCCTGATCCACATGGTGAATGTCACCCCGGACGACATCGCCCGCGTGGCCCGCGCTGGCAGCGCCGTCGTGACCTGCCCGCGCAGCAACCACCACCTGGAGTGCGGGGTATTCCCCTGGGCGGCCTTCGCGGCGGCCGGGGTGGAGGTCGCGCTGGGCACCGATTCCGTCGCCAGTGGCGGCTCGCTGGACGTGCGGGACGACGTGGCGTTCGCCCGCACGCTGCACCCCGCCCTGGACCCGCGCGTGATCGTGCGCGCCGCCGTCAAGGGCGGCCACCGCGTGCTGGGCAGCCGCGCGCCGTTCATCCGCCGGGGCGAGGCGTGGAACGAGGCGTACCTCTGGCGCTGACCGGCCCTTCCGGATGGGAACGGAAACGGCCCGGATTCGCGCTGAATCCGGGCCCGTTCCTGCTGGCCGTTACCGGCTGACGTTCGCCTCGCAGGTGCCGGTCGCGACGGTCTGCCCGCCGCGCTGCGTGGTCAGGCGACCCTGGTAGGGGAGGCTCAGCAGGGTCGTGACCTCGCAGACGTAGGTGGTGTTCCCGGTGCCCACCCACGAGAACGTCAGGTACCGGCGGTCCGGGTCGTAGCGCGCCAGACCGAAGCCCTCACGCCCGGCCGCGAACGCGTCGAGCCGGTCGCGTTCGTTCACGCTGGCCGTCCCGCCCGGCACGTCCACCAGATCCTGAATGCCGATGGTGGCGGCCACGCTGCGGCCGTCGATGGGGCCGCCCACCGTCCAGGTCTCACCGACCGTCAGCGGTCCCGCCTGACGCGGCGGGGGGCCCTGCTCCTCGCGCGTGGCGAGCAGGGACGCGACCGGCGCGCAGGACGCCATCAGGACGGGAAGCAGCAGGGCAGCGGGCAGTACACGCAGGGTCATGCGCAGAGCATACGGGCCGCACATGAGGAAGGGCGTCCGGCCACCCCTGGAGCGGGCGTTCATGGTGTCTGAGCCGTCTGTACTCAAGTTGCTTATGCGCGCCTCACTGAAATCCGAACGTGTGCGGGGCGCGCCGCGCGTTATACTCGCTTGTCATGTTCCGTGTCCTGAACAAATTATTCGATAACAACCAGCGCGACGTGGCGCAGATCGTGAAGACGGTCGTGCAACCCGTGAACGCGCTGGAAGAAGAAACCATGAAAGTGGAAGATCTCGCCGCAGCCTTCATGGAACTGCGCCGCCGCGTTCAGGAGGGCGGCGAGACCCTGGACGACGTGGTCATCCCCGCCTTCGCGCTCATCCGCGAGGCGGGCCGGCGCTCCATCGGCAAACGCCACTACGACGTGCAGCTCATCGGCGGCTACGCCCTGCACAGGGGCCGCATCGCCGAGATGCGCACCGGCGAGGGCAAGACCCTGGTCGCCACGCTGGCCCTCGCCCTGAACGCCCTGGAAGGACGCGGCGCGCACCTCGTGACCTCCAACGACTACCTCGCGCGGGTCGGCATGGAAGAAATGAGCCTGCTGTACCGCACGCTGGGCCTGACCGTCGGCCTCGCCAGCCGCGAACTGCAACCCGCGCAGAAGCAGGCCGCGTACGCCTGCGACATCACGTACGTCACGAACAGCGAACTCGGCTTCGACTACCTGCGCGACAACATGGCCCAGAGCCGCGAGGCCCTCTCCCTGCGCGCCGAACACCCCCTGAACTTCGCCATCGTGGACGAGGTGGACTCCATCCTGATCGACGAGGCCCGCACGCCCCTGATCATCAGCGGCGCCGCCGAGAAAGCCACCGACCTGTACTACGTGTACGCCAAACTGATCCGCCGCCTCCAGAAAGGCGAACCCGCCGAACCCGGCGTCCGCACCGAACCCACCGGCGACTACACCATCGACGAGAAAGGCAAACAGGTCCACCTCACCGAGGGCGGCATCAGCAAGATCGAACGCCTGCTCAGCCTCGGGGACCTGTACAGCCCCGAGAACATGGACAAGGCCCACATGATCACCCAGGCCATCCGCGCCCGCGAACTGTACCAGCGCGAGAAGGACTACATCGTGAATGCCGAGGGCGAAGTCGTCATCGTCGACGAATTCACCGGCCGCTCCATGCCCGGCCGCCGCTACGGTGAGGGCCTGCACCAGGCCATCGAAGCGAAAGAAGGCGTGAAGATCGAGAACGAGAACCAGACGCTCGCCACCATCACGTACCAGAACTTCTTCCGCCTGTACAACAAGTTCTCCGGCATGACCGGCACCGCCAAGACCGAGGAGAAGGAATTTCTCGACATCTACGGCAGCGACGTGCTGGTCATCCCCACCAACAAACCCATCCTGCGCAAGGACGCCGAGGACCTCGTGTACCGCACCCGCCTGGGCAAGTACAACGCCGTCGTGCAGGAAGTCATCGAGATGCAGGCCACCGGCCGCCCCGTCCTGATCGGCACGGCCAGCATCGTCACCAGCGAACAGCTCAGCGACCTGCTCACCCAGGCCGGCGTGAAACACAGCGTCCTGAACGCCAAATTCGAGGCGCAGGAAGCCAGCATCATCGCGCAGGCCGGCCGCTCGGGCACCGTCACCATCGCCACCAACATGGCCGGACGCGGCACCGACATCATGCTCGGCGGCAACGCCGAATTCATCCTCGGCGAGGCCATCGAACAGAACTTCGGCGTCAGCCGCTTCGCTCCCGAAGCCGAAGCCTTCATCAAGGCCGTCAGCCGCCAGGACGAGAACGCCGCGCAGGCCGGCATGCAGATCCCCGGCATGACCGAAGACTTCGCCCGGCAGGCCCTGCAGGTCCAGGCCGACATCCTCGCCGACCGCCAGAAAGTCCGCGACGCCGGCGGCCTGCACATCATCGGCACCGAACGCCACGAGAGCCGCCGCATCGACAACCAGCTGCGCGGCCGCGCCGGACGCCAGGGCGATCCCGGCAGCAGCCGCTTCTACGTCTCCTTCGAAGACGACCTGATGCGCCTGTTCGCCAACGACCGCGTCATCGCCATGATGGACCGCCTCGGCATGGACGACAGCCAGCCCATCGAAGCCAAGATGGTCACCGGCGCCATCGAGAAAGCCCAGGCGCGCGTCGAAGACCGCAACTTCAGCACCCGCAAACAACTGCTGGAATTCGACAACGTCATGAGCAAACAACGCGACACCATCTACGCCCAGCGCCGCGAAGTGCTGCTCGGACCGGACAGCGACGTCGAAGAAAGCACCGAAGGCATGATCGCCGACTTCGTCGACCTGCAACTCGCCACGCACCTCCCCACCGACGCCAGCCACGAACACTGGGACATCGACGGCCTCCAGGCCGCCATGCTCGACGCCATCCCCCAGCTCGAAGGCTTCGACTTCGAAGCGCTGCGCAACATGAGCCCCGCCGACGCCCAGGACACCCTCCTCAAAGCCGTCGCCGACGCCCACGACGCCCGCCGCGAGGAACTCGGCGACACCATGCTGACCAGCCTCGCCCGCTACGTCCTGCTGCAGGTCGTCGACCAGCACTGGAAAGAACACCTGCACGGCATGGACGTCCTGCGCCAGGGCATCGGCCTGCGCGGCTACGGCCAGCGCGACCCCTTCACCGAATACAAATTCGAAGCGACCAACATGTTCAACGACATGATCGACAACCTGAAAACCGACGTCACCAAGTTCGTCTTCAGAATGCAGTTTTCCAACGCAGGCTGAGGTTTAACTGTCCCACTCGCGTTCAGGCGGTGGGGAGGTTCAGGGCGCGCACTTCTACGTGCGCGCCTTTGTGCGTTGTGAAGTGCACGTCGAGGTCATCGAGGAGCGCCATGTACTCGTGTTCGGTGAGGCTGGGGATGCCGTCGGCGAGGTCGGTGAGTTCGGGTGGGGGGAGGATGGGGGTGCTGATGGGGGTGAGGGCCTGGATCTGCGCCTGGAGGTCGTCGCGGCGGCGGGTGAATTCGGCGCGGTCGATGAGGCCTTCGAGGTGCAGGTCGATCAGGGCGTCCCGTCGCGTTTCGAGGAGGGTGCGTTGGGGGGCGTGCGGGTCGGCGTCGGGTCGGTTGGTGAGGCGGGTGAGCGTCTCGGGGTCGCGCAGGGCATCGGCGAGGGCGAGGCGGGCGGCGACGTCGACGGTGCTGACGGGGTAGAGGCTGCTGCCTTTGCCGGTGGCGGGGCAGGTGGGGGTGCCGCGCCGGTCGGGGCTGCAGCGGTAGTAGAGGATGGTGTGCCCGGCGCCGCTCTTGTGGGCGTTCCCGACGAGGGGCGTGCCGCACGCGCAGGTGAGGCGGCCGGAGAGGGGGAAGCGGCTGGGGTCGCGCCGGACGTGGTTGCGGGTGGGGGTGCGTTGCGCGGCGTGCCACTGCGCGTCGGTGACGAGAATGGGGCAGGGGATGGGCAGCCACGCCTGCGGGGTGTCTTCGTGGCTGCGGCGGCGGTACTGGAGTTGCCCGGTGCGGTAGGTGGGTTCCTGCACGATGCCGCGCACGGTGGCGAGGTACCAGCGTTTGCCTTTCGCGCCGGGAATGCCGTCCTGGTTGAGGCTGTCGGCGACGGCGTTGAAGGGGACGCCGCCAGCGGCGCGGCGGAACACTTCGCGGACGGTGGCGGCGAACGCCCCTTCGACGATCCGGCCGTCCGGGCCGCGTCCGTACCCGGCGGGGAGGACGGCGCCGCTCTGCGGGTAGATGCCCTGGCTGGCGGCCTGGATGCGTCCGGCGGCGGTGCGTTCGCGGGTGGTTTCGACTTCGAGTTCGGCGAGGGCGGCGAGGATGGTGAGCATGAGCCGCCCGGCGGGGGTTTCGGTGTCGATGTTCTCGGTGAGGGAGACCAGGCGGGCGCCGGCGTCCTTGATGCGGCCGACGATGCCCAGCATCTGGACGGCGCCGCCGCGTCCGAGGCGGCTGAGGCTGTACACGATGACGGTGTCGCCCGGCTGGATCTCGCCGAGCAGGGCGGCGAGCTGGGGGCGGTCGTCGAGTTTGCCGGACACGCCGCGTTCCTCGTAGAACTGCACGGGTCCGAGGTCCTGGTACGCGGCCCAGGCGAGCGCCTTGTCGCGTTGGAAGGCGAGGCTGTATTTCTCCACCTGCGCGGCGGAGGAGACGCGGAGGTACGCGCGGACGGTGGGGGTCATGAGGTCACTACGTTCATCATGTCAGGTGAGTTGCGTCTACTGGCGCGTCCAGATGAAGGGCGTGGTGGTCGTGACGGGCAGCAGGCCGCTGCGTTGCAGGATCGGGCGGGAGAATTCCGTGGAGTCGCTGTGCAGGTACCGCACACCCCGCGCCAGAGCGGACCGCGCCCGCTGCGCGACAAGCGCCCGGTAGATGCCCTTCCCGCGCCACTCGGGGACGGTTCCGCCGCCCCAGATGCCCGCGAACGCCGTGCCGGGCACCAGTTCCAGCCTTCCGGCACAGATGACGTCCCCGTCCGCTTCGGCCACCCAGAATTCCATGAGGTCCCGTTTGTCCTGCAGGCGCCGCGCGAGGTCGGCGGTGGGGAACGGCACGCCGAACGCGCGTTCCTGCGCAGCGGCGGCGCGGATCAGGTCGGGCATCGGGTCGGGTTGATCGTCAATGCGCCGCAGGGCCACGCCGTCAGGGAGTGGGACAGGTGCAGCCAGGAGGCTCGCTTCGCCCAGCATGACGGTCTCCGGTTCCTCCGCCTGCAGGCCGTGCGCGGTGAGGCGGTCGGGAAGGTCGGCGGGCAGGTCGTGGCCACGGGTCTTCCACTCGAAGGACGTGATGGACGCCTGAGCGGCGTAGTACGCGATGGTCCGCGCGATCAGCTGGTCGAGAGCCAGGCCGGTGAGGCGGTCGAGGTCGCGGTACGTGACGAAGCCGCGTTCGCCGTACGTACCGCGCCAGAGGGGACCATCGCGGGTGATGTTGGTCGCGCCGGTCAGTTCGGCTGCTTCACGGAGTTGCGCGTCGTACTGGGTGAGGAGTTGTTGCGTCTGCCGGTTGCTGTGACTGGAAAGCACAGGGCAGGCTAGCAGGCGGTGAAGCCATGCCCCTTCGCTTCCGCGGACTGCGTGATCTCCACCGCCTGGTCTGCCTGACTGTACCCATCACGCCCACCGTGGGTGCTGATGCATGTGCAGCCGATCGCGGGACGGGTCATCTTACTCAGCAGCTGATGGAGTGGCTTTAGGTGGTAAAACGGCACGGCGTTGTAACCACCCCTGATCTTCAAGGCGCTGCCAAGCAACTCGCACGTGATGCGGCTGCATCATCTGAGCTTTGCGAGGCGTCCATGCTTGAATCAATTTCAATGCATGTTCAGAGGTCTCGGCGCCTTGTTCAACCGCGACCCAGTGGACGCTGGCCAGCAATTCAAGAGCGTAACTGGTTTCGAACCCTACAATGAGACGAGACACTTCTTGCAGTTGTTGCTGAGCGGTTTGATCCTGGGCCAGTTGAGTTTGAGAGGCTTCCAGCGCGCCGTCACGTAGGCGCATGCGTGCACGCCCACTTCCATCGCCATGGCCGTCAGTGTAGACGCCTTCCATGTCGTCTAGTAGCTTGCTGAGGTTATGCGCGTAGGGTCCAAATTGTGCCTTGGTAAATCCCAGGCGCATCTCTGCACCGGCCGCTTGGAGGAAATAGGCCAACTTCTGTGATTCAACCCTGCCTAAGGTGTACCCAGGTTGCAGATAGCGGTCAATTAGCTGCACCATGAGCGCCTTGCTCGGCGTCATTCTGGCAAATCGAGGGGCCATTGGCATGGCCTGTGGATCGGGGACATCGCCAGGTGCGAAAAGCAAGACCTCAACGTCAGGGAGATTGGCAAATGCCTGTTCCACAAGGGGTTTCACTTCTGCCCAGTCAAGTCCACCATTCCCACAACCAAGCGGAGGAATGGCAATCGACCGGATGTTGTGTGCACGAATGACGCGCACTAGGTCCTCCAGCCCTTCCTCGATGAACCTTATCTCCGAGGGTGCCCGCCAGTGCTGCTTGGTAGGGAAGTTGATGACGTAATGAGGGCGGTGGAGCGGCTGTTCACTTACGAACATGCGGCCTATGCGGACCTCGCCAGCCTTGGCAGCCGCCACGTAGTCCTTGTAATTCTTGGGGAAAGCTCGCTTGAACTGAAGCGCGATGCCCTTCCCCATGACCCCGACGGTATTGACCGTGTTGACCAGTGCTTCCACGTCAGCCTGAAGCAGGTTCCCTTTTCCGGAGTTAATCATCTTTCACCTCCTCCTCGTCAGGTGACGCTCGTAGTACCAGTCAGACCGCACCTTTGTGGGGACCTGAAATGTGTACTGAGGATACTGCGCCAAGAGCCCGTTGACAGCAGTCTGCATGTCGGTGTCCGCCACTGCGAAACCAAGTAGGGCAGATAGGGGGAGTTTGTCCTTCACCAAGAATTCTGCCTGCTTGCGGCGTTGCCGATCGTTGTCCATTTGAGTGTCCTGCCAGTAGTTCTGGTGCACCACCGACCAGTCCACCTGGTCTAGGTCGTTGACATCGGTGAAGAAGCGTGTGAACGCAACGATGCCGTGCCCGTCAGTGAAAGTGAAAGCGAGGCCTGCTCGCTGGACTTCCTGAACACTGCTGATACAGTAGACAATGTCACGCTGATCACCTTTGAAATGCGAAATGCGTCCTGTGGCGAGTTGCAGCAGCATCGGCGAGTGGTGCCCAAAGTAGAATGGGACGTAATCGTGAAGAGTACCGCCAGGTGGGTCCGGAGGTTTTAGTCCCGCTCGAATATTTTGGATTTCCGGATTGGAAATATCTTGCACTGGAACTACTTGATTTTTAGGAAGTAGGTAGCCGGACCGCAGGACGGAATCGAGCGCCTCGAACGGTGTGATATGGAGAACCAAGTAGTTTTTATCGTTGCCGAGAGGATGAATGTCTTTTCCGGTCGCTCCTAATGCCTTCCGGGCGGGGGGGAGTTTCATTTCTTCACCTTGATGTACGTGTAGCCGATGGCAGGACGCGTCATTAGATAGCCAGCACGGCGCGTGCGTGTGCCAATGGAATGTTGACTTTCCTGCCCCTCACCCGATGTCCTTGATGGTGGCGTTGCCGGAGGTGCCGTGCGCCCATTCCTCTTCGGTGAGGTTGAATACGCGCTGCAGGGCGTCTTTCTTCTCCGGGCTGAGGTTGGGGATTGAGATGTGGCCGCATTCGAGGTGATTGAGGAAGCTTTTGGTGCAGGGGTGGTACTGGTTGATGCGTTCGGTGACTTCGTCGATGGTGAGGTCGTGGTGGGTGCGGATGTGGCGGAGCCATTCGCGTGGGGTGAGGGGCTGGTCGGGTGGGGGTGGTGGGATGTGGGGTCTCTGTCGTCTTTTTCGCCAGTTTGGGTGTGGGGTGTGTTCGGTCATGCGTCCTTTTACATGGCCAGTACGGCGAGGGTGCGTCTGCGGGTAGAGGGGAGGCTGAGCAACTGCGCGCCGGGGAGTGCGGCTGCGATGTCCGGGAGGCGTTGGTGGCGGTGCAGGCGGTTGTACGGGTCGGTGCTGGCCAGGTCCGAGATGTACGCGCCGCTGGTCAGGAGGGTGGTGACGCCGCCGCGCTGGGCGTACGTGAAGCGGCGCAGTGCGGCGCCCAGGCTGACGCGGGCGATCTGCTGGATGGTCAGGATGGTTTCGGGGTGCTGGCCGTACGTGTCGAGCGCGTGGTTAATCATGACGTCCGGCATGACGAGCAGGGACGCGATGTAGTTCGTGACGGCTTCCAGGTGCCGGTGCGCGTCTTCGTCGTCCACTTCGGCGAGGATGGCGTCTTCCAGTCCGGCGCGTTGGATGAGGACGTGCGCGATTTCGTGGTGCATGGTGAATCGCTGGCGGGGCGCGTAGTGTTCGCGGGCCAGCGTGATGATGGCGGGGGGGCCGGCGTGGGCGCTGCTGCGTTTCCCCGCGATAATCCGGATGCCGAGGGCCCAGCAGAGGCGGTCGGGTTGGGTGGTCCAGTCGGCCCGCTCGTGCTCGTTCAGGGCGTACTGAATGGCGGCGTGCGTGGCGTCTCGCAAGGTCAGTTGCTCCCGGGGACCACGCCGGCGCGGATGAGGTCGCGGTACAGGTCGAGCCACGCTTCGGGTTCTTCGGGTTCGCCTTCGCGCCAGCGGAACCCGGCGAGGTAGTTCTGCCAGGTGGGGTCGCGCAGGTCGCTGTACCGCTTCCCGTGCAACTCGACCGCCTCCTGCAGTCCCTGCGGGAGACTGACATGTCGAGTAGGCCGCGTAATTTCTGGTGATGCAACGGTGATCACTGCATCAGGGCTGATTTCTGCCACTTGGTCTGCGGTGAGGCCGTAGACGCTGATCAGGCTTCGGAAGTGCTCACTGTTGCGCACGTCGTATCTGCCGTTTTCCAGTGCGCTGAGGTACTGGGGGGTCGGGACGGTCGATTGCTCTACGACCTGGTCCTGCGTCAGCCCTTTGCGCTTCCGGTGCGCCTGCATGATTTTTCCTGCTGCCTTCGCGTCCACAGTTCCTCCCCAGTAGGTGCGGGGGGCTTGTGGCTGGTAGTAAGTCATCACAGCCCCGCTTACGCCTTACGGTAAGGAATAGTTCCCAAAGTTAGAATCCGCGTAACGGTAAGGCGTTGACATAACTTACTGCTAGCAGTAACCTTGACTCATGCAGGAAACCATCGGACGCAACATCAGGGCCCGGCGAGAGGCGCTGGGCATGACGCAGGCCGAGCTTGCCGAAAAGGTGGTGAAGAACGCGAAACGAGAGGGCTATATCAGCATCGTGGAAAACGGCAAAACCGTCATAGACGTCGTCCGATTGAGCGAATTCGCCAGCGCACTCATCTGTCAGCCTACTGACTTACTGGTAGCAGTTAGTTGAAAGAGAGGGAAGGTATGACCACCAAGAAGCCCGTCATCACGACCCGTAAGGACCCGGAGGCCGCCCAGCGCGTGCTGGTCATCCTGCATCGCGCCGCTGAACTGGGCCGCCAGAAGCGCGAAGCGGCCGCAAACACCAAACCCAAACCCGCCTGAACAGCAAAGACCCCCCCGCATCACAGCCGGCTCAACGGCTCAACGGGGGGAAGAGGAGACCCACACATGATACAGGACAAGCCCCGCAATATCACCCGCACCTGGACGGTCACCACCGCGCACGAGATGGACCGCGTGGTCGTCATGACCACCACGCACACTGTCACCCTCAGCGCCGATCACGCCGGGCACCTCACTGCCCAGGTGGACGGGCAGCCCACCACCCCCCAGCGCGCCGACTACCTGCTGCGCACGGCCGCCCAGCGCACCCTGCTCAGCGAGACCCGCACCCTGCCGCTGCTGCCGGCGCCCGCGTTCCCCTGGGGCGCCGCGTGAACCGCTTCCTGCCCGCCTTCCTACAGCTGCTGATCACGCAGGCACTCTGCCAGAGCCCCGCCGTGCCCGTCGCCCTGGTCCTGCTGGCCCTGCCGGGCCTGCTGCTGGCGGTGCTGTCGTGACGGCCGCCGAGCAGCGCGCCGCGACGAGCGCCGCCCCCCTCACGCCCGCCGATCGGGCCGCCGCCCTGACCCGCATCGAGGCGCGCCGGGCGGAACTCCTGGCGGAACTCGACCAACTGGCCGCCATCGAGGCGGGTCACTGGGACGCGCTGCGCTGCGCGTGCGGTGAACGCAAGCCCGAAGGTCACGCCCTCTGCCCGTCCTGCGACGCGCGCCGCTAAGGAAGTGCTGCCCATGATCCTGACTGCCGCTCTGTTCATTGCCGCCTGCCTGCTGATCGCCGCGTTCCTGTACCGCGCCGCGCCCATCCTCCCCGACTGCCAGATCTGCGGGGAGCCCAGCTGCACGGACACCTGCGGCCCCTGCCAGGGCGCGCAGGGCACCCACGACCGCCGGGGGCACGGCACGCACGTTCACGCCGGCCGCCTCGTCCGCGCCCTTGACGCCCGCGCGGCCGTGCGTGGCGATGACGGGTACGTCAAAGGACGGCCGTCATGACCGCCCTCGAGTACCCCCGCCCCAACCTCCCCCTCGCGTACCCGCAGCCGGGTCTGACCCGCGAGCAGATCGACCTGATCAAGCGGACCATCGCGCGCAACGCCACCGACGATGAACTGAACCTGTTCGTGCAGCAGTGCGACCGCACCGGACTCGACCCGTTCGCCCGGCAGATCTACGCCATCAAACGCTGGGACGCCAAGGAGAAACGCGAAGTCATGGGCGTACAGGTCAGCATCGACGGCCTGCGCCTGATCGCCGAGCGCAGCGGCAAGTACGCCGGGCAGATGGGTCCCCTCTGGTGCGGGAAGGACGGCCAGTGGCGCGAAGTGTGGCTGGAAGGCACGCCCCCCGCTGCGGCGAAGGTCGGGGTACTGCGCGGTGACTTCCGCGAGCCGCTATGGGCGGTGGCGCGCTGGGACTCGTACGTGCAGACGAACCGCGACGGGCGGCCCGGTCCGATGTGGACGAAGATGCCGGACCTGATGCTCGCCAAGGTGGCCGAAGCGCTCGCGTTGCGTAAGGCGTTCCCGCAGGACATGAGCGGCCTGTACACGACCGAGGAGATGGCCCAGGCGGAGAACGGACGGGAAGAGCGCCCCGCCCGGACCGTGGACGTGACCCGCGAAGTTCAGCAGGAGGCCGGCACCCCGGTCCGCACCCTCCTTGATCCGCAGCAGGAGGAAGTCCTGCAACGTTGGGCGGTCAGCATCGCGGAGATGGCCACCCGCGTCCGGAAGGTCGCCCCGGCCGAGGACGTGCAGCAGGTCCTCGACGCGTACCCCTGGCGCACCACCACCGAGGCGGCCCGCGCGTGCCACGCCGACCTGAAGGCACTGGGCCTGAAGCACGCTGAGCCTGCTCCCCAGGCTCAGCCTGAACAGCCCACCCCCGTCCCCGCCGAAGCGCTGCTCACCGACGGGCAACGCAAAGCCCTGTGCGCCCACGCGGGCCGCGCCGGGGCGACGGGCAGCGAGGACCGCGCCGCCCTCTGGGCATACCTGCTGAACAGCCCCCTCCCCGTCCGGACCACCGAACTGACCGAGGCGCAGGCGGACATCCTCCTCGACGCGCTCAGCACCCTCAGCAACGACGAGGCGGCCCAGGCCCTCACGGAGGCGCGCCGCGCCGCGCGGTACTCCGCATGACCGCCGTCCAGATTCCCGGCGTCCACACGACCCTCCGGCGCGGAGAGGACACCATGCTGCCCAACTGGGCGCTGGACGCCGAAGAGCAGTTGACGCTCATGGCCGACGCGAAGGTCTTCAAGCGCCTGATCCGCTACCGCCACTACCGGGACAACACCTACACCACCGCCCAGCTCACGTACGCCCTGGAAATCGACCCGCGCACGGTCCGCAGCAGCCTCGAGCGACTGCGGGACCGGGGCCTGGTCCTGACCCTCGACGGCCTGCACTGTGCCCCGGACGCCGCCAGCCGACTCACCCCCGCGCAGGTCCGGGCAGGTGCGCTCGCCTGGACGGAACAGGGCAAGGCGGACGCAAGGGCCGCGCAAGCCCCGCGCAAGGCCACTGCAAAGGGTCTGCAAAAAGACCCCGCCCGGAATCCGGAAAACAGCGAACTGGACAGCGTTCCCAGTCCCCTGAAGAAAGGAAGAAAAGAAGAAAGGAAAGAAGAACAGAACAACCCCCCTACCCCCCAGGGGGCAGAAGCGCGGAACGGCGCCGCGCCGGTGGTTGAAGTTGCACCCACCACCGACCTCCCGCAAGACCCCTGCTCGCCTGACGGCGAGGCCGCTGTCGCGGCAACTCCGGACCTGCCCCTCACCGGTGAAGTTCAGACCACCCACCCCGCACGCCGTGAACCAGGCGCCACGGACAAGCAAAAAGTTCCGGCCGCCCGGCGCCGCGCGGCCGCCCCGCTGCCCGAGTTGCCCGCCGACCTCGCCGCCGTGCCCGGGCTCACGGACGCCTGGGCCGCGTGGCTCCAGTACCGCCGCGAACGCCGCCTGACCACCGCGCCCAGCACCGCCACCGGCATGTTCAACAAACTCCGCGCCCTCGCCGCCGAAGGCCACCCGCCGGTGGACGTGATCCGGACCAGCATCGAGAACGGCTGGCAGGGACTCTTTCCGCTCCGGGCCGCGCACGTCGTGAAATTCACCCCCCGCCCCCAGACCACGCAGGCCGCCAACGAGCAGGCCGCGCAGCGAGCGAGCGACGTGTACGCCGCGCTGCAGGAGGACACCCGTGCCATTTTCTGACGCCCAGTTCGCCGCCGCCTGGACAGTCCTCGAAGACCGCTTCAGCCGCAAGCACAACGCGCAGACCGTCAAGATCTACCGCGACATCCTCACCGCCGAACTCACCGAAACGCAGTTCGCGGACGCCTGCCGCGCCGCGTTCCGCCTGGACACGTTCTTCCCCAGCCCCCAGCGCCTGATCGATCTCGGCACCGGCTCGCAGGGCTTCCACCTGCAGGCCATCGCCGCGTGGGACACCTGCATGGACCGCATGCGCCGGGGCGAACAGATCACCGAACCCGGCAGCCTCGAGCGCCGCCTGCTGAACTCCGTCACGCACGGCCAACCCCTCGGGCACGTCGAAACGAAGCAACTGGACTTCCTGAAAAAGGAATTCGTGACCCGCTACACGTCCGAACTCGCCCAGCAGGCCGCCGCCCGCACCCCTGCCCTCCCCGGCGCCCCCGTGGAGGCTCCCCGTGTACTCCAGTGACCGTCGCATTGGCCGCCCTGTCACCTTCGCCGCTGCCCTGGGTGCCGCACCTGACGGTCCCCTCGAACTCAACCGCGCCGCGTCCGCCACCTGCGCCAGGTGCGGCCAGGAACCCCGCCTGTACCACCACGTCAGCCCCGCCGGGCGAGACGTGACCGTCTGGATCCCCGTCCACCACCACTGCCCCCGCTGACCCCCACTGGAGGAACCCACCCATGACCACCCACCGCACGTACGGCCTGTACAGCCTCGAATTCCTCGGCCTGACCTCCAAAGACGTCCGCGAGACCGGCTGGGTCCACGACATCAAATGGGCCTTCGCGCTCGGCGCCCGGCCCGAACGGAAGTTCGAACTCGACCACGCCCACGTCCTGTTCGGCGCGGCCGACACGGGCGGCCTGAAACTCGAGATCTGCCCCCGCCTGTCCGGCGAGCACCTGCCCGGCATCCTGGTCACCACGACCCTCCAGGGGAACCTCACCACCGTCGCGGAGGGACCGAAGACGAAGTTCACCACCCGCGTGTCCCAGGAGGCCCTGGAACAGGCGGGCCTGACGTCCGCCGTGCTGTTCGAAGCCAGCTGCAGCCTCGAGTGCACGGTCGGGGACATGCCCACCCTGGAAGAACAGACCGACGCGCAGATCCTCGCAGAACTCACCGCGAACCGGCAGTTGGAGCAGGACCACACGCAGCTGATGGCCGAGCTGGGCGCCCAGCCGCTCCTGACCGACACGCCGCGGGAAGCGCCCCAGGCAACCGCTCCGACCGCCGGCAACGCCGCCTACGACCGCGTGGCCGCGCACGTCGCCCAGGCAGACCGCGCGGGCGTGTACACCCTGCTGCAACTCATCCAGATCGACCCGAGCGACTGGGACGACCAGACCACCACCCCCGAGCAGGACCTCGCCAGCATGCGGGGCACCCTGCTCCTGCACTGGGAAGCCCTCGCCGCCGCCCTGAACCCCGTCCCGCCCCGCCCGACCATCCCCCTGCACCCGAAAGAACCCGGCGAGGACCTCCCGTTCCCCCTGGGCGACACCGACCCCGCCGCCGACTGACCAGACACACGGGGCCGCGCACCTGGCGGCCCCCAGGTGACCCTTGATGACTCACCCCACCCCTGAACCCCTCACCACCCAAGAGCAGACCACCCTCACCCAGCTCGAGAGCACCATCCGTGGCGGCTGGCACGGCTTCGTGACCGTCGGAGAAGCCCTCCTGACCATCCGCGACCAGCGCCTGTACCGCGCCGCGCACCGCACCTTCGGTGATTACTGCGAGCAGGTGTGGGGCTGGTCCCGCCAGCGCGCCCAGCAACTCATCGACGCGGCCGAAACCACGCACGCCCTGTCAACCATCGGTTTACAGCCGGAGAACGAACGGCAGGCGCGGGAGCTGAAAGAAGCGGCGAAGGTCGTTCAGCACCTGGAACCCGAACAGATCGTCGCTGTCGCCCAGTACCTGAAGACCGCGACCGGCAGCGACAAGCCCACCACCAGCCAGGTCAAGGCCGCAGCGGAAGTGGCCGCCAGCATCGACGCGCACGCCACCGTCCAGCACCCCGACACCGGCGCCGAGGTCCCCCTGCACACCCTGACCGGTGAGCAACGCGCCGCCGCGATCGCCGAGAACGTCAGCACCGGCACGCACGAACGACTGCAACGCCAGAAGCAGCACATCGAAGACAGCCGGCAGCAGGCCAGCAGCACCGGCCGGGGAGGCTGGACCGACTGGTGCCTCACCTACGCCCAGCAGCACCTCACCGACACCCAGGAACTCCGCATCGTCATCAAACGCGACCCCAGCGGCAACCCCAAAGCGCACGCCCTCGTGATCGACACGCACACCCACGCGACCATCGCCTCCGGCGAACCCGCCGACTGGCTCAAAAAAGCCGTCCTGAACCTCGCCGGGGAAATCCAGGCATGAACACCAGCACGCCCTCAAGCCAGGAAGGCCACCCTGTCACCACCCACAACCGCCGGCACCACAGGCCCACACGGCACTGCCTCCAGCTGCACCGCCTCAATCAACGCCGCCAGGAACGCCTGCCGCTCCGTTGGCCCCGACCCGGTCGCCACTACAACACCCCGCCGACAGACCGTCACCACAAACACCACCCGATCCCACTTCGGATGCAGGTGCTTCTCCGTCTCCACCACGCACCCCTGCCGCTCCAACCGCAACCACACGTCCCAAGCCTGACCACTCACTTCCACCATGCCGCCACCGTACCCGGCACCCCACGGACACACCAGTGAGCGACTGTTCAACTGACCTTGCCAAACCCTTACGGAAGCCCAGCAGGACCGAAATCACGCAGAGTCACGCCCCTGCTGCCCCACCCACAGCAAATGCCCGCACGCCGGGAAGAGCGCGGCCATCGCCCACGCCCCACACACCCACGTGCAGGCCAGCATCCACCTCGCATTCGAGAACGGACCCACTCACACCGCTCCCCACAACCACACCAGCGCCAACCAGCGACGCTCCACCCATGGTGGACGAGGCACGCCGACTCCCCAGTTGGAGACGCCTCATCCAAGAAGCACCATACCCCCCCAACCACACGGAAAACCACGCCCCCAACAGCGGGACACCACATACCCCCACCAGACCAACGGCAGGAGGACCAGACTCATGACCCCTAACGACAGCACCCCGAAGAAAGCCGAAAATGCCCAGGTTCAGGCTGTGAGGAAGGAATTCACGCTGAGTGGCGATGAGCGGAACCTCGACTCCGGAACGTACGCGCTGAGCGGCCAGCACTCACAGGCACAAATGAACCAGGACGCCCGCCAGGTGCTGCAGCTGGTGCAGCGTAGGCCCGGCCGGCCCGCGAACTACTACGCGGTGAAGCTGAACCTGCCGCACGCCTACACCCGCAGGCTCCTGGTGCAGTTGGAGCAGCTGGGCGAACTGGACAGCAAGCGCGTGCGCGTGTACCGCGTGGCGTTACAGCGTCTTGGGCCAGCCGATGACCGCCAGGGCCACCCACACGATGACCAAGCGGGCGAACACCCAGCGGCGCGACGCCCACAGGGCCACCAGTCCGAAGAGGGCAGCCAGCTTCAACTGACCCAGGCCGAAATTTACCCATTGCCACTCGGACCCATCTGGCACGAACAGCCAATCCACGAGCACGGCGATCCCGTACACGAGCGTCAGGACGAAGTACCACTTGTTCTGCTGCACGGGCAGGCTCATTGCCCCTGTCCTATCACTGATGACCAAGGCGTGCACGCAGAAACGCCCGGGGAGACCCCGTGATGCGCTTCACCATCCCCGCATTGCCCTGCGCCCGCACGACCGCCGGGAAGATCGACCGGACCAAGCCACTGCGGCCGAAGTTGGTCGGGTACTACACGAAGGGCGCGCGGCCCAACTGGACGCGCATGAACGAGTACCACGCCTGGAAGGACCACGTCCGCGAGCACGCCCCCGCTGGGTTGCCACAGCCGGTGCAGGGGCGGCCGGTGCGGGTGGACATCTGGTGCTGGTTCGCGGACGGGACGCACAACGACCCGGAGAACGTCCGCAAGGGAATAGTCGATGCCCTGTACCCGAAGGGCGACAAGTTCGTGTTCGGGTACCACCACTTCCCGCAGTACGACGCGAGCAACCCCCGCGTGGAAGTGCAGGTCAGTGCGTGAACCGCCTAGAAACTCTGCCAGAAGATGCTCAGCACGCCGGCGGCAAGCAGGGCGCAGAGCCCCGACACCAACCCCAGTCGGAACTCTGTCGTACGGCCAGGATGATCCCGGATTCGAAACTCATCCGCCGTGGTGTCGAACGCACTTGGGATCCGTCGGGACGTAGTGGCGACCAGTGCGCCGATGCCAACGGCCAGGACCATGTACAGGGCAAGGCTGAGAATCAGCCAGGTAGGCCTCAGCGACAGGAGCACGCCGAGAATCGGCAAGAGGCAAACCGCACCGGCCAAGGCAGGAATCATGCGCCGCACGTTGATAGGGACTCTGGATTGCCTCATTGCCAAACCAGTACGACAGGCGAGCATAGGTGGTTCCTGTGACAGCCCAGCGCCGCCGCGCCAGCCCGCAGGCCCGTCAGGAAGTCACGCAGGCGCTGGGCAGCATCCGCCAGCAGCAACGGGACGCCCGGGCGTACGCGGAAGTCTGGTACCAGGCACTCCGGGCGTGGGAGACCAGCGAGACGGACAGGGTCAAGGTGCACTACGGACCCGCCAAGGCCAGCACCATGCGCGTCGTGGGCATCGGCAACTACAGCACCAGCGGGACCGGTCAGGGCGGCAGCTTCTGGGCCGGGGTGGAGATGGTGCACCTCCCGAACGGCTTGCACCGCAGCAACCTCGTGGGCAGCATGTGCAGCGCGGACCCGCTGCTGAGCGAGATTCACCGCGGGGCGGGCATCGCGAGCCTGCTGCATCACAGCGGGCAGGGAGGATGGGCGTACCCGCGTGACAGGGCGCAGGCCTACGCCACTGCTGTGCTGGATCTCGCTGTCGCGCTGGGGGATAAGCAGGCCAGGGTGCACGCACAAGCCCTTGCGTTTGCGCAATCGGCGCGTACAATATCTGTAGAGTCGCAGGATTGACCCAAAACCGTAACTGACACCGCCCTCCGGGGTGGTTTTTTGTTGCGCCTCGGGCCTGCCTCACCCGTACCGCTGGCCGCTCGAGGGTCACCGGACGGAGATCACCTCCACCCAGTCGTCACGCCTGACAGTGCGGGGCGTGGCGGCCGGGACGCGTCAGGGCCAGCAGAACGCGACAGGTGAATGCCTGCCGCGCCGGTGCAACTCCGGAAGCCCTGCCCAACACCCTGAATAGAATCCGGTGATCTGCAGCACACCCCCGTCGGGTGGGCCAGTCCATGTGAGGCAAGTGAGGCAAGATGGCGAAAAAGACATTGCTATACCCGACCTGTATGAAAAAGCCACTCGCTCTTCTGCCCCTCGCCGCTCTGGCCCTCGCTGCTTGCAACCCCCCTTCAACCCCCACCACCGACCCACTCACCTTGACTTTCACGGGGAGCGGCACGGTCAAAAACTACACGCCTGACACCGAATACACCCTGACCAGTGCCGACGACCTCAGCAAAGGCAAACTCGGCACGCTGAAAGCCGACAAGACGGTCACGGTGACCGTGACGCCCGATATGATCAGTAAGTTCGGGATGTACACAACTCAGGGCTTCTACGACGGCATGAAAGCGCTCAACTGTGATGTCTCCAAGCTCCAGATCGTTAACGTGGAATACGGACGCATCTCGGATCTGAACTTCACCACGACGGGCGGCACTAAGTCTTTCATCGAGATGTCCGTTCAGACGCCAAACGCTGACGGTACCGTCAAGATCAAGAAAACCACCTTCTCTTACTCCAAAGGCAACGGGTCAATCAAAGGCTCTGTGAGCTGCCCGGGAGGTTTCAGTGGCATCTACAACATGGTCATGAAGCCCGGCTGGAACGAGAGTGTCAGCTTCCACACGTACAACCCCGCAACGAAAACGGCTTCCCCGTACACCTACGACATCGTTTCGCAGAAGACGACGTACAGCGGTGACTGGAACGCCTTCTCTCGCTGAGCAATAAGACCCGGCCCCGCCCAGTGCGGGGCTTGCTCACGTCCACACCCTGAACGGCGACACGTTGGTGTCATTCTTCAATCAGCCAAAAGCGTGACGCGCGCCTGACGCCCACCGCGCTACCCTCACGTCACCCAACAACACAGACCCGCCCAGGTGAAGGCGGGAGGGCCGCCCCACCGCCGCGTGGGGCTTTTTCATGCCGCCTCTCATCCTGAGCGATCCGACACACAGTCCCCGCACGCCGCCCCGCACACTGAAAACCAGGTGAGGGACGCGCGGCACGGTGCTGGGCACACCCCTCAGCGTGCACTCCTGGAGGGACACATGAGTAACCGCAGCATCTCGAACTTCCTAACTGTCGTCGGCGCCGCGTCCATCATCGGATCGATCATCATCTGGGCCACCCACGGCGGCCAGGCGAAAGACGAAGCCAGCAAAGCGCACGGAGAGCGGTACGGCATCTTCGTGGGCCTCTGGGCACCGACGTTCTTCATTCTCGCCAACCGGTACAACACGGCCGCCCTGGAAGAAGGACAGTAAGTTCACCGTCCGAATGTTCAGCCCCGCTCCGGCGGGGCTTTTCCATGCCGCCTGGGAGGTGGTCCGCTGATGTCGAAGAAAGCGCAGCAGCGGGCCGCCCGGCGCGCCCGCCTGCTGAAGTTCGTTCAGTCCCCGCCGCCCCCGCCGGAACCCAGGCTCCGTGTGTTCCCACCTGTGCGGGAGCCGTTCTACCTGCCGGACCTGCTGGGCTTCACGCCCCAGTGCTGGCAGGGGAACGTCCCGGAGATGGGGGAAGTGCCGGTGATCAGGAGAGCTCCATCACGTTAGGTCTCTGTCTCGTACTTTCAGGCCTGAGTACCTTGGGTCTTTCGCTGGGCGGCCTTCTACTTTGGCTGCACTGCCCAGAGAATCCCGCTGGATAGAAATAGATATCAGGGCGGGTTTTTGCTCGCCACCATGACCGTACTTAGCGCGCAATTCTGCCTGGGAAACAGGTCCGCATCGACCCTTCAAACCGTTTCTGGTGGTCACGGAGGTGTCGAGATGCGATTTACGCCTTCTCTTTTTTGCCATGTTCAACCCTAACGCCTGCAGGCGATCACCGTGACCCAGATTGACGCACCGAACCGCACAGCTGAGGAGCTGGGTGTGGCCCTCAAGAGGGCATTGAACTCCGGAATACCTCCCGCATCGCATCAGGTGTACCCCGCAGGACCGCGTGGTACGACCCGGATGTGAGCAAGACCGCGGCGCGCGTCAACAGGTAGTACAGCGCCACGAGTACGCCTGAGCCCAACATCCACCAGTACCAGTCCGCGATCTCGTACTGCCCAATCGAGGGCCGCATGTCGGTCGTGGCCGTCAGGCCCAGCAGGAAGCACGCCACGGCCGCCCACAGGAATGCTGGGTGACGGACCTGCGTGTACGCCACGGCGTTCAGCTTGTTTACCGGCAACGCAATCCAGGAAGTGTTCGTCTCCAACAGGATCATGAACTCCTGCCGCGTAAAGCGGTACCCACTCCAGCCGTTGACGCTGACACCATTGACCACCGTATTCATGCCGTCATTCTGGCTGCCCGACCACGTCCGTCATGCCGCACATGCCCAGCTTCGCGCCACCCAGGGAGGTGACCCATGGCAACCCCGAAACGAGACAACCTCCGCGCCGCGCGGGCCCTGGTCGACGCCGCCCTCCAGGGAGACGCGCAAGCTTGCGCAAGCCACGGAATTGCGCTCAGGACACTGCAGAACTACCGCAAACTCCTGAACACCGACGAAGAGCTTGCGCGGTTCTACGCAGAGCTGTCCCGCACCGTCATCACCCAGAACTGGGCGAACGAACTCAACCTCACCCTGACCGTTGCCATCCGCAAGCAAGGCGAAATGATCCGCGGCATCGACGGCAGCAGCGCCGACACCATCAGCGCCGTCACCGGAGCCATCAAAGCCCTCAGTGAGATCGCCATCACCCGCGACGTCCTCAGGGCAGGGGAGGTGAACGATGCTGGAGATGGTGACGCGGATTAAGGCCACCCAGAAACGCGTCGCCCGCCTCACCCCGAAAGCACCCAGGACCCGCAGCGGCCTCACCCGCCGGCAATCCTGGCTCGCCACCGCCCGCCTCAACCAGTTGCCACCCGCCGGGGACTGGTTCGTGTGGTTGATTCTCGCGGGGCGGGGGTTTGGGAAGACCAGGACCGGCGCGGAAACCATCGCGCAGTGGGCGCGGGACACACCACGGGGCCGCTTCGCCCTGGTCGCGCAGACCGCAGCGGACGCCCGTGACGTGATGGTTGAGGGAGAGTCGGGCCTGCTGAGCGTGCTGGATGAAGCTGAGTTGCGCGGCGGATCCGTCGACACCTCCTGGAACCGCTCACTGGGGGAGCTGTACCTGAAGAACGGAGCGCGCTTCAAGTGCTACAGCAGCGAAACGCCCCGCAAACTCCGCGGCCCGCAGCATCACGGCGCGTGGGGGGATGAGCCCGCCACGTGGAACGACGCGGACCGGGGAACCGGGGAGGACACCACCTGGTCGAACCTGCTGTTCGGGTTGCGTCTCGGGCAGGATCCGCGCGTGGTGATGACGGGCACGCCCCGACCGAACCGCCTGATCCGCGAGCTGAAGAAAGACGACGGGACGGTCCTGACGGGCGGAAGTACCAGCGAGAACCTCGGGAACCTGTCCGAGACGTTCAGGCGGAACGTGATCCGGAAGTACGAGGGCACGCGCCTGGGCCGGCAGGAGTTGGACGGGGAACTCCTCGAGGACACACCTGGCGCGCTGTGGAAGTACGCGATGTTCAACCGTGAAGGCTTCCGCCTGACGTTCCAGGACCTGCCGGACCTCACCCGGATCGTAGTGGCGATCGATCCCCAGGCCAGCCAGAGCAGCGACAGTGCCGAGACCGGGATCATCGTCGCCGGGAAGGACGCCGCCGGGCGCGCGTACGTCCTGGGTGACCTGTCCGGGAACTTCAGTCCCAGCGAGTGGGCGCAGACCAGCATCGACGCGTACCACTACCACCGGGCCGACGCGATCGTCCCCGAGAAGAACAACGGCGGGGACATGGTCACGCACACCATCAGCACCGTGGACCGGCGCGTGCCCGTCAGGCCCGTCTGGGCCAGCCGGGGCAAACACACGCGGGCTGAGCCGATCAGCACGCTGTACGAGCAGGGTCTCGTGCATCACGTGGGTGTGTTCCCGGATCTGGAAGGGCAGATGACGACCTGGGTTCCGGGGGAGAAGTCCCCTGACCGGATGGACGCCCTCGTGTGGGCGTTGACCGAACTGATGCTCGAAGAAGAGATCGAACCAGTGCCAGAAGAGACCGGTGCGTACGGCTGGGCCGGCTGGACCGGCTAGAGGAGGTGAAGCATGAAGTACCTGACCCTGAACCTGCTCACCGCCAGCCTGGGCGAACTGCGCGACGCCGCCAGAAGCAGCCTGAACGCCACGGCGCAGCAGGCGCGGCACATGTACAGCGGGCATCACCTCGGCGCGCCGATCGGTGGCGGGGAGATGAACTTCGACTACTGGCGCGGCCCGATGGTGCGCGTCCCGGACGAGGGCACCGAAGCGGACAAACGCCGCGCGCAGGGCGTCGTGACGGAATTCCAGACGGCCCTGCGGCGGTCGTTTACGAGCACGAACGTCCTGCGGGAAGTGGTGCGCCGGGACGTGCACAGCAGCAGCGCCCGCATGAGCTGGACGCTGATGCAGCCCTCCAACCGCCCCGCCCCGGACGGCACCCGCACGGCACTGGAGCAGGAAGCCGACGCGCTGGCCAGCAGCTGGTGGAATGCCAGCACTGAACAGGCCATCCGGCGCGCCCTCACCTACGCGCGCCGGGAAGGGCGCGGCGTGCTGCGCTTCCGGATCGCCAGTGGACTCTTCCAGGCCAGCCAGGACGGGACGCTGCGGGTCAAGGGGAACGTCACGCCCACCGACATCGCCCGGTACGTCCGCCTCGAGTGCCTCGAGCACCCGGAGAACGCCCGCGTCTGGGAGGACCCGGACACCCTGAACCGCCGCGCCGTGTACGCCTACCAGGACTCCGCGCAGCGCGACTGCGTGGAAGTCAGCACCGTCGCCGACGACACGGGCCTCACGCACCTGCGCGTCCTGCGCGGCGACCAGCAGGAAGCCCAGGGCGTGGCCCTCGACCTGGGCGGACTCGTCCACTACCTGGAACTCGCCGCCGATCCCCTGATCACACCGCAGTTCCTGCAGAACCAGATGGCGTACAACACCACCAGCACGATGATCCTCCGGAACACCGAACTGGCCGGGTTCCTGGAACGCTACGGCATCAACGTCGAACCGCCCTATGAGGTCGTCCCGGACCCGGACCGGCCCGGGCAGACCCGCCGGGTGTATAGGGCGCCCCGCACCGGCGCCGGCAGCATGGTCCTCTGGCGGCAGGCCACGTACCGGAAAGCGGACGCGCAGGGGAAGTACCTCGGGGACGAACCACTCGGAAAAGCGGAGTACGGCCGCTTCGAACCCGTCAGCCCGGCCGCCCTGATCACCGCGGCCGAGCACAGCCAGCTGAACATGTACAGCGAGGCGGGGCAGGTCTTCGTGCTGATGGGAAAGGACGCCACGGCGTCCGGCCGGAGCCGCGAGGTGGCGCTCGCCGATTTCGGCACGGCCCGCGAGGACACCGTGACGCTCGCCCAGAACGCCGTGAAAGGCGTGATCAGCACGTTCCTCGCGCTGGTCGCCGCCCTGGCGAACCAGCCGCGCCGGTACGCGCAGCTGGACGTGCAGGGCACCGTCCGGCCCCGCGTCATCCCGCCCAGCCCCGAAGACCGCCGCGCCGACCGGGAGGACGTCGCGGCCGGCGTGATCAGCCGGGCCACGGCCCGGCAACGGCAGGACATCGACGATCCCGCCCAGGAAGACGCGCAGATCGAGAAGGAACGCTCCCTGAGCGCACCGGAGACCCGACCTTGAACTTCCACCACCGACCGCAGGACACGCAACTGGGGTGCCTGTACCTGAGCGTGCACGCCCTCACCGGGGACGCCACGCTGCTCGAGCACCTGCCTGACCCCAGTGCGCCCCGCTACTACGTGCGTCTCGCCGAGCGGGGCCTGATGGCCTTCACGCTCTTCTGTGCGGAGCCGCCCCTGCCCGGCACGCCCGCCGAGTTCTGGACGGGCCTGCGCGCCCGCTTCACGGCCAGCAACGCCACCGGCGAACGGCACGCGCCGCTGCTGGTCAGCATCCCCGGCGGCACGCCCGGCTGGCTGCACCAGGTGGCGCTGGCCATTCCCATCCACCCGGACGAGGACACCGTGCGCGTCAGTGACTCGAACTTCCCCACGCCCCTGGACTGCAACTGGACGGCGTTCCTGGGCAGCGAGTACGGCGAGGCGCACCGCGTGGAAATGCTCGCCCCGCTGACCCTGGACGCCTACCCCCCACCGGAGGAACCCCATGAAGAAGAACCTGCTCACCCTGACCGCCCTGCTGCTCGCCACTGCCGTCACCGTCCGGGGTGAAGGCGAGAACACCCCCGCCAGCGGCGGCGACGGCCGACTGTCCGAAGCCGAGTGGCGCGCCAAACTGGCCGGCGAACACGCCCAGACGTCCCACGCGGACCTCGTGAGCAAGCTCGCGGCCGCCAACCGGAAGATCGACACGCTGACCTCGAACCAGGTGCCGCAGGGCGGCCGCGCCCTCACCGTCGACGAGGCCAAGGCCTACGACGCCTTCCTGGCCCTGGGCACCCCGGACGAAGTGAAGACCAGACTCGATCAGGGCGCCAGGGACAGCACCGAACTGACCGACCTGCGCTTCAAGGACACCCTCCACACGGCCGCGCGCGACGCCGGCTACAAGCCCAAGGTCCTCGGGGACCGCGTCAAGGCGGACGGCCTGACCCTGCTGCCCAGCCGCGAGGTCGAACGTGACGGGAAGAAAGTGCAGGTCGCGTACGTCAAGGACGCCCAGGGCGCCGAGCACGAACTGGCCGCCTACGCCAAGCAGCACTGGGATGACTACCTCGTGGCCCTGCAGGCCGAAGGGACCAGCGGGAACGCCGGCGCCCCCTACGCCCGCCAGGACGCCGGCAGCGGGGCGGGCGGCAACGCGGGCGGCTCCGGCGGCAGCTGGCTGACGGACATCCTCAAGCCCGGCGAAGGAGGTGGCTACGTCGACCCGCTGCAACCCGCAGCGCCCAGGTAAGCCCCGCGGCCGACCGTTCGTCTTTCTCTCTCCGCTTCCCCGGAAAGGAACCCACCCCATGCGCAACCTGCTTCTGCCCCTGACGGCGCTGCTCCTCGGCAGCGCCGCCCTCATTCGCGGCGAGAAACGCACCCTCTCCACCCCCGCCTGGATCGCGGACTACCACAGCCTCGACCTGCACGGCCTGGGCGCCCCCATGAACTGGGCGGCCTTCACCGACGCGAAGTTCGGCGCTGCCGGCCGCCGCCTGATCCCCAGCGGCACGGCCGTCAGCCTCGCCGCCGGCAAGATCGTCCCCGCCGACGGCACGGCCGACACGCTGCTGCTGATGAGCGACGCCCGCGAGGACGCCACCAGCGACAGCATCAGCGGCTACGGCCTGGTCGTCGCCGGCAACGTGCACGAGGCCCTCCTCCCCGACAGCAGCGGCAGTCCCGCCGCGCTGCCCGCGCCCATCCGCGCGAAGGCCGCGCGCCTGTACCTGCAGTGAAGGCCGCTCCCTCTCGCCCCTCGACCCACCCAAGGAGTTCCATGACCCACCTGCACAAGACCGCCACGGGCGTCCGCACCCTGGCCGCCACGCTGCTGACCGGCGTGCTCGGCCCGCGCGGGGACGCGCTGACCGTCGGCGCCATCCTCAGCACCCTCACCCCGCAGGATTACTTCAACCTCGCCAACCAGCCCGTCCCGGAAAGCGAGTACGCGCTGCTGGCCGTGCTGCCCGAGGAACTGCGCGCCAGTTACGAAGCGAAGAGCGGCACCCTGAAAGTCATCACCACGCCCGCCGGCGAGACCGGCATGGACAGCCCGTACGCGCAGGTCGGCGGCATGGAGATCGACGCTTTTTCCAAACCGATCGCGAAGTGGACGGCCGAGACCACCATGACCGAACAGCAGCAGCGTGAGCTGCAGGCCATGGTCATCAACATCCGCGCCGGCGTGATCACCGGGAACGGCCTGGACTACATCCGGAAGTTCGTCGTGAACTGGCTGCAGAAAGTCATCCGTCAGGCCTTCACGGACCGCTACGAGCTGATGCGCGGCGAGGCCCTCACCACCGGTCAGCTGGCGCTGCGCGGCGGGACCATCGACTACAACGTGCCCGCCGCGAACCGGTTCGCCACGCGCACCGGCAACGACGCGTACGGCGGCAGCAGCAGCCGCTTCTGGACGGACATGCGCGCCGCGGACGCCATCCTCGGCACGACCCGCACCCGGATCATGTCCATGAACACCCTGCACCAGATCATCGACAGCGCCGGCAGTCCCGTGGCCGTCACCAGCGAGCAGACCAGCGCCGGCGGGAACATCAAGATCGTCACGATGCGCCGCCTGATCGGCCCGAACCAGACGCTCAGCACCGACCAGCGCGACGGGTACACCCTCGTCGGGTACCGCCGCACCGTGAAGATCAAGGTGGGCCGCACCTACGCCGATCAGCAGGTGCTGCCGGACGGGAAGATCGCCGTGATCGGCGGGAACGACGTGATGGTCACCATGACGGACGGCAGCGTCGTGACCCGCCCCGGCCTGGGCCGCACGCACATCGGCCCCACCGTGGAAGGCGACGGCCGGCCCGGCATCTGGCTGAACGCGTACACCCCGCAGAGCCGCCCCATGCACGCCATCGCGCAGGGCGCCAGCAACGGCCTGACGATCTTCGACGCGCCCGAACGCCTGGTGATCCTGACCACGGCCATGACCTGAGCCCTGGCCAGCCCATCCCCGTCCAGCGAGTGACCTGAACCGGGTCACTCGCGTTCCATTCCACCCACGAGGTACCTCATGCGCATGATCACAGTGAAGCGGATGCCGCAGACCATCCGCCTGGACGGCCGGACGTACGGCCCCAGCGAGACCCCCATCGACGTGCCCGAAGAACTGGCCCGCACCCTGGGCCTGACCCCGGCCGAAGGGGCGGTCCTGTCGGACGCCAGCGAGGACGAACTGACCGAGGCGCTGAGCGAGGCGCAGGACTCGGCCCGGCGCTACCAGAACCGCCTGATGGGCATCGAGCAACTGCTGCGCCCCGCCCAGCAGGACGAGAGCAGCCCGGAGGAAGTCATCGGGCGACTGCTGCGCGAGATCGAGGAAGCCAGGACGGAACCCTCCCTGTTCGAGAGGACCGTCACCGAGGAAGCCAAGCGTCTGCTGGCCCCGCTGCGCCAGGGCGAGGAGACGCTCACGCAGGTGCTGGCCCGGGTCGTGCAGGAACGCAGCGAACTCGACACGCTCCGCCGGCAGACCCTGCTCCCCGCCGACGCGCTCGACCGGCTGAAGAAGGTGGACGGCATCGGCGACAAGCTCGCGCAGAAAGCCCTCGACGCCCTCACGGCGCAGGCGTAACCCGTGCCGCTGACCGACACGCAACTCGACCGCGTGAAGTTCCTGGTGCAGGACGACGCATGGGTCGTCTGGGAGGCCCTGATCCCTGCGGCGGAACGCACCGCGAACCTCAACCAGGCGCTGGAAGTGCACGGCGACCTGCGCCTCGTGGCCGGGTACGTCCTGGACCGCGTGGCTGCGCGGGCGGGTCAGCTGGCCGCTCAGGCGCTGGAAGAGGCTGCGGCGGTCAGCGCGGTCAAGGTCGGGCGCATCGAGGCGAAGCTGAACGGCGAGGCGGCGGGTCAGGCGGACCGCCACCGGGCGGCCGCGTGGAGCGAGCGGGCCCGCGCGCTGAAAGCCGACGTTCACCGTGAGGCGCAGGCGCGAGTCCAGGGGGGCAGCGTGTCGCTCAATGTGGACGTGAGGTTCTGATGCTCACGACCGCCCGATTGCAGAACGTCACCCGCCCGGTGCTGGACCGGATCTACCCAGGCCTCGGGCAGCGGGTCCAGGTGTTCCGCGCACAGGTGCGGCCCGCTGATCCTGGGGCGCTCCCCCCACCGGAGCTGGACGAGTCCGGCATGCCGGTCACGCCGCCGGTGGTGACCCCGTCCCCCGGCGTGGTGGGTCCCGGAACGCCTCTGGGCGAGTACCCGTGCGTCGCGTTCCAGTTGGACGCCAGGGATAAGGCCGAGCTGGGCGCGGACACGGCCCTTCCGCTGTGGGAGGTGTACGTCCACTGGAGCGCGCCCCTGCACGAGCCGGGCCTGCTGCTGCTCGTGTCGGGCGGCGAGTTGCCCGGACCGCTGGCACTGGCCCCGGTCGGTGACGTGGTAGACGAAGGCACCCAGCGGGTTGCGTGGGTTCTCACAGCCCGCGCCACCGAAGGCCGCAGCGCATGACCACGCTGAAACTTCACCCGGACGCGCGCGAGCGCCTGCGCCGGCACCTGCACCCCGCGCTGGAAGTCGTGGCGAACACCACGCTCGTCTTCCTGCAGGAGAAGCTGAACCAGCCCGGCAGCGGCCTTCACCATCCTGGCCTGCCGCACCCCAGCAGCAACCCCGGCGAGTACCCGGCCAGGCAGAGCGGGGCGCTGCTCGCCTGCCTGGGCGCCGCCCAGCTCACCGATGGCTCCTGGGTCGTGGGCGCACTGAACAGCGTGGCCTCCGTTCCCGTCGAAGCCTGGGCACTGGAATTCCCGGAGCCCCCCACCTCACCGGTCAACCGCGCCACCCCATACGGCGCCCGCCCCTGGCTCTCCAAGGCGCACGGGGACCCGGAACTGCACGCCCGGATCCGCGCGGCCCTGACCACCCTGCAGTGAACTCCACCCTCCGGAGGTGACCCGACCTGACCATCGATCAACTTCTCGCGCAGCTGGGCGTGGCACTGGCCCGCGACGACACCGGCGCCGTGGCCAGCCACCTGGTGCCCACCCCGCTCCCGCCGACCGGCACGGTCTACGCCGTGACCAGCGACACCGGCGACACCCTGGTCCGCCAGTTGCACGGTGCCCAGGAGCGGCAGCGGCTGGTGCTCGTGATGCTCTACGGCGCCGCACCCACCGCCGCCGGGAAGGGGCAACTCGACCTGCTCCTCGCGCACCTCAAGCGCCGCGCCGGGGAGATCGACCGGCACCCCACCCTCAAGCTCCGCCGCGGCGGGGCCATTCCCGCCGACGGGATGCCCACCCGCTTCGACGCCGCGACCCGCACGCACTACGCGGGCCAGCGGTTCGCCCTCACGTACGTGCAGCGCACGTAAAGGAGCCCCACCATGGCTGAACTGCCTACCACCCTGCCCGCAGACAAGACGCCCAACGTGTACAGCGGCACCAGGCTCGTCACGTACCTGCTGGCCGTCGGCGCGAGCACCATCATCCCGGCCACCACCCTGACCAACGCAGCCGCCGTCGCCGCGAACGCCACCACCATGACCATCAGCGCCCCCAGCAACGTGGACCTGCCCAGCGGCACCGTGCTGACCTTCGGCACCACCCAGGTCACCACCACCGCCGCCGCCACCGTCACGAACGCCGGCACGGCCGTCGCCATCCAGGCGGCGCCCGCCGCCGTCCCCATCAACACCACCGCTACGTACACCAACCTGCTCGAAGTGCCGATCGCCGAGGAAAGCAACCCCACCCTGGCCGACCAGGAGGAGACCATCAACGTGCACGGCCGCATCACGCCCATCCGCGTGGTGAACGGCAAGGACATGACCGCCACGATCCGCACGCTGGGCGGCATCGACGATCCGGTCGTCAAGCGCCTGATCACGCGCGGCATGAGCATCAGCCCGAACAACCGCGAGCGGGTCATCTGGGTGTACCCCGACGGCTTCGCGCTGCTCGCCACCGTGAACATCGGCGCGCCCACCCGGCAGGCCGCCGCCGGTAACAGCCAGCGGGTGCAGGTCAGCGCGAACCTGTCCGGCGGTCTGTTCTGGGCGAACCTGAATGACCCCACGCCCACCTGGCAGGCCGTGAACGGCAACTGAACCACTGAAGGGAGGTGAGCCATGCAAGAACCGCTGATCGTGCTGGGGGAACGTGGCCGCCTCCCCCAGCTGGCCCTGCTGGGCTGCACCGTCCACGAGGACCGCATCGAGGCGAAAGGCTTCATCCTGTACGCCCCGCTGAACCGCGCCCGGACCCTCGCCCGCCTGCACCAGACCGCCGGGCAGTGGGGCGTCCCGCGCGGCGCGCTGCTGGCCCGCGCACCCCGCCTCACGGACCCCCAGGTCAGCCTGCACGCCGGCCTGACCCTGCCCATCACCCGAAGGGGACGCTGATGGACTTCGAACAACAACAAGAGAAACATATTGCCCGTGTCGCCGCGCCAGAAGCGGCTCTGGGGGAACCGAACCCCGACTATGTCGACGCATTCGGCCCGCTACTGGTGCCCTATCTCGCTCCCAGCTGGCGGGAACTGGGCCTCGTGCGCAGCCTGGGCCAGCTGGAACTGGACACGCAGGCGCAGGTGATCTACACCCTGCTCGCGCGCCGCCTGCCGGACCTGACCCTCGACGACTTCCTCGACTTGACCGCCCCGGAGCATTTCAGCCCGTGGTGGCAGGCCACCCGCGCGCCCATCCCGCCGGACCAGGAGGGAGGCGATAACGGCCCCCCTTCGACTGGGCGGGTGCCCTCGCGGCTCTCGCCCTGGCGTGCCCGGCTGTCCGGTGGATCGACGCGCCCCTCGACCGCGTCCAGCATGCCCTCGCCACCCTGACCGCCACGGAACAGCGGCAGTGGCAGCGGCAGGTCTGGGCGGGTGCGATTGCCTGGGGTGCGGAAGCCCCGAAAGACCTGAACGCGCGGATCCTCCCGGACTTCACCGACCGCACCCGCCCTGCTGCGCCGCGCGCCGTGCCCTACCCGGTGCCGCGCGATGTGGCCGCCGGACTGAGCGAGGCCATGAAAGCCGGCCTGCTGCACGGCCCGGTATGGACGTCCTGGCCCGCCGCGCGCGACGGCCGCCCGCTCATTCAGGTGTGGGAGCGCATTGCGCTGGCTGAAGATAGCCTATGATCCTCGTTCACATAGCAGATAAGATTCGGTTTTGCAACATTGAATGTGCTTCCGCCCAGGATGGAAAACCATATTCTGGTCTTCGTTCCACAACATAGGAGGTTCACTATGAAGAGAGTGCTGCGCACCATCTTGTCCGTCTGTGTCATCGCTGCTACTGCCTTCGTGGCTACAGGGAACTTAGCGAGTGCAGATCTGTGCCAACCGACTTATCCGCCCGTTTACTGGGACGGATATCCCTGCTCTTAAGGTGTTGCACGACTCTGTTCTGAACCGTCGTTGAGACTTTTAACTCTCGCATCAATGAAGCCGCCCCTGGTATCGGGGGCGGTTTTTCATTCCCGTTTCAGGAGGTGATCTCACATGACGAACCCCACCAGCCTCGGCGACCTCACGCTGTCGCCGACCCTTGACGATTCCCGCTTCTGGGCGGACTTCAATCAACTGATCCAGCAGGTTGAGCGCGAGCAGGGCGTGAAGCTTCGCATCGACGACCGCGCCGCCCTCTCCGCCACGGACCGGGTCAAAAAGGATATTGAGGCGCTGGGCACCCTCACGGGTAAGCAGGCCGACGAACAGGTGCGGAATGCCCGCGTTCTCGGGGCCCAGTATCAGGCGAGCGCGAAGGCCATCAAGGAACAGAACGCCGCTGCCATCGCCTCCTACCGTAGTCAGACGGCTGCCAGTCGTGCTGAGGCTGTGGCTGCCCAGGAACGCACCGCCCGGATCCGGGAACAGCAGGCCCAGCTGAGCCTCACCACCCGCCTCGCGCAGCAGGCAGCGCGGGAAGAGAAAGTCCGCTCGCAGGTCAGCATCACTGCCCTCTCAAACGAGATGGTCGCCTACCGGAACATGTGGCAGGCACGGCAGATCAGCGATCAGCAACTGATTGAGGCGCAGCGGCGCATTCACAGTCAGGCGATCTTGCAGGCACAGGCTGTGGACAGGACTACCGACGCCTACCGCCGGTTGACGCAGGTAGCTGCCGGTGCTCAGCGTTCCATTGACCGGGCCGAAGGTATCAACTCAAGGGGTGGCCTTGCAGACGGCGTCACGCAGGGCATCCAGGCAGCCCTGGGCCAGTTCGGCGTGGGCGGTGACCTCCTGGCGGGCTTCGTGCAGCTCATCGCAGCGAAACGCGCGGCCGCCGTGAACACCGCAGAGGGACTCGGGTCGGACACCATGGCCGGCCTGATCCGCGGCATGAAGTCCGATCAGGCGCAGGTGAAACGCACGGCCGAGGAGACCGCCGAGGGCATCGAGGCGGCCATCCGCCAGGAACTCGACATTCACAGCCCCAGCCGCGTCATGGAGTACCTCGGGCAGATGGTCGGGGACGGGTTCGCGTCCGGCATCCGCAGTCGCTGGGCGGACGCCCGCCGGGCCGCTGCGGGCCTGAGTGACGCGGCGCAGAGCGGCGTGAACACCAACGTCCTCCCGGCCGGCCTGTCCCTCGGCGGGCGCGTCCTGGGCAGCGCGGCCGGCGGCGCTCTGGACGCCGGGAAGGTCAGCTCTACCAGCGCCGCGCTCGACGGCCTGAACAAGCAGTTGCAGGAGAACGCCGTCGCGAGTGCCGCTGCCGCCACGGCGGGCGCCGCTACCGAAGTGGCGACTGAGGCCCTGGGCGGGGCTGTCGAGGGCGCCGCTGAACACATCCAGTCCTTCACGGACGCCCGGAACGAACAGGACGCCGCACAGCGCGAGGCCGCCCTGAACGACGCGAAAACGGCACTCGCCTTCACGGCAGTCGCAGCCGCTGCCACGGCCGCCGCGGCGGCCATGATCGTGAACTACAACGCCGCCCGGGATTACCAGACGGCCATGCTCGCGGCCCAGGCGACCACTGAAGCGACCGCCAGCCAGATGCGCGCCCTGGACGAAGTGGCGCGCAGTAACGAGCTCGCCCAGCTCGGCATCGACGGGATCAAAGCGGCGGCCGCTGTCGAGGAACTCGGGAGTCAGGGCCTCAACACCACGCAGATCATCGGGGGGGGATTGACGGTCGCGCTGACCCTCGCGAAGGCCGTGAACACTGACGTCGCCACCTCGGCCGCCGTGGCCGCCGCGTCCACCAAGGCGTTCGGGCTGGAAGCGAAAGACCTGGCGCGCGTCGGGGACGTCGTCACGAACGCCGTGAACGGCACGTCCGTCAAGATCGACAGCTTCAGTGACGCCATCGCCGCCGGTGGCAGTCAGGCGCGGGCAAGCGGAGTGGACTTCGCGACGTTCACGGCCGTGATCAGCCTCCTGACCGACAAGGCCCTCGGCGCGAGTGACGCCGGCACGGCCTTCAAGACGTTCCTGATGGCCCTCACGCCGAACTCCGCCGCCGCGAAAGCCGAGATGAAACGCCTGAACCTCGAGTTCTTCGACGCGCAGGGGAACATGAAAAGCATGGGTGAGATTGCGGGGCTGCTGCAGCGCGCCTTCGCGAAACTCACGCCTGAGCAGCGGCTGCTGTCCTCCGAGATCATGTTCGGCAGTGACGGTCAGCGCGTGTACAACGCTCTGGTGGAAGCCGGCACGGACGGCCTGAATCAGCGGGTGTCCGTCCTGGACCGCGCGGGCAAGATGACGGACGCCGCCACCCGCAAACTCGAAGGGGCGGCCGGCGCGCAGGAGCAGTTCAACGCGTCCCTGAAGAACTTCCAGATTCAGGCCGGGCAGTCGTTCCTGCCGGCCGCTTCGAAGATGCTCGACTGGTCCTCGTCGTTCCTGCAGAACCTGACGAGCATCTCCCGCGAGTACGGCAAGCTCCTGAGCGGTCAGGCGGCGTTCGGCGCGCAGACGTACGACCTGCCCAGCTGGCTCGCGCAGACCGGGCTGAAGCAGGCGGACCTCACGGCGAGCGAGGTGCAGCGCGCACAGGCCCTCCTGACGCAGATGCAGCAGGCCGCGAACCTCAGCGCGAAGAACGCCGAGCAGTGGCGCAAACTGCACCTCGAAGGGAAGGCGCGGGCCGTGGAACTCGACGGTCTGCGCCAGATCGGGCAGATGGGCGTCGCCCTGACCGCCCTTCAGCGGGCGATCGCGGCGCGGGTCACCCCGGCCGGGCAGGACCTCGGGAACTTCCGGGATCTGAACAGCATCCTCCGGGGTCTGGGCGTCAGCGGGTTCGGGCTCAGCGCGGACTACGCCGGGCACACCGGGAAGGACGTCCGGACTCCCGAGGGGACGCCACTGCGGGCGGATCAGACGGTGCGGGTCACGTCGGGGTTCGAGAAGGGCGGGTACGGTCAGTACCTGAAACTCACGGACCGGGACGGGTACCAGATGATCCTGGCGCACCTGAAAACCATCGACAAGGCCATCCTCGATCAGATCAAGCAGCGGGGGTTCGCCGTGGCGAAAGCCGGGGATCTGCTCGGCACGACCGGCGGGGCGCGGGGTGCGTGGTACAGCCAGAACAGCACCGGACCGCACCTGCACGTGGAGGTGCGTGACCCGCAGGGCCGCGTGCAGAACCTCGACCGGTTCCGGCTCGGGAACGCCGCGCCGGTCACCCGCCCGGACCTGACCGTCCCGGCAGGCCCGACCGTCAAGTCGAACGAGGCCCTGATCGCCGAGGCCCGCCGGATCCTGGGCCGCATTGAGCAGACCAGCAAGGCGGGTGACCTGACCGGGACCGTGAAGGCAGAAGCGGAGCTGGAGAGGTTCACGAACAGCAGCGAACGCGCGGCCGCCGCCGTGAAGTACGTGCAGGCGCAGGTGAAGACCGCCGACAAGACCGTCTCGCAGTACGGGCAGACGTTCGACCGGCTCAAAGGGCAACTGGACGTGGCGCAGTCCCTGCGGGACATGGGCGGCGCGGCGGACGCCTACCTCAAGAGCCTGGACGCCGTGACGCGGGGCGCGCGGGAAGCAGCGGACGCCGAGAAACGCCGCAACGGCGAGACGGACAAGTACCGTCAACTGCTGTCCCTGAGCGGGGACGCCGCGAAGAAAGCGCAGGCGGAACGCGAACGGGCCAGCCGGGAAGCCGACGCGGACCGCAAGGAGAACGAACGCCGGGAGAAGGAAGCCCAGGACCGACTCGCCCGGATCAACAGCCTGTCCCGACAGGGGAAGATTGAGGCGGCCCGGCTGGAACTCACCGAGCTGGAACGCATGCGCGAGAACGACCTGCGCGCGGCCGGGCAGAGCGCCGCTCAGCGCCTGGCGGTGGAGAAGCGTTACGCGGACCGCATCTACGCTGCCCGCAAGAGCGTTCTCGACCGGGAGAAAGCGGACCGGGACGCCGCCATCCGCAACAACCGGGACCTGACGCCTGCCCTGCGCCAGGAGCAACTGACGCTGAGTGACCGGACGTACCAGGAGGCACTGGCGGACGCTGGGGACACCCGGAGTCAGCGGCCAGCTGACGCGCTGGACGCGCAGCGCCGGGCGGTACGGTCCCTGCGGGACGAGTACGCCGGACTGGCGGGCGGCATGCGCGAGAAGATCGAGGCGGGACAGGTGGAAGCGGCGGACCTGCAGGCCTACCTCGAAGGTCTCGAGAAACTCACGCGCGCGGCGGGGGAGGCGGGTCTCGCGCAGGACCGGTACGTGCAGGACGCGCGGCAGTCCGCGGAGGCGATTTACCAGCAGGGCATTGACGCGCAGGTGGCTGCCGGCGCCTTCACGGACGTGACGGACAGCTTCGACCGGGCCGGACGTGCCGGTCAGGCATTCACCGTGACCCTCGAAGACGCGCTGGCCCTGCTGCCGGCCGGTGAGGACGCGACGGCCGCGTACATGAAGGTCCTCGAGGAACTCGCCGCTGAAGGGAAGGTCGCTGCTGAGACGGTCACGGCGGTGAAGCAGGCCGTGGCGGACCGGGCGGTGATCTGGCAACTGGAGGCGGAGGAGATCTCGCGCGTCACCGAGGAAAGCCTCGCCGCCGCTGATGGTCTCGCGGAACTCGGGGATACCGAAGGGGCGATTGGCGTGCTGTCGGGCACGATGGACGGCCTGTACGATCGCCTCGAGCAGGGTCAGGATGTCGCGGACGCGATCTCGCTGGTCACGGATCGCCTGAACGAACTGGGGGCCGCGCTGAACCTCGGGGACGAATTCAACTCCTTCGTCGCCGGGCTGAGCGGCACGGTGGACGAGCAGATCGGTCAGGTGGTGGACCGCCTCGAGGAGGTCACCGATCCGGCCATGCGGGCCAAGTTGCAGGGGCTGCTGAAGGATCTGCGGGCCGACCTGCCGAAGTACGCCGATCCGTACGCGGCCGGGTACCTGCCCGGCAGCACCGGGTTCGTGTCGACCGGGGACGCCCCAGATCTGAAGGAGGTGGCGAGCGCCCGTGACCTGGGGACGCTGCTGAACGAAACCACCGACCCCGCCCAGGTGCAGGCGCTGATGGGGGAGGTGGCGGACCTGCTGGCCAGTGAGATCGGTCAGCGCCTGCCGGCCAGTGTCCGCACCAGCCTGGAGGAGGGCGTGCAGGGCGCGCAGGGGTACCTGGACGCCCTGAGTCAGATCACGGAAGACGGCGTGGTGGACGGCTGGGAACGCGGTGCGAAAGGCGCATTTGCTACCCCCCTGCCGGAGAACCGCTTCGTGGAACTCACCGATCAGCTGTACGCCCTGCGTGATTCCCTGGGTGACCCGATGCAGGAGAACGCGATCACGGAAGGCCTGCAGGCCGCCCGCGCGGCCGGGGAACTCACCGAGTCGCAGTTGCAGAGCCTGCTCGAACTGATCCGCCTGATCAAGGGGGAAGTCACCCCGGACCTGGGACTGGTGGGGCAGCAGGAAGGCGCGTACGACGACCTCGTCACCCGCGCCGGGGACATCGATCAGGGCGTGGCGGTCGGGAAGACCGACCGGGTGGAAGCAGCCCGGCAGATGCGGGCCCTGGCCACCGAGGCGGACCGCTACGCGCAGGCGGCCGAGGCAGCCGGGAACGCGGAGCTGGCCGCGCAGTTCCGGCAGGCGGCCGGCGCGGCCCGTGAGGCGGCCGGCGCGATCGGCACGCTGATGGACGTGCAGGAGTACGCCGGTCACGTGCAGGATCTCGCCGGGGCGTTCAGCGGGCTGGCGGAAGCCACCGGGAACGAGGATCTGGCCGCGAACCTGAACGGCCTGGGCAACCTGGCCGGGAAGGTCGCGGCGCTCGCGGGGGACATCGCGCGGATCGTGGCGAATCCCGCCGACGTGGGCGCCTGGGTGGGTGCCATCACGAAGATCGTGTCCGGGATCGGGGAGGCGCTGAACGGGCACCGGAAGGCGTACGCGGAAGCAGAACGCCTCCGGAACGACTTCAATAAGCGCTTCACCCTGATCAACGGCGATGATTTCGCGAAGACGACCGTCCGCAGCCGCGGCTGGCTGGCCGACACCTTCGGCGGCGGCCCCGAGGTCAAGCAGGTCGTGGACGACTTCGGTCTGAAGATCGCGCAGACCATCGAGGGCGGCGTGCTGGGCGGCATCAAGAACGGCCTGAAGCAGGCCCTGACCACCGGGGACTGGACGGACTTCAGCAACACCTTCCGGGAATCTGCGTACAGCGGGGTGGTGGACGGGTTGATCGAGGCGGTCTTCAACGACGCCCTGAAAGACATCCTGGCCCCTGGCATCAAGGCCCTGACCGACGCTGCGAAGACGCCCGGCGCGGATGATGACGCGGCGGCCGTGGCGGCCTTCGAAGCCGGAGTCAGGCAGGCCGAGCAGTTCCTGACGCAGACCGGGCAGGCGCTGCAACCCAGTCTGGACCGCCTGCGCGGGAACCTGGGCGTCACACTGTCCGGCAACACCGGCGGGGTGGACACGACCGGCCTGAGCACCCTGCCCGAACCCATTCAGTTCGCGCTGGCCACCCCGCTGCTTGACGGGGTGCGGGGCCTGAAGGAAGCGGGGGAGATCCTCAAGGAAGGGGCCGTGATCATCCGCGACACCTTCAAGGGCGGCGTGAAGGTCACGGTGCAGCAGGGGAGCAGCAGTTACACGAGCACGACCGGCGCGCTGGTCTGAGAGGAGGTGATTCATGGAGGAGTACCGGATTCGCGTGCTGTCCCCGGACGGCACGGAGAAACACGTCCGCGAGCTGGACCCGCCAGCCGGGACGCCGCTGTTCCTGGTGGGCGGCCCGCGCCGCATGGAAGTCGGGCCCCTGGGGGATTGCCGGGAGGCGACGTTCGAGGGGGATCCCCTGACGCTGGGCATCGGGCCGCGTGACACGGTGCAGGTGCAGTACCGCGCGGGTGCTGGGCCGTGGCTGAACCGGTACGCGGGCACGGCCGTGATCACGGGCAGCAGCCGCAGTGAGGTGGGCCGCTACAAGCTGCAGGGCCTACGGTACCGGCGACTGACCGAGGTGGAAGCCCGGACGCTGCTGCCGGATGCGGACCTGGGCGCGCAGGTGCGCCGGCTGTTCACGGACCTGATCGCGTCGGGGCAACTGGGGGGCACCCTGCAGGCGCCGACCCAGGAGAGCGTTCCGGACCTGAACGTCACCAGCGCCGCCATTCACGGGAACTACTGGCCAGTTGCGAAGCTGATCGACGAGCGGCTCAAGGGCCGCAGCCGGCAGACCCGCACGTACCTGAACCCGGACGGCAGCACCCAGTCCCGCGACGTGAACCCCGAGTGGGGCGTGAACGCGGACCTGCGGCCGGTGTTCGGGTACCCGGCCGGCACCCTGGTCATCGACGAGGCTGCGTTCGGCGTGGAGATCGACGGGATGGATACGGACAGCACTACCCTGGTGACGGACGTCCGGGTGATGTTCACACGCACCATGACCGCGCAGTTCCTGCTGACCGAGGTGGGCGGTCAGGACGGAGAGGGCGGCACGATCATCTCCACGCCCGCCCGCAGTACGGCGCCGCGGACCATTCCGGTGCCGGTCGCGCCGCGCACGTTCGGAGAGGCGTGGCGCACCCTGCCCCTGCCGACGGCCCCGGAACTGTTCACGACCCTGCCCGGAGACGGCGTGAGCGCGCGGGCGTTCTACTTCACGGGACCGGTCGATCCGCTGCCGCCCGTGACGGTAACGGGCGACCCGGCGGCCCTGTGGGACGGGACACTCACGGGTGGTCTGACGCTCGCCCCGCCGGACGGGAACACGGTGTTCCTGTACTACCTGACGGTCTCCATTCCGCCGGGCACGCCTGTCCCAGACGGCTTCCGGCTGGTGGCGCCCGGCGCGAGCCTGAGCGGCCTGACCATCCGCACCCCTGCCGGGCAGATGCGGATGGGGACGGTCAGTGCGGGCGCGCCGCCCATGTACGTCTTCCCGGACGTGGTGCGCAGCGAGCACCTGCCTGCCATCTGGGAGGACGGCGCCAGCGTGGAGTTCGTCCTGGCGCCCTTCGACCGGGCCGCGCCCCTGCTCGTCTCGGAACTGTCCCTGATCGGCGTGAACCGCGCCCTGGTGGAAGCGTCCGCGTTCCCGCTGGCCCGCACGCCGACCCTGAATCCCGTCACGGCCCGCCTGCCCGGCTGGAACCACCGCCCGGCAGGGGCGGCCCAGCTGACCCTGCGCGGCCCGCTGGGCGAGGTGATCGAAACGCGGGCACTGCCCATCGAGCTCCTCGTGTACGACACGGACGACGACGGTGAGCTGTTCACCGAGGTCCGCTGCGGGCAGCGGGACGAAGCGGAGGCGCTGAGCTTCACGGCCGTGATCAGCGCGCGGGATCAGAACGCCACGACCGACGCCGTGCAGGCCAGCACGTAAAGGAGGCCCATGACGATACTCACCGCCCGACTGCCACCCCTCCTGCCGGACCTGACGCCGCCGGAAACGCTGCCCCCCTCCCTCGTGGTGGGGGGCGTGATCTACCTGCCCAGCGAGGGACCGCACCCGGTCAGCGTGACCCGCGCGGGCCTGGACGTCCCGCTGAACACCACGCCCCGTCAGACGGCCCGCGGCCGCACCTGGGCGTCCGGGAGCCGCCGCCCGAAGCCCGTGCAACTGGCCCTGACCTTCCGGGTGGAAGGCGCGGACGCGCGGGACGCGGGCCTGCGCGCCCGACGCTGGCACGCCCTGGCCCTCGCCGCGACCGAGTACGGCGAGGGGGCCAGCAGCGTCACCCTGCTGGGCGTCCTCGACCAGCAGGAACCGTTCGGGGAGGGCAACACCCGCACCTTCCGCGTCACGTACCTCCTGGCTGATCCGCTGTGGCGCCTGGACGACCAGGGCGACCCTTGGCCCACCCCGCTGCCCATCACGGGCGTCCTCGGGAACTACCCGCTGGGCATGCTGCACGCCGTGCAGGAAGGACCGGGGTTCTACGACGTGGAACCGCTGGGCGGCGTGACCGTCACGGACGCCCCGCCGGACGCTTTCGCGCACCCGGACGCCACCTTCACCTACTCACTGATCGAGGTCACTGATGACGAACCCAACCCGTAAACGCGTGGTCACCCTAGACGACCTGAACGTCCTGAACCAGAACGCCGCGTACGCCCGGCAGAAAGGCGAGGAGGCCAGCGTGGCGGCCCAGCTGGCCGACACGGCCCGGCAGAACCTCGAAGAGCTTGGTGGTGACACCCAGGCAGCCGGGCAGCAGGCAACCCAGGCGGCTCAGGCGGCGACCCTGGCAAAGAACAGCGCGACGGCGGCCGCCCTGCAGGCCAGTCAGGCGGCCGGGGACGCGGTGACGGCCGCTGAATTGGCTGAGGGGGCTGCCGGCACCGCGAACCAGGCGGCTGGCGCGGCCACGACAGCTGCGCAGCGGGTCACGGACGCCGTGCTGGACTTGACCGATATCAAGGTCGCTACCGTGCAGGCTACGGACGAGGCACGAACTGAGGTGGACCGCCTGCGCCTCGTGAACAACGTCGGGGACGCTGATATTAACCTGCTGCTGCGGCAGTGGACGCAGGCGGAGGCATACGAACCGACCACCATCACCCGTAACAGCGACGGCCTCGTGACGACCGCCACCGTGACATGGCCGGATGGCAGCACGGGGACCCTGACCGCCACGAACTACAACGCCACCCACAGCGTGTACGACGGGTTCACCGTCACGCACGCCAGCGGTAAAACCGTCACGCAGGCCGCCGTGACCCGCGACAGTAGCGGAGCCGTGACCGCGAAACCGGCACTGGTGGTTTCCTGATATGGGTATCCTTGACGTTCCAGCCATTCCGCGTGCCAGTCGCACGGCCCCCACGCTCGGCGCAGCAATGGCAAAAATCGCCAACAGCACCAGCATCATCATCAACTGTGAGGGTGACAGCCTGACCTACGGGCAGGACACCAGTGCGACAGGCACCACCGCAGGCACAAACGGCTCTGCCATCACGCGCAGCGCCACGCCGTACCCGGAGACGCTGGCCGGGGCGCTGTCGTTCGTTCTGGGCCGCACGACCACCGTGGTGAACCGGGGATTTCCGGGCGACCGGACCACCGAGGGGCTGACGCGCTGGGCGAACGCGACGGGCGGTGACATCACCATCCTGATGTACGGCACGAACGATGCGAAAAATTACGGCGGGTACCCGAGTGGGACCGTGCCGATCCCCGTGTATCAGCAGCAGCTCTCGCAGTTGATCGACCGGCGGATCGCGCAGGGGCAGCAGGTGATCGTCCTGGCCCCGCCGCCCGTGCTGAACCAGGGAAACAATCGCCTCATCCGGGCGTATGGCGAGGCGGCGCGGATTGTGGCCGACCGGTACGGCGTGCCGTTCATCGACACCCTGAGCCTCCTGCGCGGCCTACCGGACGATGAAATCTGGACGGATAACGTCCACCTGAGTAAATACGCCTACAACCAGATCGCATGGAACATCGCCATGCACCTCGGCACGAACGGTGCGCGTCCGCCGCGCGTGGGGCCGGGTGACACCATCCTGCCGCAGCAGATGCACCACAACGGCGGCACGCTCATCACGCGCACGCCAATTTCAGGCGGCGTGCCTGGACGCGCCACCCTGCGCCTCACGGCGGGACAGGTGGCCGTGATCCCGCTCGACGTGGCTGCGCCTTGCCGCGTGATCGCGGACTGCTACAGCGGCGGGACCGAGGGGATCGGGACCGTGCAGATGTACTACTTCGGGGCCGGGTCGAAGGTCGCCAACCGTTTCACGACCATCCCCACGGCGGGCAACGGCATGACGCCCGCGCTCGGGCACGTGCTGCCTGCGGGGGTGCGTGGCGTGATCGTGGGTTGCGCCAGCGGCATCATCGAGATCGCGCAGCTCCGACTGGTCCGCGCTGACACCACACCGACGCTCCTCACTGCCGGGCAGAGCAGCGCCGTCACCCGCCCGGACGTGGCGGGCGTGAGTGTCACGGCACCCGCCGCGACCTGGGCGCATGTGCTGGACACCCGCAGCGTTATCACGACACTCGCAGATGGCAGTAGCAGCACGGCCCGCACGGCCCGCATCACCGCCCGCCTCCAGGGCAGCACGGGCAACGCCCTGTACGGTCTCGCGTTCGCTGCTGCCCGCCGCCCATTCCTGCCCGCGTTCGGCCTGACCAGTGGCTACATCGTGGTGCGGGTCGGCACCACAGTCGAAATCCGAGAGTTTACAAACTCGGCTATCACAGCGAGCGCAGCGGGCGCGGGTGCGTTCACAACAGGGGTCAGCGGCGAGTTGTGGGACGTGGAGTTCGACGGCGCGAACGTGCGAGTGTACATCGACGGCACGCTCAGGGCGACGCTGGCGAGCAGCCTGTTCCGGCATTTCCACCCTGGCCTTGTCGCCTACGAGGGAACGGTGACGTGCTACAGCATGTCGTTCCCGGATGTGACGGGCTAGCCTCTCAGGCGCAGTAGCAATTTCTGGTACGCCGCCTCGTCATTCGCAGTCCAGAGTGTGCCGTCCTGGCGCTCTATGGTCAGGCGGGCAAGGCGGCGCAGATCACGGTCGCGTTGGGTCATACCCTACGATATGCGGGTGAGCGAGGCGGAGTTGCTGGAGGCGCTGGCCGACTACGTGCGGCGGGAGGCCATACTGCCTACCCCGGCTGAGTGGGAGGCCGCGCGGGGCGATCTGCCCACCGACCTGAGCAGCCTAGGCGACTGGCAGGTTGTGTGGCGGGGCGCGCTGCGGCTGGCGCTGGCGCGGCGGGAGGGTGATCAGATCGCCGCGCGGGTGCTGGCACTCTTCCGCGCCGGACTCTCACAGGCAGAGATCGGCAGGCAGCTCAACCTGCACCCCGTCAGTGTGTACCGCCGCGTGGGTGAGTTGCGCACCGCCGGACTACTACCGCCGCAGGAGTCGCTGTGGGTGCGAGCGCAGGGGGCCACGTGGCCTGCCAGCATTACCGAGATGGCACTGCGCCTGTACGGCAGCGCCGACGATGCAGCGCGAGATCGCGCCAGGGTGGCGCTGATGCAGTGGCACCGCGAGGGGTTGATTCGCCGTGTTCGACGCGGGCTGTACGAGAGGTGCTAGCGCGCAGAGCGTAGAGCAGGCCAGGGCGTTCCAAGCCGATCTGTACGCCAGTCTAAAGAATGGCGGGAGCGTATCCTAGTTTGTTGGATATGAACGGTGAAGGATGGAGATAACACGTTTGCATAGATCAAGTTGCTCGATCATCACCGGGTATGCATCTAGCATTTCCTTAACATTTTTTTGCGACGAAGTACTGGAGTTCAATAAGCCCTGAGCACCTTTGAATATCCTTTCTGTGCTGTCGGCAGTATCTGTGATGCCGAAGTGAAGCTCAAATCCATGCTCCATGAAATATTTATAATTCATGTGCTCAGTTATATATTTCAGATCTTTCAGAATCTGATCGCAGTACTCTACCAGCTTCTCTAATTGCTCCCGACTATCGGTGGTCATAAGAAACTATTGCACCTCTGCAAGCCCTTGCGTGCGCAGAGGTGCAGGCGACCACCACCCAGCAGCTATCCAGACTCGATAACACACAGAATCAGACCCGGTATCAGGCCCTGAACACGAAGGAAAGGGGAGCCGCGCGGCTCTCCCTTCGAATCGCCTGAGTAACCCGACTGCCCCCGCCAACGCGCGGGGGTTCTTCATCCCTGGAGGGCCTATGCCTGGAATTCCACCCCATCGATCCGGACCGTGACCAGCTCCGCGTACCCCTCCTCGCCCTCCAGCCTGACCAGCACACGCATCAGCCACATGTGCGCCTCCTCCGGCGTGCACAGCAGTTCTGCCTGCACGAACTGCACCTCACCGCTGGGCCCCTCATCAATGTCCAGGTGCACGTCGACCAGCATCACATTCATCTGGCGGGCAACGGCAGACACCGCTTCGCGAACTTCCTGCGTGTCAATCGGGGTGTCGAGAACGAACGCGGCTTCCAGCAACGGCATCACCCATAGCGTAACGCCGCCTCCCTTCCCAGAGTTGCGGCGTTACGCTGCGGGCCAGTCCCGCCAGAGCAGGGTACCGGACAACACAGGCGAAACAGCCACCCTCCCTACAGAGTGGCTGTTTCTGGTGCAGGTCCAAGGTCCACACCCGGAGACCTGCCCACCCATCAAACCACACCCCGGCCTTCAGTACGGCCAGACGATGACGTCCCACGCCCCAGCACCCACCCGCGACAGGCGGACCGTCACGTCCTGCATCGGATGCAACCAGATCTGCACGAGCGTCTCCTGATCCTCCAGCACGTACTCGTCGAGCAGAAGTTTGAACGTCATGGGGCGCCCGAAGCCCTCGATCACGACCTGAGATCCCTGATGGTCCAGCACGCTGAGCTTGTCCAACACGCCCCGATGATAGGTGGTCCTCACCTCTGATCCTGCGCCCCAGCCTGACCGGCCCTGGGTCGCGCTTCATTCCTGGCCGGCTTCTGGAGTTCCATGCCTGAAAAACACGTTCCGCCCCTGTGGCTCCTCGCTGTCCTCTCCGCCGTGCTGGGCCTCGTCGCGCAGCTCGGCACCAGCCTCGCCATGGACATGGCCAAGGACAAGGGAAAGCTGTACGGCTTCCTGCTGCTGTCCCTCGTGTTCAGCGCCAGCACCACCGTCCTGCTCGTGCAGCTCACCGCCCTCGACGATTACGTGTGCGCCACCGTCGGCACGCTCGCCGGGGCCATCCCCCCGCTGTGGACGCTGCGGGCCGCCGTGAAACTCATCGGACAGAAGTACGGCGTGGAACTCGGCGAACTCACGAACCCGGCCGGTCCGGCCGCTCCCAAGAAGGAAGGTGACGCGACGTGATCATCGACGGCTACTGGCTGAAACTCATGTGGGCGGTCCTGGCGGGCGGGTGGTTCATCAGTGCCCTGATCCGCCTGATCCTGACAGCCCTCAGCTGGCCGGACCAGCGCGAGCGCCGGCTGTTCGCCGTGATCGTGCACGCGGTTGCTGGCGTGTTCTTCGTCTGGCGTCACGGCAGCGCCGGCCCCCTGCCGGCCTTCATTCCCATCGAGGAGACGTACCGCAACCTCGCGGCCCTGCTGCTGGTCACCTGGGCGATCCTGGACGGCATCTGGGCCGTGCTGGGCATGGTGGAACGCCGCGCCCGCCTCATTCAGCAGTGCCGGAACGGGTGAAGGGCAGCCCGGATGGCCCTCTACCCGTCCAGCTCCTTGATGATCTGACCGATCTGCTGCACGCTCAGGCCGGTCCGGGCGGCCATATCACGCCGCGTCATCCGGAACGCCCGGTGCATGGCGCCCACCATCGCGATCTGATCGTCCGTGGCACCGTTCGGTTGGAGGCTCCTGACCCACTCCAGGTTCACGGCGGCATGGTCGGACCGGTCCCCGTTCCGGTGCCGGACATACCGGGTGCCGGGCGGCCGGTCGACGAACAGTTCAGCGATCAGCAGGTGCAGCTGGAAGCGTCGACCGTCGCAGGTGACGGTGGCCAGGCCGTTCGGCCGGACGACCGGTTTCAGGACGCGGCCCTTGACCTGGGCGGTGCGGCCCCCGGCGGTGGGGCTGGTCCGGTCGAGGCTACGGACGCGTCCGTAGCTGCTGGCTTCGTATCGGTGTTCTGCACCGGGGACGGCCTTCCAGGCTTCCGGTGACTGCATGGTTCAGATTTTGCATGAGATGGGCGCTGTTGTCCAAGACCAGTGGTCACCGCTGTGGTGCCGGACGGCCGCGGTCGAATTCAAGTCTTTTGATGGAGGAACCCTATGATCACCCCTGACCTCATCCGCGCCCTGAACGCCCGCCACCCAGATCCGGAGACGGCTGCCACGAAGCTGGGCTGGGCGTTCGACCAGCAGGGCCTCACGGACCCGCTGGTCCTCGCGCACCTGCTCGCACAACTGGCGCACGAGTCGGGCCTGGTGCCCAGGGAGGAGAACCTGCACTACCGGGCAGAGCGGCTGATGCAGGTGTGGCCCACACGCTTCCGGACGCTGGCGGCCGCGCAGGCGTGTGCGGGGAACCCGGAGCGGCTGGCGAACACCGTGTATGGCGGCCGCATGGGCAACACCCAGCCCGGGGATGGTTGGCGCTTCCGGGGACGCGGCCTGATCCAGCTGACGGGCCGCAGCAACTACGAGACGTACGGCCGGCTGGTCGGCTTCGACCTGGTGGCCAACCCGGACCTGCTGCTGCAGTACGGAGTGGGCGCGCTGGTGGCCGGGGCGTACTGGAACGCGCGAGGCCTGAGCCGCCCCGCGCTGCGGGACGACGTGACCCGCGTGACCGAAGGCATCAACGGCGGGCGCAACGGCTTGGAGGACCGCCGGCGCCTGCTGGCCGTCGCCAAACGGCAGCTGGGCCTGCGCTGAACCCACGTTCGCGTCAGACCGTCCGGTTCCGGCCCCCCGCCTTCGCCTCGTACAACCGCTGATCCGCCAGACGCAGCAGCCCCGGCACGTCCCCCACCTCAGCCATGCACGCCACCCCGGCGCTCAACGTCACCTGCACCCGCTCCGGAAACGTCCCACCCTGCACCTCAATCAACGCCCGTTCCACGACCTTCCTCGCAACAAGCAACGAATGGCCCGGCAGGATCAACAGGAACTCCTCCCCACCCCACCGAACCGCGTGGCCACCCTGCGGCGCCATGGACGCCTGCAACACCCGCGCTACCTCGATCAGCACGTCATCCCCACGGTGATGCCCGACCGTATCGTTGATGCGTTTGAAGTGATCGATGTCGCACAGCGCCACAGACAAGCCGCCCGGCGCGCCCGCATGCTCCACGAACAGCCGCTCCAGCAACTCCCGGCCCGAATGCCGGTTCGCGATCCCAGTCAGGTAATCCGTGAACGCCAGGGCCGCGAACTCCTCCTTCCGGTTGCGTTCCAGATACACGTGCCAGCCGTACTGGGAGAGGAACCACACCAACGACATCGCGAATCCCGTCAGCAGCAGCGGCGGGCGGTCCAGCATGGAGTCCGGGCCGCTGGGAACCCACAGCAGCAGGTACGTGACGCTGCTGAGTAGCAACGCTGACCGCTGCCGCAACCAGGAGAACGAGAATGTCGTGAAGATCAACTGCCCGATCAGGATGCTCGCGCACAGATCCGGAGCGGACTCCAGCAGGAAAGCGGAAATCAGCACCCACGCGTACCCCACCAGGATCGTGCCGCACTGTATCCACCGCATCGGAAAGTTGGGAAGGTTCGAGAGGACGCCCATCAGCAGGCTCATGGCAATTCCGACCAGGGACTGTTGGTACTGGCTGCTCTGCGCGTCCTGGGCTGCCTGAGTGGCAATCAACGCCTGCACGAGCGCGGACAGGAGCGCTAAGCCGAGGTACACGAACCGCAGGGGAGGTAAGTGGCCAGTCACTTCAGGAAAATAGGTTGGCCTTTCACTCCACATGCCTCACGCTAGTGTCAGAAATCTCACAGGCTTCTGACGCTACCCAGACAAGGCCTCAACCGCCCACCATCCAAACGAACCACCCACTCTCACCGGCCCCTGCCTCAGCGCGGGGGCCGCGCCTTTGGAGGCACCGTGAACACTGCAATCCTGACGACCCTGCTGTCCCTGAACGCCGCCGCCCGCGCTGGTGGCACCGTCACCGCCGACCAGCTCACCCCCTGGCTGGACGCTCACCTGCCCAGTCTCCGCAGTCGCATCGAGGCGCTGCGCGACGGCGCCACCTGGGCTGAAGTGGGCGCTCTCCTCGAAGCCGCCGTGCAGGCCGGACAGGCGCTGAAGCCGGTCGTCCTCGGCACGGCCCGCGGCCTGCTCGTGGCGCACCTCGTCGGGTACCTGATTCGCGAACTCGTCCCGGTCACGCCCGCCACCACGTGGCTGCACGCCCTGGCGCAGAGCGGCATGCTGTCCGGGCTGATCGAAGCCGCGTACCGCCGCGTCTTCCCCGGCGGCTGACAGGCACAGACAATCTGAGCCGAAAACGCCCCCACCCTGGCGTGCGCTGGGGTGGGGGCGTTTTCTCGTTTCGGTCAGGCGTGCGCGCGGCCTATGCTCAGGTGCTCACCCAGTACGATCCTCAGAGAAGCCGGCGTGTGCGTCACCTCAGCTCGCAGACGGATCAGCGGCAAGCCCGCGCTGCGGAACGCGACGTCCTTCACCGCGTCCCGGTACTGCTGCTGGACGTTGTCGTGACTGGCACCGTCCAATTCAATGGCGAGCACCGGGCGATGTTCGGGCAATGCGACAACCAAGAAGTCCACGTGCTTATCCCGCAGCCTGGCGTACGTGCCCTTTTGCTGGCCAGGGTGCTTGGTTGTAATGAAGAACAGGTCGTTCAATCGCACGTTTGGGAAGACTCGATACCCACTTGGGAGACTGGCTTCCAACGCTGCCAGGAAGGCTGACTCGCTTCGTGCCAGGAAGTACTGTTTGATGCGCACGGGTAGCTGGTCCGGTACGCCCTCCAGGTGAGGGCTGGGCGTTGCGGGCGTTGGGGCCGATTGCGCGGCGACCCGAGCACGAATTTCGGTATCCCGACCTGGCAAGGGGTCAGGAGTTACGTGGCGGCCCGTGCCCGCTGGGAAGTTAGACCGCGTGGGGCTACTGGGGCGGGGTGCTGTATTGCCCGAGCTGGAGGGTGGAGTAGTCAGGGCCCGACCTATGAGCCTCACGACGCGTGGGGCCAAGGCTATGCCTGCGCCGATACAGAGCCCAGTAAAGACCAGGGCAATCGTCATCCCGAGAAGTTCCATGCGCGCAGGATGACAGGCGTGAGCATCGTGTGCGGAGTGGTTTGCCCGTCCCCTGCTGGGGGTAAGCTGGCCGGATGACGTTCCTCCCTGGCCGCCCACTCCCCGCCGACCCGCAGGCCTCCTCGGAGCGCACGCTGTACCACGCCCAGCGGATGTCCGGCGAGATGGGCACCATGACCCGCGAGGGCGGCACTTGGCAGTGGGGTCTCCTGCGAAGCGTCTGGCCGGACGCATACGGCAATGGCGGCTGGAACGACCTGAAGACTTGGCTGAGCAAGTGAAATCCCCCACCTGCCTAGTGGCAGGTGGGGGGAGTCTTACGAATGAACGGGAATCCCGCCTGCCCAACGTCGGGGGATTTTAGGCAGGCTGTCGAGGAGCTTGCGTCGTCGCTTACCTGAACTCGGCGGGAAGGTGGCGATTAGCAGCATGACCCACAGGCAACCGTCGAAGCGGAACAGCCATTCCCAGGCCGGAGCGGGCAAGAAGACGGTAATCAGTGCGACCAGGGTGGCCACGTTCCAGAGTCGGTCGTACAGGTACATGTTCTGGCGGAGCCAGCGCCCCGCGATGAAGCCCATCAAGTACAGACCAATCATGAAGAGGATCCCTGGGAAGCTTTCGGAACCGAACTGAGCCCAGATGTTGATGCCGCAGTTGAAGCCCGCAAGTACCCGAGAGACGCGGAGCTTGATTTCGTAAGGGCTCATTGCGGTTTTACCCAGATGGGGAAGGCCTTGATCCCACGCTCGTATGCATGGAGCACTTGGCCATTGGGAAGCGTGATGTATGGGCGCCAGATGAGAATGTGATCTTCTTTGCCGGGCGGGGGTTGTGGTTTTTTCCGTGTCATCTTCAGCCCTCTTTCGGGGACACCGGATTGAGGTGTCACCGGATGAAGAACATGACCCCTCCCTGAAGGGGGTGTCATTGCTGACCATGGCACTGCGGTTTATACTCTCAGTGGACGCCTCGACAACGTTCTGAGTTTTGAACATCGCAGTACCAATGGCCTGGGGATGCCAATGAGTATCTACAGGCCTTTTTCCATTGGCCTCTCCTGAGTGCCCAAAAACTAGCCAAACGAGTCTCGCCGGTAGAGCCCTGTGCTCTCCGGCGTTTTTTGTGTTTGGCGGGTTCGTGCTCACTGCCATAGAGTTTGCCCGCCGCGTCCTCGAATGTCAAGCGGAATTCAGTAGGCTTAGGTACTCGGATACATGGAAAGCTGCGGAAAATGCGAGGTACTGGTGCGCTCAGGGGGTCAGAGAATTTTCTGATACAATAATTGTGTACCCGGGACGAAAAGCTCACTTCAGCAGTCTTTTTCGCGTCCTGAGGCACGAGGAGGTCAGTATGAAACCTATCCTCACACCTGGCAGCCACCCAACTGCACTCACTTCACATCGGTTTACTTCTCCCGCCATGTCAAACCTTCTATACTTGCGTGCATCATCCGAGGACATAGGTTCTCAGCCAGCGGGCCTCTGCTAGAGAGGCTGACTACCTACTCCACATCTGAGTCCGTCGCACGGCAACCGACAGGCCCAACTCGGATCCATTGGAGCAATCACCATGACAAAGAACAGAACCACTAGGTCTCCCGGCGAGATCCTGCAGCAGGAGCTTGCCAACAGAGGGATGACCAACACCCACCTGGCCGAGCTACTCGGGCGATCTGCCCAATACGTGACAGACATCATCAAGGGCAAGAAGGCAATGGACGTGGATTTGGCCATCCAGCTTGAACTCGCTCTTGGAGGCCATCCCAAAGCCACCGACTGGATGGCTGCCGCAGTCGACTACCACCGTGCGAGTGCAAAACCGACGCGTGTCGCTATCTTGGCAAAGCATGAATTCGCCAAGCAACTGGTCAAACTCAAGTGGATTGATGGCACACTTCCACCTGAGGAACTTGATGAGCGCCTTCAAGAATTCTGGGATCTCGAGCGTAAAGTCGTCGTGAACTTCAAGCGCTCTGGAGCTGGCCTAGCCATGAATGACGTGGCCAAACGTGCATGGACCATCGAGGTGTACCGCCGTGCAATGAGCCGGGAGTGCCCCAAGTACGACAAAACCCGATTCCCTGACCTGCTTGCTGATCTACAGAAATTGATGGATGACGAGAGGAAGGTAGGAAAGGCACTGACTATCGTCCAGAAGTACGGCATCCGGGTGGTCATTCTCCCCAATCCGGAGAAATGCCCTGTCGACGGCGTGGCGTCATACAACGATGGATGCCCGTACTTGGGACTGTCCATGCGTATCGCTCGTCTGGATAGCTTCTGGTTCGCCCTCATGCACGAACTGATGCATATCCACAACGAGGATAGCCAAATGCCGGCCGATACCATCGACCGAATTCCCACGAATGACCGGCGTGAGCAGAAAGCTAACGAGATGGCCCGCAACGCCCTGATCCTGGATAAAGAGTACGAAGCGTTCGTGGAACGCGGCGTATTTACTTTTAGTGCAATTGAAGCCGCTGCTGCTTCAGGCCATCATCCTGTCCACCCCAGCATTCTGTTGGGGCGTCTCAAGAACGACCTTTATCTCGACTGGAGCCAGTTCGCTCGTGAACATCCAAGTGTTCGTGATCTCGTGATGCAGACTGCTACAGCCTAATCATCAAATGTGAGGCGCTGCCCTTAGCTTGGGGCGGCGCCTGTTTATCTTTCTACACACTCTGCGTGTGGATATATTTGTATCAACTCTCAAGCCGGACGACCGATGTCCAGCAGGTGTCATAGCCTCTCCGCCTTCCGGCTGAAATCCGGCAACTCGTCAAGAAGCAGCGGGCCCCGGTAAGCGAGGCTGACCTCGCCCGGCCTACGCTAGGGTGGGGGCGTTGTTGTCATTCCGGAAGCTCCATCGCTTCACGAAACCGAAGGGCGAAAACTTAGGACCCGCCCTACCCTCAGGCATGAACACACTCAACACCCTCACCCTGAACTCCATCGACCTGTACCAGCGCTGGCTCTCCCCACTCAAAGGCTTCCGCTGCGCACACGCCGCATTCTTCGGCGGAGAATCCTGCTCAACCGCCGTCCGGCGACTGGTCAGCGAACACGGCCTGGTAGGCGGCCGCGCAGACATAGCAGCGCGATTCCAGACCTGCCGGCAAGCGTACGGACACCTCCTCAGCACCCAGGCAACCGGGGGACGAATCCAGGGCGTCTGCTGCTGCGGCCCACTGCCCATCCCCTTCCGCTGCGGCTGACAGAAACGCAGTAACATGCTTCCACCAGCTACAGCACGACCGTGACAGCCAGCAACGGTTATCTACCTTGAAAACTCGCGTGGCAGAATGCAGTTCGGACAGACGGGCTGAACGTCAGCCGCCCCGCGCGCCGTCAGGGCGAGGGGCAGGTCAGGGGGCGCACGTTGAAGTGCGCGCCCTGAGCGTTGTTAGGGGGTGTGGAGGGCGCCCCGACCTTCGGGGAGGCTGGGGATATCGCCACAAGTCGGCGAACTCCTGCGTATAGCGCCATTCCGACAGCTCAGCGGGGTATGGGGATTCCTTGAGCGGGTCTTGATCCTTCAAGGTCGTCCCATGTGGGTCGGATGGGGGGCTCACGCTGGCGGCCTAGGCTGGCGTCACCCACAATTCAGACCGACCGGGTGAAGTCGGTGAGGGCCAGCCCCGCCTCAGGCGGGGTTTTTGCTGTGCAGTAGGGAATGGCGGTCCTCGGCTCGGATCGGGGTGCAGTGCAAGATGGAGGTTCGTTCAGGGTTGCCTGTAGTGCCGCTGAAGGTTCCATGCAGGGGCCTTGAGGGGGCCGTCATGGGCTTGTGACGGGTCGGGGCGCACACTGCTCGTATGAACCTGCTTCTGATCATGGCGGCCCTGACTCTCCTGATCATGCTGGGTGCCTTCGTTGCGCTCACGCGTGACGACCGCGCGCTGCTGCGGGAGCAGGAGGACCTTCCTCTCGACCTTCGACCCCTGCGGCCCCGCAACCGGCGGGTGGCGGATCCCGAGCACTACGGTCAGGCGGCGGACTGATCGCCGGGTTGTCGGGGGAAGCTGATGAGGCGCGTGGGGTGGCCGTCCGGGCCTGCCCGACGCGCCGCTTCATTACGCCCACAGTAGAATGGGGGTTATGACCTCCGCCGCCCCCGATACCCTGGTGCTGATCGACGGCCACGCCCTGGCGTTCCGTTCGTACTTCGCCCTGCCGCCCCTCACCAACCGGCAGGGCGAGAGCACGCACGCCATCCTGGGCTTCCTGCGCCTGACCCTGCGGCTGGCGCGGCAGCGCAGCAATCAGGTGATCGTGGTGTTCGACCCGCCGGTCAAGACGTTCCGACACGAGCAGTTTGAGGGGTACAAGGCCGGGCGCGCCGAGATGCCCGCCGACCTGCCCGGCCAGATCGACCGCATCCGCGAGATCGTGGACGCCATCGGCCTGCCCCGACTGGAGGAACCCGGTTACGAGGCGGACGACGTGATCGCCAGCCTGACCCGCAAGGCCGAGGGCACCGGCATGCAGGTGCGGATCGTCACCAGCGACCGCGACGCGTACCAGTTGCTGGACGACCACGTGCGCGTCATCACGAACGACTTCCGACTGATCGGCCCGGCCGAGGTGCTCGAAAAGTACGGCGTGACGGTGGGGCAGTGGGTGGATTACCGCGCCCTGACCGGCGATGCCAGCGACAACATTCCCGGCGCCAAGGGCATCGGCCCGAAAACGGCCGCGAAGCTGCTGCAGGAGTACGGCACGCTGGAAGGCATCTACGCCGCCGCGAAGGCCGGAACCCTGAAACCCGACGGGACGCGCCAGAAACTGCTGGACTCCGAGGAGAACGTGCAGTTCAGCCACGCGCTGTCGTGCATGGTCACGGACCTGCCGCTGGACGTGGAACTCGGCACCGGGCGGCTGCCGGGCGACCCGGCCCGCCTGGAAGCGCTGCTGGACGAATTGAACCTCATGAGCGTCAAGCGTGACGTGGCCGCCCTGGACGCCGCCGACGCCGGCACGACCCCGCCGGACAGCGTGCACGACGTCGCCCACCAGACCGCGCCGCACGACGAACCCGCCGCCGACCCCCTGCCGGACCTGAGCACGGAAACGGCCCCCTGGCAGGCCCCCACCGGGACGGTCATCTGGGGCTACGCCCTGTCCCGCGAGGACGACCTGACCGCCGCCCTGACCGACGCCGCCACCTTCGAGGCGACCGGCGACCCCGCCGCCGGGGAGTACCGGGGCGTGCTGCGCACCGCGCCCACCCACGAACCCCCCCAGTGGAAGAAAGCCGAGGTGTACGCCCCGCCCGGCGGTCTGTTCGACCAGCCGGACACGCCCGCCGCGCCCCTGACGAAAACGCAGCAGAAAGCCGCCGAGAAAGCCCTGAAAGACCAGGAGAAGGCGGCCGCGAAACTCCGCGCGCAGTACCCCGCCACCGTCAGCGAGACCGAATTCGCCGGCCAGCCGACCGTCACGGCCGCCGCCGCCAAGGCCCTCGCTACGCACCTGCGCGTGCGCGGCCTGGACACCGAACCCGGCGACGACCCCCTGCTGATGGCGTACCTGCTCGACCCGGCCAACACCACCATGAACGCCGTCACGGGGCGGTACCTGAACGCCCCCTGGCCCGACGACGCCGCCGGGCGCGCCGCCGCCACCGCCCAGCTGCTGCACCTGCTGCCGCCCCTGCTGGACGACACCCGCCGCGCCCTGTACGACGACATGGAGAAACCCCTCTCCGGCGTGCTGACCCGCATGGAAGTCCGGGGCGTGCAACTCGACAGCGACTACCTGCGCGGCCTGTCCGCCGCCACCGCCGCCCGCCTCCAGATCCTCGAAACGCAGATCCACTCGCTCGCCGGACGCGAATTCCAGATCCGCAGCCGCGACCAGCTCGAAGCGGTCCTGTACGACGAACTCGGCCTCGCCAGCGGCAAGAAGACCAAACTCACCGGCAAGCGCAGCACCGCCGTCGCCGCCCTCGAACCCCTCCGGGACGAACACCCCATCATCCCCGCCCTGCTGGAATACCGCGAACTGGAAAAACTGCGCGGCACGTACCTCGAACCCCTCCCCAACCTCGTGAACCCAGCCACCGGCCGCCTGCACACCACCTTCGCGCAGGCCGCCGTCGCCACCGGGCGCCTCAGCAGCCTCAACCCCAACCTCCAGAACATCCCCATCCGCAGCGACGCCGGCCGTGAGATCCGTAAGGGCTTCATCGCCGCGCCCGGCATGTGCCTGATCAGCGCCGACTACTCACAGATCGAACTGCGCCTCCTGGCCCACATCGCCGACGACCCCCTGATGCAACAGGCCTTCCAGGAAGGCGCCGACATCCACCGCCGCACCGCCGCGCAGGTCCTCGGGCTCGACGAGGCCACCATTACCCCCAACCAGCGCCGCGCCGCCAAGACCGTGAACTTCGGCGTGCTGTACGGCATGAGCGCCCACCGCCTGAGTAACGACCTGGGCATCCCCTACGCCGACGCCGCCGGCTTCATCGAAACGTACTTCAACACCTACCCCGGCATCCGCGGCTACATCGACCGCACCCTCGAATTCGGCCGCCAGCACGGGTACGTGGAGACCCTGTACGGCCGCCGCCGCTACGTCCCGGAACTCGTCGCCACCAACCGCACCCTCCGCGAGGCCGGAGAACGCCTCGCGTACAACATGCCCATCCAGGGCACCGCCGCCGACATCATCAAACTCGCCATGATCAGACTCGACCGCGAACTCCAGGGCACCGGCGCGCACCTGCTGCTGCAGGTCCACGACGAACTGCTCATCGAAGCGCCCGAAGAGAAAGCCGAAGAGATCAGCCTCCTCGTCAAAACCATCATGGAAGGCGCCGCCAGCCTCAAAGTGCCCCTCGCCGTCGAGGCAGGCACCGGCCCCAACTGGTACGACACGAAGTAAGGGGGTGGGTCGTGGGGGGCAGGCTTTGGGAATAGCCCGCCCCCTCACGCTTTCTTATGCGTCTGCCGGATTTCCGCTGCCCCGGCGTACCCTGCGCGCATGGCCATCAAGGCTGTCTTCTGGGATATCGGCGGGGTGCTCCTCACGAACGGCTGGGACCGCGAGCAACGTGCGGACGTCCTCTCACGTTTCGGACTGGACCTGACCGAATTCACTGAACGGCACAAACTGGCCGCGCCGGAACTCGAACTGGGCCGCATGACCCTCGACGAGTACCTGTCGCAGACGGTGTTCCACGCCCCGCGTGACTTTACCCGCGAGGATTTCCGCGCCGCCATGGAAGCCGAGAGCCGCCCCCACGACGACGCCCTGGCCCTCGCCCGCGATCTGAGCGGCCGGTACCGCATGTACACCCTGAACAACGAGGGCCGCGACCTGAACGACCACCGCATCCGCACCTACGGCCTCAACGACTTCCTGCTGGCGTTTTTCACGTCCTCCACGCTGGAACTCATGAAACCCAACCCCGCCATCTACCGCGCCGCCCTCACGCTGGCCGCCGTCGCCCCGCACGAGGCCGTCATGATCGACGACCGCGCCCAGAACACCGAAGCCGCCCGCCGGGTCGGTATGCACGCCATCCGCTACGACAACGCCGCGCAGCTCCGGGAGGAACTGGCGGCGCTTGGTGTGAAGTAGGGGAGGGTGTGATACGGATTCCGTTTGTTTCGCCAACAATCCGGAACTTCACCGGATTGCCAGCTCCACGTCCGGAACCCGTTTTTCTCCTTCTCGCATCCGCTCGGATTGAACAGGCTTTGCAGCCCATTCAATCGGAGTCCGTATGACCCCATCCCTTACTGCGTCAGGAAGGCCTTGACCGCGCCGAGGCTGCCAGTGTCGAGCAGGAGCTTGCCGCTGGGGCGGTGCAGCAGGGCGGGCGTGCGGGCCAGGGCGTGCGCTTCGGCGAGCCGCGCGAAGGCGTCGGGTTGTTCCTGGCGGTGCAGGACCTCGATCTGGGTGTCGAACGCGCCGCGCAGGGGCAGGGCCAGCATCCGTTTCAGGGTCTCGCACTGCGGGCACTGGTCCTGCGTGAACAGCACGAACGGCCGGGTCTGATCGGTGTCAGTCATGCGCGACCGCCGGGCGTTCGGGCCAGAGTTCCGCGAAGTCCTCGTCGGCCAGGGGTTCCACGTTCAGTTTGGCGTAGCTGCTGCCCTTGGCGCTGAAGAAGTCGTGCGTGGTGCCGCGCGTGCGGATGCCGTTCAGGACGACCGGGTTGATGTCCTCGTCCGGGAAGCGGCGTTCCAGGCCCAGGTTGTCGGCCAGTATGTTGAAGTTGAAGCGGATGAAGCGCCCCACGTCCTCGGTCAGGCCCACCCGCGCGTACAGGGTGTCGGTGTACGCCAGTTCGTTGCGGTACAGGGTGTCCAGCGCGCCGTCGAACCACGCCAGGGCCTCGGCCTGCTGCGCGTCGTTCAGGGCCTCGAAGCGTTCCTGGGCCAGCAGGGCCACGTACACGCCGTGCACGGCCTCGTCGAGGATGATCAGGTTGAAGATCTCACCGGCCGACACCATGCGGCCCTGCCCGGCCATCAGCAGCGGGTAGTAGAAGCCGCTGTAGAACAGCGCCGTTTCCAGCATGCACGACACGACCATCTTGCGCCACAGCCCGAAGTCGCTGGTATCCGGGTCGGCGAACACGTCCCCAATGAACGCGATCTTGAATTGCAGTTGCGGCTGCGCCTCCACCCATGCGAACACGGCGCGTTCCTCGGTGGTGGACAGGAACGTCTTGTTCATCAGGCTGTAGCTGCGGGCGTGAATGTCTTCCATCATGCCCTGGAATTGCAGGGTCGCCTTGCGGATGTGGCCCGGCACCAGCCCACGCAGGGCGGGCATGCCGACCTCGCCCTGCAGGGTGTCCAGGGCGTTCAGGCCGGCCGAGGCGTGCATGTACGTCCAGCGTTCGGCTTCGGTCAGGGACTTCCAGACGATGGCGTCGTTCGACAGCGGAATCTCTTCCGGGAACCACAGTTGCGAGGTGTACTTCTCGTAGAACGTGACCGAGAAGCTGTCCTCGGGTTCGCTCCAGTTCGTGGCGGTAAAGGGGGTTCGGGTCATGGGAGTCTCACAGGGGGGTGGGGGTGTGCTCCCTCTCCACTGGGGAGAGGGTCGGGGTGAGGGGTGTTCTGGTCAGACGACCCGCCGTCAGACGGCTCAACTCAGACGGCGCAGCTGAGGCACTCGTCGATGCTGACCTTGCGCAGTCGCGTGTAGTACAGCGTTTTCAGGCCCTTGGCGTAGGCGTACAGGTAGTAGCGTTGCAGGGTGCGGGTGGTGGCGCTGCTGGGAATGAACAGCGTGCAGGAGATGCCCTGGTCCACGTGTTTCTGCGCGGCGGCGACCGTGTCGATCACGCGGCGCTGGTCCATGTCGTACGCTTCCTCGTAGAACCACTCGGTCAGTTCGCTCAGGTGCGGCATGGGGTAGATGGTGCGGGCCTTGTTGCTGGTGCGGGTCTCGACGCGTTCCGTGATGGGCATGATGCTGGCCGACGCGTTGCTGACGTAACTGATGCTGCCAGTGGGCGCGATCGCCATGACGAACGAGTGCGCCAGCCCGTGCGCCTGGATGTCCTGCACCAGCTGCGCCCAGTCCTCGCGGGTGGGCAGCTGGTGACCCTCGAACAGCGCGGCGACCTCGGGCGTGCGGGGCGCGAAGTCCTGGGTCAGGTACTGCGCGAAGTGCTCGCCGCTCTGGTAGCGGCTGCCCTCGAAGCCCCGGAACACGAAGCCCGTGTCGCGCGCGATCTCCATGCTGGCGCGGCGGGCGTGGTAGTGGACAGCCGCGAAGTACACGTCCACGAACTCCAGCGCCTCCGGGCTGCCGTACGCGATCTCGTTCTTCGCCAGGAACGAGTGCAGGCCCATGGCGCCCAGGCCGATGGAGCGCATCTCCTCGTTCGCGCGGCGCACGGCGGGCACCTCCGTGATGCTGGTGGAGCGGGCCACGTCGTCCAGCATGCGCACGGCGGCGCGCACCACGCGGCCCAGGTCGCCACTGGCGACACTCTGCTCAATCACCAGCGACGCGAGGTTGCAGCTCACGTCCAGACCCACCTGATCCTGGCTTTCCTTGCCGTACGCGTGGAAGGTGCTGGGCAGCGTGGGTTGCAGGATCTCGCTGCACAGGTTGCTCATCTTGATCGTCCCGACGTTCGGGATGGGGTTCACGGCGTTCGCGTTGCCCTCGAACAGCAGGTACGGGTAGCCGCTCTCGCCCTGCGTGACCGCGATCTCCTCCATGACGCGCCGCGCCGACACGCGCTTCTTGCGGATGTCCGGATTCGCGACCAGCGCGTCGTACTCGCGGGTCCAGTCGATGCTCGTGAACTCGCGCCCGGTCGCCTGGAACAGCGAGTGCGGGTAGAACTGGTAGATGTCCTCACCGGCCCGGACCTTCTGCATGAACACGTCCGGCACGGTCGCCCCGACCGACAGGGTCTTCAGGCGCGCGTCCTCGTCCGTGGCGATCTTCTTGGCGCTCAGGGTGTCCAGGAAGTCGGCGTGCATCACGCTCAAGTAGATCGCCCCGGCGCCCGGACGCTGCCCGGCCTGATCGGCGTAGCGCAGCATGTTGTCCAGCATCTTCGCCACGCCCATCACGCCCTTCGTGACGTTCTGGATGCCACGCAGACTCTCGCCACGCGCGCGCAGGTTGCTGACCTCCACGCCGATCCCGCCGCCGCCCTTGCTGAGTTCCGCCACAAACGACAGCGTCTTCGTGATGGAATCCAGGTTGTCCGTGCAGTCCTGCAGGAGGAAGCAGCTGACCAGCCGCCCCGTGTTCGCCTTCCCGGAGTTCATCAGGGTGGGCGTGGCCGGCGTGAACGTCTGGTTCACCAGATGATGCACCAGTTCCAGTGCCTCCTCGACGCTGCTGCTGCGCGCCAGGGCGGTCACGCTCAGGCGGTCCTCGAAACGCTCCAGCCACTGCTGGCGGTCCGGGGTCATGGTCGCGTACTCGCTGTAGAACTTGAACGCCCCCATGAACGACCGGAACCGGAAATCGTAGCTGTACGCCCGCTGGAACACGGCCTTCACGTCGCGCGGGTGGTAACGCGCGAACACCGCCGGGTCCCACACGCCCTTCTCGGTCATGTACGCGACCTTCTCGGCCAGCGTCGGGAACGTCACGGTATTCGGGTTCACCTTCTCCGTGAAGTACGCCCGCAGCGCCTGCGCGTCATGGCTCGTGTCGATGTGCGTGCCCGAAAGCACCCGGTTGTTCAGTTCAATCCAGCGTTCCATACGTTTCCCCCCCACCCGACAGGTGCGACCGCACCCAGCGCGTGACCTGCTCACGGTCCGAGACCGTCCCACCCTTGTTCAGACGCGCCACCAGCGGCACCCGGAACTCGGAGGCGATCCGGTCCCCCGCCCGCCCGAAATTCTCTCCCCAGTGGTAACTGCCGCTGGATACCACGCCCCGCAGCCCCCCCGCGTGCGACCGCAGGAACGCCGCCGTGCTGGCCGGAACTTCCCCCTGCCCGAACGTGTACGTCAGCAGCAGGAACGGCTCCCCCGGCGCGGGCGGCGCGTCCCGCACGGACCCCACCGGCACGCCCCCCGCCTCGCGCGACACCGCCAGCGCGAACCGGCGCACGTTTCCGGTCAGGGAGTCGAAGACCAGCCTCACACGTCCGCCAGTGGGGGCACCGGCGCCGGCTGCCCATCGTCACCCAGCGCCACCAGCGTGAACGTCCCCGCGCACGCCAGTTCCCTCTCCTCGGAATACATGTCCTCACGGAACACGTCCACCTGCACCGTCATGCTCGTCCGCCCCGCCCGCACGACCCGCGCCACGAGTTCCACCAGCGACCCCTGCGGAATCGGGTTGCGGAACTCCATGGCGTTCAGGTGCCGGGTCACGACCTTGCGGCGGCAGTGCCGGGTCGCGGCAATGAACGCCGCCGAATCCATCAGCGACAACGCCTCGCCACCGAACAGCGTTCCGTGGTGGTTCGTCAGGCCGGGAAAGACGACGTGCGTCACGCGCGTCTCACGCGGCGGCACGGGCGGAAGGCCGCCTTGCGGAAGACGGGACAGGGGCAGGGTCATGGAGCACCTCTGAAACAGGGGAGAAGCGGGGGCAGAACGGAGCAGAGGTGGGTTGTCAGGTGATCAAGGGAAAACCGCCTTGTACCCCTTGCGCGGGGGCCGTGATGTGGGCGTCTCTTCGCTGGGCGAGCGTTCGGACTGAGGACCGTGGCGCGACCGTGCCGGACTGAACTCCCCTGTGGGAGCGTGACCGGACTTCCCTCTGTTCCCGCGAAGTGCTGCCGGGTGGCAACGACAGCGCGGAGTCTACATGTAGTACGTGGTCAGGTCAAACGCACCTGCACATGCAAGATCTTGACTGAGCGCCCGGCGTGTCCCGCACTGAAAGACCCCCGTGACGCCCCACGCGGCATGATGCCCCGGTGACGTTCCCCGCCCGCCTCCTGCTGACCCTGCTGTGCGCCGCCCTGCCCCCCGGCGCCCTGGCCGCCGCGCCGGCCGCCCCACCACCCACGCAGACGGCAACGAAGGTGCCCGGCTACGTCCTTCAGGGGATGCCGCTCGTCCGGCAGACGTACAACGCCTGCGGCCCCGCCAGCATCACGCAGGTCCTGGCGTACTTCGGACGGCAGGTCAGCATGGCCGACGTGAGCCGCCAGACCCGCCCCACCGACCGCTCGTACATGACCGCGCAGGCCATCGTGAACTACGCCCCCAGGGTCGGCATGCAGGCCCGGCTGTTCACGGGCGGGAACCTAAACACCGTCCGGAACGCCATCCGCGCCGGGCTGCCCATCATCGCGCTGCAATCGCACATCACCGAAACCGGCACCGTCATCCCGCACTGGCGGGTACTGGTCGGGTACAACGACGCGACCGGGCAGGTGTACATCATGGACCCCCTGCTGGGGTACGTCGCCATGCGCTACAGCGACATGGACCGCGTCTGGGCCGGCCAGCGCGGTCAGTTCGCCGTGCTGTACCCGCCCACCCTGGTCGGGACGGTCCGCAAGGTCATCGGGTAACGGGGCCGCTCAGGTGCGCCCCGCCGGGGCACTGGCCGTTCGTACACTGACGGCATGCCCATCCGCCGCCTGACCGCGCTGCTCCTGCCTGCACTGTTCTTGCCCGCCCTGCTGGGCAGCTGCGCGCTGCTGAACGACCCGCGCAGCAGTTTCAACGCCGGTCAGACCTGGATCGTCACGGGACAGGACGGCCCGATCTCTCTGCGAACCGTGGCCCGCACCGGCCTGTTCAGCGACGAGATCGCCACCGACCGCACGAAACTGTTCTGGCAGGACCGGCCCGTGCCGAAGCTCACGACCAACCAGACGGGCCTGTTCGCCGCGCGGATCCTGTTCCCGAACACCGCGCCGGTCATCACCCGCGAACCGCAGAGCGGTGAAACCATGATCGTCTGGAATGCCGGGCAGCCGGGCGCGCTGTACACCTGCCTGATCCGTGACGGCGGCCCGCCCCGCACGCACGTGTACGGCGACCTGATCCGCTCGTACCTGCAACAGGACACCCCGCTCGGTCAGTGCGAGGCCGTGCTTCAGGATTGAGGTCATACGGGCTCCGATTGAATGGGCTGCAAAGTCCTTTCAATCCGAGCGGATGCGACTCGTAGAGCTGCCCCGCAAAGGAGGAGAAAAACGGGTTCCGGGCGTGGAGCTGGTAGATCGGTGGTGTTCCGATCTGTCGGCGAAACAAACGGAATCCGTATCAGTCCTGGCGGGCGGGCCACTCCAGGGCCAGCAGGGCGTCCACGGTCTCTGCGACTGTCAGGGCGTTGCTGTCCACGACTGCCCAGCCAGCCTCGCGGAACAGTTCGGGCGGCATCTGCCCGTACAGCCCGTCGATCAGGGGAACGAGCACGGACGTGTCGTACGTCTTGTTCGTGCGGGTCCGGTTGCGTTCATGCGCGACCTCCAGGGTGGTGTACAGCCGCACCGGGCGCACGTCCAGACCCTCCCAGTGGCGCGCCATGAACGCCAGATCGTCCGGCCACAGCACGTCCTCAACGGCCACCGCGAAGCCCTCCTGCGCGTACAGGCGGGCCGTCTGCGCGGCCGACGTGCGGGCCAGCGCGAACTGCCGCACAGCCTCCGGCGGGTGATCCAGCGCCGGCTGCGCCAGCCCGGAGACCACCTGCTCACGCAGATCGTCGATGGACAGGTGCAGCCCGAACGGGAAGCGGCCCAGCAGTGCCGCCGACACCGTACTCTTGCCCGCCCCCGGACTGCCGCTGAGCACCCAGATCACGCCGCTCATGCCGGGCAGCGTAGCGCAGCCCCCACCCACGCCCTTCCTCAGGTGCGGCATGAACGGCGGCAGTTTGACCGGCGACTGGCGGCGGCTGTCCGGGTACCGGTCAGATCAGGAACACGCCGTCTTCCTGCACGACCTCGCCGTCCAGGCTCAGGCGGCCGCCCTGGCGCAGGTCGGTGATCAGGTCCCAGTGGACGGCGCTGGCGTTCACGCCGCCCGTTTCCGGGTAGCTCTTGCCGATGGCGAGGTGGACGGTTCCGCCGATCTTCTCGTCGAACAGGATGTTCCCGGTGGGCACCTGAATGCCGGTGTTCGTACCGATGCCCAGTTCGCCCAGGCGGCGCGCGCCGGGGTCGGTGTTCAGCGCGGCGTGCAGAGCGCTCTCGCCCTCTTCGGCGCTGGCGTTCACGACCTGCCCGGCTCGGAATTCCAGGCGGGCGCCGCGTACCATCTGACCCTGGTACTCGGCGGGCACGGTGAAGGTCACGATCCCTTCGGCGCTGTCCTCGTGCGGGCCGGTGAAAACCTCGCCGCTGGGCATGTTGCGCCGCCCGTCGCTGTTCGCCCAGGTGCGTCCGCCCACGCGCAGGGTCAGGTCGGTGCCGGGCGCCTCGATGCGGACCACGTCGGCGCGGGTCAGGCGTTCGATGAGGCGGGCCTGGGTAGCGCGGACCTCGGCCCACGCGGCGACCGGGTCGGGCCGGTCGAGGAACATGGCGCGCATCACGAACTCCCCGAACTGCGCCTCATTCATGCCGGCCTGCGCGGCGGCGTGCGCGGTGGGGTACAGCGTCAGGCTCCACTTGCGGCGGGCGCGGGCGGCGGCGACGGGGGCGTTCGCGGCGAGCAGGCGGGCGCGGCGGGCGGCGTCCACGGGGTGGGCGGGGGTGGGCGTCAGGACGCGCAGGCTGCCGTCCAGGGCTTCCACGTCGTTCAGGTCGGCGGGGTGAATGGCGTCCAGCACGGCGTCACTGGCGAGTTCCGCAAAGTCCTCCTGCTGGCCGGGGTAGTCCACGCGGACCACGGGCCGCGCGCCGCGCGTGAGCAGGGCGCGGGTCACGGCGCGGATCAGGGGCGTGGCCTCCTGCCCGCCCGCGACGAGCAGGCGTTCGCCGGGCGCGGCCGACAGGCAGTAGTCGGCCAGCAGGGCCGCGTGAAGGTCCGGGTCGTACGCCAGCAGGTCGGCGTGGGGAGTGTTTGTTTGCACGTCCGCGAGGCTACCACCCGGCGCGCGGGGTATCCTCGCCGGATATGACGGCCCCCGCTTCAACCGCGCTCGACCCCCTGAACACCGCCGTACTGACGATCGCCTGCCCGGACCGGGGCGGGATCGTCGCGGCCGTCTCGCAGTTCCTGCACAACCACGGCGCGAACATCATTCACAGTGACCAGCACAGCACGGACCCGCAGGGCGGCACGTTCTTCATGCGCATGGAATTCCACCTCGCGGGACTGGACCTGGCCCGCGAGCCCTTCGAGCGGGCGTTCGCGAACGTGGTCGCCACGCCGTTCGAGATGGACTGGAGCGTGCACTACACCACGCAGCCCAAACGCATGGCCGTACTCGTCAGCCGGTACGACCACTGCTTCCTGGACCTGATGTGGCGCAAACGCCGGGGCGAACTGAACGTGGAGATCCCGCTGATCATCAGCAACCACGAGGACCTGCGCCGTGACGCGGAGATGTTCGGCATTCCCTTCCATGTCGTGAAGGTCACCAAGGAGAACAAGGCCGAGGCGGAGGCCGAGCAGGTGCGCCTGATGCACGAGGCGAACGTGGATTTCGCCGTGCTGGCCCGCTACATGCAGATCCTGAGTGGCGACCTGCTGCGTGACTTCGGGCGGCCCGTGATCAACATTCACCACTCGTTCCTGCCGGCGTTCGTGGGTGCCAATCCGTACCGCGCGGCGTTCAACCGGGGCGTGAAACTGATCGGCGCGACCAGCCACTACGTCACCGAGGAACTCGACGCCGGGCCGATCATCGCGCAGGACGTGATTCCCGTCACGCACCGCGAGACACCGGACACCCTGATGCGCCTGGGCCGCGACGTGGAACGGCAGGTGCTGGCCCGCGCCGTGAAAGCCCACGTGGAGGACCGCGTGCTGGTCCACGGCAACAAGACCGTCGTGTTCTGATCCGGCATGAGCAGGGTGTGGCTGTGAGGTCTGCCCGCACGTCCCGCCGCGCCCGTGTCCCTTGAGCTTACCGATCGGTCAGGTTAGGCTGTCGGGCATGGCGACCCTGTACCTCGTGCTGCTGACCCTCCATAACCTCAACCGCTGGGTGATCCTGCTGACCGGCCTGTGGGCGCTCGCGCAGACCATTCCCGGCCTGAGCAGTGGCCGACCCTTCACGCCCGCCGATCGCCGACCCGTCGTGGCGTTCATGGGCAGCCTGCACCTGCAACTGGTGCTGGGCCTGATGCTGTTCGCGTTCATGGGCATGCAGAACATCCCGGTGTTCGCCGGCGCACCCCGCCCCAGCTTCCAGTGGGAGCACCTGGGCCTGGGTGTGCTGGCCGCCGTGTTCGCCACGCTGGGCAGCGTCCAGAGCCGCAAGGCCGCCACCGATCCCCTGAAATTCCGCGCGGCCGCCCTGTGGACCGGCCTGTCCATGATCGTCATCCTGGCGGGCATTCCCTGGTGGCGCCCCCTGCTGCGCTTCTTTAACCAGTAAGCGCGCCCTGCTGTGCCCGGCCCCCTTCCCGCGTGGGCGGGGGCCGGTTCAGACCGGGGTGGGTTGGTCGGTGGTGCGGGGCGCGGCCGGCGTGTCCGGTCGGGCGGGTGGGGCGGGGCGCAGCAGGGCCAGCGCGACCCGCAGCCGCTCGGCCGGGCGGGGCAGGGCCGCGCCGAGCAGCAGCGTCCGCGCCAGCCAGCCCAGCCGTCCCCGCAGGATCAGGTGCAGGTGCCCCGCCCCGGTCAGCGGTGGCGGGGCGTGCAGGTGCGTCACGGCGTTCCAGTGGCCCAGGCGCACGCTGCGCGCCGTCCACTGGCCGTCCGGGACGGGCCGCGCCTCGCGGCGGCGCAGGGCGCGGGCCACGTTCCTCCCGGCGTGATCCCCCTGCGCCGCCGTGCGGACCGCCCAGACGTTCGCGGGGTCCGGCACGCGCAGGGTCGCGTCGGTCAGCAGGAACCCCTGCCCGTCGCGCGGCAGGCTGTCCGTGCCGGGCAGGACGGGCGGCGCGGCGTCGGCCGTCACGGTCAGGTCCGACGGGTGCAGCCGGCCGTACTGGTCACGCACCCCGTCGCTCGCGGTGTGGACGGCGCGCGTCAGTTCGTGCGCGGTCACCCCGGCCGCCGCCAGCGCCGCCCGCACGGGTGAAGGCCCGCCCGGCCGCCCGCCGGGCAACTCGCCACTGCACAGCAGGGTCACGCTGAGCGGCGCACGTGCCGGGGCGTGTCGCCGCTGCCGCTCGCACGCGGCGAGGGCCAGTTCCACCCCGGTCCCGTCGCTGTCCAGCACAGTGAGGCGGGCCGCCTGACGGGCCTCGAGGTGCGCGGCGAGCGGGCCGGTCCGGAAGTCCGGGCGGGCCTCGCTGAGGATCAGGTGATCGAACCCCACCCAGTACGGGTCGTGATCGGCGCGGCTCACCTGCAGGCGCTGCATGGTCAGGTCCGCCTGTGTCACGCGGCCCACCAGCACGGTCGCGCGTGGCAGCAGCCGACGCAGGGGCGTGCGGTTGGCCTCTGCTGGCAGGTGCCCGGCCAGCACGTCGGCGTTCAGGCCGGGCGCGCGGAAGTCCGGCGTGTCGCTGATCACGCTCAGGTGCAGTTCGCCGCTGCGCACCGCCCGCCCGCAGGCACGCAGGATCGCCCGGTACGCGGCCAGACCGGCCGGGCCGCTCCCCACGATCACCACCCGCGTCACCAGGGAACGGCCGGGCGGCCGGTGGGATGGCAGGCAGGCGGGCCGGGTGGGGGGGGTGGCGGGCATGGCAGGAACCTCCAGGGTCAGGCGGCGCGGTGAGCGGCCGGGGGTGGGAACGGGCAGTGGCGTGTCCAAGTCTGCCCGCCGGGGCGTTAATGCGCCGTTAGCGGACGCCCCTGCCTGGGCATGCTGCCGTGCACACCATGACCGGACCGTGATCGGCTGGCGGTCAGGTTCGCCCGTCCCGGTCGGGTGGAGCCGCTGCCGCGCAGTACGGCACGCGAAAAACCGCCACTGGCCGCGTGGGCGGGGTGGCGGTCGGCAGGGGAGGGTGGGGTCAGCGGGCGGGTTCGATGATGACCTTGCCGGTCGTCTTGCGGTCCAGCAGGTCCTGGAAGGCGCGGGCGCTGTCGGCCAGGGCGTAGGTCGGGCCGACCTGCGGCGTGACCTTCCCGCTCCCGACCAGTCCGGCCAGCGCCTGCGCGGCCTGCATGGTCGCGGCGCGGTCGTTCATCAGGCTGGTCAGCCACAGGCCCGTGACGGTCAGGTTGCGTTTCATGAGTTCCACGGGGCGCAGGTTCGCCTGCTCGCGGCTGGCGTTCCCGATCACGATGATCCGGCCCTGCGGGGCGGCCATGTCCAGGCTCTCCTGGAAGCGTTTGCCGCCCACGACTTCCAGGATCAGGGGCACGCCCTTCCCGCCGGCCGCGTCACGGACTTTCTGCACGCGGTCCGGGTCGTCCTGGAGGATGGTCACGTCGGCGCCCAGGTCGCGGGCCAGCGCGAGTTTCTCTTCGGTGCTGGCCAGCGCGATCACGTGCATGCCCATCGCTTTGGCGAGCTGGATGCTGGCGGTGCCGAGCGCCCCGGCGGCGGCCTGCACGAGCACCCACTCGCCTTCCACGCCGCGCCCCAGGGTTTTCAGGCCGTGGTACGCGGTGAAGTACGACACGGGGAACGCGGCGGCCTGCGCGCCGCTCAGGTTCTCCGGGACGGGGATCAGCCCGGCGGCGTTCACGACCGAGTAACGGGCCAGGGCGCCGCTGCCGCCCAGCGCGGCCACCCGCTGCCCGACCTGCACGCCCGTGACGCCCTCGCCGAGGGATTCGACGATTCCGGCGAATTCCATGCCCGGCGTGTACGGCACGCGGGTGCGGGTCAGGTACTCCCCGGCGACACTCAGGACGTCCGCGAAGTTGATGCCGACCGCCTCGACCTCGATGCGGACCTCGCCGGGGCCGGGGGTGGGGGCGGGGACGTCCTGGAGTTCCATCACGTCTGGGGGGCCGAGTCGTTCGACCCGGATGGCCTTCATGGATTCACTCATGACCCGCAGCATACCCGACTGTCACCCCGAAAGTGAACGTTGACGTACACCTTGAACGTCAACGTGTTTGACCGGGTTCAGGAATCGTGAAAAGCTAGGGGCCGAACCACAACCCACCCCCCACCCATCAGGAGGCCCTACCGTGAGCACCCCCGATTCCAGCAGCCAGCCCAGCCTCGTGCAGCAGTCCCGTGACGGCAACGTCCTCATCCTGACCATCAACAACCCCCCCGTGAATGCCTTCTCACCCGGCGTGCCCGAGGGCCTGAAAGCCGGACTGGACGCCGCCGCCGCCGACGACAGCGTGACAGCCGTGGTCATCATCGGAGGCGGGCGCACCTTCGTCGCCGGGGCCGACATCCGCACCTTCGACCTGCCCCGCGAGCAGTCCCCGGACCTGCGCGGCACCATCGAGAAACTCGACGGGTTCACCAAACCCACCGTCGCCGCCATTCACGGCACCGCGCTGGGCGGCGGTCTGGAACTCGCCATGGGCTGCACGTACCGCGTGGCCGTGCCCGGCGCGCAGGTCGGTCTGCCCGAGGTGAAACTGGGCGTCCTGCCCGGCGCCGGCGGCACGCAACGCCTGCCCCGCGTGGTCGGTGCGGCCAAGGCGCTCGACATGATGCTGAGCGGCAACCCCATCAAGGCCACGGAAGCCAGCCAGCTGGGCCTGATCGACCGCCTGATCGACGGCGACCTGCTGGCCGGCGCGGTCGAGTTCGCCCGCGAGATGGCCGACGCCCGCCCCCTGCCGCGCATCAGCGACCGCAGCGTGCCCGGCGCGACCCCCGACGTGTTCGCGGCTGCCCGCCAGGGGATCAAGAAAACGCACCGTGGGCAGCTGTCGCCGTCGCTGATCGTGGACCTCGCCGAGATGGCCGCCACCGTTCCCTTCCAGGAAGGCTGGGACGCCGAGGCGACCAAGTTCATGGAAGCCAAGGACAGCCCCCAGAGCCGTGGCCTGCGTCACATCTTCTTCGCCGAGCGGGAAAGCGCGAAGATTCCCGGCATCACGAAGGACACGCCCACCACGGAAATCAGGTCGGCCGGGATCATCGGGGCGGGCACCATGGGCGGCGGCATCGCCATGAACTTCCTGAACGTCGGCATTCCCGTCACCATCGTCGAAACGCAGCAGGAAGCCCTGGACCGCGGCCTGAGCGTCATCCGCCGCAACTACGAGAACACCGCCAAGAAAGGCCGCATGAGCATGGAGGACGTTGAGGCGCGCATGGCCCTCCTGACCCCCACCCTGGACATGGGCGACCTGAAAGACGCCGACATCATCATCGAGGCCGTGTTCGAGAACATGGACGTGAAGAAGGACATCTTCACGCGACTCGACGGCATCGCCAAGCCCGGCGCGATCCTGGCCAGCAACACCAGCACCCTGGACGTGAACGAGATCGCCAGCGTCACCAGCCGCCCCGAAAGCGTGATCGGCCTGCACTTCTTCAGCCCCGCCAACGTCATGAAACTGCTGGAGATCGTGCGTGCCGAGAAGACCAGCGACACCGTCCTGGCGACCAGCATGGCCCTCGCCAAGCGCATCAAGAAAGTCGGCGTGGTCGTCGGCGTCTGCGACGGCTTCGTCGGCAACCGCATGGTCCACCGCTACGGCGACGAGGCCCGCCAGATCGTCGAGGAAGGCGCCCGCCCCGAGGACGTGGACGCCAGCATGAACGCCCTGGGGCTCCCCATGGGACCCTTCCAGATGAGCGACATGGCCGGACTGGACATCGGGTACGCCATCCGCCAGCACCAGGCCAAAGTCGCCGGGCAACCCAAACCCGACGGCTGGCTCGACCGGATCGTCGAAACCGGCCGCAAGGGCCAGAAGACGCAGGGCGGCATATACGACTACGACGAGACCCGCCGGCCCATCCCCAACGCCGACATGCAGAAACTGATCGAGGACTACCGCGCCGAGAAGGGCATCACGCCCCGCGAGATCACCCAGGAAGAAAGCACCAAACGCCTCGCGTACTCCCTGGTGAACGAGGGCGCCAAGATCCTGGAAGAAGGCATCGCGCAGCGCGCCGGGGACATCGACGTGATCTACATCTACGGGTACGGCTTCCCCGCCTACCGTGGCGGCCCCATGCAGTACGCCAGCGAACAGGGGCTGAGCAGCGTGGTCGCGGACCTGGAGAAGTACGGCCAGACGCCCGCGCCCCTGCTGAAACGACTGGCCGAGGAAGGCAAGACCTTTGCCCAGTACGACGCCGAGAAAGGCCGCTAAAGTAACCCCCCGGTCCGCCCGGCCCCACCGGAAAGGCCAGGGCGGACCTGTTCAAAGCACATGCAGGGGCGACCGCCCCCACCAGCAAGGAGTTCGACCATGAAAGAAGCTGTCATCGTTTCCACTGCCCGCACCCCCATCGGCAAGGCCTACCGGGGTTTCCTGAACGACACGCACGGCTCCGACATCGGCGCGCACGCTGTTCTGCACGCCGTGCAGCGGGCCGGGATCGACCCGTCCGAGATCGAGGACGTGATCATGGGCGCCGGGAACCCGGAAGGCGCGACCGGCAGCAACATCGCCCGGCAGATCGCGCTGCGCGCCGGATTCCCGGTCAGCGTGTCCGGCGTGACCGTGAACCGCTTCTGCTCCAGCGGCCTGAACACCATCGCGCTGGCCGCGAACCACGTGATGGCCGGTCAGGGCGACGCGTTCGTGGCGGGCGGCCTGGAAAGCATCAGCCTGACGCAGAACGAGCACGCTAACCAGTACCGCCTGCGCGGCGAATGGCTGACCGAGCACAAGCCCGAGATCTACATGCCCATGCTCCAGACGGCCGAGATCGTCGCCAAGCGCTACGGCATCAGCCGCGAGGCGCAGGACGAGTACGCCCTGATGAGCCAGCAGCGGACGGCGGCGGCCCAGCAGGCCGGGCTGTTCGAGCATGAGATCGTGCCCATGACCGCCCGCATGAAGGTGCAGGACAAGGCCACGGGCGAGATCAGTACCCGCGAGGTCACGCTGAGCCTCGACGAGGGGAACCGCGCCGACACCACCCTGGAAGGCCTGAGCAAACTGAAACCCGTCATCGAGGGCGGCGTGATCACCGCCGGGAACGCCTCGCAACTGTCGGACGGCGCGGCCGCCGTGGTCGTCATGAGCGGCGACATGGCCCGCGAGCGTGGACTGGCCCCGCTGGGTCTGTTCAAGGGGTTCGCCGTGGCGGGCCTGGAACCCGACGAGATGGGCATCGGTCCCGTGCTGGCCGTCCCGAAACTCCTGAAACGCCACGGCCTGAGCGTCGATGACATCGACCTGTGGGAACTGAACGAGGCGTTCGCCGTGCAGGCCCTGTACTGCCGGGATACGCTGGGCATCGACCCCGCCAAGTACAACGTGAACGGCGGCGCGATCAGCGTCGGGCACCCCTACGGCATGAGCGGCGCCCGCCTGACCGGGCACGCCCTGCTGGAAGGCAAACGCCGGGGCGCCAAGCATGTGGTCGTGACCATGTGCGTGGGCGGCGGTATGGGCGCAGCCGGTCTGTTCGAAGTGCTGTAAGCATCGTCGGGAGGAGGAAGTGGGCTGTGGGGGTGACCCTGCGGCCCGCTTTCTGTTGCAGGGTGTCGTGACCCCTCACCCGCCCCTTCGGGGCGCTCTCTCCCCAGGGGAGAGGGTCGGGGGCTGTGGCTCCTGCTGTCGGCTCGTCACAATCGCTTAACGTCAAACGAATTAGAATGTGGGTATGACCACCACGCCCCTCACCCCGCACGGCCTGCACCACGTCACCGCCGTCACCGCCGACGCCCGCGCCAACCTCCAGTTCTACACCGGCGTCCTCGGCATGAGACTCGTCAAGAAAACCGTCAACCAGGACGACGTCACCGCCTACCACCTCTTCTTCGCCGACAGCGCCGGCACCCCCGGCAGCGACCTCACCTTCTTCCAGTGGCCCGTCCCACCCGAACAACCCGGCAACAACAGCGTCACCCGCACCAGCCTCCGCATCCCCGACGGCACCCTCGACTGGTGGCACGCCCACCTCAGCGCCCACGGCCTGACCGTCACCCCCACCACCCGCCACGGCCGCCCCCACCTGGACTTCAGCGACCCCGAAGGCCAGCGCCTCAGCCTCGTGCAGGGCGGCCCGCACGGCACCCCCTGGGCAGGCAGCACCATCCCCACCGACAAACAGATTCACGGCCTCGGCCCCAGCGAACTGACCCTCCCGAACCTGTTCCCCACCACCCGCGTCCTCGAACGCGCCTACCACATGACCCCCGCCGGCACGTACCCCGACCCCGAACAACCCACGCGCACCATCCACGTCTACGCCATGCAGGAAGGCGGCCCGCACGCCGAACTGCACCTGCGCATCGACCCCGCCCTGCCCCCCGCCCGCCCCGGCGCCGGCGGCGTCCACCACATCGCCCTGCGCGTCCAGGACGACCAGTACCACGACTGGAACACCCACCTGACCAGCCTGGGCCTGCGCACCAGCGGCGAAGTGGACCGCCACTGGTTCCACAGCATCTACTACCGCGAACCGCAGGGCATCCTGATCGAACTCGCCACCGACGGCCCCGGCTTCACCGTCGACGAACACCCCGACCGCTTAGGCGAAACGCTGATCCTCGCCCCGTTCCTCGAACCCCGCCGCGCCCAGATCGAAGCCGGCCTCACCCCCCTCAACTGAACACCCACGACAGAGCCGCCCCCACCGTTGACTGGTGGGGGCGGCCTTCACCGTTCAGAACTCATACGGATTCCGTTTGTTTCGCCGACAATCCGGAACGTCACCGGATTGCCAGCTCCACGTCCGGAACCCGTCTCTCTCCTTCTCTGCGGGGCAGCTCTCCGAGTCGCATCCGCTCGGATTGAACGGGCTGTGCAGCCCATTCAATCGGAGTCCGTATCAGGAGCAGTTCGCCACAGGAAGCGCCTGCACGCTCTGACGCACCGGACTGACCGTACCGTCCGACGACTGCGCCTGCACGTCCACGAACGTCGCCCCCTTGACCGTGAACGTATTCACGGGCGTCACCACGATTGCCTGCGCGCTGATGCCGCCTTTCCCCACGCTCAGAGGCGCAGTGTTCGGGCCGACCACGAACTCGAACACAGAGGGAGAATCCGAGTACATATCCCCCAGTGGTGCCGAGTAGACCGTGCGTGTCTGCCCGGAATCCCGACCCACCAGACGCGCACCCACCAGATCAACCGTACCGTCCCAGTCGAGCGTCACGCTCAGGCGCGTGTTCCAGTTGTCGCAGATGATCGAAGTCCCTTTCGGGTAACGCGTTCCCGTCGCCGTGTCCACGTAATCAGACGGCAGCGTGTACTGGCTCTGATACGAAAGCAGGCGGAAATTCCGCACGGGATCGGAAGTGCCGACCACCACCGTCACTCCGCAACTCGCCAGGATGCCCGTCAACCCGATTGCCGCCAACGCCAGTTTCTTCATGACTCTCACTGTGCCCCCCGAACCTGACCGGGATGTGATGAACTCCTCAGCGAACCTGAGAACAGACAAAAGCCCCCGCACGAAGCAGGGGCCGGTGTGGACAGGTCAGGCGATCAGACGTTCTCGCCCGTTTCGCCCGTCACGGTGCAGTTGCTGTACACGGGGACACGATAACCTAGCGGACGTCCGTTCCCATCAAAGGAGTAGGAAGCTGTGCCGGTATTAACAGTCAGAGCTGCATAGAATTCTCCAACCTGATTGGATGCTGTAACTGTCTTTACCTTGACGGGTGCGGGCCTAACGATAATCGACTGGGGCAGAAGCGGGCCAGTGGTCGAGTTCGCATTGAATAGCGCCCGGTAGGTGTTGGTATCAATTTTTTCCAGTTCCTCGTTCTTGAACGTGGCCTTGAAGTTGTTGTCGTACTGGCTCGTGTTCACACCCTTAAGCTGGACATCGACGGTGCTAATACCTCCGGAGAGGACAAAGCGCACCCCCACCTGTGTCTGAGCATTACGAACTCCATTGCCACTAGTATTGTTGCAGGCAACGAAAGTATTTCCCAGCTTGTATTCGGTTCGCATCTCTTGGATGAAACCGCTTCCGCTGCCGTCGGGGGCGATGCCGGCGCTTCCGCACGCTGCGAGGATTCCGCTCAGGCCGACTGCCGCTACCAGAACTTTCTTCATGGCTCTCACTCTGACCGTTCAGTCTGATCCGGGTGTGACGGGCCGCTGAGGAAACCTTCAGTTCCGTGAATCCGGCGTGGCAGGGTAAGGGGGCGGCCCACCGCCGGACGTGCCGGGGTGGGCCGTGTGGTGCGGGCGGGTCAGGCCATGCTGAGGGGGGCGCTGAGGGCGGCGGCCTGCGGGTCCAGGCGCGGCACCTGCGGCAGGGGGTGGCCGTCCGGGCCGAGGACCGTGCCGTACATCATGTGCGGCGTGGCGTGATCGATCCGCACGGGGTACACGCCGGGGCCGGTCGCGCCGATGGCGGCGGGGACGATGGTGGGGTGGTTGCCGCGCGTGTGGCCTTCGAGGAAGCCGTCACTGTGCGCTTCGCCGCGAATCAGGACTTCCTGGGTGGTGCCGACCTTGGCGGCGTTCTTGCGGGCGCTCCAGTCCTTTTGCCTGGCGATCAGGCGTTCCAGGCGTTCGGTTTTCACTTCGCGGGGCAGGTCGTCGAAGTGCTTGTAGCTGGGCGTGCCGGGGCGGGCGCTGTACGCGAACATGTACGCGCTGTCGTACCCGACCTCGTCGTAAAGGCTGAGGGTCTGCGCGAAGTCGTCCTCGGTCTCGCCGGGGAAACCGACGATGATGTCGGTGGCAAGCACGACGTGCGGGAGGTGTTTCTTGATGTCCGCGACGTGCGCGAGGTACTGCTCGCGGGTGTACTCGCGGGCCATGCGGCGCAGGACGCGGTTGCTGCCGCTCTGGACGGGCAGGTGCACGTACTCGCAGATGGCGGGCGTGTCGGCCATGGCGGCGGCGACGTCCTCGGTGAAGTTCATGGGGTGGCTGGTCGTGAATTTCACGCGGCGCACGCCACTGCGGCCCACGAGTCGCAGGAGGTTCGCGAAGGTGGGGTACCCGCCCAGTCGGGCGCCCTGGTCCACGCCGTACGCGTTGACGTTCTGGCCCAGCAGCGTGACTTCCTGCACGCCCGCTGCGAGTTGCAGGTCCAGTTCCCGCAGGATGTCGTCCGGGTGGCGGCTGACCTGCGGGCCGCGCGTGGTGGGGACGATGCAGTACGTGCAGTGGTGGTCGCAGCCGCGCATGATCGTCAGGTGCGCCTGCAACTGTCCGGCCGGGGCGGGGGGGACGTGGTCGTGCAGTTCGTCCCGGAACGCCAGTCCCCAGAAACGCTCGTTACTTTCCAGTGCCTTGCCGATGTCCAGCAGGCTGCCCGGCCCGAGCAGGATGTCCACGCCGAACTTGCGGGCCATCTGCTGCCCTTCTTCCAGTTGCGCGAGGCAGCCCATCATGCCGATCACCAGGGGGCGGCGGGCCTTGATCTTGCGCAGGTCGCCCAGCAGGCTGCGGACCTTCTCGACGGGTTTCCCGCGAATGGCGCAGGTGTTCAGCAGCACGAAATCGGCCACGTCCACGCTGTCCACGATGTCCGCCCCGAAACTCACGAGTTGCGACTGGACCAGATGCGTGTCGTACTCGTTCATCTGACACCCGTAGGTAACTATGTGGGCACGCACTTTATAGAACTCCAGTTGTGGTGAAAGCGAAAGACAGCATGGCCGGAATTCTAGCCGCTTCCCCGAATTTTGAATGTCACAGCGCCGCCCACGTCCAGCAGCACCGTGATCCCGGCCGCCCGTAACGCTTGCCCTAGTGGCAGGTTCGCCCGCTGTTCGAGCAGGGCGGCCTGCCACGCTTTCACGTCGAGGGCCGGCGCGGCCGCCGGAACCTCAAGCAGTCGGGCGCGGGTGGCATCGATGCGGCGGCGTTCGGTGGCCAGCTCCTCCGGCGTGATGGCCCCGGCGCGCAGGGCACCCTTCCAGCGGTCCCACTCGGCGTCCAGGCGGGCCAGCGCGCCGTCCTGGGTACGCGGGGTGGGTGCTGGTGCCTGCACGGCCTGCATGACCGCCCTGTCGTCCTGTGCCAGCGCCGTCAGGGCGTCCTCTATGACAGCGTGCACGTCCTCAATCCGGTAGTAGGTGCGGTGCTCGCAGTGGGCGCCCTCGATGCGCAGGGTGCCCCGGCAGTAGTAGTACCGCAGCTTCTCCCCACTCTTCAGTTGCTGCACGCCCGTGCTGGTGATCACGCTGCCGCAGCGACCGCAGCGGGCCACGCCCTGCAGCTGGTAGATGTGCGCCTGCGTTCCCGCGCGCCCCTGGTTGCGGTGCCTGGCGTGCACGGCCGCGTTCACCCGCTCCCACTGCTCCGGTGTCACCAGCGGCTCCACGGGGATGGTCAGCCGCTCCCCCTTCCGGGCGAACCCGTACTCGCCCTTGTACACCGGATTCCCGATGATCTTCAGCAGGGTCGTTTTCGTCCACCGCGGCCTGCCAGCAGGGGAGGGGACGCCCTCCGCTTCTAGGGTGTAAATGACCTGGTTCGCGCCCTGCGTTTCCATCTGCTCGAAGATCCATCGCAGCCGCGGCGCGGTCTCCGGATCCGGACGGCCATCCTTCCACCCGTAGGCGCGGATGGGCGCCACCGGCTGACCCGCCCGCACCTTCGCGAGCTTCCCGCCGTACATGCGCTTGGTGATCCGCCGGCGTTCTTGGTCGGCGATCACCGCCCGGATCCCGAAGCCCAGGGCGTTCGTGTCGTCTTCCAGGTCAAGGCGGCCTTCGCCGGCGCTGTGCACCTGCAGGCCGACCGCCTGTAACGCCTCGAGCATCATGTAACTGAGGGGCACATTGCGCGCCAGGCGGTCCTGCACGCCCAGGATCACGGCGCTGTAAGCCTCCGCATCCCGTAGCAACTGCTGGAACTGCTCCCGGTCGTCACTGACACCCGTGATCTGGTCCACGTACACCCGCGCCACTGACAGGCCCAGGCGGGCCGCGTACGCCCGGCACTCGTGCTCCTGGGACTGCAAGCCGAACCGGTCAGGCCCGGCTTGCAGCTTGCCGGAGACACGGAGGTAGATGGCAGCAGGGAGGGTGTGCCCCAGCATGCTATTCACAGATCAGTTGAAGCGGAAGCCGAACAGTCCGCCATCGTCCACATGATCGTAGAGAATCGGTTGAACGATTTCTTGTTGGTAAGATTCCTGGTCCTCTAATTGGTCTGAGTTGAGACAGACGATGTATTGAATTCCATATTCATTACATAAACTTTTGGCTACAACCAGAGCTGTTTTGACTTGGCGAGGGTCAACCCCGTCAAAAATATGGCTATCATGCACTAAGCACTTCGGCCCCTCTCCACGGATTGCCATTAAAACGGCTACCGTGAGGTCAAATGTGAAGATCTGCATGTTTTTTATGCCTTTGCTTCGCTGTCCAGATTTCTTGATGTTAATATCTGGTCCATTTTCTGTTTGCCCAACGACGAGAACGCCTGACTGCTCGTAGAGTTGATTAGATATCTCTTGATAAAGCGAAACTGCGTTCATTATATCTTCGCTCTGCTCTGTATAGTTGATGAGCAGTCGGTGGGCTAGTCGAGCACGCTCTTCATCGCATTCTATTTTGATAAGGGCGATTTCTTGCGCTTTCTTTAGCTGCGTTGTTAAATACTCAACTTTCCCTTCTTGCTTCGCCATTTCTCTGTTTAATTTATTGTATTGATCTAGCCCGCCAGACGCTTTCAGGACACCGAGAACCTCTGCTTGTCTGGAAGCAAGCACCCGCTGCTCCGCTTCTCTTGCGGAAGCTCTCTGCTGAATTTGCCCTATCTCTTGCCTGAGATATTCTTGTCGATTCCGCAAAACGGATTCGTGAAACTCTTTGACTTTGGAAAGGCGCTCAAGAACATCTTCCTTAAAGAGGGATTGCACCTGCGTTATAAAATTATGAAGATTGTCTGATTCTCCTGCAACAGCTTCTGATTGCAAGGACTGATTTAGGTTTTCAAGTCGTATGGCGTCTTGTGAGTGCTCGTCTGCGATTGCTCGTAACCTTCTCGTAATTTCATCTGCTTCGCGTTCCAATTCTCTATATTCTGGCAGTAATTGGAAGCTTTCAATGCTTTGCCTCATCTGCCTCAGTCGACGCTGCTCAATTATAGTTTGACTCCGTAGTTCATCTTCTTTGGGGAAAACATCTTTCAGATCGGCGTTTTTTGCCATGCTTTCGAAACTGGATACCGTCTTAAGTTTTTCGCTAAGAATCATCCAGTCTCGAGCGATTGTCCAATCTAAACCAAGAAAGTAGAGCATTGCGGCCTGTTGAGGCAGTTTGGACTGCTTGGCCATTGATTCAGAAAATTCTCGAAAAGCGCCGTCGGCTTGTCTCCGAATAAGGTATCCGTACAGAATCCTTGAACTAAGGCAGTGTTTAATCTTTTTTGAGCAGTCAATTTTAAAAACTTCTTTAGTCAGCAAATCGGTCCAATCTTTTAGACTTCTATCGGTATATCTTCCGCCCGTTGAAATCAGCATCCCGTCCTCTTCAGGTATAAAAATCGGCCTTAGAAGGGATATCACTTTAGGCGCCTCTGTATCGCGAGTCACTTGCCACACTTGGCCTGTGAAGGCAAATTTCCCTGAGAACTTAACTTTTTCCAGCTCCGCCGATCGAAATAGGGAGCCGGGCCCCACGTTTGCCCCAAGAAGAAAATGTATTATCTCCAGCAGGCTAGACTTACCTACGCCATTGCGCGTATCTTGATTTGTTGCCTTCGAATGCTGCTCTGCCAAGACAATATTAAGGCCTGGCTTGAACTTCATGGATTTGTACGTCGGGAGCGTACTAGTGATCTCTAAGATCATGGAACCCTCCTAACAATCTTGCCACTCTTATACTCGACGTGGCCGAGGCAAAATAGGAGATCAAGGGTAAGTACGAACCATTCGTAAGTCACCATTGCCTTTCCTTGACGAGTTTTCTGAAACTCTTCCCAAAGTTTGGACACTGGTTTCTCCCGACCCAATAACATCATGACCTCAGCCCCAAGATTTAGAAGCGAGCGGTCAGTGTTGAGGTATTTGGTCGGTAAGATCATCCTTAATGTCCAGTCCAGCCTGCCGGCGGGCGGTCAAAAATATCGCAATGGTGGAAAAGATAGGATAGGACGGCGTGCACGGCCAACTGCTGCTCTTCGGATAGGGGTGGTGCAAGGCGATGACGGATAAAATCATACAGGCGCCAGTAGACTGTTTCAGCACTTTGGACAGGCTCGTCCTGTTGACGAATATGCTGATACTCCTCGCGGAATTTTTCCGCCATTTGCTGACCTAGCAGCGGTTCGGCACTTGTAGCCAAGTATTGCCCTACCCGGTTAGATAGCCCTTTGCCCTTTTCGATATAATCCTGAATAGAAGCAGGAATTCTGTTGTATGCTAACTTGGTGGGGGGTACCGGGTCAATGTTTTCCATATCGTCGATGGCGATATCTGAGTTGGCAATTGCCTTAATTACAAGCCCAATAGTTGGCAAAGGTAAATCGAAGCCTAACTCCCTCACCATTATCGGGGGGGGGCCAAGCCACTCGATAAGACTTGTCCTGGGCATCGTCAGTGCAAGTGAAACCATCCCAGTCATACCTACAAAATCAATCTTCTTGCCATGGGCTTTTTGTAGGTCAAGAATTAGCTTCACTGTTTCTTTGTTCGCCCCATCGTCTTTGGGGTGGCAGAAAGAGAATTTCCAGATATCGAAATCCTCACCCCAATGCTGGATCGCTCCTTCGTAGTCCTCACGTATTTTCCTATTCATTGTGGCTGTATCATTAAACTTTGCCGGTGCGTAGCACTGATAAAGATGCCGGGTCTGCATAATAATGCCGTCATTTTTGTTATCCCCGGCAGCACTAGAGACTGGCATAAAGTCGCCAGGGTAACAGCGAGCAAGAATATCTCCTACGAAATTTTCGTAGTCGTTGCCATAGGATCGGAGATATTGGTTTTGTAGCCTCAGGGTAAAGACTTGTATCTCGACATCGTTCAGTTCGCAAATTAGTTGAGTCACTATTGCCTCTCTTGGCGGGCGACGGTTGCGATGGTCGTTTTCGGCGGCCGGTCAGTTCACAGTCGTTTGCCCCTGGGTTGGTGGTAGTACACCCTTCCTATCACGGTGGCTTCGTCTGGGCGTGTCGGTTTGTAGTCGGTGTTGTCGCTGAACAGCCACCAGTCGGTGCCGAGGCGGCGGGCACGTTTGACGACGATGCCGTTTCCGTGCAGGTGGACGACGTAAATCTTGTTTTCCTGCAGCTGCATGTCGGTGGGGTCGACGTACAGGCGGTCGCCGTGGCGCATGCCGTCGGCGTCTCCGTTGTTCATGCTTTCGCCGTCGACTTCCAGGCAGAGCATGTGGGGGCGGTACTCGCTGTCGGTGGGGTACTCCCAGCCGATGATGCGTTCGTCTTCTTCGTCGCTGACGGGTGCGCCGGCGGAAGCAAGGCCGATCACAGGGACTCGGTGAAGACTGGGCACAGGGGAGAGGGTCTGACTTGGTGCTGCTGTGGGCGTTGCAATGGACAGTCCAGTGCGTGCTGCCCATTCCTCAGGTGACACTGCATAGATGCGCCGCAATACGTCCATGCGTTCGCCGCCGAGCGAAGCGAGAGGTTTGATGCCTCGCTCCAGCTGGGACAGATAGGACTGACTGATCCTTGCCCCCAAATCGCGGGACTTCTTGTCCACTTCGTCCTGGCGCAGTTGCTGCCTGTCACGCAGGTCTATGAGCCACTCCTGAATTTTCCGGGATTCATTGGTCATTCCTACCGCCAGTAGTGACGGCAATATTGCTGCGAGCATGCCGTCTATTACGGCAATGCTACCGGTAGCGTTCCGACACCCCCGAAAACTACTCTAGTGATATTGACGGTAATATTACGAGCGTGTAGCTTAGGGGTATGGCTACGTCGAACCGGATACGGGAACTGATTGCTCGGAAGGGGGAGACACTGGCGCAAGCAGCTGTGGCAGCGGGAATTACCGAAAAGACCCTGAGGAATGCTATAAACGGCAGACCCACTCACCGCTCCACGAGACGCCTTATAGCCCAGCACTTGGGACTGCCCGAAGTGGATATCTGGATCACTCACGCCAATCGGGATTACTACAGTAATGCGGATCTGAGCCCGCAGCAGGAGCCGAACCATGAATGACGCGCTTTCCCCCTCCCTGCCGTACCCGGCCGCCTTGCTGGACGCTGCTTGCCCGGATGTAGCGGTTTCTCCGGCGCTGGTGCGGGATCTGCTGCTGTACCTGCGCGCGACAGCCCATCACAGCGTGTGCCTGGGCGCGACGATCACTGCTGATCACCTGAGCAGCTTGGCTGACCAGCTGGAACAGGACGTGCTGGCCAGCGCTGCTCCCATGAAGCCGATGACGGACACGGAACTGCTCGAGGAAGCAGGGCTGCGGGGATGAAGTCCGGCAGAGGCTCCCGGCGTGAAGCCGTCCGGCCGTACTTCGCGGGCGTGATCATTGAGGGCGTCCCCGGTGGCGGCACGATGGAGGAGGCCACCCGCCTCGTGTCCGAGCGACTGGTGCGGCACGTCCTGGCCAATCCGGTCGTTCCGCCCCCGGCTCCTGCAGAGGAGGCTGCGGACTGATGCCGGACCCTGGTCATCAGGAGCAGGAGCGCGGCGGGAAACAGGAAGCACCGGCCGGGCAACTGCGTGACGTGTCCGCTCAGGAATTGGACGCCGCTCTGCCTGAGTACTGCCGCCTGTGCTCGCCAGAGGACTGCTGCGGTGGGGCACTGCTGAAGAGGGGAGCCCTCTGAACGCGCCCCCTGCCGTCGACGTGGACATGACGCTGGCGTGCTGCCCGGCCTGCTCGCACGAGCGGCTGACGATCAGTACTGAGCAACTGGCGCGCGTGGGCGTGACCCGCCTGGTCGTGACGTGCGCCTGCTGCGCGTACGTGGAGCCGCTGGGCTGGGCAACGCGCCGCGCGCAGCACCTGTTCCCGTGGGCGCTGCGCCGCTGGGGGCTGCAGTGAGACCTGCCGTGCTGACCCTGGTGCTGTGGCTGGAGGTATTGACGGCCGTGGTGGCCCTGGAAGTCCTGGTGCTCCCGGAGGTCGTCCGACTGGTGCTGTGGGGATTGGTGGCCGCGGGTGCCTGCTTGGCTCTGCTCAGTACGACCGAGCTGCTGCGCGGCGGTCGTGCATGACCCGGCACGTACAGGTGCGCGGCCCGCCCGGCCGGGTGGCTGCCACGTGTGGAGGGTTGCTGCTGTGACCTGACGTTGCTGCCCCCTCAAGTTCCCCACCGACCCCTGGTGGGCGTCCTGCCCCTGTGTCCACGTGTGGACGCCACTTCATTGGTGTTCCCGTCGCGTTTTCTCGTTACTTCCCGCCCGCTGTGTGGGCGTCCCAAAGGAACTCTGATGATCGACTTTCCCCTGCCCCCTATGGACGGCGTGTTCGGTGACGTACCGGACGCTGCCCGTATCGATGTTGCTGAACTGAACCGCCTGGACGCCCTGATCGACCGGGCGACGGACGGCCTGGATCTGGATGAGCTGGACCGCCTGGCGGAGCGCGTGGCGGGCATCGCGGCGCGGCACATGGCGCGTCTGAACGTGATCCGCGCGGTGCGCCGCGTGGACCGCCTGCTGCGCCTGCGCCGCGCGCAGGTGTCCCGCCGGCTGGCCGGGAAGGTCGCATGAGCGCCCAGAAGTTTTTGGACAGGCTGAAGGCGAAGGGCCTGCTGCCCTCGGCGCCCCTGTTCGCCGAACCGACCCCACCCGCTCTGATCCCCCCAGCGCAGCCGGAGCGGCCACTCGTGACGGCGGCCGCGCTGAAGGAGGTCACGTTCCGACCGGAAGCAGGGGAGGTGCAGGGGGCGCGCGTGTCGATCAGCGGCCCCAGTCCCCTGATGGTCGAGGCGTACCGGGACCTGCACGCCACGGCCGACCGGATCGCCGAGCGCGCCACCCGTGACCTGAAACTTAGCCCTGGAGCCCGCCGGCTGTACTCCCTGCTGGTCCTGTGCGCGGTCGGGAACGCCCGCTCGCGCGGACTGGCCCGTGTGCCCGACGTGGCGGAACTGCACCTGCCGGCCGAACTGCTGGCCCTGATCCTGGGTGTCGACCGTTCCACCGTGTGGCGCTGGGCTGGGCAACTGGGGCAGGACGTGAACCGGGAGACGGGCGAGGTCCGTGGCCACCAGCTGGCCGTCAGCTGGGATCACAAGACCGGCAACCTGCCGCCCGCTGCTCAACGACCCGCCAAAGACGGGGCAGAGGCGGCCGGGAAACGCCGCCGGCTGCGCGCCGGGGTATCCGATGGCCTGCTGTGGGCCGTGAGCCTTACCGGGCCGCGTGCAGGCCTGCGGGTGTCCCGTGAAGCCCTCGCGCACGAGTGGCGGGACCTGTGCGCGGACAGCGTGGCCGCCAGCCGGTACAAGGGTCAGCCGGAAGGGCTGCGCACCGTCTACGCGCTTAAAAATGCCGGGTTGCAACAGTCATGTAAGAGCCTAAAGGCGATTGAAGGAGCAGAGATCGCCGTGCGCTGGACTGTTAATCCGGGATTCAAATCAGAGTCCCCGTTAAACATGACTGTTGCAACCCGTGGGGCCGCGCTGGGCGCTGTCTGGGACGTGCAGAGTGTCCGGGGACTCCGGCGGCACGAGCAGGCCTCTGCCGTGGATGCTGCGGCCCAGTACCTTGCCGCCCTGTACGGGGATTCGGGCAGCGTGAGCATGTACCACTGGGTGCTCTGGCGACTGCTGCGCCTGGACACCATCGGCGTCAACCTCTGGGACGTGGTGCTACTGACCATGGACCAGGTGCGCGGCGACCTGGCGGCCGGTGACTGCACGAACGCCGGCGCGCTGCTGATGTGGCGCCTGAAGTCCGTTCCGGAAGGGGGTGGGCAGAGTCTGTGGGCGCAGCTGAAAGACGCGTACGTGCTTGCCCCGCGGGAGTCGGTGTGGGCATGACGATGTGGCGGCCACCCACACGCCCCACCCGTGACGACCACATGTGGATGCCACTTCTTTCCTCTCTCACACGCACTGGAGGCACTGCATGACCACTGACGATCAGACCCGGAAACCTGCCCGCGCGAAGGTCCTGAAAGGCTCCAAGCAGCCCCCTGTACACGTGCAGGGCAAACCGCAGGAACCGGGCGTGAAGCGCGCCGGGAAAGGCTGGACCTCCCGCAGTGGGGGAGGGAAGGGAACGCCCGCCGCGCGGCCCGGCGGTCGAGGCCGGATCTACCCGATTCAGGTGGTCACCACCCGCTGGAAGGATTCCCGTACCGGCAAGTTCGTGAAGTCACCGAACGAGGGCACGCCTCTGCGCCTGAAGGTGGCGCGGCCGCGCGCCGGCGCGAAGGACGGCATGGTCATCACCCGCACCTTCAAACGCGACGAGGCAACCGGCATGCGCGTCCCCGTCCGCTACAAGGTGCAGTACCTGGAAGCGCGCGAAGCCCACCGCCGCGGCGAACTGGGGACCGCCGAACTCCGTGCCCTGGAAGACGACCTCGCCGATGGCCTCATGTCCGAAGAGGGGCAGGCCATCATGCGCCAGGTCGAGGCGGCCCAGCACAGTCAGGAGATGCACGCCGCCCACCGCAGCGACAAGGCGAAACGCGCGGCCGTCACGCGCAAGGCGAAGGCTGCCACCCGGAAGCACCGGTCGGCGGCCGCCATCCAGTCCGACCACCTGAAGATCCAGGCGGACCTGCAGGCCGCCCGCTTCGCCCTGAAGACGGCGCGCACCCCGAAGTCCGTAGAGGCGAAACGCAAGCGGATCCACAGCCTGACCATCAAGGCCGCGAAGCTGCGGAAGGAAGCGAAAGCCGCCGGGGTGAGCCTGTGAGTGGCACCCACGTGTTCTGCCCCCCTGCTGTACCCCTCGCTGCTTCTCGCAGGCCCCTTCTTGGGCATCCTGTGACTTCGTTTTTCACCGTGGAGGAAGTACTTTGAGTGGCACCCACACTAAGAAGCGTTCCATCAAGAATCCCGGTGCGGCCCGCTTCAACCGGATCTACAGCAAGCGCACCCCCACGAAGGTTGAATCGCTCAGCGATCAGGAACTGCTGACTATCCTGCTCGGCAACCCCACGGCGGCCGCCAGTGTGCTCGAGGAGATAGGCGAACTGGGCCATTTCAGTCGAATCGGTGAGGGCGCCGGAATGATGCACCGACCTGGGATCAGCAAGGGAACGGCATTGAAGTTGGATGTGTTGTTTGAAGTGAGTTGTAGGCTGGGTTGAAATAGATTGCTATCTTTTTGTATTTATGGAGCGATTCGCTATTTCAGGCTTTTAATTTTTTCAACTATTCTCTGCCTATTTAACAAGGCTAGCTTGCCGTACTTTTTTGGTAATGGAGATTCGTGGAAATATTTTTCCAGTTTATTTTGCTCATCCAGCTTAAGGTAACACATAGTTGCTATAGTGAATCCTCTAGGTTTGAAGTAAGTAGCGGAGTTGGAGGGATCATCATATATCCTATGGTATTCTTTAATTTTATCAAAGTTGCGGGCGAGATAACCAAGTAATTCGCCAATACTTTTAAATCCGGCTTCATTAATTAAATGCGTGTTGATATTGCCCGCGTTTTCAACCACCGTGAATCGAAATTCATTCGCAATCCTATCTTCTAATTCTTGGAAGGAGGAGTTGTTTTTCAATTCGTCTAAAGAGACCTTATCTAGTTTAATGCCATTGGCATCTATGTTAATTTCTCTTCTAACCTTTTCTTTATACTCTAATATCTGCTTACCAACGTCATTAAAGTTTTTATCGGAGACCTCAAGCAGACTTGCTACTTGTGAAAATGTCCTTCTGATCTCTCGTGGAACATCATCGCGGCTCTTATATCCAATCGAATGTTCTATTTCTGCCCAAGCATGCTGTAATATTGATCGAACCTGAATTTCGAACTTTCGCTTGGTTAAATGCTGATACTCAGGCATAGACATTCTGGAATGGTTTATGGATGCTACGTAATGCAATGAGAGGTAGCCGAACTTTTCTGGATCTATAGATTTACGCTTGTCTATTGAATTCTCTTCATCTATATCGAATTCTCTTTCTATTATTTCGGCAATTTCATCGACCTGTTTTTCGAAGAAGGTTATGATTCTGATTCCGATTATGTCGGTCATGTCTTCTAAAGAGGAGTATTTATTTTTTCTAGTTATTTTTTCCGTCGTGCTCTCCAGAGTTTTTACTCGAGATGTTATTAGATGGATCTTGTGGCCTTTTGCGGATATTAAATTTGATAGAAGCGATTTAACTGTGGCCTCAAGGAGAGTAAAATCGTCAATATGCTTTTTGTATATTATTGGAATCTCTTCAGGTGTGAGTAGTGGCATGCACTCAACAATACGCACATTTGCAAAGTCGATTTGGGATTTCGCCTAATGCTCATACTGCGAACTTTTCCCCGTAGAATGGGGGCATGACGGTCGGTGAGACAGGGCAGAAACGGGGCGAAGTTCGTGGTCACTCAGACACTGCGAACTCTGTCCCGTTGGCGGATGTGGCCCGCGAGATGGCCAGGTTGTGGCGACGGCACCACCTGACGTACGACCAGACCAAACACGTGGTCGAGGCGGCCCGCAAGGAACTGAAGCTCACGCCGCCCCGCCAGCGGCAGCGGACGGTCGAGCGGCTGGACAGGGGAGAGATCGACGCGCTGATCGATGCGGCTTACCGGCAGTCCCCCCGGTACGGCCTGCTGGTGAAGACACTGTTCTATACCGGCGCACGGGTGAGTGAACTGGTGAACCTGACACCCGGTGACCTGCACCTGAACCTGGAACCGCCACAGATCCGGATTGCCGTGGCGAAGGGAGGCAGTGACGGGTACGTGCCGGTCCTGCCGGCGCTGGCGCAGGAGTTGCGCACGTACCTCGGCGGCCGCGCCGTCGGGTACCTGTTCGAGAGCAACCGGCACGACGCCTACACGCCGCGCATGGTGCAGAAGATCGTGAAAGAGGCGGCGCGGGTGGCCGGGATCGACAAGCAGGTCACGCCTCACCGCTTGCGGGCGAGTGTGGCCACCATCCTGCTCGATGCGGGCATGCCGCTTGACCAGGTGCAGCGCTTCCTGCGTCACAAGCGGATCGCGACGACGCAGATTTACGCGGAAACCAGTGTGCGGAACATGGGCGAGTCATACATGAAGGCCCTGAAATAGAGGGTCGAAAAAAGTATTAAGACGCCTTCATAAACCCTGTTCAGCACGGCAAAGAAGTGGCATCCCTCAGTGGGTGCCACATCAAGTATCCCTGTCGTAATCGTCCTGCAGCCCCTGCTATGACCCTCCTCGATGCGAGTGAACTCTGAAGGCGGGCAGGCGGCATGACCATGACCGCCACGAGCACCAACGCGAAGGCTCCGGCCGGGCTGTACACGGTCCCGGTCGGGAGCAACGAAACCCTGCGTAAAGGGGTCGCCAAGCTGCAGTTCAAGGTCACCAGTCCGGTGATGAAGAAGGCCACGGCCTTCGTGTTCAGCAGCAAGACCTTCTGGGACCGTGTGGCTATTCCCGCCATGAACGCTGCCCTGAAGGCCAAGGGAGTCACCAACCTGCGGTTCCCCTCGGGCAACTTCTACGCGGACAGCGCCGGCGTTACGAAGCAGGCGCCGCTGGCGAAGGTACCCGCCGGGTTCAAGTACTACCCGCGGAAGGGGTACGACCCCGTGACGGGCGTTGCGTTCCTCTGGGTGGTGGTCAGCTGATGGCCATCCCCATGCTGCTGCAGATCATCATCGGTGCGCTGTTCGCTCCGTCTGTCCTGAAGGGGTTCGGTATCGATCTCACGGGAGCGGACGTCACGAACGGTGTGTCCGGCGCGGCCGCGGCGCAGAACGCCACGCCGGCGCAGGGCGGGCAGCCTGAGCCTTCGAAGCCGCCCACGACAGCGGAGACCATTAATGACGCGGTGAACAAGCCGTCGTCTCTGTTCGGCATTGCGGCCATCGGGTTCGTGACGGTGTTCGTCATTGCCCAGGTGCGCGCCGGGACCCATGAAGCGGTGGAGACCTCCAAGGATCTCTACAGCGCGGGAAGCAGTGCCAGCCGCTCGCTGGCCAATGCGGACGGCAGCACGAAGAACATCAGCCGGCGGGCCAAGGACTGATGAGCTTCAAGGACGTGGCGGGCAAAGCGCCGCTGCAGAAGGGCCTGTACCGGGTGGAGGTCCCGCTGTTCGGGGTCGAGAAACTGCCGTTGCGTTCCCTGGCCACTTCTTCCAGGTCGTGGGGCGCCGTGATCGGCACGCTGGAGCACGCGCCCATCCTGGGGTCCAGGTTCGCGTTCAAGTTCCCGAGAACAAGCACGCTCAATCCCTCCACGGGACTGGATCAGCCGGGCGGTGCGTACCTGGTGCGCAAGGGGTACGACAGTGCCCGCGGTTCGTTCTGGTGCCTGATGGCCGTGACGTCCGTGAAGCCGGGTGCACTGACACAGGACCTGTACGAGCGGGTCCTGAGGCGCATTCCTGGCGTGCTACCGCTGGCGCTGGGGAACGATTCGGCACGACTGCGGTCGCTGGGTAAGTCGGTCGGGTATCAGCAGTTCGTGTCGAGTGGCGCCGTGGCCCCTGGTTACCAGACGCCCAGCACTCCTGCGCCCAGCACCGGCGTGAAGCCGATTCCTGCGCCCGCGCCCACCCCGGCGCCCAAGCCTGCCGGCACGACCAGCGCGCCCAAGGCTGCCCCGGCCAAGACCGTCACGCAGACCGCGAAGACCGCGACGACGAAGGTCGTGCAGGCCACCAAGACTGCGACCGCCAAGACCGTCCAGACCACGAAAGCCGTCACGACGAAGGCCGTGAAGACGGCAAGCACCAACCCGGTCGCTGTCGTGGCCGCCTGCGTGGCGGGCGTGCTGCTCCTGAAGTACCTGCAGGCCGGGAGGGGGACCTGATGGCCATGAATCCTGATCGTCTGTCCGGCCGGAAGGCTCCGGCCACGCCCGAGGCTGCCCCGGCCGCCCCGGCTACTCCCGCCGCGCCTGTTCCCACCCCGTCCACTCCTGCGCCGCCTGTCACTGCGCCGGCAGGGGAGCCCTTCACGGGGCTCGATCCCCTCACCCGGTCTCTGATCGAGGCGGCCCCCCTGGTGGCCACCACGCCCCCACCCATTCCATCCCAACCCTCTCCACCCACACAGCCTGACCCACAGCGCCCTCCGCGGCGTGGGATCAGCCTGAAACAACCAGCGTTTCTGGTCGCGTTGGGTGGCACGCTCGCCGCTGGTCTGCTGGTCCTCACGGGAGCCACGAGGCACCGCCGCGCGGTCACGGGTCATCCCGTACCGGCAGGCCAGGGAGCGCGCGCGTCCACACCCTCCACTTCACCCATCCTTCCCGCTTCCGTGCCGGCCCCGGCCGCGTCATGGCTGACCGCCGGAGGTTCAAGATGACCGCCCCCACCACTGCCCCGCAGGACCTCATGCCGCCCGGCCCGCCCCCGCCGATGCCGGACGCCCCGCCTCCGCTCGCGCCGGAAGTTACCGGCCCGGTTCCAACCCTCAGCGACGTCGCCCTCTCCGGACCCGCGAAACCTACCGAGGCCGAGACGGAGCCGGACGCGCCGCCCATGACTCCCGAACAGATCATCGGGGTCGTAGCGGAATTCTCCGCCTTCGGGCTGCCGGGCGGCCTAGCGGACGCGTACAAGAACGACTTCAAGTCGAACCCCATCGTGCAGCTGGGCGTGCAGATGAGCGGCCTGACGAACGCCCTCGCCGCCTACGGCATGACTGCCGGCGGCGGCAAGATGCCCGAATGGCTCAGCGTGGCGCTGGGCGTGGCGGTCCTGGGGTACGGCATTCAGACCACCAGGAGCAAGTATGTCCCCCATCAACTTCAGGGAGATCCCGCCGGAGAAGCAGCGGAAGCTGCTGCTGGTGGGTTCGCTGGCGCTGGCCTCGGCACTCCTCTTCAGACGACAAATATCGGTTTCAGCGGAACTGGTACGGGAGGCGGTGGTGACTAAACCCCTCCCCCCCAAACGTGACCCGTCCACCCCCACCCCGGCCGGGCGTCTGTTCTGGCCAGTGGACCTGTCCCGCGTCCGGATCGGCCCCAAGTTCATGGGTCACGCGGCCCTGAAGACCTACCGCCACGGCTACGGGTACCACACCGGTCTGGACTTCCTGACCAGTGCGGTCGGCCTGAAGGTCGTGGCCATGGCGGATGGCGTAGTCGTCAGCAGCACACCCACGGCCAGCCGCTACGGCTACGGGCACAACGTCCTGATTCACCACCCCGCGCTGGGCGTGTGGACGCGCTCTTCGCACCTGTACAGCCGTGACGTGAAGGCCGGTGACGTCGTGACCGCCGGGCAGCAGATCGGGCGCGTGGGCGACAGCGGCACTGACAACGTGCACCTGCACTGGGACGTCATCAAACTCGCCCTGCCCAACCCGCGCTTCAACCCTCACAACCCGGCCACCGGTGGCGTCCGCACGCCCCTCTCCGGTCTGGATCCCGTCGAAGAAGCCCTGGTTCGCAAGTACTTCCAGGACCCGCTGGCCTTCCTGAACGCCCGCAGCGCCCTGAACCCCGTCACACAGAAGGTAGCCCACGCATGAAAGACCAACTGGAACACATCGTCCTGACGACCCTGGCCGCCTACGGCCTGATCAAGATCTTCGAAGGGCTATTCGAGCGTCCACGCCCCACCGTGATCGTGGTGCAGGCGGACGAGGACTTGGTGCGCGACCTGCTGGACGAGGGCGACGGGGACAGCTGACATGGCCGGCCGCGGGTACCTGAACATGCTGATCTGCGGATCTTCCGGCAGTGGCAAGAGCCACTGGGTGGACGAGGATCTGCTGCCCGCCCTGGAAGGCCGGTACCGCCACCTGGTGATGATCAACACCACCGAGGAACTGTCACGGCACTGCGCCCACCGGGAGTACGTGGGCGAGGAAGAGCAGCTGAAGACGTACGACGTCGAGGGCCTGGCCGGGCTGATCCGCCACCACCGCCGCGTGTTCTTCGAGGTGGCCGCCGGCGAGAACTGCAAGGCCTTTCTGGAGACGCTGGGCAAGGCGCTGTGGCTGCTGGGCCAGTACAACACCGACGTGACCGAATGCCTGGTCGTCTACGACGAGACGCACCTGTTCCTCGCGAAGAAGAGCATGCCGTCCTCGATGGCCCGCCTGGAAACCGAGGGCCGCAAGTTCGGCTTCGACCTGGTGAAGATCACGCAGACCCTGCAGAGCACCACAGGCGAAACGCTCTCGCACCTGGCCATCAAGCAGGTGAACGTCCTGGTCGTGTTCAACATGACCGATTTCAACGACCGGCGGCGCATTCAGGCGCTGTTCCCGTCCATTCCGGATCCGGAGACGTTCGCCCGGCCGGATGACGGGCAGCCGCCGGAGTACGCGGTGCGGGACAGCAAGCGCGGCCGCACGGTCGTGATCCGGCGGGACGGTCAGGGCGGCCGCGTCGCTCAGGCCGCCTGAGCAGGGAAGGAGGGCGCATGAATCAGCAGGAACTCAAGCACATCTGGGAGCAGGCCAAGGTCCTTGCCCGTGAGGGCATCGAGCACGCCTGGAACGCCCTGCCCGGCGCTGACGGGCCGGAGCGCGAGGAGTTCGCGCTGGATCTCGTGATGCCCCGCCTCGAGGCGGTCGATCACGTGCTTCCCGTCATCGGGAAGTACATGGATCTGCCGCTCGTCGACTGGGGACAGCGGGCGGCCGTGCGGCGACTCATCCAGGCACTGGTGCGGCGGGAATTCGCCGCGCAGGCCATCGAAACACTCAAGGAGAACGCGTGATGCAGAAACAGCAGTGGCTCAGTAAACCCGACGGCAACATCATTGAAACCCTCACCGATCCCCGTGTCCTGTCCACCGCGGCCGGCGCGGCCGCAGGCGCCGTGCTGGAAAAGCAGCTGTGGACTGGCATGCGCGACACGTTCGGCGTGGCCAGCCTGGAAGGCGGCCGCCTGAAGTTCTACGCCCCGGACGCCGACGGCAAGGCCGGCGCGGAAGCTCCCCAGCTGGGCATGAACCGTCAGCTGGCCCGCCTGGGCATCGTCGTCGCGTGCGTGGCCGGCATCGAGTACGTCCCCAACGGCAACGCGCAGTACGCCTTCCTGGGCGTGGCGGCCGTCGCCATGGCGCATGTCCTGCAGGACGTGTTCCCCGCGATCCGCTGAAGTTCCCCCACCGCCATCTCTGCCAGGAGGCAACCAGCATGCGTAAAACCAGCATCACCAGCCAGAGCAACCCCAACATCGTGACCCTGACCGCCAACGTCGCCAGCACCAGCACGCCCGTGGCCCGCATCACCGTCCCGCGCGGCGCGCTGTACCGCCTGCACAACCAGAACATGGTGCGGAACGCCCTGGTGACCGGCACGTACATCATCCTCGACCTGCGCGACGCGGCCGGGAACAAGATCAGCGGCGCCAGCAAGCTCCTGGTCGCCACGCGTGGCCCGGCCGACGAGTTCCCCAAGTTCCACCGCGCCCTGCCGTACAGCGTGTGGCACGACATGGATACCACCCAGCAGCGCAACGAGGACTTCAAGGCCACCATCATCGGGCAGACCGACCTGAACGTCGGCCCCGGCATCGAGATCCCCGAGGCGCACGAGCTGCTGTTCTACGTCGAGGGTCCCCAGGTCGTGGACTGGGGCAAGAGCTTCTTCCAGGTGGACTTCGAGGAGCTGAACTGATGACCGGCATGCCCTTCCAGGCGCTGGCCACCGCCGCGCGCCTCAGCCTCACCGCCGACCGGCTGAAGCCGGCGCAGCAGGTCCTCGGCCTGCAGAGTGCCGTGGCGTACTTCGACGGCCCGCTCGGGCACCTGCTGCTGTTCCGGGGCGGCGAGAACTTCCGCTTCTACCTGAAGGGCCGCCATGAAGTGGGTGTCGCCGGCGGCACGGCGGCCGGTGCGTTCGTCGTGGACCTAGCGGCCGCCGGGCACGCCCTGATCAGGTCCCCGCGGCCCGGCGCGGCGTTCCCGAACTCCTACCACCCGGACGTCCTGGCGTACACCAGCGCGGACGGCGGCACCACCTGGCTCTCCGCGCCGGTGGCGGCCGTGGACTGGGCGGCCGGGACCGTCACGGTCGACCGGCCCGGCAACGCCACGCGCGTGGCCGTGTACTTCACCACCGGTGACGGTGAGTTCGAACTGCGCATCGTGCGGCCCCTGGGTAGCGACGTCGCCAGCGCCAAGCTGTTCGGCGGCGCGCTGCGCTCCATCCACGAGACCGACCAGACGAACGCCCGCAGCGCCCCTACCTTCGGCAGTGAAGGCCGCGAGTACCCGCTGCCCCCGCAGTTCCGTCTGGAACTCGCCGTGCGCAGCCGGACGCCCATCGTGTTCGACCGGTACGCGCAGCACGAACTGAGCCTGCCCGTCTTCGACACGCCCATCCGCGTGCTGGACGCGGCGCAGCTGAACGCGCAGGCGGAACTCAAACTGCGCGGCGGCACGCTCTAAGGCGCGTGGGCGTCAGCTACCAGGCCACCCGCGCCTACGCCGAACAGGCGGCAGCTGCGGGTGAACACAAGCCTCTCAACACAGGGACAGGGAGCAACATGGAATGGCTCGCAGCAGTCGGTGCCCTCGCAGGTCCCGTGGTCGGAATTGTCGATGCCGTCACGGGAACCGGCGCGGCCAAAGCGCAGGCGGCAACGGCCGCCGCGAACGCCCAGGCGGCCGCCACCAACGCGCAACTGGAACGCGACCGGCTGGCCGCCGAATCCACCCGGCAGGTCATGACCTACGCCCTGATCGGCGTGGGCGTCCTCGTCGCCGGGTTCGTCGCGTACAAGGCCGTGGCCTGATGAAACGCCCCGTCCTGGTCGTGGCCCTGCTGGGCGTCCTGACCGCGGGCGGGGTGGCCCTGGTGGCCTCCCTGCCCCGCAATCGTCCTGCGGCTCCCGGTGCGCCCGTCACACTGCCTGCCGGCGCGAACAGGACCCTGCCGCCCGTCAGTGTCGGCGTGGCCACCGGGTACGCCCCCACGGGCCTGATCGACACCGGCCCCGTGGACTACAGCTACATCGGCCCCGGCTGGGCGTACGCCGGCGTCAGGAAGGACTGGTGAAGTGTGAAGCAAGGTGAAGTCATGGTCGCCGCCAGCGTGTCCCTGGGCATGCTGATCCTCGCCGGAGCCGCCGTGGGTGGCTTCGTCCTGGTGAAGAAGAGCCAGGATGCACCGGCTCCGTCCACTGTCGCGACGCCCGCCCCGGCCCCCTCCGGAAACACCCTCCCAGTCGGGAACGGCGTGGTCGTTCCCGTCGGCAGCAGCAACGCCGGCTGGAGCGCGCAGCAGGCCCTGGAAGCCGAGCGCGCCCGTGAGGAAGCGTGGCGCCGGGCCGACAAGATCAGCGGGCTGGAACGGGATCTCGCCACCGCCCACAACGAGATCAAACGCCTCACCGACCAGCTGAACGTCATCGACGGGCAGCCGGTGGATCCCACGTTCCTGGCCAGCGTCGCTGACCGCGAGTGGGCCACCTGCAGGAACTCCGGCGCGTGGCTGACCCAGGCGGCTCGCTGCAACAACGGGAACATGGAACCCCGGATCCGCGCGGCCGTCACCAGCGAGTGGGGAGCGCGCACCGAGGCGCAGAAGCGGCCCCTCCTGACGCGCCTGAGCGAACTGAACAGCCAGCAGCTCAGCCTCATCGCCAACCTGCGCGACCTGGGCGTCATCAAGCAGCCCGTCGCCGTGAGGACCACATGACCAAAGGCAACACCACACTGCTCATCGCGGGCGGAATCGCGGCCCTGGTGGCCGTCGCGGCCGCCGTCGTGCTCCGTCCCACCCCGGAAGGGGAGACGGGTGAGCCCGTGAACTTCTGGGAGAAGACCCCGGACTTCAGCGTCCACAACGGCCTGGCCTTCCACGGGTACGGCAGCCTCGTGGACCGCTGGGTGAACGGGATCCTGCCCGGCAATCCCCTGGCGCCCATCTCGGGCGGCTACTACGGTCCCAGTCTCACCGACAAGTACGCGGGCCAGTACACCACGCCCCCGGCGACGTCGAGCCCCATGGACCCGGCCACTGCCTTCACGCCAGCCGGCGGAAGCTCCGGCACGGCCGGCAGCAGCTTCGGGGTGGGGTACAAGCGGTGAAGACCCTCGTGTCGACCGCTCTGCTCTTGGCGGCCGTCGGTGCGGGCGCGGCCGGCGTGTCCTACCTGCTGCGCAGGAACAGCGCCGCGCTCACCCCCAACCCGGTGGTGTCCACACCATCTCCGACCCCTCCGGTCACCACGGCACCCATCGTCACCGCGCCGGCCCCCATGCCGTTCGCGCCGGAGCCGGGCCGGATGACCATCATGCCCGTCGCGCCCCCCATCCCACTGACCGACCTGCCGTGGGCCGTCGTGGGGCAGACCAACCCGCCCGCGTCCCCTCCGTCGGTGCGTGATCTGCTGGTCGACCAACTGAAGGACCGCTCAGGACCCGGCCACTCCATACAGCCCGTGTACCAGGAATTCCGCACGGACGTCGCGCCGCTCGACCGAAGTCGGCAGGCCTGGCTCGATGTCGTCAGAACTTCCCCGCTCGAAGCGTAGGTGACCCCATGAAAGAAGGAACCGGACCCCAACTCATCCGCCAGGGCGCGTACACCGCCGTGGGCACCCTCCTCGTGTACGGCGTCGTGGTCCTCACCATGCGCCTCATCGAAACGCGCCAGCCGAAGAAAGCCGACTGCGGCTGTGGCTGCGGCGGCACGAAATAACCCCCTCACCTGTCAGGAGCCCAATGCAACGACCTGTTGGCCTGCTGCTCATCGCCGTCGTTGTGATCATGCTCGCCCTCGCCGGCAACAGCATCTGGCGCAATGCGCCCCTCGACAGCACCTGGAGCCTCTTCCTCGGCGGTGTGATCACCGCCGCCTTGGGAGTCCCGGAAGTCCTGAACCGGCGCAAGGAAAAATCCGCGCCTGAACAGCAAGGAGAAGAATGAACCTGCTCGTTTCCATCATCCTGACCCTGGTCTATGCCCTGGTGCTGGCCTACTGCGCCCGCAACGTGCTCTTCGTGCTGTCCGGCACCGCCCGCAACTACGCCGAATGGAGTCAGGGTCTGGGCGGGTTCCTGTACTTGGTGGCGGTCGTGGCCCACCACCTGCACGCCGGCACAGGCATCAGCTGGGTCGCCGGATCCATCGGGTTTGCCCTGGTGGTCCTGCCGGACGTCCTGCACTGGCTGGCCCCCAGGCTCTACCAGCGCCTCACGGAGAACTGCTGATGTTCCCGGACTTCACCAAGTACATTCCCCTGCTGCAGACCGGCCTGGACGACATGAAGAACTGCCTCGCCCACCTCTACGCGGAAGCGAAAGCCACCCGCGAGGCCACCCAGGCGCAGCAGCGCGCCCTGGCCTTCGAGTTCGGCGTGGTGGACGTGCAGGACAGCGCCCGGATTGCCCCGCGCCGCCTGAGCAGTCTGCCTGTCATCGTCGAAGCCGTCACGGACGGCCGCGCCGAAGTGGACGTCGAAGCGCTGAACCAGGGGCGCGCCGTCTCCCGCGGGTTCTACGCGAACCTCGGCGACAGCGCCTTCAAGGTCACCCTCGTCGGACTCGGCGGGCAGGCCAGCACCAGCCACACCGTCCCGCCGTCGACCACCATCACCCTGACCTGCCTGATCAGCAAGGTGATTATCGACGCCGGCCCGGACGGTCCCGCCACCTACCAGCTGTACATGCAGTGAGGGAACGCCATGCTGCGACGACCTGAACCTGGTGCCCCATTCGACAAACGCCTCACAGCCGACACGCTGTCCGCGCTGCTGTCTGCCGGGCCGCGCCCGTTCGTTGAGGGGCAAGACGTGGACCTGTTCGACTCGATCGAGGAGTACCTGCGCGCGGTGCTGCTGTCCCCGGCGGCCCTGAGTCCCTACACCTACGCGGCCGCGCAGTACGCGACCAACCAACCAGACACCGGCTGGACGCTCCAGGGCACGCCCCTGACCGGCCCCCGCAGTCTGCTGTCCGCCTTCCCGCCCAACACACCGGGCGACTTCCGGTTCGGCGCGATTGTTGGCGGTCTCCCGGCGGCCGGTGCCGCCCACTCTCTCTTGGTCGATCTTCCCGGCGCCGCGCACGTCGCGCGGGTCTCCGCCCTCTTCCGCCTGGGCGGCACCACCTACGGCGCGGCCGGCAGCGGCGGCAGCGGCAGTTACTCGCGCCTGGAGTGCGCCGACACCCGCTATGACCTCGCGCTGATCGGCCCGGACGGCGCCACGGTGGCGGAGCTGCTGGACGCGGCACCGAAGGGCGGCCGTGTGCTGAGTAGCCGCAAAGTGGAGGTGTTCCTGGGCGGCCCCTTCCCGACATTCGCGGAGTTCCCCGACGTGGCCGCGCTGGATCTGCCGGTGGGCCGCGTCCTGCCCGGTGGGGCCTACACGCTGCGCTGGACGCTCCGGACGCCGCGCGCCCGCGCTGACCTGGGCGGCGGGCAGACGGCAGACGTGAACGCCTACCCGGTGGCCGGCGGGTTCACGGCGCACATACCGGCGCTGACGCCCTCCTCAGTGTGGCCGGACGGCTCCAGCAGTACCGGCGCCGTGGTGTTTGACCTGGATCTCTCCGTGCCGGTCACGTTGACCACCACAGCCACGGAGGCGCGCACCGCCGGCGCGCAGCTGATCCGCACGGCGGCGCCTCTCGGGCCGTCCGGTGCGCTGGCCTCCCGCTGGGTGCTGGAGTTCAGCCTGGATGACACGCCGGATGTGCGCGCCTGGGGCGGTCAGGTCAGCTTCCTGCCGACTGCTTACCCAGACGCGCGCCTGCATGACGAGCTGCCGCACCTCCTGAACATGACGGGGGGCAGCTACGCCGGAGAGAACGCCACGCTTGTCTATCAGGACAGTCTGGGCCGCGTGGATAACGTGCTGACGCTGATACACCCCCCACGCCGGGATGACAACCTGTGGTCGTTCGGCGTCCGGGGCGGCGAGCGGTGCCGCCTGGAGATGACGCGCCGGGACGCGCGGGTGCAGTTCGGCACGGGCGGCACGACGGCCGGATTCACGCTCACCCACCGGCTCTACAACGAGGCGGGCGAGCTGCTGCACACACTGGAGCAGCAGTTCCCCGGCTGGGTAGACCCGGCGGTCGCGTCTTGGCGGTTTGCGATCCTCACGCATCCGGGCCGCCGCTGGCTGCTGGGGAAACCGGCGCCGATCACCGTCCACCGCTGGCAGGAGTGGCGCGAGTGAGCTACGGCGCGTCCTGGGGCGTCTGGTGGGGCCTGAGCCTGGAGCGGGCGGCCTGGGCGTCCCTGCCGCCTGCCGTGATCCGTGACCAGGAGCGGGACGGCATCCTCCCCGCCGGCACGGCCGCGCAGCTGGGCGGCGTGGTGGTCAGTAAGCGCACAGGGCGCACCCTGCGCCCGGAGCTGGTGGTGTCGGCTGGCCCGTACCACCTGGGGCAGCCTGGGGGCGGCACGCTGGCCGAGCTGTACGGCGGGCGCTGGGCGCTGGGCCTGTACAAAGGCGGCCCGCGCCTGTACCAAGCACGCGCGGGTGTGTGGGTGGATCGTTCCGACCCTGACGCGCTGGGGGATCTGGTGGACGTGCGGCACGTCGCGCTGGCGTTCGATCAGGCGGCCCGTCCGGTGTTCGCCTGGGAGCGGGATGAACGGATCTACGTGCGTCAGTGGAACCCGGCTGTGCACGCCTACGTGACGCGCGGGCCGTGGGCTGGGCGTGAGCCGCTGCTGATGTGTGATGCCGTCCTCCACGGGGAGCCGAGTGTGTCAGACGTGGTGCTGATGCACCTAGACGGCGCGCAGCTGGTCGCACGGCATCAACGGGACAGTTACGCCGTCGCGGCGGCCGTGGTGGACGCGGTGCCGGACGGCGCGGTGCTCGACCAGATCATTCCCGGCCCGCTGGCGTGGCAGGCGGCAGGCGAGGCGGCCCGCGCGCCCCTCACGCTGCGCTCTGGCCTGTACCCGGCCTATCTGCGCGGGCAGACACGGGGCCGCGTGTCCGGCCTGAGTGGTGGCGCCCTGATGCCTGTCACGCGCCGCGTGAGCATGGCGGACGGTCACGCTTGGGGCGCCGTGGGTGGCCTGGAGAGTGGGGCGTTGGTGCCCTCGACTCTGATCCTCTCTGTACCTGCTGACCGCGCTCAGGGCGCCGTGACTGGCCTCCAGGGCGGCGCCCTGCGCCCCGCTGTGATCGTGACCACGGGCGGCCCGGACACAGCGCGCGGCACCGTATCCGGCCTGGCTGCCGGCGCCCTCGTGCGCGCTGTGATCGTCGTTTCTCGTGGCCCTGACGCGGTGCGCGGCACCGTGTCCGGCCTGACTGGAGGCTCCCTCAATGCTCAATGACAAACCCGTGAACGTGACCGTGGAAGGTTGGCTGCACTATCAGCTGCTCAGTGAGGGCGGGCTGATCCTGAAAGAAGGGGAGCAGCATAACCTCATCCTGAATAGCGGCCTGGACTACTACGCCGCCTACGGTATTCGCGGCTCCGTGGACGTGGCGCACGTCGGCACTGGCAGCACCGCGCCCGCTGTCACCCAGACCGGCCTCGCGGCGCCGCTGGCGACTACCCGCCAGATCGGCGTGAGCTACCCCCGCACCACCCGCACCGCTGAGGGGGTCTATAACTACGTGCTGGAGCGCGAGTTCGGATTCCAGGAGGCTAACGGCAACCTGACCGAATGGGGCTATGGGCCGAACGGTGCCGGGAACCTGAGCGTGCGTGAACTGTTCCGGGACGCGAACGGGAATCCCATCGTGATCAGCAAGGACAGCACGCAGAAGCTGCGCCTCACGTACACGCTGCAAATCACGGTCGGCCCGACCGCCCGCACGGCTGGCGCTGTCACCATCGACGGCGTAGGGACGCGCACCGGCTCGTATCACCTGTGCGGCGTGGGGGATCACGCGGGCGACCTGCAAATCGTGGACATGATCATGGTGGCGCAGATGCCCTCCGGCATGTTCGGGGGCCTCCAGAACGGCATGACCCTTCAGGGGGGCGCCGAGTGGCGCACGTCGGATTACAACCTGTGGCGCCATCTGGACGGCGGCACGTACACCAGCCCGAACGCGGGCAGCTCCCCGGCCTACGTGGCAGGCAGCTACACGCGGCAGGGGCAGACGTACAGCTGGGATACGTCCCAGTACAACGGCGCGGTTGTGGCGGTCACGATCCTGTGCGCCACCGATTACTACAACCGGCACGCCTGGGTCTGGTCGTTCGATCCGGGGCAGGAGTTCGTGAAATCCGACCTTGACCGCCTCACACTGCGCGGCCCGTCCGTGACGTGGGGGCGCGCGTGATCTCGCCCGGTGCGGTGCCTGCTGAGCTGGTGCAGCCCGCCCCGGTGCCCGTGCCGGTGCTGGCGGCTGGGGTGGCGCCGCGCAGCAGTGGCAGTGCCAACCATGTAGCGGGGAGTGTCGAAGGGGCAGTGACCAACTACCAGGATCTCAACGCCTGCGCTTGGTTCGTCGGGGGTGGCTGGGATCTGCGCGGCGGTCGTCGCCTGCGGCCCCGTGGCCTGTCCGGAACGGAAGATCGTGAAGAGCGACGTCGATAGGGGCCAGCAGATCCGCGTGGCGGCCGCGGGCGGCGCGCTGCTGGTCAGCGCGGTCCTCGCGCAGCGGATCGTCACGCAACGCTCAGCGCCGGTGGCCATCACGCCTCAACCAGCGGGACCTGCGGCCCCGTACACCAGTACTCCAGCCGTCCCCCGGCCTGCAGGAAGTGCTCCGTCACTGATTGACCGGTGTGAGGCGGCCATCCTGCGGGAAGTACCGGCCCGCCGGTTGTCACCAGTGGCCACCCGCACCCTGGCCATTCAACTCGTGACCGTCTGTGCCGAGGAGGGGTACCCGCTCGATTTAGCCTTCGGTCACGCGTACGCCGAAAGCAGCCTTCAGCTCACGGCGGTGAATCCCAGCAGCAAGGCGACCGGTCCCCTGCAGGTGACACCCATTGCCGCGCAGCAGGTCGGCGCCGCGTGGCCCATGACCACACCAGCCGCGCAGATTCGCGCGGGACTCAGGTACATGAAGTGGCTCCGGAGTGCCTACCCGGAATGCTCAGGGAGCGTCCGCGAAACCCTGCGGCACTACGGCATGGGCCGCGGCAACTGGCAGAAGTACAAGCGCGGCGAACTCACCTGCAGCACGCCCCTGTCCGTCGCACGCGCCGAACTCGGCTGCCCAGGCGCCCGCCCGTACTCAGCGACCGTCCTGGCCATCGCGCAGCGTCACCCGGAACTGAAGACCACCGCCTGGTGGGGGAGCTGACCCATGAACAAGACCGAACAGACCGTCCTGATCGGCAGCGGCCTGGTGGCCCTGGCCATCCTCGCCGGCAGCGTGATCATCGCCGAAAAACTCAGCCGCAGCCTGGAAGACAAGAACTTCTGGGCCGGCAGCAACATCCCGCAGGTGGCCGGCGACGTGCACGCCGTCACCGGCAGCCTGAACCAGCTGGTCACCAGCTGGACCCGCGCCTGAACCCACCCCCACTTCCCAGGAGAATCCCATGCCCTACAAAGTCGAGTACAAGCAAGGCGCCTTCACCCAGACCTACGCCGCAAATCTGCCCAGCAAAACTGCTGCCCAGACCGTGAAAAACGCCGTCATCAAAGGCATGAAAGCCAAGGATGCGGCGCGGGTCAAGATCAGCAAACACTGATGCAGCGACTGATCACCCGTAGGTGACGATCATTGCCTTCATGTGTGTCTCTCCTCTCAGCCGGTCGGATGGATTCCGGGGCCTTTGCCTGCCCGCTGTGTCGCGCTGGGCGGTCGGAGGGCAGTCTAGCGCAGCGTCGTGGGCGCGCTGGGGAGGGGGTTCAGGGCTGTGCTGGCGGGATGGGCCGCAGTTGCAGGGTGTACCCGAGGGCTTCGCGGCCCAGGAGGACGGTGCGCAGGTGGCCGTTCAGGGTGACGGTGCCGTCCTTGTCGTGCCGGACGAGGTACAGGTTGGCGCGGTGCGCGCCGTTCTCGTAGAGCTTCAGGGTGAGTTCCGTGCCGTCCACGAGGCGTTTGAAGGGGCCGCTTCCGGCGTAGACTTTGCGGCTCTCCAGGTTCACGAGGCTGCCGCTGGCGCGTCCGTCGCGTTCGACGAGGCCGAGGGTCAGGCGGTACGGGACGCGTCCGGTGGGGCCGACGCCGACGCCCTCGTACACGCCGCTGATCTGCCGTTCCAGGGAGGTGGTGGGCGGGAAGTACGCGCCGAACGCGCAGCCGCTCAGGGCCAGCGGGAGCAGCAGGGCGGCAGTCAGGGTGAGGGGGGCGGGGTGGCGGCGCATGGGCCGCAGCGTACGCAGCCCTCATGAAGCGGGCCTGATGCCGTGCGCCTGATGCGCTGCGGAGGGGGTCAGCGTTCGGCGCGCAGGGTCACGTTGTGCTTCACGCCGCTCACGGTCAGGGTGCCGCTCAGGAGGGTGTCCGTGACGGCCGCGCTCAGCAGGCCGCTGGCCCTGAGGGGCACGTTGCTGACCCCGAAGCCCAGCAGGCTGGCGTTCAGGCGGGGCGTGTCGCCGGGGTCGATGGTGGCGGTCAGGGTGGCCGCGCCGCCGGGTCTGGGCAGTTGCGTGCCGCGCAGGATAAAGGTGCCGCCGCTGGTCAGGTTGCGGTACTCGCCGCGCGCCTCGTGCGTGACGGGGTCCACGGTGTACGTCACGCGGATCTTCTGCGGGGTCAGCAGAAACCGCGCCTCGCCCGCGTACGAGTACACGGGCTGCGCGGCGGGTTGCGTGGCGGGGGCGCAGGCGGCCAGCAGGACGGCCAGTGGAAGGGCGGCGCGTTTCACGCAGGCTCCGTGGCGGGGGCGGTGTCGAGTGCGTGGGCCAGGGCCAGCAGCGTGTCGTCCTGCCCGTGCCGCCCGACGAGTTGCACGCCCACGAACGGCTGGCCGCCCGCGTGGTGCGCGGTGGGCAGCGCGACGGTCGGGGCGCCCAGCAGGCTGAACGGCGCGGTCAGGCGCAGCACGGCGCGGCGCAGCGGGAGCGGGCCGCCCGGCAGGTCCACCTCGTCCTGCCCGATCAGGGGGGGCGGGGTGGGGACAGCGGGGGCCAGCAGCACGTCGAAGGTGCCCAGCAGGGCGTCCAGCCTCTCGCGGTACGCGGCGCGGCGTGCGAAGGCTGCCTGCACCTCGTCGGCACTCAGGGCCGCGCCCTGCTGCAGCGCCGCCAGTGTGAACGGCAGGAAGCCCGGCTCGGGCAGGTTCAGGGCGTCCCGGTGAACGGTGGCCGCCTCGCTCAGCACGATGGGCGAGTACGCGTCCAGCACTTCCGGGAAGTCCACGGGCGTCACGGTCGCGCCCAGGCCCTCCAGGGTGCCCGCCACGCCCATCATGGCGGCGCGCACGTCCGGCGTGACCCAGCCGTCCGGCAGCCACAGGCCCACGCGCCGCCCCGTCCAGTCCTGCGGGCGCACGGACTGCCCGGTCAGGGCCTCGTGGACGCGGATGATGGTGCGCAGGTCGGCGGCCAGCGGCCCGGTGTGATCGCAGGTGCGCGACAGGGGCAGCACGCCCGCCTCGCTCCAGTCGGCGTGTCCCTTGGTGGGCTTGAAGCCCCGCACGCCGCACCACGCGGCCGGCACGCGGATGCTGCCGCCGGTATCAGTGCCCAGCGCGAAGTCCACCTGTCCCAGCGCCACGCTGACGGCCGCGCCGCTGCTGCTGCCGCCCGGTACGCACTCTGGCCGGGTGGGGTGCGTGGTCCCGCCGAACCCGTTGGCGCCCGTGATGCCCAGCGCGATCTCGTGCAGGTGCGTCTTGCCGGCCGCGCTGGCCCCCAGGTCCAGCAGGCGGCGCACCAGCACGCTCTGGCCGGGGTCCGGGACGGGCGCGCGGGTGCTGGCGTGCAGCGGCCAGCCGGGCACGCCGAACAGGTCCTTCACGCTGAAGGTCAGGCCCGACAGTGGCCCGCCGGGCACGCCGGGCAGGGGAGACGCGGGCCGGAACGCCCAGGCGCGCTGCGGGTCGCTGGCGTCTGGGCTGATGGCCTCCGGCGTGGTGGGGGTGCGGTGGTCGGGGCGGGCGGGATCGGTCACCCGCACAGCGTAGCGTCCCGGCGCGGTCCTGCCCAGGCGTTCAGAACGGCAGGATGGGCGCCTGTTTCCACTGCCCCTGCGACAGCGTGAACGGCCCGAACTGCTGCAATCCCAGCGGCCCGAAGTTCGCGGTGAACCCCCCGTCCACCCGGTACGTGACGAGCTGGCCGCGCGCGACCTTCAGGAACGACGCGGCGGTGTTCAGCGTGACCGGAATGGACAGGTCCGCCCGCTGGGTGCTCACGCCGCGCGCCGCGATGTCGACGTTCGGGAACGACACGTCCCCCACGGCCGCCCCGTCGATGATCAGGGCGCCCGCGATGTTCGCCATGCGCAGCGGCAGCGGGTTGGGGTTGGTGACCTCCAGGGTCATGCTCAGGTTCGCCACCGGCGCGCTGCCGAACCCGCCGGGCAGCGTCAGGCTGGTCAGCGTGACGTTCTGCACCTGCACCTGCGGCACCTGCACGATCTGTTGCAGGGGCGCGCAGGCGCTCAGGGACAGGGCGGCGGTGCTCAGGGCGGCGGCAGGCAGCAGGCGCATGGGCCCAGGCTACCCCGCCCCGCAGGCGGGAACCTGACCGGGCGCGTCAGCTTCGGCGCGGGTGCGGAGGCATGAAGGGGACAGGCGTGAACGTGCCAGTCGTGAAGGGAGCGGGGCTGGAGGCCGCCGGGCCGCTGCGCTACGCTGCCCGCATGCGACCCGCACCCCGTTCCGGCCGTTCCCGTTCGCTGTCCGCCACGCTCGGCGCGGCGCTGCTCGTGTCGTCCGCGCAGGCGGCCACGCTGGACTTCGGGGTGTCGTACCGCGCCCCGGACGCCGGACTGTGGGGGCGCGTGGGCGTGTCGGAACTGGACCTGCTGGGCGGGCAGGTGTCGGCCGCCGTGGGCAGCCGCGCGGCGCAGGTCGGGTACGCCCGCAGCCTCAGCCTGCCGCCGCTGGGCGCCGCGACGGCCCGCACGGACCTCGCCGTGACCTGGCAGGGCGGCGTGCGCCTGGACAGCCGCGCCAGCGCCGGGGTGGGGCCGGTCGCGCTGAACCTCGCGGGCGCGTACTTCACGGCGCCCGTCACGGACGTGGACCCGCTCGCCGCGTTCGCGCAGGCCCCGGCAGACCTGCGCGAACGCGGCTGGAACGCCTCACTGGGCGCCCGTTACCGCGTGGACCGTGACCTGATCGCCGTGGTGGGCGGCGAACTGGGCGCGCAACCGCAGCTGAGCGTGGGCGTGGAGGGCCGCCGCGTCCTGACGCGCCCCGTCACGGCGGAACCCGAAGCAGCAGAACCCGACGCGGTAGAACCCGACCCGACTGCTGCCCCTGAGACTGCTGCCCCGGAGGCTGCCCCTCCGGACGCCGCCGCCGATCCGGCCGGCCCTGCGACCGACACCCCGGACGCCGATCCCCTGGGTATGGACGACACCCTGCCGGACACCGAACCCACCGGCACCCTGACGTGGCGGGCGGGCGCGCTGGCCGGGCGGGACGTGCTGGGCCTGACCGGCGGCCTGACCTACGCCGCCGAGAGCGGCCTGAGCGTGGGCGTGGACGCCCTGGCGGGCCTGAACACCTTCGGCGTGACCGGCAGTCTGTCCGCGCCGGACCTGATCGGCGAGGGCAGCAGTGTGCGCCTGTACGCCGCCTACGAGCCGTGGCGGACGGTCAGCTCGCCGCTGAGGACCGGCCTGAGCGCCAGCCTCCCGGCGGGCAGCGGCACCCTGACCCTGGACGCCAGCGCCGGACGCACGCGGCAGGGGCAGGCGGGCTTCGGCGTGCGGGTCGGGTACACCCTGCCGCTGCCCTGAGGGTCCGCCCCCGCCGGGGGAGCCGCTGGCCGCTGCTGGACCGCTCGACTGTGTCCAGCAGCGCATTTTTCGTTCCGAGCATGAACTTCCCATCAGGCGCGCGGCCCCCTTCTCATGAGGGCGGACGGGATACTGACCGGCATGAAGAAGCTCTCCCTGACCCTCCTGACTCCCGCCCTGCTGGCCCTCGGTTCGGTCGCCGGCGCCCAGACCGCGCAGGACGTCATCAACCGGGTGGACGCCACCCAGAAGGCCGCCAGGGACGTGTCGTTCCGTCTCAGCGGGAACGCCACCCTGGACACCAGCAGCCAGAAGATCGACATGACCATCAAGGCCATTCCCGCGCAGAACGTCGCCCGCGTGCAGTTCGCCGCGCCGGACGCGCTGGCCGACAACGTGGTCGTGGCCGACAAGAACGAGATCCGTCAGTACCTGTACCTGACCAACCAGATCACCGTCACCAGCGCGCAGAAGGCCGCCAGCACCGCCGGCCTGAGCCTGGACTTCACGCAGCTCAGCAACACCGCCAGCATGCTCGGCAGCTACAACGTCAAGCTGCTGGGCACCAGCGGCAGCGCCGGCAAGCGCCTGTTCCAGCTGGAAGCCACGCCCAAGACCGGCGGCACCGACCGCACCCGCGTCTGGATCACCGAGGCCGGCTGGCGCCCCACCCGCATCCAGGTGCTGAACAGCGCCGGGAAGACCCTGGCAGACCTGAACGTCTCCAACTACCGCGTGAACGCCGGCCTGACCGCCACGGCCATCAAGGCCCTCCCGAAGGACGCGCAGGTCATCCGTCAGTAACCGCCTCTTCTGAACTGCAAGCTGCGGCGGCCCGGTGTCACAGGAACACCGGGCCGCCGCTTTCGCTGTCCGGACATGAAAAAACCCCCGCCGGGATGGGCGGGGGGTGTCGGTGAAACTCCGGGCGCGGCGTTCAGTTCAGGACGCGGCGGGCGCCGTCGTAACGGTTGGCCCAGTACGAGTTGGCGAACAGGGGTTCCACGACCGTGCGGCCCTTGTAGGAGTTGGCGTTCGCCATCATGCCGTCGCCCATGTAGATGCCGACGTGGCTGGCGGTGCGGCCCATGGTGTTGAAGAACACCAGGTCGCCGGCGCGCAGGTCGCGGCGGCTGACGGGGCTGCCGACGCGCCACTGGGCGGCGGCGGTGCGGGGCAGGTTGATGCCCATCTGGCGGAACACGTTCATGGTGTAGCTGCTGCAGTCGATGCCGCCGTTGCCGTTACCGCCCAGCACGTAGCGGATGCCCAGGTAGCGGGTGGCGGCCGCGCGGACGAACGTGCCTCCGCGGGCGGCGGGTGCGGCGGCGGTGGTGGCGCGTGCGGCGGAGGCACTGGCGGCGCCGCTGACCGTCAGTTTCTGCCCGACGTTGATGGTGCTGCTGTTCAGGCGGTTGAGTTTCATCAGCGTGCTGGCGTCCACGCCGGTGGCCTTGGCGATGGAGTACAGGGTGTCGCCGGCTTTGACGGTGTAGGTGGCGGCGCTGGCGGTGCCACTCAGGGCAAGGGCGGTCAGGAGTACGTGGGAGAGTTTCATCGACGCCCGAAGTTTAGCGTGCCTTTATTTATTTGTCCTTCATTCATGGAGAAACCGGCCTCCGGTATGCGCCTATACGGCGTCTATGCGTCCGGCCACAGCTGTTCATGAGGTCATCCGGGGGGGTGAGCTTCAGCTTTCTCAGAAAGTGGCTCATCCGGGGCGGCGGGCGTCCCTGCGCTGTCAGGCACGTCCGATCCGGATTGCCGGGTTTTTCACCGGCTCACTAAATACTCATGATGAGAAGGCCGACTGACCGCTCCACGCCACCTGCTCCACAGCCGGAGGGTCGGTCCTCGCCACACCGCTCCGGAAACAGGTCAGGCGCGGCAATCGGGCCGGCCCCTCCGACCCGGCCGGACAGGAAAGCCGGCGCCGCGCGGCCCTGTGCCCAGCCCCGGAGCGGCCCCTGTGCCCGCTGCCGTGGCCGCCTCCGCCCGCCGGGAACTGGCTTATACTCGGCATCAGCACTCCCGACCCACTGGCCCCGCCCGGGCCCCACCAACCCATCACGGTGCATTGGAGGACAGCATGAAGGAAACCATGACCACCGAACAGATCCAGACCGGCCTGAAGCATTACCGCCGTATCGCCCGTCAGGACATGCTGCGCGCCGCCGAGACGCCGCACCCGGACGCCTTCCTGAAACACGCCGAGAGCCGCCGCGAGATCTACGCCCGGCTCGGCACGCACGCCGAGACGCACGCCCCGGACGACGTGATCGCCCACGCGCTCGACCTGTACCGCGCGCTGCCCTTCGTGACCGGCACCCCCGAACACGAACACCCGGACGTCAAGGGACAGGAGAACGCCCTGGAAAACTTCTTCCTGCTCGTCGGCCTGGACCCCAAGACCCGCCGCGAGGCGCGCAGCAAACGCCCCAAACTGGCCGCCGCGCAGGCCGGCTGACCACGCGCCCGCAGGGGACGCCCCGCACGGACCGGGGGCGTCCCCTGCGCGCCGTTACAGACCGCTGGCCCCCCGCCCGATCTATCCTGAGGACGTGACCGACCCGTCCCCACCCACCACGCTGACCGGGCTGGAGGGACGCAACCGGGCCTGCCGCGCCTGCCACCTGCGGCCCGGCTGCACGCAGGTCGTGGTCGCCGAGGGCCGCGCCGACGCCCCGCTGCTGATCGTGGGGGAAGGCCCCGGCGCGCACGAGGACCGCGAGGGCCGCCCCTTCGTCGGGCCGGGCGGACAGCTGCTGGACCGCATCCTGCACGCCGCCGGCATCGCGCGGGACGAGGCGTACCTGACCAACGTCGTCAAGTGCCGCCCCCCCGGCCACCGCGACCCGCTGCCGCACGAGGCCCGCACCTGCGCCGCCCACTGGTTGGAACCGCAACTGACGCTGCTGCGCCCCCGCGTGATCCTGGCGGTCGGGCACACGGCCGCCACCTACCTGCTGGACACCCGCCTGAACATGGGTGCCCTGCGCGGCCAGTGGTTCCGTTACCGGCACGACGACGGCCAGGGCGGCACGTACACCGCCCACCTGATGCCGCTGCTGCACCCCGCGTACCTGCTGCGCCGCGACACCCGCGCGCCCGGCGGTCCCAAGAGCCTCACGTGGCGCGACATCCGCGAGGCGGCGGCCGTGCTGCGCGGCCTGCACGAACCCCAGGCGTTCGCTGATCCCGCCCCGCCCGACATGCAGGGCCAGCCGGGCCTGTTCTGACCCCGCCCCGGTCTGCCCCGCCCGTACCGTCGCCGGGCGGACACCTGCCCGCGCCGCTGCCCGCTATGCTCGGCGCATGTCACACCCGGAATTCGTTGGACTTGTCAATTCCCTGCAGGCGACCGCCGAGGCGGCGCTGGGCGACCTGAACGCCGCGACCGCCAGCGCCGCCCGCGACGGCCTGCTGGAGGAACGCCGCGCCCGCCAGACGGCCGAACGCAGCCTGAAACTCCTGACCATGCTGGCCGAGAAGACCCGTGGGAACCTCGACTTCACCGAGGCGGACCTGCTGACGAACGCCATCGGCAGCGTCCGGGAGCGCCTGAACGCTGCCCCGCAGGGCGGCGCGGCGCAGAACTGACGTGCGCGCCACCCTGCAACGCGTGACCCGCGCCACCTGCACGGTCGAGGGCGAGGTCACGGGGCAGACCGGCCCCGGCCTGCTGGTCCTGCTGGGCGTCGCGCCCGGCGACACCGAGGAGACGGCCCGCGCCCTGGCCGCCAAGATCGCCAAACTGCGGATCTTCAACGACGAGAACGGCAAGATGAACCGCAGCGTCCAGGACATCGGCGGCGGCGTCCTGAGCGTCAGTCAGTTCACGCTGTACGCCGACACCCGCAGCGGCAACCGCCCCAGCTTCACCGGCGCCGCGCCGCCCGAACAGGCCCGCGCGCTGTACGGCACCTTCAACGCCGCGCTGCGAGGGCTGGGCCTCCCGGTCGGCGAGGGCGTGTTCGGGGCGCACATGGTCCTCGACCTGACGAACGACGGCCCCGTCACCCTGACCCTCGACCTGTAGCGCGCAGGCCGGTGCCGTCCGGATGGGTCGTCCTTCCGGCCTTCTCACGCGCGGGGCGACTATCATGCGGGGCATGAACCGCCGCTCCCTGCTGCTGACCGCGCTGCTCCTGACGGGCGGCGCGTCGGCCTACACCGTCAAACCCGGCGACACCCTGTTCTCCATCGCGCGGGCCAACGGCACGACCGTGGACGCCCTGCTGAAACTCAACGGCCTGAGCAGCCCCGCCCTGAACGCCGGGCAGCAACTGCGGCTGCCGGGACAGGCGGCCACGCCCGCCGCGCCCGCGCTGCCCGCCCCGCTGCCGCCCGAACAGCTGGCGCCCACGCCCGCCACCGCCCGCATCGCCGGGGTAAACGTCACGGTGCCCGGCAGCCTGCGCATGGGCGAGGCGTTCACCGTGCAGCTCAGCGGCGCGCGGGCCGCGCAGGCCACCGTCCGTTTCCCCAGCGAGATCGGCGAGGACGTCCGGCAGCCCAACGAGATCCTGAAACCCGTCGGGGCGGCCGGCGAGTACGTCGTGCCGGGCCGGGTCGTGCTGGGCAAGACCACCCCGGTCGTGTACGAGGTCAGCGTGGGCGGCGAACTCGTGCGCGGCCGCATCCCGGTCGTGGGCCTCGACCAGCCCATCCAGCACCTGAACCTGCCGCCGCAGGTCAGCGGCGTGTTGCAGGACCCCGCCCGCAAGGCCGAGGACGCCCTGGTCGAGAAGGCCTACGCGCGGCGCACCCCGCAGGCCTGGGCGCGGCCCTTCGCGCCGGCCCTGAAGGGCGCCGCGCCCACCAGCAGTTCCTTCGGGCAGCCGCGCACGTACACGGCGGGCGGCCCGGTCGCGTACCACTTCGGCACCGACTACCCCGCAAAGGCCGGCACGCCCGTCCTGGCTGTGAACGACGGCACGGTCGTCATCGCCGGGCGGTACCCGGTGCGCGGCGGGCTGGTCGTCATCGACCACGGAGCGGGCGTGACCAGCCTGTACTTCCACCAGAGCCGCGTGACCGCCAGGGTCGGGCAGAAGGTCACGCGCGGCGACAAGATCGGCGAGGTCGGCAACACCGGCCTGAGCGCCGGCGCGCACCTGCACCTCGAGATCCGCGTGCGGGGCGAGGGCACCAACCCGGCGAGCTGGATGAACCGCCTGTGGCCCCGCTGAGTCCATCCGTGGCCCGGCCGGGCGGCGCTATGCTCCGCGCATGACCTCCGCGCCCGGCCACTCCACAGGCGACCTGCCCCGCACCGGCGAGCTGCTGATCGTCACGCCGCACCCCTCCGGGCAGCTCCCGGCGGACGTGCTGCGCGACATGCTGGGCGACGACGCCTTCGACACGCCCCGCCGCGAGGCGTTCCTGCGCCGCCTGTTCCTGGACGGCGACCCGTACACGGATCTGCTGTTCAGCGTGCCCGGCGCCCGCCACGCCCAGGCGCCCTGGAGCCGATTCGCCGCCGACCTGAACCGCGACCGCGACGACCGCGACGACAACGGCGTCCTGAAGGTCATGGGCTTCGACCGCGCGCCCCTGTACCCGGCCGGCTGGACGCCCGGCGAGGCCACCCGCGAAACGCGGCTGCGGCGCATCTGGGACCCCTTCGACGCCCAGCTGAGCACCGAACTGCGCGGCGCGGCCCTCATGATCGTCGGTCACTCCATGGCACCCACCGGTCCCGCGCTGGGCAACGACACCGGCACGCCCCGCCCCGCCATCTGCCTGATGCCCGGCACACCCGCCCAGCCCACCTTCCCGCACGCCCTGTGGAGTGAACTGCAACGCGCCTGCCAGGACGCCTTCGCGCCCATCATCGATGCCAGCCCCGACCCGCGCGTCACGATCGGGGAACCCTGGGCGACCGACACCCTCAGCCGCACGCACCGCGAACGCAGCGGCGTGCCCGCCTTCGGCATCGAATTCAACGCCAGCCTGTACCTGCAGGGCGGGCAGCCCATCGACCCGGCCATCCGCGCCCTGAACGCCGCGTTCGGCGTGTTCGCGCACGCCGCCCTGAACCTGCTGCGCTGAACCTGCTGCCCTGCTGAGGTCTGCCCTCTACCGGATCATCAATGGTGCGGACAGGTTCATCACTTCAGGGCAGACCAGCGATGAACACGCCGTGTTTGCCCCTCCCCCTTGAGGGGGGAGGCTGGGAGGGGGTGACAGAAGACGTGTTCCAAGCCTGTCCCGTCTGACGCTGGAACAGTGTCCGCACCGTTGATGATCTGAACTGCTGTTTGTTTCGCAAGCAATCCGGAACTTCACTGCCACTGCCGGCTTCACGTCCGGATGGGCGTGTTGCTTCCACTCTGCGGGGCAGCTCTCCGAGTCGCTTCGCTAGGACCCAGCGGGCTGTGCAGCCCATTCAATCGGAGTCCCGATCAGGCGTCTCTGGTCGCCAGTTCCCGGATGACGCCCAGCAGCGCCTGCGCCGCCGCCTGATCGGGCACGCCGGTCAGGGCCTCTTCCAGCAGGGTCAGGCCCTCGCGCGCCAGGGCGTCGGCGGTGGCCTGCGCGTGGGCGACGCTGCCGCTCTCCAGCAGCCACCCGTGAATCTGCGCGATCACGGCCGGGTCTTTGGCGGGCCGGTCCAGGTGCATCTGCGCCAGGAACACCTCGCGCTGCTCGCGCGGCGCGTGCGCCAGCCAGCGCAGCACGATCAGGGTGCGTTTGCCTTCCAGCAGGTCCCCGCCGATTTCCTTGCCGTACTTCACGGGGTCGCCGTTCAGGTTCAGCACGTCGTCCCGGATCTGGAAGGCCGCGCCCAGCGCCAGCCCTGCCGCGTGGAACCCGGCGTGCGGCTGCGCTCCCGCCGCCAGTGCGCCCAGTTGCAGCGGCACGACCACCGTGTAGTACGCGGTTTTCAGGCGGACCATCTGCAGGTAGTCCTCCTCGCGCAGGTCCCAGCGGCGGCCCTCCACCCAGCACAGGTCCAGGTGCTGCCCCTCCGCCGTGCGGTGGATCATGTCCAGGAACGCCTGCATTCCGCCCGGCACGCCCGAGCGGTGAACGGCGGCCCACATGTAGGCGTGCAGGGCGTCCCCGGCATTGATGGCCAGCGGCACGCCGTGCAGGCGGTGCAGGGCCGGGCGTCCCCGGCGTTCCTCGCTGTCGTCCTCGATGTCGTCGTGGATCAGCACCCAGTTCTGGAACATCTCCAGACCCGTCGCCAGCCACAGCGCCGCGTCCCAGGGCGTGCCCGGCGCGGGCGCCGCGTCCGGCTGGGCGCCGTGCGCGCGGGCGCTGGCCAGCAGCAGTTCGCTGCGGATACCCTTGCCGCCACGTTCGGGGTAATCGCGCAGCATGCCGTAGAACCCGGTCAGTTCCGGACGGTCCGACCGTTCGGGCAGCAGCGAAAGCACACGGGACAGCAGATCAGCACGCATCGCCGCGCAGTCTAGAGCAGTTCCCGCAGCTGCGAGGAACGCCGCCTGCATGGTGTGACACATGAGATGCGGACAGGACTGTCCCCCCGAGCGTACCCGGAGGGACAGTCCTGTCCGCCGGGGTGGGCCAGCATGAGGGCATGACCTCCGAACCGACCCGCCTGCCCGCGCCGGACCGCGCCGCCCGCCCCCGCCGCTCCCTGCCTGCCGTGACGGCGCGCACCCTGACCGCCGCGCTGCTGGTGGGCGGGCTGGCCCTGGGGACGGCCGCGCTGGCCCAGACGGCCGCCCCCGCGCCGGCCCCCGCCACGGCCCAGGCGGCCGACGCCGACCGGACCGTGACCCTGCGCCCCGCCCTGAGCGGCGAGCGGCGGTACCTGACCATCCCGAACTTCGGCCGGGTCGCGTACTACGCCGACGACCGCGGCCAGGGCCGCCCGCTGATCCTGACGAGCAGCGTGAACGCCGCCGCCAGCGCCTACGAGATGAAACCCCTCTGGGACGCCTACGTGGGCACCCGCCCGGTGTACGCGCTGGAATGGCCCGGATTCGGCAGCAGCGACCGCCCGGACGTCACGTACACCAAGGAGCTGATGACGGCCGCCCTGAACGCCCTGATCGAACGCCTGAACACCGACGTGGACGTGGTTGGCCTGAGCCTGGGCAGTGAGTTCGTGGCCCGCGCCGCGCTGCTCGACCGGCGGGTCCGCAGCGCCGCCCTGATCAGCCCCAGCGGCCTGGGCAACCCGCGCGGCGGCACCCAGGAAGCCACCGCCGACGACGGCGGCCAGCAGCTCTACAACCGCCTGAACGCCTTCAGCACGCCGCTGTACGCGGTCATCCGCACGCGGCCCAGCATCCAGTACTTCCTGAGCCGCTCGTTCCGGGGGCCGGTGGACGGCGGTCTGATCGACTACTCGCTGGACACCACCCGGCAGCCCGGCGCGAAGTACGCCCCGATCTACTTCATCAGCGGGCGCCTGTTCACGGCCGACGCCTACGCCGACCTGTACAGCCGCCTCAGCATTCCCACGCTGGTCCTGTACGACCAGGACGGTTTCGTGTCCTTCGACCGCCTGCAGGAGTTCACGCTGCGCAGCGGTGCCCGCGCCGTGAGGATCGAGGGTACCGACGGCCTGCCGCACTTCGAGAAACTCCCCGAGGTCCGGGCTGCGCTCGACGCCTTCTGGGCCGCGCAACCCTGACCCCCGTCCGCACGTCCGGAGGACCACTCCCTCCCCCGGCGGGGGCGGTCCCCTCACCCCCGCACATGAAGGCAATTGCCGGTACGCGCTGGAGTCGGTTCAATTATCGTGACCTGAGCCGATGGACACCGCACCCCCCGCCCTCTCTCCGCTGGACACCGCCTGGGAAGCCCGCGACGCGCAGCCGTCCCTGACCCGCGCGCTCATCCAGCCGGAACTCGGCGGCCCGGACGACCCGCAGGCCGGCGTGATCGCCGCGTACCTGCTGTGGCGCGACGGGGCGCTGCCCGACGCGGTCGAACGCGTCACGCTCAGCCTCAACCGCCTCAGGCTCGGGCCGCCCAGCGTCTGGACCGGGCGGGGCCTGAACATCCTCGCGGCGCTCCAGAGCCAGCTGAACCGCCCGGACCTGGCCGTCTCGCTGTACCAGGAGCAGGTGGACCTCGCCCGGCACATCCGCGACCCGGAACTCTCCGCGACGGCCCTGCACGACCTGGGCGTCGAACTGCGCTTCAGCGACCCGGAACGCGCCCGCCAGCACATCACCGAGGCGCTCCTGATCTTCCAGGGCATGGACTACGCGCACGGGGTCGCCGTCGCCCACGCCAACCTCGCCGACTTCGCCCAGCGGGCCGGTGACCACCACGCCACGCTGCACCACACCGCGCAGGCCATGGCCTTCCCGTTCATGGACCAGCAGCCCACCCTGGAAGTCGAGGTGCAGGCCGCCCGCCTCCACGCCCTGATCGCCCTGAACGACCCGGCCGCCGCCGACGCCCGCGCCCGCCTGGAGCAGTTCAGCGGCTCGCACACCAACCCGGAGGTGCAGATCACGGCGCGCCTCGCCCTGGCCCGCCACGCCCCCCCGGACCGGATCGTCACGCTCCTCACGCCCGCCGTGGACACCGCCCGCCTGCTCGGCGAGCACGTCAACCTGCCGGTCCTGCACGAGGAGCTGAGCGCCGCGCACGCCGCCCTGGGCGACCACGCCGCCGCCCACCACCACCTGAGCGAGACGCTGCGGCTCGAACGCAGCCGGCACGCCGCCGAACGCCGCCAGAACCTCCAGAGTTTCGAGGTCCTGCACCGCATCCAGGCGCTTCAGGAGATCGCCGAACAGGAACGCCACCGCAACGACGAACTGAACGTCCACCTTCAGGAACTCCGCGCCCTGAACCGCCGCATCCGCGAACTGAGCCGCACCGACCACCTGACCCAGCTCACCAACCGCGAGCACCTCTTCCACGAGGGCGAACGTCTCGCCGCCGCCAGCAGCCCCCCGCGCCCCCTGGCGGCCGCCATCATCGACATCGACCACTTCAAACGCATCAACGACACCTGGGGCCACCAGCTGGGCGACACCGTCCTGCAACACACCGCGCAGCTGATCCGCAGCGTCGCCCGGCCCGGCGACGTCACCGCCCGCTACGGCGGCGAGGAATTCATGATCCTGCGCCCTGACGCCAGCGCCGCCGACCTGGCCCTCACCTGCCAGGAGTTGCAGCGCCGCATGCACGCCCACCCCTGGCAGGACATCATCCCGGACCTGCGCGTCACCCTCAGCATCGGCGTGGCCGACACGGCCCGCGCCGACCCCCCGGACTTCGACGCGCTGGTCGCCGAGGCCGACCGCCGCCTGTACACCGTGAAGAACGCCGGACGCGACCACATCCGCGCCGAAGCCTGAACGTCACCTCAAGCCCACCCCTCACGGCCCCTCACGCGGACCTGACACCCTGGGGGCATGACCCTGCTCTCCGTCATCGGTTTCGTCATCCTGCTGCAGGTCATCACCGGCGTGGCCCTGGGCCTGTGCGTCGCCTACCTCGCCCTGCGCGGCCCCCGCCACAGCCTGAACACCACCCGCCAGCTCAGCCGCTACCCCACCCCGCAGGTCTGGAAGGCCGCCGAGCCCGCCCAGCGCACGCCACAGGCCAGCGACTGAACCGGACTGCCGGCGGGTAGCTCGCGGGGAATCCGGGTAGACGCAGAGGCGCGAGGGCGCGCTGAAGCCGCAGGCGGCCCCACTGCCCGCAGGGGACCGGTGGGGCCGCGCCGGTGGGGTCGTCAGCGGACGACGATGTTGATGATGCGGCCCGGCACGTAGATCTCCTTGACGATCTCCTTGCCTTCCATGAAGCGCGCGACGTCCGGGACCGCGCGGGCGGCGCTCAGGGCTTCTTCCTGGGTGGCCGATTTGCTGATCGTGACCTGCCCGCGCACCTTGCCGCTGACCTGCACGCCCATCGTGACGGTGTCGCGGGTGGCGGCCTGCTCGTCGACCTCGGGCCACGCGGCGGTGTGTACGCTGCCGTCCTGACCGCGCCCGGTCCAGATTTCCTCGGCGATGTGCGGCACGACCGGGGCCAGCAGGCGCACGAAGATGTCCAGCGCCTCGTCCCAGGCGGGCGTGCCGAACGCGGGGGCGCGCTTGGCCTTGACCAGGGTGTTCGTCAGCTCCATCAGCGCGGCGACGATGGTGTTGAAGCTCAGGCGTTCAAAGTCGCCGTCGATCTTCTTCAGGGTGCTGTGCACCGCGAAGCGCAGGTCGGCCTCGCTGATCGTCTCGGCCGGACCGGTGGGCTTCTCCTCAAAGTACAGATTCCACACGCGCGACAGCCACTTGGCAGGACCGTTGATGCCCTGCGGGTCCCACGGGCCGCCCAGTTCCCACGGGGCGATGAACATCAGGTACGTGCGCACGGTGTCCGCGCCGTACTCGCGCACCAGGTCGTCCGGATCGACGACGTTCCCGCGGGACTTGCTCATCTTCTCGCCATCCTCGCCCAGGATCATGCCCTGGTTGCGCAGCCGGGCGAAGGGCTCGCTGTGCTTCGTCAGGCCCATGTCACGCATGACCTTCACCCAGAAACGCGAGTACAGCAGGTGCAGGATTGCGTGCTCGATCCCCCCGGTGTACAGGTCCACGGGCATCATGGGGTCCTTGGCGGGGTCGAAGGGGCCCTCGTGATAATCGGGGCTCAGGTAGCGGTACATGTACCAGCTGGAGTCCACGAAGGTGTCCATGGTGTCCGTGTCGCGCTCGGCCGGGCCGCCGCAGACGGGGCAGGTGGCGCTCATCCACTCCTTATCCAGTTTCAGGGGGCTCTGGCCGGTCGGGGTGAACTCCACGTTCTCGGGCAGGCGCACGGGCAGCTGGTCCTCGGGAACGGGCTGCGCGCCGTGCTCGGGGCAGTGGACGAAGGGAATCGGGGTGCCCCAGTAGCGCTGGCGGGCGAACAGCCAGTCGCGCAGGCGGTACGTGGTCTTCGCCTTCGCGATGCCGCGCGCCTCCAGCTGCTCGACAATGCCAGCGATGCTGGCCTTCCCGCCGCTCAATCCGTCGAACTCGCCGCTGTTCACGATGACGCCCTCGCCGGTGTACGCCTCCTGGGCGTCAGGGGCCATCGGCTCGCCGCCCTCTGGCCGGATGACTTCCGTGATCTCCAGGCCGAAGCGGCGGGCGAAGGCGAAGTCACGCTCGTCGTGCGCGGGCACCGCCATGATGGACCCGGTGCCGTACGTGACCAGCACGTAGTCCGCCACCCAGATCGGCAGCTGATGACCCGTGATGGGGTGCGTGGCGAAGCTGCCCGTGAACACGCCGGTCTTCTCGCCCTCCTGCTGGCGCTCCACGTCGGTCTTGCGGCCCGCTGCCGCCACGTACGCCTCGACCTCGGCGCGCTGCTCGTCGGTGGTCAGGTCCGCCACCTTGGCGTGCTCGGGGGCCAGCACCATGAACGTCGCGCCCATCAGGGTGTCCGGACGGGTCGTGAAGACCGTCTCCGGCCCGGCCGGCGTGTCGAAGGTCACCTCGGCGCCCACCGACTTGCCGATCCAGTTCGTCTGCATCAGCTTGACCTTCTCGGGCATGTCGGCGCCGCTGAAGTCCAGCAGTTCCTCGGCGTAGTCCGTGATCTTCATGTACCACTGGCTCAGGTTGCGTTTCTCGACGGCCGTGCCGCAGCGTTCGCAGTGGCCGTTCACGACCTGCTCGTTCGCCAGCACCGTCTGGTCCTTCGGGCACCAGTTCACCAGACCGCCCTTCTTGTACACCAGCCCGCGCTTGTAGAACTCGATGAAGAACCACTGGTTCCAGCGGTAGTACTCCGGGTCGCAGGTGGCGAACTGGCGGCTCCAGTCGATCATGGTGCCCATCGCCTGGAACTGCCCGGTCATGCGCTCGATGTTCGCGTACGTCCAGGTCGCCGGGTTGGTGCGGTTCTTGATGGCGGCGTTCTCGGCGGGCAGACCGAAGGCGTCGAAGCCCATCGGGAACAGCACGTTGTACCCGCGCATCCGCAGCCAGCGCGCCCGCGCGTCCGGCGCGACGTTCGCGTACCAGTGCCCGATGTGCAGGTTTCCGCTGGGGTACGGGAACATCGTCAGGGCGTAGAACTTCTCGCCCGGCGCGTCCTCGTCGAACCTGTACAGGCCGCTCTGCTCCCAGGCGTTCTGCCATTTCTTCTCGATGGCGTGCGGGTTGTAGCGCTCCATGCGCGGCTCGGGAATGTTGATGGGGTGCTCGTTGTTCATCTGGGCTCCTTCGGAAGGGTGATGGGTAAAAGTTGACGGTTGATGGAAGCCGTTGCGTCTGCCAGTGCTGAAGCTGGTCTATCAACCACCGACCATCCACCATCACCAAAAAAAACGCCCCGGCAACCAGCCGGGGACGCTCGAACGGACCGTTACAGTCAGTCGAGGCGTCCCCGGATGGTAAGCGCAGAGCGGATCATGCCCGGAAGTGTAGCGCACCGGCCCGCCATTCGTCACGCCGGCCGGCGCGGGCCGGTCAGCGGGCCGGGGTGCTGCTGAGCGTCACGAGCGTTCCCGCTCCCTGGTGCGCGGCGAGGTACAGCACCCGCTCGCGGCCGCGCGTCAGGACCACCTCGAACTGCACGCCGTCGTCGGGCCGCGCGGTCAGTTGCGTGAACCCCCCGGCCTTCAGGACGTCCAGCACCGCCTCGGGCTGCCAGTCGGGAAAGGTGAACTGCTCGACGCGCGTCTGACCGGCCCGCACCTCGGCCCGCACGCTGCGCGAGTCCGGACATCCGGGCGCCGCGCCCGGCGGGACCGCGCCCAGCTGCCACACCTGTCCGGGCTGCGCGAAACAGTACAGCTCCCCGCGCCAGCGTGCCCCGGACTGCCACCACCCGGCCGCGCCCGCCAGCACCGCCAGCGCCGCGACCACTCCCACCGTTCGTCTCATGCCGCGCAGGCTATCCCGGCCCCCCGTGCGCCGCCCAGGGGTGTTCGGCCCCCAGCCCTGGCAGAGCCTGACGGCCCGGCCCGAACGGGTGGCAAAGCCCGTTCAACCGGAGTCCGTCTCATCCCAGCGGCGGGGCGAGTAGGCACAGCGCGCCCAGGGTCAGCAGCGCGACCGGCGCCAGCGCCCCCACCCCGGCCGCGCCGCACAGGGTTCCCAGCAGCGCGGGGGCCAGGGCGGCGCCGAACGCCGCCTGCCCCGCCCCCGGCTGCCCGCCGACCAGCCACGCGTGAACGGCGTGCGCCGCCCAGGGGCTCAGGAGGGCTGCCAGGGCCACCGCCGGACCGGCCCCGGCCAGCAGCGCGCCCAGCAGGCACAACGCGCCCAGGCCGACGCCGGCCGGGAGCGACGACAGCAGCCGGGCCGTCCGGGCGTCCAGCGGCACCTGGGCGGGTGGGACGGGGGGCCGCAGTTCCAGCGTGACGCTCAGCGGAAGCGCCGCCAGCACCGGCACGCCCGCCGCCAGGGCCGCGCCGCCCAGCAGGGCCGGCAGCAGCCGCGACGGGCGGCCCAGGAGGCTCAGGGTCGCGCGCCACAGCAGCGCCCCGGCGGGTGTGGCGCGGCGCAGCGGGGGAGACCAGGGGCGCCTGGGCCGGTGCCCGTCGGCCGTCATGACCGGGGCGGGCAGCTCCAGGCGGCGCGCGCCGGTCCGCAGCGCCTGGATGTCCAGTTGCCGGTGCAGGCGCGGGGGCAGGTCGGCGTGCAGGGCGCGCCGCCACGTCCACGCGGCGACCACGCCGGTCAGGGCCGCGCCGACCGGCAGGAGTGCCGGGTGCAGCAGGCCCGCCAGCGGCAGCAGCGTCCCGGCCAGCAGGACCGGCGCTGGCCGCCCGGTCAGGCGTGCGGCGTGCGCTCCGGCCTGCACGAGCGGCACCCCGAGCGTCAGCAGGGGCAGGGCCGTGGCGAACGCCCAGCTTCCGGCGTACCACGCCAGCAGCGCGCTCCCGCCGGCGAGTCCGGCCAGCAGCCACGGCGCGGCGCGGCGCAGCAGCGGCCACAGCAGCGCGGCCCACGGCGCGGCGGGCGAGCGCAGCCAGGTCAGGTCCGCGCCGGACAGGACCAGCGGCGGGCGGCCGGACCGGGCGCTCAGGGCGGCCAGCAGCAGGCCCGCGCACACCACGGGCAGCAGCAGCGTCAGCGGCAGGTCCAGCGGCGCGGGTCGGTACGTCTGCCACAGGCTGACGAGCGCGATCAGGGCCGCGCCGCCCAGGTACGCGGCCATCAGCGGCAGTCCGGCGGCCCGCCACGCCCCCCAGGTCTGCCGCCACGCGCGGCGGGTCGCCAGGGCCTGCGCGGCCCACACGGCCCGCTCTGGCCGACCGGGTCGGGCGTTCACGCCACGTCCAGCGTCAGCGTGCGGGGCCGCAACGGGGCCAGTTCGTCCCCGTGCGTCGTGACGATCAGCGCCCCGCCCGCCTGCGCCCGCGCCTGGATGGCCCGCAGCAGCGCGGCCCGCGCGGCCGTGTCCAGCGTCCCGAACGGTTCGTCCAGCAGGGTCAGCGGCAGGCCCAGGCCCAGCGCGGCGCTCAGGGCGACCTTCTGGCGGGTGCCGCGCGACAGGTCCTGCGGCCACGCGTCCAGCCAGCGGTCCAGTCCCAGCGTTCCGGCCAGCGCCAGTAGCGGCCCGGCCGGGCGGGACCACAGCGCCGCCGTGAAGTGCAGGAACTCCCCGGCGTTCAGGTCGTCCGGCAGGGGCGCGTCGGTCGACACCCACGCCGTCGCCGCCCGCGCCGTCCGGCTGCCCGGCACGTCGCCCGCGATCCGCGCGCCCTCCACGCCCGCCTGCTCGCCGGCCAGGGCGCGCAGCAGCGTCGTCTTGCCGGCGCCGTTCGGGCCGTGCAGGTGCAGCACCTCGCCCGCCCGCAGCGTCAGGCCCGGCAGGAGCGCCAGCGGACGCCCGGCGACCAGCAGCGGACCGGGCGGCACGAACAGGGCCGGCAGGGCCGGGTCAGAGGGAGGCGGGTCAGAGGGAGGTGGCCCGGCGGGGGACGGCGCGATCAGGGATGACGGGGGCATCTGCAAGGCCGGTACGGTCCCGGCGGGGGGGAGGTTCCCACACCCGGCGCCCGGCCTCTATGCTGCGGGCATCATGAAGCGAATCCTGACGCGGTGGCTGCCGCGCCTGCTGGCCGGACTGCTGCTCCTCGCGGGCGTCCTGGCGGGCCTGATCTACGCCCTGACCGACCACCCGAAACCCGTGCAGGCCGCCGACCTGAGCTGCCCCGACTCGGCCCCCACCCTGCGCGCCGGGCAGGCCGTGCGGGTCATGAACTGGAACGTGCAGTACCTCGCGGGGCGCGGGTACGTGTTCTTCTACGACACCCTGAACGGCGACGGCCCCGACACCCGCCCCAGCCCCGAGAGCCTCGCCCGGACGCTGGACGAGGTGACGCGCGCCATCCGGCAGGAGCAGCCGGACCTGATCCTGCTGCAGGAGATCGACCGCGACAGCCGTCGCACCGACTACCAGGACCAGCTGGCGCTGCTGCAGGAGCGGTTGGGCGGCGCGTTCCCCTGCGCGGCCAGCACGTACTACCACCGCGCGGCGTTCGTGCCGCACCCGTCCATCATGGGCCGGGTGGGCCTGAGCCTCGTGACGCTCAGCCGCTACCGCCTGGACACCGCCACCCGCTACCAGCTGCCGCGCATCTGCGGCGACCCGGTCACCGTCGCGTTCAACTTCAGGCGGGCGGTGCTGGGCGTGACCCTGCCCGTGCAGGGCGGCGCGCCCCTGAGCGCCTTCAACACGCACATGGACGCCTTCGCGCAGGGCTGCGACACCATGCAGCGGCAGGCGGCGTTCGTGAACGACCTGCTCGGCGCCGCGCCGGCCCCCTGGGTGATGGGCGGGGACTTCAACCTGCTCGGCACCCGCGCCGCCTACGACCGCCTGCGCGAGCGGGAACGGGCGTACTTCAACCCGCAGACGGAACTGGCCCCGCTGCTCGCGAGGTTCGAGTCGTTCCCCAGCCCCGCGCAGATCGACAGCGGCGACCCGGCCTTCTACACCCACGAACCGAACGACCCGGCCGTGGGCCGCGCCGACCGCACCATCGACTACTTCCTGTACTCGCCGGGCCTGAAACGCGGCGACGAACGCGTGCGGCAGGACCGGCCGAAGATCAGCGACCACTACGCCATGCTGACCACCGTCACCCTGCCCTGAACGCAGCGCGGGGGAGCGGCCCCGGTTCACCCGGAGTGGCCGCTCCCCCGCCGCCCGTTCACTCCTGGCTGGTGATGAAGGGCAGGTTCCGGTCGAACTGCGAGCGGTCCAGGCCGTAGCCGTACACGAACGCGTCGGGAATGGTGAAGCCCAGGTACTCGACGGGAATCTCGACCTTGCGGCGGCTGGGTTTGCTGAGCAGCGCCGCGATCTTCAGGCTGGCGGGGCCACGGCCCTCCAGGTAGTGCAGCAGGTAGTTCATGGTGATGCCGGTATCCACGATGTCCTCGATCAGGATCACGTGCCGGTCGCTGATCGGGAACTGCAGGTCCTTGACGATCCGGACCTCGCCGCTGCTCTGCTTGGCGTTGCCGTACGAGCTGGCCTGCAGGAAGTCGATGGTGCAGGGCATGTCGATGGCGCGCACCAGATCGGCGTGGAACATGAACGCGCCGTTCAGGACGCAGATCAGGTGAGGTTCCATGCCGTGGTAGTCCTCGCGGATTTTCGCGGCGATTTCGTGAATGCGGGCCTGAAGTTGGTCCTGCGTGATCTGTACGGGGCCGTTGCCGGGGGCGAGACTCATAGTGGCTCAGGCTAACACGCCGGGCGTGGCGGTCCGTCCCGGCCGCGCCCGCTCCCGACTCCTGCGCCCGACTCCTGCGCCCGACTCCTGGCCGGCGGGGCAAATGCTCTATGCTTCGGCGCATGTCTGTTCTGAGCACCCCTGACCTGACGCGCGTTCCGGGCGTGCTGGGCCGCATCGTGGACCTCCGCGCCGGGGATTACCGGGACGCCGACCCCGCCCTGGGAGGCGCCCGCCCCGCCGCGCGGCGCTTCGAGGCGGCCCTGCGCGCCCCGGACCTGTCCCTGATCGCCGAGGTGAAACGCGCCAGTCCCAGCCAGGGGGCCATCGCGCCGCTCGACCCGGCCGACGCGGCGCGGGCGTATGCGGCGGGCGGCGCGTCCGCCATCAGCGTCCTGACCGAACCCCGGTACTTCGACGGGAACCGCGAGGCGCTGCTGGAGGTCGTGGCCGTGACCGACCTGCCGGCGCTGCGCAAGGATTTCGTGGTGCATCCCGCCATGCTGCGCGAGGCGGCCGACTGGGGCGCGTCGGCGGCGCTGCTGATGGTCAGCGTGCTGCACGAACACACCGGCGAGTACCTGAGTGCGGCGCACCACCTGGGCCTGGACGCCCTGGTCGAGGTTCACGACGACCGCGAACTGGACATCGCGCTGGAGGCCGGCGCGCGGATCATCGGCGTGAACAACCGCGACCTGACCACCCTGGAGATCGACCTGAACGTCAGCCCGCGCCTGATCCGCCGGGCGCGTGACGCGGGCTTCGCGGGCGTGCTGGTCGCCGAGAGCGGCTACCGCGCCCCGCAGGACATCGCCGCCGTGCGCGGACTGGCGGACGCGGTGCTGGTGGGCAGCAGTCTGGCGGGCAGCGGCGACCTCGCCCGCGCCGCGCGTGACCTGATGACCCCGTGAACGATGACCCCGTGACTGGCCCAGCCGACATCAGCCCCAATCAGACCGACTCCCTGACGCTGCTCGGCACGGGCGACAGCAAGGGCGTGCCGCGCTTCTGGTGCGCCTGCCCGGTCTGCACCGAGGCGCGCGGCGTGGACGGGCGGCCCGGCGTGAATCGCCGCACCCGCACCGCCACGCTGCTGCGTTCGGACGGGCAGTCGGCACTGCTGGACGCCGGGCCCGACACGCACGCCGGACTGGCCCGCCTGAACGGCCCGCTCGTGCCGGACGCGGTGTTCATCTCGCACGCGCACAACGACCACCTGCTGGGCCTGGGCGACCTGCTCGACTACGTGCGCTACGCCGACGGGCGGCTGCGGGTGTACGCCCCGCCCGAGGTGGTCCCGCAGATCGCCGCGCGCTTCCCGTACGCCTTCCCGGCGGGCGGGGCGGGGCCGGTGCAGCCCATCCCGCCGCAGGGCGTGCCGGTGGGCGAGGTGACCGTGCGGGCCTTCCGGGTGCCGCACGGCGCGAACGGCCACAGCCACGCCTACCGCCTGGACCGCCCCGCCGGGGCCGGGCGGGAGGGCTGGTCGGCGGCGGTCGTCACGGATGCCATCGGCATTCCGCCAGAACTGGCCCGCACATGGCTGCGCGGCCCCGGCGGCGCGGGCCTGGACACCCTGCTGCTCGGCACGTCCTTCGAGGACGAGTCCGGCGCGCCCCTGAGCGGCCGCAGCGTGTACGACGTCCGCGAGGCCCTGACCCTCCCGTGGGCGCAGGCGGCCGGGCGGGTCGTCCTGACGCACCTGTCGCACGGCGTGGACGTACGCCGCGCCGGTCACCTGCCGCCCGGCTGGCAGTACGCGCACGACGACCTGACCGTGCCGCTGGCCGCCGCGCCCCGCCCATCAGCCGCCCTCGCTGCGGGCCGTCCGGCCCGGCCGCAGCAGGAACCGTAACTTTTGATGGTCGCAGCTCATCTGCCCGTCCCCTACACTGGGCCGCGATGACGGCCGCCGTTCACCCACCCCGCTACCTGCGCTGGCTGATCCTGGGCGGCGCACTGCTGCTGATGGGCGGCGCGGCCCTCCAGCCGGACGTGCGCGAGTTCCTGGGCCGCGCGTACGCCGCCCTGACCAGCAGCGACCCGCGCGTCACGCACGCATTCGTGGACGACCTGGGCTGGGCCGGGCCACTCGCGCTGATCGCGGGCTTCGTGCTGCAGGCGGTCCTGCCGGTGCTCCCGGCGCTGGTCATGACCGCCGTGACCGCCCGCGCCTACGGCCCCTACGAGGGATTCCTGATCGTGTACCTGGGCACGCTGCTGGGCGCGGCCGCCGGGTACGCGCTGGGCCGCACGCTGGGCGACACCCTGGTCCGCACCCTGGCCGGCGAGAGCGCCCGCCGCGCCGCACACGACTTCGCCGCCCGCTACGGCCTGCAGGGCGTGCTGATGGTGCGCCTGATGCCGGTCCTGTCCGCCGACGTCATGAACCTCGTGGCGGGCGCGGCCCGCATGGGCTTCCGGCCGTTCATGATCGCCACCGCCATCGGGGCGCTGCCGGTCACGCTGCTCGTCGTGTGGCTCAGCGGGGACACGCAGCGCATGCTGTGGGGCCTGGGCCTGCTGTCCGGCGTGGTGGGCCTGATCGGCCTGATCCGCTGGCTGCTGGCCCGCCGCGCCGCCCGGCCCTGACCCCGCTTGTCCCCGACCCCGCCCGGCCCCGATCAGCGCGAGTTTGGTTACACTGCACTGAACGTCCGCTCAGCGGACTGCAGGAGGCAGGAGCACATGACTGAAAGCAAGCAAGGCGCGCAGGCGTCGGCCTACGAACGCGCGGGCGTCAGCATCGACGCCGGCCACCGCGCCGTTCACCTGATGAAGGGCGCGGTGGCCCGCACCCACACCCCCAACGTGCTGGGCGGCCTGGGCGGCTTCGGCGGTCTGTTCCGCGCCGCGTTCGGCCACATGGAAGACCCGGTCCTGGTCGCCAGTACCGACGGCGTGGGCACCAAGACCAAGGTCGCGGTCCGCACCGGACGCTTCGGCGGGCTGGGCGGCGACATCGTGAACCACTGCGTGAACGACATCCTGGTGCAGGGCGCGCGCCCGCTGTTCTTCCTGGATTACGTCGCCATGGGCAAACTCTCGCCCGAACGGGTCGCGGAAGTCGTGACCGGCGCGGCGCAGGCCTGCGAGGCGCTGGGCGTGGCCCTGCTGGGCGGCGAGACGGCCGAGATGCCCGGCGTGTACGTGGACGGCGAACTGGACATCGTGGGCACCATCGTGGGCGTCGTGGACCGCCCCGCCCTGATCACCGGCGCGCGCATCGAGGCGGGCGACACCGTGATCGCGCTGCCCAGCTCGGGGCTGCACACCAACGGCTTCTCGCTGGCCCGCATGGCCCTGGACGACCTCGACTGGAACGAGGCGCGCGACGACCTGAACGGCCAGACGCTCGCGGACCTGCTGCCCGTCCCGCACCGCTCGTACCTGCCGGCCTTCGACGCCCTGCAGGCCGCCGGGGTGGACGTGCGCGGCATGGCGCACATCACGGGCGGCGGCCTGATCGACAACCCGCCCCGCGTGTTCCCCGACGGGATCGGCATGCAGGTCGATACCGGCAGCTGGACCGTCCCGCCCGTCTTCGAGCTGATCGTGGCGCGCGCCGGTGTGGAACGCCAAGAGGCCTTCCGCGCGCTGAACATGGGCGTGGGCTTCCTGTTCATCCTGCCCGCCGCGCAGGGACAGGCGGCGCTGGACGCCCTGCGGGCCGCCGGCGAGCAGCCCTGGGTGATCGGCCAGATGACGGCCGGTCAGGGCGTGACCTTCACGGGAGCCGTTTGACCAGGCGGCTGGCCCCCACCGGCTTCGCCGCGCCGGACCGCGCCACCGCCACGGAATTCTGGGTCGTGCGCCACGGCGAGAGCACCTGGAACGCCGACGGCCGCTACCAGGGGCAGACGGACGTGCCGCTCAGCCCGATCGGGGTGTTGCAGGCGTCCAGCCTCGCCGAGCGGCTGACCGCGCAACCCTTCGACGCCGTGTACACCAGCGACCTGGCCCGCGCCGCCCAGACCGCCCGCATCGTCGCCGAGCGGCTGCACGGCGCACCCCCGGTGCAGACCGACGAGGGCCTGCGCGAGATTCACGTCGGGGAACTCGCGGGCCTGACCATCCACGAGATCCGCGCCCGCTTCCCCGAGTACCTGCAGGCCCTGAGCGCCGAACCCTGGAGCACCCGCCGCCCCGGCGGGGAGAGCATGGAGGACCTGTACGCCCGCAGCGGCGAGGCCTTCACGCAGATCCAGGCGCGGCACCCCGGCCAGCGGGTGCTGGTGTTCACGCACGGCGGCGTGGTCCGCGTGGCGGTCGGTCTGGCGCTGGGCGGCGTGCCCGCCAACGCCTGGGCGCGCCTGAGCGTGTCGAACACCTCGGTCACGCGCGTCCTGCTGGGCCAGGGCAGCGGCATGCTGCTGGGCTTCAACGACGACGCCCACCTCGAAAGCCTGCTGGAAGCCACAGAGGCCGACGACGTCCTCGGGCAGGCCCCGTGAGCGGCGGTCGCGGGAACGGCGTCCTGCGCGGCTGAACCCCGACGCGCGCCCATGCGCTAGCCTGAGAGGCACATGCCTTCCCTTCCATCCACCCGTTCCGGCCGGGGCAGGCCGTGACCGCCCCGCTGACCCCGGCGGGCAGTCCGCCGCCCGGCGACCTGCTCGCCCGCTACCGCGCCGGGGACCTGCGCGCCCTGGCCCGCGCCGTCACGCTGGCCGAGGCCGGCCTGCCGGGCGCCCGGCCGCTGCTGCGCGCCGCGCGTGAACGCACCGCCCGCCAGGGAGGCCGGGCCGTGGTGCTGGGCGTGACCGGCAGCCCCGGCAGCGGCAAGAGCACCCTGACCGACGCGCTGATCGCCACCCTGCGCGCGCGCGGGCAGCGGGTCGCGGTGCTGGCCGTGGACCCCAGCAGCCCGTACAGCGGCGGCGCGATCCTCGGGGACCGCATCCGCATGCTGCGCCACCACGCCGACTCGGGCGTGTTCGTGCGCTCGCTCGCCAGCCGGGGCGCGCTGGGCGGCCTGTCGGCCCGCACCATGTCCGTGCTGGCCCTGCTGGAGGGCGCGGGCTTCGACTGGGTGATCCTGGAAACCGTGGGCGTCGGGCAGTCCGAGGTGGACGTCGCCGCCGCCTGCGACCACACCCTGCTGGTCCTCACGCCGGCCGGCGGGGACGGCGTGCAGGCCTTCAAGGCCGGCATCATGGAGATCGCGGACGTGATCGCCGTGAACAAGGCCGACCTGCCCGGCGCGGAACGCACGGTGCGCGAACTGATGGCCGCGCAGGGCCTCGGCGCGCACGACGAGCACACCTGGATGGCGCCCATCCGCCGCACGGTCGCCGCCCGCGCCGAGGGCACCGACACCCTGATCGAGGCGGTCGAGGCGCACCGCGCCCACCTGGGCGAGGCCGGCCTGCTGGCCCGCCGCGAGGCCCGCGCCGAATTCGAAGTCCGGTCCCTGGTGCAGGAGCGGCTGCTGCGACTGGCCCGCGAACGCAGCGGCGACCTGTACGCCCGCGTCGCCCGTGGTGAACTGAGCGCCGACGAGGCCGCCGACACCCTGCTGGAGCAGTCGTGAAGGCCCGCACACTGGCGGGCGGCCTGCTGGCCTTCCTGACCGCGCAGCGCCTGCTGGAACTGCGGGTCGCGCGCCGCAACGAACGCTGGGCACGCGAGCAGGGCGCCGCAGAGTACGGCCAGGAACACTACCCGCTGTTCTTCGTGCTGCACCCCGCCTGGATGGTGTTCACGTTCCTGGAAGGCCGCAACGGTCGGCGCGTGAACGTCCCGGCGCTGCTGCTGTTCCTGCTGGCCCAGCCACTACGCTACTGGGTGATCCGCACGCTGGGCCGCTACTGGAACACCCGCATCCTGATCGTGCCGGGCGGGCAGCGCGTCACGGGCGGCCCGTTCCGCTACCTGCGGCACCCGAACTACGCGGTCGTGGCGCTGGAACTCGCCGCCGCGCCACTCGCGGTGGGCGCGTGGCGAACCGCGCTGGCCTTCACGCTGCTGAACGCCGCGCTGCTGCTGGGCATCCGCATCCCGGCCGAGGAACGCGCCCTGGCCCACTACCGCGCCGGGCAGCAGGCGCGTCAGGCCGAGTGAGGATAACGGCGCTCGAACACCAGTCCGCCGGGCGTGTCGGCCAGCATGACCGGCGTTACCACCCGCACGCCCTGTAATTCCAGGCGGGCGCGGCCCAGCGCGTCGGTGCGCGCCACGCCCGCCGCGAGCGCCGGCACCAGCCAGCCGGGCCGGGCGGCGGTCAGCAGGACCTCCAGTTCCTTCAGGCCGCTTTTCAGCTGCGGCGTGAAGAGCGCGGCCCGCGCCGGCCGCCGCCCCGACCCCAGCTCCCGCGTGATGCCGGCCATGTCCGGCGCGACCAGCTCCCAGCGGCCCGCCGCCGTGCGACCGGCCGTCACCAGGAACGCGCCGCGCAGGTCCGCCACCGCCTGCGCCAGTCCCGCCGCGCCCGGCAACGCGACCGCCACGTCGAACTCCGGCAGGGTCCGGCTGAAGTACTCGGCGGCCGCCTGCAGGTCCGGCCCGCTCAGCTGCCGCAGGGACTCCCGCACCCGCTCCGGGCTGGGGAGGGCGCGGGCAATCGAGGCGCGGAACAGGTCAGTCATGTTCCCAGGGTAGGGTCACGGGTCTTGCGGGGCTGTCACAGCTGCTCCGGGTCGTCTTCACCGAATGTTGAACGATCAGGTGCGTCCGGGGGGGCGGGGACGCGGCGGCCCGCCAGTCCGGACGCCGGGACGCCCTTCGTCGCCTGTCACCCCCACCCCACCCCGCCGCGCGCAGTACCGTGCAGCCCATATGCAGGCCAGCGCCACCGCCACCGCCACCCGCCACGCCACCGCCATCGCCGTGGCCGTCACCGCCGGGCACTTCATCAACGACGCCTACAGCGCCATGCTCACGCCCCTGACCCCTGCCCTGCAGAGCAAGTACGGGGTCAGCATCGCCGCCGTCACTCTGCTGTCCAGCGTGTACTCGCTGACCAGCAGCGTCCTGCAACCCCTGCTGGGCATCCTGGGCGAGCGACTGGACCGCCGCTACGCCGCCGCGCTCGGCCCCCTCATGACCGGGATCGGCCTGACCCTCATGGGCTTCGTGCCCTGGTTCGGGGCGCTGATCCTGCTCGTCGCGGTCGCCGGACTTGGCAGCGGATTCTTCCACCCGGCCGGAGCGGCTTACGTCGCGCAGCACAGCCCCCCCGACAGGCGCGGCCTGTGGGCCAGCCTGTTCAGCGCGGGCGGCACCGCCGGTATGGCCCTCGGCCCGGTGTTCGCCGGGGTGGGCCTCACGCACCTGCCGTGGTTCGCGCTGATCGGCGTGGTCGTCGCCGCCATCACCTTCGCCGTCACCCCCAGCGGCGTGCAGAAGGCCAAACGCATCCCCCTGCGGGACTACGCGGGCATCTTCCGTGGCCCCCTGGTATCCCTGTGGGCCATGGCCGTCCTGCGCTCACTGGCCAGCATGGGCTACAACGCCATGCTGCCGTTCATGCTCCTGGCACGCGGCTACGGCGCGCGCGAGGTCGCCGTCACGCTCGCCGTGTACTCGGTCGCCAGCGCCATCGGCGGCATCGTCGGCGGACGACTCAGCGACCGCCTGGGCCGCGTGACCGTCCTGCGCGGCGCGATCCTCACCACCATCCCCTTCTTCGCCCTGCTGATCCTCTCCAGCCCCGCCCACTGGTGGTTCTACCCCCTGACCTTCATCGTCGGGGCCGCCGTGAACGCCAGCATCCCCGTCGGCGTCGTCACCGCGCAGGAGTACGCGCCCGGCCACGTCGCGGTCGCCAGCTCGATCATGATGGGCTTCTCCTGGGGCTTCGCGGGTCTCCTCGTGTTCCTTGTCGGCGCGCTGGCCGACGCCACCAGCCCCACCACCGCTGCCCTCGCCGCACTGAGCCTGCTGATTCCCAGCGCCCTCATCGCCGCGCGCCTCCCGGAACCGAAGAAGGTGCAGTTCAGCTGATCGGCGGCCGGGCCGGATACGGACTCCATATAACAGCAGGGTGGGTCCCGAGGTCAGGACCCACCCTGTCATGCCTCCTGATTGTCAGGCGGGTGCGAGTTCCCGAGCTTCCTGCGCGCGGACGGCGTCCATGACCAGTTTCAGGGTGTCGCGGCGCTGGGCGGCGTCGGGGATGTTCAGGCTGACGATCACCTCGTCGGCAGCCGCGTCGCGGGCCAGGGCGTGCAGGCGCGCGGCCACACTCTGCGGGTCGCCGATGATGGCACGCCGGCGCATGGAGTCGGCCAGCGCGCGTTCCTGCGGGGTGTACGGGTAGGCCTTGGCCTCGGCGAGGGTGGGGTAGGGGGCGCTCTCGCCGCGCGTGAGGCGCAGGAACATCAGACCCAGCGGCAGGCTGAGTTCCTCGGCCTCGGCGGCGGTGGGCGCAGTCACGACGCTCGCGGCGACGATCACGCGCGGTTCCGGGAAGGCTTCCGAGGGCTGGAACGCAGCGCGGTACGCGTCGGCGGCGGCGCGGGCCTGCGCGGTGTCCGGGTTGATGTGCCACGCGAACGCCAGCCCCGCGCCAGCTTTCGCCGCCACATGCGCGCCGTAGCCGCTGCTGCTGAGGATCCACAGCGGCGGGAACAGGCCCTCGCCCGCTGGGGCCGCGACCGTGCCCGCGAAGGGGTGCCCGGCCGGGTACTGCCCGGTGCCGAAGGCGATCAGGTCCGAGAGTTGCCGCTCGAAGGACTCCTCGATCATTCCCTGCGCGCCCCGGAGTGCGCGGGCCGTGCGGCCGTCCGTGCCCGGCGCGCGCCCCAGGCCCAGGTCCACCCGGTCCGGTGCGAGGGCCGACAGCAGCCGGTACCCTTCCGCCACGCTCAGCGGCGCGTGGTTGGGCAGCATCACGCCGCCCGACCCCAGCCGGATGCGCGTGGTGCGCTGCGACGCGGCGGCCAGCACCGCCAGCGGCACGCTGGAGGCCAGTGCGCCCATGTTGTGATGCTCGGCCACCCAGTACCGCGTGAACCCGGCGTCCTCGGCGGCCTTCGCGTACGCCAGCGCCGCCTCCACCGACCCGGCCGCGCTGGACCCCAGCGGCACGGGAACAAGGTCGAGCACGGACAGCGGCAGGGGAGAGGAAACACTCATGCCCGGCAGTCTGCGCCTGAGCGCACACGGAAAAGCTGCGCGTGGTCACGGTAGGTCAGGTGACGGATGTCTGCCGGGCCTGGACCTGTCAGAGTCGGCGCATGCTGATCGTGCTGGCCGGTGCGTCCGGCGTCGGAAAGACCACCCTGCTGCCCCACCTGAAAGGCGCGTGCCCGGAAGTCGACTGGCACGACTTCGACGAGCGGTGGCGAGGTGGTGGTAAAGCCGAGCGGCAGCAGGTGACAGATGAGTGGATCCGGGCCGCTCTGGGGACGGGGCGAACTCTCGGGCTGCTCGGGCCGTGCCCGCTAGGCGAGGTGCTGGCTGCCCCCTCGATGCCCGGCACTGCAACGGTCCGTCACGCCCTGTTGGACGTCGGTGACGTCGAGCGCATCAGGCGACTGCGGACGCGCGGTGACGGTCAGGACACGCAGGATGTCCTGAACTGGTCGGCATGGCTGCGCCTGCACCACCACGACCCGCTGTGGCGCCCGGACGTGATCACCCAGGGAAGCTGGCCGGACATGCAGTGGGATCGTTGGCTGAATGCAGATCGCAGCGAGTGGCCCGCACCCACACTGGACGTGTCGGGGTTGAGCCCGGTGCGCAGTGCGGACCTGATCCTTCGCTGGCTGACCAAGTAACGCCGAGGCGCGGGGCACCCCCTGGCCCGTACCCCCCTAGCCCACAGCGTCCGCGCGCCCTGTCGTCCCGCCCGGCCGCGCCTATCCTGTAGGGCATGAGGTTCCACGCTTGAACAACGACATTCCCGTGCAGACCCTCGGCGGGCAGGGCGAGGTCATGGCGCACGCGGTGGACGCCTGCGTGCACTGCGGTTTCTGCCTGCCCGCCTGCCCCACTTACGCGCTGCTGGGCGACGAGATGGACAGCCCGCGCGGCCGGATCGTCCTGATGAAGGAGGTGCTGGAGGGGGGGCTGCCGCTGCTGGACGCCGCCCCGCACCTGGACCGCTGCCTGGGCTGTCAGGCCTGCGTGACTGCCTGCCCCAGCGGCGTGCCGTACGGGGAACTGATCACCGCCTTCCGGGGCTGGAGCGAGCCACAACGCCAGCGCAGTCCGCTGGACCGGGCCAAGCGGGCCGCGATCCTGAAGGTCCTGCCCGCCCCGAAGGTGTTCAGCGTGGCCGCCCGCCTGGGCCAGTTTGTCAAGCCGCTGGCGCCCGCGCTGCCCGCCGCGCTGCGCAGTCCGCTGGACCTGCTGCCGGAATCGGTGCCCGCCATGCAGCCCAGTGCGCCCTTCACGCCCGCGCGCGGCGTGCGTCGGGGGCGAGTGGCGTTCCTGGTCGGCTGCGCGCAGCAGGCCCTGACGCCCAACTTCAACGCCGCGACCCTGCGCGTCCTGAGTCGCAACGGCATCGAGGTCGTCATTCCCGACGGGCAGGGCTGCTGCGGCGCCGCCGCGCTGCACACCGGCGCGCGGGACGAGGCGCTGAAACTGGTCCGCGCGAACCTGAACGCCTTCAACCCGGACGACTTCGACGCGATCCTCTCGAACGCCGCCGGGTGCGGCGCTGGCCTCAAGGAGTACCCGATGGTCCTGCACGGCGAGCCCGACGAGGCCCGCGCGAAGGCCTTCGCCGCGAAGGTCATGGACATCAGCGAGTACCTGGGCGGCCTGCTGGCCGGCGGCACGCTGGAACCCACCCTGCCCGCCAGCCGCCCCCTGAAGGTCGCGTACCACGACGCCTGCCACCTCGCCCACGCGCAGGGCGTGCGCGCCCAGCCACGCGACCTGCTGCGCGCCATTCCCGGCGTCACCGTCCTCGAAGTGCCCGAGGGGGACCTGTGCTGCGGCTCGGCCGGCACGTACAACCTCGAACAGCCCGAACTCGCCACGCAACTCGGGGCGCGCAAGGCGAGGAACATCCTCTCCACCACGCCCGACCTGATCGCCAGCGGCAACATCGGCTGCCACACCCAGATCCAGAGCCACGTGCGCCGCCAGGGCGACCGCGCGCCCGTCATGCACACGGTCGAGATTCTGGATCTGGCGTACCGGGGGGAACTGTGAAAGGGGAGAGGGGATGGTCGATGGCTGATGGAGGAGGGGTTTCGTGAGCACGGAGAAACTGGCGCTGACCACGAATTCGGGTGCCCGCAAGCCTGCCTCGGCCGGGGGGGCACCCAGCGCGCTGGCCGCCGAGCTGACCCGCGCGCTGGGGCCGCGCAAGGTCCTGTCGAACCTGTCCGAACGCCTGAACTACCGCTACGACGCCATCCAGTTCGGTGCCACGCCGCTGGCGGTCGTGCTGCCTGAAAGTACCGGGGACGTGGTGACGGCCGTGCGGGCGGCGCGCGCGGCGGGCGTGCCCATCGTGGGGCGCGGCGCTGCCAGCGGCCTGTCGGGCGGCGCGGCCCCCACCGAACCGGGACTGGTGATCTCGTTCACGCGCATGACCCGCCTGACCATCCACCCCGAGCGGCGCGAGGCGCAGGCGCAGGCGGGCGTGATCACCCTGGCCGTCACCGACGCCGCCCGCCCGCACGGCCTGATCTACCCGCCGGACCCCGCCAGTTTCCGCACGAGCACCATCGGCGGGAACCTCGCGGAGAACGCGGGCGGCCCCATGTGCTTCAAGTACGGCGTGACCGGCGATTACGTCCGCGCCCTCAGCTTCGTGGACGCGGACGGCGAGGAGCACCACGTCACCCGCGACGCCTTCGACCTCGCCGGACTGCTGATCGGCTCCGAGGGCACCCTGGGCCTGATCACCGAGGCCACCCTGCGCCTGATCCCGCCCGCCCCGCACACCCGCACCCTGATGGCGCACTTCCCCGAGGTCGGAGCCTGCGCCGAGGCGGTCAGCGCCGCCATCGCCGCCGGGGCCGTGCCCAGCAAACTGGAATTCATGGACCGCGCCTGCACGAACGCCGTCGAGGACTACCTGAACCTCGGCCTGCCCCGAGACGCCGAGGCGGTGCTGCTGGTCGACACCGACGGTGACGACCTGGACACCGTGCAGGACGAGTTGCAACTCGTGGCTGACGCCTGCGAACGCGCCGGAGGCACCGTGCGCCGCGCCGCCACCGACGCCGAGGGGGCCGCCCTGTGGCGCGCGCGGCGCAGCGTCAGCCCCGCGCTGGGCCGCATCCGCCCGCAACGCATGAACGAGGACATCGTCGTGCCCCGCTCGGCCCTCCCGGACGTGGTCCGCGAGATCCGCGCCCTGGGCGACGCCAGCCCCTTCCGCCTCGTGCAGTTCGGGCACATCGGCGACGGCAACCTGCACCCGAACATCCTCTTCGACCCCCGCCACGAGGACACGCACGCCGTCCACGACCTCGCGCACGACATCGCCCTCGTCGCCCTGCGGCACGGCGGCGTCCTGAGCGGCGAGCACGGCATCGGTTCCATGAAACGCGACTTCATGACCGACGCCGTCGACCCCGCCACCCTGAAAGCCCTGTGGAACGTCAAACGCGCCCTCGACCCGCACCTCGCCCTGAACCCCGGCAAGATTCTTCCTGCGGAAGGAGTGGAAGGTTGATGGTTGATGGTCAATGGAACCAGCGGGGCCGTTCGTCCATCTCCTTTCAACCATCAACCATTTACCCTGCTGGAGGCGCCCCATGACCATCCTTGACCTGTCCCCCGGCGATCAGACCGTCACCGTCAGCGGCGACACCACCCTCCCCGAGGTCTTCGCCGCGCTGCCCGCTGGCCTGTACCCACCGTTCCCGCGCGTGAACCTGCCCGGCACGGTGGGCGACCTGATCCTGCGCGGCGGCTTCGGACAGACGTTCCCGTTCGCGTCCGACATTCTGGGCGTCACCTTCCGTGCCCCCAGCGGCCGCGTGATCCGCGCGGGCGGCCGCACCGTCAAGAACGTGCAGGGCTACGACCTGACCCGCCCCTTCGTGGGCAGCTTCGGCCTGCTGGGCGAGGCGCTGGAAGTCACGCTGCGCCTGCGCCCCGGCCTGAGCGCCGGGCACGTCGTCCACCCCGGCCCGCTGGTCCCCACCGCCGCCCGCTTCACCTGGGCCGCCCCGGACGGCACGCACGTCGTGCACTTCGGTCACGAACGCGAGGTCCGCACGGCCCTCGACCTGCCCGGTGCGGTCCCCGTCACCACCCCACCCGACTACGCCCCGCTGTTCCCGCAGGGCATGGGCGTCGGCGAGGGCGGCCCCCTGCGCGACCTGCGCTTCGGCTGGCAGGACGGCGCCGCCCACCCCACGCCGCCCACGCTGTTCCGCACCCTGGCCGCCAGCCTGTAATACGGACTCCGATTGAATGGGCTGCAAAGCCCGCTGGGTCCGAGCGAAGCGAGTGGGAGAGAAACGGATTCCGGACGTGGAGCTGGCAATCCGGTGAAGTTCCGGATTGTCGGCGAAACAAACGGAGTCCGCATAAGCCAGACACGCTGGCCTCCGCGCGGACCCCACCTCCATGACCTGCCACCCAGATGGGAACGGCCGATACAATCCTGACGCTTTTCGCTATTCTTGGCAGCGTGTTTAAAACTATCTCCCTGATGACGGCCCTGCTGCTCGGTGCAGCCGGCGCCCAGACCGTCGAACTCCGCATCCTCGAAACCAGCGACCTGCACACCGCCGCGCGCGGTTACGACTACTACCAGGACAAACCCACCGGTGAATTCGGCCTGGAATACACCGCCAGCCTGATTGCCAAGGCCCGCGCCGAGAAGGTCAACACCCTGCTGTTCGACAACGGCGACCTGATCCAGGGCAACCCCCTCGGCGACTACGCCGCCCGCATCGCCCCCATCAAGGACGGCGAACTGCACCCCATGCACCAGGCCATGCGCTCCCTGAAATACGACGGCGCCACCCTCGGCAACCACGAATTCAACTACGGCCTCGACTACCTCGACCGCGTCCTCGCCACCGCCCCCATGCCCTACGTCAACGCCAACGTGCTCAACCTGGACGGCAGCAACCGCTACACCCCCTACGTCATCCAGCGCAAACTCGTCCGCGACACCCAGGGCCGCCCGTACTACATCAACGTCGGCGTGATCGGCTTCACGCCCCCCCAGATCCTCAACTGGGACAAGGCCTACCTGGACGGCAAGGTACAGGTCACGGACATCGTCCAGAGCGCCCAGAAATTCGTCCCCGAGATGAAAGCCAGGGGCGCGGACATCGTCGTCGCGCTCGCCCACACCGGCATCAACTCCGGCACGTACACCCCCGGCCAGGAACAGGCCGGCGCGGAACTCACCAAGGTCCCCGGACTGGACGTCGTCCTCACCGGCCACAGCCACCTCGAATTCCCCAGCGCCTCCTACAAGGACGTCCCCGGCGTGAACCTCGCCAAAGGCACCATCAACGGCAAGGTCGTCCTGATGCCCGGCTTCTGGGGCAACAACCTCGGCGTCGCCGACCTGAAACTCAGCCTCGACCGCAAAACCCAGAAGTGGACCATCGTGGACGCCCAGGGCGGCATCCGCCCCATCTGGGACAAGACCGCCAAGAAGAGCCTCGTCACCGCCGACACCACCGTCGCCGCCGCCGTCGACACTGCCCACCAGGGCACCCTCGGCTACGTGCGCGGCAAGGTCGCCGACCTGAGCGCCCCCATCAACTCCTACTGGGCCCTCATGCAGGACGACCCCAGCGTCCAGCTCGTCAGCAACGCCCAGACCGCCTACGTCAAGGCCGCCCTCAGCGCCACCCAGTACAAGGACCTGCCCGTCCTGTCCGCCGCCGCGCCCTTCAAAGCCGGCGGCCGCGCCGGCGTCAGCTACTACACCGACATCCCCGCCGGCACGCTCGCCATCAAGAACGTCGCCGACCTGTACGTCTACCCCAACACCGTCCAGGCCGTCCTCGTCACCGGCGCGCAGGTCCAGGAATGGCTCGAACGCAGCGCCGGACAGTTCAAACAGATCGACCCCACCAGAACCGAACCCCAGGCCCTCGTCGACGAAACCTTCCCCACCTACAACTTCGACGTGATCGACGGCGTCACCTACGAAATCGACGTCACCCAACCCAACCGCTACAACAACCGCGGCGAAGTTGCCAACCCCGCCGCCCGCCGCATCAAGAACCTCAGCTACCAGGGCAAACCCATCGACCCCAACCAGCAGTTCGTGATCGCCACCAACAACTACCGCGCCAGCGGCGGCGGCAGCTTCCCCGGCCTGAACGGCAAGAACATCATCCTCCAGGCCCCCGACGAAACCCGCGAAGCCCTCGTCAAATACTTCAACGAACAGAAAACCGTCAACCCCACCGCCGACGGCAACTGGAAACTCACCCCCATCCCCGGCGCCACCCTGCTCTACATCAGCAGCCCCAACGCCCAGAAATACCTCCCCCAGGGCGCCGCCCTCCTGCGCACCCGCGACGACGGCTTCGCCGAATACACCATCAAAAACTGAACGCACAGCAGTACACGAGGAAGCCCCCCACCAGTGCGGTGGGGGGCTTCCTCGTTCAGGCTGATACGGATTCCGATTGAATGAGCTGCAAAGCCCGTTCAATCCGAGTCCGTATCAGGGAGTGGCGGTGGGATTCTTCTTAACGACCACTTCGCCGCCCTGGTAGTAGCGGGTGAAGCCGGTTGTCAGATCCTGCACGATGTAATCAATTCGGTAGCTGCCCTCATCCTTGAACGACTGTGTGACGCTCAGGGTAGTACCGGCCGGGAGCACCGGATCAATGCGCTGTCGGGTAGGTACCAGGGTCGCCATGGTGTTGTCATAGGCGAGCGTGATCACGCGAACTTCATTGGTGGTAGCGCCGGGAATCGTCCAGGTGGCAGAGGTCGGGTTCACAGCTCCGGGAGTGCTGTCGGGAACGACGGTAGTGACGACGCCTGAACCCAGTCCGGCAATCACCGACTCGCTGGCTGTGCGGCTGATACGGATGGGCATCTCCTGAATGTTGGCGTTGGTGCCATCATACGAGGTGACGCGCATGGTGTAGTTGCCGTTCTGAACGTACGGTTGAGCGTCCATCAGGGCGCCGAGCTCAAAGACACGGAACATGATGCCAGCGAGATTGACAGGCACGTTGTAAGAGTACGGGGCCGACGGACACACCTGGCCGGCCACAGCGGTCGCCGGATCACAGACCAGATCGACACGCAGACTGCTGACGCCGTTATCGTCACTGGTCTGGATGGCAATTGCAGAGGTGCGGGTGATGATGGCGCGAGTGGGCGTGGCGTAAGGATCAGTAATATAGCCGGGCATCAGGATGCTCAGGGCTGGGGGTTTGTTGTCGCTGACCTTCGTGCTGATGTTGTTGCTGCTACTCAGACTCCGGGTACTGCCGTCGGCCAGTACTGCCTGGGCCGTTGCCGTGATGTTGTAGGTATTGCTGGAGAATTCCGGTCCGATGATGTCGAGCGGAATGAACGCCTCGTAGATGCCTGAACTGACCTGGAGCGCTTGGCCGTAAACAGTTTTGACGACCTGACCGCGGAAGTCGCGCACCTCGAGTTTTACATCGTCCTTGCCACTCAATGGCTGGAGTTTGAAGGTGCTGACAGACTGCCGGAACTGTACCCTCACAGTGGTGGGTCCTGTGATGACCGTGCCTGCATCGGGGCTCACGATGGTCATGGTCGGAGCTGACACGTTGAGAACCTTTACAGTTTGGGCGGCGCTCTCGCCACGCAGGTTGCTTTCGGTCAGGCCGATCGCCTTCAGGGTCAGATCACCATCGGCGTACTTGGTCGTATCGATACTGAATGTCGCATTGGCGTTGGCGCTGGTGTAGGTGGTGTTGTCGATGTTGCCTTTACTGTCACGGATTTCCAGCACGAGATTCTTGACCTTGCTGGTCACATCGAAGTTGCCCGACACACTGACACTCAGGTTGCCGCTGAGCGGCGGCGTGCCCGTTGAGTTGATGGTGATAAGCGGTGCGGGCGCTGCTTCTGTCGGTACACCTGAGCCGTCGCCCCCTGTCGTAGTTTTCGAGGTGAAGGTAAACGGTACTGCATTTTGAGAGTTGTTGAAACGGACCGACAGAGGCAGGTTGGTGACTGCGGGATTGGCCGCCAGGACTTTGCTGAATAGATCGGCGTCGCTGATGTTCCTGTCGACACTGCGATCAGCTGGAGTGGTGCCGGGATCGTTGTAATTACAGCTGCTGGCCGTGTTGGCGCATGTGAAGCCGGACGGCAACGTAAAAGGGGACAGACTGACTGTTTCTGATTTGGCCGTGTTACTGGCCGGATCTGTCCAGGTGATGGTCGCAGTCGAGATCGTCGCCTCACGGCCGCCAGCCTTGTTCGTGAACGTAAAACTGGTCGAGCCAGTCAGGTTACCAGCGGTAACTGCGACGGTGTTCGACTTGGCGCTGACAGCTACAGAGCCACCATCTGGGGAAGTCTGTGATCCGCACGCCGCAAGGATGAGGGAAAAGGTCAGAAGCGAGAGTTTCTTCATGCGGGGTCCTCCGGGGTGGGGGCGTCTTTGAGGTGCGGGTTGAGGATGTAGAAGGCGAGGCGTTTCATGCCGGCGAGGAAGTCGATGTTTTCGACGATCAGACCACGCCATTCGTCACTGATTTCTTGCGGGCCGCCGCGCTCAAGGGTGCGGGGCTGGATGACGACGGGTGCGAAGTTGAGGATGCCTTTGACGCCGGCGTCGGCGAGGGCCTGCGCGGCGTCCTGGGCGTGTTCGGGTGGGACGGCCAGGAAGCCCATGTCGACGGTGTTGTGGCGGGTGAAGTCGCGGAGTTCGTCCGTGTGGCGGACGGTGAGGCCGCGGACCTGCTGGCCGACCAGGGCGGGGTTCACGTCGAACAGGCCGACGTACTGGAACTGGTAGTCGCTGGCGCCGGGGTAGTTGGCGATGGCCTGTCCGAGACGGCCGACGCCGACGATCACGACGTTCCAGGTCTGGTTCAGGCCGAGGACCCGCACGAGTTCGCGTTTCAGGATGGGGACGGTGTAGCCCATGCCGCGCGTGCCGAAGCGGCCGAAGTACGCGAGGTCCTTGCGGACCTGGAAGGCGCTGACGCCGGCGCGTTCGGCGAGGTCGCTGCTGCTGGTGCGGCTGATGTCCTGCGTTTCGAGTTGTTCGAGGATGCGCAGGTAGGTGACGAGGCGGCTGATGGCGGCGGTGGGAATTTCGGCCACGTTAGCGGACCCGGAAGCTGTCGAGGCCGTTGGTGGCGAGGCGGGTTTCGGTGCGGGTCAGGGCGTCCGGGTTCTCGTAGGGGCCGACGAGGACGGTGACCTTGCGGCCTTCCGGGGCGTTGACGGTGGGGTTGTACCCGAGATCCCGGAGTTGCTGCACGAGGTTCTGGGCGCTTTCCACGCGGTCGAACGCGCCGACCTGCAGGTAGGTGGGGCCGCTGGGGGCTGCCGGGGCGCTGGCGGCCGGGGCCGGGTCGGTGCTGGTGGCCTGGGGGGTGCTGGTGGGGGCCGGCGTGGCGGTGGTGGGCGTGGAGGCGGCAGGCTGGTTGCGCGGGGGGTACAGGACCGCGCCGGGGTAGGCGCGCTGCACGTCCGCGAGGGCCTGCCGGGCACTCTGCTCGTCGGCGAAGGGACCGACCTGCGCGACGACCTGCGCGCCCACGTCGATGGGGTAGACGGTGTAGCCGATGCCCTGGACGGGCGCGGCGGCGGTCTGTGCGGCGGCGGCGCTGCTGAACGTCCCGAGGGTGATGCGGTAGTCGCTGCGCAGCGGCACGCGCGTCTCGCTGGTCGCCACGGCGCCTTCGGGCCTGGGGGCGGGACCGCCGGCCGGATCGGTGTCGGCCGCGTCGGCCTCGTCGGTGGCGTCGGCCGTGGTGGCGTCGGCGGTATCGGGGTCGGTGGTGGCTGCCGGGTCGGTGTCGCCGGTGATGGCCGGGTCGGGCGTGCCGATGGGGGCCGCCTCGATGATCGGCGCGTCGGTGACGGCGCTGTCCTGCGGGGCAGGCTCGCCGGTGGGTGCGGCCGGGGTGTCGGTGCTGGGGGCGGCCGTGATGGGCGCGGTGGTGATCCCGCCGGTCTCGGTGGTGCCGGGCGCACCGGGAATGCTGGCCTCGCCGGCGGTTTCCGTGGTGGGCGTCCCGGTGGCCGGGGTGATCTGCGGGTTGCCGCGCAGCAGCAGGGTGCCGAAGCCGCCCAGCAGCAGCAGGACGAGCAGGCCGATCAGCAGGTCGGGCCAGCGGCGCGGGGTGGTGGGAGCGCGGCTCACCGGAGCGCTCCGGCGGCGCGGGTGCTGCCCAGCGCGGCGGCGGTCTTCAGGGACGCGCGGGCGTCGGGTTCACGCGCCTGGGCGCGCTGCGACAGGCCCAGCTGGTACCACGCCTCGGCGTTCTTCGGGTCGTCACTGACGAGGCCGCGCAGGATCGCCTCGGCTTCCGCGTAGCGGGCGCTGGCCAGCAGGGCGCTGGCGAGGTTCAGGCGGGCGGTGGGCGTGGGGTTCAGTTTCACGCTCTCGCCCAGCGCGGTCGCGGCGGCCGCGTAGTCCTTCTGCGCGTACGCGCTGAGGCCCAGCCACAGGCTGGTGTCGGCGCTGGGGGCGCGCGTCTGGCTGGAACTCAGGGCGCGGATTGCCTGCGCGTACTGTCCCTGGCGGTAGGCGGCGACGCCCTGCACGAACAGCGCGCGGGCCAGGGTGGTGTCGTCGGGGCGCAGCGTCAGGGCCAGCGCGGCGTCGGCGGCCGCCTCGGCGTTCTGGTTGAGGGTCAGGCGCACCCCGGCCAGCGCGGCGCGGTAGGCGGCGTTGTCAGGGGCGAGTTTCACGGCGTTCTGGTAGAAGGTCAGCGCGCCGGGCCGGTCGCCCCGCAGGGCGCGCAGTTCGCCCACGCGGGCGAAGGCGGCGGCGTTGCGGCTGTCGGCGCGGGTGGCGTCCTGCGCGGCGAACACGGCGGCGCGCGTGTCGCCGCCCTGGGCGAGCACGTTGGCCTTGCGCAGCAGCAGCGCCGAGCGGTCGGTGCCGTTCGTGACGCGCGCGGCGGCCGCGTCGAGTTCCCGCACGGCGCGGTCCGGGAGTCCCTGCGCGACGTAGATGTCGGCCAGCAGCAGCGCGGCGTCCACGCGGGCCGGGGCCTGCGCCAGCAGCGCGTACACGCCGGGCAGCGCGGCGGCGCCCTGTCCGCTGAGCGTCCGGGCCTGCGCGAGGCGGTACTGCACGTCCAGGTCCTGGGGGTCCAGGGTGCCGATGGCGGCGAGCGTGCCGCTCAGGGCGGCGAAGTCGGCCTTGCGGGTCTGCTCGGCGGCGAGCGCCTCGAGTACCTGACGCTGCGCGGCCGGTCCGGCCTGGTCCTTCATCAGGCTGGCGGCCTGGGTGTACAGCGTGAGCGCCTGCTCGTGGTTGCCCTGCCGGGTGGCGATCACGCCCAGGTTGTACGGTCCCTCGAAGCGGGTGGGGGCCAGCGCCGCGAACTGCGTGAATTCGAAGGCGGCGCCCTTGTCGTCGTTCTGCGCGAACAGCACCAGCCCCAGCCCGAAGTGCGGGGCGGGGTTGGTGTAGTTCTGCGTGATCAGCGATTCGAAGGCAGCGCGCGCCTGCGGGTAGTTGCGGGCCTGGAACGCGGCCTGCGCGGCTTCGAGCTGCGTCTGCTGTTCGGCGGTCAGGGGCGTGACGGTGACCGCCGGGGTGGCGGCGCTGCCGGCGTCACTGGCGGCGCCCGGCGCGGCGGGAACGGTCACTTTCGGGATGGCGGGCGTACCGGCGGATTGCAGGGTGTTCTGAATGCCGGCCGCACCGACCGTCTCGATCATGGTCTGGGCGGCACCCTGGCTGGCGAGGGCCAGCGTCAGGCCCAGCAGAACGGAGCGTGTGTATTGCGTCACCTTGATGGCCTCCTGGTGTTCGGAAACGCGAGTAGCGTAGCATTAACCTCTCTCGGAACCCTTACTCATATGACCGGCGCGGCGCCGCCTGGGGAGCGCCGCGCCGGGTCAGGCGCCGGCGGTCGTCTGCCCGCTGACGGCGTACGGCCGTTTCAGCGCCAGTTGCCCGCAGGCGGCCCCGGCGTCACGCCCGCGCGAGCGGCGCACGCTGACGTCCACGCCGCGCGCTTCCAGGGTGTCGTAGAAAGCCTGGAGTTGCTCCTCGGTGGTGCTCTCGAAGTCGGAGCCGGGCCAGGGGTTCATGGGAATCAGGTTCACGTGACTGACCATGCCGCGCAGCAGGTCGGCCAGCAGTTCCGCCTGCCACAGGTGATCGTTGATTCCCCTGAGCATCGTGTACTCCATGGTGATGCGGCGGCCCGTGACCGACTGGTACTCGCGGGCGGCGGCCATGATCTCCTCGATGGAGTTCACCGCGCCGGTTGGGATGATGCGGCGGCGCGTCTCCTCGTCCGGGGCGTGCAGGCTGATCGCCAGTTTGATGCCCAGGTCGTCCTCGGTCGCCAGCCGCTGAATCCCCTTGGCGATACCCACCGTGGAGAGCGTCACGCGGCGTTTGCTCATGTCCAGCGCGTCCGGGTGCAGCAGGATGCGGGCCGCCAGCATGGTGTTGTCGTAGTTCAGCATGGCCTCGCCCATGCCCATGAACACCAGATTGCGGATCTCGCGCGGCGCGAAGCCCTCGCCGCCCGCCACGGCCAGCACCTGCCCCACGATCTCACCGGGCGTCAGGTTCCGGCCGAACCCCATCGCCCCGGTCGCGCAGAACGCGCACTTGGCGGGGCAGCCGACCATGGTGGACACGCAGATGGTCTTGCGGTCCAGGTACGGCATGTACACCGCTTCCATCTGCCGGCCGTCCATCAGCGTGAACAGGTACTTCACGCTGCCGTCGGCGCTGCGGACCGTCTCGATCAGCTTGAACGGGTTCAGCAGGTACGAGGCCTCCAGCTGGGCGCGGGCCTGGGCGGGCAGGTTGGTCATGGCGTCGAAGGTGCCCACGCCCTGCTCGAACACCCACTCCAGCAGCTGCTTGCGGCGGAAGCCCTGCAACGGGTAGGCGTCGGGGTGAAGGTCCAGTAAAAGCTCCATGAAGACAGTGTACGGGGCAGGCCCCGTCCCTTCCGTGAGGCGCACCCCACCACCAGTATCGACCCTCCCGCGCCCCCGTCAGACCGGCGTGACCCGGCCCCCCACCCAGACCTCGGTGCCCCCGTCTGCCGGGGCGTACTGGGCGCTCAGGCGGGCGGGCTGACCGGGGCGGCGCTGCGCCGCGCGGATCAGGGTACTGTCTGCCAGCAGGCGACCCAGGTGGCCCAGCACGCCGGTCAGGCAGGCGAGCATGTTGCTGCTCGCGGCGTCCTCGGTAAAGCCCTTCAGCGGCCCGAACGCCCGGAAGCTCACGTCCGCGCGGGCCGGGCCGCCCATGCAGAACAGGATCAGCCCGGTCGTGCCCGTCGCGCGGTTCACGCCGCCCACGGCCGCGTCGTCCGGCACGAAGGCGTCCAGTGCGCCCAGGTCCGCGACCTCGGCCACCAGATTCGGGCGGCCCGTCCCGGCCACCCAAGCCGGCCCGGCAGGGGAGAGCCCCAACACCGACGACTCCAGCGCCGACAGGTCCGCCGTGACCGCCTGCACCGTCACCACGCCCTGACGCAGCAGCCACTCGCCGCCGCACAGCTGCGCCATCTGCACCTCACCGCCCGCGCCTGAGCCCCCGGCCACTGGGTCGCCCTGCGTGACCTCCACCACGTCCAGCAGGCCCGCGCTGCCCTGCACGGCGCTCAGCGCGGCGATGGCGGCGCTGTCACTGCTGCCCTTCTCACGGGTCGGCGTGAACACCCGCAGTCTCAGGCCCGTCGGGTCGGCGGCCTGCACGAACACGCTCAGGGGCGCACCCGAGGCGGCCGCCCGCGCCTGCTCGTCGCCCCCGCCCGGAAAGACAGCCACCTGTTTCCCTCCCGACCCGTCCGGCGTGGCGAACACCCGGCGCAGGTCCGGCACGGGCGCAGTCTCGGAGTCGGTGACGGGAGCGGGTTCGGCGTTCATGCCGTCATTCTGGCCCACCGACTGTGCGCCACCCGCCGCGCCGTCTCGACACCTTCCCTCACGCGCTGCCCCTACGCGCTGACCCATTCGCGCAGCAGGTGTTCGAGGTGCTCGTCGTCCAGTTCGTTGTGCTCGGCCAGCGCCTTGATGTGGTCCGTGACGCGCCGCAGGGCGTCCTCGCCGTAGTGCAGGCCCATCTCGCGGGCCTTGTAGGCGATGGCGTGCTTGCCCGTGACCTTGCTGGCCGCCTGGATGCGGCGGCCCACGCCGAACACGCCGGGCGGGATGGCCTCATAGGCGCCGGGGTTCAGGTAGATGGCCTTCAGGTGCATCCCGGCCTTGTGGTTGTACGCGAACTCGCCGGTCAGGTAGTTGTTCCAGGGAATCGGCAGGTCCACCATGCGGGCGATCATGCGGTCGAGTTCGGGCAGCAGGTCGAGGTTATACTTGTCGATCAGGCCCTGCGGGTCGAAGGTGAACATGCGCGCCAGGAAGCCGCCAAGGGGCGTGATGCCGTTGCGTTCCCCGATGCCCAGGATGGTCGTGTCGATGTGCGTGGCGCCCGCCTCGACGGCCTCGTAGGCGTTGGATACGGCGCAGCCCGTGTCGTTGTGCCCGTGGAATTCGATGCCGCACTCCGCGTGGATGACCTTGCGGACCTCGCGGACCAGCGTGTACACCTGCCGGGGCGTGGCGACGCCCACGGTGTCGGCTAGGCCCACGCGGTGCACGCCCAGGTCGGACACGGCTTTATACACGGCCATCAGGTCGGCTTCCTCGCTGCGGAAGGTGTCCTCGGCACTGAAGCGGATCTGGAGGTCCGGGTGGTTGGTCTTGATCCAGCTGATGACTTCCTGCGCGGCCTCGATGATCTGCCCGATGTTCTTGCCGTGGCTGAATTCCCGCAGGAACGAACTGGTGCCGAACAGCAGGTCCAGGCCGTCCACGCCGGTGTCCACGGCGCGCTGCACGTCGTCCATGTGGCAGCGGACGTGCGTCAGGAACTTGGCCTTCAGGCCCAGGCCGGTCAGGCGGCGGATGTCGGCGTGCGTCTGGGCGCTGACCATCGGGGTGGTGACCTCGATGAATTCCGCGCCGAAGGCGTCCAGGGCGCGGGCGATCTCGATCTTGTCGTCGGTCTTGAAGTTCCCGCGTGCGAACTGCTCGCCCTCCCGCAGGGTGGAGTCGATGATCGCCCACGAGGTCGCGGGGATCAGGGGGGCGGGGTGTTCGGCGGTCGCGGTGGGGTCCTGGGTCATGGGGGCTGCCTCTCGTACGGTATTCTGCGCGCGTCCTTGATGAATGTCAATCAAAAAGGCTAAATATATGTCATTTGATAAGAGTCTGAGCCCGCTGCCCCCGGCGTGCCGGCCCGTCCCGATTCCTGCACCCGGTTCAGACCCGCGCACCCGCCAGACGGCTGATTCGCCCCGCGCGGCGCAGGTGTACCGTGGACACCATGTCTGCCGTGCCCACCACCCCACCAGCTGAATCGATCAAGAGTCCAGGGCGCGAAATCGCGGCCATCGCCGTGCCCGTCAGCCTGGAAATGGTCATCCAGCTCGTCCTGACCTTCATCAACCAGATCATCGTCGGTACGCTCGGCGCGGTCGCCGTCGCCGCCGTCGGCCTCAGCGGCAGCCTGGGCTTCCTGTTCTTCGTCACGCTGGGCGCCCTGGGCAGCGGCACCTCCATCCTCGTCGCCCGCCGCCACGGCGCCGCCGACCGGCCCGGCGTGAACCAGACCCTGACCGTCAGTGTCGTCACCAGCGTGCTCGCCGCGGCCCTCCTGACCGTCCCGGTCGTGCTGCTCGCCGGACCCCTCCTGAGCCTCGCCGGCGGCGAGGAGGCCGTCACCCGCACCGCCACCCCCTACATGCAGGTCAGCATGCTCGCCCTGATTCCCGGCAGCCTCGCCTGGATCCTCAGCGGCGCGCTGCGGTCCCTCGGGCACGCCCGCACCCCCCTGGTCGCCACCGTCATCACCGTGATCGTCGAGAGCCTGCTGGCGTACGGCCTCGTGTTCGGCGTCGGTCCCCTCCCGCAACTCGGGGTGGTCGGCGCCGCCTGGGCGCTGGTGTTCGCCAACACCCTGAAAGTCGCCCTGCTCGCCTACCAGATCTACGGCCCGCGCCACCTCGCCGCGCTCGCCCTGCCCGCCCGTGACGCGTGGCGGTCCATCGCCGCGCCCCTGCTGACCATCAGCGCCCCCATCGCGTTCACCGAGTTCGCCTGGAGCCTGGGCGGCTTCATGTACGCCGCCGTGTTCGCCCGCGTCGGCACCGCCGCCCTGGCCGCCAGCCAGATCGTGCACACCCTGGAAGGCATCTTCATCGTAGGCTCGTTCGGCCTGATGAGCGCCGCCACCGTCTTCATCGGCCGCTCCCTGGGCGCCGGGGACGCCGCCGCGGCGCAGCTGTGGCTGGGGCGCATCAGCCGCGCCGGGATCGTCACCGGCCTGGGCTTCGGCCTGCTGTTCGCCCTGAGCGCCGTTCTGGTTCCCGGCCTGTTCCCCCGCGTCGGCAGTGACGTGCACCACATCGCCCTGTTCGGCATCCTGATCAGCGCCTTCTTCCAGATCTTCAAGGTCCGGAACATGATCATCGGCGGCGGCGTGCTGCCCGGCGCGGCCGACGGCAAGGGCGTGATCATCGGCGACGTCATCGGCGCGTTCGTGGTCGGCCTGCCGCTCGCCATCGGGCTGGGCCTGTACTCCCCGCTGGGCGTCTGGGGCGTGTTCCTCGCGCGCGGCGCCGAGGAAGTCGTGAAGGTCCTGATCTTCGAATGGAGGCGCCGCCGCATCGACTGGGACCGACTTGCCGCCGAACAACGCGGCAGGGAAGTGGCCGCCGCCCACTGATACGGACTCCGATTGAATGGGCTGCAAGGCACTGTTCAATCCGAGCGGACCAGCGATGAACACCCCGTGTTGACCCCTCCCCCTTGAGGGGGGAGGCTGGGAGGAGGTGAGCAGGAATGACGTGACAGAAGACGTATCCCATGCTGTCGCTTGAAAATTGTCCGCACCATTGCTGAGCAGCACCGCAGGAAACGGGGAGTGGGGGCCAGCCGACCGGCGGTTCCCACTCCCCGTTTCCTGCCCGCTGGGGGGTTACGGTCCCCCGTCCTCCAGCGTGCGGCGCAGGTCCTCCACGCCGATGCTCTTGGCGGGGGCGTCCAGGACCACCTGACCGGCCCGCAGGGCCACCACCCGCTGCCCCAGGTGCAGGGCCTCTTCGAGCTGGTGCGTGACGAACACGACCGTCACCTTGTGCTGCCACCACAGGGCCAGCAGCTCGTCGGCCAGCGCGGTGCGGGTCGCGTGATCCAGGGCGCTGAACGGCTCGTCGAGCAGCAGCAGGCCCGGCTGGACTGCCAGGGCGCGCGCCAGGGCGACCCGTTGCCGTTGCCCGCCGCTCAGCTCGTGCGGGCGGCGCGCGCCGTACTCCGCGAGCCCCACCTGCCGCAGCGCGTCGGCCACCCGCGCCTGCCGCTGCTCGCGGTTCAGGCCGCGCAGGCCGAAGCCCACGTTCCCGGCGACGGTCAGCCACGGGAACAGCGCCGCCTCCTGCTGCACCAGCGTCAGGCGGGGGTGCGGGCCGCGCACGACCTCGCCGCCCAGCCGGATCTGGCCCGACTGGGGTTTCAGGAACCCGGCCAGCAGGCTCAGCAGGGTGCTCTTGCCGCTGCCGGACGCCCCGACCACGCACAGGAACTCCCCGGCTGACACGTCCAGCGTGAGCGGACCCACGCCGGCCCCGGCGCGACGGCGCGACGGGTAGTGAAAGGTCACGCCGTCCAGCGCCAGCGGTGAACCGCTGCGGGTGGTGGCGGACACCGGAACGGCTCCCTCCTGAACGGACGTGGTCATGCCGGCACCTCCAGGCCGTAGTCCCGCCGGACGCGGGTCTCGGCGGCGCGTAGCACGGCGTCGAACAGCCCGCCGATCACGCCGATGATGATGATCGTCGCCAGGACCAGCGCCACGTTCGCGGTGTTCCGCCCGACCTCCAGCATCTCACCCAGGCTGGTGACGCCCGCGATGAGCAGCTCGGCGCCCACCAGCGCCCGCCACGAGAAACTCCAGGCGGTGCGCAGGCCGGTCAGGACACTCGGCACCGACGCCGGCAGCAGCACCCGCAGCGTCAGGGCCAGTTTCCCGGCGCCCAGGGTGCGGCCCGCCACGCGCAGCGCCGGGGGCACGTTCAGCAGCGCGCCCGACACGGCCAGCGCCACCGGAATGAAGCCCTCGAGGATGACCACGAACATCACGGCGCGTTCGTTCAGGCCGAAGAACAGGATCGCGAACGGCACGAACGCGATGCTCGGGATGCTCTGGATGCCGGTCAGGTACGCGCCCAGCGTGGTCCGCAGCGGCCGCCACGCGCCCATCAGCAGGCCCACGAGCAGGCCCAGCAGCACCGCCACCGCGTACCCGCTCAGCACGCGGCGCAGGCTTCCGCCGATGGCGGACAGCAGCTTGCCGTCCTGCGGGCCGGTCCCCCACAGGCCGTAACTCACCTCGGTCCACACGGCCTTCGGGCCGGGGAACACGTACGGCGGGTACAGTTTGAGAACGTCGGTGACCAGCCACCACACGCCCAGAAGGATCAGCAGGCCCGCCAGCTGGGTCAGCAGGGTCTGGCGGCGGGACGAACCGCCGCGCGCGGCGGCGGGACGTTCGGGAGACAGGGGAGAAACGGTCATATCAGCCTCATGGACTTCGGTTGAAGAAAGCCCCTTCAATCCGGGGGAATGCGAGTGGGAGAGAAACGGGTTCCAGGCGTGGGGTCGGCGGCCCGGCCGCGTTCCGGGGGGTCAGTGGACGGCAGTCCCGGTCATTTGCGGATGAACGGCGCGAGGTCCGGCGCGCTGCGGGCGTACCCGGCCTCCACGTTCAGTTTCGCGTACTCGGTCAGGGCTGCCAGATCGAGGCTGGTCGTGAACCGCGTCCGCGCGAAGGCGCGTTGCAGCACGCGCGGATCGAGTTTCGCGCCCGTGAGTTCCAGCAGTTTCGCGTTCACGGCCGTCTGCGCGGCCACCGGGTTCCTGTTGATGAACGCCACCGCGTCGGTGTGCGCCTTCAGGAACGCCGTGACGAGCTGCGGGTTCGCCTGCGCGAACTTCGCGTTCACGATCACGACGGTCGTGGGGTACTTCCCGTCGCGCCAGACGGTCTTCTCGTTGCCGATCACGCGGTGCCCCTGCGCTTCGAGGGCCGCGCCCCACGGTTCGGGCACCAGCGTCACCTCCACGCGCTTGGCGGCGAAGGCGGTCATCACGTCGGCCGGCGCGACGGGCGTGATCGTGACGGTCCCGCCGTCCGTCCTGGACTTCAGACCGTTCTCGTTCAGGATGTGCCGCAGACTGATGTCCTGCGTATTCCCCAGGCTGGGCACCGCGACGACCTTTCCGCCCAGATCCCGGTACGACCGGACGCTGCTGTCCTTGCGGACGACGAGCACCGCGCCCGCCTCGCTGGCCCCCGCCAGGAACTGCACGGGCATGCCGCGCCCGGCGGCGTTGATGGCCGGTCCCGGCCCCACGTACGCGATGTCGATCTGCCCGGCGGCGAAGGCCTCGGTCAGGGTGGTGCCGGACACGAATTCCCTGGGGTCCAGCTTCACCTTGCCCAGCGCTTTCTGGAAGGTGCCCCGCTCCAGGCCGACCAGCGCGGGCGCGTGCGTGAGGTTGGGGAAGAAGCCCAGGCGCACGGTCTGGGCTTCCTGGGCGGCGGCGCTGCCGAGCAGCGAGAGGATCAGCAGGGTCTGAATACGCGTTCGGGTCATGGGCCCTCCGGGGTGGATGATGCATTTCAAGCGGGACGGCGGGCGCGCACGTGTGACCGGCCCGGCCGTCCCTTCAGGTTTCCTTCAGCTCGCGGCCTACGCGCGGTCGGCGTACGCGGCGCGCAGCACCTCGGCCACCTCGGGCCGGGTGAACTCGGCGGGCAGGTTCTCGCCGGCGCGCAGCTTCTCGCGGACCTTGGTGCCGCTCAGCACGAGGTGGTGGGAGCTGTCGTGCGGGCAGGTGCGGGGGCTGACGAGCTGACCGCAGGAGTTGCAGTAGAAGGTGTGCTCGAACTTCAGGATCTGCACGCCCAGTTCCTCCGGCGTGTACGCGCTGAAGATCTCCTGCGCGTCGTACGTGCCGTAGTAACTGCCGACGCCCGCATGGTCGCGGCCCACGATGAAGTGCGTCACGCCGTAGTTGCGCCGGGACAGGGCGTGCAGGATCGCCTCGCGCGGCCCGGCGTAGCGCATGGCGGCCGGGTACACGCTGAGCAGCGTGCGGGCCTGCGGGTAGTAGCCCTCCAGCAGCACCTCGTACGCCTGCACGCGGGTGGCGGCGGGCACGTCGTCGCCCTTGGTGGTGCCGACCAGCGGGTGCAGCAGCAACCCGTCCACGAGTTCAAGCGCCACCTTCTGCAGGTACTCGTGCGCGCGGTGGATCGGGTTGCGGGTCTGGAACGCCACCGTGGAACGCCAGCCGCGCGCCTCGATCACCTCGCGCACCTCGGCGGGCGTGCGGTGGTGGCGGGGGAAGTGCCCACGGGGAATCTCGAACAGCGCGACCGGCCCGGCCAGATTGAAGTCACCCTGCGCGTACAGCGCGGCCACGCCGGGGTGCGTCTCGTCCTCGGTGCGGTACACCTCGCGCGCCTCCCAGGCCTTGCGGGCCGCGTAGGCCTCCTGCACGTCCACCCAGCCCACGTCCTGACCCTCGAAGCTCAGGACCACGCGCCCGCGCAGCCCGGCGTGCTCGGCGCTCACGGGCAGCGTGATCGGGATGCTCCAGGGCGTGCCGTCCGCGAGGCGCAGCCGCTCGATGACCGAGAGGTAGTCCGCTTCCCCCACGAAACCGGTCAGGGGGGAGTACGCGCCGGTGGCGAGCATCTCCAGGTCGGCCAGGGTGCGCTCGCTGATGCTCAGGCGCGGCAGCGCGGCGAGTTCCGCCGGGTCGAAGTCGTGTCCGGCGCGGCGCACGCCGTTGACCAGGGTGCCGCCGAGGGGGGTGGGGAGGGTGGAGGTGGTGGGGAGCAGGATCGTCATGGGTCGGACCTCTTGATGAAAAGACTCAACTATTCGGGGCAGGAAAAGCCGCTCGGAACTCGGGCGGCGGCAGGTGTGACGGGCAACGTCAACAGCGGCGCATCACAATTTCCCGTCCCCGGCCCACAGGCCGCACTCGGTCTTGCCCTTCCCGGCCCAGCGGCCCGCGCGGGCGTCCTCGCCGGGACGCACGGCACGCGTGCAGGTCCAGCAGCCCACGCTCAGGAACCCGTCCCAGTACAGCGGGTTCACCGGCAGGTCCTGCTCCCGCGCGTAGGTTTCCAGCATCTCGCGCGTCCAGTGGGCCAGCGGGTTCACCTTCACGCGCGCGCCGTCCTCGACGAACGGAATGTCCGCGCGGGTGCTCGCCTGATCACGGCTGCGGGCGTTCAACAGCGCCGACGGGGCCCGCTGGCGCAGGTACGCCTGCAGGGGCGCGACCTTCCGCACGGCGCAGCAGGCGTCCGGGTCGCTGGAATACAGCGCCGGGTCCGTCTGCCCGTCCTCGGGAGTCGCGCCGTCGTTCAGGGTCACGAACGTCAGTTCCGGGTAGCGGGCGGCCAGTCGGTCGCGGGTCGCCAGCGTCTCGGGGAAGTGGTACCCGGTGTCCACGAACACCACCTCGCCCCGGTACCCGGCCTTCACGGCCAGATCGAGCAGCACCACGCCGTTCAGGTTGAACGCGCTGGGCATCAGGGCGTCCGGGTGCGTTTCCAGCGTCCAGCGGATCACGTCCAGCGGGTCGCTGGCGGGCGTGAAGTCGGGTCGGGGCGAGGTGGCGGTCATACCTTCAGAGCCTCCAGCAGCTGCCGTACGCCGTCCTCGACGCTGATGAGGTCGGTACGCAGGTGCAGGTCCGGGTTCTCGGGCGCCTCGTAGGGGTCGCTGACCCCGGTGAAGTGCGGGATCTCCCCGGCGATGGCCTTCAGGTACAGGCCCTTCACGTCCCGCGCCGTCACGACGTCCAGCGGGGCGTCCACGAAGACCTCCAGCGCGTCCGGCAGGCTGTCCAGCACCTCGCGGCGCGTGTCGGCGTAGGGGCTGATCGCGCTGACGAGGACCGTCACACCGTGTTTGGCCAGCAGGCCCGCCACGAAGCCGATGCGGCGCACGTTCGTGTCCCGGTCGGCCTTCGAGAAGCCCAGGCCCTTGCTGAGGTTCTCGCGCACCGCGTCACCGTCGAGCAGTTCCACGGCCACGCCGCGCGCCAGCAGTTCGGCGTGCAGGGCGCTCGCCAGGGTGCTCTTGCCCGCGCCGCTCAGGCCGGTCAGCCACACCACGCGGCCCGTGCCGACGGCCTGCTGCTCGGCCACGGCGGTCATGCGGTGACCGCCTCGCGCGCGCCCAGCACGGCGTCCGGCGCGAAGTGCTCGTGCCCGATACGGTCGGCGTACTCCACGAAGCTCTCGCCCGCGTGCTTGTTCGCCTGGAATTCGGCCAGCACCGCCTCGGCGTACGCGTTCAGCTGCTCGGCGGGCACCGCGCCCTTCAGCTTGGTGCCGGTGCGGTGCGCCTGCCCGATGCTCCCGGCGAGGTGAACGTTGAAGACCTCGTGGACGGTGCCGTCCTTGTCGGTCTTGTTCGCGCCCATGAAGCCCAGGTCGGCCACCTGATAGCGCGTGCAGGCGTTGCTGCACCCGGTCAGGTTGATCGTGAACGGCACGTCCATCGCCAGGGTCAGCGGTTCGAGGTGATCGACCAGATCGGCGGTGCGGGCTTTGGTCTCGGTCAGCGCGAGGCGGCAGAACTGGTTGCCCGTGCAGGCGATGGTGGTGCCCCGGATGGTGGTCTTGGGTGCCAGCTCGATGGCGGCCAGTTCGGCACTCAGGGCCTCGACATCCTCGGTGGCGACGTGGGGGATCACCATGTTCTGGAACGCGGTGGTGCGCAGCACGCCCTTGCCGTAGCGGTCGGCCAGATCGGCCAGCGCGCGGGCCTTGGCGGGGTCGATGCGGCCCACGGTGGTCGCCACGACCACGTAGTTCAGGCCGTCCGCCTGCGGGTTCACGCCCAGCACGTCGTTCCCGCCGAAGCGCGCCGTGGGGGCAGCCGGGCCGTCCGTGAGCTTGCGGCCCAGGTAGTCGTTCTCGACGATCTCGCGGAACTTCTCCACGCCCAGATCCTTGATCAGGAACTTCAGGCGGCTCTTCTTGCGGTTCTGGCGGTACCCGTGGTCGCGGTACGCGGCGGTGATGGCCTGCCCGACCTCCACGACCTCCTCGGGGCGGATGAACACGCCCAGTCGCTTGGACAGGTGCGCCACGGCGCCCAGGCCGCCGCCCACCCACACGTCGAAGCCGACCTCACCGTTCACCCTGTGGGCCAGGAAGCCGATGTCGTTGATCATGTGGATGCCTTCGAGTTCCGGCACCGCCGTGATGCTCATCTTGAACTTGCGCGGCAGGTCCTGGAAGTCGGGGTTGCCGGTCAGGGTGCCTTCCATGGCGTGGGCCAGGGGGCGCACGTCGATGATCTCGCGGGCGTCCAGGCCCGCCAGGGGGCTGGCGATCACGGCGCGCACGGTGTCGCCGCAGGCTCCCTTGGGGTGCAGGCCCAGCGGCGCGAGCCGGTCGAAGATCTGCGGGATCTTGTCGATGGTCAGCCAGTGGAACTGGAACGCCTGCCGGTCCGTGACGTCCAGGAAGCCCCGGCCGTACTCCTCGGCGATGTTCGCCACCTCGCGCATGGTCGCGCTGGAGAACTCGGCGGCGGGGACGCGCACGCGCATCATCAGGAAGCCGTCCTCCTGCGGACGCTGCGGATACACCCCGGCCCACTTGAGCAGGTCGATGCGCTCGGGGTCGATGAAGCCCTGCGCGGCGTACTGGGGGATCAGGTCGAAGATCTGGAACGGGGGCACTTCTTTCTTCAAGGCTTCAATGTCGCTCATGGTGGGTCCTCTGGGGGGTGCGGGGGGCTCGTGGGTCGGTGGGCGGGCTCAGCGGCCGAGCAGGCGGTAACGCAGGCGGCGGAACTGGAAGTACATGATGCACCCCACGCAGATCTTCTCGGTCAGGTTCAGGACGGCCAGGGCGATCACGACCACGCCCAGCAGCGCGCCCGCCACCGGCAGGCCCGCCAGCGTGAAGGCGGCCGAGGCCAGCAGGAAGGTGCCGCCCACGCCCTGCGCGAAGTGGTGCGCGCGGGGGTCCTCGTCCACGACCTCGGGCCTCAGGCCCAGGGCGGGGCCCAGCAGGCGGTACGCGGCGCGCATGGGGGAGAGGTCGGGGCGCACGGCCCCCAGCAGCATGGCGGCGCCCAGGATCAGCGTCAGGGCCGGCAGGGTCAGGATCACGGCCAGCAGCGTCACGAAGACCACGCTCAGCTGGTTGAACTTCAGGGCGCTGAGGTCCGTGCGCGCGGGCTGTCGGGTGGGGGCGGAGGCAATCATTGACAAAAAAGGTAAACCTTTATGGCGGACAAAACAAGTCAACTATCCAGACAGGTGCCCGGAGCGGCCCTTCACGCCGCCCACACCAGTCCCTCCACGGCGCGGCGGTTGACGGTGCGGCGGGTGACGGTGCGGCGGCCCGCCCGGCTGCGTGCATCCACAGATTCCCCGTGCAGACCACCCTCGTCATGACCCGCCACCGTACTGACCGGCTGTCAAGGGCACCTGCGGCAGCGCCCGTCCGGCCCGCCCGCTAGCCTGCCGGCACCACCCCCACCCGGCCCCGCAGGAGACCCCATGACCGATCCGATTCCCCCCAGCCCGACTCCCCGCAGTCCGAACACATCCGGCACCCCCGCTTCCCGGCCCACCCGTTCCCGCCCGGCCCGCCCGCTGGCCGCCGTTGCCCTGGGGGCGCTGCTGCTGGTCGGCGCGTATGCCGGCGCGACCGCCGTGTTCTCCGCCCGCGCCCAGACCCTGACGGCCGACCTGACCACCACCCTGCGCGCCCGCGCCGCCGCCTCGGGCGCACAGGTCGAGCAGGTGTCGTACACACGCGGCTTCACGCACAGCACCCAGGTGCTGCGGCTCACGCTGCCCGGCAGCACCGGCGCCTCGCAGGCCCTGCTGGTCACGAACGACATCCGGCACGGCCCGCTCCCGGCCTTCAGCGGCGTCGGGCAGGCCACCGTGACCACCACCTTCCGCCCCGAGGACCCCCAGGCGCAGGCCGCGTACGCCCGCGCCTTCCCGGACCGCCAGCCGCAGGTGCAGACCGTCATCGGACTGGCCGGAGACACCCACAGCCGCGTGGACGTGCCGGGCGGCACCCTGACCGAACAGGGCACCACCGTCACCTGGGAGCCGCTGGGCGGCACCGTGGACGCCGAGGGTCACGACACCCGCCTGAACCTCAGCTGGCCCGGCCTGACCGTCCGCGACCCCGGCGACGGCAACCCCACCACCGCCACCGTCGGCCGCGTCACCCTGACCGGCGAGAACCGCCGCAGCGGCCCCACCGACCCCATCGGCCTGGGCCGCGCCAGCCTGACCCTGGACCGCGCGGCCCTCCAGGGAGACGGAGCGGCCATGAACCTGACCGCCCTGAACATCAGCGCCGACACGACCGGCGAGGGCGACTACCTGAACAGCGCCGTCCGCTACGACGTCGGCACCCTCACCCTGCCGGGCCCGGACGGCGCCGCCCAGACCCTGCGCGACCTGCAACTGCACCTGAGCCTCGGACACCTCGCCAGGGAACCCCTCGCGCGCCTCGCAACCCTGCTGAACGAGGCCCCGGCACTGAAAGAGACGCCGACAGCGCCGGACCCCGCCGACCCCTTCGCGACCCTCGATCCCGCACAGCAGGCGCAGGCCCGCGCCGACCTGCTGACCCTGTTGAAAGACACCCCGGTCCTGCGGCTGGAGCGCCTGAACGTCACGCAGCCCGGCGGGAACGTCACCCTGACCGGCCAGTTCTCCCTGCCCGGCGCGGCCCGCCTGACCGACCCGCAACTGCAGGCCCTGCCCGACCGGCCCGACACGCTGCTGCCCCTGGCGGACCTGCAACTGAAGCTCAGCGGCACCCAGGCGGCCCTGACCGGCCTGCTCGGCAACCTCGGCCCGCTGGCCGAACTGGCCGACATCGACACCCTGCTCGGCGCCGGGTACCTGACCCGCAGCGGCGATCAGCTGGGCCTCGACCTGCGCCTCGATCAGGGCCGCGCCACCCTGAACGGCCAGCCCCTGGACTGACCCGCGGTGCGGTAGGGAGGTCCGTACTACACTGCTCAGAGTGAACACGTTCAAAGTTCAAGTGGGCGCCGTGACCCGCGACCTTCCCATCGTTCCCGTCGCCCCTGGTGTCAGCGTCGCCCTGTTCAACATGCTGGGCGACACCGAAGTGACCGAGGCGGCCGGCTGTGAACTGGCCCGCCTGCTGCCCGCCGATATCGACGTGCTGGTCACGCCGGAAGTCAAGGCGCTGAGCCTCGCGCACGTCATCAGCCGGGAGAGCGGCAAGCCGTACATCGTGATCCGCAAGACGCAGAAACCGTACATGGTCGAACCCGTGGCGCGCGAGGTGGTCAGCATCACGACCGGCAAACCCCAGTTGCTGGTGCTGGACGGCTTCGACGTGCAGAAGATCCGGGGCCGCAAGGTCGCCATCGTGGACGACGTGGTGTCCAGCGGCGGCACCCTGCACTCCATCCGCCAGATCATCGAGGAGGTCGGCGGCGAGGTCGCGGCGGTCGTCGCGGTGTTCACCGAGGGGCAGGAACGCCCGGAAGTAACCGCGCTGGGCCACCTGCCGCTGTTCGAGAACTGATCCGGACTCCGGTTGAACGGGCTGCGAAGCCCGATTGAGCCTTCTGCGCTGCCGCTCCCTCACGCGGGGGGCGGCAGCCTGCTGCCTGCCGGCGTTCCGCCGGGCTGGACACCCTGGCCTTCCGGGCGGGCGGACCTGAAAGTCCGGGTAGACCGGCGGGATAGGGTGTGGGCCATGAACAACCCGAACGAACTGACGGTCACGATCGGCGGTCTGGAGCGCACGCTGCCGACCGTGCGCGCCGGGAACCTGGGCCGCGTCCCACTGGTGGAATTCATCGGTGACAGCGAATTCACGAACGTGGCGGCGCAGGAACTCGTCGCGCTGATTCCCGCGCAGACCGAGGTGCTGCTGACGGTCGTCACGAACGCCCTGCCGCTCACTCACGAACTGAGCGACCGCAGCGGCCTGCCGTACGTCTGCGCCCGCAAGAAACGCCGCACGTACATGCAGTCCCCGCTGATTCAGGAGGTGCCCAGCATGACGCTGGGCGTCACCGAGACGCTGTGGCTGGACGGCCCGCACGCCGAGCGGCTGCGCGGACGCCGGGTGGCCATCGTGCAGGACGTGATCGCCAGTGGCGGAACCGCGCAGGCGCTGGCCCGGCTGGTCGAGAGGGCCGGGGGGACCGTCACCGGGTACCTCGCGGCGTTCCGGCAGGGCGAGCCGCCCATGTCCGTCACGGTCCTTCAGGACCTGCCCCGCTCGCTGTAACCCGCACCCGCCCGCGCGCTTCGCGTCAGCGCCCGGCGCGCAGCAGGCCCGGCAGGTCGTCGGGCAGGCGGCGCATGGGCAGGTCGAACAGCGTGCGGGCCGGTTCGTTCGGGGCGGTGTTGCCCTCTTTCAGCATGGCGTACTGGTGGCGCGTGATGGGCGGGCTGGGCAGCACCTGCATCAGCGGCACGGCGAGGTCCATCAGCGGCAGCGGGACCGGCACGATGGGTTTCTTCCTGCCCAGCGCGCCGAGTTCCAGTTCCAGCAGTTCCCGGAACGTGAATTCCTGCGGGCCGGTCAGCGCGAAGGTCTGCCCGGCGCCCAGGTCGGAACCCGCCGCCAGCGCGAAGGCCTGCGCCACGTCCTGCACGCTGACCGGCCGGAACGGAAAGCGGCCGTTCCCGATCTGCGGCACGACCGGCGCGGCGCTCACGAGTTCCCGCAGCACACGCCCGAAGAAGTCGTCGCCCGGCCCGAAGATCAGGCTGGGCTGGAAGATCGTCCAGTTCAGGCCGCTGGCCCGCACGAGCGCCTCGGCCTTCGCCTTGCTGCTGGAGTACCCGCTGGCGCTGTCCTCGCGCGCGCCCAGGGCGCTCATGTGGACGTAGCGCGCGCCGCGTGGCGTGGCCGCCAGGACGTTGCGGGTGCCGTCCACATGCACGCGCGTGAAGGTCTGGTCGCCCTTCTCGGCGATGATGCCGACCAGATGCACGACCACCTGCGGGTCGGCCTGCCCCACGGCGCGCTGCACGCTGCCGGGGTCGGTGATGTCCAGCTTCACGCCGCGCGCGCCGCCCACGTCGCCGCCCGAGCGGCTGCCGGCCGTGACGGTGTGTCCGTGCTTGAGCAGTTCGGCCACGACGGCCTTTCCGACGAAGCCGCTGGCTCCGGTGACGAGTACGTTCATTCTGAACCTCCGGGAGGATGAGGGGGGGGCGCGCCGCCCAGCAGCCGGGCCGCGATCTGCTGCGCGGCGCTGGGGGCGTCCGGCCCGGCGTACTCGCCGCGCAGGGTGCGCGCCAGGTGCGGCTGGCTGTTCAGCAGCGCGCCCCCCACGAACAGCGGCACGTTCAGGCCGTCCAGGTCCCGCAGGTGTTCCAGGGTGGATTCCAGCGCCCAGGTGCCGTTCAGGGCCAGCAGGACCGCGCGGGCCTCGCGTTGCCGGGCGTACACCGCCAGGTCGCCCAGCGGGACGTTCGCGCCCAGGTACGCCACGCGCACGCCCCGGCGGCGCAGCGCCAGCGTGAGCATCATCAGGCCCAGTTCGTGCTGCTCCTGCGGGGCGCAGGCGGCCACGACCAGCGGCCCGAAGCCGGCCTGCACGCCCGCCACGTCCATCAGGCCCGAGATGCGTGACCGCAGGAACGCGGTCGCCTGATGCTCGTGCGCGACCGTGATCTCCCCGCGTTCCCAGCGGGCGCCGATCTCGATCATGGTGGGGCTGATCACGTCGGTCATGACGACCTCGACCGGAATCTGCGCGTGCGCCTCGGACAGCACGGCTGCCGCGCGGTCCGTGTCCGAGTCGATCAGCGCCTGCGTGAGCAGCGCCGACCACTGCGCGCCGCTGCGTCCCTGCTCGGGCGCCGCGCGGTCCGGCTCGGGAGCGGCGCGGTCCTGGGGGGTGGGCGCCGGGCCGCTCCCGGCCATGGCCTGCACGGTCAGTTCGGCGGCGCGGCTGGCCGGCACGCCCGACTGCAACTGCGACTGCATGTACTGAATGGCGGCCACGTCCCCCGGCGAGTACAGGCGGTACCCGCTGGCGTTGCGGGCCGGGTGCGGGAACCCGTACCGGCGTTCCCACTGCCGCAGCGTCGTGGCAGGGACACCGGTCCGCGCCTCGACCTCCGAGGCGGTGAACATTCCGGTCTGGGACCGTCCGGCAGTCGGCTTCATCTCGCCGTATTGTGCCGCACGGCCGCACCGGCCGATGGTAAGGATTACGCCCAAGGGGCATCTGCCCGGCCCGCCCCGTGCATACAATGCGGATTGCTCATGTCCGGCGCCGTCTCTCCCCGAACCCACCGCCTGCCGCTGCGGCGCCTGCTGACCGTGTCCCGTCCGGCGCTGTGGGTGAACACGGTCGGGACGCTCGTCACGGGCGTGTGGCTCTCGGGGCGGCTGTACACCCTGGACGCCGGGCTGCTGGCGCTGCTGGCGTACCTGACGCTGCCGTTCAACCTGCTGATCTACGGCCTGAACGACCTGTCCGACCGCGAGGAGGACGCCCGCTCGTCCCGCAAGGGCGGCTGGCAGGGCGCGCGCCTGACCCTGCACGAGGGGGGACCGCTGCTGCGCGCCACGCTGCTGCTGAACATTCCCGCGCTGCTGCTGCTGACGCTGCTGCTCCCGCCGGCCGCGACGGCCGCGCTGCTGCTGTCGGCGGTCCTGTTCGCGGCGTACAGCCTGCCGCCCCTGCGCCTGAAGGGCCGCCCCTTCCTGGACGGCCTGAGCAACGTCGCGTACGCCCTGCCGCTGATCCTCCCGGCCCTGACGCTGGGCAGCCCCGCGCCGTGGGGACCGCTGCTGGCCCTCATGAGCTACTCGGTCGGGAAGCACGCCTTCGACGCCGCGCAGGACATTCCCGCCGACCGGGCCGCCGGGACGCGCACGGTCGCCACGACCCTGGGTGTGCGCGGCAGCGCCGCCTACGCCCTGGCGTGGTTCGCGCTGGCGGCCGCGCTGCTGCTGCCCGCCTCGAAACTCACGGCGCTGGCGTTGCTGCTGACCTGCGGCGGCATGGCCCTGGCCCTGCTGCGCCGCCCGACGCCCGAACAGGCCGCGCGGCTGTACCCGCTGAGCATCGTCACGCCCTGGATCGTGGGCGCGGTCGCCGGCGTGCAGCTCGTGTACCTGCTGGCGCGCGGGCAGTGGACCGGCCTGTAGGGTGAGTCGCACGGTCGGCGTGGTGGGGGGCGGGGTTGCCGGACTGACCCTGGCTGCGCTGCTGGCCGGTCGCGGGCACGCGGTCACCGTGTACGAGCAGGACCGCGCGGGCGGCAAGCTGCGCCGCGAACAGGCGGGCGGCCTGAGCTTCGACACCGGCCCCAGCCTCTTCACCTTCCCGGACGTGTGGCGAGCCGTGCTGGCCCGCCTGCACGAACCCAACCCGCTGGACCTGCGCCCCCTGCCCGGCGCTCTGGGCGTGCACCACACGCCGCACGGGCCGGTGCCGCTGCCTGTGCCGCCCGGCCATGCGCTGTTCCCCCACTGGCAGCGGTACGTGAGGGCCGCCCACCCCCTGCGGGCGCACCTGACCACCCTGCTGATCACCCCGCCGCGCCTGAACGACCCGGCGTTCCTGCGGGCGTCGGCGGCGCTGCTGCGCGCCACCGCGCCGCACGCCAGCGCCGCCGCGTGGCTGCGCGCCCGGCATCTGCCGCCCGCACTGGAGCACGCGCTCGCCACGCACGCCCTGAACGCCGGCCTGAGCCCCGCCGACGCCCCGGCCCTGTACGCCCTGATTCCCGCACTGGTGGGCGCGGACGTGTTCCGGCCCGCCCAGGGCATGGGCGCGCTGCTCGACACCCTGCGCCGCTTCGGCGAGGCGCGCGGCGTGACCATCCGCGAGGGGGTGGGCGTCCGCGCCCTGAGCGGCCCCACCCTGACTCTGAACGGGGGAGAGGTCCGCCGCCACGCCCTGATCGTCAGCGCCGTGGACCCGGCTCGCCTCGCCCGGCTGCGCGGGCACTCGCCCCGGCCCGGTCCCCGCACGGTCAGTGGCGTCGCCCTGTACGCCGCGCTGCCCGCCCCCGCGCCGCTGCCCGCCACCAGCGTCATCCCGCCCGGCAGCTTCCGCCACTTCCGCGCCGCCCTGCGCGCCGGAGCCCTCCCGCACACCACCCTGACCCTCGTGCACGCGGACGGCCCCCGCCTCGCCGTGCTGCTGACCGCGCCCCCCACCGGCCGCCCCCTGACCGCCGACCACCCCTGGGTGCAGGCGCAACTGCGGCGCGCGGAACGCACCCTGAACGTGCCGGACCTGCTCGCCCCCGCGTCCGGGACCGTCACCCTGAACCCCGCCCACTACGCGCGGGGCGGCCATCCGGGCGGCGCGATCTACGGCGCGGCCCTGCCCGCCCTGCGCGGCGGCCCGCTGCACCCGCAACCGTACCGCCTGACCCGCGACCTCTGGCAGGTCGGCACCGGCGTCCACCCCGGCGGCGGCCTGCCTGCCATCCTGGGCGGCGCGCTGATCGTGGACCGCCTGCTGAGAGAGGCCGGCTGGTAAATGAACAGCACCCCCTCCGCGTGGAAGGGGGTGCTGCGTGCAGGGGACGTTTACTGCCCGGTGATGGCCTTCAGCGGGTCGACCAGACCGTACCCGAAGTTATTGTCCCGGCCAGCCGTGCCCAGGTCCCTGGCGGTGCTGGTCAGCAGGTTGAGCAGCCCGGTGTTCGTCAGGGTGGGTTTGGCGGCCCAGACGACGGCAGCGGCGGCGCTGACGTGCGGGGTGGCCATGCTGGTCCCGTCGAGGTATGCGTAGTCGGCGCTCGTGACGGCGACGGTGCCGCTGGCGGGCAGTTTGCCCAGCAGCGCCTGCCCGTCCGCCTGCTGGATGCCCACGACCGGCACGGCGTAGGTGTTCGTCAGGCTGATGCCCAGGGCGCCGGCAGCGTTGTTGTAGATCATGACGCCGCGGGCGCCGCTGGCGACAGCGTTCGCGGTCTTCTCCTCGAAGGAGCAGGTGCCGCGCGCGATCAGGGCGATGTTGCCGTTCAGGGCGGCGTTACGGGTGCCGGCGCCGCAGAACTCGTTGTTCGTGCCGCCCGCCGCGACGACGGCGCCGGTGAAGCTGCCCCGCCCGGTCTTGTCGGCCGCCTGCACGTCCGTGAAGGTCACGCCGCCGCCCGAGGCGCTCGCGGCTGTGCCCTGACCGAGCGGCACGGGACTCAGGACAGCCACGCCGGGCCCCGACAGGTCCACCTGCGTGCCGAAGTTACTGAAGTCCGCCTTGGCGAGGTTGCTGTCCACGGCGGCCACGCCCGCCACCTGGGTGTACGCGGCGGGGTAGGACACGGCCGCGCCGTCATTCCCGGTCGCCGCGATGATCAGCGCGCCCTTGTTGTACGCGGCGGTGTACGCGCGCTGCTCGGTCTGGCTCTTACTGCCGCCGCCCAGGCTCATGGACACCACGACCCGGTCCTGCGTGCCGCCCTGCGATTTCAGCTGCGCCACGCACCAGTTCACGCCGTTGATGATGCCGCTGCTGCTGCCGGACCCGGTGTCACCCAGCACGCGCCCGACGAACAGGTTCGCGCCGGTCGCCACGCCACCCACGCCCGCCGAGTCCATGCCGCCCAGGAGTCCGGCCGCGCCGGTCCCCGCGCCGTACTGCGCGAACACGGTCCCGGCGACGTGCGTGCCGTGCCCGTCCACGTCGTTCAGGGCGTAGGGGTCGTTGCGGTTGGTCTCGGTCGTCACGAAGTTTTTGAAGCCCGTCAGTTTCCGCTGGAATTCCGGGTGGTTCCCGTCGATGCCGGTATCCAGGACGCACACGGCCACCCTGGTGGTGCTCGCGCCGGTGTACCCGGCGGCGCGCAGGGCCGGGACGCGCAGGGCGTTGTCGCCCCAGGTGAACTCGCCGCTGGGTGCGTACAGCGCCTGCGCGCCCAGCCGCTGCGCCGACAGCGTAGCCCCCTGCGCCGACAGCGTAGAGGCGGGGCGGGCGTCACTGGTGCCGCTGGGGCGGCCCTGGGCGCGGTGAACGGCTTCCTGCTCGACGTACTCGACGCTGGGGTTGGCGCGCAGCGCCGCGAGGGCCGCAGGGTTCAGGCGCACGGCGGCGGCGCTGATGTCCGCCCACTGGCTGCTGATCACGCCGCCCGCTGCGGTGATGGCCTGCGCCTGCACGGCGGCCTGCGCGGCGAGTTCCTGACCCCCGAGGTTCTGGGCGGTCAGCGGCTGGCGGAACCCCACGAGGTAGCTGTCCGTCCCGGCCGGCGTCCCGGCGACGGGGGCGGTCGGGGCGGCGGCGTCCGGGGCGACGGTCGTGGGTTGTCCGCAGGCGGCCAGGGTCAGGGCGAGGGTCGTTGCCAGCAGGGCGTGGGTCCGGTTCATGCGTGCCTCCGTGGGATCTGGCCGTGCGACGGGAAGACGACTCCGGCACCCCGCGAACGGAGCACAGGAACGTGGAATTCAGCCGGCAGACAGTCGTGCAGTTGAGCTTGGCGCGGATACTAATGCGCGCCCGGAATCCCCCCAGGGCAGTCGGCTAGACAGCTCTGAACAGAGTTCAACCAACCGGCGCATGGGCGCTTGCATTTCGCCGCCGGGTCATTTAAAGGCGTTCTGGTCGAATGGCCTGCCGAAACCGTTCCATGCAGGCGCAGCGGGTATCCCGCCCCCCACCACACGGACAGGGGGAAGGCAGAGGTTCCCCCCTGCCTGCCCCCCTCACGCGCCGCTTACCAGCGTTCGGTGACGGTCTTGAGCTGCATGAAGTTCGCCAGGTAGTCCGGGCCGCCCGCCTTGCTGTCCGTGCCGCTCATGTTGTACCCGCCGAACGGCTGCACTCCCACGATGGCGCCCGTGATCTTGCGGTTGAAGTACAGGTTCCCCACCTCGAACTCTGCGCGGGCCTGCTCCAGACGCTCCCGGCTGGCGCTGCACACGCCGCCCGTCAGGCCGTACTCGGTGCTGTTCGCGATATCCAGCGCGTCCTGCCAGTCCCGCGCGCGGATGACCGACACGACCGGCCCGAAGATTTCCTCCTGCGCCAGACGCGACTCGCGCTTCACGTCACCCACGATGGTCGGCTGCACGTAGTACCCCTGCTTCCCGTTCGCCTCGCCGGGGGCCGCGCCGCCCAGCAGCACCTTGCCCTCGTCGGGGGCGATCTCCAGGTAGCCTTTGATCTTGTCGAAGCTCATCTGGTTCACGACCGCCGTGACGTTCGCGTTCTCCTCGCCCGTCCCGACCTTCAGGGCCTTCGTGCGCTCCACGAAGCCACTGACCACGGCGTCGTACACGCTGTCCACCACGATCAGGCGGCTCATGGCGCTGCACTTCTGCCCGTTGAAGCCGAAAGCGCCCTGCACCGCCGCCGTGACCGCCACGTCCAGATCGGCGGTCTCGTCCACGATCAGGCCGTCCTTGCCGCCCAGCTCCATGATCACGCGCTTGATCCACTTCTGGCCGGGCTGCACCTTCGCCGCCACCTCGTTGATGTGCAGGCCCACCGCGCGGCTCCCCGTGAACGTGATGAAGCGCGTCTTCGCGTGCGTCGTCAGGTACTCCCCGATCTCCCTGCCCACACCCGGCAGGAACTGCAGCACCCCGGCAGGCAGCCCGGCCTCCAGCATGATGTCCACCATGAACCCCGCGATCAATCCCGCGTCCTCGGCGGGCTTCACGATCACGCAATTCCCCACCACGATCGGCGCGGCCGCCATCCCGATGAAGATCGCGCACGGGAAGTTCCACGGGCTGATGCTCACGCCCACGCCCAGCGGGATGCTCATCAGGCCGTTCTCCTCACCCTCGAACCACGTCGTCTCGCTGCTCCCGAAACCCGAGTACTTCATGGCGCTACGCGCGTAGTACTCCAGGAAATCGATCGCCTCCGCCACCTCCACGTCAGCCTCGGCGTAGTTCTTCCCGACCTCGATGCTCATCAGCGCGCACGCTTCCAGGCGGCGACGCTTCAGGATCGCGGACGCCTTCAGCAGAATCCGGGCGCGGGCGTCCATGTCCCACTTCTTCCACGACTCGAACGCCTTCCACGCGCCCTGCAACGCACGCTCGGCATCCTCGACGGTCGCCTTCGCCGTCGTGCCCACCACTTCACTGGTATCGCAGGGGTTCAGGCTGGTCAGCTTCTCGGCCGTATCCACCCGCTCACCGTCGATGACCATGGGGTAGTGCTTCCCGACCAGTTCCGCACGCACCTTCTTCAGCGCGTCCTGATAGGCCTTGACGTTCTCTTCCTTCGTGAAGTCGATGAAGCTCTGCGGGCGGTATTCCTGAACTTTGATCATGGTGGGTCTCCTTAACAGAATTGATAGAGCTGGATGTGGTCGGCTGGGTTGAATACGGGAGCTGAAATGTCCCGGTAGGTGGCGAGTTCCGGTTCAGTCCCCGCGCTGAGGACGTCGAAGAACGCTCTGAACAATGGCTCTGGCTCTTCGGCCAGCACGATCCGGTTGCTCATGACGGTGTCGAAGAAGTTGACTTTCTCCCACAGCGAAGGCTCATCTCTGGCGAGCAGAAGCGCAAAGCAGTCGAGGACGAGAACCTTCTGGAAGTCGTTCAGCGAGTCGAAGACGGGTCTGAGTCCATGGGCCAGAAACGCCTGGAGGCTGTGCGCATTGCCGGTGTACGGGGCCAGCACGTAGCTGTCCATCTCGAAGTCCACCTTCTCGGGGCAGGTCTGGCGGTACCAGTCGTCTGAGGCGTGAATCGCCCAGTTCAGAACCTCGTGCAGCCAGAAGAGGTTGATGTACCCGAGAGGGTTCATCGCGTTCGTTCAGCCTTTGAGCATGCCGCGGATGACGAACATGGCGTTGCGGGGCGTTTCGGCGATGCGGCGGCTGAAGTAGGGGTACCAGTCGCGGCCGTAGGGGATGTACGCGCGGACGCGGTACCCGGCGGCGGCGAGGTTGCGTTGCAGGTCGCGGCGGATGCCGTACAGCATCTGGAATTCGAAGGCGTCCTTGCTGATGCCGTGCGCCAGGGCGTACAGCTGCACGTCGTGGATGATGCCCTCGTCGTGCGTGGCGACGTTCACGTAGTTCCCGGCGCTCATGTGGGCGTACACGAGGCGGCGGTACGCGGCGTCCACGTCGGCTTTCTGCGGGTACGCGACCGTTTCGGGTTCCAGGTACGCGCCCTTCACGATGCGGAGGTTGGGCTTCAGGTCGTCCAGGCTGGCGCGGTCCTTCTCGGTGCGGTAGAGGTAGCTCTGGAGGACGGTGCCGACGTGCTGCCCGCCGAACTCGCCGACGAGGGTGCGGAACTGCGCGAGGGTCTGGTCCACGCGGGGGTGGTCTTCCATGTCGAGGCACACGAAGCCGCCGTACTCCCTGGCGCGGCGGATGATGCGGCGGGCGTTCGTGAGGCCCAGGTCCTCGCCGCCTTCGGTCTTGCCCTGGCCGACGCTGGAGAGCTTGATGCTGACGTAGGGGGTGATGCCGTCGGCGTGCGCGGCGTCCAGCATGGTGATGACGTTGTCGGCGAACTGCGTGCACTGCGCGGGGCTCTCGATGAATTCGCCCAGCAGGTCGAGGTTCGCCATGATGCCGTCTTTCTTCAGGTCGTGGACGGCCTGGATGGCGGTCTGGGGGGTTTCCCCGGCGACGAAGCGCTGGGCCATGCCCCAGCCGCGGGCGCGGACGGCGTTCTCGATGGCTTTCTGCCCGGCGACGGTCAGGACGGCTTTGCGGTACATCTGGTCGATCATGGGGTGCTCCTGGGTTGAAGGTCGTTCAGGACGAGGGCGGCGAAGGTGCGGACGTGCGTGCGGGCGGCGTCCCGCGCGGCGTCGTGGTCACGGGCGAGAATGGCGTCCAGCAGCGCGGCGTGCTGCGCGTCGGTCTGCGGGTGGGCGTTGTACGTGCGGGTCTGGTGCTTGATCAGCGCGACGCGCTGTTCGAGGTCGCGGTTCAGGTCGTTCAGGGCGGCGTTGTGCGCGGCGTGCGTGATGGCGCGGTGGAACGCGAGGTCCAGGCGGGTCTGGGCGCGGTAGTCGCTGCCGGGCGCGGCGTGCAGCTCATTCAGGGCGGCGCGCAGGGCGGCGGCGTCGGCGGGGGTGTGGTGCTGCGCAGCGAGTGCGGCGGCCAGACCGTCGAGTTCCTCGCGGACGACATAGGTGTCGCGGGCCTCGGCGGCGCTCAGGGTGCGGACGCGCACGCCCTTGTTCGCCTCGGCGATCAGGAGGCCGTCCTGCGTGAGGCGCATCAGGGCCTCGCGGATGGGGGTGCGGGACACGCCGAGCTGCGCGCCGAGTTCCACCTCGCCCAGGCGTTCGCCGGGGGCGAGGTCGCCGTCCAGCACGGCGCGGCGCAGGTGGTCGTACACGCCGTCGCGGACCAGGGTGGGGCGCTCGAAGGAGGTCATTGTGGATATTGTATACAATATTGTGCGCCGTGCAAGCCGCGGTACGCGCCGCAGGGGGTTGCACGGCGCGCAGGTCACAGCCGGAAGAGGCCCGGCAGGACTGAATTTTCCGCCGCTGGCAGGTGTTCGCGGTGGCCTGATAGAGGCAGCCATCCGCTCCTTCCCACAGGCCGACAGAATGTGACGCGGGGTGCAATTGATCCGGGGCCGGAACCCTACACTGGCCCCATAGTTTTCCTGGGTACGCAGTGAGTAAGAGGCGCACAAGGTTTCTGTGCGTCTCTTCGTGCCTTTGTAAACTAAGGAGTTGAACATGGCTGTAGGTAAAGTGAAATGGTTTAACGCGGAGAAGGGCTTCGGTTTCATTCAGACGGAAGGGAGCCCCGACGTGTTCGCGCACTTCAGCGCCATCCAGGGCACCGGCTTCAAGAAGCTCAACGAGGGTGACGAAGTCGAGTTCGAGGTGGAAGAAGGCCAGCGCGGCAAGGGCCCGCAGGCCAAGAACATCGTCGTGACGAAGGCCGCGCCCGTCAGCGAGTACGGCGGTGGCCGCCGCGACGACCGCTGGTAATCGCAAACCACCCCTGACCGGAGGTGCCCACCAGGGCCCTCCGGTTTTTTCATGCACCGGCCCTCCCCGTCCCGGACCCGGCGGCGCCGGAAGACCGGCACGCCAATCTGCTTACGGTCTGCGCGGCCCGGCCTTCTATACTCCGGAACGATGACTGCAACCCAGACCGAGACGACCGGCGTGAGCAATCCCCTGCTGAACGTCGGATTCCGCATCCCCTTCGACCAGATCCGCCCCGAGCACGCCGCCAGCGCCGTGGACACCCTGCTGGCCCAGACGCAGGAGAAACTCGAGCAGCTGGCCGCCGCGCCGCAACGCGACTTCGCGAACTTCATGGCGGACCTCGACACCCTGACCGAGCAGCTGGACACCGTGAACACCATCGTCCACCACCTGGACGCCGTGATCAGCAGTCCCGAATGGACCGCCGCCAAGATGGAGATCCTGCCCCGCACCAGCGAGTTCTACACCCGCCTGGGCCTGCACGAGGGCCTCTGGGAAGCGGTCAAGGGCTTCGCCGCCACCCCCCAGGCCGCCGCGCTGGACCCCGTCCGCGCCCGGCACCTGCAGACGGCCATCGACGGGTTCCGCCGCGAGGGCGCCGACCTGCAGGGCGAGGCCCGCGACCGCCTGCTCACCCTGAACACCCGCCTGGCGGAGGTGACCAGCACCTTCTCCCGCAACGTCCTGGAATCCACCGCCGCGTACGAACTGTTCGTGCCGACCGAACGGCTGGCCGGCGTGCCGCAGCGCGTGCAGGACGCCACCCGCCGCGACGCGCAGGGCAAGGGCCAGGACGGCCACCGCCTGACCCTGCACGCGCCCACCCTGCTGCCCATCCTGACCTACGCCGACGACCGCGAACTGCGCCGCGAACTGTGGGAAGCGCAGGGGCGACTGGGCGTGCAGGAGGGCCGCGACAACCGCCCCCTGATCCGCGAGATCCTGCAACTGCGCCGCGAGAAGGCCCAGCTCCTGGGCTTCAGGGATTTCGCCGACTACGTGCTGCAGGAGCGCATGGCCGGCGGCGGCGACCGCGCCCTGAGCTTCGAACGTGACCTGGACGCCCGCACCCGCCCCGCCTTCGAACGCGAGAACGCCGAACTGGTCGCCTTCTACCACGAGCGTGCCGGTGCGGACGCTCCGGAGCTGCAACCCTGGGACGGCGCGTACTGGGCCGAGAAGCAGCGGCAGGAGCAGTACGACTTCGACGAGGAAGCCCTGCGCCCCTACTTCCCGATGGACGGCGTGCTGAGCGGCATGTTCGAGATCGTGCGCCGCGTGTTCGGCGTGAGCGTCAGCGAGTCGCAGGCGCCCGGCTGGCACCCGGAAGTGCGGTACTACGACATTCACGACGAGAACGGCACGCACGTCGCGAGCTTCTACACCGACTGGTTCCCCCGCGACAGCAAACGCGCCGGCGCCTGGATGAACGCCTTCATCACCGGCGGCCCCCGCGACAGCGGCGTGGAACCCCACCTGGGCCTGATGTGCGGCAACATGACCCCCCCCGACGCCGACACCCCCGCCCTGCTGTCCATCCGTGAGGTCGAGACGGTCTTCCACGAGTTCGGGCACCTGCTGCACCACGCCCTGAGCCGCGTGAGCGTCAAGAGCCTCAGCGGCACCCGCGTCGCCTGGGACTTCGTGGAACTGCCCAGCCAGATCATGGAGAACTGGGTCATGGAACGCGAGGCGCTCGACCTGTTCGCCCGCCACTACCAGACCGGCCAGACCATCCCCGAGGAGCTGTTCGACCGCATGATCGCCGCGCGCAACTACCGCGCCGCGAACGCCGCCATGCGCCAGTACTCCTTCGGCCTGACCGACCTGAGCCTGCACGTGGAATTCGACCCGACCGGCGACGCCGACCCCCTGCCGTACGCGCGGGACATCATGGCGACCTTCATTCCGTTCCCGCTGCCCGACGCGTACGCCCAGATCGCCAGTTTCAACCACCTGTTCAGCAGCCCCGTCGGGTACGGCGCCGGCTACTACAGCTACAAGTGGGCCGAAGTCCTCGACGCGGACGCCTTCAGCCGCTTCGCGCAGGAGGGCATCTTCAACCGCGACACGGGCCGCGCCTTCGTGGACAGCGTCCTGAGCCGCGGCAACAGCGCCGACCCCGCCGAGCTGTACCGCGAGTTCATGGGCCGCGACCCCGACGCCGACGCCCTGCTGCGCCGCAGCGGCCTGCTGTAAGACGGACTTCGATTGAATGGGCTGCAAGGCCCGTTCAATCCGGGCAGGTACGAAGGGTGCCGCGCACTGGGCTGGACAGCCGGGGCGCGGCACCCGTGGCATTCACCGGGCATTCAGGTTAAGCTGCGTTCACGATGCTCATGTGGAACCCCAAGCGGACGCTTGGCGCGCTGACGGCCCTGGTGGCCCTCGGTCTGCCCGGCACCACCCAGGCCACCCCCACTCCCGCCGAGGGACAGCTGATCACCCGGCTGAACCAGGTGCGTGCCCAGGGCGTCAACTGCCCCGGCAGCGGCCGCCGCCCCGTCGCCGGCGCGCTCAGCTACTCGCCGGAACTGGCCGCCGCCGCGCGCATCCAGGCCGGGTACATGAGCAGCAGCGGCCGCATCACCCACACCGGCGCCGACGGCTCCACCCCCAAGGTCCGCGCGGCCAGCACCGGCGTGAATGCCGTCAGCGTCACCGAGATCATCTACATGGGCGGCGGCGTGAACCCCGAACAGGCCGTCCGCTGGTGGCTGAACTCGGCCGTACACTGCTACTGGATGAACGAGAACCGCTACACCCACGTCGGCGCCGCCGTCGTGCAGGGCTCACGCGGCACCTCGTACGTGATGGTCCTGAGCAGCCAGCCCCGCTGAGGGTTGATAGGGGATGGAGGATGGTTGATGGAACCGGCCTCCATGCTTCTGCTGTGAGGGACTCCGCGCTGGTCGTCACCGGGCGGTCCAGCCTAGGTCCAGGTCCAGCACCGCGCCGGTCATGCCCCACGCGGCGGGACTGACCACGTAACTGATCAGCGCCGCCACGTCCTGCGGGTCCAGCAGGCGCTTGATGGCGGCGGGCTCCAGCATCACCCGCTGCTCGACCTCCTGCACGGTCAGGCCGCGCGTGCGGGCCTGATCGGCCATCTGCCCCTCGACCAGCGGCGTGCGCACGTAGCCGGGGCAGATGGCGTTCACGGTCAGTCCCTGTTCGCCGGCCTCCAGCGCGGCCGTGCGGGTCAGGCCGATCAGACCGTGCTTCGCGCTGACGTACGCACTCTTGAACGGGCTGGCCACATGTCCGTGGATGCTCGCCACGTTCACGATCCGGCCCTGCCCGGAGCGGGTCAGGTGCGGCCACGCGTACTTGCTCAGCAGGAACGGCGCCGTGAGCATCACGTGCAGCATCGCGTCCCAGGTGTCCTCCGGGAAGGCGGCAATGGGGTCGATGTGCTGAAAGCCCGCGTTGTTCACCAGCACGTCCAGGCCACCCAGCGCCGCCACCGTCTCGTCCACCGCGCGGCGGCAGTCCTCGCGGCGCGACAGGTCCGCCCCGATAAACGTCAGGCCGTTCGCCTGCGCCACCTCGCGCGCCGGCGGGCGGTCCAGATCCAGCACCGCCACCCGCAGCCCATCCTGCGCGAGCCGCTGCGCGATCGCCAGCCCGATGCCGCTCGTGCCGCCCGTGACGAGCGCAGCCCTGCCCTCCATGCCCTGCTTGTGCGTGTCCTGCGTCATGCGCGGAGTGTAGGCCGCAGGCGTCACTCGGCGGTTACGCCCACAGGAAGACCGATCAGGCCCGCGCGCCGGACAGCGCCTGCCACAGCGCCTGCGTCTCCGGCAGGGGTTTCAGGCCCAGGTCCGCCAGCGCCCCCGTGAGGGCCGCGTACACCCGCCCGGCCGCCGCGCCGCGCCCCAGCGCGTGCTGGGCGCGCATCAGGGCCCGCGCGGCCGGTTCGTGCGCCGGGTCGAGGCTCAGGGCGCGTCCGGCGGCCAGCGCGGCCCGGTCCGGTCTGGCCAGTGCCAGGGCCACGTCGGCTTCAGCCGCAAGGGCTTCGGGCAGCGCCGCCGCGTAGCGTTCGGCCTCGCGGGCCACGTCGTCCAGATCCACGTCCGCCAGCGTGGGCGGCAGTTCCAGCAGGGCGTCCAGGCGGTCCGGCGTGCCGGCCGCCTGTCCCAGCCGCGCCCAGGCGGCGGTCAGGTCCACGTGCAGGTCCGCGCCGGGGCGCAGGCGCAGCCAGTCCCCCCTTTCCAGGAACACGCCGCTGCGCGCGCCCTCCTCCAGCACCTGCCCCAGGGCGTGCAGGGTCACGCGGAAATTCCGTTCGCCCACGCCGGGGTCGGCGTCGGGGAACAGCGCCTCCTGCGCCGCCTCACGCGGCAGGCCCGCCGGGTGGACGGCCAGCAGGGCCAGCAGGTCACGGGCCTTCGCGCGGCCCCACTCGCGGACCCGGCCGTCCTCGCGGGTGACGGCCACGCGGCCCAGCACCTGCACACGCACCTCGAAGCCCGGCGTGTCGGCCGGGTCCGGCACCGCCGCGTACCCCAGCTCGCGGGCCGCCACTGCCAGCGCGCCGCGCGCATCCGGCTGCGCCTCGCCCAGGCGGGCCAGCAGCGCCGCGCGGCCCGCGCGGGTCGCCGCCGGGGCGAACAGGGACGGGCGGCCCAGCAGGAACGGGTACGCGGCGACGGCCTGCGCGGCTCCCTCGGCCGGTCCGGCGCCCAGCGCGAACAGCGCCAGCGCCGCCGCCGCCTGCCCGAAGGCGTCCCCGCACGCGCCGAACAGCGCGGCGGCCTCCTGCAACCCAGGAACGGCCTGCGTGCCCTGCGGCCCCTGCGCCAGTCCCAGCGCGGAGGTCAGGGTCAGCAGCCCCGCCATGTAGCGGTCCCCGCCGGTCTGCCCGCCCGCCTCGGCGGTCAGGGCCTGCGCGCGGGCCACGTCCCCGGCCCGGCCCGCCAGCGCCGCGAGGCCCATCAGCGGCTCGACCCGCAGGCGACCCGTGACCGGCTGCGCCTGCCGCAGCGCCGCGTCGTAACTCTCGCGGGCCGCCGCGAAGTCCCCCGCCGCCTGCTGCGCGTGCCCCAGCCGCGCCAGCGCCAGCGACTGCACGAACGGGCTCTCCAGCCGCTCGCCCTCGCTCAGGCCCCGGCGGGCGCACGCCCCGGCGTCGTGCACCTCGCCGCGCGCCGCGTGAATGAAACTCGCCAGCAGCAGGCCCTCGCGGTGGTTCTGCGCGGCCCGCGCGCCGCCCGTCTCGCCGTCCGCGAGTGAGTGCGCGCGCGCCAGTGCCGCGTCCAGATCCCCGGAGCGCAGCGCGGAACGTGCCCCGCCGCGCAGCTCGGGTTCCAGCGCCACCGCCTCGGCCAGCTGCCCGGCGTTCAGCAGGTTCTCGGCCCGCAGGCGGCGCAGTTCGGCCTGCCGCTCCCCGCCGATCAGGGCGGCTGCGGCGTCCAGCGGCCCCCAGGCCTGCTCGGGCTGCACGGTATCCAGCGCCAGCCGGACCTCGCCCAGCGCACGCTCCAGCGGTTCTGCCAGGGCGTACTCGGCGCGGGCCTCGTCGTAGCGGCTCGCTAGCCGCAGCGCGTCCCCGGCCAGGGCGTGCAGGGCGGGCGTCCAGTCCGCGCGCGGCAGCCGGGCGAGGCTGCGGTCCACCAGCGTCACGCGCCCCTGCGCCAGCCACACGCCGCCCCGGCCTGCCAGGAGTGCGGCCGCCCGCGCCGTGTTCCCTGCCAGCAGGTGCGCCGCCAGCGCCCGGCGCAGTCGCCCGGTCCGCTCGAAGAACGCCGCGCCGCGCGCCGCGATCTCCCGCGCCTCCGCCGGGGGCAGCAGGCCGCGCAGGTGCGCGCGCAGCAGCGGATGCGCCCGGTATGTGTCCTCGCCCGCCCGGATCAGGAACGTGCCGCTGCCCGCCAGCGTCTCCAGCAGCGTCCGCGCACGCGGCTCGTCCAGCGCGTCCTCCAGCAGCGCCGGAATCAGTTCCTCGAACACGCTGCTGCGCGTCAGCAGCCCCCGCAGCGCCGGGTCGAGCGGCCCCAGCACCTCCTGCGCGAGGTACGTGAACAGCGTCCCCAGCGGCGCGTCCCCGCCCTCCAGGTCCGCGAGGTCCGCCAGCGTCACGCGGCCCTGCGCCGCCGCCTGCGCCAGGAAACGCGCCGCGATCGGCCAGCCCTCGGTCACCGCGTGCGCCGTGCGGACCTCCGCGCCCGTCAGGGCCAGGCCCTGCGCCGCGAACAGCGCCGCGATCTCGGCCGGGGTGAACGCCAGTTCCGCCGCCGAGAGTCGCGCCGCGTCCCCCGACACCTCCAGCCGCGCCAGTTCCGGCAGGTCCAGCGCCGTACGCGACAGCAGCGCCAGCCGCCCCTCACCCGGCGCGAGCAGCCCGCCCAGCACCTCCGCCCCCGCCGAGCCGGACAGCACCTGCGCCTCGTCCAGCACGAGTAGCGCCCCGCAGCCGTCGAGCACGTCCGCCACCAGTCCCGCCACCCGGCGCGGGGACGCCCCCCCACCCAGCGCGTCCCCGGGCCGCGCGCCGCCGGGCAGCGCCTGCACCGCCAGCGACAGGCTGGCCGCCAGCACCAGCGGATCGGCGTCGTCGCCGTCCAGCGTCAGCCACGCGACCGGGCCGGGCCGACCCGTCGCCGCGCCCGCCAGCGCCGTCGTCTTGCCGTACCCGGCAGGTGCGGTCACGAGCAGCACGCGGGCGTCCAGCGCCGAGAGGAGCCGCTCGCGCGCCACCGCGCCGCGCACCGCCGGCAGCCGCGTGCGCCGCGCGGACGTCAGGTCCCGCCAGTGAAGGGTCACGCCCGGCAATCTAGCGCGAAGTGCCGTCCTGGCGCGACAGAAACCCCACAAGTGGCAGGGGAGGGTCGCAGCCTGCCTCGCCCCGACCCTCCCCGCCAGTGGACCAGCTCACAGCGCCAGATACGCCTCACGCACCGCCGGGTCGGCCAGCAGCGCCGCGCCCGTGCCCTCCTTGACCACCTGCCCGTTCTCCAGCACGTACGCCCGGTGCGCCAGCTTCAGGCTGAGGTTCACGTTCTGCTCGACCAGCACGACCGTCACGCCCTGCGCGTTCACGGCCTTCAGCGCCTCGAACACCGTCTGGGTCATCAGCGGCGACAGGCCCAGGCTGGGTTCGTCCACGACGAGCACGCTGGGGCGGGCCATCAGCGCGCGGCCCACCGCGACCATCTGCTGCTCGCCGCCCGACAGCGTGCCCGCCAGCTGCCCCGCGCGTTCCTGAAGGCGGGGGAACAGCGTGTACACCTCGCCCAGCGTCTCGGCGGCGCGCGCGCGGGCGGCGGCGCTCATGGCCGCGCCCAGGTCCAGGTTCTCGCGGACCGTCATGTGCGGGAACAGCTCGCGGCCCTCCGGGACGTGCCCCAGGCCCAGCGCCACCACGCGACTCGGTTCGGCCCGCGTGATGTCCACCCCGCCCAGCGTGATGCGGCCCGCGCTGGGCTTCACGACGCCACTCACGGCACGCAGCGTGGTCGTCTTGCCCGCCCCGTTCGCGCCGATCACCGCCACGAACTCGCCCGGCGCGGCGTGCAGGTTCACGTCCCACAACACCTGCACCTTCCCGTACCCGGCGGCCAGCCCCTCGATCCGTAGTTCCTGCCCTGCGGTTTCTGGTGCGGCGTCCGTCCTGCTCAGTGTGTCAGTCATGCCTGTAATCCTTCCTCGGTCCCCAGGTACGCGCTGACCACACGCGGGTCGGCCGTCACCTCGCGGTAGGTGCCCTGCGCGAGCACCTGTCCCTGATCCATCACGACCACCCGGTCGGCCAGATCCCGCACGACCGGCATGATGTGCTCGATGAACAGGACGCTCACGCCGCTCTCGCGCACGCCGCGCACCAGAGCGACGGCCTCCTGTGCCTCGCCGGGACGCAGGCCCGCCATCACCTCGTCCAGCAGCAGCACGCTGGGGTTCGTCGCCAGGGCGCGCGCCACCTCCAGCCGCTTGTCCTGCAGCAGCGTCAGTTCATGCGCGGCCTTGTCGGCGTGCGCGGCCAGCCCGGTGCGTTCCAGCAGCGCCCAGGCCCGCTCGCGCGCCTCCGGCAGGCGCTGACCGGGCTTGCCGAACAGCGCGCCCACCGTGACGTTCTCGTGCACGGTCATCTCCGGGAAGGGCCGCACGATCTGGAACGCGCGGCCCAGTCCGGCGTGACAGCGGGCCTCCATGGGTTGGTCGGTCACGTCGCGGCCCATCAGGTGCAGCCGTCCCGCCGACGGGCGGTACACGCCGGACAGCAGGTTCAGCAGCGTCGTCTTGCCCGCCCCGTTCGGCCCGATCACCGCCAGGATCTCACCCTGATGGTGCGTGAACGACACGTCCTGCACGGCCTTCAGACCCCCGAAGCGCTTCGAGAGGCCCTCGGCGCGCAGGACCTCTGCGCCCTGCGAGGCAGGGGAGAGGGTGCCCCCGATGGTCGTCGCGGCGGTCACAGGTCACCTCCATGCTTCCTGTTGCGGCGTAGGCCCATCAGGCCGCGCGGCAGCCACAGGATGCTCAGCATCAGCACCAGCCCGTACACCACGAGGTACCCGTCCTTCACGCTGTTGTGCAGCAGTTCCTCAGCCACGCGGAGCACAGTCGCGCCCAGCACCGGCCCCAGCGTCGTGTACAGCCCCCCGAAGATCGAGGTGGTCAGCGGCGCGATGGAGTTCGCCAGGCTGAAGGTCTCCAGCGGGTTGATGAAGAACGTCTTCCCGGCGTACAGCACGCCTGCCAGCGCCGCCAGCGACGAACTGATGAAGAACGCCAGCAGCTTGAAGCGCACGATGCTCACGCCCAGCACCCGCGCCGTCTCCTCGCCCTGCCGGATCGCGGCGAACGCGAAGTGCAGCCGCGTCAGGCGCACCGCCAGACTGACGAGCACCGTGAAGGCCAGCAGGCCCCACGCCAGCGCGTACTGCGCGCGGCTGTTCCCACCCAGCAGCGCGGGCACGAGCAGGCCGGTCGCGCCGCCCGCGACGCTCTCGGGGAGGTTCTGGATGATCGTGCGGACCACCTCGGTGAAGGCCAGCGTGGCGATCGCGAAGTACATGCCGCTCAGGCGCATCGTGACCGCGCCCAGGATCAGGCTCACGCCGCCTGCCAGCAGCGCTGCAACCGGCATGGCCAGCAGCCACGGCAGGCCCGCTTTCAGCAGCAGCGCGTACCCGTACGCGCCCAGCCCGTAGAACGCCGCGTGCGCGAGGCTCACCTGCCCGCTGCGCGCCAGGATGTCCCACGACAGCGCCATGATGCCCGCCACCAGCGTGAAGAACGCGATCTGCAACAGGAACTCCGCGCGACTCCCCAGCGGCAGGAACGGGAACAGCGCCGCCAGCAGCAGGAACCCCAGCAGGGGCAGCGCGGCGCCCGGCGTGATCTCGCGGCGCGGCGCCGCGCGCACGGGTGCGCCCGCCTCAGCCTGACGGGCACTCATCGCGCGCCCCGGAAGGACCGCAGCACCAGCGTCCCGAAGATCATCAGGAAGAACACCGCGTCACTCCAGCCGCCGCCGCCCGGCACGTACGTCTGCACCAGCGCCTCGCTGACGCCCAGCAGCACCGACGCCCACAGCACGCCCGTCAGGTTCCCCAGGCCCGCCATCACGATGATCGCGAAGGCCTTCAGCGCGAATACCAGTCCCACGGTCGGGGACGCGAACAGCAGCACGCTCACCAGCACGCCCGCCACCGCCGCCAGGGCGCAACTCACGCCGAACGCGATCAGGTACACGCGGTCCACGTCGATGCCGATCAGCTGCGCGCCCCGGCGGTTCTGCGCCACGGCGCGCATCTGGCGGCCCAGCGTCGTGCGGTACAGCACCACGTACAGCGCCCCCAGCAGCAGCGCCGCCAGTCCGAACGCCAGCGCCTTCGGGCCGCCCACGCTCAGGTCACCCAGTTGCAGGCTGCTCGCCTGGTACGGCGTGGTGACCGTGCGGGTGTTGCCGCCCAGCAGCATCAGCGCGAGGTTCTGCAGCAGGATGCCCAGCCCGAAGGTCAGCAGCATCTGGTTCAGTTCCGGCGCGAGCAGCACGTGCCGGATGCTCACGCGGTACGTCAGCGCCCCGATGGCGAACACGGCGACCGCGATCACCGGCAGGCTCAGCAGCGGGTCCACGCCCAGGAAGGCACTGCCCGCCCACGCCAGGAACGCCCCGATCATCAGGTATTCCCCGTGCGCGAAGTTCACGATGCCGACCACGCCCACCGCCAGCGCCAGCCCCGACGCGACGAGCGCGTACAGGCCACTCTGGAGCAGGCCGTTGACCAGCGTCTGCACAAATAAGTCCATCTCGTTCCTCCAACAGACCGGGGGTCGTCCAAGGCGACACAGGACGACCCCCGCTCAGAACCCGCTCCACTCCTACTCGCATCCGCTCGGGTTGAACGGCTTGATAAGCCATTCAACCGGAGTCCGTCTTACTTGCCGTACACCATGGGTTTCTGCGCGAACTTGATCGGGAAGACCGGCACGCGCGCGTCCCCGAGGTACTGGAAGTGCAGCCAGTTCCCGGCCTTGAAGCCCTGGTACTTCGTTTTCAGGCTGGGGCTGAAGGTCAGCTGCCCGAACGGCGTGGACACGTTCGTTTTGGCCATCTCGGCGGCAACTTTGGCCTTGTCGGTCGTGCCCGCGCGGTTGATCGCGGCGGCCAGCGTCTTGAGGTTCACGTACGCCAGCGGCGCGAAGTACTCGTCGGTGACCGTGCCGTATTTTTTCTTGTACGCGGCGACGAAGGTGCGGCTGTCCTTGTTGGGGCTGGTGGACAGCCACAGGCTCAGGCCCGCCACGTTGTCCGAGAGGCTGTTCTTCTCGAAGCCCACGGGCCAGCTGGGGGGCGTGCCGTACAGCAGGCCCAGTTGCAGGTTCTGCTGTTTGATCTCGGTGGCCAGGGGCAGGGCGTCGGTGTCGTAGCCGACCCAGTACAGGATGTCGGGTTTGGCGGCCTTGGCCTTGCTGACCAGCGGGCCGAAGTTGCCGCTGCCGGTCTTGAACTTCTCGGTCATGACGACGTTGAACCCGGCCTTCCTGAAGGCGTCCACGGTCGCGTCGATGCCCGCGCTGCCGAAGGGGCCGTCCTCGTACGCGATGGCGATGGTCTTGGCTTTCTTGTACGTCTTGAGGTACTTGAAGTACCCGAGGATCGCCTCGAAGTTGTAGTACGACCAGGGGTGGTAGTGGAAGAAGTACGGGTGGTCCGCGAAGGCGTCCTCGACGGGCACGGCGGCCGCGCCGATCCAGGCCATGAAGGTGCCGTACTGCTTGGCGGGCCCGCTCACGGCGATGCTGGTGGCGCTGCTCACGCCGCCCGCCATGAAGTCCACCTTCTCGACCGTCACGAGCTTCACGAATTCCGGCACGGCCTTGGCGGGGGCGCTGCCGTCATCCGCGAATTCCAGTTCCAGAGGCTTGCCGAGCACGCCGCCCGCCCGGTTGATCTCGTCCAGGGCCAGCTGGTACCCGTTTTTTGCGGCCTGGCCGGACACGCTGCCCGCCCCGCTCAGGGGAAGCAGCACGCCGACCTTCACTGCGCCCGCGCCAGACAGCGCGAGCAGAACGCCCGTCATCAGGAGTGTTTTCATGTTCGCTGCGCAGTGTAGGGCCGGGCCGTCACACGTGCGTTACACCCGCCGCTGACCGGGCGTGTAACCGGCCCGTGACGCCCCGCACCTAGCCTGGAACGCGATGCGAGACAGTCCGTGGACGTGGACGCCAGGGGATTCTCCGGGCGACTTTGAACTGAGAGGTGACCTGACCGTGGCGGGCCAGCCGGTGCCGCTGCGACTGGGCGGCCGGGCCTGGGGCACCCTGAACAGGGAACGGGACAACGCCGTGCTGGTCTGCCACCACTACACCGGTACCATGCGCGCCGCCGGACTGAACCCGGACGGCACGCCCGGCTGGTGGGACGCCCTGATCGGGCCGGGCCGCGCGCTGGACACCGACCGGTTCTACGTGGCGTGCCTGAACACGCCCGGAAACGTGCAGGTGCGCGACCCGGAGGTCGTCACGACCGGCCCCGCCACCCCACACCCGGACGGGCACCCCTGGGGCGAGCGGTTCCCGGCGTGGACGATGGCGGACCTGCACGGAGCGCAGTGCGGCCTGCTGCGCGCCCTGCACGCTCCCCGCTGGCACGCGGTGGTCGGTCCCAGCTTCGGCGGGATGCAGGCGCTCCAGTGGGCGGCGCGCACCCCCGCGCTGGCGCCGCGCGTGGCGGCGGTCGTCAGCAGCCCGGTCGCGGGGCCGGTGCTGCGCGGCGTGTTCGGTCCGCTCCTGCACGCGGCGGCGCAGGGCGACCCGGACGCGGCGCTGCACGAGACGCTGCGTCTGATCACCTTCTTCGGCCTGGGCGCGGACGGCGTGGACCTGTTGTTCCGCGACGCGGACGTGGACGCCTACCTGCGCACCCGCACCGCGACCGCCGACCTGCGGCACGTGCTGGATATCGGCCGGGCCGTGCAGACGCACGACCTGCTGGAGGTGGCTCCCCTGGACGACCTATGCCGCCACTGGCGCGAACAGGGCACGCGGCTCCTGAGCGTGAACGTGCGCGGCGACCAGTTCTTCCCCGCCGCCGAGATGCGCGATTTCGCCGCGCAGACGCAGGCGGCGGGCGTGGCCCACACCCACCTGGAATTCGACTCGCCGCGCGGACACCTGGGCGGACTGGCCGACACCGCCGCCTTCGAGGACGCCCTGCGGGAGCTGCTGGGCACGGCGCCGATGCCACCCGCCCTGGACGCGGCGGAGGTGCGTCATGTCTGATGGAGGCGTGACCCGTACCCTGGTGGCCCTGCATGGCAATTTCGCCTCGTCCCGCTGGTGGGTGGACCTGCTGGCCGCGCCGCCGGCCGGGTGGCGGGTCTTCGCGCCGGACCTACCGGGCTTCGCGGGCACGCCGCATCCGGGCCCCGTCTCCATCGGGGCGTATGCGGACTGGGTGCAGGACTGGCTGCGCGCGCAGGGCGTCACGCGGCCGGTGCTGCTGGGCCACTCGCTGGGCGGCGCGGTGGCGCTGGAGGTCGCGGCGCGAGGGCCGCAGGCCCTGTCTGGGCTGGTGCTGGCGGCCAGCGCACCCCTGACCGGACTGGTCACGCCCCAGGAGCACTACCCGGTGCTGGAGCTGCTGCGCACCACGCCCGCTCTGCTGGAGGCCAGCCTGGGCGCGCTGTTTCCCTCCGGGCGGCCCGCGAACTTCGCGGACCTGCTGACCGACGGGGCGAACATGGCCGCCACGCACTACAGCGGGAACGCCCGCGCGCTCGCCGACTGGCAGGTGGACGCCGCGCGGCTGGCCGGACTGCCGACCCTGGTCCTGGGCGGCGAGCTGGATGCCCTCATCACCCCGGACCTCGTGCGGGCGCAGGCGGCGGCGCTGGGTTCGGCCGCCACCGTCCTGCCCGGACGGGGGCACGGCTTCCCGCAGGAGGACCCCGCCGCCTTCCGCGCGCTGCTGGAAGGGTTCCTGACGACCCTGCCCACTCCCTAACGACCGTTCGTTCTACACTGGAGCCCATATGAACAAGGTGTACCCCGACGCCCACGCGGCGCTCTCCGACATTGTCGCCGACGGCCAGACCGTCGCCGTGGGCGGCTTCGGCCTGTGCGGCATTCCCGAACAGCTCATCCTGGCGCTGCGTGACAGCGGCGTGAAGAACCTGACCGCCGTCAGCAACAACGCCGGCGTGGACGGCTGGGGCCTGGGCCTGCTCCTCCAGACCCGCCAGATCCGCCGGATGATCAGCTCCTACGTCGGCGAGAACAAGGAATTCGAACGCCAGTACCTCTCCGGGGAACTCGAACTGGAATTCACGCCGCAGGGCACCCTGGCCGAACGGATGCGCGCCGGGGGCGCGGGCATCCCCGGCTTCTACACCAAGACCGGCGTGGGCACCCTGGTCGCCGAGGGCAAGGAGCACAAGGACTTCGACGGCCAGACGTTCATCCTCGAACGCGGCATCGTCGCCGACGTGGCCCTCGTGAAGGCCTGGAAGGCCGACCGCGCCGGGAACCTCGTGTACCGCAAGACCGCCCGCAACTTCAACCCGATGGCCGCCACCTGCGGCCGGGTCACGGTCGCGGAGGTCGAGGAGATCGTCGAGATCGGCGCACTGGACCCGGACGAAGTGGACACCCCCGGCATCTTCGTGCAGCGCGTCGTGCTGAACGCCACGCCCGAGAAGCGCATCGAGCAGCGCACCGTCCGCGCCGGGTAGATCCAGCCACCTGGGAGGTTACGCGGGGTGGACGTTCCCGCGTGACCTCCGGTCCGTCTAGGCCTCCTGCCACCACCCGTCGAATGGCGTGACCGGCACGGCGCGCTTGTGTCGGGTGACGCGGTACAGGCGCTCCAGCTTCCCGGCCACCTCCGGCGCGACCGGCTGGCCTTCCAGGTAGTCGTCGATCTGCGCGTACGTCAGGCCCAGCGCGACCTCGTCGGGCAGGCCGGGGCGGTCGTCTTCCAGATCGGCGGTGGGGACCTTCTGCCATGTCTCGGGCGGGGCGCCCAGGTACTCCAGCAGCTGCGCACCCTGGCGTTTGCTCAGGCCGGTCAGGGGGGTCAGGTCCACGCCGCCATCCCCGTACTTCGTGAAGAAGCCCGTGATCGCCTCGGCGGCGTGATCGGTGCCCACCACCAGCAGGTTCAGCTGCCCGGCCAGCGCGTACTGCGCGACCATCCGCTCGCGGGCCTTAATGTTCCCCCGCACGAAATCGCGCAGTTCCCCGCCTGCACCCATTTCTGCCAGCGCGGCGGCGGCGGCGCCCGAGGCGGCGTCCACGGCACCCTTCACGTTCACCGTCACGCTCCGGTCGGGGCGGATGAACGCCAGGGCGCGCTGCGCGTCCGCCTCGTCGGCCTGCACGCCGTACGGCAGGCGCACCGCCACGAACGCCGCCTCTGTGCCCTCGGCGCGCAGGCGCTCGGCGGCCAGCTGGCACAGCCGCCCCGCCAGGGTGCTGTCCTGCCCGCCGCTGATGCCCAGGATCAATCCCTTCGTGCCGGACGCCCGCAGGTACGCGCACAGGAACGCCACGCGCCGCTCGACCTCCTGCGCCGGGTCGATGACCGGGCGGACCTCCAGCTCCCTGATGATGGCCTGCTGCATGCTCATGCGCGGCAGTATTCCACGGCGGATTCCAGGGCGGCGCGCGGGCCTCCGTCCGGGGTGGGCGCCCGCCCTGCAAGCCACGTCACGGGGGCGGCGCATTCGCCCTACACTGACAGGCGTGAACGACCGTCCCACCCGCCTGCGTCTTCCGGAAGACGCTGTGGCTGCCCCGCCCCCGGACACCCGGACGGTCGATCAGGTGATCGAACACCTGGGCCTGGGTCCCTTCCAGTACCGTCTGCTGCTGATCTGCGGCCTGACCTTCGCCGCCGACGCCATGGCCGTCCTGGTCATGGGATTCGCGCTGGGCGACGTGAAGGCCCACTTCGGCCTGCCGGACGACTCGCCGGTCGTGACGTTGCTGACGGTCGCCACCTTCGCCGGCATGCTGATCGGCGCGCCGCTGTGGGGCCGCGTCGCCGACCGCGTGGGCCGCCGCCCCGTGTTCCTGACCACCGTCACGCTGGGCGTGCTGTTCGGACTGCTCGGGGCGTTCGCGCCGAACGTGGGCGTGCTGCTGGCCGCGCGGGTCCTGACCGGCTTCGCCATCGGCGGGACCATGCCGGTCGACTACGCCCTGATGGCCGAATTCATGCCCGCCGCCCAGCGCGGCCGGTTCCTGGTGATCGTGGAAGGTTTCTGGGTGATCGGGACGCTGATCCTGACCCTGCTGGCCGCCGCCACGGCCGCGTGGCTGCCCGCCGGTGACGCGTGGCGCTGGCTGCTGGCCCTGACGGCCCTGCCGGGACTGGCGGGGCTGTTCGTGCGGTTGGGCGTGCCGGACTCGCCCCGCTGGCTCTCGGCGCGCGGCCGCATGGACGAGGCCCGCGCCGCGCTGGCGCAGCTCGCCCGCCGCAACGGCCGCCCCCTGCCGCCCGAACCGCTGGCGCCGCCGCTGCCCGTTCCCCGGCGGGCCTCGCGCTTCGCGGCGCTGCTGGGACCGGCCCTGCGCGACCGGCTGCTGCTGATGGGCGCCGCGTGGTTCGGCATGAGCCTCGGGTACTACGGCATCTTCTCGTGGCTGCCCACGTACCTGCGCGCCAACGGCTTCGAGCTGAGCGAGACGTACGCCACCACGCTGCTGCTCGCGGCCGCCCAGGTGCCGGGCTACCTGCTGTCCAGCCTCCTTGTCGAGTGGGTGGGCCGCCGCGCCACGCTGGTGGGCTTCATGCTCATCAGCGCGCTGGGCGCGTACCTGTTCCTGCTGGCGGGCACGCCGACCGGGGTGCTGCTGACCTCGGCGCTGCTGTCCTTCTCGCTGCTGGGCACCTGGGGCGCCCTGTACGCCTACACCCCGGAACTGTTCCCCACGCTGCTGCGCGCCTCCGGGATGGGACTGGTCAGCGCGTTCGCGCGGCTGGGCAGCCTGATCTCGCCGTTCGCGGGCGCGCTGCTGCTGGGCGGGCAACTGGTGCAGGCCCTGACGGTGTTCGCGGCGCTGTTCGTGCTGTCTGCCGCGTGCGTGTGGGCGGTCGGGATCGAGACGCGCGGCCGGCCGCTGCGGGACCGGGAGACCGCGTGACGCGCCCCGGCAGCGGCCCGGCGCTGTTCACGGACCTGTACCAGCTGACCATGATGCAGGGGTACTTCGTGTCGGGCCTGCACACCCAGGACGCCACCTTCGACCTGTCGTTCCGCCGCGCGCCGTACCGGGGTGGGTACGCCGTGTGGGCCGGACTGGAACCCGCCCTGGAGTACCTGAGCGGCCTGCGGTTCGGCGAGGCGGACCTCGCGTACCTGGACAGCCTGGGGCTGTTCCGTCCGGACTTCCTGGCCGCGCTGCGTGGCTGGCGCTTCACGGCGTGCGTCACGGCCTTCCCGGAGGGCAGCGTGGTTTTCCCGCACGAACCGCTGCTGACCGTGCGCGGCCCGCTGTGGGAGGCGCAACTCGTGGAGACGGCGCTGCTGAACGTCCTGAACTTCCAGACCCTGATCGCCACCAAGGCCGCCCGCTGCCTGAGCGCCGCGCAGGCCGGAGCGCACGGCGGCGAGATCGTGGAGTTCGGAGCGCGCCGCGCCCAGGGACCCGACGGCGCGCTCGGCGCGGCCCGCGCCGCCGTGATCGGCGGGGCCACCGGCACCAGCAACGTGGAGGCCGCCGCCCGCTACGGCCTGCGCGTGACCGGCACGCACGCGCACGCCTGGGTCGAGAGTTTCCCGGACGAACTGAGCGCCTTCCGCGCGTACGCCGCGCTGTACCCGGACGCCACCACGCTGCTGCTCGACACCTTCGACACGCTCCGCAGCGGCCTCCCGAACGCTCTGACCGTCGCGCGGGAACTGCGGGCCGCCGGGCACGAACTGCGCGGCGTGCGGCTGGACAGCGGGGACCTCGCGTACCTGTCCGCGCAGGTGCGCTCCGCGCTGGACGGGGCAGGCTTCCCGGACGTACGGATCGTCGCGAGCAACGACCTGTCGGAATTCGTGATCCAGAGCGTCATCCAGGGCGGCGGCCGGGTGGACGTGTACGGCATCGGCACGCAGCTCGCCACGGGCGGCGGCGACGGGGGCGGCGCGCTGGGCGGCGTGTACAAACTCGTGGCGCTGGGCGGGCAGGACCGCATGAAACTCACGGGCGACCTGGCCAAGACCAGCGTGCCCGGCACCAAACGTGTCTGGCGCGCCCGCGACGGCGCGGGCCGGTACGCGCTGGACGTCGTGACCGGGCAGGACGAGGCGGCCCCGCAGCCCGGCGGGCGCGTCAGCGACCCCGCCAACCCCCTGCGCTCACGCCGCATTCCGGACGGCCTGGGCTGGGCCGACCCGCGCGTGACCGTCATGGACGCCGGGCAACGCACCCGCCCCGCCGAGAGCCTGCCCGAGTTGCAGGCCCGCGCGCACGCGGAACTGGCGGCCCTGCCGGACGGCACGCGCCGCCTGCTGAACCCCCACGCGTACCACGTCAGCCTCAGCGCCGCGCTGCAGGGCCGCCGGGACGCCCTGATCGGCGCGCTGCGCGACCGGCACGGACTCTAAGGACAGCCGTGCCGCCCGCTGCCCGCCCACCCGGCGCGCTCGCCGTGTACATCGGGCGCTTCCAGCCGCCGCACGACGCGCACCTGCACACCATCCAGACCGCACTGGACCGGCACGCGCACCTGCTGGTCCTGACCGGCAGCGCCAACCTCGCCCGCTCGGCCCACAACCCCTGGACCGCCCCGGAACGCGCCCACCTGATCCGCGCCGCCCTGCGCGAGTCCGGGCACGATCCCCGCCGCCTGAGCGTGCGCCCCCTGCCCGACGAATTCGACGCCGCGCGCTGGGCCGCGCAGGTGCAGGCCGCCGTGACCGCCGCCCTGGACCGCCTCGGGCCGCGCCCGGTCGTCCTGACCGGCTTCGAGAAGGACGCCAGCAGCAGCTACCTGCGCTGGTTCCCGCAGTGGCAGACCGACCCCGTCCCCGCCCAGACCGCCGGCGGAACAGGCCTGCTGAACGCCACGGACCTGCGCGCCGCGCTGCTCGGCAGGGGAGAGGTCCCCCCGCAGGTCCCGCCCGCCGTGCAGGCCTTCCTGCGCGGCTTCCTGCGCACCCGCACCGCCGCCCGCCTGAGCGCCGAGTACCACGCCGTGCAGGCCACCCGCGCCACCCTGAACGGCACGCCCACGCCCCAGCACGAACGGCTGGACCTGCACACCGACCCGCACGCGGTCTGGCTCACGCGCCGCGCCGGTCCCATCGGACGCGGCCTGTGGGCGCTGCCCGCCACCCCCCTCCCGCCCGGCGACCTCCCCGCCCAGGCCGCCGTGTTCGCGCACCCGGCCCGCTCGCCGGTCTGGCCCACCACCGCGCACGTCGTCCGCGTCACCGCCCCGCCGCCCGGCACGCGGCCCGTCCCGCTGGCCGCCGCACTGGCCCGCCCACACGCCTTCTTCGAGGATCACCACGTCATCCTGACCCGCCTGACGGAGGAGGGAAGAGGGGCATCCGACACCGCCGGCTGATGCCCCGCAGGCGGCCCTGGGCAGAGCGGGAGCAGATCTTCCAGCGGTGCAGTAGGCTGTTCACATGCGCCGCCGCCTCTGCTGGATGGGCCTGTTATTCGGCGGGTGGAGCGTCGCGGCGGCACCAGAGCAGGGCCGCTGTGCGTTCGGTGTCACCATCACCGCCAGTCATGTGATTTTCGAAAAGACCAGCGTGCCTACAGGAGGCGAACCATATACCTGCGAACTGGTCTCACAGGAGAGAGCGACCGGTCTGGTGATCGTCGAACACCATGTGGGAAACGCCATCGAGGACGCCACCATCCTGTACTTCAAACCAAAGGTCGGGCTGATCTGGCGCACCAGCGCCAACCTCATTGGGGCCACGCAGGATGAATACCTGTTTGCCCCCGACAACGACGCAGAGCCACTGGACGAGGCGCGGGTCTACCGGATTCACAAGACCACCCTGACCCGACGGACCACCCGGATTCCGATCCGGGCACGTCCAGGGTGCGGGGAAATCGAGTTTTTCGGGCAGGGAACGACTTTTCGTCAACCCAACCTCATTCAGGTCAGTCGAGTCGACGGCTGTGGTCTGTTCTTCAAATCCGTGGTGCTGCGGTAAACGTCATCGCGTTCGCCCTGACGGTGAAACGCGCCTGTGACGGGCGCCGGGCATGATACGGGTGTCCGATCCGTCCGGTCGGGTCGCTTGACAGGCCCGGCCGGTGCGCCGCAAGCTGCCCCTGACTTTCACAATCCCACCCCCCACCGACTTCAAGGAGGTCACCCATGCCCTGGACCCGAGACGAGATGGCCGCCCGCGCGGCCCGAGAACTGCAGGACGGCTACTACGTGAACCTGGGGATCGGCCTGCCCACCCTGGTCGCCAACCACATCCCCGACGGCGTCAGCGTCATGCTGCAAAGCGAGAACGGCCTGCTGGGCATCGGCCCGTTTCCCACCGAGGAGCAGGTGGACCCCGACCTGATCAACGCCGGGAAGCAGACCGTCACGGCCCTGCCCGGCGCGAGTTTCTTCTCCAGCGCGGACAGTTTCGCCATGATCCGGGGCGGGCACGTGAATCTCGCCATCCTGGGTGCCATGCAGGTCAGCGAGCGGGGTGACCTGGCGAACTGGATGATTCCCGGCAAGATGGTCAAGGGCATGGGCGGCGCGATGGACCTCGTGGCGGGCGTGCAGCGCGTGGTGGTCCTGATGGAGCACGTGGCGAAGGGCGACGCGCACAAGATCCTGCGCGAGTGCGACCTGCCGCTGACCGGGCAGGCGGTCGTGAACCGCATCATCACCGACCTGGGCGTGCTGGATGTCACCCCGGAGGGCCTGAAGCTGGTGGAACTCGCGCCGGGCGTGACGCTGGACGAGTTGCAGGCGAAGACCGGCGCGGCTGTTCACGCCTGAACCGGCCCCGCCCCCTGGCGCCCCCCGTGTCCCGGTGGATGCGGGGGGTGTGTCGTGAATCCCACCACACCCTAACGACCGTTTGTTAGACTGTGGGTAACAATGACCCAGCCAGACACCAGCGCCCCCCCGGCGCCCCCGACCCGTAGCGCGTGGCAGGACGCCCTGGAACGCCTCGCCACCGACCGCCTGACCGTCCACGCCGGTGGCGGCGCCAGGGCCCAGCAGCGCCAGCACGACAAGAACCGCCTGACGGCCCGCGAACGCATCCGCCAGCTGCTCGACGATGGCACCGTGTTCGACGAGCTGATGACCTTCGCCGGCTGGGAGATGTACCAGGACGTCGGCGGCTGCCCGTCCGGGGGCACCGTCACCGGCATCGGCACGATTCAGGGCCGCCCCTGGATGATCATCGCCAACGACGCCACCGTGAAGGCCGGCGCGTTCTTCCCGATCACCGCCAAGAAGGTCATCCGCGCGCAGACCATCGCGCTGGAGAACCACCTGCCAGTCGTGTACCTCGTGGACAGTGCGGGCGTGTACCTGCCCATGCAGGACGAGATCTTCCCCGACCAGGACGACTTTGGCCGCGTGTTCTACCTGAATGCCCGCATGAGTGCGCGCGGCATCCCGCAGATCGCCGCGATCATGGGCAACTGCGTCGCGGGCGGCGCGTACCTGCCCGTCATGTGCGACACCCTGATCATGACCGAGGGCAGTGGGCTGTACCTCGCCGGACCCGCGCTGGTGAAGGCCGCCATCGGGCAGGTCGTGGACTCGGAAGACCTCGGCGGGGCGGGCATGCACGCCTCCATCGCCGGGACCGTGGACTACAAGGAACCCGACGACGCCGCCGCATTGAGGCGCATCCGCGCGCTGGCCGACCTGTACGCGCAGGGCGAAAGCGCCCCCTTCGCCCGCCGCCGCAAGGAGACGCTGCCCGCCCCGGAACGCGACCTCACCGACCTCGTCGGTTTCGACGGCAGCCGGACCTACGACGTGCGCGACCTCATCACCGCCCTGGTCGATGGCGGCGAGTTCCACGAGTTCAAACCCGAGTACGGCGAGACCCTCGTGTGTGGCTTCGCCCGCGCCGGTGGCTACCCGGTCGCGTTCGTCGCCAACCAGCGCACGGTCATCAAGAAGAAACTCAAGAGCGGCGGCGAACCCGGCCTGCGCACCCGCATCGAGGTCGGCGGCGTCATCTACGGCGACAGCGCCGACAAGGCCGCCCGCTTCATCATGGACGCCAACCAGGCGGGCGTGCCCCTCGTGTTCCTGAGCGACGTGACCGGCTTCATGGTCGGCCGCGACAGCGAACAGGAAGGCATCATCCGGCGCGGCGCGAAACTCGTGAACGCCGTGTCCAACACCGTCGTCCCCAAGATCACCATCATCACCGGCGGGTCCTTCGGCGCTGGGAACTACGCCATGAACGGCAAGGCCTACGCCCCCCGCTTCCTGTTCGCGTGGCCCAGCGCCAAGTACGCCGTCATGAGCGGCAACGCCGCCGCCAAGACCCTGCTGGACATCCAGCTCGCCGCCCTCAAGCGGGGCGGCCACCAGCCCGACGACGAGGAACTCCAGCGCCTCTACGACGAGGTCAAGAGCAAGTACGACACCGAACTCGACCCCCGCTACGCCGCCGCCCGCCTGTGGGTCGACGAGATCATCCCCCCCCAGAGCACCCGCGACCGCCTCATTCGCGCCCTCGAAGCCTGCGCGCAGAACCCCCACCAGGACGAATTCCGCGTCGGCGTGTTCCAGGTGTAGGTCCGTTGATGGTTGAAGGTTGATGGTCGAAAGATCGCCCGCCTTCCTCCATCAACTATCACCCATCAACTTTCAACTATCACCCCCTCCGAAGGAGCCCACCATGACCAGTACCCTGAACCGTCCCGATGCCATGAACCCGAACACGCAGCCCATGAACGATGAGCAGCGTACGATCATCAGCGCGCTGAAGTCGTTCCTGAAGAACAAGGTCGAGCCGGGCGCGGCCGAGCGTGACCAGACGAGCGAGTTCCCGATGCAGATCGTGCGGGAACTGGGCGAGATGGGCATCATGGGCGCGCAGACGCCCGAGGAGTACGGCGGCACGGCGCTGGACACGGCGACGTTCGCGCAGATCATCGAGGAGATCGCCGCGGTGGACGGCAGTCTGTGCCTGACCGTCGCCAGTCACAACAGCCTGTGCCAGGGTCACATCCTGATCGGCGGGACCGAGGCGCAGAAGCAGAAATTCCTCCCGGCCCTGGCGGGCGCCGAGAAGCTGGGCGCGTGGGGCCTCACCGAGCCCGGCAGCGGCAGCGACAGCGGCGGCATGCAGAGCAACGCCAAAGAGCAGCCCGACGGCAGCTGGATTCTGAACGGCAGCAAGAACTTCATCACGCAGGGCAGCGTCGGCGGCACGTACGTCGTCCTGGCCCGCACGGACGCCGCCCGGCCCGGCAAGGGCAAGAATGACGGCATCAGCGCGTTCGTGTTCAACCGCGACGAGGTGCAGGGCTTCTCAATTGGCCGCAAGGAAGACAAACTCGGCCTGCGTTCCAGCGACACCGCACAGCTGATCTTCGAGGACATCCACCTCCCCGCAGACGCCCTGCTGGGCGAGCGTGGGGACGCCTTCAAGGACGTCATGAAAGTGCTCGACGGGGGCCGCGTCGGCATCGCTGCCATGGGCCTCGGCCTGGGCCGCGCCGCGTTCGAGTACGCCGCCCGCTACGTCAACCAGCGCGAGCAGTTCGGCAAACCCATCGGGCACAACCAGAACCTCGCCTTCCGCCTCGCCGACATGGACACCAAACTCGAAGCCGCGCGCCTGCTGATCCGCAAGGCCGCCGACCTCAAGGACGCGGGCATGAACTTCACCGTCCCGGTCGCCCGCGCCAAGCTGTACGCGACCACGGTGGGCGTCGAGGCCTGCGACGAGGCCATCCAGATGCTCGGCGGGTACGGCTACATCAAGGAGTACCCCGTGGAACGCATGTGGCGCGACAACCGCCTCACCCGCATCGGCGAGGGCACCGACGAAGTGCAGCGCCTCGTCATCAGCCGCGACGTCCTCAAACGCTTCGCGGACTGAACCGGGGGGCAGGGGAGGGGCCGGGGGTCAGTCCTCCGGCTCCTCCAGTTTCTCCAGGAACTCGTCGTACTGGTACGCGATCTGATCCGAGAAGCCGTACCCGAACCCGCCAGCGTTCGACACCAGTCGTTCCAGTCGCTTGAAGGGAATGTCCTTGTGGTCGAGGGTCGCGGCGCGCTTCAGGGCCGACTCGAAGACGCCTTCCATGCTGCCGTAGTTGTTTTCGGGCCAGTCGCCGTACGCGTGCAGGCACAGCACGCCCGCTTCTACGTACCGCAGTTCCGCGTCGAGCGCGTCGGCGGGCGCGGCGACCTTCAGGTACGCGGTCAGGGCCTTCTTCGCCCCGCCGACCTTCATGGTCGGAAGGCGACCAGACGTGCGGAAGGCCTTCTCCAGCTCAGTCTTCAGCCGGTCCAGCAGGCCGCTGTGGTCGCCCTCCAGCAGCGCGGCCAGCTGGCGTTTGTTGTCGGCGCTGGCGCGGTACAGGGTGACGATCAGGTCGCGGAGTTCCGGGGCGTCCATGTCGCCGAGCGTCTGGCGGAGTTGCGTGAGGGTCAGGGCCATGCCGTCAGCGTACCGGCTGGCGGGTGCGACAATCAGTCATGAAATCCGGAAGACTGTTGGGGGTGGGTGCGGCACTGGCGCTGGGCGCGTGGGTCCTCTGGACCAGACGCGCCGCCTCGTATGCCCGGCTGCATCCGGAGTTGCGCTCTCCTTTCGTGCGCTTCCGCTCGCCGCCGTTCACGCGGGGCGTCGTGGCGGTCATGGGGGCGATGCAGGCCCGCGCGAAGGCTCCCGCGCTGCCGGACGGGGTGCAGGTCGAGGAGCGGCGCATTCCCGGCTCCCCCGGTGCGCCGGAGGTGACGGTGTTCGTGTACAGGCCCCCGAACCTCCCGGCGAACGCGGCGGCGATCCTGAACATTCACGGGGGCGGGTACGTGACCGGCTCGGCCGCGTCGTACCACCCGCAGAGTGCCGCGTACGCGCGGGAACTGGGCGTGCTGGTCGTGGGCGTCGAGTACCGCCTCGCGCCGGGCACGTCGTTCCCCGGCCCGCTGGAGGACTGCTACGCCGCGCTGATCTGGATGGCGCGGGAAGCAGAGGCCCTGGGCATCGACCCGGCCCGCATCGCCCTCGTCGGCGACAGTGCCGGGGGCGGACTGGCCGCCGCGCTGGCGCAACTCGCGCATGACCGGGGCGAGGTCAGGCCCGCCTTCCAGCTGCTGTACTACCCCATGCTGGACGACCGCACGGCCCTGAGCGCCGATCACGCCGGGCGGGGTGAGTTCATCTGGCGGCCCGCGTCGAACGTGCTCGGCTGGACGTCGTACCTGGGCCGCCCACCGCGCATGGACGGTGCCCCCGAGTACGCTGCGCCTGCCCGCCGCGCCGACCTGACGGGCCTGCCGCCCGCGTGGATCGGCGTGGGCACCCTCGACCTGTTCTGCCCGGAAGACCGCGATTACGCCCGGCGGCTTCAGGTGGTTGGCGTGCCCTGCGAGTACGTCGAGGTGCCCGGCGCGTACCACGCTTTCGAACGCTTCGTGCCGGACTCTGCAGTGGCGCGCACCTTCACGGCCTCCGCCCTGAACGCCCTGCGGCGCGGGCTGGGGCTGGGGTGACGGGCGTCAGACTGGAATGTCCACCCGCGGCCGGATAGACACACTGTCCCGGTGGCGTTCTATAACCAGCCCCACGTCGCTCAGCGTGACGGTGTCCAGCATGGGCTGGTAGTACTGAAGGCGGCGGGCGACGGCGGGCAGGTGGTACGTACAGTACAGGCCCATCAGCGGGTTGATCCACAGTTCGCTGCCGTGCGTGCGGCTGGTGGTGTGATGATCACCGTACTGGCCGTCAATGGCACTGACGATGCTGCTGTTCACGATGCTGGTGTAGCGGGGCATCATCTGGAACACGGCTTCGCAGGCGTCCTTGTACTTCTGTACGGGGGGCATGTCGGGGGTGAGGCTGAACGCGCCCAGGTACGCGCCACCCCGGGCTAGTTTGGCGGTGGCTTCCAGGTAGTCGGCGTGTGATACGCCGTGGAAGTGGTCCACACCGAAGCCCAGACAGGCCAGCAGCTTCTTCGGGCCGTGCAGCTCGTTCACGGCGACGAGACTGGTGGCGTCCTCGTGCGGGGTGCCCAGCCCGGATTCGTCCCCGCGCATGAGTGAATCGGTGCCGCCGTCCACGAGCATGATCGTGTCGATGTCCAAGTGGCGGACAAGCGCCTCGTATGCGCTTTTCAGGGGCTTCACGCCCACCTTCCGCAGGGCGTACACGGTGCCCGGTTCACCCTGCGTGACCAGCCAGCGGCTCAGCCAGTATTCCGGGAAGTACTCGCCGGGCTGCGCGTTCAGGTCCGGCGTGACCGGCACCACTGCGTGCGGCAGCGGGCCGTTCGGGCCGAGGCCCAGGCTGGTGAAGGAATAGTTCGCCAGGAACACCTCCTTCCCCTCGGCTTTCAGGGCGAAGTACAGCGGAAGGCCGCAGAACACGTCGAACCCGCCGCCCATGCCCGCGATCAGCACGCGGCGCGAGTCCTGAAGTTCCTGGAAGAAGGGCGGCTGGAGGGCGTTCATCTGCATCCATTCTCGCACGCGGTGATTCTGCATCCCTGCTGAACGGTGTGGACTGCGGCCAGTTCCTTGTCAGAGTCTGTCAGATCCGGGTTGCCCGTGCCCGGTCGCTGGGGGCGGGACGTTTGTCTGGAGTGCGTGCTGCACGGCGCGGCGGGTGTGAGTCCGGGGTGTGAACCCTTCGTAAGCTTCGTGCCATCTCTGTCAGGCTCGGGTCATTACACTGGGAGGCATGAAGGGCCTGCGTGAATTTGTTGACTGGCTCCGCGAGGTGCTGAAAGGCAGCCCGCAACCGCAGCCGGTGCCGATCCCCGTGCGCGTGCGTGACCGCCGCTAGGGGCCTCCTGTTTCCCGCTCCCTGTTCACGGACACTTGACCGCTCACCCGTTTCCGGGTGGGCGTTTTTCATGCGTTGGTGGGGTGCGGCAGGGCAGGGCGGTGTGCGCGGCAGCTCAGGCGCTATTCTGCGGGGCGTGGCTGACGGCGATCATGGCATGAGTGAACTGCGCGCACTGGTGACGACGCGGCCCCCGGCGGAAGTGGAAGGCATCGAGCGGGCGTTCGTGTTCGCGCGGGACGCGCATGACGGCGTGACCCGCAAGAGTGGCGAGCCGTACATCACGCATCCGGTGGCGGTGGCGGTGATCCTGGCGCGGCTGGGCATGGATACCGACAGCATCATGGCGGGGCTGCTGCACGATACGGTCGAGGACGTGGAGTACGTGACGTTCGAGCTGATCGAGCGGGAGTTCGGGCCGGACGTGCGCCGCATCGTGGAGGGTGAGACGAAGGTCAGCAAGCTCTCCAAGCAGGGGTCGCAGACGGCCGAGGTCAGTGACGCGGGGCGGGACGTGCAGGCGGAGAACCTGCGGCAGATGCTGATCGCCATGACGGGCGATATCCGTATTATCGTGGTGAAACTCGCCGATCGGCTGCACAACATGCGGACGCTGGGCAGCATGCGGCCCGACAAGCAGAAGCGGATCGCGCGGGAGACCATGGATATCTTCGCGCCGCTCGCGCACCGGCTGGGGATCGGGCAGATCAAGTGGGAGCTGGAGGACCTGAGTTTCCGGTACCTGCAACCCGACGAGTACGAGTACCTGCAGTCGCGCCTGCGGACCCGGCAGGACGAGCGGGACGCCCTGATCACCCGCGCCGTCCGGGAACTGCGCGAGGCGCTCGAGGACGACCTGGAGTTGCCCGAGTGGGTGGCGGACATCGACATCGCGGGACGCAGCAAGCACCTGTGGAGCATCCATAACAAGATGCAGCGGGAGGGTAAGGCCCTGGAGCAGATTTTCGACCTGCTGGCCATCCGGGTGATGCTGACCCCGCGCGACCTGATCGTGCCGCCCGGCACGGATGACGTGCGCCGCGAGCGGGCCGAGGCGACCCGTGAGAAACGCATCTGCTACCACACGGTCAGCATCGTGCATTCCATGTGGACGCCGCTGCCGGGGCGGTTCAAGGATTACATCGCGGTGCCCAAACCGAACGGGTACCAGTCGCTGCACACGACCGTGATCAGCCAGAGCGGGCAGCCGATCGAGGTGCAGATCCGTTCGCGGCGCATGCATGAGGTCGCGGAGTACGGCGTGGCCGCCCACTGGATGTACAAGCAGGGTAACCAGCTGGCGCAGAAGGACCGCGAGAACTGGATCTCGCAGCTGCGCGAGTTGCAGAACGAGATCAACGACGCCTCGGACTACATGGACGCCGTGAAGACCGACATCCTGTCGCAGCGGGTGCGGGTGTTCACGCCCAAGGGACTGGCGATCAGCCTGCCGTCGGGCAGCACCCCGGTCGATTTCGCGTACCACATTCACACCCGGATCGGCGAGACGACCGTGGGGGCGCGCGTGAACGGCAGCATCGTGCCGCTGTCGTACCGGCTGGGGAACGGCGACATGGTCGAGATCGTGACCAGCAAGAACGGCCACCCCAGCAAGGACTGGCTGAACTTCACCGTGACCCGCAGCGCCCGCGCGAAGATCCGGCATCACTTCCGGCAGCAGGAGCGGGACGAGGCCCTGCAACACGGGCATGACCTGCTGGAACGCTACCTGCGCAAGCGGCAGCTGGCCGTGCGGCAGCTCATGCGGACCAAGCTGCTGGAGGACGCGACCAGCAAACTGCTCGGCACCCGTAACCCGGACGACCTGTACCACGCGCTGCATGCCGGGAAACTCACGCCCAGCGCGGTCGGGCGGGTGCTGTCGCCCCGGCTGGCGCAGGAGCAGGCCAGCACCCCGGCGCGCCGCGCGCCCGTCCCGAAGGCGCCGGAACCGGGCGGCGTGTACGTGGAGGGCTTCACCACGAACACCAAACTCAGTCAGTGTTGCAATCCCATCCGGGGCGATCAGGTCATGGGGTACCTGACGCGCGGGCGTGGCGTCAGCGTGCACCGCATCGACTGCCCGAACATGATCCGCCTGCTCAAGGACGAGCCGGAACGTTGCGTGGCGGCCAGCTGGGACGCCGGGACGCCCGGCACGACCCTGGTGGACATGGATGTGATCGGCCCGGACCGCGCGGGCCTGCTGGCCGACGTCCTGAGCGTCCTGGCGCGCGAGAAACGCAGCCCCACCAAGGTCGAGGCGGTGGTCGGCATGGAGGAGGTCGCCGTGATCCACCTGCGCCTGCCGGTGCTGGGCAACAGCGACCTGGAAGCCATCCGCCGCGCCATCCTGACCGTGGACGGCGTGGACGACGTGGTGCGCGTCGGCGGCCGCAAACGCAACGGCGCCGGCAGCTGACCGGCGCGCCCGCGCTAGACTGACGCGGATGCCATTCAACGTACCGAGGGCCGCCCCGCCGGAGGGTCCGTGCCGCTGACGCTGCTGCCCGACCTGGGCGACCTGCTGCGCCTGCACCCGCAGTTCAATGCCGGAACGCTGGTCGAGGCGTTGCGGCACCTGGGCGCGCCGGGCGTCCTGTGGGCCAGCAGCGCCGACCCGGACCACCCGCTGCGGGACGCGCTGCCCGCAGCGCGCCTGGGCATCACGGACCTGCCGCTCGCGGACTGGACCTGGGCGGACGCCGAATACGCGCAACTGACCGGATTCCTGAACCAGTTCCCGCAGGGCCGCGAGCGGCTGCGCGCCGCTGGCCGCGCCGGGGCGGCCCTGGCGGACCTCGTGACCGCCCCGCTGACCCTGACGGGCGCGCTCGACCCGGCGTTCCTGGCGCGGGTGCAGGAGCAGACGCTGGCCGTGCAGGCCGCGCTGGACGAGGGACCGGGCACCCGCTGGCGCGAACGCCGCCTGAACGACCTCGCCGCGCAGGTGCAGGGCAGAAGCGGCGTGCTGCTCGCGCCGCTCGACGACCTCCCGGACCTGCTAACCCGCCTGGACGCGCAACTGCCGGACCTGAGCGCCTTCCAGCCGGGCGAGACGGGTCGCCTGCGCGCCCTGGCCGACCGGGCGTGGCAACTGAACGACACCGACGACCTGAACGGCCTGCTCGCCGCGCTGCACCGTGAGGCGGGCGACCCGGTCACCCCCCGCGCGGAACTGGACGCCGCCGCCGCCGGCATCCACCTTGCCGTGGGTGACCTGCCCGGCGCGCGGGCCCTGCTGGAACAGGCCGCGCACGCCCTGACCGACGACCTGCCGCGCAGCCTGCCGGGACTGGTCCTGGCGCGACTCGGGCAGGTCCGGGACGCGCTGGGCGACCGTGAACTGGCGCAGCGCACCTACCGCGCCGTGCTGGCCCTGAACCACGCGCCGCAGGTAGCCCGCGACGCCGCGACCACCGGCCTGAGCGAGGCCTTCCGGCTCGAACTGACCTGATACGGACTCTGATAGAAGGGGCTGCAAAGCCCGTTCAATTCGAGCGGATGCGACTCGGAGAGCTGCCCCGCAGAGCAGGAGAGAAACGTTCCTCCGGACGTGGAGCCGGCAATCCGGCGAAGTTCCGGATTGTTGGCGAAACAAACGGAATCCGTATCATACGGACTCCGATTAATTAGCCAACAGAGGCCACCAGTGAAAGAGCGTGTGACGAGTGACCAGATCAGGTTGACCTTCCAACCAGACGCAGCGATCCGAGAGCGCTGCCTCCACCTCCTTGATGCTCTTGAACGCTCTATTCGCAATCGGCACATCCGTCAACTCCCAGAGCCGTTCCGCCGGCTGCAATTCCGGCGAGTACGGCGGCAATGTCACCGTCTGAATCCCCTCAGGATGCCCGTCATCCGGTGCAACATGGAAACCAGCCCCATCCTGAACGACCAACACCCGATGGTCGGCGCCCGCGCCGACCTTCTGCGCAAACGCCGCCATGACGGCCGCATACGCCTGCTTGTTCACCACCGGGATCAACCAGAACAAGCTCTCGCCACTCTCCGGATTGACAAACGCGTACACATACAACCACTCGTATCCAGGCTGAACTGGACAGGTCAACGGCTGCCCCGTCGGCGCCCACATGGAACGCCGGATCGGTTTGAGCCCGATTCGATGTTCGTCCATGCACCATAGCGAGACACGCGGTACGAGACGCTCCGCCTGGCGGAGCGTCTCGGTCAGGACTTTGTTTTGAACGCTTCCTTTGCGGCCTCATCGCCGCCAACGTGCCGGGGTCGAGGCCGTTGAGGCGTGAAGCCCGCCGCCCGTAGGAATTCATAGGTGCGCCCGAGATGGACGGACAGTCCGTACTGCTGCTGAAGCCAGTCTTGAACGTCTTTACCGGACCAGACGATGCCCTGCTCGAAGTCAGCGTGCAGTCGGGC
>NZ_NHMK01000019.1:0-17500 GCF_002198095.1 Deinococcus indicus | reverse complement strand
GGCCCGCGTCGAACTCGGCGGTCAGGGATGCGTGCAGGGCGCGCAGGCCCGCGTGGTCCTTGGCCAGTTCGGTGCCGGTGTGCTGCCGGATCAGGAAGATCAGGCCCGCCACGCCGCTGTCCTTCGTCAGGGACAGGTCGAGCGGGCGGCCCAGCAGGGCAGGCACGTTGAACGGCGCGTACATGGGCCAGAACTTGTTCAGTCCGTCCGCATGGATGCCGGCGCGGGTGCGGTGCGCGTCCCGCCCGAACAGCGGGTACTTGGCGGGCACGCTCTGCCCCAGCTCTTCGTACAGGTCGTTCAGGTCGTTCAGGACCGTGAAGTCCGCGTCGCCCGTCAGGCCCAGGCCGCTCAGGTGCAGCAGCACGCCCTCCAGCGGGGCGTTGCCGGTGCGTTCCCCCTTGCCAAGCAGCGTGCCGTTGATCGCCGCGCATCCGGCCAGGACCGCCGCGAGGCTGTTCGCCACGACGAGATGCGTGTCGTTGTGCGGGTGGAACTCCAGGGATTCCGCACGCAGCCCGGCGGCACGCAGTTCGCGGATCATGCGGGGTACGCTGCGCGGCCACGCCGCCCCCTCCAGCGGGAGGCCGACGCCCATCGTGTCGCACACCCGGAACTTCGGCGCCTGCGAGTCGGGGTAGGGTGCGGCGAGGGCCTGCACGGCCTCCACGAACGGGAGGATGAACTCGCGGGGCGCGCGGGTGGCGTCCTCCAGGTGCAGCCTCGGGCGCAGGCCCGCGTCCAGCACCGCCTGCACGGCGTCCAGGTACGTGCGGGCCGCCTGGGCGCGGCCGCCCGGCGTGAACTTGTGGAAGGTGTGGTAGTCGCTGGCACTGGCGAGCATCCCCGTCTCGCGCACGCCCAGCCCGGCGACCAGATCGGCGTCGCGGCGCGTGGCGCGGATCCAGGTGGTCGGCTCGACCGGGTGCCCGCCGCGCCAGCGGTCCAGGGCGCCCTCCAGCATGGCGCGGTCGGCGGGGCGGTACACGAAGAACTCCGCCTGCCGCAGCGCGCCGCTGCCGCCCGTGAAGCGGCCCATCAGGTCGTAGATCCGCAGGCCATCTGCGGTGTTCAGGGGCAGGCCGCCCTGCTGCCCGTCGCGGTGGGTGGTCTCGGTCGTCCAGGCCTGGATAGGCAGCGAGGCGGGCCGCTCGCCATCCTCCCAGATCACCTGTGGGAACGCGCCATCGGGGAACGCGGCGGGGAAGAGGTCGGGCGTCGGCACGTCACGCACAGTGGGGGAATGCTGGGTCATGGCTGCACGCTAGTCCCGCACCGTCAATGCCGTCAATCTTGATTCTAAAATCAATGTTAGCCTGGAAGGGATGACCGTTCCCCTGACGACCGCGCAGGCCTGCGAGCAGCTGGGCGTGAAACCCGCCACGCTGTACGCCTACGTCTCCCGCGGCCTGATCCGCAGCGTGCCCGGCCCCGCCGGCACCCGGCAGCGCCGCTACGACGCGGGAGACGTGCAGGCCCTCGCCGGGCGGCAGGCCACCCGCCGCGATCCACAGGCCGGCGTGCAGGCGGCGGTGCAGGGCAGCCTCGACGGCCTGCACCCCGGAACGCAGCGGGGCGTGGCCCCCATCCTCGACAGCGCCCTGACCCGCATCGAGAACGGCACGCTGGCCTACCGGGGCGTGGACGCCCGGCACCTTGCCGACACGGCCACCGTCGAGGAGGTCGCCGCGCTCCTGTGGACGGGCGACACCGGCACGCGGCCCAGGCTGCCACTGCGCGCCCGGCTGAACCTCAGCCGCCACCCGCGCGCCGACACGCCCCTGGAAGCACTCGGGTACGCGCTGACGTACGCGGGCGCGCACGACCCGGACGCCCTCGACACCCGCCCGGAAACCGGTCCCCGGCAGGCCGCGCGCATCCTGACGCTGCTGCACGCCACCACCGAACGGCACGCCGGACTGCCGCCCGCCCCGGACCTGCCGCTGCACGCCCGGCTGGCCCGCACCTGGGGCCGCCCGGACGGTGCGGACCTGCTGCGCCGCGCGCTGATCCTGCTAGCCGACCACGAACTGAACGTCAGCGCCTTCACCGCCCGCGTCACGGCCAGTGGCGGCGCCAGCCTCGCGCACTGCACCCTGGCGGCGCTGAGTGCCCTCCAGGGCCCCCGGCACGGCCTGGGCGCGCTGCACGCCCACGACCTCCTGAGTGCCGCCCTGAACGGCGACGCCCGCGCGGCCCTGCGCGACGCCACCCGCCGCGCCGGGCACGCGCCGGGCTTCGGGCACGCCCTCTACCCGCACGGCGACCCGCGCGCCCGCGCGCTGCTGGATGCCCTGGAGATGCAGTTTCCCGATCACGCGCCCGTGCAGGCCGCACGCGCACTCATCCGCGCGCACGCGGCGGATACCGCCGAGCCGCCGAACGTGGACCTGGCGCTGGCTGCGCTGACCCTCGTGCTGGGCCGACCCGCCGGGGACGCCGTCACGCTGTTCGCGCTGGCCCGCGTGGCGGGCTGGCTGGCCCACGCGCTGGAAACCCGCGCCGGGGGGCAGTTCATCCGCCCGCGCGCCCGCTACGTCGGCCCGGCCTGATACGGACTGCCGTTTATTTCGCAGACAATCCGGAACTTCACCGCCCCTGCCAGCTCCACGTCCGGAACCCGTTTCTCTCCTGCTCGCATCCGCTCGGATTGAATGAGCTGTAAAGCCCGTTCAATCCGAGTTCGTATGAGTGGGGGTCAGCGGCGGATCAGCGCGAAGGCCCGGCCACCCAGCAGCGTGATGAGCAGGGCGCCGGCCAGCGCGAGGCCCAGCGCGGCGGGCAGGCCCACCTGCGCGGCAATGAACCCGATGGCGGGCGGCCCGAGCAGGAACCCGCCGTACCCGATGCTGGCGACCTGCGCGATGCCGCGCCCGCCCAGGGCGTGCCCGGCGGCGCCGTACATGACCGGCACGACGTTGCTGAGGCCCAGGCCCGAGAGCGCGAACCCGGCGGCGGCGAGCAGCGGGTCGCGGGTCAGCAGGGCCAGTCCCAGGCCGGCGGCCGTGACGAGCGCCCCGCCGCGCACGATGGCCTCGTCGCCCAGGCGGGTGCGGAGGCGGTCGCCGAACCAGCGGCCCAGGGTCATGGTGCTCACGAAGGCCGCGTACCCCAGGCCCGCCTGACCGCCGGGCGAACCCAGGACGTCCCGGAAGTACAGCGCCGCCCAGTCGTAGTTGGCGCCCTCGGAGAGCATCCCCAGGAAGCACAGCGCGCCCAGCAGCGCCGCCGCCGCACTGATCGGGACGCGGCGCGGCGCGGCCTCGGCAGCAGGGGTCGGGGTGCCGGGGGTCGGGGCAGCGGGGGTCGGGGTGGCCGGCGGACGGTCGGGCAGCAGGAACCGCCCGGCGATCAGCGCGGCGGCCGCCGTGACGACCGTGACGGTCACGGCGTGGGTGGTCATGGGGACGCGCCCGACGAGCAGGGTGCCCAGCGCCGCCCCGACGACGCCGCCCAGGCTGAAGTAGGCGTGCAGGCGGCTCATGACCGGGCGGTTCAGGCGCTGCTCGACCGTGACGCCCTGGGCGTTCATGGCGACGTCCATGCTGCCGTTCGCGGCGCCCAGCACGGTCAGCGCGGCGATCAGCAGCGGCAGGCCGGGCGCCAGGAAGGGGGGCAGCAGGGTCAGCATGCACAGGACGGCGGCGACCCAGGTGACGCGGTGGCTGCCGTAGCGGGCGGTCCAGCCGCCGGTGAGGGTCATGCTGCACAGGCTGCCCAGCCCGATGGCGAGCAGGGCCGCGCCGATCTGCGCCTCGCTGAGGTCCAGGGCGTCGCGGATGCCGGGGATGTTCACGGCCCAGGTGGCGAACAGCGCGCCGTTGATCAGGAAGATCACGCTCAGGGCGCGGCGGGCGGCCTCGCCGGGGCGGTCGGGGGCCGGGGGCTGGACAGGGGTGCTGGGGGCGGTCATGGGGGCCTCGCGGGTGGGCAGGGGAGGGGGCGGCTGGACAGCACTCTGAATCGTTTCAGAGTGAATGGGGATACGCTACCATTCCCGTATGCCGCCCGCCAAGCCCAGCGCCACCCCCGGCCCACCCCGCGCCGGTGCGCGCGTCACCCTGCGGGACGTGGCCCGCACCCTGGGCGTCAGCGTCGCCACCGTCAGCAATGCCTACAACCGCCCGGACCAGCTCAGCGAGGACCTGCGCCAGCGCGTGCTTCAGGCCGCCCGCGACCTCGGCTACCACGGCCCCGACCCCCTGGCCCGCAGCCTGCGCCGGGGCCGCACCGGCGTGCTGGGCGTCGTGTACGACGCGCCGCTGGACTACGCCTTTGCCGACCCGGCCGCCGCGCTGTTCCTGGGCAGCGTCACCCGCACCGTGCAGAACCGCGACCTGAACGTCCTGCTGCTCGCGGCGCCGCACGACTCGCAGGCAGACGCGACCCTGGCCGTGCGGAACGCCAGCGTGGACGGCTTCATCGTGTACTGCGCCGCCGACGGCAGCGCCCTGCTGCGCGCCGTCCTGGAACGCGGACTCCCCACCGTCCTGGTCGATCAGGAACCCCACGCGGGCGCCGTGAACGTCGGCATCGACGACGCCGGGGGCGCGCAGGCCGCCGCCGCGCACCTGCTCGCGCTGGGGCACCGGCACCTGGGCGTCCTGTGCCTGGAACTCTCGGAACAGCGCGCCAGCGGCCCGGTCGGCCCGGCGCGCGAGGCGCAGACCACCTACCGCACCACCGACCAGCGCCTGCGCGGCTACCGCGCCGCCGCCGCCCCCCACCCGGACGCCACGCTGTACCCCACCGAGGCCGCCCACAACACCCCTGACAGCGGCGAGGCCCTGACCCGCGACCTGCTGACCCGCCACCCGCAGGTCACGGCCCTGCTGTGCATGAGCGACGTGCTCGCCCAGGGCGCGCTGCGCGCCGCCGCCGCGCTCGGCCGCCGCGTGCCGGAGGACCTCAGCGTGGTGGGATTCGACGACCTGCCGGGCAGCGAGACGATGGACCTCACGACCGTCTGGCAACCCACGGGCGACAAGGGCGAACAGGTCGGGCAGGCCATGCTGACCCTGCTGGCCGGGCAGCCCGCCGCGCCCGTCACGCTGCCCACCCGTCTGGTCGTGCGCGGCACCACCGCACCACCCGCTCCCTGACCGGCGGTCCTGTACTACCCTGAACCGCATGAAGATTCTCGTGGTGGGCGGCGCAGGGTACATCGGTTCTCACACGGTCCGGCAGCTGATCCGGGCCGGACACACGCCGGTCGTGTTCGACAACCTGTCCAGCGGGCACGCCGAGGCCCTCCCCGCCGGGGTGCCCCTGGTGCGCGGCGACCTGCTCGACGCCGACGCCGTGCGCGCCGCCCTGGACGCCCACCAGCCGGACGCTGTGATTCACTTCGCCGCGCTGATCGAGGTGGGCGAGAGCATGCGCGCCCCGGCCCGCTACTACCGCAACAACGTGGTCGGCAGCCTGAACCTGCTGCAGGCCATCACCGAGACCCGCAAGGTGCCGCTGGTGTTCTCCTCGACGGCCGCCGTGTACGGCACTACCGACCTCGTGCCCATCCCCGAGACGGCCGCCATGCAGCCCGAGAGCGTGTACGGCGAGACGAAACTCATGACCGAGAACATGATCCACGCCTTCCACACGGCGCACGGCCTGCCGTACACGGTCCTGCGGTACTTCAACGTGTGCGGCGCCGCCCCCGAGGGCGACATCGGCGAGGCGCACGCCGGGAAGTCCCACCTGATCGAACTGGCCGCCCTGACTGCCCTGGGCCAGCGCGAGAAGATGTTCATCTTCGGCGACGACTACCCCACCCCCGACGGCACCTGCATCCGCGACTACGTGCACGTGCAGGACCTCGCCGACGCGCACGTCCTGGCGGTCGAGGCGTTGCTGGCCGGGCAGCGCACCGAGGGCACCTTCAACGTGGGCCTGGGCCACGGCTTCAGCGTCAAGGAGGTGCTCGACACCGTCGACGACGTCATCGGCACGCCCCTGAACCGCGAACTCGCGCCCCGCCGCGCCGGCGATCCCCCCCGCCTCGTGGCCGACGCCACCCGCATCCGCGAGGAACTGGGCTTCAAACCGCAGTTCACGGACCTGAAAGACATCGTGCAGACCGCCTGGAACTGGCACAAAGGCCACCCGCACGACTTCAGGCAGTGAAGTTCAGGCCGGTTGGGACGGCAGCGGCACTCGCACTCGGCGCGCAACTCCCGTAGCCTGCGGGCATGACACAACCCACTGCCGCCGACCTCGCCGCGCACACCGAACGCGGCCTGCGTGACCTTGCCGACCTCGTGGCGATTCCCAGCGTGTCCGCGCAGGGCCGCTCCCTGCCGGAGGCCGCGCAGGCCGTCACGCGGCTGCTGGAAACCGAGGGCTTCACCGTCCGCGAGTACCCCGGTCAGGTCGCCCCGATCCTGCTGGCCGAGGCCGGAGAAGGGCCCTTCACGCTGCTGATCTACAACCACTACGACGTGCAGCCCGAGGACCCCGCCGCCCTGTGGGACACCCCGCCGTTCACCCTGACCGAACGGGACGGCCGCCTGTACGGGCGCGGCGCCAGCGACGACAAGGGCGAGTTCATCTCCCGCCTCGCCGGCCTGCGCGCCCTGAAAGACGCGCGCGGCGGGCACCTGCCCCTGAAGATCAAATGGCTGATCGAGGGTGAGGAAGAGGTCGGCAGCCCCAGCCTCGAAGGTTTCCTGGCCGAACACGCCAGCGAGCTGAAAGCCGACGGCGTGTGGTGGGAATTCGGGAGCATCACCCCCGACGGTCGCCCCGTGCTGTACGCCGGCCTGAAAGGCATCGTGTGCGTGGAACTGCGCTGCCGCGTGGCCGCCAGCGACCTGCACAGCAGCAACGGCGCCGTCGTGGACAACCCGCTGTGGCGACTGGCCGCCGCCGTCGCCAGCCTGCGCGGCCTGGACGGCACGGTCCTGATTCCCGGTTTCCACGACGACGTGCGCCCCCCCAGTCAGGCGGACCTGGACGCCATCGCGCGGCTTCAGGGCCGGGGCGAGGCGCTGCGCGACACGTACGACGTGACCCGCCCCCTGGGCGACGGCCACGACTACCACACCCGCCTGAACCTCAAGCCCGTCGTGAACGTCAACGGCTTCCACGGCGGGTACGAGGGCCAGGGCAGCAAGACCGTCCTCCCGGCCGAGGGGATGGTGAAACTCGACTTCCGCCTCGTGCCGGACCAGCACCCCGACCGTATCGTCGAGCTCCTGCGGGCGCACCTCGACACGCAGGGCTTCAGCGACATCGAGATCATCGAACTCGAAAGCCACCAGCACCCCGCCCGCAGCGACCTGAACGACCCCTTCGTGAAGGCCGCCGTGCGGGTCGCCCGTGACGTGTACGGTCAGGACCCCATCCTGAACCCCAGCTCGGGTGGCAGCGGCCCCATGTACCCCTTCATGCAGCACGTCGGCGCGCCCGTCATCGCCCTCGGCATCGGCAACATCGGCGGCCGCGTCCACGCACCCAACGAGAACATCCTCCGGCGCGACTTCACCAGTGGCGTCCGCTACGCCGCTGCGTTCATGGCCGCCCTGGCCGACGGGTAAAGAGGGCAGGGACGCGCTGAGTCCTGCGTTCAGCGCCTCCCTGCTCGCTCATGCGAACTCGGATTGAAAGGCCTGCAAAGACCCTTCAAGCCGAGTCCGCATGACTTCAGGTGTCGGGGTAGACCTTGATTTCCTTGATGTGCGCCCGGTCGGGGCGGGTCAGGGCGTGGGCGACGCTCTTGGCGAGGCCGCGCGGGTCGATCATGCTGTCCCAGGCCATGCCGGCGTCGCGGTTGTCCGGCGTGTCGATGGCGCCCATGGGGTACAGGACCATGCCGCGCACGCCCTTGTGTTTCAGTTCGTCGTGCAGGCTCAGGACGTACGCCGCGACGGCCGCCTTGCTGGCGGTGTACAGCGCCGCCTTGGGACCGCTGAGGCGGGCGGCCTGCCCGGCGCTTACACCCATGATCAGGCCGTCCTTCTGCCGCAGCATGTGCGGCAGGACGCCCTGCACGGCGTGGAACAGGCTGCTCATGTTGGTGTCGAAGGCCTCGCGCAGGTCGTCGGGAGTGGCTTTCTGCGCGTCCTGGGTGCTGTAGGACCCGACCGTGTGGATCAGGGTGTCGACCTTGACCCGGCGGAGCGTGTCGATGCTGGCCGGGTCGGTCAGGTCCAGGTCGAGGACTTCGGTGGCGGGGAAGCGGTCGGCGGCGCGGGCCAGTCGCTCGCCGCGCCCGACGAGGACCATCTGCGCGCCCGCGTCGTCGAGTTCCTGTGCGATGGCGGTGGCCAGTGCGCCGCCCGCTCCGGTCAACATGATGGTGGAGGAGCCGAGGTTAGCCATGCCTTCAGGGTAACGGTTCCGGCGTGGGGGGCGTCCGCAAGCCTGAAGGAATTCTTCAAGGGTGCCTCACGGGCCGCCCGGCTGCCGTCAGTGGCCCGTGTCGCCGTACGCGTGGGCGCGGACCTGCGCCCAGTCGCCCTGCCCCAGGATGAACGGCGCGCGTTGCGTGTGGGTGGTCACGCGCGGCCCGGTCTGCGGGTCGAGGTACACGTCGATCTCGCTGCGGATCCCGAAACCCCGCGCGGCCGGGTACGTGCCGGGTTCGATGGTCACGGCCAGTCCGGGCGTCAGGGTGCGGGTGTCGCGCGTCTCGTAGTCGTCGAGGTTGGCGCCCGCTCCGTGGATGTTCACGCCCAGGTCGTGCCCGGTGCGGTGCAGGAAGAACGCCTCCCACTCGGCGCCCATGGCGTCACGGGCGGCGCGGTCGGCCATGTAGCCCTGCAACTCTCCCCAGCCGCTCGCGGCGTACCCGTCCTGAAGGGTGCGCAGCGCGGCGTCACGGGCGGCCGTCACGGCGTCCCAGGCGCCCAGGTACTCGGGCGTGGGCGTCCCGGCGTACCCGACCCAGGTGACGTCCGCGAAGGGGCGGCCCGGTTCCTGCGCCCACAGGTCGATCAGCACGCACTCGCCGTCCTTCAGGGTGGCGTGGCGTTCGGGGCTGGGTTCGTAGTGGCTGTCGGCGGCGTTCGCGCCGAAACTCACGTTCACGGGGTGCCCGGCGCTCATGCCGGCCGCCTCGAGCTGCCGCATGATCACGGCCTGCGCGTCCAGTTCCGTGACGGGATGCCCGGCCCGCAGGCGGTCGTGAATCAGGCGGAACGCGTCGTCCTTGGCCTGCATCAGGACCGCCACGGCCCGTTCGTGCGCGGCCAGATCGTCGGCACTCCAGGCCAGGAACGACTGCAGCAGGTCCGCGCTGCTGTGAATGGCGGCCGCCCCGGCGGCCCGCACGCGCTCGACCGTTCCGGCGTCCACGCGGCTCACGTACGGCACCGCGCCGCCCGCGCTGTACTCCATCGCCAGGGTGCGGCCCTGCACGACCTCGCGCAGCGCGGCGTCCAGCTGCCCGTGCGACCCGAAGGCGCGGCGCTCGGCGTTCCAGTGGCGGCTGATCTCGCCCCAGGTGCCGCCCTCGATGTGGTTGTGCAGCACGACGGCCGGCCCGCTGCGCGGCACCCACACGAAGAACCGCCGGGTCAGGAACGCGTCACGGGGGAGGTTCAGCACGGTGCGGGCGTGCGGGTTCAGACCCTGGAAGTCGTACACCAGCCAGCCGTCCAGGCTGGTCGCGGCGAGGGCCTGCTGCATGCGCGTGATCGGTGAGGTCATGCCGCCCAGCCTAACGCGGGCGCCGCGCGGGCCTGTCGGCCAGCACGGACAGTCGCCGCCGGGCACGCCGCGCACGAACGCGCCGCCCTTCCGGGAACAGGAGGGGCGGCGCGCAGACCGGCAAGACAGAGGAGAGCGGGGAAGCTGGACCAGGAGGGGAGAGGCGCGGTGGGGTGTCATCCACCGGCCACGCTTGACCTGCCTGCCTTCCAGTACGCGGCGCCGGGCGGGAAGGTTGCCGTGTTGCTTCACCCGCTCCGCTCGGATTGAATGGTTTTTGCAGACCATTCGATCGGAGTCGATGTCAGCGGTAGCGCGTGAATGCGTCGCGTGAGGCGTAGTTCTGGCGGCCGCTGCCGTCCGTGAATTGCGTCAGGGCCTGCACGTCCAGCCGGCCGCGCGTGAAGGTCATGACCAGCGTGGTGTTCGAGAAACCCTTGGCGTACACGGCGCTGGCGGTCAGGTGGTTGGTGTCGCTGACACTGGCGCCGTACGTGAGGACCGGGGCGCTGCCCCAGTCGCAGTCGGTGGGGTGGCAGCGGCCGAACACCTGCACGGTCAGCGGGCCGCCGCCGCTGCGGGTCACGTTGATGCGGGTGATGCCGCTGGTGGCGACGTTGCTGTTCACCCAGGTGCCCACGAAGTCGGCGGGCGCGGCCTGCGCCTGCTGCGGAGCGAGCAAGCCGCACAGGCTCAGCGCGGCCAGCAGCGCGGCGGGACGGGAGGAACGGGGAGCGTGGGCGGCCAGGGTGCGGGCGGGCTGGGTGCGTGCGGTCATGGCGGGTCTCCTGGGTGGGGGCGCGGGAGCGGGCGGACGGGGGCGGCCGGGGGTTCACCGGGCAGGAACGTCGTCTGGGACGCTGTTCCTGCTGGTGAACCCAGGGTACGCGGCCCCCCGTGAACGCCCCGTGATCGCGGGCCGTCAGGGAAGGATCAGGCATGATCGGCGGGGACGGGCGGGGTGTGCGGGTCAGCGGCTGCTGCTGTCCGGGGTGGCGGGCGGCAGGGTCTGCACGGCCGCGAACGCCCGCGCGTACGCCAGATTCCAGCTGCGCCAGTCGGGCACGCGGCCGTACACGTCGCGCAGGAGGTTGATCAGGTCCTGTCGCTCCGTGCAGCCGGGCGCCGCGCCGGGACCGCAAGTCGGGACGGTCAGGGCGTCCAGATGCCGCACGAGGTCCGGCACGGCGCCCGCCCCCAGCTGCGCCAGTTCCGCCGCGCTGACCTGCTGCGGCGTGAGGCGCAGGTCGTTCGTGACGCCCGACAGGTGCCGGTGAATGTTCACGCGGGCAATCAGCGCGGCCGGATTCAGCGCCGTGAGGGCCAGCAGGGTCAGCAGGCCGCCCAGTAGCGCCGGGAACGCGAACCGGTCGGTGTCGCCCCGCCACAGTCGCCATGCCAGCCACGCCAGGGTCAGGGTGATCCAGGCCAGGAACGCGGCGCCCAGCACCCGCGTCTCGCTCAGGCCGTACGCCTGCGTGTACAGCGTCCAGCGTTGCGCGGCGCTGGCCAGGATCATGGCCAGGGGCAGCAGCACCGCGCCCGTCAGCGCCCGGAATCCGGCCGAGGTCCGCGTGCGCGGGGCACTCAGTCCGTGCGTGCCGAGCAGCACGCCGGCCGTCAGGAACGCCACGGTCATCAGTTCCGTGAATCCCTGCCGGATGAACGAGGCGTACGTCTCGCCGTCCGGCAGGGTGCCGCCCAGCAGCGCCGGGAGTTGCAGGGCCGCGAAGGTCACGAACAGCGCGGCCAGCGCCGCCAGCGGCAGGCCCGTCTCAGTCAGGCCCAGACGGGCGTGGGGTGGGGGAACACGCAGGATGCTCGGTCGGGCGGCCAGCAGCGCCGGGTACAGCAGCCCGCCCGCCAGGGCGCACCACACCAGCAGCGTGACCGTCCACGAGAACGCGCCGTCCAGGTTCAGGTTCCAGCGCAGCGGCGCGCTCCCCAGCTGCGCGAAGCGGGCGTCCGCGCCGGCCAGCAGCGCCCCGAACACCAGCACGACCGGCGCGGTCAGGAGCAGGCCCAGCGCGATCCGGCCCGCGCGGCCCGGCGGTCCCTGCCGGGTCGGGGGGCGCAGCCGCTGCCAGGGAAAGCGGGCCAGCAGCGTCAGCGGGCCGTAGGCCAGCCGCAGGCCGGCGCTCAGCAGGGTGCCCAGCAGGTGCGCGGGCCCGGCGCGGCGCAGTCCGGCGAATCCCGATCCGGCCGGGCGCAGGAACGACAGGCCCAGCGTCAGCGAGGTCAGCAGCGCCAGGGCGCCCAGCGCGCCCAGTTGCGGGGTAGGCGCCCGCAGCGTGAAGCTCAGGCCGAAGGCCACGGCGGTCAGCAGCAGCGCCAGCGCCGCCCGGTCGGGCCGCTCGCCCCGGCGGCGCAGCGCCCACAGGACCGCGCCGGTCAGCAGGACCAGCCAGACACTCAGGTTCAGGCCCAGTCCGGGCGTGCCGTGCGCGAGCAGGTGCGCGGCGCTGCCCAGGCCCAGCGCCAGCAGCAGCGGCGTGGCGGTCAGGTGCGGGGTGTCCGGGGCCGCGTCCGTCGGGAGCTGGGCGTCCAGGGCAGTGGGGCCGGGCAGCGCGGGGCCGGACTCGTCTGGGGTCATGCCCGCACCGTACCCACGGGCGGCCCGGACGGCGTCCATCGAAAGCAGTGAACCGAAAGGTGTGTCGGCCACAGGGGGGGGCGCACAGAAAGGCCCCGCCCGGCGTGAGGTGCGGGCGGGGAAGGGGGTGGTACGGTCTGCTCAGCTACCGCGCGAGAAACGGCGTTCCAGCACGCGCTGCACGACTTCCAGCAGGCTGCTGACCGCCCAGTAGATCAGCGCGGCCGCCAGATACGGCCCGAACGGCTCGAAGGTCCGCGCGATCACCAGTTGCGCGCTGCGCAGCAGTTCCACGACCGTGATCACGCTGACCAGCGAGGTGTCCTTCACCAGTCCGATCAGGGTGTTGCTCATGCTGGGCAGCGCCACCCGCGCGGCCTGCGGCAGCACGATCAGGCGCATGGTCTGCCCGGCGTTCAGGCCCAGGCTGGTCGCGGCTTCCCGCTGGCCGCGCGGGATGCTCAGGATGGCGGCGCGGATCGTCTCTGACAGGTACGCGGCGGCGTTCAGGGTCAGGGCGATCACGCCGCCCGCGATGGGGTTCAGCGTGACGCCCAGGCTGGGCAGCCCGTAGTAGATGACGAAGATCTGCACCAGCAGCGGCGTGCCCCGGATGAACGACACGTACAGGCTGCTCAGGCCCCGCACCCAGCCCAGCCGGGACAGCCGCGCCAGCGCCACCAGGAACCCCAGCGGCAGGCCCAGCAGCATGGCGCCCAGCGCAAAACCCAGCGTGACGGGCAGCGCGCCCAGCAGGGTCGGCAGGGACGTCCAGGCGCTCTGGAGGACAAGTTGCAGCTGTTCAGTATTCATGGGTTCTCCGGGGTTCATGGTGTCTCCGGGCGGGGCATGAGGTGTGGGCCACGAGCCCTGAGGAACATCCTCTCATCTCGTGACCCACGGTGCGGGTGCGGCGACGTTCAGGGTTTGCTGACGTCCTGCCCGAACCACTGGCGGCTGATCTTTGCGTACGTGCCGTCGGCCTTGATCTGCAGCAGCGCCCTGTCCACGGCGGCCTTGAGGCTGGTGTTGCTCTTCTTCATGGCGATCCCGACGGGTTGCGCGTCGCCGATGACGCCCGCGCCGCGCACCGGGAGGTTCTGGGATTTGATCAGGTACCCGACGAGCAGGCGGTCGTTGTACGCGGCGTCCAGGCGGCCGGTGGCGAGGTCCGCGAGGTACTCGGGCGCGCCGGGGTACGTGACGACGTTGATGCCGCCGGCGTCGCGCAGGCCCTTCTCGTAGTTGCTGCCCAGGCCCACGCCCACGCGCTTGCCTTTCAGGTCGGCCAGGGTCTTGGGCGTGAAGCTGCCAGTCTTCTTCACGATGATCTGCGGGCTGGAGTAGGCGTAGGGTCGGCTGAATCCGATGGTCTTCTCGCGTTCCGGGTTGATGCCGACCTGGTTGACGATCACGTCGTACTTGTTCGCCTGGAGTCCGGCGAGGATGCCGCTCCATTCGGTCAGGACGAACTCGGCTTTCAGGCCCATCTTGGCGGCCACGGCCCTGGCGATATCCACGTCGAAGCCGGTCAGGTTGCCCCTGGCGTCGCGGTAGGTGAAGGGCGCGTAGGTGCCTTCCATGCCGATTTTCAGCACGCCTTTTTGCAGGGTGGCGGGGGTGGCGGCGCTGGCGGTGACGGTCAGTGCGGCGGCGAGCGCCAGGGTGGTGCGGGTCAGGGTGTTCATGGTGGGACTCCTTGGGTGGGGCGGGTGGGAACTGGGGGGCCGGCTGGTCGCCGCCCGGAAGTCATTAGTGTACAAAAGACGTCAACTTGGATTGCGATCCGGCTTGCACACCGCAGGCACGGACCCTGAGCGTTCCCTCATCTGCCCGTCAGGCCCGCAAGCACGGGTACGGTTGCCCCGCCCCCTGCCCTCTACACTCGGCGCATGGCCTTCCCGGACATTCAGAGCTTCATGCGCCTCCTGGAGGAGCGCGGCGAACTGATTCGCGTCACGACCCCGGTCAGCCGGGAACTGGAAATCACCGAGATCGCCGACCGCATGGTCAAACAGGGCGGCCCGGCCCTGCTGTTCGAGAACGTGCTGGGCAGCGACTACCCGGTCGCCATCGGCCTGCTGGGCACCAAGGAACGCGTGGCCCTGGCCCTCGGCGTGGACGACCTCGACGGACTGGCCGAGAAGGTCCGGAACCTCATCGACCTGTCCGGCGGCGGCAGCAAGCTGGGCCTGCTGAGCAATGTCACCAAACTCCGTGACGCCATGAACCTGCCCCCGCGCCGCGTCCGCTCGGCCCCCGCGCAGGAGGTCGTGTGGCGCGGCGACGAGGTGGACCTCTCGAAGATCCCGGTCCTGAAGTGCTGGCCGCTGGACGGTGGGCCGTTCGTCACGCTGCCCCTCGTCATCACGAAGGACCCGGAAACTGGCGAGCGCAACATGGGCATGTACCGCGTGCAGGTCATGAGCAACAACACGACCGGCATGCACTGGCAGCGGCACAAGACCGGCACCAAACACCTGGAGAAGGCCAGAAAGCTCGGCAAGAAGCTGGAGGTCGCGGTCGCCATCGGCGGCGACCCGGCCCTGATCTACGCCGCCACCGCGCCTCTGCCGCCCGTGCCGGGCCTGGACGAGTTCGCCCTGGCCGGGTACCTGCGCGGCCAGCGCTACCCCGTCGCCAGGGGCATCACGGTGGATCTGGACGTGCCCGCCAACGCCGAGTTCGTGCTGGAAGGCTACGTGGACCCCAGCGAGGACTGGGTGATGGAAGGACCGTTCGGGGATCACACCGGCTTCTACACCCTGCCGGACCTGTACCCGCACTTCCACGTCACGGCCGTGACCATGCGCCGCAACCCCGTGTACCCGGCGACCATCGTGGGCCGCCCCCCCATGGAGGACGCGTACCTGATCGAGGCGTCCGAGCGGCTGTTCCTGCCGGCCGCGCAGCTGATCATCCCGGAGATCGTGGATTACCACATGCCGCCCGCCGGGGTCGCGCATAACCTCGTGTTCGTGAGCATCAAGAAGTCGTATCCGGGGCAGGCCTACAAGGTCGCCAACGGCCTGTTCGGCCTGGGCCAGATGATGTTCGCCAAGGTCATCGTCGTTCTCGACGAGGACGTGCCCGTCACCGACTTCGGGGCGGTGTGGCGCGAGGTGACGCAGAAGGCCGTGCCGGGCCGCGACACCCTCACCACGCGCGGCCCCATCGATGTGCTCGACCACTCCAGCCGCGGCTGGGGCTACGGCGGCAAACTCATCATCGACGCCACCACCAAACGCCCCGAGGAGGTCGGCAGCGCCGCCAGCAGCCGCCCCGACCAGGCCGGTGACGTGCTCTCTCCCGAAGGTTTCACGCCCCGCGCCGCGCAGGACCTCCCCACCTTCGACGGCGTCCTCGCCCAGCGGCAGACCCCGGACGGCTACTGGCTCGTGGCGCTGCACAAGACCCGCGCCGGACAGGCCCGTGACCTCGCCGCCGCGTTCGCCGCGCACCCCGCCGCGCAGGGCATTCGCCACCTCCTGATCTGCGACGACCAGACCGACGTGAACGACCTCCAGGACGTCTGGTGGACCATCCTGAACAACATCGACGCAGAACGCGACGTCTGGGTGCAGGGTGAACTCCTGGCCTGGGACGGCGCGCAGAAGATCCCCGAGGAAGGCTTCGTGCGCGAGTGGCCACCCAAGATCGTCATGGACAGAGACATCGTGGACCGCGTGGACCGCCTGTGGAACGTGTACGGCCTGCCGGAATCCCTGCGGTAACACCTGGCTGGAGCGGAGGTCAGGGCTTACTCTCTGGCCTCCGCTCCGGTTGTTGGATGGCCTGATCTACAGCCGCACCAGCGCCGGGGTCAGGTCCTCGACCCGCGCGGCGCCGCACAGGGCCATGGCGAGGCGGAATTCGTCCTCCAGCAGGGTCAGGGTGCGTTCCACCCCGGCCTGCCCTCCGGCGGCGAGGCCCCACAGGGCGGCGCGGCCCAGGAACACGGCGCGCGCGCCGAGGGCGACGGCTTTCAGGACGTCCGTGCCGCGCGTGATGCCGCCGTCGAGGTAGATCTCGGCGCGGCCCGCGACGGCGTCCACGATTTCCGGGAGCGCCTCGAAGCTGCTGATGGCGGTGTCCAGCTGCCGGCCGCCGTGGTTGCTGACCCAGACGTGGCAGCCGTGCTCGGCAGCCAAGTGGGCGTCCTCGGCGGTCAGGATGCCTTTCAGGACGATGGGCAGGCGCGTCTGGGCGCGCAGCCAGTCGAGGTCCCGCCACGTGAAGGCCTTGTCCACCAGATGCTGGAAGTAGTTGGCGAGCTGCGAGCCGCTGTCCGTCTCGACCTGCGCGAGTGCGTCGCGGCTGGCGACGTTCGGGGCGCTCAGGTGGGCGGGCAGGGCGAAGCGGTGGCGTTCGTTCGCCTCGCGGCGGCCCAGGTACGGGGCGTCCACGGTAAAGACCAGCGCGCGGGCGCCGGAGGCCTCGGCCTGCTCGATGGTCTGGCGGCTCAGGTCGCGGTCGCGCAGCAGGTACAGCTGGAACCAGAAGCGGCCCTGCGCGTCCGCGCCGACCGTCTCGATGGGCGTGTTGCTGAAGGTGCTCAGCGTCATGACGCTGTTCCGGGCGTGGGCGGCGCGGGCGGTGGCGCGTTCGGCGTCCGGGTGCGCGAGGCCGTGGAAGGCGCTGGGCGCGATTCCGATGGGACTGCCCAGCGCCAGCCCCAGCACGGTGGTGGCCGTGTCCACGCCCGACACGTCGGCCAGCATGCGGGGGCGCAGGCGGGCGCGGGCGTACGCGGCGTGGTTGCCGCGCAGGGTGTGTTCGTCGTTCGCGCCGCTCGCGTAGTACTCCAGCGCATTGCGGTCCAGCGCGGCGCGCCCCAGGGCTTCCAGGTCGGCGAGGTTCACGGCGTGGGTCAGGTCCGGTCCTGGGGTGGTCATACGGCAGCATACCGGGCGGGTCGCCCGGCGTGACTCCTGTCTGGCCGGCAGCGTTCCTGACGGGCTTTTCGGGGGGCGGGCCGTTCCGGCGGGGCAGGCCGGTCGGGTTGGGTGGGGAGGGGTGTTGACAGATGAACGGTCCCGACATATAGTTCTCTTCGCCCGAGAAAAAGGGCGGGAGCGAGAAGCCGCGAGGCGACCGCTGAGATGCATGAAAATCTGGTGTTGAATGACGATGACAGGCCAGCTCGACAGGGCTGGGCGAGCGGAACACCACCCCGGTGTTCTCCAGATTCGCGAAACGGACCGAGTCCTTCGGGATGAAGTCGAAACAGTACTCTAATGAGTACAGCCAAGCGCAAGC
>NZ_NHMK01000039.1 GCF_002198095.1 Deinococcus indicus | reverse complement strand
ATCCGGAACTTCACCGGATTGCCGGCTCCACGTCCGGAACCCGTTTTGCTCCCACTCGCTTCGCTCCGATCGAATGGGCTTTGCAGCCCATTCAATCGGAGTCCGCATCATACGGACTCCGATGAATGCAACGATGTGCCCGGAGAGCCCCTCCGCAGAGTGTGAGCAACACGCCCCTCCGGACGTGGAGCCGGCCCTCCCGGATGGTCGGCGAAGCAGACGGCAGTCCGATCGTACGGATTCCGTTTGTTTCGCCAACAATCCGGAACTTCACCGGATTGCCGGCTCCACGTCCGGAACCCGTTTTGCTCCCACTCGCTTCGCTCCGATCGAATGGGCTTTGCAGCCCATTCAATCGGAGTCCGCATCATACGGACTCCGATGAATGCAACGATGTGCCCGGAGAGCCCCTCCGCAGAGTGTGAGCAACACGCCCCTCCGGACGTGGAGCCGGCCCTCCCGGATGGTCGGCGAAGCAGACGGCAGTCCGATCGTACGGATTCCGTTTGTTTCGCCAACAATCCGGAACTTCACCGGATTGCCGGCTCCACGTCCGGAACCCGTTTTGCTCCCACTCGCTTCGCTCCGATCGAATGGGCTTTGCAGCCCATTCAATCGGAGTCCGCATCATACGGACTCCGATGAATGCAACGATGTGCCCGGAGAGCCCCTCCGCAGAGTGTGAGCAACACGCCCCTCCGGACGTGGAGCCGGCCCTCCCGGATGGTCGGCGAAGCAGACGGCAGTCCGATCGTACGGATTCCGTTTGTTTCGCCAACAATCCGGAACTTCACCGGATTGCCGGCTCCACGTCCGGAACCCGTTTTGCTCCCACTCGCTTCGCTCCGATCGAATGGGCTTTGCAGCCCATTCAATCGGAGTCCGCATCATACGGACTCCGATGAATGCAACGATGTGCCCGGAGAGCCCCTCCGCAGAGTGTGAGCAACACGCCCCTCCGGACGTGGAGCCGGCCCTCCCGGATGGTCGGCGAAGCAGACGGCAGTCCGATCGTACGGATTCCGTTTGTTTCGCCAACAATCCGGAACTTCACCGGATTGCCGGCTCCACGTCCGGAACCCGTTTTGCTCCCACTCGCTTCGCTCCGATCGAATGGGCTTTGCAGCCCATTCAATCGGAGTCCGCATCATACGGACTCCGATGAATGCAACGATGTGCCCGGAGAGCCCCTCCGCAGAGTGTGAGCAACACGCCCCTCCGGACGTGGAGCCGGCCCTCCCGGATGGTCGGCGAAGCAGACGGCAGTCCGATCGTACGGATTCCGTTTGTTTCGCCAACAATCCGGAACTTCACCGGATTGCCGGCTCCACGTCCGGAACCCGTTTTGCTCCTTCTCGCTTCGCTCGGATTGAACGGGCTTTGCAGCCCATTCAATCGGAGTCTGTATCAGGAGCTGCCGCCCGGCCGCCCGCCGGACGGTCCGGTGTCACTGCTGGGCCGCAGGGCGTTCTGTCGCCGGCGGATGACTTCCGCGAGGTCCTGCACGGCGGCGTTCGTGGCCTGCTGCCCCTGCACGACGCTGGCCAGCGCGGTGAGCAGCGGCGTGACGACTCCGGTCAGCGGGTCGGGGTCGCCTGTGACGGATGCGGGCGCCGGGCGGTCGCGCAGCGCGGCCAGGAGGGGGGCGAGCAGGGGTTCGAGCTGCGCGGCCAGCGGCTCTGCGGGACGGGTGGGCGGTACCGGCTGGGGGGTCGCAGCGGTCGGGGGCAGCCTCAGGCGGTCCAGTCCGCCCGCGATGTCCGCCAGTTGCGCCACCATGCGCGCGCCGGTGTCGCCGTCGGCGGCGCCCATGCGGCGTTCGCGGGCGTAGTTCTCGCGGATCTGCGCCCGGCGCGCCGCCTGCTCGGCGGTCAGGGTACCGCGCAGTTCGGCGAGTTTCAGGAGGTTCTCCTCCGCGCCGGTCGTGAGGAGCTGCGCCTCGCCGCGGTAGTGGTCGCTGATCACGCCGTCCAGTTCGGCGTCGTTCATGACCGGGCTGAGTTTCTCGGCGACCTTGTTCATGTTGCGGTAGCTGCCCTGGAGCTTGAAGGGCGGTTCGGTCCGGTCGCGGTCGGCCTGGGCGGCGCTGGCGATGTACGCGGCGTTCACGCGGGCCAGCGTGTCGCGGGCGCGCAGCAGCAGGCGCAGCGTGGCGAGGATCTCCGCGAGTTCCGCCTCGCTGTACGGGTGCGACAGTTCGCCGGGATCCTCGTGGCCCTGGGCGCGGGCGACGAGCTTGGGGACGTCGCTCAGGTCCCGTCCGGCGAGCGGCGCGAGCACGGCGTTGCTGGTCAGGCTGTTCTCCACGTACGAGAGCAGGAAGGCGTCCTGCATGCCGCCCAGCACGTCCCCGAGGTTATACACGTCGGCGCGGTTGGCGAGCATGTCGGGAATGCGGAACACCTCGCCCGTCTCGGTGTAGGGGTTCCCGGCCATAACGACCGCGAATCTCCGGCCGCGCAGGTCGTAGGTGCGCGGCTCGCCGTTCCAGACGCCCTCGATGCGGCGGGTTCCGTCGGTCAGGGCGATGAACTTCTGCAGGAATTCCGGGTGGGTGTGTTGGATGTCGTCCACGTACAGCATGACGTTCCCGCCCATCTCCAGCGCGAGGTTGAGTTTCTCCAGTTCCTGGCGGCTGGCGGCGTCCGGCGCCTGCGCCGGGTCGAGCGAGCGCACGGCGTGACCCAGGCTGGGGCCGTTCACGCGCACGAACACGAGGCCCAGGCGGTGCGCAACGTACTCCATCAGGGTGGTCTTGCCGTAGCCGGGCGGGGAGATGAGCAGCAGCAGGCCCATCAGGTCGCTGCGTTTGCCGTCCCCGGCCGCGCCGATCTGCTTGGCGAGGTTGTCCCCGATCAGCGGGAGGTACACGTCGGTGATCAGGCGGTTACGCACGAACGAGGTCAGCGGGCGCGGCTGGAATTCCGCGAGGCGCAGCCGGGCCCGTTCGCGCGTCAGCACCGCCTGCCGCTGCGCCTGGAAGGCGTGCAGACCCGGCAGGAAGGTGCGGGCGTGCGTGGCGAGCCGGGCGAGCAGGTCGTCTGCGGCGAGGTGCAGCGTGCCGCCCTGGAGGCGCGGGTGGTCACTTAGGAGGCCGGTGATGGTCGCGTCGAGCGTGACCGCGCGCGGCTGGGCGCGCAGGGCGTCCCCGTACAGGCGCAGCGCGACCGCCTCGGGCACGAAGCGCGCCAGGGGGCGAGCGTCGTCCCGTCCGGTCAGGGCGTCCAGCCACGCGTGTTTGAGGGTCCAGGCCTGGACCGGATCGGCGCTCAGGGCGTCCAGGCTGACGCTCAGGGCGTCCGGCTGCCCGGCGGCGCGCAAGTGTTCGTCCAGCGCGGCGTTCAGGTCGGCGGCGGCCTGCGTGAACGGGAACGGCCCGCCCGCGTCGGGGGCCGCCTCCGTCAGGAACGCGGCGGCCTCCGGAATCACGCTGTCGGGAACGGGCAGCGGCACGCGGGTCAGGAATTCACGCAGCGCTCCCTCCAGCGCCGTGCGGGCGTCCGCGAGGGCCGCGCCGCTGCCCAGCAGGGTCTGCACCGCCCGCGCGGAGGTCAGGCGCGCCGTCCAGGTCGCGTCGGCCTGCGCCCAGAACGCGGCGGCCAGCGCGCGCGCCTCCGGTGGGGCGACGAGCGGCCCCGCGGCGTCCAGCAGCGGCAGCAACGCGTTCAGGATCAGCGCGGCGTCGTGGTCGTGCACGCCGCGCTGGAAACCCTGGCGGTAGCGGGCGGCGGCGAAGGTGGCGACCGTCCCGGCCCGCGTGTCCGGCGTCATGCCTCGCAGGGCGTCCAGGGTCAGGCCCCCCTGCCCCGCCCGCGCGGCGGCCAGCACCTCGCCCGCCAGGAATTCCGCGCGGGAGAGGTCCGGGGATTCGCTCTCCAGCGTCACGTCCCAGTACGCGCGGCCCGCGTCGAGCGCCGGGTCGCGCAGCGGTTCCATGAACTGCGTGCCGGTCAGGTGCAGCGCGAGGTGATCGCCCCGCGGCAGCAGCGTCAGGTCCAGCGTCTGGGTGTTCACGCTGAAGCGGTGGCGGCCCAGGCGGATCAGCGCGCCGCCGTCCCCTTCGAGGTCGGCGCGGTCACGCAGGGTGCGCAGCGCCTGATCGCGCGCGGCCTTCAGGCGGGCCTCGATGTCCCCGGCGCGGACGCTGTCGCCCAGCTCGGTCAGTTTCAGGGTGAGGTCGCGCAGCTTCAGCATGAGCGTGTCCCCGGCGAAGAATCCGTTCAGGGCGTCCTGATCGCTCAGGCGCGCCGCGCGGGCCGGGAGGCCCGCCAGGATGCGGTCGGCGGCGTCCGCGACACCCTGCGCGCGGCGCTGACGCTCGTCGAGCAGCGCCTGACGGCGTGACTCGAAGGCCTCCACGGTCTCCTCGCGCCGGGCGAGGATGTCCGGCAGGAACGCCTCGTGCTCCCCGAACTGCCCTTCGAGTTCCTCCAGGGCCAGCAGCGCGCGGGACAGGCCCTCCTCGGCCTTCTCGGGCGTGTCGGCGGTGCCCAGCGCCCCCGTGACGGTCTGCGCGAGCAGCGCCAGTTGCGCCGCGAAGCGCGCGGTGAGTTCCCCGCTTCCCAGGCTGCGGCGCTGCCCCTCGGCGCGGGCGCGCACGCCGTTCAGGCGGCCGTACAGCGCCGAGACGCCCTCGACGACCTGGGTGCGCTGCACCGGGTCCTCGGCGGGCAGCGAGCCGAGCAGGTCGGACAGGACGTCCAGTTCGGTCGCCAGGGTGCCCAGCGCCTCCAGCGCGGCGGCGAGGTCGCGGGTGGTGCCCGCCGCCTCCACCTGCGTGTTCAACGTGTCGAGCTGCGCGTGGAAGGGGGCCAGGGCGGCCGGGTCGGCCAGGTAGCTGCCGGTCGCGCCGCCCACCCGCGCGTGCGCCGCCTGCACCTCGCCGAGCAGGGCGTCCACGGCCCCCACGTCGATGGAGCGGGTCTCGCGCACCGTCAGCAGGCGGGCGCGCAGCGCCGTCAGTTCGGCCAGGGCGGTCACGAACTCCGGCAGGCTGCGCCACCCCTCCGGGTCGAGGGTCGTCAGGCGGCGGCGGACCGCCCCCTGCACGTCCGCGAGGGTCTGCGCCGCCTGGGCGCGCAGGGCCTGCACCTTCTCGAACTCGTCGAGGACCGCCTCGGCGGCGGCGGTCACGTCGCGCAGCAGCGTACGCGCGCCGCCCGTGTACTCGTCGTCGAGCCAGTGGTGCGTGTCCGGCAGGCGGCGGGCCTGTTCGGCCAGCGCGGCGTACTGGGCGGCCGTGACCTCCGGCGTCTGCGCGGCCCTTGCCAGGGCGAGCAGGTTCGACACGCCCCGCACGAGTTCCGCGTTCCCCAGTCGGCCCAGGAACGACGTGCCGGGCGGGCGCTGCGCGGCGAACACGTCGCTCGTGAAGGGCGTCTGCCACACCTGCACCGCATGCACCTGGGTGGGTTCGGCCTCGGCCTGGAACAGCACCATGCGCCCGTCGGGCAGCGCGGCGTCCCCGTGGGCGCTGATGGGCGTCTGCACCTCGCGGCGGATCAGGTTGTACACCAGCAGGGCGCTGCGGCCCGAGTCCTGATCGTAGAAGACGAACAGCACGTCCTCACCGTTCGGGCTGCGCACGACCCGCTCGAGGACCATGCCGGGCGTGAAGCCCTCGAAGGCGCGGTGCTCGCCGCCCGGCAGGTAATACCCGCCGGGGAAGACGATCCCGTGCTCCTCGGGCAGCTGCACGCAGCCGCGCGTGAGGGCGTCCTCGCGCGTGACCCGCCCGGTCAGCGTGTCGAAGATCAGGCCGCGCCACGTCTTCTCGCGGTACGGCAGCACGCGCAGCAGGATCAGGCGGCCCACCCGCGCGAACTCGAAGGTCGCGTCGTCCAGACCCTGGGTGCGCTCCTCGACGGGCTCGCTGTAGATGCCTTCACCGGTCTCGGTGTTGTTCTCCACCTTCACGGTCAGCGTGCCGCCCGCCGTCTCCACGAACAGCGTGTCCAGGATGTTCAGGTGCGGGAAGCGCCCGCTGACCTCCTGATCGCGCCCGGCGCGGGTCCACTCGAAATCGAAGGGCGGCAGCGGGTTGAGGTCCCGTTCGCCGCGCGCATCGAGGTAACGCGCGCCGTCCGGCGTGAGGTCCCAGCGGAACACCCGCCGGTCGGTCAGGCGCTCCCCGATCTGGAAGGCCGCCAGCAGCCGCCCGGCGCGGATCTCCAGTTGCAGCAGCCGCGCGTGCCGGTAGTAGGCGTACAGTTCCTCGAAGTCCCGCACGAACGCCGGATCGGTCAGGAACGACCCCTCGACCGGCACGGGCTGCACGTCGAACGCGCCGCCCTCGTGCGTCAGTCGGTACAGCGCGAACACGTCCGCCAGTTCCGTGCGGGCCTTCAGGCCCTGCGTGACGTTGAAGCCGAACAGCATCACGTCCCCGACCTGCACGAGATCCCGGCCCAGGCTGGCCTGCGCGGTGCGGATGTGCGCGCGGCCCAGCAGACTCAGGCGGCTGTCGCCGTACTCCGCGATCCGCGCGGCGTTCAGCTCCTCGGCGGCCGCACGGACCTGCGCGCCCAGCGCGTCCAGGCGGCGGCGCAGCACCTCGAAACTGCCGCCCGTCTCGGTGCCGGGCGTGCCCGCTCCGGCCAGTGGTTCCTGCGTCATCCTCTCCCCCATTCACTCCGGCGCGCGCGTGCGCCACTCGTCCCCACCCGACCACTCCACTCCAGGGAAGGCGCGAGGAGGCTGCATCCGGCCACTACTGCGGTCCGTCAGTGGAGAGGCAGGCCTCTGGCCCGCCCCCCGATCATCCGCCTCAGTTCGGGCGGTTCTCCCGCTGGACATTCACGCCGAAGCGGCCCAGGACGCTCTGGAACAGCGGGCTCTTCTGCGTGAAGCCCTCGACGGCCTTGCCGAGACTCAGCGCCTTGGTGAGCGCCTCGAACATGCCGCCCTCGCCGCCCACGAGGTCGATCTTCGCGTTCTTCAGGGCAGCGGCGATCACCTCGGCGTTCTCGCGGCTGATCTCCTTCCCGGCCTCGATGGACGCCAGGGCCTGCTGGAGACTGGTTTCCAGCGCCATGCGGTATTCCTCGTGGCTGCGGGCGTCGGCGCTCATGCGGTCCATCGCGCCGAACTTGGCGGTCAGGCCCTCGGCCTCGGCGTTCATGCGGTCGCGGGTGGCACTCGCCTCGGCGGCGCCCAGCGCCTCGGTGGCGGTGGCTTTCGCCTGACCGAGGCGGGTTTCGCCCTCGGCCTGCGCGCCCAGCCGCTCGGCGAGCACGCGGGCCTCGTTCTGCCCGAGTTTGAGGTTCGCGTCGGCCTTGACCTCGATCACGCGGGCCTCGGCCACGCCGGTCTTCTCCAGGGCGCTGGCGTTCGCTTCCTGCACCATCACCTGCGCGAGGCCCGGCGCGGCCTGCTCGACCTTGACGGCGTCCGCGAGGATCTTCTTCGCCTCGGCCTGCCGGGACGCGGCGTCGAATTCCGCCTGCGCGATGGTGGTCAGCTCACTGGCGCGGTGGCGGGCGGCGGTCTCGGCGGCCTCGGCGGCCTTGACCTCCTGCACGAGCTGTTCCTGCGCCTGCGCCTCGGCCTGCATGACGCGCACCTGCTTGGCGCGTTCGGCGGCGCTCACCTCGCGCACCTCGTTAATGCGCTCCTCCTCGACGGCGACCGTCTTGTCGATGGCGATGCGCTCACGGGTGATGTTCGCGACGTCCATGACGCCCTGCTCGACGTTCTTGTCGCGTTCGATCTCCTGGAGTTTCACCTCGCGGTCGGTGGTGACGGCCTCCATCTTCGCGGCGCGGGCGACGCGCTCGGCCTCGATGGCGATGGCGCGCAACCTCGCCTGCTCGGCGATCTCAACCTGCCGCTGGCGTTCCTGCTCGCGGATCTCGACCTGCTCGGTCGTCTGGATGCGGGCCTGTTCGGAGATGAGGCGCTGCTCCTCGCGCACGCGCTGCGTCTCGGCGTTCTCGCGGGCCTGGATGGTCTCGATCTCGCGTTTCTGCCGCGCCTCGGCCTCGGCCTGCTGGCGCTCGAGGGCCAGGGTGGCCTCGCGGGTCTCGACGTTCTTCTTCGTGACGGCGAGGTGCTCGTTCTGCGAGAGTTCGTTCGTGACGATGTTCTGCGCGGCGGTCAGCTGCGTGATCTTGCGGATGCCCTCGGCGTCCATGATGTTGTTCTGGTCGAGCATGCTCTTGGGCGTCTGCTCGAGGTAGTCGATGGCGACGTCCTCGAGCACGTAGCCGTTCAGATCGCGGCCGATCACGGCGACCACGGCGTCTCGGAACTCCTCGCGCTTCTCGAACAGTTCGATGAAGTCGAACTTCTTGCCGACCGTCTTCAGCGCCTCGCTGAACTTGGCGTTGAACAGTTCGTCCACGGCGTTCAGGTCGCTCGCGCGGCTCGCGCCGATGGACTTGGCGACCTTCAGGACGTCCTCGGTGGTCTCGTTGACGCGCAGGTAGTACGCGACCGTGATGTCCGCGCGGATGTTGTCCCGGCAGATCAGTCCCTCCTTGCCGCGCCGGTCGACCTGCAGGGTGATCAGGCTGATGCGCATGATCTCGGCCTTGTACAACACGGGCACCACGAGCGCGCCGGTGAAGCGCACCTTGGGCCGGGCGGAGAGGTCGTTCACGATCAGCGCGGTGCCCTGCTCGACCTTCACGTAGAAGGCCCGCACGAGCGAGATGAGGATCATCAGGGCGATCAGGACGATCACGACGCCGATCAGGAAGGGCAGAACTACGGACAGGTCGGGCATACGGCCTCCAGGCAGGACAGGGGGAATTCGGGGATCAGGTGTCGGTCGGGTCGGCGCGGCGGACGGTAAAGACGTGAGTGGCCGGGTCGTGCGCCACGAGGATCACGCGTTCGCCGCGCCGCAGGGGCTCGCCGTCGGTGCGGGCGTCGAGGAGCAGGCCCGCGCCGCCGTCGGGCACGCTCACGCGACCGGTCGAGGCGAGGGTGCCGGATTCGACGACCGCCACGCGGCCCAGCAGCTGGGCGCGGGCCAGGGCGTCCTGCCCCTGCGCGAGGCGCCGCAGCGGGCGTGCCACCGCCCAGCCCGCCAGCACCCCCAGCCCCAGCGAACCGAGCAGCAATGCCACGGCTGCCACGCCACGCCCCGTGGGTGCGATCAGCGGCAGGAGCAGCAGCTGGCCCAGGTAGCAGCTCAGCCAGCCCGTCAGGGTCAGCGCCAGCGCGACGGGCAGCAGCGGCACGCCGTTCAGCCCGACGCGCACGAGCAGACTGTCGAGCAGGCCTTCGCCACCGCCGGAGATCCCGTCGATGGCGCCCAGCAGGGCCAGCAGCGCCGCCGCCGCGATCAGCGTCAGCAGGGCCGTCCAGGGCGCGGTCGGGAACGACAGCACCACGTGCAGGAACTCGGTCACGCCGGTGGGCCAGGGGGAGCCATGCCGGGCACCCTAGCGTCCGGCGCGGCGCGGCGTTGCCTCATCTGAGCACCGGCCAGGGGTGGGTCCATGGCCAGAGAAGGCCAGAACTTCAGGAACCGCCACCGTGAGATGCTCATGCAGCTCAGTACGGTCTCATGCCGCCAGAGGTTCCCGGTCTGGCAGGACTACGGCGTTCCGCGGAGTCGGATGATCTGCGATACCTGCCAGACGGACAGGCTGGCGCGGCTGGCCATGTCACGCTGAGACATTCTGAAGTGCTGGTGCATGGCGAGCACCAGGGCGATCTGGTCATCGGTGGGACCCACGAAAATGGGATTGACGACCCACTGGAGGTTGACGGCGGCGTTGTCCGACCGGTCTCCGTTTCGGTGCCGGACATGTCTGGCGCCCTCTGGCCGCTCCACGAACAGTGTGGCGATCAGGATGTGGACGGCGTAACGTCTGCCGTCGCAGGTGACGGTCCCCAGGCCACTGGGGTTCAGCACGGGCTTGAGGAACCGTCCCTTGACGAACGCCGTCCGATCGCCGGAAACCTGAATGGTTCGGTCAAGGCTACGAACCCGACCGTGATCGCTCGCTTCGTATCTGTTTTCCGCGTCCGGCACAGCTTTCCAGATCTCCGGGGCTGGCATGCTTCGAATTTTGCACTTTTATGTTACGTTCACTCTGTACAGAAGATCTCAGTCTCGATCGACAGACGGTCTGGGCTAGACTGGCGGGGTGGACGCCCGCGAGCACGACCTGCACCTGCTGCACATCACCGGCGACGAACGGCGCTCCTTCGAGGAGAAACGGTGGATCTTCATCTGCCTGACCCTGGTGCCCTTCATCAGCTTCACCGCCACCTACGCCCTGCAGCTCACACAACCCGTGCAGGAACCCTACGTGATCTACGGCTATCCCATCATCATGCCGCTCATGATCGGATCGATCCTGTGGAACCTGCTGGGCGGGTACAGCCGTCTCGCCGAACGTGTCACGGTGGTCATCCTGGTCGTGACGGCCTTCCTGCACAACCTGTCGTTCGCCCTGCAACCGACCCTGCCCGAATCACCGTCTTTCGTGGGGACCGCGTCGTACTGGACACTGGTGCTGGACGCCACCGTCATCATGCTGCTGCTGCCCGCGCGACAGGCGGCGACCCTGATCATGACACTCTACGCCGTGTGCGTCGCGTTGCCCTGGGTGCTGAACTTCGACGCCTTCCGCCCCTACCTGCTGGCGATGATCCGCGCACAGACCGTGACCTTCTCCGTACTGCTGGCCACGCTATGCCTCGCCTGGTACCGGCAGAGGTACGTGGAGCGCGCCCAGGAGGCCCTGATGCTACGTCAACTGGCCACCACGGACCTGTTCAACCTGAGCAGCGCGGCCCCCGCCCAGCCCGGCGGCACCCGGCGCGTCGCACCGCAGGACTGATACGGATTCCGTTTGTTTCGCCAACAATCCGGAACGTCACCGGATTGTTGGCTCCACGTCCGGAACCCGCTTCTCTCCTGCTCGCTTCGCTCGGACTGAACGGGCTTTGCAGCCCATTCAATCGGAGTCCGTATCAATCCGGGCGGATGCGACTGGGAGCAGGAGCGGGCTGCTGGACGTCAATCGGCCGTTCGGTAGAGAGCGGAGAACAGGGGGCCGCTCCTGATTCCCGGGCCACACCGGAACGCCGTCGTCAGTCCTGGGCGAGGGGCAGGCACAGCTGGAAGACCGTCCACGGGTGGTCGGACTCCGTGCGGGCATACGTCACGGTGCCTCCATACTGTTCCGCGATGCGCTGCGTCAGGTAAAGCCCGAAGCCCGTGCCGCTGCCACGCGTGGACGACCGGAACCGCCGGAACAGCTGCGGCACCTGCGACTCGGGCACGCCCGGCCCCTGATCAAGTACCTCGATCAGAGCCGACATTCTCTCCGGGCGGAGCGTCACCCTCACGAACGTGTGCGGCGGACTGAATTTCATGGCGTTTTCCAGCAGGTTCTGCACCGCGCGCCGCAGGTCGTAGGTGTGGCCGATGACCGTGCAGGGGGTCAGGTTCAGTTCGAAGTGAATGCCGCGCTCCCGGCCGCGCAGTTGCACGTCGCTCACGACGCTGCGGATCACGCTGCCGAGTTCCACGGCGCTGCCTGCCTCACCGGTCAGGTCGCCGCTCTCGTACTCGGCGAGCAGCATCAGCTGGTCGGAGACGGTCAGCAGGTCGCGGTTGCCCTGCTGGGAGTGCCGCAGGAACTCTGCCAGGGGGTCGCTCAGCGGACCGTACAGGCCGCTCAGGGCCGCCTCGGCATGCAGGATGTTCGCGGTGATGGGCGTACGCAGGTCGTGCGAGAACGCGTACACGAGGTCGCGCAGCACCTCGCGTTGCAGGTGGACCTGCTCGGTCAGGGCGGCCCGCTCGAGTTGCAGTTGCAGGACGTGCGTGGCGTCCAGGATGAACGCGGGCGGTGCGGACGGCCGGACGAGTTGCACGAGCGCCTCGCCGTGCGTCGGCAGGGTCAGGCGGACGTAGATGTTCCCGCGCGTGTCCTGCCACAGCGGGGCGGTGTTCGCGCTGACCGGAGTGGGCAGGCGTGGAATGCGCCGCTGATTGACCCGGCCGGCCGGGAGCGGCCGGACGTGCGGGGAGCGGGCCAGCCAGTCGCGGATGGAATCCACGCGGTGCAGCTGATGACCGCGCGCGCCGCTCAGGGCTGCGAGCAGGTGCGCGGCCCGTTCGGCTGGCGGGGCGTTCACGTCCGTGTCGGGCAGCCCCAGCGGCTCGTCGGTGGTGTGGTCCGCACGCCGGGCAAGCCACGTGGCGGTGACGCCACCCATGACCGTCAGGGCAGTGACGGCCAGGTGAAGCAGGACCACTTCAGTGTCGTTGCCGCTGCGAAGCACGTTGATCAGGCCCGTCACGACGCTGACGGCGATGGCGGCGGCGGTGAGGCGGGCGGTGAGGCGGTCAGACGCGGCGATGAGGGAAACGAACAGCAGGATGGGCAGGCCGGCGCTCAGCGGCGCGGAGAACGGCGTGAGGACGTCGCCCACCAGGATGACCGCCAGGGTCACGAGACTGGCGCGCCAGACAGGGCCGCGCGCAGGCTGCTGGAGGCGGCGCACCACTTCGGGCGTCGGGGCGGCGCGCATCAGATCAGACCGGCCCGGAAGGCCTTGATGGCCGCCTGGGTGCGGTCCGTGGCCTGGAGCTTCTCGAGGATCTCACCGATGTGTTTCTTGACCAGACCGACGCTGATCCCGAGCGTGGCCGCGATGTCCTTGTTGGCCTGCCCGTCTGCCACGAGGCGCAGAATGGCCATGTCCCGCTCGGTCAGGGGGGCCAGGGGCGCGCTGCCCTGCACGGTATGCAGCAGGTGCCGCGCACTTTCCGGGTCGAAGAACACGGCGCCCGACGCGGCCGAACGGATCGCCTGGAACATCACCTCCGGCGGCGCGGACTTCAGGCAGTAGGCCACGGCACCCGACGCGAGCGCCGCGAACAGCTGGTCGCGCCGGTTGGACGCCGTGAACATCACCACCTGCGCGTCCGGCCGGACCCGGCGCACCTCCTGGGCCGCCTGGATGCCGTCCATGCCGGGCAGGTTGATGTCCATCAGGACGACGTCCACCTCAAAATGCCCCAGTTGCTCGAGGCCCTCCTCGGCGGTGCGTCCTTCCGCAACCACCTGAAAGTCCGGCTGGGCGGACAGCAGCATGCGCAGGCCAAAGCGGGTCAGGTCGTGATCCTCGACGAGTTGAAGGCGGATGGTGCGGTCGGTGGTGTCCATCAGGTGGTCCTTTCCTGGGCTGAGCAGGAAAGCGTTCCGTACTCGGGCGGGTAGAGCGGGGAAAACATCAGACCCCGAGTGTAGAGTCCGGGCGTGTCGGGGAGCGAACCGTCGGGCGGGCCGACAGGAAACCGCGCGGGGGACCGGTGGCGCCGTGGGGCGGACGGTGCTGCCCGCAGCGTCGTTGCAGTCCGGCCGGACCGCGCCCGCCCGGCAGCAGCGCCCTGAGCGGGGTTCCGGCCGGGCGTGTGCGCGTCCGTTCTGCGCCGGCAGCGCGTCCGGGCATAACGCCGTCACAGTAATCCGGCAGCGTGAGGATCAGGCCCTCGCCGGCTGCGGGCACGCCACCCAGCACCAGGAAACGGACGTCCGGCCACCCGGCCAGCGTGTTCGGCAGGGCCGCTGTCAGGGCGTGTGCGGCGCCCGTCAGGATGACCGTCAGGGTCCGGGGCGCAGCCGAGCGGCACGCCCGGGTCAGCTGGTCCTCCAGTTCCTGCGCGGGCCCCTGTCCCCCCACGCCGGGCGGCACGTGCAGGCTCAGGACGCGCTGCCCGTCCGCTTCCAGCAGCGCCCGCACGCAGTCCAGGGACGGTCGCCACTGCGCCGCGTCACCGGCCAGCCAGGTCACGCCGCCTTCCAGCCAGCCGGCCAGCAACGCCTGCACCAGCGGCTCGCGCGTGGGCAGCGTTCCGTCCCACAGATCGGCCAGTTCCTCGCTCAGCGAGCCGTGAAGCGCCGTCCCGGCCCGGCACAGCGACAGGAAGCGCGCCAGCGTGCCCGCCGACGGCAGGGGCGCGTCCGGCAGGTGCCACGCCCGGTCCAGCAGCTCATCCCGGTCGGTGACGAGCGCCGCCTCGCGCAGCAGGGTTTCCTGGGTCTGTGCGGCCAGTTCCTCGCGGCGGCCCAGCACCCAGTCCTCCAGCTCGGGGCTCACGCCAGACAACTCCACTCCCCGCAGGAACCCGGCGCCAGCACCGCAGGCTCCGCCGGTCCGGTGATCGCTCGGATGCTCGGCACTCAGGCAATCCCCGTCCGTGATGACGGTCACGCCCCAGCCCCTGAGTTTACACAGGCTGACGCGCAGGTTGTTCCTGGGATCGCTCGAATCCGGCCAGAGCAGCCGGGCGAGCCGGTCACGCGGCGTGGCGCCCTCGATCAGCAGGTAGGCGAGCAGCAGCAGCGGCTTGGGTTCCTGCACATGCCCCAGTCTCAGACAGCCCCGCGTCTGAAGAGCAACAGCTTGAGAAGAAGAAGTGGGCATGGCGTGAGGACCTCCTCAGCCACCCTAAGAATGTTTTCATTTTTTCTCATGTCCATCTGGTCACGGCCTGTGGCCATCTGGCTACGGCTGGACGACCCGTTCCGCCGCGTCGCTCCCGGCATGGGGTCAGCGAACGGCAGCGGGGCGCCGGTCATCGCCCCCCGGATGGAGCTGTGAGAGGCTCGCCTGCCCTCTCCCAGGGAGACACAATGAGGACGCCGGATACGTCAGGGACGACGTCAGGAGGGCCTTAATGCAGCGGTCTGTAAGGTTTGTGAGCAACTGGCCAACAGACCGTTAGCCAAGGAGTTGCAGGAGAGCCTGATGAAAAACACCATTGCCATGACCGCCCTGACCCTGATCGCCTCGACCGGCATGGCCGCCTCCGTGAGCACCACGTTCACCAGCGCGGCGACCGTCCAGAACAGCTGCACCATCTCCACCGTGGGTCTGGACTTTGGCGGGTACATGGGCGCGTCCACGAATGCCGTGACGGCTGGCGGCAAGGTCACCACCACCTGCACCAAGAACGCTGTCTTCGCCCTGAACTACTCGGGGTTCACCGGCAAGCTGACCAAGGCCGGCGGCACCGACACCCTGGACTACGCGGTGAGCACCTCGAACGTTGAAGGCAACTTCAACTTCCCCCTGACGGCCAACCAGAATGGTAGCGCCCTGCCCTACTGGATTCTGGCGACCGGCACCGATCTCATCTGGCCCGTGACCGGCACCATCGCCCCGAACCAGTGGGGCGCGTCGGCCGGCAACTACAACGAAGTCATCACCTTCACGGTCGACTACTAAATCCGGTACGCCGGGGACCATCTCTCCGGCACACGCGGAGGGGGGATCAGGAGCGCTGCGAACCCGGCAGCTTCCCGTCCCCCCACCTGTCGTTTCCCAGAAACCCAGATGTATAGGAGTGCTCATGTACAGATACGTTTCCCGGATGCTGGCGTTCAGCGTCCTGCTTGGCGGGGTCGGTCAGGCGCAGGTGCAGCCGCTCGCCATCACGGCGCAGACCATCAATGCCTGCTCCATCACGACGCAGAACCTCGACTTCGGCACGTACCGCGCCGCCGATCCCAGTGACCTCAGGGCTTCGGGCACCTTCTCCTTGACCTGCAATCCGGGCGTCACCGCGCAACTGCAGTTCAGCGGCTACAGCACCAGACTCCGCCACGGCAACGACACCCTGGGTTACCGCCTGACGTTCGTGCGGCCCAACGGGTCGTCCGTCACGCCCGCCGAAATCCCCGCCGGAAGCTCTCCGCTGATCGTGACCTCGGCCATCCAGTTCAACGGCACGGCGCAGGTGTATCAGGTGAACGGCCGCATCCCTGCCAGGCAGTGGAACAGCCCGGCCGGCACGTATCAAGAGACGGTCACGCTGACACTGGAGTACTGATTCGTGAAGAAGCTGAGCTTACCGGGCCTGCTCCTGACCCTGCTGGTCACGGCCCTGCCGACCGCCGCACACGCCGCGAGCCTGAACGTCGCGCCCCTGTCGCTCCAGTTGACGCCGCCCGCCGCTCCGACTACGCAGTTCAATGTGGTCAACACGGACTCGGTGGCCAGCGAGTACAGGGTCGAGATCATGGCGTGGCGTCAGGTGAACGGCGAGGACACGTACGAGCCCACCCGTGACGTGGTGATCAACCCGGCCCGCGTGACCCTGCAACCCGGACAGCGGCAGCTGTTCAGGCTCGGCTGGAAAGGACCGGTCGATCTCGCCGCCGAGAAGATGTACCGCGTGTACGTCACTCAGGTCCCGCAGGCGACCGCCGCGACCGGCGTGGTGAGCGCCCTGCGTTTCGGGCTGCCTCTGGCCGTCAGTACCCGCTCCGTTCAGCCGCAGGTCAAGTGGACCGCCCAGCGGCGCGGCAACGACCTGCTGCTTCAGGTGACGAACAGCGGCACCGGGCACGTCCGGTTCTCGAACCTGAAGGTCACGGCGAACAGCAGCGTGGCCGACCTTCCCATCCCGTACTACGTGCTGCCGGGCGCCACCCGGACCATTGTCCTCCCGAACTGGGAACCGCAGCGCCGGGAGTTCCGACTCACCACGGGAACCGCCACCGGAACGGTAGATGAGACATTCACCCTTCCGTAACGCGGTTGTCCTGAGCTGCCTGCTGCTCGGCGCCGGCTCCGCCGTGACCTGCGAAGACCTGCCCGAATCCCTGCTGGACGTTCGCATCGGGGCGGACGCACGGGGAGCGCAGTACGTGAAGATCAACGAGGACACCCGCGCCCTGTGGTTACTGGCTTCGGCGCTGACCCCGGCAGAGCGCCGGGGCTACGGCACGGGCGAAGTCAGTTGCCCCGAGGGGCCGTTCGTGATCCTGTCACCGGACGTTCCCTGGTCCGTGAACGCGGCGGATCAGGTACTGACCCTGCAACCCCGCCCGGAACGGCTGGGACGCCACACCATCAACGTCACCGGGACGCCCGGCCTGCCGGCGACCTCCGGCACGCCCGTCTGGCAGCTCGGGTATACCACCCAGCTGTCGCTTCAGGGAGGCGACCTCCGGGGCGGCGTCACCGTGGAACCCGGTTACCGGCAGGGGCCGTGGGAGGCCAGGGCCACCGCCACGCTGTCCTCAGACGCCAGCCTGAACAGGGCCGGCGCCTGGGCCGCGTGGCAACCCGACGAGACCGTGCGCCTGAAAGCGACGGTCGGCGGCACCTCCGAATTGGGCGCCGCCGGCACGTTCAACGGCGTTCACGCCCGGACGGGACGGACGGTTCCCTTCCTGTGGCCGGAACTGAAACTGACCCTGCCGTTCGACGCGCAGGCGACCGTGCAAACGACCGGGGGATTCCGCCGCGCCCTGAACGTCCCGGCCGGCGAGGTGAGTCTGCTGGGCATTCCCCTGACACAGGGCAGCGGACGGATCGTCGTGACCCTTCAGGACCCGCGCGGTCAGGTCCGTGTGGAACAGCCGTACATCGTCGATTCGCGCGGCCTCGCGGCCGGTTCGTTCGACCTGCAGGCAGAACTGGGGGCCGCCGGGGGCGCGCTGCACACCGGGGTCCGGGGCGCCCTGAACGTGACCGATCACCTGACCGTCGCCGGGACCGCCCAGCTGACCGGCGCGGACGGGAAGGCCAGTGTCACCGTGGATTACGCCGCCGGCCACACGCACTCGACCCTGGGCCTGAACAGCCGGTGGAATGCTGCCGGCAGCACCTGGACGGCCCAGGCGGCGAGCCGCTGGAACGTGGGGCCGGTGACTTTCGGGGTGCGGGCCGACCTGCCGGACTTCGCACCAGGAAACGGGACCTACACCACGCTGATCAACTGGCAGACGCCGGACGTCCTGATCGGCGGGGAACTGGCGTACGTCCCGCAGACGCAGCAGTGGAGCGCGGCGGCCACCGGTACCTGGTTCGTCACCGATCAGGCCCAGGCGTCCCTTCAGGTCAGCCGGAGCGCCGAGCGCCTGCGTGCGCGCGCGCAGGTCCTGCTGCGCCCCTCGGATCAGGTGACGTTACGGGCCGACACCTCCGCCGGCACCATGGCGCTCGGCGCGTACGTGCAGGTCGACCCGCAGCGTTCCGTCGGACTCCATGCCACGGTCACCCCGACCGGTCAACAGGGAGAGATTTCAGTCAGGCAGCAGGGCCCCGCCGACATCACCGGCCGCCTGACGAGCGCCGGGCAGGTGAACGTGGTGGCCAGGGGCACCCTGATCGCGGTGGCCGGGAACGTCTTCGCCGCGACCACCCAGAGCGGCGGCATCCTGCTGGTCAGGACCGGCGTGCCCGGCATCCGACTGAACGTGTCGGCACTGGGCGAGGCGACGACGAACGCCGAAGGTGACGCCGCGTTCCTGGGAGCCGCGCCCGGCGGCGCCTATCAGGTGACGGTCGTGCCGGAAGCCCTGCCGTTCGAAGTGACCGTCGGTGCCGAACGGCAGGAGTTCACGGCCGGGACCGACGCCGTCACCACTCTCGACTGGCGGCCGAACTTTACCCGGAATCTCTGGGTCACGTACGTCTGGCCCGTTCAGCCTCCCGGAGAAACCCCGACCGTGGAGTACGACGGGGAACTCTTCGCCCTGGATGCCGCTGGCGCCACCCTGATTCCCCAGCGTTTCGAGGGCAGGACCGGTATCCTGCGGGACGGCACCTTCACCTGCACGGTTCCGTGGCCGCGAGAAAGGAAGGAACTTTCATGCAGCGACTCGTGACGCGTCTCATCCGGAGCGCGGCCCTGCTGGCCGCCCTGACGGCCGGTGCCGGCGCCCAGGGCGCCTGTACGGTCACGTTCCAGTCCGGCCCGGCCGCGCCATACAGCTGGATCAACGATTCCCTGACGGAGGCTTCCCTGCACATCGAGTGCGGAGCCCAGGAGCGGCCGCCGGCACTCACGGTCAGCCTGCTGCGACCAGGAAACGCACCGCGCGTCCTGGTCATGGACAGCTGGACCCTACGGTACGGCCTGTTCCGCGATCCGGGAAGACAGCTGAGTTTCAGCGATCCTGTCGTGGTCCGGCTGGACACGCAGGGGACCGCACGAATCCCGCTGTTCATCCTGATTGAACGCGGGCAACTGGTCCCGGCCGGACGCTACTCCGCCATCGAGACCCTGACTGTCGAGTACTAGAACCGCCGGAGGTCAGCGAGGGTTGCCGATTCTGCCGCAGGCTCAGGTGCATCAGCGTGCACGGCATACCGCCTCGCTGCTCGCACAGAACCGATGCCAGAACATTCGGTCAGGCTCCAGTCAGCATAGAGCCCAATGGATGTAGGCCGCTCTCCACGCCTCCAGCGTGTCCTCTGGCGTCATGGCGGGCAGGGCAACTTCGAATTTACCGGACATCTTCACGCTCCACTCCCCGTACCGGCGTGTTCATTGACAGGTGGGTGCGGGTGGGTCTGCACACGGTTACGGCCGCCTTCCTTGGCCTCGTACAGCGCGGCGTCTGCCCGCTGCACCACGTCTGGCAGTCCGTCGCTGGTGGCCGCTCCGATCGAGACGGTCACACTTCTGCCCTGGAGTGCCTGGACCGGGTAGGACTCGACGGCCTGCCGGATCCGCTCTGCCACCTGCGTCAGGAAGGCCGGGTCGACGCGCCGCAGGATCACCGCGAACTCCTCACCGCCGTAGCGGTAGGCCGTGTCACGGGCGCGCAGTTGCGCTTCGAGGCAACGGGACACTTCTCTGAGGACGGCGTCGCCGGCCGCGTGGCCGTGCTGGTCGTTCACGCGTTTGAAGTGGTCGATGTCGATCAGCAGCAGGGCGTCCTGAGTGCCCAGTCTCGCCAGGTCAGCGTCCAGCCGCCGGCGGTTGGGAAGCGCCGTCAGGGCGTCCAGTTCGGCCTGACGGGTCAGGCGTTGCAGCGTCCCCAGCGCCTGGAAGCGCCCGACCAGGATGGACGTGCAGATCAGCAGACCTGCCGTGTTGAACACGATCAGAGGCGTGGCCGACTGCGTGAACAGTGCGGCGCCGTCCGGCAGCAGGAGGAGCGGCAGGGGGTAGGGAAGCACCATGACGGGAGCCCAGCGCAGCTGGGTGCTGACCAGTCCCTGCAGGGTCACGCCGAGGCGCCGGGCGAGGGCCGCCATCAGCAGGACGCTCAGAAGGGCCAGCACGGCGGGTTCCACGCCTGCCCCGCCGTGCCAGGCGCGGATCAGCAGGATGGGCACAGCCACCGCCAGTCCCATGCCCGGCCCGTACCGGACCGTCACCAGAATCACCGGGACGACCCGCAGGTCCAGCAGGACACCGGGGCTGATCTCGGCCGGAAAACTCATCAGGGCGGCGCCCATGGCCGTGAAGGCCAGCAGGCGGGTGTATGGCAGGCGGCTGCCGCCCGGCGGCCACTCGCGGTACGTGAGGCTGAGCGCGTACGTGAGCGCCACTAGGACGCAGGTGTTCAGGAACAACGCCCGGAACATCAGGCTCTCCCCAGAGAGTCCGCGTACGGCGCCGGCCGCCCGAGCAGATATCCCTGCCCCCGGCGGACCCCCAGTTCCCGCAGGAGGGTCAGGGTATCCAAGTTCTCGATCCCTTCGGCCACGACCGGGAACCCGAGCTGGGTGGCAAGGACGACGACCTGCGCCAGCACCGACCTCGCCCCCTGTTCCGTCAGGGCCTCGGTCAGGAACGTCCGGTCGAGTTTGATCACGTCGACCGGCAGGCGTGACAGCAGCGACAGGCTGGAGTATCCGGCGCCGAAATCGTCCAGCGCGATCTGAATCCCGGCTTCCCGCAGGGCGTTCAGGTGGGCGGTGGCGAGGTCCAGGTCTCCCAGCACGGCGCTTTCCGTGACTTCCAGCACGAGTTGCGTGGCTGGAAGTCCGAGCTGTGACAGTGCTTGAAGCGTGTCCTGCGCGAACGACGGGCTGAGCAGTTGCAGCGGACTGACATTCACGTTGACTTTCATGGTGGAGCGGCCGGACCTGAGCAGGTCCGACGCGGCCTGACGCAGGACCCACTGACCGACGGCGTAGATGTGACCGCCGCGCTCGGCCAGCGGGATGAACTCGGCCGGTGAGATGAACCCGAGATCCGGGTGTGTCCAGCGCAGCAGCGCCTCGAACGAGACGGGCACCTGTCCGTTCAGGTCCATGATCGGCTGGTAGTGCAGGGTGAACGTCTCGTCCGTGAAGGTCCGCAGGCTGTCCTGAAGGGTGCGGGCGCGTTCCAGGCGCTGCCGGGTCTGGCGGGTGTACGTCCGGGTCGGCTCTCCGAAATCGTGGCTTTCCTGCAGGGCGAGTTCCGCGCATTCGAGCAGAGCGTCAGCGGACTGCAGCTCTTCACTGTCGACCAGTCCCACGTGCACCCGCAGCTGCACCTCGCCCGTGTTCACCGGGTAGGGGGCCGAGAGGGCCTGAACGGCCGGCAGGAGTGTCTCGAGTGGTTGCCCGCACAGCAGCGCGAACGTGTCGGACCGGAGCCGGGCGCAGAAGGCGGAGGGGGCGTGCTCGCGTAGACGCGCGGCGAACTCCAGCAGGAGCCGGTCGGTCCGGACCGCGCCGTACAGCCCGCTGAGGCTCTCGAGGCTGCCGACCTGGATCACGGCGGCGGCGCGGAGTGACTGGGGCATGGAACGGCGAATCAGGCCCTCTCGGTTGAGCAGACCGGTCAGGCCGTCACGCTGGTGCATGATCTGGATCTCGTTGTACTGCCGGCGGTACTGATCGGTCAGGTCATTGATGGTCACGCCCAGGCGGCCCAGCTCGTCGTCGCCGCGAACGGTCAGGCGGTGCCGGCTGTCCCGCTGCATCCGCCGGACGTCCCGGTCGTACTCTTCCACGACCTGTAGAACCTGCCGGCGGATGAACGTCACGCCCAGCAATAGGGTCAGGAGGGTGCTCAGGGCCGTGATCAGGGCAATCTGGAGGATGGCGGCGCGGCCGGCCTCGAGAATGAAACGGGTCTGCGTCAGCCGCAACGTGGCGGACGGTGTGCCGTCGGGAGCCGTGACGGGCAGCGTGAGCCGGTCTGATAGGGGCTCCGGCGGCGTGGTGTCGGCGCCCGGTCCCGCGAGGCTCAACCGGCTGTCCTGTCCCAGGGGAACAATGTCGGCGATGACGCCGGGAGTCAGTTCGCGGGCCAGCAGGAACCGGCCGGCCAGGCCTGTGCCGTCGTCCTGCGTGATGGGCTGTGAGGCAGCGAGGTAGTAGCGGCCGCCGACGGCCACAATCCCGGACGCCGTCCGGGCGGAGTCCTGTGGCATCCGCCGGAGCAGTGCCCGGACGGTCGCGCTGGCCGCCCCGCCGGTCTGGATCGCCTGTGGGGTGTAGGTGGCGGCCGAGAGGATCTGGCCGCTCCGGTCGACGACGCCCCAGATGCTGACGTTCCCTCCTTCGAAGGTACTCGGAACGAGGTTCGAGTTCAGGAATCCCGGGTTGCGCCCCTGCGCGTACCGGTAGGTCTCGTTCCAGGTGGCGAAATTCTTCGTGAAGGCGCGCAGCCGGGCGTCCTCACGGGCGTACGCCTTGGTGAGGGTCTCCCCGTTACCCGCAAGCTGCCGCTTTTCCAGGGAGCGGAAGCGTTGCAGCAGCAGCGTCGGGACGGCGACAGCCTGCAGGACCACGGTGGGCACGAGCACCGCGATGACCAGCAGGTTTGCCTGGCGGCGCAGAGGTTGCGCGCGGAACGAGTGAATCCAGGGGCGACGGGGGCTCGGCATACGACTCCTCCGGAAACGGTGGGAATGATGGGCGTCCTGAGTTGACCGGAAGGTCGCCGGCGCGCCCGCCGTCTGCTGACGGTCGGAGAGCGGCCTGGGGCTGCGGACGAACCCGACAGGTGAAGAGGTGTTCGGGCGACCTGCCCGCGTGCGTCACTGCCCAGCGCAGCCGTCTGTGCGGGTGGGGTCGTCGTACGGTGATCCTGTCGGGGCCTTCTGAAGCGGGTGCGCCCGACTGTTCTGGACAGTCACGGACCTGCCTTTTACATTCATGCCATGATAAAGTGTGAAGGTTTCGCCAGACGCCGCTGAGGTGATTCTCCAGGAGGGACGCCAGCGGGCACTCGCACAACTCGAAGCCCGGTATGCGTTCCGGATTCTGCGCTACCTGTGTCAGGAACCCAGATCCTATGGCGAGATTCGTGACCTGACTGGTGTCGCCAGCACCTCGACCCTGTCGACACGACTGGGAGAACTGCAGGCGATCGGCTGGATAGAGCGCCGGCACCGCCGTTACGCACTGACGGCGCAGGGCGCGCGCCTGTGCCCGGCCGTCCGGCGGGTACTGTCCTGGTACGCGCAGCTCGATCACCGAGCTCCCCTGCTCGGGGATACCCTCCAGCGCAGCGGGAGCCTCGGGATCATCCTGGCCCTGCATGGCGGTCCGAAGAGGGCCAGGGACCTGACCTTCCCGGCCGTGAGCCGCCGGAGCGTCATGGCCCGCCTGCGCGAATTGACGGACCTGGGTTTCCTGACCCGCAGCTCTTCGTCCGTGACCGCGCCGTACGAACTGACAGAGGATGGGCGGGCGTTCGATCCGGCGGCCAGCGCCCTGCTCGTCTGGATCAACGAACAGGACGCGCGCCTGCACCCGCCTGCCGGGCCGGTCGTCACCGGACCACCACCTGAAAGCACACCTGCTGCGTCACGCCGGCCGCGAGGGTCCCGATCCGGTAGGTGAGAAGACCGGCGCCTGCCGGGCCGCCTGCCGAAGTCAGTTCACCCTGGTCACCGTCCGCGCCGCTGGTGAGGACGCCGGTCTCGGCGCCGCCCAGCCGTAATCCGCGGTCCGGTCCGTACGCGGAGGTCCGCGCGGCCGTGTTGCCCGGCACGGCATCCTGGACGGCGAAGTTGTTCACGCTGACCCCCCGGTTCAGGGCCGTGATGCAATATTCGAGTGTCTCCCCGGGCAGTCCGCCGCCCGCTGTGCTGGCCGCCGTGTCACGGGTCACGTTCCGGACGGTTTTCGTCAGTTGCACGAGCACCAGCTGGCTGCTGGCCGCACCCGCGTTGTTGCTGGCCTCACGGTCCGGCTGGTCCGCGCTGACGGTCGCCGTGTTCGTCAGGGTGGCCGGTAACTCGCCGGCCCGGGCGCCCGGCAGGGTCCTGAGAACCAGCGTCAGCGTGCGTGTTCCTGCGGGCACGTCCCCCAGTGTCCACACCACGTCCTGTCCGCTGAGCACGCCGCCGTCGCTGGCGGACACGAACGTCGTGCCGACCGGCAGCGCGTCACGGACCACCACGCCCGACGCGGCCCGGTCACTGGTGGCGGCCAGTGTGTACGTCAGTGCCTGATCGGCGCGGTAGAAGGCCGGACCACTTTTCTGAAGGCGCAGGTCCGGCAGTCTCGGCGTCGGAACGCAATCAAACGCCCTGGTCTGCATGGCTCCGACGGTCAGAAACGCCGTGTTGAACAGGCCGTTCCCCGCCTGACCGGTGCAGACGTCGTTGTCGGTTGCGCCCTGGACGACCGCCAGCGTGACCGTCAGCGTGAACGTGTCGGCGGCGCCGGCCCCCAGCACACGCCCCTGGGCCAGCGTGTACGGTGCCGGTCCGGGCAACGGCACCGGGGCCGCGCCGTTCTCGCTGACGGTCACAGTGCCCACGGTCACGTCCGGATCCAGGGCCGGCGTGTCCTGCAGGGAGTACGTGACCGGGACGCTGCCGGTGTTGCGGACGGTCACCACGTACGTCTGCGCGTAGGGGAACGGGCCGGCACGCAGGGTGGTCGCGCCCGCCACCTTGCTCACGACGGCCACAGGCGTGATCGGTGCGGGCGTCACGCTCGCCTGATCATCCTCTGTGGTCACGCCGTTCCCCGGCGTGGAATCCGGGTCCGGTTGGTCGCTGCTCAGCAGTTGCGCCGTATTGGTGTACGGTCCCGCCGGGTTCACGGTGGCCGTGATGGTCAGGGTCGCCTGGTCGCCGCTGGCCAGCGGCGCGGAGGGCGTGACCGTCCACGCGCCCGTCGTGGGTGCGTACGTTCCCTGTGACGGCGCAGCGCTGATCAGTGTGTATCCGGCCGGGAGTGCGTCGCTGACGGTCACGTTGGTCGTCGCGTCCGGCCCGGCGTTCCTGACGGTCACCGTGAAGGTCACCGTGCTCCCCACGACTGGCGTGGGGTTATCCACGGTCTTCTGCACGCTGAGGTCCGCCGCTTCGGCCACGTCCAGCGTGCTGACCGTGTTGCCGCGCACGAAGGTCCACAGGTCCAGGGCCTTGCCGTCGCCCCAGCCGGCCGTCGCCGCGCAGTCCGTGTTCGAGTTCCCGCCGGAACCCCAGTTGCGGTACGGCACCGCCGAGGAGTCCACGCCGAGCAGGTTCGCCGGGTCGGTCGGCGCCGCGGGAACGGGACCAGGGCAGAGGGTGCCGTTCAGGGTTCCGACGGCTGTTCCGCCCTTCGTGACGTAGCCGCGGTCGTCGTAGAAGACGGTGTTGGGATTGGCGACGCCGGGGGGCGGATTCAGCAGCGTCACGATCGGCCCGGCCCCCGGGTTGTTCTCGGCGTCCACCAGGGGAAAGTGCACCTCGCCGGCATTGAGGACCACCTGATACCGGACGGAACCGGACGCAAACAGTTGCAGGTTGTTGTTCCGGCCGTCCCAGCCGACCGCGTTGCGCCCGATCACGGCGTTGCCGCGCAGCACACGGTTGCGTGTGTTCTCGGGATCGAAGTCGGTGCCGTCGGCGCTCACGACGATCTGGTACGTTCCGGTCTTGTTGCTCGTGAACGAGAAGGTGCCGCTGCCGCCACGCACCAGCCGCGGACCGCCCTGGGCGTTCACGAACGCGGGATCGGTAACGGTCGGCGTGTCCGGCGTGACCGGAATCCCCAGGGTCGTCAGCACCCGGTTGACCTCCCCGGCGTACTGCACCGGATCGACGAAGAACAATGGGAATTCGGCCGCCTGCGCACTGACGGCCGGGGCTCCGAGCGGCGGATCCACCTGGGCGTTGGAGCCGCGCAGGTTCCGGTACAGCGGCGAGTTGTCGAACGTATCGACGAATCCCCTGGAGTTGGCGTACACGGCGTAGCCGTTCGGGTCGACGCCCAGCCCGGTCGGGCCCGCGAAGTTCTCGCGGTAGCGGAAGCCGTCGCGGGTGACTACGTAGTAGTTGCTGGTCACGGGCCGGTTGTTGCCTCCCGTGAAACCGTTGAAGGCGTACGTGAACACCCGGCCGAGCAGGTCGGCGGTGCTCGCCGCGTCGGACCGGACGGTCACCTCCCAGGCGGCGACCGCCTGTCCGGCCCGGTCGAGCGTGGCAACGCTGCCCGTCGGCGATCCGGCGCCCCTGGGCTGAACCGTCACGGCGTACACTCCGGTGCTCGGCGCGGTGTAGACACAGGGCGTCCAGGTATCCGCGCCGCCGTTCCCGCTGGCGCTTTTCGGGCCGGCCAGTTCTGCGGCGCGGCTCGGGATGTAGCCGGGCGTTCCGGCGACCGTGCTGGCGACGGTGCAGGTGTTGACAGGGGTACCGAGCACCTCGTTGCCCGGAGTTCCAAAGTTGCCCGGGGCATAGATGCTGATCAGGGTGCTGACAGTCGTTCCGCTGACACTGCTCGAACCGGTCAGGATCTGCTCTCCGGCCTGCGCGTACGTGTACAGGACGTTCTTGCGGCTGATCCGGCCGACGTAGAGGCCACTGGCGGGCTGCCAGTCGAGGCTGGCACGGGACGCGGTGGCCGGGTAACTGGCCGGGTACAGGTGGCGGCTGCCCTCGGCGAGCGCACCTCCGCCCAGCAGACAGAGCAGACCCAGCAGACTGGAACGGAATCGGAAGAGTGAGCGCAACTGGACCTCTGAGGGTGAACCGGCGATGTGACGGAAGGATGGAAGCGGCCAGGGAGATGAGGGGCGATCCGTCTACCGCAGTGGTGCGGAACAGCATCCCCTCTCACCGTTAAACAGCTCATTGCGTCGGGATAGGAGACAGCCTAGTGCAAAAATTGCACAGTATTATCACCGGTTTTTTCACCTTATTTTCATAAGGTCCCTGTGTCCCACCCGACGTGTCGCGGCCGGCGGGACAGGCCATACGGACGCACGGACCTCCCTGCACCTGAACGGGCCTGAGCGTCGCCATCCAGGTTGATCATCCACCGGCTGACTGGCAGCGTCCGTACCTGAACGCCCGACGGGACACCGGCTCCCGGCGCCGGAACCGGAGAGCGTGGTCATGACGCTGCCCGTCCACAGGCAACGGCGCGCGGCCCTGAACCGGGTGTGGACCCCCACGCCGGTTCCGGCCGGACTGGCGCGGGAACTCGACCGTCTTCCGCATGAGCGGGGTGCAGAGGGGCCGCCAGTGACTCTATGCTCGGGCGGATGGAATCCCTGATCTGCCGGGTCACGCTGCGGGACCGTCCCCGTGTGTCTGGGGGGGCGGCGTGACCCCCCTGCCGCCGCCGCTGGGCGGCTGGGCGGTGGGGACGCCGCTGGAGCCGGCCGGGCGGTGGTCATGGCGTCGGCCGCCGGGCGCGTGGTTGACCCTGCTCGCGGACGGTGGGCGGGGCGTGCCGCAGCGTGCGGCGATTCTGCATGACCTCGGGTGGGCGGCGTTGCTGGCGGGTGAGGTCGCGGCGGCGGCCGGGCAGTTCGAGGAGGGCATGGGGCTGGTGCGGGCGCAGCGTGCGGCGCGGCCGTGGCGGGGGGCGCTGCTGGTGGGACTGGCGACGGTGGACCGGGTGCAGGGCGCGTTCGAGGCGTCCCTGAGCCGCGCGCGTGAGGCGCTGGGCGGGCAGGTGGAGGCGGGCGTGGCGTTCGGGGCGCACCTGACGCTGGCGACCACGACGCGCGTGATGGGCGATCCGCTGGTGTCGGTGCGGCATCATTACGCGGCGCTGCGGTACGCGCCGTCACCGGAGGCGGCGGCGGACGTGCAGGCGCTGCTGGATCTGGTGCATCCGGGGTCGGGACGGCCGGACGAGGCGCGGCTGTCGCCGGGCGTGCAGCTCAGGCTGGCGTTGCAGGACGCCGAGTCGGTGTTGCGTTCGGGCCTGCCGGTGGGGCTGCTGCCGGACGTGTCGGGGTTCAGGTTCGAGGTGCTGGACGAGGCCCGCAGCGTGCCGCATGTGCGCGCGGCGCTGGGCTGGCCGGAACCGCCGGCCGCGCCGGACCGGGCGCGACTGGTGACGCGCGGGCGGCTGGGCGTGCAGCGCGGCCTGACGTTCGTGCCGATGCGCGGCGAGGGCCGCAGCCTGACGCTGCTGGCGTACCTGATCGAGCGGGGCGGCGCGCCGTGGCCGCTGGTGGCGGACGCGGTGCTGGGCGAGGGGACCGAGAAGGCGCTGTACGGGCAGGTGCGGTATCACGTGTCGCGCCTGCGGAGCCTGCTGGGGGATTCGGGCGCGGTGCGCCTGCGGGGCGGGCGGCTGTCGCTGGGGCCGCAGTGGGCGTGGTCGACGGACCTGCGGGACGGTCAGGGGCCGTGCCTGCTGGACGACCCGCTGGACTGGCTCGGGAATGGTGGGCCGCTCAGCGGGCCAGTCGCGTGATCCACTCGCCGTAGAGTTCCGTGAACGGGTCGGGGCCGGGGCGGTCCAGGTCGGTGCTCACCGTCCAGTCGGGTCCCAGCGTGACCGCGCGCCGCCGGGTGACGGTCAGGGTGTCGGTGCCGGTCAGGTCGGTCAGGTCGGTCAGGGCGGCGCGGATGCGGGCCGGGCCGCGCGCGTCCCCGGCGGGCAGGTCCAGCAGCGCCCCGGCCAGCGTGTCGAGCGTGGCGGGGCCCTCGTGGTGCAGGTACGCGACGGCCGCGAGGGCCAGGGGCCGCGCGCCAGGAAAGGGCCGGCCGCACAGGACCGCTGCCGGCGTGCCGCGCGCCGTGACGTGCAGGGTCACCGCCTGCCGCGCGGCGGGCGCCGGGAGGAGCAGTCCGGCGGCCCGGCCGGCGGCGTACAGGTCGGTCAGGGCGGGCGCCTCGTCGAGCAGGACGTAGGGTTCGTTCGCGTCGGTGGCCGCCTAGAGGGTCTGGAGGGCCGCGGCGGTCTGCCCGGCGCGCAGGTCCGCCTGGGCGAGGTGCAGCCGGGCGCGCCAGCCGTCGTACGGCGCGGCGCGCGGCGCGAGGCGGCGCAGGGTGTCGTGGGCCGCCCCGGCGTCCGGGCCGCCGACGTCGATCAGGGCGAGGTACAGGGCCTCGGTGTCGCGGGCGGCGCCGTCCCCGGCCAGCTCCAGGGCGCGCTGCTGGGCCTCGCGGGCGGCGGCGGTCTGCCCGTCGAGGCGCAGGGTGGTGGCCAGGACGTTCCAGGCGTACACGCCGGCGCGGTCGTCCCCGGCGAGGCGGGTGGCGTGCCGGGCGCGTCCGAGTGCGAGGTCGAACTGCCCGCACGCGCGGGCGTGCAGGGCCAGGGCGCAGCAGAACAGGTGGCCGCGCCAGCGCAGGCCGTCCCGGCGGGCGCCGCGCGTCAGGGCGTGGCCTTCTTGCAGCGCGTCGAGGGCGTGGCCGAGGTGCCCGCGGCGCAGGTACGTCCAGCCGAGGTTGTAGAGGGTCGTGGCGCGTTCCTCGGGGTCGGCGGCGTGGGCGAGCGCCTGGTGGTAGAGGCGGAAGCCTTCCTCGAAGCGCTGGTCGCGCATCAGCATGACGGCCCAGTCGATGTACACGGCGCTGCGGTGGCGCAGCCATTCCGTCTCGGCGATCTGCGCGGCCCGTTCGATGTCCGCGTACGCCTCGGCCGCGCGGCCCAGGGGATGCAGGGCGTAGGCCCGCTGCCAGGCGTGATGCAGCGCGTTCACGGTCGGCCGGGAATCCAGGAGGTCCAGGGCGCACCTGTCCGGACGCCCCCGGACGGGCAGGTGGCGTGGAGGGGCGGGGTCAGGCGGGGGACGGGTGGTGAGGCGCCGTGTCGGGCCGGGGGGTCACGGCGCCGTCGTCGCGGGCGTGGGCCTGGGCAGTCAGGGTGAGCAGGGTCAGGATGATGCGCAGGGTGTTCATGCAGTCCTCCGGGCGGCCCGGCCGGGTGAATGGACCGGTGGGCCGTACCTGCATGCGCGGCGCGTGGAGAAACCCGCCCGGAGGGACCGCTGATCGGGAGGCGGTCAGGGAGCAGGCTTGTTATCCGACCGCTGTCAGCGGCCAGTGAGCGCTATGTGGACTTGTATTCGTTCCTGAATATCGGAGGCAGCGGCCTACCGTCAGGGGGTGACGCCCGCATGATCTACGCCAGTTCTCCCCCACCCAACACCGCCGAGGTGACCCTCACAGCGCCCGACCGGGCCGCCGCACTCGAATCACTCCTGAAGACCGGCCTGCACACCCTCGCGCAGAGAACCGCGCCCGGCGACCCCACCCTGAGCGCCCGCATCCCCGCCCACCTGCTGCAGGTCACCCGCGTCCTGCACGACCAACCCGGACCGGACGGCCACACCGTCCGCGCCCAGGTGGCGCTCCCGTACGGCCTGCTCGAACGGGCCGCGCTGCACGCCCGGCCGGACCTCACACTCAGGCCGCTGCACGTCCGCTGCACCGACCACACCCCCGGCGCCGCCCGGCAGGCCCTCGAGCGCGCCCTGACCGACGTCGGCTTCACAGTCACGCCCTCACCGCACCCCGCCGCGCTCACCCTTCACGGCGAGGCGTGGGTGCAGCCCCACGGAACGCTGCACGTCACCTGCGTCGCCGCCGCGCAGGTTCAGTTCGGTTGCCCGGACAGCCCACCGTGAGCCGCGACGCCACCGGCAGCGGCCCCACCCCGCCCCTGGCCGCCGACGCCGCCCTGACGCACGCCGCGAACCTCTGCGCGCACCCCATCGTCCTCACCCTGCTGGAGACCCCATGACCTACCGCACCCTGACCATCGCGGACCTGGCGGCCACCCCGGACGGCACCCTCGTCCTCGTGACCGGCACCTACGCCCGCAGCGTCACCGGCGCCACCCTGAGCGACGCCGACGCCACCATCGAACTGTCCGGCGAACCCTTCGACTGGAGCCCCCGGCACGACACCCGCCTGGACGTCTGGGGGCAGCTCCGGAACGGCCCCGCACCGCGACTGATCGTCCACAACGCCCGCCTGCCCGGCGACGTCCGGCGCCACCCCCGCAGCTCCCCCACCGCGCCCGCCGGCACCACCCTGACCGTCACCGCCCGCGTCCAGCGGGTCGGCGCGGACCTGCTGGCCGTCACCCCCGACCGGCACACCTACCTGCTGCGCGGCCGCGACCTGCCCGACGGCTACCACCACCTGACCGGCACCCTGATCCGCGAATCACCGCCCCTGCTCGACCTCACCAGCCACCACGACCTGAGCCGCGCCATGCTCCCCCCCACCGAGGTGCCGCAGGAGTGACCAGCATCGCCGGGGTGGGGCGCGCCAGCCGGTTCAGCGGGGCGCCGTGAGTCCGGCGAATGTCTGCTCGAAGGCGTGGAGGTTGGTTTCTTCCCAGGGCATGGCGAAAACGGCGAAGACCACTTCCTCGAACGCTCCGCGGTGCCGGCCTGTGGTCAGGAGGGCGTGGAAGGTCCGGGCGACGTGGTGGGGGTCGTTCCGGAACGCTCCGCAGCCCCAGGCGCCCAGGACGAGGCGGGTGCAGCGGGCGTGCCGGAAGGCCGTGAGGACGAGGGAGGCGCGCCGTTCGATGGCCTGCTGCGCCTGGGGGCGCAGGGCGTCGAGTTCTGCGCCGTCCAGACCTCTGAGATTCGGGGCGGCGGCGGTCAGGACGTCGGTGTGGTAGGGCCGGTCCAGCCACGCGCCGTCGTCGTCGCGGAAGACCGGGACGTCCTGCGCGAACATCAGCTGGTCGGTGTACAGGCGGTCGCGCCGGGCGCGGTGGCCCTCGTAATATTCGGGGGCGCGGCTCAGGGCGGCGTACAGGCCGCTGGCGCGGCACAGGCTCTCTTCCTGCGCGGCCGAGCCGGTCAGGAAGCCGCCGCCGGTGGACGTGGCGGACGCGAAGTTCAGCGCAGAGACCGGGCCGGGGCGTTCGCCAAGCAGGCGGCGCGTGGCGGCGAGGGTCGTTTCGCGCGTGACGGCGAAGCGGGTGTCGTGCGGGCCGGGTTCCAGCAGCTGTTCGGCGGCGCGCAGGTGTTCCGGGGTGTACAGCCGCGTGCCGGCGTCCTGGCGGGCGAGGTGCAGGGTCAGATCCACGTGGCCGCGCGGGCCGTCGTACCCGCGTGCGCTCAGCGCGGCCAGGGTGCTGTGGGCGTCCTGAATCAGCTTCGTGCGGTCGAGGGGCGGCATCGGAACCTCCGGGGCGGGTCGGCGGGGGGGTGCGGGGGTCGGGTGCGGTCGGCCGGTCCTGGCGCCGCAGGATACAGCGGGTTCAGGTCGGAGGCCGGGGGGGCGCGCCGTTCCTATACTGCGGGCGATGGCGTCCACTGTTCCGTCCCGACCGGGCATCGTGTCCGTTCACGCGACGGGGGACGGGACGGTGCACGTCTGGCGGCGCGACCCCCACAGCGGCGCGTCGCTGCGGGAGACTACGCGGCAGCGCGGCTGGCTGTACGCGCGGACGCCGGACGACCTGACGCACCTGGGGGACGCCCTGACGGTATCGGCCGGTGAGGCCCCGACGGGGTCCCTGTACCACGCGCGGGACCTCGCGCCGGACCGCCCGGTGGACGCGCGGGCGTACCGGTACCTGCTGAGCGGCCCGTCGCCCCGGCAGCTGGAGGCCGCCGTCCGGCGCGGCGTGGGCCTGAACCGCGGCCTGGACGTTCCGCCGCCGCTGGGGGAACTGAGCGGCTACCTGCGCCTCGGGTACGCCGAGCAGTACCTGATCACCTCCCGGCAGACGTACCATCAGGGCCTGACCTTCGATCAGCCGGTGCGGTTGCAGTTCGACCTGGAGACCACCGCGCTCAGCCCGGACGAGGGCCGCATCTTCCTGATCGCCGTGCGGGACAACCGGGGCCTGGAGACGCTGCTGGAGGCGAGGCGAGCGGCGCAGGAAGGCGAGCTGATCGAGGCGTTCCTGGAACTGGTCCGGGAACGCGACCCGGACGTGATCGAGAATCACTTCATTCACGGCTTCGACCTGCCGTTCCTGGCCGCCCGGGCCCGCCGCTGCGGGATTGCGCTGCGGCTGGGCCGGGCGGGGGACGGCGTGCCCTGGACGGTGGACGACGGGAGCCGCACGCCGCTGTGGGTCTGTCCGGGCCGGGAGGTGCTGGACACGCTCGACGCCGTGCGTCGCCTGAACCTCCCGTCGGGGGGCCTGAAGGCCGCCGCGCGGCACTTCGGGGTCGCGCCGGAGGGCCGGGTGTACCTGGAGGGCGACCAGATCGTGACCACCTACCGGGACCACCCGAAGCTCGTGCGGGCGTACGCGCGGCAGGACGTGCAGGAGGTGGACGCCCTGGCACGGATCATGCTCGCCCCGGCGTTCGCGCTGGCCCGCCTGACGCCCCGCCCGTACCACCGCCTGACGCGGGCCGGGCCGGCCAAGGGCGTGCTGGAACCCATGCTGGTCCGCACGTACGTCGAGGCGGGTCGGCCCTTCCCGGCGTCCGAGCGGGGTCACGCCGGACCGCACCGGGGCGGTCACGTGCAACTGCACGCCGAGGGCGTGCTGCGGCACGTCGTCAAGGCGGACGTGGCCAGCATGTACCCCAGCATCATCCGCGCCGAGGGGATCGGCCCGCGCCAGGACGAACTGGGCGCCTTCCACCGGATCGTGAGTGACCTGACCGCCCGGCGCCTGACGCACAAGCGCGAGGCGCGCAATGCGCTGCTCGGCGAGGCCCAGCGGCGGGAACACCACGCCATGCAGGACGCCATGAAACTGGTCGTGAACGCCGCGTACGGGTACCTGGGCGCCGGGCGGCTGGCACGGCTGGGGGACCGGGAGGCGGCCGACCGGGTCACGGCGCGCGGGCGGGCCATCCTGCAGCAGGTCACGTCGGCGCTGCAGGCGCGCGGCGTGCAGCTGATCGAATCCGACACGGACGGCGTGTACTTCAGCACCGGGCAGGACCTCGGGGAGGCGGCCGAGCGGACGCTGATCGCGCAGGTCGCCGCCGGCCTGCCGAACGGGATCACGCTGGAGTTCGACGGGCGCGCGCGGGCGATGCTGAGCCATCAGGTGAAGAACTACGCCCTGCTGCGGTACGACGGCACGCTCGACCAGAGCGGCGCGTCGTTCGGGTCCAGCCGCTCCGGGCGGTACGGCGCGGCGTTCCTGCGCGCGGCGCTGCAAGCCCTGTTGCAGGGGGACGTGCCGGGCGTGCAGGCGGCGTTCGAGGACACCGTCAGGCGCCTGACGGAGCGGGATTTCACGAACGCGGACGTCAGTACCCGCCTGCGGATCGGGAAGACCCGCGCCGACTACGCCCAGACGCGCGCCCAGCGTCGGGAAACGCACCTGGAAGCGGCGTGGCGGGCCGGACTGGACTTCCGGGTGGGCGACCGCATCGACCTGTACGTCCGCGCCGGGCAGGGACTCACCGCCCTGAGCGACCCGGACGGCCGCGACTACGACGCGGCGCACTACCGGGCGGCCCTCGTGCAGAACTACGCGACGCGGCTGCGAAAGGCGCTGGACGCCGCCGACTGGGAACAGCTGTTCGGCGGGCGGGGAGCCGGACTGTTCGACCGCGACCTGCGGGACATGCCGGTCAGGTGGCGGGCCCTCCAGAGCAACGAACCCGGATGACCGCCGCGCCGCCCCGGAACGGTGTGGCCCGCCAGGGACGCTGCGCCCCCCTCGCCCTCCCCGGCTGGAACGGGCCTTGCAGCCCATTCACTCGGAGTCCGTTTCAGTCGGTCCAGCACCAGCGGTTCCATGGCCGCACGCCGGGCTGGTCGGAGCGCGTGAAGCTGAGCTTCAGGCCGCCCGGCACGGGCGTGGCGCGCAGGGTCAGCGGCCCGAAGGTCGCCTCGCGCCGCTCGTTGTCGGGCAGGCCCTCGCTCAGACCGGCAAGCCAGGACGCCACCGGCGTGCGCCGTTCCGGCAGCAGGTTGAAGCACTGGCTGGCGAGGTTCCACGCGACGTCCTGCACGGTCATCAGCGCCGGGGCGCGCAGCGGAGTCGGGACGCTCAGGTCCGTGGTATGGACGCGGCCCCCGCCGACGCTGCGGACGTCCAGCGTCAGGCGGAGCGCGGCGCTGCCCGAACGGTCACTGACGCGGTACGTGAACAGCCCTTCGAGCAGGTCCACGCGGCTGGTGTTCAGCAACCGCGGCACGTCGTACACGTACGCCATGCCGTTCAGGCTGTTCTGCGCGTGGGCGGCGCCCGGCAGCAGGGCCAGGGCCAGGATGTGGGGAGTCAGTCGGTGCATATTGGACCTCCTCTGGACCCGGGCGGAGGCGGGTGATGCGCCCCGCGCGCCCGGAGTCCGTGTCACAGGGAGAACAGGTAGGAGTTGCCGGTGGCGATCTCGATGCGGATCAGGCCCACGCCGTCGTGCGCGACGATCAGGTTGCCGTCGCGCGGGTCGAGGAACACCCCGCCGCGCAGCAGCGGCCCGACCTCGCCCGGCCCGCGCACGCACTGGTACGTGGCGTCGCTGGGGTTCAGGCAGTACAGGTTCCCGCCCAGGCGGGGTTCCTCGGCCTCGATGGTCACGGGCGCGATGCCGGAGTTGCTGCCGGTGCCGCTGGTCCACAGGACGCGCCGCCGCTCGTCCCAGACGCTGTTGGTGTCGCCGACCTCCTGCTGCACGACCAGTTCGCGGTTGCCGCTCTCCAGGTCGGTGCGCCAGTACGACGCGCCGCTGCTGGCGTACAGCCACGCGCGGCCCTCCTGCTCGCGGTAGTGGAGGTTCGTGGCGTTCAGGGTCATGCCGCTGAAGCCGCTGCCGCGCGGGCCGCTGCCGGTCGGCTGCCCGGAGTCCACCTCGGCGCGGGTCTGCGGCGTGTCCGCGTAGCGGTTGCTGCCCGCCGCTTTCAGGCGCGTCACCCACGAGCACTGTGCGCCGTCCGCGCTGATTTTCAGCAGGCCCTGGGGGCTGGCGTTGTTCGCCTGAATGGGCGCGAGGTAGAACTCGCCGGTGCGGGGGTTCATCTCGAACGGGGAGAAGGCCCCGTTGATCTGCATGGACCGGCGGCCGCCGGCGGCGACACCGTCCTTGCCGGGCGTCTGCCCGTTGTCGCACTGGTCGGCGGGGAACGGGCCGGGCTGGTTGTGCAGGATCGCCCGTTCCTGCCACACCACCCGGCGGTCCCCGCTCTGCGGGTCGATCCGGACGATCGTGGCCGGGTTGCCGGCGTCCATGGTGAAGGCGTACAGCGCGCCGTCCGGGCCGCGCCGGACCGTGCGGACCGTCGAGAGTTTCGGGCCGCTGCCGACGTCCAGGTCCCCCTGGCGGCTGAGGTGCTTGCCGCTGATCACGCGGCGGTTCCCGGCCGTGGGGCCGCTGAAGTCCACGTCCACTTCCAGCAGCAGTCCGAAGTTCTTCAGTTCCGGGTCGCCGTTGCGGTCGCGGTTGTCGCTCCAGGTGGCGCCGATGTACAGCTTGCGGGTGCGTTCGTCGAGGAACCCGCCCCAGTAGCGGACGCTGCCGGGTTTGGTGGGAAAGGCGCTGGCGAGTTGCGCGACGCTGGGGCCGGTGCCCAGGCGGGTGCCCTTGCTCCACTGGTCCGCGACGCGCTGACAGCGGGCGTTCCAGTCCCTGGCGGCCTCCGGGGCGCTGGGGCGGCGGTCCAGGGCGCGGCAGTCGATGGGGAAACTGGTGGGGAGGGTGCGGTTCTGCGCGAACTGCGCGGCGGCCACGCCGGCCAGCGTGACGGTCAGGGTGAGCAGGGCTCGGTTCATGGGTGCCTCCGGCGGGCCGCGCGCAGGGGGGGACGTACGGGGGGCCGCGCCGACAGCCTGCCGGAGCGCCGCAACAGAACCGCAACAGCCCCCCCCACCCGCTGCCCCGGAGTTAGCGGGCGGCCGGGCGCGGTACGATGAGCGGCGTGTCTCATGAGAGCGCGTGGGTGCGGGTGTACGGCTGGCCAGGCGTGCTGGTCGGCGGCCAGGACCTGCGCTTCGCGTCCCGCAAGGGCCTGGCGCTGCTGCTGCGTCTGGCCCTGGACGGCCCGCAGCCGCGCGAGGCGCTGGCCCGGCAACTCTGGACGGACGCGCAGGACCCGCGCGGGGCGCTGCGCAACTGCCTGGCGCAGACCAACCGGGTGCTGCGCGCCGCCGGCCTGCCCGCCGTCACCGCCGACGGCGCCCTGCTGAGCTGGGCCTTCGCCGGGCTGGTGGACACGCTGGGGGAACGGGAAGGCGGCGGCGCCCCCTGGCTCGACGGTTTCGAACTGCCCGGCGCGCCGGGTTTCGCCGACTGGGCGCAGGAGCGCGGCGCGTTCCACACCGCCCGGCGCGCCGCGCACCTCAGGGCGGCCCTGCACGCCGCCCGCGCCGACAGCGACTGGCCGCAGGTCGCGGCGCACGCCGCGGCGCTGCTCGCCACGGACGACCTGCACGCCGGCGCCTTCGCGGCCCTGATCGAGGCGCACGAGCGGCGCGGCCTGAACGCGCAGGCGGCGCAGGTCCGCGCCTGGCGCGACCGGACCCTCCCGGCACCCGACCTGCCCGCCGCGACGGCAGCTCCGCTGGCGGGACGCGCGCGGGAGCAGGCGTGGCTGGCCGGGGCGCGCGGCGGCGTGTGGGTCCTGCGCGGCCCGGCCGGGTCCGGCAAGAGTGCGCTGCTGCGGACCCGGCCGGACGCGGCGCGGCTGTCGGCGCAGCCGGGCGACCCGGCCCGCCCGTACGCCACGCTGGGCCGCGCGCTGGGTCACTGGCACGCCGCCGGCGCCCTGCGGAACCTGCCGCGCTGGGCGGCCCGGCAGCTCGTGAACCTGCTGCCGGCGCTGGACGTGCCGGGCGACCCGCTGCAGAAATGGCAGCTGTTCCCGGCGCTGGACGAGGCCGCGCGGCTCGCCGGGGAGACGCTGACGCTTGACGGCGCGGACTGGCTCGATCCGGTCGCGCTGGAATGGGCGCGTCACGCCGCCGCGCGCGCCGCGGCCGGGACCGGCACCCTGATTCTCGCGGGACGGTTCGACACGCCCGACCCGGACGTGGCGGCGCTGCTCGCGGACCTGCCTGACGCGTCCGTCTGGACGCTGGGGCCGCTGGCCGCGCCGGACGCGGCGGCGCTGCTGGGCGTCTCCCCGCTGGACCCGACCCTGCCGGAAGTCCTGAGCGTGACCGGCGGCTGGCCGCTGCACCTCAGCGAACTCGCGCGGGCGCGGCACGGGGGGGACGCGCCGCGCGGCACGCTCCTGACGCTGCTGGAACGGCAGTTGCGCGCCCTGCCGCCCGACCGGCTGGCCCTGCTGCACCTGATCGAGGTCTGCGGCGCCCTGCCGCCCCTGCCCGTGTGCGCGCAGGTTCTGGGGGTGGGGGTCCTGCCGCTGGCCCGGCACTTGGAGGCGCTGCAACAGGCCCGCTGGGTGAACGAGGGGGCGTTCCGGCACGACCTGATCCGGCAGGCGGCGCGCAGCACGCTGGGCAGGGCGGTCCGCGCCGGGCTGGGCGCCGCGTGGTGGTCGGCGTTGCAGGCCCGCGCCGCGACCGGCGAACCCGTCCCGGCCGCCGAGCGGGCGCAGGCGGCCCACGCGGCCGGGGAACGGCGCGCCGCGGCGCTCGCGCAGCTCGACCTGCTCGACGAGCTGTACGCCGCCGGGTTCGTGGCGGGCGGCCTGACCCGGCTGCTCGACTTGCTCGACCAGGGCGCGCTGCCGCAGCTGGACACCGCGGCGCTCACCCGAACGCTGCGCCGCGCCGGTCAGCTGCTGCACGCCGGGCTGTTCCAGCATCCGCGCAGCGCGCAGCTCGTCGCGGCGCTCTCGCAGCTGGCGCTGACGCGCAGCGACGCGGCGCTGCGGGCCAGCGCGGACTGCCTCGTGGCGGACGAGCAGCGCCTCGCCGGGCGCGAGGACCTCGCCGCGCAGCTGCTGGACCTCGCGCGCCGCCGCGCCCGCCGGCACCCCTGGGCGCAGGGCCTGATCGCCGAGCGGCAGGCGTGGCTGGCCATGAGCGCCGGCGCCTACCCGCAGGTCGTGCGCCGCGCCCGCACCGCCCTGCGGGCCGCCGACACCTGCGGGGACGAGGACCTGGCCGCCGCCGCCCTGGAGGTGCTGTTCGTGGCGCAGCAGCAGCTGGGCCGCTGGCAGGACTGCCGGGCCACCACCGCGCAGGTGGTGCGGCGCGGCGCGGGCCGGTCCGCGCTGAAACTGCCGGTGGCGTACGCCCGCACGATGGGCGCGCTGGCCGCCACCGCGCAGGGGTACGCCCGCGCCGTGACGGACGAACTGCGCGCCCTCACGGACGAACTCGGGCACACCGAGTTCCTGAACGGCCTGGGCGTCGCGCAGCGGACCCTCAGCCTCGCGCTGCTCGACCAGGGTGACGCGCCGGGCGCCCTGGACGCCGCCCGCGCCGCCGTCCCGGTCGCGGCGCGGCTGGGCGGCCTGCACGGGTACGCCGCGCACCGCACCCTGGCCGCCGCGTGGCTGCACCTGGGCGAGCCGCGCGCCGCCCTGCGCACCCTCGACGACGCCTGGGCCGCCATTCCCGCCGACCTCGGCGGCGACGCCGGACACCTGACCCGCGCGACCGTCTGGACCCTGCGCGCCCGCGCCCGCGAGGCGCTGGGGCAGGGCGACCCGGCCGGGGGCGAGGCGCTGCGCGACGTGCTCGCGGCGCGGGACGAGCGGCTGAGGGTCACGCCGGCCCTGCGCGGCAGTGGCCTGCTGCACCACCCCCGCGACCACGAGGTCCGGATCCTGTGGCGCGCCGGACTGCCTGAGGTCGCCGCGCAGGAAGCGGCGGGCCTGAGCGGCGAGGGCAGCCCGCGCCTGCGGGTGCTGCGCGCGGGCAGTCTCGCCGCCCTCCTGGACCTGCAGGGTCAGGCGGACGCCGCCCGGCGCGAACGTCGGCGCGCCCACCGCGAGGCGCAGGCGCTGGGCCTGGACGGCCTGATCCGGCAGGCTCAGCTGGCGCCCTCCTGAACGGCGCCGGGTTGCCGCTGCGCTTCATACGGACTCCGATTGAATGGGCTGCAAAGCCCGGTGGGTCCGAGCGAAGCGACTCGTAGAGCTGCTCCGCAGAGTGGGAGAGGAGCGGGTTCCGGACGTGGAGCCGGCAGGGCGGTGAAGTTCCGGATTGTCGGCGAAACAAACGGCAGTCCGTATCAGTCCGGGGCGGGTGCCGTGGGGGGCGACTCCCGGAACATCCAGCGGGCCGCGAGGGCGGTGCTGACCGGCACGACCAGCACCATACACAGCAGGGCCAGCAGCAGGGCGGTCAGTTCGGTGAACAGGCCCTCGCCGCTCATCTGCACCCACAGCGGCGTGGTGCGGTTGGCGCGCAGCAGCAGCAGGAGCGGCAGGGCGCCGGCAGCGTACACCAGGACCAGCACGTTCACCATGCCGGAGGCGTGGTCCGCGCCGATCTGCATGCCCTGGCGGAACAGGTCGCGGCGGCTGCGGGCGTGGCCGGTGCGGGCGAGCGCCGCGACGGCCGAGGTCTGCGTGATCGCCACGTCGTTCATGGCGCCCAGCGCGGTCAGCATGACGCCCACGACGTACAGGCTGACGGCGTCCACGCCGTAGGAGGCCTGCGCGACGGTGGCGCCACGGTCGGACAGGCCGGTCAGGTGGCCGGCGCCGACCAGCAGGGTCAGCAGGCCGAATCCGGCGGCCGCGCACAGCAGCAGCGCGGCCAGCGCGGCGTGGCTCTTGCGGTTCAGGCCGTGCACGAAGTACACGCTGAGCGCCAGGACCAGCCCCAGGGACGGCAGGAGCGTCAGGGTGCCGGCGCCGCCGGTCAGGCGGGGCAGCAGCACCAGCCAGAGCGCGGCGAGACACAGGCCGCTGCCCAGCAGCGCCCGGAAGCCCTGGAGGCCCGTGACGCTCAGGGTCGCGGCGATCAGCAGGGCCAGCAGGACCAGCAGCAGCGGCCAGCGCAGCGGGCCTTCCAGGACGTGCTGGCCGCCGATCTCCTGAACCACGACCCGCTGGCCGGGGCGCGGCCGGGATTCGGCGTACGTGACGGCCGTGACCACCTGACCGTCGTCCAGCCGGATGCGGGCCTCGCCCGGCGCGGCCGCCTGCTCGTACGTGCCGGCCCCGTAGCCGCTCAGGGTGGGCGGCGCGGGCGGCAGGGGCGCGCGCAGCGTCCACAGCGCGGCCCAGGCCAGCGCGGCGCCCAGCAGGGCAGTCAACCAGGGGTGTCGGCGCAGCGCGGCAGTGAACAGAGCTTTGGACGGGGCAGGCACCGGCCCAGGGTAACAAGCCCCGGCGGGGTCACCGGCGGAGTCACCAGCAGGCTCACCGGCCCGGCGGCGCGGCGCGGGCCGGTCCCGCCGACGGGGCCGGTGCGGGCGGCGGGAGGGTGCTCAGGACGGCGGTGGTGCCCAGCACCGTCACGAGCAGCAGCGCCTCGCGCGCCAGGGCGACCCGCGCCTGCGGTGAGCGGGCCGCGAACGCCCGGCGGACCAGGATGGCCGCGCCGAGCGCCAGGGCGACCAGGGTCACCTTGACGAGCAGCGTCTGCCCGTACAGCGTGCCGGTCCACTGCGCGGGCGAGCGCAGGTGCTCGCCCGCCATGAGCAGGCCGGTGCCGGCCAGGACGGCCACGCTGCCCAGCGCGGCCGGCGTGAACCGCCGCGCCAGGGCCACCGTGAGCGGCCGGGTGGTCACGATGGCCAGCACGCCTCCGACCCACACGGACATGGCCAGCAGGTGCGCGGCGTGCAGGCCGCGCACCCAGGGGCCGTGCCCGGCGCCGTGCCCGGTGCCGGCCGCGCCCCACGCGAGCAGCAGCGCGGCCGCCAGGACCGGCCAGCGCGGGCGGCTGCCCAGTTCGGCGGCGAGCAGCAGCAGCGCGCCGATCAGGCCGCCCAGCATGGCCCGGCCGGTGGAGGTGCCGCTCAGGTAGTCGAGCAGGTCGGTGGGGGCCGTGAACCCCAGCGCGCCCAGGGTCAAGGCCGCCTGCCCGAGCCAGCCGAGCAGCAGCAGCGCCAGCCCCGCCCCCAGGAAGCGCGTGGGGGGGTGGCCCGGCGTGAGCCAGCGGCGGGCCAGCGCCCCGCCCAGCAGCAGGGCCACGCCCGCGAAGCCCAGGGCGGCCAGCGCGGCAGTCACGCGGGGCGGCCCTTCACCGGACCCGGAAGCTGCTGTGGCCCGAGACGGGGTGCCCGTCCTCGGAGAGGATCTTCCAGGCGATCACGTACGCGCCGGGTTTCAGGTCGGCGCGCAGCGGCAGGGTCACGCGGGCCGCCAGGGCGGGAAGGGTGGCGGCGCGGTTGACGAGGCGGGCGCTGCCGGGCTTCTCGGCCAGGGCCAGCGTGGCGGCGGCCTGGGCAGTCCGGCCGGTGGGGACGGCCATCACCCGGAAGGTGGAAAAGCGCGTCTCGACGGCCTCGTTGAAGGTCAGGGTCACGGAGGCCGGGGCGCTCACGGTGGCGTTCAGGGCGGGCGTGACGGACGTGACGGCGGTGTGCGCGCCGGCCAGGGACAGGCTGAGCGCCGCGAGCAGGGCAGTGAGTCGGTGCATGGGAACTCTCCTTGGGTGGTTACTTGACGGTGGTCTTGCCGGCCGGGCCCTTGGCAGGGTCCGCGTCGTCCCACGCCACGACGCTGCCGTCACTGTACGTCTGGTAGATCTTCCAGATCAGTTCGCCCGCCTGCGCAGGGTTGCGCGCCTGGAAGAAGAACCGCGCGTACTCCATGGGGGCCACGCGGCCCTTCCACACGACCTCGGTCACCAGTCCGTCGGCGTTCTTCGTGACGGTGCGGGTGAAGCCGGGCGTCACCTGGAAGCGGCTGATGGTCACGCCGGCCGGCACGACGAGGCGGATCTGCGTGGTCGTGATCTCCTTCTCGGTGGGGACGTTCAGGCGGTACGTCTCGCTGACACCCACCTTGCTCTCGGACAGGCCGCCCTCGGTACGGACGGTCGCGTGCGCCCCCGCCACGGAGATCAGGACGGCGGCGGACAGGGACAGCATGGAACGGATCAGGGTTTTCATGGGGAACTCCTCGGGTGGGGGCAGGACCTGCGGGCCGCAGCCGGCAGACAGGCACCTGCGGAACGGGGGCAGGGGGCCGGCAGTAGGGAGCCGGAAGTGCCGGGCACTCCGGGCAGGGGGGATGGGCCACGGGGGCCGCGGCGGCCGTGGCCGGGAGCGCAGCGCAACGTGTGTCGGCGCAACGTGGTCGTTGCAGCGCGGGCGGCGCTCAGCCCAGGGTGGGGGGCGCACGCGGGTCCGCGTGACGGACGGCAGAAACGGCCGGTCCGGCAGGGCGGACGGCCGCAGGGACGACCGGGGCAGGCACGGTCGGGAGGGTCGTGGCGGGCGCGGCAGCCAGCGCGAAGCCGGCCGTCAGGCAGAAGGGGCAGTGGGGACCGGCGTGCTCCGCGTGTCCGGGCGGGGCGTTCGGGGCGGCGTCGGTCCGCGCGTGGCCCGCGTGACGGTGCGGGGCGTGCCCGGCCGGTGCGTCCGCGACGGACGCCGGGCTGGCGTGCTCGTGGGGCGGGTGTCCGGCGCCGGGGTGGGCGGCGGTGTCGGCCGGGGCGGCGCGCTCACCGGCCGGAAGAACCCGGACGGACGCAGCCGGGCCGGAGGCAGCTAGGGCGGGGCGGGTCACGGCGGGAGGGGTCAGGCCCAGGCCGCCCGCGCCGGGGCTGCGGGTCAGGTGCATCAGGGACGCGACGAGCGTCAGCAGGACCAGCACGCACCGCTCCACGGCACGGACCGTGAAGGGAAGGGGGGCGCGCCGGGCGTGCATCGCGGGTCACCATAGCGCGCCGGGCGGGTGGGAATGTCCTGCCCGGCGCCCGCCCCGACCTTCGGATGCACTTCAGGTACGGGCACCGGGGCGCCGTTCCTCCGTAGACTACAGACCGGTCGGACCGTCACGGTCCGAGGACGACGCGTGGAGCCGAAGGGGGACGGTTCCGGGTGGAGACTGCCTGGCAGCGCACCTGTCGAGAGGAGGCACAGATGAACACACAACCCACCCTCCCGCCCGGAAGCGGCGCGGCGGACGTGACATGGGACTGATGACGGCGGCCGTGGCGCTGCCGTTCCTGATGGCGGCCCTGTGCGCGGCGCTCGCCGGACGCCTGGGCCGCGCGACCGGCGTGCTGGCCGCACTGGCGTTCGTGCCGGCGCTGCTGCTGGCCTCGCGCACGGGCGGCGAAACGCTGAGCGAGACGACCCGCTGGGTGCCGGACCTGGGCCTGAACCTGGTGTTCCGCGGGGACGGCTTCTCGCTGATGTTCGCGGTGCTGATCGGCGTGATCGGCACGCTGGCGAGCCTGTACTCGGTGACGTACCTGTCGGACCGCGAGCGCTTCGGGCGGTTCTACCCGTACCTGCTGGCGTTCGGCGGGTCGATGCTGGGCCTGGTCCTGAGCGACAACCTCGCGGCGCTGTTCGCGTTCTGGGAAATGACCAGCGTCACGAGTTTCCTGCTGATCGGCCTGTGGCACACCCGCAGTTCGGCGCGTGACGGGGCGGTCAAGGCCTTCCTGATCAGCGCGCTGGGCGGCGTGGCGCTGCTGGCGGCCGTGGCGATGCTGGGACTGGCCGGCGGCAGCGCGCAGCTGTCGCAGCTTGATCTGGACGCGGTGCGGGCCTCGCCGCTGTTCGTGCCGGCGCTGCTGCTGACCGTGCTGGCCGCCGCGACGAAGTCTGCGCAGCTGCCGTTCCACCTGTGGTTGCCGACCGCCATGGAAGCCCCGACGCCCGTGTCGGCGTTCCTGCACTCGGCGACGATGGTCAAGGCGGGCGTGCTGCTGGTCGCGAAGTTCGGGCTGATCTTCTCGGTCAGTCCGCTCTGGAGTGGGCTGCTGGTGCCGCTGGGACTGGCGACCATGGTGTGGGGCGCGTGGCTGGCGCTGCGGCAGAACGACCTCAAGGCACTGCTGGCGTACTCGACGGTCTCGCAGCTGGGTCTGCTGGTCAGCCTGTACGGCGTAGCGGACGCCGAGGGTCGCTTCGCGGCGACGACGCACCTGCTGAACCACGCGGCGTTCAAGGCGGCGCTGTTCTTCGTGGTGGGCATCATCGACCACGAGACCGGCACGCGGGACGTGCGGCGTCTGTCGGGTCTGCGCCGGGCGCTGCCGGTCACGTTCGTCGTGGCCGTGCTGGCGGCCCTGAGCATGGCGGGCCTGCCGCCGCTGGGCGGGTTCCTGAGCAAGGAACTGTTCTACGAGACGATGTGGCACCAGGGACCGCTGTTCCTGGCGGTGGCGGTCGCGGGAGGCGCGCTGACCTTCGCGTACAGCGCGCGGCTGCTGCGGGTGTTCACCGGCGAGCTGAGTGCCCCGAAGGTGCCGCATGAGGCCGGCGCGGGCCTGACGGTCCCGGCGGCGCTGCTGGCCGGCGCGGCCCTGCTGATGGGCCTGTGGCCGGCCCTGACCGAGACGCTGACCCGCACGGCGCAGGAGGCGCTGGCCTTCGCGTCGTACGGTGGGCACATCCGCTGGTGGCATGGCGTGACGCCCGCCCTGCTGGGCACGCTGGTCACCTGGGCGCTGGGCGCGGCGCTGGTGTGGCAGGCTCCGGCCGCGCAGCGCCTGCAGGAACGCCTGACGCCGCGCTGGAACGCCAACCTGTCGTACGTGCTGATCCTGACGCTGCTGAACACCCTGGCGAGCCGCGTGACCGCGCGCACGCAGGGGCTGGCGCTGCCGGACCAGCTGCGCCTGAGCCTGGGCGCGTCCGCCCTGATCGGCGGGTACGCCGTGTGGCAGGCGCCGCAGGTGCTGCCCCGGCTGGGGACCGTGCCCCTCGAGGCGCTGCCGGTCGCGGCGCTGCTCGTGGCGGGCGCGGTGGGCGTGGCGCTGTCCCGTAACCGCCTGACGGCGGTCGTCCTGACCGGCCTGACCGGGTTCGGGAGCGCCGTGTCGTTCCTGCTGATGCGCGCCCCGGACCTCGCACTCACGCAGCTGCTGGTCGAGACGGTCACGGTGATCCTGTTCCTGCTGGTGTTCCGGTTCCTGCCGGGCGTGCGGGACCTGCCGCGCACCCGGGGCCGCCTGGGCCTGGACCTGCTGCTCTCGGCGGCCGCGGCGGCGGGCGCCACGCTGCTGGTCATGGCCAGCCTGCGCTTCCTGGCGCCGCCGATCTCGCCGTACTACCTGCTCAACTCGTACAAGGAGGGCGGCGGGAAGAACGTCGTGAACGTCATCCTGGTGGATTTCCGCGGTTTCGACACGCTGGGTGAGATCACGGTCGTGGCGGTCGTGGCGCTCGCCGTGGGCGCGCTTGTGCGCCTGGGGCGGCCCGGACAGGCCCCGCCGGAAGTGGACGCCGAACAGCTGGCCGCGCCGGCCCCCCGGAGGAAACCGTGAGCGGGGGCCGCAAGGGACGCGCCGGGAAACGGCCCGCCGCCCGTCCTGGCCCCGCGGCCCGGCCGAACGCCCTGACCGACGTGGGCGACCCGGTCCTGCGGGTCGTGAGCCGCGCGGCGTTCGCGCTGGTGATGCTGCTCACGGCGCTGCTGCTGTGGCGCGGGCACAACGCGCCGGGCGGGGGGTTCATCGCGGGCCTCATGACCGCCTGCGCGCTGATCCTGCACCGCGTGGCGAACGGACGCTGCGCGCTGAACTTCCCGCCTTTGACCGTGGTGCCGTGGGGACTGGCGCTGTCGTTCACGACCGGACTGGTCCCGTACCTGCTGGGCCGCGCGTACCTGAAAAGCGACTACGGGTACGTCAGCACGCCCCTGACCGGCGAGTTCGAGTGGGCGACCGCGCTGCTGTTCGACGTGGGCGTGTACCTGATCGTGGCCGGCTCGGCCCTGCACATCGCCTACGAACTGATTGACGTGAACCCGCGCGAGCGGGTGGAGGACGACCGATGACCCACCTTTCCCGGACCCCGACCCGCCCGCCGGGCGCGGCGCAGGGCCGCCCGCACCACACCCCCACCCGGAGGCCGACATGGAACCGCTGTTCGCGCTGCTGATCGGCGTGCTGGTCGGCACCGGCGTGTTCCTGCTGCTGTCGCGCACGATCATCCGGGTGGTGCTGGGACTGGCGTTCATCGCGTACGGCGTGAACCTCGCCATCCTGACGGTCGCCGGACTGCGGCCGGACGCGCCGCCCCTGCTGACCCTGAAGGGCCCGTACGTGGACCCGCTGCCGCAGGCGCTGGTCCTGACCGCCATCGTGATCGGGTTCGCCACGACCGCGCTGCTGCTGACCGTCGCGCTGCGCGCCTACCAGGTCGCCGGGCACGACGACGTCGAGGCCTTCGGCGACAGTCTGGCCCGCGACCCGGACAGCCCGGACGGCCTGCACGCGGACGCCAGTCACCTCGGGCCGGACGAGCCGACCGAGGCCCCGACCTCCACCCGCCGCGCGCCCCGGAGGCCCGCGTGAGCGGCGTGACGACCTCCTGGCTGCCGCTGGCGCCCATCCTGGTGCCGCTGGGGATGGGCATCCTGATGCTGGCCCCCATGGGCCGGCGCGCCCGCGCGGGACTGGCGCTCGCGGCGGCGCTGCTGACGCTGCTGTGCTCGGCGCTGCTGCTGTCGGCCGTGTGGAACGGCGCGGTGCTGGTCAGTGAGCTGGGCGCGTGGCCCGCCCCGTTCGGGATCGTCATGACCGCCGACCGTCTAGGCGCGTTCATGAGCGTCCTGGCGTCCGTGTCGGCGCTGCTGGCGACCTGGGCGGCGCTGGTCAACCCGGACCCCGCGCGCGAACGCCACCACCTGTTCACGCTGATGGCCGTGCTGTTCGCCGGCGTGCAGATGTCGTTCCTGACGGGCGACCTGTTCAACCTGTTCGTGGCCTTCGAGGTGATGCTGGTCGCCAGTTACGCCCTGGCGGTCCTGGGCTCCACCCGCGAGCAGCTGCGCGAGGGCTTCCGGTACATCGTGATGAACCTCGCGGCGTCCGCGCTGCTGGTGCTGGCCTGCGGCCTGACGTACGGCGCGCTGGGCACACTGAACTTCGCGCACCTCGCGCAGCGCAGCGCGGAACTCGGCCCGAACGCCACGGTCAACGCCATCAGCGTGCTGCTGCTGCTGGTGTTCGCCGCCAAGGGCGCGCTGTTCCCGCTGGGCTTCTGGCTGCCCGGCACGTACCCGGCGCTGCCCGCCGCGACCGGCACGTTCTTCGCGGCGATCCTGACCAAGGTCGGCGCGTACGCCCTGATCCGGGTGTTCACGACCGTGTTCACGGAGGACCCGGCGCTGCCGCAGACGCTGCTGCTGATCCTGGGCAGCGTCACCATGCTGTACGGCGCGCTCGGGATGCTCAGCCAGCGCGAGTGGCGCTCCGTGCTGTCGTTCGCGGTGGTCAGTTCCGCCGGGTACGTCGCGTTCGGCCTGGGCCTGGGCACGCCGCTGGCGCTGCGCGCCACGCTGTCGTACCTCGCGGTCAGCGTGGCCGTCACGGCCGCGCTGTTCCTGATCGCCGCCGTGGCCGAACGGGCCGCCGGGACCCGCAACGTCCGCGCGCGCGGCTTCCTGGACGAGCGGCCCTGGCTGGCCGGGGCGTTCCTGCTGTGCGCCCTGACGACCGCCGGACTGCCCCCCACCGCCGGGTTCATCGCGAAGTTCGCGCTCGTGCAGGCCGGCGTGCAGAGCGGTACCCCGCTCGCGTGGGTGGCGGTCACCTGCGCGCTGCTGGCGAGCCTCGTGACGCTGCTGGCGCTGCTGAACGTCTGGCGCGGCTTCTTCTGGGGCGAGGCGACCGGCACCCGGCCCGCGCCCGCCCCGCGCGGCACGCGCCTGCCGGCCTACGCGGCGTCCGCGCTCGTCGCGGCGCTCGCCGTGGGCGGCGGCTCCCTGCTGTCCTTCACCGGGGCGGCCGCCAGCGACCTGCGCGGCGACGGTTACGTGCGCGGCGTGCTGGGAACAGGCCCGGTCGTCATTCCCGACGCGCCCGCCGGCGAGCAGTCGGACGCAGGGCAGTCGGACGCAGAGCAACCGGCCGGAGGGCAGCCATGAGGGGCCTGGCACTGAACCTGCTGCTGGCCGTCACCTGGGCGCTGTTCGCCGGGCAGGTCGCCGTGCGCGAACTGCTCGTCGGGTTCCTGGTGGGCTTCGGCATCCTGGCGCTGTTCCCGCGCGCCCTCGGCAGCGCCGGGTACGTGCGGCGCAGCGTCGCCACCCTGCGCTTCACGGGCTTCTTCCTGAAGGAACTGTCGCTCGCGAACGTGCAGGTGGCGCTGCTGGCCCTGCGCCCCCGCCCGCCGCTGAACCCGATGATCGTCGCGTACCCCATGCGCCTCGAGGGCGAGACGGCGCAGACGCTGCTGGCCGCCACCATCACCCTGATGCCCGGCACGGTCGCCATGGGCTTCGACGACGAGCGGCGCGTGCTGTACGCGCACGCCATCGGGCTGCCCGGCGCGGCCGAGGCGCGCGACTCCATCCGCCGGGTCGAGGACGCCCTGCTGCCGGTCCTGACCCGCCGCGCCACCCCGGAGGTCCACCCGTGATCCTGAACCTGGCCCTCGTCATCGTGACGCTCTCCACCCTGCTCGTCGCGGCGCGCGTCCTGCGCGGCCCCAGCTGGGGCGACCGCATCATGGCCTTCGATTTCCTGAGCGTGAACCTGATCGTCCTGATCGTCCTGATCGCCGTGAAGACCCGCCTGCTGGTCCTGCTGGACGCCGCGCTGGTCCTGAGCCTGCTGGGCTTCCTGACCACCGTCGCCCTGACCCGCTACCTGCTGACCGGCCGGGTGATGCGGTGAACGACTTCAGTCCGCTGCGCGACATTCCCATCCTGATCGGGTCGTTCTTCGTGCTGACGGCCGCCGTCGGCGTGCTGCGCTTCCCGGACCTGTACTCGCGGCTGCACGCCAGCAGCAAACTGGTCACGCTCGGCTCGGCCGGGATCTTCCTGGGCGCGGCGCTCGAACTGACCGAGGCGGCCGCCTTCACGCGACTGGCCGCGATCCTGCTGTTCCAGTTCCTGACCACCCCCCTGAGCGCGTACCTGATCGCGCAGGCCGCGTACCTGCGCGCCCTGCCACCCCGCCTGAGCGGCCCGGACGAATGGAACCAGCTGGGCCGCCACCCGCAGCCCGGCGACGAACCCCCCCGCGAGGACCCGGCTGACTGACCCGGACTCTGCTTGGATGGCTTGCAAGCCATTCAAGCGGAGTAACTGCTCAGCAGGGTGATTTCCCGGAGTCGATTGGGTAAGGTAGAGCGATCAGCGAGCCCCCCTGCCCAAACTGTGAACGTCTCGAGGCACGCATCCGTGAGCTCGAAGCGCAGGTTGCGGTCCTCCTGAAACGCCTTCAAGAGCTCGAAGGACGACAGGCCAAGAACAGCCACACGTCCAATCAACCACCCAGTCAGGACAAACCCTGGCAGCCCAAGAGTGAGCGCCAGAAGACCGGCCGGTCTTCTGGCGCTCAACCAGATCATCCCGGCAACACCCTCAAGATGTCAGCGCATCCCGACCACACGGTCCACCTCTCTGTCACGGGACACTGCACCTGCGGACAGGTCTGGGATGACATTCCAGTCGACACTCAGGTTACTCGACAGGTCCATGACCTCCCAGCGTGGCAGCTTCAGATCACCGAATACCGCGCCGACGTCAAAATCTGTCCTGGCTGTCATCACCGGCAACGAGCACCCTTCCCGACGCACGTCACGGGTCAGGTGCAGTACGGCCCACGGGTCCACGCCTTGACGGTGTATCTGAACGTGGCGCACTTCGTGCCCCTCGAACGCACCAGTGAGATTCTGCGTGCTCTCTGCGGGGCGCGACCCAGTGATGGCACCATCGCCCTCAACCTCAACCTCGCGGCCGATCGGCTGCAGGACTTTGAGTCGCACCTCCGAACGGCACTGACGGAGCAACCGGTGCTGCATGCAGATGAGACCGGCAGCCCAGTGAACGGAAAGCTGCAATGGATGCATGTCGTGAGCTGCGCGCAGCTCACGTTCTACGGCCAGCATGCCCGGCGTGGCCGCGCAGCCCTGGAGGACATGAAGATCCTGCCGAACTATACGGGCATCTTGGTCCACGATGCCTGGAGCTCGTACTTCAAACTTCCGGCACAGCATGCGCTGTGCGGTGCTCATCTCCTGCGGGAACTGCGGGGATTGGCCGAACACCATGGGCAGGTCTGGGCTGGAGCACTTCGGGAAGCGCTGAGGACGGTGTATCACGAGCTCAAAGCTGGGACGCTAAGCCCAGAGGCCCGCACAGCGTTTGAACGTCGATTTGATGAGCTGCTCGAGGAGGGCTTGCTGGCCAATCCGGCCGCGCCGCCCGTTCCGGGACGGCGGGGCAGGGCGAAGCAGTCACACGGGCGGAATCTGGCGTTACGGTGCCAGCAGCACCGCTGCGCGGTGCTGCTGTTCCTGCATGATCGCCGGGTGCCGTTCGACAACAATCAGGCGGAACGGGACGTGCGGTCCTGGTGCGTGAAACGCAAGGTGTCTGGGGGATTCCGGTCCGCGGAGGGCGGGCAGAATTTCGCTCGGATCAGGAGCTATATCTCCACGCTGCAGAAGCAGGGTCTCAGCGTCTGGGAGGGTCTGGTCAGCGTGTTTACTGGTGACGTGCTCATGCCCAATTTCAACCTCTGAACTGGCCCTGCTGAGCAGTTACGAATTTGATTGATTAAAAGATTGATCATCATCAGAGAAGCCGTCCGATTTACGTCGTGCGCGCCATTTTCAGATTTTTCCTGGCCGAGATGTCCGAACTCGGGCCGCCAGAACTGACCGAGATGTCCGAACTTTCCTCTTCAAAACTGACCGAGATGTCCGAATACCCTCTCTGCGACTGACCGAGATGTCCGGACAAAACCAACCCAGATGTCCGACCGGGTCTCCACTCAATTGACCGAGATGTCCGAACAGGCAGGAGAGCAAGTGGCCGAGATGTCCGAACTTCTTGAGTTCAACATTACCTGGATCAATTCGGACATCTCGGTCAGTTCCCACGCGACACTTCTTTCTGAAAAATCCACGCTGGCAACGGTCTGCAACTCCTTGCCGCTTCCACAACTGACCGAGATGTCCGAACTCCCGGGTGGCCGAGATGTCCGAACCTCAAGGCAGATGGTCGGTGCAGGTCTTCATCCTCTGTTGAATTCGGACATCTCGGCCATTCCTGCATGTGCGCGTTGCCAGCCAGGCGAGAAGCAGGCACGCTCTTGAAGCGACGCAGCGTCTTCCCCGGCGCCGGCCCAGCAGCGTTCGCTGACAGGTGTTTCACCGAGAAGCTCCGGGGAAGCCCCTAGGTCTGGCTGCTGCCCGGCCGCGGGCAGGTGTAGGCGTGTAATACGGACTGCCGTTTGTTTCGCCAACAATCCGGAACTTCGCCGGATTGCCGGCTCCACGTCCGGAACCCGTTTCTCTCCTTCTCGCATCCGCTCGGATTGAACGGGCTTTGCAGCCCATTCAATCGGAGTCCGTATAACGTCTGCACGAAGTGCGCGGGGCCCGGGTCGCTGGGGAAGGTCGTGGACGGCAGGCTTGCGAAGGACCCGATTCAAGACGATGGGGGCCGCCATGACCCTTCACGCTCATTTGCGCTGACCTGCCGTCCACCTGCGCGGTACGCTGCCCGTCATGACCGAACGGGTCCAGCAAACCAGACGCAAGGCCCCGCTCCCACAGCGGACGCCCGAACAGATGGACGTGCCAGTGGCCATGGAGCCCCTCGCCGTCCAGCGGCAGGCCCTCACAAGGCACGGCACCCGCCCACAGACCGCGCAGCGTCACGCGGCCGGGCCGGTCCTGCGGGCCGCCAGCCTGGACCGCCAGGAACACACCCACCTCGAACAGGAACGCGGCCACGTCCAGCGGCAGGTAGCAGTGCTCGGTGAAGTGACGACTGTGGGGCCACAGGCGGACCCCCGCCCCGTTCCCGATCGGCCCACCACGCCCGCCGAGTGGGTGACTGTGATGCGCGCCCGGGTCGAAGAGGTCCAGGGACAACCGCTGGATTACCGGAGCAGCACAGCCTTCACCTCACTCCAGCGGCAGGTGGCCCAGACGCTCGTGCAGGGTTTCCGCTCGGATCGGGGCGACGCCCAGGCCCGCTACGCCGCGTACGGTGAGCATCTCGCCACCCTGCAGCGTCATCCGGTGAGCGCACCGGTCGCCCGGGTGGTGCTGGGTCTGGTTCCTCCGGCGGAGCGTCTCCCCCTTCAGCGGGCGGTCGACGAGACCCTGCAGCGCTTCCAGGCGCAGGAGCAGGCTGCCCTGAACTTCGACACCCTGCAGACCCTCCAGCGGCAACTCGCGGAACTGGACGCCGAGGCGACCCAGCCCGTGCTGGCCCGCATCCAGGCGCGCAGGGGAGCTGGCAATCCACTCCCGGAAGCCATTCAGCGCCACCTGGAGCAGGGCCTGAACCACGACCTGAGCCGCGTACGGATTCACGATGACGCGGAAGCCGACAAGCTGGCCAAAGGCGTGAACGCCATCGCGTTCACGACGGGCACGGACATCTTCTTCCAGGCGGGGCGCTTCAATCCGAGCACGCAGAGCGGCCTGGAACTCCTGGCGCACGAGGTCACGCACACCGTCCAGCAGAGCCAGGGCCGCGTGGGCACCGGCATCGACCCGGACGCCGGGCTGGAGAGTGAGGCGCGCAGGATGGGCGCACAACTGGCGAGTGCAGGGCCGATCAGGCAGACGGCCGGCCGACTGAAGCCACTCGTTCCGGCCGTGAGTCTGCGGGGCTTACAGCGCGCCCCGGGATCGGCCGCCGGTATCGCCAAGTGGCGCAAGAGGCTGGACAGCCTCAACAAGGAACTTGCGTTGGACCTGACAGACCTCCTGACCGGCGCTCCGGACGCCGCCCGCTGAACGGAACGCACCGGTCCTGCCCGGGCAGTTCGCCAGATCAGTTGCGGTTCATGGGGGGTTTCTGCGGCGCGGTGTGGCACATGAGCTCCTGCCAGTGCCGGTGGTGATCCTGCGTGAATCCGCGAGCAGCGAACACGCCCTCGTCCCACCCGACCGTGAGCAGCACATGCTGGGCGTCCACCAACCCATGCGCGGCCATCAGATCCACCCATCCGAGATCCGCCTGGAGTTCCCCGAGTTCGCTGCTGGGGTACGCCAGCCAGCTGCCGGTCCAGTCGACGTGCGGGCCGTGTACGGCCGACACGCAGTCACTCCACCCGAGCGCGTACCGCTCGTCGGGCTGCAGGAGCGCCTGCACGGGATCCGCATGCCAGTGCGGGTACAGCGGCGGCGTCGCGAGGTGAACGTGCAGGGTGTCTCCAGTCTGCTCACCGAACAGGAGCCCTGAACGCAGGCGACCAGGAACGTACAACTGCTCATGCAGGGACCGGAGGGCCCCGCTGGTGAACGTCACTTGAGCGAGAGGCAGGTGGTCGCCAGTGGAACGGGTGTCAGGCGGATGCCCGAGAAAACGTCGATGTGCGCGCATATATAACTCCTTGTCGTGTGGGTCGTAGTGACAGTTCAGCGGGCACGCCCGCCGGAATGGGATGGTGAATGCCGGGCGCACCCTGCGTGGTTCGCCCGGCTGGAGAGACTCAGAGAGTGACGATGAGTTGTGGGGTTACGACTGACCTGATGCGCCGATCTTTCTGTTCAGGGCGCGTGCTCTTGGCGCGTGCGCAGGCGATCCAGCAGTGCCCGGGCTTCCGGAACGGTGGCGGCCTTGCCGATCCTGATGAGATCCAGGGCGCCCACGAGACCGGCGATGAACGCTTCCACAGCCTCGTCCCGCACCGCCCGTCCATCCGTGGTGGTGTCCAGACGCCGGGACAGCAGCGTCAGTGCGGCCGATGCGGTGCGTTCCACGTCCGGTGGTGGCTCCGGCGAGGCCGGCTGCCTGGTGTTGGGAACTGCGGTTTCCTGCTTGCCGGTACCTGTAGCTGGCGGAGCTGCCGGCGTGGAGGTCCGGGCCGCCGCACCGGGCAGCACGTACCGGTCCGGGTGGGCGAGGATGTCGAGCAGGAGGCCCGCAGGATTCGTGACCCGCTCACGGTACGGCGTGGCACGCAGCGCCGCCAGGGTTCGCACGGCAACCTCGACCTGTGCGAGCGTGAACTGACGGGCCAGTCTGACGGCGCGTCCCGGCGCGACCCCCTCAGCAGTGAGGAGTGTAACCGCATGGGCGTCGAATGGCCGGGTTTCTGGTTGTGAGGGAGAACCGCCAGATCCACTCACCGCGCGGGGATCATCACCTGAACCGGGAACATCCAGTGTGTCAGCGGCGGATGGATAGAACCGGTAGGTGATGACCTGCGCCGTGCCACGACCTTTGAACTCCACGCCTTCCAGTAGCCCGGCGCGTTTCAGCGACTCATGGACGGGCGCCAGAGCCCTTACGACCTTGTCCGGGCGATCCCAGTGAAGGCCGAGGTGCGCGGCCCACCGCATCAGTGGAACTCGGTAGGTGTCAGCGAGGTTTTCATCGTTCTGGAGGCGCAGAACACTGAGCGTCAGAAACGCGTTGCGGGCCATGGGTTGCTTCAGCTGTTCGAGAAGTCGGCGATCCACGGCGCGCAGGTATCCGTCCCGCACGCTCTGCATCACTGTCCGGTCCAGTTGCACTGTGACCTGCGTGTGGGGTTGCCAGCGACCAATAGTTTCACCTATGGCGGCTATTCCGTTCACTTCGACCCGCACGATGATGCTCATCGTTACACTGCGCCACTGTACGCGCCCCTGGTCGAACCAAGAATCCCGAATCTCGTATGAGGTACGCTGTAGCCTCCTCAGGGTTTCGTGAACCTCTTTGTAAGCGCGGGCACTGGGCTGCACGCCACTCATTCGCAGCAGTTCCACTACCGTCATGGTGACCTTGTCGTCATCAGGCATGTCCTGTATCACGGCGGCCGTAACAAGTCCCAGCAGCACGTCATTATCGGTTCCGTGAGGGACGACGTCGCCGGCTGCGGCTGTACATTCAATACGGATCGCCCCATGGCTGTCTAGCTCGACCGTCTTATGCCACTGCGTCTGATGCGTTTGCTTGACACTCTGAATCAGATTCAGCCGCGCCAGATTCCTCTCTATGTGCGTGATGCCCACCGCCCGCTGGGCTGGTTGGTCAGATTGCAGCGAGATTACCTTTTTTCCGCGCATTGTTCAACTTCCTGGTTTATGTGAATGATGATGTTTTTTCTTTTAAATACTTAAAAAACATCATCATCAAAGACGAATTCGTGAAAGCGCTCTAGGACGTTGTTTTTGGACAAACCCCCCAAATCGCCAACGGTGATCGGGGACAAACCCCCCAAATCGCCAACGGTGATCGGGTGCAAACCCCCCAAATCGCCAACGGTGATCGGGTGCAAACCCCCCAAATCGCCAACGGTGATCGGGGACAAACCCCCCAAATCGCCAACGGTGATCGGGGACAAACCCCCCAAATCGCCAACGGTCACTGTGCGGGGGACAGAATCTCGGGACTTCCAGTTACAGGGATGCGTCCACCTCGATGTCGGGTTGCGGGAGCGAGCCCGCCAGTGCCCTGGACTCGAGCGATGTGCTGAACAACCCGTTGAGGTCTGCGAGGAGCGAGCGGTGCGTGGCGACGAGCGCCGCCGTGCCGCCGGCCAGAACGTACGCCAGGGGCGTCTGCCCGTCGAACGGCGGACGGTTGTTCTCACGGGTGAACCAGCGCTCGGGGTAGCGGTTGTAGAGGACGTGGACGGCCTGGGCGATCTCCACGCTCGACCGGATCCTCTGCTGCTGCTCTGGGGAGACGGGCAGCGGGAGGCCGGTCCGGAGCGCGAGTCGCACCGCGCGGGCGTCCAACCCGAGCAGCTGTACCTGCTGCGCCGTGGTGAGGCCGACGGTCGCCAGGAGGTGCAGGTTGGCGGCGAGACGGGTGGCGGGGATGCTGGACGTACCCCGCGTCATGAGCAGATCCTCCCCGAGGTAGGCGAGGCCAGTCCCCGCAGTCCGGAAGTGCGCTCGTCCACTGGCGCACGGACGGATATCAGGAGCGTCATGCCGCACGCCGACGCTGCCGACGCCAGTGGAACGACGGTCGCACACCGTACTGGCGCAGTCCACGGGCATGAACGTTACGGGCGGCGTTGACATCCACGTGCTGAACGCCGACGCACCGCGGGCATACAAATCGTTTCCCGTCGCGTTTTCCGATCGTATCGGGATGGACGTGGCACACCTGACTGGTTCCCCGCGCGTTGACGCGCTCGAACGGCACGCCCGCCCGAAACAGCGCCTGCGGTAACCAGGAGAAATGAAAATCGAGAGTCGCCTGCAGGCGGCCGGTCGCGATAAAACCGCCCCACATGCCCTCGATGGTGAGCTGCTCGGCGTAGACCATGCTCGCGGTACGGGCGAGAAACCGGATGGCGGCCTCCGCCTCCTCGCGTCCGGCGGCGTACGTGAGGAGCCGCAACACCCGCCTCTCCTCCGCGGAGTAGTCGTCGCGGCGGCGCAGCGCGTTGAGCAGCGGGAGGGGCCCGCCGAACATCTCCACGCGGCCGTCACCGCCGGCCGCACAGACGACGGGCGAACTGCCGAGATCCAGCCCGAACGTCGTCAGCTGGGCCGCGGGTTCGAGGTCGGCGGTGGGGGTCAGCTCGAACGCGAGGCGGGTGAACCAGTGGCCGTCGGGCGTGCGGATGAACTGGGTTCGCGCCGGGTGCCACACAGCCGTGAACCCGCTCGACGGCGTGACGAGCTGTGGGGGCTGACCGGCGTGGAGCCCCCGAGCGACGACGTCGGTGATTCGTTCCCGAAACAGTGTGACGTTGGCGTCGGGGTCGCGGAGGATCGTCAGCAGCTCGTCCAGTCCGGTGTACTGCCGGAAATTCGGCGACGCGTCAATCACGGCGATGAGGGGCGCGGAGGGGAGTGCATGCACCTCGGTGCGGATCACGAGGTCACCGATCTGCAGGTAGTTGCTGTCGAGCGCGGTGACGTGCAGACCGGTCGGGAGATCGAAAAGGCGGCCCCGAGGGCCGCATTTGGCCAACTGAGATGGCTGTCCATCAAACAGGGCGTCGAGTTTGGGATAGCTCTCTTTGTGGTTGCGTGTGCTGTACGTGTCCAGATCGTTAAATGCCATGGGAGCCTCCGTGTGGTGGGTGCGTCGTCATGCGACGGCGATGCGATGACGGTCAAACGGGCGTTCGACAGCAAAAAAGGCCGCCCCCGTAAGGGGGCGAATTTCACGGGAAGGTGGCTGCCGAGTGCTCCGTTGATCGTGATCGCAGGTGCGATGTCGTGATGGTCTGCTGTAGCAGGTGAGCCGAAAATAGTCAGAGAATGGTCCGGCTGGATATCTGCAGTGGGAGGCGCCGGCCCCGGCCATAACACGAACGGCACGGATGTGACGCATGGTGGTGTGACCGCCGGTTCTCCATGCGGCTGGATCATCGCCAGGTTTGTGATTGAGCGCATGCCTCCCCGTTTTCACCACCCGCGGGCCCAACGGGCTCCGGGTGGTGTAGAGGTATGTGGGCAGAGGAACGCCACGCCAACGGCACGTCCGTGCCGCCACCTCTGCTGGACGGGTCTATGCCGCCTCCCGGTCCCGCAGCGCCCGCCGCACGTTCACCCACCGGCCCGCGGTGTCCTCCGCCGACAGACTCCATTCACCCGGCGCCCAGTCCGGCCGCCCGAACACCCCACTCCCCACGCCGAACGCCCGCAGAGCCGCCGCCGCTTCCAGCACCACCGACTCGTCCCGCCACGCCCGCGCACTCACCGCGCGGAGCGTCACGCCGTCCACCACCCGCACCGCCGGCGCGATCAGCAACCCCCCACGCCGCGCGTCGAAGATCGTCCGCCACCCGGAACGCAACTCCAGCAGCGCCCGCTCCCCGCCATGCGTGATGGAGACTCCCACGCCCGAAAGAGGAGACAACGCCGACCCGTCCGGCTGCACGTTCCAGCACTCCGGCCCCAACGCTTCATTCAGATTCATCAGCACCCACCTCGCAGCAGAAGAGAAGACACACACCAGCACCCATCGGCGGGCGAGGGTCACCAGACCCCGCCTGCCGACAGGCAGAGAGAGGGCGCGCCTGGCACCGGAGCCGACCTGTGCCGTCGGGCGTCACCTGAGCAGAGAGAGGGCGCGTCAGTCAGCGGAGTCAGCGCGCGAGGTCCGGCGTCCGTCGAACAGCCACCGTCACGTCCCGTTCTCCGCTCCTCAGTCCCGCGCTCCGGCCGTCAACGCCACCGCCGTCATGAGCAGCAGACGCCCCAGGCCACCGGACGACGAACGCCGGACCGGGTCGTCCTCCACCCGGACCGAGAACGGCTCGCCCGCCCGGGCCTGCGACTCGATCACCGTCACGCCCTCCACCCGCACGCCCACCTGATTCAGGTACGGCGACACCAGACTCACCACGCCGCGCGACGAACCCACCCCCGCCACCAGCGCCGCCGCCCGAACCCGGACGTCCGCCCGCCGCAACCACCCCGCATCCCATGAGGTCAACGTCACGTCCCCCACCCGCACCGACGGCGGCCGGACCAACCGCACCCGCCGGCCCACCTCCACCACCGTCCGGGTGCCGGACGGCAACTGCACCAGCACCCGCCGTCTATCCGGAGACAGGGAGACGAACGCTCCCCGCACCGGACACAGGACCCGCCCGCCTCGCTGCACATCCCAACCCGCACAGAGCATCAACGCCCGCAGGTCCGCCACGCCATCAGTCGTCATGCCATCCCTCGTCGGCGGGTGAGGGTCGCCAGACCCCGCCCCGCCGGAAAGCAGAGAGGGAGTGTCAGTAGCCGGAGCCGACCTGTGCCGTCGAGCGTCACCCGAGCAGAGAGAGGGAGCGTCAGTCGCCTGAGGCAGAGCGCGAGGTCGGGCGTCAGTCGAACAGCTCCCGTCACGGTCCCGTCCCTCCTCGTTCAGCGCTAACGGCCAGAGGAGAGGTACGCCTGCGGCGCACCCCTCCCCACATCAACCGTCATCCCCTGTCGGCAGGCGAGGGTCGCCAGACCCCGCCTCGCCGGACCCGCCCATCACCGCCGAGCCGTCACCGGCTCCAACCGCGCGCCCGCCGGAACCCGAGCTGTCAACCAGCACTCACCCGACCGGCCCGCCGGCCACGCACTCACCTGAAGCATCACGCCACGCAACCCGCGAACGAACGCCCCCGACCCCACCTGGTCTCCGCTGCTCGCATGCACCGTCACCCGGGACGGCAGCACACCCGAACACCCGGCCGGCAGGAACAACCCGAACCGCGCCGCGCCCGGCCGGGCGAAACACCGCAACCGCCAACCGCCCTCCGGACTCGCCCATCCCAACCCCACCGGGACGTACCCGCCGTCCGAACCGAGCGCCGTCACGAACACATCCGCCCGCCGACCACTCACGCCCGCACCGCCCGGCTGCGCCTCGGCAAGATCACCAGTTTCGTTTCGCCTGCCGGGATGATCACGTCCAGAGTCGCCAGCACCGCCCGGCCCTCCCGCGACACCCACGCCCGGCCCACCTCGAACCAGTCCGTTCCGCCCGACACCGCCGGACGGGTCACCATCAACCGGAACTGCGTTCCCGGCTCGTACCCGTTCGCGTCTTTGATCACCAGCGTCTCGTCCGGCACGCCACCCTCCAGTTGAATGTTCCACCCCCCGCCGTTGCGATGGCGGAAGGCAACACCGACGTTCCTCCACCGAGCCGACCGATCCCGAACCACCACCGCCGCCTGAGTCATACCACCCTCCACCGAGCGGCGCGGGTCGCCAGACCCCGCCGCTCGCATCACCACGCCGCACGCCAACCGCCACCCATCACACCCAGGCGAACACCCACCACCCACCAACGCCCGGCACCCGTCACGTCCAACCCACCAGGCGACCAGCGAGCGACACCAGACGACCGGCGACCGAGACCGGAGGCCGGAGACCGGCGAGCGACACCAGACGAACAGTCGACCAAGACCGACCAGCATCACCGGCGACCGAGACCGGAGACCGGCGAGCGACACCAGACGACCGGCGACCGAGACCGGAGGCCGGAGACCGGCGAGCGACACCAGACGAACAGTCGACCAAGACCGGCGAGCATCACCGGCGACCGAGACCGGAGGCCGGAGACCGGCGAGCGACCCCGGACGAACAGTCGACCAAGACCGGCGAGCATCACCGGCGACCGAGACCGGCGAGCGACCCCGGACGAGGAGTCGGCGGCAACCGACCAGCATCACCGGCGACCAGCGAACGACACCCCTCCACACCAAACGTCACCCCCCCACCCCTCATTGCGGGACGCGCCCAACGGGCCGGCCCGCAGGCAACCCACCCCTCGACCGTCAGAAAAAAAACACGACCCCCTCTCGCCTCCACGCCAAACGCCACCCCCCACCCCTCATTGCGGGACGCGCCCAACGGGCCGGCCCGCAGGCAACACACCCCCCAGACGCCGCCGCCGACGCCTCAGCCGACCCGAAAAACCGCACTGCGCAACAAACGCAACACCCGAGACGCCCCGCAGGACACACCCAAAAACAGTCCACACCCCCGCAACGCCGAAAGGGACGACGGAAAACATGCGTCGATGAGGAAACCTCTCTGCTTAGGACTGTAGGAAATCGGAGAGAACCTCATTTCCAGATGCGCTCATTCTCGGTACGAGTTACCCCTTGAATGAGGGGCTTTTTTCGAGGCTCCGGGCCTCGTCCGGCCTCGACGCTCGCGCCTCCCAGGCCTCCGTCGACGCTCCGCGCCGCTGCTCAAGTGCGCCGAAATTATTTCTGACCGGTCGTATCGCTCCGAAAAAAAATAAATGACCCGTCAAGAATCATGCGCGCTTCACCCGTCGCGGCGAAAAAGTTCAGCGCAAGTTCACCCCTCCGTCCCCTCGCGGAGCAGTGTAGACAACTGAGATCCGCGTTCAGATTCAGCCCCGCCGCTCCGCATGCACGACCCCCTTCACTCTCAGCCGCGAGGTCAAGCGGGCATCAGACTCCGCCGCAGGTGACTGATCGCTGCCTCTTGCCGGAGGTCAGCGGAGATCAGAGAGTCTGGTCATCAGGAGTCAGTCGCGGGTGGACGTTGGAGGTTCGTGGACTGAACTTCGCGTCACCGCTGCTCCGGTTTTGATGCAACGAGGGTCGCCCGTGGTCGGTCGAGGCGTATCGTCTGAGGTCATCGGAGATCAGAGAGTCTGGTCATCAGGGGTCAGTCGCGTGTGGATGTTCGAGGTTCGTGGACTGAACTTCGCGTCACCGCTGCTCCGGCTCTGATGCCGCGAGGGTTGGCGGTGATCAGTCGAGGCGTGTCGTCTGCGGTCATCGGAGGTTAGAGAGTCTGGTCATCAGGGGTCAGTCGCGCGTGGACGTTGGAGGTTCGTGGACTGAACTTCGCGTCACCGCTGCTCCGGTTTTGATGCAACGAGGGTCGCCCGTGGTCGGTCGAGGCGTATCGTCTGAGGTCATCGGAGATCAGAGAGTCTGGTCATCAGGGGTCAGTCGCG
>NZ_NHMK01000040.1 GCF_002198095.1 Deinococcus indicus | reverse complement strand
TGGTGGAGGGTGAACTGGTGGGTGCAGATGCGGCACAGGTAGCGCTGCTTGCCTGTGTGGGCGTGACCGTTTTTGACGATGCGGGCGGCGCCGCACTGCGGACACTCCAGACCGTTCATACTTCATTGAACACCCGTCATGCCTGAGAATCCACGACCCGCCCATGCATAGGGTTGACGATCCCTGCATTCCGGGGTATTCTATTCCTATCAATCGAAAGAAACGCCGCCCGTGAGAGGCGGATTTTTTTATTTGGTCCCGGTGCCCTTCCCGCCGGGCGTGGGCGGGGCGAACTGCGCCGCGCCGCCCGCCGCGTCGAACTCGACCTGAAGGTCGGCCAGGGGTCGCTCCGGGTGGCTGGCCGGGTCGCCGGGCAGGGTCCTGGCGAAGACCTCCAGCGCGTCCGGGTAGCCGTCGCCGTCGGCGTCCCCGCCCGATTCGAGCAGGACCGACAGCGCCTGCGGGAATTTCACGGCGCGGCCCGCCTCCGCCTCGCGGCGGAAGGTCGCCTGGATCGCCTGCCCGAACGGATTCCACGAGCGGCCGCCCGTCTCCTGCTCGTGGCAGTACGCGCAGGACATCACACGGCGGTCCAGGTGCCACAGGTCGTTGCCCTGCGTCAGATGCAGTTGCGGCGCTGCCTGAAGGCGGTACTTCGGGAGGGCCAGCGCCGCGCCGCCCAGCAGGACCGCCAGGGCCAGCGTCACGCGGCGCGCGGCCCCGCTGACGGGCCTCATGCCAGCCAGCCCGGACCGCTGAAGTCGCCGTTCAGGATCTCGCGGGCGTTCAGGCCCAGCCAGCCGCTCAGGGCCTCGGCGTACACGCCCCGGAAGTCCTGCCGGTACTTGATGTCCCCGTCCGACAGGTCCTCCAGGTCCGGGCTGCTGCCGTGAATGCCGCCCCGGACGCCCCTGCCGAGCGCGAACATCACGCTGCCCTTGCCGTGGTCGGTGCCGGCGCTGCCGTTCTCGGCGACGCGCCGCCCGAACTCGGAAAAGCCCATGACGACCACGTTCTCGGCCAGTCCCTGCCGTTCCAGGTCCGCGTGGAACGCCGCGAGGCCCGACGCGAGGGTACCCAGCAGTTCGTCCTGCTCGGCGCGCTGCCCGGCGTGCGTGTCGAAACCGCCCAGCGACACGTACAGCACCCGCTGCCCCACCCCGGCGGCGATCAGGCGGGCCGTGTCGCGCAGCTGCTCCGCGAAGCGTCCTTCCGGGTACGTGGCGCCGGAGCGGTACTTCTGGGCGTTCGCCTGCACGCGCGCCGTGTTCTGCATCATCTGCCGGGTCGCCTGCGTCAGGTACGCCGCCTCGCCGCTCCGGGCGGCGCCCATCATCTGCTCGAACGCGCCGCCCAGCCCCTGCGGCAGCTTCAGCTGAAAGCGGTCGACCGCGTCGATGCTGGGCAGACTGAACTCGCTGGCCCGCAGCGCCTGCGGCGTGGCGGCGCCCACGTTACTGGCGCAGAACGGGTCGCCGATCTGCTCGGCGATCCGCCCGATCCAGCCGTCCGACTGCGCCTGCGAGGGGTCCGCCGTGTGCCAGATCGCCATGCTGGCGAAGTGGCTGCGGTTCGGGTTGGGGTAGCCCACGTTCTCCATCCAGGCGAGGCGGCCGCTGTCCCACAGGCCCATCAGGGGCCGCAGGGCCGGGTGCATGCCCAGGTCCGGCGAGAGGGTCAGCACGTCCTTTCTCGGAATGGCGATGTTGGGCCGCGCGGCGTAGTACGCGCCGTTGCTGTACGGCACCAAAGTGTTCAGGCCGTCGTTCCCGCCGCTCAGCTGGATCACGACCAGGGTCTTGCTGCCGCCGGCCTGCGCGGCGGCGCGCGCCAGGAAGCCGGGCATGCCGGTCGTGGCGGCCGCCGCCAGCGCGGAGAGTTTCAGGAAATCACGTCGGTTCGTCACGGAAAAACCTCCCGGAGGTGTCGGGGGAAGGGTGCGCTGGGGGCGTGGCCCACGCGCCACCCCGGTCACGCCAGCTGGAATTCGGGGCTGATCAGGTGCAGGTACGTCGCCTGTCTGGGGTTGAGGTTCAGGGTCGCGGCGGCCGTGGCGGGGCGTTCCTGCCCGGTCAGCGCCAGCGCCGAGGGCGCGCCGGACAGCGCGGGTGCCTGTCCGCCCAGCGTGAGGGCCGCCGCGACCTGCAGGCGCAGCAGCAGCGTGGTGTCGTTGATCCACTCGCGGCCGCCGTCCCAGCCCTTGACCGTGTCGGGTTGCAGCAGCAGTTGCCCCATGCGCCCGGTCGTCTGCGTGAGGTTCAGCAGCGCCTTCGCCTCCATCCTGGGCTGCCCCAGGGTGCGCAGCGCGCCCACCACGTACTCGACCGGACTGCGGATGATCCGCGCGCGGCTGGCGTAGAAGGCCTCGCTGGACAGCAGTTCCTCCAGCACGGCGCGCACATTGCCGTTCGTGCGGCGCCACGTCTCGGCGCTCCCCTGCACGGCCGCCTCGTCCGGCGTGTCGGCCAGGAACGCGCGGTGCAGCTTGCGGCTCACGAACGCGGCCGTCTGCGGGTGCGAGGTGGCCAGCCGGACCACGTCCTCGCCGCGGAGGTTGCCGCTGTGGCCCAGGTACGTCTTGCGGCCCGCGTCGTGCTGCCGTTCCAGGAACACGAACCGCGACTCCTCCAGGTACTTCTGGTTGCCGCGTCCCCCCTCGAAGGTCCAGCCGGTCAGGGCGCGCGCCCCCTCGCGCACGTCGTCCTCGGAGTAGTGCCCGATGCCGGTCGTGAACAGTTCCAGCAGTTCCCGGCTGAAGTTCTCGTTCGGCCGGCCGCGCCGGTTCTGGTCGTTGTCGAGGTAGCGCAGCATCGCCGGGGACCGCGCGACGTCCAGCGTGAACCGCTCGAAACTGCCGGTCGCGGCGTGCTGGCGCAGCAGCCCCAGGTACCCGGCCAGCGCGGGCGCGTTGCGGACCTTGTCGGTCCCGATCACGAAATGGTTACTCCAGGTCAGGGCCAGTTTCTCGCGCAGCGGGTGCGGGCCGTATACCATCTCAAACAGCCACGCGCCGCGCGTGAGTTGCAGCATCGGGCCCGGCGCGGCCCCCTGCATGGGATCGAAGGGATTGCCGGGCGCGGCGCTCTGATCGAAGGCCAGCGCCTGCCGCGCGACCGTGCGGGCGTCCCGGCCCACCAGGGCGCGGATCTGCGGGTCGGTCGCGCCGAACGCCGTGCGCCGCAGGAAGTGCGCGGCGTCCTCGGCGGTCAGCGGGCGGGACAGGGAAGTCAGGGTCATGGAATCTCCTTGAGGCGGAACAGACAGCGAGCGTGTGGGGGCGCTCTAGGGGTTGGAGTCGCCCGGCCCCGCAAAAGTTCCCAGGGCGTCCGCCGACACCCGCCGCACCCCCGCGAGCGCCCCGCGCAACGTGTCGTCCGGGAGGTTCCCGACCAGCCACACGAACGCGCCGCCCACCCGCCGGGACGCCACGCCGGGCGCACCCCGGACGTCCTGCGGGGCGATCACGAGGGCCAGCACGTTCAGCCCGTCGGTCAGCGTCACCTCGGTCCCGCCGGCCGCGCGTGGCCGCACCCCGACCGGCGTGAACCCCGGCGGGAAGGTCAGGCCCGGCAGGGCGCGGGTCAGGGCGGCGCGCAGGCCGGCCGGCGCAGCCGGAACCGTCAGCGCGACCTTCGCGGGCGCGGCGTTCACCTTCAGGAACGCGGCGCGGCGCACCACCGCGCCGTCCGCGCGGCGTTCCTCGAAAGCCAGCGGGACGTTCCACGCGCGGTCCACCCACAGCGACCAGCGGCCCGCGCCGCCCACCTTCGGCGTCAGGTCGAACCGCACGGCGTCCCGGCCTGCCACGGTCTGCGGCGCGGCCCGGACCACCGTGAAATTCTTCAGCAGCAGCGCCGGACGGACCGGCAGGGCCGGCAGGGCCGCCGCCACGCGGGTGGGCACGGCGCGCGGCGGGAACAGCACCGTCACCTCGGCCTGCCCGCGCGCCGCGAGCGTCCGGGCGCGTTTCAGGGCGGCGATCAGGTCGTCCGCGTCGGTGGCCTGCGCGTGGACCGGCAGACTGACGGCCAGCAGCGCACCGAGCAGCGCAGCGGCGCGCCTCACCAGCCCTCTCCCAGGGCGCTCTGGTAGGCGTCGTAGGCCGCGCTGCTCGGCAGGGCCGGGGCGGGCCGCAGCGCCGTCAGGCCCGCCACGACCGCCGCCGACGCCAGCGCCGCCGACACCCACCCGGCCCGCAGGGTGCGTGCGTGCCGCTGCCGCGCCGCCACCTGCCGCGCGCGGTGGCCGGTCAGGAACCGGGCGGCCGCCCCGTGGTCCTCGGCGGTCAGGGCGCGGGCCTGCGCCAGCAGGGCGTCCAGGTCACGGTCAGGCAGGTCTGGGGCCGGCAGGTCGTTCGGGTGCTCAGTCATGGGGGGTCACTCCGGCGCGGGTCAGCCACGCCCGCAGGGCCGCGCGGCCCCGGTTGATGCGGCTCTTCACGGTGCCGAGTTCCGCGCCGGTCAGCGCGGCGATCTCGGCGTACTCCAGGCCCGACACTTCCCGCAGCGTCACGGCCTCACGCTGCTCGGGCGGCAGGGTCCGCAGCGCCGCCGACAGGTACTCGCGCAGCTGCGTGACCTCGGCCGCGCGGGTCAGGTCCTGCGCCGAGGCGGGTTCCGGCGCGTCCTCCAGCGGCACGTCACGCCGCCGCCCCAGCGTCCTGGCGCAGGCGTTCAGGGTGATGCGGTGCAGCCACGTCCCGAACTGCGCGTCGCCCCGGAAGCCCCGCAGGCCCCGGTGCGCGGCCACGAACACGTCCTGCACGACCTCGTCCGCCGCGCCCGGCCCGACGTTCAGCGCCGCGAGCCGGTGCACGGCCGGGGCGTGCCGGGTCACGAGCACCTCGAAGGCCCGCTCGTCCCGCACGGCCAGCCGAGCGAGTTCCGGGTCAGACAGGGAATCCAGGGCGTCATTCAAGGTCACCTCATACCTTAGAGGCTGCCCGGCCCCGGAAAGTTCCACCCGGCCCGGAAAGTCCCGCCCGGCTGCCCCGGCTACACTGAGCGGCATGACCGCCCGTTCCCTCTCGCCTTCCGCCGAGGATTACCTCAAGCACCTGCTGCGCCTCGGGCAGACGGGCAAGGTCAGCACGCAGGCGCTGGCCGACGCCCTGAACGTGGCGCCCGCCAGCGCCACCGGCATGCTGCGCAAACTGACCGAACAGGGCCTCGTGTCGCACGCGCCGTACCAGGGAGCGCGCCTGACCGCCGAGGGGGAACGGGTCGCGCTGGAAGTCCTGCGCCACCACCGCCTGCTGGAACTGTTCCTGCACCGCGCGCTGGGCGTGCCGCTCGACGAGGTGCACGAGGAGGCCGAGCGGCTCGAACACGCCCTGAGCGAACGCCTGGAGGCCCGCATCGCCGCGTGGCTGGGCGACCCCACCCACGACCCGCACGGCGACCCGATCCCCACCCTGGACGGCGAGGTGCCGGAACGCGCCGAACGCCGCCTGTCGCAGCACGCCGTGGGCGACGAGGTCACCGTGACCCGCATTCCCGACGGGGACGCCGCGCAACTGCGGACCCTGATGCACGTGGGCCTGACGCCCGGCGCGACCCTGGCGGTGCGCGAGGTGGACGCCGCGCTGGGCACCCTGACCGTCTGGATGGACGGCCACACCCTGACCGTGTCGCTGGGCGTCGCCGCGCAGATTCACGTCCAGACCCCGTGATCCGCGATCAAGTGCGGGCGGCGCACCTGGCGCTGACGTTCCTGACGACCCTGCCCTTGCCGCATATCAAGGAGGTGCGCGACGGTGACTTCGCGCGGGCGAGTGCGTACTACCCGCTGGCCGGGTACGCGGTGGGCGGCGTGGTCGCGGCGTTGCTGTGGCTGAACCTGCCCCTGCCGGGCGGCGTGATCGCCGCGCTGGGCGTGGGCGCGTGGCTGCTGCTGACCGGCATGCTGCACTTCGACGGGCTGGTGGACAGCGCCGACGCCCTGTTCGCCATGAAGACGCCCGCCGAGCGGCTGGTGATCCTGCGCGACGTGCACGTGGGTGCGTTCGGACTGGCCACGGGGGGCCTGTACCTGCTGCTGCTCTGGAGTCTGCTGTCCGCCCCGGTTCCGCCGCTGGCCCCGCTGGTGGCGGCGGTCGCCGCGCGGACGCTGCTGCTGATTCCCATGAACACCTACCCGGCGGCGCGCGCCGAGAGCCTGGGCGCCCGCTCGCGCGAGGGCCGCGTGTGGGCCGCGCTGCTGATTGCCGCACCGACCCTGCTGATCCCCGGCGCGTGGGTGGCGTGGCTGGCCGCGCTGGTGGGCGCGCTGCTGGCCGCCGCGTTCAGCGCCCGCCGACTGGGCGGAGGCCTGAACGGCGACACGTACGGCCTGATCGTCGTGACCGCCGAACTAGCCGCCCTGAGCGCGTTCGCCTGGGGCCGCTGAGCCGTGCCAGATGGCCTGACCCTGTGTCTGATCCGTCACGCGCCCACCCTCCCGAACGCGCAGCGCCGCTACCCGCACCCGCACGAGGACGCGCCCCTCACGCCCGCCGGGGAGGCGCTGGCCCGCAGCCTCGACCTGCCCCGGCGCGCGCTGGCGTTCACGTCCCCGCTGGGCCGCGCCCGGCAGACGGCGCGGCTGGCCGGATTCCCGCACGCCGAGGCTGCCCCCGCCCTGGCCGAGGCGAGTTTCGGCGTGATGGCCGGGCACACCTGGGCCGAACTGGAAGCCGCGCACGGCGACGCGCCCCGCGCCTGGATCGAGGCGCTGAGCGACCCCACCAGTCCCCACGGTCCCCCCGGCGGCGACACCGGGCGGGGCTTCCACGCCCGCGTGCAGGCGTGGCTGGACACCCTGCCAGCGGGCGAGGTGGTGGCCTTCACGCACGCCGGGCCGCTGCTGGCCGCGCTGCGCCTGACCGTGAACCTCGCGGCGGTCGCGGCGCCGCCCGGCACGGTCGCCACGCTGCGCCGCGAAGCCGGACACTGGTGGCTGACCGCGCTGCGCCCGCCCGCGTGAACGGGCAGAATGCCCGCTGATGCACCCTGACCTGACGGCCCTCCTGACCGCCATCCAGCCTGCCGACGCCGACACGATGGCCCGCGCACGGGACCGGCAGGCGCTACTGACCAAACCTGCCGGGGCGCTGGGCGACCTGGAAGACCTCGCCGTGCGCCTCGCGGGCGTGCTGGGCAGCGAGTGGCCCGACCCGCGCGGCGTGGCGGTGATCGTCGCTGCCGGGGATCACGGCGTGGCCCGCGCGGGCGTCAGCGCCTACCCGCCCGAGGTGACCCCGGCGATGGTCGCCAACTTCCTGGCGGACACGCCCGCCGGGCCGGGCGGCGCGGCCGTGAACGCGCTGGCGCGGGCGGTGGGCGCGCGGGTGTACGTGATGGACGCCGGGGTGAACGCGGAGTTGCCCGACCACCCGGCGCTGGTCCGCGCGGCCCTGCGCCCGGGCACGCACGACCTGAGCGTGCAGGCGGCCATGAGTGTGGAGGAGGCGCAGTCCATGGTCCTCTCGGGCGCGGCCCTGGCCCGCCGGGCCATCGAGGACGGCGCGGACGTCCTGATTCCCGGTGAGATGGGCATCGGGAACACCACCCCGGCCGCCGCGATCACGGCGCGTCTGCTGGGCCTGGACGCGGCGCAGGTCACGGGACGCGGCACGGGTGTAGACGACGAGCGGCTGGCGCACAAGGTCGCCGTGATCCGCACGGCACTGGAACGTACCCTCACCACCGACCCGCTGGAGGTGCTCGCGGAGTTCGGCGGCTTCGAGATCGCCGCCATGCTGGGCGTCATGCTCCAGGCCGCCGCCATGAAGCGCGCCGTGATCCTCGACGGCTTCGTGGAGGGCAGCGCCGCCCTGATCGGCGTGACCCTCGCCCCGCACCTGCGCGACTACCTGTTCCCCGCCGGACAGTGCGCCGAGATCGGGCACGCGGCGCAACTGACCCACCTGGGCCTGAAGCCCATGTTCCACCTGAACCTCCGCCTGGGCGAGGGCACCGGCGGCGTCCTGGCCGCGCCGATCCTGCTCGGGGCGGCTGCCACCCTGCGCGAGATGCGCACCTTCTCCGAGGCGGGCGTGCCGGGCGCCTGAGGCGAGGTCAGGGCAACTGCCCCCCCGCAGGCGTCCGTCAGATGACGCAGCGGCCCGACTCGGGCCCGGCTACGCTGGGCGGGTGATCCTGTCCCGGCACCGCTGGTCGGCCCTCCGCGCCGTCCTCTCGCCCCGCACGGTGCTGGGAACGGGCCTGGACGCGCTGCTGATCGGGGCGCTGTGCCTGCTGTGGCTCACGCAGCTGTGCTGGGGGCGTCCCGTGATGCGCCTGACCGACGAGTGGGCGAAGTTCATGTTCTTCGTGCCCATCGCGGGATCGGTGGGCGTGGCGGCGTGGTTGTGCAGCCTGGGTCTGGCCGCGTGGCACCGCCCGCTCGGCACGGCTTGCTGGCGCGTGGCGGCCCAGGGGCTGCTGACGGGCACGCTGGTGTCGTTCGTGGCGGGCGCGCTGTACTCACTGGGGGGACTGCCGAGCGCGCCTCTGATCGTCCTGAGTCTGCTGCCCGTCGCCGCCACCATGGCGGTCATGATGGCGGCCATGTCGGGTCTGCTGCCGGTGGCTGGGTTCCTGACGAATCGCAGCGCGGCGTGGGTGCGCCGCCACACGCAGGGGGTGACCTGGAGGCGGCGGTCATGGTGGGCGGCGCGCCGTTCAGCGAGAATGGCGCGCATGAGTGACCGGGAATTGAATTTTGCGAAGGAGATTCTGGGCAGCCGCAGTTACCGGGACGTGCCGGACGACGAGGTGCTGCGCGAGGCCGAGCGGTTGCTGGGTGACTGGATGAGCGGCGAGGCGCGCATGGAACGCCCGAAACTGTACGACCATTACGCGCTGCTGCTGCTGGCCCTGACGCGGCAGGTGCGGGCGCTGGAGTTGCGCGTGAGCGAACTGGAAGCCGCGCGGGGGCCGCAGTGACCGTGCGGGTGAAGGTGTGCGGCACGACCAGCGTGCGCGACGCCGTCCTGAGCGCCGAGGCCGGGGCGGACGCGCTGGGCTTCATCTTCGCGCCGGTCAGTAAGCGGCTGGTGACGCCGCAGGTGGCGCGCGAGGCGGGCCTGAGCGTGGGGCCGGTCGTGGCGCGCGTGGGCGTCTTTCTGGGGCAGGGGCTGGACGAGGTGCTGCGCACGGCGGACTCGGCGCGCGTGAGTGCCGTGCAGCTTCACGGTCCGCTGCGGGGTCTTTACGTGAGGCAGGTCGCCGCGTATTATCCCGTTCTGCGTGTCGTGCGCCCCGCCGATCTGGCGGCGGAAGCGGACATGTGGAGGGACGAGCCCGGCGTGACCCTGATGCTGGACGCCCCGGAACCGGGCGGCGGCGTGCCCCTGGACTGGGCGGCGCTGCGGGACGTGTTCCCGCGTGGGGCGTGGCTGGCGGGCGGACTGGGTCCGGCGAACGTGGCGGCGGCCATGCAGGCCCTGAACCCGGCCGGTGTGGACGCGGTCAGTCGCCTGGAGGCCAGCCCCGGTGTGAAGGATGCGGCCCTGGTTCAGGCGTTCGTGGCCACCGCACGCCCTGGCCAGACCAGAGTTATCCACAGTGAAACGGCCACCTGTGGATAACTTGGGCGAGTGACCGGTTCAACCGGCAGGGCGCGGCATTCTGCGCGTCAGACAGACAAAATGGGGGTCGGGTCAGGTGGACCCCCCTCGGTTATCCACAGGCTTTCCACAGGGGCTGTGGATAAGCCTGTGGATAACTTCGGGAGTTGGAATGCCTCTCGCGGCCGCATCTGAAAAAACCATGACAGCAGGCCCGGAAACCGCCCCCGCCCCCAGCCGCGACGTTCGGAACCCCACCCGGACGCCCCCCTCCGAAAGGGGCCACCCACTCACGGCAGGCCGAACCAGCTGGCCAGCACCTGCCCCGCCTCCACCACGTTCACGGGCGACCCCAGGTTCACGCCGGACCCCGCGAACGGCACGCGCGCCCGCGTGTGTCCCTTCACGCCCAGGTCCTCCAGGTTGCCGTGGTCGCTGCTGACCACCACCCGCGCGCCCGCGTCCAGCAGCCCGGCCAGCAGGGCGTCCACCCGGCGCAGGTACGTGCGGCCCGCCGTCAGCGCGTCCGGCGGGACCGGCTGCGCGCCCGCGTGCCCCAGCAGGTCCCCGAACCACAGGTCAGTGGCGATCAGGTCATGTCCGGCTGCCGCGTCCGCCAGGGCCGCCCCCAGCCGCTCCCAGCCGCCCGCGTTCCCGTCGTCCGGCCAGGGGCGTGCGTACCCCAGGCCCAGCGTCGCCCCCACGAGCGGCACGCCCGGCGGGTTCAGCGGCAGGCCCGCCGCCCGGAACGAGAACGGAAAGCACCCCAGTCGGTTGCGGCCCCCCACCGCCGCCGCCTCGAAGTAAGCCGGAACGTACCCGTTCGCCAGCGCCGCCCGGCCCCCCACCCGAATCAGCCGCACCGGCAGGCTCTGCGCGGCCAGCAGGCGTTGCAGCGTCGGCCCCGGCTGCGGCCCGAAATGCTCACCCATCAGCGCCACGGCGTCCGTACCCGTCAACCAGCAGGCCTGCCCCGTCCCGGACTGCGGCAGGCCCGGCACGCCCAGCGTCGCGTCCAGACACCGGCCCGCATCCACCAGCGGCCGCAGCGCCGGGAGGTCCTGCTCCCACACGCTGCCCGGCGGCGCGTCCAGCGGGTGCCCCACGCCGTCCAGCGCCAGCCACACGATTCCCCTCATGCCCGCGAGGATACGCCCGCTCCCGCCCGCATATCTTGACCGTCCCTGCATACCGCGCTATATTCTTGGACATCACCGCCCGCGAGGCGGTTTTTTTATTGCTCCCTTCGCCTGCGCCGGATGGCGGATGCTGCGACCCCCCGCCACCGGCTAGCGTGCGGGCATGACCCGTGACCTGCCCCCCGGTACCCGCGTGACCCTGCATGCCGCGCAGGGGGACCTGCCGCCGGGCGCGGCGGGCGTGATCGTCGCGCGTGTGATCGTTCCGGGTGGCGGCAGCGTGTACGACGTGCAGTTCGGGGACCGCGTGCGGGCCGTGAACCGCGTGCACCTGAAGGTCGAGCGGGCCGCCCTGGAGGCCCTGCCCCCCATGCGCGGGGACCTGCGGCCGTTCGTGCAGTACGCCTGCGTGATGGGCAGCCGCGCTTTCGGGCTGGACACGGACGCCAGTGACACGGACCTGCGCGGGTTCTACCTGCCGCCCGCCCGCCTGACCTGGGGCCTGAGCGACCCGCCCGAGCAGCTGGAGTTCGCCTCGCCGGGCGGGCCGGGGCCGGGCACCGAGGAGGTGTACTGGGAGGCGCGCAAGTTCGTGCGGCTGGCCCTGAAAGCCAACCCGAACGTGCTGGAGGTGCTGTTCTCGCCCATGCCGGTGCAGGTCACGCCGGTCGCGCGGGCGCTGCTGGACATCCGGGGGGCGTTCCTGAGTCGCCTGATGTACGTCACGTACGGCGAGTACGTCCGCGCGCAGTTCCGCCGCCTCCAGGCAGACCGCGAGCGGCACGGCGAGGTGCGCCCGAAGCACGCCATGCACCTGCTGCGCCTGCTGATCAGCGGCGCGCACGCCCTGCGGACCGGCGAGGTCATGGTGGACGTCGGCCCGCACCGCGAGGAGCTGCTGGCCGTGAAGAGCGGGCACCTGAACTGGGAAGCCACCGAGGCTTGGCGGGAGGAACTGCACCGTGACTTCAAGCAGGCCTTCGCGGAGACGGACCTGCCCGAACGTCCCGACCACGACGCGGCGCAGGACTGGCTGATCGCGGCGCGGCGCGCGGCGCTGGAGTGGTGACCCGCCCCCAGTCGGCCTCCGCCAGGACGCCTACACCCCCGCCGCAGATGGCGGATGCCGCGCCGCCCGCGCGTGCGGGACAGTGAAGCGTGGACACCGTGACCTCCTTCCCGCCTCAGCTGCCCGCCGCTGTGCGGGCGCACCCTTTCCCGCTGGTGTTCGCCACGGTCAGTGGGGCGCACCTGTACGGCTTTCCCAGTCCGGACAGTGACTGGGACCTGCGGGGCGTGCATGTGCTCCCGCTGCGGGAGGTGCTGGGTCTGGAGGACGTGCCGGAGACGTACTCGCTGGAGCGCGACGACGGGGTGGTGGAGCTCGATCTGGTGTCGCATGACGTCCGGAAGTTCGCGCGGCTGCTGCTGACCCGTAATGGGTACGTGCTGGAGCAGTTGCTGTCGCCGCTGGTGGTGTACTCGACGCCGCTGCACGCGGAACTGATCGCGCTGGCCCCCGGCGTGCTGACGCGCGGGCACGCGCACCACTACCTGGGGTTCACGGCGAACCAGTGGCAGCTGCTTGCAAAGGAACCCGTGCCGCGCGTGAAGCCGCTGCTGTACGCCTTCCGCACGGTCCTGACGGGCCTGCACCTGATGCGTGCGGGCGTGATCGAGGCGAACCTGGAGGCGCTGAACGCCGACGTGCGCCTGCCGTTCCTGGCCGACCTGATCACCCTGAAACGCGGTGGGCGCGAGGCCGAGCCCCTGCCGGAACCCCTGAGCACGTACCAGGCCGAGCACGCGCGGCTGGTGCGGGCGCTGGAGGCCGCGCGCAGCACGACCCACCTGCCGGACGCCGTGCCGGAGGGCGTGCGCCGCGCCGTGAGCGAACTGGTGGTGCGGGCGCGGCTGGGCAGTGCTGTCTGATACGGATTCCACCATTCGATCGGAGGCCGTCTGACCTTCCGGCATGGCGTGTGCGAGGATACGGGGCGTGTCCGCCGAGCCCGCCCTGACCGAACTGACGGTTCCCGCCCTGTCCCTGGTCGTGCTGATCGGCGCGCACGGCGCGGGCAAAAGCACCTTTGCCGCGCGGCACTTCGCGCCGGAGGAGGTGTTCGCGCAGGCGGACTACCCGGACGTGCCGTCCCTGCTGACGGCGGCGGGGGAGAGGCTGGCGGCGGGAGGATTGGCGGTGCTGGACGGCCTGTTCGTGCGCCCGGTGGACCGCGTGCCCGTGACGGCACTGGCCCGCGCGCACGACGTGAAGCCCGTGCCGGTGGTGATGGACCTGCCGCGCGCCGTGCTGGAGGCCCGCTCCGCTGCCCCGGCGGACGTGGTGGCGGCGCAGGTGGCCGAGTTGCGCCGCACCCGCCGGGGCCTGCACGCCGAGGGCTTCCGGAACGAGCAGGTGCTGCTCAGTGACGAGCAGGCGCGCACGTTGCCGCTGCGGCGCACGCTCCTGCGCGGGGACCGCCGCGACCTGACCGGCCCCTTCGACGTGATCGGCGACGTGCACGGCTGCCTGCCGGAACTGCGCGACCTGCTGCGCGACCTGGGATACGAACTGAGCGGCGGGGGCGCGCGGCACCCGCAGGGGCGCACGGCGGTGTTCGTGGGGGACCTCGTGGACCGGGGGCCGGACAGTCTGGGTGTCCTGAGGCTCGTCATGGGCATGGTTGCGGGCGGCGCGGCGCTGTGCGTGCCCGGCAACCACGACGAGAAACTCTGCCGCGCGCTGGCCGGGAAGGCCGTGAAGCCCATGCACGGCCTGGACGTCACCCTGACGCAACTGGAACAGGCCGGCCCGGACGTGCAGGCGCAGGTGCGCTCTTTCATCGAGGGACTGCCCACGCAACTGGTGCTGGACGGGGGCGCACTGATCGTCGCGCACGCCGGGCTGCCCGCCCACTACCACGGGCGCGGCGGCGGTCGCGTGCGCAGCTTCGCGCTGTACGGCGACGTGAACGGCCAGCGGGACGAACTGGGCCTCCCCATCCGCCGCGACTGGGCCGCCGATTACCACGGCGCAGCGCTGGTCGTGTACGGCCACACCCCGCACGCCGCGCCCCGCTGGAAGGGCAACACCGTGAACGTGGACACCGGCTGCGCGTTCGGAGGTCACCTGAGCGCCCTGCGCTACCCGGAACGCACCACCCTCAGCGTGCCCGCCCGCGCCGTGTACGCCCCCCCACCCCGCCCCCTGCCTGTGCCGGAAGGGGAGAGTGGATCGTAGGAAGTGGGCGGTGCGTAGCCCTTGACGGGGCCGGAGACGGCCTGCACACGCTGCTGACCATCAACCATCAACCATCCGCCCCGTCACCACCAGCCGCGCCGTTTGAAGTACGCGGCGAGCAGGGCGCCGATCAGCAGGAAGCTCGTCCAGGCGAGTGCGTAGCCGTAGGGGCTTTTGAGTTCCGGCATGAATTCGAAGTTCATGCCCCACACGCCAGCCAGGAAGGTGAGGGGCAGGAAGATCACGCTGACGGCCGTGAGGGTCCGCATGACTTCGTTCATGCGCTGGCTCTGGAGGTTCAGGTGCAGGTCCAGCAGGCTGGTGAGCAGGTCGCGCAGGCCGTCGAGGCGGCCGGCAGCGCGTGTGAACGAGTCCTGCACGTCGCGGTAGCGGACCAGGTCGGCGGGCGTGCAGTTGGCGTGGCGGCCCAGCAGGGCGGTCGCCTCGCGGGCGTCGGTGGCGAGGCGGCGGGCCTGACCGATGCGGTGCTTGAGTTCGAACACGTCCGGCACCGGGTTCTGCCGGTGGTTCTGGAACACGCGTTCTTCCAGGTCGTCCGCCTGTTCTTCCAGGGCGTCGGCAGCCGCGAAGAAGGTGTCGGCGGCGTGGTCGAGCAGTTCGTACGTGACTTCCTGCGGGTTGTTCACGCTGTCGCGGCCGGTCAGGGGCCACACGGCGTTCAGGGCGCGGGTGCCGCCGCTGCTGACGGTCAGCACGGCGTCCGGGAACGTGAAGACGCTCAGGCGTTCCGTGAACTCGTCGGCCTGTTCGGGACGCGCGAAGGAGCGCACGGTGATGAACGAGTGTTCCGGGTACACCTCGGCGCGGCTCCAGTGGCCCTGTTCCAGGGCGTCCTCGACGGCCAGGGGGTTGAGGTTGAACGTTCCCTGGAGGCTGGCGAGTTCCTCGGTCGTGAGGGCCTGCGCGTCCACCCACACGCCGGTTCCCTGTCCCTGCCAGGGCCGGTCCTCGCCGTTGCCCAGCTGCTTGACGCGAATCATGCCGCCCAGCATGGCAGACGCGGCGTGCCGGGGGCGGCGTGACCTGCTGCTCTATGCTGCCCGGATGAGGCTGCGGGCATGAGTGCGTGGGTGTGGGTGATGGCCGGTGGGGCGCTGGGCGCCGCCGCGCGCTACGGCGCCGGGCTGGCGCTGGGGCCGCTGCTGAACCGGGGCGGGCTGCCCGTGACGGTGCTGCTGATCAACGTGCTCGGTTCGTTCCTGCTGGGCCTGACCCTGACCCTGGTGGGCCGGGGCGTCTGGCCGGACGCGGCGCGACTGGCATTCGGGACCGGGGTGCTGGGCGCCTTCACGACCTTCAGCACCTTCAGCGTGGATCTCGACGCCCTGCTGGGGCGCGGGCAGGGCGCGGCCGCGCTGGCCTACGCGCTGCTCAGCGTGACGCTGGGCCTGCTGGCCGCCGTCGCGGGCCGCGTACTGGGGGGCCGCCTGTGACGCGCCGGAAAAAAACGGAACCGGCCCGGCCGCCCGAGCAGTTCCTGGAACTGTCGGAACTGCTGGCGTACGTGGGGCAGGTCATCGCGCGCGGCGTGCCCGGCGCGGTGTGGGTGCGGGCCGAGGTGGCCAGCGTCACGGACCGCCGCCACCTGTACCTGGACCTCGTGCAGGCAGGCGAGGACGGCGAGGTCGCCAAGTGCCGCGCGACGGTGTGGGCGCGGGAACGCTTCAGTCTGGAAGGCAAGTTCCGCCGCGCGACCGGCGGGACCCTCACGGCGGGCCTGAAGGTGCTGCTGTTCGCCGAGGCGACCTTCCACGAGCAGTACGGCTTCTCGCTGAACGTGCTGGACATCGCGCCGGAATTCACGCTGGGCGACGCCGCGCTGCGCCTAGACGCCCTGCGCGAGACGCTGCTGCGCGAGGGCGTGTACGGCCTGAACCGCCTGCACGCCGCGCCCACCGACTTCGACCGCTTCGCCGTGATCGCCCCGGCCGGCGCGGCGGGTCTGGGCGACTTCCGGCGCGAGATCGACCCGCTCCAGGGTGCCGGGGTGCTGCGTCCCGTCTACCTGGAGGCGACCTTCCAGGGCCGCGACGCCGCGCCCAGCCTGCTGCGTGCCGTGCAGGCGGCCGCCGACCTGCACGCCCAGGAGCCGCTGGACGCCCTGGTCGTCATCCGGGGTGGCGGGGCGGTCACGGACCTCGCGTGGCTGAACGACCTGCCGTTCACGCGCGCTCTGGCGACCTTTCCCGCGCCGGTCATCACGGGCCTCGGGCACGCTCGGGACGACACCCTGCCCGACGAGGTCGCGCACACTCGCACCGACACGCCCAGCAAGGCCGCCGCCCTGATCGTCCGCACGGTCGCGGGGGCCGCCGCGCAGGCGCAGGAGGACGCCCGCACTGTCCGCACGCACGCCGCGCAGGTCCTCGTGGACGCCGACGCGGGCGCGCAGTGGGCACTGGACCGCGCCCGCACTGCCGCTGGCCGCCAGGTGGACCGCGCCGCGCAGGACGTGGACGCCCTGATGCGTCAGGCGCTGGGCCTCACCCCGCAGCGCACCCTGGCACGCGGGTACGCCCTCGTGCGCGGCGCGGACGGCCAGCCCGTCACCCGCGCCGCGCAGGTCCGCGCCGGGGACACCCTCACGCTCGAATGGACGGACGGCACCGTCCCGGTCACGGCAGACGACCGCCTGGTACAGGGGGAATGACCACCCTGGCCCAGGTCTGGTCGCCGTTCAGTCCTCCGTGCCCACGGCCACCGGGCGCGCCGGGTCGCTGATCCAGTCGCTCCACGACCCGGCGTACAGGCGGTTGTCCGGGCCGAGTGGCACGCCGGCCAGTTCGCGGGCCAGCAGGTTCGGTGTGGCGCTCACGCCGCTGCCGCAGTACGTGATGGTGGGGGCGTTCCCGGCGTTCAGGTGGACGCCCAGCACCTCGGGGCTGCGCCAGTGGCCCGCGCCGTCCAGTACCCCGCTCCAGTCGCGGTTCACGGCGCCGGGAATGTGCCCGGCCTTCCGGTCAATGGGTTCCACCTCGCCCCGGTAGCGGGCCGGGGCGCGCGAGTCGATCAGCACCGTGCCGGGCGCGCGGGCCTGCACGTCCTGCGCGCCCGCGACCATGCCGGGCTGCACGCGCGGCGTGAAGGTCGTGGGCGCGTGGGCCGCGTCGTCGGTACTGACCGCGCCGCCTGCCGCCTGCCACGCGGGCCAGCCGCCGTTCAGCACGAAGACCTGCGGGTGCCCCAGCCAGCGCAGCAGCCACCACGCCCGCGCCGCGTAGAAGCCCTGCCCGGTGCTGGGGTCGTCGTAGCACACGACCACGCTGTCATTCCCGATGCCCACGCGGCCCAGCCATCCGGCCAGCACGTCCGGGTCCGGGAGTGGGTGGCGGCCGCCCGCGCCGCCGGGCTGCACGGGGCCGCTCAGGTCCGTTTCCAGGTCGGCGTACACGGCGCCCGGAACGTGCCCGGCCAGGAACGCGACGCGGCCCACCAGCGGGTCGCTCAGGGCGTACCGGCAGTCCAGGACGCGCACGCGCGGGTCCTGCGCGTGCTCCAGCAGCCACTCGGCGGTCTTCAGCGGGTGCGGTGGGTGGGAGGTCATGCCCCACAGGCTACACCCGCCACGCGGGACTCAAAACAAAAAACCCGCCTCTCGGGCGGTTATTCCTAGAAGATAGCGCGGAATGCAGCGCCTGTCAAACTCATGCGGGCTGCCGGAAAAAGGCCGTCTGGGACGCCTCCCGGCTGGTCGGGCGACCTGAGGCGCCATGCACCCCGCCCGGTGAATCGTGACGGGCCGTCTGGGCGAGGGGCCGCCAGTCTGTATACTGGAAAGTCTGTGGTCCGGGCCGCCCAGTGGGGGCGGCGGACAATCGGCGGAACCCCCCAGGCGCCCGGGGTGGGACCGACACCGTACAAGGAGCGTCCACATGCATAAAGTCGCCATCGTAGGCCGACCCAACGTCGGCAAATCCAGCCTGTTCAACCGCCTCATCGGCCGCCGCGAGGCCGTCGTGGCCGACCTTCCCGGCGTCACCCGCGACGCCAAGGAAGGCCTGATGCTGCACCAGAACCACCGCATCACCCTGATCGACACCGGCGGCCTCTGGAGCGGCGACGAGTGGGAAGACGCCATCCGCCAGAAAGCCGAGTGGGCCATGGAAGGCGCGCAGGCCGTCATCTTCGTCCTCGACCCCCGCGAGGGCCTGAGCGCCGCCGACTACGAGGTCACCGACTGGCTGCGCCGCCTGGGTAAACCCGTCATCATCGCCGCGAACAAGATGGACAGCCCCAAGCACGAGGTCTACATGGCCGAACTGTGGGGCCTGGGCTTCGGGGAACCCGTCGCCATCAGCGCCGAACACGCCCGCGGCCTCGACGACCTGCTCGACCGCGTCATGGAGCACCTGCCCGAGGACACCGAGGACGTCCCGGAAATCGCGCCCATCCGCATCTCCCTGATCGGCCGCCCGAACGTCGGCAAGAGCAGCCTGCTGAACGCCATCACCCAGACCGACCGCGCCATCGTCGCCGACATGCCCGGCACCACCCGCGACTCCCTGGACGTCGAGTGGGACTACGGGGGTCAGCGCTTCGTGCTCGTCGACACGGCCGGCATCCGCAAGAAGCCCGACACGGCCGTCGAGGACTACGCCATCCAGCGTTCGCAGGCCGCCATCGGCCGCAGCGACCTGATCTGGCTGGTCGTGAACGCCGGGGACCTGGGCGACCACGAACTGAAACTCGCGAACCTCGCGTACGACAGCGGCAAACCCGTGATCGTCATCGTGAACAAGTGGGACCTCGTGCCCGACTCGGACCTCAAGGCCACCGAGAAGGAACTCAACCAGAAACTCCACCACATCAGCTACGCGCCCCGCGTGTACACCAGCGCCATCAACGAGTACGGCATCCACGAGATGCTGGCCGAAGCCATGAAACTCCACGAGAAATGGCAGAGCCGCATCCCCACCAGCGAACTGAACCGCTGGCTGGGCGTCTGGCAGATGCGCCAGAGCGTCCCGAACTTCCACGGCAAGAAACTCAAGATGTACTTCATGACGCAGGTCGAAACCGCGCCCCCCACGTTTGCGATCTTCTGCAACCGCGCCGACTTCGTCACCCGCGCCTACGAGGGCTTCCTGCAGAACCGCATCCGCGAGGACCTGCAACTCGCCGGGATTCCCGTGCGCCTCAAATGGAACGAGAAAGGCCCGTACAAACGCGGCAAGAACGCCGAAAACGACGACTGATACGGATTCCGTTTGTTTCGCCGACAATCCGGAAGTTCACCGGATTGCCAGCTCCACGTCCGGAACCCGTTTCTCTCCTTCTCGCATCCGCTCGGATTGAAAGGACTTTACAGCCCTTTCAATCCGAGTCCGTATGAGTTTCATCATCTGCCCCCGCTCCGGCGGGGGTTTTTCGTTACCAGTCAGCCTTGACCCGTCAGCCGTTCACGGCGCGGCCTCCGGTCGGGGTGCCTGTCCCGTGAAGTACCGGCGGGCCAGGGCCACTGCGTCCAGCCCGACCTGCTGCCCGATGCGCCGCCCGGCGAGGTCGTCGGGTTCGATGTGAATGCCGCCCCAGATGCGGGACTGTCCGGCCTGATCGGCGGCGTCGAAGTACGTGGCCCACTGCAGGCGCACGGGCACGGTGTTGCTGGTCCGGTCGATCAGCAGCGCGCCGGGCCGGACGGTGATCTCGTGCAGGCCGCCGGGGAAGAAGGCGCTGCCGGTCAGGTCGGTCAGGACCTCGGCGGCGGCGCGGCTGAACGTGGAGTGCCCGGACACGAAGCCGGGGAAGGCCGGGCTGACGAAACTGGCCGCCTGGTACGGCACCCAGCGCAGCGGGTCGATCCACTGGACGCCGGCGGCGGCACTCCAGCCGCGTACCATGGCCTTCCCGCCGCGTTCCTCCAGGACGTTGACCTCGTCCTGAAGGCCGCGCATGCCCTGCGTGGCGACGAAGCGGACGAGTGAGATGGGGCGGGCGGTGTCGGTCTGGCGTTTGACGTCCCACGCGGCGATGGCGGCGTCGTGCAGCGCGCCGTTCAGGGCGAGGTACATCTTCAGGTCCCATTCCAGGCGGCCCAGTTCGGGGCCGCGTCCGCCCAGGCGGCGCTGGAAGGTGGGGGCGTCGGCGGCGGCGTTCGCCAGGACGTTCCAGTGGCCGGGGGGCGTCTCGGCGCGCGGGCCGTCCGCCCAGTACTCCGCGATGACCCGGCCGTAATCGGCGAGCCGCACCACGTTCGGCGGGTAGGAGAGGCCGGTGGCGGGGTTCAGGGCGTGCCCGGCGCCGTCGTTGCGGCCCGGCGTGTTGTTGCCCAGCGCGGCCGGGGAGATGTCGGTCGTGGTGCCTGAGCGGTCGTCCAGCTGACTCTGGCGGCGCAGCAGGTCGGGAATCCAGCGGGCGCGCATCTGCGGGTCGTTCAGGCTGGGGGCGGGGCCGGGGTCGTGGTAGTGGCGGCCCCGGCGGGTCATGGCGAAGGGGTTCACGGCGCCCCAGTGGGCGCCCATGTAGGGTTGCGGGCCGCTCTGCGGGATGCCGTTCTGCGTGAACGGCTGGGCCAGCAGCAGGCGCTGCCAGCGGTCCGGGTCGTTCAGGGTGACGCCCGGCTGTTCGGGGCGCAGCGGTTCGTTGCTGAAGCGGTAGCCGCTGGTGTCGGCGTACCCGCCGCGTTCGTTGGAGCCGTCGTCGCGGTTCAGGTCCAGGATCGCCTGCGCGGTGCGGTTGCCGGTGGCGCTGGCCCGGTCGCCCTGCGTGCCGGTGTCCTGGGGGTCCAGGCCCAGGTGCCGCAGGCGGTCGTCGAAGCACGCGCCGAGCGCCGGGACGGTCGCGGTGAAGCGGGCGTTCAGGACGCGGTGCGCGGCGCGGTTCACGGCTTCCTCGACCTGGGCGGGGGTGCCGCTGCGCGGCTCGTTCACGAACACGCCCTGCGCGACCGGGTCGAAGGCGGCCCAGGTGTCGTACATGGCGGCGGACAGGTGGAACAGCGTGCGGGCGTGCACGGTGGGTTGCGGCAGCACGTTGCGGATGGCGTTCAGGGCCAGTTCGTTCCACACGCGCGCCGCCGAGTGGCCCGGCGCCTCGATGGCCGCCCATTCCTGCGTGCTCAGGGGGCAGCTGACGGGCGGGACGGGTGGGGGCGGGCGTGGGCAGCTCGTCAGTCCGGCGCACAGCGCGGCGCCGAGCAGCAGCAGGCGCCGGCGGGCCGGTACGAAGATTAAGGAGGCCTTCATCTGGGTGCAGTGTAGGCGGATTGCCGGTCAGTTGCAGCGCAGACCCTGCCCTGCGGCCCCCCATAGGTGGCCGGCCCCACCCCAGGATTCGGGATGGGGCCGGCGCCGTCTGGCCCGAGCGGCGGGGGGTCAGGTCAGGGCTGGTAGGTCTTGAGCAGCCCGCCGAAGCCGCTGAGGGTCCGGGCGCGGTAGAACACCAGACTGATCGGCAGGTTGCTGCCGCTGCTGGGCACGAAATCGATGTTCAGGCGGTCGCTTTGCGGGCGCCACAGCAGCACCGGCTCGTCGGGTTTCAGGGCGTTGCCGGTGCGGGGCAACTTGATGGTCTGCGTGATCGGGCCGTCCTGCACGTTCATGGCGCCCCGGTACAGGCCGCCGCGCGGGCTGAGGGCCACCGCTGTGCCGGACGCGCCGTTCACTTCCAGGTCGTACAGCACGCCGTAGTTGCCGCTCAGGCGCACGCTCTGGCCGGTCAGGGCGTCCGTGCCGGTCAGCGCCGGATCGACCCGGCCGTCCCCGATCACGATGCGGGCCGGCAGGGCGCTCAGGTTCACGCGCAGGGACCGCACCGCTCCGGGGAAGGTGCCGCGTACGTGCTTGCCGTCCGGACGCAGGTACGGCAGCTGCTGCATGACCTGCGCGGTGGGCGGCAGGGCGTCCTCGAGCATCAGGAACGTCAGTTCCACCCGCCCCGAGGTGATCAGGTCCTGCATGACGTTCACGCCGCTCCCGGCGCTCAGGGTGGGGCTGGCGTACACGGCGGCCGTCTGGCCCGGCAGCAGGTTCAGGACCGTGCCGCCCCCCGACGCGAAGTACTCCAGCAGCGTCACCTGCCCCAGGATGCCCTCGATGCGGGTGGGGGCCGTCTCGCCCAGGCGTTCGCTGCGCACCTCGACCGGGCGGCTCTCCAGGTTGCGGGCCATGACGTACAGCCGCGCGGGGCGGCCCAGGCCGTTCAGGTGGTACGCGAGCAGCCGCGCGCGGCCCGACAGGCTGTCCTGGTACAGCACGCCGCTCTGCGTGGGCACCTCGGGGCTGTCGCTGAACAGCAGCGGGTAACTGGGGCCCTCGGCGGTGGTGGGCGTCGCGGACGGGTACGACAGCACCTGCGGGTCCGCGAAGGAGTCGCCGGGCAGGGCGTACTTCAGGGCGTAGGTCAGGGGCGTGTCGATGGGCGTGCCCTCCACGCGGATGGTCCGCGTGAACGGCTGGCTCTGCAGACCCCGGCTGTTCGTGACGGTCAGGCTGACCGTGTACGTGCCGGGCTGGAAGTACGCGTCCTGACGGCCGGTCCAGCGGCGCGCGGTGATGTCCGCGCCGTCCGGGTCGAAGGGGTACTCGGTGTACACGACCCGCTCGCCCGGCGCGTAGGTGGTCTTGTCGGTACTGAACCGCGCCTGCGGGATCAGGGGGTTCCCGCCGTTGCGCAGGGCGGTCAGCGTGAACGTGCGGCCGTCGTCGGTGCTGAGGTTGGCGTTCAGCGCGTCGGCCAGGGTGCGGGCGCTGACGTACAGCACGCCGCCCAGCGTGGCGACCGTCCCGGCAGGCTGCGGCGTGCCGTTCAGGGACGCGCTGTTCTGGCGGGTATCGACGCTCAGCCGCGCCAGCTGCACCTGACCGGCCGCGCCGGGCAGCGGCTGCCCCAGCAGGGCCGCCGTTTCCCGCAGCGGTAGCATGGTCCGCCCGCCCACCACGCGGGGCGCGGCGAGCAGCGTGGCGGGGTCGCCGTTCACGAAGGTGCCGGTCTGATCGAGCGTGAAGGTCAGCTGCACCGAACCGAACGCGGACGTCACGCCCTGCGCGTGTCCGGTCGTCAGTCCGGCGATCAGGCCGGCCGTGAGCCCCGTCGTGAGCCCCACCGTGACAACGCCGCCCTGCGTGGGCGGCGCCAGCAGGGCCAGCAGGGTCAGCAGGCGCGTTCGTCCGCGTGGGCGCTGGTCCGCAGGGGACCGGGTGGGCAGGGGGAGCAAAGACCGCAGAGGCATCCGCCGAGTATGCCGCCTGATCCTGACGGGCGTCTGTCCCTGGGGGGGCGGCGCGGCGGTCCCTGACCGTACCGTTAAGGAAACACGCAGCCCGCATACCTGCCGGGCAGGCCCCCCCGCCCGGGCCCCTGGCAGGGGAGGGGTGGCCCGCAGCTTTGCTTTCAGTTTCCGGCAGGCGCGGCAGCTTACACTGAACCATGACCGGGGTCGACGCTGGCAGGCAGGCAGGGCAGGGACCGGAGGGCGGCGCGTGAAACGGCCCCCGTGGCTGTGGGGCGCGCTGATCGGCGTGACGCTGCTGCTGATCGTGCTGGGGCTGACGCTGCCGCGCCAGCGCGGCGACGAGCTGAACCTGACGGACTTCACGGCGGCCCTCGGCAGCGGGCAGGTCAGCAGCGCCACCATCCTGTACCAGAACGGCACCGCGCAGCTCAGCGGACAGCTGGAGGACGGCCGCCCGTACCGCACGCGGACCCTGGCGGCCGATCCGGTCCTGAACCTCGCGGCGTTGCAGGCGGCGGGCGTGACCGTGTCGTACGTGGCGCCGTCCCGACTGAACGTGGTGTCGCTGCTGGGCGTGCTGCTGACCGGCGCCCTGATCGTGGGCCTGATCGTGCTGCTGCTGCGCGGCCGTCAGGGCGGCGGCGGGGACGCGGCGGGGACGTTCGGGAAGTCGAAGGCGGCCGTGATCAGCGAGGGCCAGATCAAACTCAACTTCACCGACGTCGCCGGCTGCGACGAGGCCAAGCAGGACCTCCAGGAAGTCGTCGACTTCCTCCGCCACCCCGAGAAGTACCACCAGCTCGGCGCCCGCATCCCCCACGGCGTCTTACTGGTCGGCCCCCCGGGCAGCGGCAAGACCCTCCTGGCCAAGGCCGTCGCCGGTGAGGCCCGCGTTCCCTACTTCAGCATCTCCGGCAGCGACTTCGTGGAGATGTTCGTCGGTGTCGGCGCCGCGAGGGTCCGCGACCTGTTCGAACAGGCCCGCAAGGCCGCCCCCTGCATCGTCTTCATCGATGAGATCGACGCCGTCGGCCGCAAACGCGGCGTGAACATGCAGGGCGGCAACGACGAACGCGAACAGACCCTCAACCAGCTGCTCGTCGAGATGGACGGCTTCTCCAGCGGGCAGGAGGTCATCATCCTGGCCGCC
>NZ_NHMK01000001.1 GCF_002198095.1 Deinococcus indicus | reverse complement strand
GTACGTGACCTCCTGCACGCCTGGCAGGCCGAAGCGATCCCCTTCCTCCTGACCAAAGGCTTCGCGCTGGCCGAGTTCGAGTACTCCTCGCCCGCCGCGCGGTACTACGGCGACGTGGACATCGTCCTCCCTGAAGCGCACGCCACCGTCACGCGCGCCGTTCACCTCGCCCTTGCCCGCGGGTGGCGTACCGATGGTCAATACGCCGACCCGCGCCTGTGGACGCACGAGACCGCGCACCTGTTCAGTCCCAGCGGCCACACCCGCATCGACCTTCACCGCTTCATCGTCAGTTGGACAGCCGGCAACCAGCGGCGCACCCGTGAGGTCACGCGGCAGGTCTGGCAGCGCAGCCGCCCCCAGAACTGGCAGGGCGTGACGGTGCGCCGCCCCGACCCGCTGGACCAGGCGGTCGCCACCCTGATCCTGGCGCGCACCTGGGGCGGGGACGCCGGGGGCCTGAAACCCGCCGACTACCCGGACCTGGCGCAACTGAAGCGCAACCATGACCTGACGGAGGCGGACCTGCTCGGCCGCGCCCGGACCCTGGACGGTGACCACACCTTCCGGGCGTTCCTGAAGGTGTGTAGTCCCTGGCAGCAGGTATTCGCTTTCGGGGAGCGGCAGACGCGGCGGACCCTGGGCGTGGCACCAGTGCGGGACGGAGTCATGACGCCGCTGGACCTCTGGCGCACCCGGCTGTTCGTCCTGCCCGGTCAGTTGAAGGTGATGCCCAGCGTGTTCACGCAGGTGCGGGCGGGTCTGCGCGGCGCCCGGACAGGTGAGGTGGTCGAACCGGCCAGCGCAGGCCGGAACGCCCACCCACCCTCGCCCGTGCCCCTGGTGGCAGCGGGACGGTGGGTGATGCGCCTGCACCGTCCAGGTGTCGCCAGTGACTCGCTGCAGCGTGAGTACGCGTTCGTGACGTTCCAGATCCTGCGTGCGCGGGGCGTGGAGGTCTTCCTGGTGAAGGGCTGTGATCCCCAGTCTGGGGAGAGCCGCTTCTGGGTGGAGGACGGCCGGGGCGTTCCCGACTGGTACGGTGATCCCAGGGTCAGGCAGACCCACCCGGAGGTGCAGCGGTGGCCCGCGCGCGAGTGATCGAGCTGCGCCGCGTGAAGGGCGTCTGCGTTGCGCTGCCCGTCGCCTGGCGGGTGCGGCGCGCCCTGCACCGCGACCCGGACCTGCCCCAGCTGCTGCGCAGCCTGGAGCGCGGGCCGTCCACACGTTGCGCCTGCGACCCACGGGAACTGGCCTGGACGGCCCGCGCAGCCCTGCACGTACTGGGCGTGCGTGACCGGGGGTGTGTCCCGGCCGCCATGACCCTGTACGCGCTGCTCAGCCGACAGGGCAAGGCCGCCACGTACGTCAGTGGGGTCAGACGACTGAATGGCGAGCTCGACGGTCACGCCTGGGTCGAGATCCTGGGTGTGCCGGTGGCCGAAGGAAACCTGAGCGGCTTCAGGGAGCAGTTCCGCTTCGACAATAGCCACTCGGCCTGAGTGTCACGCGGTGGAAGTGGACCGGCCCATATAGGGCCGGTCCACTTCCAGTTGGGCGGTATGGTCAGCCCGTGAGCACCATTACCGGGCTGGGTACGTGATGGCTTTGGGAATCTCACCGGTCGGGCCGGCACGCATCGTGTCGAACACTCCCACAAGGACGTCCTCCGTGGCCGGGCGGGCAGGATAGTTGACCCCGCTACGCATGTCCGCTGTTTCCTTGATGTGACTGCGCATGAAAACCTTGTACCACGTCCACCACTGTCCATTCAGGTCGGCGTCGCGGTTGTAGTATGCGTGTTCTTCAGCGCCGTGTAGCCCATCGATCCCGTTGTAGCCTCCGTACCGGAGCCACTCGTTGTAGCTCTCTGCGCTGTGAAGCCACTCATGCAGGAGCCCTTCGTTCTCCTGATCGGCCCGCAACCCACGGAAAAAGCCGGTCGGGACGTTGATTTCACGGCCTCCGCCGCCCGCGCAGCAGTGGGCTTCCTTGACGGATTGTCCATTGGCCTGATGGCTGGAGTACAGGAAGGCGACCGTGTCGTACTCCGTTCTGGGATCAATGCCCGCCTCCCGGTACAGGCGGGCGATGTCCGGCCCGTCATTCCGGGGGCGATGGGCAATCACGTCTTCCACGACGGGCAGGACGGTCACGTCCCATTCGATCAGGCCGTACGAGTAGGGAAGGAGCCGCCGGGTGCTCGTGGTGCGCAGCTGCCCCACGAACCTGTCGATATCATCCTGGGTCAGGACGCCGGTGTTGGCGGGATCGTCGTCGACATGCTGGGTCGTCCGGACGGGCAGCACACCCACCCTCCACCGCTGGGTGGGGACGGGCGCTGCGTCGATGGCGATCTCGGCGCGTCCGGCCTGCACCTGCACGTCCTGCGTGCGGTACGCGGCCGGCGCGTCCTGGCCGACACCGACCGTGTAGGTTCCTGGGACGAGATCGAGGGTCGCCGGGGTCCGCTGCCCGCTGAAGGTCTCGTTCAGGTACACGTCTCCCGGTACGGCGCTCGTGAAGGTCGTGCGGACCTTCCGGGCGGCGTCGGCGGTGACCGTGACGGTCCGGTCGAAGACGAGACCGCGCGTGGACGGGCAGTTCGAGGTGCAGCTCTCGTTCACGACGAGCACACCGTCACGCCAGACCTGGAACCCGTACCGGGATTGCCCGCCAGTGTTGATGGTCTGCAGGCGCAACTGGTTGTCGCCGTGTCCGAACCAGTCGCTGACGTCCATGCGGCCGCTGTCACCGCTGCCGTAGCGGTAGACCGCGCGGCGGACGCCGTCGACGGTGACCATGGAGACGTCGTCGGTGTTGAACAGCCGCAGTTCCACCCGGGTGGGTGGACGGACGGTGACGGTCTGCGAGACGGGCGCCGCGGCCGTGAACGTGTATCCGTCCCGCGTGCCGCCCTGCTGCTGCGCGGTGACGGTGCAGTCGCCTGGCGCGGTGGGGGTGAGCAGGCCTGCGGGGGTGACGGTGCAGACGGCCGGTGTGCCGCTCGTGTACGTGACCGGCTGGCCGCTGTGCGCGCCGCGCGGGCGGGCACTCAACTGCTCGGTCATCCGGCCGGCTACCAGCGCGTCCGGAAGAGAGGAGAAGGCCAGCGTCTGCGGCACGGTCGCGGTGGTCGAGGTGAGCACAGCGGCTGTCGTCACGTCCGACCGTCCTGAGGGCGGGCCGCTGTCCGTCCCGCCGACCGTCATGATTTCCCCGCCGGTGGGCACTCCCAGTGCGTCGAGTCGCTGGGCGGCCTGTGTGGGCGTCTCGTCTGGCGTGACGCTGCGGGTCACGCGGGTCACACTGTCGTCGACGATGGCGAAGGTCATGACGAAGTTGTAGGTGGTGCTCGCGCCTCTGGGGAGGCGCACGGCAATGTTGACGTTGGCGGTGCCGCCGGGTGCGACGGTGCGGGTGCAGGTGTCGGCGCAGGCGCTCGCGACGAATCCGTAATTCAGTGGGCGGTCACTGGACCTGAAGTGCCGCAGCCATTCCGGCTGGCTGGTCAGCGCCTGCGTCTGGGCAGGCTGGAACACCTGGAAGTCCGTGGCGCCGGGTACGAGTGTGGGAACGCCACCGATGAGATTCAGGGCGTGCGTGGGGGTCACCAGGGGGGCCAGCCGGGCCAGGTCACCGCTTGGCGCGCCACCGAAGGCGGACATGCTGTTCAGGGCGGTTCCGCTGGTGTTCGTGTCACGGGCGACGGCGACCAGGGTCATGTTGTTGAAAGGCGCCGCGCTGGTGTTCGTAAGCGTGAATGTGGCGCGCAGGTAGGTGTACTCGCTGTCGGTCTGGACGCTGGCTGGTCCCGCCTGAGTGAATGTGACGTCTCCTTCTCTGTGCGTAAAGGTTTGACTGGACAGGGTCGCGCTGGTGCTGATAGGCAATGCTATGAGACCGCGGACGTCAGCGTGCGCAGAAGGGGGTGTCGTTTGCGTTGTGCTGCAGGCACTCAGAAGTGCTGTGGTGAGTAAGAGGAGGGGGAATAATTTCATGTGATTCCTTGTGTGGTGCAGCGGGGGGCAGTGATCGTGCTCTGAGGGAATTCGTCGCCCGTCTCCTGCCATGCGCCCGCTGCTCATGTATGGATTCTGTCTATTCAAAGTAAGGTATTTGTGGTCTTTATTGTTTGTCCAGGGTAATCAGCTATCTATTGCTTATATGGCCAAGCATATATTATCAAATTGCAGCACGTATTAATCGATGGGCTATATCCGCAGGTGATCGGATTATATAAATAATACCGGATGGTATATATATTCTGCGGATCATTTAATATAGGGAAAAGCGACAGAGTGCAATAAGGTCGGGACAAGTATGCCATGCCCAGCAAAAACCAGGCAGCTCAGTACCTATTGCGGTACTGATCTTTAACGACCCCATTTCCTATTGGGAAAGAGGCCCCTGTAACCACCGAGTAGGAGTGTTTCTCCAACCTGGGGCGTTCGTACACTGCTTTGGTGGGCTGACTTGTCACTTTTGCTGGAATGCTCGAATGTTTCATGCATGCTCCTGTTGTCGCAGGTGGCGCTGGCCACGAAGGCCGCCTGACTTGTAGCGGTGGGCGTGGCTCAACCTGGGTCCGTAGGCGGTCCATCAGGGAGTACCCGTTCGCACCAGTGGATCTGACTGGCCAGCATCTTGAGGTGAGCGAGAGTCCAGTCGCGTGTGCGAGGGCGTAAGGGCATGCCGGTGGATGCCCAGAGCGCCATGACGCGTTGCGAAACGGGCAGGTGGTAATCACCAGGCGCGCGGAGATCATTGCGCCTGAGGACACAAGCTTCAGCAAGTGGAGCCTGCGTTTTCCAGGAAGTCCCGATGGTGGCCCAGGGAACCAGCGTTTTGCCATGGGCCACTGTCAGTGGTCCGTTGAGCGGGAAGTGCTGTGACAGGAACGCGAGGGTATCTGTTTGACACTGCAGTCCCGGGTCGGTTCCAAAAATTAAGCGCATTCCAGGTACGTACAGTCCCAGTCCGTCTGTCAGGGGTTGCGCGCCGGAAAGGAGCGCAGAGATCAGCGCGGTAGTTTTGCCACTGCCCGTCTCGCCCAGAAAGGCGCTCGCGCCATGATCCTCGGAAGTGACGGCGGCGTGCAGGGGAATGATTCCTATGGTGCGGAGGACTTCAAGGAAAGCAAGGGAGAGAGGCTCTCCCGGGGCGTCGGTCTCTGACCAGACTTCGATGCTGCTGCTCGAACCGAGTGTAAGGAGTACGTCCTGGTGTTCGCCGTAGATCCACAGTTGATGATCGGTTGAGGTGGAGACGGCATTGGCGCTCGTTGAAGTGCGCAGGAGAATCGTCTCGCCGCGGTGGATCTGGCGGCCGTGGTTGTACCGAATGGTGAGGTGGTGTGGGGCGCCGGGGATCTGGATATGTGAGAAGCGACTGTGGAGGTGAGATGTGAGGGCGCTGGGTGCGTCCGATTCGATTTGAAGGCCTGCGGCAGTGAATTGTTGAGGTGAGATGACTTCACGCATGAATGATCGGTGTGGGCGATGACCCTGAACTGCGTTCTCCTGTCCGGGCAGCCAACGTCCTCCTAGATGAGTAAGGCATTAATTTTAGATGTGTTTATCGCGCGAGAACAAATCTGACCGCAAGGTAAGTCAATCATTCTGGACGCTCTATCGAATTTCTTACACCGGACCATTGACGAAATGTCAAAAAACGTGTAGGGATCAATGGAAAACAGCCGTGCCGCCGCGATCATCGGCATCTAGACAACAATATGCACAACATCGTCATTTACGAATCCGGCAAAGGATTTCTGCTTCTGACGAACATATGTCCCACGGGCTGCAATTATTGATACTTTTAGGCGCGGTTCCAGCAACTGAGTACACAGAAATCAGCTCGTCGCACCCAACCTGCTTCGGTGACAAGACCCGATGACCGATCTGCAGGCCCAGGCCCGGACATATACAGATGCCATCAATCCGTCGCCCATGCACTTTTGTCGCGCAGTCATCACTCACGTATGAGGTACTCCTTGAGACCCCTTCCAGCCATCGCCCTGCTGCTCCTGACCGCGTGCGGGTCACCGGCGACCACGCCGCCGTCCGCTCCTCCTGGCGCCCCGGCCGTGCTGGGTGGCGTGGTCCTGCCCGTCACGACCGGCGCGGCCCTGGGCGTGCAGGCCCTGACCTTCCGCGAGGGCGACGTGACCTTCACGCGCCTGGGTGCAGCCAGCGTGCAGAGTGCAGGCGGGTTCGATTACCTCCGCGCGCAGTTCGAGGTGAAGAACGTCGGTACCACCCCATTCGACAACCTGACGCTGGTCGCCGTGGCGAGGCAGGGGAACGTGGGTGGCACGCCCATCAAGGCCATCACGGACTTTGGTGGTGTGCCCAGCCGCGATCAGGCGGCGCTGGCTCCACTGGTCGCCCCGACACCGGCGGTGGCCGTGGCGCCCGGCGGCGCCCTGAGCCTCGTGCCGGACGCCGCCGATTTCGTGGCCCTGCCGGATGCCGAGGTGACCGCACTGACCGGCCAGTCCGGCTGGAACACCTTCTACGGACCGCAGGACACACCACTGAATTACGGCTTCACAGTCAGTCGGTGCAGCGCGGCCGCGTGTACCCGCACCCTGAAGCCCGGCGAGTCGGGCACGGTGAACGTGGCCCTGCGCGTCCCGAAAGGCACGGCGGTCGGTGCGGCGTACGGTTTCCTGATGAACTTCGCGCTGGTGAACGATCCGGTGACGCGGGTCACGCGCAGTGTCGTGCCGCCCGAATCGGCGGCCGCAGCCGCCGCGCGCCTGGACGCCCTGGGCGCCCCGGGGGGGGAAGTGATGCAGCTGGAACCGACCGCGCAGGCCCTCCCGGCGGGCCGGACCGGTCGGGCGGTGCCGTCCGTGCGACTCAGCCGGGATGGAGCGGACCTGCTCACCGCGCTGACGACCGTGCAGACCACGCCGCTGGGGGCTGTGAACCTCGCCCTGAACCCGGATGACCGGACCGTCACCCAGGATTCGAGTGGCGCTCTGGAGTTCACGCCGGGCGTGTTCACGGACGTGGATGACGTGCAGGGGGGAGTGCGGTACGTGACGCGGACCTTCGAGGTGCGGAACGTGAGTGGCCGGACCCTGCCGAACGTGACCCTGCGGGCAATCGCACGTCCGGGGAACCTGGGCGGGACGGCGGTGGTCGAGGTGCGGGGCGCACCGACGGGGAGTGAGCCGCAGGGGCCACAGATCACGGACCCGGCGTTCGCTCAGGCGTTCCGTCCGGTGCACCGGACGGTGCTGGGGTCGAATAGTCCGGAGATTGACCTGAGCGGCGCGTCGTTCCAGGCGTACCGCGCGGTGGAAAGTCAGGCGTTACAGGCGCGTGCGGGACTGGGCGCGGACGTGACGGTGCTGGACTACGGCTTCACGGTGGGGGGTGCGGGCACGCGGATGCTGACACCAGGCGAGGTGACGCGCATCAACGTGGCGTACCGCTTTCCCCGGCGGTTCGGGACGCAACCGCGGCCGTTCGCGATGACCCTGAGCTTCGTGGCAGTCACAGAGGATGGCGTGCGCGTGTCGCAGGCGGTGGGCGAAAGCCGCGCGCAACTGGTGGACCGGGCGCAGGGCTTGCTGGGCACGGCGCCAGTGGTGCAGGTCAATGCCACGGACGGCACGGACCTGCCAGCCAGCAACGTAACAGGGCTGCTGCCGATGATCACGCCGGGCGTGCGGGTGGGAACACAGACAGGGTTGCGGCCTTGAAAGGAATGGGAGAAGCTTGATGAATCAGAAGTACGAGGTGAACCCGGACGTCCTGGTCACGGACCTGGATGATGAGCTGGCGCTGCTGGATCCGCACACATCGCGGATGTACACGCTCAACGCAGTGGGCCGCGCCATCTGGCAGGCACTGAGGGTGGGTGGCAAGCGGGAGGATCAGCTCGTGCAGGTCGTGACGCAGGAATTTGACGTGGCAGCAAGTCAGGCTCAGGCGGACATCAGGACGCTGCTGGGTGACCTGGACCGGGAAGGCCTTGTCCGTCGTGTTTGAGTGACCCCGCCGAGTGTGCCTCGCGGCTCTGCCGGCCCTCTCAGAACCGCCCGTGTGACTTTCACTGCACACGGCTCAGACCTTCACTGAAGCTTCTGCGAAAGTCCCCCTGACTCCTGAACATGCGCGGGAATTCCTCTTCGCAGACAGCAACAGCGGATTTGCAAGGAGGCGGAAAACCCACTTTCGCAGAAGTTTCAACCAAGGATCTTCAGCCATATGATGTCTGGATCATCGTCACCGCCTTGCACCACGGGACCGCGCAGCTCGCCGACCCTGCCAGGCGCGCCCGCGCCCGCCTCTTAATGATGACCCCCACAGCGCAGGGCTTGATGGTCACCGGCGGCAGCGAGGCCCGCATCGTCACCCGGCATGGCGACGTGCTCTACTGCGACTGCCCGGACGGCGTGCAGCTGTGCAAGCACCTCCTTGCCGTGGGATTGCACCTGGCGTGACCGAGGTGGTGTTCTCGCAGCACTGGCCCACACCGGGGGTGTGGGCCAGGACGGCACCATGCTCACTCCCCTGACGATCAGCGTCCCCGGCGCCCACAAGCCCGCTCCCACCCCTCAGCAAGCCCTCGCGGACCTCCGCAAGGTGGCCCTCGCCCGCCCCGCCCTGCAGCTGCGCCTCAAGCGCCTCGCGCGTCTGCTCGCGGCTGGCCGCGCCCTGAAACTCACCGGCGACCCCTGCCGCGTCCAGGCCACTGTCACGGCCCTGCGCGCCTACGCCGCGAAAGAACCCGAGGTCCTCACGGCCGTCACCCCCGACGAAATCCTCGCCGGTCTCACGCGTGGGCCCGTGCGGGTCAGCGTGCACGACCAGGACGGGTGGCCCATCTGCGAGTACCGCCTGTCGTACGCCACGGCCGGCGTGGACATCCTCTGCCGGGACGGCCGCACCCGCTTCCTGCCCAGAGACGAGTTCCGCGCGCAGTTCCGCCTCGCGGTCTTCACCCTCCGCGTGCCCGCCACGTGGCTCGCCGAGCCCACCCCCATGCAGCCGGAGCAGGCCGCGTGACAGTCACCCCCACGTCCGGCACCGTGCACCCTATGCCACAACAGATCGCGTACACCGACGCCAGCCTCGCCGTTCAGGACGTATACGCCCTGGCGGCCGTCGTGAACGGCGTGACCGTCACGACCACTGCGCGGGCGCACACCACCCAGCAGGCTGAACTGCAGGCCGCACGCCTCGCGGTCCAGCACGCCGATCCCGGTCCCCTGCACCTGTATGTCGATTGCCTGGCCACCGCGCACGTCCTGACGGGACTCGCGCGGTCCAGGTCACCCTTGACCGAACCCGCGCAGCAACTGCTTCAGCTCGCCGCAGAACGGGGCGTCGCCCTGCACGTGCAGTGGATTCCCAGAGGGGAGAACGCCGCCCACCACCCGGCGCATCACACCGCTGGGCACATGCGCACCCACCGCCGCGCCCGCCGGGTCCATCTGCCCCCACTCCCCCCCCAGACCCCCGGTCTGGTCGTCCGCCTGCGCCACCACCCGGACGGCACATCCGCCCGCGGCGGTGGACTGCGCGCGGTCGCCCACGGGCCCCTGGCGGCCCTGCGCATCCTGATCGACCTCGCGGGCCGCGCCCCGCCTGGCGTCCGCGTCCGGGTCCGCGGCGTGCCGCCCTATGCCGCGCACCTCTGGACCCACCCCGAGCACGCGCCGGACGACCTGCTCGCCTCCCTCAGTGCAGCCCGCTGCACCCTCTCCCTGCGCGGCAGCCGACTGCACTTGATGACCCCATGACTTCACCCCGCTGGCCTGCCCACCACGTCCCCTCACCCCCAAGGAGTCCGACACCATGACCAAGCCCCACCTGACCGACCTGCTCGACCGCTACGCCACCCTCCGCGACACCATCCTCGGCCTCGAAGCCGAACGCGACCAGCTCGGCACGGAACTCAAAGCCGCCCTGCTGGACGGCGAGACCGTCCAGACCGACCTGTACCGGGCGGAACTGCGCACCTCGACCACCGTCGAGTACCCCCTGGACCGCTTCCGGGAATGCTTCGGGGACGCGGCGACCCTGGAGGTGGCCACCATCGACCGGAAGAAAGCCGATCGTCTCGCCACGGCCGGGGATCTGGACGCGGACACGCTCGCCAACCTCGCCGTGAAGAAACCCCGCGCCCAGAGCCTCGTCCTCACCCAGGTCCGCGCATGACCGGCAGCAACGTTCAGCCCGCCGCGCCCGCCGCCCCACAGGCCGCGGCCACCCACACGGTCACGCTTACCCTCGCGTCCGGCCTGACCGTCCACGTGGCCCACCGGCAGGACGTCGACGGGGAAGCCATCGTGATCGAGGCGCCGCAGGGCAGTGGCGGCTTCCATCCCACCTGGGCTGCCACGTGCGCCGCCCGCCTGGTCGACGGCGCGACTGGTACCTTCAACGACCACAGCGATCCCATGGAGCCCGCGAGCATCACGCTGCACCCTGCCTGCCTGACCCTGAGCGTGCACGGTGGGGACGTCACCCTGCACGTCACGCCCGCCGACCGTCAACTGCTCGCCGACGCCATCACGGCCGTCGCGGCCGCCACGCCGGAGCGGGTCGCGTGACGGTCCTGCACCGCCTGGCCGCGCACTGCGAGGGTGATCTGGTCGCCCTGGTCTCCCTGCTGGACATTCTCGACGAGGACACGCTTCACGCCGCCCGGACTGAACGGGCCGCCCTGCCCACCCCACTCGCTCCGCAGCCCCTGAGTGCCGAGCAGCTTGACCAGCAGGCCCTCGCGGACGAGCGCACGGTCCAGCAGCTGGGCGAGCTGCGCGCGGAGAGCCTCGAAGCATCTGGACTCCCCCTGCCGGACCTCACGCGTCTGGACCGCCGGGCGGACCTGTGCCTGGAGCTCGCTAGCCTCCTGCGGGACGCGGCCGCCCTGAGGCGTGAACTCGCCCTTGACCTCGCCTGACTCCTGGAGTGCCCATGAATCTGCTCACCCTGTTCCTCGCGTACGTCGGCCTGCTCGCCACACTCGGCACCCTCACGGCCGCAGTCATCGCCGTGAAGGTCAGCCGGGGCCCCCGGCACCCGTAACCAGTCCTGGCCCCCTGCCTGGGGGCCACGTGAGCCGCATGCTCACCGCGATCCTGTCCATCCTGATCCCGCTCGCCCTCTGCCGCGCCCTGTACGGAGGTTCCATGCACCCCACCCGCTCCAACGTCCCTTCCGCTGGGAGCCGCGCGTGACCGCCCTGGCGAGTCTGCTGCTCACGCCCCAGGGCACCCCACCTACCAAAAGGGCCGCAGTGCCCCCGGAGTTATCCGTGGGGGTGTAAGGGCCCCCGCCCCAACGGGGCGGCGAAGCCGAAGCCTCCGGTTATGTAGTAAGCTAAACACGCCATGCTCCCACACCGCGTTAACGGCTGGGAGCGTGGAAAGCACCTTCAGGGAGGTGATGCGAGGTGGAGAGTACAACGCTCCGGGCGTTCAAGTACAGGCTGTATCCCACGAAGGCGCAGATCGCCTCCCTGGACACCACGTTGACCCTCTGCCAACGCCTGTACAACGGCATGCTCGAAGAGCGGCGCGGCGCGTATCAGAAAGCGGGCAAGAGCCTCACCGCGTACGACCAGATGAAATCCCTGCCCGAAGTGAAGGCCGCGCTCCCGGAATACGCCGGGGTCAACGCTCAGGTGTTGCAGGACGTGGCCAAGCGGCTGGACAAATCCTTTAAGGGCTTCTTTCGCCGCGTCAAAGCGGGCCAGAAGGCCGGATACCCGAGATTCAGGAGCCGGGACCGATACGACTCGTTCACGTACCCACAGCCCCGCCAGAACAGCGTCTCCGGCAACGGGAAGCACGTCTACCTGCCCAAGATCGGCAACGTGCGGATCAAGCTGCACCGCCCGTTCTCCGGCAAGCTCAAGACGCTGGCCGTGAAGCGGGAGGGGCAGGAGTGGTACGCGGTCCTCACCTGCGAAATCCCCAGGCCCGCACCACTGCCACAGACGGGGAACGCTGTGGGCATCGATCTGGGGGTGAGGCACCTCATCGTCACCTCGGACGGGGACTTCGAGGACAACCCACGCCCGCTCCGCACCGCACAGAAACGGCTCCGGGTGCTGCAACGCTCGCTGAGCCGAAAGAAGCGCGGCAGCAAACGGCGACACAAGGCCAGGCAGGCCGTCGCCAAGTTGCACCTGAAGGTCAAGCGGCAGCGCGACGACCTGCACCATAAGGCGGCGGTCAAGCTCGTTCGGGAGAACGACTGGATCGCGCATGAGAACCTGAGCATCACCGGGCTGGCCCGAACGCGCATGGCACGGAGTGTGCTGGACGCGGGATGGGGCAGCCTGATCGAGAAACTGATCTCCAAAGCGGAAGAAGCTGGGAGAACAGTGATCGGCATCAATCCCGCTTACACCTCGCAGGACTGCCACCTGTGCGGACACCGAGAGAAACACTCGCTGTCCGTGCGGGAGTTCACCTGCAAGGGATGCGGGGCGTTCCTGAACCGGGACGTGAATGCTGCCAAGAACATCCTGGCATGGTCGATGCCTTCGTGGACTCAAGGTGGCTCAGTGGAGCGTGCCTGTCCCGAGAAGCCCCGCTCTTCAGAGCTAGGGTAGTTCACGGCCCACGACGCGACGGGCTGCATGGCCGTGTGCGCCCTGCTCGTCGCGGCGCAGCAGCATGGTCTCGTGCCGATCCTGCCGGAGGACGCGCCCCGTGCCCGCGCCGCAGACGGGTACTGCGGCGACCATCTGAAACGCGTGGAGTCCGGCGAGGTGGAAGCCCTGTCCCTGGCGAGTCGCGTGCAGGAGCACCCCGAGGCCCCGGCGTACCTGATGCACGAGGGCACGCTCCTGGTGCTGGAGGACGGCCGCCTGATCTTCCGGGGGGTGCACCGACACAGCGCACTGGAACGCGCGTACCGGGACGTCCGATACGGGACGCTGCTGGGCCTCCGGCACCGCCTGCCCGCCGAGCACCTCCTCACCTTCGAGCAGGTGCCCCTGTGACGGGCAGCCTGACCCCCAGGCCGGACCTGATCACGTTCGAAGGCGAACCCATGGTGATCGGCCGGGTGAGCGTCTTCGCGTACCTGGACGGGGAGCCGACCGGCTTCCTCCTCGGGACGGACACCGAGTCGGACGCGCGGCTGCTGTACCATGCGGCCCCAGCAGCGGTGACCTGCTTCCACCTGGACGCCCTGGATGCCCTGAACGACGCCCGCCTGACGCCGTTCCTGACGGCCCTGCGCCGGTGGAACCGGACGGGCGACGCCCAGGCTGCCCAGGAGGTCCTGACCCTCTGGGAGACCCCACTGGCCCGGGAACTGCTGCTGGCCCCCACGCCCCTATGAAACACACCACCAAGACCACCCTGCGGCAGGCCCTGAAGGTCCTGTCTCCCACCACCCTGCGCATGTTCGCCATCGAGATCGGCCTCGTGGAGCACCGGCGCGGCCGCGCGACGAACGAGGTGACGGCCGCGCAACTCGCCGATCACGTGCACGCCCACCCGGTCCGGGCGAGGCAGGTGGCGGCGTCCCTGCGCGCCGCGTCGAAGGACCCCCGCTTCCTGCCGACCCTGGAGGCCCTGGATGGGGTGCGGGGGGCGGGGCCGCTCACGCTGAGCACGTGGACGCTCACGCCTGAAGGCCTGCACCGGGTGCGGGTGCAGCACGGTCAGAAGCCGCCAGTGTGGGTGGAGTACAGCACGGACGCCCGGGTGGGCCTGATTGCCCTCGCGGCACCCGACGCCCAAGTGGCCGCGCCGATCCTGCCGTCGACCTTCCCGGAGACAGTGGGGAAGGAACTCCAGGCATTGATCCTGCCGCCCACCCCTCGCTGACGCGTCCTGCAGTCCTGGCCCCCTCCCGGGGGCCATGTGACGCGCATGATCGAAGCCAACGACACGCCGCGCGCCCCCCAAACTGCCCCCCAGACCCTCTCGACAACCGTGCAGCTGAGTGCGCTCGTGCAGGAGCCCACCACGCTCGAACGTCTCGCGCTGGCCCTCCAGCACGCCCCGGAGGCTCTGGCGGAAGTGCTGGGCGTGGAACTGCCCGGACTGCTGGACAGCGTGGGCGCGTACCACGTGGCCTGCCCGGGGTGCAGCGCGAAGCATGTGGAATGCACGCTCCTCGAGGCGCCGGACGAGACCTGGACGTGCCCCACCTGCGGAGTGGCGAGTGCTGCACACGACTGGATGCAGTCCCGCCGCGCGCTCCGCGCCTGACCAACCCTGGCCCCCACTCCGGGGGCCACGCGGCCGTCATGGCAAAGCTGCTCATCACTCTCGACCCGGCGTGCCCTGAACGGCTGCCGCAGGCTCTCTCTCAGGCGACCGGGAGCGAGATCGTTGCCCTCGAACGCGAGGGCCGCACGCTCTATGCCGCGTGCCACCGGGCGGGACTCACCACGGCCCTGATCGGCACGGTGCACCTGCTCGATCATCCCCTCCCGAGTGGAGAGAACGCCGCGTTGACCCTGGAGGGAGAGGACCGCAATCCCGCGGCTGCCCGCGCGAGCCGGACATTCACGCGACACCTCACGCCCGCAGGCCTGCACGTCGACGGGACGTGGCGGGCCCGCTGCGAAGAGTGGCAGGCCCGAGTGAAGGCCGCGCAGAGCGGTGAACGACTGCTCGGCGAGTACCCGGACGCCCAGGGGTACGTCGGGTACAACGCGGAAGGCAAGCGCGCGTTCGAACTGGATGCCCGGCGGTACCTGAAGGCTGTCCAGCGGCACCTGGGCTGGAAGGGGACGGTGCACTGGAATCCGGGTGGGGTCGCCGTGAGTGGTGAGGTGACCGCCCACCTTGCGCCGGACGGTGCGGACACGGGCGTGTTTATCGAAGTGTCTGCCTGCGGCCTCTGGACGCCCCGGCAGGCCAGTCCAAGTGGCGTGGGCATCATGTGGCGGGTGGAACCGCTCGCGGGGCAGGACCGCTGGGCGCACGAGTACCGCAACCGCTGGGCGAGCTGGGTGCTGCCAGCGGCGCAACTGGCCCAGGATATGCGGACCGCCCTGACGCCTGAGCACGTGGACGCCCAGGTGGCGTGAAGCCCTGGCCCCGCCCCGGGGCCACGTCTCACGGATGCCGAGAACGCCCCGCACCCCACGCACGCCCGAGCAGGCCAGCGAACGCAACGCCCAGCGCTGGAATGACCGCCAGCGTGCCCGCCTGCCCCTGTTCATGGACGCCGGGCTGGAGGGTGACCTGATCCGGACTGGCGTCCTGCGCGACCGGCAGCCTCATCATCAAGTCCGGCTGAATGAGGACCTGCGAGAGCGACTCGCGGCCCTGGAGGTGGCAGCGGCCGTGCGCGGTGAGCAGTTCCGCCGCGCGATGAAGTCCCACTGCCCAGAGACCTATCCCGCTGCGCTGCGTCAGTTGCGTCGCCTGCGGGCGCTCGCGCCGAGCCTGCGGCGGGCCATCCACACGAGCGATCACTGGCTCACGGCGCTGCGCCGCGCGCTTCCCGAGGGCGCACTCCTGAACATCCTGGACGAGATCTGGCCAGAGCACGCCCAGACGCTGCGGCAGCTATCAGACATCGACGCGCGCATTCAACGGAAGACCGCGCTTGGCCAGGTGAACCCCTGGCACCCCGTGGACTGAAGTCGAGATCAGAGGAGCAGCGTGACGAGGCCCGCAGCAGCCACACCACCAGTGAGGTATACGGGCATGCGTCCGAGGGCCGCTGTGACCCGCTCGCCAGGCCGGACAAAGCCGAGCGTCCACACGTTCAGCAGGGCCAGCGCCACGACGAACCCACAGGCCAGCAGGACCGCCCAGTGCAGGAGCGGGAGGGGGAACACGACGGCCAGCAGGACACTCACGAGAAGCGCAGCGGCAATCAGGAAGGTCTCCTGATCGGCCGTCACGAGGCCACACCAGTACGAGTCATAGGTCTACTCTGCACAAACAGGGCCGCCAGGGGCAAGACCACGCCCGGTCCGACGAGTTCACCCGCGCGCTCCTGCAGGAAGGCGGCGGGCACACTGAGCCCATCCGCGTTCACGACGAAAAACATACCGGTGGGGTGCGCCCAGACGACGTGCCCGCCCAGCTCCCGGGCGTGCGGCCACGCCCCCATGCGCCCGGTGACGGCGCACGCCGTCCAGTGGCGCACCCACGCTGCGAGGGCCGGGTGAACGCCGCACAAACGGACGCCCTGCACCTGACGGGCGAGGTGGAGTCCCGACTGGGGGTCACGAGTGGTCACCGTCAGGTGCGGGGCGAAACCGCCGCCCTGCGCGGTGGGCGTGTCCAGGGTCGGGTGGAAGGCCTGGACACTGAGGTGGCGGGTCTGACTCACGCTGTACCGGACGCCGCCGGTGGCCAGGGTGAAGCGGACGGTGGTGACGCACAGGGTCTCCTCGACGAGATCCTGCTCATTCAGGGCCGTCAGGGGCTGGACGTGGTACCGGACCTGGTCGGCCTGCGTGTTCAGGAGATGCGCGACCCGCAGGGCGTTCGCTTCCGGGCAGTGCAGGACGTGCAGTGGGGTGCGGACGGGGCCGCCGGGGGCGTCGTGGGTGCGCAGGAGAGTGAACACGCCGGGAACGGGCGCGCCATCGTGGGGGTGTGGTGGCAGGGACATGACCACATCGTCCCGTGCGTAGGGGTGACGGGTGCAAGCACATGCGGTCTCGCTACTGCTTAGCTAAGAAAGTTCTGCGGGTTGGAGTCATACTTGGGAATGGGCCAGCATCTCCGAGTCAATCTGAGCGCTGAAGAACGGCAGCATCTCCTGCACCTGGTGGATCGGGGTTCACCACCAGCGCGCACGGTGACTCGAGCCCGGATCCTGCTCATGGCAGATCGCAGCACTGGCAACACGCACACCTACCGCGACATCGGATCCTTGCTGCACTGTCATGCAGACCGGATCAGCCGAATCTGCAGGCGCTACGTGCTCGAAGGTTTGCACGCTGCGCTGGTTGAACGACCCAGAACGGGGGCACCCCCCAAGATCACCGGCGACCTTGAAGTCAAGCTCGTCATGCCGGCCTGTAGTGATCCCCCCGATGGTCGAAAACGGTGCACCCTCCGTCTTCTGGCCGAACAGATGGTGATTCTGAGTCACGTGGACAGCATCAGCAATGTCACGGTGTATCAGCGCCTATTGATACCGGTGTAAATCCGCGTCACCTGTACTGACATGCAAGGCGTCTTGGCCAGGGCTCTTCCAATCACAGGGGAGTGATGGAGCAAAGTCAACTTACGCCGGTATCAATAAACGACGTCTTGAGCTGCTCATTACGCCTTTTCCGCTCACCCACATGTGATGTTCCAGAAGTGTCAGGTGCTGAGGAATAATACACTTCCAGTAATGATGTAGATCGGTCATAAACCTACAAATCAGACACACTTACTAGAAGGAATAATCATAGACACGTCAGTTACATCCAGGGATATTCTGCTACCCGCTGCCAAGTCAATCAAATGGCATACCGGTGCCAGTTCTTTACCTTGAATGACTACCCTACCCGACTTAGAATTCAGTGACACCGTCTGGGCCTTACGAACTTGAAGGTTAGCCCTGTATTTTTTAGCAGACAGGTACTGAGTGCCGTGACTAACCCAGGACCTCTCACCCAGCGATATCTTGTTACTGACATCATATTCCAAATTGCACGATGTTAAACCTATAGCAATTAAGACATATGGTGTCAACCAAGCCTTAATGGTAATTAACATGTTTCCCTTCCTCTCCTAGTAGCCTCTGATGGAGTCAACAGCCCTCTTTAATTTCTCCGCCTGCCGAGAGGGAATCACAACTCTGTGTCCATTCTTTAGCTTGATTGAGACCGTTGTTCGCACCGTAGTGACGAATTGCTCAAGAGATGGATTAATTTTTACCGTAGGGGGAAAAGACAGGGTGCTGGTCTTTCCTAGCTCCGATTGATCTATCGAATCAGCAGCATAAAATCTCTTTTGGTTTTTCGAGAACTCTACGATAATTCCTCTCCTTTCCACCGCCACTCTTATAACCCCTAGAGTCTTTATGGGGAAACCAAAAATTTCAGGAGTGACAAATTCTTCGTATAGGACTTCAAGGAAAGGCTGGCTACTTTTACTGGACGTACTCGACATGTTGAGCCTCCTTGCGATGAATATAGAGCATATGATCCGGAATAATGTCTATCGATTCATGCGGGATGATTACGACTGCTTTTCCTTTAGCAATCAATGCCTTTACGGCATCATTGAACCAAGTCCTTTTATCGTCATCTAAAAATGTCAGAGGTTCATCAAATATGAAGACAGAAGCCTCGTTCATCATGCCTCTGAGTATTTTCGTCATTTGCCATTGACCACTAGAAAAATCGATCGAGTCATGAAACATTTTACCTAGAGTACTGCCATTAGTCTCCGGCAACAATCTAACTCCAGAGGTAACAATTTCCAGGGAATGAGATCTGCCTAGATATATGTTCTCATTTAGAGTCATCGCATACTGCAAGTCACGATCTTCTACAAATGATACGATGGAGCTGCGAACATCAGTGATTGATGGCATCCCGTTTATTAGAATCGCGCCACTATTGATTGCGGCAGAAATTTAGGTTGCTAGACTGGCTATTGATAACGGTAGAAATTTAGGTTGCTAGACTGGCTAGGACATGGCACCGTGGCACCCCTCCAAGTACACCCGCGCCCAGCTCGAAGAACGGCGACTGGCCGCACTGAACATGATGCAGTCCGGTGGACACACCAACCAGCAGATCGCGGATCACTTCGGCGTCTCGATCCACACCATCTACACCTGGAAAGAGCGGCTCAAACGCCAGGGTGGCCTGGAGGCCACCCCCACCACGGGCCGTCCCGCCCGCCTGACCCCGGAGGGGCAGCAGAAGATCAGCACCCTCCTGCAGGAGGGTGCCCTGGCACACGGCTTTCCCGACGCCACCTGGACCACCGCTCGTGTCCGCGAAATCATCGGGCGGCACTTGGGCGTGTGGTACCACGTCGACCATGTCCGCAAAGTGCTCCATCGCCTGGGATTCTCTCCCCCAAGAGTTTCCGCGTCCCTTGGAGGCGTGTGCCACACGACGCCATGAGGGTGCAGAGGAGGAGAAACGTCGGTCAGCACGTCATTTTCCCCGTTGCATCCTGGAGGGAGTGTTTAGCCGGGACCTGCGCTTCTCTGCCGGAACAGCCCGAAACCGAGCGTCTGGTGATCGAAGAACGAGAAAGCGAGAAGCGTCGGATGTCGTGTGGTGCGGAGTGCAGGGAACGGAAACTCGCAGAACACTGTGCTGACCGATAAAAACCCGCGCATGGGCGTGGTGGGCGGCGTCCTGGCGCGCAACTCGTGCCGCGCGGAAACTCTTGCTCCCCAGAAACCCGGGAAAGGGGCGCTGGAACAGAACGAGGAGGCCGTACGGACCTGGGTGCAGACCACGCGCCCGGGTGTCGAAAAAAAAGGTCGCGCAGGGCGCCACGCTCGTCTACCTCGATGAAGTGGGCTTCAGTCTGAAAGGCGTGCTCCGACGGACATGGGCACAACGGGGGAAGACACCCGTGGTGCGTCTTCCAGCCAGTTGGCAGAAGCTCTCGACGATTGGGGCCATCACGTCGAACGGGCAATTTCTCCAGCGGACCCAGACAGGAGCGGTCAAGACGGGTGACGTGCTGGCGTTTCTGAACCACCTGCTGAAGCACGTGACGGGCGAACTGGTGGTGCTGGACAATGCCGCGATTCACCGGGCGAAGGCCGTCTCGGCCTTCGTGGAGGCGCAGGATCGGCTCTCGCTGGTGTACCTGCCACCGTATTCACCGGAGTTCAATCCGATTGAGAAGGTCTGGGCCTACGTGAAGCGGAACGTCTTGGGAAATTTCTGCGCCAGGACGACAAAGGAACTGAGGACACGGCTGCGTGCGGGATGGCAGAGGATTCGGTACATCCAGTTGCCGCAGCGCCTCATGGCGGCGACTTCAATTTAAACCGTTCTCAATATGTTCCTCAGACGGTTGTAAACTTCTTCCACAGCCTTCTTTTCGTTTACCAGAGAAAAGGCGATGATGGCGTTCTCCCAGGCATGGCTTGCAAGGTCCGCTTCGCCTCTCCGCTTGAAATAGTCCCCCAGACCCCGATATGCACAGCCAACGGCGACCTGATCATCCGTGAGACGGGCTTGCTCCAGGGAATACTTTAGCCACTGGTGTGCCCGTTCCAGGTCATTAAAGTGAAGCGCAACAATGCCCTGCTCATATGCATTGACGGCGACTGGGAGAGGCAGATTACCCAACTGTGTGATCAGGTCAGCTTCCTCTGTGAAGATGGTCTTCGCCTGAAGCCAGTTCCCAGCCATGCGCTCGACCATTCCCACTTGATGCAGCGCGCGGTGTTGCTCACCCAGCGTCCCCCGCTTCTCCGCGTCGTCGTGCAGATGTAAGAAGAGCGTCCGAGCTTCCTCGAAGTGGTTTGTAAATGCCAGGACGTAGCCCAATCCAAACTTTGCCTGCCGTATCACCTCCTCGTCCTGAGCGTCCGCAAGGATGCCCTTGAACAGGTGTTCCGAAACCGAGTAATTATCCTGCGTGAACGCGATCCAGGCGTCTTCTATGCCGTTCATACGGACTCCGATTAAATAGATTATGATCACTGCATCAAACACATACCTCTGACCACCCCTCTGGCGCATGACGCTGACACCTTCTGGCATCTCTACCGGGCCAGCACCTGTGCCGTCGAACGCCGCAGAGCCCAACTCTTCGCCCTCCTCGCAGAAGGACGCCCCGTACCTGAGATCCTTCAGGTGACCCGGTACAACCGGGTCACCGTCTACGGACTGGTCAAGCGCTACCGCGAACAGGGGCTCGCTGGCCTCCGTGACGCGCGTCACGTCAACCAGGGCGCCCCCCGCCTCCTGACCGCCGAGCAACAACAGACCCTGGCCGCCCGACTGCACGCTGACTTCGAGCAGGGCATCGTCTGGTCCGGTAAAGACGTTCAAGACTGGCTTCAGCAGCAGTACGGAATGTCCGTCCATCTCGGGCGCACCTATGAATTCCTACGGGCGGCGGGCTTCACGCCTCAACGGCCTCGACCCCGGCACGTTGGCGGCGATGAGGCCGCACAGGAAGCGTTCAAAACAAAGTCCTGACCGAGACGCTCCGCCAGGCGGAGCGTCTCGTACCGCGTGTCTCGCTGTGGTGCATGGACGAACATCG
>NZ_NHMK01000034.1 GCF_002198095.1 Deinococcus indicus | reverse complement strand
AGCACCCTCGCCCCCCACGCCCCCATCCTCAACGTCGGCTCCCTCAGCAAGCTCTACTGGGCGGGCCTACGCATCGGCTGGCTCCGCCTCCCCCCCACCCTCGCCCCCACCCTCAAACAGGCCAAAACCCTCACCGACTTCGGCAGCAGCCAACCCGCCCAGCACCTCGCCCTCCACCTCCTCGCCGACCTCCCCACCCTCATCCACGAGCGCCGCGCCGCCATCACCCCCGCCCGCGACCACCTCGCCCACCTCCTGCACACCCACCTCCCCGACTGGACCTTCACCACCCCACCCGGCGGACAATTCCTCTGGATCACCCTCCCTGGCCCCACCGCCAGCGCCTACACCCACCACGCCGCCCGCCACGGCCTGCGCCTCTACCCCGGCGCCAGCATGGGCGTCACCCCCCTCCCCGACCAGTACCTCCGCATCCCCTTCACCCTGCACCCCGACCACATCCCCGAAGCCGTCAACCGGCTGGCACGGGCCTGGGCGGAGTTCACGAGCAGGGGGAGTGGGCGGCTGGCGTGAACTGGGCTTTCCTGATGGAAGGTGGGCGCCTGCGGCGGGCTTCCCCACCCCCCAGCCCCCTACCCCAGAGGGGCAGGGGGGGCTTACGTTGGCACTGGGCAGGTATTTCGCTGAGGTGGTCGGCGGGTTATCGGGCGGGGACGGCCACGCCTCACACGCCATCCTCCGATTTCGCGCCGTTCGCCCCGCGCGCTTCGCGCACGACGGGCCGCGTTGCCACGACGCCGGATGGGCCAGCCAACTTGGTGCGTGCCGCAAGGTTCTACTTTTTGGGCTTCCGCAGAAGCATGTTTTTGAAAGTCGATCAGCGGCGCGAAGCGTCCCACCGGTCACCTGACCGCAGACAGCCACCGGCCGTCGTGCGCGCAGCGCGCGGGCCTACGAGGGGGGCAGAGGATGGCGTCGAAGCCAGACACGTCACCGCCCCATACACCTCCGCCGCCCAAGTAGAACCTCTTGCCGAGCGCAGCGACCGCTCCCCCTGCCCCTCTGGGGTACTCGTATGAGCCGCTTGCGGAGGGGGCTGGGGGGTGGGGAAGCCCGCCGCAGGCGCCCACCTTACCAACAGAAACAGAGCAACCCCACCCCGCGCGCCCTCCAACCAGTAGCCCCCCAACTGCTAACAGAAAAGCCCCTCCCAGAGCGGGAAGGGCTGCGGGGCGCGTCTGTGTGTTACGCGCCGTACTTGTTAAGTTTGAGGGCGTTGGCCATGAGGAGCGGCATGAGGTCGGTGCCTCTACGCAGGCCGAGGCTGCCTTTCAGGGCTTCGTCTTCGGTGTAGCGCTGGGCGAGGTCACGGCGGCCGTAGTTGCTGCGGATGAGCAGGGGGACGGGGTGCCAGGAGTGCGTGGCGAGTTTGCTGGGGGTGCTGTGGTCGCCGACGATGGCGATGACGTCGGGGTTCAGGGCGAGGAGTTGGGGGAGCAGGGCGTCGAAGAGTTCGATTTTCTTGACTTTGGCTTTGAAGTCGCCGTCTTCGCCGGTGCTGTCGGTTTTCTTGACGTGGAAGTAGAAGAAGTCGTACTTGCTCCAGTTGTCGCGCAGGGCCTGGACTTTGCCGTCGAGGGCGTCTTCTTCACCTTGCACGGTGAGGACGTCCATGCCGACGAGGCTGGCGAGGCCTTTGTACATGGGGTAGCTGGCGATGCAGGCGGCTTTGAGTTGGTAGGCGGCGTCGAAGCTGGGGAAGTGGGGGACGTCGCTGTACCCGCGGAAGAGGACGCCGTTGACCTGCGGTTCGTCCTTGAGGGCGGTTTCGGCGCGCTGGACGAAGGCGTTGACGAGGTGGGCGGTTTTCTGGCTGGCGTCGTCGTGGGCCTGGGCGGTCATGGGTTGCACGCCGGTCGCCTGGGGGTCCACGTCGCTGAGGTTCGCGCCGAGGGGACTGCCGCCATTCGCGCGGAAGACGACCACGAAGCGGTGCTCCGACTCGGTGTAGATCTCGACGGGGGTGCCGTCGATGTCGGGGATGGCGGCCTTGAGCTTGGCGACGATCTCGGCGTTCTTCTCGTCGCTGGGGCGGCCCGCGCGGCGGTCCTGCACGATGCGGTCTGCGCCGAGGGTGGCGAAGTTGCCGCGCACGGCGACGTCACCGGCGCCGAGCTTCACGCCGATGCCGACGGCCGAGAGGGCGCCGCGTCCGACGACGTACTTCAGGGGGTCGTACCCGAAGAGGCTGAGGTGGCCGGGGCCGCTGCCGGGGGTGATGCCGGCGCCGACGAGTTCGATCTGCCCGAGCTGGCTCTGCGCGGCGAGCGCGTCGAGGTTGGGGGTGTTGGCGGCGGCGAGTTCGGTGTCGCCGTTCGTTTCGAGGGGCAGGCCGCCCACGCCGTCGAGGACGACCATCAGGATCTTGCTGTCGGTCGGTTTGGCGAGGTCGCGGATGGTGTCCAGAAGGTCGCTCATGCCTGTCAGTGTACGCCGGACACGAACGGCGGCGGGTCAGCCTATATGACCAGCGTGCGGGTGTGCCGGGGGCGGTTCAGGCGATGATCTGGCCGTGCTCGTCGAGGGCGGGGTACGCCTCGCCGCGTTCGCGGTAGGCGGGCGCGAGGTCCGGGTACGCCCATTCGAAGGCGCGGTCCGCGAGGGCCTGGGGGGTCAGTTGGGGTGTGTCGTACATCCCGGCGGCGAGGCGCTGACGCTGCGCTTCGAACAGAATGGTGGCGGCGGCGACCGAGACGTTCAGGCTCTGCACCATGCCGAACATGGGGATGATGATGTTCCCGTCGGCGGCGTCGGCGGCCTCGTCTCCCACGCCCCACTTCTCGGCGCCCAGCAGGACGCAGGTGGGGCGGGTGTAGTCGGCGTCGCGGTAGTCCACGCTGCGCTGCGAGAGGTGCGTGGCGAGGACCTGCACGCCCTGCGCCTGGAGGTCGCGGACGGCCTGCGCGGCGTCCTGGTGGCGGTTGACGGTCACCCACTTGTGGGCGCTGCCGCTCGTGGCTTCGAAGGTGTGGCCCTCGAATTCCGCGAGTTTCCCGCCCTTGGGCGCCACGGCGTGCGCCTCGAGGACGCCGACGGCGTCGCAGGTGCGGATGATGGCGGACAGGTTGTGGGGTTTGTTCACCTGGTCCATCAGGACGGTCAGGGTCGGCTGGCGTCGGCTCAGCACCCGCATGATTTTCGCGTAACGCTCCGGGGTCATAACGCTCCAGAGTACCGCACGGCGCGCAGGTTCAGGTGCGGGTGAACAGGCCCGCGCCGTCCTCGCGCGCAGTCTCGCTCAGGGCGCCCGTCGCGGTCAGGTATTCGGTCAGCGCGGCGGTCTGGTCGAGCAGCAGCACCGCCTGTATGGACCGCAGGCGCGGGTGCAGTGCCAGCAGCAGGTCGTGGATGGTCATGGGGTGCGTGCAGGCGGCGAGCAGACCGTCCAGTTTCTCGTGCGTGCGGGTGCGCAGCGCGTGGATGCGGGCGCGGGGGTCGGGCATGGGGCCGTCGTGGCCGCCCAGGGCGAGGGTCACGCCGTCCAGTGCCTCCACCCGGTCCAGCGACGCCAGGAACGCCGCGACGCCGCTACCGGGCAGGAACCGCGCGGGCATCAGCGGCGGAGAGTTCAGCGGCAGCAGGTGATCGGCACTCAGGAGCACCTCGTCCACGCGCAGGCAGATCTGGTTTCCTTCATGGCCCGGCGTGTGGATGACGTGCAGCAGGTCGTCCAGAACGTCCCCGTCGTGCAGGGGCGTGGCGACCGGAAGGGCGCGCGGCACGGTCAGGTTCGAGCCCCGGCGGCGGATGCGGCCGTCCAGTTCGCCCCCGGGCGGCAGGCCCAGCCACGTGGCCTGCGCGTCGGGCAGGGTCAGCCACGCCGCGCGGAGAGCGCCGGGCTGCTCGATGAACGGCACCGCCGAGTGGAACGCCGCCACGGGTGCGTCCGTGTGCTCCCGAAGGGCGCTCAGGCCGCCCAGGTGATCCGGGTGCGGGTGCGTGATCACGATCCGGCTCAGGGTGTCCAGGCCCACCGCCTCGCCGTACCCGTCCCGCACCGCCGCAAATCCGGCCTGAAGGTCACTCAGGTTGTTTGGGCCACTCCCGCCGGTGTCCACCAGGGCCGCATACGCCGGGGCGTGCGGGTTGCCGCGCACGAGCAGGTAGGCGTTCGCGCGGAAGTTCGGGAAGGCGCGCACGGGCAGGGTGTACACGCGCGCGCCGCCACTCGTCACGTACTGCGCGGGAAGGGAGTCCACGTCGGTCATGAGCGGACTCTAGCGGGTGTACATGCTCAGGACTCCCCCTCGCACGCTCCTCACGCTGGCCTCTCAACCCTCACGGAACGGTCTGAGGGGCGCGGTAGGGTCAGACCATGCACCTGCCACCTGCTGTTCTCGCGCTGGGCACCATCGTCAGCCTGCCGCTGCTGTTGATCGGTGGTTATGTCTGGCAGGCGGGGCTGGATCTCCACTCGCCTTCGTCCGTACGCGGGTGGATTGAACTGTGCGCACGTGGCCGTGAGGACGTCTTCTGCAAGGCTGCGCAGCGCGTGGTGCGTGACGTCCAAGGGCCGGTCGTCCTGATCTACCCCGGGGTGACCGGAGACCATGACCTGCTGGCGTCACTCACCCGCTGGAAGGGGCGGGTCCCCACCGCCGGGGAACTGGAGGCCCTGGTGCGAGCCAATCTCTTTGAGGCGGCGGCGCTCCAGACAGGCCAGATGAGGTCCCTTGATGGGCAGCTGCGACAGGTGACCTGTGATCTTCCCGATCAGCGCCGGGGCTGCAGCCTGGATGGGCTGCGCGTGGTCCGGCGGGCAGAGCCATGGAACGATGGTGCGCTCTATCTTCCGGCCGCTCAGGAGAATCGGCTGGACTTCCTGGCCCCACTGTCCTCTCTGTCACCTGTACCTCTGCGGAACGGGGGAGGTTGACCCTCTCGCCTGAGGTGCCGAGCGGGGGTTATTCCGCCCACTGCCGGGCGTACTTGTCGATGTCGAATTTGCGTTTCAGGCCGCCGGCGTTCATGTAACGCACCGTGCCGAAGATGGGGCGGCGCGTCCAGGGGCGGTCGTGCAGGCCCAGGACCCAACCGATGCCGGCGTAACTGTTCGGGTCGCGGCCGTCCTGTTCGTGGCGGTTGTTCAGCCACAGCATCTCGGTATACGCCTGCTGGGGGGTGGGGGTCCATTCGAGGATCTTCTTGCCCCAGTACATGCGCATGTAGTTGTGCATGCGGCCGGTGCGGGTCATCTGGCGTTGCGCGGCGTTCCAGTACGGGTCGTGCGTCTGCGCCCCGTCCAGTTCGGCGCGGGTGTAGGTGGACTCGCGGCGGTCCCCGGCGTGTTCTTCCAGGGTGGCGCGCGCCCAGCCGGGCAGGCCCTCGTAGCGGTCGTAGTGGGGGTTGTAGGTGCAGAGGTTGAAGCTGAGTTCGCGCCGCACGATCAGTTCTTCCAGGAAGGCGTCCGCGCCGGGGCCGCCGTGTTCGCGGGCGGCCAGGGCGGCGCTCAGGGGCGAGAGGTGGCCGTAGTGCAGGTGGGCGCTCAGGCGGCTGCTGCCGTCCACGGTGGGGTCGTTGCGGCGCGTGTCGTAGGGGTCGAGTTTGCGAGTGATGAAGTCTTCCAGCAGGTCGTGCGCGGCGTTCTCTCCGCCTTCCTCGTCGCCGGGGGGGACGCTGTGGTCGATGGGCAGGGTCTTCAGGAGGCGGGTGGGGTCGCGGACGTCCTCGCCCGCCTCCCAGTCGCGCGTCTGCTTTCTCAGGTCGTGGGCGTCCAGCGGGACGAGGTAGTCGTGCCACAGCCGGTGGATCTTCGGGCGGATGGTGCGCGCCGCGTACTCCTGCTTGCCGCTGACCACGCCCACGGGAATGACCGCCTCGGATTCCACCTGCACGAGCGGCACGTCCAGCCGGTCGGCCAGCCACCCGCGCCACTCGCGTTGCAGGCGGGTGTAGCCCACGTCGGTCACGACGAGGGCCGCCCCCTCGCCCGCTGCGTTCAGGGCCATCTCGGGCGGGCTGCCCAGGGTCACGCGCAGCGGAATGCCGCGCGCGGCGAGGTTGACGCGCAGGTCCCGCAGGCCCTCGAGCAGGTAGGCGTAGTGGCGGGCGTTCGCCTCGGGGTAGCTGGGCGTCAGGCCGAACACGGCCACCAGGGGCAGATTCAGGCGGTTGGCCTCGCGCACCCCGTACTCCAGGGCGTGGTTGTCGCGGGTGCGGACGGTGGCCTGCACCCACAGCAGCACGAACCCTTCCCGGCGGGGCGTGCCGGGCCGCAGGACCTGCACGCGGGAGTCATGGATCATGCCTTGAGGTTGTACCAGTCCCGGCAGGCGCCGGACGGTGGGAAGGCTTACCTGCGTGCGGGGCCGTTCAGCTTCCGGGCAGGCGGCGCACCGGGAGTTTCACCCAGCCGCGCCGGGACAGCCAGCGCAGCGCGACGACCACGGCCGCACCCGCGAACTGCGCCTGGAACGGCGTGACGTGCGCGTGCAGCAGCCACACGGTCAGCGCGCCGGCGGCGGCGGCGGTGGCGTACAGCTGGTCGCGGCGGTACATGACTTCCGGAACCTCGTTGGCGATCAGGTCGCGGATGATGCCGCCGCCGACCCCGGAGAGCATCCCGGCGAACACCACGCCCAGCGGTCCCAGCCCGATGTTGATCGCGCCGACCGCGCCGGACGCGGCGAACAGGGCCAGTCCGGCGGTGTCGAACACGCTGAGGGTCCGTTCGAAGCGCGCCAGCCGCTCCCCGAACGCGAAGGCCAGGGCCGCGCCGGCCAGGGCTGCCCACAGGTACGTCTCGTCCCGCAGGAACAGCGGCGGGGTCTGTCCGGTCAGCGAGTCGCGGATCGCGCCGCCGCCCACGGCGGTCACGCAGCCCAGCACCAGCACCCCGAACAGGTCGAAGCGTTTGCGGACGCCCAGCAGCGCCCCGGACAGCGCGAAGGCCAGCACGCCGATCAGGTCCAGGGCGTGCAGGCCCGTGGCCAGCGTGATCGGAGTCCACTGCAGTTCATGCACCCGTCAACTGTACCGGAGTGGGCGGGCGGCGGCGCGGGTGCATTGGCAGCGTGCGGGGCGTCTGTGCTATACTCCCCGCTGTTGTCTCGCCCGTGCGCTTTGGGCAGAGAATCGCGCCCCGGCGAGAAACGCCGTGCGGCCCAGGAGAAAAATCATGGCCAAGCACCCCGTTCCCAAGAAGAAGACCAGCAAGAGCAAGCGCGACATGCGCCGCAGCCACCATGCCCTCGTCGCGCCCAACCTGACCGAGTGCCCCCAGTGCCACGCGAAGAAGCTCAGCCACCACATCTGCCCCAGCTGCGGTTACTACGACGGCCGCCAGGTGCTGGCCGTCTGAGACGCGCCACACCGGACACGCGCCCTCCCACTGCGGAGGGCGCTGTTCTTTTCTGCTCGGCGCCCGGTATGCACTCCAGGTCAGCCCTCCGCCCGGCAGCAATCCGAAAAATGCCCTGCCACTCGCACTTTCTCGGGTCCGCGTACGGCCCGCCTGCGGGGGCTTGACCGGGCCTGCATACCGGGTTAGACTGTTTCTATCACCGTCCGAGAAGGGCGGCTTTTCTGTTTTACCCCCACCCTGCCTGACCCTGCCCTGAGGGCCCACGCACATGCGCGGCGCGGGCGGGGCGGGCCGTGCGAGGATGTCAGGCATGCTTCAGGCGCTGGGGGACGTGCTGCTGCCGGTCATGCTGGTGGCGGGCCTGGGCGCGCTGCTGTCGTGGCGGATGCCGGTCGATCAGGGCACGGTGGCGCGGCTGACCATGTACCTGCTGATTCCGGCGCTGGTGCTGGACGTGATCCTGCGCACCCCGGTCCGCGCCGCCGAGGCCGCGCAGCTGGGCGCGGCGTACCTGCTGGTCATGGCGGCGTCGCTGCTGCTGGGCTGGCTGTGCGGACTGGGCCGCCCAGGGAGCGAGCGGCGCGCCCTGAGCGCCAGCGTGGGCATCTGGAACAGCGGGAACATGGGGCTGCCAATGGCGCTGTTCGCGTTCGGGCAGGCGGGCTTCGAACGGGCGACCGTGGTGTTCCTGGTGTCCATCGTGGCCATGTACGTGGTCGGCCCGGCCCTGTTCGGCAGCGGCGCGCGGGGCGACGCCGGGGGCGGCGGCTGGCGGGGCGCGCTGGGCGCGGTGCTGCGCCTGCCGACCGTGTGGGTGGCGGCGGCGGCGCTGCTGCTGCGGGCGCTGGACGTGACGCTCCCGCAGGGCCTGTCGCGCGGCGTGTCGCTGCTGGCCCAGGCGACGCTGCCGCTGGTGTTGCTGTCACTGGGCCTGCAACTCGGGGCGGGAGGCTGGCCGCGCCTGCATGGGCGGCTGTGGCTGGCGGCGGCGGCGCGGCTGATCGGCGGGCCGCTGCTGGGGCTGGGTGTGGGTGCGCTGTGCGGCCTGCGGGGCGAGTCGCTGGCGGTGCTGATCCTGTCGGCCAGCATGCCGACCGCCGTGAACGCCCTGCTGATCGCCCGCGAGTACGACGGGGACACGGACACGGTGGCGGGCGTGGTGCTGCTCAGCACGCTGGGCAGCGTCGTGACCATCGCGGGCGTGGTGGCCCTGCTGCCCCGCCTGGGCTGATGCATACGCCGCCGCGCTCCCGCGCCAGGAATGCCATCCAGCAGCGGATTTTTCCGGGCCGACGGTTGAACTTGACCCAGGATGCATACCGGGCTATATTGAACCTATCAGTCGAGGAAATACCTCGCAGTCAAGCAAGAATGCCGAAACAGCCGCCTGGGAAGGCGGATTTTTTGTGTCTGGTCCGGCAGCGCGGTCGCGGCCTCCCCACCTGCCGGGAGGCCGCGACCCTGTGGTTCGGGTGAGGTTCAGGTGGACGCGTCCCACGCGGGGGTCAGCAGGCCGCTGGCCGCGCGGGTGTACGGCAGCCACGCCAGGGCCACCAGGGGCACGGTCACGTCGGTACTCTTCGCTTTCACGTCCAGCTGCACGAGGTCGCTGCTGGCGGTCAGGGTCAGGGCGTCCACCTCGGCCTGCACCTGCGCCTGCAACTCCTGCAGTTGCGCCGCGACCTGCGCCAGTTCGGTCTGCGCGGCCTGCACGTCCTGCCCCTCGCGCATGGAGCGGCCCACGCCGGACACGCCGCTGCGCAGCGCGGTCGTCTTACGCCCCCCACCGAACAGCGCGCCCAGCACGCCCACGCCGACGCTCATGGCGGCCTGCAACCCGGCCTGCTGCGCCTGCGCCTGCTGCTGCTGCACCTTCCCCTGCGCGCGCACCAGTCGGTCCTGCAGGGCCGCGACTTTCGGGGCGTACTTCGCGCGGAGTTTCTGCACGGCGGCGTCCCGTGCCTCCCGCCCGGCCAGACTGGCCCGCGCCCGGAAGTCCCCCTCGGCCTCGCCCGGCGCGCTGATCAGGCCGCTGCCCGGCTCCTGCCACAGCGTCAGGGGGCGGCTGCCCGCCACGAACTTCGCCGCCTCCTTCGCCCAGCGGGCGTGGTTCTTCGCGTTCAGCAGCGCCGCCGGCACGTCCGAGAAGGTCGCGCCGTCCATGCCCGACTGCTCCAGCGTGTTCGGGTCGATGGGCAGGTCGGTCGCCCCGTCCCAGCTCACGGGAATGGGACCGTCCGTCACGTCCACCACCAGCGGCAGCACGCCCGCCACGTCCACGCGGTACTTCACCGAGGCGTACCGCACCTGCGCGACCGCCAGCAACCGCGCGTGGTACTGCACGTCCGGCGCGCTGGTGGGGACGAAGACCTCGGTGATGCCGGGCGGAACCACGGGCTTCGCCGGCGCGGATGGTTGATGGGTGATGGCCGAAGGCAAAACCCCAGCCGGACCATCTGCCATCGGCCTTCCACCATCTGCCCTCTGCCCTCTGCCATCCGCCTTCCTCTCCCCCATCAGGCGCCGGATCTGCGTGCCGGTGATCGGCCCGGCGAGGTAACTCATGGTCCAGCGGGTCGTGAACAGTGTGGGGCGGGCCTCGTGGACGTTGTGCATCAGGAACACGCGTTTGCCCAGGCCGGACAGCAGGGCGTCGAGCTGATCGCGGGTCAGGGCGTTCGGGCCGGCGGTCGCGCCCTGCAATGCCTCCAGCACGCGGGCCTTGTCGTTGTCGGTCTGGAGGCGGCCGATCATCCAGGTGCCGGCGTTGCTCAGGCCCTTGTAATCGAGGTCCACGGGGTTCTGCGTGGACAGCACGACACCCAGTCCGAACGCCCGCGCCTGTTTCAGCAGGGTCAGCATGGGCGGCTTGCTGGGCGGGTTCCCGCTGGGCGGGAAGTACCCGGCGACCTCGTCCATGTACAGCACGGCCCGCAGGCTGCTCGTGCCGGACTGCGTACGCATCCACGCGAGGGTGGCGTTCAGGAGCATCGACACGAAGAACATGCGTTCGGCGTCCCCCAGGTGCGCGACGCTCATGACCGACACGCGCGGCCTGCCTTCCGGCGTGAACAGGAAGCGGCCCACGTCCAGCGGTTCGCCCTGCGTCCACGCGGCGAAGCCCGGCGAGGCCAGCAGGTTGTTCAGGCTCATGGCCAGCTCGAAGCGTTCCTTCGGGGGGTAGAAGGCGTCCACGGGCATCACGCCGATCTGCGCGAACGGCGGCGCCTGAATCCCGGCGATCAGGCCGCCCATGTCCAGCGACCGCCCCTCGCCCCACGCCTGCCCCAGCAGGTTCGACAGAAGGACGTGTTCGCGCGACCGCAGGGGATCGGCGTCCAGGCCCAGCAATCCAAGCAGGCCCGTCACGGTGCCCTGAATGCGCTCACGCAGGGCGTCCGCGTCGTCCATGATCTCGGGGGGCGGCACGTCGAAGCCCTTCAGGACGCTGACCGGCAGGCCCGCGCTGCCGCCCGGCGTGTACACCGCGAAGTCCGCCTTCTCCCGCAGCGTCCGGATGCGCTCGCCGCTCTGGCCCCACTCGCCCAGCCCCTTGCGCCACAGCGCCGACTTCTGCGCCGCCAGTTCGTCGGCGGACACGCCTGTCCGCGCGGCCTCCGCCTCGTCCACCCACGGGCGGAAATCGCCCGGCGCGAGGTCCGGGAAGGTCAGCAGCAGGTTCCCCAGATCCCCTTTCGGATCGACGGCCAGGACCGGCACGCCGTCCATCAGGGCCTCCTCGATCAGGCTCAGGCCCAGGCCCGTCTTGCCGCTGCCGGTCATGCCGATGATCACGGCGTGCGTGGTCAGGTCCGCGCTGTCGTACAGCAGCAGTTCATCCGTCGGTTGCTTCGTGTTCGGGTCGACCGCCCTGCCCAGGTAGAACGCGCCCAGCTTCTCGTAATCCTGCATCTGACCTCCGGCCCAGCTGTGTGATGAACCCAGCATAAACACCCGGCCCGCCAGTCCGCACCAGCCCCCCCGGCGTGGGGACAGCCCATGCAGCCGCCGCATACGCGCTCGCGGAAAACCCCGACAGGCACGCGCTTTTCGGAAACCGACCCCGGAGGTTGACACGCCCTGCATACCGCGCTATTCTTTCTTTATCACCGTCCGAGAAGGGCGGATTTTTTGTTTTCAGGGTCCGGTCAGGGTCGGGACGGCGCGGCAGGTAGGCCAGCACACGCCTCCCGCAGCCCCGCCGGGCCGCTACCGTGGGTAGCATGACCGACAACCGATCCCTGGTGCCCGTAACGGAGTGGGCCGCGCTGGTGCCCGAGCTGATGGTGGGCGACCTGCCGCACAGCCTGGACGTGTACACCCGCTTGTTCGGCTTCACGCTGCACTACACGCGACCTGGGTTTGCCTCCCTGAGCCTGGGCCGGGCGCAGTGGATGCTGGAGCAGGCGCAGCCGGGGAAGGCGTGGCTGACCGGGCCGCTGGAGGTGCCGTTCGGGCGCGGGATCAACTTCCAGATCGTGCACCCGGACCTGGATGCCCTGCACGCGCGGCTGCGGGCGCAGGACTACCCGCTGTTCGCGCCACTGAACACAGAGACGTACATGGAGGGCGACACACCGCACACGCAGCGGCAACTGCTCGTACAGGACCCCGACGGGTACCTCCTGCGCTTCACGGACTGATCGTCACGCGCTGCGCGGCGATCAGGTCGTCCAGCCGGGCCAGGCGCCCGCGCAACGCGAGGACGTACACGGCCGGCGGGACCTCCTCTCCCAGGGTCCAGGCGCGCAGGTCGTGCGTCTCGCCGACGGTCAGCAGCCGGTCGAGGACGCGCAGGAGGGTGCGGCGGCCCTCGGCGTGCTCGGTCAGCAGCTCCGGGAGGGTCATGTCGGCCAGGGGCGCGGTGCGGCGCAGCGGCAGGTCGTGCAGGTGGCCTTCCAGGCCGATGCGCATTTCCATCTGCATCTTGCGTTCCATGCCGGTCGCGCCGCGCAGGGTGTCCTCGGCGCCCGCGCCCCAGGTTCCGGGCGCCAGGGTGGGGAGGGGGCGGGCGTTCAGGTCGCGTTGCACGTCGCGCGGGTCGGTGTGGCTAGCCTGCTGCCGCAGGAGATCGAGCGGATGGGCGTCGGGGGCGGTCATGCCGGACAGTCTGCCGGACGGGCGGGGCGGGAGGGGGCCGGGCTCGCCTATGCTGGGCGTCATGCAACACACCCGCACCTGGTCTGACGTGTACGGCAGTGCCCTCGCCCTGTTCGAGGGTCGCGCGGGAGGGCACGCGTGGCTGGTCGCGGCTCCCCCGTCCCTGGCGGGTGGACTGGCCGGGGAACTGGCGGGCGTGGACGGCAAGGGCCGCGTGACACTGGTCGTGCATGACGGCCTGACGCCGCTGCTGGCGGCGCTGCGCGAGGCGGACCCGCGCGGCGTGATCGTGGTGGCCCCGTCGGCCCTGTCGGGCGGCCCGGCGCTCAGCGTGCCGGAACGCGTGGTGGCGGATGCGGGCGGCGTGGAGTACCGCGAGGGCGGCGAGTTCCCCGCCTGGACGGGCGCGGACGGCGCGGGCGGCCCGGCAGGCGAATCCGCGGCCGCGTCGGCCGTCGCGCAGGCGGGCGCGGCGGTGGTCGTGGTCGGCCCGGAGAACGTGGCGGAAGCCCTGAGCGCCTGGATGGACCGCACGCCGCACGGCCGCTGACGTTCACTGGCGGGGCTTTACCGCAGGAGCAGGCAGGTGGTCGTGGCGTGCGCGTACAGTTTGCCGGTGTCGTCCACGATGCGGCCCTCGGCGATGGCGGTCTGGCGGGTGGCAGCGACGACCTGCCCGACGGCCTGCACTTCGGGGCCACCGGCGATCAGGGGGCGGACGCAGTTGAATTTCAGTTCCAGGGTGGTGTACCCGACCCCGGCGGGCAGCGTGGTGTGGATGGCGCAGGCCAGCGCAGAGTCGAGCAGGGTGGCGAACACGCCGCCGTGCACGCTGCCGATGGGGTTGTAGTGGAATTCCTGTGGTTTCAGGCGGAACACGGCGCGCCCTTCGGTGAAGTCCTCCTCGCGCAGGGGTTCCATGCCCAGGGTCAGGCCGATGGGTGAGGCAGGCAGGTCGCCGCGGGCGATGGCGCGCAGGAATTCCAGGCCGCTGAGGGTGCGTATGGCGGCCAGGGCGGGGGCGGTGTCGGCCCAGGTGTAGGTGCGCTGGCGGTCGTTCGTGAGGGGCGCGTCGGTCATCCGGCGAGGATACGCGTAGACTGCCGCGCGTGAGTGCCGACCCTGCCGCCCAGCCCAGCCCTGCCCCGGACGTGGTGCGGCACCTGTACGTGCACGTGCCGTTCTGCCCGACCATCTGCCCGTACTGCGATTTTCATGTCCTGACGCGCCGCGCCGGACTGGTGGAACGCTACCTGGAGCGGCTGGAGGTCGAGGCAGCGGCGCTGGCCGCCACGTACCGCGTCGAGCTGGATACGGTGTACCTGGGGGGCGGGACGCCCAGTTTCCTGCGGGACGCGGAGATAGAGGCGCTGGTGGGCAGCGTGCGCCGGCACCTGGGCTGGGGGCGGCTGGAGAACACCCTGGAGGTGAATCCCGGTACGGTCACGCCGGAGCGCTCGGCGCACTGGCGGGCGCTGGGCTTCGACCGGGCCAGCGTGGGCGTGCAGAGCCTGGACGACGCGACCCTTAAGTTCCTGGGCCGCCAGCACGACGCGCAGCAGGCGCGCGAGGCGGTCACGACCCTGATCGGGACGGGCTTCCGGGTAAGCGGGGACCTGATCACGGCCGTGCCGGGGCAGCCGCTGGAGGCAGACATTCAGGGTCTGCTGGACCTGGGCGTGGGGCACGTGAGTGCGTACACGCTGACCATCGAGCCCGGCACGGAATTCGCGCGCCGGGGCGTGACGGTGCAGGAGGACGACGAGCGGCGCGGCTTCGAGCAGACCGAGGCGCTGCTGACCGCGCGCGGCCTGACCCGCTACGAGATCAGCAACTACGCCCGGCCCGGTCAGGAATCCCGGCATAACCTCGCGTACTGGCAGGGGCGCACGTACCTGGGCCTGGGGCCAGGGGCAGCGGGGCACTACCCGGCGGATGGCGGATGGCAGGTGGCGGATGGGGGCGGGCCGCGCGCGGCGGACGTCCTGACGGTGCGGCGCACGAACCCGCACCTGCACGAGTGGCTGACCGGCGAGGCGGGCGAGCCGGAGGCCATCGACGCGACCGAGTTCGTGACGGACGCGCTGTTCATGGGCCTGCGCCTGCGCGCGGGCGTGAACCTGGGGGACCTGTCGCGCCGCAGCGGGCTGGACGTGCCGCAGGTGTACGCGGCGCCCATCGCGGCGAACGTGGCGCGCGGCCTGCTGACCCTGGACGGCGACCAGCTGCGCGCCACGCCCGAGGGCTGGTGGGTCCTGAACCGCGTGATCACGGACTTTCTGGAAGTCTGAACCCATCCTCTGTCGACCATCCCCCGCCCCCCTCTGTTTGACCAGTGGGAGTTGTGAATCGCGCCTGTCCAGCTATGCGGGCAGGTCAGTGACGGCTCACGGGGGCCGCGTTAGACTGACCGTATGACGAAATCCTATGACTACGACGTGCTCGTGATCGGTGCGGGTCCCGGCGGGTACCACGCCGCCATCCGCGCCGCGCAGCTGGGCCTGAAGGTCGCCTGCGCCGAACGCGACTCGGTGGGCGGCGTGTGCCTGAACGTGGGCTGCATTCCCACCAAGGCGCTGCTGCACGCCGGCGAGCAGATCGCCGCCGCCCGCCACGCCGCCGATTTCGGCCTGACCTTCGGGGAGCAGAAGCTGGACATCGCCAAACTCAACGGCTGGAAGGACGGCATCGTCAAGAAACTCACGGGCGGCGTGGGCAGCCTGTTCAAGGCGAACAAGGTCACGCACCTGACCGGGCAGGCCAGCTTCATCGACGAGCACACCGTGCAGGTCGGGGATAAGACGTACACGGCCGCGAACTTCATCATCGCGACCGGCAGCGAGCCCGCCAGGCTGCCGGGCCTGGACGTGGATCAGGAGAGAATCGTGGACTCCACGGGCGCGCTGGTCATGCCGGACCCGGTGCCCGCGCGGATGCTGTGCATCGGCGGCGGCGTGATCGGCTTCGAGTTCGCGCACGTGTACAACAACATGGGCAGCAAGGTGAAGGTCATCGAGTTCATGCCGAACGTCGTGCCGGGCGCGGACGCCGACGCCGTCAAGGAATTCACGAAGGCCATGAAGAAGCAGGGCATCGAGATCGCCGTGCAGACCAAGGCCAACCGCGCCGAGAAGAAGGCCGACGGCGTTCACGTGGAACTGGAGGACGTGAAGACCGGCGCGAAAACCGTGGAAGTCTTCGACCGGGTGCTGGTCGCCGTGGGCCGCCGCCCCCGCACGGACGGCCTGAACGCCGAGAAGGCCGGCGTGCACGTCACGGAACGCGGCTTCATTCCCGCCGACACCCGCCAGCGCAGCAACGTGCCGCACATCTACGTGGTGGGCGACGTGGCCAGCAACCCCATGCTGGCGCACAAGGCCATGAAGGAAGGACTGGTGGCCGCCGAGGTCATCGCCGGCAAGCCCGCCGAGCAGGACGCCGTCGCCATTCCCGGCGTGGTGTACACCAGCCCGGAACTCGCCTGGGTGGGCCTGACCGAGGCCGAGGCGAAGGAGAAGGGCTACGACGTGAAGACCGGCGTGTTCCCCCTGAGCGCCTCGGGCCGCGCCATGACCCTGCAGCAGACGGACGGCTTCGTGAAGATGGTCGTGGAGAAGGACACGGACCTGCTGCTGGGCGTGCACATCGTCGGGCCGCACGCCAGCGACCTGCTCGGCGAGGCCGGACTGGCCCTCGAGATGGCCGCGACCGCCAGCGACATCGCCCTGACCATCCACGCGCACCCCACCCTGGGCGAGAGCGTGCTGGAGGCCGCCGAAGCCGTGCACAAGCAGGCAATCCACATCATGAACCGCTGATACGGCCTCGGACGCGACTCGTAGAGCTGCCCCGCAGAGAAGGAGCAGCACGGGTTCCGGACGTGGAGCCGGCAGGGGCGGTGACGTTCCGGATTGTTGGCGAAACAAACGGCAGTCCGTATGAGGACAGCGGCGCAGGGCCTGTAGCGAAGGCCCAGGGGACGACAGGGCAGGTGGCTTCCGGACGGACCGGGGGCCACCTGCCTTCTGTGACCGGCGGCTGTTATCTGCGTGCCCGCTCCGTGCGTCAGATCTGCGTGCAGGGTCCGGGGGCGCCCGCTACTGTGAACATCGTATGAAGAACATGAATGTCATCCGGCTGGGTGGGGTCGGGGCGCTGTGTGCGCTCCTGACTGCCTGCCCCAGTCCCCCGCCACCCGCCCCTATGAGTCTGACCTTCACCTTCCCGGACACCCCGGCCGTGGACACGCTGCGGCTGAGTGGAGTGGCCTTCGGCGCGAACGGGCAATACCTGCAGACCATCGGGTACGGCGGGTATCTGGGAAGCCCTCCCGGCAACGTGGCGAACCGCGCGAACGTCTACCTGGACGGTTACTCGCTTCAGAACCTTCAGAAGACTGCCTGCCTGTCCCCGTTCAAGGGTGGCGAGACCGACGGGATGCGGGACGTAGTGGTATCGCCGGAGAACGTGCAGACCTGCAACGTGTACTTCGTGATCTACAACGACCTGAACCGCAACGGGCGGCCGGAAAGCACCGAGGAGCTGTACCAGACGCACTCAATCTACAGTTACGCCAGCGAGGCGTTCACGTACTCGTTCACCAGTGCGGACGGGCGCACGACCGAGAGCGGCGCGCGCCGCAAGGGCTGGTCGCTGGTGGCGCACGAGGTCCGGCACCCGTCGGCCACGCCCGGCCGGTACGTGGTGACCATGAACAGCGTGCCCGAGGCCGACGAGGGGCTGGCGGTTCGCCTGCACGAGCCGACGAACCGCCTGATCAGTCAGCGCGCCCCGCTGGGTGGCACCCCGGGCGGTGCGAAATGAAACGCGCCATGTGGATTCCGGCAGCGGCCCTGCTGGGCGCAGCCCTGACCGCGTGCGGCAGTTCGTCGGCCCCGACGGGCGGCCGGCCTCCCCTGCCCAGTGGCGTGGAGGTGCGCTTCCCGGCTGCGCCAGCCGGCGCCTACCTGTCCCTGGTGACGGACGGCGGCGAGAGCGTGTACCAGCTGGCCGTGCCCAGCGGGAAGACGGCCGTGGACGTGGACCCGCTGAAATGGATGAACCAGACGGACCGCGCCGTGGACGCCGCCACGCTGATCCCGGCGGGCGCGTCGGTGACGGTCGCCCCGGCCGCGAAGGTGCTGCTGCTGGAATGGACGATGTGGCAGGACCGCAACGCGAACGGCACGCTGGACGTGGGCGAGACGCTGCCGCTGATGACGCATGACCGCGTGGCGTACGCCAGTGCGGCCGTGACGGCGGACTTCAGGACGCTCGTGCCGGACATGCGTCAACGCTGGAATCTGGCGCAGGGCTGGACGCGCGCCGAGCACTACGTGTACCTGCCGGACGGGAGCCGCACGTACCAGCGCAGCCTGGGGACGGCGGGCCTGCAACGCTACACGCTGCACGAGCCGACGCCCGTGACCAGCCAGTAGCACGCCTTCTGCCCAGTGGCCCCCGGACCTGCCGGGGGTCTTTTCTGTGCTCTTTGCCTCCCGCTCTCAGGTGTCTCCGTACCTCTCTTTCCAAATCGATTTATAATGTGAAGCATGGAACTCGGAATCGACAGTTTCGCGGCGGTGGTGTCCGACCCGGTCACAGGCGTGACCCTCTCACCGGCCGACCGCCTCGCCAATCTGCTGGAGGAGATCGAGGTCGCCGATCGCAGCGGCGTGCATTCCTTCGGGGTGGGCGAGCACCACCGGCCCGAGTACCTGGATTCCGCGCCGTCCCTGATCCTGGCGGCCGCTGCCGCGCGAACCAGCCGCATCCGCCTGAACAGCGCCGTGACGGTCCTGAGTGCCGACGATCCTGTGCGGGTGTTTCAGCAGTACGCCACGCTGGACCTGCTGTCGCGCGGCCGGGCGGAACTGGTCGTAGGGCGCGGGTCGTTCATCGAGGCGTACCCGCTGTTCGGCCTGAACACGCAGGACTACGACTCGCTGTTCAGCGAGAAACTGGAACTGCTGCTGCGCCTGCGCGGGGACACGCACGTCCACTGGTCGGGCCGGCACCGCGCGCCGCTGCGGGGTCAGGGCGTGTACCCGCGCCCGCAGCAGGCGCAGCTGCCGGTGTGGGTGGGGGTGGGCGGCACGCCGGAGTCGTTCGTGCGGGCCGGGCGGCTGGGGCTGCCGCTGATGGTGGCGATCATCGGCGGGGACTTCCGGGCGTTCCGGCCGCTGATGGACCTGTACCGCGCGGCGGGCGCGCAGGCCGGGCACGCCCCGGACACCCTGCGGGTGGGCGTGCACGCCTTCGGCTTCGTGGGCGACAGTGACGCGGGCGCGCGGGACGACTTCTGGCCGGGGTACGCGCGGATGCTGGACACGCTGGGCCGCGAGCGGGGCTGGGCGCCGCCGAACCGGGCGCAGTTCGACGCGGCGTGTGGGCCGACCGGCCCGTACCTGATCGGCACGCCGGACACCGTGGCCGCCAAACTGCGGTTCGTGCACGCGGCGCTGGGCGGCGTGGACCGCCTGAGTTTCCAGATGACGAACGTGCTGATGCCGCACGCGCGGATGCTGCGCTCGGTCGAACTGCTGGGCCGGGAGGTCGCCCCGCAGGTCGCGGAGCTGTAGCGAGCGGGGGGCGTCCCCGGCTCACGGACGGCGGGGGGGCGCCGCGCCTAGACTCGGGGGTATGGCCACTTCCCTGTCCGACCGTCTGACCGCCGAACTGTCCGGCCTGCGCGAGAGCGGGCTGCTGATCCACCCGCGCGTGCTGGACAGCGCCAGCCGCGCCCGCACCCGCGTGGACGGGCGCGAGGTCGTGAACCTCGCCAGCAACAACTACCTGGGCTTCGCGGACCACCCGGCCCTGAAGGCGCGGGCCGCCGAGTACCTGGAACGCTGGGGGGCGGGCGCGGGCGCGGTGCGCACGATCGCCGGGACGCTGCGCATTCACGAGGACTTCGAGTCGCAGCTGGCGGCGTTCAAGCACACGGGCAGCGCGCTGGTGCTGCACAGCGGCTTCACGACCAACCAGGGCGTGCTGGGCGCGCTGCTGCGCGAGGGTGATCTGGTCGTCAGCGACGAACTGAACCACGCCAGCATCATCGACGGGCTGCGCCTGACCAAGGCCACCAAGAAGGTGTACAAGCACGCCGACCCGGACGACCTGGAACGCCTGCTGAAAGAGCACGACACGGACGGCCTGAAACTGGTCGTGACGGACGGCGTGTTCTCCATGGACGGCGACGTGGCCCCCCTGGACCGACTGGTGGCCGTCGCCCGCCGGTACGGCGCGGTCACGTACGTGGACGACGCGCACGGCAGCGGCGTGATGGGCGAGGCGGGGCGAGGCACCGTGCATCACTTCGGCTTCGAGTACGCCGACGACGTGATTCAGGTCGGGACGCTCAGCAAGGCCTGGGGCGGCGTGGGCGGCTACGCGGCCGGACACGGGGACCTGCGCGAGTTGCTGATCAACCGCGCCCGCCCGTACCTGTTCTCGACCGCGCAGGCGCCCGCCACGGTGGGCGCGCTGGCCGCCGCGCTCGACGAGGTGCAGCGCGACCCCACCCTGATGGAACGCCTGTGGGAGAACACCCGCTACTTCAAGGCGGAGTTGCAGGGCCTGGGCTTCGACATTTTCGGCAGCACCACGCCCATCACGCCCGTCATCTTCGGCGAGGCGACGGCCGCGTTCGAGGCGAGCCGCCTGCTGTTCGACCGGGGCGTCTTCGCCGTCGGTCTGGGCTTCCCGACCGTGCCGCGCGGACTGGCCCGCATCCGCAACATCGTGACCGCCGAGCACACCCGTGACGACCTCGACCACGCCCTCCAGGCGTACGCCGAGGTGGGCCGCACGCTGGGCATCATCTCCTGATCCGCACGGCGGGCGGGACTGGCGCAAGGCTTCCCGTCTGTCCCGCCCGCGCGCCGCTATGATCGCGGGTATGACGAACCGGCCGCCGGTGGGCGACAAGCAGGACAAGGGCAAGGACGTGCAGGCCATGTTCGCCAGCATCGCGCCCCGTTACGACCTTCTGAACCGCGTGCTGAGCCTCGGCGTGGACCGGGGCTGGCGCCGGGCGGCGGCGCAGGAGGCCCTGGCCCTGAATCCGGCGCGGGTGCTGGACGTGGCGACCGGCACGGCGGATTTCGCGCTGGAACTCAAGACCCGCGCCCCGCAGGCCGAGGTGATCGGCAGTGACTTCGTGCCGCAGATGCTCGCCATCGGCCGGGAGAAGGCCGCCGCGCGGCACCTCGACATCCGCTTGGAGGAAGGGGACGCGCTGAACCTGCCGTACCCGGACGGGAGTTTCGACACGGTGACCTGCGCGTTCGGGTTCCGGAACTTCGCGGATTACGCGCGGGGCCTCGCGGAATTTCACCGTGTGCTCGCGCCAGGCGGGCGGGCGGTGATTCTGGAGTTCCCGCCACCCCGTCCGGGCCTGCTGGGCAGCCTGTTCCGGGTGTACTTCCAGCATGTGCTGCCGCGCATCGGCGGACTGATCAGCGGGAACGCGGGCGCGTACACGTACCTGCCCGAGAGCGTCCTGGCCTTCCCGGAACCCGAGCGACTGGCGGGCCTGATGCGCGCCACGGGCTTCCGCACCCGCTACCGCCTGCTGACCTTCGGCATCGCCGCCATTCATGTGGGGGACAGGCTCAAATAGTTCAGTGGCGCGGCCTGTTCTGCGCCGCGCCACTGATGAAGTCAGGTTGGAGTCAGCTGCTGACCATAGCCAGTTTCATCATCTCGTGAGCCGGAACACCCATGGTCACTGACAGGCGCTGTGCAATTTCCATGTTGGCGCTCTCGACTTTCTTCTGGTGGGCGATTGCGTCAATAAGTGCAAGAATCGCGGGAATGAACGTCCAGCAGAAGAGTAGGTACAGAACTCCTGCAGTCGTATTGCCGACGTAGAATTGATGGACACCCAAGCCGCCCAGAAGAAGCGCAAGGATAAGGTACGTGGTCTTGTCCTTCTTCTGGGACATGAACATTTGTTGTGCGACGGCCGTCTGTTCTGTGGTCATGAGTTCAGGCGAGAGGGTTGCGATTTGTGAGCTTGCCTCATGTGCATTACCCCTAATGGGTGTATTGGCCGCCCTGACCTTCAGGCCAGCGCGGGTTCCGCCTGGTCCTCGTACTGGCGGGCCTGGAGGTCCCACAGGTCGGCGTATTCGCCGCCGCGCGCGAGGAGGGCGGTGTGGGTGCCGTCCTCGATGATCTGTCCGGCTTTCATGACGAGGATCCGGTCGGCCATCAGGACGCTGCCGAGGCGGTGCGTGACGAGCAGGGTGGTGCGGCCGCGTGCCAGGGCGGCGAAGGTGTCGAACACTTCGGCCTCGCTGCGGGGGTCGAGGGCGGCGGTGGGTTCGTCGAGGATCAGGATGCGGGCGTCTCTGTACAGGGCGCGGGCGGTGGCGAGTTTCTGCCACTGGCCGCCGGAGAGGTCCGCGCCGCCGAACGCCTGCCCGAGGCGGGTGTCGAGCGTGCGGGTGTCCGTCAGGACGGTGTTCAGGCCGCTGCCCTGCACGGCGGCGTTCAGGCGGGCGTCGTCCTGCGGCTGCCCCAGGAGGACGTTCTCGCGCAGCGTCCATTCGAAGCGGGCGAAGTCCTGGAACACGGCGGCGACACCCGCGCGCCAGTCGTTCAGGTCGAGGTCGCGCAGGTCGGTCTGTGTGGCGCCCGTGCCGATCAGGATGCGGCCGGCGGTGGGGTCGTAGTAGCGCAGGAGCAGTTTGATCAGGGTGCTCTTGCCCGCGCCGTTTTCGCCGACGATGGCGACGGTCTGCCCGGCGGGGATGGTCAGGGTCACGTCCCGCAGCGCGGGCGGCTGGTCGCGGTACGCGAAGCTCACGTTTTCCAGGGTGATGGCGCCGTCTGCGGGCAGCGGGCGCGGCTGCGCGGGGCTCTGCACGCCGCCGGGCGCGTTCAGGAAGGCGTGCAGTTTGGCGAACCAGTTCAGGTGCTGCGTGCCGTTGCTGCTCAGTTCGGTCAGGCGGCTCAGTTCCTGGCGCAGGGCGGCCAGCGCCGTGATCACCAGTGCCACGCTGCCGGCCCCGACCCGCCCGGCCTGTGCCTGCGCGACCACGAATGCGAACAGACCCCCGGTGACCAGCAGCGACAGCGCCTCGAAGGGCAGCAGGGCCAGCAGGCCGCGGGTGCGCTGGGCGCGCAGGGTGTCCTGGTACGCGCGGGTCCGGGTCAGCGCCTCGCGTTGCAGGTGTGGTGCGAGGCCGTACAGGCGGACCTCCTTGGCGTACTCGTGGCGCAGCGCCACGCGGGACAGGTAGTTCACCTCGCGCGCCTCGGGGGTGTTCTGGATGAACAGGCTCCAGCCCAGCCGGTAGAACTGCATCTGCCGGGACAGCAGCGGCAGCAGCCCCGCCACGACCACCAGCGGCACCCACCACCCGACCAGCAGGAGGGTGGCCGCCACGCTGACGGCCGCCACCAGCCCGCGCAGCGCGTACACCAGCGTGGACAGCAGGTTCAGCGGCCGGTGACTCGCGCCGCCCTGGAGCACCTCGATGTCATCGTGGAACTGCGGGTCTTCCAGCACGTCCAGACCCTGCAATTCGGTCATGCGGCGCATCAGGCGCTGGTTCACGTGCAGGGTGTAGTGGTCGGCGGCGACGCCCTGCATGACCTGCGTGAGGGTCACGGTCACCTGCGTCAGCAGCGCCGCGCCGACCCACGCGACTGCCAGCGCCGGGAGGTTCACGCTCTGCCCGGCCAGCAGGCCGCTCACGCCGTCCACGGTCCACTTGCCGATCAGGATGGTCACGGCGGGCAGCGCGCCCTGCGCCGCGCCGCTCAGGAACAGGCCCGCCGTGACGAGCGGCTGGGCGCGCCACAGGTCCGGCAGGGTCAGGCGCAGGGTGCGCCACAGGTCACGGGCAGGCAGCGAGGACTGGGTCACGAGATACGCAGCGTACGGCAACGCACCCGGAGTGCGGGCCGCAGGTGCGCTTGACGGGCGCGGGGGCGGTCAGCGACCGTGGCGGTCCAGGCGCACGACCAGCATGGGTTCGTGGTGCGCGGTCAGCTGACCGTTCCCATCCAGGATCAGTCCCGCCTCCTGCGCCTGCGCGCGGCCGAGGGTTGCGGCGTGGGCACGCAGCGCCGCGACCGTGGTGGGCGTGCAGCCGCTCTGGGCGGTCCACCACCCGAAGGGCAGCCTGTACGGCGCGACCTCGTGCGTGGTCCAGGTGAATCCGGCGGCGGCGCTCAGAGCCTGCCAGTCCTGTATGGGCCGCTGCGCATGATGACTGGGGTCACGCAGACGCTGATACGTGTCGGTCCAGGCCTGCAGGTCGGGCGTGGGACTGATCTGATCGGCGATCACCAGCCGCCCGCCGGGCCGCAGGACCCGCCACGCCTCCGCTAGGAAGCGGTCCAGGTGCGTGAAGTGGTGGGGGGCGTGCCGGGACGTGACCAGCGTGAAGGTTCCGTCCGGGAACGGCAGGGCCTCGGCGTCCCCGGACCTGAAGGTGACGTTGCCCAGTTCCTCGCGGGCGGCCCGGTCGCGGGCGTGGGTCAGCATGGCCCCGGCCACGTCCACCCCGGTCACGGCCTGCACGGACGGAGCCAGGGCCAGCGCGGTGTTGCCGGTGCCGGTCGCCACGTCCAGCGCGCGGTCCTCGCGGCTGGGCGCGGCGAGGCGCAGCAGGACGGGCAGGCTGGGTCCGGCGCGGTGGACCTCGCTGGTGGCGTAGCGGTCGGCGTGGGCGTTGAACTGCGCGGCGCTGCGGTCGGTCATGCCCGCATGGTGCGCCCCCACCCGCCCGGCGCGCCAATCACGCGGGGCAGGTGGGGGTATAACGGACGCTGATGGCCTCGCTGGAACTGTTCCGGGTGTTCGTGGCGGTGTACCGCGCGGGCAGCGTGAGCGGCGCAGCCCGTGAGCGGCACCTGACGCAGCCCGCCGTGAGCGCGCAGATCGCGGCGCTGGAGGCGCGGGTGGGCGAGCCGCTGTTCCGGCGCACGCCGCGCGGCATGCAGCCGACCGAGCGGGGCAAACTGCTGTACGCGCAGGTGGCCGCGGGGGTCGATCAGCTGCACGCGGCCGACCGGACCCTGCGGGGGCGCGTCCCCGGAACGGTGCCGCTGCGGGTGGGCGGCCCGGCGGACGTGCTGCGGGTGCTGCTCCCGGCCCTGACCGGCAGGCTGCGGGAAGGAGACACTGGCCCGCTGCACCTGACGTTCGCAGCGGACGCGGCGCTGCTGGCCGGGCTGCGCGAGGGCAGCCTGGACGCAGTTCTCGTGGACCGCGTGCCCGAGGACCGCGCGCTGCTGGGAACGCCGGTCGCGGACGTGCCGTTCACGTTGATCGTGCCAGGGAACTGGGAGGCGGCCCCCGCCGACCGGGCGGCGCTGGGGGGGTGGCTGAACGCCCGCCCGTGGGTGAGTTACAGCGTCGAGGTCCCCACCACCCGCCGCTGCTTCGTCAGCGTGCTGGACACACGTTTCGCGGCGCAGGCCGCGCTGACCGCGCCGGATCTGACGGCGGTCGTGCAGGCGGTCGGGCTGGGCGTGGGGGCCAGTCTGGTGCCCCGCTGGGCCGCCCTGGAGGCCCTGAGGTCCGGGCAGGTGGCCGAGGTGCCGGGCCTGGGCGGCGCGATGCCCTCCGCCCGCTGGGCCCTGCTGACCCGCGCGGCGGATGCGGACCGCCCGGACCTGCAGGGCCTGACCGGGGCGCTGCGGGACCGGGCGGCGGCGCTGGGGGTCAGTTCAGGGTCTTGATGTACGCCTGGAGGTCCGCGATCTGCTCGTCGCTGATCTGCGTCTCGGCGTAGCGGGGCATGGCGGCGCTCAGCTGACGGTCCGGCGTCTTGCCTTCCCGCAGGGTGGCGGTGAACTGAGCGAGCGTCCAGCCCTTGGGGCCGTCCTCGCCGACCAGGCTGGGGCCGATCTGTCCCTGACCGTTCGGGCCGTGGCAGGCGGCGCAGTTGCCCACGTACACGGTCTGCCCGGCCTCGGCGTTCCCGGCGGCGGCTTCCGTCGCGGCATCCCCGGCGGCCTCCTCCGTGGCCGCCTCGCCCGAAGCGGCCTCGCCCTCACCCTCGGCGCTGGCCTCAGCGGCGGCGCCTTCCTGCTGCATCCCACCCTCCGGCTGCCCGGCCGTGCCCTGGCTGGCGGCCTCCTGCGCACCGGCCGATTCGGCCTGCGCGGCCGCGTCGCGGGTGGTCGCGCTGGTGGTGGTCTCCTCGGCGGTGGTGGCCGGGGCCATCAGGCGGGGCGTGGCGATCAGCAGGGTCACGCCCAGCACCAGTCCGGCCGTGACGCCCAGCGCCCAGGAGGTCACGTCGCCCGCTTCGCGTTGCGTTCGTCTGTTCATGATCCGAGCATACGACCGGCCCGCCGGGACATGTGGGAGGGCAGGCCGGTGGTTTCCTTCATGCCCGGACGTGAGCGGCGGCCCGGCCCGACACGGTTATACGGATTCCGATTGAATGGGCTGCAAGGCCCGTTCAATCCGAGCGGATGCGACTCGTAGAGCTGCCCCGCAGAGAAGGAGAGAAACGGGTTCCGGACGTGGAGCCGGCAATCCGGTGCGGTTCCGGATTGTTGGCGAAACAAACGGAATCCGTATTACAGCAGCGGTGCGGGCGGGGCGGCGCGGTCCTCGGGCGGCCACCACTGCCGCGCGGCGAGGTCGCAGCGGCCCGTGGCGTCCAGCGGCACCCCCTCGGCTCGCAGCAGCGCCTCCTGCATGTCTCCGAACCCCACCTTGTGGGTGCTGACGCGGCCCTGCGCGTTGATCACGCGGTGCCAGGGCAGCCCGGTGCCGTCCGCGCTGACGCCGCCCACCAGCGAGTTCATCACGAAACCCGCCTGCCGCGCCGCGCCGGGCTGCCCGGCCAGCAGCGCCAGCTGCCCGTAAGTCATGACGTGGCCCTCGGGAATGCGGGCCACCAGGGCCAGCACGCGGTCACGGAAGGCCGGGGCGATCTGGGCGGGGTCGGTCATGCCCCCCATTGTGCCGCAGCCGGAAGGCCCTCACCGCCGCGCGCCGCAGGACGCGGGCTGCGCCCCGGCGTGGACCTGAATCCGGCCGTCAGCGGGAGGTGCCGGCCAGCGGGTCGCTGCTGGCGTCGGCGTCGGCGGTCACGCCGCTGACGAGCGCCTCGCGGATGCCCTGCGCGATGCCCAGCGCCACGCGGTCGATGTAGTGGCTGTCCGTCAGGTTCTGACTGTCGACCGGGTGGCTCAGGTACCCGACCTCGACGAGCGCGGCCGGCACGCGGCTGTTGCGCAGCACGCTCAGGGACTGGGTGTTCTTCAGGCCCCGGTTGAACGCGCCGGTCTGGGCAACCATGTTGCTCTGAAGCAGGGAGGCCAGGGCGCTGCTGCGCGGGTGGTTGGGGTTCCACCACGTCTCGATGCCGTAGCCGCGCAGGGCACTGACGGCCTCCAGAGCGTTGACGTGGATGCTGACGAACAGGGCGGTGCCGGGGGTGCCGAGCGCGGCGCGCAGTTTCAGGTCGGTGTTCTTGTCCGGGTGCAGTTCGCGGTCGCTGTCGCGGGTCAGGACGACGTCCACCCCGGCGGCCGTGAGCAGGTCACGGACCCGCAGGGCGATGTCGAGGTTCACGGCCTTCTCGGTGATCCGTCCGACCGCGCCGGGGTCGCGGCCCCCGTGTCCGGGGTCGATGACCACGCGGGGTTTCACGAAACTGGCGCTCAGGGCCAGCAGGGCGGTGCCGCGCGTCGCCAGGACCGGCGGGACGGCCGTCACGACCCGCTCGGCGGGCAGCAGCGGGGTCAGGTCGGCCATGGCGGGCGACAGGTCGATGGCGAGGCGGTGCAGGTCGCCGCTGGCGGGCGGCAGCAGCTGGGCGCGCCAGCCGCTGCGGGCGGTGGTGGGCGCGGCGGTCAGCAGGGTGACCACGCCGCCCCCGGCGCGGGGTTCGGAACGCCACTCGCGCAGTTCCGGGCTGGCGTTGCGTTCGCCCTGCGCGGTGACGTTCAGGCCGGTCAGTTCGATGCTCAGGCCGCTGGGGCCGGGCGTGATGCGGTAGGTCGCGCCGGGCGGCAGGTCCAGCACCACGCGGGTCTGGCCGGGGCTCTTGCCCAGGCGGGGCGGGGCCAGCAGGTCGCCCCTGGGTGTGCCGGGAACGCGGCCGGTCAGGGCGCTGGGGCGGGCGGTATCGCCGCCGGGCAGGGCGGGGGCGGGCGGCAGGACCTTCCCGCCGGACTGGACGGTGTCGCCCGGTGGCAGCGCGGCCGGCAGCGACGCGGCGGGCAGCGGCGTGCCGGGGCCGTTCAGGACGGCCTGCGCGGCGGGCGTGACGGGCGCGCTGGTCAGGACGCGGCTGCCGGGCGCGCCGCCCGTGACGCCCGCGCCGATGTCGATGATCAGGACGCGGCTGCCGGTGGCGAGGGTGGCCTCCTGCGCCTTCCAGCCGTCGTTCAGGGACAGCGGGAAGGGCGTGAACAGCGTGGCCTGTCCGCCGCCGGCGCGGTACTCGGTGACGCTGCTGCCCAGCGCCGTGGTCACGGCGGGCTGCACGCGGGCACCCTGCACGTCCACGCGCAGGCCCGTGAAGGTGGGGGTCAGGGAGTACGTGACCCCGGCGGGCAGGTCGAACACGACGCGGGTGGCGCTGCCCTGGCTGCTGGCGCGCGGCGAGCCGAAGGTGGCGTTCTGCACGCCGGGCAGGGTGATGGGCGCGGTGGGGGCGGCGGTCGCCTGGGCGGTCACGCTGGGCCGGCCGGCGGCCGGAGCGGTCCGCTGGAAGGGGTCGGTGGGGGCTGCGGTCTGGGCCAGTCCTGAACCCGCGCCTGCCAGCAGCAGAGCAGATGAAAGGAGGATGACAGGCAGCTTCATGTTGACCCGTACTCTACCTGCGGGGCGTGAGAATTGAGGTCAGGGCCTCATTCGCCGGAAAGGGGGAGCGCAGCCGGTCTGGGACGGCGTTTTCCGGGCGGTCGGTTGCCGTCTGGAATGCCCGGAGCGGCGCGGCGTCTCATGGTCCGGGGGGGTGTGGGCGGCGGCCTGGGCCATTGTGCGCCAGCTCTCGCTTTGTTTTGTAAAGCATGGGAGAATGGGGGCATGACCGCCTCCTTCCAGCCCTCCAGCCCCGACAAGATCCGCGTGGACATCTGGTCCGACATCGCCTGCCCCTGGTGCTACGTCGGCAAACGCCGCCTGGAAAGCGCCCTGGCGCAGTTCCAGCACCGCGATCAGGTCGAGGTCGTCTGGCACTCCTTCGAACTCGACCCCACCACCCCCCCCGAACACCCCCTGAGCATGCGCGACGGACTGGCCCGCAAATACGGCCGCAGCGCCCAGGACGCCCAGGGCATGATGGACCACATGACCCGCGTCGCCGCCGACGAGGGCCTGGAATACCACTTCGAACGCACCCGCATCGGCAACACCTTCCTGGCCCACCAGCTGATCCACCACGCCGCCACGCACGGCCGCCAGGACGCCATGAAGGAACGCCTGCTGCGCGCCTACATGAGCGAGGGCGCGCTCGTCAGCGACCTCGACACCCTGGTCCGACTGGCCAAGGAAACCGGCCTGGACGGCGCCGAGGTCCGCGCCGCGCTGCTCGACGGCCGCCACGCGCACGCCGTCCGCCAGGACGAGGCGCAGGCGCAGGCCCTGGGCATCAGCGGCGTGCCGTTCTTCGTGCTGGGCGGCAAGTACGGCGTGAACGGCGCCCAGGACCCGCAGACGCTGCTGGGCGCCCTGACGCAGGTCTGGGACGAAACCCACCCCGCCCCCCTCCAGATGATCGGCACCGACACCCCCGCCGACGGTTGCGAGGACGGCCAGTGCGCCGTCCCCGGACAGAACTGAACGACAGGCAGGCCCAGGGCAGATAGCAGATGGCTCAAGGCAGATGGCAGAGGCGTGAATTCGCCATCTGCCATCTGCTTTCTGCCATCCGCCTGCGGCCTACGCGGGTCCCGGCGTGAGTTTCCCGGTGGGGACGGCCGATTCGGTGGGCCGCAGGTCCGGGTTCAGGGGCGGGAGGGTTCCGCCGGCCAGGACGGTCTGCACGTCCTCGCCGCTCAGGCTCTCGCGGGCGACGAGTTCGTCGGTCAGGCGGTGCAGGACGTGCGCGTGTTCGCCCAGCAGGTCCAGCGCCCGGCGGAATTCGCCGTTCAGGATGCGGCTGACCTCGGCGTCGATGGCCTGCGCGGTGTGGTCGCTGTACGCGCCCTGCTGCGGGCCGTACCCCAGGTACGAACCGCTGTCCTGCGCCAGGGCCAGCTGCCCGACGCTGCTCATGCCCCACTCGGTCACCATGCGCCGCGCGATGCCGGTCGCCTGCTGGAAGTCGTTGGCGGCGCCGGTCGTGACCTGCCCGGTCGCGACCTGTTCGGCGGCGTGCCCGGCCAGCGCCACGCAGATGCGGTCCAGCAGGGCCGCGCGGGTGTGGTGCATGCGGTCTTCCGGGGTGTACAGCGCGCTGCCCAGGCTGCGGCCGCGCGGCACGATGGTCAGCTTGTGCGCCTTGTCCGCGCCGGGCAGGAGCTGGGCGGCGAGGGCGTGTCCGACCTCGTGGTACGCCGTGACCTTCCGGTCCGCCTCTCGCACCACCAGCGACCGCCGCTCCGGTCCCATCAGCACCCGGTCCCGCGCCTCGTCCACGTCCCGACCCACGATCCGCGTCCGCCCCGACCGCGCCGCCTGCAACGCCGCCTCGTTCAGCAGGTTCTCCAGGTCCGCTCCCACCATCCCCGCCGTCCGCCGCGCCACCACGCCCAGGTCCACCGACGCGTCCAGCGGTTTCTTCCGCGCGTGAATCCGCAGGATCTGCTCGCGGCCCCGCACGTCCGGCGCGTCCACCACCACCTGCCGGTCAAACCGCCCTGGGCGCAGCAGCGCGGCGTCCAGCACGTCCGGGCGGTTCGTGGCGGCCAGGATGATGACCTCCTGCCCGCTGGAGAAGCCGTCCATCTCGACGAGCAGCTGGTTGAGGGTCTGTTCGCGTTCGTCGTTGCCGCCCTGCATGTTCACGCCGCGTTTGCGGCCGACGGCGTCGATCTCATCGATGAAGACGATGCAGGGGGCGGCCTTGCGGGCCTGTTCGAACAGGTCGCGGACCCTCGCGGCGCCGACACCGACGAACATCTCCACGAAGTCGCTGCCGGAGATGCTGAAGTAGGGAACGCGGGCCTCACCGGCGACGGCCTTGGCCAGGAGGGTCTTGCCGCTGCCCGGGGGGCCGACCAGTAAGACGCCGTGGGGGATGCGGGCGCCGAGCTGGTGGTACTTCTCGGGGTGGCGGAGGAAGTCGACGACTTCCTGGAGGTCCTGCTTGGCCTCGTCGCAGCCGGCGACGTCAGTGAAGTTGAGTTTGATCTGGCCCTCGCTGATCACGGCCGCCTTCGACTTCCCGAACGTCCCCGCCGCG
>NZ_NHMK01000004.1 GCF_002198095.1 Deinococcus indicus | reverse complement strand
CACGAATCTGGAGAACACCGGGGTGGTGTTCCGCTCGCCCAGCCCTGTCGAGCTGGCCTGTTCTCACATCTCTTCGCCTGTCATGCTTCCCGCCTCGCTTGAGGCTCAGAAAAGATACAGGCCCCCGGTGAATCTGTCAACACCCCGATCCAGAGCCTCGCTTGATCCTCCCCACGCCGTGGGGAGCGAGGCAGGGGAAGTGGGTGGCCCTGCCAGCAGGAATGTGCCTCTGGGACGCCAGGAACATCGCCTCGACGCCTCCCCTCTGCCCCACCCGCCCACGTTACGGCGACGCGCCATCTCGCCCACTGCCGACTTCCCGTCCCCCACTCCCTACACTGGGGCATGTTCAGAATCGAAGCTGCCGAACTGATCGTCGCCCGTCTGCCTCTGAAGTTCCGGTTCGAGACGAGTTTCGGGGTGCAGACCGAGAAGGTCGTGCCCCTGCTGGTCTTGCATGGCGACGGGATGCAGGGCGTCTCGGAGGGGACCATGGAGGCGGCGCCGATGTACCGGGAGGAGACGGTGGCCGGGGCGCTGGGCTTGCTGCGTGAGGTGTTCCTGCCGCGTGTGCTGGGGCGGGCGTTCGCGAACCCGGAAGCGCTGAACGACGCGCTGGGGTCGTTCCGGGGCAACCGCATGGCGCGGGCGATGGTCGAGATGGCGGCGTGGGACCTGTGGGCGCGGCAGCTGGGCGTGCCGCTGGGAACGCTGCTGGGCGGCCGCAAGGAGCAGGTGGAGGTCGGGGTGAGCCTGGGTATCCAGCCGGACGAGGCGGCCACGGTGGACGTGGTGCGGCGGCATGTGGAGCAGGGCTACCGGCGGATCAAGCTGAAGATCAGGACCGGCTGGGACGTGCAGCCGGTCCGGGCGGTGCGCGAGGCCTTCCCGGACATCCGCCTGACGGTGGACGCCAACAGCGCGTACACCCTGGCGGATACGGGGCGGCTGCGGGCGCTGGACGCGTTCGACCTGACGTACATCGAGCAGCCCCTTGCATGGGACGATCTGGTGGACCACGCGGAGTTGCAGCGGCGGCTGGTCACGCCGCTGTGCCTGGACGAGAGTGTGGCCAGCGCCCAGGACGCCCGCAAGGGGCTGGCGCTGGGGGCGGGCGGCGTGATCAACGTGAAGGTGGCGCGCGTGGGCGGGCACGCCGAGGCGCGGCGCGTGCATGACGTGGCGCAGGCGTTCGGGGCGCCGGTGTGGTGCGGCGGGATGCTGGAGAGCGGGATCGGGCGGGCGCACAACATTCACCTGTCGACCCTGCCGAATTTCACGTTGCCGGGCGATACCAGCAGCGCCAGCCGGTACTGGGAGACGGACCTGATCCACGAGCCGCTGGAGGCGCGTGACGGGCTGATGCCGGTGCCGGCGGGCGCGGGGACGGGCGTGACCCTGAACCGTGAGTTCCTGGCGGGGGTGGCCGAGGTGCACGAGGAGCGGCGCGGGTGACGGACGGCGTGACCTCTGCGGACGGGGCCGAGGCGCCGGTCCCCGAGCCGTCGCTGCCAGCGGGTGCGTCCCCGGCGGCGGGTGCGTCGCCGTTGCGGCCGTTCGTGGTGCGGGACGTGACGGACCCGTGGGCGTTCCGGGCGCTGGAGCGGGTGCAGGTGCGCGCCTGGGGGTACCCGGACCGGGAGGTGCTGCCGGGCACGATGTTCCGGATCAGTGCCGTGACGGGCGGTGTGGTGCTGGGCGCGTACGCGAACCTGCCGCCCGGCGATCCGGCCGGGCAGGTGCCGGTGGGGCTGGCGTTCGGGTTTCCGGCGTTGCGTGGAGCGGAAGTCTGGCATCACTCGCACCTGCTGGCGGTGCATCCGCAGTGGCGGGGAACGGGGATGGCGGTCGCATTGAAGCTGGCGCAGCGCGAGCGGGTGCTGGCGCAGGGGCTGACGCGCATGACCTGGACCTTCGATCCGCTGGTCGCGCGCAACGCGCGGTTGAACCTGGGAAAGCTGGGCGCGGTGGCGAAGACGTACCTGCCGGACTGGTACGCACTGGAGGACGACCGGGCGGCGTTCCCGGCAGACCGGCTGATGGTCGAGTGGGATCTGACGCGGCCCCAGGCCGGGCGTCCGGCGCCGCCGCCGCGTGGGCAGGTGGCGCTGGAGGCGCTGGACGACGATCTGCGGCCGGGTCCGGCGCGGCTGTATCTGGCGGGCGGGCGGGTGCTGGCCGAGGTGCCGGCGCGTCCAGAGGCGCTGGAGGAGTCGGTGCGGCGGGAGTGGCGGCTGGCGTTGCGGGAGGTGCTGGGCACGTACCTGTCGCGCGGGTACGTGGTGACGGATCTGGCGCGGGCGGGGCACCGGGCGCATTACGTCCTGTCGCGGGAGTGACGCGGCCCTGCCGCCGGGGGTGGGGTAGTCGGAAAGACCCCCGGCGTGTTATGTTATTTACATAAGGAGCCGGGGGAACAGTTCCTGCACCCCGCCGGCCCACCACAGGAGGCCCCATGCTGCACATCGAATTCACCACCGACCTCGGAGCGCGCGTCACTGTCGACGTCGAGAACGCCTCGCAACTCTTGGACACCCAGCGGCAGTACGGCCGGCTCGGCTGGACCAGCGGCGACATCCCCAGCGGCGGCTACCAGTTCCCGCTGGAAAACGAGAGCGACTTCGACTGGCACCTGATCGGCGCCCGCCGGTGGACCAGCCCCGACGGCGAGGAACTCGTCATTCACCGGGGCCACGCCTACCGCCGCCGCGAACTGGAAGCCGTGGACAGCCGCAAGATGAAACTCCCGGCCGCCGTGAAGTACTCACGCGGCGCCAAGAGCACCGACCCCGAACACGTCCGCGAGAAGTCCGACGGCGAATTCGAGTACGTGACGCTGGCCATCTTCCGCGGCGGCAAACGCCAGGAACGCTACGCCACGCCCGGCGCCCGCCCCGGCACCCCCGCGCAGGCCACCACCCAGGCGGCGCGGCCCGCCCCCACCCGCCCGGCCGCCACGCAGGCCCGCCCCGCCCCGGCCCGCGCGGAGGACGAACCGCCGTTCTGAACCGGGCACGGACTGTGGGGTGTAGCGACCGCACAGCAAGGGGGCACCGCCGATCCGGGGTGCCCTCCTCTCTTTAGCTCTTTCTCTACTTGCGCTTTCTCTACTTCCTGCTGCCCGCTGCCCTCTCGATCACCGAGCGGACGTCGGCGGGCTGCCAGCCTTCGGGCTTGAGGATCTTCCCGTCGGCGCGGCGGGGGCCGCTGGCCTTGGTGAGGTTGGCGCGGTGAACCTCGGCGAACACGGCGTCGGCGTCGAGACCCAGCCGGTCGAAGGCGCCGTACGTGACGTACAGCAGGTCGGCCAGTTCGTGGGCCAGGGCGGTCAGGTCGGTGGCCGCGACGGGCTCGCCGGCGTCCAGGCGGGCGGCGAGGGCGCGGAATTCGGCGTCCACCTCGGCCGCCTCTTCCTGGATCAGGGTGCGGCGCAGGGCGAGCAGGTCACGGTCCGGGACGGTGGGGGTGTCGCGGCAGTCCTCGCCGATGGCGTCGTGGAAGGCGCGCAGGTGCCGGGCGTTCGAGGTGGGCGCGGCAGCCGGCTGGGCAGCGGCTGGCTGGGCAGGCGCCGATGTGTCGGGGGCGGGGTGGTCGGCGGGAACGGTCATCCGCACAGAGTACCCAGCCGGAAGCGGGAGCGGGTGGGAGCGGTTCAGGGTCGCAGGTCGCCGCCGCGCAGGTGGGCGTCCGTGACGCTGAGCGGCGCGCTCAGGACGCGCCCGTCGGCCCGGACGTCCAGCGTGACGGGCAGCGTCACCGTGCGGGCCGAGCAGGTTCCGGCCCCCTCGGCGCAGCTGAACAGCAGCGCCCGGACCTGCGCGGCGTAGCGGCCGGCGGGGGTGCCGGCAGGCACGCGCAGCGGCAGGCGCAGCGGGGTCAGGTGCGCGTGGTAGCCGCGCCGCAGCGGGTGCGGTCGGCCCTGCGGCGCGGCGCTGACCTCCTGCCAGGGGGTGGTCAGGGTCACGCGGTTCGGGGCGTCCGAGCTGATCAGGTGGCCGCGCAACGGAAACGAGACGGTGACACTCCCGGCCGCCGCCACGCCGCCCAGCAGGCAGGCAGCCAGCGTCAGGCGCCACGCCCACCTGCGCCGGGCCGGCGAGGGGGCAGGCGGGCGTGGCGCGGTCCTCATGGCGGGCAGCATAGCGTCACCGGGGGGCGGGCTACGGGCTGCCTGCGGGGTTCCATGGAGTGCGGCGTGCAAGGCGCAGGCGACCGGACAGTGGGTGCCGGTCGCCTGCGTGGTATCGCTGATGGGGTGCGGGTGGTGGGGCTTGAACCCGCCTGCTGCCTGCCGTTGGCCCGCTCGCGCGCCCGTTGGTGAAGAGGTGGGCGTCTCCCTCTGGCCTGATCGCCCCGGTCCGGGCGGCCCCGTGGGGCGGTCCTTTTCCGGTCACGACCTCACCAGGCCGAGGGAGAGTATGCCCGCGAACCGTCCGGTCCACATGTGCCGGATGCACACCCGCCCTTAAGCAAAAATGCGTGCCAGCCCTCATTCAGCCTGACGCGCGTCACGTTTCGGGACCGTGTGCGCCTGCCCCGCCGGACTTCCGGCCGCCTGGGTTGCGACCACCGTTCCGACCTGCCGGGCGGCGCTACAGGTCCAGCAGGCGGTAGCCGTAGGCGTTCACGACCCGCGCCCCGCTGACCGGGTCGCGGTACTCCTCCTTGCGACCCTCGTACTCGTGGATGTGCCCGTGAACGACGAGGCGGGGGTGGCAGCGGTTCATGAAGCGAGTGATGCTCTCGCAGCCCCGGTGGGCGTAATCGGTGCCGGCGTGCGGCCCGGTGGGCGGCGCGTGCGTGAGCAGCACGTCCACGCCGCGCCGCGCCTGCCACGCCAGCCGCGCCAGCCCAAAGCGGCCCTGGGTGTCCGTGTACTGCCCGTGGCCCTTGTCGCGGTAGCGGGGCGCGCCGCCCCACCCGGCGATGCGCAGGCCCGCCTCCTCGACCACGCGGCCGTGCGCGGCGATCACGCCACGGGGCAGCACGCGCCGGTCGCCCTCGGTCACGAACTCGTTCTCGTGGTTGCCGTGTACGTACACGACCGGCACGGTCATCTTGGTCGCCAGGAATTCCAGGTAGTAGCCGGGCAGGTCCCCGGCGGCCAGCACCAGATCGACGCCCTCCACGCCCTGCGGGAATCCCTCGCGGTACACGAAGGGATGCACGAAGTCCGCCAGCAGCATCAGGCGTCTGCCCGTGAGCTCGGGGGCGCGGTGAGGGGCGCGTTGGTGGGGGTCGGGGGCGTGGGTCATGACAACTGGGTGAAGCGGGAGGGGGGTAAGGCCCCGAGTGTAGCCCGGCGCCGGGCCGGTCATCCGGGCGGGCCGTCCGTGCGGCCTTCTGGGCGATCTTCCGGGCGGGAGCCGTTCAGAGTCCGTCGGCCAGAGTACGCTGGTCGGGTGCCTGCGCTCTTGAGCCCCCGTTTACTTCTGCTGCCCCTGACCCGCGCGGTTCTGGAACGCCGCCTGTCGGGCGCCGGGTTCTCCGTGACGCTGCCCACCCCGGACGGCCCCCGGAACGTGTACTTCACGCCGGAATGGCCGGGGGATCCGCTGCCGCTGTTCCCGGCGCTGCTGGCGCAACTGGGCGGCGCGCAGGACGAGGTGGACGGCACGTTCATCATGGTGCACCGGGGGAACCTGGGGGCGCTGGGACAGCTGGGCGTGAAGGGCAGCGTGAACGCCCAGGGCGAGCAGGAGATCGGGTACGGCCTGACGCCCGACGCACGCGGACGCGGCTACGCCACCGAGGCGGTGGGGGCGCTGGTGAAGCACCTGCACGGAACAGGCGTGGCGACCGTGACGGCGCAGACGGCGACCGCGAATCCGGCCAGCGGCCGGGTCCTGCAACGGACCGGGTTCCGGCTAGTCGGCAGCGGCCACAGCGAACAGGACGGCCCGCTGAGCCTCTGGGCGCACACCTGACACGGACTCCGATTGAATAGGCTGTAAAGCCCGCCCGGTCCGAGCGAAGCGACTCGGAGAGCTGCTCCGCAGAGTGGGAGAGAAACGCCCCTGCGGACGTGGCGCCGGCAGGGGCGGTGAAGCTCCGGATTGTCGGCCAAACAGACGGAAGCCGTATGACCAATGGTGCGGACAGGTTCATCACTTCCGGGCAGACCAGCGATGAACACGCCGTGTTGGCCCCTCCCCCTTGAGGGGGGAGGCTGGGAGGGGGTGAGCAGGAATGGCGTCACAGAAGACGTGTTCCATGCCTGTCCCCTCTGACGCTTGAACAGTGTCCGCACCATTGATGACACGGGCTCAGTCTGTTTCCCCGCCCCCCGTCCCTGCGACAGGGTCACTGCGGCAGGGGGCAGCCGCCTGGGCCGGGAGCATGAATATTCACCTGAATACTCGCGCGGCGCGGCTGGGTCGCGTGGACCGGAAATAATGTTGCAGCCGCAAGGCATACGCCCCGGCGGCCCTTAAGCTGGGTGCATGAACATCTCGATTCTCGGTATTCCCATGGATCTCGGTGCGGGTCGGCGCGGCGTGGACATGGGTCCCAGCGCCCTGCGCAACGCCCACCTGAGCCGCGCGCTGCGGGACCTGGGCCACCGCGTCACGGATCTGGGCGACGTGCGCGTGGCGCTGCCCGAGAGCATCGACAAGCACGAGGAGGGCGGGCTGGTGTTCCTCGACCCGATCCTGGAGGCCTGCCGCGCCGCTGCCGAGCAGGTCGCGGCGTTGCCGGAGGGAACGTTCCCGCTCACGCTGGGCGGCGATCACAGCGTCAGCATGGGCACCGTGACCGGCAACGCCCTGCGCGGCAACCCGGCGGGCGAACGTACCGGCCTGATCTGGGTGGACGCGCACACCGACTACAACACGCCGCGCAGCAGTCCCAGCGGGAACATCCACGGAATGCCGGTCGCGCACCTGACCGGGCTGGGCGACCCGCGTCTGGCCGGGCTGGGCGCCGGCTGGCACATGCGTCCCGAGGACATCGTGATGATCGGCATCCGCAGCGTGGACCCGCACGAGCGCGAGCTGCTGCGCGAGGCCGGCATCAAGGCGTACACCATGAAGGACGTGGATCAGCTGGGCATCACCCGCATCCACGAGGAGACGATGGAGCGCCTGGGGCACCTGAAGCGCCTGCACGTGTCCTTCGACGCGGACGCCCTGGACCCCGGCGTGTGCCCCGGCGTGGGCACGCCGGTCGCGGGCGGCCTGACCTACCGCGAGGGGCACCTGCTGATGGAACTCCTGAGCGAATCGGGCCGCGTGACCAGCATGGACATCGTGGAGGTCAACCCGATTCTCGACACCCGCAACCAGACGGCCGAAGTCATGGTCGGCATGGCCGCCAGCCTGCTGGGGCAGCGCATCCTGTAACGGCCCTCCCGCCCGGCGGGGCGGCCGTCACAGCCCGGCGCAGCGACCGTTACAGCTCGTCGCTGTCCGGGTCTGCCGGGTCGGGGCTGGTCTGTCCGGCCGTGACCTGCGGGCGGGCGAAACGCATGTAGTCCAGCCAGGGGGGCGTGTGGCCCAGCTGGCGGATCATCAGGCTGATCTGCGCGGTGTGCCGGACCTCGTGGGTCATGACGTTCCACAGCAGCTGGTCCAGGGTGACGGTGTCGCTGGCGGGGTCGTCCTGCACCAGTTTCACGCTGCGGTGCAGGTCGGGTTCGCTGGCGAGGAAGGCGGCGGTGCGGCCGCTGACTTCACGGCTGTACTCCAGAATCCAGTTCAGGTCGTACTGCTCGGCCTGGGGACGCACCCAGTCGTGCGGGTAGCGTCCCTGCACGCCGTCGCCCAGCACCACGGCGTGAATCCAGTGGTCCTCGACGTCCGTGACATGCAGCAGCAGGTCCTTGATGCTGTGGAACCGATCGCCGCTCTCGATCAGGTCGCGGTCCAGATCGGCGGGCGGCAGGGCCCGCAGGAAATTCCACAGCTGGGCTCGTGCGGCGGACAGGTAGGAGTAGTACTCGCGTACGTTCATGAATGGCTCAGAGTATACCCGTTCAGGGGGTCGGTTATGGCCGCCGGGTCAGCTGCGCCGCCCGCGCCGTCCGGGCCTTCTTCCAGCAGGGGGCGCAGGACGCGCCGCACGTCCCCGGCCGTCACGACCTGCACCAGATCGTCGCGCAGCTGCGGGTAGTCCGGCAGGTACTTCGGCAGCACCTTGCGCAGCGGGCGCAGCGTCAGGCGGCCCGTGTCGTCGTCGTAGAACTGTTCCTGCAACTCGGCGTGCCGCAGCGCCGTGAGGGCGCGGGTGCGGGCGTCCGGCAGGTCGTCCTGCCCGCCGGCCAGCGAGCGGAAGATCCAGGGGTTCCCGACCGCGCCGCGCCCGATCATCACGGCCGCCACGCCCATCCGCTGCCGCTCGCGGGCCTGGGCGGGCGTCAGGATGTCCCCGCTGCCCACCACCGGCACGCGCACGCTGGCCGCCACGCGCGCGATGGCTTCCCAGTCGGCCTGCCCGGTGTACCGCTGGGCGCTGGTGCGGCCGTGCACGGTGATCAGCGCCGCCCCGGCGGCCTCCAGGCCCTGCGCGACCTCCACGCTGCGGTCATGGTCCCAGCCGAGGCGGATCTTGGCGCTGACATCCAGGCGGGTGGCCTGCCGCATGGCGCTGACGAGGTCGTAGGCCACCTCGGGCGTCTGGAGCAGGCACGCGCCGCCCTTCCCGCGAATCTTGGGCACGGGGCAGCCCATGTTCAGGTCGATGGCGGCCGGCTGGAACCACGCCTCGGCGCGGGCGACCGCTCCGGCCAGCACGTCGCTCTCGGCGCCGAACAGCTGCACGACGCGTTCCTGCTCGCCGGGGTAGGGGCGGCCCAGGTTCAGTTTCTCGCTGTCGCCGCCGCCCATCAGGCCGCGCGCGCTGATCATCTCGCTGACGGTCCACAGGGCGCCCTGCTCGGCCGCGAGTTGACGCATGGGCGCGTCGCTGTACCCGGCCATGGGAGCCAGGACCGCGCCGGGGCGGGTCAGTCGGGACGCGTAGAAACCGGGAGCACTCATCCGGCGAGGGTAGCGCACCCCCGCCCCCACCGGGTGAAGCGCAGCTGAATTCCCCCACCGGCGGCATTCACGGCCCCCCGACGGGCGCGCGGTATGCTGGGCGCAGTCCGGCATCCCCTGCGTCTGCTGTTCGCCCACCCTGCCGGATGGGAGGCTTCACCTTGAACGTAACGCCGCTGGCGCTGCATCACGCGCCGCTGCTTCACTCGCTGTACCAGTCCGCTCCGGGCTACTTCGATCTGCTCGGCACCCGCGTCCCCTCGGCCAGCGAGGTGCAGCGCGACGTGGAAATCGCGCTGCTCGACCCGCGCCGCTCACTGGAACTCGTGTACGACGACCAGGGCGACCTGATCGGCAGTCTGGACTGCAAACGCGACTACCCGGAGGCCGGCGACCTGACCATCAACCTGCTCCTGATCCGCGAGGACCGGCAGTCGCAGGGACTGGGTGAACAGGTAGTCCGACACCTGGAGACGCACGCGCCGCCCGGCACGACCCGCATCCTGGCGAGCGTACTGGGGGACAACCCGCGCGGGGCGCGCTTCTGGGAGCGGCTGGGGTACTCGTTCACGCTGGACGCCCGGCCCGTCATGAGCTGGTACGCGAAGCCGCTGAGCCGCCCCCCGCTGACCGACCCCGGCACCCCCCTGACCGTCGCGAGCGACTGATACGGACTCCGATGGAATGGGCTGCAAAGCCCGCTGGGTCCGAGCGGATGCGAATCGAAGAGCTGCCCCGCAGAGCAGGAGAGAAACGGGTTCCGGGCGTCCGCGCGCCGTACACTCTGGGCGTGATCGTCAAGTACGGTGGGAATGCCATGAAGAGCCTGGAGTTGCGGCGTGCCGTCGCGGCCGAGATTGCCGCGCTGCGCGCCGAGGTTCCGGTGGTGGTCGTGCACGGGGGCGGCCCGGTCATCGAGCGGGAACTCGCGGCGCGCGGCGTGACCAGCGAGTTCCGGGGCGGCCTGCGCGTGACCACCCCGGCCGCCATGGACGTGGTCGAGATGGCGCTGTGCCAGCTGAACAAGCAGCTCTCGCAGGACGTGGGCGGCGCCGTGGGCCTGATGGGCCGCGACAGCGACCTGCTGCGCGCCGAGGTGCTGGACCCCGAACTGGGCCGCGTGGGCCGCGTGACCGGCGTGAACGCCGATCTGCTGCGCACGCTGCTGGGCGCCGGCATCACGCCCGTGCTGGGCTGCGTGGCGGTCGGCCCGGACGGGGACGCACTGAACGTGAACGCCGACACCGCCGCCGGGGCCGTGGCGGGCGCCCTGAACGACGGCGTGGTGTTCCTGACCGATGTGGACGGCGTGTACCGCGCCTACCCCGACCCGGACAGCCGCGCCGCGACCCTGTCCCGCGCCGAGGTCGAGGAGGGCGTCGCGCAGGGCTGGATCGCGGGCGGCATGATTCCCAAGGTGCGGGCCGCGCTGGACGCGCTGGACCGGGGCGCGCCGTTCGCGGTGATCGCCAGCGGGATGCAGGCCGGGGTGCTGGCTGCCGCCACGCGCGGCGAGGCCGGCACGCGCATCACCCCCTGACCCGCACACCCTGCCGCCCTGCGTTACTGCACCTTCGAGAAGATCAGCGTGTCGCGCAGGCGCGTGTGGTCGCGGGGGTCCACGTCGTCGTTCACGAGGTGGGCGTCCAGGGTATAGCCCAGCGCGGCGGGAATGCGGGCGCTGCGTTCGTTCTGCGGGTCGCAGCGGATCTCCAGGCGGCGCAGGCGCAGGGTGTGCAGGGCGAGGTCGGTCAGGGCCTGCGCGACCTCGCGGGCGTACCCGCGCCCGGTGTGGGGCGTGGCGATCCAGTACCCGATCTCGCCGCGCGGAATCAGCCAGTTCAGGGCGTGGTAGCCGCTGCTGCCGATCAGTTCGGTGCCGCTGGCGTTCCAGACGTGGTAGCGCAGGTTCTCGCGCGTGTCGAACTTCTCGGCGGCCGAGCGCAGGTTCTCGCGGGAGGCGTCCTCGGTCATGGGGTGCTGCGCCCAGTGCATCCAGCGTTGCAGCTCGGGCAGCGAGGCGTTCACCGCTCCCACCAGGGCGCGGGCGTCGGCCGGGTCGGGGCGGCGCAGCAGCAGGCGCCCGGTGCGCACTTCATCGGGAACGGCGTTCAGGGCGTCGGCGGTGACCATGCCCGGCAGTGTACAGGCCGCGCCCCGCCCCCCCCCGGCCCCTTCAGCGGGTGGGGGCGGGGCGGCGCGCGGTGACGTCCAGGTACGCCAGCCGCATCAGCTGCCAGCGTTTCATGCCCGGAAACTGCCGGGCCTTGCCGTTCACGCGGCGTTCCAGCGCGGCGCGGTTACCGCTGCACGCGGCCAGCAGGCGGGCCTCCCAGTACACTTCCTGCGCGCCGTCCCGGCGGGTCGCGCCGGACGTGACGGCCGGCCGGGCGTCCCGCCTGAACAGAGGCGCCCCCAGTGCGAGCGCAGCGGCGCCCAGCAGTCCCAGTCCCAGAGTTGTCAGGATCACCCGGTCAGCTTACCCACCGCGCGCCGGGCCGCAACAGCGAATTTTCCACAGACCGGGTCCAGAAAGGCGGCAGGAGAGAGGCGGGGCAGTCGTGGGCTTCACTGCCCCGCTTTCCGTCCCCCGGTGGGGCGGCCCTTACTGCTTGAGGCGAGGGTCAGCGGGGTTCACGCCGTACACGGCGCCCCAGGGTTTGTAGACGCTTTTCAGGGTGTCCCTGCTGACGACCTGCCCGCCGGCCTTGACCGTGCGGGTGATGACGCTGGTCATGCCCTGCATGGGCTGGTCGAGCAGGCGGCGGCCGCCGGGGGCGACGCGGTCGTCGGGGCTGTAGCTGGGGTCGGCGGGGGCCTTGAAGTCGGTGATGACGGGTCGGCTGACGGTCACGCTGCGGCCGGTGTTCGCGCCGAACACGTCGAAACGCAGCGTCTGGCGCGCGGTGTCCCAGCCCGCCTGGATGAACAGGTGCTTGCCGGTGTCGTTCTTCATGCGCAGGTTCTTGCTGGGGGCGTACACGGTGGCCTCGTAGCCGACGGGGTCGTAGTACTTCACGCGGTGGCTGTGCTCGTGGCGTTCGGTGATGGGCAGGCCCGCCTGGTACAGCGCGCGGAAGATGGTGGTGCTGACCTGGCAGATGCCGCCGCCGTCCTCCTTGGTCAGGGTGCCGCCGCTGATCACGAAGCCCTTGACGAAGCCGGTGCTGGCGTCGATCTGCCCGATCTCCTCGTTGAAGTTGAATTCGTGGCCGGGCGCGATGAAGAAGTTGTCCAGTTTGCCCGCGCCGACGAGGATGTTCTTCTCGCGGAAGTCGGGGCTGCCCGCGTAGCTGCTCTGGCCGGTCGCGACGTGCCACAGCACGCCCCGCTGGGCGAGGAGTTTCACGTTGCGGTCGGGCACGGCGCGCTTCACGACGACCTGCGCGGTGTCCTTGCCGGCCAGGATGGCTTTCAGGAGGTTGGCCTTGGTGGCGGCGCGGTCCAGGGTCCAGCCGGTCTGGTCGGTGGCGACCCAGCTGCCCTTCACGTTGCGGAACACGGCGGGTTTGGGCTTGCGGGCGTTGATGTCCTTCTCCATCCGGTCGAGGATGGGGGTGATGGTGGTGCTCAGGCGCTTGACCTTCTGCGTGGCCTTGACGCTGGCGGCAGGGACCGCCCAGGACTTCACGATGGGCGTGGTCTTCAGCTCACCCTTGCGGATGGTGCTGGCCTCGTCCTTCAGGATCAGTTTGAGGTCGGCGGCATGCGCCGAGGCGACCAGGGCGAGGGTCAGGGTGGTCAGGAGGCGCTTCACGCTTCTCAGCGTAGGCGCGGCCTCCTGACCGGCTGTGAGCGGAGGTTGCGCGAACCCTGACCTGCCTTTACGGTGCGCTTAGGGAACCAGGGGGTCCAGCGCCGCGAGCCGCCCGCGCAGGGTGTCGGCGTCCGGCGCGACGAGGTTCACGTGCCCCACCTTGCGCCCGTGCCGGTGCGCCTTGTGGTACAGGTGTACGCGCGTGCCGGGTGTCGCGTCGATGGCGGCCCAGTCGGGTTCCAGCGGCTGCCCGTCCGGGCCGTCCACGCCGACGACGTTCAGCATGGCGGTGTGGTGCAGCGGCGCCCAGTCGCCCAGCGGCAGGTCCAGCACGGCGCGCACCTGCGCCTCGAACTGGCTGAGGCCCCCGCCGTCCTGCGTGAGGTGCCCGCTGTTGTGCACGCGCGGCGCGACCTCGTTCACCAGCAGGTCGCCGCCGGGCAGCACGAAGAACTCCAGGGTGATCAGGCCCTCCAGCGCCCAGGCGTCCGCGACGGCGCGGGCCAGCTCGCGGGCGCGGGCTCCGGTGCGGTCCGGGACATGGGCGGGGTACACGCTGGTCCGCAGGATGCCGTCCCGGTGGACGTTCTCCACGAGCGGCCCGAAGGCCACCTGCCCGGACGGCGTGCGCGCCACGGCCAGACTGACCTCGCGCTCGAAGGTCACGAAGCCCTCCAGCACGCACGGCACGCGGCCCAGGGCGTCCCAGGCGGCCCGCAGGTCGGCGTCGGTGCTCACGCGGGCCTGTCCCTTGCCGTCGTAGCCGAGTTCGCTGGTCTTCAGGATCCCGCGCCCACCCACCCGTGCCAGGGCGCCGTCCAGATCCCCCTCGGCCTCGATGATCTCGAAGGGCGCGGTGGTCGCCCCGGCCTCACGCAGGGCCTGCTTCTCGCGGGCGCGGTGCTTGCTGCGGGCCAGCAGGGAACCGGCAGGGCGCACCGGCACGCGGCCCTCCAGCGCGGCCAGCGCCTCGACGGGAATGTTCTCGAATTCCAGCGTCACGGCGTCGCAGGCGGCCAGTTCGTCCAGCCCGGCCGGGTCGGTGTATGGGGCGTGCAGGTGCCGGGCGCACAGGCGCGCGGGGGCCTGCGCGTCGGGTTCCAGCACGGTCACGCGCACGCCCAGCGGCAGCGCGGCCAGCGCGAGCATCTGCGCCAGCTGCCCGCCGCCCAGGATGCCCAGCGTCAACTCGCGGCCCAGCGTGGTGCCGGATGTCGATGTGGTCATGCCTCGCCCGCCTGCGGGTGCCCATCGAAGTGGGGATCGTCCAGCACGCCCTGCGTCTGCGCGGCGCGGAAGGCGTCCAGGCGGGCACGCACGGCCTCGTCGGTCGTGGCGAGCATCGCGGCGGCGAACAGCGCGGCGTTCTTCGCGCCCGCCGCGCCGATCGCGAAGGTCGCCACGGGCACCCCGGCGGGCATCTGCACGATGCTCAGCAGGCTGTCCTGCCCCGACAGGGCGCGCGACTGCACGGGCACACCCAGCACCGGCACGCGCGTGAACGCCGCCAGCATGCCCGGCAGGTGCGCCGCGCCGCCCGCGCCCGCAATGATGCACGCAAGATTCAGCCGCTCGGCCCGCGCGCCGTACGTGGGCAGCAGCGCCGGGGTGCGGTGCGCGGACAGCACCCGCACCTCGTACGGCACGCCCAGGTCCCGCAGGACGTCCAGCGCGCCCTGCATCGTCTCGAAATCGCTGCGGCTTCCCATCACGACGCCCACACGGGGGGCGGCCTGGACTGCAAGATCGTTCACGGCCCGCATCCTACCCGGCCCGGCCGGGTCCGCGCCTCGCCCTGTCCGGCCGGGTCCGCGCTAGCCTGCGCGGGTGAACGCCGAGCACGCCGATCCCGCCCGCACCCCCGCACGCCCGGACTACGACTGGCTGTACTCGCGCACCCGCGCGGGCCGGGCGCGCGGACCGCAGGGCGCGGCGGCGCTGCTCGCGCGACTGGGTGACCCGCAGCAGGCCTTCCGGAGCGTGCGGGTGATCGGCACGAACGGCAAGGGCAGCACCTGCGCCATGCTGGAAGCGGGCCTGATCGCCTCGGGCGTGACGGTGGGCCGCTTCACCAGTCCGCACCTGACGCACTTCGAGGAACGGGTCCGGGTGGACGGCGCGGACCTCTCCCCCGCCCGCACGGACGCCTTCATCCGCTGGGCGCAGACGCACGCGCCGGACGCGGCGTTCTTCGACCTGACGCTGGCCCTCGCCTGCCAGGAATTCGCGCGGGCCGGCGTGGGGGTCGCCGTGATGGAGGCCGGGGTGGGCGGCCGCAGCGACGCCACGCAGGTCCTGACGCGCGTGGCGGCGACCGTCATCACGAATGTGGACCTGGATCACGTGGGCGTGCTGGGCGGCACCGTGGAGGCCATCGCCGCCGACAAGGCCGGCGCGGCCCAGCCGGGCGTGCCGCTGCTGACCACCGCGACCGACGCCGCGCTGGACGTGATCGCCGCCGCCGCCGCGCAGGCCGGGGCTCCCCTGCTGACCCCCGACACCCACCCAACCCTGTTCGCGCTGCCGCGCCCGCCCCGCCTGGAGGGCGCCCACCAGCAGCGCAACGCCGCGCTGGCCGCCGCGACCCTGCGCACCCTCGGGTACGGGCCGGGCGTGGACGCCGCCCTGAACGCCACGCACCCGGCCCGCCTGGAACGCTTTCAGGTGGACGGCCGCGCGGTCCTGATCGACGGCGCGCACAACCCGCACGCCACCCACGCCCTGGCCGCCGCGCTGCGCGGCACGCCCGTCCACACGCTGCTGTTCGGGAATCTGGCCCGCAAGGACACCGCCGCCACCCTGGCCCCGCTGCTGCCGCTGACCCCGCAGCGGGTGTTCACGGCGCCCGGCGACCTCGCCACGCCGCCGGGCGACCTTGCCGCGCAGCACGGCGGCGAGGCCACCGCCGACATGACGGCCGCCCTGACCCGCGCCCTGGCCCTCACCCCGCCCGGCGGCACGCTGCTGGTGACCGGCAGCCTGTACCTCGCCGGGCACGTCCGCACGCAGCTGCTGGCCCGCACGCCCTGAATCCGGCTTGACAGAATCCGCAGCGGCCCGTATACTTCCCCTCGCTCTGGATCGTTAGCTCAATTGGCAGAGCAGCTGACTCTTAATCAGCGGGTTGTAGGTTCGATTCCTACACGATCCACCAGAACAGACCCCCACCCCGCGTGGGGGTTTCTGCTTGCGGGGGTTCAGCGTGCTGTGGGCTGGCGCTCACGCAGCGGGGAACGCGTTCATGTGGCGTTGGCTCGGTGGGTCTTCTTACGGGGCGCGGCGCGGCGGGGTGGTCTGGTGGGGCCATGACGAACGATCATCAGACGGGCGGGCAGAGCACCACACAGGCGTTCATGGCGGCGTTGCAGCAGGCCGAGGCGACGGGCGACGTGACCGCGCTGCTGGCGCTGCACGCACCGGACGTGACCCTGCGGAACCTGACGCAGCAGACCTGGGAGGGCGAGGCGGGCGCGCGGGCCTTCTGGGAGACGTACCTGGGGAACTTCGAGGAGATCCGCAGCGAGTTCACCCGCAGCCACGAGGCAGGCGGGCTGGGCGTCATGGAGTGGACGGCGTCCGGTCGGCTGCGGGGCGGGCATCCGGTGGAGTACCGGGGTGTCAGCCTGATCGAGCTGAGCGGCGGGCAGGTCGCAGCGTTCCGCACGTACTACGACAGCGCGGCGTTCATGGTGGCACCCGCCTGATACGGATTCCGTTTGTTTCGCCAACAATCCGGAACTTCACCGGATTGCCGGCTCCACGTCCGGAACCCGTTTCTCTCCTTCTCGCATCCGCTCGGATTGAACGGTCTTTGCAGCCCATTCAATCGGAGTCCGTATGATACGCCCCTCCGGTTGAATGGCCTGCGAAGCCATGCGTCCCGAGCGGCCGCGAGTAGCAACGGACAGGGTTCCGAGCGTGGCGTTGGTGGCCCGGCGTCCTGCCGGGCTGTCAATGAAACCGGCGGAATCCGTATGACGGCGGGCGGGGCGGGTACACTGCCTTCATGTTGCTGTACGGTCGGAATCCGGTTTTAGAGGCGCTTCAGGACGGTCGCGCGTCCGAGGTGCTGGTGGCGCGGGGCGTCGAGGAAGCGTTCGTGGCGCAGCTCAAGGCGACGGGCGTGCGTCTGCGCTTCGCGCCCCGCATCGAGCTGGACCAGCTGGCGGGCACCACGCAGCACCAGGGGGTCATGGCCGAGGTCGAGGACATGGCCTGGGCGGACGTGGACGACATCCTGGCTCTGGCCGAGGAGCGCGGTGAGGACCTGCTGATCGTGCTGCTGGACGGCATCACGGACCCCCGGAATTTCGGGGCGATCATCCGCAGCGCCGAGGTGCTGGGCGCGCACGGCGTGGTCGTCGAGGAGCGCCGCAGCGCGCCGCTGTCGCCGGTGGTGGCGAAGACGGCGGCGGGCGCCACGAGTTACCTGCCGGTCGCGCAGACGAAGAACCTGCCGCGCCTGATCGAGCAGCTCAAGCAGGAGAACGTGTGGGTGTACGGCGCGGCGGGCGAGGCGGCCGAGGACGTGCGCCGCATCGATTTCAGCGGGAAGGTGGCGCTGGTGATCGGCGCGGAGGGTGAGGGGATGCGCCGGCTGGTCCGCGAGAAGTGCGACGCGCTGGTCAGCATTCCGGTGCGCGGGCGGGTGCAGAGCCTGAACGCGTCGGTCGCGGCGGGCATCCTGCTGTTCGAGGCGACGCGGGGCCGGGCGTGAGCCTGCGCGTCGAGCGGGTGTCCAGTCCCGCCTTCGAGCTGGAGGTGCTGCCGGAGATGGGCGCCAGCATCCTGAACCTGCGGGCCGCGTCGGGCCGGCCGGTCATGCGGCCCGTGCCGCTGGAGGCGGTGCTGACCAGCAGCCAGTGCGCGAGCTACACGCTGCTGCCGTTCAGTAACCGCATCCGGGACGCGCGCTTCGTGTTCGGCGGACAGGAGGTCGCGCTGCGCGTGAACACCGACGACGGTCTGGCGCAGCACGGCGACGTGCGCAACCGGCCCTGGCAGCTGCTGGAGCGTTCCGATACGCACCTGCGTTACGGGTTCGACAGCCGCGCCTTCCCGGACATCAACTGGCCGTGGGCGTTCACGGCGCAGATCGAGTACCGCCTGCACGGGCCGCACTTCGATACGACCCTGACCCTCACGAACGCCGACGGGCGGGACATGCCGGCCGGCATGGGCCTGCACCCGTACTACGTGCGCGTGCAGGACGGTGTGGAGGCCGCCCTGCAACTCGGCGCGGACCTGAAGTACGACACCGACGAACGCCTCCTGACGCTGGGCGGCGCGCGCCCCCTGCGGCCCGACGAGGACTACCGGACGCCCAGCCCGGTCGGAGAGCGCTTCATCGACGGCACGTACACGGCCTGGGACGGCCTGACCCGCCTGGACTGGGGGGTGCGGGAGCTGACGGTCACGGCCGACAACGTGTACTCGCACTCGGTGGTGTTCACCGCACCGGACGGCAGCCTCGCGCTGGAACCCGTCTCGCACGCCACGGACGCCTTCAACCTCGCGGCGCAGGGCGTGGCGGGCGTGGACGCGCGCACCCTGTCGCCCGGGCAGAGTCTGGCCGGAACGGTCCGCGTGACCCTGGAAGGCGACTGGTAACCCTGCCCCTCTGTTTGCCTCCGCTTCAGGCGGTGGCCAGCAGCACGCCGCGTCCGTCCCGGATCTCGAATTCGCGGCGGTCGCGGCTGCCCATCCAGCGCAGCGCCTCGAGCAGGTCGTCGGTTTCCTTCATGACCTCCGGTTCGCTGGCGTACCCGGTCCACACGACGCGGTAGGCGCGCGGCGCGGCCGGGGGCGTCCAGCGTTCCCCGTCGTCCTCTTTCACGAATGCTCTCGACATCCCTTCAGTGTGCGTGGCGCGCGTGACGGGCAGGTGGGCCGGACGTTCAGGCGACTTCATGCGCGGGCCGGTCCGCGCCGTCACTGCTGCAGGTCAGGCACGCTGGCCCTGGGGACCAGGGTGATCTGCGCGGTGCGGGCCTCGCCGTCCCGGAGGTACCCCAGCGTGACCGTGTCGCCCACGCGCGCGCGGCGGATGGCAGTGATGACCTGATCGGCGTCACGGGTGCGTTCGCCGTTCACGCTGGTCACGATGTCGCCCAGGGCGGTCAGGTTGTCCTGTTCGTCGAAGGTGCTGCCGCGCAGACCGGCCCGCTCGGCGGGACTGCGGCGGGCCACGCCGCTGATCACCGCGCCCTCCAGTCCGCCCTGACCGCTGTGGACCAGATCGAACAGCAACCCCACGACCGGCACGTCCCGTTTCTCTCCAGCGCGCAGGGCCGTGATCAGGTCGCTGCCCTCCTCGACCGGCACGGCGTAACTGCGGCGCGTCTGCCCGCTGCCGTCCAGGCTGATGTAACTGACCACCCCGATCGCCTGCCCGCTGCGGTCCAGGATCGGGCCGCCACTGTCACCGGGCGCCAGGGGCGCGTTCATCTCCAGCGTGCCCTGCGGGAAGTCCGCGCGGCCCGCCTGCGCGTTCAGGCGCAGCAGGGTGCCCCGGCGGGGTTGCAGGTAGTCGCCGCCACTGTTCCCGATGGCCAGCACCGACTCCCCCACCCGTGGGGCGCGCGGCGCGAGCGGCAGGAACGGGAACCCCTGCGCCGGGGCGCGCACCTGCAGCAGCGCCACGTCCGCCTGCGCGTCGAACGCCGTGACCTGCGCCGGGTACGACCGGCCGCCCAGGGTGCTCACCTGGAACAGGCGGCCCCCGCTGACCACGTGGTACGCGGTGAGGATCAGGCCGTCCTCGCTGATGAAGAAGCCGGTGCCGATCCCGGCGTTCTGCGTGGCGGGGTTCAGGCTCTCGACCCGCACCGTGGCGGGCCGCGCCGCCTCGAACAGGTCGCGGGTCTCCTGGGGCAGCTGGTTCGGCAGGGTCGGCGCGGACGCCTGGGGGGCCGGGCGGGTCACGGCGGGCGGCTCGAACGGCAGCCGGGCGTCTGGCAGCAGGTAGGCGGCCAGCGCGAGAATCAGCAGAACCGGAAGCCAGGGCGAGGCGCGCACGCCGTCAGTGTAGAGCGGCCGCGCGGCGGGGACGGTGGCCGAAGGAACCGAACAGCCGCGCAGGAGGCTACATCCTTGCTTGACAAGATAGTTGTCCTCCACTACCTTGCATCACAAGACACCAGTCGGAGGCTCCCACATGAACCCACTGAAATCCGGCACGCTCGACCTCGCCCTGCTCGCCGCCCTTCAGGACCGGCCGCGCTACGGCCTGGACATCCTGCGCCACGTCAACGACCGCAGCGGCGGCCTGTTCGACCTGCGCGAGGGCAGCCTCTACCCCGCCCTGCACCGCCTCGTGAAGGCCGGGTGGGTCGAGAGCGACTGGCAACCCAGCGACCGGGGCGGCGCGCCCCGCAAGGTCTACCAGCTCACCAGTGACGGCCGCGAAGCCCTGCACGCCAAACGTCAGGAATGGCAGACGCTGCGCGGCGCACTCGACGCCCTGCTGTGCCGCGCCCTGCTGACCCGCGCCCTCTCCCGGCGGTCCGCGTGACCCGACGCCTGCCCCGCCCGCGCCACCCCCTGAGCGCCGACGCATACATCCACCACGCCACGCGCGGCCTGCCCCGCGCCGAACGTCTGGACGCCGCTGCCGAACTCCGCGCGCACCTGACCGAACGCATGCAGGAGCATCAGGCGCACGGCTTCTCCCCCGAGGAAGCCGAGTACCTCGCCGTGCGCGGCATGGGCGACCCGCACCCCGTCAACCGGGGATTGATCGGGCACGCCTTCACGCACCGCGCAGGGTGGCTCACGCTGGCCGCGCTGCTGGTGGGCGGCCTGGGCTGGACCGCGTACCGCGAGTGGCTGCCGCCACGCGAGGGCGCGCAGTTCGGAGCCATGAACCAGCGGGACGTGAACGCGCTGTTCAGCGACAAGGACGCTCCGCGCGGCACGTACCAGGGCGTGACCCTCACCTACCCGCGCGGCACGAAGGCCGTGCTGTACGTGACGGTCTCCAGCACCGAGGACAAGTACAGACCTGAGCAGGTCAGTCTGTTCACGAACGACCTCGTGAATACCGAGGAGCAGAACTTCACTGGCCGCATTCCCGGTAGTTACCGGTATCAGGAACGCGTTCTCCTGAGTGCGTGGCGCATGACCTGCGACGGCCAGGAACGCAGCGGCATCTACAAGACCGGGTACAGCCTGCCCTCACCCTTCGAGAACTCGGGCGCCCATTATCGCAGCGGGCCGGGCGGCATGATCGTCGGCGCCTGCGCGAACCCCAGCGTGCGCCTCAACGTAGTCAAAGACCACCTGAGCACGCAACCTCCGACTACTGCTGTCAGGGTCGTGCCACCGGACAGCGAGAACGGCATCATGACGGCCCACCGGCCCCTCCAGCTCAACGAGTGGAGTGTTCTGTACCGGCTGCGGGTGGATCCGGAACGTGACAGCGCATGGTTGGGCGGAACGTCCACCGAAAAGAAAGGGACACCGCCACGTGGCATGTACGTGGCGATCATGCCGCTGGATCACGTCCCTAACGACACGGACGGCTACAGCTGGGGTGGCATGACGGTGAGCTTCCAGGGTGAGAAACCCATCCCACTGCCGCCGCTGGTCACGGATCAGCCGGGCGGGTGATGCTCTAGGCTGCCTTTCATGCGTTTCTGGTTACTCAAGTCCGAGCCGGATGTGTTCGGTTTTCCTGATCTGGTGCGGGTGCGGCGCGAGCCGTGGAATGGCGTGCGGAATTATCAGGCGCGGAATTTTCTGCGTGACATGCGTGAGGGGGACCTGTGCCTGTTCTACCATTCGAACGCGCGGCCGCCGGGGGTGGCGGGCGTGGCGCGCGTCTGCCGCGCGGCGTACCCGGATGACCTTCAGTTCGATCCGTCCAGCGCGTATTTCGATCCGAAGTCTGCGGTGGAGGCGCCGCGCTGGAGCATGGTGGATGTGGAGCCGCTGGTGGCGTTCCCGCAGGTGGTGCCGCTGGATACCCTGCGGACCCTGCCGGAGTGGGAGGGGTCGGCGCTGACCCGCCGGGGCTCACGCCTGAGTGTGCTGCCGGTGGAGGCCGGGGCGTTCTGGGCGACGCTGGACGCGGCGGGCCTGAGTCTGGAGGACGTGGGGGGCCTGCTGGACTGACGGGGGTGTGCTTTGACACTGCGCGGCGGGCGGGGGTAGAGTCAGTCGTTCAGACACAGATCAATGCACGTGGAGGGTTTTTTCACAGTGGCGGCGCCGTCCGTGACCCTCACGTCAGATGAAGACAAGGAGAATACCTCATGGAATTACTTCTGGCTGGGCTGGTCATCGTGATTTCCCTGCTGCTTGCCGCGTGGCAGGAGCGTCCCTCGGCACGCGAGCGGCGCGGCCGCTGACGTGCCGGCCGGAGGCCCGGACCGCCTGACCGGCGGCGGGCGCCGCTTCCTGCGCTGCACCGCGTCCCGGTCAGAATTCCGTGATGGGCGGTGTTTCTATACTTCAAGGTCATGTCTCCTCTCTGGCCCGGTCAGCAGCACACCCTCGGTTCCCGTCTCGCGCTGGCGCTCATGCGTCTGGCGGGGTGGACGCCCGTCCTGGAACCGCCGCCCAGCCTGAAGTTCGTGGGGGCAGCGGCGCCGCACACCCATAACCTGGACTTCTGGCCCGGCATCTTCTGGACCTGGGCGACGCGCTCGCCGGTGCATTTCGTGGCGAAACGGGAGCTGTTCACGTTCCCGCTGGGGGTGTTCATGCGCGCGGTGGGCGGCATCGCCCTGGATCGCCGCCGCGCCGGCGGGAACTTCGTGGACGCCGTCGTGGAGATCATCGAGCGGGAGAAGGAGCTGATGATGGTCGTCGCGCCGGAAGGCACGCGCAGCGCCGGGCAGTACTGGAAGACCGGTTTCTACTACATGGCGCTGGAGGCCAGGGTGCCGATCGGGATCACGGCGCTGGACTGGAAACGCCGCCAGGTCGGCGTGATCGGGTACGTCACCCCGACCGGGGATATCGAGGCGGATTTCGCCGTGATCCGCGAGATGCTGCGCGACGTCCGTGGGCACACGCCCGCCAACGAGATTCCGGCCGTGCCCCGCCCCGCCGAGGCGGGCGGCCCCAGCCGCAGCTGACGTCCCCCCCGTTCAGCTGGGAGTGCCGTTTCCGTCCGGGGTGGGAGCGGGGGCGTCGTCCTGGGCGGGGCTGTCCTCGCGGCCCTTGAGGCCCCGGATCTCCTCGATGAAGCGTTCCAGGCTGTCGAAATCCCGGTACACGGACGCGAAGCGGATGTACGCGACGTCGTCCAGGGGCCGCAGGAAGGTCATGGCGCGGCGGCCGATCTCGGTGGCGGGAATCTCGGCGGTCTGCACCTCGTCCTCGAACCCGTACGCGAAGGCGCGCAGCGCGGCCGGATCGACCGGGCGTTTCTCGCTGGCGAGCGTCAGGCCGCGCAGCAGCTTGTCCGGGTTGAAGGCCTCGCGCGGGCCGCTGCGCTTGACGACCATCAGCGGTTCGAGCTGCGCGCGTTCGTAGGTCGTGAAGCGCCGGACGCAGTTCAGGCACTCGCGGCGGCGGCGGATGCTGGCGCCGTCGTCACTGGGCCGGGAGTTCACGACCTTGCTGTCGGGCGCCGAGCAGTACGGGCACCTCACGCGGCCCCCGGCCGGGCGCTCGGCACTCCGGGCGCCGTGCGGGGCGCGGGCGGGCTGACGGGCGCGCGGTTCACAGCGGGTAGGCGTCCCGGGCGCGGATGGTCGGAACGGGCGGCATGGGGACGTCCATGACGTTGCCGCGCAGGTGCGTCATGCCGGGCGTGGCGAGGGCCAGCACGGCGGCGCTCAGCGGGCGGTCCAGGGTGTCGTCGCCGCTGCTGGCGCGGCCCGGCAGCAGCAGGTTCAGGCGCAGGTCCTCGGTGTGGGCCTGCTCGACCAGTCCGCGCAGGGCGCCGCGTTGCGGGTGGACCTGAAGGCCGCGCTCGTCGAGGTGCGGGCCGACGATGGTCAGCCACGAGCCGGGCTGGCGGCGCCGGATGACCTGCGCGATGGCGACACTGCTCTTCACGTTGCAGTTGAACAGGTCCATCCACTCGTTCTCGGTCAGGGACGTGAATTCGGTGTGCGCGCGTTTGTCGGCCAGGTGGACTGTGCCGTGCAGCACGCCGAAAATCTCCATGATGCGGGTGTAGGCGCTGATCCAGTCGAGGGGAACGCCCACGTCGGCTTTCATGGGGATGGCGTGACCGCCGGCGTGTTCGAGCTGGCTGGCGGCGGCGGCCAGGGTTTCGCTGTTGTTGCCGATCAGGACGACGCTGGCCCCGGCGCGGGCCAGGGCGGCGCTGATGGTGCGTCCGTAGCCCTGGTCGGCGCTGGTGACGGCGATCACCTGTCCGTTCAGCACCTCCCCGAGGGTCACCTGGGGGCCGGTCGCGGGCGGGAACTGCTGCGTCATACCCCGCAGCATAGAGCATCGGCCTGCCGGTCAGCCGGTCTGGGGCAGGCGCCGCAGGGCGTTCAGGGGCGGGTTGCTGGCGCGGTGGCCCCGCCCGCAGGGATGGCACCAGTAGCCCTGGTCACCGTCGCGTAGGTCGTGCAGGGTCAGGGGAGCGGCGCAGTGGGGACAGACATGCATGAGCCCGCGTCCGCTGGACGGCAACGGATCGGCCTCCTTACGTAATGGACGCTTCATATTCTGATGATAACAGAGAGAGGCCGGGTGTCAAATCCCGGACAGCGCCGACAACGAGGGCGAGGGCGGCGCCCCCACCTGCCGGCACGCCGCCCCCCTTCCACCTGTGGCCCCGCGACCCGTTCCTACAGGTCAGGCTCGTCACTGAACTCGGGTTCCGGCACGCGCCCACCCGGCAGCGGATCACCCACCCGGCGCCGCCTGCGCAGCATCGCCGGTTCCTTATCCAGGTTGAACACGAAATGCCGGGGCCGACGCTCCCGCAACCACGTCTCCAGCGCCACCAGCCGCGGCCGGAACCGGATGAACTCCCGCAACTGCCGGATCGGCACGAACCGCGCCTCCTGCACGTCCCGGTCCGGATCGCGCGGCTCCAGCTTCCCGCCCACCTCGCGGCCCGTGTAGAAGAACTGCAGATGATGGCCCCACGTCACCGCCTGGAACTCCACGATGAACGCCAGGTCCCGCAACTCCACGACCAGCCCCGTCTCCTCGAACGTCTCGCGGCGCGCGCCGTCCTGCACCAGCTCACCGGACTCCAGGCCGCCCTTGGGCAGCGACCAGCGGCCCCGCTCCCGCACCAGCAGGATCTCGTCGCCGCGCAACACGATGCACCCCACCCCGATCCGCGGATCCGCCAGCGGCCGCTTCTGCCCGCGCTTGCTCGGCGCGGCCGGCGTGGGCACCGCCGTCGTGTTCGTCACCTGACCCGGCCGGGCCTGCGCCGGAGCACTCCCGCCCCGCCGCCGCCTGCGCCTGCGCTGCCCGCCCGCCTGACCTGCCACCTTCGCCTGATCCTCCGCCATTACACTCCCTCCGGCGCAAGATCATTGAACCGTACGTGCGAACTGTGAAACTGCAACTTCACCGTGCCGACCGGCCCGTTGCGCTGCTTCCCGATGATGATCTCCGCGATGCCCTGCTGATCCGTCTCCTTGTTGTAGTACTCGTCCCGGTAGATGAACATCACGATATCCGCGTCCTGCTCGATCGCCCCGGACTCACGCAGGTCCGACAGCATCGGCCGGTGATTCGGACGCTGCTCGACCGCGCGCGACAGCTGCGACAGCACAATGATCGGCACCTCCATCTCACGCGCCAGACCCTTCAGACCACGCGAGATCGTACTGATCTCCTGCTGCCGGTTATCACTGCCGCCACTGCTCTTGCCGCCCGACATCAGCTGCAGGTAATCGATTACCACCAGCCCCAGCTGACCATGCTGCGCCGCGATCCGCCGCAACTTGCTGCGCAGACCGTTCAGGGTCAGGTCCGCCTCGTCGTCGATGATCATCGGCGCGTCCGCCAGACGACCCGCCGCGTGCGCCAACCGCTCGAAATCCCGCTCGTTCAGCTGCCCGCTCCGGATACGGTTCATGTCCACCCGCGCCTCACTGCACAGCATCCGGAGCGCCAGCTGCACCGCCGGCATCTCCAGACTGAACACCGCGACCGCCTTCTCGCCGCGCAACGCCACGTTCTGCGCGATGGACAGCGCGAACGCCGTCTTCCCCATCGACGGACGCGCCGCCAGCACGTTCAGGCTGCCCTTCTGCAGGCCGCTGATCTGCTCGTCCAGGTCGCGGAAACCGCTGCTCACGCCGTCCGGGATGCCCTTGTTCTGGTGCAGCAGCGTGATGTACTCGAAGGTCTCCGTGACGACCTCGTTCATCGCCTGGTACGCCTCGCCCTTCTTCTTCTGCTCGGCCACCTCGAAGATCATCTTCTCGGCACGGTCCAGCAGGTCCTCCAGCGGCAGCTGCCCCTCGTACGCCAGTTGCATGGCTTTCCCGGACGCGCTGATCAGCGCCCGCAACGTGTGTTTCTCCTGCACGATGCGCGCGTAATGCTCCGCGTACGCGGCGGTAGGCACCTGATCCGACAGGCCGATCAGGTACGTCAGGCCGCCAACCTCGTCCAGTTGACCCTTCACGCGCAGGTCCTCGCTGAGCGTCACGAGGTCCACCGGTTCACCCCGCTCCTGCAGGGTGCGCATGGCCGTGAAGATCTTGCGGTGCCCCTCGCGGTAGAACATCTCCGGAGTGACCGAATCCCCCAGCTGATTCAGGGTGTCGTTGTCGAGCAGAATGCTGCCCAGCACGCTGATTTCAGCGTCGTTACTGTGCGGCGGAACGCGCGGCGTGAGTTCCAAGACAAGCCTCTCTTCCGGCACGCGGCGCACGCCCTGGCCCCCGCAGGAAGCCCAGCGCCGCGCACGCGACCACAAATTCAAGTAAGTGTGGGGACACCAGGCGTCCCATTCGCCAGGGCCACCAAGCCGCCCCGGCTGAACTGCCCAGCAGCATAGCACCCCACGCCCCCTACAGCCGATTCTCACAAACCCTTACAGAGCAATCCCCACGTACAAAAATCCCGAAAAAGCATGACCCAGCAGCGGAAAATGCCCATCCGGCACACAGGGCGACACTGTTCCATGACACGCAATTCCGTAAGACTCCTGTGAGAAACACAACCGTACTCTGAACACAGCAAGGACGGGAGACACCCGCACCTGCCACCGCCATACGCAGGCAGAACCGGACCATACATCCCTTATCCGGACCCGCCGCACCCAGGAGAACACCATGAAAAACAGCACCCAGGGCTTCACCCTCATCGAGCTGCTCATCGTCATCGCCATCATCGGCATTCTGGCCGCCGTCCTGATCCCCAACCTGCTCGGCGCCCAGAAACGCGCGTACGACACCGGCGCCCAAGCCTGCGCCAAGAGCATTCAGACTGCGCAGGCAACCACGCAGATCGACAAGCAGGGTTACTTCACGATCTCCAAAGCGGCGGGCACCACGGATGCTGCTCCTACCATCGCTGACGGCAGCATCGCTGGAACCGGCACGGGTGTTGACGGCATCAGCAGCGGTTGCAGCAAGGGCGACATTGTCATTGCGACCACTGGCACCCCCAGCGGCTCTACCTACACCATCACGGTCAAAGACCAGCGCGGCGTGAAAACCTACACCATCACCCCCAGCTCCCTCGCCGGTAGCTAAGCTTAGGATTCAACAAGAGAGTGGACTTGATGTCCACTCTCTTGTTTTTATGGAAGACTATGAATAAAGCTAGGAAAATACAGGGCTTCACGCTCATCGAGTTCCTAATCACAATAGCAGTTATTGGTATACTGTCCGGCACACTTCTACCATTTCTTCTAGGAGCACAGAAAAGAGCTTATGACACTGGCGCAAGCGCATGCGCCAAAAGCATCCAAACAGTGCAAGGGATCAGCATGATAGACTCTAAAGAATATATGCTTGTTGGTTCAGGGGCAAATCAGATAAATAGATCGACTGATGGCATTAATGCAACTTGCAAAACTCCATACCTCTATTATAAAGATCGCTCAAGCCCTTCTAATATGAAGCATACATATACAATTGATTTGTGGGATTCAAGGGGGAAAGAGGTTTTCACGATAACCGATCAGTCCCTCGAAAAAGATGCAATTGGAGCGACGCCTTTTTCTTCTACTGGTCTGGGTGGCGCCAACATCCCGTGAACCCCAAGATGTTTTTGGCTATTTTGATAGCGCTGCCCCTGATCATAGATCCGGGGCTATTTTTGAATACCGAATCGATATATCTTATTCCAAAAATCCGGTGGATTTACCTTATTCTATTGCCTTCAATTCTTACTTTAATTTTCTTGAGTGGAAATTTTAGAAAATTATGTTCCTTTAAATTTATTGTAATTTTTTTCATAGTATTTCTGTTGGCGGGCATCTGGAATTGGAATGATGCTGGAGCCACGTGGATGGGTGCCCCGAATCGCGGGGATGGAATCGTCATGCACTTGGTTTACTTAGCGGTATCCCTAGCTGGCATTACCATAGCTTCTCAAATTTCCACCCAAAGAACTTTTCTTTATCTGGCCACTGGCGCAGCCGTTCTGTCACTCACGGCCATTTTACAGCAGCTCGAGATCGTCGGAGTACTTGGAATCGATCTTGCCGGCACTTCTGCCACGGTGGGAGGTGGCACCCTGGGCAATCGGGGTTATATGGGCGGCGCGCTAGCACTACTCCTGCCTCTCAGTATCTGGGTAGCGAGAAACCGTCCAGGTCTGTGGTCTTATGCGGGGCTGATCATTGTGACGTGGGGTCTAAGCGCAACAATGACTCGAGGCGCATGGATTGCAGGACTGGCAGGCGCATGCATTCTATGGATCACCCGTCAACTTACATTGAAGGTCATCTTGGTGCTGTCTGCTGGAATAGCACTCTCGCTAGCACCAGCCTTTTTTCTACCCAACACCACCACACGATCTTTTTCGGGCGACTCGCCTACAGCCATTATTACGAACAACTCTGGCCGCACAGTCCTATACCGCTCAGCCCTTATAGGAATCACCGAACGCCCTCTGTTGGGTTGGGGTGGGAATGCACTATGGAAGGTGATGGCAGAGCGTTCTGATCAAGAGTTGCTCGCAGAGGGGGGGGCACCTGCGCATGTCCGTGCAGAGCGGAGAGATTTCGGTGTAAATGCTCCTCCCAGTTTCATTCTGACCTTGCCGACAGGCGAGAAGCAGTGGTTCTTTCTCCCTGTGAATAAGGTTCACAATGAGTATCTCGACTATGCGCTGACTTATGGCATTCCCGCAGCCGTGTTGTTCACGCTATTATTGGGGTATGGCATCTGGAACGCATGGACGACAGCACCGGTTCTGTCCGCCTGTCTGGTCGCTTACGGCGTCTACTTGTTGACCTGGCCTGAGGTGATCCGGTTTGCACCGATAGCGTGGTTCCTGCTTGGTCTCGCTCTGGCACAGCGTCGCGGCGCTACAGTCGAGACATGACCTTCTCCGCTCTTAAAGAATGGGATACTCAGTCCCGCCTCCTGACCCAGGGCACCCTGTCTTTGTTGATCCGGAAGGGTGGGATCATGGAGACGCATGATGGCTTCGAGGTGGAGCACCGGTCGTTCCTGCTGTATCCGACGTTCCTGCATCAGAATCCGGCAGAGCTTCAGCCGCAGTACCAGTCGCTGCTGCGGGATGATCCGCAGCCGGGCGTGATCGGGTTTCCGGCGCTGGCGGAAGTAGTGGCGATGCATAAGGTCGAGTCGCTGGACAGGGCACTCAGGTTGGAGCCTCTGCAGGCGTTGACGGGTGCGGCGATCGAGCGGCGCTTTCACTACCGGAACCGGCCGTGGGTGCATGCGTTGCTGTTGCGGGTGCGGCCGCTGCTGGAGCCGCTGGTGCTGCCTGAGTCAGCGGGGATGCTGGGGTGCGTGAGCTGGGTGCCGCTGGAGGACGTGACGGTGCGGGTCGGGGAGCCGGTGGTGCCGGAGGACGTGCTGGAGGCGCGGCGGCTGGGGCTGGAGCAGGTGCTGGCATAAAAAAAGAGGGGAGGCCGCGTGGTCTCCCCTCTTTCATGCCTTGCGTCGTTACTGCGCTTCGAGGTCGTAGTTGTTCAGGAGGGTGGTCTGCACGCCTCCCTGACCGTCGGCGAGGTTCCAGCCGGTTTTTGTTCCGGCGAGGAACTGGTTGTCGCGCTGGGCGAGGACGAGGCGTTTGCCGTTGTCCTTGCTGAGAACGGTGTCGCCGGCGTCGTAGCGGCTGTTGTTGTTGGCGTCGCGGAACACGATGACGCGGTAGTAGCCGTAGGGGACGTTGCTGGGCAGGTCGAGGGCGTACCCGCCGGTCAGGAAACGGTCGATGATCTGGCCCTGGGTGCCGTCGGCGGTGTACTGGCCGCCGTTGTACCCGACGATGGCGAGGCGGATGTTCTGGTCGGCGGTGAAGCCGCGCAGCTGTCCGGTGACGTCCTTGCGGACGGGGTTGCCGGCGAGGGTGCAGGCGCTGAGGGTCAGGGTGCCGAGGGCGGCGGCGGCAAGCAACTGGGTGTTCATGGTGGGTTCCTCCGGGGGCTGTGGTGGCTGCACGGTAACGCGGGCGGCGTGGGGTGGGGTAGGCGGGCTTTCTTGCGCCCCTTCTCATGCCCGGCGGCCTGAGGGGTCGGGCGGGGGCCTATACTCGCGGGCATGCAGAGGCAGCCGTTTACAGCGTTAGCCGCCGTGTACGACGCGATCATGGCGGATGTGGAGTACGACCACTGGGCGGACTTCGTGCTGACGTTCGCGCGGGACGGGGGTCTGGATGGGTCGGGGGGCGCGCTGGATCTGGCGTGCGGGACGGGCGGGTTCACGCGGGAGTTGCGGGCGGCGGGTCTTGACGTGACGGGCCTGGATTTCAGTGAGGAGATGCTGCGCGAGGCGCGGTCGCGGCTGCCGGGCGTGCCGTTCGTGCAGGGGGACCTGCGGTCGTTCGCGCTGCCGGAGCGGTTCTCGCTGGTGACGTGCGTGTTCGACAGTCTGAACAACCTGCTGACGCCGGAGGATCTGGGTGCGGCGTTGGGGCGGGCTCGGGCGCACCTGCAGCCGGGCGGGCTGTTCGCGTTCGACGTGAACACGCGCGTGGGCGTGCGGGAGTTGTGGGAGGGGGACGCCATCGAGGGTCTGGCGCCGCTGGCGGACGGGGGCGAGGTGCATTACCACTGGTCGCATCACCATGACGCGGAGGCGGACCTGGGGGTGGTGCAGGCGTTCTGCCGGGTAGGTGAACTGGAGTTCGTGGAGACGCACCGGGAGCGCGGGTACGACCCGGCGGACCTGGAACCGCTGCTGGCGGCGGCGGGCTTCGCGCGGTGGGAGATCGTGGAGTACCCGGATTACGCGCCGCCGGAACCGGACGCGCCGCGCGTGTGGGTGTTCGCCTGGGCGGGGAGCGAGTGAGCGTGCCGGGACTGTCAGTACAGGGCCTGCCGGTGCTGGGCGCGGGGGGCTGGGGGACGGCGCTGGCGGTGAACGCGGCGCGCAACGGCCCGGTGACGCTGTGGGCGAGGCGCGAGGCGTTCGCGGCCCAGCTGGACCGTGAGCGGGTGAACGCGGAGTACCTGCCGGGCGTGGCGTTGCCCGCGCCGCTGCGGGTCACGCCGGACCTCGCGGGGGCGGTGCAGGGGGCGGCGTTCGCGCTGGTCGTCGTGCCGAGTGTGGGCGTGCCGGACCTGCTGGCGGAACTGCCGCGTGGGCTGGGCGTGGTGCTGTGCGCCAAGGGGCTGGGGCCGAACGGGGGTCAGTTGACGGTCCTGGCGCGCGGGCTGGGTTTCGGGCGGGTGGCGGTCCTGAGCGGCCCGAATCACGCCGAGGAGATCGGGCGGGGCCTGCCGGCCGCGACGGTCGTCGCCAGTCGGGACGTGGCGTTCGCGCAGGAGGTGCAGGCGGCCCTGATGACCCCGGCGCTGCGGGTGTACACCAGTTCCGACGAGACGGGCGTGGAGCTGGGCGGCGTGCTGAAGAACGTGGTGGCGCTCGCGGCGGGCATGGTGGATGGCCTGCGGCTGGGCGACAACGCCAAGGCGGCGCTGATTACGCGCGGGCTGCGCGAGATGGACCGGTACCTGCGGGCCGTGGGCGGCCAGGAGGACACGGTGTACGGCCTGAGCGGTCTGGGGGATCTGGTCACGACCGCCACGAGTCGCCACAGCCGCAACCGCGCGGCGGGCGAGGCGATCGCGCTGGGCGAGCATCCCGGCCAGGGCGGGAAGGTCGTGGAGGGCCTGCGCACGGCGGGCCTGCTGGACGCCTGGGCGCAGGCGCAGGGGGTGGACCTGCCGATCGTGCGGGCGGTCGCGCAGGTCGCGGCGGGCGCGTGGACACCGCAGGCGGCCCTGGCGGAACTGATGACGCGGGACGCGAAACCCGAACGCCTCGACTGATACGGACTGCCGTTTGTTTCGCCAACAATCCGGAACGTCACCGCCCCTGCCAGCTCCACGTCCGGAGAGGCGTTTCTCTCCTGCTCTGCGGGGCAGCTCTACGAGTCGCATCCGCTCGGACCGGGCGGGCTTTGCAGCCCATTCAATCGGAGTCCGTATGACCCGGTCCGCTGCTCCCCGGCGGCGCGGTCGGGGGGTGGTTTCCTGCGTCCCACAGGGGCTTTAGCTGCCCTTCATGGGGCGGTTTTTCGCAGCATCTTGTACCTTAAATCGAATGCAGGTACAAGTGCTTGTACGTCCTGCGGGCGGGTGCTACAGTCAGCCATCTCAGGAACGGCCCACTTCACCGGCCACCACCGCAGCCCGACCCCACGGCCCCCACCGGGCCGGCGGCGGCTTCATGCTGTGATTCCCCCACCCCCCCCACCCGCAAGGAGACGCACCGTGACCACCCTCAGCGCCCAGCCCCTGACCAACTTCGACGACAACGCCCATCACATCGCCAAGCGGCAGTACCTGCAGGGCAGCGACGGCGACCTGAGCGGCATGTTCAGCCGGATCGCCACCTGGGTCGCCGGAGCCGAAAGCGAGAGCGTGCGCGACCACTGGGCGCAGAAGTACTACGACCTGATGGCCGAGAAGAAATTCTGCCCCGGCGGCCGCGTCCTGGCCGGAGCGGGCACCTCGCACGGCAACGTCCTGAACTGCTTCGTGCAGGGCGCCACCGAACACGACCCCAGCACCTTCGAGGGCGTCATGGAAGTCGCCAGGAAACTCGCGCTGGTCACCAAGGTCGGCGGCGGCAACGGCGTGAACCTGGACGTGTACACCCCCCGCGCCGAAGGTAGCCGCCCGGACTCCGGCGTGCGCGGCTGGGCGTACATGAGCGCCACCCACCCCGACGTCACCGACTTCATCGAGGGCCTCATGCGGCCCCCCACGCAACCCGACGGTGACAAGCAACCCGTCGCCGTGCGCAACTGGACCCGCGTGGTGTACGGACAGGTCATCAACCCCGAACTGGTCGCCCTGGCCCGCGCCAACGGCGTCGCCGTCGTCAAGGCCATGCCCGAAGGCGTGCAGGCCGTCCCGGACGACATGGGCGGCATCATCGACGCGGCCCGCAAGGTCGCCGACGACGCCAAACTCGGCCTGGAACCCCGCATCGACCTGAGCCACATGCGTCCCGAAGGCGCCCCCATCAAGGGCTCGGGCGGCACCAGCAGCGGCCCCGTCAGCTTCCTGCTCGAAATCTTCGACAACTTCCTGGAATGGTCCAACCGCGGCGCGGAACAGAGCGGCCCCGTCAACACCCTGCGCTTCGTGTACGCCCCCGTCCTGCGCGTCGTCCGCCAGGGCGGCACCCGGCGCGGCGCCGGCATGGCCACCATTTCCATCGAGCACCCGGACGTCCTGGACTTCCTGACCGCCAAGGACCTCGACCGCGAGGCCTCCGAGGGTGACATCAGCACCTTCAACATCAGCATCCTCGTCACCGAGAAATTCTGGGACACCCTGCAACGCGACGCCCTCTGGCACGTCGGCGTGCAGGACGTGCCCGGCAAGTACGCCCTGCACCCCCAGGCAGAACCCTACACCGGCACGCTCCCCACCCTCCCCGACCGCCCGGAAGACGGCGCGCGCGGCGTGCCCACGTACACCACCGCCAGCAACGGCAAGATCGACCCGACCGACACCCGCCCCGGCATCCCCGCCAAGTGGCTGTGGGACCAGATCGCCCAGCACGCCTGGAGCACCGGCGAGCCGGGGCTGATCTTCGTGGACCGCATCAACCAGTACAGCGCCCTGAAGAACCTCGGCAAACGCTACGAGATCCGCTCCACCAACCCCTGCGGCGAGATCCCGCTGACCGTCGGTGAACCCTGCGACCTGGGCGCCATCAACCTCGCCGCGTACGTCAAGGACAGCCGCTTCGACGAGACCGCCTTCCGCGCCGACGTGCGCACCGCCGTCCGCTTCCTGGACGACGTGCTGGACGTCAACGTGTTCGCCCTGGAAGACAACCGCGTGGCCAGCCAGGACCTGCGCCGCCTGGGCCTGGGCGTCATGGGCCTCGCGGACGCCCTGATCAAACTGGGCCTGCGCTACGACAGCGACACCGGCCGCCGCGTCATCTACGACATCATGAGCGCCCTGCGGGAAGAAGCCATCGCCGAGAGCGAGAACCTCGGGCAGGAACGCGGCGTGTACCCCGTGTACGAACGCCACGCCGACAAGGTCCCCCACGCGCCCCGCCGCAACGTCGCCGTGCTGACCGTCGCGCCCACCGGCACCACCAGCATGCTCATGGGCGTCTCCTCCGGCATCGAACCCGTGTTCAGCCCGTTCATCTGGCGCAAGATCGGCAGCGAGTACCGCGCCCTGCTCGCCCCGCTGTTCGTCGAACTGCTCGAAACGTACCCCGCCCCCGACGGCATGCAGGACCCCCAGGGCAACTGGAACTGGGACAAGGTCACCGAGGCCGTCAGCGAGAACCACGGCAGCGTCGTCGGCCTGCCCTTCATCCCCGACGCGCTCCAGCAGGTGTTCGTCTGCGCGCACGACATCAAACCCGTCGATCACGTCCGCATGCAGGGCGTCGTGCAGTGCGCCTTCGACGCCGAAGGCTTCGCCGCGAACAGCCTCAGCAAGACCATCAACCTCCCCAACAACGCCACCGTCCAGGACGTGCAGGACGCCTACAGCGAGGCGTACCGCACCGGCTGCAAAGGCATCACCGTGTACCGCGACGGCAGCCGGCAGTTCCAGGTCCTGAGCACCAGCAAGAAAAAAGACAAGACAACCGACGACACGGCCGCCCCCACCCCCGACACCACCGCCAGCGCCGACGTGATGGGCGAAGCCACCCCCCAACCCACCCCCGCCGCCCCGGTCGCCGCTCCCGCCGCCGCGCAGGCCACCCAGCCCGCCCCACGGGCCGTGTACCAGCGCCCCACCCGCCTCAGCGGCATCACCGACATGATCAAACTCACGGACCCCACCAGCGGCCACCGCCGCAGCTTCCTCGTCACCGTCAACCACCTCGACCGCAAACCCGTCGAAGTCATGGTCATCAGCGGCCGCGCCGGCGACGAAGCCAACGCCGACAGCGAAGCCCTCGGCCGCGTCGTGTCCATCGCCCTGCAACACGGCGTGCCCGCCCAGGCCATCATCAAAACCCTGCGCGGCATCAACGGCGGCCTGTACGGCAGCTACAACGGCCGCCTGGTGGGCAGCAAGGCCGACCTGATCGCCGTCGCCCTCGAAACCTTCCAGAAAGACATGGAAGCCGCCCAGCTCCCCCCCCTCGCCGGAGGCAGCACCGACACCCCCGCACCCGTCAGCGCTGCGCCCAGCGGCGTGAGCGTGGAAGGCATGGACGGCATGAGCCGCGACCGCTGCCCCGTCTGCGAGGAACGCGCCGTGATCCGCGAGGAAGGCTGCCTGAAATGCCAAGCCTGCGGCTACAGCAAATGCGGGTAAGGTAGGAGACAAAACAGTATCCCAGCGTGGCGGTCAGGAAATCACACCTGACCGTCCTCGCTTATCCGAAGCAGGAGCCTGCGGCAATACGCCCGGCAGGGAAGCGCTACCTTCCGGGTATGACTCCGTTCCGGTTGCTTGGTGGGTTGCTGCTGTCCCTTGTGCTGTCCACGGGCGACGCGCAGACGGTGGCGGACGTGCAGAAGCTGCCGCTGGTGCATGATCCGCTGGTCAAGATGCCCAGCGCGGCACTCAGCGCCACCGATCAGCAGGCCGTGACTACCCTGGCCCGCACGCTGAACGCCCGGCCCGAAGTGCAGGACCTGAAGCGGAAGTGGCCGTACAGTCAGGGGGTCAGCCTGAAAACGGTGTTGTTCACGATCTCCGCGCCGTTCCGTTCGGGGACGCTGGAACGCCTGACGGTGTTCAGTGTCTCGGAGGCCGAGCCGCCCGTGCTGCTGTTCGTCCTGAGCGGCGCGAAGGGCCTGACGGCTGATCTCGTGGAGCCAGCGACTGATGCCGAATTCTGCCGGGTCGGTCAAGGTTATTCGTTGCGCGATATGGATCAGAATGGTCTGCGTGAGTTGGCATTCACTCTTGATTGCACGCCTGGGGAAATGATGCTCACCGATCTGTACCTCTTCCGCTATGGTCCGGGTAGATGGGTTTTCTGGCAGGCTTTCCCGGTCAGTTCGTCGTACGGCGGCGGGTGGGAAGGTCACGAGCAGTCCATCAAAATCCATGTCCGGAAGGGCAAGTCTCCTCAGTTTTACGGTCTGCTGGACCGACGTGAGTGGGCTGGTCCTCCCGAATTCGTTTCAAGGACTGACCCGACCAGGACGGTTGGCGTTATCAAGTACGCGCCCACCTCTCTCAACGAGGCGTGGCGGGTGCGTCACCTGTTCTAGCCGCAATAAAGCGCACGCTCTTGCAGGGGTGGGGCGGGTAGGCTGCCGGTATGCCTCTCTCCGATTACGCCCGCCCCTCCCCTGCCCGGATTCGTCTGTTCCTGTCGCTGCTGCTGATGCTGGTCCTGACGGCGGTGTTCGGGCGGCGGCGTCCGGGGGAACTGGGCACACGCGAGAGCCTGCGCCGCAGCTCGTTCACGCGCGTGATGTTCATGGACATCGGGGCGCTCAGCACGCTGGGGTCGCTGTACCTGCTGGTGAATGGCCGGACGCCCGTGCGCGTCCCGGCGGCAGTGGCGAGCCTGTTCGTGGGGAGTTTCGCGCTGCTGCCGGCGCTGGCGTTCGAGGACTGGGCGGCCCTGCGGGAACAGCGGGGCGAGCGACAGGAGTGAAGGAGAAGCGACGCTACCCGGTCTGGGCTGGCGTCGCTTCCGTAAGTGGTTGTGCCGGTCGGGTTCAGTCGTCGTCGTCTTCGTCGTTCTGCTCGATGCGGGTGTCTTCGTCGTCCGTGTCGTTCCCGCCGGGCGCGCATCCGGCGAGGGTGAGGACGGTCAGGCTGCCCAGCAGCCACTTCAGCCACGTCTGACGGTTCATACCCCAGGGTACGCCGGGCCGGGGTGGTGGGCGCGGCGTCTCTGGGTTTGTTCAAGGCGGCGGGGTGTGGCAGTGGGTACAGTTGCCGCATGACAGTCTTGAGTTCCGGGGTGAGTCCCGCGCCGTCCGGGCGGCGGGGCGCGACCCTGATTTTCAATGCGGGAGCGGGCGGCAGTGAGCACTGCACGCCGGATGATCTGGTGGCGGCGCTGGAGGGAATCGGGTTCTCGCCGGTGTACCGCAGTACGGCGTGCGAGGCGGACCTGGACGCGGCGCTGGCGGACGCTCAGGGCGCGGTGTTCGTGGCGGGCGGGGACGGGACGGTGCGGGCGGCGGCGTTGCGTCTGGCGGGCCGTGAGGGGGTGACGCTGGGCGTGATTCCCCTGGGCACGGCGAACAACGTGGCGCGGACGCTGGGCGTGCAGGGCGAGCCGCTGGACGTGATCGCCGGGTATGCGGGCGCGGGCGTGCGGCCGTTCGATCTGGGGCGCGTGGAGGCGCCGTGGGGCCAGGACCTGTTCCTGGAGGCGTGCGGGTGCGGGGCGTTCGCGGACGTGCTGGCCGAGTACGACCCGGAGTCCGGCAAGAGTCCGCTGCGGGCCGTGCAGGCGCTGACGGCCACCCTGACGCACTTCGATCCGCCGCCCGTGGCGTTGTGCGTGGATGGCGTGCCGGTGCCGGAGGTGCCGCTGGCGCTGCTGGAGGTCATGAACACGAACGCGACCGGGCCGAGGCTCCGGCTGGCGACGCGGGCCGATCCGGGTGACGGGCAGCTGGACGTGGTGCGGATCGATGCGGGTGCGCGCGAGGGGCTGCTGGCGTACCTGGCGGCGCTGGCGCGGGATGAGTTCACGGGCCTGGAGAGCGTGCAGGTGGACCGGGCGGGCGTGATTGAGATTCCGTACGTGGGGCAGGCCTTCCATGTGGATGCGGAGGTGCGGCCGCCGGTACAGGGCGCGTCGGGCCGGGTGCGGATCGAGGTGTGGGCGGGGGCGCTGTCGGTACTGGTGCCGGTGGGGGGCGCGTGAGCGGGGGAATGTCGAACAACGTGGTGTGGCGCGAGGGCGTGCAGGTCATGCGGATGGACCTGCACCTGCACACGGAGGTCAGTCATGACTGCCGCACGCCACTGCGGGACATTCCGGGGTGGATGCTCCGCACGAACACCCGCGTGATTGCCGTGACGGACCACGACCAGCAGCGCGGCGGCCCGGAATTGCAGAGAATGGTGCGGGATCTGGGTCTGGATGACCGCCTGAGCGTCATCGCGGGCGAGGAGGTCACGACCAGCGAGGGCGAGCTGATCGGCTTGTTCCTCTCGGAGCGCATTCCGCCGCAGCTGTCCCCGGAGGACACGGTGCGCGCCATCCGCGAGCAGGGCGGGCTGGTGCTGTTGCAGCACGGGTTCGATCCTTTCAAGCGCTACCGCCTGCGGCCCGAGGCGACCGTCCGGATCGCCCACGAGGTGGATATCGTCGAGACGTTCAACTCCCGGTTGTCCCGTCCGCACTGGAACCGCGTGGCGGCCACCTGGGCGCAGGGGCGGGGGCTGCCCATGTCGGGCGGCAGCGACGCTCACACCCTGCGCGACATCGGGGAGGCGTGGGTGGAAACGCCGTTCCGCCGCATCGAGACGCCCCAGCAGCTGCTGGACGCCCTGCGGGAAGGTACGGTGGGCGGGCAGTGGACCCACCCGGTGTACGCCTACGGGCGTAAGCAGTGGCGGGTGCTGAACGGTCGCCTGCGCCGTGACGGCCCCCTCCAGGGAGCGCCGCGCTGAGCGGGGAATGTGCGTGTGTGGGGCTGTCGGTGATCTATAATGCGCGGGTTCCTGGGAACGGTCTGCCTCTGGCGCCGCACCCTGGGCGGATGGGCCGGGATGGCGGAACGGTAGACGCATCCGACTTAAAATCGGCCGCTGCAAGGCGTGCGGGTTCAAGTCCCGCTCTCGGCACCACCCAGGCAGGATAACAAGAAGGAGGTCACCGCCGGAAATGGGGTGACCTCCTTCTCTTTGGCCCCGAGTCGGCGGGGCACCACGACAACGGCCACATAACAGGGGCGCATAAGAAAGCCCCCCACACTCGTTGGAGGTGGGGGGGGTTGTGGAGCGGGAGACGAGATTCGAACTCGCGACATCTACCTTGGCAAGGTAGTGCTCTACCAGCTGAGCTACTCCCGCGTGACGCTGCCCGTAGGCAGCGGTGCGTGTATAAGAAAAACCCCCGCGCTGACCGACTTTTCCGGGACCCTGCGGTCCGAGTATCATTGGCGCGGCTGCGTTTCACGACCCAGTTCGGCATGGAGTGGGGTGGTTCCGCAGTGCTATGGGCACGGGGGTGTCTTGGTTTGTCATGAACTCACGCCCGGAAAAAGGGGTGGGGTGAGTGATGCAAGACGAGGCGTGAAGGAGCGGGGTACTTCGTGTGCAACCCCCTGGGGGGTTGCGGGATGATGGCGGGTGATGGTCAAGACCTCGACTGATGAGCACCAGTCAGCTGAGTACATTGCTGTACTTGCACTTCTGGC
>NZ_NHMK01000006.1 GCF_002198095.1 Deinococcus indicus | reverse complement strand
GACTGAACTTTGCGTTACCGCTGCTCCGGTTTTGATGCAGCGAGGGTTGGCTATGGTCAGTCGTGACGTGTCGTCTGAGGTCAGCGGAGGTCGGAGAGTCTGGTCGTCTGTGGTCATCGGAGGTCGGAGAGTCTGGTCATCAGGAGTCAGTCGCGCGTGTACGCTCGAGGTTCGTGGACTGAACTTCGCATCACCCCTGCTCCAGTTCTGATGCAGCGAGGGTCGGCGGTGATCAGTCGAGGCGTGTCGTCTGCGGTCAGCGGAGGTCGGAGAGTCTGGTCATCAGGGGTCAGTCGCGTGTGGATGTTCGAGGTTCATGGACTGAACTTTGCATCACCGCTGCTCCGGTTTTGATGCAGCGAGGGTCGGCCGTGGTCAGTCGTGACGTGTCGTCTGTGGTCAGTGGAGGTCGGAGGGTCTGGTCATCAGGGGTCAGTCGCGCGTGGATGTTCGAGGTTCGTGGACTGAACTTTGCGTCACCGCTGCTCCGGTTCTGATGCAGCGAGGGTCGGCGGTGGGCAGTCGAGGCGTGTCGTCTGAGGTCAGCGGAGGTCGGAGAGTCTGGTCATCAGGGGTCAGTCGCGCGTGGATGTTCGAGGTTCGTGGACTGAACTTTGCGTCACCGCTGCTCCGGTTCTGATGCCGCGAGGGTCGGCCGTGGTCGGTCGAGGCGTGTCGTCTGAGGTCCGGTTCAGGTGCTCGTCAGGGTTCCGGGTGACTGCCCGGTGTCTGTTCCCGGAGGCTGAAAGTGGCAGGAGAGTCTGGTCGGTCGAGCTTGGTCGCGCGTCCACTTCAGTGGCCGGTGGACTTCATGACGGCTCCTCCGTATCCCGGTGGGGGACGCTGTGAAAGGCGGCCGAGGCCTGGTCGGGGATCATGTTCGGGCGTCGGCTGGGGCTCCGGATGATCCTGTGCTGTCCGCCTTGCGGAACTGAAGCGGGCCGAAAAGCCGGAAAGTCGGACCGCCGTGAGTCGATCCGGCATCAACCTTGCGGCCCGGCTGTGCTTCGGATGTCCGCCCGGCGTTCGGCGTGGGAGACCGAAAGAGGCTGGTCGGTCCGGTCCTTCAGGATCGGCTGCGCGTCAGCTCGTGATGCCCGCCGGCACTCCGGATGACCCTTCACCGCCCGGCCCGCGACCCTCAAGGAGGCCGGTGGGTCTGGTCGGTCAGGGTCCGTCACGCGCTGGGCTCATGGGTCGGTGGGCTTCGTCGTCCTGATGCGAGGTCCTGCGAGAACCTGTTGCGACTCCCTGCGATAGCTCGGCCGGGTATCGGATTCAGGAAGTGGCGGGCTTCACTTCCGACTTCCTGCCTGCCCTTGCGTGACGCCAGGAGGGCGTGACGAAGGAGCCGCGCGCCGTTTCGCGTGTCACGTTCAGGTGCCGTCCGGGCTGCCCGGCGACTTCTCGCGGAGTTGGAAGTGGAGGAGGAAGCCTGGTCGTGCGGGTTCCTGGAGGCCCGTCGTCCCTTGGGTTCAGGTGCCGTCCGGGCTGCCCGGCGACCTCTCGCGGGTCGGAAGGCAAAGGGGGAGCCTGGTCGTGCGGGTTCCTGGAGGCCCGTCGCCCCTCGGGTTCAGGTGCCGTCCGGGTTGCCCGGTGATCTTTCGCGCGTCGGCCTGCGGAGCCGGGAAGGCCCGCCACAACCGGCCGGTTGTGTGATTCGCTCGGGTGTCGGCTGGGCTGGTGGTGGTTTCCTGCGTCCCAACCTCAGGCCCGTCGCGGTCCGGAGTATCTGTGGCGGCTGGTGGTGTGACAGAGCACGCTCAGTGTTGAGGACTTCTCGGGCGACGACATGCACTCGATCGCTCCCGTCGACACCTGAAGGCCATGCCCTGGCCGGGATGTTTTCGTGGCGTTCCGGTCGTTATGGTCTTCGTGCCCGTAGGCAATGCACCGGCAAACTGCTCTCTGTCGGTTCTTCTGGGACAGGCACCTGCAGGCTTCGAGGTGTATGTCGCGGGAACCCGGATCACTTCTGGCGCTGTGTATGGCAGGTGTCGAGTCGTGGAAGGTGTGCTGCATGTGCGCAGGTGCTGGGCGCCGCTGGGGCCAGTTGCCTGGGGCGGCATAGCAGAGGCGGGATGCGGACGGAGGTGATCAGGGCTGGGTCAATGCCCTGCTGTGTGGGGGCTGCGCGGATCTGTGGTACGGATGCTGCTTGTTTCGCTGCCTATCCGGGACTTCACCGGATGGTCAGCTCAGCGTCCGGAGGGGCGTTTCTCTACTTGTCGCTTCGCTCGGATTGAACGGTCTGTACAGCCCTTTTGATCGGAGTTCTTATGGCATGTACGCGTGCGTGGTTATCGCTGCAGGCGTGAGCGGAGGCATTCAGGAATGCCAGCGCATGCCACTCTGATAGTGATGGCAGCGAGCAGCTGGCCGTTTCCTTCCGTGTTTATCGCGTTGTTGGTAGTCGGGAGGGATCGTTCTCACTGTTTTCAGGAGGGTGGTTTACCCCTCAAGAATCGTTCGAGGGGCCTTCTCGTGGCTCCTGTGAGCTTGGGGATGATTTCTGGTATGGAACGCCCTCAAGAGAAGGTTGCCAGCTGAACCCGAAGGAGCGCCACCTGGTTGTCGCACGTCCCCATCGTTAGGGCGCGGGCCGCCTCGGCGCGGAGTAGCGTGGCGTCCAGCGCTTCCACCTCAAGAACGTCGCCGAGTTTCCGATACTCCCCCGCGTCCAGGCGGTTGCCGTACACCACTCTCAGGGACCGCACGGTTTCCTGAGCCCGTTCTATCGCGGACCGCCTCGCGAATCGCTCGCGCGCCGCCTGATCCGGGTTGGCTTCGGCTTCCAGCAGGCGCGGCGGCGCAGCCACCTGTGTTCTCACGGCGACCTGTTGCCGGGCAGGCGGTGGCCGGTAATCGTTCGGCGGGCGGATGAAACTCACGAAGAAGCCGGGTCCCGGTACCTTTTTGCCTGCGATGAGCTGTTCCACTTCATCCAGTCGCTCTCGTACAGTGTCCACACCGAGGGATTCCATCAGGGGCAGCGAACGCTTCTCGGAAGCCCGGTGCAGGAGGGTCATGCTGCTGATGTTATGTGTTATTAGAGAAAAATAAAAACTAAGGTTGTCAACAACAAGGGATTCAAAAAAATCTATCCCAGAGGGCAAAAAACGGTTCTATTCCTCAAAGTGTCCGTGGGTTTTGACCGAATTTCCCCCGAAGTGCCCGCAGGTTCTGAAGCCCAATTCCCCAAAGTGTCCGTGCGGTTGGTCGCCCGATCCCTCCATGCGTCCGTGGAGTTCGCCTCTCGACTCCCCAAAGTGTCCGTAGATCGCCCTGCGATGGTTTTTCAGGCTTCGCTTGAGCTGTTCTGTACGGGAAAAGGCGACCAATACGGTGTGCAAGGGTGTTTGTGTGTTGTCTGCCCTGAGTTAATACTTGTCCTCTTTCGCCCCAAAGTGTCCGCAGGTCCTGAGGCCAAATTTCCCAAAGTGTCCGCTCTGGGAACAGGAGAAGATGTCGACGTGCTGCGCACGTTTTTTGGGGCTTTCCCTCAAAGTGTCCGTGAGGCGTTCCCCCAAAGTGTCCGTGGGTTGTGAGATTTGCTGACGGCGCCTGGCGGCCGGTGTTGCTGGTGCCTGCCAGACTTGCGGGTCCAGCCGTTGCTGCCGCCTGTCCATGATGCGGAGTGTAAGTGTGGCGGGTTTTTCTGAGTGGGGCCTGGCTATAACGCTTCGTTAACGCTGGATGGTGCAGAGTGCTGACGTGCCGAACTTCCATGCTCTGTATCGTGGCGCCGCGCGGTCATGTCTCTCCTTTGGCGAAGGGTCGTGCTGTTCGGGACAAGCGTGTGTGCGTCCAGGACAGCCGGTTCGAAGTGGTTTCCCCGAAGGGAGGTATTCATTGGACGGGGCTGACGTCTGTCGGTCTTCATGAGATTAAGTGTGCGTGCAGACGTTCTGCCCCGGTGGTAATCTGCGTTCGTGAAGGTGCCGTTCATGTTCCGTCTATCCAGATTTCATGTAGCTGTCTGGTTAGTCATGAATGCCCTGCTCTCGCCTGTGGAACGTGCGCTATCCGGTCCTTATGTACGGCAGGCGCCTGCGTGAGCGCTTCCGTATGTGCCGCCCGGAGTCGATGTCTCATCAACCATCCGCTCGCTGCATGCCCGCATCGGGTCTGCTGACCTGCGGTTCTGCCCTATCTGTCATTGAATTCTGAATCAAGGAGAAGACCATGCCTCACCGCAGCCTGCACTCCAACGCCCAGCCCATGAACGTCGCCGTGATCGGCACCGGGTACGTGGGCCTCGGCACCGCCGCCCTTCTCGCGCACATCGGACACACCGTGACCGGTATCGATATCAGCGAGGAGAAGATCGCCATGCTCCAGCGGGCCGAGGTGCCCATCCACGAACCCGGCCTGGACGCCCTGCTCGCCAGCGTGCAGAGCCGCCTGACCTGGACGACCAGTTACGACGCGGTGGCCGCGGCGGACGTGGTGTTCATCTGCGTCGGTACGCCCCCCGGCCCCGACGGTACGCCGGACCTGCAGTACGTCGTGAGTGCCGCTGCGAGTATCGCCCCGCACCTGAACGGGCACACGCAGGTCATCGTGAACAAGAGCACCGTGCCCATCGGCACCGGGGATTACGTGACGCGGCTGCTCGAGGAGAACTCCGTGACCTTCCACGCGGAACGGCACGCGGTTGTCAGTAATCCCGAGTTCCTGCGGGAAGGAACCGCGCTGCATGACAGTCTGTACCCGGACCGGATCGTGCTCGGCGGCAGCCCGGACGCCGTGGCCCACATGACGCGCCTGTACGCCCCGCTGATCGAGCAGACGTTCGTCGCGCCCGCCAGCGCCCCGCGCCCGGAAACGTACACCCGCCCTGCGGTCGTGAAGACCACCCTGCAGAGCGCCGAGATGATCAAGTACGCCGCGAACGCCTTCCTGGCCCTGAAGATCAGCTTCGCGAACGAGATCGCGGGTCTGAGCGAACGCGTCGGCGCGGACATCGAGGAAGTCATGACCGGCATCGGCATGGACACCCGCATCGGCAGCCGCTTCCTGAACGCCGGCCTCGGCTGGGGCGGCAGCTGCTTCGGCAAGGACACCCAGGGTCTGATCAGCGCTGGACGGGAACATAACTACGACATGCCCATCCTGCAGGCCGCCGTCACCGTCAACTACCGCCAGCGGCAGGACGTCCTGCAGAAACTCATCCGGCAACTGCGGACCCTCAAAGGCAAACGCATCGGCGTGCTCGGCATGGCCTTCAAACCCGACACGGACGACCTGCGCGACGCGCCCGCCCACGACCTCATCGAGCGCCTGCACGGGCTCGGCGCGACCGTCGTCGCACACGATCCCATCGCCATGCCCCGCGCCAGCCGCGAATGGGCGCACCTGACGTACCACGAGGCGGGCAGCGTCGAGCAGGTCTTCGACCGGGCCGACGCTATCATCGTCGCCACCGAGTGGACCGACTACCGCACCCTCGACTGGAACGCCCTGACGCCCCGCATGCGCCGCCCGCTGATCATCGACGCCCGTAACATCATCCGTAACCCCATCGACGCCCAGGTCGAACAGATCGGCCGTGACGCACCAGCCGCGGAAGAGTTCACAATGGATACCAGCCTATGACCACACCCGAATCCCAACCCGTCCCCAGCACCGCCACTAGCCACCCGCTGCGCATCCTGATCACCGGCAGCGCCGGCTTCGTCGGCAGTCACCTCGTCGAACGCTTCCTGAACGAAGGGCACACCGTCATCGGCGTGGACAACTACATCAGCGGACAGGTCAGCAACACCGACCTGTTCCGCGACCACCCGCGCTTCACGTTCATTGAGGCCGATGTCAGCCATGGCATCCCGTACACCGGCGAGAAACTCGACTGGGTCATGCACTTCGCCAGCCCAGCCAGCCCCCCCCACTACCAGCAGTTCCCGGTCGAGACGCTGATGGTCGGCGCGCAGGGCACGCAGAACGGCCTGGAACTCGCGCACGCGCACGGCGCCGGGTTCTTCCTGGCGAGCACCAGCGAGGTGTACGGCGACCCGCACGTTCACCCGCAGCCTGAGACGTACTGGGGGAACGTGAACCCCATCGGCGTGCGCTCCTGCTACGACGAGGCCAAACGCTATGCCGAGGCAATCACCATGGCGTACCACCGCAGTCGCGGCGTGAACACCCGCATCATCCGCATCTTCAACACCTACGGCCCTCGCATGCGCCCCGACGACGGCCGCGTGATCACCAACTTCGTCCACCAGGCCCTGCGCGGCGAGCCCCTGACCGTGTACGGCGACGGCAGCCAGACCAGAAGCTTCCAGTACATCGACGATCTGGTAGAAGGAATCAGCCGACTGATGATGGTGAAGTACCACGAGCCAGTGAATCTAGGAAATCCGGATGAATTTACGATGATTGAATTGGCAAGCAAGACCATGAATCTTGTAGAAAGTAAGATTGACTTGGTCAATCTGGACCTGCCAGCAGATGACCCAAAGCAAAGAAGACCCGATATTGGGTTAGCATGGAAGATTATAAAGTGGCGTCCGTTAAAGGGTATAGACAGCGGATTAAATAGAGTTTTTGATGAACAGAAAATAAAGTCGTGAACAGCGGTTTTTTAAAAAGCAGGCTCGCGGGTGAGTCATCTTGGATGTTTTTAAGTTTATTGTTCCGTGTCTGCATTCAAATGGTATATTTTATTTTTTTGGCGCGATCACTGGGCAGTAGTCAGTATGGCGCATTTGCATCTACTATAGCCTTCGTTTCCGTATTTGCGCCTTTTGCAGGTATTGGCACTGGCAACCTATTGGTGAAAAATGTTGCTGCTGATCCAAATTCCTTCTCCAGATCTTGGGGGAGTGCATTACTCATCACTTTGATCAGCGCAATTTGCATATCTATAATCGTTTTTATAGCTTTTGCCACACTATTTAGTGATCAGGTAAGTTGGATTTTGCTTTCCTGTATCATACTTAGTGAACTATTTTTTTCTAGGCTGATAGATATATCTAGCCAAGCATTTCAAGCATTTAAGATAATAAAAACCTCGGCATTAATACAGATTATCCCTTCTCTATTACGTTTTTTAGCAATACTATTTTTCTTCTTGGTAACTGACAACAAAAATATTGATATTTGGTCGATTCTGTTCTTAGTATCTACAATCATGAGTAGCATGGTATCGCTGTGGTTGGTCAGATCTACTCTAGGCTGGGGTAATCTGCAAATAGGTGGGTTTGCCAGAGATTACAAAGAAGGACTGGCTTTTTCAATCAGTTTGAGCTCTCAAAATATTTATAACGATATCGATAAAACAATGCTGTCAAAAATGTCTAATTATGAATCGGCAGGAGTATACTCGGCCGCGTATAGAGTTATGGATGTTGCTTTTACTCCTATAAAAAGCATATTTTTTGCTTCCTATGCCCGATTTTTCGAGTCTGGGTCTAAGGGAATTACGGGGACAATAGATTTTGCGAAGAAGATTTCACCGATAATTTTGGCGTTGAGTGGTGCAATTATACTACTGCTAAATACCATCTCACCCTTGGTCCCGTCTATTTTTGGAGATGATTTTTCTGAGTCCGCACTAATTTTGAGAATCTTGAGTTTAGTAATATTTTTCCGATCAATTAACTATCTCCTTGCGGATTCGCTAACAGGTGCTGGATATCAGAAGCAGCGCTCAGTAGTGCAGTTTGTCGGATGTATTGTAAACATCGGTCTAAATCTAGTTCTGATACCTTACAGTGGTGCTAAGGGGGCTGCCTTTGCTTCTGTGGTAACAGAGACTACAATCTTTCTTCTTTTGCTCTACATTATGATACGTAAAGCTAGATTTGAAAGGCAAAAATGAAAAGTAAAATAGCAAGATTTACGTATTTTACTGTAATTGCTACGTTGTTTTTGCAGTCAATCGGCTATTTCACAGAGGATATAGAAAGAATCGGGCTTGAAAAGCCGAGGTTGGCCCTTCTTTTTTATATGTGCACCGTATTCAACTTACTCTATCTCATAAATTTAGCAATGATCGTTAAAGAAGGGAAGGCGCTGTTGATTATAATGGTGTCAGCAACAATTTCTCTATTGATTTCTTGCCTAATTGAAGGCGGAAGCTTAGTTGGGGCATACATCTTTATTACACAGATTTTAATGGCTAGATATTTATCCCTATATTCTGATAGAGTGGTGCGCAGCGTTTTGATCATACTCGTTGCTGCTATTTTTTTATCGGCTCTGACTGCCATATATAATCCACTGGTCGGAACTACGATAGATAACATTAATCAGCAGTGGAAAGGTTTGTTGTCTCACAAAAATCGTCTTGGTGGCTTGGCCGCTTTTGGATTACTGGCATCTATCATGCTACATAGAGAGGCGCTCGTAGTAAGATTCGTACTGTTCGCAATATCCGCTATCTGCCTGCTGGAGAGTCAATCTTCAGGTGCTTTGATCGTCTCGCTTTCCGTAATAATAATTTACATGGCCTCGCTGTACTTGAAAAGAGCGGTTTTCAACTATTTCTTGCTTGTATCCGTAGTTTTTACTGCTTTATCTATTACTGTTTCTGACGAGATATTATCTACCTCTTTATCGTACTTTGGTAGGGATACGACACTCACAGGTCGGATTCCTTTATGGAATGAGATTTTTTCAAATGGATATATTAATTTGTTTGGATACGGCTTTAATAATTTCTGGAACCCTCAGAGGCAGAGTTTTTCTTTGATAGCAAGCGCAATTGGTTGGCAGCCTTTTTACTCACACAATGGATATATTGAGTTAATGATTGTATTTGGTTGGCCTACAGCGTTAATTCTCGTTGCGTTTATAATGAGGGCGTTTACTCTGTCCTTTGTTTTGAATAGACATACCTCGGAATCAATGATCATCCTATTCTTTTTATTATATAATTGGTCGGAAGCCTCTATGAGTCAATATGACAGCCCTTTGTTAATACTACTCTTTCTATTTGTTTTTATATCAAGAAGAAATATTAAGGCACACGGCTTAAAATATAGGGAGGCAACTAATGTTGATAAGTGAGCCAGTTATACACTTTTACAGAGAAAATTACCTGAATTTTAGCGAAAGATTTATTTATGATCAATTGCACCAGTCGAGTAAAGGTGCAAAGTTATTCGCTCTAAGTAAAACACATAAATCATTCAGCCAACCTGAAGATAAGGTCTTTATCTTAAATATTAATAAAGGACTATTGCAATTATTTAGAGCGCTTGGATTTATGTACCCATCAGCATGGTTTAGAAGCTTGGTGAAGTGCGATATATTACACATACACTTTGGATTTGATGCCTATTACCTCATTAGGGTATTGAGTAATTTCGATTTTAAGTTAGTTGTTACTTTCCACGGCTATGATATAAATAGAAAGGAATCGTCTAACTTCTGGTTCAGATTTTACAGGAAGAATATTAGTGAAGTATTTGAGAGGGCTGATAAGATAGTAGCCGTTTCTAAATTTATTGAGAAGCAGTTACTACTGAATGGATGCCCGAAAGATAAAATTGTAGTCTCATATATTGGTATCCCTATATCTAGCCAAGAGCCAATCGAGTACTCAGATAAAGATACGACGATCTTGTTCGTAGGTAGACTGGAGCCAGTCAAAGGATGCGAATACTTAATTCGCGCCGCCGCTGACATCCAAAGGAACTACCCTAGTATCATGCTGAAAGTCATTGGCAATGGCTCTCAAAGAGAAATGCTTGAAAAATTGGCAGAGGATCTGAACTGCCAATGCATGTTCATCGGGGAACTGGACAATATCTCCGTTAGAGACGAAATGCGTCGCGCTCTAGTATTATGTAGTCCTAGCGTTCCTCTAGAAAACGGAGAATGTGAAGCACTTGGGATGGTCTGCTTAGAGAGCCAAACTATGGGCACTCCTGTAGTAGCATTCGATGTTGGTGGAATACCCGAAACGATCCCGCCTAGTCTAAATTCACAGCTGGTAAAGGATATAGACTATAAATCATTAGGAGATGTGATACTAAGCGTCATAACTGATAGTGATGGATATAGCATCCGCGTAAAAGAGGGAAAGAAATTTGTTGACGAAAAATTTGACATAAAAGTCTGCAATGAGGAAAGAAATACAATTTATGGTTCGATACTATGAATGATTTAAACATTGGAGTGGTCATAACCACACACAACAGGCCATTAGAGGTAGTGAGGGCAATTGAATCTGTACTAAGCCAAACATTGATTTGTAAGAGCATTGTTGTTGTAATTGACGGCCGCAAAGAGCCATACCTAGACGTGATTAACTCGTATAGATCGGGTGTTAAATTCATTTTCGTTGGATACTCTGATACAATTATATCCCCGAGAAATGCAGGTGTTTTAGCGATAGAGGGCGAAGTTGATTATATTGCCTTCTTGGACGATGATGACTATTGGCTCAGCAATAAGTTAGAGAGAGTAGCTCTTGCAATCAAAAATGAGGAGTATCCTGATGTTATAAGCCATAAGGTATTTGTTAATGGAGGGAAAGTGGTTTGGCCTCGAAGAATTCTAAGAAGTAGAGAGTCAGTAGCTGAGTATCTTTTCATGCGTCCATCTTTGAGATCTGGAGATACATTCATGCAAACTTCGACCCTAACTGTCAAAAGGGCGTCATTTCTAGAGGTCAGATTCGATGATTGTCTGAAAAAACATCAAGACTGGGATTTTGTTATACGAATGGACAAAAAAGGGTTTAAATTCCTTCAGATTGATGAGATTCTGGGCATATACACGGTGAATCTTGGCGTTCATTCGATTAGTAAGGTGTCTAATATTGATCTTTCGCTAGAATGGGGTAAAAAGGTGCTGGGTGATGAACAGCCGATTATCTTGCCAGATTTTAGATTAACTGTAATTTCCTCACAGTATGTGGCCAGCAAGAATCTTTTAGGATTGATTCGTAATTTAGCTCGCGCTTTTATGCCTATACGAAGTTATTATTTTTCAATAGCGGCTAAATATATAATCCGATTGTTGATTTCATATGTATGGGAGAGAAAATGAAAATCGCGGTTGTTATATCTGCATTCTATCCATGTACTGATTATGGGGGCCCAGTTTCTGTTGCACGTGGACACATAAAAGAATTGAAAAGCGAGCATCGGTTTACCATATTGACGTCTAATTTAGGTTCTTTGTCGAAAAAGAGCTTTGTTTCTTCTGAAAAAATACATGCCTGCGAGATAGACGGCTTTCAGGTCCTTTATTACAAAAGTAGGCTTTTGTTCGGCAAATTTAGTGGCCTATCTAGCATCAATTTTGCTTTTGATGCTATTAAAACGATTAAAAAATTTGACGTTGTACACATACACTTTGCGAGGGAATTCTTCCCTTTTGTATCTGCTGTAGCGTGTATTATTTTGAATAAGCCGTATATATTGCAAACTCACGGCATGATAAATCCTAAGCCCAGTATATTTTACAAAGTTTTTGATAAAATTACGGCCTTTATAATGAGATCAGCCTATGCTGTTTTGTATCTACAGGAAGTAGAAAGAGATCGGTTGCGTACACTATCTTCAAGCAACCTAGTCGAGCTAATGAATGGCATTGAGCCGAGCGTAAATTCTAAGACGTCTAATGAGATTTTAGATAAAGATATTCACAATATACTATTTTTAGCCCGCCTGCACCCCAGAAAACGCGTCGAATTATTTGTTAGAATCATCAAATTATTAAAAGAAAAAGGCCTAAGTATAAATGCGAGGATAGTTGGCCCAGACGAGGGCGATTTGAAAAATGCTGAAAAGCTGATATCTGAACTATCCCTTGATTCAATCATTACTATATGTGGCTCGGCTGATAGCAGACAGGTGATTCAGCATTACGAATGGGCGGATGTGTTATTAGTTACCTCTCAAGAGGAGCCCTTTCCGATGACGGTTCTTGAAGCAATGGCGAACTCTGTGCCTGTAGTGATCACAACGGAGGTTCAAAACCACAGTTTACTTAATGCAAGTGGCTCAGTCTTATTGATTGATGACAAAGATATGGACAAAGCAATAGATGAAATAATAGACTTATTATTGAATCGCAAAAAAAAGTTGAATATAATAAACAATGCCCAAAATCTCATAAATAGAGATCTTAGTTTAGTAAAAATAGCACAAAAACTGAACGATATCTACCATATGGGGGTAAGTTAACATGGAGAGAGTTATTGATCTCAGTAAGTCAAAGAATGCAAAGTCGATTAGGGGCAAAACAAAACTGTATGAAATGATTTGGATGTTGTTTGAAATATTTTTCGTCACTAACCCTATGCAATTTAGTTCTCGTATAAGAATCATGGCCCTCAGGAAATTTGGGGCCAAAATCGGGAAGAATGTCATATACCGTCAAAGGACGAGGGTAAAATATCCCTGGAAACTTGAAATTGGAGATAACTGCTGGATAGGTGAAGGAGTATGGTTACATAATCAAGGCAAATTGATCATAGGTAATGATGTAGTTATCTCGCAGGAATCTTTTATAACTACAGGATCTCACGATACTAAGCATTCCATGGATTTGATTGTGCGAGACGTTATTATTGAATCGGGCGCTTGGATTACCTCTAGATGTATTGTACTGTCTGGGGTTAAAATTGGTAAAAACTCTATAATAACTCCAGGCAGCGTCGTCAACAAAAGTACGGAGGCCGGCAATATTTACGGTGGAAACCCAATAAAATTTATAAAGGAAAGGGAAGTAATATAAATGAAAATACTTTTACAATCAATATACTATGATAAAAGCTCTACTGGTATCGCTAAATATAGTGAAGAATTGGCAGATTGGCTGTCTGAACAAGGTCATTCCGTAGATGTAATATGTGCTGTTCCTCACTACCCAGACTGGAGGGCTCGCACAGGGATCAAAAATAAGTATTCTGCTGAAAGCAACGAGGGAGTTAGTATAGGCTACGTTCCTGTGCTATTGCCTAAGAATGGAGAAGTCAATGGTTTATATAGAGTAATGTATGAACTACTTTATACCATAAGCTCATTGAGGTGGTGGGGAAGATACTATCTTGACAAGCGTGAATACGATGCTGTCATGGCAATCCACCCTGTCCTTATCTCTATATTGCCCTCTATTTTATTTTCCAAGATTAGACGAATCCCGTTGATAATCCATGTGCAAGACTTACAGGTCGATGCCGCAGAGAAACTCAAGATTGTAAATAATCAGCTTTTGTTGAGAATATTAAAGCGCTTGGAGATACAAGTTTTAAGATCGGCTGACTATGTCACTACTATTAGTCACGTTATGGCTAAAAAGCTTTCGAAAAGAACCAAGAAGAACGTAGAGATGTTCCCAAATTGGTCTGACACCAATGAAATTCGTCCAAGTAGTAGAAGTGACGAAATGTGTGAACAACTTAATATCGAACACGATGCCATAGTTGTGATGTATTCGGGCAACATGGGGGACAAGCAGGGCTTAGAAATTGTCCTTGATGCGGCAAGTTTGATTAGGAAGGAACAAAAGGTAAAATTTGTAATGTGTGGAGATGGGGGTAGCAAGCAAAAACTGCAGGACTACTCGCGTAATTTATCATTGAATAACGTCATATTTATTCCTTTGCAGCCTCCGGAGAAGCTAAATGACCTGCTTGCTGCTGGGGATATCCATCTAATTATACAAAAGAAAGGCGCGGCAGATTTAGTTATGCCGTCCAAGCTAACTAATATAGCCGCTGCCGGTAGGCCAATGATAGTTACGGCCGATATGGGCACCACTCTATATGAAACTGTAAGTAATAATCAAATGGGTCTAATATCTGAACCGGAAAGCTCTGAAGGACTTGTATCGGCAATTATGAATTTAGTAGGCGAACCTCATAAAAGATCTATCATGGGATCCAACGGTCGAAAATTTGCTATAGATTTCCTTGAAAAAGAGGAGATACTATCTAGGTTTGAAAAAAGGCTTTTTGAAGTAACTAGACAAAAGAGAGGAAGAAAATGAAGACAGCAATACTTACAGGCATCACGGGTCAGGATGGGTCGTACCTGACGGAACTTCTGGTCGGTAAGGGTTACGAGGTTCACGGTATAATCCGCCGCGCCAGTACCTTCAACACGGACCGCATCGATCACCTCTACCGTGATCCGCACGAGACAGATACCCGCATGTTCCTGCATTACGGGGACCTGTCGGACTCCTCCGGCCTGCGGATGCTCATCGAGCGCATCCAGCCGGACGAGGTGTACAACCTGGGCGCGCAGTCTCACGTGAAGGTCAGTTACGACCAGCCCGAGTACACGGCGGACATCGTGGGCCTGGGCACCCTGCGTCTGCTGGAGGCGATCCGTGATTTCATGGAACGCACCGGGAAGCAGGTTCGTTTCTATCAGGCCAGCAGCAGCGAGATGTTCGGCGCGGCCAACCCCCCCCAGGGCCTGCACACGCCCTTCCACCCGCGCAGTCCCTACGCCGTCGCGAAGGTCTACTCGTACTGGCAGACCGTCAACCACCGCGAGGCGTTCGACATGTACGCCTGCAACGGTATCCTCTTCAACCATGAGTCCCCCCGACGCGGCGAGACCTTCGTGACCCGCAAGATCACCCGCGCGGTGGGCCGCATCAAGATGGGACTGCAGGACAAACTCTTCCTGGGCAACCTGGATGCCAAGCGCGACTGGGGCCACGCCCGCGACTACGTGGAAGCCATGTGGATGATGCTGCAACAGGAAGCGCCCCGCGATTACTGCATCGCCACCGGCGAGGCGTACAGCGTGCGCGAGTTCGCTCAGAAGGCGTTCGCGCAGGTGGGTCTGAACTACGAGGACTACGTGCAGGTCGATCCCCGGTACTTCCGCCCGGCGGAGGTGGATTACCTGCTCGGTGACGCGTCCGAGACGAACGCGGTGCTGGGCTGGACGCCGCGCACGAGCTTCGACGAGCTGGTGACCGAGATGGTCGAGCATGACCTGGAACTCGCCCGTCAGGAGAAGACCCTGCTGGACGCCGGGCATCAGGTGGCCCTGAAAGGCATCGGCAACACCTGATGACGGCGGCAGCGTGGGTGTCGGGTCCGCTGCCGCGTGACGCGCGGGTGTACGTCGCGGGGCACAACGGTCTGGTGGGGGGCGCAGTGCTGCGCCGCCTGCAAGCCGAGGGGTTCACGAATGTGATCACCCGGGCCAGCCGGGAGCTGGACCTGCGGGATCAGGCGGCGGTTCGGGCGTTCTTCGCGCAGGAGCGGCCGGAGTTCGTGTTCCTGGCGGCAGCGAAGGTGGGCGGCATCCTGGCGAACAGCACGTACCCGGCGCAGTTCCTGTACGACAATCTGATGATCGCCGCGAACGTGATCAACGCGGCGCACGAGTCGGGTGTCCGGAAGCTCCTAAACCTGGGCAGCAGTTGCATCTACCCCCGGCTGGCGCCGCAGCCGCTGCGAGAGGAAGCGCTGCTGACCGGCCCGCTGGAGGAAACGAACCGGGCGTACGCGGTGGCGAAGATCGCCGCGATCGAACTGTGCGACCATTACCGCACGCAGTACGGGTCGGATTTCATCAGTGGAATGCCCACGAACCTGTACGGGCCGGGGGACAACTTCGACCTGAAGGGGTCGCACGTGCTGCCGGCCCTGATGCGCAAGATGGTCGAGGCGAAAGAGGCGGGCGCGGCGACCGTGGAAGTCTGGGGAAGCGGCACGCCGCTGCGGGAATTCCTGTTCGTGGAGGACCTGGCCGACGCGTGCCTGTTCCTGATGGAGCAGGTGTCCGAGCCGGGGCCGATCAACGTGGGGACGGGCGTGGACCTGACCATCCGGGAACTGGCGGAACTGATCGCGGAGGTGGTGGGCTTCACGGGAGAACTGGTGTTCGATGCCAGCAAACCGGACGGCACGCCCCGCAAGCTGATGGACGTGTCGCGTCTGGCAGGCCTGGGCTGGTCGGCCCGCACGGATCTGCACAGCGGCGTGAGTCAGACCTACGACTGGTTCCTGCAGGAGCGGGCGGCGGGGAACATTCGCGGCTGACCGCATGGGTGCAAGGGAAACGCCGGTCGTCCTTTCCAGGGTGACCGGCGTTTCCTGTGGTCTACAGGATCAGAAGTTCAGATCCACCGAAGCGGGGGCCGGGGCTTCCGGCCGGGTGGGTGGCACGGGCCGCAGGGCACGTGCGCCGAGGATCAGCACGTATGCGCCGATCATGGTGCCTGGAATGGCGCTCAGGTGGCTGTCGTACAGGCCAGTGAACAGGTAGACGGGAAGGGCGGCGGCCCCGGTCATGGCGAGGGGCGTCCAGCCGCGCCCGAGCAGGCCGACCAGTAGTGTCACGGATAGCAGCGCCGCACCGATCAGGCCCAGTTCAACGGCGACCATCAGGTAGTCGCTGTGGGCGTAATTGACGTACTGGCCGTCGGCATACTGTCTGAAAGGATGGTCGGTGACAGGTGCGCGTACGGTCTGAAACTCGGTGGCCCACTGTCCGGGAGCGATGCCCGTGATGGGCTGGGTCTCTATCAGGGCTGTGCCGAAGCGGTGAATGGCCTTTCGGACCTCGATGAACGTTTCGAATGACTGACTGATTCCGATCTGCTTGCTGTACGTGTCGAACTGCGCCTGTCCGGCGGGTGTGGTCAGGGTGATCACGACCCACGCGGCGGCGGCCAGGGCGGCGGCCGAGAGGGTCAATCCGGCCCAGGGTCGGTGCTTCCAGGCCCAGACGATCACGGGTACGCCGGCGGCCAGCATGGCGGCGGGAATGGAGCTGCCGTCCGTGAACAGGTTCGTGTACTGCGCGCCGGCGGCCAGGGCCAGGACGGGCAGGGTGTGCCAGCCGGGGCGGGTGTTCAGCAGGACGGTGCTCGTCAGGGCGGCGACGGTGATCAGGTAGCCGCTGTAGTGGCTCGGGTGGAAGTACGGTCCAGTGAGGATCTTCTCGGGTACGCCGTCCAGGTACGTGAAGCCGGGGATCAGGTGCCCCTGCCCTTGCAGGAGGGCCAGCGTGATGGCGGCGCCGCCGGTCAGCAGGAACGCCGTGAGGACCGTCTGTTGCCGTGCGTGCGTGCGGGCCAGGGCGTGGACGCTCAGGGCGGTGCCGATGGCGGCGGTCCAGATGCCGGCCCAGCGCAGGCCTTCGAGGCGGTCGGGGGCGCCGCTGGCGCTGAACCACACCCAGCCCAGGAACGCCAGGGCGCTCAGGGTCATCAGGGGGTTGGGGAGGTCCAGGCGGCCGCGCAGGCCGGTGGCGATCAGGGTCAGGGCGACGGTGACGCTGCCGAGGAGGATCAGGCCGCTGAAGCCCCAGCCGAAGGCGCTGCCCTGCGCCAGGGGACCCCAGGCGATGGTCAGGCACGCGGCGAGCAGGGCGAGCCATTCGGCGCTGCGGGCGACGCGGGCGCGCAGGGTGGAGGCGGTGGTGTCGGTGGGGGTCACGGGCGGCCCTCGAGTGCTTCAAGGCCGTCGCGGCATTCCCCGACGTTGCGGTTCAGGGTCAGGCAGCGGTCGTAGGCGCCCCTGGCCTGCGCGGTCTGTCCGGCCAGTTCGAGGTAGCGGGCGCGTTCCAGCCAGTACGCGGCGTTGTTCGGGTCGCGGTCGATGGCGCCCTGCAGGAGGGTCAGGCCGCGGGCGTAATCCTGCCGGAAGGCGTACATGCGGGCGTGCTCGTAGTGCGGTTTGGGCCAGCTGGGGCTGAGGCGTTTGGCGGCGGCGAACGCGGTTTCCGCTTCTGTCTTCAGGGCGTCGGTGTTCCGGAAGTACCAGAGGCTGCGCGCCCCTTCCGCGAGGCGCTGCTGCACGCGGGCGTCGCGGGGATTCAGGACGGCGGCCTGCCGGACGGCGTTCAGGGAGGCGTCGAATTCCAGGCGGTTCTGTTCGGCCTGCGCGCGGGTCAGGAGGTCGGTGGTCCGCAGGTCCGTGAGGGCCTGCCGGGCCGGGAGGATCAGGGCGGCGGCGGCGAGGAACGCGACGGGCCAGGGGAAGGGGATGCTGCGCTGGGTCAAGGGACGCTGGGTCGAGGGACGCTGGGTCGAGGGAGGCTGGGTCAAGGGAGGAGTCACCACCGTGCGGAAGAAGGGGAGGGGGGAGGTATGAAAACACCGCCCCGGTGGGGGCGGCGTGGGGGTTCAGCCGTTCGTGGGGGTCAGTTGCCGCCGCCGCGGGGCGTGACGGGAGCGTTGGCGATGACTTCGGCGCGGTTGGCGAGGGTGCTGGCGGCGACCGGGTCGGCCACGAGTCTGGCGACGGAGTCGACAGAGCCGGTGAACAGGCTGGGGTTGCTGGCCAGCAACTGCTGGACGGCGGCGAGGCTGACGGGTTTGGGCGTCTCGCCGGGGCGGGGGGCGGGGCGCGCGGCTTCCAGCACGGCCTTGAGGGCGACGGCGGCGGGCACGGGCGCGGTCTTGGCGCTCAGCAGGGAGGTGAGGGATTCGGGGGAGATGCCCAGCAGCGCGGCGTACGGGCCGGCGGAGGCGCTGCCGGGCTGCAGGCCGGCGAGGATCGCGGCGACCTGCGCGTCGGTCAGGACGAGCCCTTTGGCTTTCAGGATGGCTTTCAGGACGTCGGTGCCGGTCGCGGCGGGCGCGCGGGTCTGCGTGGCCTGCGCGAGCGCGGCGGGCAGGGCGGCGGGCAGGGCGACGGACAGCAGGGTGGCGGACAGGATGAATTTCTTCATGGGGAACCTCGGGCTGGGAAGAGCGGGGGCGGGTCGTGTGCGGGCACTCGGGCTGCAGGTCGGGCGGAACCTCGAGCGTCTGTGGTCACGTCAGGTCCGACCAGGTGAGCCATGACTGCCATGATTCTAACATTCTCACGCGGGTTGGGGCCGTGATCTTCCGGCTGGCGGACTTCATGAAGTGGGAGTCGACGCCGAAGGTATGAGAAGGGGACGGTCCATCCCCTATACTTTTCTTCATGGTGCTTAAGCCGCCCTCACACTCGCCGTCCGGAGAGTGGCTCGCAGAACCTGCGCTCCACCAGCGGAACCTGACCCGCACGCGGCGTGCGAACGCCTTCCTGCGCCGCCGCGTCCTGAACGCCGCGGCGCTGCTCGCCGGGAACGCCGCCGCGTGGACAGCCACGTGGGCGTTCATGCACGCGGTGACACCCGATCAGAACCTGCCGCAGGCCCGCTGGGCGACGCTGTTCATCCTGCACTGCGTCCTGATGTACGGCGGGAAACTCCTGCCCGGCTGGGGCCTCGGCATCGTCGGGGAGCTCCGTTACACCGTGCAGCTCACCGCGCTGCTGCTGTTCGGCAGCGCCCTGTCCGGCTTCCTCGTGCATCAGAGTGTCGCCCGTGAACTGCCGCACCTGCTGCTCCTGGCGCTCCTGGCGCCGCTGCTGCTGCTCACGCGCAGCCTGATCAAGACGTTGCTCCTCCGGGCCGGCGTGTGGGGCGTGCCGGTCGTCGTGTACGGCGGCGCCGCCACCGGCGGACGCGTCATCCGCGCCCTGCACGACGAACCCGGCCTCGGGTACCACCCGGTCGCCGTGTACGACGACGCCCCGCACCGCCAGGGAACCGACGTGGACGGCGTTCCCGTCGCCGGCCCGACCAGCAGCTGGACGTACGAGACACCCGTCGCGATTCTCGCCATGCCCGGCGCGCCCCGCGCCCGGCAGGTGGAACTGCTCGACGGGCCGCTCAGCGTGTACCGGAGCGTCATCGTCATTCCCGACCTGTTCGACGTGCAGTCCCTCTGGGCGCGCACCAACGACCTCGGCGGGATTCTCGGCGTGCGCCTCAACCAGAAACTCGCCGATCCTGTCGCCCGCCGCACGAAACGCCTCCTGGACCTGCTGGCCGTCACCGTCACCGCGCCGTTCTGGGGACCGCTGTGCCTGCTGATCGGCCTGCTCATCTGGCTCGAAGACCGCCGCAGTCCCCTGTTCCTGCAGCCCCGCATCGGGCTGGGCGGCGCGACCTTCAGCACCTGGAAGTTCCGCACGATGGTCCCGAACGCCGAGGCCGTCCTGCAGGAACGCCTCGCGAACGACCCGGCCCTGCGGGCGGAATGGGAGGAGCACTTCAAGCTGCGCCGCGATCCCCGCATCACCCGCATCGGCCGCATCCTGCGCAAGACCAGCCTCGACGAACTGCCGCAACTCGTGAACGTCCTCCGGGGCGAGATGGCCCTGATCGGCCCCCGCCCGCTGCCCGCGTACCACCACGACCTGCTCCCGGCGTTCGTGCAGCACCTGCGCCGCGAGATGCGGCCCGGCATGACCGGCCTGTGGCAGGTGTCCGGCCGCAGCGACGCCGGGAACGACGGCATGATCCAGCACGACCCGTACTACGTCCGCAACTGGTCCGTGTGGCTCGACGCGGTCATCCTCATGCGGACCTTCCGCGCCGTGATCCGCAGCGCCGGTGCCTACTGACCCTCCACAGACCAGCCTGCCCTCCCCACCCAGCCGCGCACGGGCGCCGTCCCGCCGGGCGCGGCCACTGACCACCCACTTCCAGACGCCCGGCGATCACCGCGGCGTGACTCCCGAGAGGCCCGACCCTTCATGACCCTGACCCCCGACACGCCCCGCCGCTCCTCCGACGACATCGACCTGCTGCAGGTCCTCGAAACCCTCCGCCGCGCCTGGATTCCCCTGGCCGTCACGCCCGTCGTCCTGGCCGGCGTCACGTACCTCGTCAGCAGCCGGCAGGCACCCACCTTCGAGGCGGGCACCAGCCTGATGTCCAGCATGCCGGACACGTCCAACGACACCCTCAAGGGCGCGTCCGTCACGGCCAGCCAGCTCCCGCAGGGCGCCGTGGACGAGGTCATCCACTCGCGCGCCAGTGTCGTGCGCATCACGGATATCGTCAGCAAGTCCGGCCTCCCGGCGGACATCAAGGCGAAGATCACCGCCGACCTGAACAACGAACTCGCCAACGACCGGTACGCGCGCGTGACCGTCAAGGCCCGCCTCGACCAGCAGCAGCGCGGCGTGTACGACCTCAAGGCCAGCGCCGAGAGTCCCGAAGCGGCCCGCGTGCTCGCCAACGCCGCCGCGACCGCCCTGCTCGCCTGGGACGTCGAACGCGCCCGCAGCGGCGTGTCCCGCGCCCGCGAGAACCTCCAGCGGCAACTCGACAACCTCAACGCCCGCCTGGGCGCGCTCACGCCCGGCAGTCTCGAAGCGCAGAGCCTCGTCGCCGCGCGCGGGCAGCTGCTGCTCAACCTCTCGCAGGCGACCGTCTTCGAGGAAGGCGCCAGCGGGAACCTGACCCTGCTCGCCGAGGCGAACGCGCCCCGCCGGCCCGTCGCGCCGAAACCCACCCGCAACGCCGCCCTGGTGTTCCTGCTCAGCCTGTTCGCCGGGGCGGGCGTGGTCCTGCTGCTCGACGCGCTGCGCCGCCGCGTCCGCACCTCCAGCGACCTGCTGCAACTCGGCGTGAACACCCTCGGCGAACTGCCCCGCCTCGCCCGCGCCAAACGCGGCGCGATGGTCGGCCTCGCCCGCACCGGCGACCTGTACGAACCCAGCGGGTTCATCCGCGTGAACCTCGCCGCGAGCCTCCCCGAACAGAACGCCATCATCGCCGTCACCAGCCCCCGCCCCGCCGAAGGCAAAAGCACCGTCGTCGCCACCACCGCCGCCTCCTACAGCTCCGCCGGGAAACGCGTCCTCGTCATCGACCTGGACCTGCACCGCCCGTCCCAGCAGGAGTACTGGTCCGTCGCCGGCCGCCCGTGGGTCGCGCTGCCCGGCAACACCGTCCCGCTGCGCTGCGACGTCACCATCGCCATCGAACATCCCAAGCAGGCCAGCGCCCTCGACGTCGGCGGCGGCATCCACGTCCTGCCCGCCGGCGAGACCGGCCGCAAGGCCGCCAGCCTGCTGTCCCGCCCGGACCTGCCGGACCTGCTGCGCCACTGGGCGCAGAACTACGACATCGTCATCATCGACACGCCCCCCGTCCTCGCGCTCGCCGACGCGTACGTCATCGGCCGTCAGCTCGACGGAATGATCCTCGTCGTCGAGAGCGGCGAGACCAGCGTCCCGGAAGTGCAGCGCGTGCTGACCACCTTCGCCAGCACCGGCGCGCCCCTGATGGGCGTCGTGATCAACAAGGTCAACCGCAGCAACCAGGGCTACTACTACAACTACAACTACCACCGCCTGACGCCGCCCGCCACGCCCAGCAACTGAACGCCCCTCTGAACCCAGCCCACCCTCACGCGCCCCAGGCCCACCTGCCCGGGGCGCTCGCCGTCGGGGCCGGTCAACAACAGCCGACCGGAACGCCGTTCCCTGCCATACTGCCCCGCGTGAGTTCCGTCCTCTTCGAATCCAACCGCCGTCGCCGTCACGCTCACACTCGCCGCTGCGTCCGGCGCGCCCTGCGCCGCCGCCTGCCGGTCATCGTCGCGGCCGGTGCCAGCACCGGCGTGACCTCTGCGCTGCTGGCCCTCCCGCCGCTCACCGGCGTCGTCGCCAGCGTGGGGGCCGCTACCGTCCTCGCCGGGCGCGTCACGTGGCGGGCGTACCTCCGCCACCGGGACGACCTGCCCGAAACGCGGCCCGTCCGCATGCCCTGACCGCGCGCGGGTCCGGCGGTTCAGCGCGCGCGGCCGGGCGTGATAGGCGGGCCTGACGGGTCGCTGCGCTCCGGTTGAAAGCCCCTGCAAACCTTTCAATCGGAGCCCGCATGCTACGCTACCCTCCCGATGCCCCGTCTCCATTCCGGTCTGCCCTGCGCCGCACTGGCGCTCGTTTCCCTCGCGTCCGCCAGGACGCCCGCCCCAGTCAATCCCGGACTGGCCACTCCCGTGCCGGCCACGCCGGTCCTCACGGCCGGGCAGTCCTGGACCATGAAAGCCGACGTGCCGGTCGCGGCCCTGCCGGGCGCCGTCACCTTCACCCTCGGCGCCTTCCGCGCGGTCGGGAAGGGCGGCGCCGCCTTCGAGCCGACCGTCACCACCGCCGGCCCCCAGCGGTTCCAGGACAACATGTTCTACGATCCGGAAGACAGCGATCCCGTCTTCATCGCCGCGACCCGCCTGATCTCCCAGCCGGCCGGGAAGGTCCCGCCCGCCAGCTACAGCTGCTTGGTCCGGACGCCGCACGCCCGCCTGAACGAAGCCCAGCGCGGCCTGCTCATCACGGGCGACCTGACGCAACCCGCGACTGTCAAAGCCGCGCAGCTGTACATCAACACGGGCGCGCTGACCGGCCAGCCCACCTGCACCCTCACCCGCACCCGCTGACACTCAGCGATGAAAGCGCCGCCCCGGGGGAGCCGGTACCAGACCGACCAGAACGGAAACCCGGGGCAGCGAGAGGGCCCGGCCGTCACTTCACGACGTTCAGCTCCAGGCCGCCGGGCGCGGCCGCCTCGACCGCAGTGACGTTCCCCAGGTCACCCAGGTCAAGCAGGAACTCCTGGCGGTGGGTCATGCGTTCAGAGTTGGTGATTCTGAACTCACGGGTTCCCCTGTCACTGGTGACCTTGACGGTGACGGTCCGGGTGGCCGCGTCGCTCACGCGGACGCGGGCCGCGCCGCCCGTCAGTCCGGCAACGGTCACGCGGGCGCTGCCGGTGCCACTGGCCCGCGCGACGCTGGTCCCTGCGCCGCGAGCGGCGGCCGTGACGAAACGCAGGTCGCTCTCGGCGGTGTCGTCGCCCTCAGTACCCGACACTTTCCGGGGAGTTCGTCTGGGACGGCATCAACAGGTGGATCAAGTCACACAGGCGAGTCGACTCCCGGCTGAGCGACCGGACCAGCTCCCGCAAGCCCATCTTCACCACGCTCCACGCCCGGCGACCATGTGCTTTTTTCGGGCAATCCAGCGTGACTCCGACGAGCACACACCACGTATAGGTCAGCGTCAACAAACACAGCAGGCGCTCCACGTGATCGTGGAGCGTCATGTGCGTTCCCTCCAGTTGGAAGCCCTTGCTCTTCAATGCCCGGAAGAGACATTCGATCAGGAACCTCCGGCGATATCGCGTCTGGATCGTCGTCACCGCTCCGGCGTTGCTGGCGATGATCAGCGACTCACCATCTCGGGTGTGCGTCAGGACCACGTTCATCGGTTGCCCGTACACCAGCGTGTCCTCGACCAGCAGACCGGCACGGCCGGTCTGCAAGCGACTCAGCCAGTCCTTCGCCGTCCAGTCGTCCATCAGCGTGTCGCTCCGCAGGCGCACGCAGATGGGAATCCCACGGCAGGCCAATCCCTGAATCCAGTCATAGCCGACGAATTCACGGTCGGCATACAGGACTCGGATCTCCGCTGCACAGAGCAGGCAGAGGGCATCGTCCATGAGAGTGTGCCGGATCTCCGTATGGCTGCCGCCCCCGTGGGGCAGCAGCTCGTAGAGGAGGGGGATCGCGACGCCCCGCCAGATGACAGCCAGGAGCAGGACGTTTACATCGGTCTGCCCGTATTTCCAATTTGTCCGGTCGAGGATGAATTCGCGTGGTTGAGCGGACGGAAGGAGCGTCAGAACCACCCGGGCAACGTCGGCTGGCTGGATGGGATGCCGGTCAAAGAAGCGTTCCACGCGGCGGATGACGGAGGCGTTGTGCGCGCTTCCGGGGAAGCGCGCGGCGAGTTCGGCATGCCGGACGTCCTTGCCCCCAAGTAGTGCGAGGACCATGAGAGAAAGCAACTCGACCTGGTTCTTGCGGAACTCCGGAAAGTGCGCGGTGAAGCAGCGGGTCAGCTTGGCGAGGACATCGGGAGACGCGTTCTGTTCTCGCGTGTCAGCCGAACTTTTTCAAGCCCCCGGGAAAGTGTCGGGTACTGAGGTCGTCGCCACCCAGCAGCGGAATCTGCCAGATCAACGTGGCAGGCGGACTCTGCGTGAACGCCTCGTCCAGCAGGTAGTCCTTGAGACTGGAAAACACGCCGGCGCCGCCGAAGGAGACGTTGTCGATCCGCCGCGACAGTTCCGTCTGCAGGAACCCGGCGAAATTCAGGGAAGGCAGGCTGCTGCTCGCGCCGACCAGAACAGTATCGGCGGCCCCGCCGAGCAGATCGCCCGCCTGAAGCTTGATCAGATCCGCGCTGCTGCCGCCGCCCTGCACGTTGAGGGTCTTGAAGATCACCGCCATGGGTCGGCGGTCACCAGGCGCGAAAGTGGTCTTCCCGCCGTTGTGACCTACCAACAGATAAATCCATTGGCTTCTCAGGCAACGCTTGCGTTGACGACCGCTACGTTGATGCCTGAAGGGACGGCCCGTCCCAGGATGTTTCGCGCTGCGTTCAGGTCGGCATTGTTCACATGACCGCAGGCGACACATCGAAACCGCGACTGACTCGCCCGGTTCTCCCGGCAGGTGTGCCCACAAGCGTTGCACCGCTGAGAGGTGTACCGGGGGTCTACGCGAACAACTTTCCGAGCGGCCCATTCTGCCTTCTGGGAAAGGAGAGAAAAGAACTGACCCCAACCGACATCGTGGATGCTGCGGGCCAGGTTGCCCCGCCCCATCCCCGACACGTTCAGGTCTTCGTGAGCGATCAAATCGTTCTCCCGAATCAACTTGGCAGCGGCCTTGTGGTGGAAATCGAGCCTCTGACGGCTGATCTTGCGGTGCAACTTGGCGACCCGCTGAACAGCTTTCCGCCTGCGGTTGCTGCGCTTGTTTCTCTTGCGGGCCACCGCACGCTGAGCAACCCGCAGCTTCTTCATTGCGGTCTGAAAGTGCCTGGGGTTCTCCACAAACTCGCCATCGGACGTGATGCAGAACCATGTGGTGCCCACGTCCACGCCCACCGAGCTTCCCGTTTCGGGAAGCGGCTGGGCTTCCACCTCGCACACGTAGCTGACGTACCACTCCCCGCAGTCCCGCGTGATGGTGGCCGTCTTGACCTTGCCTTCCAGCGGGCGATGCAGCCGGATTCGGATGTTGCCGATTTTCGAGAAGTACGCGGTCTTCTCGGAGACGCTGAACCCCGACTGCGGGTAGCAGATGGAGTCGTATCTGTCCTGCCCTTGGAAGCGCGGGTAGCCGGGGGTCTGCCCTGCCTTCACGCGCCGGAAGAAGGCTTTGAACGCCTTATCCAGCCGCTTGAGAACGTCCTGAAGCACCTGGGAGTAGACCCCCTTGTACTCCGGCAGCGCGGCCTTGATTTCCGTCAGGTACTTCATCTGGTCGTACCCGGTCACGGTCTTCCCAGCCTTGCGGTAGGCATCTCGGCGTTCCTGCAACGCGCAGTTGTACAGGTTGCGGCAGAGACGCAACTGTTCGTTCAGCGCAGCTTCCTGCGCTCTGGTTGGGCGAAGGCGATACCTGAACGCCTTGAGATGCGTGGTAGTCTGGATGTGCGTCACCTCCTTGATAAGGTGTTCGCCGTCCCCCGCGCCTGACTCCCCAGAAAGGCGGCGGGTTTTTGCTGTTCCAGCATAGCATGCGGCGGCGCTTTCGCTTCAGACAGAAGCATCAGCACGGCCTCCCTTGCGGGAGGCGTGGGCTATCCATCCCAGTGTTAAAACCCTGGGCTTTCCGCCCACACCCTTTTCTGTAAGCCACGCTTCCCAGCCACGCGTCCGCAGCGCTGGGACGCTGCGCCGTGTAAGCAGCTTCCACGAGCGGCGCGAGCGGATCAGCCAGCAGAACCTTCATGCTCAGGCCGATCATGACGCGTTGTGCCCCCAGAGCGAATTTCTCTGCTGTGTGCGTCCGCTCGCGGAACTGATCGGCCAGCAGGTGGAAGCGCAGGATCGGCCCGGCCACCAGATGCGGGAACAGCGTCACGAACGCCCCGAAATCGACGATGTTACGCGGCGGTCTGGCCGTACCACGGTGCAAGTCCACTAGTGGATGACCACAAGCATGACGATGGCTATTCATCGCAGCGGTAGTGACGTTTCAGCTTGTCCCGTGCAGCCGATATCGAGAACTGCCAATTCGCCCGCACCGACCGCGCATTGCGGTCGGTTTCCCACGCCAGCAACTCCGCTTCAACGGCATCCACACTGGCCAATCGCTGCCCCAGACACTGTCGCTGCAGGACTGACCACTCCAGTTCCGCCATGTTGAGCCACGACGCATGTTTGGGCGTGTGCACCCACTCGAAGCGTCGGCTCAGCCGACGCGCCTCCTCAGCCGGGAGATGCTGATACAGCGCGGCCGGACTGTGCGTCGACAGCTGATCCAGCACCAGCACGATCCTGTCCGCTGCCGCATACCGCACGTCCAGCGCCTGGAGCTGCGCCGCGAACTCGGCGTTCCCTCGCCGCTCCGTGACCGTCACGGTGCGCTGACCCATCAGCGGTTCGAAGGCCACGAAGAAATTCACCGTGCCACAGCGTTTGTATTCATGGTCGACCCGTGCCGGGTGTCCCGGCACGGGTGGCAGCGGATCCCGCACATGATCGAGCATCTGGTAGGACTTCTCGTCGAAGCAGATCACCGGCCGACAGGCATCGTAGGGCAGCGCGTAGGTGTCCAGTACGGCCTCCATCCGCCACACGAAGTCCGCGCCTACCTGAGCGACACACCAACTCTCGACCTGCCACGGTTTGAGGACGTTTTTTTCAGTGTGCGCCGGACAGTTTCATCACTGATGCTGTCTACGACCCCCAGCGTCACCAGGCGATCAGCCAGCAACTGCATCGTCCAGGTTTCGCGCCCGACGGGCGCGGAGCACACTTCGGCAATGAGGATGGCCGTCCCGTGAGCATCAAGTTTGGGCGGCTGTTTCGGTCGGGCTCTTTCGTACAGGGCGGCCTTCAGGCCGCCCTGTACGAACTTGCGCCGGATGGATGCTACGGTCACGGTGCTGACGCCCACCCGCTCGGCGACGTCCCGGTCCTTCAGTCCCTGGTCACTGAGCAGTAACAGGCGGGCGCGGGTCATGACCCGCGCACTGTGGACGCCTTTGCGGGTCATGTCCGTCAGTTCCTGCCGCTCGTGTGCCGATAACGCCACCATAAACTGTTTCTGTCTTCCCATCCCTCAGCTTAGATCAAACCAAGCCTGTGGTCATCCACTAGCGGTACCGGAACGGTCGATCGGGCTCAGGGGAGCTGGCGTTGCAGTTGCTGCTGCACGGCGTCCGATTCTTCAAGGAAGGTCAGTTGTTGCAGGGCCGGCAGACGCTCGATCAGCAGGGTCTGGACCTGACGGTCCACGCCGAACACCATGCCGATGGCGAACACCACGAGCACCGCGCCAAACACCTGTTGCAGCCCTCCCAGGCGACCCAGCAGCGCCGGGCGGTGCAGCAGCCGGCGGCCCCCCAGCATGACGGCCAGCATGGGCGCAGCCACGCCCAGCGCGTAGGCCAGGGTCGCGGCGAAAGCGAAGCCTGTCACCTGACCGCTCAGGGCCAGGGTGGTCACACTCGCCAGGATCGGACCGACGCAGGGCGTCCAGACGACCCCCAGGGTCACGCCGACCAGCACGCCCCCCAGGAACCCGTCACGGTCACCGGGACGGCGCTGCGGCAGCGAGCGGCTCATGGCCAGCTCGAAGCGGTGCTGCAGCGCCGGGACGGCCAGGGTCAGACCGAAGCCCAGAAGCAGGGCAATGGCCACCCAGCGGATCAGGTCGGGGCTGAGGTTCAGGGCGCTGACCACGCTCGCCAGGAACAGCGTGAGCAGCACGAACGACCCGATGAACCCGGCGATGATCCCCAGCGGCCGTCCGCGCCCGCCGACCGTGCCGGACAGCAGCACCGGCAGGACCGGCAGGACACAGGGCGACAGGACCGTCAGGACGCCCCCCAGGAAGGCCACGAGCAGCAGCAGCACGCCTTACTTCCGGGTGTTCGTGAGAATCTGGTCGAGCTTACCGCCGGCCCACTTCTTCAGGGCCTTGCCGTCCTTGTCGACCAGGACGAAGGTGTGCTGGTACGTGATGCCGTACTGCTTCTTCAGGGCGCCTTCCTTGTCGTAGTCGGTCTTGAAGATGGTCACGCCGGCCGGCACACGCGCGATGTTCCCCGCGATATCGGCGTCAGCGGCGCGGCAGTTCGGGCACCACGAGGCGGCGAAGAACAGCACGCGCTGCGTTCCTTTCGCGGCGTCGAAGGCGGCCTTGGTATACGGCTGGTACCGGGTCGCTTCCGGGGTCACCTTAGCGGCGGTGGCGGCGGCAGGAGCGGTCAGGGTGGCGAACAGGACGGCGCTGAGCAGGGCAACAGTACGGTTCATGTTGGACCTCCACTCAGGGTACGGACGGCAGGCTCCGGAGGTTCAATGGGCGCGACGCGGCTCTGTGAACGGCCCGGAGAATGGGGCAGGCCAGCCGGCCGGAGTCCGTCAGGGACGCGCCGGAAGGAGCTGACCCCGCTGCCCGAGATGCACGGTGGTGTGCAGGTCCGAGTCCAGGACGCGCAGGCCCCGGCGGCCCTCGGCGACGGCGAAGGCCCCGCCGGGCAGGGCCAGGACGTCCATCGGGTGCTCCATGGTCGTCTGCGTGACGGCCCCGCCCCCCAGCGGCACGCGCGTGACGGTCCCGGCGCGGTCGCTCAGGAGGGCTGTCCCGCCACTCACGCTGAACTTGTCCGGGTGGCCCGGCACCGCCCAGCGTTGCCGGATCTCGCCGGCCGTGCTGACCCGCAGCAGGCGGCCCGTCACGTCCAGGACCAGCAGGTCGCCCTCGTAGGGGGCCAGGGCGACCGGCATGCCACCCAGCGGCAGGCGGCGCTGCACGGCCAGGGTGTCCGGGTCGAGCGCGCACACCTCGCCGGACAGGTGGTGCGTGACGAACAGCTGCCCGCCGAACAGCAGGACACCGTCCATCACGTCCGCCAGGGGCTGCCCGGTCTCGTGGGCCAGCGTGACCTGCGGGCCGCCCAGCACGCCCACCTCGCCGCGCACGCCCTTGAAGTACACGCGCGCCCCACCGGGACCGCTGACGGCGCTCAGGCCGGCCACGCCGTCCGGCACGCGGTGCTGGCGCAGCACCTGCAGCGGCCAGGCCCGGACTTCCAGCACGCGGTCATTGGCGGCGTCCGCCAGGAAGATCCGGTCGCCCAGGCGCACGCCCTCGGTGAACCACGGCGTCTGGCGGCCGCCGACGGTCAGGCTGGCCCGCACGCGGTCGCCGCGCAGCACGGTCAGGGTGCCGCTGCGGTCGTTGCTGGCGACCAGCATTTCCGGGCCGGTGCTGACGACCACCGCCGGGTCCGGCAGGACGCCCGCCACGCCGCCCGACTGGTTCAGGAAGGCCGTGAAGGTCAGCGCGCCCGTCAGCATCGCGGCGGCACTCAGCGCGGCCGGCCACCAGCGGCGACGCGGGGCTGCCCCCGCCGGGCGGGCCGGGTCAGGACGGGCCGGGTCAGGATGGGTGGGGGCCGCGAGGGCCGCCGCGAGCACCGCGCCGCGCAGTGCGGGCGGGGGCGCGGCAGCGGGAACGTCCTCCAGCAGCGCCAGTTGCAGTTCGCGCAGCAGTTGCAGGTCCGCGCGGCAGGACGCGCAACCGCGCAGGTGCGCCTGTTCGTCGGCGGTGAGCGGGGCACCCTGCTCGACGTGCGCTTCGAGGCGCGCGGTCAGGGGAGTGCAGTCGGTCAGTCCAGCCATGCGCCGCCCTCCTGTCCCAGGTGAATTTTCAGGTGTTTCAGGGCGTAGCTCAGGCGGCTCTTGACGGTACCGACCGGCACGCCCATCGCCTGTGCGATCTCCTCGCGGGACTGCCCGCGCAGGTAGGCGCGTTCCACCGTCTCCCGGTGGGTGCCCGACAGGCCCGCCAGGGCGGCGCGCAGGCGGTCGCGGCGCGCGCCGTCCTCGCTGAGCTGCGCCGGGCCGGGCCGCCCGTCCGGCAGGAGCAGGTCTGCGCCGTCCTCGGTGTGCAGCGGCACGGTCGTCCGGGCGGCCCGCAGTCGGTCCAGCGCCCGCGAGCGGGCCATGACCAGCAGGTACGCGCGCAATCCGGCCCGCGCCGGATCGAAGGCCGCCGGCCGCTCCCAGAGCCGCAGGAACACGTCCTGCAGGACCTCCTGCGCGGTCGCGTGGTCCAGCAGCCGCGACAGCAGCCCGAACACCGCGCCCGCGTGCGCGTCGTACACCTCGGCCAGGGCCGCCTCGTCCCGCCGGACCAGCCGCGCCACCAGCGCCACGTCGGTGGGCGGCGTGCACGGCGCCTCCTCCTCCGCAGGGGAGGTGGAACGCAGGGAGAGGGGCGAGAGTCGGGCCATGACCGTGGTCATACCTACCATACGCGGCCCGCCTGGTGAAGGTTCAATGCGGGCCAGGAGGGGGGCGCCGGTCACCAGTTGTGCAGCGACTCCCGGAAGATCCGGCCCAGGTCGTCGCGGCTGGGCGAACGCGGCGCGACCGCCAGCAGCCGCTGCTGTTGCAGCGCCCCGTCGGTCAGGGCGGGAATGTCGGCCTCGCCGTAGCCCAGCGCCGCCACGCCGCTGGGTGCGCCCACGTCCCGCATCAGGTCCAGCAGCGCCTGCGGGAGCGCCTCGCGGTCGTCCGGGGCGTAGGTGCGGCCGGTCAGGAAACTGGCGGCCTGCACGTGCCGCTCCGGCGCGGCGTCAAAGGTGAAGCGGAACGCGGCGGCCGAGGTGACGATCACGGAGAACCCGTGCGGCACGAACCGCTTCTCGCCGGGGTAATCGGGGTCGCGGTAGGTGTGCCGCAACCCCGCGATGGGGTACGCGCAGGCGTGCGGGATGTGCACGCCGGCCGAGCCGAAGCCCACGCCGGCCATGGTGGCGCTCAGCATCATGAACCCGCGCGCCTCGGTGTCGCCCTGCACGGCGCGGCGCAGGAACTGCCCGCCGTAGCGCAGCGCCTGGGCCGACCAGAGGTCCGCCACCGGGTTGCTGCCCTGGTAGGGAGGCCGCTCGTCGGGCGTCGCGGGGCGCGGGCGGCTGGTGTACGGGCGGCTCAGGAAACTCTCGGCGGCGTGGCACACGACGTCCAGACCGGCGGCGGCGATCACGGCGGGCGGCGCGCTGCGGCTCAGTTCCGGGTCTACGAGCGCCTGCGACGGCCGCAGCAGGCGGTGGCTGATGCCGGTCTTGATGTGCCGTTCCGGCAGGTCCAGGATCGCCACGGTCGTCGCCTCGGACCCGCTGCCGGCCGTGGTCGGGACCGCCAGGAACGGCCGCAGCGGCGACGGCGGCCGCCGGCCCGCGCCGACCGGCGGGTTCACGTAGTCCATGATCTGACCGCCGTGCGTGCACAGCAGGTTGGCGACCTTGGCGGTGTCGATGGCGCTGCCGCCGCCAATGGCGGCGAAACTGTCCGCGCCGGCGGCCCGCGCGGCCTGCACGGCCCGCTCGACCGCCGCGATGGACGGTTCGGTTTCCACGTCGCTGAACAGCGTCACCTGCAACCCGGCGGCGTCCAGGGACGCCAGGGCCGGTCCCGCCACGCCCAGCGCCAGCACGGCCGGGTCCACGACCACGAACACGTGCCGCGCGCCCAGCCGTTGCAGCTCCCAGCCGGCGTCCAGCGCCGCGCCGGGACCGAACTTCACGGGGGTGGCCTCGATGGTGAACAGGCGTTCGTGCGCCTCAGGTACGTCACCGGGAGCGGCGGGCAGGGCAGGGTGCGTCATGGAACCTCCGGGAAAGGGCCGTGGGGGGGGCAGGCAGGGGCGGGCAACGGTTCTGGGTGTCCGTACCGTAGCGCACCGGGCGGGGCGGGCGCGAGCGTGGCGTGCCGGAACCCGCCGCGCAGTAGGATCAGCGTCCGTGGGGGCCGTCACGGCCCCGGACGAGTTCCTGCTTGTCCCCTTCACCCTATTTTCCGCCGGAGGTCTTCATGCGTTCGATTCCCCTTGGTAACAGCACCCTTCAGGTTCCCGTGGTCGCGGTGGGCTGCATGCGTCTGAACTCGCTGGACGCCGCCCAGGCGCAGCGCTTCGTCCAGGGCGCCCTGGACCTGGGCGCCAACTTCTTCGATCACGCCGACATTTACGGCGGCGGCGAGTGCGAGTCCGTCTTCGCGGACGCCGTGGGCATGAGCCCCAGCGTGCGCGAACGCCTGATCCTGCAGAGCAAGTGCGGCATCCGGCCCGGCATGTTCGACTTCAGCCGCGAGCACATCCTGGCGTCCGTGGACGCCATCCTGGGCCGCCTGCGCACCGACTACCTGGACGTGCTGCTGCTGCACCGCCCGGACGCGCTGGTGGAACCCGACGAGGTCGCCGCCGCCTTCGACCAGCTGGAGCGCGAGGGCAAGGTCCGGCACTTCGGGGTGTCCAACCAGAACCCCCGGCAGATCGAACTGCTGAAAAAGAGTGTCCGGCAGCCGCTCGTCGCCAATCAGTTGCAGCTGAGCATCACGAACGCCACCATGATCACCGCCGGGTTCAACGTGAACATGGAAAACGACGCCGCCGTCAACCGCGACGGGGGCGTCCTCGACTACTGCCGCCTGCACGACATCACCGTGCAGCCCTGGTCGCCGTTCCAGTTCGGGTTCTTCGAGGGCGTGTTCCTGAACCACCCCAAATTCCCGGAACTGAACGCCACGCTCGACCGGATCGCCGCGCAGCACGGCGTGAACTCCACGACGATCGCCATGGCGTGGCTGCTGCGCCACCCGGCCCACATGCAGCCCGTGACCGGCACCACCAACTTGGAACGCCTGGGCGACTGCGTGCGAGCCGCCGACGTGCACCTGAGCCGCGAGGACTGGTACGCCATCCTGCTGGCCGCCGGGAACACCCTGCCCTGAACGGCCACGCGGGAGCAGCGATACGGAACCCGGTTCTCTCCCTCTCTGCGGGGCAGCCCTCCGAGTCGCATCCGCTCGGACCGGGCGGGCTTGGCAGCCCATTCAACCGGAGTCCGGATGACGAAGATGGTCCTGCGCACCCCTGACGGCCGGTCCCTGCCGCGCCCGGCGTCCACGCTGCGCGTGCAGGCGCCGGACGCCTTCGCGCCGGACCCGCCGGGCGGCCTGTGCGCGCACCCGGCGCTGCTGCGCGGCGTGCTGGACACCCTGGCGGCGCGGCTGGACGCCATGATGGACCGCGCCGAGCAGGACGAGACGCTCAGCGTGGAGGCGCAGAGCGACCTGATCCGGGCCGTGGGGCTGGGACAGGCGCTCGTGACGGGCCTGGAAGGGTACGCCGCCGCGCCGGACCGGACGCTGCTGGAACGCCTGAGCGACCTGGCGCAGACGCTGGCGCTGCTGCAACCGGACGAGGCGCGCCTGAGCGGCCGGGTCGCCGCCATCGCCGGCGCGGCCGGGCACGCGTGGCTGGAGGGCGTGCCGCTGCTGCCGGACGAGGACGCCCCCATGATCACCCTGACGCTGGACGCCGCGCAGGCCGCCGGCATCCGGGTCGGCGAGCGGGGCGAGGCGCGCCTGACCTGGGCGGGCGTGCGCCGCCCCGCCCCGCTGCGCGACCCGCTGACGCCGCTGCGCGCGGCCCTGACGCCGCCCGCCACCCTGGACGCCGGGCGGCACGGCACGGGTCAGGCGCTGCAACGGCTGGCGCTGGGCGAGCGGGAAGGGGAACGCAACGCGGCGCTGCTGCTGCTGTTCGTGTGCGGCCGCGACCGGCTCGAGGACCTGCCGCTGATCCTCGCGCTCGACCGGGCGCTGGTGCTGCTGCGCGCCCTGCAGGCGCAGGAACCCACGCCGGCGACCGCGCATCTGCTGGAACTGCACGCGGCGCTGCACGCGGAACTGGGCCGCCCGGACCTGCCGCTCGCGCAGCGGGAACGCCGGCAGGCGAGCGGCGACCTGGGCGGTCAGGTCCTCGCGGCGCGGCGGACACTGCGCGCCCTGCGCTTCGGGCGTCTGCGGCCGGTCACGCCGGAAGCGCAGGAGCACCTGAACGTCCTGTGGGACGCCCTGAACGACCTGGACGAGGACCTGTCGCGCGGCGTGACGCCCGACCGGGACCCGGACCTGCGCGCCCGGCTGCTGCTGCTGAGCCTCCAGGGCCTGACGAGCACCGCGCGCGCGCCGGGCCTGCGCCTCCCGCCGATGGTGCAGCTGGCCGCGCAGGTGTCGGGCGTGGACCCGCTGTGGGCCTGGGAACGCACGCAGCCGGAGCGGTTCACGTCCGGACCGCTGCACGGGCACCTGGGCCGCGCCGCCCTGCCGCTGGAATTGCTGGCGCTGCGCGGCACGCCCTTCTGGGACACCTGGGGGACCGAGGTGCGCCGCCTGACCGCGCTGGCCGGCGGGAACCTGCTGGCCAGCGTGCGCCGCGCGGGCCTGCGCCTGCCGGATCAGGCGTTCCTGGAGGGGTACCTGGGCGGGTTCGGGCCGCTGCGCGCCCTGCCGATGGACCCGGCTGCCCTGAACGCCTTCCACGCGGCGCTGCTGCGCCTGCTGCCGGACGCCCACGCGCAGGCGCAGGCGCTGGCCGCCCCCGCGGAAGCACCGGTGCTCCCGCAAGAGGCGGCCAACCTCCCGCCCGCCGGTCCGACCCGCGCAGACCCCACGCCCCGTCCGGTGCCCGCCACCCCGGACGCCCCCGAGTGGCCCGCGCACGTCCTGGGAGTGCGCGAACACCTGCGCGGACGGCGGATGGTGCTGCTGGGCGGCGTTCCCAGCGCCCCGCACCACGCGGCCCTGCTCGCCGCCTTCGAGCTGAGCGAACTGGACTGGATCGGCAGCGCCGAGTACGCGCACGGCACGCACGCGCAGGCGCACGTGACGCCGGACACCGCCGTCGTGATCCTGGCGATCCGCTGGATGGCGCACGCGCACAACACCCTGCGGGACGTGGCCCGCGCGCGCGGCGTGCCGTACGTCATGCACCCCGGCGGCCTGTCGCCCAGCAGCGTCGCGTGGCAGATCGGGCGGCAGGTCAGCCAGCAGCTCGGCCAGCAGGCCGGTCAGGACGCCGGCCCGGCACTACCGGACAACACAGGCGATTGACCGGCCCGCCCGGCCTGCTACGGTGGGCGGCATGCGCGCCCTGGTGTACGAAGAGTTCGGAGTGCTTCCCACCCTCCAGACGGTTCCCGACCCGGAACCCACGCCCGACGGGGTGGTCGTCGAGGTCGGCGCGAGCGGCGTGTGCCGCAGCGACTGGCACGGCTGGATGGGCCACGACCCGGACATCCGCCTGCCGCACGTACCGGGCCACGAACTGGCCGGCACGGTCGTCGCGGTGGGGCGGGACGTCACGGCCTTCCGGGTGGGGGAGAGGGTCACCGTGCCGTTCGTGGCCGGCTGTGGCCGCTGCGGGCCCTGCCGCGCCGGGGACCAGCAGGTGTGTCACGCGCAGTTCCAGCCGGGCTTCACGCACTGGGGATCGTTCGCGCCGCTGGTGGCGCTGGGGTACGCCGACCAGAACCTCGTGCGCCTGCCGGACCGCCTGGATTTCGTCACGGCCGCCAGCCTCGGGTGCCGGTACTCCACGGCCTTCCGCGCCGTGTCGCAGCAGGGCCGCGTGCGCGGTGGGGAGTGGGTGGCCGTGCACGGCTGCGGCGGCGTGGGCCTGTCGGCCGTGCAGATCGCGGCCAGCCTGGGCGCGCGCGTGATCGCCATCGACATCGACGATTCGAAACTCGCCCTGGCCGCCCGTCTCGGCGCCGAACACACCCTGAACGCCACGCGCACCCCGGACGTATCGGCCGCCGTGGCGGACCTGACCGGCGGCGGCGCGCACCTTTCCCTGGACGCCCTGGGGCACCCGCAGACGCTGACCAACTCGGTGCTGTGCCTGCGGACGCGCGGCCGGCACGTGCAGGTGGGGCTGCTGCTGGCCGATCAGTCCCGGCCCGCCGTGCCGATGGACCGCGTGATCGCGCGGGAACTGGAACTGCTCGGCAGCCACGGCATGGCCGCCCACACCTACCCGCAGATGCTGGGCCTGATCGAGCGGGGACAGCTGAACCCGGCGGCGCTGATCGGGGCGCGCATCGACCTCGCCGGGGCCGCGCAGGCACTGGCGGGCATGGACACCTTCACGGGTGTCGGCGTGACCGTCATCGACCGTTTCTGACGGAGAACGCTACGCGGCCCGTCCGCCCGGATCGAACGGCGGGACGGCCCGTTCCACCGGAATCCGCGTCACACCTGGGCGCGCAGTTCGCCCAGCAGGAGCAGCAGGTCGGCCGTGTAGGCGTCCAGCGTGCCGTCCACCTTCGCCTTCGAAGCGGCGCGGGTCGCCTCGAGCGGGTCGGGGCGGCCCACGATCAGGCCCATGCGCAGCAGGGCGTACTCGCTGACGCTCAGGCGTTCGCGCAGCAGGAACTGCAGGGTCTTCAGGGCCGAATCCACCTGCGCCTCCAGCGGTTGCGGTCCGTCCACCGCCTCGGCCAGGGTGGGCATGTACGAGGTCCGCGCCGCGCTCCTGGCGTCACCCGCGTCGGCGCTCGCGGGAACGGGGCGCGGGTCCGGGCTGTCCGGGTACTTGCCGTCCTGATCGCGGATGACGTCCACCAACAGTGCCGAGCGGCTGCGCACGCGGTACCCAGCGCCAATCAGACGCTGGAACTTCTCCAGACGGGACTGCACGTGCGCCTCCCCGAACTCCTCGATCAGGCGCTGCGCGACGGCCAGGGAAACCCGGTGGCGCCGCAGTTCCTCGGTGAGGGCCGGGATGACGGCCGGCGGATCCGGCCGGGCCCCGTCCGTCTCCGCGAACCGGTACGTGAGTTTCTGGGTGCGGCCCCGTCCCTCGTAGTCGACGCCGCTCAGGTAACGCCGCTCCATCAGTTCCTCGTGGGCGCCCTGCAGGGTCGCGCGGATCTTGTTGCTGCGCTGATCGACGATCTTGCAGGCCTCGGCCCAGTCCATCAGGTTCACCGTGAAGCTCGGCAGGGGCACCGTGGGGTCCTCCGGCGGGTACCGGCGGGCGTCGAGCAGGCGGTACAGGGCGCGGGTCAGGGGCCGGTCGAGGCTGGTCAGGAATTCCAGGTCGAGGGGCTTGGTGTACTGCGAGCGGATGGACCGCACGATGGGTTCGGCCAGCCGGATCTTGAGGGTGCTGCTGCGGCTCAGGCCCAGGTCCTCGTCGCCGCTGGTGAATTCCAGACCTTCGAGGTAGTTGAAGGTGACGGTCGTCCAGTTCCCGCGCCGGTGGTCCCGCCACGCCTCCGAGGCGGTGTAGGTGGCGGTCCGGAGCCGGAACAGCGTCTGGCGCAGGTTCTGGTAGTAGCGGCCCGAGTCGTCCAGCCCGGCCCGCTTGAGGATCTGGTACGCGCTGGTGTTCAGCAGGCCGTCGGCGGGACTGCCGGTCTCGACGTACAGGTCGATCAGGGCAGTGGCAATGTCGCCGTCCAGGCCGTGTGGTACGCCGCCGTACTTGGGCATGGCGTCGCAGGTGAGCCGGGCGGGGCGACCGTCCACCCTGAAATCCACTGTCCAGGAGGAGAACGAGTCCGGCACCCGCTCCTGAATGCTGATCAGGCCCAGACGGCTGACGTTAGCCTCCTCGATCCGGCTGACGTCTGGCAGGGGAGTGGGGGCTGGTTTCTCCGGGCGCTTTCTTCGCGTCAACCCTCGGTCCTCCTGTGGGTAATACCCTTCATCATACGCCCACGACGGTCAGGGGCGCTATACCGGACAACTCAGGCGATTTGGAAAACTCACTACCGGACAACTCAGGCGATTGCTCAGCCCCGGAAAGCGATCGGCAGCGTCCCGCACGAGAAATACTGCCCTCTGCAGAACGGAGCAGCAGACTACCGGACAACTCAGGCGATTTGGGCTCCAGAGTACCGGACAACTCAGGCGATTCGGGCTCCAGAGTACCGGACAACTCAGGCGATTTGCCTCTGTCGACTACCGGACAACTCAGGCGATTCGGTCAAAAAGTACCGGACAACTCAGGCGATTCGGTGTGGTCAGATACCGGACAACTCAGGCGATTTGGGCTCCAGAGTACCGGACAACTCAGGCGATTCGGCCGAAAACTACCGGACAACTCAGGCGATTCTGACCCGGAAATACCGGACAACTCAGGCGAAAAAACCGAAAAACGTCGTGTTTATCGCGATCGACCGGCCGCCCTTGATGATGATCATCAAATATCTTTTAAAATCTTTTCTCAAAGAAAAAGATCATCATCAGCGATCGCACCCCCTGACTGATCCCACCAGGTGATGCCTCCCGCCCGCCGACCTAGCTGGATAGGTCCGAAACAGGCAGATCGGACCCACATTGAGGAACCATCAGGAAGTGGATGGTCATTCTCGGCTCTCCAGGGGGCCTACAGCTGCCTACGCAATTAGGTCCCGACTCGCACTCCATGAAAAGCATCGGAGACACCTTCTCGGCCTTTACAGGCGGAAGTTCCATGCGGTGGCCTTCCGGGTATGTTGTCTAGACATAATGGCGGGTTTAGCTGGCTCTCAAATCGGCGCCCCTGGCCTGTCCACCCTGCCATCATGGAGTTCACTGAAGAGGAGGACCGCCGCCGATGCATGAACTCATCCCTGGGGAGCGCCTGGACATCCGCCGACAGTTCGGGCCCACCGGACTGGAATCCCTGAACGTCCACCTGGGCCGCGCACCCACCGGCACCCGGCTGTGGATCGTGGCGACCGGACCGTCCAGTGCCCTCCCGGCTCCTGCCGACCTGGTCCGCACCGGGCCCTTCACTGCCGAGATCCGCCTCGGCCACGCCCCGGCGAGCGGCGTGACGCGCGTGACCATCGGTTGCTCGTGGCGCGGCCGGGCCGGCTGGACCGGCACACTGACCCTGGCCAGCCTGAACGCACCCCCGGCCGCGGCCGACCTGACCGTTCCCGCTGCCAGCGGTCCCGCCGACCGGGAGCGCACCCTGCTGCTGTGCGAGCTGTACCTGCACGACCGCCGCTGGCGGATGCGCGTGCAGGGCGAGGAAACGCGCGGCGGTCCGGAAGGCGCGGCCACACTGCTCGGTGTTCCTGCCGCGTCCCTGCGCCCCCCACCCGGCCCGGTATCACCGCCCGCCGTGTCCCCCGTCCAGCCGCGACCCGGCCCGGCCGCAGGAGCAGTCCCCCCGGTCTCTGCGGGAACGAGCCCTGCACCTCCGCCCGCTGCGCGGCCAGCCGCACCGCCCCCGCCTCCCACTTCCGTCACGCTGCCGATGGGGGCCGCCACTGCGCCTGGCAGCCCACCGCCCGCCGCGCCGTCCCCGACCGCAGAGGCGACGCAGGATTCCGTCCTGACACGCTTCCAGCGGGCGTGGCAGGCGCTGCTGGGACCGGCCGAGCCCGCGTCACCGACAGTCCGCGCCACGCCGGACGCTCCGGTCAGTCCGGCGCAACCGGGCGCGGTGACGGCCCGCACGCTTCAGGACCTGCGCCGCCGCCTCGACCTGATCGCGCAGGACCTGCGCCCCGCCACCCAGCTGGACGCGAACGTCGCGCGGCTGCGCGTCCGGCACGGGCAGCTGCTCGAAACGCACGCACGTATCCTGCGGGAAGCGCGGGACCTGGAGGACCAGCGCGGACGCCTGCGCGCCCTGAACCTGCTGGCCGCGCAGGAACCGTCCCTGCGGGCCGTCGAGAACGAGATCGAGCGGGCCGTGCGGGCGCTGGCAGGAGCCGTGGACGCCCTAGCGACCGAACTCGTGACCGGACGACTGGAAGACAGCCGCGCCCGCCTGGGAGCCGAGGACCGTTACCTGCGCGGCCTGCGTCCCGGCGGGGACCGCTCGCTGACTGACCCGCCGCCGGCGGGAGCCACTCCGCCCACCCGTCCGCCATCCACGCCGGGAGCCACGCCGCTGGAGCCGCCCGCCGGCCGCACGGCCCCCGCCCCGGACCGGCCGGACCCGTCGGACGACGGGCTGGTCATTCCCTGGCTGAACCGCGACAGCTGAACCACCTGCGCCGCGCCAGCCGGGTCGCGGGTCACGCGGGTTCAGATGGTCACGGTGAGGGTTTCCGCCTTTCCGGCGGCGGTGCTCATGTACCGCGCGTCGGGTTGCATGCCCACGCGCGTCAGTTCCAGGCGGTCGGCGTCCCAGCACGCGCCGATGGTGGGGTCACGGCTGACCTCACCGAGTTCGTGGCGTTCGCAGGCGCGAGCCAGCAGGTCCACCTGCGCGTCCGAGAGGGGCAGGCGGCCGCGCCACGCCCGGACGAGGGCCGCCGCGCGCGCCCCGTGACCCAGGTCGTCAGCTTCGTCGAGACGTTCGGCGTCATGGAACCACGCGAAGTACCGCGCCACCGTCATGTCCCCGCCGGACGCCAGCGCCAGCCGCTCGGCGTGCGCCTGCACGCGCGCCCAGTGGGCAGGTCCGTGAATGGAGCGTCTTCCCAGTCGGAAGTGACGGATCAGGTCGGCGCGCAGCTGGGCGTCAGGCATGCGGCCCAGCATAGAGGCCGCGGACGGCGCCGGAGGCCGCAGGTGCCCGGATGGTCATACGGACTGCCGTTTGTTTCGCCAACAATCCGGAATTTCACCGGATTGCTGACTCCATGTCCGGAACCCGTGTCTCTCCTACTCTGCGGGGCAGCTCTACGAGTCGCATCCGCTCGGACCCAGCGGGCTTTGCAGCCCATTCAATCGGAGTCCGTATCAGGCCGGGCGGGACGAGCCGCGCAGCGTCAATTCCAGGCCGTCCACCGTGAAGCGCATGCCCTGGGCGGTGTTCCGGAACCCCAGGAAGGAACCGGCCGGAAATTCCAGCGCCATCACCCCGTAACGGTCGAACAGGTCGCCGGTCGCGCGGGCGAACTGCGCGGCGTCCTCCTGGCCGCGCTGGCCGGCGGTCGCCTGGAAGGCGGAGGCGTCCACCCGGTACGCCTCGGCGGCCGCGCGGTGGTCCGCCTCTCCCATGAACGCGAAGGCGAGGTCCTGGGTCGTGAACACGTCCTGTTCGGTCAGGCCCAGCAGGGCCGTCTGACCGGCCGGGAGGTCCGGACGGGCCGCCAGGGACGTCACGCCGCGCTGCACCATCAGGCGCGTCAGGTCGTCCGTGAATGCCGGCAGGGGAAAGTCGGACAGGGAGCTGGACTCGGGATGGGTCATGCGTCCAGGGTAGAGCAGAGGCGGCCATGCGGACGTGGCCGGTCAGTCCGGGCGGGCGCGGCGCATGAGCTGATCCGCCGCGCGGCCGAAACGCTCCCGCCGGTCCTGACTGATCCGGTCCGCTGAGGGATGGACCGTGACCCGTGCAGGCCCGGCCTCACCCGTCCAGGGAACGCCCAGGCCGGTCCAGGCGAGGCGGGCGGCGCCGCGCAGCGAGGCGTCGGGGGCGTCCGTGACGTGCAGCGGGCGGTTCAGGGCGTCCGCGAGCAGCTGCTGCCACCAGGGTTCCAGGGTGCCGCCCCCGGCGAGACGCAGCGGGTGCGCGCGGGGCAGGTCGAGCTGTTCGGCGGCCTGCGCGATGGACAGCGCCACGCCCTCGAACGCGGCGTAGGCGAGGTGGCCGGGACCGTGATCGGCTCCCAGTTCCAGCCATCCGGCGCGGGCGTGGGGGTTCAGGTGGGGGGTGCGGTCGCCGGTCAGGTAAGGCAGGAACAGCGGCGTGGCTGGCCCGGCCGTCTGCTGCGCGCCCAGGTACATGTCCGGCCAGGAGAGGCGCAGGGTGCGCCGCACCCATTCCAGCACGTTCCCGGCGTTCTGCACGGCGGCCAGCTGGTACCAGCCCTGCGCGGCGTCCCGGAAGGCATGTAGGGCCGGGTGCGGTCCGGGCAGGTCGGCGCGGCTCACGGCGATCTGCGCGCCGGTTCCGACGGTCAGCTGCGCCTCGCCGGGTGCGGGGTCAGCGGCGTGCAGGGCGGCGGCGGTGTCGGCCGCCCCGGTCAGGACCGGCAGGCCCGCCGGAAGTCCCAGGGCGCGGGCGGGTGCGGGCCGCAGGAACCCGGCGACGCTGCCGGACGGCCGGATGGGCGGCAGCAGCGCGGCCGGGAGGCCCAGGCGCTCCAGCAGTCCGGCGTGCCAGTCCTGCCGCTGCGGGTCGAACAGCAGCGTGCCCGAGGCGTCCGAGGGGTCGGTGGCGGCCTCGCCGGTCAAGTGCAGGCGCAGCCAGTCCTTGGGTTGCAGCGCCCAGCGGGCGGCGGCCAGGGCGGCGGGTTCGTGCGCGGCCAGCCACAGCAGGGTCGGGCCGGCGAATCCCGTGACGGGCGGGTTGCGCAGGTGGCGCAGCAACGGCTCTGGCAGCGCGTGGTACGCCTCGAGCTGCGGGGCGCTGCGCGTGTCGGACCACAGCACGGCAGGCCGCACGGCCTCGCCGGTGGGGGCGGTCAGGGTCACGCCGTGCATCTGCCCGGACAGGCTCACGGCCCGCACGCGCGCCGGGTCGCGGCCGCGTAGCACGTCCTGTGCGGCGCGCTGCGCGGCCGCCCACCAGTCGTCCGGGTGGCTCTCGGACCAGCCGGGCTGGGGACTGTGGGCCGGGTAGGCCTGCGCGGCGCGGCGCAGGACGTCACCGCCCGCCGTGATCAGCGCGGCTTTCAGGCTGCCGGTGCCGAGGTCCAGGGCCAGCACCACGTCCGGCCCGCCCGCCGGACGCGCGTGGCGGGCGGGCCGGGCTTCAGCTTCAGTGGGCCAGGACATCGGCGCTGAGATCCGCGGCGGCCAGGGCGCCGGTCATGACCGAGACAGTGTCGGCCATGCTGATCTTCTTCGGGTTCAGCAGCGCGGCGCGCCGGCCCATGCGGTGCACGTGGATGCGGTCGGCGATCTCGAAGACGTGCGGCATGTTGTGGCTGATCAGGATGACGGGCAGGCCCTTGTCCCGCACCTTGCGGATCAGGTCCAGGACCATGTTGCCCTCGCGCACGCCGAGCGCGGCGGTGGGTTCGTCCATGATGACCACGTGCCGGGCGAAGGCGGCGGCGCGGGCCACGGCCACGCCCTGCCGCTGACCGCCACTGAGCGTCTCGACCGGCTGGTTCATGCTCTTGATGGCGAACTGCAGGCCCTGCATGTGCTGCGTGGCCTCGGTCAGCATGCGCCGGCGGTCAATGACTTTCAGCAGGCGGCCCAGCGGCCCCCCGACGTACAGTTCGCGGCCCAGGAACAGGTTCTCGGCGATGGTCATGGCGGGCGCCACCGCGAGGGCCTGGTACACGGTCTCGATCCCCTCGCGGCGGGCGTCGCTGGGCGTGCGGAAATGCACGGGCCGGCCGTCCAGCAGGATCTCGCCCTCGTCGGGGATCAGCGCGCCGGACAGCGCCTTGATCAGGCTGCTCTTGCCCGCGCCGTTGTCACCGATGACGGCCATGATCTCGCCGGGACGCAACTCGAAATCCGCGCCGCCGATGGCGGTGACGTGCCCGTAGCGCTTGACGAGGTTCCGGGCTTCCATAACCAGTGGCCGGGCGGTCTGCGGGCCGGGCGGGGTGACGGGCAGGTGGGCGGCGGCGGTCATGCTTTCCTCCGGGAGAACTGGTCGGCGGCGACCGCCAGGATGATCAGGATGCCGGTGATGAGGTTCTGGTACACGCTGTCCAGGCCCATGAAGGTCAGGCCCGAGCGGAACACGCCGACGATCAGCACGCCGATCAGGGTGCCCATCACGTTGCCGCGCCCGCCGAACAGGCTGGTGCCGCCGATCACGACGGCCGTGATGCTCTCCAGGTTCTCGGTGGTGCCGGCCTCGGGGGACGCGCCGCCGATGCGTTCGAGCAGCAGCAGGGCCGCCACGCCGTACAGCACCCCGGCGAAGGTGTACACGCTGAGCAGCAGGCGGTTCTGGGGAATGCCGCTCAGACGCACCGCTTCGGGGTTGTTGCCCAGCGCGTAGATGTGCCGCCCCGGCGCGGTGAAGTTCAGGTACAGCCACGTCAGGACGAACAGTGCGACCATCAGCAGGCTGCCGTACGTGAACGGCGTGCCGAACACCGTGAAGCGCTGCGCGAGGAAGGTCAGGCCGTCGGCGGGCATGGGGACGCTGGTGGCCTTCGAGTAGATCTTCACGGCGGCGAACACGATGGAGTACATGCCGAGCGTCACGATGAACGGCGGCAACTTCCATTTCGTGATCAGCAGGCCGTTCAGCCAGCCGGCGAACGCCCCGACCGCGAAGCCCGCCAGGATCGCCAGCGGAATGGGCACGCCCTGCTCGACGGCCAGCTTGCCGATCACCATGCTGGCGAGCGCCATGATCATGCCGCAGCTCAGGTCGATGCCGGCCGTCAGGATGATCAGGGTCTGCGCGATGGCGATCACGCCGATGAACGACGCCTGTTGCAGGATCAGCGAGAAGGTTCCCAGCGTCAGGAAGCGGTCGGACTGCGTGGCGAAGAACAGGCAGGCGAGCAGCAGGGCGATCAGTGGCCCCAGGGTGCTGAGGTTCGGCAGCTGGAAGCGCCGGGCGGGTGGGGTGGTGGGTTGCGTCATGCTCATGGGTCTCCCCGGTTCAAGTGGTTCGCCACGGCGCGGCTCTGTGGGCGCGGGCCGTGGCGAAGGGAGGGTGAGGGGCAGGGGCGGGTCAGGAACGCCACTCGGCGCCCGGGGTGGGTTCACGCCTTCTCGGTCGGGTGGGGTGTCCGGATCACTCCGCCCACCGGAGGCTCACTGCCCCCAGCAGTTGGCGAGGCCGAACTTGCCGTTCTGGCTCTTCACGCCGCTCATGGCCTTGTTGGTGATCAGGGTGACGCCGGTGTCGGTGTACCCGCTGACCTTCTTGCCGGTCTTGGCGTAGTTCACGCCCGCCGCGACGCCCATGCTGGCCATCTTCAGGGGGTACTGCTGGCTGGTCGCGCCGATCACGCCGCCCTCGACGTTGCGCACGCCCGCGCAGCCTCCGTCCACGGAGACGATCAGGACGCTCTTCTCCTTCCCGGCGGCCTTCAGCGCCTGGTACGCGCCGGCAGCGGCGGGTTCGTTGATGGTGTACACGACGTTGATGTCCGGGTTCTTCTGGAGGCAGTTCTCCATGGCGGTCTGGCCCTTGGTCTGATCCCCGAAGGAGTCCTGCGCGCAGGCGACGCCCGTGTTCACGAGGTCTTTGGTGCTGGCCGTGATGCCCTTGACGCCGAAGCCCGCCAGGAAGCCGTTGTGCCGCGCGATGCCGACCGGATGGCCGGGGAACAGGTCCAGCGTGGCGATGACGGGCTTCTTGGTGCCCATGGCCTTCCTGGCCCACTGGCCGATCAGGATGCCCGCCTGGTAGTTGTTCGTGGCGAACAGGGCGTCCACGGCGCTGGCGGGTTCGGTGGGGCTGTCCAGCGCGATGACCATGACGCCCTGCGCGCGGGCCTTGGCGATGGCAGGCACGATGGCCTTGGAGTCGCTGGGCGTGATCAGGATGGTCTTGGCGCCGGCGGCGACCATGTTCTCGATGGCGGCGACCTGCCCGGCGTTGTCCCCGTCGGCCTTCCCGGCGGCGGTCAGCAGTTTGGCGCCCAGGCGGGTCGCTTCCTTCTGCGCGCCTTCTTTCATCTTCACGAAGAAGGGGTTGGTCTCGGTCTTGGTGATCAGGCCGATCACGGGTTGCGCGCTGCTCTGGGCCTGCACGGAAGTGACGGTCACGGCGGTCGCGGCGAGAAGGGCAGTGGCGGCGATCAGTCTGGCGTGGCGCATGGTGGGTCTCCTGGGTGTGAGAGGGGCGTCGGGGCGGGGGTGGACGGTCAGGCGCGGGGTGGACCGGTCGAGGGGGTGACGGGCGGGTGGGCGGCGGATGGATCCGGGCCGGACGCGCCGGAACGGGGCCGGGCGGGGGGCGCGGTGGAGTGACGCAGGATCAGGGTGGTGGGCAGCTGCACGCGGGCCGGTGTGCGGTTCCCGGAGGCGCTCAGGCGCCGCAGCAGCAGCTCGCAGGCCTGCACGCCCAGGTCGTAGGCGGGCTGCGCCACGACCGTCAGCGGCGGGGTCATCGTCTGCGCCCAGCGCGAATCGTCGAAACCCACGATGCTCAGGTCCTCGGGGATGCGCAGGCTCAGGGCGCGGGCGGCCAGGACCGCGCCGACGGTCATCTCGTTGTTGCCCACGAACAGCGCGGTGGGACGGTGGTCGGCCGGGAGGCTCAGCAGGTGCATGGCGGCGCGGTAGCCGTCATCCTCGCGGTGGTTGCCGGGCAGGACCAGCGCCGGGTCGTAGGTCAGGCCGGCGGCGTGCAGGGCGGCGCGGTAGGCGTCGTGGCGTTCGGTGGCGGTGCTGATGTCCTGCTGGCCCACGATCATGCCGATGCGGGTGTGGCCCAGTTCGATCAGGTGGCGGGTGGCGGCCGCGCCGCCGCCGGTGTTGTCGGTGGTCACGGTCGTGGCGTCCGGGCGGCCGGTCACGCGGTCGAGTTCAACGACCGGCAGGTCCGGCATGGCCTTCAGGTGTTCGCGGGCGCCGCTGGTGGGCACCAGGATCAGGCCCTGGGGCAGGTGGCCGCGCAGGGTGTCCAGGGCGCGGCGCTCCTTGGCGGGGTCCTCGTCGCTGTTGAACAGGAACGCCACGTAGCCGTGCCGGTCGGCGGCGTCCTGGATGCCCTTGGCGAGCGTGGCGTGGAAGGGGTTGAGGATGTCCGTGACGATCACGCCGATGGTGCGCGTCTCGCCCTGCCGCAGGCCGCGGGCCAGCACGTTGGGCTGGTACCCGAGCTGCCGGGCGGCTTTCAGGACGCGTTCACGGGTGGTCTGCGCGACCATGTCGGGGCGGGAGAGGGCGCGGGAAGCGGTGGCCGTGGAGACCTGGGCGAGCTGGGCGACATCCTGGATGCTCGGCATTGAAAACGATTACACCTCCCTGACGGACATGTATATTCGAGCGGTTTCCCAGACGAGGAAACCAGTTGCAAACGATTACATTGAGATGCGGCTAGTGTGAACTCCCGGTCACCACTTGTCAAGTGCCCGCCCGGCGCGCACAACTGGCGGTCGTGGCCCGGACCGTTTTATCGCTCCCAGTCCACGACCGCCGACCGCTTCACCCAACTGATCCGCCCGAACCGTTCATATGGACTGCCGTTTGTTTCGCCCACCATCCGGAACTTCACCGGGGATGGCCGGCTCCACGTCCGGAGGGGCGTTTCTCTCCCACTCTGCGGGGCAGCTCTCCGAATCGCTTTGCTCGGACCCGGCGGGCTTTGCAGCCTGTTCAATCGGAGTCCGTGTCAGTTTTCCCTGACCGTCACCTCAAACTCGACGGTCGCGTCGCCGGTCGGGGGAAGCGCGCCGCGGAACGCCACGGTGTCCGTCTGATGCTCGAACTGATTCCCGGCCGGTCCGCTCACGTTGAAGAGGGTCAGGTAACTGGTCCGTTCCGTCACCTCGAACTCGACCGGTCGCCGGCCAGCGTTGTGCAGCCGGTACGTCACCCGGTATTCCCGGATGGCGCGCGTGACCGCCCGCCCGTGGCGGTCCACGTCCTCCGTCTCCGTGGCTGCGCTGCTCAGGAGCGTCACGGTCCGGTGGTAGGTCACGTTCGGGTCCTGACCCAGCGTGAAGGCCACCTCCTGCCCGGCCGCCGTTTCCCCGACCCGCGGCTGCCCGACCAGGTACCCCTGGTCCCGGACCGTGACCCTGGCCTCCAGCAGCGGCCGTTCCGGCACCAGGCTGTAGCGCCGCTGGAAGGCACCCCGCTGCTCACTGGCGAACGACATGACGAGCGACGCGACGTTCGTCAGGCGGGTGTGGCGCAGCGGCACGTCCTCGAACGGCACCGTGACGTTCGACCCGCCGGCCAGCCGGGGTGGGTTCAGCAGTTGATACCGGTACAGGCCCGCGATTTCCGGGGCGTCCTCCGGATCCTCCCAGCTGGGCGAGGCGTTCTGGGCGAAGTACGAGGTTCTGTCACGCGGTAGCCTGAATCCCAGCGTGGGCCGCTGGCCGCGCACCTCTCCGGCCACGAGCGTCAGGACTTCCGGTTCCAGCGGCAGGTCCCCACGGTTGTGCAGGGTCGCGTCGGCGCGCAGCACCCCGCCCCCCTGACCGTCGATGTCCAGCTGTTACTGCGCGGACCAGGTCAGGGACCGGGTCAGGTAGGTCAGGACGCCCTCGCCCGGCCCGCGCAGGGCGAAACTCAGGCTCACCACTCCCCGCTGGCCCTGCGGTGGCGGCGCCTCGGGCAGAAGCAGGTCCTGCTGCGACGCGTGGAAGTACGCGCCGTTCGCGTTCTGCACGAGCAGATCGTCCGCGCGGATCAGCGTGACCTCCTCGGTCCCGTGCGCGGCGCGCAGCCAGACACGCCGCCCCTCGAAGGCGGTCAGCCAGCTCTCGCGGGCCAGCATGGTCTTGCTGGCGTACGGCAGATCAGGGTGATGGACTCGGGATCCACCGACTCCCAGGTGGTCGCCGGGAACGTCAGTTCCAGCCGGTCAGCCTCACTCTGGACGAGGGTGCGGACCTCACTGAAGTCCGGGTAGATGCGCAGTTCGACGGCAGGCGGGCGGGACTCGGTCATGAACGGACTCCGGTGGGGCGCGGAGGAGAGGCCGGGACCGGCCGGGCCGGGCGGCGCGGCGGCAGTCACGGCAGCGAAGGGTCCCACCGACAGCGTGGCAGAAACGCCGCCGCCGCGCGATGGCAGGTGACGTTACGGCGCCTGCCGGTCGGGCAGCTGCCAGACCCGCCCGTCCTGCGTGCCCAGGAAGGCGCCCCGCGCCGAGGCCAGGACCGCCGAGGACGGAGCGGCCGGGAGCGTCAGCTCGTCCGGCCCGAGGGTGCGCGTCTGCTCCTGCGTGCCGAGCCACACGCCTCCCTGCCAGACGCCCCCGGTGACCAGACGCTCGCCCAGCCGGTGGTTGCTGACCAGGGGCGACCCGGTCACGGGCGTGGCCGTCAGGCGCGTGCCGGTCAGCGCGTAGCGGTGCAGCGCGCCGCCCAGGTGGGGGGTATGCACGGCGTAGAGGTCGGCGCCGTCCGTCAGGGGGGCCAGCCAGCGGCCACCGCGTCCGAAATCCGGCCCGGCGGCCAGTACCCGCAGCGTCCCGCCCTGAAGGCCGACGACCGTCAGCGCCCCGCCTCCCTGCGGGGAGGCGCGCACCACCGCCAGCACGTCCCGCCCCGCCGCGCGCAGTGGGCGCGCCTCCCAGTCCTCGAACACCAGTGGGGCGGGCAGGGTCAGGGTGGCCCGCACGGCCAGCGAGACGGGATCCAGCGCGACGAGTCCGGCCGCTTCCACGGCGTCACCCAGCACACCGTGCGCGTAGCGGGTGGTCGGACGGGTCAGCAGCACCACCCAGGGCCGACCGTCGCCGTTCAGGTCCGCCAGGTGAGGGCGGGCGTCCGGCAGGGCCGCGACCGGCATGCGCCGCGACACGGTTCCGGCGCGGCTGATCAGCAGGGCCTCGCCCGCGCGGCTGATCGCCAGCAACTCGCCTGACGGCGTGCAGAGCGTCCCGGCGCTGACACTCAGGTTCCCGGCGCCCCGGCGCTGGCCCCACCACAGCTGCCCGCCACGCTGCGTGGCAGCCACCTGCCCCGCGCAGCTGGTCAGGGGCGCATCGGTGGACAGCCCGGCCGCGAGGCGGACCGGTGTGCCCGCCAGATTCCACAGCTCGCCCGCGCGGGTCAGGGCGTGAAGGTCGCCAGTCATGGTCAGCGAGACCGCCGGGTCCGGCAGCTGCGCCACCACGCGCTGCGCCCCGGCCAGACCCGCCCCGGCCCACAGGATCACGCACAGCAGCAGGGGACGCAGGAACAGGAAGCGTGAGGAGTGTCGGACCATCCACCCAGTCTGCACGGAACGGAAGCGGCAGGTCTGTCGCGCGGCCCGGCTTGCTAGGCTGGGCGGGGCCGCTCCGGCGCTGTCTGCGGCGCACTGCACACGGAAGCTGGCCGCCTGGAGGTCTGTGTGATTCTCGTTGCCGGCAGTGCCAACCTGGACTTCATCACCCGCGTCCCCCACCTCCCCCGCCCCGGCGAGACGGTCCTCGGCCCGGCCTTCACCACCGCCCCCGGCGGCAAGGGTGCCAATCAGGCGGTCGCCTGCGCCCGCAGCGGCCACCCCACCCGCTTCTTCGGCGCCCTCGGCGACGACCCCTACGCCGCTCCCCTCCGCGAGTCCCTGTGTGCCAGTGGCGTGCAGGACACCACCCTCACCCTCGACGCTCCCACCGGCGCGGCCTTCATCACCGTCGCCGACAGCGGCGAGAACGTCATCGCCGTCGCCTCCGGCGCCAACGCCCTCCTGACCCCGGAGCACAGGCCGGACTTCACGGACGTCACGCACCTGATCCTGCAACTCGAACTGCCGCTGGTCACCGTGCAGGCCTACGCCCGCTCGGCGCGGGAGCGGGGGGTGACGGTCGTCCTGAACGCCGCACCCGCCCCCACCTCGCCCCTTCCGGCGGAGCTGCTGGCGAATGTGGACGTGCTGGTGGTGAATGAGGGGGAACTGAGCACCCTGACCGGCGCGGCCCACGGCGGCCTGTCGGAGCAACTCCACGCGGCGCAGGCCCTGGGGCCGGGAACGGTGATCGTCACGCTGGGCGGGGCGGGGAGCGTGGCAGTCCACGGGGGTCAGCGGATCGAGGTGGCGGCGCATCCGGTCACGGTGCGGGACACGACGGGCGCGGGGGATACCTTCGTGGGGGTGCTGACGGGGGCGCTCGGCGAGGGCCTGAGCCTCCCGCAGGCCATGCGGGAGGCGAGCGTGGCGGCCTCGCTGGCCTGCACCCGCGAGGGCGCGCAGCCCAGCATGCCCTCCCGCCACGAACTCGACCGCGCCCTCGCGCAGGGCGGTGTGGGGGCCGGACTCCCTGCCGGCGGTCCTGGCGTCTAGGATGGGGGCGTGACCCCCACTGCCGCACCGACTGTACTTGATCAGATCAAGGCCCTGGCGCAGGACACCCGGTATGAACTGACGCGGTATCTGGCGACCGGTGAGCACTGCGTCTGCGATCTGGAAGCGCTGCTGAACATGCCGCAATCGAAGGTGTCGTATCACCTGGCGGTTTTGCGGGACGCCGGTCTGGTCACGTCGGAGCAGCGGGGGAAGAACGTCTACTACGCCCTGAGCCACGTGACCCTGTACCGGCTGGGCGGCGAACTGCTGACCGACCTGTTGCCGGATCACGCAGCCCTGACAGATCAATCCAAATCGGTATGTTAACGTGACGGGGTGACCCGTGTCCTGATCCTGTGCACCCACAACTCCGCCCGCTCGCAGATGGCCGAGGCCCTGACCCGCGACGCCGCCCACCGCCTCGGCGTGCCCCTGGAGGTCCACTCGGCCGGTACCGAGGCCACCCGCGTCAAGGACGACGCGATTACCGTCATGAGCGAACTGGGCCTGGACCTGAGCACCCACACCAGCAAGACCCTCTGGGACGTGCCGGACGCGCAGAACTTCGATTACGTGGTGACCGTGTGCGACAGCGCCGCCGAGGCCTGCCCCGCGTACCCCGGCCAGACCACCCGCCGCCACTACCCCTTCGTGGACCCGTCGGGCGGCAGTCTGGACCGCTGGCGGGCCGTGCGCGACCAGCTGGGCGTTCAATTCGAGGCCTTCGTGCAGGCCCTGAAAGACGGCCGGGACGCGCCGCCCACCTACGAGGACAGCCCCGCCGTGAGCGCGCAGTAACGTGCTGCTCGCGGCCCTCATCTTCCTGCTGACGCTGACGCTGGTGATCTGGCAACCCAGGCTGAAATGGCAGCCCGGCGGCCTGGGCATCGGCTGGAGCGCCTCGTTCGGCGCGCTGCTGGCGCTGGCTACCGGGGTGGTCAGCGTGGCCGACATTCCGGTCGTGTGGAACATCGTCTGGAACGCGACGATCACCTTCGTCGCGCTGATCGTCATCAGTCTGCTGCTGGACGAGGCCGGGTTCTTCCGCTGGGCGGCGCTGCACGTGGCCCGCTGGGGCCGGGGAAACGGTCACCGGCTGTTCGCACTGGTGGTGCTGCTGGGCGCGGCCGTGTCGGCCCTGTTCGCCAACGACGGCACCGCCCTGATTCTCACGCCCATCGTGCTGGCCATGCTGACCTCGCTGGGCCTGCGCCCGGCGACCACGCTGGCGTTCATCCTGGCGACCGGGTTCATCGCGGACGCCGCCAGCCTGCCGCTGGTGATCAGCAACCTCGTGAACATCGTCACCGCCGATTACTTCGACCTCAGCTTCAGCGCGTACGCCAGCGTCATGGTGCCCGTGAACCTCGCGGCCGTCGCCGCCAGCCTGGGGACGCTGTACCTGCTGTTCCGCCGGGACCTGCCCGCCACCTACGCACTGGACCGCCTGGAAGCGCCGGGGCAGGCGGTACGTGACCCGCAGGTGTTCCGGACGGGCTTCTGGGTGCTGGGCGTGCTGCTGGTCGGGTACTTCGCCGCCGAGCCGCTGGGCGTGCCCGTCAGCGTGGTCGCCGTGCTGGGCGCCGCCCTGCTGTACCTCGTCGCGGCGCGCGGAAACGTCATCAGCACCCGCCGGGTCCTGGCCGGCGCGCCGTGGCAGATCGTGCTGTTCTCGCTGGGGATGTACCTCGTGGTGTACGGCCTGCGCAATGCCGGACTGACCGACCTGCTCGCCGGGGTACTGGACCGCCTCGCGGACGGCGGGCTGTGGTCCGCGACGCTGGGAACCGGCGTGGTCATGGCCGTGATTTCCAGCCTCATGAACAACATGCCCAGCGTGCTGATCGGCAACATCGCCATTCAGGACAGCGCCGCGACCGGCCTGATCCGAGAGGGCATGATCTACGCGAACGTCGTCGGGAACGACCTCGGGCCGAAGATCACGCCCATCGGGAGCCTCGCCACGCTGCTGTGGCTGCACGTCCTGAGTCTCAAGGGCGTGCGGATCGGCTGGGGGCAGTACTTCAGGGTCGGCATCGTGCTGACCCTGCCGGTCCTGCTCGTCACGCTCGGCGCCCTGGCCCTGCGGCTGTCTGTCACGCCTTGATATGTCCGTCCGCCCGGTCCGTTCACACCCTGTTCAGGAGGTTGCCATGAATACAGTCGAATCCCGTCCAGTCTCTGTCCTGTTCCTGTGTACCGGCAACACTGCCCGTTCCCAGCTGGCCCAGGTGCTGCTCGAGCATCATGGCGGCGGCCGTTACGCGGTCACGTCGGCCGGGCTGGAGCCGGGCAGCGTCAACCCGCTGACCGTGCAGGTGCTGCAGGAGTCCGGTCTGCCCACCGGGCACCTGCAGGCCAAGGGCGTCAGACCCCTGATCGCGGAGCACTTCACGTACGTGATCACGGTGTGTGACCGTGCGGAGGCGAACTGCCCGATCTTCCCGAACGCCACGTACCGCCTGCACTGGCCTTTCGAGGATCCGGCCGCCGCCACCGGCAGTGAAGAGGAGCGCCTCGCGGTGTTCCGGCACGTGCGGGACGAGATTGACGCTCGCATTCAGGCGTGGGTGGCGGCGCGCGTATGAGGGTTGCGGTTTTCGGGGACGTGCACGGCAACCGCTTCGCGCTGGAAGCGGTGGCCGGGGACATCGAAACCCACCGGCCGGACGCCTGGGTGAACCTGGGCGATCAGGTGTTCGGCGGCGCGGACCCGGCCGGAGCGTGGCACCTTCAACAGCAACTGAAAGCCGGGTACGGCGTTCTGGAAGTACGCGGCAACACGGATGAACGCCTCGGCCAGCCCCTGACCGAGACGACCGAGAAACGCGGGATGCTCACGTGGCTGCACACGCAACTGCCCAGGGGGGCCGGCGCGTCCGTCGCGGCCCTGCCGACCTCGGTCACGCTGGCGGACGGGGAGGTGCTCGCGGCGCACGGCACGCCGGATTCCGCGTGGACGTACCTGCTGCGCGACGGGGGGGGCTGGGCCGGTGACGACCTCGTGCAGGAGCGCCTGGGGAACGTCGGGAACGCCCGCGTGGTCATCGTGGGCCACTCCCACCTGGAGCAAGTGCGCCAGATCGGTCCCGTGACCGTCGTGAACGCCGGAGCGGTCTCGAGACAGAAGGACGGTTCTCCGCTGGCACGCTGGGTGCTGCTCGAGGGCGGGGACGGGATCTGGACGGTCACGTTCCGGCGGGTGCCGTACAACATTGAGGCGGCGGCCCGCTGGGCCGAGGCGCACGCGTACCACGGTGTCAAGGAGGCGGCGCAGCTGCGCACGGGGCGCGGGTAGGCCCGGCGGTGGGGGAGGGGTGGCCGGACACACTGACGCCCCTCCCCTGAACGCATTGACATTCTTCGATGAATCGGCGACCATGCATCCATGGATTTCGATGGAACGGCCGCCGTGTTCCGGGCGCTGGGTGACGTGCACCGCCTGCGGGCCCTGCACTTCCTGGCGACCGCCGACGCCACCTGCTGCTCGACCGGGCAGGGCGTGTGCACCTGCGACGTCCAGGCCATGCTGGGCCTCAGCCAGCCCACCACCAGCCACCACATGAAACTGCTTGTCGAGGCCGGACTGGTCACAGCGCAGAAACGCGGCCGCTGGACCTACTACGCCCTCAGCGCCCACGGACTGCACCTGGCCCGCACCGCCATCGGCGCGCTGCTGGCCGCCGCGCCACACCGGGACGCCGCCTGACCGCCACCCCCCAGCCGCCCCCAACCCAAGGGAGAACGCCATGACCCAGACCACCCAGCCCACCGCCCAGCCGATCCCTGGCCTGACCGAACAGACCACCGCCGCCCTGATCCGCGACCTGCGCGCCCAGCCCCAGCGCCCACTGGAATTCTGGCTGAACGGCGAGGTGCTCGTGCCCGCCGGCTACCACGTCACCGAGGTCAAGGCCGTCACCATCGAGGCGATGGACTGCGGCGGACGGGCCAACCTCTGGCGGGAAACCGTCATCCAGCTGATGAACGGTACCGCCGCCGAGGCGCAGGCCGGATTCATGACCAACCGCAAGTTCCTGGCCATCTACGACCGCGTGGTCCGGCACATCCCCGTGCGCGACGGGGCCGAACTGCGCTTTGAGTACGGCAACGACCGCGCGCCCGCCCTTCAGTACCACGTCAGTCACCTCGAAAGCCGACCGGAGCGGCTGATCATGCACCTGCGCACCCCCGGCGTGCAGTGCAAGGCCGGTGAACTCTGCGGCCTGCCCGCCCCGGACAGCACCGATGCCCCGGACATCACCGACGCCTGCGAGCCCGGCAGCGGCTGCTGCGGCCCGCAGGCTCCCATCTCGCTCCGCTGAACGCGGCCGCCACCCACCGCTGAACGGCCACCACTCCACGCTTTCCTGAGGCCCGGCCCGTGCCCGGGCGGAGCGAGTGAACGGAACCGGCCGAGCAGAAGGGCAGCGGCACAGCGGCAACCGCCGGGACAGGCGCCCCCATCCCGGCGGTTGCCGTGTGGTCCTTCATGCGGCATACTCCGGAAGCCGCGGGCGCGGCGTCCCACTTTGAGTGACGCCCCCGACGATAACTGAAACCCAGGGCCCATCCCGGCGGCCCTTCCCGGTGGGGCGCTGCCCCTGCCGGCAGTTGTCACGGCACCCCTGAGGTGCATATGACCGCAAGTCCCGTTTCAAGATTCGACCTCGCGCAGTACAGGCGCGAATGGTTCGGCAATCCCCGCCGGGACATCCTGGCCGGGATCGTCGTGGCGCTCGCCCTGATCCCCGAAGCGATCGCCTTCTCGATCATTGCCGGCGTGGACCCCCAGGTGGGTCTGTACGCGTCGTTCATCATCGCGATCGTCACCGCGTTCCTGGGTGGGCGGCCCGGCATGATCAGCGCCGCGACCGGCGCCATGGCCCTGCTGATGACCGGTCTGGTCCGGGATCACGGCCTCGAGTACCTGTTCGCGGCGACCGTCCTGACCGGCGTGTTCCAGATGATGTTCGGCTGGGCGCGGCTGGCGCGCTACCTCAAGTTCATTCCGCGCAGCGTCATGGTGGGCTTCGTCAACGCGCTGGCCATTCTGATTTTCATGGCGCAACTGCCCCAGTTCGTGGGCGCGAACTGGCAGATGTACGCGATGGTCGCTGCCGGCCTGGCGATCATCTACCTGCTGCCCCGCGTGTTCAGGGCCATTCCGAGTGCCCTGGTCGCCATCGTGGCCCTGACCCTGGTGGCGGTCTTCACGGGAGCCGACGTGAAAACTGTGGGCGACATGGGCACCCTGCCCACCGCCCTGCCACCCTTCAGCTTCCCGCAGGTGCCCCTGACCCTCGAAACGCTGGGCATCATCACGCCCGTGGCGCTCACGCTGGCCCTGGTCGGCATTCTCGAGAGCCTGCTGACCGCGCAGCTCATCGACGAGCGGACCGACACGACCAGCGACAAGAACGCGGAATCCCGCGGGCAGGGCGTGGCGAACATCGTGACCGGCTTCTTCGGCGGGATGGCGGGCTGCGCCATGATCGGCCAGAGCATGATCAACGTCTCCAACGGCGGGCGCGGCCGACTCTCGACCTTCGTGGCAGGCGCGTTCCTGCTCGTGCTGATCCTGCTGCTGCAACCGCTGCTGGTACAGATCCCGATGGCGGCGCTGGTCGCGGTGATGATCGTCGTCTCGGTCGGCACCTTCGACTGGAGCAGCCTGAAAAGCCTGACCGTCTTCCCGAAGAGCGAGAGCATCGTCATGCTGGCCACCGTCGCCGTGACCGTCCTCACGCACGACCTCAGCCGGGGCGTGCTGGTCGGCGTGATTCTCAGCGCCCTGTTCTTCGCGCGCAAGGTCTCGCAACTCTCGCAGGTGACGCACACCGACAGCGCCGACGGCACCCGCACCTACCGCGTGCAGGGCCAGCTGTTCTTCGTCAGTACGCACGACTTCCTGCACCAGTTCGACTTCACGCAGCCTGCCCGCCGCGTCGTGATCGACCTGACGGACGCGCACTTCTGGGACGGCTCAGCGGTCGGCGCGCTCGACAAGGTCATGTTGAAATTCAGGCGCCTGGGCACGCCCGCCGAACTGATCGGCCTGAACGGGGCGTCCGCCACCCTGATCGACCGGCTGGCCGTGCATGACAAACCCGGCGCCCTGGACCGCAGCGCCGGTCACTGATACGGACTGCCGTTTGTTTCGCCGACAATCCGGAACTTCACCGCCCCTGCCGGCTCCACGTCCGGAACCCGTTTTGCTCCCACTCGCTTCGCTCGGATTGAACGGTCTTTGCAGCCCATTCAATCGGAGTCCGTATGATCCCCTCCCTGCAGGTGACGCAGACGGATCGGGAGGGGACCGGTCCGTCTGTTTCGTTCACGGTCCGCAAAGGGGCGCCAGGGTGCCGGCCCGATGCCGGGCATCCGTTTCAGTCGCGGCGGGGGCCTGAAGGAGTCCGGCCAGTGCGAGTGGAATGGCGGCGTCCCAGCCCTGCGGGTGGCACGCGGCGGGGTACGGGACGGGCGGGGTGCCGTCCTCGCGGGGGAATCCGGCGAACAGTTCGCTCAGGCGGCCGTCCGGGGCGGCGCGGGCCGCGTCGAACAGCGCGCGGGTGACCTGCGCCGCCTCGGCGTGCAGGCCCAGGCGGGCCATGCCCAGCGCCGCCAGGGCGGTGTCGTGCGGCCAGACGCTGCCGTTGTGGTACGACACCGGATTGAAACGCGGCTCCCCGCTGCCCAGCGTGCGGATGCCCCAGCCGCTCCAGAGTTCCGCGCCCAGCGCGGTGCGGGCGACCTGCGCGGCGAATTCCGGGGCGATGATGCCGGTACACAGGGTGTGCGCGGCGTTGCTGACCAGCACCCGCAGGGGCCGCTTGTCGCCGTTCAGGCCGTGCACGTAGTACCCGCGTTCCGGCCACCAGAAGGCCGCCTGGAAGGCCCGCTGAAGCTGCGCGGCGCGGTCCTCCCACTCGGGGGCGCGTTCCGGCTCGCCCAGCGTGCGGTACAGGCGGGCGGCGGCGCGGTAGGCGGCGTACGCGTACCCCTGCACCTCGATGACGGCCACGTGCCCGCTGACGTCCTGGCCGTCCTCGGTGAAGGTGCTGTCGCTGCTGTCCTTCCACACGGCGTTCGTGATGCCGCCGGGGTCCGGGGTGTACTCGATGAAGCCGTCCCCGTCCGGGTCGCCGTCGGTCAGCAGCCAGTTCAGGGCGGCCTCCCAGTGGGGGCGCAGTTCCCGCGCAAGGTCCGGGTGCGTCTCCGAGAGTTCCCCAATCAGCCACACGAACAGCGGCGTGGCGTCGGCGGTCGCGTAGTACGGGCGGTGCGGCGTGCGGCCCAGCCGCGTCAGTTCCCCGACGCGCATCTCGTGCAGGATCTTGCCCGGCTGCTCCAGCGTGACTGGGTCGTGCCGCTGCCCCTGGTGCGCCGCGAGAAACCGCGCGACGGTCAGCGCCAGCTGCGGCAGGTGACGGTGGACCATCAGGGCGATCAGCATGGAGTCCCGCCCGAACGGCGCGACGAACCACGGCAGGCCCGCCGCCGGGAACGCCCCGAAAGCGGTTTCGAAGCTCAGGCTGCGCAGGTCCGCGACGCTGCGCTCCAGAATCCGCTGGTCCTGCGGGTCCGGCAGGGTGAGGTCCGCGCGGACCTGAGCGTTCAGGCGGGCGTACTCGGCGTGCAGGGCGTCCGGGTCGCCGGGGGTGGGCGTCTCGTCGCCCTGCAGGGGGTAGACGCTGACGCGCACGTCCGTCTGCGCGTCCGTGAGGGTCCAGACGAGCGCCCCGTCCTCCCAGCGGGCGGGCAGGCTGGTGCGCACGCGGGTGCGGCTGCGCAGGCCGTCCAGGGCGGTATGCTCGAAGTCCACGCCGTCCGTGGTGGGGCGCACCTGCACGTCCCGCGCGCCCAGTTCGCCGGGCCAGCCGCGCACCTCGAACATGTCGAGGTAATCGGCGTTTAGGTGCAGCCGCAGTTCGTGCGGGCCGTCTCCCAGGTAGCGGGTGACGCGCAGCGTGTCGCGCAGTTCGGTGGCGGTCAGTTGCAGGTCGCGGCGCAGGCCGACGCGCATGGTGTAGCCCACGTTCGCGTTCGCGCTCTGCTGGTGCAGCCAGTACGGGCCGTGCTCGTGTTGCACGAGCGTCTGGGGCGTCTCGCCGTCCAGTCGCCACTCGTAGCGGGACAGGACGCGGGTGTCGCGGCGGTACAGGCCGCTCTCGCCGTCCTCGACGCGGTAGTGGGCGTCCCCGACGAGGTACAGGTCATTTTCTTTCAGGACGGTGCGGGTGTTCAGCATGGTGGGAATCCTTCGGTGAAGAGTCGGAGCGGGGAGGCGCCGGGGCGGGAGGGGCGGGGGAGGGGTGGGCCGGTCAGCCCTTGACGGCGCTGTCGGCCCCGGTGTCCACGAAGTACCGCTGGAACACCACGAACAGCACGATCACCGGAATGGCGCTCAGGACCGCGCCGGCCAGGATCAGGCCGTAGTCGCCCTGCCCGCCGTACAGTTCCCGGAAGTTCGACAGGCCCACCGTCAGCGTGAAACTGGCGTTGTCCCGCAGGATCACCAGCGGCCAGAAGAAGTCGTTCCAGGCACCCTGAAACTGCGTGATGGACAGTGCGATCAGGGCCGGCCCGGCCTGCGGCAGCATCACCCGGAAGAAGGTCGTGAGCGGTCCCGCGCCGTCGATGGCGGCGGATTCCTCCAGTTCGCGCGGCATCCCCTCGAAGAACTGCTTCATCAGGAACACGCCGCCCGCCGCGACCAATCCGTTGAGCCACAGGCCCCACAGGTTCAGCAGGCCCAGGTCCTTGAGCAGCACGTAGTTGCTGACCAGGTTCACCTGACTGGGCACCATCTGCACGAACAGCACGGCCACCAGGAAGATCAGGTTGCGGCCCGGAAAGGTCATGCGGGCCAGGGCGTACCCGGCCAGCGAGCAGAACACCACGGCCGCCGCGACCCGCAGGAAGGCGTACAGGAACGAGTTCAGCACCCACGAGAAAAACAGGCTGCGGCCCGAGGCGGGGTCCGCCGTCTCCCGGAACGCCCGGCGGTAGTTGTTGAAGGTGTAGCCCAGCACGCCCGGCGTGACGTTCCGGAACGCGAAGGACCGCCCGAAGTCCTGCCGGTCGCTGGGCGGCAGGGTGCTGCCCACGATGCTCTGGCCGCGCTGCACGTCCACCTGCAGCGGCGTGCGTTCGAACACCGGGCCGCGCAGGGTGTACCCGGCGGGGCCGCGCGTGAGTTCCACGGTCTGCCCGGCGTTCAGTTCGTATTGCCGCTCCTGCGCCTGCGGGGTATCCAGGCGCACGGGGACGGTCTGCCCGTTGCCCAGGCGGGCGCGCAGGTCCGCGTCGGGTTCGGTCAGGGTGGCGCGGACGGTCTCGCCGGTCTGGCGGGTCAGCAGCGGACTGCGGACCGTCACGCGGTACGTGCGGGTGTCGCCGCTGCGGGCCACCTCGCGGGTGTCCAGGGTGGCGTAGTCGCGCGCCTGCGCCTGCCGCGCCACGGCGACCAGACTGACCGGCTGGTACGGGAACAGCGTGACGGCGGGGGGGTCCTGCGGCGCGCCGGGCGGGGACTGCACCTGCACCTCGAAGGTGACGGTCCGGCCGGGGTGCAGGCCGCCCTGCCAGCCGTCGCCGCTGCCCTGCACGCCCAGCGCCCAGGCGTGCCCGATCACGGCGGGCGTCAATTGCGGGATGTTCAGGGTGGGCGGGTACTCGTTGGGGTTGTCCTTGAGGCTGCTGAGCAGGCCGGTCACGAACGGCCCCAGGAAGAAGAAGCTCATGACGAGCATGAACGCGTACAGCCACGCGGCGCGCGCCCAGCGGCGCCGGGCCAGCCAGCGTTCCCGCACGGCGGGTCTGACCGGAGCGGGGGCGGTCATGGGGCCTCCGACGGGAAGAAGCGGCGCTGCGCGGCCACCATCACCAGAATGATCAGCGCCAGGATGATCGCCCCGGCCGACGCCATGTTCACGGGCGCGGCCCCGGCCTTGAAGGTGTTCGAGTACACGTAGTACGCCAGCGTGATCAGCGTGTCGCCCGGCGCGGCGCTGCCGATCACGGCCACCTGATCGAACATCTGCATGGTCCCGATCCGTCCGACCGTGATCACGTAGAACGTCACGGGCCGCAGCATGGGCACCGTCACCCGCGTGAGTTTCTGCCAGGGGGTCGCGCCGTCGATATCGGCCGCCTCGTACAGCGCGCCGGGAATGTTCTGCAACCCCGCCAGGAAGAACAGCATCAGGGTGGGAATGGTCGTGAAGGTGTTCTGGATGATCACGACCAGCATCGGCACGCTCAGCACGCGCACGCCGCCCACGCTGATCCAGCGGTCCGCGAAGTACTGGTAGTCGAAGGGCGGCACCTCGCGCGCCGCGACCACGCCCGTCCAGGCGAGCGCGGCCGTCACGGCCACCGCCAGCAGCGCACTCGTGGCGGCCAGCGCCGGGTCCAGCCAGCCGGCCGGCAGTCGCCGCGAACGTTCCCACAGCACCTGCGCGACCTGCGCGGCGGCCAGCACGCCCAGGAAGGTCAGGATCAGCGGCTGGAACGCCTGCCACTGCGTGATCAGGTAGTTCGCCACGCCGCGCCGCTGGAACAGCCACAGGAAGATCAGCGTGATCACCACGCTGCTCGTGATGGACGGCATGTACCACGCCGAACGGAAGAAGCCCATGCCGCGGATGCGGGTGTTCAGAGCGACGGCCATCAGCAGCGCGCCCACGGTCTGCAACGTGGTGGTGATGACCGCGAACACCAGACTGTTCGCCAGCGCCCGCCGGAACGACGGGTCGCCCAGCACGTCCGCGTACGGTTTCACGCCGATCAAGCGCGGATCGTTGAACAGGTTGAAGTCCGTGAACGAGTAGTAGATGGCCCGCCCGAACGCATAGAAGAAGAAGACGGCGGTGGTGATCAGGAACGGCGCGAGAAACAGCAGCGCGGCGGGCGTCTGGCCTCGTCGGAGCATGGCAGGCCCTCCAGGGGGGTGCCGGCGCCCGGCAGGGCCGGGACCGGGCAGGAAGAAGAACGGGCGGAGCGCGGCGGGCAGGGGAGAGCCCTCCCGCCACGCCGCATCAGCGCATCAATGCCCCGGAAGTCAGCGTTTCTGGAAGGTGTTCATGTCCGCCTGCGCCTTCTTCAGGGCGTCGGCCGCGCTCTTCTGGCCGCTCAGGACGGCGGCGAGCGCCTCGTTGATGGGTTTGCTCCAGTCGGCACCCTGCGGGCCGAACGTGAAGGCGCGGACGTTCCCGTCGTCGGCTCCGTCGAACACGAGGCGGCTGTTCTGCGCGCCGGGGTCGGTCTTCCTGAAGTACGCGTTGCTGGTCAGCGCGGTGCGGCTGGGAATGGCGAGGCCCTGTTCCAGGACGTACTGCTGCACCTGTGGGCTGGTCAGGATGTTCAGGACTTTCAGGGACGCCGCGCGGTTCTTGGTGCCGCTGTTGATGGCCCAGCCGACGGTGTACAGGAAGTTGCCGCGCTGGCCGGTCTTCGTGTTCTTGGGCATCAGGGCCGTGCCGAACTTCAGGTTGGGGGCGTTGTCGCGCAGGAAGTTCACGACCCAGTTGCCCTCGATGCCCACGGCGACCTTCCCGGTTTTCAGGCAGCCGCCGGTCCAGCCTTCGCTGACCTCGCTGGGCTGGACGCCGACCTTGTTGCGGGCCAGTCCGGTGTAGAAGTTGAACACTTCCGCGAAGCGCGGGTCGGCGAGGTTGGTGCGGCCCTTACTGTCGAACTGCGTCCAGCCGGTCGCGAACGCGAAGGCCCCGAAGCGGTCCCAGTTGGGTTGCAGGCAGATCCCGGCGTAGTCCGGCCCGAGCTTCTGCTTCAGGGTGGTCAGTTTGGTCTGCAGGGTCGCCCAGGTGTCGGTGCCGTCGGGGTATTTCACGCCGGCCTCGTCGAACAGCGAGCGGTTGTACACCAGGGTCAGGGTATTGAAGTCCTTGGCGACGCCGTACAGGCGTCCGCCGCGCGTGAAGGCCGCGTTCAGGCTCTTGATGAACGGGCTGGTGTTCACGAGACCGTTCAGTGGCAGGACCTTGCCGGTAGCGACGAAGCCGTCGAGTGTCTCGGCCGGCAGGTAGAACACGTCCCCGGCGTTCCCGGCGGCCAGCAGGGTGGTCAGGGACTTGTTGTAGTCGCCCTGCAGGGGTTCGTACACGACCGTGATGCGGTCCTTGGCGAGGGCGGGTTTCACGAAGCGGTTGATCAGGTCGCCGACGACGGCCGGGTCGGTGCCGCCGTACCCGTTGATCTTGATGGTCGTCTGCGCGTGGGCGCTGCCCAGGGCGGCACAGGCGGCGAGGGTCAGGCCGAGCAGGGTGCGTCGGGGTGCGTTCATGGGGTGCCTCCGGGGGGCGGCGCGACGGTCGCGCCGGGAAGAAGCTGCACGGGAATGAATTCGCCCCTGGCGGGCTGGCCGCCGATGGCGTCCTGCACGAGGGCCAGGGCGGTGGCGGCGATGCGGGGAATGTCCTGCGCGACGGTCGTGAGCGTCTGGCGGATGGGCAGTTCCGGCAGGCCGTCGAAACCGACCACGCTGACCTGACCGGGCACGTCCACGCCCAGGTCCTCGAGGGCGGCGACGGCCCCGGCGGCACTCTCGTCGCTCTGGGCGAACAGGCCGGTGAAGCGCGTGCCGTTCTCCCAGGCGCGTCGGACGGCGCGGTACCCGCCGAGGACCGTGAAGTCGCTGGTGATGGCCTGCACGTCCAGCCCGGCGGCGTGGGCGCTGTCGCGGCAGCCGCGTTCGCGGTCCTGGGCGACCTGACTGTGGCCGTGTCCCAGGAAGGCCAGCTGGCGGTGTCCGGCGCGGATCAGGTGCTCGGTGGCGAGGCGGGCGCCGCCCACGTCCTCCGGCGCGACCCAGAACTCGCCGGGCTGATGCCCGATCAGGACGCAGGGCACGCCGCGTGAACGCAGGTAGGCGGGTCGGGGGTCGCCCTCGACGGCGTGCATAACCAGGACGGCGCTGGGCAGCCGGGCCATGCGGGTCAGGTCGGCGCGCAGGTCCACGAGCTGCACGCCCTGCGGGGCGGTCTGGCTTTCCAGGGCGCGGCGCAGCAGCACGTGGTAGGGGTGCAGCAGGGGGTCGTCGCGGTCGAGGGACAGGCCGAGGGTCTGGCCGGTGCGCCAGCTGAGGTGCCGCGCGGCGGGGTCGGGGGCGTAGTCCAGGCGGGCCATGACGGCCTGCACGCGGGCGCGGGTGCGGTCGGCGACGGTCGGGTGACCGTTCAGGACGCGGCTGACCGTGCCCTTGCTGACGCCGGCTTCGCGGGCGATGTCGTCGATGGTGGTCCGGGTGCCTGGGTTCATGGAGTGATTGTGCCGACCTTTGCCGCGTGGCGGGGAGGGGTGTGTGGACGGGTGGACTCGACTTTCTTGTAACCGGTTACAACAGCAGTGCGAACAACATCGCCCTCCGCAATCCGGTGCACCAGACCGGAAGGACGTCCGGGCCCGGCGGCCCGAGGAATGTAAGCGGTTACAAAACCACTGTGGCACCCGCCCCGCCCTGTGTCAATCCCCGCTCACAGCCGGCTCGCTCAGTTCAGACGGACGCTCCCCCGGGCAAGGAGTTCAGTGGGAAGCAGCAGACCAACAGGAGAGCACTTGCGACCTCGATTTGGTCAGAGGAGATGGCCGCAGCCGACACGGGTGAATTCATATCCAACCTCAGTGCACCAGAGCGGCGCTGTAAGGCCCGTTAAGGTCCCTGCAAACCCCTCTCCCGACCCCTTCATCAGACCTGAGCCTAGAAGACCTTCAGTGGCCTGACAGCGCCGCACAGACCCTGACAGGGCCAACGCACGGTCAGGCATCCGCGACTATCCGTTCCCAGGCTCGTGCGCTTCGCGGAGCCGCTGCGCGAATTCCGGCAGGCGCAGTTCACTCGCCGCGCGGATCACTTCCCGCTGCACCTCCAGCGGATCGGCCTCACCGGACAGCATGGCGGCCATCAGACCCCGCAGATGATGTTCGCGCAGCTCACGCCCCACGAACATCCGCACCTGCGTCAGGGCGCGCGCCGCCTGCTCGTCGCGCGGCAGGGCATTGAACTCCGAGTTCATCCGCTCGGTCAACTCATCGAGTTCCGTGGACGGCGCACCTGCCGCCTTCTTCGTTCGACTGGGCCGCTCTCCCACCGGCGTCTGCGTTTCCAGCTTCCCGGTCAGAGCAGGCAGATCCTGCACCACCCCCGTGTACTTGCCGTCCTCGTCCTTGATCACGTCGACCAGCAGCGCCGAGCGTTTCTTGGGAGAGTACCCGCTGCTCAGCAGCGACTGGAAGGCCTCCAGACGGGTCGTGACGTGCAGTTCGCCGTACTGATGCACCAGTTTGCGCGCCACAGGGAGCACCACACCCTCGCGGCACAGCGCCTCGACCAGCGGCGAGTCCGCGATCACCTGCAGGCTCGGTTCGGGGGCCGGCGGATTGACCTGCACGTCGCCGAATTCATACACGATGGCGGTGCTCAGGCGTGTGCCCTCGTATGTGACGCTGCGCAGGTACCCCCGGTCAATCAGTTCCTGATGCGCGCCTTCCAGGTTGCGCCTGATGCGGGCGGGCATGGTCTCCAGCAGCTTGCACTCCCGCGCCCACTGCTGAAGCGGAATGTGCAGGACTGTCACCGGTTCACTCAGGTGCACCGGATCGTACCGGCGGGCGTCCAGGATGCGGTACAGGCTGCGGGTCAGTGACCGGTTGAGGCTCTGCACGAAGGTCATGTCCAGCGGCTTGACGTACTGCGCCCGCAGGCTCTGCACCACGGGCCGCGCCAGCCGGATGCGCAGCAGCGTGCCTGACCCGAACGCCAGACCGCCCGCCGTGTCCGCGTCAATCTGTTCGATGATGTTGAATTTGACGGTCGTCCAGCGGTCATAGCGTTTGTCACGCCAGGATTCACTGGCGGCGTACGTGGCGCCCTTGAGGCGGTCCAGGGATTCCTGAAGGGCCTGGTAGTACTGGCCGCTGTCCGGGAAACCGGATTTGCTGAGCAGCTGATACGCAGTGGTGTTCACTTCCCCGGAATCCGGTGAGCCCTGTTCGAGGTACATCAGATTCAGGGTGGTCGCGAAATCGCCGTCCAGGCCGTGCGGAACTCCCCCGTACTCGCTGGGTGAGATGCAGGTCAGGCGGGCGGTGCGGTCCTCGACCGTCCATTCGTGGTCCCAGCGGGTGTAATCGCTGGGAATGCGTTCCTGCACACAGATCAGACCCAAACGCGCGGAGTTTGCCTCGTCGAAGCGCGTGATCTCAGCGGGACGCTGGGGGTGAACCGTCACTTTTTTGCGGGGGCGTGGCATATCGGGAAGTCCTCAGGGTGCACTCTACCAGTCAGTCACACCAGATTCAGGAACCCGGGGCGCACTGGTGAGGAGGAACGGATCGGGGCAGGTTCGACTCCCCTTGTTGTTGGTTGTTTTTGTTTGTTTTTAAAAGATTAAAAAAATGTTGTTAACAACAACAACAAGGGAGTGGGGGCCGCCTGCGTGCCAGACGGCATTTTTCAACCTAACATGCCGAGTAAATCGGGCTTTTTCTGTGGATAACTCTGCTGAAGCTGCCGAGTAAATCGGTAGTTCTGCCGAGTAAATCGGGCTTTTGGCAGACAAACCTGCCGAGTAAATCGGGCTTTGACCCGGTCTATCAACCACTGAACCTGCCGAGTAAATCGGGCTTTGTCTGTGGACAACCTGCCGAAAAAGCCGAGTAAATCGGGAGTCTCATACGCCTTCGAAATGCCAACCTGCCGAGTAAATCGGGTTTTGCCTGTGGATAACCTGCTCAAAAAGCCGAGTAAATCGGGCCCGCTGCCGCCAGGACTACCGATTTACTCGGCAGGTTCAAAAAAGGCGAAAATATCCTTCCAGGGCGGTATCCGCCCTCGATCCGGTCCGAACAGTCAAAAACAGACTACCGAGTAAATCGGTAGTGTCCTTTTCAGCCTTTCGCCTGCTCTCCTGCCCCAAAACTGCCGAGTAAATCGGGCGAGTCCGGCCAGTCACCGCACCGATGAGAGCGTCTCCCGTCAGACACGACAGGCGGACCTGTGAATGGGTCCGCCTGGCGCGCTTGACAGTTCCGTGGAGGCCAGACTCAGTGGCTGGGCAGGTTCTCCATGGCCGAGGCTTCTTCGTAGGGTTGCACGACCACGAAGCCGTCGCCCTGGAAGGCCATCTGGAGGGTCTCGCCGCCGCCCCGGCCGAACATGGAACGCAGGTCCTGACTGACGCGCAGGTCCGGGCGCAGGTGCTCACTCCAGGCGATGGTGGCGTTCGGGTCCGTGAAGATCGGCTCGTTCGGCGTGACCCGCAGCGTCAGGGGCTTGCCGTGACTCAGGATGGCGACCAGTCCGTTCCCGCGCACCTGCACGCTGAACATCCCGCCGGCCACCATGCCCGCCACCGAACGCTGCATGGTGATCTCGTGCGTGACGGTGTCCTCGAAGGCCAGCAGGTCCTTGCCGTTCACGTTCAGGGCGTCGCCCTGCAGGCGGATGATCGAGATCTCCTTGCCCTGGTCGGCGAGGTAGCACACGCCCTGCCCCTCGATGCTGACCAGCGGGCCCATCTCGCCGCTGCCCATGCGCATCGCCGCGCCCAGCAGCGCGCCCATCCCGCCGCCCGAGCGCAGGCCGCCCACGAGGTCACGCAGGGTGCTCGACCGCTTGAATTCCAGGCGGCCCCGGTACGCGACCATCGCGCCGATCTTGCTCCAGACGCGGCCGTTGACCTTGACTTCCAGCATCTTGCTGCTTTCCAGTTCGAACACGTCGCCGGGTCGGTCCTGCTCGGCGCTGCGGCGCAGGAAGTCCGCGACGCTGCTGCCCTGCCCGGTCTCTGCCGGGGATGCGGGCGGGGCGGGCGGCACCGGTGCCGGAGCAGGGGGCACAGGCGGCGCGGCCGGTGGCGGCGCGGCGGCCGGACTGGCGGGCGCGGGTGCCGGGGCGGCTCCGGCCACCTGTCCGCCGAAGTACCCCAGCAGCGAGTCCAGGCCGCCCTGGAAGCCCTGCGCGACGCTGCCCAGCCGCCACCCGCTGGTGTGGCGGTACAGTTCCGCGATCATCACGGCCCGCTCCGCCGTGAACTGGGTGCCGCCGAGGACCACGACCGCCCGCTCCGCGGCGCCCTGCGGGTCCTGCACGGCCAGGCGCAGCTGCCCCAGGCGGCTCATGGGGGCGTCGTCGTGCGAGATCACGAACACCAGCCGCTCGATGCCCGGCGGGAGCGCGCCGAGGTCCAAGTCGAAGGTGGCGCGGCTCCCGTCGAGCTGCAACCTGACCTCCTGGCCGGGGCTGCTGAGCTGGTTGTAGAACACGAAGTAACGGTCGTCACGCAACTGACGCTCGCCGTCCAGGCCGAACACGCTCACGTCGGCCTGCGGCAGGTCGTGCGTGACCTGCACCCGCAGGCGCGTGCCGGAAATGAAGTCGGACAGGGAACGTTTCTCGCCGGGTTGAAGCTGAGTCATGAATCACCTCGCAGGAGGAATACGGACAGGGGACGGGCACGGACGGAATTCGGTTCCAGTGTACGCGGCCAGGACGTGCCTGATCCCGGCCGGGCGACCTCAGGGCGACCCGGCGAACGCGAGGTACACCCGCGCGACGAACGCCGGGTCGTTCAGCCCGCCGCCAAGCAGGTCCTCGGCGCGGCGCAGGCGGTAGCGCAGGGTGTTCAGGTGCAGGTTCAGGTCGTCTGCCAGCGCGGCGAGTGAGCCCGTGTGGCCCAGGTACGCGCGCAGCGTGGCGGCCAGTTTCCCGTCCGGGTCCCCGGCGCGCAGTCGGGCCTGCCAGTCGGCGGCGTGCGCGGCCCGCTCGGGGCTGTCCAGCAGGGGCCGCAGCGGGTCCGGTTGCGTGAAGGTCGCGGTCCCGCGTGCCGGGGCGAGCGTCAGGGCCTGCGCCGCCTCGCGCAGCGCGTCCGGCGCGGCGGCCGCCCCCGAGTGCGCCCGGCTGACCCCCAGCCGGAAGGCGGCGGTGGTGGCGTGCAGCAGCGCCTCGTGCAGCCCGGCCGCCCCGGCGGGATCGGCCGCCGGCCACAGCCACACGCTCACGTCATGGTCGCCCTGGGCGCGCACGGCGGTCATGCAGGTCAGGCCCCGCCGGTAGAAGAAGCCCTCGCCGACGCTGCACAGCACGTCCAGCTGCGCCGTGCGGGCCTCGCGGGCGCGGGCGGAACGCGGGGGCGGGCCGCCCAGCCGCAGCGCGGCCACCGTGAACCCCTCGCCGGGCGGCAGCTGCGCCGCGTCGCCTGAGAGCAGCGCCTCGAACTGCCGCTCGCCCACCCGCCGCCGCGCCGCGCCCGCCGCCGCCGCCTGCAGGCGCGCCAGCCGGAGCAGCTCCGCGATCAGCGCCGCCAGATCCGCCCAGCCGGGCGCGGCGCGCAGCTGCAGGGTGCCGACCGGGCGCCGCTCGAATGCGAGGGGCACCTCGGTCAGTTCCGCGCCGTCCGGGGCGTGCCCGGCGTGCGCCACCACGTCGCCCCAGCTGGCCCGCACCGTCACCTCGCCGCCCGTGACGCCCGCCAGCCAGCGGGCCAGCGCCCCCTCCGGCTGTGGGTGGTTCAGGGCGCGCTGCGCGCCGTCCAGCAGGGCGCGCAGGCCCGGCAGGTGCGGCCTCAGGGCTTCGGCCTGGAGGCGGGTGAACGCCGCGCGGACGTCCACCGCCGGGAATTCGGGCAGCGCCCGGACGGCGGCCTCCGCGTCCCCGATCTGCTCGTCACCGGAGATGGGGGACAGGCCCAGCGCCCCGCGCAGCGCCGCCAGGGTCACGCCCATCCAGCCATCCTCCGACTGATCATTGTCGGATCATACAAGAGCCCTTGTGATTTCTGTGCGTCGCGCCGTTGAGCGCCTTGCCCGCGCGGGCCTACGCTGCAGGGAAGCACAACTCACGTTCCGGGCGCATCCCGACGCGCCCTTCCCTGGAGGGTTCATGACCGTCACGACGCCGTCCCCCGTGGACGCCCTGCACGACCGCCTGCGCGAGCCGCTGCGCCACTTCATCGGTGGCGAGTGGGTGAGCGCGCAATCCGGCGATACCTTCGACTTTCACGCGCCCGGCGACAACCGCGTGCTGGGACGGGCCGCCAGCGGCGACGCCCGCGACATCGACCGCGCCGCGCAGGCCGCGCACGCCGCCTTTCCCGCCTGGAAAGCCCTGAGCGGCAAGAAACGCCGCGCGCTGCTGTACCGCGTGGCAGACCTGATCGAGGCCCGCGCGCACGACATCGCCGTCGCGGAGAGCACCGATACCGGGCAGCCCATCCGCTTCATGAAGAGCGCCGCCGTGCGCGCCGCCGAGAACTTCCGCTTCTTCGCCGACCGCGCCGAGGGCGCCCAGGACGGCCTGAGCCTCCCCACCGACGGCTTCCTGAACTACACCGTCCGCCAGCCCATCGGGCCGGTCGGCGTGATCACGCCCTGGAACACGCCGTTCATGCTGAGTTCCTGGAAGATCGCGCCCGCGCTGGCCGCCGGGTGCACCGTCGTGCACAAACCCGCCGAGTGGAGCCCCGTGACCGCCACGATCCTCGCGGAGATCATGCACGAGGCCGGCATTCCCGCCGGGGTGGTCAACCTCGTGCACGGCTTCGGCGAGACCGCCGGGAAGGCCCTGACCGAGCACCCCCTGATCAGGGCCATCGCGTTCATCGGCGAGAGCCGCACCGGCAGCCTCATCCAGAAGCAGGGCGCTGACACCCTCAAGCGCGTGCACCTCGAACTGGGCGGGAAGAACCCGGTCGTGGTGTTCGACGACGCCGACCTGAGTCGCGCGCTGGACGCCGCGATCTTCATGATCTACTCGCTGAACGGGCAGCGCTGCACGAGCTCCAGCCGCCTGCTCGTCCAGCGCGGCGTGCATGACGGGTTTGTCGAGCGGCTGGCCGCGCGCGTGGCGAACATCCGCGTGGGCGACCCCCTCGATCCCGCCACCGAGGTCGGCCCGCTGATCCACCCGGCGCAACTGGAGAAGGTCTGCTCGTACTTCGACGCGGCCCGCGCGGACGGTGCGACCATCCGGGTGGGCGGCGAACGCCTCGGCGACACCGGGAACTACGTGCGGCCCACCCTCTTCACGGACGCCCGCAACGACATGCGGATTGCCCAGGAGGAGATCTTCGGCCCGGTCCTGACCGTCATCCCCTTCGACACGGACGGGGACGCCCTGCGCCTCGCGAACGACGTGCCGTACGGCCTCGCGGCGTACCTGTGGACGAACGACCTGACCCGCGCGCACACCTTCGCGCACGGCCTGGACAGCGGCATGGTCTGGGTGAACAGCGAGAACGTCCGCCACCTGCCCACCCCCTTCGGCGGCATGAAGGCCAGCGGCATCGGCCGTGACGGCGGCGACTACTCCTTCGACTTCTACATGGAAACGAAGAACGTCGCCATCAACCTGAATGGGCACCGCGCCCAGCAGCTCGGGATGCCGGGGCAGGGGGAGTCGTGAGCGGGATCGCGCGCGCCTGGGAGCGCATCGAGGCGTGGTACGCCGCGCAGAACGCCGCCGACCGGCTGCTTCCCGGCGCGACCCCGGAACAGATCACCGCGCTCGAAGGATTCCTGGGATTCGCGTTGCCCGCCGAACTGAACGAGTCGCTGTTGCGCCACGACGGCAGCCAGGAGGGCGGGTGGCCGACCGGCACGCTGCTCGGCACGGCGGGCATCCAGTCCGAGGCGGACACGTGGCGCGACCTGCTGGGCAGAGGGATGTTCGCCGGGAACGCCGACCACGACGCCTCGGAAGGCCGCGACGAGATCCGGCGCGGCTGGTGGGCGCACGGCTGGATTCCGCTGGACGCCGACGGCGCGGGCAACGGCGCGGCCATCGACACCACCCCAGGTCCCGCCGGCCGGGCCGGGCAGGTCATCGACATGGACCACGAGGTCGGCCCCAGCGGCCCGCAGCACCCCACCCTGGCCGCGTACCTGCATGCCATCGCCGACCGGCTGGACGCCGGTGAACTCGTCATGGACGCGGGCGAACTGACCGAAGCGCCCGGCACCTGAACGCACACCCCCCACACCCCAAGGAGCACCGACATGGCCCGTACCGGACAGCAGTTCCTCGACCGCCTGCGCCACAACCCGCCCAACCTGTACATCGACGGGCAGCGGGTGGAGGACGCCACCACCCACCCCGCCACGCGCAACATCGCCCATTCGCTGGCCGGGCTGTACGACCTGCAACACGACCCCCGTTACCGTGACGTCCTGACCTTCGAGGAGAACGGCGAGCGCCACGCGACCGCGTTCATGGTGCCCCGCACCAGGGAGGACCTGCGCCGGATCGGCGAGGCGCACCGCATTCGCGCGAACTACTCGCTGGGCACGCTGGGCCGCGCGCCGGACTACATGAACACGAACGTCATGGCCGCCGGGATGGCGAGCGCGTACTTCGACGGGTGCGAGTCCAGCGGCGAGCCGGGCTCGGGCCGGAACTTCAGCGAGAACATGCGCCGCTACTTTGAGTACGTGCGCGACCACGACCTGTGCTTGACGCACGCCCTGACGAACCCGCAGGTGAACCGCAGCAAGCAGGCCAGCGAACTGCCCGACCCGTACATCGCCATGGGCATCGTCGAGGAAACTTCAGAGGGTGTGATCGTGCGCGGCGCGCGGATGCTCGCCACCCTCCCGATTGCAGACGAGATCCTGATCTTCCCGTCCACCGTCATCCGGGAGAACGGCGACCGTAGCCGCTACGCCATCGGCTTCGGGCTGCCCACGAACACGCCGGGCCTGTACTTCCAGTGCCGCGAACCCTTCGACCTGGGCCGCGACGTGGAAGACCACCCCCTGTCCAGCCGCTTCGACGAGCAGGACGCGTTCGTGATCTTCGACGACGTCCTCGTGCCGTGGGAGCGGGTGTTCCTGATGTACGACATGACCCTCGCCAACCAGGCCTACGCGAAGACCGACGCCGTGCTGCACATGGCTTACCAGGTCGTGAACCAGAAGGTCAGCAAGACCGAGGCGTTCCTGGGCCTCGCGCAGAGCATCGTGGACACCGTCGGCAGCGGGGGGTTCCAGCACGTGCAGAGCAAGGTCAGCGAGATCATCGTGACGCTGGAGATCATGAAGGCGCTGGAGGTGGCCGCCGTGGAAGGCGCGCAGCTCAACGCGTACGGCGTCATGACGCCCGCACGCGGCCCGCTGGACGCCGCGCGGAACTACTACCCGGCGATCTACCCGCGCCTGAACGAGATCATTCAGCTCCTCGGCGCCTCGGGGATCATCATGATGCCCGGCAAGGCCGACCGCGAGGGACCGCTGGGGCACTTCATCGAGAAGCACCTGCAGGCCACGAACGCCAGCGCCGAGGAGCGACTGAAACTCTTCCGCCTCGCGTGGGACCTGACCCTGAGCAGCTTCGGCGCGCGCCAGAACCTGTACGAGAAGCACTTCTTCGGCGACCCCATCCGCATGCACAGCGCCCTGTACGAGGTGTACGACAAGGGGCCGTACGTGCAGCGCATCCGCGAGTTCATCCACCAGCCTCAACCCAACCAGTCCAAAACCGTGGCGGCGGACTGACATGCAGACCCCGAACACCATCCGCATCGCGCACGGCATCTTCTACGTCACGGACCTCGCCGCCTCCCGGTACTTCTACGTGGACCTGCTGGGCCTGAACGTCCTGCACGAAACCGAGGGAGCTCTGTACCTGCGCGCCAACGAGGACCGCGAGTGGACGCTGAAACTCGAACTCGCGCCCGAGGCGGGCGTGAAGCACCTCGCGTACCGCGTGGGCACGGACGCCGACCTGGACGCCCTGACCGCCTTCCTGGAAGCGCAGGGCATCCCCTGGCGCTGGGAGACGGAACTCGACCGGCCGCGCCTGCTGCGCTTCCAGGACCCGTACGGCGTGCCCGTCGCGTTCTACGCACAGTCCGTCAGGTACCCCTGGCTGCTGCAGGACTACCACCTGCACCGCGGCGCGGGCCTGCAACGCATCGACCACATCAACGTCATGACGCCCGACGTGGAGGGCGTGATGCGCTGGTACATGGACCACCTGGGGTTCCGCCTCAGCGAATACACCGAGGACGACCACGGGCGCATCTGGGCCGCGTGGATCCAGCGCCGGGGCAGCGTCCACGACCTCGCCCTCACGAACGGCATGGGGCCGAGACTGCATCACTTCGCGTACTGGATGCCCGATATGCAGAGCATCATCCGCACCTGCGACATCCTCGCGGGCGCGCGCATGCCCGAGCGCATCGAACGCGGCCCCGGCCGCCACGGCGTCAGCAACGCCTTCTTCCTGTACATCCGCGACCCCGACGGGCACCGCATCGAGCTGTACACCTGCGACTACCTGACCGTCGACCCGGACTTCGAACCGATCCGCTGGCACCTCGACGACCCCCGCCGCCAGACCCTCTGGGGCGCCAAGACCCCCAGAAGCTGGTTCGAGGAAGGCTCCCTGCTCGAAGCCTACGAAGGCGGCTGGGTGCAGCCCCGCGAGAGCGACCTGAAAGGCCTGCCCGTCCACGTGATTTAAGTTGAGCTGGAAGAACCCCTCCGCCCCCTGAAGGGGGCACCTCTGCTCCGCAGCTCTACGAGTCCCCTAAGAGGGGAGGCTTGTCTCTACGCGGTTTGGCTCCCCTCTAAGGGGAGCTGGCCGCGAAGCGGACTGAGGGGTTCACCCACGACTCCGTTCCCAACCGAGGTTTCCAATGAAAACTGCGAATTTTATGGCCCGTGGCCGTCAGCACCGTGGCGTGCTCCGGGATGGCATGTTGATCGACGCGGCGGGTGAGGCGCACCACCCGGACGAGGTGCAGTTCCTGCTGCCGGTGAATCCCGGCAAGGTGATTGCGCTGGCGCTGAACTACGCGGATCACAACGCGGAACTGGGCTTCAAGACGCCGGAGGAGCCGGTGATGTTCCTGAAGCCGAACACGAGTCTGCTGCCGCACGGCGGCACCGTGGAGTACCCGCGCGGGGCGCAGTTCATGCACTACGAGGTGGAACTGGGCATCGTGATCGGCCGGGACGCGCGGCGCGTGAAGGCGAGGGACGCCGAAGCGTATATCGGCGGGTACACGATCGCGAACGATCTGGTGGTGCGCGATTACGTCAGCAACTATTACCGTCCGCCCATGCGCGCCAAGGGCTGGGATACCTTCGGGCCGCTGGGGCCGTACCTCGTGTCGGCGGACGAGGTGCCGGACCCGTACAACCTGGGCCTGCGCGCGTTCGTGAACGGGGAGCTGCGCCAGGAGGGCAACACGCGCGACATGATCCTGCGCGGGCCGGAACTGATCGAGTTCATGAGCCGCTTCATGACCCTGCAGGCGGGCGACGTGATCCTGACCGGCACGCCCAAAGGCGTGTCGCACGTGAAGCCGGGGGACGTGATGCGCCTGGAGATCGACGGGCTGGGCGCGCTGGAAAACGACGTGGCCTGGGAGTCGGAGGATGCCGAGCCGCTGATCGCGCAGGAAGGGCAGCGGATCTGATGCCGCACCTGACCGTCGAGTACACCGACAACCTGCCCAATGCGCGCGTGCCGGAGCTGCTGCGCGCCCTGAACGGGGTGCTGCTGGCCCGTCCGGACGTGTACCCGCCGGGCGGCCTCCGCGCCCGCGCGCACCGCCTGACGGAGTACGTGGTGGCCGAGGGCGAGCACGACGACGCGTTCGTGCATGTGATCCTGAAGATCGCCGCCGGGCGCAGCGAGGCCGTGAAGGCCGAGACGGGCGCGGCGCTGTTCGAGGTGCTCAAAAGCCACTTCGCAGCCGACTTCGACTCCCGCACCCTGGCCCTGTCGCTGGAGATCGCGGAGTTCAGCGAGGCGGGCACCTTCAAGCACAACAACATCCACGCCCGCTACCGCCAGGTGACGTCATGAGCGGCCTGACCGACGCGCAGGTGCAGGACGCCGCGCGCCGCCTGCACGCCGCCGAGCAGTCCCGCGTGCCCATGAGGCAGCTGTCCGGCCAGTACCCCGGCCTGACCATCGCCGATGCGTACCGCGTGCAGGACGCCTGGGTGAGCCACAAGCTCACGCAGGGCCGCCGCGTGATCGGGCACAAGATCGGCCTGACGTCGCGCGCCATGCAGCAGGCCGTGAACATCGACGAACCCGACTACGGCACCCTGCTGGACGACATGGTGTTCAGCGAGCTACAGCCCATCCCGTCCGGGCGCTTCATCGTGCCGCGCGTGGAGGTGGAACTCGCGTTCATCCTCGGGAAGGACCTGCGCGGGCCGAACGTGACCGTCATGGACGTGCTGGACGCCACGCGCTGGGTGGTGCCCGCCGCCGAGATCATTGACGCGCGCATCGAACGCGTGGACCGCGAGAGCGGCGCGACCCGGAAAGTGACGGACACCATCAGCGATAACGCCGCGAACGCCGGGATCGTGCTGGGCGGGCGGCCCGTGCGTCCGACCGACGTGGACCTGCGCTGGGTGGGCGCGCTGCTGTTCCGCAACGGCGTGATCGAGGAGACCGGCGTGGCGGCCGGCGTGCTGAACCACCCGGCGGAGGGCGTGGCGTGGCTGGCAAACCGCCTCGCCCCGCACGGCGTGACCCTGCGGGCGGGGGAGACGGTGCTGGCCGGTTCGTTCGTGCGCCCGGTGGATGCCTCGCCCGGTGACATCTTCCACGCGGATTACGGCCCGCTGGGCAGCGTCACCCTGAGGTTCGCGCGGTGAGTGGCCCGGACCTGCACAATCCCCTCAAGGCGGCCCTGGCGCGAGGGGAGTTCCAGCTGGGCCTGTGGCTGGCGCTGGCCGACCCGTACAGCGCCGAGATCATCGCCGGGGCGGGCTTCGACTGGCTGCTGATCGACGGCGAGCACGCCCCGAACGACGTGCGCAGCACCCTGTCCGTCTTGCAGGCGCTCGCCGCGTACCCCGTGACCCCCGTCGTGCGGCCCCCCGTCGGGCAGACGCACCTGCTCAAGCAGTACCTCGACCTGGGCGTGCAGACCCTGCTCGTCCCCATGGTGGAGAGTGGCGCGCAGGCCCGCGACCTCGTCGCCGCGACCCGCTACCCGCCGCGCGGCGTGCGGGGCGTGGGCAGCGCGATTGCCCGTGCCTCGCGCTGGAATGCCGTGCCGGACTACCTGCACCGCGCCGACGATCAGGTGTGCCTGCTCGTGCAGGTCGAGAGTGCCGCCGGACTGGCCGCGCTGGACGACATCCTGGCCGTCAAGGGCGTGGACGGCGTGTTCGTCGGCCCCGCCGACCTGAGCGCCAGCCTGGGCCACCTCGGGAACCCCGCGCATCCGGACGTGCAGGGCGCCATTGTGGACGCCGTGACCCGCACCCGCGCGGCGGGGAAGGCGGCGGGCATCCTCTGCACCGAGGCTCAGGTGCCGCACTACCGCGCCTCAGGCTGCACCTTCATCGCGGCGGGCGTGGACACCACCCTGCTCGCCCGCGCCGCCCGTGACCTCGCCGGGCGATTCCAGACGGACACCGGCCAGGACGTGTACTGATACGGACTCCGATTGAAGGGGCTGCAAAGACCCTTCAATCCGAGCGGATGCGAGTGGGAGCAGGGCGGGTTCCGGGCGTGGAGTTGGCAACCCGGCGATGTTCCGGGTTGTCAGCGAAACAGACGGAATCCGTATGACTGTGACGCGAGGGAGGGGAGGAGTGACCTGAATCGGCCCTCCTCCCCTCCCTGATCCGCCGTGGTCAGAGTCCGGGTTTGCTGCGGCGGACGTTGTAGCTCTGGCTGGCGGCGCGTTTGCGAGCCAGGCGTTCGTCGGTGGCGAAGTCCTGGTCGAGGCTCAGGAGTTCGTCCACGTCGCTCTGCAGCCCGTCGATGTGCAGGGCGCTCAGTCGCTGGCTCTCGCGGGTCAGGGCGGCGCGGGACATGTGGAGGTCCCCGGCGGCGGCGTACGCGACGGCCTGTTCGCGCACGCGGGCGGCGCGCAGGCGTTCGGCGGCCAGGGCGACGCGGGGATCGTCGGGCAGCGCGGCGTACGCATCGGCGTTCAGGACCGGGAGGGTCAGCTGCGCGCGCAGGGTCTGCCGGACGCCCTGCCGGTCGTTCCAGGCGAGGCGCACGCGGGTCACGCCGGTCGCGGGCGCGGCATCCTGCGCGGGGATATGCAGGGTCAGGACCACTTCGAGCGGCTGTCCGGCCTTCAGGTTCGGGAGTTGCCAGCGGCCGTACGAATTGCGGGGCAGGTCGTTCAGCACGTCGCAGCGCAGGCTGCCGAGCGCCGGGTTGGGTTCGATGCCCAGGCTGACGGTCTGCCCGGTGGTGCGGGTCAGGCCCTGCAACTCGGCGCTGAAGAACGCGGGGAGGCCTTCCTCGTTCTCGATGTGTTCGTAGTTGCCGTCCCCGGCGTCGGCCATGGCCTGCAGCAGCGTCTCGTCGTAGTGGCGGCCCAGGCCGACGGTGCTGGTGCTGACGCCGCGCGCGGTGAGGCCCCGGACGTGCTGCGCGATCACGTCGGTGCGGGTCTCGCCGGCGTTCGCCTGCCCGTCGCTGAGGATCAGGACGCGGTTGAGGGCCTGCGGGTCGAGGTGCTGTGCGGTCAGCATGGCGCCCTCCAGCCAGCCGCCGTACAGGTTGGTGCTGCCCCGGTCCGTGACGCGTTCCACGGCGCGGCACAGCGTCTCGGGGTCAGTGACGTGCTGCGGCGCGATCACGGTGTCGATGGAGTCGTCGAACGCGACGACACTGACGCGGTCGTGGGGTTGCATCAGGCGGATGGCGGCCTGCGCGGCGCGGCGGGCCATCTCGATGGGCTGGCCGCTCATGGAGCCGCTGCGGTCGATCACAAACGACAGGTTCAGCGGGGGCCGCGTGGCGTTGCCGCTGGGGGCCGGTGCCGGGTGGACGCGCAGCAGGACGGTCAGTTCGCTGTTCTGGCCGGCGGGAAGGGCGGCGCGCAGGGGCAGCAGTTCGAGGGTCGGTGTCTGGGGGGAGTAGGTCATGGCGGGCTCCTGTGGTGCGTAGGGGGGTGGACCGGCCGGTCAGGGTCGGGGGACGGGTCGGACTGGGTGGAACTGAATCCAGTCTGACTCTGACAATCCAAATTGTCAACAGTCTGTATTGGTTACGTTTCCTTTCCTGTCCCTGCTCGCAGTGTCACCCGCCTACACGTCATCCACTGACGCGCCGCGCTGCCGCTCCTGCACGTCACGCAGTGACTCGCGCACCTCGTCCAGCAACTCCGCCCAGGCCGCCTCGTCCCGCGGCCAGCGGAACTGCTCGCCCACCAGCACCTCCAGTCCACGGCGCACCAGCACCTGTGAGCGCATCTGCACCGCCCGCGCCGCCCGCCGGTCCGGAACCACCTGCGCCGGGGACGACAGGCCCACCGCCTCGCCCGTCATGCCGGCCCGCAACTTCCGCAGGTAATCCAGCGCCACCGCTCCCTGAACAGGGGCGGGCGCTCGAACTCCCAGAATCACGGCCTCCTGCGGCGCCGCCTGGGCGCCCCACTGCGCCAGTTGCTCCAGATCCGCCTCCGACCGTCCCGACAGCGCCCCGAACAGCGCCTTGCCACTCAGGCCGTCCGCCATCAGGCGGCGCAGCGCCAGCAGGTGCAGCAGGTGCCGGCGGTCATATCGCGCCTCGCGACCCTCCCGGCGCGGCGCCGGCACCAGCCCCGAGGTCGTGTAATGCCGCACGAGCCGCGCGTTCACCTCGTCCTTCGGGCGACCCGCGCGGTCCTCCGGCAGCAGGCGTGACAACCACACGTTCGCCTCCATGACGAACTCGTCGATGCCCCCCACCCAGTCCTGCGCAATCGCCAGCATCCCCCCACACTACCAGCGGCCCCACATCACTGACAACGCAGAGTGACAACGTCAGCGAGTGGCGGAACGATCTACCGGACCAGTCCGGGGATTCCGGTCTGCCAGCATTGCTGCCGCTTCGTACGGACTCCGATTGAATGGGCTGCAAAGCCCGTTCAACCCGAGCGAAGCGAGTGGGAGAGAGACGGGTTCCGGACGTGAAGCTGACAAGCCGGCGATGTTCCGGGTTGTCGGCGAAACAAACGGAATCCGTATCAGGCGTCCGGCAGTCCTGACGCGGCCGTAATGAGGAGGGAGGTAATGAGAGATTTCTCCCGTTGTCAGCCTAGTAAAATGGACTAATTCACAGGAAATCAGCTGAAGTCGATAATTTCTCATCTGCGTCCACAAATGAGGCAACATCTCTTCAGCGGACGGTCCATACTCCGCGACATGTGGGCACACACTTCTAATTTTCCCTCTCTCTGCGGGGATCGCCTGTGAACCTGATGCGGACAGCCGTTCTGTCAGCGGCTCTGTTGAGTGGCGCAGCGGCCCAGGGGTCCGGGAAGGCAGAGCTTGACCGCAACAGTGTCACCCCAAGCGCCGAACGTCTGTTGCAACAGGTTCAGGAGGCCGTCACGACAGCCGGTGGTGACCTGGAACGGTCCCAGGTGAACTGGGTCATCGCCTTCAGCACCGGACACTACAAAGCCGATCCGCTGGGCGCACAGGCGGCGCGTGAACTCGCCACGCAGTTCGTGCAGCGCGCCGCTGTGCAGGGTGATCAGGTCACGGCCCGCGCCTGGGAGATGGACATCTGGGAGTACCGCAACCCCAGTGGCCTGACCCAGATCATCGGGAATGATGCCCAGGCCGACCTGGAGCGTACTGCCAAGCTGTGGCCTACCACGCCGGCCGTGGGCAGCGTGGGGGGGCACGACACCGAACGCGTGGCTGCGACCCTGACCCGCGAGTTCGAGGGCACGCCGGGCACCGTGCTGATCCTCCTGACGAACACGGCTGCCAGTGTCGGCGCCGCCGGCATCCGCGTGATGGGGACCAACGCGCCGGAATACCAGGAGGTGCTGACGAACTGGACCCGCGTGGCCGGCACACAGGACGGCGCGAGCCTGAACCTGCCCTACGTGATCACCACGCCTTCCCGTCAGATTCAGGGACAGATGCAGGCGGTGGTCTTCGTGCCCAAGACATTCACCGGAACCCCCCTGACGGCCGGGACCCGCACGGAGCAACGCGCTGGTGCTCAGGCCCCCGCACAATCTTCCGGTGGCGGCGGAGCCAACCCGGCGGGACTGCTGGTCGCGCTGCTGGTTCTGGGCGGCGCTGGGTTCGCGGCCTGGAAGCTGATAGGCAAGGGCGGTGGTTCGGGAAGCGGGTCGGTGCGGATCGGAAGCAGCAGCTTCAGCGTGCGCGACATGCCCGCCGGGCGGCCCTTCTGCGTGATCGCCGGGGCCGGATACGCCGCCGAGGACGACATGCCGGTCGTGCCGGTCGCCGGACTGCCCCCCGTACCCGTCGCGCAGATCACGCGGGTGGGCAAGGACTACCGCGTGCGCGGCGTACACGACGACATCCGTCTGAGCAGCGTGGGCGGGCGGGTCGTGGCGGGAGACAGCGCCACCGTCACGCTGCGCCCGGAAACGCCGGACGCACCGCTGGAATTCACGGGCGAGGTGCGCGGTCCCGGCGGCGTTCCCAAGGAAATCACTCGCAGCGTCGTGATGTCGCTGGATGGAGACAACTGATGAACCTAGCAACCTTCTTCGGGCCGGTCGTTCCTCTCTTCACGCAGGTGAACTTCTGGGTCACGGTCGCTGTGACCATGCTCCTGTGGTACGGCGTGGCCGTGGGACTGGCCCACATTCTGTTCGGCGCGGGGGGCCGCACGCCGGTCGATTCGGCCAAGCAGGGCATGGGCCTCGCACTTGTGCTGCTGTTCGCCGCTCTGGCCTGCGCCGCGTACTTCCTGTTCAAACCGGCGGACCTGATGTACATGATCGCCGTCAGCGTGACCTTCCTGCTGCTCACGCTGCTCGTCTCGGCCGTCTTTACCCGCATGGGAGTGGAACGCTAAATGGCAGACAACATGAGAGTCTTCAAGACCCTGGTCATCGGACTGGGCAGCACCGGCACGGAAATCCTCGAAGCACTGGCCGACCGCATCGACTGGGAGGTCGGCGGACTGGGCCGCGCCCCCTGGGTGGAATTCCTGGCGGTCGAGACCGACGTGGCCAAACCCAACCGCTTCAACGGGACCGACGATTTCAAGACGCTGGGCGTCCCGGCCACCTCCTGGCGGGACATGATTGAGCGTCCGGAACTGTACGACAGCAGCATCGCCCTGCGCACCTGGGCGGACCTGGAAACGCTCAAGCAGCTGCCGGCGCAGAGCATCGACTCCGGCGCAGGGCACATCCGCATGGTGGGCCGACTGGCGCTGCTGTACCCGCCGAACTACAACGAGATGAAAAACGCCATCTCGCAGCGGGTCGCGCGCCTGCGCAGCCTGACTGAGGCGCAGGCGAAATCGGCGCTGAATGCCAACAACGCCGGGCTGGAAGCGAACGTGCAGTTCGCCGTGAACGCCGCGAGCGGCCAGACCGGCGTGCGCGTGATCGTGGTCGGCACCCTGTGCGGCGGCACGTGCAGCGGCACCGCCAGCGACATGGGCATCCTGCTGCGCACCATCCTCGACGACGAGGAAAAGACGCTGGGCATGTTCACGCTGCCGCACCCGGACCTGGGCATCGCGCAGAAACCCGACGCGGAAATCTGGAAGACCAACGCCTATCACGCGCTGGCCGAACTGAACCAGTACCACCTGCACACCGACACCGAGCGCTACAAAAGCATCAAGTTCCCGGACAAGCCCGAGGGCACCCAGGTCCTGCCGAACGACGCCATGCCGTACGACCTGGTGTACCTGCTGCGTCCCAGCAGCACGGAAGGCAACGACCTGGCCCGCCTGTCGAACGCCATCGCGGACCGCATGTTCCTGAATGTGTTCGTGCCGGAAACCGACCCGATGGCGTACATGGTGAACGCCGGGCCGGTCACGGTGCAGCAGGGCCGCGCCTTCGCGTTCTCGACGTTCGGCCTGTCCACCATCGAGTACCCCATGCGCCGCATCCTGGAAGCCCTGAAGTACCGCACGCTGGTGCACGCCGTGGACCGCTGGAAGGACCGCAAGTTCGAGGGGAACGTCAGTGACGACCTCGACGCGCTGGGGCTGACCATCCCGGCGCTGACCGAGACGCTGCTGATGGACGAATCCGGCGCCAGCATCCGCGCCAGCCTGGACGCCAAGAAGAACGAGATCATGCGCGCCGTCCGCACCGGTAAGCCCGAGGCGGCCCGCCGCGCCCTGGATGAACTACGTCTCGCCTTCGGCAAGGAGCGGGGCGATGGGCTGCGCGGACTTGTCCACGAGACCGTGAACGAGAACCGCCGCCGCGCGGCCGACAGCATCATGGGGAACGTGCGCGGCATGGTCGGCTCGCGCCTGCTGGACTACGACAGCGGCCCGAACGTGCTGCTGGAAATCATGCAGGCCGCGCAACCCCGCCTGGGTGAATTGCGTGGCTGGGAGCCCGGCGAGGGCAAGGCCAGCGGCGCCAACGGCGTCCTCGACCAGCTGGACGCGATCCGCACGAACACCCTGCTGGGCATGTTCTTCCTGAAGGGCAAGGCCAGCAAGCAGCTGCTGCCGGCCCTGAGCCGCGCGCTGGACGACGAACTGAAATCCCGCGTGAACCAGAAGGTCCGTGAAGCCCTGCAGGACCGTGGCAGCGGTCAGAGGGCCGAGGCCGGCACCCTCACGCTGATCGACGAGGAGACGCAGAAGATCGCCCGCCGCCTGATGAGCCTGCGCAAGCGCCTGACCAACCAGGCGGACCGCTGGCGCGAGGCGCGGGCGAAGCTGGAGAACGACACGCCCAACGTGAACGGCCTGTCGCTGTTCGAGCCGTCCCCGCACGGCACGGTCGACAAGGAGGAGGAACTCGCGACCGACGAGCGCGGCAAGGAAACCCACGCCTCGCGCCTGATCCAGTCGTGGCAGGCCCTGACGCGCGGCGTCATGCCCGGCGTAAATGACCCGGACTGGTTGCTGGGTCCCTGGGCGATCGGGCAGGATAACTTCGAGCGGGCGCAGCTGAACGCGCTCGAGCAGATGGCGCTCGAACCCTTCGAGGCGTCGCTGCGCAGCGGCGGCAAGGACGTCGTGAAACGCCTGTACGATCAGCGCAGCCCCAGCTTCGACCCGAACAGTCAGGCCATGCACGCCGCCACGCAGGCGCAACTGTTCCTGCAGCTGAACCAGCCGCTCGGACAGGTGGACCCCATGAGCCCGCTGCCCCGGCGCAAGCTGCTGGTCGGAATGAACATGACCACCAATTTCCGGCAGGCCGTGCAGCCCTGGGTGAACAAGGAACCGGCCGCCAAGGAAGTCACGGGGGTCGATCCGTACCGTGTGGTCATGCTCGAGGAGTGGTACCGCTTCGCGCTGCGCGGCGCGGACGACGTGCGCACCCTGTCGTTCAGCCAGCCCAAGCGTTTCAGCAACTACTTCACCCGCAAGCGCAGCGACATCGACTGGACGCCCATCAACGACCGCGAGATCAAGCAGCTCGAGGACGCCGAGCAACTGGTCTTCCTGTCGGCGCTTCACGGCGTGACCCGCCTGGACGCCGGGCACCTCGTCATGGACTGGCCCATGCAACCCGGTGAGGCCGACGAACCCGAACGCCGGGTCCGTCGCCTGCCCGGCAAGTTCGGGAAGGCCGCCCGCAAGCTCGCCTTCGAGTCGAAGGACAGCTCCAGGCCGCCCCTGAGCCTCACGAACGCTTCCTCACTGATGCACAGCGAGATCACGGCCCGCATGAAACACATCGTCGGCGCGGCCGACTCGCAGGCCGAGGGCCGCCAGGCCTACGTGAAATGGCTGCACCAGCAGCTCAAGCAGGGGCAGGCCCGCGCGGTCGAGGACTGGAACGACGCGACAGCCCGCGCCGCGCTGATGCGGCACCTGACCGCCGACGACGGCCTCCGTCAGGCGCTGCTGGAAACCTTCCCGCCCGACACCAACATGATCAACGGTCTGTACATGAACAAGGGTGAGGCGCTGCCACGCGGACTGAGCGCACCGGAAGACGGCTACTACTGTCAGGTGTGTGGTGGTCCCGTCGGGGCCACGCGCGAGGAAGTCATCCAGAACGGTCTGCTGTGCAGTTACCACCCGGAAGGCGAGAACCACCCCTTCGGCCGGCCGTACAGCCCGCTGGGAGTCTGAGCCGTGGAACTGATCGACGCTCTGTTCAAGTTACGCCCGGAAGGATGGTTCACCCTGGTGGTGTTCATGCTGCCCATGCTGGCGTACTTCGCCCGCGCACTGAACCGCGCTGCCAGCACCCGCCGGGCCGAACTGATCCGCCTGAACCTGGTGCGCCAGAAGATCAGCGCGGCGCTCGATAACGAGGACCCACCCGAATCCGACGAGGTGGCCGAGGACGCCCTGGCGGCCGTGAAGGACTTCCCGGCAAGCAGCGCGGTCCGTCAGGCGGTCGTGGCCGTGACCCGCGCGCGCGGGCTGGCCACGCCGGACGTGCAGGCGGCCTCGGCGGCGGTCGTGACGGTCAGTCAGTCGGACCTCGCGGCGGCCCGCAACATTCCCAACCTGCTGATGCTGGCCGGGCTGCTGGGCACGGTGTTCGGGCTGGCCGGATCGATCAGCAGCCTGAGCGGCCCGATCCGCAACGCCGCGCGGGCCACCGAGCCGGGTGAACTGGCGAATGCACTGGGCAACACCATGAGCGTCATGCAGGGCGCGTTCGGCGCGAGCCTGTGGGGCATCCTGCTGAGCCTGGGAACCGGCGTCGTGTACACCCTGGCGTCCCGCACGCAGGAGGCCTTCCAGGATCAGCTGACCGCGTTCGTGCACGCCGAACTGGTCCCCGCGACCTTCCCCAGGGCGATCACCTCGCAGATGGAACGCATGGGCCGCTACCTGCGGGACGCCGGGAACAGCTTCCAGGACATTCACAAACGCCTTCAGGAAGTGGCGGGCCAGCTGGAAACCGTACTGGGACAGGCCGGCGACACGCTGGGCCAGAGCCTGACGCAACTGGCCGCCACCAGCACGCAGATCGAGACGGTGTTCGGCAGCATGGACGAGTCGGTGCGGCAGCTCACGGCCGGACTGAACCAGGGCGTCAGTGATCTGGTGCAGGCGCAGGAGGGCGCGGCCACCTCGCTGCGCAGCAGCAGCCACGAGATCACGGGGCAGCTCAGCGCCCAGGCGACCAGCATCTCGCGCCTTCAGGAGACCGTCACGGCCGAGACCACCCGCCTGCTCGAACGGGTCAGTACCGTCGGCGACGCCCTGAGCCGCGCCAGCGGGAAGTTCGAGAAGGCCGGAGAGGTCTTCCAGACCGAGCAGAGCAACTACGCCGCCCGCTTGGACAGCAACTTCGAGCAGTTGACGCGCACGCTGGGCCGCGCGCCCGTCAGCGGGGACTGAGCGTGACCTCCCGTCTACAGGCCGACACCAACCCCTACATCGCCTTCAGTGACCTGACGCTGAACTTGGTGTTCGTGCTGATCTTCTTCCTGGGTGGCATCCTGGCCGTCGGTCAGGCCGGGTGGGAACAGGTCCGGTACCGCAACGCCCAGGAGAAGGTCGTGCAGGCCGTCCGGGCCGCGCCCCTCAAGGTGCGCCCGCTGCTGCTGTCGCCCGCGCAGCGCAACGACCCGCCGGGCGCGCAACGCTGGGTGTTCCGCTCGCAGGGCATGTTCCAGGGCAACACCGCGAAGCTCAGCCCGGCCGGGCAGGCGGCGCTGGTGGCGTTCGCGCGCGTGCTGCGGGCCGAGCAGGTCAGCTGGAAACGCGTGCGGATCGAAGGGCACACCCAGACGTCCAGGCCGAACACGCCGGAACGCTGGGACCTGTCCGCCGTCCGGGCCAGCGCGGTCGCTGAAGTGTTCTACCTGCGGGGCGGCATCAGTCCCAACCGGCTGGCCATCGCCGCGCGCGGCGGGCAGACCTCCTACGCCGGCGTGAAGTTCGACCCGCGTAACGAACGGGTCGAGATTGTCGTCGAATACGCCCAGAAGAGTGCGCCCTGAGCATGGCGACCCAGACCCTTCTGGAGGAGGCGGCGCTCCCGACGACCAGCCCGCAGCGGCTGAGCCTGCTGGCCTCCGACAGTGACCCACAGGTGCGGGCTCAGGCCCGCGGGCACCCGCAGTGCCCACCCCGCATCCTGAGCCTGCTGGAACTCGCCGAGACAAGCCCGGAGCTGTTGACACCCGGTCACCTGGAGTTGCTGGCCACGCTGGGACCTGCCGCTCAGGAACTCGCGGCGCGCCACCCCCATACGCCGGACCAGACGCTGGTGGCGCTGGGAATGCGTGGGCTGATGCCCGTCATCCTGAAAACGCAGGTCAGCCGCACCGAGCAGTGGTTCATGCAGCGCGCCCAGCAGGACTTCACGCTGGCGCAGTATCTCGCCCAGGACCGCTCGGTGCCGTGGAATCTGCGGCGATCGGCGCGCCGTACGTACCGGGCCGCTGCGGCCACGCCCCTGCCAGCCGCCGCTCCGGCGGACGGGTTCATTCCGGACGGCGTGGCCGTCCCTGCAGACTCGGTACGGGAGAAACTCAGGCGCCGCCGGGAACCCATCGAGTTGACGCTGGAGGAATCGTTGCTGATCGAGAACGACGTGCGGTTGCAAAGGCTCGCGGCGCGGCATCCATTCCTTCCGGTCGAACTGCTGGTGTGGCTTGATCAACGTTCTCCTCACGGGCAGGCCCGCGAGACGTTGTTGAACCGGCTGGCCACGCATGACCTGCCGGCGAAGACGCTGCTGCAGTTCTCGCGCGAGGGGGACTGGGAGGAGCGCGCGGCCGTGGCGCGCAACCCGGCGTTGCCCGGTCCCGGGCGCGAGCGGCTTCGCCGTGACGCGGACTGGTGGGTGCGGGCCGCCGTGGCGGAGAACCCGCACGCGACACCGCAGGACCTGCTGTGGCTGGCGCAGGACGCGGAGCACGTCACGATCCGCGAGGGCGTGGCGGCCCACCCGAACACGCCCGGCGAGCTCCTGACCCGGCTGGCCACGGACGGTGAACGCGCTGTGCGTCTGCAGGTGGCGCGCAATCCCAGTGCGCCCCCGGAGGCACTGGAAGCCCTGGTCGGTGACGAGGGCTTCATGGTTCGCGAGGCGGTGGCCGCGCACGCCCTGTGCCCGCCGGACATCCTGACCCGTCTGGCGGCCGACCCGAACGAGCGGGTCAACTTCGTGGCGCGCCTGCGCACCGGACCGATCAGCGAGACGGCAGCGACGGCGGCGCTCGCCACCCGGCGGCGGCAGGTGAAACTGGCGCTCAGCGCCACTCCGGGAACGCCCCGCCCGGCCGTGGAGCAGCTTGCACGCGACCGCAACCCGCAGGTGCGCGCCCAGATCGCGCTGCATCCGCAGTTGCCGGACGGCACGCGGCGGCACCTGACCAGTGACCCGGTCGCGGCGGTCAGCCTGATCGCGCGGGCGCTTGACGACGAGACGCCGCCGGACCAGCTGGCGTTCCTGCCCCGCCACGACGCGCGGGTGCGTCAGGCCCTGAGTCGCAACCGGCAGGCGCCGGAACCCGTGCTGGACGACCTGAGCGAGGACCCTCTGATGGACGTGCGGCTGAACGTGGTGCTGAACCCGGCGGCGCCCGGCACGGCCCTGAAACGCCGACTGGTGGATCAGCCGCTGCGGCCGGACATTCGCCGCCACCCGCGGTACCAGGGTGAGGTGCAAGACCACCTGCATGGGCTGGAGTACGCCGAGGCCAATCAGCCGGACGCCACGCCGGACGCGCTGCGCCTGCTGGCCCAGAGTGACGCGGGGAAGGTGCGGCGTCGGGTGGCGCGCCACGCGAACACGGCCGACGATACGCTGCTGCTGCTCGCCGAGGACAGTGACACCGAGATCCGCCGCGCCCTCCTGAAGCGCAAGCAGGAACTCCCGTACGCCCTGCAACGCCGACTGGCCGACGACGCCCTGCCAGACATCCGCTCGCAGTTGATTCTGCGTCCGGAACTGACGGCGCCCGTCTTGCTGCACCTGGCGTCCCGCGCCGACGAGGACGAGGGGCAACTGGTCGCGCTGGCCCGTCATCCCGGCGTGACCCCCGAGGTCCTGACGGCCCTGGCCCGCCACACGCAGAGCGGAGCGCGCCGCGCCGCCGCCGAGCACCCCCTGACGCCCACGCTCCTGCTGGTGCAACTCGTGAACGACCCGCAGGATCACGTGCAGCGCGGCGTGCTGCGCAATCCCGCGTGCCCGCCGGAAGCGCTGCTCGCCCTGATCCGTCATCCGCGACTGCACCTGTCCATCGCGCAGCACCCGCTGGCCGACGGGAAGGTGCTCGAAGCGCTCGTCTACGACGCGGCGTACGACCGCTACATTCGCACGGAGCGCTGGTTGAAGAGCACGCCCCTGTGGAAGACCGCGCCAGTGGAACGCTGGCGGGGCTGGGTGACCAGCCGGGCGTCACAGCGGGCGTTCGCCCAGCGGAACGTCTTCCTGGCCGTCATTGAACACGAACGGGTGACCCTCCGGGCGCTGCGGTTCATCAGTCGGCTGAACCACCCGGACATCAACCCGGCCATTCACAGGCGCCGCCAGCAACTGCTGGGCGGGCCTTCCAGCGAGGTTTCATCATGACGCAAGCACTCACGGCCGGGGACCGCGTGGCCGAGCGGTACACGGTGCAGTCCCTGCTCCGGGATTCCCCGCACGAGCGCCTGTACCGCGCCGTGACCGACTGGGGCGAGTCGGTTCTGCTGACCACCTTCGACCCGCCTCATGCGGATTCTCCGACAGGCGCGCGCGTCCGGCAGGCCTTCATGCGTCACGCGCGGCTGATGGCGCAGGTGCAGCACCCGGCGGCGCCGCGCGTGATGGACCTGCATGACGCCCCGGAACGGCAGGTGGTGGTGGTCGGTGACCGCCTGCACCGCACACTGCGCTCCCTGACGCGGAACCAGCCCCTGCGGCCGGACACGGCCAGGGACCTGGCGGTCACGTTGTTTCAAGCTCTGGCCGCCGCACACACGCAGGCCCTGCTGCATGCCCGCCTCTCGCCCGACAGCGTGTGGTTCGATGCCCAGGGGCAGGTCCTGCTGGGAGATTTTGCACTGGCCGCCCGAGCCCTTCAGGAACTGCAGCAGGGAGCCGGACCCGACCCGCGGTATGCGGCGCCGGAACTGTTGGCCGGCGCGCCTTTCAGCCCGCAGTCGGACGTGTACGCCCTGGCGGCCACGCTCCACGAGGCGGTCAGCGGAGTGGCCTGCCCGTCAGCGTCGGCGCGGGGGCAGGGCGTTCCCCTGCCGCCCCTGCCGGTGGACACGCCGGCAGGACTGCGAGCGGCGCTGGGCGAGGCGCTGCAGCTGGAGGCTTCTCGGCGCTGCGTGAGTGCCAGCGAGGTCCTGGAAATTCTGGGTCGGGCCGCTCCTGTGTCGGCGGAACCCGCTCTGGCTGAACCCCGACCGGCTGCGCCGGAAAGTCCGCCCGCACCTGCTCCCGAGCGGACTGTGCCGGCTGCGAGGACGGCGCCTCACTCTGCAGGCGCTGGCCGGCGCCCCGTGCATCGCCGCGCGCCCATGATCGCTGGGCTGGTCGTGGGTGCGTTGCTGCTGGGTGCCGCGCTCAGACTCGCCCTGCCCTCAACCGCACAGACAGCCGTAACCGCAGATGGTACCGCCACTGTCTCACAGGCGACCGCCATGTCCGCAGCGGAAACGGACGCACTGGGCGGGGCGGCGCAGGCTGCCTCTACCGGGGCGCAGACCTCGGCCGTGAACGGTGAGGTCGCGGCGTCCGTACAACAGAACGTCAACGTGGTCAATACGACTGTCCTGAACGTGCGGGCCTCGGCGGACAGCGACGGGCAGGTCATCACGAAGCTCTCGCGCGGTGACGCCGTGGCGGTCCTGGAAGATCAGGGAGAGTGGCTGCGCATTCTCGAGGTTCAGAGTGGACAGAGTGGCTGGGTGAAGGCTTCCCTGACGTTGCCGCTCCGGAGTGACGATGAAACCCGCGCGCTCGTGGCCGCGCTCGAAGGTGGCGGTGAGGTGGTGCTGCCTGACGGCGCATACCGGCTGGCCGGCCCAGTCACGATCTCCGCGCCTCTGACGCTGCGTGGTGCCGGGATGAAGGCGACCGTTCTGTTCAGTGCTGCGCCCGAGGACACCCTGATCCTGACGGACACCCAGGTGAGGATCACCGACCTCAGTGTCGCGCACGTGGGAGCGCTGCCGGCCCGGACCATCCGGCAGGACGGCGGCCAACTCAGTCTGGAACGCGTGATGATCGCCGGAGCCGTTCGGGATGACGATCTCAGCGAGTACGGGAGCGGCCTGTGGGTACAGCAACAGGCCGAGGCCACCGTGAGCGCCTCGGTCTTCACCGCCAATACGTTTGGCATCTATGTGAGTGACAGCAGTACTGCAGACGTGACGACCAGCACGTTCAGTGGAAACCGGGATGGCGGCCTGCTGTTCCGGGATGCCAGTACAGGCGTGGTCACGCGGAACACGATTGAGGCGACCGGCGCGCATGGCATCCATGTGACCGGAGAGGCCACGCCCGACGTCACGTTCAACCGGATCCGGGCAAACCAGGGACGCGGTGTCACGGTGTACGGGCAGGCCTCGCCGACCGTCCAGGGAAACACCATCGAGGACAACACATTGCAGGGCGTGGGGGTGCAGGACAGTGCCACCCCGACACTGCAGGGCAACACCATTCAGGGCAACCGCCAGAGTGGTGTCACGTACTTCGACAACGCCGCGGGTGAAGCGAGTGGAAATACCGTGCAGGGCAACCGCACCGCTGGGTTCCGCGTGATGAACTACGCCCGCCCGACCCTGGAAGGGAACACCATCGACCGTAACCGGGAAAACGGATTGGCGTACAGCGAATACGCGGCCGGACAGGCGCGTAACAACACCATCACGGGTAGCGGGAATCCCGGTATTGCCGCGTGGGGGGACGCCCAGCCGGAACTGACCGGCAATACCGTCACTGCCGGAAAGCAGAGCGGCGTGGTTCTGGCTGAACGTAGCGCAGGTGTCCTGAGGGGTAACCAGATCAGTGCGAACGCACTCTACGGCCTGATCGTCACGGGGAATGCCACGCCTGAAGTCAGTGAGAACACCCTGACGGAGAACGGCAGCGGGGGGATCTTCTACAAGCAGAATGCAGGGGGCAGCGGCTACGGCAACTCCTGCTACGGCAACCGGGGGCCGGACCTCAGCGCAGATCTGGCTGCTGACAGCGCAGGTCCTGACTTCGTGCAGGGGGACTGCGCGCTCTACTGAGGAACGCACGCGGATGGTCTGTACCGACCCACCCCCTGTCATGCAATCTCTGACACGGACTCCGATTGAATAGCGTGCAAAGCCCATTCGATGCGAGCGAAGCGACTCGTAGAGCTGCTCCGCAGAGTAGGAGCCACACGGGGTCCGGATTGCCGGCTTCACGTCCGGAACCCGTGTGAAAGTGCTGCAAAGTCCCTTCTGTACGGGCGAGGCGACTCGTGGAGCTGCCCTGCAGACTGAAAGCAGAAGCGGGCTGCCGGGTGCGGAGTGGCAGAGTCGGCGACGTTCTGGGTTACCGGCGAAACAGACGGCACTCCGTATCAGGCTTGACAGTCTGGGCCGGGGCGGGTACCTTTTAGGGCCTGTTTACAGCCCTTGCCGGGCCGTGAGCAGGAATCCTTCGGCCGATCCCTTCCTTCTGGAAGGTCAGCTGGTTCGGGGACGCGACTGGTGAACGAGAGTGACCCTGCGCTCCAGATGCTCAAGAAGGATGAGTCGGGTGTTGACAAGATTTTAGAAAGCGCCTATACTCACTGAGTTGCTGAAGGAGATCCGGAAGCAACGAAGGAGCCTCCAAGCTCCGCGAAGCATGACAACGAGAGATACTTGAGATGCAAAGGCCAGCTCGACAGGGCTGGGCGAGCGGAACACCACCCCGGTGTTCTCCAGATTCGTG
>NZ_NHMK01000018.1 GCF_002198095.1 Deinococcus indicus | reverse complement strand
CAGTCGGACGGCGTGACGGGCTTGGCAGGAATGAGTGACTGGGTCTGCGGCTGGACGGGAGCAACGTTGCCCAGGGCAGCTACCTGTCGCTGGATGGTGTCACGTTCGCTGGCGAGGCGTCCCTCTTCCTGGCGCTGTAAGGTTGCGGCGCGCAGCACGGGCGCGGCGGCCTGTCGCTGCGCAGTCTGCGGGCGGGCCGTGAAGCGTTGCAGCGTGTGCCGCTGCGCTTCCAGGTGTGCCGGGGCGGGCGGGTCCGGGGTATGGGTGCTGGCCTGCCGGGTAGCGGGTACTGGCCGCTGTGGTTTGCGCTGGTACTCCATCGCTCCTCCTGGGGTCACAGTAACCGGCAGGTCAGTTGACGTGGGGCGAAGTTGACCAACCGTTTCACTACGGCCAGTCTCAGGTCACGATCTCCCCCGCTTCCACCAGTCCCGAGGCGCGTTCCAGTGCGGTGTACGCGCCGTTCCGCTGTCGCAGGAGGTCCGGGGGGCCGTCCTCGACGATCTGGCCGCCGGACAGGACGATGACGCGGTCGGCGGTGCGGGCGAGGCTGAGGCGGTGCGTGACGATCAGGACGGTGCGGCCGCGCATGAGTTCCGTCAGGGCTGCGACGACCTGCGTTTCGCTCTCGGCGTCGACGGCGCTGGTGGGTTCGTCCAGCAGCAGCAGGGTGGGCCGGGCCAGCAGGGTGCGGGCGATGGAGAGGCGCTGGCGTTGCCCGCCGGAGAGTTTCACGCCGCGTTCCCCGACGACAGTGTTCAGTCCGTCCGGCAGGGCCTGGACGAAGGTGTGGGCGTGCGCGGCGCGCAGGGCGGCCTGGACCTCGGGTGCGGTGGCGTCAGGGCGGGCGTAGGTGACGTTGTTCAGCACCGTGTCGTGAAACAGGAAGGTGTCCTGCGCCATGCTGACCGCGCCGCGCCGCAGACTGGTCAGGGTCAGGTCGCGCACGTCATGCCCGTCGATGCGCACGGTTCCCTCCTGCGGGTCGAAGGTGCGGGTCACGAGGCCCAGCAGGGTGCTCTTGCCGGCGCCGCTCTCGCCGAGCAGGGCGACGCGCTGCCCGGCCGGGACGTGCAGCGTCACGCCGCGCAGGATCGGGCGGGCCGGGTCGTACCCGAAGGTGACGTTCTCGAAGTCGATCTGCCCGCGCACCGGCAGCGGCAGGGGCCGCGCGCCGGGACGGTCCTGCACGGGCACCGGCGCGTCCAGTACCTCGAACACGCGCCGCCCGCTCGCCTCGGCCCGCTGGAGCAGGTCACCGATGTTCACGAGGTCGTCGATGGGGCCGTAGAAGTACCGCCCGTACCCCCGGTACGCCAGCAGGCCGCCCAGCGTGAACTGCCCCGCCATGATCAGCCACGCGCCGCCGCCCAGCATGATCACGTTCCCGAAGTTCCCCACGAACCGCGCCAGCGGGAACGCGCGGTTGCGGATGGTGACGGCCTGCACGCCCACCCGGTACAGTTCCTCGCCCAGCGCGCCGATGCGGGCGGCCTCGGCATCCTCGCGCGCGAAACCCTGCACCACGCGGATGCCGCTCAGGCGGTCGGCGATCAGGGCGCTCAGGTCGCCCAGGCGGGAGCGCGCCGCGCGGTACGCGGGCCGCACGGTGCGGGCGTAACGGCGCAGCATCAGCGCCACCACGATCATCGGGATGGTCGTCGCCATGCCCAGCAGCGGCTGCAACGCAATGAAGATCCCGATCACGCCCACCAGCCGCAGGGCGTTCGCCAGCACGGCGTCCGTGCCGCGCACCAGCACGTCCTGCAGGGCGTCCACGTCGCCCGTCACGCGGGCCAGCAGGTCCCCGGTCCGCTGCGCCTCGAAGTACGCCGCCGACTGCCCCTGCAACTTCCCGTACAGCGTCAGGCGCAGGTCCCGCGTGAACGCCTGCCCCGCCCGCTCCAGCAGCAGCCCCCGCCACGCCGACAGCGCCTGCTGCGCCGCGAACACCCCCACCAGCACCGCCAGCTGCCCCCCGATGAACACCCAGTCCCGCTCCGGAATGCCCTGATCCACCACCCGGATCCACACCAGCGGCGGGTACAGTTCCGCCGCCCCGCCCAGGGTCAGCAGCAGCAGGCCCAGACCCACCGTGCGGCGGTACGGACCCAGCAGACCGTACAGGCGGCGCAGAACAGACGGGAAGGGGGCAGGCATGGGCCCGAGGCTACGCCACCCGCGCGCCCGCACCTGTGAGGAGTCCCGCCTTCCCCGTTCCATTTCCCGCGCCGTTCACCCCGTATCCTGCGCGGCATGACTGTGCCTGCCGACCGCCCTGATGAACGCATTCCGGTGATCGTGGTGGGTGGGTTTCTGGGGGCGGGGAAGACGACGCTGGTGAATCATCTGATCCGGTCGTTGCCGCACCGGCTGGGTGTGATCGTGAACGAGTTCGGCGCGCAGGGCGTGGACGGTTCACTCATCGAGCGGCTTCAGGACGACGTGACGGAACTGACGGCCGGGTGCCTGTGCTGCACGGGGCGGGATGATCTGCTGCGGGCGCTGGTGACGATCGCCATGCGCGAGCAGAAGCCGGACGCGGTGGTGGTGGAACTGTCGGGCGTGGCGGACCCGACGCCGGTCCTGACGACGCTGCTGGAACGGTCGGTGCGCGCGGCATTCCGCGTGACGACGCTGGTGGCGGTCGTGGACGCCCGGCACGCGCTTCAGACGTTGCGGGAGCATCCGGAGGCGGCGCGGCAACTGGCGTACGCGAACGTGGTCGTGCTGAACAAGACCGATCAGGCGGACCCGGCGCTGCTGGATCACGCGCAGGGCGTGCTGCGCGGCGTGAATCCGCTGGCGGACATCAAACGGGTGGAGCGGGGTCAGGTGGACGCGGACGCCCTGCTGGCCCGCGACGACTTCGATCCGCGCGTGCTGGACGGCGTGGATGCCCGCGCGGCGCACACGCCGGGCCTGAAGTCGTTCACGTTGCGCGCGGACCGGCCGCTGGACCCGTACCGCTGGCAGCGGTTCATGACCGATTTCCTGCTGTCCCGCCCGGCCGAGGTGCTGCGCGCCAAGGGGTTCCTGGACCTGTTCGGGTACCCGCAGCGCATCCTGTTCCAGGCGGTGCGGGACCTGTTCACGGCGGACGCCTGGGACGCCGGGGACGGCACGTCCGAACTGGTGGTGATCGGGCGTGGCCTGGACCGCGCGGAGTTCGAGGGGGCGTGGGAGGCGTGCTTGACGCCGGACCCGGCGGACCTGATCCCGGACTGACGCCGGGGCCGGGCATGAACGAACCTGAAGTCGTCTCGCACGCGCGGCGGGGTGGCGCGGGCCTACGGTGAGGGCCTCACAGGAGGTCTTTCATGCTGAACCCGCTCCGGTCCCGACCACCCGCCCACGTTCCGCCTGCCCACGTCCTGGAGGACGCCGTCAGTGACCACGACGCGCTGGAGGGCGTGGCCGACACGCTTCAGGCGCTGCTGCGCGGCGCGGAGGCGACCCTGCCGCCCGGCGTGACGGACGCCCTGCACGGCGAGTGGCTGGGGCATCCGCTGCACCCGATTCTGGTGCACCTGCCGCTGGGCGGGTGGATGATCGCGGCGGCGCTCGATCACCTGCCCGCGCGGTCGCCGGGCGCGAACGACGCGGCGGCGGACCGCGCGCTGCTGCTGGGCACGCTGGGCGCGGTGGGGACCATCGCGACCGGCTGGGCCGACTGGGCGAACACGCGCGGGCAGGCGCGGCGCACCGGCCTGATTCATGGGGCGCTGAACGAGGCGGCGTTCGTGCTGAACGTGGGGTCGCTGCTGGCGCGGCGGCGGGGGCGGCGCGGCCTGGGAAAGGCCCTGTCCGGGGCGGCGCTGGGCGTGGCGGTCGCGGGCGGGTTCCTGGGCGGCGAACTGGTGTACCGGCACGGGCTGGGGGTGGGCCGCACGCTGGCGCACCGGCAGGGCTGACCCGCCGGCGCGGGCGGGGGCGGTAGCATCCGGGCATGACGCTGCACCCGGACCTGCTGTTCCCCACCGCGCATGAACTCGACACGCTGACGCCCGAGGCGCTGGCGGGCCGCATGAACGCCCTTCAGGGCACGCTGGGCGCCCGGATCGGCATCGAGTTCCTTCAGGCGGGCCGTGAGCGGCTGGTGGCCCGGATGCCGGTCGAGGGGAACCGCCAGCCGGCCGGACGACTGCACGGCGGCGCGAACCTCGCCCTGGCCGAGGAACTGGCCAGCGTGGGGTCGTGGTTGAACCTGGACCCGACGCGGCAGGTGGCGGTCGGCGTGGACCTGAGCGGCACGCACGTGCGCGGTGTGACGGACGGCTGGGTGACGGGCGAGGCGACCCTGGCGTACCGGGGGCGCAGCATGATGGTCTGGACGGTCGAGATCCGCGACGAGCGGGGCCGCGTGACCAGTCTGGCGCGCTGCACCTGCAACGTCATCGCCACCGGCGCGTGAGGGAACGGCAGCCCGGTGGGCCGCTCAGGTTCCGTCAGTCGGGAGCGGGTATGCTGCGCGGCGTGAACGAACGGCAGTCCTTCCAGCGGTCCCTGCGCGGCGCGGCCCTGCTGCTGTGCCTGGGCGTGTCGGCGCAGGCGGTCACGTCGTACCGGGTGCAGCCGGGCGACACCCTGAGCGGCATCGCGGCGCGCGCCGGGGTGAGTGCCGCGCAGATCCGCGCGGTGAACGCCCGCCTGCGCGGCACGGATCAGGTGCAGGCCGGGTGGGTGCTGACCCTGCCGGACCGGACGCTGCCCGCCCGGACGCACACCGTGAAGAGCGGTGAGAACCTGTCCGTGATCGCCGCCCGCTACGGCCTGAGCCTGAACGCCCTGCTGCGCGCCAACCCCGCCTACCAGGGCGGGAAGGCCGTGTGGGTGGGGGCGCGCCTGACCATTCCCGCCCGCAACGCCGCCCCCTCCCCTGCCCCGGCGGCCTCCGGCACGGCGGCCCGCAGCGCCGCAACGGTCCGCGCGGCCAGCTCGTCCGGCCGGTCCGGCGGGTGGCTGTGGCCGGTCGCGGGCTACCACGGCGTCAGCAGCGGCTACGGCCCGCGCGTGCTGGACGGCGTGCGCGAGGACCACCTGGGCGTGGATATCGTCGCGCCGGTCGGCACCCCGGTCCGCGCCGCCCGTTCGGGCCGCGTGCTGGAATCCCGCCCGGACTTCGACCGGGGCTGGGGCTGGACGGTCGTGCTGGAACACCCGGACGGCTGGATCACCCGTTACGCGCACCTGAGCGCCAACCTCGTGAAGAAGGGCGAGCTGGTCGTGCGCGGCCAGCCGGTCGGGCGGGTCGGGAACACCGGGCGCAGCACCGGGCCGCACCTGCATTTCGGCACGTACCTGCGCTGGGACCCGCGCGATCCCCTGAGCCTGTACTGATGCCCGCCCAGGACCGCGTTCCGGCCGCCTGCGTCCACTATGCCGAGGGGAAGGGTGAGGCGGCCCGCGCCGCCCTGCACGCCTTTCTGGACGCGCTGGCCGGTCAGGCCGGGTTCCTGGGAGCCGAGCTGCTGCTCTCGGCCGCTCAGCCGGAGCTGACGCTGGTCGCCAGCCGCTGGGCGGGCGAGGCGCCGCCCCTGCCGGTGCCGGACGGCGTGCGCGCCTGGGTGTTTCAGGTGCAGGCCAGCCGCTGACCCTATTGGCTGTTACAGCTGCGGGACGTATCCGGCGAGGTCGCCGAGCAGGTCGCGGGCGGTCAGGTCGATGCGGACGGGCGTGACGCTGATCAGTCCGGCCTCGACGGCGCCGTAGTCGGTGTCGGGGTCGTGGGCGTCGGGGGCGGTGCTGGTGCCGGACACCCAGTGGTACTCGCGGCCTTCGGGGTCGTGGCGGGTGACGAGGCGGTCTTCCCAGCGGTGCTCGCCAACGCGGGTAACACGCACGCCTGAGGGTGTGCGGGCGGGGAAGTTGACGTTCAGCAGGGTGCGGGGGGGCAGGCCGCGCGTCAGGACTTCCTGGGCGAGGCGGGCGGCGTACGCGGCGCCGGGCGCGAAGTCGTACTCGCCGGCGGGCGTGGCGCGCTGGCTGAAGGCGATGGCAGGCACGCCGAGGCTCATGCCCTCGATGGCGGCGGCGACGGTGCCGGAGTGGGTCAGGTCGTCCCCGAGGTTCGGGCCGAGGTTGATGCCGCTGACCACGAGGTCCGGCTGACCGGTCAGGTGGACGCCCAGCACGACGCAGTCGGCGGGCGTGCCGTCCACGCGGTAGGCGGGAATGTCGCCGAAGCCGGCGCTGGCGGTGTGCTTGAAGCGCAGGGGCCGGCGGATGGTGATGCCGTGCCCGACGGCGCTCTGTTCGACGTCGGGGGCGCTGACGATCACGTCCGCGAAGGTGCTCATGGCCTGGGCGAGGGCCTTGATGCCGGGGCTGAAGATGCCGTCGTCGTTCGCCACGAGGATGCGCGGGCGGGGGGCAGGGTTGCTCATGGGGGGCAGCGTAGCGCGTGGCCGGTCATGGGTTCGCCCGGCCGGCGTATGGTGAAGCATGAAGGGGACGGGGCGAGGCTGCGCGTGTCGTTGACGCTACCGGCAGGGCTGATCACTGGACGGCTGGGCGCGGCCCTGCTCGTTCGGGCGCTGCCGGGTGCCGGTGTGGCCCAGGGCGGCCCGCTCCTGCCGCACGCGGAGGTCGCCCGCCCACGTTCCGAGGGGCCTCTGAAGGTTCAGTGGCTGGCCTGTCAGGCGGCGGGGCAGCCGGAGTTACGGGCGTCCCTGACCTTGCAGGGCAGCGGGCCGCTGTACTACCGCGTGGTGAACCTCGACACGAACGACGCCGCGCACACGCTGTTGCAGGCCGGTCAGAACGCCCCGCAGGTGCGCGGCCTGTTCGCCCGCTACGTCACGCAGGGGCAGCTGCTGGGGCGGGTCACGCTGGCGGGCCTGCTGGGCACCTGGAAGCTGTTCGGCCTGAAGTTCGACTGGCAGGGGGCCACGTACCGCTGCCAGATGGGTGATGGGTGATGGGTGATGGGTGATGGGTGATGGGTGATGGGTGATGGGTGATGGGTGATGGGTGATGGGCGGCCCTGTAACCGACAGGGCCGCCCATTCAGGTCGCCGGGGTTACTTGCCCTGCTGCGCGAGTTTCAGGTAGTAGGCGCTGCTCCTGTCGGTCGGGTCGAGGGTCACGGCCTGCGTGTAGGCCTCGGCGGCGCCCGCGTAGTTCTTAGCTTCGTAGCGTACGCGGCCCAGCCACGCCCAGGCCTTGGCGTAGCGGGGGTTCTGCTGAGTGGCGGCCAGGAATCCGGTTTCGGCGGCGGCGCGGTCACCGGCCGTGTACTTCTGGTACGCGGCGCGGTGGGTCTGCACGGCGTTCAGGCCGTACTGCTGCGCCTCGGTGGCCAGCGCGAGGTTGAATTTGTCGGCGGCGGTGGGGCTGGGCAGGGCGTTCAGGGCCGTGTAGGCGTCCAGTGCGGCCTGCGTGTTCCCGAGTTCCAGGGCGAGGCGGCCTGCTTCGCGTTGCGCCTCTGTGAAGTTGGGGGCGCTGCGGGCGGCTTCCTGGAATCCGGCGAGGGCCTGGGTCTTGCGGCCGGCGTCCAGGTCGCCGTAGGCGCGGCTGAAGGCGCGGGTGGCGGCGGGGCCGTAGCGGCCGGCGCTCTGCGCGAGGCCCTGGAAGTACGTTAGCGTCTTGTCGGCGGGGTTCAGGGTGAGGGCGCGGGCGTACAGCGTCTGCGCCTGGGTGTAGTTTCCGGCTTCCAGGGCGGTGCGGGCGGCCCAGGTGGCACAGGGGACGCTGTTCGGGTCGAGTTGCAGGCAGGCCGCGAAGAAGGTGGCGGCCTGGTCGGGCATGTTGCGGGTGTACGCGGCGTACCCGAGGTTGTACTGCACGGCGGCTGCCTGCTGCGATTCGGGCGTTCCGGCGGCGGGGGCGGCGCGGAAGTAGGCGTTCCAGGCGAGTTCCGCCTGCCGCCAGAAGCCGACTTCGGTGTAGATCTGCGCGCGGAGTTTCAGGTAGTCGGGGTTGCCGGGCGCGGCGCTGACGGCGGTTTCGGCGGCGGCGGCGGCCTGTTTCCAGAGGGTCTGGTCGATGTTGGCGCTGCCCTTGGGGTAGGCGCTGCGGGCCTTGAGGATCAGGTCGCGGGCCTCGGCGGCGGCCTGCGCGGCGCCCTGGGTCTGCGTGAGCAGGCTGGTGGGGGCGGGCGTGGTGGCCGGAGCGGCGGGGGCGGTCTGGGCCGGTGTGGTCTGGGCGCTGGCATGGCCCAGCAGGGCGGCGGTCAGGGTCAGGATCAGGGTGGGGCGGGTAGGGGTCATGCGTCTCCTTGGGGCGGCGTGCGCCGGGTGAGCGGGAAGGGGCGGACTCTCAACTGACTGGTGGTCATTTTAATCACGCTTACCTGACGCTCAGGGGCGAACTTGCGTGAGGGGCCGTTCATGCTCCCGCCATCCGTCCGGCACGCCGGGGACCGCCGGGCGCGGGGAGACAAGGCTGGACTGGGATCAGCGGCAGGGTCGTGGGGGCGCCCGTCTGGTAAAACAGAGCATTGTGACGGACCTCGATTCTCCCCGCGTGTACCCGCTGCGCCTGTACGGCGACCCGGTGCTGCGCCGCAAAGCCAAGCCCCTGCAGGCCACCGACACGCTGACCGTGCCGGGCTTCGATCCGCAGACCGTGCGGCAGGTGGCGAACAGCATGCTCGAAACGATGTTCGAGGCGCGTGGCGTCGGACTGGCCGCCCCGCAGATCGGGCTGCCCGTGCGGATGTTCGTGGCCGTCGAGTACGAGGACGACGAGGAAGAGAACGAGGGCGGCGACGACAACCTGCGCTCGCGGGTGCTGCGTGAATTCGTGATGCTCAACCCGGTCCTGAAGGTCATCAACAAGAAAAAGGACCGCTCGTACCAGGAGGGCTGCCTCAGCATTCCCGGCATCTACGAGGAGGGCGTGCCGCGCGCCCGCGCCGTGCAGGTGTCCTACACCGACCTGGACGGTATGAGCCGCGTGGTCGAGGCGGACGATTACCTCGCGCGGGTGTTCCAGCACGAGGCCGATCACCTGGACGGCGTGCTGTTCCTGGACCGCCTGCCGGCCGAGGTGACCGAGGATTACCGCAAGGAGCTGCTGGCCATCGGGCAGAAGTCCCGCACGTTCCTGAACGACCTGGCCGCGCACGAGCAGCGCCGCCGCGCCGAGCGCGCATGACCGGCCGCCCGCCGCGCGTGGCGTTCTTCGGGTCACCCGCCTTCGCCCTGCCGGTGCTGGACGCGATCCGCGAGCGCTTCGAGGTCGTGCTGGTCGTGGCGCAGCCGGACAAGCCGGTGGGGCGCGGCCTGAAACTCACGCCGCCGCCCGTCGCGGCCCGCGCGGCCGAACTGGGCCTGCCGCTCGCGCAGCCCAAGAAGCTGCGCCGCAACCCGGACTTCGAGGCGACCCTGCGCGACTCCGGCGCGGACGTGGCCGTCACCTGCGCGTACGGGAAGATCCTGCCCCTCAGCGTGCTGGAGGTTCCCCGCTACGGGTTCCTGAACACGCACACCAGCCTGCTGCCCGCGTACCGGGGCTCCGCGCCGATCCAGTGGGCGCTGATCAACGGCGAGGCGGTAACGGGCACCACGATCATGCAGACCGACGAGGGCATGGACACCGGCCCGGTCCTGCTTCAGGAGGCGCTGCCGGTCGCGCCCGAGTGGACCAGCCTCGAATTGGCGGACGCCCTGAGTGCCCAGGCGGCCCGGCTGATCGTGCAGGCACTGTCCGACCTGGACGGCCTGCAGCCCACCCCACAGGACGAGGCGCAGGCCACGCACGCGCCCATGCTGGTCAAGGAGGACGGCTTCGTCCGCTGGACCGACACGGCCACGCAGGTCGTGAACCGCCACCGGGGCGTGGCCGCGTGGCCGCAGACGACCGCGTTCCTGGGCGGCGCGCGCCTGAAACTCGGCGGCCTGAGCGTCACGGCCGGGTCCGGTCAGCCCGGCGAGGTGCTGGGCGTCACCGAGGGCGGCCTGACCGTCGCCGCACAGACGGGCGCCGTGCTGATCCGCACCGTGCAGCCCGAGGCCCGCAAGGCCCAGCCCGCCCACACCTGGGCGCAGGGCGCGGGCGTGACGCGCGGCACCCGCCTGGACCTGTGGGAACCCGCCGCCCCCTGATCCCGTAGGGGACAGCGTGAAGCTCACCTTTCCCCTGACGCTGGAATTCAAGTTCAGTCTGTTCACCGAACTGCGCGTCACGGACGCGAGCGGCACCCTCGTCGCGATGGTGAAGGAAAAGACCTTCAGCGTCCGTGACGAGGTCCGCGTGTACCGCGACGAGGGCCGCCGCGAGCAGACGCACGCCATGAAAGCCCAGGGGTTCCTCGCCGGCGCCCTCGACTGGAAGGCCCGCCGCCTCATCAGCCGCGCGGACGGCAGCCCCGTCGGCGCGCTCCAGGCACAGGGCCTGCGGACCCTGTGGGGAGCCAGTTACGACCTGCTCGGCCCAGACGACGGACCGCGCTTCACCATCCGCGACGACCAGCCCTGGCTCAGCGTCGTCGAGGGCGCCATCGGCGCCGTGCCGTTCATCGGGGACCTGATCGCCATGGGCTTCGACTACCTCGTGAACCCCACCTACACCGTCACCGACGCGGGCGGGCAGGCGGCGTACCGCGTGCACAAGAAACGCAGCTTCCTGTCGCGCCGCTTCACCGTGCAGGAACTCCAACCCCAGTCCGGTCAGGACGACGAACTGGTCCTGCTGGGCCTGATCCAGCTGATCCTGCGCGAACGCGAACGCGGGTAAGCGCCCAGAAGAGCATCCCTGACCTGTCCGCCCCAGCGGCTTTCCTGCCGCCGGGTTACGCCGTCTTCAGCGCGGCTGGACGCCCGTGGCGTGCAGGATGGCGTCCACGGTCTCCTCCACCGTCAACCGGGTGGAGTCGATGACGTGCCAGCCCACCTTCGGATGGCGTTCCAGTTCATCGTCCACGAACGCGATCGCCTGCTCCAGCAGGGGGCGGAAACTGTCCCCGTCCGTCCCCCGCGCCGCCAGCCGTTCGAGCACCGCCGCCCGCTGGGGGCGCAGCAGGACGCAGTGCAGGCCCGGCCCGAGTAGGCGCTGGTAGTCCGCTTCTGGCTGCTCCCCGAACCAGAAGTCATCGAGCGCGGCGACGAACCCGGCACGCGTGTACGTGCGGGCCATCAGCGCGGCGGCCTCGTGCGCCAGCGCCAGCTGGGCGAGCAGTTCGTCGCTGATTTCGAAGCTCATGTCCACCAGCCCGGACGTCACCATGTGCCGCACGTCATCCACCGGGATGTGCACGCCCCGCGGAAAGCGGCGCATCAGTGCCCGGGCCACCGTGCTCTTCCCGGCTGCCGGTGGCCCCATGATCAGGAAGGCGTCGCTCATGAGGTGAGCCTCACCCCTTCCAGGCGGGCACCCCATCCCCGTACTGCGCGTGGGCGTCGCAGCGGGAGCGCAGCACGCACGCGCCGCAATTCGGGTCGTGCCACGAGCACACCCGCTGGCCGTGCCGGAGCAGGTTCACGTGCAGTTCGTACAGGAACGCCGGGTCGGGCGGCAGGAGCTTCAGGAGGGCGCGGTGCGCGGCCTGTTCGCCCATCTTCGGGATGGCGCCCACGCGGGTCGTGACGCGGTGGACGTGCGTGTCCACCGGGAAGACCGGCCGGGCGAAATTGAACAGCAGCACCAGACTGGCGGTCTTGATGCCCACGCCGGGCAGGTCCGTCAGGACCTTCAGGGCGTCCTTGACGGGCAGGTCGCGCAGGAAGTTCAGGTCGTACCCGCCGGGCGAGTCGCGCAGCGCGGCCAGGGTCGCCTGAATGCGCGGGGCCTTGCTCTCGGGGTAGTTGCTGCGGCGGATGGCGTGTGCCACGGCGTCCACCGGCGCGGCGATGATGGCGTCCCAGTCGCCCAGCGTCCGCAGCTCCCGGTACGCGGCTTCCTCGTCGGCGTGCGTGGTGCGCTGCGAGAGGATGGTGCTGATCAGCTCGTGCAGCGGCTCGCGGCGGGGCTTCAGGGGTCGCTCGCCGTACTCGGGCCGCAGGGTGTCCTTGATCCACACGAGCAGCGCGAGCCGCTCGTCGTCCGGGCGGGCCACGTTCAGGGGTGCTTCAGTCGTCACAACCTCAGGACTGGCTGGGGGCGCTGCCTTCCACCTCGTCCCGGCCTCCCTCGGCGGGTTCGGGTTTCGCGGCGGGGTCAATGTTCGGGTCCTTCCCTTTGGCCGCGTCGGGAATGGCGCGGCTCTGACCCTCGGCGGGGCTGGTGTTGGCGGGGTCGTAGCCGGTCTTCTGCTCGTCGCTCATGCCCTCAGCTTGCGCGTGCGGGGGCGGGGTTGGATGGCGCGCACATCAGGACGCCTTAACGCAGCCCCCGCCCACCGGCACCCGAAACAAAAAACCCGCCCTGCGGGGCGGCTTCGGAGGTGTACCTTGATTTCTTCAATGTAGCGCGGAATGCACGGGATGTCAATCCTATGCGGGGCTTTCGAAAATTGCCCTCCAGCAAGGCTTTTTTCAGGCAGGCGCAGGGAAGGGTCATGCAGTCGAGGGAGAGGCCCGCACCCGCTGGTCCCCTCCCCCACCCGCAGCCGGGTTCAGCTGTGCGTCATGTCGAGCGGCACGACCCACTCGTCGAACTCGGCGTCCGTGACGTAACCCAGGCTCAGGGCCGCTTCCTTCAGGCTGCTGCCTTCCTTGTGGGCTTTCTTGGCGATCGCGGCGGCCTTGTCGTACCCGATGTGCTTGTTCAGCGCCGTGACCTGCATCAGGTTGATCGAGAGGTTGTGCTCGATCTTCTCGTAGGCAGGCTCGATACCGACCGCGCAGTTGTCGTTGAACGCGAGGCAGGCGTCACTGATCAGACGGATGCTTTCCAGCACGGCGTGCACCATCACGGGCTTGAACACGTTCAGCTGGAAGTTGCCCTGACTGCCCGCAAAGGCCACGGTGGCGTCGTTGCCGAACACGCGCGTGGCGACCATGGTCATCGCCTCGGACTGGGTGGGGTTCACCTTGCCGGGCATGATGGAGCTGCCCGGCTCGTTCTCGGGAATGACGATCTCGCCGATGCCGTTGCGGGGGCCGCTCGCCAGCCAGCGCACGTCGTTCGCCATCTTCATCAGCGCGCCCGCCAGGGTCCGCAGGGCCGCCGACGTCTGCACCAGCGCGTCGTGCGCGCTCAGGGCCGCGAACTTGTTCTCCGCGCTGCGGAACGCGAAGCCCGTCTCCTCGGCGTACTTCTGCGCGGCCAGATCACCGAACTGCGGGTGCGCGTTCAGTCCGGTCCCCACCGCCGTCCCGCCGATCGCCAGTTCCAGCAGACCCTCGCCCGCGTGCCGCACCTGCTCAAGCGCGTAATCCAGCTGCGCGACCCAGCCGCCGATCTCCTGCCCCAGCGTGATGGGCGTGGCGTCCTGAAGGTGCGTGCGACCCACCTTCACCAGCCCCGCGTGCTCCTGCGCCTTGGCGTGCAGCGTGTCGCGCAACTTGCCCACACTGCCGTACAGCCGCTCGTTCAGTTCCAGCACCACCGCGATGTGCATGGCGGTCGGGAAGGTGTCGTTGCTGCTCTGACCCCGGTTCACGTGATCGTTCGGGTGCACGGGCTTCTTGCTGCCCATCTCGCCGCCCGCGATCTCGATGGCGCGGTTGCTGATCACCTCGTTCGAGTTCATGTTGCTCTGCGTGCCCGACCCCGTCTGGAACACCACCAGCGGGAAGTGATCGTCCAGTTTCCCGGCGATCACCTCGTCCGCCGCCTGCACGATCAGGTCCGCCACGTCGCGCGGCAGTTCACCCAGTTCCGCGTTCGCCTGCGCCGCCCCCTTCTTCAGGATGCCCAGCGCCCGGATCACCGGACGGCCCCATACGAACGTGTCCCGCCCGATCGGGAAGTTGTGAATGCTGCGCTCCGTCTGCGCGCCCCAGTAACGGCTGGCGTCCACGTCCAGGGTGCCCATCGTGTCCGACTCTTTACGAATGTTGGTCATAGCACCTGAGTCTAAAGGCCCAGCCCCGACCGGAGGCCTGTCACGAACCGGGGAACGCGACACCCGACCCGCTGCGGCAACCCCGCACGCACCTGACCGCCCGCACAGGTACGCTGGAGCGGTCCGCCCGCATCCTCATCCCCGTCCCCCCGGAGGTCCGCATGAACGCCCGCATCATCCTCAGCACCCTGCTGCTCACCCTGCCCCTCGCCCCCACCGCCCAGGCGCAGACCGACACCGCCGCCAGAAAAGCCATCCAGACCGAACTGAAAAAAAGCACCACCTTCTACCTCGGCAAGGGCTACAAGACCGTCAACGCCGACATGCTCGACATCAACTTCCTCGACGAGGGCGACAGCGACACCGAACTCGTGTACACCCTGACCAGCGGCCGCGAGTACCTGATCTACGGCGTCTGCGACGAGGACTGCAGCGACCTCGACATCAACGTCTACGACGCCAAGGGCAACCTGATCGCCACCGACGAGGAAGAAGACGACGTTCCCGCCGTCAGCGTGAAAGTCACCAAGACCGCCGACTACACCGTCGAAGTCGTCATGGCCGCCTGCGACAACGACCCCTGCTACTACGCCGTCGACGTCCTCCAGAAGAAATAAACCCAGCCACGCGCAGCGGCACTCCGGTTTGACAGTTCAACACCGGAGTGCCGCTCTATAATTCTTTCAGGCGCAGGCAACCCGCCTCTCTTCGCGCACATGGGACGCACAGCACCACCATGAAAAAAGACGGCCACCTCTGAAAGTCAGCCGTCCATGCCTTCACAACAGCGTTTTCAAGATCGCACTCCTTCCGACGGGAGCGCATTCCCTCACTATTGCCCACGCAATCTAAGCCTGCCTGCGCCGATTGAATGGGCATGGAGATACACGGACCCATGACCGACTCCGCTTCCCTGGCTCTCTTCGGCCTGCTCGCCTTCATGCTGTTACTGCACGCACTGGGCATGACACTCCCCTTCGCTCAGATCTTCGCGTTTCTCTCCGGTTCGGCACGCCAGCTTGCCGCTCTCGCTGCATTCACTGCGCTGCTGGCATACCTTCTGAAACTGTAATTTCTGCGTTCAGGGCGGCATTTTCTCAGACATGGGAGAGTACCGCCCTCAGCGTTCTACACTGCTGTTGATGAAGCAGTACCTCGATCTGATGCGGCATGTGCTGGAGCACGGCACCGTGAAAACCGACCGGACCGGCACCGGCACCCGCTCGGTGTTCGGCGCGCAGATGCGCTTCGACCTGCGCGACGGCTTCCCACTGGTCACCACCAAGAAAGTCCACCTGAAAAGCGTGATCTACGAACTCCTGTGGTTCCTGCGCGGCGAGAGCAACGTCCGGTGGCTCCAGGAGCGCGGCGTGAGCATCTGGGACGAATGGGCCGCCCCGGACGGCGAGCTTGGCCCGGTGTACGGCGTGCAGTGGCGCAGCTGGCCCACCCCGGACGGTGGCAGCATCGACCAGATCGCGCAGGTGATCGAGCAGATCAAACGCACCCCGGACAGCCGCCGCCTGATCGTGAACGCCTGGAACGTGGCGCAGATCGACGACATGGCCCTGCCGCCCTGCCACACCATGTTCCAGTTCTACGTCGCGGACGGGCGGCTGAGCTGCCAGCTGTATCAGAGATCGGTCGATTGTGGTCTGGGGTTGCCGTTCAATATTGCCTCGTACGCCCTGCTGACCTTGATGGTCGCGCAGGTCACGGGCCTTGAACCCGGTGAGTTCATTCATACGTCCGGGGACGCGCACATCTACCTGAATCACATTGATCAGGTGAAAGAACAGTTGACGCGCGAGCCGCACCCCCTCCCCGTGATGCACCTGAATCCAGACGTCAAGGATATTTTCGATTTCAAATACGAAGATTTCCGACTTGAAGGGTACAAGGCGCATCCTCATATCAAGATGGCCGTTTCCGTCTGACGTGAGTGGGGAGGGCGACGTGACCGGAGGAATCTACGAAATTCGCCACCGTGAGAGCGGCCGGTATTACGTGGGGCGCACCGAGTGCTTCCGGAGTCGTTTTCGCCAGCACCGTTCTGATCTGCGGTGCGGGCGGCACCACTGCGTCTTTCTTCAGCGGGCGTGGAACAAGTACGGCGCGCAGGCCTTCTCGTTCCATATCGTGACGGTATGCAGTCTCAGTGAAGCGGTTGATATCGAGACGGCCAGACTGGCGCAGGAAGACCCACTGAGGTACAACGTCAGCCGGGTGTCCAGCGGCGGGGACCTGTTACGGCACCATCCGGATCGGGAGGCCATCCTGACCCGCCGCAGGGCCTCCTCGGCGCGCTTCATGCGGAGCCTGAGTGCGCAGGAGCGGATTCGTCTCTATGGCTGCCCCGGTGAGAAGAACGGCATGTACGGCCGAACCCACAGTGAGGAGAGTCGGCGGAAAATGTCCGAGACGTCGCGCCTGACGGTGAAGAGGGGGAAGGACAGTCCGAATTACGGTCTGAAACGGTCCCCCGAGACTCGGGCTCGACTGTCGGAACTCGCCTCGGCCCGAACGGGCGAGCGCAATCCATTCCACGGCCGCACCCACAGTGCAGCAACGAAGGAGAAACTGGCGATGGCCAACAGAGGACGAACACCGACGAATTCCCGTCCCGTTCAGGTGGAGGCCCAGCGGTTCCCATCGGTCACTGCGGCGGCCCGGCACCTCGGGGTCACGCCTGCTCTGGTGATCTACCGGATCAAATCGCCCAAGTACGCGTACGCTTACGCCCTGCCGCAGCAGGATCACCGGGAGACCCTGTGACCCGTCCGTCCTTCGATGAGCTGGGGCTGGCGACGGCGCGGCTGTGGGCGTCGCGGAGTGCGGACAGCAAGGTGCGGGTGGGGGCGTGCATTCTGGACCGGCATCACCGGGTGGTGGGGGTGGGGTACAACGGGCGCGCGGCGGGCGAGCCGAACGAGCGTGAGAGTCTGGAGCAGGGGCACAGCGGGTTCATTCACGCGGAGGTCAATGCGCTGCTGGCCGCGAACTGGAACGGCGAGGGGCATACGTTGTACGTGACGCATGAGCCGTGCGCGGCGTGTGCGCGGCTGATCGTGAATTCGCGGCGGGTGGGGCGCGTGATTTTCGAGTCGGCGTACCGGGAGTCGGTGCGGGTAGAGTCAGGCCTGCCGAGCGGTGAGCAGATCCTGCGGGATGCGGGGATTGAGGTGCGGCATGTCCCTGGGGCCTGAGCAGATGGGGCCGGAACTGGTCGGCATTGTGGCTGTGACCGAGAACGGCGTGATCGGGCGGGGCGGGGGGATGCCGTGGCATCTGCCGGCGGATCTGGCGCACTTCCGCTCGCACAGTCGCGGGAAACCGAACGTGATGGGCCGGAAGGTGTGGGATTCGCTGGGCGGGCGGCCGCTGCCGGGGCGGAAGAACATCGTCCTGACCCGTAACGGGGCGTTCAGTGCGCCGGGCGCGCAGGTGGCGCACTCGCCGCAGGAGGCGCTGGCCCTGGCCGGGGACGTGCCGGAGGTGGCGATCATCGGCGGGGCCGAGGTGTACGCGCTGTTCCTGCCGCTGATCACCCGCTTCGAGCTGACGCTGATTCACGCGCGGCTGGACGGGGACACGTTCATGCCGGACCTGGGGAGCGGCTGGGTGGTCACGCAGGAAACGCAGCGCGCGGCCGATGACGCGAACCCGTTCGACCTGACGTTCCGCACACTGATCCGCAGCTAAGGGTCGGGCGTCAGCCGGGGGGGTGGGGGTCCGTGTCGGCCTTCCAGCCGTTCCGGCCGGCGGCCTTGGCGCGGTACAGGGCGTGGTCGGCGCGGGTGATCAGGGCGGGCAGGGTATCGCCGGGGCGGGTGACGGTCAGGCCGATGCTGACGGTCAGGTGGCCCACGCCGGGCCAGTCGTGCGCGGCGAAGGCGCGGCACAGGCGGTCGGCCTGCTCGTGGGCGGGGGTGTCGCCGGTGGCGGGCAGCGCGGCCAGGAATTCCTCGCCGCCCCAGCGGCCGACCTGTCCGGCCGGACCGAGGACGTCGGTCATGAGCCGTCCGGCCAGGATCAGGACCTGATCGCCGACCTGATGGCCGTGCTGGTCGTTCACGCGTTTGAAGTGGTCGAGGTCCAGCAGCAGGACCGCGCCGCCCGCGCCGGGGGTCAGCAGGGCCTCCACGGCCGGGTACAGGCCGCGCCGGTTGGGCAGGCCGGTCAGCTGGTCGGTGTACGCGAGCTGCTGCGCGAGAAGCAGGCGGGTACGTTGCGCCTCGAACTGCCCCCGGTACCACGAGAGGGCGTGCACGAACACCAGGGTGATGCCGGCCGTCAGTTGCACGCGCACCAGATCGGCCGACACCGGCTGGTCGGTCAGCAGCAGTCCGCCGAGCGGCAGGGCGCAGCTCAGCAGGTACGCGGCGACGCTGTACAGCCCGGCGAGGCGGGTGCGGTAGATCAGGTGCGCGACCATGCAGATCGTGACGAGCATCCAGTACGGCGAGTCGTTGCGGGCCAGGGCGTTCGGATCGGGGCCGAACGACTGCTCCAGCAGTTGCGCGAAGTGCGCGGCGTTCATGCACAGGAACACGGCGCGCTCGATGAACGTGACGGACCGGCGCGCCAGCAGCCAGCCGGTGCTGAACAGCACCATGACGGTCAATGCCGGAACGAACACGGTGGTGTACAGGTCCCCGCGCCCCTGGAGCTGCCCGACGGCGTACACGATGATCAGGACGGCCAGCCCGCCGATGAGTGCCACCAGGTACGCGCGGCGACGCAGTTCGTCGGGCGGCAGCAGCGGCTTCTCCGGGGTGGGCGGAGTGGGCCGCGGCCGGGGGGGGGCGTTCATGGTGCTCCTCAGCTTACGGGGTGCGGGGCGGCGCGTCTTGCCCCCGTGCGGGGCAGCGCCCGCCCTGAACGGGCCTGGAGCGGGAGGTCCGCCGGTTACACTGCCCGCTATGGGTCACATGCAGCTGGTGCAGGAGCAGAAGGGCAACGGGTTGACGTTACGCATTCACGCGCTGACGCACGTCACGCGGTTCTCGCACGGCAGTGACGGCCTGAACGAGTCCCGCGAGATGGACGGCCGGTTCACGGTCGAGGCGGAACTGCACGGCAGCGGCGTGCTGATCGAGCCGGGCGCGTTCCAGTACTCGGTGGGGCAGGTGCAGGCGGCCGTGGAGCAGCAGCAGCAGGGCGGGTTCCTGCGCCGCGCCATCGCGACCGCCGGGACGGGCGAGAGTGCCTTCGCCACGCGCTTCACCGGGCAGGGGAAGGTCTGGACGGAACCCACGCGGCGGCACTTCATCATTGCGGAGTCCACCGGGGACGCCGGGGACGACATGATCCTGGACGACCGGGCCTTCTACCTCGCGCAGGACACCATGCAGCTCGGCGTGCACACGCACAACACGGTGTCGGGCGCGCTGTCCGGGAACGGGTTGCGGCAGCCCAAGCTGACCGGACGGGGCATCTTCGTGGTCGAGTCGCCGGTGCCCGTCTCGGAGGTCGAGGTGATCGAACTGAACGGGCGGGACTCGGTGATCGTGGACGGCGACATGATCCTGATGTACTCCGCGTCGCTGCGGGTGGAACTGCGGCCCCTGGTGCGCGGCGTGCGCAACGCCATGCGCAGCGGCGAGGGGCTGGTGTTCGTGATCAGCGGGACCGGCACGGTGTTCCTGACCCCCACGCACCGCAACGTGTCGGTGGCCAGTACGGGCCTGACCTGAGCGCCGGTTGCGGGCGGCCGGGCGTCCACCGTGCCTGTCCCGCAGTCCGGGCCTGCCGGGACTGGCACAATGCCGGGCATGAGTCTGGTTGATGTTGCCATTGTCGGGGCGGGTCCGGTGGGTCTGGCCGCCGCCATCGCCTGCAAACGCGCGGGCCTGAGTTACGTGGTGCTGGAGAAGGGCTGCGTCGTGAACGCCATCTTCGAGTACCCGACGTACATGACGTTCTTCACGACCGCGCCGGAACTGGAGATCGGCAATCACCCGATGGTCACCGGGCACGACAAACCCGACCGCCGCGCCGCGCTGATGTACTACCGGCTGGTCACGCAGCGCGAGGCGCTGAACGTCGAGCAGTACACCGAGGTCACGCGCGTGCACGCCGCCCCGGCGGGCTTCACGCTGGCTGTCGAGACGCGGGACGGAACGCCCGGCGTGGTCGAGGCGCGGCGCGTGGTGGTCGCCACCGGCTACTACGACAACCCCATGCCGCTGGGCATTCCCGGGGAGGACGGCGAGAACGTCAGCCACTACTACACCGAGGCGCACCCGTTCATGGGCCTGAACGTCACGGTGATCGGAGCCGGGAACAGCGCCGCCGACGCCGCGCTGGACCTGTGGCGTGGCGGCGCGAACGTGACCATGGTCGTGCGCGCCCCGGAACTGAAGAGCACCATCAAGTACTGGGTGCGCCCGGACCTGGAAAACCGCATCCGGGAGGGCAGCATCACCGCGCACTTCAACTCGCAGGTCGTGCAGATCGCCGGGGATCACGTGCAGGTGCGCGGCCCGGACGGTCAGCTGTTCGCGCTGCCCACGCACTTCACGTTCGCGCTGACCGGGTACCGCCCGGACCTGTCGTTCCTGTCGGACCTGAACCTCGCGGCGCAGCCGGACGAGTGCCTGGTCCTCGACGACCACTACCAGAGCAGCGTGCCGGGCCTGTTCGTGGTGGGCAGCGCGGGCTTCGCCGGAAAGACCAATCAGGTGTTCATCGAGAACGGCCGTCACCACGCCGTGGCCGCCATCGCCGAGATCGAGCGGCAGCTGGCCGGGCAGCGCGACCTCCAGCCCGGCTGAACGGTCCCTCATGGCGGGGCGCGCGGCCCGTGAAATACTGCCGGGCATGATCCGGTCCCGCCGCATATGGTTCCTGAGCGCACTCCTGCTGGGCGGAACGGGAGGCGTGGCGCAGACGGGGGCCACCCAGCCGACCGTCCCGGCGCCGCCTGCCCAGACGGCGCCGGGCATTCCGGCCCTGCCGCCCGGCCCCGCTCCCGTGAACCCGGACCCCGTCACACCAGCGCCTGTCATGCCGGCTCCTGTCACGCCCGCGCCCGTCACTCCGGCGCCAGAGCCGACGCCTGCGCCGGTGACCCCAGCGCCTGTGACCCCAGCGCCGGACCCCACGCCTGCGCCCTCCCCCACCCCGGTCCCGGCCCCGGCGGTGCCCACCCCGGTCATCACGCCCGCCCCGGCGAAGATCACGGCCCCGCTGCTGATCAATGTCGAGGCGCAGTGGCCGGCGCTGGTGAACGGCAAGAAGACGACCGTGCCGTTCACGCGGACCCTGACCATTCCGGGCAAGCGCGTGGAGCTGCTGCGGCAGCGCGGCGTGATCACCGAAAGCCTGGAAGCGGACCTGCAACGCTTCGTGCGGGAACTGCCCACCACCCCGCAGGACGCCCGTTTCGAGGAACTGTGGAGCGGCTGGGCGGTCGTGCAGCGCAACGGCCTGTCCGTGAACATGGACCGGACCCGCGCGAACCTGCTGGCCGCCCTGAAGGACCCGCGCGGCGTGAAGGTGAACGTGGTGCTGGGCGCGCAGACCGCACCTAAACGCACCCTGAGCTTCTTCTTGTCGCGTGGTGTCACCGCGCACCTGGGGACCGGCGAGACGAACTACTACGGCAGCAGCCCGGCGCGCGTGACGAACATCCACGTCGGGTCGCGGCCCTTCCAGGACCGGCTGGTGGAGGGCCGGACCGTCTCGTTCAATCAGATGGTCGGCCCGATCACCACCGGCGCGGGTTTCGTAACCGGGCTGGTCATCTCGGGGGAACGCACCGCCGACGGCGTGGGCGGCGGCATCTGTCAGGTCAGTACCACGGTGTTCCGCGCGCTGTACGGCGCGGGCCTGCCCATCCTGGAACGCCGCAACCACTCGTATCAGGTGCGCTACTACGATCCGCAGGGACTGGACGCCAGCATCTACCAGCCCAGCCTGGACCTGCGCTTCACGAACGACACGGGCGGCGCGCTGTGGTTCCAGACCGACTGGAACGACCAGGAATCGCGCCTGACCGTCCACGTGTTCGGCAAGGCGCGTGACTTCATGGTGCAGATCGGCGCGCCGAAGACCCTGAGCACCACCCCCCCACCCCGCGACCGCCTGATTCCGGACGCCAGCGTCCCGGCCGGGCAGCGCCGTCAGGTGGACTGGGCCGCGCCGGGCGCCGTGATCGAGGTCACGCGGTCCTTCGTGCGCGGCGGCAAGGTGTTCAAGCAGGACACCCTGAAGAGCACGTACCGCCCCTGGCCGAACATCTTCCTCGTGGGCCGCTGACAGCGGTTTTCAGGGGTGTTGAGGGGTTCCCTCAGCACCCCTGAAACGAGCGAAGCGAGAAGCCGTCCACAACAGCGGTTGGAAGTGGAATTGAAGGGCGTGCTGTTGGCCCTTTAATGGAACTGGAAACCGCTGTGAGCAGCCGCAACGGGAAGGGGCCGCGCAAGCATGACGCGGCCCCTTCCCCGTTCATCCCCGTGCCTATTCCTCGGCGGCGTATCCGAGGAGGTTCAGCAGGCGGTCGAGTTCCTCGCGGGACCCGAAGTTCAGTTCCACGCGCCCCCGGTCCTCACCCGTGATGCGCACGCGGGTGCCGGTGCGGCGGCTCAGGTCCAGTTCCAGCTGCCGGTAGGCGCGCGGCGGATTCACCTTGACGGGCGCGTCGGCGCGGCGTTCGCGTTTCAGGGCCTCGGCGTCCCGGACGCTCAGGTTGCGGCTGGTGATCTGCTCGAGCGCCCAGGCGCGGTCCGTGTCGGGTTGCGAGAGGATCGCGCGGGCGTGCCCGGCGCTGATCTGCCCGGCGTCCAGGGCGCGCAGGGCGGCGTCGGGCAGGGTCAGCAGGCGCAGGGCGTTCGACACGGCGCTGCGGCTCTTGCCGACCGCCTGCGCCACGCCCTCCTGGTTCAGGCCCTGTTCCATCAGGGTCTGGTACGCGCGGGCCTCTTCCAGCGGGCCGAGGTCCTCGCGCTGGAGGTTCTCGACGATGGCGATCTCCAGCGCCTCTCGGTCCCCGAGGTCGCGGATGATGACAGGAACCTCGGTCAGGCCGGCCAGCTGACTGGCGCGCCAGCGGCGTTCCCCGGCGACGATCTCGAAGTGTTCGGCGCGCGGGCGGACCAGCAGGGGTTGCAGCACGCCCTTGTCGCGGATGCTCTGCGCGAGTTCCGCCAGCGCCTCGGGCGCGAACACCTGACGGGGCTGGTAGGCGGCCTGCACGATCTGGGTGATCTTCAGGGTCTGCACCTGCGGGCCGCCCGCCTCGGGTTGCGGTTCGGCGGGGCGGGCCAGCAGGGCGTCCAGGCCGCGTCCCAGGCTAGATTTTTTCGACACGCTGCATCACCTCCTCGCTCAGTCGTTTGTACGCGGCGGCCCCGGCGGACAGCGGCGCGAAGGCGTTGATGGGTTTGGCGTAGCTGGGCGCCTCCGAGAGGCGCACGTTGCGCGGGACGACCGACCAGAACACCAGTTCCCCGAAGTGCTGCCGGACCATGCTCTCGACTTCCTGCGAGAGGTTCGTGCGGCCGTCGAACATGGTCAGCACGACGCCCAGCACCTTCAGGCGCGGGTTCAGGCCGCCCTGCACGCGCTCGACGGTTTCCATCATGCCAGCCAGTCCCTCCAGGGCGTAGTACTCGGCCTGCAACGGGATCAGCAGCGCGTCCGAGGCGGCCAGGACGTTCACGGTCAGCGGCCCCAGGCTGGGCGGCGCGTCGATCAGGACCACGTCGTAGCCGCTGACGCTGGCGAGCAGGCGGGCCAGGGCGTCCGGGTCCTCGGCGAGTTCCACTCCGGCCCCGGCGAGGTCGGGCGTGGCGGGCAGGACCCGCAGGCCCGCCTGTGCGGTGTCCAGCGTGAATTCTGCCGCGCGGGCCGGTTCGCCCAGCGCCTCGTACAGGCCCTGGGCAGCGCCGCGCAGGCCCAGGCCGCTGGTGGCGTTGCCCTGCGGGTCCATGTCGAGCAGCAGCACGCGCTTGCCCCCGGCGGCGAGGTACGCGGCGAGGTTCACGGCGGTGGTGGTCTTGCCGACCCCGCCCTTCTGGTTGACCACGCCGAGGACCTTCATGCGGCCGCCTGGGTGGGGGCGGGTCGCCCCGCGTGGGTAGGGTTGCCTGGAAGTCTCATGCGTGTCACCGTGCCGTCCAGAATAGCGGTTGCTGGTTGGGCACGCCTTCACGCCTGGGGTACTTCGCGGGCGTGGGGCCGGTCTTCTCGATGACGACCAGGGTGCGGGCGTCGCCCAGGACGGGCAGCGTGAAGGCGTCCACGACGGTCACGCGCCCGCCCACCTCTCCGGCGGCGCGGCGGCCGGCACGCAGTTCGTCCTCGCTGATGGGGCCCTTCTGCGCGACGAGTCGCCCGCCGGTCTTCAGCAGCGGCAGGCCCAGTTCGGCCAGGATGGGCAGGGCCGCCACGGCGCGGCACACCACGCGGTCGTAGCCCTCGCGGTGGTCGGCGTCGCGGCCCAGCGTTTCGGCGCGGCCCACCTGGGGGCTGACGTTGGTCAGGTTCAGGGAGGCGGCGGCGGCCCGCACGAAGTCGATCTTCTTGCGGATGGAGTCCAGCGGCGTGAAGTCCGTCTGCGGGTTCATGATCGCCAGCGGCAGGCTCGGGAAGCCGGCGCCGGTGCCGATGTCCAGCACGCGCAGGCCCTCGCCGTCCAGGTGTCCGCCGCGCAGGCAGCTGAGGGAATCCACGAAGTGCTTCAGGACGATGTCCGACTCGGTCTTCAGGGCGGTCAGGTTCACGCGGCTGTTCGCCTCGACGAGCAGGTCGAGCAGCGCGGCGAAGGCCGGCACCCGCGCGTCCACGTTCAGGCCCAGTTCGGCCGCACCCTGGCGCAGCAGCGCCTCGCCTTCGGGGGTCACAGTTTGTACCTGAGTTTCATTTCCTGGTACCTCTCGTATACGTATTCATCGGTGTCCTCCAGCGGCAGGGCGTCCAGCATGGGCAGCAGCGTGTCGCGCAGCACCTGCCCGCGTGCCATCCACTGAAAATACCGCCTGCCGCCATGGTCGTACGGCCCGTACAGTTTCGAGCCGGGCACGAGTTCCAGCAGCCGCTCGAACAGGCGCTGGTGGCGGGTGTGCATCCGCAGCGTGATCTGGGGCTGGCGGCCGTCCCCGCCGAACGATCCCTCGCCGATCAGGATGCCCAGCAGCAGGCCACGGTGAAAGTCGCTGAGCGGGCGGTCCGCCGCGGGTGGGGTGGGGGGTGACGTGTCTGTGATGGCGACCTCCGGCGGGGCACCCTGCTGTGGACCGGGCGCCCCGTGTTTCACCGTCAAGTTTCCCGTGAAACGTCCGGGCCGTCAAGCCGGGGCACAGGCGGCGGGGCGCACTCACCGGTGCGGCCCACGGTCCTCCTCTTCAGGCAGAGGTGTGTTTCACCGTCAGGTTTCCCGTGAAACGCTCCGCCCCTTCAGATGCACCAGCAGCGCGCTGATGTCGGCGTGGCGCACCCCGGAGATGCGGCTGGCCTGCTCGACCGTCTGCGGTTGCAGGCGCACCAGCTTCTCGCGGGCCTCGTTCGACAGCGCCCCGATGGATGCGAAGTCCACACCGCCCAGGCTCAGGTCGCGCGAACGGTCCTCGGCCCGCAGCTGAATCTCGGCGCGGCGGATGTAGCCGGCGTACTTCACGCGGATCTCGACTGCCTCACGCTCGGCCACCGAGAGCTCCGGCAGGGTCACACCCAGCGCCTCCACGTCCGGCAGCGAGAACTCCGGGCGGCGCAACCACGCGTCGCCAGTCTGCCCCTGCACCCGCTGCGCCGCCAGCGCGTCGATGCCGGCCTGCACGCGCGCGTACTTCGCCTCGACCCGCGCGACCTCGGCGGCGTCCACCAGTCCCAGGGCGTGCCCGATGGGCGTCATGCGCTCGTCGGCGTTGTCCTGCCGGACCAGCAGGCGGTGCTCCACGCGGCTGGTCATCATGCGGTACGGCTCGTTGCTACCCTTGAACACCAGTTCGTCCAGTAGCACCCCGATGTACCCGGTCTCACGCCCGATGAACTGTTCGGCCTCTCCCCCGGCGCGGCGGGCGGCGGCGGTCCCGGCGATCAGTCCCTGCGCGGCCGCCTCCTCGTAGCCGCTGGTGCCGTTGATCTGCCCGGCCGTGAACACGCCCGGCATCCGCTTCGATTCCAGGTTCAGGGTGAGTTCCAGGGAGTCCACCACGTCGTACTCGACCGCGTAGGCGTAGCGCTGGATCACGGCCCGCTCGAAGCCCGGCAGCGTGCGTACCAGGGCGTCCTGCAGGTGCGGCGGCAGCGACGAGCTGAAGCCCTGCAGGTACACCTCGCTGGTCTGCACGCCGTCCGGCTCCACGAACAGCAGGTGCCGGTCGTGGTGGGCGAAACGCACGACCTTGTCCTCGATGCTGGGGCAGTAACGCGGCCCCAGGCCCTCGATGTCCCCGGCGTACATGGGCGACTCGTGGATGTTCTCGTGGATCAGGCGGTGCGTTTCCGGGGTGGTGTGCGTCTGCCAGGTGGGGGACTCGGCGGCGCGCGGGCCGGGCGTGCCGGTGAAACCGCGCGGGTTGGGGTCGGCGGGGATTTCCAGCAGCTCGGCGAAGTTCACGGCGTCGGCACGCACGCGGGGCGGCGTGCCGGTCTTGAAGCGTTTCAGGACGTGCCCGGCGCGGGCCAGCGGCGCGGACAGGAAGCGCGAGGGCGGCTCGCCCTGACGGCCCTCGGCGCGCGACTGCCGCCCGTACCACGTCACGCCGCGCATGAAGGTCCCGGCCGCCACGACCACGCTGCGCGCCGCCAGCCGGCGCCCGTCGGTGGTGACGACCAGCCAGCCGCCCTGCCCGTCGCTTTCCAGGTCGGCCGCCTCGCCGCGCAGGATGTCGATGTTCGGGTGCCCGAAGATCACGTCCTGCGCCCGCTCGGCGTAGGCGTCGCGTTCGTTCTGCACGCGCAGGGACTGCACGGCCGGGCCCTTGCTGGCGTTCAGCACGCGGGTGTGGATGGCAGTCTCGTCGGCCAGCCGGCCCATCAGGCCGCCCATGGCCTGCAACTCGAACACCAGCTGGCTCTTGCCGGGGCCGCCCACCGCCGGGTTGCACGGCATGCGACCCACCGTGGCGGGGTTGCCGATCAGCAGGGCCACGCGGGAGAACTTCGCGGCGGCCCACGCCGCTTCCAGGCCCGCGTGTCCACCACCGATCACAATCACATTCCAGCCACTCATCTCAACTGGTCAGTGTACCGGGCGGCCGGCTTGGGCAGGGTGACCCGCATTCCCGAACGCGGCCCGGCCCGGCGGGGGTGTGTGGCCACCATGAGCGCCGTGAAGGCCCCTTAAGATGGGGCATGGATTTTGCTGCGCTGCGCGCTGACCTGATCGGTACCGACGTCCTGATCGACACGCCCTTCGGGGAGCGGCGCGTGACGTACGCCGATTACGTCGCGTCAGGCCGGGCGCTGCACTCGGTCGAGCGCCGCCTGGAGACGCTGGCCCTGCCGCTGTACGCGAACACCCACACCGAGGACAGCGCCACGGGCGCGCACCTGACGCACCTGACCCATCAGGCGGCCGGGTACGTCAAGGAGCAGCTGGGCGCGGACAGCACCTGCAAGCTGGTGTTCTGCGGGTCCGGCAGTACGGCCGCCGTGCGCCGCATGCAGGACATCCTGGGGCTGGTCGTGGGCGGCCCGCACCGTCAGACCGTGCTGGACGCCCTGCCGGACTCGCAGCGGCCCGTGGTGTTCGTCGGGCCGTACGAGCATCACAGCAACGAGATCAGCTGGCGCGAGACACTGGCCGAGGTCGTCGAGATTCCGCTGTGCGAACGCGGCAACCTGGACCTGGACGCCCTGGTCGGCGCGCTGAAGGACCCCCGCTACGCCGGACGGCCGAAGATCGGGTCGTTCAGCGCGGCCAGCAACGTGACGGGCCTGCTGACCGACACCCGGTCGGTGGCGCGGCTGCTGCACGCACACGGGGCGTTCGCGTTCTTCGATTTCGCGGCCAGCGGGCCGTACGTGAAGATCGACATGAAACCCGGCCGCCCCGACGGGTACGACGCAGTGTTCCTCAGTCCGCACAAGTTCGCGGGTGGGCCGGGCACGCCGGGCCTGCTGTGCTTCCGGCAGGAGCTGTACCGCCTGAGCGTTCCCAGCACGCCGGGCGGCGGAACGGTGCGTTTCGTGAACCGGACGGCGCAGCTGTACGTCGAGGACATCGAGGCCCGCGAGGACGCCGGCACGCCTGCCATCCTGGGCAAGCTGCGCACGGCGCTGGCGTTCCGGGTCAAGGAAGAGCTGGGCACCGAGGCACTGACCGCCCGTGAGCACGAACTGTACGCCCGCGCCCTGGACAGGCTGCGCCCGAACCCGCGCCTGCGGCTGCTGGGCAACCTGGACGCGCCCCGGCTGGCGTTCCTGTCGTTCCTGACCTTCACGTCTGCGGGCACGCAGCTGCACCCCCGGCTGGTCGTGCGGCTGCTGAACGACCTGTTCGGCATCCAGGCGCGCGGCGGCTGCGCCTGCGCCGGGCCGTACGGGCACGCGCTGCTGGAGATCGACGACCGGCGCAGCGAGCAGTTCATGCAGTGCGCCGTGAATCACCTGGACGGCGTGAAGCCCGGCTGGACCCGCCTGAACCTCGCGCCGTGGGCGACCGACGAGGAGGTGGAGTTCCTGCTGGACGCCATGGAGTTCGTGGCCGAGTACGGCGAGCGGTTCGTGGCGCTGTACAACTTCGACTGGGCCAGCGGCGCCTGGACTCACCCGGCGGACCGCGCGCCCATGAACCTGTTCGGCGAGGACCGCCCCAAGCGGCAGGCGGGGCCGGTGCCGTTCGGGGCGTACCTGCGCGAGGCGCGGGCGCTGGCCGGGGGGCTGGCCCCGGCAGGGGAGGGGAGGCCCGTTCCGGCGGGTGTGCCCGACGGACTGGTGTTCTTCGCACACTGAAGCCCGAGAGCAGAGGAGCGGGCCAGCCGGGCTAGGGCGGCTGACCCGCTCGCCTTTCCGTCCGGCCTGAGTGGACAGAATGCGGGCTTCCGGCCTTCCGGGAGGCGGCTGGAGGGGGCCGGGCCGGGCCGCGGGGCTGCCGCAGGCCAGCCGGGTTTCCCGCGCGGGGGGCAAACCGTCTAAAATGCCTAACGAGCGTTTGCTAGACAGATCTATCAGGGGAGGAGCCGGCCACCGCGCCGCGCTTCCCGCTCCCTGTCAGGAGGCCCCAGCCCATGATTCAGCCCTTCACCCCTGAACCCATCCGCTTCGTGGCGGAGGACGGCACGCCGGTCCAGCCGCTGCCCGCGCGGTTCACGCCCGAGCTGCTGCGCGAACTGCACGCCCTGATGCTGCGCGCCCGCGAGTTCGACCGCAAACTCATCACGCTGCTCCGCCAGGGGCGCACCACCTTCTACGCGCAGTCCAGCGGCATGGAAGCCACCCAGGTGGGCCTGGCCCGCTCGATCCGCGTGGGCCACGACTGGGTCTGGCCGTACTACCGCGACCACACCCTGGGCCTCGCCATGGGCGTCCCGATGGCCGAACTGCTCAGCCAGTGCCTCGGCACGAACAGCGACTCCTCGCGCGGCCGCCAGATGCCGCACCACTTCGCGGCGCAGGCGCAGAACTTCGTGAGCATCAGTTCCAGCATCGCCTCGCAGGTGCCGCCCGCCGCCGGGAACGCCATGGCGCAGAAGTACCTGGGCGTGGACGAACTCACGGTCTGCACTTTCGGGGACGGCGCGACCAGCGAGGGCGACTGGCACGCCGGACTGAACATGGCCGGCGCCGCGAAGGCCCCCGCGATGTTCGTCTGCGAGAACAACCAGTGGGCGATCAGCACCTCCATCCGCGAGCAGACGGCCAGCGAGACCATCCACATCAAGGCGAAGGCCTACGGCATGCCCGGTTACTACGTGGACGGCAACGACATCGTGGCCGTCATGGAGGTCTGCGCCTACGTGGCCGACCAGATCCGCGCCGGGCACGGTCCCGCGCTCGTCGAGTGCCTGACCTACCGTGTGGGCTCTCACAGCAACGCCGACGCGGACGCCGAGAAGCACTACCGCACCCGCGAGGAGGTCGAGGAGTGGCTGGGCCGCGACCCGATCACCCGCGTCGAGAAACTGCTGGAGCATCTGGGCCACCCGGTCAGCGCCGAGGAACGCGCCGCACTGATCGCCCAGACGCACCGCGAGGTCGACGAGCAGGTCCTGAAAGCCGAGGCGACCGGTCAACCCGACTGGCGGATCATGTTCGAGGACGTGTACGCCGACCTGCCGGGCCACCTGCGCGACCAGGAAGCCTTCCTGCGCGCCGAGCAGACCGGCCAGAACGGTCAGGGAGGACGGGCATGACCGCCACGCAGGAACGCACCCCCACCCAGGGGACCGACGCCGACAGCGGCGCGCGCACCATCAACCTGATTCAGGCCGTGACCGAGACCATCGCCGAGGAGATGGAACGCGACAGCCGCGTCGTGCTGTTCGGCGAGGACGTCGGCGCGCGCGGCGGCGTGTTCATGGCGACCGCCGGCCTGCAGGAACGCTTCGGGCCGCGCCGCGTGTTCGACACGCCCCTGAGCGAGGCCAGCATCGTGGGCGCCGCCGTGGGCATGGCCGTGCGCGGCCTGCGCCCCATCGCAGAAATTCAGTTCGCGGACTACATGGGGCCCGGCTTCGACCAGATCATCTCGCAGGCCGCCAAGATCCGTTACCGGTCGGGCGGGCAGTTCACGGCCCCCATGGTCATCCGCACGCCGTCGGGCGGCGGCGTGAAGGGCGGGCACCACCACAGCCAGAGCCCCGAGAGTTACTACACGCACACGCCGGGCCTGAAGGTCGTGATGCCCAGCACGCCCTACGACGCCAAGGGCCTGCTGCGCAGCGCCGTGCGCGGCGAGGACCCCGTGATCTTCTTCGAACCCAAACGCCTGTACCGCGCCGCCAAGGGCGAGGTGCCCGCCCACGACTACGTCGTGAAGTTCGGCGAGGCCGCCGTGCGCCGCGAGGGCACGGACCTGTCCCTGATCGGGTACGGGGGCGTCATGCCGGACCTGGAGAGGGCCGCCGACGCCCTGGCCGCCGAGGGTGTCAGCGTGGAGGTCATCGACCTGCGCTCGCTGGTGCCCTGGGACAAGGACCGCGTCCTGAGCAGCGTCGAGAAGACCGGCCGCGCCGTGCTCGTCAGCGAGGCGCCGCGCATCAGCAACTTCATGGGCGAGGTCGCGTACGTCATCCAGGAGCAGGTCTTCGATTCCCTGACCGCCCCGGTCGGACAGGTGGCGGGCTTCGACACGCCGTACCCGTACGTGCAGGACAAGGTGTACCTGCCCGGCCCGAACCGCATCGTGGCCGCCTGCGTCCGCGCGCTGAACTACTGACCGCCCCCTGAACGCCGTACCCTGAACCCCATGAAACCCGACCTGCTTCGTCCCCTGCTGGGCACCATCGGCCTGGTGATCGGCTTCGCGCTGTACGCCCTGGCGGGCCGGCTGGCCGAACCGTGGCAGAGCGCCGCGATCGGCGGCATGTTCGCCCTGCTGGGCGTCAGCGCCTGGGTGTACGCGCGCGGGGAACGCTGGATTCAGGGACTGGCCCTCCTGCTCATCATCTACGGGCTGCTGCGCACGTTCGTGCTGCGCTGAGCCCTCCCGAGGTTCCCCATGAAAGAAGTCCTGCTGCCCGAACTCGCTGAAAGTGTCGTCGAGGGCGAGATCCTCAAGTGGCTGGTGTCCGAGGGTGACACCATCGCGCTGGAACAGCCGCTGTGCGAGGTCATGACCGACAAGGTCACGGTCGAACTGCCCAGCCCCGTCGCGGGCGTGCTGCACCGGCGACTGGCCGGCGAGGGCGACGTGGTCGCCGTTCACGCCGCCATCGCCCTGATTGACGAGACCGGCGGGGCCACTCCCGAAGCCTCCGCCCCGGCGCCCGCCCCGCAGGCAACCGCAACTCAGGCGCCCTCCATTCAGGCGCAGGAGGAACGCGAGCAGATCGCGCCGGCGCCCGAGGACCGGGGCGGCAGCATCGTGGAGGCCGGGCACCTGGCCGGCAAGACCGACGACGATGCCAGCAGCCTGTTCAAGGCCTTCGCGTCCGACGAGCGGGTGCAGGTGCAGGGCCTCGGCGTGCGGGGCGCGCCGGCAGCCCAGGCCACGCCGGCCCAGCCGGCCCGCGCGGACGGCCGGGTGCTGGCCGTGCCCGCCGCGCGGCAGCTGGCGCGCGAACTGAACGTGACCCTGGCCGACGTGCGCGGCAGCGGCCCGAACGGCCGGATCCGTGTCGGGGACGTGCTGGCGCATCACCAGGGCGCAGGGGCGGCCGCCAGCGCGCCCGCGGTCTCCGCTCCGGCCAGCGCCGCACCCGCCGCGGCGCCAGCGGCCTCTGCCCCTGCACCGACAGCGCCCGCCGCGAAGGGCGCCGGTGGAATGCCGGTCGCGCCCGTGCAGTACCGCACGCCGAAGGGGTACGAGCACCTGGAAGACCGTGTGCCGCTGCGGGGGATGCGCCGCGCCATCAGCAACCAGATGCAGGCCAGCCACCTGTACACCGTGCGGACCCTGACGGTGGACGAGGTGAACCTCAGCAAACTGGTGGAGTTCCGCGCGCGCGTGAAGGACGACGCGGCGGCCGCCGGGGTGAAACTGTCGTACCTGCCGTTCATCTTCCGGGCGGTCGCGGCGGCGCTGCGCAAGTACCCGAGCCTGAACACGTCCTTCGACGAGGCCACGCAGGAGATCGTGCAGAAGCGCTACTACAACCTCGGCATGGCGGTCGCCACGGACGCCGGCCTGACCGTGCCGGTCATCCGGGACGTGAACCACAAGAGCCTGTTCGATCTGGCCCGCGAGGTCACGGACGTCGCCGGGCGCGCGCAGGCCGGCAAACTCCAGGCGGACGAACTGGCGGGCAGCACCTTCAGCGTCACGAACATCGGGTCCATCGGGGCGCTGTTCTCGTTCCCGATCATCAACGTGCCGGACGCCGCGATCCTGGGCATTCACTCCATCGTGAAGCGGCCCATCGTGGACGAGTACGACAACATCGTCGTGGCGCACATGATGTACCTGAGCCTGTCGTTCGATCACCGCCTCGTGGACGGCGCCGAGGCCGCCCGCTTCTGCAAGGAAGTGATCCGCCTGCTGGAGAACCCGGACCGCCTGATGCTCGAAGCCCTGTAAAGACGACCCAGAACGACCGACAGGGGAGAGGCCGGACCGTCGGTGTCCGGCCTGCCCTGCTGCGTGGGGGTTGGCGCGGCCCTTTCCTTCCGGCTCCGTGGGTTCCTTCAGGCTCGGTGGGCAATTGGGGCCGGGACTTCAGCGGCGCGTCAGGTCCAGGCGGTAGGCTGGGCAATCACAGGTCGGGAATCCCGTCCGGCCTGCCGCCCCCCGTTCCCCGCTGGCCCCAGTGGCCTGACCCGACCCCAGGAGATCCCCCGACCATCATGCCCAAGTTCCCTGCCCTGCTGCTGTCCGCCCTGCTGCTGTCCACGCCCGCACACGCCCTGAAACTCAGCGTGTGGGACAGTGAACTGCAGACCAAACTGGGCGACGGCGAGAGCAGCGGCACTCAGCTGCGGGTGCGGTTGGTCGGGGATTACAACGGTCCGGTCGTGGTGCTGTTCGCGCCCAGCGACGAGGAACGCGCCAGGAACACCTTTCCGGGCCTGAAGAGCCGCTACAGCGGCGTGTTACGTGGCGGCCAGCTGGACCTGCAGGCTGACAACGGCCCGCAGGGCATCGCGCGCTTCCTGACGGCCTTCAAGCTCACGGTGACGCTACAGGTGCCCGGTAGCCCCGTGACCCTGCCCGGCCTGAGGTCCGCGCCCGCGAACGCCCCCGCAAACAAGAAGTAAAAGAAGCGACGCGGGCGGCGCGCTAGGATCGGACCCGGAACTTCCATTTCCCGGCGGTCCCCCCGACCGCCCCACAAGGAGAACGTCATGCTGGCCCAGATTCTTGTTGTCGAAGACGATCCGCACCTCGGGCCGCTGCTCAAGGAGTACCTGTCCGGCGAGTACCAGGTGCATCACGCCGCCACCCTCAGGGACGCGCAGGCGTGGCTGGGTACGCACACCGCCCAGCTGATCCTGCTGGACCTGAACCTGCCGGACGGCGACGGCCTGGACCTCGTGCAGGCGCTGCGGCAGTACTCCAGCACGCCGGTCCTGGTGCTGTCGGCGCGCAGCGGCGTGCAGGAGCGTGTGGCGGGCCTGAATGCCGGCGCGGACGACTACCTGACCAAACCGTTCGCCATGCCGGAACTCGACGCGCGCATCACGGCGCTGCTGCGGCGCACGGCGGCCGGGTCCGGCGTGAACCTGGGCAACACCAGCCTGTCCACCAGCAGCCTGCTGCTGACCGTGGACGACAAGCACACCAACCTGACCGAGCACGAGGCCCGCATCCTGGAACTGATGATGCGCACGCCCGAGCGGGTGTTCTCGCGCGCGGACATCGAGTCTCACCTGTACGGGTGGGAGACGCCGAACAGCAACTCGGTCGAGGTGCGGATCTCGCAGCTGCGCAAGAAACTGGAACATGCGGGCAGTGACCTGAGAATCCGCACGATCCGCAACGTCGGGTACGTGCTGCAGGCCTGATGAGCCCGCCGCGCCCCGCCGCACTGATGCTGCCCGGCGGGGGGCTGGTGTCGGCGCGGGTGGCGTGGCGGCACTCGCTGCGGTTCCGGCTGGCCCTGACGTACAGCCTGCTGGCGCTGGTGCTGATCCTGCTGACCAGCTTGGGCGTGGTGACGCTGCTGCTGTCGCGCATGGACCAGCAGTTCACGGACCGCCTGAATGAACGGGCGGACACGCTGGCCGAGGCGTTCACGGGCGTGCAGCGCGGGCTGGGCCGCACGGCCGGCAGTGCCAGCGCGTACACCATGCTGATCGACGCGGAGGGCGTGGTGTACGCGACCAGTCCGATCCTGCGGGAATTCAACGACGCGCCGTTCCCCTTCGGCACGCAGGGGCAGGTGACCGTGCAGGACACCAGCGTGCGGGCCGTGCAGCGCCCGGTCGGGGATTTCGGGACGCTGTGGGTGGGCCTGCCGGAGGTGGACCTGATCGCCGCGAGGCAGAGTGCCCTGAGCGCGCTGCTGCTGGCGCTGATCGTGGCGCCGCTGCTGCTGCTGCTGACCGGCTGGTGGGTGGGCCGCCGCGCCCTGAGCGGCCTGGAGCACGCCGCGAACCTCGCGGACCGCATCGACCCGACCCGCAGTCTGGCCACGCTGCCGCTGCCGGCGCAGGAGGACGAGGTTCACCGCCTGCTGACCGCCATCAACCGCCTGCTGGTCCGCATCGAGGACGGGCAGGCGCGTGAAAAGCAACTGCTGGGGCAGATCGTGCATGAGCTGGGCGCGCCGCTGACCGTCCTGAAGGCCAGCCTGCAACGCGCCGAGGAACGCACGAACGACCCGGAGGTGCAGCGGGCCTCGCTGGTCGCGGACGAACTGACCTTCACCACGCAGGACCTGATGCAGCTGGCGCGCGGGGAACTGGAGATGAAACTCGCGTGGCATTACATCCCGGCCCGGACGCTGCGGGGCCGCGTGGACCGGCTGGTGCCCGGCACGACCTTCGAGGGCGACTGGACCGGCGGCATCCTGTGCGACCCGGACCGGCTGACGCAGGCGCTGCGGAACCTGACCGCCAACGCCCGCCGCGCCGCCGGAACGGACGGGACCGTGACCGTCACCCTGACCGAGACGCCCGAGTGGCTGACCTTCACGGTGCGCGACAGCGGGCCGGGCCTGCCGCCGGAACTGGGCGAGCGGATCTTCCAGCCGTTCGTGAGCGGGGCAGGCAGCAGCGGCCTGGGCCTGAGCGTGTCACGGCAGATCGCGCTGATGCACGGCGGCACCCTGACCGGCCAGAACCACCCGCAGGGCGGGGCGCTGTTCACGCTGGCGCTTCCCGGCGCAGCCCTCGGCGACGACAGCGACGACCCCGACGACCCCAACGACATGGACGAGGCGGACCTGCTGAACGAACCGCCCCTGCCCGCCCGCGCCTGAGAGCCCACCGGGCGCAGCGGCACCCCCACCGGGCGGACCGTGCCTGCCGCTGCGCCCGGTCCGGGCCGGACCGTATTCTGACCGGGTGACCAGTCGCCCCCTGTTCGCCGACCTGCACGTTCCGTCCGCGCCGGAGGAACTGCTGGCGCTGCTGACCCTGCGCTTCACGCCGGGACTGGGCCCACGCCGCACCGAGAGCCTGCGCGCCCACTTCGGGTCGGCGCACGCGGCGCTGCGTGCTCCCCGCAGCGAACTGCGCGGCGTGCCGGGCCTGGACATCCGCAGTCTGGCCGCCATCGGCACCCCGAAGGCCGCTGAACAGGCAGGGGCGGAACTGGCCGAGGCCGCCCGGCTGGGCGTGACCCTGCTCGGGCGCGGACTGGACGGTTACCCGCCCGCCCTGGACGCGCTGGAGGACGCCCCGGCGGTCCTGTGGGTGCTGGGCGACCTGCCGGACCTGCCGGTCGTGCCGCGCGCCGTCGGGATCGTGGGCACGCGCGCCGCCAGTCCTCACGCGGTCTCGCTGACCCGCACGGTCGCGGCGGACCTGGCCCGCGCCGGCGTGGTCGTGGTCAGTGGACTGGCGCGCGGCGTGGACACGGCGGCGCACGGCGCGGCGGTCGAGGCGGGGGGCCTCAGCGTGGGCGTGCTGGGCAGCGCCGTGAACGTCATCTACCCCCGCGAGAACGAGCGACTGGCCGAACGGCTCACGCTGATCAGCGAGTACCCGCTGGGGACCGGTCCCGCGCAGCATCACTTCCCGACCCGTAACCGCCTGATCGCCGCCCTGAGTGCCGGGACGCTGGTCGTCGAGGGCGAACGCAAGAGCGGGTCGCTGATCACCGCCACGCACGCGCTGGAATGCGGGCGCACCGTGTTCGCCGTGCCGGGCCGCGCCGGGGACCCCCGCGCCGCCGGGCCGCACGCCCTGATCCGCGACGGCGCGGTCCTGACCGAATCGGCCGCCGACATCCTGACCGAGTTCGGGTGGGGTAGCGTGCCGCAGCAACCCGCGCTAAACCTCCCGTCCGAGCAGGCGCAGGTGCTGGCCGCCATCAACGCGCCCACCACTCTGGACGACCTTCAGGCCCGCGCGCGCCTGCCGCTGGCAGACGTGCAGACCGCGCTGGTCATGCTGCAACTCGCCGGACTGGTCGAGGAGGTCGGGGGGCGCTGGAGCCGACGTTGACCTGATCAGGCGAGTTCCGTCTGTTTCGCCGACAACCCGGAACATCGCCGGCTTGTCAGCTTCACGTCCGGAACCCGTTGCTCTCCCACTCGCTTCGCTCGGATTGAACGGGCTTTGCAGCCCATTCAATCGGAGTTCATCTCAGCCGTGCTGCGGGCCGAAGTCCTTTTCCACAGTCACGCGCGGCGGGCCGTTCAGGGTCACGCCTTCCTGCGCGGGGTCCAGCAGCTCCGGTAGGCGGGCACGCAGGCCCACGCGCAGGTGCCCGGCACTCCCGCTCAGCGTGTCTCCGTACGGGTCGAGGGTCAGGGTCCAGCCTCCGCCGGGCCACTCGACGCGGGTTTCGAGGGACTCGCCGCGCGTCAGGGCCGCGAGTTCCAGATCGTCGATGCGGGCGCGGACCCGGCCGCCGGTGAACCTGACTTTCATGCGTGACAGGATAGACGCATGGACATCCTGATTCTGGGCGGCACGCAGTTCGTGGGCCGGCACATCGTGCTGGCGTTCCTGGCGGGCGGGCACCGCGTGAGCATCCTGACGCGCGGCCAGTCCCCGGACAAGTTGCCAGAGAATGTTGAGCGACTGCGCGGTGACCGGGCCGATTCGGGTGGCCTGGACACCCTGGCGGGCCGCCGCTGGGACGCCTGCGTGGATGTCAGCGGGTACACCCCGGCCGCCGTGCGGGCGAGTGCTGCGGGGCTGCGGGACCGGGTGGGCCGCTACGTGTTCGTCAGCACGGTCAGCGTGTACGCCGAGCCAGGCCGTCACCCGGTGCGGGAGGACGACCCGCTGCTGCCGCCCGCGCCCGAGGATCAGACCGAGGTGACGGGCGCCAGTTACGGCCCGCTGAAGGTGGCCTGCGAGCAGATCGTGCAGGAAGCGTTCGGGGACCGCGCCACCATCCTGCGGCCGCAGATCGTGGCGGGGCCGTTCGATCGCACGGCCCGCTACCCGTACTGGCCGGACCGGGCCAGGGGGGGGGGGGAGACCCTGCTGCCCGGCAGCGGCGAGGATCACGTGCAGGTGATCGACGCGCGGGACCTCGCCGAGTTCACGGTACGCATGGTCGAGCAGAATGTGGGCGGCGTATTCAATGTGGCCGGGCCGCGCCTGAGCTGGGCGGCCTTCGCGGGCGTGCTGGGCGTCCGGCAGCCGGTATGGGTGCCGGCGGAGGCCCTGGAACGCCTGGGCCTGGGCTTCCGGGAACTGCCGCTGTTTCTCCCGGAGCACTCGGAGCAGGCGGGCCTGATGGACGTGGACAACAGCCGGGCACTCGCGGCGGGCCTGAGCCTGCGTGACCCGGCCGTGACGGCCCGCGACACCCGCGCCTGGAGTGCCGGGGCCGCCCTGACCTACGCCCTGACCCCGGACCGCGAGGCGCAGGCGCTGGCCGCGTGGAGAGAAGAACAGGCCGGGTAGAGACGGCGTCCCGGCCCGCTTCTCTCCAGGGTGATCCCGAGAGAAGCCGGCCCGGGTGGTATGCTGACCCCCGCTTCAAGAGTGCCTTAAGGGAGGTGCGCCTTATCTCGCAGGAAATCTGGGCGGACGTGCTTGGGTACGTCCGCAAGAACATTTCAGAGGTGGAATACCACACCTGGTTCGCCCCCGTGAAGAACCTGGGCGTGCAGGAAGGGTCGCTGGTCCTGGGCGTGCGGAACTCGTTCGCGCAGGAGTGGTTCCGCAAGCATTACCTGGAGTTGCTGGAGGACGCGCTGCGCAGTCTGGGCGCCCAGAACCCGCAGGTGAGTTTCCAGGTGCTGCCGGCCGCGCAGGACGCGCTGCTGCTGCCCAGCGACCCGCCGCCGCCCCCACCCGCCCCGCCCGGACGCGCCGCCCCGGCACCCGCGCCGGTCGAGAACCGCAAGGTCCTGAACCCCAAGTACACCTTCGAGAACTTCGTGGTGGGGCCGAACAACAACCTCGCGCACGCGGCGGCGCTGGCGGTCGCGGAGTCGCCCGGCAAGGCGTACAACCCGCTGTTCATCTACGGGGACGTCGGGCTGGGCAAGACCCACCTGATGCACGCGGTCGGGCATTACATGACCGAGCGCTTTCCGGGCAAACGGATCGAGTACGTCTCGACCGAATCGTTCACGAACGACCTGATCAACGCGATCCGCGAGGACCGCATGACGCAGTTCCGCAACCGCTACCGCAGCGTGGACCTGCTGCTGGTCGACGATATTCAGTTCCTGGCCGGCAAGGAGCGCACGCAGGAGGAGTTCTTCCATACCTTCAACGCGCTGTACGAGAACCACAAGCAGATCATCCTGAGTTCCGACCGACCGCCGAAGGACATCCAGACGCTGGAGGGGCGGCTGCGCAGCCGTTTCGAGTGGGGTCTGATCACGGATATCCAGTCGCCGGAGTATGAGACGCGCGTGGCGATCCTGAAGATGAACGCCGAGCACAACCGCATCGACATTCCGCAGGAGGTCCTGGAACTGATCGCGCGGCAGGTGACGACCAACATCCGTGAGCTGGAAGGCGCGCTGATGCGGGTGGTGGCGTTCTGCAGCCTGAACAACGTGCCCTTCAGCCGGGCGGTGGCGGCCAAGGCGCTGAGCAACGTGTTCACGCCGCAGGAAGTCAAGGTCGAGATGATGGACGTGCTGAGGCAGGTGGCGGCGCACTACAACATGTCCCCGGACGTGATCCGGGGTTCCGGACGGGTGCGGGAGGTCGTGCTGCCCCGTCAGGTGGCGCAGTACCTGATCCGTGAACTGACGGACCATTCCCTGCCGGAGATCGGGCAGTTCTTCGGGCGGGACCACTCGACGGTCATGCACGCCATCAACAAGGTGACGGAGCAGGTGGGCCGCGAACCCGAGATCACGGCGGCTGTCGAGACGCTGCGGCGCCGGATGCAGGGCCTGTCGGACGACGAGAATGAGGCATAATACCGTGTCCGGTTTTTCCTGTGGGCAGAATAAGTTCCAAATCCCGTTCCAAAACTGTGTGCGCAGTTTCACAAGCTGTGGATAACCCTGTGGATAACCTGTGGATAACCCCGTTTTTTCTGTGGATAAAATTGTGGATAACCCAGGCCATCCACACCCCTGTGGATAACCGGGCTTTTTGTCCACAGGTTATCCACAGGAAACCGCCACTTATCCACAATTTTGTCCACAGGGCAAAGCCGCGCTGGGCGCAGCCCTAGACCACTTTTCCACAGTTTCCACAGGCCCTATTACTACTACTACTATCTTTTTTTAAGATAAGAACAGATAAAAGATAGGACCCAGACAGAGAGGCAAGCCATGAACGTACACGTCACCAAAAAAATCCTCAGTGAGGGGCTCGGTCTCCTCGAACGCGTGGTTCCCAGTCGCAGCAGCAACCCCCTGCTCACGGCCCTGAAAGTCGAGGCCACCGAGGCAGGCCTGACCCTCAGCGGCACCAACCTCGAAATCGACCTGTCGTGCTTCGTTCCGGCCGAGGTCCGGGACCCGCAGAACTTCGTGGTGCCCGCCCACCTGTTCGCGCAGATCGTCCGCAACCTGGGCGGCGAACTGGTCGAACTGGAACTCAGCGGCGCGGAACTCGCCGTGCGGGCCGGCGGCTCGGACTTCAAACTGCAGACCGGTGACCTGGATGCCTACCCGCCCCTGAGCTTCCCGGCGCAGGCCGACGTCAGCCTGGACGCCACGGAACTGGCCCGCGCCTTTTCCAGCGTGCGGTACGCCGCCAGCAACGAGGCCTTCCAGGCCGTGTTCCGGGGCATCAAGCTCGAGCACCGGCCCGAGGGCGCGCGCGTGGTTGCCTCGGACGGGTACCGCGTGGCCATCCGTGACTTCCCGGCCAGTGGAGACGGCCGCAACCTGATCATCCCGGCCCGCAGCGTCGATGAACTGATCCGCGTGCTCAAGGACGGCGAGGCGCGCTTCACGTACGGCGACGGCATGCTGAGCGTCACGACCGACCGCGTGCACATGAACCTGAAACTGCTCGACGGCGATTTCCCGGATTACGAGCGCGTGATTCCCAAGGACATCAAGCTGCAGGTCACGCTGCCCGCCACCGCCCTGAAGGAGGCCGTGAACCGCGTGGCCGTGCTGGCCGACAAGAACGCCAACAACCGCGTGGAATTCCTGGTGTCCGAGGGCAAGCTGCGGCTGGCGGCCGAGGGCGACTACGGCCGCGCGCAGGACACCCTGGACGTGGTGCAGGGCGGCACCGAGCCCGCCATGAGCCTCGCCTTCAACGCCCGGCACGTTCTGGACGCCCTGGGTCCCATCGAGGGGGAAGCCGAGCTGCTGTTCAGCGGCTCCACGAGCCCCGCCATCTTCCGCGCGGCGGGCGGGGGCGGGTACATGGCGGTCATGGTCACGCTGCGCGTCTGAGGGGCCTGTGGGCGCCCGCACGGACCGGCCGTGTGGGCACCCAGGGGTCACGGGCCTGCGGGGCGCCGGTCTCTAGCGTGGTCCGTTCGACTTAGACCGGGTGTACCGTTCCATGACCTGAGCCGCTTATAGTGTCTGAAGTACACCTACTCGACCGGTGGTCCCGCCCCACGGCAGCCCGGCGGCGGGAGGGCACCCCAACCTCGGAGGAAAGAGCGATGAAGATTGAGAAAGTGATGGCCCGTGAAGTGCTGGACTCGCGCGGGAACCCCACCGTGGAAGCCGAAGTGCACCTCGACAGCGGGTTTTCCGGCCGCGCGATCGTCCCCTCGGGCGCCAGCACCGGCACCCACGAGGCCCTCGAACTGCGTGACGGCGGCAGCCGCTACCTCGGCAAGGGCGTCCTGAAGGCCGTCCAGAACGTCAACGAGGCCCTCGGGCCGGCCGTGGTCGGCATGGACGCCACCGAACAGGCCGCCATTGACGCCGCCATGATGGCCGTCGACGGCACCCCCAACAAGGGCAGCATGGGCGGCAACGCCATCCTGGCCGTCAGCCTCGCGACCGCCCGCGCCGCCGCCGCCGAACTGGACATCCCGCTCTACCGCTACCTGGGCGGCAGCAACGCCAAGACCCTCCCGGTCCCGATGATGAACGTCATCAACGGTGGCGCCCACGCCGACAACTCGGTGGACTTCCAGGAGTTCATGGTCATGCCGGTCGGCGCACCGACCTTCCGCGAGGCGCTGCGCTACGGCGCCGAGACCTTCCACAGCCTCAAGAAGGTCCTGTCCGCCAAGGGCTACAACACCAACGTCGGTGACGAGGGCGGCTTCGCCCCGGACCTCAAGAGCAACGAGGAAGCGCTGGACGTGCTGCTCGAGGCGATCGAGAAGGCCGGTTACGAGCCCGGCAAGGACATCGCCATCGCGCTGGACCCGGCCGTGACCGAGCTGTTCAGGGACGGCAAGTACCACCTGGAATCCGAGGGCCGCGTCCTCTCGACCGCCGAGATGGTGGACTTCTGGGCCGACTGGGCGCAGCGCTACCCGATCGTGAGCATCGAGGACGGTCTGGCCGAGGACGACTGGGACGGCTGGGCGCAGCTGACCGCCAAGATCGGCGACCGCGTGCAACTGGTCGGGGACGACCTGTTCGTGACCAACCCCGAGCGCCTGCAGCGCGGCATCGACACCAAGGTCGGCAACGCCATCCTGGTGAAGGTCAACCAGATCGGCAGCCTGACCGAGAGCATGGACGCCATCGAACTCGCCAAGCGTCACCACTACGGCACGGTCATCAGCCACCGCAGCGGCGAGTCCGAGGACGCCTTCATCGCGGACCTGGCGGTCGCCACGAACGCCGGGCAGATCAAGACCGGTTCGGCCAGCCGTTCGGACCGCATCGCGAAGTACAACCAGCTGCTGCGCATCGAGCACGCGCTGGGCGACCGCGCGGTGTATCCGGGCCGTAAAGCCCTGCGTTAAGGGTGTCGCCGGGCGGTGGGGACCAGTCCTCGCCGCCCGGCCTTTCAGGTGTTTGGAAAGGATTCCACATGAAACAGATTGACCGCGCCACCAAGATCGTGGCGACCGTCGGCCCCGCCAGCCGCAGCCCGGAAGTGCTGAGCCGCATGATCGACGCGGGCCTGAACGTCGTCCGCATGAACTTCAGCCACGGCGACCGCGAGGACCACCGCCAGACCCTCCAGATGGTCCGTGAACTGGCCGCCAAGAAGGGCGTCACCATCGGCATCCTGCAGGACCTTCAGGGTCCCAAGATCCGCGTGGCGCGCTTCGCGGAGGGTAGCGTCACGCTGGCGCCCGGCGACAAGTTCACCATCACCATGGACGACGTCGAGGGCGACGCCACCCGCGTCGGCACGACCTACAAGGCCCTGATCCACGACGTGACGCCCGGCATGACCCTGCTGCTCGACGACGGCAACATGTCGCTGCGTGTCGAGGGCGTGCGCGGCAACGACGTGCTGACCACCGTCGTGATCGGCGGCGTCCTGAAGAACAACAAGGGCATCAACGTGCCCGAGGCTGACCTGAGCGTTCCCGCGCTGTCCGAGAAGGACGTGCAGGACATGGAGTTCGGCGCGGAACTGGGCGTGGACTGGGTGGCGCTGAGCTTCGTGCGCTCCCGCGACGACCTGCTGCTGGCCCGTCACTACATGTCCCGCTTCGGCAGCCGCGCCAAGCTGATGGCCAAGATCGAGAAGCCGCAGGCCGTGGACCGCTTCGAGGACATCCTGAAGGAAGTGGACGGCATCATGGTCGCGCGCGGTGACCTGGGCGTCGAGATGCGTCCCGAGCAGGTGCCGACCATCCAGAAGCGCATCATCCGCATGTGCCGCGAGGCGGGCAAGCCCGTGATCACGGCCACGCAGATGCTCGAGAGCATGATCAGCCTGCCGCGCCCCACCCGCGCCGAGGCCTCCGACGTGGCGAACGCCATCTACGACGGCACGGACGCCGTGATGCTGTCGGCCGAGTCCGCCGCCGGCCTGTACCCGGTCGAGTCGGTCGCCATGATGGACGCCATCGCCCGTGAAGCCGAGGCCAGCGAGCACTACAAGATGCTGCAGCGCCAGCTGGTGATCGACACGGAACTCGCGCAGGATTCCATCGCGTACGCCGCGTGCAACATCGGCGAGAAGCTGGACTCCCCGGCCATCGTGACCTTCACGAGCACCGGCGGCGCGGCGGCCCGCATCGCCAAGAACCGCCCCCCGCTGGCGATCCTGGCCCTGACGCCCAACGAGACGACCCGCAACCAGCTGGCGCTCTCCTGGGGTGTCGTGCCGGTCCTGAGCGAGGACCCCCGCAACACCGACGACATGGTCCGCATCGCGAACGACGAGCTGGGCCGCAGCGGACTGGCCGAGCCGGGCGACCGCTACGTGATCACGGCCGGCGTGCCGTTCGGCGTGCGCGGCACGACCAACATGCTGCGCGTGGAACGCCTGCGCGAGTAATCCGGGCCTCCGTCCGTTCACAGTCCGGGGCCTCATGTCAGGGGCGTGTGATGCGGAGGGCGGATTTTTATCCACAGGGACGGGGTTTTTCCACACCCTCCCTGTGGATAAGTCTGTGGGGACGGCCGGGGTTTTCCGGCTGCCACACACCGTCCACAGGCTGCCGGGGTTGTCCACAGCAGCCTGTGCATAACTTTCCCTGACCGGGGGGCGGTCCCGGCGGCCCTGAGAGCCACGTAAAGGCCCCGTGAAGGGCCGGGGTGGATCAGGAGCCCAGGATCAGGCGCGCAAAGCGGTCCTTGCCCTTCTGGATGACCACGCCGCCCTCTGCCGAGAGCTGGTCGCGGGTCAGGGTGCCCTGCGGGTCCGTGAACGGCTCCCCGTTCAGTTTCAGGCCCCGGTTCTGCATCAGTTTGCGGGCCGCGCCGTTGCTGGGTTCCAGTCCGGCCAGCACCACCAGTTTCGCCATGCTGATGCGCTGCGGGTCCACGCTGCCGTCCAGATCGGCGGCCGGGACGGTCACCGCCGGGATGTTCTCGGGAATGCCCCCCCTGGCGACGCTGCGGAAGCGGGCCTCGGCGGCGTCCAGGTCCGCGCCGGGATGCAGGCCCGAGACGACCTCGCGGGCCAGTTCGCGGTGCGCGGCGACCGGGTGTCCGGCCAGCAGTTCCTCGATCCGGGCGGCGGGCAGGTCGGTCAGCAGTGTGAAGTAGTTGCCCAGCAGCGGGTCGGGCACCTTCATCAGTTTGGCGAACATCTCGTGCGGTTCGTCGGTCAGGCCGATGTAGTTGTCCAGGCTCTTGGACATCTTCTCGGTGCCGTCCAGGCCGACCAGCAGCGGCAGGGTCATGACGACCTGCGCCTCCTGCCCGTAGTCGCGTTGCAGGGCGCGGCCCACGAGGTTGTTGAACAGCTGATCGGTGCCGCCCAGTTCCACGTCCGCCTCCAGCGCCACCGAGTCGTAGCCCTGCGTCAGGGGGTACAGCAGTTCGTGAACGGCGATGGGCACGCCGCCCTCGAAACGTTTGCGGAAGTCGTCGCGTTCCATGATCCGCGCGACCGTGTAGCGGCTGGCGAGGCGGATCACGTCGGCGTACCCCATGGGCTCAAGCCACTCGCCGTTGTAGCGGATCTCCAGCACCTCGGGCTCCTGGCGCAGGATCAGGCGGCACTGCTCCAGGTAGCTCTTGGCGTTCTCGCGGGTCTGCTCCAGGGTCAGCGGGGGGCGGGTCTTGGACTTGCCGCTGGGATCGCCGATCATCGCGGTGAAGTCCCCGATCAGCATGATGACCTTGTGGCCCAGGTCCTGGAACTGCCGCATCTTGCGCAGGATCACGGCGTGCCCCAGGTGCAGGTCCGGGCGGGTGGGGTCGGCCCCCAGTTTCACGCGCAGCGGCGCGCCCTTCTCCAGTTTGCGGCGCAGGTCGTCCTCGGACACCAGGTCTACCACGCCACGTCTGAGCAGCTCGATCTGCTCGGCGATCGGTACGTTCCAGCGGATTTCACTCATAGGTCACTCCATGAAAGGAGCGGCGCACTTGCTGCTTGCAGGTGCGCCGCTCGGGGTTGGATTTCAGGCTGTCACTGACCCTCCTACCGCTGGCGGCAGGGGAGATACGCACGTCGGGTCAGGTGCCTCACGCCGCCCAGCATAGCAGGCGCGCGGGCCGGCGCTCTAGCATGACCGGCGTGAAGACCATCCATGAACTGCGCGCCACCTTCCCCCGGCCGGGGCGGGTCGAGTGGATCGGGCTGCGGCCCGCCCGCCGCGCCCCGCTGCTGCGGGTGGCGCAGATCGAGGCGCACCCGCTCGTGGGCCTGATCGGCGACCACGGCAAACTGGCCCCCCCGCGCCTGACGGCCCTGACCGGCGAGGTGGGCGAGGCGGGCGGGCGTCCGGCGGCGCCGCCGGTGCCGGGCGGGCCGGGGCGGCGGCAGGTGACGCTCATCCAAGCCGAGCACCTGCCGGTCATCGCGGCGCTGTGCGGGCGGGCGGAGGTCACGCCGGACCTGCTGCGGCGCAACATCGTGGTCAGCGGCCTTCCGCTGCTGGCCCTCAAGGACGCCCGCTTCCAGATCGGCGAGGTGATTCTGGAGGGGACGGGCGAGTGCCACCCCTGCTCGCGCATGGAAGAGACCCTGGGCGAGGGCGGGTACAACGCCGTGCGCGGCCACGGGGGCCTGACCGCCCGCGTGATCCGGGGCGGCCTGATCCGCGAGGGCGACACCCTGACCCCGCTGCTGCCCTGACGGTGGAGGGACCCAGCGGGCCCGCTATGCTGGGCGGCATGGCGAAACGCTCCCCCCAGGCTCCCCTGAGTGCCGCCCAGCGGCTCACCCTGGCCGGTGCGTTCGGGTTCACGCGCCTGATCGTGGAACTGGGCGTCCTGAGTTCCTTCGCGTTCAGTCTGGCGCTGTTCGTGGCGGCGATCGCGCAGGCGTACGTGACCATCCGCGCCGCCATGGGCCGCCTGGGCGAGGCGGAAACCACCAAGACCCTGATCATCGCGGCGGTCGAGCAGGCCGACACGCTGCTGGTGGGCGTGGCGCTGCTGATCATCTCGTTCGGGTTGCAGGCGCTGTTCGTGGGGCGGCTCCAGAACGTCCCGGCGTGGCTGCACATCCGGTCCTTCGATGACCTGAAACAGAAACTGATCGGGATCGTGGTCGTGGCGCTCGCCGTGAACTTCTTCAGCGTGGCGCTGGAATGGAAGGGCGGCGCGGACATCCTCGCGTACGGCGCGTCGCTGGCCGCCGTGATCCTGGCCGTCGGTGCGTACTCGGTGATCCTGAGCCGGCAGGACGCCGGGCGCTCCCACCCGCCGGCCCCCCACGCAGACCCGAATGCAGAGCTACCAGCGGCAGAGCAGGCGTGACCGCGCCACTGGACGCCCGCCTGGAGACGGTCCTGTCCCTGATCCGCGCAGGGGCGCACGCGGACATCGGCAGTGACCACGCGGCCCTGCCGCTGGCGCTCGTGCGGCGCGGTCACATCGGGCGCGGCGTGATCGTGGAACTGAACCCCGGTCCGCTGGCGCACGCCCGCCGCAACGTGGCGCTCGCGGGCCTGGGCGACCGTCTGGAGGTCCGGCAGGGCGACGGACTGGACCCGCTGGCGCCCGACGAGGTGCCCAGCGTCAGCCTGACCGGCATGGGCGCCCTGACCATGCGCGGCATCCTGGAACGCGGCGCGGCCCGGCAGGTGCGCCCGGACGCCGTGACGCTCCAGCCGAACGACAACCCCGCCCCGCTGCGCGAGTGGGCACGCGGGGCCGGGTATCACCTGCGGGCCGAGCGGCTGGCCAGCGGGTACTGGACCTACCCGGTCCTGCGCTTCGAGCGGGCCGAAGGGCCGGACCCCGCCTACGACGGCCTGCCAGGCGACGCGGCGCGGCGCTACGGCCCCCTGCTGCTGCGGGAGGGGAGTGCGCTCCTGCACCAGCAGGTGTGGGCGGACGTGACCCGCCTGACCCCGCTGGCCGCGCCCGGCCGCCCGGCGGCGCTGGAACTTGCCACTGCGCGTTCGGCGCTGGCGTGGCTGGAAGGCCGCACCTCACCGGACCCTGCGGCCAGGGGGTAAAACAAAAAATCCGCCCTTCTCGGACGGTGATAAAACCAGAATAGCGTGGAATGCACGGGGTGTCAAATCTATGCATTCGTTCCTGAAAACAGCGTCCAGCGGGGCGCTTTTTAACGCGACTCCTGAGTGTGGGTGCATGGCCGCAGGGTGGTGTGCGGGGGCCGGAATAAAAAAATCCGCCTCTCGGGCGGTTATGTCTTCAAGATAGCGCGGTATGCGCGGTACGTCAATTCCATGCGGGCGGGCCGGAAAAGACCGTCCGGGACGGCTTTTCTGGCCTGCAGTGAACGGGGGTGGGTGCATAGGGAGGGGGGCGGCCCGCCCGCAGCCGCCCCCCCGATCCGCGCCGCGCTGCGTTAGCGGGCGACTTCCACGGCGCGGCTTTCACGCACGACGGTCACCTGCACCTGACCGGGGTACTCCATGTCCTGCTCGACCCGTCCGGCGATCTCGCGGGCCAGCAGGGTCGCCTGGGCGTCCGTGACCTTCTCGGGCTGCACGATCACGCGCACCTCGCGCCCGGCCTGGATGGCGTAGGCCTGCTGCACGCCGGGGAACGACACGGCGATCTGCTCCAGCTGTTCCAGGCGGCGCACGTACGATTCGAGTTCCTCGCGCCGCGCGCCGGGCCTCGCGGCGCTGATGGCGTCGGCGGCGGCGACCAGCACCGAGTACAGCGTCTCGCCGTTCTCCGGGTCGTGGTGGTGCGCGATGGCGTCGACGACCTCGTGCGGCTCACCGAAGCGCTTGGCGAGGTTGATGCCGATGTCCACGTGCGTGCCGTCGATCTCGCGGTCGATGCTCTTGCCCACGTCGTGCATCAGGCCGGCGCGGCGGGCCATGCCGGCGTCCAGGCCAAGCTCCCCGGCCATGATGCCGGTCAGGTGCGCCACCTGAATGGAGTGCTTCAGGACGTTCTGCCCGTAACTGGTGCGGAAGTACATGCGCCCCAGCAGCTGCACCAGCCCCGGTTTGATGCCCACCACGCCCGCCTCGATGGCAGCCTCCTCGCCCTGGGCGTGCATGAAGACCTTCATCTCCTCCTGCGCCTTGCTCACCATCTCCTCGATGCGGGTCGGGTGGATGCGGCCGTCGGCGACCAGGGCGTCCAGGACGTGCCGGGCGACCTCGCGCCGGACCGGGTTGAAGCTCGACAGGATCACCGCTTCCGGCGTGTCGTCGATGATCAGGTCCACGCCGGTCAGGGCCTCGAAGGCGCGGATGTTGCGGCCCTCGCGGCCGATCAGGCGGCCCTTCATGGCGTCGTTGGGGATGGGCACCACCGACACGCTCAGGGCGGCGCTCGTCTCGGAGGCGCTGCGCTGGATGGCCTGCGCGATCACGTGCCGCGCCGTGCGTTTGGCGTCGGCACTGGCGCGTTCCTGCATGGCCTTCACGCGGATCGCCTTTTCCTCTTCCAGTTCGGCGTCCAGTCGGCCCAGGATCTCCTCGCGGGCCGCCTCGGGCGACAGGTTCGCCACCTCGAACAGTTTCAGTTCGGCCTGATGCAGCCGCGCGCCGATCTCGGCCTCGTGTTCGGTGAGGGTCCGGCCGCGTTCCTCCAGCCGGTCCTCCAGGGCGTCGAGTTTCTCGCCGCGCGCGTCGAGCTGCTCGGCGCGGCGGTTCAGGCGCTCGATCTCCCGCTTGAGTTCGTCGCGTTCCCGCCGCGTTTCCTGGCGGTCGCTGCTCAGGGCCTCGCGTTCCCGTGCGGCATCCTGCTTGGCCTGGGCGCGTTCGGCCTCGACCTGGGCGCGCAGGGCGGCGATCTGTTCCCGCTGGCTGCTCAGCTGTTCCCGCTGACCGTCGAGCTGGGCTAGCTGCACGCCTGCCTGCGCCTCGCGGTCAGCGGCTTCCTGTGTCCTTCTTCCGGCGTCCTGTCTGGCCTGGTCGGCCTGTTCCCTGATGCGCTGCGCGTCCGCCTCCGCCTGCGCGCGGATACGCTGCGCCTCGGCGCTGGCTTCCCGCTGCAGCCGGTCGTCCACCTCGGCCCGCTGGCGCGCGCCGCGTGACTGCCCCCCCAGGAATCCTCCGACCAGACCGATCAGGAGCGCGGCAATGATCCAGATGATCGTCACGTTCAGCTCCTTTTCGGGTTTACGAGAAGTGGTGGTCACCACTCCCTGACATTGGTGTTGAAAAACGAACGCCACCAGTGGGGACGTTCGGCCCGCAGTGTAGCTCCAAAGCCCACCCAGCGGGGGAGGGGGGGGCGCGCCCAGGGAGGCGGCGGCGCGTGGCCGCATGAAAAACCCCCGCCGGGAAGGCGGGGGCCAATCACACGGGGTGTGATTACTTCGCGGCGTGCACCACGAGTTTCATGGGGATGGTGACTTCGGGGTGGGCGCGGTAGGCAATGTCGTACTCGCCGATTTCCTTGACGGTTTTCGGCATGTCGATCTTGCGCTTGTCCACGTCGAAGCCCAGCTTGTCCAGGCTGCCGGCCACGTCGGCGTGGGTCACGGCGCCGTAGATCTTGCCTTCGCCGGCGCGCACGCTGAGTTCAACGGCGACGCCGTTCAGGCGGCTGGCGAGGTCCTCGGCGGCGGCCTTCTCCTGTGCCAGGACTTTCTGGCGGGAGCGGACGCGCGCTTCGAGGCTTTTCATGTTGCTGCTGGTGGCGGGAGCGACGATGCCCTGGGGGATCAGCCAGTTACGGGCGTACCCGTCCTTGACGTTCACGATATCGCCGGTCTTGCCCAGTTTGCCGGGTTCAAGAAGAATGACCTGCATGTGTATTCTCCTTATTTCCGGACGAGCTTCTCGGTGTAGGGCAGCAGGGCCAGCTGGCGGGCGATCTTGATCGTCTGCGCAATGCGGCGCTGGTGCTTGGCCGAGAGGCCCGTGCGGCGGCGAGGGAGGATCTTGCCCGTGTCACTGACGAAACGGCGCAGCATCTTCACGTCTTTGTAATCGGTGATTTCCAGTTCTCCGATGGAGAACGGATCGACCTTCGGCTTGCGGGGACGCTTGGGTCCCTTGCCGCGCGGTTTGCGCTCGGCGTTGCTGGATTGGGTCATGTTGGTGTCCTTAAATCTGCGTTCCTACGCCCCGGAAAAGGTCCCTTGCGGGGTGGGGGTCAGAACGGCAGGTCTTCTTCTTCCGGTGGGAAATCGTCGAGACCTTGGTCAATATCTAAGCCGCCCGAACGGTTCCCCGTGTTCGCCGCCCGGCTGGGAGCGTAGCCGCTCTGCTGGGGGCGCGCCGCACTGCTCGCGGTCTGCGTGCGAGGTCCGGCGGGGGTGGCTGCAGGGTTACCGGCGCCTGCGCCTCGGGACAGGGCTTCGACTCGCGTCGCCTCTACTTTGGTGGAGTTGCGTTTGTTACCGTCGCGGTCGGTCCACGCTTCGTTGACCAGTCTTCCCTGCACGAGCACGGGGTCCCCCTTGCGGAGTTCTTTCATGCTCTCGGCCAGTTCACGCCACAGCGTGACATCAATCCAGTGGGTTTTCTCCTGCTTCTGTCCCTGACGGTCGTTCCAGGTCTCGTTCACGGCCAGGCCGATTCCGAGCACGGCGTCGCCGGCGGGGGTGTAGCGCAGTTCGGGGTCGCGGACGACGTTCCCGATGAGAATCACTTCGTTCATGCCGCTGCCCATGCGTACGCCGCCTCCGGCGTCCTGCACGAGTTCCGGGGCGTAGCCCAGCTGCTCCATGCGGAGCGACTTGACGCGCACCATGCTGCGTTTGCCGCCTTCGGGCGCTTCCCACTGGCTGTATTCCAGGCTGCCCTCGACCATCACGGCGTCGCCGCCTTTCAGGTTCCGTTCGGCCTGCCACTCGGCGGGTTTGCCGAGAATGGACACGCGGTGATACCAGGGGAGTTTGCGTTCACGTCCGTCGTTGCCGACGATGTGGTCTTCTCCGGCCACGGTGGCCTCGAACACGGCGGTCCCGTTGGGGGTGTAGCGCAGTTCGGGGTCGCGGGCGAGTGCGCCGATCAGGTAAACGTGGTTCATGCCTCGGGCCATGACTGGGTCTCCTTTGTTGCTGGCTGAATCCTGGGACGGTCGGTCCCGGGGATTCGTACTGGGGGCTTGGTGGGTTGCTGGCGGGTTGACCCTTGCGGGTGACCGTACTGTAACAGGCCGGGATCTTTTACGTCAAGAGCGTAAAAAGATCAGGCCTTCTTGGTCTTCCATTCCGGGCGGTCCTTGACCACCAGGACGCGGCGCACGTGGTCACGCAGGCGCAGCGTGGAAGCGATGTCCTTCTCCGGGTTGCCGCTGCCCTTGATGGTGTACATCAGGTAGTAGCCCTCGCGGTCCTTGTTCACGGCGTAGGCGAGGCGGCGGTTGCCGAGCTCGTCGAGGCCCGTGATCTCGCTCCCGGCGTTCTTCACGGTGGTCTCGATGTAGTCCTTCTCGATGCTCACCTGCTCGGCGCTGAGGTTGGGGTTCAGGATCAGGTTCAGGTCGTACTGGTTCATAATTCACCTCCTTGTCGCCGCTCGCAGGCGGGGGTTCCTGACAGGGTCAGGCCTCGCCGGGCAGCGCAACTCACCACATTACCAGAGTCCGCGCAGGGTTTCCAGAGGTCAGCTGGCGCATCCCCCGGCAGGGGCCAGCCGCTACGCTGAAGGGCATGACGGACTCTCCCCAGCACGCCCTGGACGGCATCCTCGACATCCTGCGCGAGGCCGTGGAAGGCGGTCGGCCCGGACAGGGCACCGCCTTTCTGGACGGCACGAACGCCGACGGCACCGGGAACCACGGCCTGCTGGCGACCCTGGACGTCCTGAGCGCCGAACAGGCCAGCCGCGACCTTCACGGCGCGACCGTGGCCGGGCAGGCGCGGCACACGGCGTTTCACATGGAAGTCGTGGTGCGCTGGCAGCAGGGCGAACGAGGCCCCTTCGACTGGCAGGGCAGTTTCCAGCCCGCGCAGGTCACGCCAGCGGAATGGGACGCCCTGCGCGCCCGCGTCCGGGCCGCCTACGCGGGGCTGGTGGCCTTTGTGGACACTCAGCGCGACCAGCCAGTGACTGGGGACGCCACGGGCGGCCTGAGCGGGGCCGTGTCGCACGTCGCCTACCACCTGGGCGCCATCCGGCAACTCGTGAAGGCGCTGGCATGACGGACCTGCGCCCTTTCACCCCCGCCGACGCGGACGCCTTCGCCGCCCTGCAACTCGCGGCACTCGGCCGCGCCGGCAGCGGCGAGGACCTGCTCGCCGCCGACGCCCGCCGCCCACCCGCCGACCTGCTGCGCCGCCGCCTGCTGGTCGCTGCCGACGGTGAGGTCCTGGGGGGCACGCAGCTTCAGACCTGGGCCTTCTCTCCACCCGGCTTCCTGCACGCGCAGCTGATGGTCCACCCGCACGCCCGCGGGCAGGGCCACGGCAGCGCGCTGTGGCAGGACCTGCTGACGGCCGCGCGCCACGCCGGAGCGCGCGGACTGCACACCGACGTGCCCGACCCGGACCCCGCCGACCGGGACTGGGCCGCGCGCCGGGGGTTCACCGTGCACGCCCACCGCTTCGCCTCGCAGCTCGACCTGACCCGCTTCGACCCGGCCGCTTTCGAGCCGCAGCGGCAGGCGGCCCAGGCGCAGGGCGCCACCTTCACGGACCTGAGCGGCACCGACTTAAACAGTGCAGATGAAGCCACCCTGGACCGCTACCTGAACTTCGTGGCCGACCGCCTGATCGAGACCCCGGACCTCGCCGGGCACCCCCGCTGGCCGCTGACGCAGGTGCGCGAGATCCTGCGCCTGGACCACGACCCCCGCCCGGACTGGCTGGTGCTGGCCGTCGGTCCGGACGGAGAGTGGCTGGGCACCACCGCCATGATCCGGTTCCGCAGCCTGCCGTTCGCGTACAACGAACTGACCGCCCTGCACCCGCAGGCGCGGGGGCGCGGACTGGCGCTGCCCCTGAAACTTCAGGTGATCGAACGGGCGCAGCGCGAGGGCTTCACGACCATGCGCACCAACAACCACTCCCGGAACGCGCCCATGCTGGCCGTGAACCGCCGCCTGGGCTTCGCGCAGCAGGCCGGCCGCTTCGAAATGCACCGGCCGCTGCCCTGAACCTACCTGTACCAGAACCGTCCAGACAGAGGCCCCTGGACCGACCTGCCGGACCTACTTACGGCGCCTGAAGGGATTCCAGCGGGAACCGCCGTCCTCCCGCGCCTCCCTGACCGGTTCTGGTGCCGCGGGTGCCGGCGCGGCGGCCCGGCCTGCTGGACCGTGACGGCCCACCAGCCGGGTCGTCGGTTCGGCCGGTTTCTCATCCGTCTCGTAGACCTCGTCGGCGGGCGTCTCTCCCAGCGCGGTCAGCAGGGCGCGGCGCAGCGCGTCGGCCGTCGGACGCTCGCCCGTGCGTTTGGCGAGCGCCAGCTCGGCCAGCCGCGCCACGTTGCGCGGCACCTGCGGATTCAGGTGCGCCAGGGGCGGCGGGAAGCGTGTCAGGTGCGCCACCATCAGCTCCTCGTACGTGTGACCGTGGTAGGGCCGCTCGCCGCTCAGCAGCTCGTACGCCAGGATGCCCAGGCTGTACACGTCGCTGGCGGAACTGCTGCTCTCACCGTGATAGATCTCGGGCGCCATGTAGTACGGGCTGCCGCTGACCTTCCCGCCCTGCGCCAGGAAGTACGTGTTCCCCAGGTCGCCCAGCGCGGCGCGGCCCCCGGCGACATACACGTTCTGCGCCTTCACGTCCTGATGCACCGCCCCCAGGTGGTGCAGGTACGCCAGGGCCGACGCCACGTCCGCCAGGATCCGCAGGGCGCCGTCCAGGGTCAGCGGCGTGCCGTCCCGCTGCAACTGCTCGCTCAGCGCGCCGTCCGGGTAGTACTGCACCGCCAGGAAGGCCTGCGGTCCGAACGGAGTTCCCCCGAAGCCCTGCACCAGATGCGGATGCCGGAACTGGAGGGTCAGGCGGACCTCGTTCCCGAACAGTTCCGCCGAGTCCTGCACGGCCAGCGTCTCGGCGTGCGGGATCTTCACGGCGACCTGCTGACCGCGCGGATCGGTCGCGAGACGGACCAGGGACGTGTTCCCGCGACCGATCACGCGGTGCAGGGTGTAGGCAGACAGGGTGTTCTGATCAGGCATGGGTAGGGGCAACTCGGAAAGGCGTGAAAAGGCGAAAAAAGCTGCGGCGGAACGCGGACCAGACCGGACCAGGGCAGACCGGACACAGCAGGCGGCGGTACCACAGGGTAAGCCCCCGCCGATGATCCCAGGCTGACACAGAAAATCCCTGAACGTTGCATGAACTACAGAAGCGGCGGGACCGGATCAGGCCACGCCGCTCTGTCATACGGACGTCCGTTCGTTTCGCCGACAATCCGCAACTTCACCGGATTGCCAGCTCCTCGTCCGGACCCCGTTTCTCCCTCTCTCGCTTCGCTCGGACCGGGCAGGCTTGGTAGCCCACTTGATCCGAGTGCGGATTACTCGTCGTCGCCGCTCTCCTCGGCCACGCGCTTCCCGGCCAGCCACTCCAGACCGGCCCACATCAGGTCGTCCAGGTCGCCGTCCAGCACGTCGGCCGGGTTGTGTTTCATGACGCCCGTGCGGTGGTCCTTGATGTACTGCTTGTCCAGCACGTACGAGCGGATCTGCGATCCCCACTCGATCTTCTTCTGCTCGCCGCGGGCCTTCGCTTCCTCGTCCTCGCGCTTCTTGACCTCGATGTCGTACAGACGCTGCTTCAGGATCTGCAGGGCGATCTCGTGGTTCTTGATCTGCGAGCGCGTCTGCTGCGAGGCCACGGCCAGTCCGGTCGGAAGGTGGGTCAGGCGCACGGCCGAGTCGGTCGTGTTCACGCCCTGACCACCGGCGCCCTGCGAACGGAACACGTCGCGGCGCAGGTCACTGTCCGGAATGTGGATGTTGATCTCCTCGGCCGGAACTTCCGGCACCACATCCACCGACGCGAACGACGTGTGGCGGCGGTTGTTGCTGTCGAACGGCGACACGCGAACCAGCCGGTGAACGCCGTGCTCGGGCAGCATCATGCCGAAGGCCTTGTCGCCCCGGATGATGAACTCGCTGCTGATCACGCCCGCCTGCTCGCCGTCCACCTGATCGATCAGGTCCACCTTGTACCCGCGCCGTTCGGCCCAGCGCATGAACATCCGGGTCAACATTCCGGCCCAGTCCATGCTCTCCGTGCCGCCCGCGCCGCTCTTGACGCGCACGATGGCCGACGTGTCCGCGTGCTTCATGGTGAACAGCGTCTCGCGGTACAGGTCGTCCACCCGCTTCTGGATGCTCTGCTGCTCTTCCATGAGCATCTCGCGTTCATCCGCGTCGGCGATCTCCATCATCTCGCTCAGGCCCTGCGCGTCGGATTCCAGGCTGGTGTAGCCCTCCACGATCCGCCGGACCGTTCCGGCCTCCTGCGTGACCTGCCGCGCGCGGGCCGCGTTGTTCCACAACTCCGGATCCCCGAGTTCGCGATCCAGTTCGTTCAGTCTGCGTGCTTTGCCGGGAATGTCAAAGGTACTCCCGGAGCGACGCCAGTTTTTCCAGTAATTCCTGCATGGACGTGCCTCCCTTCCGCCGCGACCCGTTGAGCGGGGGGCGGGTTCATATACCAAGAGAACAGTATACGGAGGAGGCGGTGGGAGAGAGGCAGCGGGGAATGGGCAGAAGGAAGTGGACAAGGCTGCCTGTCCCTGTCGCGCTGCTGAGTGGGGAAGAGGTCGGGCAGAGGGGAGGCGTCGAGGCGATGTTCCTGGCGTCCCAGAGGCACATTCCCGATGGCAGGGCCACCCACGTCCCATGCCTCGTGCCCACTGGCGTGGGGAGGATCAAGCGAGTCTCTGGACCGGGGTGTTGACAGATTCACCGGGGGCCTGTATCTTTTCTGAGCCTCAAGCGAGGCGGGAAGCATGACAGGCGAAGAGATGTGAGAACAGGCCAGCTCGACAGGGCTGGGCGAGCGGAACACCACCCCGGTGTTCTCCAGATTCGTGAAACGGACCGAGTCCTTCGGGATGAAGTCGAAACAGTACTCTAATGAGTACAGCCAAGCGCAAGCGAGGCATCAAACACATCGATACCGCTCCGCTTGCGGAGCGTTATGGAACCATTTTTTGGAGAGTTTGATCCTGGCTCAGGGTGAACGCTGGCGGCGTGCTTAAGACATGCAAGTCGAACGGGCTCTTCGGAGCTAGTGGCGCACGGGTGAGTAACGCGTAACTGACCTACCCCAAAGTCGCGGATAACGGTTCGAAAGAATCGCTAATACGTGATGTGCTGCTCCCTCGTGTGGGATCAGTAAAGGTTGACTGCTTTGGGATGGGGTTGCGTTCCATCAGCTAGTTGGTAGGGTAAAGGCCTACCAAGGCGACGACGGAT
>NZ_NHMK01000023.1 GCF_002198095.1 Deinococcus indicus | reverse complement strand
AACATCGGTGGGCGTCGTGGCCAACTGGGACTGCTGCTGCTGAGCTCCGCGAACAAGCTCTACGATACGCTCGAGACGCAGAGTGCTCTATTTAACGCAATGCAACCTCTATATGGCTCTCCCCCGCTGGAGCAGCTAATTTATAAAGAAGACATTATTTCAGCTTCTTTTAGCCTGAACTCAAAGTATATTCTCACATTTAGTGATCGTATGGCCCGCATTGCTACCCTGCGGCGCTTTCCCAGCCTCGAGCCGATCGGACAGCCCATCCAAGATGTCCGCGAATACGAGTTCAGCCCGGACTCCCTACACCTGGCCACTCGCTCCTCCGCTGGCGAATTTACGTTGCGGCGCCTTTCCAGCCTCGAGCCGATCGGACAGCCCATCCAGGGGGTCAGCGGGTTCGAGTTCAGCCCGGACTCCCCACACCTGGCCACTTGGTCCTCCACTGGCGAATTTACGTTGCGGCGCCTTTCCACCCTCGAGCCGATCGGAAAGCCCATCCAGGGGGTCGGCGGGTTCGAGTTCAGCCCGGACTCCCTACACCTGGCCACTTGGTCCTCCACTGGCGAATTTACGTTGCGGCGCCTTCCCAGCCTCGAGCCGATCGGACAGCCCATCCAAGGGATCAACCCAGACTCCCTACACCTAGCCACTCGGTCCGTCATTGACGTATTTACGTTGCAACGCCTTCCCAGCCTCGAGACGATCGGACGGCCCATCCAGGGGGTCGGCGGGTTCGAGTTCAGCCCGGACTCCCTACACCTGGCCACTCGCTCCTCCGCTGGCGAATTTACGTTGCGGCGTCTTCCCAGCCTCGAACCGATCGGACAGCTCATCCAGGGGGTCGACAGGTTCGGGTTCAGCCCGGACTCCCTACACCTGGCCACTCGGTCCGTCATTGACGAATTCACGTTGCGGCGCCTTCCCAGCCTCGAGCCGATCGGACAGCCCATCCAAGATGTCCGCGAATACGAGTTCAGCCCGGACTCCCTACACCTGGCCACTCGCTCCTCCGCTGGCGAATTTACGTTGCGGCGCCTTCCCAGCCTCGAGCCGATCGGAAAGCCCATCCAGGGGGTCGACAGGTTCGGGTTCAGCCCGGACTCCCTACACCTGGCCACTTGGTCCTCCACTGGCGAATTTACGTTGCGGCGCCTTTCCACCCTCGAGCCGATCGGACAGCCCATCCAGGGGGTCGGCGGGTTCGAGTTCAGCCCAGACTCCCCACACCTGACCACTTGGTCCTCCACTGGCGAATTTACGTTGCAACGCCTTCCCAGCCTCGAGACGATCGGACGGCCCATCCAGGGGGTCGGCGGGTTCGAGTTCAGCCCGGACTCCCTACACCTGGCCACTTGGTCCTCCACTGGCGAATTTACGTTGCGGCGTCTTCCCAGCCTCGAGCCGATCGGACAGCCCATCCAGGGGGTCGGCGGGTTCGAGTTCAGCCCGGACTCTCTACACCTGGCCACTCGGTCCTTCGCTGACGAATTTACGTTGCGGCGTCTTCCCAACCTCGAGACGATCGGACAGCCCATCCAGGGGGTCAGCGGGTTCGAGTTCAGCCCGGACTCTCTACACCTGGCCACTCGGTCCTTCGCTGACGAATTTACGTTGCGGCGTCTTCCCAGCCTCGAGCCGATCGGACAGCCCATCCAGGGGGTCAGCGGATTCGAGTTCAGCCCGGACTCCCCACACCTGGCCACTTGGTCCTTCGCTGGCGAATTTACGTTGCGGCGTCTTCCCAGCCTCGAGCCGATCGGACAGCCCATCCAGGGGGTCAGCGGGTTCGAGTTCAGCCCGGACTCTCTACACCTGGCCACTCAGTCCTTCGCTGGCGAATTTACGTTGCGGCGTCTTCCCAGCCTCGAGCCGATCGGACAGCCCATCCAAGATGTCCGCGCATACGAGTTCAGCCCGGACTCCCTACACCTGGCCACTCAGTCCTTCGCTGGCGAATTTACGTTGCGGCGTCTTCCCAGCCTCGAGCCGATCGGACAGCCCATCCAGGGGGTCAGCGGGTTCGAGTTCAGCCCGGACTCCCCACACCTGGCCACTCGGTCCTCCGCTGGCGAATTTACGTTGCGGCGTCTTCCCACCCTCGAGCCAATCGGACAGCCCATCAAAAAACTCAGTGCGTTCGTGTTTAGCCCAGACTCAACACGGCTAGCTATCACTACAGACGGTTCCCAATTGTCTGTTTGGGACACATCCGTTGAGGCTTGGCGCGCCCGCGCCAACCTGATTGCCAACCGTTCGTTCACAAGCCAGGAGTGCGAAGAGTTCTCCCTGCGGCAATATCCACAAGCTGCACAGTGTCCCCCGTAGCCCGGTAATTTCCTCCCTCCGGCCGCTCTGCTCGCACCAATTTCGGAGGTCATCCAATGACGACTGCCAAGGTTTACGCCCTGCTCGTTGGTATCGACGCATACGCCTACCCCACAGTTCCCCCTCTCAGGGGCTGCAGGAACGATATCCAGGCCATACACGAGTACCTGCAGGAGCGTGCGCAGGACTCCTCAGCATTTGATCTCCACGCCCTTGTTCTAGAAGATGGTCAGGCCACTTACCAAGCTACCGTCGACGGTTTTCGTGAGCACCTCGGCCAGGCCGGCTCTGACGATGCCGTTCTCTTCTACTACAGCGGCCATGGGGCCCAGCGGCCTACCGCCCCCGAGCACCTCGCCCTCGAGCCCGACGGCCGCGACGAGACCCTGGTCCTGTATGACAGCCGCGACCCCGGCAAGCGTGACCTCGCTGACAAGGAACTCGCGGAACTCATCAGACAGGTCGCCGACAAGGCTGGCCATGTCTGCGTCGTGCTGGACTGCTGCCATTCCGGCAGCGGCACGCGCAATCTCTACGAGGACGGGCTCACCGTCCGGCAGGCCCCCTTCGACGACCGCCCCCCACTGGCGCCGACCTTTCCCCAGCAGCACGCAGCGGACAGCCGACAGCCGGTCACCTCACGGGCTTCCGGCAGTGGTTGGGCTGAACTCCAGTACGGGAAGCACGTGCTTCTCGCCGCGTGCCTCTCGAGTGAGACGGCCAAGGAGGTTGACGTCGACGGGAAGCACCGGGGGGCGTTCTCGGCAGCCCTGCTGGGTGCCCTGGAGAGCGTCGGGCAGTTCGCGACGTACCGCGACCTGATCAAGCGGGCCAGCACGAACGTTCTCAGCCTGGTGAAACGGCAGACGCCACAGCTCGAGGTGGTCGGCGGAGCCAGCTTTGAGGAGGGTTTCCTCGGCGGGAAGCTACCGGCAAAGGGCTCGTATTTCACGTTGTTCCATCACCCTGACCACGGCTGGGTGATCGACGGCGGCGCGGTACACCACGTGCGGATGAACTCCGACGTCGATACGACGACCCTGGCCGTGTTCGCACTGGACCGCGAACCCGGTACATGGACCGATCTTTCAGCGTCGCTCGGCACCGCCACGGTCACACGGGTGATGCCGCACCTCTCGGCCGTCTCGGTCGCGTTTCCGCCAGAAACAGCTCCAGACCCGGCGCTCACGTACAGGGCGGTCGTCACGAGCCAGCCGGTTTCCGCGCTCGGCGTGTGGATCAGAGATTCCGATGGGGGAGCGGGCGCGGAATTCCTGCGAGCGGCAATCGAGAACGCCCGTGGGGCGGGGGAAGCGTCCCTCTTCGTCCGGGAGGTGAAGAGCGAGGCGGAGGCGAGCTTCCGTGTGAGCGCGGAGAACGGGACCTTCACTCTGGCGCGGTTGAGTGCGGAGCCGCACGTGAACAGACTGGTTTCTGAGATCGAGGGGCTCACAGAGGCGAGTGCGCGGGAGGTTGTGGCGCGGCTGGAGCACATGGCGCGCTGGCAGCTCACCATGAACCTCGAGAACCCCACCAGTCGGCTCGCTGGAAGTGTGACGATGGAAGCCTTCCTTGTCACTGGCCCGCCACTCACGCCGAATCCCACCGACGTGCGTCCCGATCCTGTAGCGCCTGTAAACGAGTTGCACCTCAGATACCGGGATGACGATCCCGGTAAGGCACCGGAATTCAAGATCCGCCTCAAGAACAAGAGTGGTGAAAAGCTCTACTGTGCCTTGTTGTACCTCGACGAAAGTTACGAGATAACCAACGAGCTTCTCCAGGGCAAGTGGCTCGATAAAGGCGAGGAGGTGTGGGCACTTGACGACCAGCCGATCCAGAGTTTAGTGCAGGATGACTGGTACACCCAGGGCATCACCGAGGTGCACGACCGGGTGAAGTTGATCGTGTCCACCGACGAGTTCGATTCCACGCTGATGACGCAGCCAGAACTTGACGTGCGGGCAGCGCGGCTCCACAAGGGGAGAGACGAAGACCCGCGTCGTCAAGGATCGTGGGACAGAAGCCTTGCGTGGTTGATGCGCAGTGCAGGTTCTCGAAAATTAGGCCGCAGCCACTTCGCCGACTGGCTCGTCGCCGACCTCAGGATCACGGTCGTGCGGCCACTCGCGGGTCAACCCTTACCGCAGGCCGGCGCTTCGGTTGCCCTGACCCCGAATGTCACGCTCGACGGGCACCCTTCCCTACGAGGTCAGGCCAGCCTGACCTCCATCCCTCAGGCCGCCCGTGACCTGAACAGCCCCGCACTCCCGCCGGCGCTGGCGCTCGTCCAGGAGCCGGACATCTGGCAGCCCTGGTCGTTCTCGACTTCCAGGAACGGCGAGGCCGCTCTCGCTGCTCTCGAGCTGCACAGCATAGAAAACCCGGAAGCCGTCACCCGGGAGCAGCCTCTCACCCTCCGCGTCACAGGTATGAGCCTTGAGAAGGGGCAGCACGTGTTGGCGACCGGCTGGGACAGCGAGACGCAGATGTACCTTCCCCTGGGGGTCGGCAGGAACGAGGCGGCCGAGAAAGGTGGTGGCGTGACGGTCAACCTGGAGCGGTTGCCTTCCCCGATCAACGAGCGCAGTCTGGTGAGCGCCGTCCGTATCCTGTTCACCAAATTCGTCGCCACGAAATTCGGCCTCGAGTACCCCTACCCCCTGCTCCGTGCCGTGAAGCTGCAGGACGGTCGCTTGTCCTTCAGTGAGCCGCACGGGGTCACCGACCTCGTCACGAAGGCGGACCGCATCCTACTGTTCGTGCACGGGATCATCGGGGACAGCGAAAGCCTGGCTCGTTCCCTGACGTCACCGCTGCTGAATCTTGCCCGGCCCTACGATCTCGTGCTGGCCTTCGACTACGAGAGCCTGAATGACGGGATCGCCAAGAACGCGGCGGATCTGAAAGCTGCCATGGAGAAAGTTGGGCTCACGGCGGGTCACGGGAAGACGCTGCACGTGGTGGCGCACTCAATGGGCGGATTGGTGACGCGCTATTTCATCGAGCAACTCGGTGGTCAGCAGGTGGTCGGGAAGCTCGTGATGCTCGGGACGCCCAACGGAGGCTCGCCCTGGACCAGCGTGCAGGCCTGGGCTTCGACCGCGGTCGCGGCCGGCCTGAACTTGCTCGGCACGACCGCCTGGCCGGTTACGGCCATCACAGGTCTCCTGGGATTGATCGAGAAGGTGGATCAGAATCTGGACGAGATGCAGCCGGGTTCAGGAATCCTGACCTCTCTGTCGGCGACGGCGGATCCAGGAGTTCCTTACGTCCTGATCGTCGGGGACGCGCTGTTGGATGCACAGAAGCGACCACTTCTGGAGAAACTGGCGCGGAAACTGGGGACGGAGACGATCTTCGTGGGTCAGCAGAATGACATCGCCGTGAGCGTGGCGAGCGCCATGAACCTGCCCGCTGAGCGGCACCCTGCGCCGGTCAAGGTCGAACCGATCAACTGCGATCACATGAGCTATTTCCGCACGACCGTCGGACTTGAAGCGCTCAGGAACGCCCTGGAACCGCCAGTGCCGCAGCCTGCCCAGGCGGAGGCTGGGTACCCGAGCAATAGCTATTGATACCGGCGTAAGTTGACATTGCTCATCACTCCTCCTTCCTGAAAGGACGCTGGTCAGGACGACCTGCATGTCAGCACAGGTGATGCGGATTTACGCCGTTAAAGATCAGGAGGTCGACCCGTCACAGGCCTTTCACTTGTTCCCCGTTCTTCAGCCGGCTGGGCAGTTCTCGGCTGAAACGGTGCACGTTCAGGAGCAGCGTCATGCAAAAAGTGGCCCAGGTGTCCAGCGTGCTGTTCTTGGTTCTCCTGCTAATCGCGGTCGTGCTTCTCTTCTCTCCAGAGCAGAGAAGTAAGAACGAGGAGTGGATCGCTACGCTCCTCAGTCCGCAAGTCTTTGCCGCCCTGATTGCCGCTACGATCGGTTCGACCTTCACAGCTTGGCATGCCCGGAGCTTGGAAGTCGTCAAACAGGCATACAGCAGAGACAATCAGGCCAACCAACAAATCATCAGTGAAAACCTGAAGAGATTTGAATTCAAGATGCAGCAGGAATTCGCTCAATTCCGGGCATCCTCAGAGAATGAAGCGAAATACGAGATGCTCCGCCGTTCCGTCCTGGACACGGCCCAAGCTCTTGTACCAAGAATCGTGGAAATTCTTCAGGGATTGAATCCGGACGGCCATGTGGCGCCCTGGTCACCAGAAAAGATGACCGTTGACGACCCGGAATCGAACAAGCGGGACACCACCATGTTCCGGATGTTCCGGTTTTTCGGGGCCTACCGGCGCTATCGGCGAATCACCGATTGGGAACACCCCATCGCCCACGACCCATTGATCTTCTTTTTCGAGGAGAAAATCGAGCCGGTGTTTGCCAGCGGTGGGTATTCGCCGAGCACCAGGGAGGGCACGGTTATCTGGCGCGAAACCATCACGCAGCTTGGCCTGTTAATGATCGATTCAACCCTGGATAAATCCCGCCCGGACCTACTTGACTGGCTATCATTCTGCCAGCTGCTGAAGGATCAAGATCCGCGCGGCGAGTTCCTGCGCGCCCAATGCCGGCGGGTGAGTCGCTTCCTGGCCGCGCCATACGAACGCCAGAATCACTCTGCCGTCCGGCTGGCCCTCCTCGGGGTGTACCTGTACGACCTATGCGCCACGTGCGAGCCAGCGCGCAAAGCCCGTCTGAAGGGTCGGCGCGAGCAGTGTCTGGCACACATCCTCGACCACACGGCCCCCGATGACTCGCTCTTTCTCTATGACAATGGGAAGAACCATGGGAATAAAGGTCCGACCGACCTTCAACGGCTGCGCCAGACATATGAATCCAAAAAAATGATCAGCGACGAGGCGCCTCCCGTCCGGTTTTTCACGAAGGACGGCCAACTGACGCGAGATAACTTTGAGCGTTCCTCACCCAACGGACACCCAATGGGAAAATGACAACCCACCGCAGATCCGACCGCTGGTCCTTGAAGACCGGTGTGCGCCCGGCCACCACGCATCCCCTTCATCCAGCGTGCCGCCGGTTCATAAACGCGTTCCCACTGAAGTTGGTGCAGGTGTTCGAACGGCACGGCTGGATCTGGGGCGGCCGCTGGTACCACCACGACACCATGCACTTCAAATACCGCCCCGAACTCACCGGCGCGGACGCCTGCCAGAACAGGTAGGGCAGGTGAAGGGGGCGGAAGCGCTTGTCATATACAACTGAATGAACGCCTTCGAATTGCAAAACGAGCACCTGTTTTCAACAGCCGGCTGAACTACGGCGTCCAGTACCCTCTGAGCGACGAGTTCCGGACCGTCAGACTGGTCCGGTCATAATCACGGGCACTCGACGCGTCCACACTCACTGCCAGCGTGTTCCACCCCCGCTGAAGGCGAAGATCGAGGTCGTACTCGCTGGAACTGGTGTACCAGAACTCTGGCTCTTCCCTCGAACTCTCGCACGCGGCCCGGTACTTCAGCGCCACCGGCCGGTCGGCATAGATCAGGACAGACGTGACGCTCTCACTGTACTCAGCGATCGAACTGCTGCCTGAAGTGCGTTCCTCCAGCCAGTGGACGAGTCCCACCGACTGGACCACACCCCCCTCACGGTACGTCGCAACGAGATCCGCCTGCGCCACGCGGGCACGCGGGTCGCTCAGGCTGTACGTGGCCGTGCCACATCCGGCTGCGAACAAGGGAAGGTCAGGTACAGTCGTGAGCAGGGGGTCATCCAGACGGTCCGGCAGCGCGAGCCGGACCGACGAGTTCCTGACCGTCACCGCCGCGCCGACCGGCGTCCCGGACCCCTGATCGTCTTCGTCCCAACCCACGCGCGCCCGGACCGTCGTCCCCGCCACCTTCCACGGCGTCCGCTCCTCCCCCTCCCACGCGGCCTCGTCCAGCCTGAACGTCAGGACGAACGGCGAGGCGGTCGGCGGCCCCCCGCCTCCCGCCTCTGCCAGTCCCAGCACAGAGGCGGCCACCATCACAAGCCACCTCCTCCCCCGCCAGGTTCCCCGTGTGCCTGCTGTTGCCCACCCCGTGGCTCTGTGCATCGCTTCCCTCCCGTGCGCGCCGCCTGCGAACCGTCCTGCCGGCCAGAACAGTGAGGCTGAGGCTCCTTCACCGTACGCCCTCACGGGGAACCGGCGTCACGCTGGGACGGGGCGTCACACTGATGGTCGCATCGTTCGCTTTGTCGCCTCCCTGGCCTTCGGGATCCGTGGCACGCCAGGACACAATTCACGCTATGCTGCATGCACCCCGGAGGTCACCGAAGCATCTGACCAATGGGAACACCCCCCGCGCGGCCGGCAAGCCGTTGTTCGCAGAGGGTGTACGCAAGTCACAACTCGAAGTGTTGTGCGGATTGGGAGATCCGCAGGCATCGGCCTGTGCTCAGGATACGCGTCTGAGCACGCCCGGTCAACGGACCGGGCAGGGACGTCATACCCCAGGATGCGTTGGAGCACCTTCATGAGCACCGAAGACCTGGTCATCGTCAGCCAGCCCACCGGCAGCCGCACCCTCGCCCTGCGCGAGTCCTACCTCGCCATCTGCGACGGCGACAGCACCAAAGCACTCCTCCTGAACGCCAACGAACGCTGGTACCGCTACAAGCTCAAGGAACGCGAACAGTCCCGCCACCGCAACCGCGTCTCCCGCGACGCAGGTGAACCCGAGCACGCCGACGAGGGCCTGTGGGTCTTCATGAGCGGCGAGCAGTGGGCCGCCGAGATCCTCGGCGTCGCCGAGGTCAAGAGCGTCCGCCGCAAGCTCGACAGCCTGGTCGAGCAGGGCTTCCTCAAGGTCCGCGACAACCCACACAAGCGCTGGGACAAGAAGAAGCAGTGGCTGTTCATGCGCGGGAAGGTGCAGGCGGCCGTGGACGCCTGGGCGGCCGCCCGGGCCAGCCTCCCCGACATCGAGCCCGGCCCGTCCGACGATCTTCCCCCCGAAGGTCCGGGACCGGGTCGCCCGGAAAACAGCGGCCCAGCCGATCAGGACACGGCGGCCACTTCCATTCGGACAATTGTCCGGATGCAGGAGGACAGAGTGGAGTCTCCATCCGGACAATTGTCCGAATGCACGCGGACAAAAGGGAGCAGCAATACCACAGGGTTCCTTCACAGGGATCTTTCCCTGGAATCTTTCTCAGGTGGTGAACACAACGTTCCTAGTGACGCGCGCGCGCACACGCCTGCAGAACCCACCGCGCCCGTGGCCGAACCGACCACCGCGCCGGTCACCACCACGGTCGCTGCGCGAGAAGCCCTCGGGGGCCTGAGCACACCCGTCGCCGAGGTGGCAGTGGTGTCGCCTGACGGCGAGGCCGCTGACGCGGCCATCACGGACACGGAACTGGACTTCCTGTTCGGGAATCAGGCTCCGGCCACGCAGGAACCGGAAACGGTCACTGAAGTGCAAGAGGTTCCGGGCGGCCCGGCGGCCTCGCGCGGCGCACAGGAAGCCCAGGAAGGCCCCTCCGACCCTGATCTGGCCCCGCACGACCCGGAGAGCACCCGCCGGGTGCTCACGCCCGCCCTGGGAGGCCCGAAGAAGTTGACGGCCCTGATGAGCGAGACCCCCCCTGGCCTGAAGGCCGGTTCCCGGCAGGACTGGGTGACCCGCATCCGCCCGGAGCGCGCCGGGCAGATCATCGCTACCGCCCGCCTCGAAGCGGGTGCGGATAACCCCTGGACGTACATCATCCGGCACCTCGACCAGGAGATCGGCGCGCAGATCCGGCACGGAACTGCCGGGCAGGGCTCCGTGGCCGTCGTTCCGAACGGGGCGTCTCTCGATCCGGCTGCGCCGCTGGAGGTCGTAGCCGACGTGGCTCCGACCGACGGATACAGCGTGGGCGCACGCTGGCAGGCTCGCAGTGGCGGCGAGGTGATCACTATCGCCCGGACCAGCCAGACCCCCACCCGCAACGGTAGCGTGACCCTGTACCACCTGAGCAACGGCCAGGAGCTCAAGGCCTTCGAGCTCATGAGCCGCTACGACCAGCTGAAGGCGAGTGCGTGACGGTCGGGTTTTGAGCAAGAGACTCTCTCCAGGTCCACGCTGCTCAGACCGTGCATTGTCTGATGGACAACTTCCCTGGAGCTTCCGGGGGCAGGGAGATAGGCGTCAAGGTGAGTCTTATAAATCTGAGACTGGAATGGTGCTCTGTTCCTTGACGAGGCGTCAGCGCGTTTGAGGACTGGATTGGCGAATTCCGAAATCAGGGTTGCTTGGCTCCTGGCGACTGATAGCGGCCGATGAGCAGGAGTTCCTGATGTCCTTGCCTGAATTCGCCAACACAGTTTAGTTCCAGCCAACTACCAGCGTGCCGGTCAGATGATCTGGGCCATGCGTTTGTTCAGCATGACCTGTGGATCAATCAACTGGGCATGCGGGCCTGTCAGGAGGGCGTGATACTCCTCCCAGTCTGTCTTGCGGAGGAAAATCTCAAGCACTTCATGCGTCAGACGGAGTAGTTGTGTCCGGGCAGGTGAGGGAACGCTCAGCTGATCAGCTGCCGACGGGAACGCGGCGTCCACCCGGAGGGTCAGGTCGCTGGGTTGCTCTTCAAGTTCCTGGTAGAGGTCGGCCAGGATGATGGCCGCAACGGTCGTTGCGTAGTGGGCATAGGATTCAGTCATCAGCGTCTCCCGGGATTCACAGCTTTGAGCGGAATGACCCAGCTCGGATCGAAGGTCGAGGTCGTGCCGAGGAATTGCAGTGCGCCGCCTTTCCCGGCCGTCGGGTACGCCGCGGTCGTCAGTTCATGGCCGAGGAGTAACTGGTTGTTCCCGGAGATCCGGGGAACGATCCGCTGCTCCAGAGCGCTGATCGGGATTTTCAGCACGATATCGGGCAGCCCTTCTGACTTCGTGTACCAGCGCCCTTCGATCTGGGCGAGGTAAGCAATCTCGTTCGCGTCCTGGGGCATGACATTGGTCATGTAGCCAGGCCGTTCGATCTTCCCGGCGGCCGTGTAGTACTTCAGGTCGTCGCTGTGCATCGCGCGGTACACGTATTGAGCGTCTTTCAGGATGTCGTCCAGTAGTGCCTTGTACTCCAAACCGAGCGCCTGATCCTTGGCCAGTTGTCCGGGCGTGGCGTTCTTCAGTGTCGTGGGCTGCCTTCCTTGATAGAAGCTGTCCAGTACGGCCCCTCTCGCGTTCATCTCAGCTTGATAGGCCTTTTTCTGGGCGTCCGTCGGATTCACGGGAAGTCGTGGCAGCGGCTTGTTGAGGAACTCCGCCTGTGCTGGGGTCATGCGGCGTGTCGGGATCGGTTCCTTGAGTTTGATGCGCAGGAGACGGAGCGCGAACTGCGGTTTGATGCTGACACCGTCGATTTCTCGCAGACCCGCTCGCACGGCCGCCGCGGAGTAGGTGTTGATCAGGGAGAGGAGTTCTCCCGGGTTGCCCGTCTTCTTCAGGAACAGTTTGAGTTCGAGAGGATCTGGCACCTTCTTCATCAGGGTGATCAGCGTGCTCACCTTGACCCGGTCGACGCTTTGAAGCGTGATGCGGAAACTGGTGAGTGGGTAGTCATTCAGGGCGCTGAGGAGCTCGGTGGGACTGTCGGTCTTCACGAGGAAGCCTTTCAGTTCAGCCGGGTTCGGTACTTTCTTCAGGAGGTTGCCGAGGATCTGGGCATTGTTGTTCTTGACGCCCCGGGCGACCAGGGTATCCATCAGCGCCTGATACGTGGCCTTGTTGCCGATCTGGGCGACCAGTTGCTCTTGGGTATACAGGCCACGCAGCGCGGTCGTTCTCCCCGCGCTGGCACGCACTCCAGCGGCGCTGGCGACGGCCAGCACGGCCTGCGCGATCATCGTCAGGAACGCTTTGGCGGCCACCTTGATCTGCGTGGCATTGCCCTTGGACGTCCAGGCAGTCCGCAACCACGTCCCCCCAGCCTTCAAGGCCGCCATGCCGGAGGCGACCGCCCCGGCACCCGCAATGACGGTGATGATGCCCTGGAGGCCCACCGCCAGGAATTTCGTGATGGTCGTGGGTTCGGGCGCAGCTGCCAGTGCCCCCACCAGCAGTTCCGCCCCGATCAGCGCGGTGGTCGTCGCCAGAATCACGGGCCAGTGCTGTTTGACGGTCTCCCACGCCTCGCCGAGCACTTCCTTCACGTACTGAGGTGATTCCAGGACGGAGCGCATGATGTTCGCGCCTGGACTTTGCCCCATGGCGGTGTTCACTCGCGCCAGTGCGCCCCCAGTGATGGATCCGGACTGAACGGTGCCTGCCAGCGTCTGCGCGTACGCCGCGCCGGGAATCCAGAGCAGACTCCCCGCCTTGAGGGCCTGACCCGACTGGAAGGCGCCCGTCCCCCGCTGGCGGTTTACCTGCTCAAGGACGTTCACGTAGTACCGCAGGTCCTGCCCTGGACGGATCAGTGGTCGGTAGTACCGCTCTGCCACACCGATGGCCGTGCTCTGCTCCGCCACCCGGATGAGCCGGGAACCCGGGTCCGGCAGGTCGGTCGTGACGCGAACGGTCTGCAACCAGCCGTTCAGACCGGACGGCAGGGAAACGCGACTCCAGCCGTCCGAGGTCTGGCTGATCACGCCGACTTTCGTGCCGACAGGCACCGGACTGGGGGTCACCTTCCTGGCCTGTGGATTGGGTTGCTCGCGGAGGTTTGCGCCGTCGGAGTGCTTGATGATGCCGACCCGGCCGACGCTGACGAGTGGCGGTGCCTGGAGAGCAGGTGTGCCGGCTGCCCGCCGTTGAAACGTCGTGGTCGGTGTGAATGCGGGACGTGTGCGGCGCCGACTGGTCGCGGGTCGGTCCACCGCAGGCATCCGGGCCGCCAGGCGCGCCCCCATGGTCTGCGCTTCGCTTTCCAGGCCGGCGTCCGGGTCGACGCCTGGGCCGACCTTGCCTCGACTCTGCTGCACGGTGTGCGTGACCTCGTGCGCCAGCAGTTCCAAACCGCCCCTCGTATTCGGATTGAACCGCCCCGCCTGGAAGAAGATGTCCATGCCCGTCGTGAACGCGATCGCGTTCACTCCCTTGGCCAGCTTGTCCGCTTCCGCATCGTCATGGATCCGCACGCGGCTCAGGTCGTGGTTCAGGCCCTGCTCCAAGTGACGCTGGACCGCTTCCGGGAGGGGATTGCCGCCCCCACGCTTGGCCTGGATTCGTTGTAGGACGGGCTGGGTGGCCTCGGCGTCCAGTTCAGCCAGTTGCCTCTGAAGGGTCTGCAGGGTGTCGAAGTTCAGGGCGGCCCGGTCCTGGGCCTGGAAGCGTTGCAGCGCCTCGTCGGCCGCGCGCTGCAACGGCAGGCGTTCCGCCGGGGAAACCAGGCCCAGCATCACACGGGATACCGGGGCACTCACGGCGTGCCGTTGCAGGGTGGCGAGGTGCGTCCCGTACGCGGCGTACCGGGCTGCTGGCTCGCCACGGTCCGTCCGGAAGCCCTGCGCGAGCGTCTGGGCCACCTGCCGTTGCAACGCCGTGAACTGCGCGTGGGCGCGGGCGTCCAGCGGCTGCCCCTGCACCTCCTCGGCGCGGGCGCGCATGACCGTCACCCAGTCACCGGGCGTTGCGGGCCGGGCTGGAACCTCCGGCTGCGGCTGGCGTTGCAGGGGGGCGACAGGGCCGAGTGCGTCGACCTGCCGCTGCAGGAGACCCCGCTGGCCCTCCAGGCGGGCCTGTTCCTGCCTGTCCAGGGCGGCGGCGCGCAGCGCGGGCGCCGCCACCTGCCGCTGGGCGGTCTGCGGGCGGGTGGTGTGCCGCTGCAGAGCGCGGGCCTGGGTGTCCAGGGACTCGGCGGCTGACGGCAGTTCCGCCTGGGCGGCGCGCCGGGGCAGGCCCGCTTTCCGCTGGAGCTGGTGGACACGCTCGGTCATGCCCGGCAGGCTACCCCACAACTGACCGTGAGGTGAGCTTATTTGCCCGGCCGCTCAGTCGGCGGCGTGCTGGGCGAACAGCTCGGCCTGCTCGATCACGGTGCGGCTGGCGGTCTCCTGCTTGTCTGGCGGGTACCCGTGCTTGCGCAGCACCCGTTTGACCATCCGGCGCAGGTTCGCGCGGGCCTGTTCCCGCAGGTGCCAGTCGACGGTCACTCGTTTGAGGGAATAGAGCTATCTGAACTGAAATCTTTGCGTGTTGCGTCAGCTTCCCCGAGTGCTATTCGTATCAGTTGAGATCCAGAAAGGGGCTGGGCTCGCCGACGTGGGTGACAAGGAGGTGTTCGCGCGCACGGGTCAGCGCGACGTAGAGCAGTTGCCGTTCCTGCTGTAAGGCGGCCTCCCGGTCAGCCGGGTCCTCTGTGTCCCGTAGAGCTGTCGGGGATGGCAGCACTCCGTCGGAGGCGTCGCTGATGGCGACGGCGCGGAATTCGAGGCCTTTGGCGCGGTGCATGGTGGTGAGGGTCAGGTGGTCGGGGCGGTGAGCGCCGTCGCCTTCCAGGGTCTGGACGGGCAGGTCGAGAGCGGCCTGGAGGGCTGCGGCGCGGTCGCCAGGGCGGGCGCGGGTGAAGACGGCAACTTCACCGGGGCGCAGGCCACTGGCGAGCCGGTCGCGGATCCAGTGGGTCAGGCCGGCCAGTTCTGCGGCGCGGGTGTCGTACCGCTGTGTCTGTGGGACGGGGCCGCTGAAGCGGTTGGCGGTGCGGCGGGATTCGGGGAGGTCCTCTTCGCTGCGGACATCGCCGAGGACGCGGTCGGCAACGTGGCGGATCTCCCGGGAAGTGCGGTAGTTGATGCGCAGGCGGCTGGAGCGGCCGCGCACGTCGATGCCGCTGGACAGCCAGGAGTGCCGGGCGCGGTAGATGCGCTGGCCGGGATCGGCGCACAGGAACAGGTCGTCCGGTCCCGTGGCAGTCAGGGCGCGCAGGAGGCGCAGTTCCGCTGGGCCGAGGTCCTGCGTTTCGTCGGCGACCACATGAGTGAACGGAAAGGGTCGGGCGGCGAGGGCGTCGGCGACGTCGTGGCAGAGCAGACTCCAGGTGGTCTGTCCGGAGGCGCGCAGGTCAGCCTGCATGGTTTCGAAAACGGTCCAGGCGGCTTTGCGTTGCCGCGCGCCGAGGGGCACGCCGCGGCCGGTGCGGGGGGCGGCGCGGTAGTCCTCCCAGGTTCGCAGGCCGCGCGGTTCGATGATGGCGTTCCATTCGGCCCGCAGGAAGCTCAGGGGGAGGTCGGTACCGACTGTATGGGCAGCGCGGGTGAGGGCGCCTGTGACCTCGTCATCCCGGAGTTGCTGGTGGGGAAGGTGGAAGTCGCGGGCGAGTTGCAGGGCGAGGCGGTGGAGGTTCAGGACGGTGACGCGTTCACGCGTGCGCGGGTCGGGGAGCAGCAGGGTGAGCTTCTCGGCCAGGCGGGTGGCGAGCGTGCGGCTGTAGGAGGTGAGCAGTAAGCGGGCATCCGGGCGCTGGGCAAGGTGGGCGGCGCGGTGGAGGGCCACGACGGTCTTGCCGGTACCGGCGCTGCCGGTCACGCGGACCGGGCCGCTCTGGGCGCGCTCGGCGAGGTGCCGCTGGGCCGGGTGGAGGAACACGGTCCACTCCTCCCAGCGGCCGTCGAGTGCCTGCTGGAGGTCGCGTTCGTCGGTGGTGAGACGGAAGTGCCGCTGGGCGTCCGGGTGGGCGTAGGGGTCGCCCCCGGTGGGGACTGGAACAGGCGGGAGGACGAGTTCACCGTCCATCAGGGCGAGCAGGCGGTCGCTGGCCTCGTCGGGCAGCACGCCGAAGAGCGTGTCGAAGTTCTCGGTCGTGGCGTGGCGGACGGCGTCGACGTACGCTTCGGGTACGCCAAGGGACATCAGGTAGCTCGGTTCATGCTCGCGGAAGAGAAAGGTCTGGGTGTGGGTGACCTGGCGGGTGACGACCTGGGTAATTTCTTCGATGTCGATGAGTTGCATGGCGCCGGTGACGGGATTGGCTTGCAGGCGGCGGCGGGAGGCCCAGTCGTACGCGGCGTCGTGGTGGTCGGCGTGCAGGAGGACGAAGGTGTCTCCGCTCTGGTGGAGGATGACGCGCAGGTCTCCGCTCGCGGAGACGCTGCGGATGCCGGGGTCCTGGACGGTGCGGTCGAGTTTGTGGAAACGCAGGCTGGCGCGGGGTTTGCCCTGCGAGGCCAGGTCGAAGTAGAGGTCCATGACGGTGGTCTTGATGACCTGCTGGGACTGCGCGTCGAGACGGTCGATGCTTTTCTGGAAGGTGCGGGCGGGAATCAGGCGCATGGCGGGGTCCTTACAGCAGGTCGTGGAGGCGGCGGGCGACGTCGGCGGGATCGTCGGTCAGGTGAACGGTGAGGGCGCGTGTCCCGGGGGGGGCGGTGTCGACGAGCAGGACGTCACCACCTGCGCGGCGCCAGAGCATCAGGGCGCTGTGCCCGGAGACGCGTCCCGCGACGGGCAGGTCGACGTGGACGTCGCTGGGGGCGGGTACGCCGCAGCTGGCGAGCGCGGCGGCCCAGGCGGTCCAGGTGGGGTCGAGCAGGTCGAGCAGCTCTGCCCAGTCGGCGTCCGACTGGGCGGTCGTCGGGGGCGCGGCGGCGGTCGTGGCGGTGGGCAGCGACTCGCCGAGGTGGACCGGGTCGGTCCAGTAGGCGCTGACGGGTGGCGCGGCCGGTGGGTCCACCGGGGGCGCGGGCTCACCGGTGGCGTCTGCGGCGGTTCGCTCGGTGAGGGGCACGCCGGCGGCTGAGAGCCCAGGAACGAGCAGGTCCAGGAGTGAGCCGCGTTTGGGCGGGGCGCCCGCGGTGAGGATCAGGTGGTCGCGGGCGCGGGTGAGGGCGACGTACAGCAGCCGGCGCGCTTCGGCGTCTTCGCGGGCGCGGCGGCGCGCAGCGATGAGGGTCCAGGGCACGCTCGCCTGCTGATCGCGGCGCAGGCCGACACCGAGGTCGGCGTCGAGGAGCAGGTCGGCCGTTTCGGGAGGGGGGGACCAGTCGAGGTTCGCGGTGATCACGACCGGCCATTCCAGGCCCTTGCTGGAGTGCATGGTGGTGAGCGTGACGGCGTCCCCGGCTTCCAGAAGTGGGCGGGGAACGTCCACGCCCGCGTCGAGCGTTTCACGCAGCACCTGGACGACGGTGAAGGTGTCCTCGTGCTGGCGCTCGAGGTCCTGGACGAAGTCCGTGAAGCCTCGCCAGTCGGCACTTCTGCGCTCGGCGTCCCAGAGGTTCGCGAGGACGGCCGTGTACCCGGTGAGGTAATCGGCGCGGCGCAGCAGCGCGCTGGGAGGTTCGTGCCGGGCGAGGCGGCGCAGGTCGGCCATCAGGGTCCTGGACCGTTCGAGTCGGGGGTCGCTGGAGGCGGCGAGGGCTGTGAACAGGTCACTGTCACTGGCGGCGCGCACGAGGTCCCAGATGGCGGTGTCGTCCGCGCCGCCCAGCGGGGAGCGCAGAACGGCCACCAGGGCGGCCGGGTCGTGGTGGGAGGCAGCGGCGAGCAGGGCCAGGCCGTCGCGGGCCTCCTGGGTGGCGAGCAGGGAGCCGGTGCCGGCCTCGTGGACGGGGATACCGGCGGCGGCCAGGGCTTTCCCGATGGGTCGCAGGGCTGCCCAGCCGCGCGTGAGGACCGCCACGTCACCGGGACGCAGCGGTCTGCCCAGCCCGGACTCCGGGAGGGCGAGCAGGGCCTGCACCTGCGCGGTGATGTGCGCGGCTTCGGCGGCCTGGGCGCGCGCTTTGGGTTTGGTGTCGCTCAGGTGCCAGGCATGCGCGGTGACGCCGCCCGGGGAGGGACGCTCGGCCTGCAGGGGCGTGTGCAGCGCGCCGAGCAGCGGCCCGAAGATGCGGTTGGTGACGTCCACCAGACCGGCGTGCGTACGGAAGCTGCGGTCGAGGGCGACCGAGGCGCCGCCGGCCTCCGTGATGCGTTTCCCGGCCGCGCGGAACAACGCCGGATCGGCGCGCCGGAATCCGTAGATGCTCTGCTTCTCGTCGCCGACGAGCGTGCGCCGGGCGGGCCCGGCCAGCCGCTCGAGCAGTTCGGCCTGCACGGGGTTGGTGTCCTGCGCCTCGTCGATGAGGTACGCCTGCCAGCGGGCGTGGTAGTGCGCGAGGACCGCCGGGTCGTCCAGGGCGCGCAGGGCTTGCACTTCGAGGTCTGCGAAGTCCAGCAGGCCCGCGCGGCGTTTGAGCTCGCCCAGCTGCTCCTGAACGTGTGTGAACGCCGCCTCGAGGTCAGGGAGCGCCGCGGCGAGCCACTCGTCGGTGCTGCCCGGGGCGAGCATCAGCAGCCCGGCGTCGAGGGCACTGCTGAGCTGTGCGCGCAGGGTCTTGACGGCCTCCTTGACGAGAGGGAGCGCGCCGCCCGGCCAGGCCTTGGCGCTGCCGCCCGTCAGGGGCAGGGCGATCAGCGCCTCAGCCGCGCCGCTGGGGTCCGGGCCGGCGAGGTCGTCGAGCAGGGTCAGGGCGCGCTGGCGGACGTCCTCGATGCGGTCCCCGGCTTCCCCGGCGTGCGCGTGGAGAGTGGCGACCGCGCCCTGCCAGGCGGGGTCACCGGTCAGGGCCACGTAGGCGTCCGTACGGGCCCGCTGCGCCCAGTCTTCCCAGGGGCCGCGGCCCACGTCGAAGGCCCGCCGGGTGAGCAGGGGATCGTCGAGCAGGGCAGGTAGCAGCGCCGCCACCCGCGTGAACGGCAGGTGCCGGAAGGTGCGGGTAGGCAGCTGGGCGAGTGCGGCGCGCAGGTGCCGGGACCGCCACACGCGCGCCTGCCCGGCGTCAAGCACCGCCGCGTCCGGCCGGACGCCCGCCGCGCTGGGATGGTCGCGCACGATCCGGGCGCACAGCGCGTGGATCGTGCCGATCTGCGCCGCTTCGAGTTCCGCGAGCGTGTCGAGGTCCCCGGGCCGTGAGGCGAGAACGCCCCGGCGGATGCGGGCGCGCAGTTCAGCGGCGGCCTTCTCCGTGAAGGTGGTCGCCACGACCTGCAGCGGCGAGAGGGTGTCGAGGTGATGCAGGTAGCGGGAGACCAGCATGTGGGTCTTGCCGCTGCCCGCCCCGGCCATCACGGTGACACTCCCGGGGGCGTGCGCGGCGGCGCGCTGGGCGTCCGTGAGGCTCATGCGCGCCCCTTGGCGAGCAGGCGCTCCCCGCCGCGGCACACGCCCGTCCACGGGCAGGTGCGGCAGGTGCTCAGCGCCGCGTCCGGGCGGGGCGGGAACGCGCCGGTGGCCAGGGCGTGACGGACCCGCCCCGTGAACGCATCGAGTTCCGCCGGGACGAGCTTGAGCCGAGCGGTGACCGCGCCGGTCTTCAGGGACACGTACGCCGCGCCGCCGAGCGGCGCGCCCGGGTACAGGGCCGGCAGGGCCGCCTCGGCGTACAGGGCGAGCTGCACGTCCAGGTTCAGGCGCCCCGCGCTGTCCTGCACGCCGGTGGGGGCGCTCACGCCGCTCTTGTAGTCCACGAGGTGCAGCCGCTCGCCGAGCCGGTCGACGCGGTCCACGACGCCCCGCACCTGCAGACCCCGCCACGGCGCGGCGAAGGGACGCTCGGCCGCGATGGGCGCCGCGTCCGGCGCAAGGAAGCCAGCACCCTGCACCGCGCCGCGCAGCCCACCGAGGACGTCCTGACGCTCGTGCGTCCACTCGGGCGTCTGCGCCCAGCCCTGATCCGACTCGGCGCGGCGCAGCCCCTCGTCGAGCGCGCCGAGCATCACCTCCCGCACGTCCCGCCCGGGAATCTGGGCGGCCGCGAGGGCGGCGTGAGCGAGCGCCGCGTGCCGCAGGCGCCCCAAGCCGAGCGGTTCGCCTTCCGGCGCGTCCGGCTTGAGACGCAGCGCGTACTCCAGCCACCAGCGGAACGTGCAGCGGCCCAGGACCCCCAACTGAGACGCGCTGAACGTCCACTCGTCCGGGTTCAGGGCCAGGCCGGTCAGGCCGTCGAACTCGTCATAGTCGGGCGCACTGATGCGCCGGACCTCCACCGCGTGCGCCGCCTGCACGCCCGGGAGCGTGGCGTCCACGTAGCCGCCCTGCCACAGCGCGGCGCGGCGCGCCTCTTCCGGACTGCAGGCCACGTCCGGCGCCGCGACCCGGTCCAGGGGAAGCGGCGCGAGAAACGGACTCGGATGCCCTTCCCCGCCCGGGCCCACCCGTGAGTAACTGACCGTCAGGTGCCCCGCCGACGCGAGAACCGCCCAGAACGTCATGGCGTCCCGCCGCGACAGGGAAGCGGCCGTCTCGACCGGGGCGTGCCCGGCCGCCGCCAGGTGTCTCCGCTCCATGAAGTCCAGGGCCGGGTCGTCCTGCAGCCGCGCGGGCAGCGCGCCGTCCACCGCCCCGAGCAGGAACACGTGCGGCACCTGCGCGCCCACCAGGCCCGGCAGGGTCAGGAGTTCCACGCCCTGCGTGCCTGGATCGGACGGCACCGTCACCAGGCTCAGCAGGTCCCGCAGGTCAGAAACGAACGCCTCACGTGAGAGGGTCTCCCCGGCCGGTTCCGCCAGCACCGTCAGTTCCGCCAGCAGGAAATTCACGGCCAGCAGATCCTGAGTCCTCCGGGCGCGGTCCGCCACGCCCCGCGACTCGATCAACGCCACCATCCGCCCGACCCACGCGCCGCGCGTGGCCTGCTCCGGCCAGTCGAACCCGCCGGCATCCATGCCCAGCGCCGCCCACGCCGCCGGGTCACCTGGCCGGGCGGCCTGCACCTGCCGCCACAGCGGCCCGTCCATGCCCGCGTCGAGGGCGTGGGCGAGCACGCGGGCCAGCGACGTGAAGCTCACGCCGTCCTCCACGGCCGCCAGTACCCGTTCCAGCCAGCGGCCCGGGCGGGTCCGGGACAGCGGGAGCGACGTGGACAGCCGCAGCGGCAGCCCGTACTCCTGCGCGACCGCCCGCACGCGCGGCGCCCATACGTCATCGTCCGGCACGACCAGCGCGACGTCACCGGCAGGCACACCGCCACGCACCAGACCCTTGACGCGCCGCAGCGCAGCCCGCACCTCCTGATCCTCATCCGCCGCGACGAAGAGCTCCCCGCGGCCCGCGCCCGGCTGACCCAGGAACGCACCCGCGAGACCCGGGGCCTCTCCCCCACTGGGATCCACCGTCCAGCCGCGCGCCGCGAGCGCCTCAGCGGCCCGGCGGTTCTCCTCGAAGTAGGCATGCTCAGCCCACGGCAGGGCCAGCACACTTCCCTCCGCGGCCGCCGCGTCCAGAAAGGCCAGTTCCCCCGGGGAGAGCCGCACGTACCCGAATACCGTCAGCACCTGCGGCGTGATCAGCTCCGCCGCGCGCCCCACCACCTCAACGGCATCCAGCAGCCCCTGACCGCGCAGCGCGGTGCGGTACGCGGCCGTCACGCGCGCCAGACGCGCCACGGCCGCCGAGCCCACCTGCTCGAGGCGCCCCAGGTCCGCCTGCACACGCAGCAGTTCCCGCACCGCGCCCGACAGGGCGCGGGCCGTCAACGCCGCCTCCCGTGGCGCGAGTTCCGCCTGCACGGCCCGCGTCAGCGTGCGGTGCGCCAGCGCCGGCGACGCGACCCCCTCCCCGGCGTCCAGCACCGCACGCAGCGCCAGCGCGTCCAACCGCAGCGGCCGCACGCCCAGCCGAGCTGCGGCGCGGCGGTTCAGGGTCAGCGCTGTCCCGCGCACCTCCGGCAACGTACTCGCTCCTAGCATGACGGTCCTCACGTCGCCCAGCATGCCTCACATCAGGCTGCAACGAACGCTACTCTGCCCGTCCCGCCGCCTCCAGCGCTCCGCGCAGGTGCCGGTACACCTCCCGCAACTGCTGCACGTCCCGCGGCAGCTCCCCCCGGAGGGTCTCGAGCGCCCCGAGCACGTGCGGCGCACCACTCGACCGCTCATCGTCCGGCAGCGCCCACTCCGGCAGGCGCAACTCCTCCAGCGGCGCGCGCCGCTCCTCGCTCCACGCCACCCACACCCGGGGTAGGTCGTACAGGTAGCGCCCCACTCCGAAATGCACCGCGCAGCGCTTGAGGGCGTCACTCGCCGCGGCCTTGAAGGTTGCCGCCTCCCCCTCTCCCGCCTCACCGACGTCACTGCGGGACAGGCCCAGAACACTCAGGCGGCCCCGCGCGACAGGGACGGCCGCCGGCAGGAATTCCACGTCGAAGGACCACCCGTCCGGGCAGACATCGTCGAGCCGGTCCATGACCGTGCGGGCGTCCACGTACGCCACCATCAGCGCCGACGAACGATCCCGGGAGAAGCTCTGCGCGCGCCATTGCACGCGCTGCGAGGGAAACGGCGCCGCCAGGCGCTCCTTGACATCGCTGTACATCACGCCCCGCAGCCTAGACCAAGGACTGACCTGGGCCGCACTGGCCGGGAGGGCACCGCCAGCCCGTTCATCTGCGCTCAATCGTTCGTAGTGGCGTGCCAGGGATCAAACAAGGTGACGCCGGTATCCTGGAAGTCCTGGCCGGCGCGGGTGACCAGCGCCAGGCCGTGCACCAGGGCTGTGGCGGCCATCAGGCCAGCCCGTTCAGGTTTCGTCTCCGGCACGTTCAACGCCGCGCACTGCCGCGCGATGGCGACCGTCACCGGCAGGATGCGCCCTGCGAAGGCGGGCAGCACCTGTCCTTCGAGCCAGGTCCGCAGTGCGCGGCCCTGCGCTGCGTCCTGCCCCTCCTTCAGCAGGAGGCCGAGTTCGAGTTCCTGTACCGTGACGACCGAGAGGTAGAGCTCGGTCGTGAGGACGCGCCGGGCCCACGCGGCGACGTTCGGATCGGCCCGGCCGGCCTTGACCTTGCGGAGTTCGGAGACGACGTTGGTGTCGAGCAGGTACATTCAGTCGAACTCCGCTGCCTGGGCGGTGGGGAACGTCACGGCAGGGTCGGCTTCGAGGTGGAGGAGGTCCACGATGGACATCTGACCGCCGAGCAGGGCTTCGTAGGCCTCGATGCTGAGGAGGACGTGACGGGGGCGGCCGCGTTCGGTGATGAAGACGGGTTCCTCGAGGGCTGCCTGGCGGGCCCTGCTGACCTGCTGGTTGAAGTCACGCGCCGTGATCGTCGTCATCGTCCCCTCCTGTGGAGCAACAGTACTACAGACGTGAGTAGGAAGCCGAGCTACTGCACGAATGAGCCAGACTCCTATCCACTGGCAGAGACACTGTAGTCCAGGCCTGGCCAACGGGGACGGAAGGCAGATATCTCCTCCTGCTGGAGCGCCGTGGGGATAACCTTCCTGACCTTTCATGGGCGGGACCCTATCTTCCGTCGGGCCCTCTCCTGGGGAGCGCACAGACCGTCCAGGTCGGCTGACCGGAAATCTGTTCCGATGTCTGATGTGATGGCTTTGAATGGTGATTTTAAAAAGAATGATGAATAAAAAACATCATCAGGAGAGTAGGGCGGAAGCCGTCCTAGCGAGCAAATTTTCAAAAATCTACTCAGAAACTACGGGAAAAAGCTGCCTGTTTCACTCGGAAACTACGGGCATCCGCTGCCGCTTTCCCTCAGAACATACGGGTGATGCCTCTGAAGCTCGCCTGTTTTTCCCTCAGAAGATACGGGAATCAGGAGAGGCGTTTTCCTCAGAACATACGGGTATGAAAGGCAGAGTGTGTTGAAGTTTCCCTCAGAACATACGGGCCGAGCAGTGCCTTTTTCTCGTCGATCCCTCAGAAACTACGGTAGAAGTAGTTCGCCTGCGCCCTTGCTGTCCTGGCCGCTGTTTTTCCCGGCCATCCCTCAGAACATACGGGACTGGCCGTTGGATAGTTCCTCAGAAACTACGGGAGCATGCCCGAGAGGTGAGTGCGCACGTCCTCCGCAACGGCGCGGACGGCCGGAATGCCGCCTGAGACGGCACGCGTGGCCTCACGCACGACGGCCCGGCCATCAAGCGTTCCCTCCGCGACCGCCTCCGTGAGCAGAGCCCTTTCCTGGACGCTGAGGTGCCTCATGGTGCCGAGCAAGGTCAGTTGGCGCAGCACCCAGTCGACCAGGGCCTGACCGCTCAGGGCGGCTACCCGCGTTTCCTCCCGGGCTTCCATGGCCTCGATCTCATCGGTGAGCGGTGCATTGGGGACGGTCTGCTTGGTGCCGGTCGCCGGAGCAGTCGGTGCCTCTGTTTTCGGGCGGGCCGGGACGTACCCGGGCAGGTCGGCGAAATCCTCCGGGCGCTGCACCATCGCGACCAGCAGGCCCCCGGGGTTGCCGACCGGCCGGGTTGCTGTCTTGACGTAATGATCGAAGCGGCGGGCGGCTTCCTCGATGCGCTCCGGGAAGACCGTGGACAGCCGGACGGCGACCCCGGACTTCACGCCCCTGAGACGTAGGAGTTCCGCGAGTTGTGGATGATCCCCCACTGGGGGCGGCCCGAACACGTACCGCACCAGCTTGTCGCGCCCCCGACCAGTCAGCTCGATTTCGGAGACATATTTCTTTGCCAGCAGCTCGTCATTGGCCGGCTTGAGCGTACGGGCGACGTTGTCGGCGCGGTCACTGAAGATCCCCAGGCGGTTTGCCCAGGCCATCAGCGGGGCACTGAGTTCCCGCACGAGGCCGTCAGGGGTCGAGTCGTCGAAATGCAGCGCGTCGAGCTGACGGTACACGGCCCGGACCAGTGGTTGACTGAGTGAGCGGTAGAAATTCAGATCCAGAGGTTTGATGTACCCGGCGCGCAGACTGTCCATGATGGGCGGTGCGAGCTGCACTGTGATGACGGAGGTACCCCGGACTCCAGTTTTCGAACGGGCGTACGAGAGGTAGTTGACCTGCGCGAATGACTGGGTCGTCCAGGTGTGCGGTCCCCGTACGAACCAGCCCTCGTCGATGGTGTAGTTGGCCTTGTTCAGGCGCACCAGGCTTTCCTCGAGGGAGCGGTAGTACTGAGCGGTGTCCGGGAACCCTGAAGCTTTGAGGAGGCCGTAGGCGGAGACCGTGAAGGGCCCGTCCGGCAATCCCGCCTCGAAGCAGAGGTTGACCAGCCCGACCATGAAGTCGTTATCCAGGCCATGGGGGACGACCTGATCTTCCGGGACGGAGCAGGTGATGACGACGGGGCGGCCGTCGGGCGTGAGAATGGATTTCTGCCAGCGGCGCAGGGTGGCCGGCACGGTTTTCTGCCCGCTGATCAGTGCCAGTCGGCCAAGGTTGAGCTCGTCGTAGCCGCTTCCGACATCCAGGACCAGTGGCGCGGCTCGCCTCGGTTTTCGCTCAGCCATGCCTGCATTGTAAAGAACAGCCAGTGGACGGGGAGAACGCCTCAGAAACTACGGGAAAGAGGCGGAGCTGATGCGCGAAGAACCGAGTGGGCGCGGGCCCCGGAGTTGACGGTTCTTTACGTTTAGGACGGTGCCCGGTGTCAGGTGCGCTGGCATGTTGCTCCCGGTTCGTTCCGGAACGAACCGGGAACACGCTATGGTCTGGGAGTGATCACCGCGACGTTTTTCAATCACGCAGGAGGAGCGGGCAAGACGTCGCTCACCCTCAACGCCGGCTACGAACTTGCACGCTCGGGGCTGAAGGTGCTGCTGATCGACCTCGACCCACAGGCCAACCTCACCACCTGGCTGGGCGTCGAGGATGCCGAGCTCCATGAGACGGTGTATCCGGTCGCGACCGAGGCCAGGGCGCTCCCGGTGCCGCGTGAGGTATTCGGACTGCATCTCATTCCGTCGCGGGTGGATCTGGCACTGGCGGAGGCGATCATGCCGGGCCGGATCGGAGCCGAGTTGTTCCTGCGGCGCGCGCTGACGGCCGTGGAGGGACAGTACGACGTGGTGCTGATCGACAGTCCGCCGAGCGTCGGGAAACTCGCCGCGCTCGGGGCGCTGGCATCGGACGTTCTGTTCGTCCCCATCCCGACCCGCGTCAAGGGTGTGAACGCCCTGCCTGGCCTGTCGGAGGTCATGCGGATGTACCACGGTCTGCGCCCGGAGCTGCGGGTCGGTCTCTACCTGCCGACTCTGTACGACGCCCGCCGTGGACACGACCGCGACATGCTCGAGCAGATCCGGTCTCACCTGTCACCGGTGTCCGAGCCCCTGCCGCAGAGGGAAGCGATCTACCTCGACAGCGCTCTGGCAGGGCAGCCGGTGGGTGTATACGCGCCGGGCAGTCCGGTAGCCGAGGATCTGCGGCAGGCGACCGCGAGCATCGCGCGGGCACTCGGGGTTGCTTACGAGGTGACGGCGTGAGTCGCCCGAAACGGGACCTTGGGAAGCTCTCCGGGCTTCTCACCGTGGCGTCTGACGCCGGGCTGGCACGTGCGGGCGCGCAACTGCTCAGGGTGGATCAGCTGACAGCCGGCACGGCGCAGCCCAGGCGGACCTTCGGGACGGATTCCCTGGAAAGCCTGGCTGCCAGCATCCGCGCTGAGGGCATCCTGCAGCCCCTGCTGGTCCGGGCGGTCGGCGGTCGGTACGAGATCGTGGCAGGGGAGAGGCGCTGGCGGGCTGCTCAGCTCGCTGGCCTGCAGGAGGTGCCGGTCCTGATCCGGGATCTCGATGACCGGCAGGCGCTGGTGGCGGGCCTGATGGAGAACCTGCAGCGTCAGGACCTGAACGTGATCGATGAGGTCGACGCGAAGCTGACGCTCGTGTCACTGGCTCTGGGTGTGACACCTGAGCAGGCGCGTGGCCGCCTGATGCAGCTGCTCAAGGAAGCGGAGGGACCCGATCATGCCCTGATGGACGGAGTCTTCACGCCGCTGGGCGAATCCTGGCGGAGTTACGCGAAGAACAAGCTCCGGATCCTGAACTGGCCCCCTGCCGTGCTCGACGCCCTGCGGGCCGGTGTGCCTCGCACGCTCGCGGCAGTTGTCGTCTCAGCGCCGCCTGAGCACCACGCTGCCCTGATCGCTCTGGCGAAAGGGGGGGCGACACGTGAAGAGCTGCTTGCCGAACTGAGGAGACTCTCCCCTCCTGCTGCAGCTGGCCGTGAGGAACGCGCATTTCAGGTAGGGCGTGCGCTCAGTGACCGGCGTTTCCTCGCGCAACTGGAGCCGCTCGACCGCCGAGCTATCGAGAAGTGGCTGGAACGGATGCCCGACGCGCTGAAAAACAGACTGGACTCGGAACTCGCTAAGCGGTAATAAAGTGCCTCTGAAAACTCTGTCAGTTAGCTTGGAGGGACCCAAGGAGTGCGCTGAAGAATGACCAGAACAGCATATGAGACGGATCTTACGGATTCCGAGTGGTCCATCCTCAGTCCGTTGTTTCCCAACAGTTTCCACTTCCCTGCTGATGTCGTGTCACGCGGCCTTAAGCAGGAGTACGTCCTGATCCATCCCGGTCAGGACGTACTTTTCGGCATGCTGAGCTGCCTGCCGTTGTGCGGCCCGCCACGTCATGCCCGGTACTTCCCGACGCACCCGTAACACCGCGTGAAAGGCCTCCACCACGCACCACACCCAGTTCTCCTGCGCCTGGATCGTTCGGCAATGACAGCGTCCCAACCCCAGGTTCTGCTTGAAGAACCGGTGAATCACCTCGATTCCCCAGCGGGCCTTCCAGGCCCGCAGCAGTGAGCGAACCGTGACGTCATCACCAAACGTGCTGAACAGGAAAAACCGTGTCCACTCTCCGTGCACCTTGCGCCACACGATCAGGACATCGAACCCACCGACCTCACGGGCAACCGGCAATCGACGGACACGCCACCCGAACTCCGCGTACAGGTGACAGCGTTCCGGAGGGAACTGCCGGCTCAGCGCACCGAGGGTGAGGGACTCACCCTCGAACTGCACGGTCATATTGGCTTTGGCCCGGATCAAGACCGGAATCTGATGCTCGCGACTGAAGGTGACGGCGGCGTCCCGCCCGAACTCCCCATACAGCAGCAGACCCGCCATGGGGACGTCCGCCGCGAGGCAATCCTGAACGACGTGGATCATTTCCTGCGTGGCGGTGCGGTACGGGTAACAGGTCGTCTCAAGGGGCTGGGAAACCTTGAAGCGCTCCAGCAACAGAACTGGATCTTCACCGAACCTGACCAGGGCCGCGGAGGTGAACTGATGGCCGAGGCGGGTCTGGGCCTGACCGCTGTAGTGGTCGTTCACGCCTTCCATCGTCCGTCCGGCGTGGGGCACCATGACGAAATCGATGGCCAGGAACGCGCCGGAAGGCGCGTTCCTGGCTCGACGCTGGAGGTCTTCGGTCGATGCGAAGGAGTCCCGCGCCATCTCTTTGGAGATGGCACTTTTCCGCAGGGTGCTGTAGGGAACGAGGCCACTGAGGCTGGTGACCCGGTTCAGCTGAGCGGTGATGATGCTGTGCGGTAGGCTGGGGATGCGAGGCATAGTCACTTCGCATCAAGGCCCATGAGACCGGGGAATTTCAAGCCCCTGCCTCCTGGGCCTTCGTGCTGGTCGCTGTTCTCTCGCCTGTGGAAACTCTTGTTCACGACTCCGGGAGGAATGCTTGAACCTGAAAGTGTTCTACTCGGTAGTGCATGCTCAGGTGATTCTGGAGTCCTGGCGCACGTTTTATAACAATGGGCGGCCTCATTTGTCGTTGGGCTACCGGACGCCGGGTGAGTGGGCCAGGGAGGCCGGTGGCCGGCCTGCCGTCCCCATGTGCGGGCAGGACACCGCACATGCGGCCGTCATCCCGGCCACCAGGTGAAAAAGGGAAGACGACAGTGTACGCTCGTCCTTGTATCGAGTCTCTACTCGAAAGTGTCCAAGCTTTGGGGTCAGGCCAGATGATGCGCGCATCACCCCAGTCACGCAGTGCAACCTGCATGAGGTGCTGGTAGACCGCGCGCCAGGGGACGCTTGAAGACGTCAAGGCGCGCAGGAATCGTCGTTCATGACTCTGCGCGTATCGAACTCGGGATACCACGAAAGGAGCACCACGCGGCTGGGTGAGGAACGCAACTCAGGAGGAGACCGGCAACCATCCAGGCGAACGTTCGGGCATGTCGCTGATCCGACCATGGGGCAGTTCGGAGGAGGGCGAAGATGCGGTGGAATAGGATGGAGGCGTCCCCGTCGGTGTGCTGTTCTTGTGTCATGACAGCTCAAGAATGCCCCGTCGTTGGCATTCTCATCAGTAGTGTTAGGCTCCCAAGTGATCCGCTGTTCCTGCTCTCAGATTACCCCCCTCACTCCGTGTAGGACGCAATGATCGGAGAAGTTAACGGATACCACTATTCGCAAAGCGCCTCCGCGCGCTGGGCGTCGAGGATTTCGCCCCAGAGGTGGCGCTGCTGATCTCGCACGTCCTGATCCGTAGCCATGAGATCTGTGTAGTTCCTCACTACCTCATCGGGATCAGTCAGAAGTCGCAGATAGTACCAGAGCGTTCTGATGAGGCCGTTTGCGATGATCTCGCATCCGGTCGCTTGTCGCACTTTCTCGATAGCTGCCTCTACGGCATTTTCTTCTCCAACTTTGATGCAGTTCTCAGCTGTCGAAAGAATGTAATACCGGTCGACTTGGAAGCCCTGGAGTTTCTGCGGCAGTGCGGTCACCATCTCCGGCGTAATTGGATGACCATCCTTAACCTCCACACCCTCAAATGGAACATCACCGTCATTGACCTGAATATCTCCAATGAAGCCCTTCTTATCGTTTGCGGTGTGGCGATTAAGAGGCGCCACTGTTTTCCGCTGATAGCGAGAAACCTCGTTACCCATGGCGAGATATATCGCTTGAAGTGCAAGTACAGGCAGGCGGGATTTCCCTTGTCCGCGCGCCCCGGAGAAGTGCGACGTAAGCATTACCATTACCTGGGCGACCGTCGTTCCCTTCGGTGGATCGTAGCTATAATTTGCGACCTTCCTTGAGGTAAAGTCGCGGTAGAAGAGGTAGGTGAGGAGTTCCTCTGGATCTGCTCCTTCTACTTGCACGGCGTGCAGGAGTCCCAGCAAAGATTCCCTGTTTCCCTTGCCCTGCGGGCGGGAAGGGAAATCAAGTCCTAGCGGAAGGGGGCGCTCAAAGTTGCGTCCACTCTCCATTCCACTTGTTGCACAGTGTGTTAGTCCCAGGCGCTTCAGCTGCGGAGTCACGTGCTGTTGGTCAGTACTCCGATTTGAATAGCTGTTCTCCAACGCGGACTGATGGTTGCGAATGTCCACCTTGGGATGAACTATTTTGGTTGTTAGTGCAGTAACAAGGATACTGAACAGATACTTGTTACTGTTCAGGTTATTTATCAATGTGTCGACGGCTTCGCGCGCTGTCCGTCCCTGTTCCGCTGACGTTTTGCCCATGGGTTGCTCCATGATCGCCAGGTTGAGGGCGGCCCCGCTGGGTGTAGTGCCATCGGCTATGTGCTGTTGGGCCTTGCGGGCGGCGCGCTCGATTATTTCGGTGTAAGACATTCCTCAGTTTACTTCACATGACGACGGCCTCCTTTTCAGTCCAAGTCACCGCAACCTGACGTGAGCGGCTCAAGGTAAACGGATAGTTCATGGTGAAGTGATCCTCTGGAATCCTGGGGTTTGTCTGGTGAACTCGCACGTCTAGCCTGAGCGCCCGCATGTACTTGACGTAGGTGAGAAAGGTTTCTGAGTCCTCCACCGGAAGTCCGGAGATCCGCTCCAGATCGCGGTAGTGCAGTACTTGGCGGCAGTTTGCTGGTTTGGAGCAATGTTTGCTCAGCAGCAGTAAGGGGTCTTGCTGATCGTAAACCGTTGTTGCCAAAGTAAAAATCGGGTGCGGTTCGGTGAAATGTCCGTAAATGTCAAACATGGTTTGAAAGCTGGTATTGCGTTTCAGGGCCTCCTCGACGGCGTCCCATGCCATATAGAGTCGCTCACCGGCCAAGCTTGATACGCACACAATTTTCGACAGTCCAGCACCTACCGGGCGGTCAAAGGTAAGCTCATACCTGATCGTCTCCGTCCCGCTACCAACCCGCACTGTGCAGGTGTCGCCGTCCCGCGTGAACTCCACTGGGGTGCCGCTGTTTCCGAAGGTCAATTTTGACGGGGATTCATAGCTGAAATGCGTCCTCAGCACGTAATCGTTGGAATGATCGACCTCTACTGGCCCGTCGAAGAGTGGGGTAGCAGTCTCAAGGCGGAGCGCGCGCGTCCGTCTGGCACGTACTCCCTTAGCGGCGTCATAGCTGAACTTAAACTCCCCATCAATCGTTTCCATTCCCTGCGCGATACCAAAGACACTTTGCAGCACGGCGCGGGCGAGCCTTTCTGCGAAGACAGGTGGCACGCTGTTGCCGATCTGCTGGAGCTTCTGCGCCATGGTCCCCTCGATGAAGTAATCATCTGGGAATGACTGTAGGCGCTTCATCTCGTCAAGCGTGAAGCGCCGGTTCTTCCAGTGAAAGGGGCCGGAGTACTTGCCAAGCTTGGCCACAACGGTACGGACGGGTTCCTCGGGGTCAGCCTTGTAGAGAAAATCAGAGAAGCGCGACCGCCAGGCGAAAATAGGATTTGGGTATCCCATCTCAATGGTGAAGTGGTGGTAGTTCTGCCCTGGCGGCACCTGTTCCAAGAGATGGCCATATTTGCCATCGTAAGAGTGGAATGGCTCATTAGGGTCTTGGATGTCGGCCATGGCCGCCAGCGCTCCGATGTGCGGGATGCCAGCGCCTGAATCAGGGCCATGGGTCGGGCGCGGGAAGTCGAAGCGGAATCCATCACGCGTGCCGACCATAATCAGGCGTTCTCGCTTCTGGGCGACTCCAAAATCAGCCGCATTGAGAATCTTGTAGTTCAGCTCATAGCCGATCGCCCGGAAGGCGGCTTTGATCTCTCGCCAGTCAGTACCCTTGTTCGAGCTGATGATCCCACGCACGTTTTCGAACAGAAAACCGCGCGGGCGATAGTGTGCAACAATCCGGCAATACTCCTGGAAGAGTCCGCCCCTCGGATCATTTGTACCCTCAGCGCCACCCGCACGCCGACCAATTGCCGAGAAAGTCTGGCATGGGGGGCCGCCGATTATAAAGTCCACAGGCCCGACGACCTGTGAGGTATCGAAATCGTGAATGTCGATGTTGAAAACCTGGGCATCTTGGGGAAAGTAAGTTCCCTCATTTCGGCGCAGGGTCTCGCAACACTCGGGCTGGATTTCGACCGCAGCAATAATATTGAATCCGGCAAGGGCAAAACCGATGTCCAGGCCGCCTCCACCAGAGAAAAGAGAGAGGGTGCGAGGATTTGCGATTAGTTCTGCTGGCGTCTCGGGGGCTGTCATGCCCGATCATCCTAACTACTCCGCCCATGCATATTCCCGAGCAAGCACACAAAAGCCGGATGGTAACTGCTCAGCAGGGCGAGCTCAGGGGTTGAAGTTGGGCATGAGCACGTCACCAGTAAGCACGCTGACCAGGCCCTACCGGTAATGCTCCAAGGATGACTTCCAGAACCTGACCCTCTCGATGCGAGGGACGAGCAAACTGGAGATCCCCATGGGAAAACAGCGAAAAACCTGGAGCACCGACGTCAAAGAAGCCATCGTCCTCAGCGTGCTGCGGGGCGAACTCGGAGTCGCGGAGGCAGCCCGTCAGCACGGGGCCAACGAGAGTCTGATTCACACCTAGAAAACCCAGTTTCTGGAGGCAGGCCGTGCCCGTGTCTTGGGCAGAACGGCACCCTTATGGGGCCTGCCCGCCTCTCTGGCGACCGACCAGACCAGGCTATGACCACCCTGGAACGGGAGAATGATCGGCTCAAACGTATCGTGGCCGAAAAGGAACTGGAGCTCGATATCGCGCGAAAAGTGCGACGGCTCTGACGCTGGACGACCTGATCGTCCTCTGGCAGAGTCGGCCACAACTCAGCCTGCGACGTTTTGCCCAGTATGCCAGCGTGCCGTACTGGCGACTGCGGGACCATCAGCATGGCGCGCTAACGCGCCATGCGAAGCGGCAGCACCGTGATGCACTGTACGAAAAGGTGCGCCAGGTGGCCCTGCAGCATCCAACTTCTGGATACCGACTGCTGTATCAGGAACTCAAAGCTCAGGGCGAAGAGATTGGATTGCACAATATCCGCGTAGCACCCGGTGAATTGCACCTCCACCCACCGCTGCCCCGGAAACCTTCGGTGAAGGTTTCCGCACCACAGGATTGGCCTGAAGGTCGACGGGTGCAGATTGATGCGACCCGGCTGTTGCTGCCTGACGGGGTCTTTTGGATCTACTTCGTGCTGGACGTCACCTCGCGGGTGGTGCGAGCCAGTCGGGTGGTGCGGAGCCTGTCGATGCACCTCGCCAAATTGACGCTCGACGAGGCGGTCGCCGTGCTGCGCGCTCATGAACACCACGAGAGCATCCTGGTTCAGAGCGACGGGGGCAGCGATTTCACCAGCGACCTCTTCCAGCAGGGCTGGAGTTCCTGAAGGAGCTGGGGCTGCCGCCACTCCCGTAACATCCCTTCTCCAGTCGCTATCTCGCAGTTCTTTGTGCAGCAGCTTGCTGCACAAAGGCAGGGTCTTGCCAAGTGCAGCTCGTTGCAATCTCGCGGACTGACAGCGGTTTCCAACTTCATTGAAGGGCTAATGGTACGCTCTTCAAATCCACTTTTAGCCGCTGGTGTTGACAGCTTCTCGATCTGATTCGCAGTTCTGCGAGTCCGCTTAGAAATCAAAGACAGTAATCAAAATCAGTTGCCAAAGCAAGAATGTCCTCATAAGACTTAACCGTGGCGATATCGGTTGAATAGTTATTTCAGGCGTGGATTTAAAATCGTCGGCTCATATTACAAGAAGAGCTCATAATAACGATATGGCGAATTTAATGCATCAGATGCTCAATCGCCATTGTCCCCGGCGATCCCTGCGGGAGCGCCGGGGGCTGTGCTGATGGCGCCAGGGCAGCCTCCGGCTGCCGGCGCCCAGGCATCAGCAGTTCGTCACCGTCAGGGACCCGTTCATGACCTCGTCCTCACATCAACGACGTGGCCGGGGAGGCCAGGGTTTGCATCGCCATTGAGCAAAATCGAAGATCAGCCCTTTTAGCGCTATAAAGATTAGATGGAAGGGGCCGATATGGCCTCAAGGGCCTGCTGTTCTTCCTGCAGGGTCACGTGGAGGTGCCAGGGACGGGCGGGTTCACGGACGCTGCGCCACGCTGCGGGCGCGTCCTTGCGCGTGGCGCGCAGCCACTGGGTCAGGACGGTGGCGCTGACGTGCCGGGGCGCATGGTCGCGCAGGTACGGACCGAAGTGTGGATGGTCCAGCAGTTCACGGAGCTGCTGAGCCGAGGCGCTCTCCTGTCCTGTCAGCAGGGCCGTGGGCCAGGCAGAGGACGCGGCCTGCCGGACGCTGCCGAGAACCTGGGTTTCACCGGCGACGGTTCGGGCTTCACCGAGGATCATCAGCGTGAGGTGGTCGAGTGTGCGTTCCACGACGTGACGGAAGTCGTCTCGTGGCAGGGCAGTGCGGGAGATGAGGATCACGTCCGAGCAGCTGTGCGTCAACTTGTGCAGCGTACCGATCCATAGGCGTGGCTGTGCGTTCCTGGCGAGCAGGTGCTCCAGGGCTCTCAGGGGCTCGTCGGGTAGCTGGTTCAGGTCATGAACGTCCAGAGCGGACCTTAGCGTGCGCGTCCGCAGCAACTCCAGGACAGCCGCCGTCGTGTCGGCAGCCTGCAGGTTCCGTTCCAATTCGGCGTGAGGAGCATTGACCGGCAGGGGGCGGCCCTGGGTCCAGGCCGCGTCCGCCTGACGACGCTGCGCCTGGCTGACGAAACGGTTGTGCCCGAGGGCACTGTCGTACAGGGGATGGCCGCCACCGGGTCGGGACAGGTGGCACACGCAGCGGAGGGCGGCTGTCAGGTCATGCGGGATGTCCTCCGTCAGCGGCCGCAGGGCCGTGAGGAAGCCGGTCGACAGGGCGGCGCCGACGTCGCCTGCCGAGTAGGTGTCGAAGACGATCGCCAGGTCGCGGCCTGCCTCGAAGGCCTGCCGCTGCAGCGTCTGGAGGGTATGCAGCAGGGTCTGCGTGGCCGGGTCGTCCTCGTCGACGGCATGCAGCCGCTGCGTTAGGTGGAGCAGTTCGCTGCGGGCGTCCGGGGCGAGTCGCCGGAGGGCCTGACCCGGACGTACCTCAATGCGGCCACCGAACCCACGGGCCGGCTGGAAGACCGGTGCGGGTGCGGGCGTCCCCCGCCGGGCCGGGGCAGGGGAGAGGACTTCGAGGAGGTCGAGCACCTCGCGGCGGTTCATGCGGGCGGTCAGTGGCACCTGCACCTCGGGAGCCAGGGTGGATAGGTCGAGGTACTGCGGTGGTTGCCGCACCTTCTGCCACGCCTGGAACCGGGGGCCGGTGCCGGACGTCAGGAGCAGCTGAGACTGCGGTTCCGGACCGTGCTGTTGTGTCAGGGCGGCCGCCAGCAGCAGTCCGCTCAGGGAAAAACGGTCGAGGTCGTCGATCAGTATCAGCGGGAAAGCCGCCTGTAACTCTGACCGTTGCGGGCCGCCTTCTTTCACCCTGCGGTGACGACCGATGAAGGCGAGCAGCCGTTCAAGGTCCGTGTTCGCTGCCGGTCCGGACAGGGCGTTGTCATCAGCGGACCGCAGCAGGTTCGTCAGGTCGGATGGCACCTGGTCGGTTGGCTCTCGTTCGTCGAGTTGCCTGCGCCGCTCTGCGGTGTACCTGCGTCCGAATCCCGCCAGGACCTCGTCACTCCGCCATCGGTCCGGATTCAGGGTGCGGGCCAGTTGGACGGGCGTCATGACCCGCACCCAGCGCAGGGACCGGTACGCTTCCAGCTGCCGGCGGGCCCGCGCGCGGCTCTCGTCATCGGGTACGAGCAGCAGCATGTGGTCGGCGCCGACGACGCGCTGGCCCTGCAGGTGCATGGCGGCGTGATGGAGCGTGGTGGTGCGTCCGGAAGCGGGGGGGCCGGTGATCAGGAGATTCGTCCGGTGCGGCTCGCCGGCCAGGGCGGCGCGTTGCTCGGCGGTCAGCTGTTCCGTTCGGACGCTCACGGGATCCGTCCGATGCCGGTCAGTGCGACGCGGCGCAGGCGCTTCCAGGCGAACTCGTCGCGGGCTCTGAAGGCCCGCGATTCACGCAGGTCCTTGAGGCGTCGTCGGGACGGACCCAGGGAGGCGGGCGGCAGGTCAGCGGCAGGGTCGGCTTCCCGCTGCGTCCGGCGGTCTTCGCTGGCGACGGCACCCCGCAGCACCGCGTCCTGCAGGGCACTTCGTTTCAGTGGTTCTGTCACGCGCAGCAGGGCGCGCCGCGCACGTTCGATCACTGGTCGGTCTGCTGCCGGCGCGCTGGCCAGGCGCTCCTGGGTCGTGATGTCGAGCAGGTCCAGCCAGGTGGTCACGCTCTCATGGTCCACGCCCTGCCCGAACGCCTGCCGGAGCAGGTCGATCATCTCCAGGCCGAACGCGAGCCCCGGATGCTCGAGCATCCGGCCGCGCAGCGCCAGGCGTTCGGCGGCGTGCACGCGGTCCAGCAGCGGCCAAGTCCGGGGCTCGGCGTTCCCGAGGAGGAGTTTGCGGTGCCCCCGCCACACCGGGGTCTGTCGGACACTGACCTGCAGTTCGTTCGTGAAGTCCTTCTGCAGCGCCTGAATGGCCCGCTGAATCACCCGGCCCCGGCCGTAGGCGTCCATCAGGAACCGGGGCCCGGTCGGTTCGGCGTCCGTCGGTAGCCAGGCTTCCCGTTCCACCCACACGGCCTGCACGGTCCGCTGCTCCGGCTGTGTCAGCCACTGACGCAGGTCCTCGGGTGTGAAGTCGCGTGCTCCGGCGCTGAGCAGTTCGACGGGGCGGCCCGTCGCCCGCTCGGTGATCAGCAGGCGCCGCTGGCGGCGCCAGCGGAACTCCAGCACGCCGATCTCGGTCGGCATCGGGCCCGCAGGCGTATCCGGGATCTGCGCTTCCATCGCGCGCAGGCGACCGGCGTCGACGCCGGTCGCCACCTGCAGGCCCGTGCGGGTGTGATCGCCGAGCAGGGAGGCGTGCAGGTAGGCTTCGAGTTCGAAGGTGACGGTGCCGTCGGTCAGGTCCGGTGGCCGCGTCACCGCGCTGCAGGCCGGGCAGTGATCCTCGACGGCCGTCCATTCCGCCTGGACTCGCGCGCCGGCCAGCGGGACATCCCAGGCCCGCCGTTTCGGGCCGGCGTGGCGGGTGAGGCCGACGACGGCGCCGGACGTGGCCGCGCACGCGCTGCACGTCGCGTCCGCGGTCGCCGGCCACTCCAGGTGTCGCGTGACGGTCCGCGTGCGGAGCGGCGGGACGTTCAGGGCGTACAGCAGGCGCTCCCGGTACTGGGTGAACAGGCTCTCCTCGTTTCACATCGTCCAGTCCGCACCGCCGAACGGATTGCGCCGGTGGTTCGGGCTGCGCTGCTCCAGCGCCCGGATGGCGCGGTTCAGGGCCTCCACACGGCCGGTGGAGGCGAAGCGCTCCTCGGACGGTCGCGCCTGCGGCGCCTGCACGCCCGCCGGATCCGGCAGGTCCTCGCGAACCAGTCGCGCTTCCGGGCGGTTGCGGTTGGTCACCTCGATGATCCACGTTTCGCGGTCCAGCAGGTAGATCAGATCCCGGAACGGATTGAGCCGGCGCTCCTGGCGAATCCGGCGCTGCGCGCTTTCCCGCCAGGCTGCGACGTCACGGACCCAGGTGCGGAACTCACGGATGATGCTCGGTTGATCCTTTCGGGCGTCCCACAGGAAGTCGAGGTCCGCCGCGAGGTCGATCAGGCGCAGCGTGTCCGGATGCAGCAGCGACGAGGCGACACCGGCGGGCCGTGGGGGCGGGGCCGCCGGACTGGGAAGCGGGGGCCGCCGGCTGATCATGCCGAACGGCACCTTGTGCTGCGACGTCCTGACGTCCGGGATGGGCTGCGCAGGCGTGCCGGATGTCGGGGGTGGAGCGGGTGCCGGCGCCCGCCGGGCGTTCAGGGCCGCGCGGTACAGTCTGACGATCTCGGGTCTGACCTCCGCGGCCGCCCGCCGCGCATTCAGGTCGGCGAACCGCTGATCCTCGCCGAGCGACAGATTCAACTGATGCTGTTCGCCCACGCTCACGAGTTCAGCCGCGATCTTCGCCGCGACGTGAAACCGGTCGGCCACGTGAATCGCCTGACCGCCGAACACCCGCCGGATTACGTGACGGAAATCCCCCCACATGTCCGACGCGATGACCGGCCGCCAGTCCGGATGTCCGGCGGCGGCCATCAGGGTCCTGAACTGCCGGAAGAACGCCTCCAGCGCTTCCGGCTCACGGCTCGGCAGGATGTCGATCACCTGGCCGTGACGCTCCCGCTGCGGACCATCCGGTTGCGCCGGCGCAGCCGGGTGGATGTCCATGATGACCGTGATCGCCTGACCCCGCCAGAACACCTCGTCCAGCCCGATGAACTGCGGGTGCCGCGTGCCGATCCGGTAACGCGAGGCGACCCGCAGGTCAGGCAAGGACTCGTCAATCATTTTGCTGAGCAGGTCCTCGCTCAGGCCACACGACCGGGACAGGTCTCGCACCGGGGCGCCCCGGGCCCACTGGTCGATCAGGTACGCCTGCAGGCGTGCGGTGTACTGCCGTTCCCGCCCTTTCTCACGGCGGTGCGGCGCGACGATGCCTTCGAACGGACTCGGGTGTCGTCGCGGGCGGCCGCCGGGACCGGGACACGTGCAATCCCAGGCCCACCGCTTGGCATGCAGCCTGAGCAACTGAGGCGTGTCGCCCCGCGGCAGGTCGTAGACCTCACGGGCTTGTGCCTCTCCCTTGGTGGCTGCCTGTTTCCCGCACGAGGGGCAGACCGGCGGTTCAGGCCGCACGTACAGGCAATCGATCGGTTCACCGGGCTCCCGCCGGATGACCCGGCAGTCCGGCCAGCCGGGCACAGTGTCGAGTGCGAATGCCACGCGGTGAGCCTACCGTCCGGAACCGGGTGATGTCAGCCGAGCCTACTGCAGACTGGCCATTTACTCGTCCAGGTCGATGTCGGGTTGCGGGAGCCGGCTCGCCAGCGCCCGGGACTCGAGCGACGTGCTGAACAGTCCGTTGAGGTCCGCGAGGAGCGAGCGGTGCGTGGCGACGAGCGCTGCCGTGCCGCCGGCCCGAACGTACGCCAGTGGCGTTCGGCCGTCGAACGGCGAGCGCGCATTTTCGCGCGTGAACCACTGTTCCGGGTGGCGGTTGTAGAGGACGTGGACGGCCTGGGCGATCTCCACGCTCAACCGGATCCTCTGCTGCTGCTCAGGGGAGAGGGGCAGCGGGCGACCGGTCTGGAGCGCGAGCCGCACCGCCCGGGCGTCCAGTCCCAGCAGCTGCACCTGCTGCGAGGTGGTGAGGCCGAGGGTCGCCAGCAGGCGCAGGAGGGCAATCAGAGAAACGGCGGAGAACAGCATCGTCATCATCAGCCCTTGCGGATCATGCGGGCGCCGACGACGTCGGCGTCCATGTCGCCGTGCACGGGGCATGTGGTCACCACGAACGGGCTGATCCGGCGGCACGGCCGATGGCAGTGGGGGCACCGGCTGCTCGTACCCGCCGGATCCACCATGCGCACCCGCGTACCGGTCACGTCCTTGAGCATCTGCACCCAGCCGGTGAGGCTGCTGGCTCCGCTCAGTTGCATCGCCTCCCCCGCCCAGGGGACCCGGCCGTGGTCGCGCATGCCGTCGTAGTCGAGTTCCTCCAGATGGGCGCGGCGGTAGGAGAGGATCTGCTGCAGAGTGAGCTCCAGGTCGGCGCGGTGCCGTTCGAACACCGCGCGGCGGGCCAGGGCGTGTATCAGCAGCTGGTGCGAGTCGTCGGGGTCGGGGGCCGGGAGGTCCCAGGTGGTCGTCTGGCGGGGGACGTGCCAGTCACTGCTGTCGTCCGCCAGCGTAGCGAGGTTGCGCACGCCCAGATCGACGCCGATCGTGTCGTCGATCGATGCGAGTGGACGGTGACCGTACGGGACCCGGACCGTCCACACGAGCTGGTGGACCTGTCCGCCGGCCGGCTCGGTCACGACCCTCAACTGCACGTAATCGGCACGGTGCGGGCGCGTCTGGTCGATCTGTCTCGTGGCCGATCGGAGCAGGCGCTCGCCGATCTTGGACGCGTCGGCGTAGAGAGCGGTCAACGCCGACGGCTCGCCGCGGATCACGCGCTCACAGGTGTCGGTGACGTACTGCCGGGCCTGACGGGTCTGTTCGTCGGCGGCGATGAGCAGGGCGTCCATCAGGTCGGCGGGGAGCATCCACACGTCGGCGACGATGGGCGTCCGCAGGCCGTCGAGGAGGATATGGAACTCGTCGAGCGGTTGCACGCTCGCGTCCATGGGGACGGCGTTGAGGGGACGGAGCGGCAGCAGTTCGGCCGCTCGACCGGTGCGCCGATTTTCGAGTCGTTTGGCGTTGCTGTGGCAGATGGCCCGGACCGTGGCTGGCGAGAGGAGGCCCCAGATCTGGGGCAGATCGGCGACGGTCAACGCGCGCACCTCATCCAGGGCCGCTGCGGGCAGCTGGAGCTCACAGCGGTCGTGCACATCGGGCAGGGGCTGTCCGGCAGCGACCTGATCCAGCGCCGCGCGGAGCGTCAGAACGACGCCGGCAGCGCGGAGTCGGAGCCAACGCCGGAGCGTGAGGTGCAGGTGGTTGGCCTGCTGGACGATGTCGGACAGGCGGCGGGCCTGCTCGGTGGTGGGACGGAGGGTGGTGGGAACGGAGATGAGATGGTTGGGCACGCCATTCTTTCCCCCGGCCTGCGGCCGGGGGTTTCACGGGGTTGAGATCGGGGGCGATGGAGGCCGTCCCCTCCCACTCCACCCTCTGTCAGGTCATCGGGGAAAACATTCACGTGCTGCTGGGAGGGTCGTTACAAGCATGCCTCCAGTTTTGGAGCAGACCAGCGATGCGACTGCTAACGAATGTTAGCAACAGGTAATCTGATCTCGGTATGAAAATCGAATCACACCCCCCTGGCCTAACAATCGAGCGGTTCCAAGGCGACCCCCTCCACTCCGCTCGGGGTTGGACCGACCTCACCCCCGAGGAGCGACGCCGACGCGCCATGCTCGCCGCCCAGCACCTCGACCAGGAAACCCTGTGGTCCCTCACCGAAGCTCATACCGTTCTCTATGGCGCGGCTGGCGCCGGCCTCTCCGCCCGCACGGCCCGTGCCTACCGGGAAGGAGTCGCCCGGCTGCTCCGACACGCGGAACGCTCCGCGTTCAGCCTCATCCGCCCCGAACGCGACGGCGGGGCCTTATATATAAGGTCACTCGAACATGCTGGTCTGGCTCCATCCAGCGTCCGCGTTCACCTCGCCGCCGCCAGGGCCCTGTTCCGCGCCCTGCGCTGGGCCGGCGTGACCACCGTCGATCCGTTCGCCGACGCCCGCCCCCAACGCGAGAAGACCGCCGCCTGGGATAAACGTCAACCGTACACCGACGCCGAGGTCAAGGCCCTCCTCAAAATGGCCGCCCCACGCGACCAGGCATTGATCCTCCTCTGTGCCCACGCTGGCCTGCGCATCGAAGAGGCGCTGACCCTCCAGTGGGCGGACGTGGACCTCCAGGGCGGCCTGCTCACCGTCCGCCACGGCAAAGGCGGAAAGCTCCGTCGGATCGCCCTCACCCGGAGCCTGATTCAGGCCCTCCAGACCCTCCCCCGCACCGACCCCGTCATCGGCGGCACCCAGAGCGCCGCCCGGCAACGCCTGAAAGTCATCGCGACCCGGGCCGAGAGTCGCTACCGAGGTTGGCATGCGTTTCGGCACTACGCCGGCACCCGCCTCGTCCGCCAGACCGGCAGCCTCGAACACGCCGCCCGACACCTCGGCCACGCCTCCCTGGAAACCACCAGGGTGTATGCCAAATGGGCCGACACGGCTCTGCCAGACGCCCTCGCCAACTGGTGAATGACGGCGGGAAGGGGATGGACCTGCCCCGAGGCAAAACTGAGACGTTATGAAGTAGAGACTCGGCTCAGGCGAGCGGGCATACTTCGTACCGTCCAGCTTTCCGGGAGCAGACCACTTGTCAGATGCAACCGGTAGCCTGAACACCGGACCTACGACTGGTCTCCTGTTCAACCACGGGCCGCCCCCCCGGCCTTGTCCGCTTGACAGGAAAAACAATTGCTAATCACAGACCATACATATTTCATACGCTAGGCGCAACTTGAAGGCAAGGTGTCCGGTACAGAGAGCAGAGCTATATGGTCTTTGCTTGTGCAGACAATCTATATGGTTCATGTTATACAACAGGTAAGTGCTGTATGACATGAACCATATAAATCTAATTAATTGTTACAGAAACAATAAAAACTACTCTCTGAATAATGATTCGTTCGGATGCCTGGATAAAATTTTATTCATAGTTATCCTCGCTGCGTCAGAAACTTTAAATCCTTCATAATCCTCTCCATCATCATTATTGTATATCCATTGCAAATCTTCCAGATTACTAGGAGTGCCATGGTTAGCCAACTGTTTTACGGCTAGATACCGGTTGTCTGCATCGGAGTCAAATTTAGCAATCGTAATCAATGCACCGATTGCCTTTAAAGTTGACATGCTGCCTAGCCTGCCAATAATCGCCCCCTGCCATCTTTCATCTGCAGATTCAAATTCTTTGATTAGGAATTCCTCTCTATCGAAACCTTTGAAATGCATAATACCATCCATAGCCCTAGATTTTATATATTCATCTGAGTAATCTATAAATATTTTCATCAGAGATTCTATAACTTCTGACTGGTAATCGTCATAATTCAATGACTCAATTTCATCTTGCGTAAGATTGGGGTTTTTGGAAGCTTCTATGATGCGAACGACTACTTCATGAATAAATTCTTTCACGTTGCCTCACTTTTTAAACGGAGTCACCGAAGAGTTAGGTCGCATCCTGACCGCCTGACAGATTTTATGAGATGAAGTGAAAACCGACGTGCCAGCCACTCTCAAACGCGTCTAACGAGGACGGCTAGCCACGTTTTCTGGGTTTCGGCAGCTCAAGGTCCGCGCCGCCACGCAATCTCAAGGATAGGTTGTCGGACCCGGGTCGTGCCCTGCGGCATTTCCGGCGTTCACAACAGGAGAGTGGCTCCTGCCGAGAGCTGTTGTCATCAACCATCAGCTCGGGCCTCACCTTCCTCTTACGGATTGTGTATGCTCATGTTGCACACACAGGTCACTTGCACTGGCACCGTGTCACATTCGCCGACCCACACTTCGGCTGAGAGCCGAGCCTTTTCCCGTCGGACACAATCAAGTCTCTCGGACGCTACAGAACCATACGGGACGGGGCTCGTCCCTTAGCGTTCCTCCAGTGGAGGGCACCGATGACGCCACCCGAGACGGACCGTTCTCTCGATCTCCTCATGTCTCTCCTGCCTGCAGAAGCAGGTCGGGGCTTCCTTTACATCGACGAGGAGGGCCAGCGCATCTGGGTTGGGCCTCCTGTCGGTTCAGGGAGCGACCATGCGGTTGAGGACACTCATTCCCCTCCGGACGATGCTCAGCCGGAGACACGCGCTCCGAACCCCGAGCCGGCTTGCACCAGCACGACCGGCCCCTACCGCCGTGTCTACACCCTTCCCGACCGTGCCGGCGCCGCCAACTGTATGCGTGCGACCGTTCGCCTCCCCAGAGGGATCCCCACTGGATTTCCGGCCCGAGAGGTCCCTCGTGCGGTCCAACCAGAAGGGGATGCGGAGGTGGGGGGATTCGACAACGACGAGTTGCCTTTCGTGTACGTGGGCGGGTGGGGGCCGGGCCTGCGCGGCGCGGTGGACGCTGGCTTCCAGTACAGCAAGGTCTACGGCAACTGGCAGCCGTTCGTCGCCGTCGAGCTCTCCAGGGAGCAGCGTGCCAAGGGCGTCGCGCACCACCACACCTTCGCGGGCGACCCGCGCTTCGACGGTGGGGCGACGGCCCATCTGTTCTTCTTCACGCTGGACAACCTGATCGGCTTCCGGCCCGGTCGGAGCGGAGACGACGGCACGGTGGAGTGGCTGAGTCCGGTAGTAGTGGCGATGGCGTCGCGGTTCGGCTGGAACAGGGCCGGGAGAGGGCTGACCTTCAAGCGGATGACGTCCATCGGGCAGAGGACCGCGGCGACTTCGTCCTCCCGGCGGTCGTTCATCACGGGTGTGGCGTGGTCGGAAACGACGCTGGGCATGTACGACCCGCAGACCAGGGCGGTAAGTGAAATGCGGGAGTGGACCCCGGCATTTACCAAGGTCTGCAACTGCGCAGGGAATGGCGCAACAGGGGGCGGAGCGGGGGAAGGCTCAAATCGACGTCGACCGGGCTATGTCGTCGGATCGGTGCGTCGGGCGGACGGGATGGATGTGGATTCCGTCGTCGCCCAGGCCGCGCCCGACAACCACGCCTAGAAGCGAGGTAAGTCGTGTCCAGCAACGAGAGAGGCGTGCAGTGAACCGCATCCCACCAGTCATCTTCCTCGCCTTTGCCAACGAGCAGGGCAACGGACGTCGTTACCTCCGCAACATCCCTGAAGAACTGCGGCAGGTGCGCGAGACGCTCGAGTCGCTCAAGGAGAAGGGCGTTGAAGTTCAGTACGACTCTAATGCCACCCTCGAGACTGTCCTGGGCGCCTTCCGTGCGTATCGCGATCGGGTTGCCGTATTCCACTACGGCGGGCATGCCGACAGTGACTCGCTCCTGCTCGAGCAGGCCGAAGGGCCAGCGTTTGAGGTGGACGCGGCGGGACTTCATCCGTTCCTGGCCCATCAGGGCTCCCTGCGATTGGTCTTCCTGAACGGCTGCTCCACCCAGGAACAAGCCAAGGCTCTCCTCGAAGCGCTCCAGAACGGTCGTCCGACCGCGCTCGCCGAGACCCAGCTCCCCGCCGTCATCGCCACGTCACGGGCCATCCAGGACGCCGTGGCGCGGGATTTCGCGGTGCATTTCTACCAGAGCCTCGTCTCGGGTGCGTCAGTACAGCAGGCATTCGACGAGGCTCAGGGAGAGGTCGGAACGGCTCAGGTAAACAACCCACGCAAGCTGTACCGGCCAGAAACCAAGAAACCGACAGACCAGTGCCCGTGGCCGTGGACGCTTGAGGGGGATCAGGCTGCCCGGGAGTGGAAGCTGGAAGACTCCCTCAACGCTCCGACCTTCGGGCTGCCGCCACTCCCACCTGGTCCCATTCCGGATGATCGGCCGCCAGGACCGTTCCGCGGTCTCCAACCGTTCCGACGCGAGCATGCGCAGGTCTTCTTCGGCCGGGGGCGGGAAATCCGCCAGCTCTACGAGCATGTCACCGATCCGAACTATCCGCCGGTCGTGCTGCTCTATGGGCAGTCCGGCGTGGGTAAGTCGAGCGTGCTCGACGCTGGCCTCCTCCCCAGGCTGGAACGCGACTATCGGGTCGCTTACGTACGATATGACCCCGCATTGGGAGCGCTCGGTACGCTGAATCAGGCCCTCGACAAGGTAGCGGAAGCAGTGGATGAGCCGGGAGGTCAGAAGCCTGTCGTCGTGGTCCTGGATCAACTCGATGAGGCCATCACGCGGGCCAGCAGTGAGCAGGCTGCCCGGGACGACATCAAAGGGCTTGCCGAGGGCCTGCCCGGCCGCCTCGGGCCACTGGGGGGAAATGGGCCGAGGGTGATCCTGGGCTTCCGCAAAGAATACCTTCCCGAGATCGAAACCGCCCTCGCTGCCAGCAGCATAGAGCGCACGAAGGTGTTCCTCCAGCCTCTTGACGCAGAGGGCATCGTCGAGGCGATCGTCGGACCGACGCAATCAAAACGTCTGGTGGCGCGGTATGGGCTGAGCATAGAGAAAGGATTGCCGGATCGGATCGCACACGATCTTGAGGACCGGCGGAACTCGCCAGTCGGGCCAACGCTGCAACTTCTGCTGACCACGATGTACGAAGAGGCGTCCAGGAAGAGCACCACAACACGGCATTTCGATGGGGCGCTGTACCAGTCACTCGAACAAGACTACGCGCACCTGGAAGCGTTCCTGAAACGCCAGTTGGCCACCCTGGAGGGTGATATCCCGGAGGGAGAAGGACGAGACGGTCCGCCGATATCCGAAGCGATGCAGGAGGCAGCACGGCTGGGGCTGGCTGTGGACGTGCTCGAGTTCCACACGACCAGATTGGGCACCGCCCAGCAGCGTTCACCGGAGGAACTCAGAGAGCAGTACGCTCATCAGTCAGCTGTGTTGCCAGACCTGATTCGGTCCGCGAAGGACCTCTACCTGATCGTGGACGCGCCGGGGGAGGACGAGAAATCACGAGCGTCGACGCGGTTAGCGCACGATACGCTCGGACCGCTGGTACAGGAGCAGTATCGATCGTCGGGACGGCCGGGGCAGCGGGCGAGACGGGTTCTGGAAAACCGCGCCGCCGATTGGAAAGATGATCAGACTGGTGCGCTCCTTGACGATCAGGACCTGCTCCTGGTCGAGGCTGGCATAGCTGGCATGAGGGCACTGAGAAATCCGGAACAGAAATCAACTGAGGAGCCGAACGAGGAATCATTGCTCGCACGCAGCATCCAGGCGAGTCAGGCAAGAAAAGATCGAAGGGATGCAGAGCAACGCGAGCTGAATGAGGCGAAGAACCGTGCTGAGGAAGAGCGAGAGAAAGCACTACAGAGTCAGATCCGGTCAAACCGTGGACTGCGGGCCCGACTCTGGCTTGCCCTGTCGTTTGCCACCGTTGCAGCAATTCTGGGCATCTTCGCTGTGTTCGCTGCACGGCAAGCGGCCGAGCAATCGCGAATCGCAACTGCTCGACAGTGGGTAGCACAGGGGCAGAACATCGGTGGGCGTCGTGGCCAACTGGGACTGCTGCTGCTGAGCTCCGCGAACAAGCTCTACGATACGCTCGAGACGCAGAGTGCTCTATTTAACGCAATGCAACCTCTATATGGCTCTCCCCCGCTGGAGCAGCTAATTTATAAAGAAGACATTATTTCAGCTTCTTTTAGCCTGAACTCAAAGTATATTCTCACATTTAGTGATCGTATGGCCCGCATTGCTACCCTGCGGCGCTTTCCCAGCCTCGAGCCGATCGGACAGCCCATCCAAGATGTCCGCGAATACGAGTTCAGCCCGGACTCCCTACACCTGGCCACTCGCTCCTCCGCTGGCGAATTTACGTTGCGGCGCCTTTCCAGCCTCGAGCCGATCGGACAGCCCATCCAGGGGGTCAGCGGGTTCGAGTTCAGCCCGGACTCCCCACACCTGGCCACTTGGTCCTCCACTGGCGAATTTACGTTGCGGCGCCTTTCCACCCTCGAGCCGATCGGACAGCCCATCCAGGGGGTCGGCGGGTTCGAGTTCAGCCCGGACTCCCTACACCTGGCCACTTGGTCCTCCACTGGCGAATTTACGTTGCGGCGCCTTCCCAGCCTCGAGCCGATCGGACAGCCCATCCAAGGGATCAACCCAGACTCCCTACACCTAGCCACTCGGTCCGTCATTGACGTATTTACGTTGCAACGCCTTCCCAGCCTCGAGACGATCGGACGGCCCATCCAGGGGGTCGGCGGGTTCGAGTTCAGCCCGGACTCCCTACACCTGGCCACTCGCTCCTCCGCTGGCGAATTTACGTTGCGGCGCCTTCCCAGCCTCGAGCCGATCGGAAAGCCCATCCAGGGGGTCGACAGGTTCGGGTTCAGCCCGGACTCCCTACACCTGGCCACTCGGTCCGTCATTGACGAATTCACGTTGCGGCGCCTTCCCAGCCTCGAGCCGATCGGACAGCCCATCCAAGATGTCCGCGAATACGAGTTCAGCCCGGACTCCCTACACCTGGCCACTCGCTCCTCCGCTGGCGAATTTACGT
>NZ_NHMK01000009.1 GCF_002198095.1 Deinococcus indicus | reverse complement strand
AGCGTCTCGGTCAGGACTTTGTTTTGAACGCTTCCTTTGCGGCCTCATCGCCGCCAACGTGCCGGGGTCGAGGCCGTTGAGGCGTGAAGCCCGCCGCCCGTAGGAATTCATAGGTGCGCCCGAGATGGACGGACAGTCCGTACTGCTGCTGAAGCCAGTCTTGAACGTCTTTACCGGACCAGACGATGCCCTGCTCGAAGTCAGCGTGCAGTCGGGCGGCCAGGGTCTGTTGTTGCTCGGCGGTCAGGAGGCGGGGGGCGCCCTGGTTGACGTGACGCGCGTCACGGAGGCCAGCGAGCCCCTGTTCGCGGTAGCGCTTGACCAGTCCGTAGACGGTGACCCGGTTGTACCGGGTCACCTGAAGGATCTCAGGTACAGGGCGTCCTTCTGCGAGGAGGGCGAAGAGTTGGGCTCTGCGGCGTTCGACGGCACAGGTACTGGCCCGGTAGAGATGCCAGAAAGTGTCAGCGTCATGCGCCAGAGGGGCGGTCAGAGGGATCTGTTTGATGCCGCAATTATAATCTATTTAATCGGAGTCCGTATCAGTCGGACTCCGTGCGCCCCGGATGGCTGGCTGACCAGCCCCTGTGTTCAGAGCACCCGTTCCAGCCAGTGGGCGCGCACGTCCAGCCGTTCGGCGTGCAGGGCGTGCGGTTCGCCGGTCAGGGTCAGGCCGAGCGGTTCGGCCAGGGTGTTCACCCGCACCTGCGTCAGGGCGCGGCGCAGCGGCCACGCGCGGTGCTCGATGCGGCCCCGGTACACTCGCCCGGCCCGGTCGGCCGAGAACAGGTTCAGCCGGTCGGTCAGCCACGCCTCCAGCGAGTCGGAGCTGACGGTCAGCGGCGCCCCGGTCGGGCGGTACGCTCCGGCGAAGCGGCCGCCGCCCGGCGTGTCCGGCGCGAGCAGTTCGCTGGCGTACCGGGTCACGCCTCCCTGGCGGTCCACCCACATGCGGCTGTGCCGGTACGGCAGGTGGAAGAAGGTGCGGGCCAGCGCCGCCGCCAGCGGCTGCGTGACGTCCAGGCTGTAGAACCACACGCCGGGTTCGCCGTTCACGGTGACGTAGGTCCGCAGGTTCAGTTCCGGGAAGGCGCTCAGGCCCGGCACGTCCGGGACGTGCAGCGGCGCGACGCCCTCCATCCGGAACGGCACCACGCCCAGGTACGCCTGCCCGGCGCGGGTGTCCAGCTGCACCCCGCGCGGCAGCGTGCGTTGCAGCGCGGGCGGCGGGACGGGCCAGTGCAGGAAGCACAGGTCGTGCCATTCCATCCGCAGAAGGGGTGACCGGCCGGCGGATCGGCTGGCGGCGGGGTGATGGGGTGAGGGGTCCATGCTCCCAGAAGACCACGTCCGGGGTGGCCGTCCTGTCCCGCGCCGGCGCCGTGCGGGCCTTCATGTGAGTTCCGGAAATTCTGCCCCAACGCCGCGTGAACTTCCCCTTGGGGCGGCTGTCATGTGCGGCCGGCCCGCAGCCCGTAGCCTGCTGATCGTTGCACTTCCCTCCGGCCGGGCGCCGATTCCCGCGTCTTCCCAGGTCCGGCCGCAGGGCTCACGCCGGTGTTCACGGCTCTACCCGGCTGTCCGTCCACGCCTGTCACCCTACCGACTTCCCAGGAGGCACCACCATGACCATGAACAACGAAACCGTTCTCGACAAACTCCAGTACCTGCTCGGCACGCTGCGCGACGGCGAGAAGGGCTTCGCCGACGCCGCCGAGCACGCCACCGACCCCCAGCTGAAGACGCTGTTCACGGAACGCAGCGGCCAGCGCGCCCGCCTCGCGGCGGAAGTCGAGGCGCACATCGCCCGCCTGGGCGACAAACCCCGCGAGGGTGGCAGCGTCGGCGCGGCCCTGCACCGCACCTGGCTGAACGTCCGTGACGCTCTGACCGGCCGTGACGACTACCAGGTGGTCGCCGAGGCCGAACGCGGCGAGGACGTCGCCGTCGAGAACTACCAGGACGTGCTGAAGGAGGCCGACCTGCCCGCCGACATCCGCGCCTTCGTGGAGGGGCAGTTCGCGCAGGTGAAGGCCAGCCACGACCAGATCCGTGACATGAAGCACGGCATGCAGGCCAGCTGAGGCAATTGATCACTAGCCGTCACTGAGCAGCGCCCCCATCCGTAACAGGTGGGGGCGCTGCTGGCGGTAGCGGTTCAGCCGCGCTTGCGGCGGCGCAGACGTTCCATCGCGGAATCCAGGCTCAGGCGCATGCGTTCCAGGGCCTGGGCGAGGTCGCCGACCTCGTCGTTGCGTTCGGCTTTCACCGGGCGGGACAGGTCCCCCATGCTGATGGCGTCCGCGACGCGCACGAGTTCCTCGATGGGCCGGACGACCAGTCGCGCGGCCCGCAGCGCGAGGTACGCCGCGATGCCCAGCGCCAGCAGCGACACCAGCATCACGAGCGCCAGCGTGCGCCGCAGCGCGGATTCCTGCGCGCCGTTCTCGACGCCCACCGCGACGGTGTACAGCACGTCCGCGTCCTCGCCGGCGCGGCCGGGAGTCACCTCACGGCGCGCGCCGTCCTGCACGACCGTCACCTGCTGCACGATGAAGTTCACGCGGGTCACTTCCTGGTTGGCCGGGTCGGCCGCCTGCCGTTCCAGGCGTTCGATGTCGTTCTGCGTGCCGCCCATCTCCTTCATCTCCGTGGCCTGCGCCGCGAACACGTCGGCGGGACGCAGGTCGGCCTTGAAGGCGGAGCGGGTGCGGTTTTCCAGGATGAAGTCGCTGACCTGCGCGTTCAGCAGGTTGTTCACGGCGGGCGTCTGACTGGTGAAGTACCGTGAGCCGTCCCGCAGCTCGACCTGCACGAAGCCCACGCTGGAGTTGTTCACCAGCGCGTCCAGTTGTGGCGGGATGCTCTGGTACCCGCGGGTGGGGTCGATGTTGCTGGCGACGGCCACCGCGATGGCCTGCGCGTTGCGCTGCACCAGCGACTGTTGCAGGCCCGGCAGGGTCAGCGCCAGCACGCCCAGCGTCAGGGCGCTGCTCAGGCCCAGCGGCACGAGCGCCCCGACGGCCATGCGGCGGCCCAGGCTGCTGCGCCGCTGCGCGCCCACCTCGTTCAGGTCCGCGACGGGCGTGACCACCACGGAATCCACGGGCCGCAGCTGCACCTCCGGCGCGCTTTCCGGCGTGGCGGCGGCCGGCATGCTGAGCGCCCCGGTGAAGTCGCTCCAGACGTCCGCCTGCGCGGCGGGGGGGGCGGCCGTGACGGGGTCCATGACGGCCGCGCCCGCCCCGCTCCCGAAGGGCCGGCCCACCGGGTCGCCCGTTGCGGGCGTGTCGGTGGTGGGCAGCGGCGCGAACGGGTCGGCGGCCGGGACGGTCGGGGCCGGCGGCGTGAACGCCAGTCCGGGCGTGAACTCGCCCATGTCCAGCACGCCGGTGGTCGGAGCGGGCGGCGACTGCCACGCGTTCTGCCAGTCGGCGCTGTCGGCGGCCGGCGCCAGGGGCGCCCCGAACCCAGCGAACGGATCGTCGGCGCGCGGCACGGACGCGGCGCTGTCCTCCGGGAACTTCACTTCCGGCCAGATCGCCGAGGCGCGCAGGTCCGCGAGGTCCTGCGACGCGGTCGGCTGCGGGTTGGTGGGGGCCATCACCGTGTCGTCCGGCGCAGCCGGGAACGCGGCGGTGGGCGCCGCCGCGACGGCCCCGCCGGGCGCGACGCCCTGGAAGGGTTCGCTGATCAGGCTGGTCTCCTCGCGGACTTCCTCGAGCGAGACGTTCGCGCCGACCGCCTGGAACATGCTGAGCAGCAGTTCGGCGCGGGGGCGGCCCGTGGGTTTCATCAGGCGGCCCGAGCGGCGCGCGCTGAGCCGCTGGGCCTGCTCGCCGTTCAGACCGAACCGTTCCATCAGCTGGTTTTCCAGGACCTGACGCATGTTGTCGGCGACGGGTTGCCGGATCACGACGGTGTACTTCATGACGGTTCCTTGGGCGTGTTCATCGGTTGGGACCTCCGGCGCGGCGGGGTGGGGCAGGCAGGGCGAATCGGGTCGTGCGGGGCGGGTCGTGCGGTTGGGCGGGGCGGGATCACGTGATCCCCCGGTCGCGCAGGTTGCGCGCGAACTGCTGCACGCGCTCCTGGGTCAGCTGCCGCGCCAGTCCGGACAGCAGCGCGCTGAGGGTGGCCTGATCGCCCAGGTCGTCCAGCACCTCGTCCACCATCACCTCGGCCATCGGGCCGACGACCGGCGTCAGACACTGGATGACCACGTCGGCCGTCTGGTCCGTGACCTGCTGCTCGCGCTGCGCGGCGCGGTTGATCCACTGCGCGGCGGCGTTCAGGCGTTCCGTGACGTCCGGGACGGTCAGCCCGGCCAGCCGCGCGACCTCCGCGATGTCCCGCACGCCGTCCACGTGATGCATGACCCGCCAGACGGTGTACGGCAGGGGCGTGGCGTCGTTCAGGCCCTCGGGCCACTGTGGGGCGCTCACCGGGCTTCCAGGCCGGCGGCCATCCACTCGGGCCGGTCACGCAGGTCCGTGACGGGCAGGTCGATCAGCCGTTGCCCCAGCCGCGCCAGGGTCGCCTCCAGCGCCGCCACGAGGGCCGGGCGGAACTCGTCGACCGTCACCTCGTCGTCCACGCTCAGGACCCCCTCGCCCAGATGCACGTCCTGCGCGAAGGGGTCCAGGCAGGGGTGCTGCTCGGCCAGCCGGACGGTCACCTGCCGCCACGTGGCGTCCAGGCTCACGGCCCGGTGAATGCGGCCCAGCAGCTCCTGCCAGAAGGCCAGCAGCGCGTCCCGGTTGGCTTCGGTGTTCTGCGAGTACACCTGACAGGTCGCGCCGACCAGCGGCAACGCGCCCCCCAGCACCCGCCCGGACGACCAGAACGAGCAGTGCGGTCCCGAGATCAGCAGCCCGTGGAAGCGTTCGCGTTCCAGGGCCGCGCGCGGGTCCGGCCACGCGCCGGGCAGCGCGCGGGCCTGCGCGGCGCGGGTGGACCACAGCAGGTCGCTGAGGCTGGGCGACAGTTCGGTCAGGCTGACGCTGGCGCGCGGCAGGCCCTGCGTGGCGGCCGCCCAGCTCAGGCCCTGCCCGGCGCGCGTGAAGCCGCCCAGCAGCGCGCCGCGCGTCCAGACGAACCGCGCCCAGCGCGGCCCCTGCCAAGCGTCGAAGACACCGCTGAACTCCTGGGACTGCCGGACGGCGAGGTCGGCGGTCACTTCCGTCCAGGGATAGTGGTCGGTGCTGATCCCGGTGTACACGGCCGCGTCGGCGGGCACGGGAACCGGGTGGTTCAGCGTCAGTGAGGGAAGGGGAGTAGGCTCTGGCATGAAGGTTCCGGTAGGGCGTGATGAGACGGTCTGCGCTGCGGGATGAAGGACACCGTTATGGATACCTCATCATGACACCCCTTGTCGTCTTACGTGCCGCTTACATGTGTCGAAAAAGTCACGTTCAGGTCGCCGTCCGCCCCCACCTGACCACACGGCGCCGCCCGCGACCAGGGACGGTCGGCGGGCGGCGCGGGTGCAGGCTCAGTGAGATTGGGTTCAGCCGAGTTCGGTCAGCAGGGCCTGCACGCGGGCGCGCAGATCCCCACGGTCCTGCGGGGCGCCCAGCTGGTGCAGCCCACCGTGGTACGCGTCGGGATCGCCGAACAGGCGGGACAGCAGCTCGAACTCCCGCTGGCTGCGCAGGCTGGCGTCGTCACGGAACATGTTCACGTACTGATCCTGGAAGGCCCACTCGCTCAGCTGCCCGTCCAGGAAGGCGCGCATCAGGCGGCGGTACGGCTCGGCGTTGTCGTCGGTGGCGACGCTCCCCTCGCCCGCGCGGACCGGGACGTGCTGCGCGAACACCGGCGCCAGCGCCTCGGGCGTGATGTCCCAGTTGTTCACCTCGAATCGCGCCTGCCCGTCCTGGAACAGGATCAGCTGCGGGCTGTGGTGCACCAGACCCGTGCGCTGCGCGACGTGGTTGCTGGCCGGACGCCAGTCCACCACCCGGATGAAGCCCACGGGCAGCTCGTGGCGTTGCAGGAAGGTTTCGAGCACCCCGAAGCCCTGCATGGTCTTGTGGCAGGTGCCGGCCTTGAACACGGCCGCCAGCGGGTACTCGGTCAGGAACTGATCGACTTCCTCGGGGGTGGTCAGCGGGACAAGCACCTGCGGTTCGTTCTGCGCGGTCTGGGTCATGCCCACAGCATAGCGCCCGCTTTACAAAGCGAAGTGATACCGCTCGCGTTTCCCGGCCCCCGCGTTCGCGCAGGGCAGGCCCCGCAGCCCACCCCGCCCGGAACCCGCCTCTTTCCTTCCCACTCTGCCTCGCAGCCCTGCGGGTCCGGTTCAGTCCAGGGACCACACGTGCGCTTTCAGGTGGGTCGCGCCGGGGTAGTCCTCGCCGGCCCCCAGGTGCGCCGTGATGCGCCCTGGCCGGCCCGCCTCCTGTAGTCCTGCCCAGGCGAGCCGCTCGAAGGTGCCGGGGGTCACGCCCGCGTGGTTCAGCAGCGCCAGCACCCGCCCACCCGGCGCGGTCACGCCCGCCGCGAGCGTCATCAGCCGCCCGTAATCGCGCTCGGAACGCCACGTCCCGGCGTTGCTGCGCGCGAAACTGGGCGGGTCCAGGATCACCAGATCGAACTGCGCGCCGCGCCGCGCGAGCCGCGTGAACCAGCCGAACACGTCCCCGAACAGGAAATCGGTGTCCGGGGCGTCCAGGCCGCTCAGGGCGTAGTTCGCCTGCCCCCACGCCAGCACCTTGCGGGACAGGTCCACGTTCTTCACGACCGGCGCGCCCCCCAGCGCGGCGTTCAGGCCGAACCCGCAGGTGTACGCGAAGGTGTTCAGGACCCGCCCCTCGCCGTGCGAGGCGTGCTCGCGCACCCAGGCGCGCGCCGGGCGGGCGTCCGTGAACAGGCCCACGCTGAGGTCCGCGCCGGGGCGGATCAGGAACGGCACGCCGTTCTCCAGCGCCGTGACCTCCGGGCGGGCCTCGCCCCACACGGGGTCCGGGGGGGACAGGTATTCGCGTTCCACGTTCGCGGCGTGCCGGGCCTCGACGGGGCGGCGCTTGAGGTACACGGCCGCCAGTCCGCCCGCGCGGGCGCAGGCGCCGGCCAGCGCCGTCTCCTCGTGCGGCGCGAGCGGCGCGTACAGGCTCAGGATGCCGGCGTCCCCGGCGACGTCCAGCGTGAACAGCCCGCCCGTCTCGGTCTGGTGCGCGGCGCGGTACACGGTCGTGCCCATGGACGGCAGGTACGCCCGCGCCGCGAACAGGCCCGGCAGGGCGCGCAGCGCACCGTCCAGGGTCAAGGGCGCCCGCCCAGAATCCACCACGTGGCGGCCGTGGCGACCGCCGTGACCATCCAGAAGCGCATGGTGACGTGCGTTTCCGGCCAGCCGACGTCCGCGTGCTCGAAGTGATGCTGGATGGGCGACATCTTGAACACCCGCTTGCCGCGCAGCTTGAACGACGCCACCTGAATCACGACGCTCAGGACCGCCGCCACCGGAATAATCGCCGCGAGCGGCAGCAGCCACACGTCCGCGTACAGCACGTACGCGCCGGCCGCGACCGCCCCGATCGCGTGACTGCCCATGTCGCCCATGAACACCCGCGCCGGGTGCGCGTTGAACCACAGGAACCCCAGCAGCGCCGCCACCAGCAGCGCACTGACCGGCGACAGCGCCAGCAGCGGCAGCAGCACGATGATCGCCACGCCGCTCAGCAGGCCGTCCAGTCCGTCCGTGAAGTTGAAGGCATTCACGCTGCCCACCATGACCAGCGTCAGCAGGATCACGTCGGCGACCGGCCCCAGGCTGGGCAGCAGTTCATGCGAGGCCAGCGGCGCCGCGAAGTACGCGAACGCCAGCGACACCACGAACTGCAACGGGAACTTCTCGCGGGCCAGCAGTTCCGTGCGGCCCCGCCCGGTCATGCGCGACCGGATCTTGAGCAGGTCGTCGATTCCGCCGATCACGCCCATCGCCAGCGCCGCGAGCATGATGATCAGCTCGCGCGGCCCGCCGGCATTCCCGGTCAGGTACAGCGGGAAGAACACCAGCGCTGCGGCCAGCACGAACGGCACGCCGCCCGCCGTGGGCGTGCCCTCCTTCACCAGGTGCGTCTGCGGGCCGTCCACGCGGACCTTCTGGCCCCAGCCACGCGCGCGACTGACCCGCACGAACAGGCCCACCAGGAACCACGAAAGAATCGCCGTGACGACCATCATGGCCGCACCACCCGCACCGGACGCAGAACATTCATCTCAACCGTGGAGCCTACCACGCACGGCTCTGGGCGTCCGGTCCGCCAGCGCTTCCCTGGCCTCGCGCCGCACCTGCGCGCTCAGGGCGCCGGCATCCGCCCAGCCCGGCAGGTGCAGGGCGTCCAGCAGGTCCAGGATCGCCAGGGCCGCGCCCGGCGTGCCGTTCAGGCCCGGCAGGCACCCGCCCAGCCGCGCCGCGAGCGCCGGGTAACGGACCTCGAAGCGGCGTTCCACTCCATACGGGTCCGCCCGGCCGCTCTGCGGGGGCGTCGCGTCGGCGGCCAGCGCCAGCGCGTGCCCCAGCGCGTACACCTGCGTGAACTGCCACGCCGAGAGCCGCTCGCCCCGCCGGAAGCGCCGCACGCCGACCAGCAGGTTCGTCAATGCCTCATTCAGGTGATGGGTCCGCTGCGCCGCGCTCAGGGGCTGGGCGCGCGCCTCCGGTGGACGGAGGTGCAGCGGCAGGTCCGCCGGTGCGTCCGGCGACCGCCACACCACCCGCGCGTTCACGAACGCCGCGTCGCGCAGGCCCGCCTCGTCGAACACCGCGAACTCACCGAGGACCCCGCCGGCGAACAGCACCTTGAAACCGTCCGGCGTGTTCCGGAAGGCGTGGACGACCCCACCCCCCAGCCAGCCCAGGTCCTCCAGCAGCGCGCCCACCTGACCGGGGCGGGCCAGGACGAAGAAATCCAGGTCCGAGTAGCGGTCGGCGCGGTCCAGTTCCGCGCCCACCGACCCCAGACCCAGCAGCGCCAGCGCCTGCCCGGACGCCTCCAGTCCGGCGGCGATGAGATCCAGGCGGGCCAGGAGGCCGGCGACAGGTTCGGGTGTGGTCACGCCCCGTTGTACCGCACGCGCGGCCGACCGTCAGTTGGCGAGGTAACGGATGAAGTCGCGCATGTCGTTGGCGCACGCGGGCGCCCCCTGCGCGGCGCTGCTGCCGGTCACGGTCCGCAGGACGCCGCTGTCGCTCAGGAACAGCTGGCTGACGCGGTACTTCACGCCCGCCTGCTGGTAGTCGTACGCGGCCAGCACGCCCCACTGACCGGCGCGGTCCACCGGCTGCGTGACCACGTTGCTGACGCTGCGGCCCAGCGTCGACTGGAGTTTCAGCGCGAAGCTGCGCGCGTCGTCCGGCGACGTGAACGTCGGGAACGCCTGACCGTGCCGTTCCTCGCGCAGCACGCACTCGCCGCGCGCGTCGGCCCAGTAGTTGGCGTCGCCGTTCTGGGGAGTCCAGCCGGTCATGGGAACGATCAGCGCCGGAGCGCGGCCGAGGCACAGGGTCACGACGCTCAGGAGCAGGAGCGCGGCGGGGGAGAGGCGGGCGCGGAACATGGTGCCTCCGAGCCTAGCAAACCCATTGTGGCAATCTTGACCCGTTTCTCATCCGCGCGGGCCACCCCCCCCAGTCGGGCGGCCCGTCAGGTCAGGGCCTGCACCCGCGCGGTCAGGCCGGCCTTCACGTCCGGCCACTCGGCGGCCAGCACGCTGAACACCACCGAGTCGCGCGTGAAGCCGTCCGGGCGGCGCTGGTAGGCGCGCAGCACGCCCTCACGCACCGCGCCCAGCCGCGCCATGGCCCGCAGGCTGCGTTCGTTGCGGGCGTCCACCTTGAACTGCACGCGCCCCGCCCCCAGCACCTCGAAGGCGCGCGTCATGAGCAGCAGTTTGGCCTCCGGGTTCACCACCGTGCCCTGCGCGGCCGGCAGCAGCATCGTGCCGATCTCGGCCCAGCCGTCGGCGGCATTCACCTCGCTGAAACTGACGCGGCCCACCACCACGCCCGGACCGTTCAGGCGCACCGCGAAATTCACGCGGCGCGGCAGGGCGTTCAGCTGCGCCACGTACGCCGCCCAGCCCGCCACGTCCGCCGTGACCGGCCCACCGCGCGCCAGGAACCGCAGGGTGTCGGGCGTCGCGCCGGCACACAGGTCCGCCGCGTGTTCCTCCCGCAGCGGCCCGAGCGTCACGGCCCGCCCGGTCAGCACCGGGGCGCGCAGCCACTCCGGCTCCGGCCGGGGCCCGGCGCGGGGGGTCACGGGATCAGGGTCGGTCGGGGGCAGGTCCACGCCGCCCATCGTAGCCATCCGGCCTGTCCGGGTTCCGGGTGCAGGTGCAGACCACTGGCCGCGCGGCCGCCCCGCGAGCCCCGTCCGACCCGTGCGGGGCGGCGGTCATACGGATTCCGTTTATTTCATTGACAACCCGGCAGGGCACCGGGTTGCCAACTCCACGTCCGGAACCCGCCCGGCTCCCACTCGCGTCCGCTCGGATTGAACGGGCTTTGCAGCCCATTCAATCGGAGTCCGTATCAGCCCCGGTGATAGGGTTCCCCGGCGCTGATGGTGCTCGCCCGGTACAGCGCCTCGGCCAGCACGACCATCGCCAGATCGTGCGGCAGGGTCAGCCGGCCCAGGCTCCACAGGGCGTGCGCCGACGCCCGCAGGTCGTCCGTGTGTCCGTCCGGCCCGCCGATCGCGAAGGCCAGTTCCCCCACGCCGCCCAGCGCCTGCGCGTCCAGGTACGCGCTGAGCGCCTCGCTGGTGAACTGCTGCCCGCGCGGGTCGAGCAGCACCAGCGGCGACTTGCCGGCCGCGCGGCGCACCGCCTCGCTCTCCAGCGCCTGCGAGCGGCCGCTCACGCGCGTCACCTGCACCTTGTGGTAGCGCCGCAGCCGCTTCTCGTACTCGTCCCACCCGGCGCGGGCGTAGGCGAGTTTCGGGTCTCCGACGGTGATCAGGTGAAGGCGCACGCCCGCCAGGGTACACCCCCGCCCCGCCGGAATCCGGAGTCCCGCACGGCGCGGCCCGCTCCGGCCCGCTAGACTGTCGATCATGAAAGGCCCGACGATCCTGGCAGCCCCCCGGTGGCCGACCGGTCCGGCAGGGACCGCGTGAACTACGCGGCGACCCTGGCGGTCCTGGCGGTCCTGGCGTTCTGCTTCCCGCTGACCGTGCGTGTCGGCTCGGCGGTCGGTGTGCCCGAGGCGGTGTCCGTGTCGGTGCTGGGCGCCGTCCTGACTTTCGGACTGGCGACGTTCCTGGTGCGCTGGCAGGTGAACCGCCACCGCGTCCACCTGGACCGGCTGGCCGCCGCGCGCGCCCAGGTGGCCGCCGACCCGCAGAATCCCCGTTCGTACTTCGTGGCGGGCGAGCACCTGGGCAGCCTGCTGCTGCGCCTGGACCGCCGCCGCGAGGCGGCCGAGGTCATCGACCGGTACGCCCGTCTGGGCGGAGCCCGTGAATCGGAAATCGTCGCGCTGCGTGAAGCGCTGTCCAGCGCCGAGCGCCGTCAGCGCCGCGCCCAGAGGAGGGAAGCATGAAAGCCTACAAGGGCGTCGTGGAAAACGGCGTGGTCGTCGTGATCGGGGGCCGCCTGCCGGAAGGCACGGTCGTGACCGTCACTGTCGGGGAGGGCGAGCTGCTGCGCGCCCGCATCACCAACGTCCTCAAGCGTCCGCGCAAGGTCAAGGTGCGCCTGAAACCGAACACCGGACTGGCCGCCACCCTCAGCGAGCAGGCCAGCCGCGTGGGCGAGCAGGCCAGCCGCGTGGGCGAGCAGGCCAGCAGCGCCGCCGCCGAGCTCGGGCAGGCCGCGCTCGGGTACGGCCGGGGGCCACGGGTCGCCAATGACTGAGCCCCACCCGGAGCAGACGGACGTGGATCACGCGGACACGGATCTCCCCGGCGCAGACGACACCGACGGCACAGGCGCGCCGCTCCCGCTGGACGCCGCTCCCCTGGACATCCCGGACGGCGCGCGGGTGTGGCTGGTGCCCACCCCGGTCGGGAACCTGGGCGACATCACCCTGCGCGCCCTGGAGGTGCTGCGCGCCGCCGACGCGGTCGCCTGCGAGGACACCCGCCGCACCGGCGCGCTCCTGACGCACCTGGGCATCCGCAAGCCGCTGGTGCGGCTGGACGCGCACACCATGCGCCGCGCGCCGCAGGTCCTGGAACGGCACCCGCGCCTCGCGTACGTCAGTGACGCCGGTACGCCCGGCATCAGCGACCCCGGCGCGGAACTCGTGCAGGCGGCCGTCGCCGCCGACATTCCCGTCGAGGTGCTGCCCGGCGCGACCGCCTTCGTGCCGGCGCTGGTCCTGTCGGGCCTGCCCGGCGGACGCTTCACCTTCGAGGGGTTCCTGCCGCGCAGCGGGCGCGAACGCAAGGAGCGCCTGTCGGCCGTCGCCGCCCGCGCGGAAACCAGCGTGCTGTACGAGAGCCCCCACCGCCTGCACGCCACGCTGCTGGACCTCGCGCAGGCCTGCGGGGAGGGCCGGGCCGCGAGCGTCACGCGGGAACTCAGCAAGCGCTTCGAGGAGACGGCGCGCGGCACCCTGAGCGAACTCGCGGCCCATTTCAGCGGCGCGGTGCGCGGCGAGATCGCCGTGGTCGTCGCCGGCCGCAGCGCCGCCGAGGTGGCCGCCGAGGCCGCCCAGGTCGATCATCTGGGGCAGGCGCAGGCCTGGGCCGCCCAGGGGCTGGGGGTCAGGGATATACGTGAGCTTCTCGTTTCGCAGGGTTTGCGTAAGAATGACGCATATACCCTGGCGTTACAGGCGACCGGCACCCACGCCGGGTCCCGCCCGCCCGCCGCCCCCGAAACGAGGCTCCCATGACCGATCAGACTGCTTCTCCCGTTCCCTCCTCCCTCACCCCGGAACCCGCGCACCCCAACCCGCAGGGCGTCCGGCGCGTCGCGGTCCTGACCAGCGGCGGCGACGCCCCCGGCATGAACGCCGCCATCCGCGCGGTCGTCCGCACCGCCGCCTCCCAGGGCATCGAGGTCGTCGGCGTGCGCCGCGGCTTCTCCGGCCTGCACCGCGGCGAACTGCAACTCCTGGGCCCGCGCGACGTGGCGAACACCATCCAGCGCGGCGGCACCATCCTGCTGACCGCCCGCAGCCACACCTGGCGCACCCCGGAAGGCCGCACGCGCGGCGCCCAGCACCTGCGCGACTGGAACGTCGACGGCCTGATCGTCATCGGCGGGGACGGCAGCTTCCACGGCGCGCACTACCTGCAGCAGGAGCACGGCATTCCCGTGATCGGCGTGCCCGGCACCATCGACAACGACCTGTACGGCACCGACCACACCATTGGCTACTTCACGGCCGTCGAGACCGCCCTGGACGCCGTGGACAAACTCCGCGACACCGGCGCCAGCCACGAACGCATCTTCGTGATCGAAGTCATGGGCCGACACGCCGGCCACATCGCCCTGGACGTCGCCGTGGCCGGCGGCGCCGAGGAAGTCTTCATCCCGGAAGACGCCAAGGACGTCAGCTGCGTCCTGGACGTCGTGCGGCAGAGCGTCGCCAAGGGCAAGACCGGCAGCATCATCATCGTCGCCGAAGGCTACCCCGGCGGCGCGCAGGGCGTCGCGGACGCCATCCAGGCCGGCACCGGCATGGAAACCCGCGTGAGCATCCTGGGCCACATCCAGCGCGGCGGCAGCCCCGTCAGCAGCGACCGCGTGCTCGCCAGCCGCCTCGGCGAGGCCGCCGTGTACGCCCTGATGGAAGGCCGCAGCGACGTCATGGTGGGCCGCCAGAACCACGGCATCACCTTTATTCCCCTGAACGACACCTGGGAAAAACGCAAGGACGTCAACCGCGACCTGTATCGCTGCGCTAAAACCCTGAGCGTCTGACCGACTCGCACAGGGGCAGAGGCACCGGAGGGCATTCCCCCGGTGCCTCTGCCCCTGTGCCTTTGCTCCTGTGCCTCTGAACGCCGGTCGTGTGGCCGGTCAGCGGGCGGGCGCCGCGACCTTCACGGTGGCGCTCAGGGTGGCCTTCGTGCCATTGAGCTTCATGACGTACAGGTTCGCCTCGCGGCGGTCCCCGACGCCGTTGAAGGTCACGGTGCCGGTCAGCAGGCCGCTGTACGTGCCCCGGCGCACGGCGCTCTGCACCTGCTCGCGGCTGGGCACGCCGTTCGGGGCGGCCTTCGCGGCGGCCAGGATGCCGCGCAGCGCCACGCGGGCCGCGTCGTACCCGAACACCGCGAAGCCCTGCGGGGCCATGCCGAAGGTCTTGCGGTACGTCGCCGCGAACGACTGGGCGCTGGGCAGCGACTCGACCGGCGCGGCAGTCGTCGTGTAGTACACGTCGCGCGCGCCGGGTCCCGCGATCTTGCTCAGTTCGCTGCTGTCCAGGCCGTCGCCGCCCACCACGGGAACGGTGACGCCCGCGCCGCGCAGCTGCCGCAGGAACACGCCCACCTGGTTGTACACCCCGCCGAAGTAGATGGCGTCGGGTTTCTGGAGGCGGATCTTGGCGATCACGCCGGAGAAGTCCGCCTTCTCCTCGGTGCCCTCGCTCGCCACGACCTTCACGCCGCCCGCCTTCAGGCTGCGTTCCACCTCGCCCGCCAGCCCCTCGCCGTAGGCGGTCTTGTCGTTCAGGACGTACACCTTCTTCGCTTTCAGGGTCGAGCGGATGAAGCTCGCCCCGGCGGGTCCCTGCGCGTCGTCGCGCGGCACGATGCGGTTGACGTTCTTCAGGCCGCGGTCCGTGACCTGGTTGGCGGTGCTGGCCGAGTTCACCATGACCACGCGGCTGCTCTGCAACGCGGCGCTGGCGGGAATGGTCACGCCGCTGTTCAGCGCGCCGACCACGGCGAGAATCTGACGGTCCGCGGCGATCTTGCGGGCGGCGGCGGTGCCGGTGGCCGGGTCAGCCTGATCGTCGAACGCGACGAGCTGCACCTTCAGGTCCAGTTTCGCGAAGGCGGGCGCGGCCTCGTTCACGGCCAGCTGCGTGCCGTTGCGGACCTGCACGCCCAGGCTGCTGAGCGAGCCGGACAGGGGAGAGAGCGTGGCGATCCTGATGGTCCTGTTCTGGGCGTCGGCGCCGGACGCCAGCAGCAGGGCGGCCAGGGTGGCGGTCATTCGGGTGGTGGCAGACATGTGGGACTCCTCGTGCCGGGGCCGGCTAAAACCGGTCCGGTCGCTCGACAGAGGATAGGGAGGGTGAGCGCGCCCGGCGTGGGATGTCCAGCCAGATAGGCCCGCGCGGACCACCGGGCGTCTACACAGGTTCGCGCGCCCCGGCCGGCACGGGTGCAGAAAAATCCCGTTCCAGCCGGTCAGGGCAGGAACGGGAGGGCTTTGCAGCCCGTTCAATCCGAGTCCGTATCAGCCCTTGACGGCCCCGGCGGTCAGGCCCGAGACGATGTTGCGCTGGAACACCAGTACCAGGATGATCAGCGGCACCGTGACCACGATGCTGGCCGCCATGATCTGCCCCCACGGCTGGTCGAACTGCGTGGCGCCCGAGTAGTTGGCGATCACGACCGGCACCGTGCGGTTGGTGCTCGTGAAGGTCAGCGCGAACAGGTACTCGTTCCAGGCGTTGATGAAGGCCAGCAGGCCGGTCGTGACCAGCGCCGGCATCATGACCGGGAACAGCACCAGGAACAGCGTCTGGAGGGGACTGGCGCCGTCCACCAGCGCCGCTTCCTCCAGTTCGCCCGGAATGTCGCGCACGAAACTGGTCAGCACCCACACCGTGAACGGAATGGTGAAGATCAGGTACGACAGGATCAGGCCCAGCGGGTTGTTGTACAGCCCCAGGTTGTTGATCAGGGTGTACAGGCCCGAGAGCACCGCGATCTGCGGGAACACGCTGACTGCCAGGATCACGTACATGACGATGGTCTTGCCCCGGAAACGGAAGCGTCCCAGTGCGTACGCCGAGAAGGCGCCCAGCAGCAGGCTGATGGCGACCGAACCGACCGCCACGATCAGGGAGTAGATCAGGCCCCGCTGGAAGCCGGGGTTGGCGAACACGTCCGCGTAGTTGCTGAACGTCGTTCTCGCGCCGATGAACTCCAGCGGCGTGAGGAACAGGTCGCCGGGCGAGCGCAGGCTGGTCAGGACCGCCCAGAAGAACGGGGCGAGCAGGTACACGCCGATCACGAGGACCAGCAGGTAGAAGCCGGCGCGTTGCAGGTAGTACAGGGTGGGGTTGGTGTTTTTCAGGTTCATGCGGTCACCTCCTGCTGGGAATCAGTCGAACTTGACGCGGAAGGCGGTGACGTACATCACGACGATCACCATGATGATCACGAACACGGCGACGCTGACGGCGCTGCCCAGACCCAGCAGCTGATTGTCGATCAGCGCCTGCCGGGCGTACCCGGTCATGCTGGTGCTGGCGGCGTTCACGTTGCCCAGCATCACGGACATCACGTCGAACACGCGCAGGGCGTCCAGGCTGCGGAACACCAGCGCGACCAGCAGTGCCGGGCGCAGCAGCGGCAGCGTCAGGCGCCAGAACTGCGTCCACTTGCTCGCGCCGTCCATGTCGGCCGCCTCGTACATGTCGCTGGGCAGGCTCTGCAACCCGGCCAGGATCAGCAGCGCCATGAAGGACGTGGTCTTCCAGACGTCCACGGCGATCAGCGCCCAGATGGCGCTGTCGGTGTTCGCCAGGACCGCCTGTCCGCCCAGCAGGCCGCGCCCGATCAGGCCGAAGGAGTCGTTGTACAGGTACGCCCACATCTGCGCCGACACGACCGTGGGAATCGCCCAGGGGACCAGCATGGCGGTCCGCAGGAACCCGCGCCCTTTGAAGGCGCTGTTCACGACGAGCGCGATGATCATGCCGAACACGGTTTCCAGGAACACGGACACCACCGTGAACAGCAGCGTGTTCTTCACGGCGCCCCACCACTTGGGGTCCTGCAGGAAGCCCAGGCCGATGCCTTCGGGGGTGGTGAACCAGAAGTTCCCCAGCCCGATGAAGGTCCGCTGGTCCGGGCTGGTCAGGTTCGCCTCGAACAGCGAGAAGTAGATCGTGCGGTACAGCGGGTACCCGGCGACCAGCGCGATGGCGATCAGGGTGGGCAGCAGCAGCCAGATGGCCGTCCGGGCGCGGGCCGCCTCGATGCCCCGTGTCTTGACGGGCGCAGCAGAAACAGGAGTCTTGACGGTCATGGTCGGGTGGCCTCCTTTGGCGCGGAACTCAGAAGCAGGTGGGCGGGGCCGCGAATCAGACTGGACGGGAAACGGGTGTGCTGGCAGTGTAGGACCCCGCGCGGCGCCCGGCGGTTAACCGTCCGTCCATCAACCGCTTCCCGGTTCGGCCGGCGGCCCGGCACGTGAAGGCGGGGGGGAGGCCCGGACTCTGGGCGTCCCCCCCGCTCGGCTCCTTGAACAGTGACTCGGTGTGACGGCTGCGCCGGCGGCGCGGCTCAGGCGGGGGTGATTACCAGCCGCGGCCCTTGATGCGCGCCAGATCGGTGCTGAGCTTGGCGACGGCCGCCTGGCCCTTCATCTTGCCGTTCAGCACGTCGCTGACGGCGGTGCTGAAGGCCTGCGAGACCTGGTTGTACTTGCCCTTGGTGGGGCCGGAGGGGCGCGCGACGGCGCTGGTGAACACGTCGTACAGGCTGCCGAAGAAGGGGTTGGCCTTCAGGATGTCCTTGTCCTTGTACAGCGTGGCGATGGTGGGGTTGTACGTGCCCTCGATGGCGCGGATCTTCTGCTCGGCCGGGCTGGCGAGGTAACGCACGAGGTCGATGGCGGCGGCTTGGTTCTTGCTGTAGCTGCTCACGCCGAGCTGCCAGCCGCCCAGGGTGGCGGCGTTGCGGCTGCCGCCGCTGGGCAGGGGCGCCACGCCGATCTTGCCCTTGACCTTGGAGTCGTCGCCCTGCCCGAGCGCCCAGGCGTAGGGCCAGTTGCGCATGAAGGCGGCGTTGCCGGCCTGGAAGATGCCGCGCGCTTCTTCCTCGGCGTAGGTGGTGACGCCGGCGGGGCTGATGCTCTTGATCCAGCTGGCGGCGGTGTCCAGCGCCTTGACGGCCTGGGCGTTGTTGATGGTGATGTTGCCCTTGGCGTCCACGATGGTGCCGCCGCCGAAGCTCACGACCCATTCCAGCGCGTCGCAGGTCAGGCCCTCGTAGTTCTTGCCCTGCCACACGAAGCCGGTGAAGGCCTTGTTGGTCTTCTGCTCGCCGTCCTGGATTTTCTTGGCCATCAGGGCCAGTTCCGTCCAGGTTTTGGGGGCGCTCTTGAAGCCGTACTTCTTCAGCAGGTCGGTGCGGTAGTACATCAGGCCGGCGTCCGTGAACCAGGGCATGGCGACCAGTTTGCCGTTCACGGTGTTCGCGTCGATGATGCCCTTGAAGTGCGCGTTCACCTCGGCGGCCGGCACCTTGCCTTTCAGGTCCACGAAGTGCTGGGCGAGCAGGCCGGGCCACACGACGTCGAGCTGGTACACGTCGATGTCGCTGCTCTTGGCGGCCAGCTGCTGCTGGTACAGGCCGAGGCGGTCGTTGGTGAGGTTGGGGCTCTCGAAGATCTTGACGGTGTTGCCGGTCTTCTTGGCCCAGCGCGCCGCGCCTTCTTTACACAGCTGAAGTTCCTGACCCACGGCGCCGCAGGCGAGGGTGACGGTGACGGCGCTGGCGTTGCTGCTGGCGGCGATGGCGGCGGTCAGGCTCACGAGTGCAATAACTTTCTTCATGCATCCCCCTTGGTGGGTGCTGGACAGCCCCAGCCCGCTTCCTGGGAAGCGGTTCCACGTGTATTAACTTCAGGTGCTCCAAGCGTACATGTCCGGCCCGGCACTGTCAATGGAAACAGTTCCACGAATGAGGCGGCAGCGGGTGTACCCACCCCGGAACCTGCCCTGCAACCCGCCCTGGACAGGCCGCAGCGGCCCATCCCCAGCCTCCCGCATGGGCCGTCCGGGGCGCCGGCGGTGTACGGTACGCTCATGCGACGACTGCCTGCCGGCCTGCGCCTGAACCTGTGGACCCTGCCGGTGCTGGCAGCCCTGGGAGGCGGCGCGCACGCCAACGAGCGCTTGCCCGTCACCGGGGTCCGCTTCAGCGCCGGTGGCGAGCGCGTCATGGCCGTCGTGAACGGCCAGCAGGACGGCAGTGGCTTCGGGACCGCCCGCCTGGACGTGCTGAGCACCCGCAGCGGCCAGACGGTGCTGGGCCGCGCCCGCACCCTGGAGGGCGGGACGGCCGCGCAGGCCCGCGCCGCACTCCTGACCACGCCGCCCGTCCCGGCGTTCCTGCGCGCCGCCGGGCTGACCGGACGGCCCGACAGCGTGCCCCGCTACCGCCGCACCTACCCGGTCCCGTACCCCCGCTGGGAGGACGCCGTGACCCCCGGACGCACCCAGTCCACGCCCGTGCGCCTGTGGACCGTGCCCGTACCCGTGCGCCTGAACGTGTACGCCGTGAACGCCGCCTGCCCGTACCCGGACCTGCTGCCGCCCGGCACCCGCCCCGCCGGGTTCAGCCTCCGCGTGAACGGACAGGTCATCCACACCGACCCCGTCACGCCCGCCCGGCCCGCCACGCACCCACTGAACTGCGCCGCCGGGTACACCGTCGAACGGGTGGACGTGCAGGGCAACCGCGTGCTGGTCACCCTGCGCGCCCTGACCCCCGGTTTCGAGGGACCGGACGCCCTGCCCGTGTACGTCGCCGCCACCCTCAGGTAGGTTGATGGTGAGCGGTTGATGGTCGATGGAGGACTCTGCTTGACTTCCATCGACCATCAACTGTCACCCTGTCCCGTTCACTCCAGCGTGCTGGCGACGCGGTTCATCAGGGCGCGGGCGGCGTTCAGTTCGTCCGCGTTGATGGTGTGCCCCAGGCCGGGAATCACGCGGGCGTCCACGTCCGCGCCGCGTGCGCGCAGGTTCGCGACCGTTTCCTCGAAACGGCTCAGGGGAATGTGGCCGTCGCGGGGGTCCACGCCCATGAACACGGGCGTGCCGCTCAGGTCGGCGGTCCGGTCCAGGGTGATCAGGCCGCCGCTGAAGGCGACCACGCCGCCCAGGCCCGGCGTGCGGCTGGCGTACTCCAGCGCCAGGCACGCGCCCTGGCTGAAGCCGCCCAGCACCACCCGGCTGGCCGGGATGCCCTGCGCGGCCAGTTCGCCCATGACGGCGTCCACGGTGGCCAGGGCGCGGTCCAGGTGCGGCTGGTTCTGCGCCAGCGGCGCCAGGAACGACTGCGGGTACCAGGTGTTCCCGTCCGCCTGCGGCGCGAGGTACGTGAACGCACTCAGGTTGAATTCGCGTTCCAGGCTCAGGATGTCGGCCGCCGTGCCGCCGCGCCCGTGCAGCAGCACCATCGCCACCCGCGCGTCGGCCAGGGGACGCCCGGCAGTCAGGACCTGCACGCCGTCCGCTCCGGGTTCGGGCTGCGCAGGCTGGCTGTTCAGGTCGCGGTTGCCGATGGTCACGCCGTACTCGCGGTTCACGATGCGCGGCACGTGCGCCTCGATCTGCGCGCGCTGCGGCTCGAACCACGCCGGGAGTTTAAGGTGCCGCCCGAGTTCCCCGACCGGCTCGTCGTCGGGGAAGCCGGGGGCGTCGGTGGCGATCTCGAACAGCACGCCGTTCGGTTCGCGGAAGTAGATGGAATGGAAGTACTGGCGGTCCTGCACCGGGGTGGGCCGGTACCCGGCCTCGCTCAGGGACGCCATGTACGCCTCCTGCTCGGCGTCGTCGCGGGTGCGCAGAGCGACGTGGTGAACGCTGCCCGCCCCGAAGGTGCCGCGCGGCTGGCCCGGCCGCTCCACGACGTCCACGAACAGGCCCACGCCGTCCCCGCTGCCCCGGAAGCGGGTGCGGGGGCCCTGCGGGTCGGCCTCGGTGCCGACCTCCGTGAAGCCCAGCTGCCCGACCAGCAGCTGGCGCACGGCGTCCGTGTCGCGCACCCAGGCGGTCACGGAATGGAAGCCGCGCAGTTCATGGTCGGCCGGGACCGGCGAGGCGGGCCAGGGTTGCACTGGCACGCCGTCGTCGAAGGCCAGTTCGATCCAGGTGCCGTCCGGGTCCTCGAAGGTCAGGACCGGCTGCCCGAAGCGGGTGCTGGCCGTGGCGGTCAGGCTGTGCCCCGCGAGGCGGTCGTGCCAGTAGGCGTGGCTGGCGGCCGGGACCGAGTAGGCCAGCGCGACGACCTCGCCGTTGCCGCGCACGCCGCGCCGCGCGCCGGGCCAGGGGAAGTGGGTCATGATCGTGCCGGGCTGCCCGGTCTGGTCGCCGTAGTAGAAGTGGTACGTGCCGGGGTCGTCGAAGTTCACGGTGACCTTCACCAGCCGCTGCCCGAGCACCTGCGTGTAGAAGTCCACGTTGCGCTGGGGGTCGCTGGCCATGACGGTCAGGTGGTGCAGGCCCTGGACGGGGCTGGTGCCGGGAGCGGGGGAGTGGGAGGTCATGGAGCCATATTACTTAACATTGAACGATTATAAGGTGACCCGCGATACATAGCATACGCTCCCCGGCTGCCACCTGCCGACCGCAGAAACGGGGAGAACCCACCTTCCCGGTCCCTCCCTGCCCCGCGACCAGCTCCAGCTCCGGTCAGGCGCTGCTGCGCGCCCCCCGGCGCCTGCCCGCCCCGACCGGCTCGGCCTGCTCCCGTTCCCTCAGTGCCAGCCCCAGCTTCTTCGACAGGCGGGTCAGCTGATCACGCTCCTCGCCCGTCAGGACCGAGAACACCTCGCGGATGCCCGACACGTGCTGCGGCAACACCCGCCCGATCAGCGCCTCGCCGTCCGGGGTCAGCGACACCCGCATGATCCGGCGGTCCACCTCGTCCCGGTCGCGGCGCACCAGACCGTCGCGTTCCAGGTTGTCGATCACCATGGTCAGGTTCCCGCTCGACCGCAGGATCTTCTCGGCCAGTTCCCGCTGACTCAGCGGCCCCAGGTGGTACAGCGCCTCGATCACCCCGAACTGGCTGATGGTCAGGTTGTGCGCGGCCAGGTGCCGGTTGGAGGCGACCTCCACGGCGTGAGACGCGCGCCACAGTTTCACGTAGGCGTCCAACGCCGCTCGGTCCTCGGGTGAGCCAGCGTAACGGTTCGGCATAAGCTCCATGGTCGCCGCGCGCCTTCATGAAGTCAAGTAAACGCCCCCGGTCGCGTGTGGACCGGGGCGGCGCGTTCAGGGCTGCTGGTCGCGTCAGCCGCGCGCGCGGTACTCCTCGGTCGCCAGCCGCACGCAGGCGGCCACGGCGCGCATCGCCACGTAGACTTCCTCGACCGGCGGGCGGGTCGGCGCGAGGCGGATGTTGCTGTTGTGCGGGTCCTTCCCGCCGGGGTACGTGGCGCCCGCCGGGGTCAGGCTCACGCCCACCGCGTCGGCCAGGGCCACCACGCGGTCCGCGACCGGCTCGGCCGTATCGAGGCTGATGAAGTACCCGCCGCGCGGATTCTTCCAGCTGGCGAACGTGCCGTCCGTGCCGAGCTCCTCGCTCAGGACCTCGTTCACCGCGCGGAACTTCGGTTCGATCAGCGCCGCGTGTGCCGCCATCAGGCCCTCCAGCCCGCCGGGGTAATCACGCAGGAACTTCACGTGCCGCGCCTGTTCGACCTTGTTCGGGCCGATGCTCTGCGCGTTCAGGTACTTCGAGAGCCACTTCACGTTGTCCTCGCTGCTGCCCAGGAAGCCCAGGCCCGCCCCGGCGAACGTGACCTTGCTGGTGCTGGCGAACACGAACGCCCGGTCCGGGAAGCCCCCGTCACGGGACAGCGCCACGAGATTCACCGGCCGGTCCTGCGCGGCCGGGTCCGGCGACAGGTGATGCACGCGGTACGCGTCGTCCGCGAAGATCGTGAAGTCCTGCGCAGCGGCCTTCAGCGAGGTCAGGCGGCGGGCCTTCTCGGCGCTGATGGTCTCGCCGCCGGGATTCGAGTACGTCGGCACGAACAGCACGCCCTTCACGGACGGATCGGCCGCCGCGAGCCGCTCGATGGCGTCCACGTCCGGCCCGTCGGCCTGCATGTCCACGGTCAGCAGCTCGAAGCCCAGCGTCTCCAGCAGCAGGAAGTGCCGGTCGTAGCCGGGCACCGTCACGATCATCTTCGGCGACTGCCCCGCCCAGGGCTGCCCGCCGCGCAGGCCGTGCAGCAGCGCGAACGTCAGCACGTAGCCCTGGAGTTCCAGGCTGGCGTTGTTCCACACGATCATGTTCTCGGGCTTCAGGTCCAAGTACGCGCCGAACAGCGCCCGCGCGGACGGCAGGCCCGCCACGCCGCCGGGGTAGTTGCGCAGGTCCAGGCCGTCCATGTGCGTGTCGTTCTCGCCCAGCGCGCCCAGCAGGCCGTTACTCAGGTCGAAGTCCGCGTCGGCGGGCTGCCCGCGCTGCATGTTCAGCTTCAGGCCCTGCGCCCGCACCGCCTCGTACGCCGCGCGCGCCCGCTCCAGTCCCGTTCCCGTGCTCACCGTGTCGCTCGTCATGCCCACAGGGTAACGGCCCGCGCGGGCGCGGATGCCCCCCTTGTGCGGTCAGCCCCGCCGGTCGCGTGAGCGGGGCAGGCGGGTGTTACACTTCTGGCGCCCGGCCCCCGCGCCGAGCGTTCCTCTTTTGCGTCTTTTCCCTTTTGCCTTCCGTCGCCCGGCCCTTTCCTTTCCCGCCCCACCCCACTGAGCCCCGCCCAACAGGAGAACTTCAATGCAGTACATCGTCCACCGTCCGCGCGTCGGGGTGTTCATCGACACCCAGAACCTCTACCACTCGGCCCGCGACCTGCTGGAACGCACCGTGAACTTCGAGACGATCCTGAACGTCGCCACGCACGACCGCGAACTCGTGCACGCCATCAGTTACACCGTGGAACGCGAGAACGAGGCGACCGCCCGCCCGTTCATCTACAAACTGTCCACGCTGGGCTTCAAGGTGCGCCGCATGAACCTCACGCTGCACCACGTCACGGACGGCGGCAAGGCCATCTACGAGGGCAACTGGGACATGGGCATCGTGGCCGACATGGTCCGCATGATGGACCACATGGACGTTATCGTGCTGGGCAGCGGCGACGGCGACTACACCGACATCGTCGAGGTGCTTCAGGAACGCGGCAAGCGCGTGGAGGTCATCGCGTTCCGCGAGCACACCGCGCAGAAACTCATCGACGCCGCCGACCGCTTCACGCACCTGCCCGACATCGAGGGCGGCCTGATGCCCGCCCGCACGCCCAAGGCCAGCAAGACCGAGGAGTAAGGCCGTGCCAGACGCACCGCAGCCCGGCGGCATGTCGCCCGTCACCACCCTCAGCGCCGAACAGGCCGCGCACGCCGACGCGACCCTGGCCCGCCTGAACTTCGACCTGCCGCCCGAACGCATCGCGCAGACCGGCGCGGAACCCCGCGACACCTCCCGCCTGATGCTCGTGGGGCAGACCGTCACGCACCACATCTTCCGGGACCTGCCGGGCCTGCTGCGCCCCGGCGACCTGCTGGTCTTCAACGAGAGCCGCGTCATCCCGGCGCGCGTCATGGCCCGCAAACCCGTGGACGCCGCCGGCCACGGAGGCGGACAGGTGGAAGTCCTGCTGCTGCGCGAGGAGGACCTGCCGGACCTGAGCGCCCACCACGGCCCACACCTGTGGAGCGCGTACCTGAAACCCGCCCGCCGTGCCGGGAACGAACTGTGGCTCGGCGACGGCGAGCACCGCCAGCGCGCCCGCGTGGTCGGGCAACTGGAGGACGGCGCCCGCATCCTGGCCTTCGACCACGACATCAAACCCCACCTGGACGACATCGGCCGCCTGCCGCTGCCGCCGTACATCGACCCCGGCAGCAGCGACGACACGTGGCGGGAACGCTACCAGACCGTGTACGCCCGCGCGCCCGGCAGCGTGGCCGCCCCCACCGCCGGCCTGCACTTCACGCCGGACCTGCTCGCCGCGCTGGACGCCGCCGGGGTGGAACGCACCACCGTCACCCTGCACGTCGGGGCCGGGACCTTCAAACCCGTCACCGGCCCGGTCGCCGAGCACACCATGCACGCCGAACGCTACTCCGTGACCCCCGAGGCGGCGCAGGCCATCAACCACGCCCGCGCCGCCGGACGGCGCGTCATCGCGGTCGGCACCACCACCGTCCGCACCCTGGAAAGCGCCTGGGACGGCACGCAGGTCCGCGCGGGCGAGGGCGACACCCGCATCTTCATCACGCCCGGCACGCCCGTGAACGTCCCGGACCTGCTGATCACCAACCTGCACCTGCCCGGCAGCACCCTGCTGCTGCTCGTGACCGCCTTCGCCGGAGAGGACCGCATTCAGGCCGCGTACGACGCCGCTCTGCACGGCGACTACCGCTTCTACTCGCTGGGCGACGCCATGCTGCTCACGAACGCGCGCGCCGCCTCGCCTGCCGACTGACCACCCTCCACGGACCGCCGCAGGGTGAGCATGGCCGCCTCGCGCGTGAAACCCAGGCGCTCGTTGATGGCCAGCATGGGCGCGTTCCCGGTGTGGTTGCCGGTGTGCGAGTGCGTGAAACCGCGTGCCAGGGCCGCGCGGGCTGCCGCGAGTTTCAGCGCGAGGCCCAGGCCGTGGCCGCGCCACTCGCGGCGCACGCCGGTCAGGCCGTTGTGCAGGTGGCCCGGCTGGGCCGGCAGCGTCTGCGCCAGCTGACTGGTCCCCACCCACGCGCCGTCCGGGGCGACGGCGATCATCAGGCCGCGCGGGTCCAGTTCACGCTGCGGCATCCGCATCCGCCAGATTTCGAACGGCCAGACCTGCACGGGCGTCGCGCTGGGCACGTCGGTCAGCAGGGTGCGGATCAGGTCGTAGTGCTCGCGCGGGTGCGTGTCCCAGGGGTCCGCGCCGGGGGCAGTCAGGTCCGCCAGCGACACGATCCGCACGCCACCCGCCAGGGCGCGTGCCTCCTCGGCAGCGAACGCCGCGAAATCCAGGGTGCGCAGGTCCAGGACGCTGCTCCACATGCGGTCGTGTTCCGCCCAGCCACGCCGCAGCAGGTACCCGGCCTCCCACCAGCCCTCGCGCAGGCGCGTGACGGCCACCCGCGCGCCCGCCGCGCGCAGCACCTCCAGGCCGTACTCGACCAGTGCGTCGGCCAGCGCGGAGCGCCGGTACTCCGGGTGCAGCGTGACCGTCAGGTCCAGCCACCCGTCGTGGTTGTCCATGCCCGGCACGCCCGTCTGCACTGCCCCGACCAGCGCGCCGCCCAGGAACGCCCCGCGCTGCGAGTGATGCTCGCCCGGCAGTCGCCCCGCCGCCAGCCGCTCCAGATTCACGGCGTCCGTCGGTTTCTCCGGGTGCGCCAGCGTCAGCAGCGCCGCGTACTCGGCGGTTCCCAGATCCTGGAACGACAGGTCACGCAGCGACGGGTCGGCAGGGGTGTCCTGCATGGAGGGCAGCCGGGTGGGATCGGTCATGGAGCGCAGCAGATCACACGCCCGCGCCCCGCGCATCCGCAATTCAGCTCATCGATGGTGCAGACAGGTTCATGACTTCCGGGCAGACCAGCGATGAACACGCCATGTTTACTCCTCTCCCTTGAGAGGGGAGGCTGGAAGGGGGTGAGCAGGCATGGCGTGACAGAAGACGTGTTCCATGCTTGTCCCCTCTGCCGCTTGAAAGTGTCCGCACCATTGCCCATACGGACTTGAAGGGGCTGTAAAGCCAGCCGGGTCCGGGCAAACAAACGGAGTCCGTATCAGTGGTCGCCGGGACCGATCGGTTCGATGGGGAAGATGCGCTCTGCCAGGGATTCCAGGCCGCGTGTACCCGCGCGTTTCTGGCAGCCCTCGGTGGCGGTGCAGAGCGTCACGTAGCGCGTGCGGCGCGCGCCCACCTGCACGCGGTACAGCGCGGCCTCGCTGCGGCTGCGGGTGTAGTGGCACAGGTCGCAGTGCAGCGCGCCGCGCGTCTTCGGGTCCAGTGGCGTGAACTCGGCCAGCTGCTCGCCATGCACCAGCGCCAGCCGGCCGTCCGCGACCGGGTACAGGCCCAGAGTGGGCGGGGCGGAGCGGGCGGCGTCCTGCTCGCCGAACAGTTCGCGGTGCGTTTCGGGGAACAGCTCCCGCAGCAGGTCCCTGACGTCGTGCGCCCGCGCGGGCGCTCCCTTCCGGTGCGGGTCGTTCATTCCGTCCAGTGTAGGCGCCGACGCCGCCCAGCAAAGTGGAAACGGGCACAGGGCCGCCGTGGGCGGCAGGGTAGACTGGAGGCTGTGACCTGCCTCCCGCCCCGTTCCTCCCGCCCCGGCCGGCCGCGCCCTTGAGGTCCCGCACCGCCAACCGCAGCGGCGTCGTCATCCGCCGCCGCGTGACGCCCGCCGGGGACATCCTGCTGTCGCTGCTGACCCCGCAGGGCAAGCTGAAGGCCGTGGCGCGCGGCGGGGTGCGCGGTCCCCTGGCCAGCCGCCTGAACCTGTTTCACCACGTTCACGTGCAGGTGTACCAGGGGCCGCACAACGACCTCGCCAGCGTGCAGCAGGCGGTGCTGGAGGGTGCACTGCCCACCCTGGCGCAGCCGGAACGCTACGCCTTCGCGCACCTGATGGCCGAATTCGCCGACGCGCTGTTCCAGGAAGGCGAGTTCAGCGAGCAGGCCTTCGACCTGTTCGCGGGCGCGCTGCGCGGCGTGGCGCACCAGCCGGACCCGGAATGGGTGGCGCTGGTCATGAGTTACAAACTGCTGGCCCTGGCCGGGTTCGTCCCGCAGACCGCCCACTGCGCCCGCTGCCGCGCCCCCGAGCCGGCGCACCCGGACCCGCTGGGGGGGCAGCTGCTGTGCCGTGACTGCGCGGCGCTGCCCGCCTACCCGCCGGACTCGCTGGACTTCCTGCGGGGCGTGGTCCGCCGCACCGTGCGTGCCAGCATGGACGCGCCGTTGCCCGCCGCGCAGCGGCCCGCGCTGTGGCGGGCGCTGGAACGCTTCGTGACTGTGCAGATCGGAAACGTGCAGTCCTGGCGGCAACTCGTCCCGCATGCGCAGGCGGCGGCCACGCCGTAACGGCCGACCCCCTCCGGCACGACACCCCTCCTCGCTGCAAATCTGTCGCTGCAGGCCCGTTTCTACAACCCCAGTGCGGCGATGGCGCCCAGCAGCGCGACCGGGGCCGTCTCGGCCCGCAGGATGCGCGGTCCCAGCGTCACGGCGTGCGCGCCGCCCGCCACCAGCCGCGCGACCTCGGTGTCGGTCAGGCCGCCCTCGGGGCCGGTGATCAGGGTCACGGGCGCCGACCAGTCGAGCACGTCGGTCAGGCGGGTGTTCGAACCGGGCTGCGCGACGAACACCTGCCCGGTCAGCGGTACGCTGCCCAGCGGCACGGGCGCCAGCACGGGCGGAATCACGTTGCGGCGCGACTGCTTGGCGGCCTCCTGCGCCACGCGGTTCAGGCGGTCGAGTTTCTGCGCGCCGATCTCGCGGGCGTCCGCGCGCGCCGTGACGGTCAGTTGCACGGCGCTCACGCCCAGTTCAGTGGCGGCCCGCACCACGTCGCTCAGCTTGTCGCCCTTGAGCAGCGCGGCGGCCAGGGTGACCGGCTGCGGCGTTTCCAGGTGCGTCTCGATGGCCTCGCCCAGGTGCAGCGTGGCGCGGGCTTCCTCCAGCTCGGTCAGGGTGGCGAGCGCCTCGGTGCCCTGACCGTCGAACACCCGCAGGGCGTCCCCGGCGCGCAGCCGCAGGACGTGCAGGTGCCGCGCCTCGCCCGGCCCCAGCGTCATGACCGCCGACAGGGCCGGCACCCGCACCCGGTGGCGCGGCAGATCGGCACGCGGCTGGTCGGCACGGGGCAGATCGGCGCGGGGCTGGTCGGGCCTCATGCGCTGCGGGCGGTCACGAGCGCCCAGTCGCCGTCCGTGCGGACCTGCACGTCCGTGAAGCCCTCGCGGTCCAGGGCGTCCTGCACCAGCGGCAGCTTGCTGACCAGGATGCCGGTCAGGATCAGCGGCCCGCCCGCGCGCAGGTGCCCCACGTACGCGCCCACGAGCAGGTCGTGCAGTTCCGCGTACAGGTTCGCGACCAGCACGTCGAACACGCCGTCCGTGACCACGTCGCCCGGCAGGTCGTCGCCCAGCGTGCCCACCATGAACGCCGCGCGGCCCTCCGGCACGCCGTTCTGCCCGGCGTTCTCGGTGGCGATCGGAATGGTGACCGGGTCGATATCCACGCCCAGCGCGTAACGGGCGTCCAGCAGCGCCGCCGCGATGGCCAGCACGCCGCTGCCGGTGCCCACGTCCAGCACCGTCTGCCCGGCCAGATCCAGCGCCGAGAGCGCCTCGACGGCCATGCGGGTCGTCGCGTGATGCCCGGTCCCGAAGGCCATGCCCGGCTCAATGATCAGCGGCACCTGCCCAGCCGGCACCTCAGCGCGCAGCCACGGCGGCACGATGGTCACGCGCCCGGCCTGCACGGGCCGCAGGTTCGCCTTGAACTCCGCCTGCCAGTCCTGGTCGGCCTCGTCGCGCCACTCGCCGTCGCTGATGTCGGCCGGCAGGTCGGTCTGCCCGTCGAAGTACGCGCGGATCAGGCCGGCGCGTTCCTCCAGGCCGGTCGCGCCGGCCTCCCACAGCAGGTCGAGGTGAGCCTCGCGCGTTTCGAACGTTCCGGGAAGGTGGTAGACCAGCATCCCCACAGTCTACCGCGCGGCCCGCGCACCCCGGAACCCGCGCACCTCCGAAGCCGCGCACCCCCGAAGCCGCGCACCCGGCACCTTCCACCGGGTCCGGTCCTGGCTTTACACTGCCGGTCAGCGCACCCCCGGAGGAAGAAGCCCATGGCCCGCAGGACCGCCCCCCCCACGACCCCACCGGTCCCGGATCATTCCGGCGCCGGGCCGGAACACCTGCTGCTGACGCTGCGGCCCGGCCGGGGCGTGCCGCCCGACACCTGCGGTTCGCCCGCCGCGCACCGCGCCGCCCTGCCTTGGCTGGCCCAGCTGGGCACGCTGGACCTTCACCGCGCCGCCTGGGGAGAGCCCGTGACACTGACGCGGCCCCGCCACCGCGCCGTCCGGCTGCCCGGCGCGCACCGGCAGGCGCCGTCCGCGACGGTGCAGGGGACCGTGCCGGGGGGGGCGCTGCTGCGCCTGGACTGGTCCGGCCAGCCGGCCGCCGGACGCAACGGCCCAGCCCTGCTCGCGGCCGGTCCGGCCCTGCACGCGCCGCGGCCCGCCGACCTGCCGGCCGAACTGCTGCCCTGCCTGACCCTCCCGCCGGCGCAGGCGCTGGCCGCCGCCGCCCCGTTCCTGAGGCGGGCCGGCGTGCTGCGCGCGCAACTCAGCGACGGCGAGGAACTGACCGACCTGCCCCTGGCCGACTGGCCCCTGACCGACCCATCCGTGACCGACGGCCCCCTGACCGGTCTGCACGCGGCGGCCCCGCACGCCCTGAACATCGGCCCGCCGCACGCCACGCTGGGCCGCCTGTGGCTGGCCGCTCCCCCTGGCCCGGACGCCCACGCCGCCGCGCAGGCCATGTCCGTCACGGCGCGCGCCGCCGCCCGGCAGCTCGAACTGGCCCGCGCCGCCCGCGTGGCCCGCCTGAGCCTGGACCTCCAGGGGGCCGCGCAGGCCCTGCGTGACGGTCACGCCCTGCCCGAGGAAGCCCTGCAGGCCGCGCAACGCCTGATCCGCGCGCGCGGCGCGGCCCTGCTGACCCGGCGCGGCGCCCTGATCCAGACCGGCACGCTGGACGCCGCCGCCCTGCGCCGCGCCGCCCGCAGCCTCCACCTGAGCCTGCACCTGACGCGCCGCCCGGACAGCCGCCCCCCGCCCGCCCCGGCGCTGCTGGACCTGGGACGGTGGACGCTGCTGATCCCGCTGACGTCCCCCGAGGCGGCCGGGGGTGCGTGGGCGTTCCAGCTGGACGCGTGCGCGCCCCCCTGGCTGAGCGACCCGGACGACCTGATCTGGGACACGCTGCGCCGCGCGGCCCGCGACCCCGTCCACGCGACCGGTCCGCGCGGCCTGGAACGGCGGCAGGAGGGCGGCGTGACGCTCTCGCCGACGCTGCTGAGCGTGCTGGGCAGCTTGGGTGACAGCCAGATTCCCAGCCAGATCGCCGGGCGCGGCCTGGGCCACCTGACCGGCGACGGCGGCGCGGTGGGCGGCGCGTACCTGACGGCTCCGGGCAGTGCCGGCGTGGCCGACACCGGCCGGGATCTGGCGGCATCGGCCGGGACGGTGACGGCGCTGCGCGAGGCGCACCTGCAGGCCGAACTGTGGCGCGCGGCCGGGCAGGGCGAGTCGCGGCAGCTCACGCTGGCCGGCCCGGCGCCGGCGTTCCTGAGTGTCAGTCCCGTGCAGGTCGGCGGTCAGGCGACCGGCGTGCTGGCGCTGCTGCACGACGCGCCGCCGCCGCCCGCCACGCTGCCGCTGTTGAGCGTGCTGGCGGCGCAGGTGGGCAAGGCCAGCGAGCAGCAGCGGGTCCTGCGGGACCTCGCGCAGGTGCGCGAGCAGACCTTCCGGGTGCTGGGGCGCGTGCTGGAGTACCGCAGTTTCGAGACCAAGGGCCACACCGACCGCGTGACCACGCTGGCCCTGCGGCTGGGGCAGGCGCTGGACCTGCCGAGCACGCAGCTGGCGCACCTGCGCTGGGGCGCGTACCTGCACGACCTGGGCAAGATCGCCATCGCGGACGACGTGCTGCACAAGCGGGGCGCCCTGACCGCCCCCGAGTGGCGCTGGATGCGGCGGCACGTCACGATCGGCGAGACGCTGCTGCGCGAGCAGGGCCTCGTGCCGCCCGAGGTGCTGCAGATCGTCCGGCACCACCACGAACGCTGGGACGGCACCGGCTACCCCGACGGGCTGGGTGGGCGTGACATTCCGCTGCTGGCGCGCCTGTTCGCGGTCGTGGACGTGTTCGACGCCCTGAGCAGCGAGCGGCCCTACAAGGCCCCCTGGTCCCGCTCCGAGACGCTGCGCGAGCTCCGGCGCGTGGCCGGCACGCACCTCGACCCGGATCTGGTCGACACGTTCCTGACCATGCTGGAATCGGCCGCGTGGGACGCCCCGCCCGCCGGCCCCTTCGACCCGGCCCTGCACTGACCGCCCGGCCCTGCACTGGGGGTCCTGCGCTGACGGTGGCCCGGTGTCTCTGCCTGCACATCTGCCGGGTGGCGCGCGCGTGCGTGGCGGGGCCGCACCTATACTGGCCCGCATGAAACTCGTGATCGTCGGTGTGGGAAAGCTGGGGCTGGCCCTGCTCGAAGGCGTGGTGGCGCGCGGCGTGATGCCGGCCTCCGAGATCGGCCTGCTGGACCTGAACACCGCCCGCTGCGAGGAGATCGCCGAGCGGACCGGGGCGCGCGTCGTGACGGCCGCGCAACTGCCGGGTGCCGAACGGGTCCTGATCAGCCTGCAACCCCGCGTGTTCCCGGAAGCGGCCGAGTGGCTGGCGCAGGAGAACACCGGGTACATCAGCACCATGGCCGGCGTGAGCGTCGCGGCCCTGACCCGCCGCCTGGGAACGAGGCGGGTGGTGCGGGTCATGCCGAACCTCGCGGCGACCATCGGGCGCAGCCAGACGGCCATCACGGGGCCGCGCGAGGCGACCGACGCGGGCGACCTCGCGTTCGCGCGGCACCTGTTCACGGCGGTCGGGGACGCCTACGAGCTGCCCGAGCACCTGTTCAACAGCTTCACCGGCATGAGCGCCAGCGGCCCGGCCTACGTGGCCGTGGTCGCCGAGGCGCTGGCCGACGGGGGCGTGCGCATGGGCCTGCCGCGCCCGCTGGCGAACGAACTGGCCGCCAAGCTGCTCGTCTCGACCGGCGAGCTGCTGCAGCTGCGGGCGCATCCCGCGATGCTCAAGGACGAGGTCGCCAGTCCCGGCGGCACGACCATCGCGGGACTGGCGGCGCTGGAATCGGCGGGCGTGCGCGGCGGGCTGATCGAGGCGGTCGTGCAGGCGACCCGCCGGGGCACCGACCTGGGCCGCGACCAGGAGTGATGAGGACGGCGGCCGGGGGGCGTGCACTGCTGCCCGCCCCTCCCGCCAACCGGGCGGGGCAGAGGCATGGAATCTGAAAGCGCTTTCAGGTACAGTGCGGGTATGTTCCAAGTGACCGTGCCCGCCCACGCACGCCGCTGCGCCCACCCGACCGCGCGGCAGGCCCACGCCGCATGAACCGCGCCGTCACCCTCAGCGAGGTCGCCCGAGAGGCCGGCGTGTCCCCCAGCACCGTCTCACGCATCCTGAACGGCACCGCCCGCGTCAACGACACCAAGGCCCGGCAGGTCCGCCTCGCCATCGAGAAACTCGGGTACACGCCCAACACCTTCGCCCGCAGCCTCGCCACCGGCGCGTCCGGCAGCATCGGCGTCCTGACCCCGGACATCGCCAGTCCCTTCTACAACGACGCCCTGAGCGGCATCGAACGCGGCCTGATGGGCAGCGGCTACTCCCCGATCATCATCAGCGGCCACTGGCGCACCGACGAGGAAGAACACGCCGTCGCGCTGCTGCTCAACCGCCGCGTGGAAGGCATGATCATCCTGGGCGGCCAGATGCCCGACCACGACCTGCACGCCCTGGCCGCCCGCCTCCCGATCGGCGTGCTGGGCCGCACCATCGACCTCGGCGCGCATGGCGGCGCGTCGCTCGCCATGGACAACCGGCAGTCCGCCCGCGACCTCGTGAACTACCTGATCGGGCGCGGCCACCGCGTGATCGGCCACATCAGCGGCCCCTCGGACCACGCCGACGCCCGCGAACGCCTGGACGGCTACCGCGACGCCCTGGAGGAACGCGGCCTGCGTTTCGACCCCACCCTGGTCGTGCAGGGCGACTTTCAGGAACCCAGCGGCCTGATCGGCATGCAGCGCCTGTTGCAGAGCCACTCGAACATGACGGCGGTGTTCGTGGCGAACGACCAGATGGCCTACGGCGCACGTCTCGCGCTGTACCGCCTGGGCCTGCGCGTTCCCGACGACATGTCGCTGGTGGGTTTCGACGACCTGCCCGGCTCGTCGTACACCATGCCGCCCCTCACCTCGGTCCGGCAGCCCATGGGCGAGATGGGGCAGTGGCTGGCCCGGTACATCCTGTCGCGCCTGCGCGGCGAGACCATCGAACCCTTCGAGCCGCGCCAGGAACTGATGCTGCGCGAATCCGTCGCCAGCCGCCGCAGCCGCTGACGGCACCCCCGCCTGGGGGGCGTGTGTGCGGAGGTCCCAGGAGCCTGTCTTCCGGGGCCTCCGCACGGTCGTCTGTGGCGCCGCCGGTCGGTGGCATGATACGGACTCCGATTGAATGGGCTGCAAAACCCGCCCGGTCCGAGCGGATGCGACTCGGAGAGCTGCCCCGCAGAGAAGGAGAGAAACGCCCCTCCGGACGTGGAGCCGGCAGGGGCGGTGAAGTTCCGGATTGTTGGCGAAACAAACGGCAATCCGTATGAAAGGGCATTCTTGCACCTTCGCGGCGAAAGAGGCGCTTCCAGGCCATCTGAATCGATCTGCACCGCCGGGGGCGGCTCCCGGTGGGCAGGGGAGAGGCGGGGCCATCTTGACAGCGCTTTCAAAAGGCGAGTACAGTAACCCCAAGCAGAACCGAAGATTCAGACCTCCCCTCGTTCACCTGTGAACGAACTGCCCTGTCGCACGCCGCCACGCGCCGCGCGCCTCAGGGCGACACCTGAGCGGTCTGCCACGGCCCCGACCCGCCCCCCACCCCACGGAGGAACCACCATGCGTCAACTGCCCCGCCTGACCCTCACCCTGACCGCCGTTCTCTGCGCCGCCCTCGGGAACGCCAGCGCCCAGAAGACCACCCTGACCGTCGGCGTCTTCCCGGACCTCGACAGCGTCGTCAAGGCCGCACTGCCCGGCTTCAACAAGCTCTACCCGAACATCACGGTCAAGATCAACTCGCTGGCCTACGCCGACCACCACACCGCCCTGACCACCGCGCTCTCCACCGGCAAGGGCGCGGCCGACGTGGTCGCCATCGACTTCGGGTACGTCGCCCGCTTCGCCGAAGGCAACGGCCTGGTCGACATCAGCAAGGCCCCCTACAACGCCGGGCAGTTCCGTAACCAGTTCGTGGCGTACACCTACCCGCAGGCCATGACCCAGGACGGCCGCATGGTCGGCATGCCCACCGACATCGGCCCCGGCGCGATGTTCTACCGCACCGACATGCTCAAGAAGGCCGGCGTGAGCGCCGCCTCCCTGAACGCCAGCTGGGAAAGCTACATCAGCAACGGCCGCAAGGTCGTCGCCGCCAACCCCGGCTCGTTCCTGATCCCCGACGCCGGACAGGCCGCGCAGATCATCATCCGCACCGGCCTCAAGAGCGGCGAGGGCCTGTTCTTCGACAAGAGCAACAACGTCCTGGTCGATCCCAAGAACCCCCGCTTCGTGCGCGCCTTCACCATCGCCAAGCAGATCCGCGACGCGAAACTCGACGCCCGCGCCGGCGGCGCCTTCAGCCCCGAGTGGACCACCGCCTTCCAGAAAGGCAACCTCGCCACCGAGTTCAGCGGCGCGTGGCTGGTCGGGCACATGCAGAACTGGCTCGCCAAGGACTACAGCGGCAAGTGGGCCTCGCAGCAGCTGCCGGGCAACACCTTCGCCAGCTGGGGCGGCTCCTTCTACGGCATTCCCCAGCAGAGCCAGAACAAGACCGAAGCCTGGGCATTGATCAAGTACCTGACCACCAACAAGGACCAGCAGGTCCTGGCGTTCAAGACCACCGGCGCCTTCCCCGCGCTGCGCTCCGCCGCGAACGACCCCGTCTTCAACGAGGGCGTGCCGTACCTGAACGGCCAGAAGGCCCGCGTGCTGTGGCGTCAGGCGGCCCTGAAGATCCAGCCGCTGGACGTGAACAAACTCGACCCCATCGCCGAACAGATCGTGAACGACGCCCTGAACAGCGTCCTGGACGGCAGCAAGGACATCACGGGCGCCCTGACCGAGGCGAAGAACCTGATCACCCGCCGCGCCCGCTGAACCAGACCGGCGAGGGGCAGGTCCGTTCGCCCATTCAGAGGCGCCGGACCTGCCCCCGCGCGTTCCGCCCGGCCCCGCCCCCGCACCCCCGCCCGAGCGCCGCGCCGCCTGAACAGCACAGGCCCTGGAGACCACAGGCATGCAAGCAACCCTGAAACCACCCAAACCCCGCCGCCGCCCCAGCTGGAGCGACTTCCAGCGGCGGTACGCGCCGTACCTGTTCATCAGCCCGTTCTTCATCCTGTTCTTCGCGTTCGGTCTGTTCCCGATCGTGTTCAACGCGTACCTGAGTTTCCACCAGTGGCAGCCCGGCACCGGCCTGGGCGAGATGAAGTTCGTGGGCCTGCGCAACTACACCGACAACCTGACCGACCCGACCTTCTGGCAGTCCCTGAAGAACACCGCCATCCTGGCGCTGCTCTCGGGCCTGCCGCAGCACCTGATCGCCATTCCGCTGGCCTTCGCCATCCAGGGCGGCCTGCGGCGCATGCAGAACTTCGTGACCGCCGTGTACTTCCTGCCGTACATCACGTCCATCGTGGCGATCTCGGTGATCTTCTTCACGCTGTTCTCGTGGCAGTACGGCGTGATCAACTCGGTCCTGAACGCCCTGAGCGGCCTGCCGCTGATCGGCGCGCTGTTCCCCTCCGAGAAGATCAACTGGCTGGGCGAGAAGGAATACGTGCAGAGCGCGGTCGCCATGGTCGTCGTGTGGCGCTACACCGGCTGGAACATGCTGCTGTACCTCAGCGGCCTGCAGGCCATCCCGCGCGAACTGTACGAGGCGGCCAGCGTGGACGGCGCCACCCGCGCCCAGCAGTTCCGGTACATCACGCTGCCCCTGCTGCGGCCCATCATGTTCATCGCCGTGACCCTCAGCCTGATCGGCGGCCTGCAACTGTTCGAGGAGCCGTTCATCCTGACCAACGGCAGCGGCGGCGCCGGACAGGCCGGCCTGACCACCGTGATGTACATGTACCGCACCTACGCCTCGTACTCCGACGCCGGCGTGGCGGCCGCCATGTCCTGGCTGCTGTTCATCGTGATCGGCGTGCTGACCCTCGTGAACAACCGCGCCTTCGGCCGCAGCGGCCTTGCCGGAAGGGACTGACCTATGACCACCGCCCCCATCCCCGACCGTCCGGCCACCCGCCCCGCACGCCGCGCCCCCACCCTGGACGGCAAACGCCTCGCCGCGTACGCCCTGATCGCCCTGGGCGCCGTGCTGACCATCGCCCCGTTCTACTTCATGTTCGTGTTCGCCACGCACACCCGCAGCGACATCTTCCAGCTGCCGCCGCCCACCTGGTTCGGCAGTAACCTCGACGAGAACTACCGCAACCTCGTGGAACGGGTCCCGTTCTGGCGCAACCTCTGGAACAGCCTGTACCTCGCGGTCCTGACCACCGGTTTCACGCTGTTCTTCTGCACGCTCGCCGGGTACGCCTTCGCGATGTTCTCCTTCAAGGGCCGCGAGGTGCTGTTCGGACTGCTGCTGGCCACCATGCTGATTCCCGGCACGCTGAACATCGTCCCGTACGCCCTGATCATGCAGGCGCTGGGCTGGATCGACCAGCCGCGCGCCCTGTGGGTGCCGGGCATGGCGAGCGCCTTCGGGATCTTCCTGATGCGTCAGTACATCGGCAGTTCCATCCCGCGCGAACTGGTCGAGGCGGCCCGCATCGACGGCGCCACCGAATTCGGCATCTTCCGCCGCGTGATCGTCCCGCTGACCGGTCCCGCCATGGCCACCCTGGGCCTCGTGACCTTCGTGCAGTCCTGGAACGGCTTCCTGGGGCCGCTGATCATCTTCCGCACCGCCGAGACGTACACCGCCCCCCTGGCGCTGCGCTCCATGCAGGGCATCGCCAACACCGACTGGGGCGCCCTGATGTGCGGCGTCGCCCTGACCGTCGTGCCGCTGCTGATCCTGTTCGCCCTGGCCTCCCGCCAGCTGATCGAGGGTCTGACCGCCGGCGCCACCAAGGGCTGAACTGCGCCCTGCCCGGCCCGCCATTCCCACCGCCGCTGCCCGCGCCGCACAGGAGTACCTGACATGACGAACACCCTGACCGACACCCCGACCCCCGCCGCCCGCGCCGCCGCCCTGACCCGCCGCGACTTCCCCGCCGGATTCGTGTTCGGCGTCGCCACCAGCTCGTACCAGATCGAGGGGGCCGCGCACGAGGACGGCCGCAGCCCCAGCATCTGGGACGTGTTCTGCGCCCAGCCCGGCCGCATCAGCGACGGCAGCAGCGGCGCGGTCGCCTGCGACCACTACCACCGCTGGGAACAGGACCTCGACCTGATCGCCGCGCTGGGCGTCGACGCCTACCGCTTCAGTGTCGCGTGGCCCCGCGTCGTTCCCGCCGGACGCGGCCCCGTGAACCCGGCCGGTCTGGACTTCTACGAACGCCTGACCGATGGCCTGCTCGCGCGCGGCGTGCAGCCGCACGTCACGCTGTACCACTGGGACCTGCCCGCCACCCTGCAGGACCAGGGCGGCTGGACCAACCGCGACACCGCCTACGCCTTCGCCGAGTACTCGGCCGCCGTCGCCGCGCGCCTGGGCAACCGCGTCGCCAGCTACGCCACCCTGAACGAACCGTGGTGCTCCTCGGTCCTCAGCTACGAGATCGGCGAGCACGCCCCCGGCACCCGCGACCGCGCCGCCGCCCTGAGCGCCGCGCACCACCTGCTGCTGGGCCACGGCCTCGCCATGCCCGAGATCCGCCGTCACGCGCCGCAGTCGCAGGCGGGCATCGTCCTGAACCTCGGCCCGCAGGAGAGCGCCAGCGACCGCCCCGAGGACATCCTGGCCGCCCGGCAGGCCGACGGCCGCTTCAACCGCTGGTTCCTGGACCCCCTGCTGCGCGGCGAGTACCCGGCCGACACCTGGGCCGACGTGGGCGCCGACGCGCCCCCCGTCCAGGACGGCGACCTGGAACTCATCCGCGTTCCCAACGACTTCCTGGGCGTGAACTACTACTCGCGCGGCGTGATCGGCGCGCAGGGCGGCGTGCTGCCCGAAGGGGCCAGCGTGACCGACATGGGCTGGGAGATCCACCCGCAGGGCCTGACCGACCTGATGCTGCGCCTGAACGCCGACTACCCGAACCTGCCGCCCATCTACATCACCGAGAACGGCGCCGCCTTCGCCGACGAACGCAGCGGCGACCGCGTTCACGACCCGCGCCGCACCGAGTTCCTCAGCACCCACCTGAACGCCCTGCTGAACGCCAGTCAGGCCGGCGTGGACATACGCGGGTACTTCGCGTGGTCCCTGATGGACAACTTCGAGTGGGCGTACGGCTACCAGAAGCGCTTCGGGCTGGTGTACGTCGACTACACCACCCAGGAACGCCTGCTGAAAGACAGCGCCCTGTGGTACCAGGCCTTCCTGAAATAATCCCCGGCACGGCCCGAGTGGCCTCTCATACGGACTCCGATTGAATGGGCTGCAAAGCCCGTTCAATCCGAGTCCGTATCATCCCGTTCTGTCAGGCGCGGGTGAGAGGACTGCACTACTCTGGAACGCGATGCCCGCTTCTGCCCGATCCGCCCCCCGCCTCGCCCGGTTGTTCCCGCTGGCCGCCCTGCTGTGGCAGGGTGCGCTGGGCGCGCCGCCCGTGGACCCCAACTACTACCCGCACCGCCCCGGCACCCGCTGGACGTACTCCAGCGGAGAGACCCAGATCGTCGGGGCGGCCCTCACGCACCGGGGCGTGCGGGTGGTGCCGGTCAGTCACCAGTACGGGAGCACCACCTACACCCAGGACCTGATCGAACACCGCGCGGACGGCAGCGTATGGCTGCGCGGCGTGAACGCCGGGGGCCGCCTGACCTGGTACGCCTCGCCGCTGAACGTCTACCCGCCCGGCCCGCTGTCGCCCGGCCAGAGCTGGACCGGCAGCGCCGGCACCCTCCGCACCCGCTCGACCGTGACCGGCGTGACCCCGCTGAAACTCGCGGGCGGCACCTTCAACACCCTGACCATCCGCACCGAGACGACGGCGGGCGGGAAGGTCAGCGTGCAGACCACCTACTTCGTGCCCACCGTGGGCGTCGTGCGGTACCAGACGGCGGACGGCAGCGTCATCGACCTGCTGCGCTGACAGCGGTTTCCAGTTCCATTGAAGGGCCAACAGCACGCCCTTCAATTCCACTTCCAACCGCTGGTGTGAACGGCTTCTCGCTTTGCTCGTTTCAGGGGTGTTGAGGGAACCCCTCAACACCCCTGAAAACCGCTGTGAGTAGCCCGGCCGGGGGCCGCGTTCAGGGTTTGCGGCGGCGTACCCCGTAGGTCAGCAGCGAGGCGTACATGCGGGTGCGGGCGGTCGCGCCGCGCCAGAACCCGCGTTTCTTCTCCTTGACGACCTGCGCCACGTTCGGCAGCTCCACGTACGCCCAGCGCGCCCCCGTGACCTTCAGGTGCCGGGTGATCGCCGGTTCCGGCCAGCGTTCCTGATCCAGTCCCGGCACGCCCAGCAGCCACTGGCGGCGGCAGGCGCGCTGCCCGCTCAGGTGCGGCGTGAGCTTGTTGCCCCAGTCGGTCACGAACCCCCCGCCCTCGAACACGCCGATACTCATGTCCAGCCGGCCCTCCTGCACGGGCGCAGCCAGCGTCTGCAGGTGCGCGGCGCTCAGGCCGGTCAGGTCCGCGTCGAGCAGCACGACCAGATCGGCGGTCGTGGCCTGCAACGCCGCGAGCAGCGCCGCGCCCTTCCCGCCGTTCTGCGTGAGTTCCACGACCCGCGCCCCGGCGTCCCGCGCGGCCTGGGCCGTGTCGTCACTGCTGCCGTCGGAGGCGACGACCACGTCCGGCGTGAACTCCAGCGCCACCCTGACCACGGCCCCGACCGTGTCCTGCTCGTTGAACGCCGGAATCAGAACGGCCAGGGAGGGAGAACGCGACACCGCAGACATGCTGCCCATGGTAAGCGACGGCGGCCCCGCGTGGCGTCTGCCCGCCGGTCAGTGCAGCGAGGGGGGTTCGGCCCGCACCTGCAGGTCCGGGCGGATCACGTCGAGCGCCTCGTCGTGCCCGGCCGCCGCGGCCAGCCAGCTGCCGTGCCGCACCAGGATCACGTTCAGGTCCGGGACGCGCACCACCAGCAGGTCCTGCAGGATCATGGGCGCGTGGCCGGGAATCACGACGGCCAGCTCGGACTTGTAGTCCATCCGCAGCGTCACGGACCGCGTGCCCGCCTGGAGGGTCAGGGGCGCGTCCCCGAGCTGCACGCTGAGGAACGCGCCGCTGTCGGGCAGTTCGAAGGTCTCGCCCGACAGCGGTTCGGGCAGCGTCTCGGGACTGCGCAGCGCCACGTGCAGCGCCTCGTGCAGGCGGCGGCCCAGCAGCGGATGCATCCCGAGTGCGTCGGCGGCCGCGTGGAAGGCCTGCGCGGCCTGCACGGGGTCCGTGCGCGACAGGCGCACCATCAGCGACTCCACGCCCTTACGCGCGAAGGCCAGCAGGGCGTCCGGGGTGGCGTCGTGGTACTTGCGGGCCGACGCGCCCTGCAGGGACGGCAGGTCCAGCGCCGCGCCGCGCAGCAGTTGCGCGGCGGCGCGGGCCAGCCGCAGGAACACGAACTCGCCGCCCGGATCCAGCAGCAGCGACACGGCCCGCCCCAGCGCCGCCCGCCGACCCAGTTCCAGCGCCGCCTGACTTTCCAGGCGCAGCATCAGGTAGTCGCCGCTGACGAAGGCGCGCAGCTGCGTGTCGGGCAGTGCGATGCTCTGCGGGCCGTCCGGGGCGTCCCGCGAGGGCCGCAGCAGCGCCACCTGACCGCCCACCTGCATCTGCCAGTTCTTCCCGATGGGCTGCCACAGCAGGTCCAGGCCGCGCCAGCGGGCCGCCTGCCCCCCGCGCAGGTGAACGACCAGCACGTCGGCTCCCTCGTCCGGGCCGCGCATGGCGGTCGCGGGGTGCCGGGCGTACAGCACGCTGCCGTGCGGCACGACCCCCAGCGTCGGGAGGGGCGCGGCGGCCATCAGCGGTTCCAGGAACTCGGTGACGCTGCGCGCCGCCGCGCGGATCGCGGGCCGCTCGCGCGGGTCGCGCGGCATGGGGTACTCGGCCCTGAGGGCGCGGATCAGGGCGTCGCGCGCCCCGGCGGCCAGCGGTTCGCGCTCGGCCGCTTCCAGGCGCGCGGCGAGGACGTCCTCGTCCGGGTGGCGCGGGAACGGTTCGGCCGCCACCTGCGACAGGGCCGTCCGGACCCGCTGCCGGCCCGTGTCGGTCAGCAGCAGGTTCGACAGCGCGCCCGCGAGGTTCTGCACGACTTCCGGGTCGTGCAGGTCCATCAGCGGGTCGTGCGCGGCCGGGACCGGCACGGCCGGACCAGTGCCGGCCCCGGCCCGCTCGGCGTTCTCCGTGACCGTGAACAGCACCCGCAGGCGCGCCAGGGTCGCCTCGCGCTGCCAGCGCAGCGCCTGTTCCCGCACCTGCCGGGCCGCCTGGTGGTGCCAGGCGAGCAGTTGCAGTTCCTCCCAGGCACGCGACTCGTCCGTCTCGGTGGTGGCCGGCGCTTCCCAGGTGCTCGGGCCGCCGAAGCCCGCCCGGACCGGTTCGGGCGGCCGGTCGGCCTTCTGCGCGGCGCGGTACTGCCGGTCGGCCTCGATCAGGCGGCGCAGCAGCGTGGGTTCCAGTGGCGCCTGCAGCAGCTCCTCGCGCAGCAGGCCCAGCGAGCGGCGCCCGCCACGCGGAACGCGGCCGGCCAGCGCGTCGGCGACCTTGTACTCGAACAGCTCGGTCAGTTCGGTCCAGTAGGTGGTCGTCACGCGCGCCCGCCGCTGGCCGCAGTGGTGAGGCACGGGTTCAGGACAGTGGGCATCCCGTCCAGTATGCCGCATGGACCGCCGCGCGCGCCGCGCGGTCGCCGGGGGTTCCGGGCGGGCGGCGCGCCGTGGGAGGCGCAACCTGTAAGCTCCGCGCAAGGCCGGCCCTGTATAACTGTGGGTAATGTTCCCGCTGCTTTCCTTCCCACGCCCGGCCGGTACGTCACCGTGATCGCGCTGCTGCTCGTGCCCCTGTTCGTGGTGGGCGTCCTGCTGACCGTCCGCGCCCCGGAACGCGCGCTGAGCGTGGTGGCGGCGGCAGCGGCCGTCCTGCTGCTGCTGCTGGTCGCGGGCCTCGCGCTGACCTCGCAGGGCGGCCCGCCCAGCCTGGAGAACCTGAACCGCGCGCAGGGCGTGCTGGCCGTCACGGCGTTCGTGCTGGTCACGGCCGCCTTCCGCCTGGGCCGCGTCGTGATGCCCAGCCTGGACCGGCCGGGCCGCGCGCCCGCCCAGAAGCCCGTGCGGGTGCAGCGCACGTCGACGCCCGTCCCGCCGTCCCGCCGCCCCACGACCACCCAGACCGTCTCAGACCTGCGCTTTCAGGAGTACGAGGTCCTCGACCGGGTCGGGATCGGCGGGATGGGCAGCGTGTACCGCGCCCGCCGCCGCCAGGACGGCCGCGTGGTCGCCCTGAAGGTCCCGCAGGACAAGTACCTCGCGGACGCCAAGTTCGTCAAACGCTTCTACCGCGAGGCGGAAGTCCTCAAGCGCTTCAACCACCCGAACATCGTGCGGGTGTACGACTACCGCATGCAGGACCCCGAGCATTACATCGCCATGGAATTCCTGGACGGCGACAGCCTCGAGGCGCTGCTGGAGAGCCGCACCCTGAGCTTCCACGAGGGCACCCAGCTGATCCGCGCGCTCGCCGACGCCCTGCGGCACATCCACATGCAGAACGTCGTTCACCGCGACATCAAACCCGCCAACGTGATGGTCCTCAAGAACGCCTTCACGGACGGCGTGCTGCGCGACGGCGGCGTGAAACTCATGGACTTCGGCATCGCGGTCGGGAAGGTCCTGACCCGCCTGACCATGACCGGCGCGCGCGTCGGCACGCCCATCTACATGGCCCCCGAACAGGCCAAGGGCAACCGCGTGGACGCCCGCAGCGACGTGTACTCGCTGGGCCTGCTCGCCTACGAGATGGTCACCGGCCACACCGCCTTCAAGGGCAGCTACGAGGCCGTGGTTCACCAGCAGGTGTTCGAGACGCCCAAACCGCCCAAGCAGGTGCGGCTGGAAGTGCCGGGCAAACTGAACGACCTGATCCTGAACATGATCGAGAAGGACCCCGCCCAGCGCCCCACCCTGGACGACGTGATCGCCCGCATCGACGCCGGCGTCCTGACCGACGAGGTCTTCAACGACCCCATCGCGCTCGCCATGAGCGTGCAGGAGAAACGCGGCACGCTGCGCCTGCTGGACCTGAAAGGCAAACTGCGCGCCAGCCTGCGCGACCAGACCGGCGGCGCGCAGGGTCTGCCCGGCACGCCCAACGCCATGACCGGCGACCCGGAAGGAAACCTGTACGTCACGCTGCTCGACTACCGCCAGGGCAAGGCCGGCGCGCTGGTGCGCAAACTCGGGCCAGACGGCGCGGAACTCCTGAGCTTCGGTCCCTACGGCCTGAACGAGGGCGAACTGCTGCAACCCGTCGGGATCGCCGCCGCGCAGGGGCAGGTGTTCGTGCTGGACGCCGAGGCGCATCAGGTCGTGGTGTTCGACGCCCTGGGCCGCTTCGTCCGCCGCTTCGGCGGGCGCGGCCAGGGCCTGGGCCGCTTCGAGAAACCCAGCGGGATCGTCGCCGCGCCCGACGGGCACGTCTACGTCCTGGACACCGGCAACCACGAGGTGCAGCGCTTCAGCGCGCAGGGCGAGTACCTCAGCCGTTACGCCTTCCGCCTGGACCGCAACAGCGACAGCCTGCGCCCCCTGGAAGGCCTGGGCGTGGACCAGTTCGGCGCGGTGTACATCGTGGACAGCGTGGCCCGCAAGGTCCGCAAGATCGAGGCGGACGGCACGCCGGGCCTCACCTTCGCCATGGAAACCCTGGTCGGCGAACCCACCGAGGCCCCCTGGCTGATCCAGGTCGGCCCGGACGGTCAGATCTTCGCGGTGCGTCAGGGCGGGCAGGTGCTGCGGACCTTCTCCAGCGTCGGCGACCTGCTCTCCTCGAACGACATGTACGCCCCGGTGCAGGCCATGAGCATCCTGAGCCGCCCCGCCGTCCTGGAACCCGCGTGAGCACCCCCCCACCCACGCCCCCCACGCTGCCGACCCTGACCCTGTACACCCGCCCCGGCTGCCACCTGTGCGAACAGGCCGCCGACCACCTCGCCCGCCTGGAATTCCGGGTGCAGAGCGTGAACGTGGACCTCGACCCGCACCTGCGCGCCCTGCACGGCGACCACGTACCCGTCCTGGCCCTCGGGGACCGCGTCCTGGGGCGTGGCGCGTTCAGCCGCGCGCGCCTGAGCACCCTGAAACTCGCCCTGATCCGCGAGTATCTGCACAGCTGATCCGGTCCCCACGGCCCACTCTCACACCGGGAGGGGGCCTGTTCTGGCGTGCCCCGGCGGAATGCGGCGGCCCGAACCGTCGCGGATGCAGGCGGGACGCTATGGTAGACGCATGAACGTCATCCCCACCCCCCCCACCGGAGCGCGCGCGTGAGCTGGCTCGAACGCCTGCGCGACGGGCTCAGCAAGACCCGCCAGCAGATCAACTCCACCGCCGGCTTCCTCGGACAGGACGTCCGGGACGTCGTCACCAACCGCCTCGACACCATCGAGGACCTCGAGTACGCCCTGATCGCCGCCGACGTGGGCCGCGCCGCCACCGAGGACATCCTCGAGGACATCCGCCGCGCCGAGGGCAAGAACCTCCAGCAGGCGCTGATGGACGCCCTGACCCTGCAACTCGAACCCGACGCGCGCCGCGCCGAATTCCGCAAGCTCGGCTTCGCGCCCGACGCGCGGCGCACCGGCGTGGACCCCAAGGGGCACGTGGTCATGATCATCGGCGTGAACGGCGTCGGCAAGACCACCACCATCGCCAAACTCGGCCAGTACTACATGAACCGCGGCAAGAGCGTCATGTTCGCCGCCGGGGACACCTTCCGCGCCGCCGCCGGCGCGCAACTCGGCGAGTGGGGCGAACGCCTCGGCATTCCCGTCGTGCAGGGCACCGACGGAGGCGACCCCGCCGCCGTCGCCTTCGACGGCGCCAGCGCCCGCGCCGCGCGCGGCACCGACCTGCTGTTCATCGACACCGCCGGCCGCCTCCACAACAAGCACAACCTGATGGAGGAACTCAAGAAGGTCCGCCGCGTCGTCGAGAAGGCAGACCCGGCCGAACCCGCCGAGACGTGGCTGGTCCTGGACGCGGTCACCGGCCAGAACGGCCTGCAACAGGCCAAGAAATTCCACGAGGCCACCCCCCTGACCGGCGTGATCGTCACGAAACTCGACGGCACCGCCAAGGGCGGCATCCTGGTCGCCATCGTCCGCGAACTCGGCGTGCCCATCAAGTTCATCGGCGTGGGCGAACAGGCCGATGATCTGCAACCCTTCGACAGCCAGGAATTCGTGCGCGCCCTGTTCGACGTGAACATCCCGCGCGAGTAAAGAACTGGCAAGGCAGGCGGGCGGCCCGGTCGGATGGGGCTGCCCGCCTTGCGTCTGGAACTTCAGGGAATGTCGAGTTCGCCCTGCCAGCCGGCCGGGAGGTCCAGCAGCTGGCGCAGGGGCGTGTCGCCGTGCTTGAGCAGGAAGGTCAGGAAGTTCATCTCGCGTTCCTGCGGCGCGCCGTTCGGGAGCAGGTGGGCTTTCAGGCGGGTCAGCTGGCCGCTGCGGTCGTTCTCGGCGCGGGCCAGGGCGCGCGCAGCGAGGTGTTGCAGGTGCGCCACGCGGGCGGTGGTGCGGGCGCGGGTCCGCTGGGCGGCGCCGTGCAGGGTGGGGTCCAGGGCGGCCAGTTCGCCGGTCAGGGCGAGCAGCTCGGCGTCCAGCGCGGCCAGTCGCTCGGCGCTGGCGGCGGCCGCACCCCGCTCGGCGGCCAGGGCGCGGCCCAGCACGCCGTCCGGGTCGGCCTGCACCTGCGCGGCCGTGGCGTTCAGGCGGCCCAGCAGGCGGCGCACGTTCGGTTCGACCCAGGTGACGCTCAGGCGCGGCCACAGCAGCGGCTGCCCCAGCCCGTGCAGCGGGTACACGTCCCGCAGCTGCGCGCCGTACGCGATCTCGCCCGGCCCGACCACGAAGGCCAGGGTGGGCAGCAGCGCGTCCTGCACGGCGGGGCGCAGGCCGGCGGCGGGCGTGAGGCGGCTGGGATCGCCGGCCAGCGCGGCCAGCAGGTCCGCGCGCGAGTACGTGGCGTGGTCGGTGCTGAAGGTGCGGCCGTCGAAGCGCAGCAGGCGGCGCTGCCCGTCACCTTCCTCGATGAACAGGTTGGTCGCTCCGGCCGGGCGGCGCAGTTGAGGCACGAACCCGTCGGCTTCCAGGCGGGCGGCGGCCGCCTCGATGGCCTCGCTGGACGCCAGCGGGCGTTCCAGTTCGCGGGCCAGGGTGGGGGCCATCAGGGCGGCCAGGGCCGGGTGCAGCGGGTCCAGGACCAGCAGGCCCGCCGGGGCCAGCAGTCCGTGAATCAGGCGGGCGAACACGTCGGCGTAACTGCCTGCACCGGCCGGTCCGTTCACCGCGCGCTCGAAGCGGGCGCGGACGGCCGCCACGTGCGCGGCGGGCGCCTCGAAGGCGTCGAGCAGCGCGTGCACCTGCGCCGTCCACTCCGCGCGCCACGGCACGCGCCCGACCGGCACGCCCTGCGGCACGTCCAGCGTCAGGCGGTGCAGGCGCTCGGCGAGGTCCAGCAGGGTGGTGCCCGCCACCTCGGCGGCGTCGTGATCCTGACTGGCGATCCAGTACACGGCGACCACCGGGGCGTCCTCGCGGTCCTCCTGGCGGGCCAGCAGCGCCGCGTCGGCGGCCTTGTGCACCGAGTACGCCGGGCCGGTCAGCGCGCCCGCCTGCTGCCCGGTCACGACCACGCGGGACGCCGGGTGCGCCAGCCGCTCCAGCGCCGAGTGCGCGTGGGTGTCCAGCGTGCCCAGGTCGCGGTGGTACGCGCGCAGGGCCTCTGCCAGCGCGGCGCGGTCCACGTCGCTGCGGGTCTCGGCGCGGGCCTGCGCCAGCGCCCCTGCGGGCAGGCGGAAGTACGCCTGCATGCCACCGTTCCTGAATTCCGCTCCTGCGTTCCGCGCCATTGTTCTTCCTTCCGCCCGGCGCCCCGTGGTCGCGGCGCGGGCCGTCCCCGGCGTCTGCCGGGGCGCGTGCGGTGCCCTTCCTGTCCGGTCGACCCGGTTCGTACGGCAACGGGACCCACACTACACTGACTGTCACACCACACTGTGAAGTAAAGCCGACGGACCGGACCCCGTCCCGCCGCCGCCGGCCCTCAGCGCAGCGGTTCGCGCGTCGCGCGTTGCAGACCCTCACGGTCGGTCAGGATGATCCGCCGGTACCCGAGGTCCAGCAGGCCGCGCGTGCGGAAGTCACCCAGCAGTTTCGTGATCGTCTCACGCGTGCTGCCCACCACGTGCGCCAGATCCTGGTGCGACACCCGGTCGCGCAGCGCGTGCGACCCGCCCTCCGGCCAGGGGCCCTCGCGCTCGGCGAGGTTCAGCAGCGCCAGCGCCAGCCGCTGCGACACCTCCAGGAACACCAGACCCGAGAGGCGTTCCTGCACGCCGCGCGTCTGCCGGGTGATCTGCTCGGTCAGGGCCACGCCCACCGCCGGGTGCGCCTGCGTGACGCGGTGCAGGGTGTCCTGCCCCAGCATCAGCGCCTCGGTGTCGTCCATCGCCTCGGCGTACACGCCGCAGCGTTCGCCGGGAATCAGGGACATCACGCCCAGCAGGGAACCGGGACCGTGGACGTCCAGCGTGACCTCACGCGCGCCGGACCCCAGGCGGTACAGCCGCACGGACCCCCGCGTGACGATGTACAGCGTCTCGGCCGGGTCCTCCGGGTGGTACAGCAGTTCGGCGCGGGTCCAGCGTCCCAGCCGTCCAGCCGCGACCACCTGCGCCTGAGCGTCCGCAGGTAAAGCACCGAAAGCACCGGGCAACATGCGTAGCAGTATGCCGTACCGGCGTCCCCCACGCGCAAGCCCACCCGCCAGTCCCGGCGAGCGCCCCCCCCGGCCCGCCCAACTGCTCTACAATCCGCGACAGCATGACCAACCCGGACCCCACCCAGCGACTGACCCTGTTCGACCTGCCGCTGGACAACATCACACTGGACGCCACCCTGGACCGTCTGGGCGACTGGATCTACCGCGCCCCGCGCGCCCCGCACACCGTCGTGACCCTGAACCCCGAGTTCATCGTGCAGTCACGCACCCAGCCGGACTTCGTGACGGCCATGCAGGTCGCGGACCTCGTGACCGCCGACGGCGTGGGCATCGTGTGGGCCGCGCGGCAACTGTGCGCGCAGGAGGTGCCGCGCGCGCCGGGCTTCGACATCGTGCAGGGCCTCATGAAACGCCACGGCGCGGACCTGCGCGTGTTCTTCCTGGGCGCCAAGCCCGGCGTGGCCGAGGTCGCCGCGCAGAACGCCGCGCGTGACTACGGCATTCAGGTGGCGGGCATCCACCACGGATACTTCGACCTGCCCGAGGATCAGCGGGTCGCGGAACTCGTGCGCGACAGCGGCGCCGACCTCGTCCTGACCGCCATGGGCGCCGGACGGCAGGAGACCTTCAACCAGTACTGGCGGCAGGTCATGAACACCCCGGTCATGATCGGCTGCGGCGGCGTGATCGACGTGCTGGCTGGCACCGCCGACCTCGCGCCCGCCTGGACGCGCCGCATGGGCGTCGAGTGGATCTGGCGGGTCGCCGGGGACCGCAAACGCTGGAACCGTGCGCCGCGCCTCGCGAAGTTCGTGCAGATGGTCCGCGCCGAGAAACGCCGCGCCGCCCGCGCCGGCTGACTCACCCGCGAGCCCCGGCTCAGGCGAGGCCGCAGGCGCGCTGCACCAGCAGGTGCAGTTCGTCGCGGCCCAGGCGCCGGGCGTCCAGCGTCAGGCCGTCCGGCAGGCTGCTCAGGCCCGCCACGAGCGGCGCGAAACGCAGTTCCGGCCGGGCGATCAGGTCGCGGCGGGCGGTGAAGGCCAGCACGAAATCCACCCGCAGTTCGAAGTGCGCGTTCAGTTCCGCGCGCAGCGGGGCCGGGTCGCCGCCCAGCAGGGCCAGCAGCGCCGGATGCGGCGCGAAGCCGTCCTCCAGGTCGCGGGCGGCGCGCGCCTCGTCCAGGAATATCCCGGCGTTCGGCAGGGTGTAGCCGCTCACGCGGCGGCGGCAGAGGTCCGGCGCGTCGCCGCGCACGAGTGTCACCTGCCGCCCGGCCCGCCCGGCGCTGCCCAGCATGGACCACAGGCGGCCCAGGCTGGAGTAGCGGGCCAGTTCCACGTACCCGGCCGGACGGGTCGGCAGGGGACGGGTGGGGCGCGGCGTGGACGGGGCGCTCATGGCCGGATGCTAGCGCCTGCGGGGAGCGGCGCGGCGACCGGGCCGACCGTGAAGGCCGCATGAACGGGGCGGCGCGTGAAGCGCGACAGCGCACGCAATCTGAGGATTGTTGAACGCGGTACAACACGGAGCATGAACACTCCCAACGTGGACGCCCAGGCGCTGCTGGCCGGGCTGGACCTCGAAGCGCTCGCCCGCCTCAACCAACGGCTCGATCTGGGCGCCCTCGTGAAGGCCGCCGCCGGCATGAGCGACTCGCAGCTCAAGGGACTGACCCGCCTGATGAGCGCCGCGCCCGAGAAGGCCCCGCGCCTGCCCACCCCGGACGCCGACTTCTTCGGGCAGATGGACACCCTGACCCAGCAGCAACGCGACTTTGCCGGCGAGGTGCGCGGCTTCATGCACACGCACGTCTCGCCGATCATGAACGAGTACTGGAACCGCGACGAGTTCCCCCGCCACCTGATTCCGGAACTGAAGAAACACGACTTCCTGCGCCGCATCTGGAACGAGGACGGCAGCCGCACCCCCGACGCCACCATCATGGAAGGCCTGTTCACCATGGAAGCCTGCAAGGTGGACGTCAGCACCGCCGTGTTCTTCGGCGTGCACGCCGGACTGGCCTTCGCGTCCATCGCGCTGGGCGGCAGCGACGCGCAGAAGGCCGAGTGGCTGCCGAAGATGCTGGACATGGACGTGATCGGCGCGTTCGGCCTGACCGAACCCGAGGGCGGCTCGCAGGTCAGCCAGGGCATGCGCACCACCTGCAAACGCGACGGCGACAGCTGGACCCTGCGCGGCCAGAAGAAATGGATCGGGAACAGCCCCTTCAGCGACTTCACGGTCATCTGGGCGCGCGACGTGGACACCCAGGAGGTGCGCGGCTTCATCGTCCGCGCCGGCACGCCCGGCTACGAGGTCGAGAAGATCGAGGGCAAGACCGCGCTGCGGATCGTCGAGAACGGCCTGATCACCCTGACCGACTGCCGCGTGCCCGACACCGACCGCCTGCAGAACGTGCAGGGCTGGCGCACCACCGCCGAGGTTCTGAAACTCACCCGCGCCGGTGTCGCGTGGCAGGGCGTCGGCTGCGCCATGGGCGCCTACGAACTGGCCGCCGCGTACGCCCAGACCCGCGAGCAGTTCGGCAAACGCATCGGGGAATTCCAGCTCATCCAGAACCACCTCGTGCACATGCTGGGCAACGTCAGCACCCTGTTCGCGCTGTGCCTGCGCCTGAGCCACATGGCCGACGCGGGCGACATGCGCGACGAGCACGCCGCCCTCGCCAAGGTTGTCACCGCCGCCCGCTGCCGCGAGACGGTCGCCCTGGCCCGTGAGACCTTCGGCGGAAACGGCATCCTGCTCGAATACGGCGTCGCCAAGCACTTCGCGGACACCGAGGCCATCTACTCCTACGAGGGCACCAACGAGATCAACACCCTGGTCGTCGGGCGGGCCATCACCGGCCTCAGCGCGTTCGTGTAAGGGTGGGGGAGGACCGGGCCTATGCTGGGGGCGTGAGTACCGAACCTGCCCCGACCCCGCCCGCCCCTGTCCGTTCCCGGCGCCGCCCGCGCCTCTCGCCGCGCGTGCGGGCGTGGGTGATCGCGGGCGTCTCGCTGCTGGGCGGGTACCTGATCTCGACGGCGCGGCAGGCGGTCGTGCGGCCCCCGCTGGTCGTCGGGCAGGACGCCGTGCCCCCCTCCGGACAGGACACGGCGCGCGTGACGCTGGAGAACGTGGGCGGCCCCGTCATCGACATCCGGCCCGCGCAGGGCGAGGCGGACACGCTGCTGGTGTTCTACCCCGGCGGGCTGGTGCGCCCCCAGGCGTACGAGTGGCTGGGCCGTGCGCTGGCCGATCAGGGCGTGCAGACGGTCATTCCGGCCTTCCCGCTGGACCTTGCCGTGACCGGCATAGGGCGCGCGGACGGATTGATCGCGCAGTACGGCCAGGGCAAGCGCGTGGTGATCGCCGGTCACTCGCTGGGCGGCGCGATGGCCGCGCAGTACGCCGCGAACAACCCCGACGCCCTGGCCGGCCTGATCCTGATGGCCGCGTACCCCGCTGGGAACGTCAGCCTGAAGGACCGGACGCTCCCTGTGCTGTCGCTGCTGGCCGAACGGGATGGGGTGGCCGCCCCTGACGACGTGCGCGGCGGCCTGGACCGCCTGCCCAGCGGCACCACCCTGACCGTCATTCCCGGCGCAGTCCACTCGTTCTTCGGACGCTACGGCCCCCAGAAGGGTGACGGCCTGCCCACCGTCACGCACGCGCAGGCGGAAGAGGAGATCCTGAACGCCGTGCAGGACTTCCTGACCGGACTGAACTGATTTCGCTGGCAGTCCGGTGCCCTGCCGGGTTGTCAGCGAAACAGACGGCAATCCGTATGGCGGCGGAGCATGGGCAACGGCTGAAGGCTCCGCGTACCCGCCCGGCGGGCGGCGGGGGAATCATGCCGGGATGAACGACCTTCCCTCCTCCTCCCGTGACGGGTTCGTGCAGGTGCGCGGCGCGCGGGAACACAACCTGAAGAACGTGGACGTGGACCTGCCCAGAGGCGCGCTGGTGGTGTTCACGGGCGTGTCGGGCTCCGGGAAGTCCTCGCTGGCGTTCGGGACGCTGTACGCCGAGGCGCAGCGCCGCTACCTGGATTCCGTGTCGCCGTACGCGCGGCGGCTGTTCAACCAGCTGGGCACGCCGGACGTGGACCGCATCGACGGCCTGCCGCCCGCCGTGGCCCTGCAACAGGGGCGGGGCGTCACGTCGGCGCGCAGCAGCGTGGGCAGCCTGACCACCCTGAACAACGTGCTGCGCCTGTTGTACTCGCGCGCGGGGGACTACCCGGCCGGCCAGGGCATCATCTACGCCGAGGGGTTCTCGCCGAACACGCCCGAGGGCGCCTGCCCGGAGTGTCACGGGCTGGGCCGCGTGTTCGCCGTGACCGAGGAGAGCATGGTCCCGGACCCGTCCCTGACGATCCGCGAGCGGGCGGTGGCGGCGTGGCCGACCGCGTGGGCGGGGCAGAACCAGCGCGACATTCTGGTCACGCTGGGGTACGACGTGGACACCCCCTGGCGGGACCTGCCGCGCGAGGCCCGCGACTGGATCCTGTTCACGGACGAGCAACCGCAGGTGCCGGTGTATCCGGGCCTGACGCCCGAGGAGACGCGCCGTGCCGTGAAACGCCGCGCCGAACCGTCGTACCTGGGCACGTTCACCTCGGCGCGGCGGCATGTGCTGCACACCTTCGCGAACAGCGGCAGCGAGAGCATGAAGCGCCGGGCGGCGTCGTTCATGGTGATCCGTGAGTGCCCGGTCTGCCACGGCAAACGCCTGACCCGCGCGGCCCTGGGCGTGACGTTCGCCGGGCTGGACATCATGGATTTCTCGCGCCTGCCGCTACGCCGCGCCGCCGAACTGCTCGCCCCGGCCGCCGCCGGGCAGACCGTTCGCCCGGACGGCACGTCCCGCCCGCCCGAGGAGGCGCTGGCCCTGACCCGGCTGGCCGCCGACCTGTGCGCCCGCGTGGACGTGCTGGAACGCCTGGGCCTGGGCTACCTGACCCTGGAACGCGGCACGCCCACCCTGTCGCCCGGTGAACTGCAACGCCTGCGGCTGGCCACGCAGCTGTACTCGAACCTGTTCGGGGTGGTGTACGTGCTGGACGAACCTTCCGCCGGGCTGCACCCCGCCGACACCAAGGCCCTGCTGGGCGCCCTGGACCGCCTGAAAGCCGGGGGGAACTCGCTGTTCGTGGTGGAACACGAGCCGGGCGTGATCCGCCACGCCGACTGGATCGTGGACGTCGGCCCGCGCGCCGGGCAGCAGGGCGGGCAGGTGCTGTACAGCGGTCCCCCGGCGGGCCTGCGGGACGTGCCGGACTCGCTGACCGCCCGGCACCTGTTCGGGCCGCCCGCCCCGCTGCCCGAGGTGCGCCGCGACCCGACCGGCTGGCTGGACCTGCGCGGCGTGACCCGCAACAACCTGCGCGGCGTGGACGTGCGCCTGCCGCTGGGCGTCCTGACGGCCGTGACGGGCGTCAGCGGGTCCGGGAAGTCCAGCCTGATCACCCAGGCCCTCTCGGACCTGCTGGGCGCCCACCTGGGCCGCGAGGTCGCCCCGGTCGAGGCGGGTGCCGACCCGGCCGACCTGCTGACCGCCGACGACGCGCCCGCCCCCACGCAGGGCAGCCTGGGCGGCGACGTGGGGCGCGTGCGGCGGCTGGTGCAGGTCACGCAGGCACCCATCGGGCGCACGCCGCGCAGCAACCTCGCCACGTACACCGGCCTGTTCGACCATGTGCGCCGCCTGTTCGCCGCGACGCCCCTGGCCCGGCAGCGCCGCTACAGCGCGGGCCGCTTCTCGTTCAACGTGAAGGGTGGCCGCTGCGAACACTGCCAGGGCGAGGGCTTCGTGACCGTGGAACTGCTGTTCCTGCCGTCCGTGTACGCGCCCTGCCCCGTCTGCCACGGCACCCGCTTCAACGCCGCCACGCTGGAAGTCACCTGGCAGGGCCTGAACATCGCGCAGGTACTGGACCTGACCGTGGACGCCGCCGCGCCGGTGTTCGCAGAAGAGGCCCCCGTCCACCGCGCTCTGAGCACCCTGCAGGAGGTCGGCCTGGGCTATCTGCGCCTCGGGCAGCCCGCCACGGAACTCTCGGGCGGCGAGGCGCAGCGCGTGAAACTGGCCACCGAACTCCAGAAGGCCGTGCGCGGCCACACCGTGTACCTGCTGGACGAACCCACCACCGGCCTGCATCCCAGCGACGTGGAACGCCTGCACGCGCAGCTGAGCCGCCTCGTGGAGGCCGGGCACAGCGTCATGGTCGTCGAACACGACCTGGGCGTGATCGCCGCGAGCGACTGGGTCGTGGACCTCGGCCCCGGCGCGGGAGAGGACGGCGGGCAGGTTGTGGCCCAGGGCACCCCCGAACAGGTCGCCAGGGCCAGCGGCAGCCGCACCGCACCGTACCTGCGCCGCGAACTGGACGAACACGCCCAGCCCGCCCTGACCTGAACAGATGGCAACAGCAGACCTCCCCCGAAAGAGGGGGAGGCCGTCATCTGCCATCCGCGATCAGCCTTCTGCCATCAGCTGTCTGCCTGCTGGCCGGGTTACTGGAACAGTTGCGACACCTTGATCAGCGTCTGCCAGACCCCCCAGACGAGGGGAATGCCGGGCACCAGCCACGTCAGGTAGATCACGGGAGACAGCTGTTCGGTGGGTTCGGGGGTGGAACGGGTCATGCGGACCTCCTGGCTGGGATGGGTGCTGCGCTGGGCGTCAGTCGTGACTGCGTTAGTCGTGGCTGGGGGCGGGCGCGCGGTTCTCGGCCCAGAACTTCTCGGCGACGGGACGGACGAGCAGGTTGGCGACAAACCCCACGACCAGCAGCGCGGCCATGATGTACATGGTGGTGCTGTACGCCTGCGCGGCGGGAATCCCGGCCTTGATCTGACTGTCGCGGAAACCGTTCACGAGGCTGGGGCCGACGATGGCGGCGGCACTCCAGGCGAGCAGCAGGCGGCCGTGGATCGCGCCGACGTTCGCGGTGCCGAACATGTCCCGCAGGTACGCGGGAATGGTGGCGAAGCCGCCGCCGTACATGCTCATGATCACGCAGAAACCCGCGACGAACAGCGCCAGGCTGCCCATGTTGCCGAACATGGGAATCAGGAAGTACAGCACGGCGCCCAGCGCGAAGAAGATCATGTACGTGGGTTTGCGCCCGATGCGGTCGCTGGTCGAGGACCAGATGAACCGCCCGGCCATGTTGAAGATGCTCAGCAGGCCCACGAAGCCAGCGGCGGCGGCGGCCGTCACGCCGTTCCCGGCGCCCAGCACGCGGTCGCTGAACATCTCCTGGATCATCACGCTGGCCTGCCCGAGTACGCCGATGCCGGCCGTGACGTTCAGGAACAGCACGGCGAACAGCAGCCAGAACTGCGGGGTGCGGAAGGCCTGCTCGACCAGCACGTTATGAGAGGAGATCATGCCGCCCGCCGCCTGCGGTTTGGGGCTCCATCCGGCGGGTTTCCAGCCGTCGGCGGGCACGCGGATCAGGAACGCGCCGAACAGCATCATGATCAGGTACACGGCTCCCATGACCAGGAAGGTCGAGCCGACGCCCAGCGTGCCGTCACTGGCAAAGCGGGTCATCAGCGCGGTGCCCAGCGGACTGCCGATCAGGGCGCCGCCGCCGAAGCCCATGATGGCCATGCCGGTCGCCAGTCCGGGGCGGTCCGGGAACCACTTGATCAGCGTGCTGACCGGACTGATGTACCCCAGGCCCAGGCCGATGCCGCCCAGCACGCCGTTCCCGAAGATCACGAGAGGCAGCGAGTGCAGTTTCACCCCGAGCGCCGCGACGAAGAACCCGCCGCAGAACAGCAGGGCGCTGGCGAACATGGTCTTGCGCGGCCCCTCGCGTTCCACCCACTTGCCGAAGATGGCGCTGCTGGCCCCCAGGAAGAACAGGGCGACGCTGAAGATCAGGCCCACCTGGAACAGGGACCAGTCGCCAGGAGCGCCGGCCTCGGCGTTCAGGTCGCCGCTGATCAGGCGGGAGAGGGGCTTGTTGAACACCGAGTACCCGTAGATCTGCCCGATGCTGAGGTGTACGGCAAGTGCGGCGGGCGGGACCAGCCAGCGGGTCCAGCCCGGCCCTGCGACAGAATGCTCACGATCCAGAAATCCCATACGTCCTCCTGAAGCCCGTCAGTTTGTTTGACGTCAAGGAGTCTAGCGGGGGTGAGCCGGCGCGCACTTCATCGTTTCAGACCTGAACACTCATGGAGCAGGACAGCTGCCCGGCAGCCCGCTCAGCGCAAGGCCACCCGCTCCGCCCCGCTTCTCCGTTATTGCTGCCAGCAAGGAGGAATCTGGACGTCGTTTCGAGACATAGAGCAACTATCGCTGGAGGTCAAAAGAGCGGAATGAAAGAACAGTATCTTGAGCGGAATGGATCTCCCAAAGCTCAACAGCATCCTCGGTCATGCTGATCTGGCACGAGCGATGCGGACGATGACGGAACTTGAATTGCGTCAACTGGCCGTGAACAGTATCGAATGGGCACTGGGCCAATGTCAGGTGGACCCGCTCCAGTTTGCTCGCCCGCTGGACGCCATCCTGCTCGACAATTCGAACGCTGGCAACGTTGACTGGGAGAGCTTACGTGCTCTTGCAGATGAACTGGACGAGCAGGTTGACATCCACAATGAATCGTTTGCGCACGGCCCGCCGGAGAGCACAGAATCAGCAAAGTTCCAGCTGAAATTTCAACTGGCAAGAATGTTGGCAGCTCTCTGTGAGGGTGGTGATCGTACGCGGCCGACTTTGGACAGCACCGCTTGGTGTCTGTACGAAGTGTCGTTCGCCGTTGGACAGCCAACTTTCGATAGCTATATCAAGACTCTACGGACAGACCAACATTGACGCGTCAACAGATCTCCTGCGAAAGTGGATTTTCAGATCTCCCCCCGCTCTTGCCTGAAGCGAGGAATCCGGCCGCACGTTCGGCAGTCAGAGAGACTTTCGCAGGAGGTCTAGGGGAACGCCACCCGCTCCGCCCCGGCGTACACCGTCAGGCGGCCCTCACGGGTGAAGCCGCACAGCGTCACGCCGAACACGGAAGCCGTGTCCACTGCCAGACTGGTCGCCGCGCCCACCGCCACGACCACGCCGATCCCGGCCGTCACGGCCTTCTGCGCGATCTCGAAGCCAGCTCGGCTGCTGACCACCAGTACCTGATCCTCCAGCGGTCCGGGCTGCTGCCGGTGCGCCCAGCCGACCACCTTGTCCACGGCGTTGTGCCGCCCCACGTCCTCGCGAGCGCAGCGCAGCGCTCCGCTCGCCGTGAACAGTGCCGCGCCGTGCAGCCCTCCGGTCGCCGCGAAGCCCGGCTGCGCCGCCCGTAACCGTTCGGGCAGACCCGCCAGGAACGCGGCGTCCAGCGGACCCGCCGTCCAGACCGGCGGCGCGGCCCGGACCGCCAGCGCCTCGATGCTGCCCGACCCGCACACCCCGCAGGCACTCGACGACACCGCCAGCCGAGCGCCCGCCGCCAGCCGCGCAAATTCCGGTGTGCGCAGGTGCCACACGTTCGCGTTCTCCGGGTCCGGGTCCAGCGTAAACGCGGCGGGCAGCAGCCCCTCCGAGATCAGCCAGCCCAGCAGCAGCTCGCGGTCGTGCCCCGGCGTGCGCATCAGCACCCCCAGCGGCAGCGGCCCGCCGGGCGCGTGCAGGCGCAGTTCGAGCGGTTCCTCGACCGCCACGGCGTCCAGGCGAGCCGTTCCCTGCCCGTCCCGGAACAGCGTGACGGGGAGGCCCACGTTCGCCTCCCCGCCCTGGCTGCCAGCCTTGCTCAGCGGCCCACCTCGGACTGGTTGGCGGTGGTCGGCACGTCGCCGTTCGCCTCGCGCAGCGCCCGACCCGCCCCCTTCAGGACGGCGAACAGCGCGCCCAGCGCCACCTGTACGTCCCGGTCCTTGAGCAGGCCCATCAGTTCACCCAGGCCCACGCCCTTCCCGGCCGCGACGTGCCGCGCACCCTCGTTCACGCCGGTCGTGATGGCGCTGCCCAGAATGCCGACCTCGCGCGGGTCCAGCGCCGCCAGGGTCTTGCCCAGTTCGGTGGCGTTGCGCAGCAGGGTCGTGCCGCTCTCGCCGCCCGTGATGTGCAGCAGCGACGCGATCAGGCCCTCGCCGCCCCGCACGGTCTTGCCCGCCACGTCCAGCACGCCGTGCTCGTGCAGTTGCCGCAGCAGGTACAGCCCCTCCAGTAGCGCGTCGGTGGAATCCTCGACCTCGGAACGCAGTTTCTCCTGCGCGGTCGGGATGCGGGGCGTGAATTCAAGTGGTTTCGCCATGGTGTCTCCTGCGCGGAAGGGGGGAAGCGGTTGCCTGCCCCCTTCCGCTGAATGTCAGTCGTCAGCGCCGCCCATGACTGAGCCGCCCAGTGCCGGGCCGGCCAGTGCGTCGGCGCGGGCGTTCAGGCTGTCGCCGTGCATAGGCAGCAGCCCGCCGGGGAACACGTAGTCCGGCCGGGACCACTTGCGCTGCACCTCCACGCCCGTCTGCGGGGTCGGGTGGCCCCAGCGGTGGTTCTTCGCGGGCAGCGGGTTCTCGCCCACGTCGCGCAGGACTTCCATGCGCACGCGGGTGTCCTTGTACGCGGGGGTGTTCGTGATGCTGTCGCCGCGGCTGCCGGTCAGGAAGTTCACGGCGTCCCCGGCCTTGCGGGCGTTCATGGGCACGAAGACCTCGTTGCCGCTCACGCGGGCCGTGACGAGCGCGCGCAGACGCACCGCGCCGTGCTCGCTGATCAGCCGCACCCACTGCCCGCTCTGGAGTTGCCGTTCGGCTGCGAGTTCCGGGCTGACCTCCACGAACGTGTCCGGCGCCTTCCCGGCGATGCCCTCCACCCGGAAGGTCATGTTCCCCTCGTGGAAGTGCTCCAGCATGCGCCCGCTGTTCAGGTGCAGGTCGAATTCGTCGTTCGGGGCTTCCTGGCGGGGTTTGTACGTCGCCGGGTACAGCCGGGCCTTCCCGTCCGGGAAGTTGAAGCGCTCGCGGTGCAGCAGCGGCGAGTCGGTGCCGTCCTCGGCGACCGGCCAGCACAGCGTGTCGTACCCCTGCAGGCGGTCGTAACTGACACCCGCGAAGAACGGCGTGAGGCGCGCGATCTCGTCCATGACCTCGCTCGGGTGGCTGTACTTCCAGTCGGCGCCCATGCGCTGCGCGACGCCCTGGTAGATCTGCCAGTCGGGTTTCGTGCCCTTCAGGGGCGGCATGACCTCGTACAGCCGCTGGATGCGGCGTTCGGTGTTCGTGAACGTGCCTTCCTTCTCCAGCGACGCGGCGGCCGGGAACACCACGTCCGCGTACCGGGCGGTGTTCGTGAAGTACAGGTCCTGCACCACCAGGAATTCCAGCGCCTCGAAGCCCTGCGCCAGGTGGTTGGCGTTCGCGTCGGTCAGGCTCATCTCCTCGCCCGTGATCCACATGGCCTTCAACTTGCCCTGGATGGCCGCGTCGAGCATCTGGGTGTTGTCCAGGCCGCGTTCCGGGCGCAGCGTGACACCCCACTCGCGCTGGTGGCGCTGCACGACCAGATCGTCCCCGACCGGCTGGTACCCGCTGACCTGATCGGGCATGGCGCCCATGTCGCTGGCGCCCTGCACGTTGTTGTGACCGCGCAGCGGGAAGCCGCCGGTCCCGGTCCGGCCGAAGTTCCCGGTGATCAGCAGCAGGTTGCTGATGGCGGCGCTGGTATCGCTGCCGCCGCACTGCTGCGTGACGCCCATCGCCCACAGGACCGCCACGCGCTCCTCGGCGGCGATCTGGCGGGCCACGGCCTCCAGCGTCCCGGCGTCGATGCCCGTCTCGCGCTCGGCGTACTCCAGGGTGTACGTGCTGATGGACTGCCGGAATTCCTCCAGGCCGTTCACGCGCTCCGCCAGGAACACCCGGTCCTCCAGCCCGTTGTCCAGGATGAACTTGCTGACGGCGGCCAGCCACACGAAGTCCGTGCCGGGTTTCGGCCGCAGGAACAGGTCCGCGCGGGTCGCGAGTTCATGCTCGCGGATGTCGAACACCATCAGGCGGGTGTTGCCCAGCTTCTGCGCGCGTTTCACGCGGGTCGCCAGGACCGGGTGGCTCTCGGCGGCGTTGCTGCCCACCGTGATGACCAGCGAGGCGTTCTCGATGTCCTTGATGGTCCCGCTGTCCGCGCCGATCCCGGTCGTCAGGGACAGCCCCTTGCTGGCCGGGGACTGGCAGTACCGCGAGCAGTTGTCCACGTTGTTCGTCCCGATCACCTGACGGGCGAACTTCTGCACCATGAACGCTTCCTCGTTGCTGGCCTTGCTGCTCGCCACGAACGCCAGGGCGTCCGGGCCGTCCTTGGCGCGGATCTCCATGAAGCGGCGCGCCACGAGGTCCAGCGCCTCGTCCCAGGTCGCCTCGCGGAAGCGGTCGCCCTCGCGGATCAGCGGGGCGGTCAGGCGGTCCTCGCTGTTCACGTAATCCCAGCCGAACTTGCCCTTCACGCAGGTGCTGATGCCGTTGGCGTGCCCCAGGCCGGGTTCGACCTTCAGGATGTGCCGCTCGTCGGTCCACACGTCGAACGAGCAACCCACTCCGCAGTACGTGCAGACGGTCTTGGTCTTCTTGATGTACCGGTCGCGGGCCGCCGACTCGATCTCCGACACGTTCATGATCGGCTTGAGGCCCGCGCTGGCCTCCACGCCCTTGACCACGTCGATGGCGGCGTCCCAGACGGGCAGCGGAATGCCCGTGAACAGGCCCGCCTCGCCGATCATGGAATTCTCGATCAGGGCGTTGCAGGGGCAGACCGTGACGCAGTGCCCGCAGCTGACGCAACTGCTCTCGCCGATGGGTTTCCCGCCGTCCCACAGCACGCGCGGCTGCTCCATCTCCCAGCCGATGGTCAGGGTCTCGTTCACCTGCACGTTCTGGCAGGCCTCCACACAGCGGCCGCACAGGATGCACTGGTCCGGGTCGTAGCGGTAGAAGGGGTTCGATTCGTCCTTCGCGTAGCCCTTGGGCTGGAACGGCCGGGTCTGATGATCGATGCCCAGCAGGCCCAGCGTGTTGTGCACCGTGCAGTTCCCGTTGTTGTTGTCGCAGACCGTGCAGTACAGGTCGTGGTTTGCCACGATGCGGTCGTACGCGTCCCGCTGCGCGGCGCGGGCGGCGATCGTCTGCGTGCGCACCGTCATCCCGGCCGCGACCTTCGTGCCGCAGGCGCGGCCCACCACGCCGTCGATCTCGACCGTGCAGGTATCGCAGGTCTGGATCGGCCCCAGCTGCGGGTGGTAACACACCTGCGCCAGCTCGATCTGCGCGCGGTTGATCACGTCCACCAGAGGCTCGCCCACCCACGCCAGTTGCGGCGCTCCGTCCACCGTCACCTGAACCTGCTCGCCACGCGGCGGCCGCGTCGGCCCCACCGTGGAACGGATGTGCACGTCGTTCGGCACGTCGATCTCGCCCATATCTTCCTCCCTGAAGCTTTCAACGGCGAGTATAGGCATGACCGTTCGACATGAAAGAACTGTCGCATGAAGCCCGGCTTCATGAATGCCCGGCCCGGCGACTACAGCACCAGCACCCCGTGATGCTTGGCCTTCTCCTGCGGCTCCACGTGGATGCTGATCGACGACTGCGGCGTCCCGGCCCGGATGGCGTCCTCCAGCCGGTCGCAGATGCTGTGCGCCTCCTGCACCGTCATGTCGCCCGGCACCACCATGTGAAACTCGATGAAGGTCACGCTCCCCGCGTGCCGGGTCCGCAGGTCATGCATCTCCAGCGCCCCGTGCCCATGCAGCCGCATCGCCAGCCGGATCTTCTCCTCGGTCTCCCGGTCCACCGCCGCGTCCATCAGGCCGCCCACGCTTTCCCGCACCAGCCGCCACCCGCTCCAGAGGATGTTCAGCGCCACCAGAATCGCCAGCAGCGGGTCCAGCCACGCCTGACCCGTCAGGTGCGCCGCCAGCACGCCCAGCAGCACCCCCACGCTGGTCACCACGTCACTGAAGATGTGCCGCCCGTCCGCCAGCAACGCCGGGGACCGCAGCGCCCGCCCCTGCCGCAACAGCACTGACGCCCACACCGCGTTCAGCACCCCCGCCGCGAGGTTCACGCCCAGCCCCGCCACGCCCGAGAGCGCCGGCAACTCCGCCGGATTCAGCAGCGCCGGGAGCGCCTCGCGCACGATCGCCGCCGCCGCCAGCACGATCAGCACGCCCTCGGCCACCGCGCTGAAGTACTCGGCCTTCGTGTGCCCGTACGGGTGGTTGGCGTCCGCCGGGCGGGCCGCGACCCGCAACGCAATCAGCGCCGCGACCGCCGCCGCCACGTTGATGACGCTCTCCAGCGCGTCCGAGTACAGCGCCACGCTGCCCGTCATCAGGTACGCCACGGCCTTGAGCCCCAGCACCACCAGCGCCACCAGAATGCTGCCCGCTGCCAGCCTGGACGCACGCGAGGAAGTCTGAACAGAGGTCGAGGAAGCCGTCACCTGAGGAGGGTAGCAGGGTTAGGCAACCCGAAAACCGTGCCCGGTCCGGGAACACGCCACGCCCCCCGCCCCCCACCCTCATTACGCCCAGGGCAGAACGCAGGCTGGTACAATTCCCAGGTGAACCCGCCCGACCTGCTCGCCCAACTGAACCCCACCCAGGCACAGGCCGCCGACCACTACACCGGCCCCGCCCTCGTCATCGCCGGCGCCGGCAGCGGCAAGACCCGCACCCTGATCTACCGCATCGCCCACCTGATCGGCCACTACGGCGCCGCCCCCGGCGAGATCCTGGCCGTGACCTTCACCAACAAGGCCGCCGCCGAGATGCGCGAACGCGCCAGCCACCTCGTCCCCGGCGCCCAGGACCTCTGGATGAGCACCTTCCACTCCGCCGGCGTCCGCATCCTGCGCGCCTACGGCGAACACATCGGATTGAAACGCGGCTTCGTCATCTACGACGACGACGACCAGCTCGACGTCCTCAAGGACATCATGGGCAGCCTCCCCGGCATCGGCCCCGACACCAACCCCCGCGTCCTACGCGGCATCCTCGACCGCGCCAAGAGCAACCTCCAGACCCCCAGCGACCTCGACCGTGCCCACGAACCCTACCTCAGCGGCATCCCCAAAGAGGCCGCTGCCGAAGCCTACCGCCGTTACGAGGCCCGTAAAAAGGCGCAGAACGCCATCGACTTCGGCGACCTCATCACCGAAACCGTCCGCCTGTTCCGCGACGTTCCCGCCGTCCTGAACGCCGTCCAGAACCGCGCCCGCTTCATTCACGTCGACGAGTACCAGGACACCAACAAAGCCCAGTACGAACTGACCCGCCTGCTCGCCTCCAGGGACCGCAACCTGCTCGTCGTCGGGGACCCCGACCAGTGCCTGCCGCCCGGCACCCTGATCGGCACGCCGCAGGGACCGCGCCCCATCGAGACCATCGCAGAAGGCGACACCGTGTGCGGCGTCGGCGCGTCCGGCACGCGCCTGCCCGCGCAGGTCACGCACGTCAAACGCGGTCACTCGTGCGGACCACTCTGGAACGTGCAGACTGAGGCGCACACGCTGCGCGGCACGCCGCACCACATCGTCCTCGCGCGGCACCAGCCCATGCACGGCCAGTGGTACGTTTACCTGATGTACCGCGAGGACCGCGGCTACCGCGTGGGCCTGACCGTCGGTGCCCGGCAGAACAGCGAGGGACAGCCCGACTACGGTTACCGCGTCCGCCTGAACCAGGAAAACGGCGACAAGGTCTGGGTCCTGCGCGTCTGCGACACCCGCGCCGACGCCGCGTACTGGGAAGCGCTGTACGCCGCCCGCTACGGCCTGCCCACCGCGCTGTTCCACGGCGTCGGCCGGAACCTCGCCATGGGCGACGACCACCTGCAACGCCTGTTCCGCGAGATCGACACGCACTCCGCCGCCCGCCGCCTGATGACGGACCTGCACCTGCACCCGGACTTCCCGCACCACCGCCCGCAGAACGGCGTCAGGCGCCAGAGCCTGAACCTGATCATGTTCCAGGACCACCGGCACGGCAGCGTCGGCTACCACCGCATCCAGTGGAGCAGCAACCGCGCCGACATCGCCGCGAAACTCACGGACGCCGGGCACCCCGTCCGCACGAACGGACGCGGCGGCTACCGCCTCGAACTCAGCCGCAGGGACTACCCACAGGCCCTGGCCGAGGCCCGCCAGATCGCGCAGGACGGCGGCCTGGAACTGCAACGCAAAGCGCAGATCGGCGGCGCCATGTACGCCTTCACGCCCCTGTCACACCTGCACCCCGGCATGCTCCTGCTGGCCGACACCCCACACGGCCTCCAGGAAACAACCGTCACGCAGGTCACGCAGGAACACTACGACGGCCCCGTGTACGACCTGACCGTCACCCCCACCCACACCTACCTCGCGGGCGGCCTGCTCGTTCACAACAGCATCTACAAGTTCCGTGGCGCGGACATCCAGAACATCCTCGACTTCCAGAAGGACTACGCCGACGCGAAGGTCTACATGCTGGAGCACAACTACCGCTCCAGCGCCCGCGTGCTCGGCATTGCCAACCGGCTGATCGAGAACAACGCCGAACGCCTCGACAAGACCCTGAAAGCCGTCAAGGACGACGGGCCGCCCGTCGTGTTCCACCGCGCCACCGACCACCGCGCCGAGGGGGACTTCGTGTCCGAGTGGATCACGCGCCTGCACGCCCAGGAAGGCCGCCCGCTGACGGACATGGCCGTGCTGTACCGCACGAACGCGCAGTCCCGCGTGATCGAGGAGAGCCTGCGCCGCGTGCAGATTCCCGCGAAGATCGTGGGCGGCGTGGGCTTCTACGACCGCCGGGAAATCCGCGACATCCTCGCGTACGCCCGCCTCTCTATTAACCCCAGTGACGACGTGGCGCTGCGCCGCATCATCGGGCGGCCCCGGCGCGGCATCGGCGACACGGCCCTCACGAAACTCCTCGACTGGGCCGCCGCGCACCGCACCAGCCTGCTCGAAGCCTGCGCCCGCGCCGACACGGACGGCATCCTCGACCGTGGCGCGCAGAAAGCCGTGGATTTCGCCGCGCTGATGCACGCCATGAGCGACGCCGCCGACAACTACGAACCCGGCGCGTTCCTGCGCTACGTCATCGAAACCAGCGGCTACCTCGACCTGCTCCGCCAGGAAGGCCCGGAAGGACAGGTCCGCGCCGAGAACCTCGACGAACTCGTGAACGCCGCCGAGGAATGGTCACAGGACAACCAGGGCACCATCGGCGACTTCCTCGACGACGCCGCCCTGCTCTCCAGCGTGGACGACATGCGCACCAGACAGGAGAACAAAGGCGCGCCCGAAGAAGCCGTCACCCTCATGACCATGCACAACGCCAAAGGCCTGGAATTCCCCGTCGTGTTCATCGTGGGCGTCGAGGAAGGCCTGCTGCCCAGCAAAGGAGCCATCGCCGAGGCGGGCGGCATCGAGGAAGAACGCCGCCTGTTCTACGTCGGCATCACCCGCGCCATGGACCGCCTGTTCCTGACCGCCGCCGAGAACCGCATGCAGTACGGCAAAACCAACGCCGCCGAGGACAGCCGCTTCCTCGAAGAAATCGAAGGCGGCTTCGACACCGTCGACCCCTACGGACAGGTCGTCGAGTACCGCACCAAAACCTGGAAAACCTACCGCCCCACCGTCCCCACCGCCAGCGCCGTCAAGAACACCAGCCCCCTCACGTCCGGCATGGCCTACCGGGGCGGCGAACGCGTCCGCCACCCCAAATTCGGCGAGGGACAGGTCCTCGCCGTGGCCGGCATCGGCGACCGGCAGGAAGTCACGGTGCACTTCCCGACCGCTGGAACGAAAAAACTCCTGGTGAAATTCGCGAACCTCTCACCCGCCTGAACGCCGCGCCGGAGTGCCAAACCAGCGCACCCGGCCGCCCGATCCGCCCAGCCCAGGCCCGCGCCCACCACGTACAGAGACACGCCACCGCAGACGAGACAGGCGAGGGGCCGCCCCCGAGCCTCCAGCCACAACGGAAGGCCACCGCGACCTCAGCAGGAATTGGGTGGGCGCGGGACACCTGAAGATCGGCGATCAGATCAAGCAGGCCGACGGCACCATCGGCCTCGTCGCCAACGTCACCACCCCTGGGCAGACGCGCGAGATGTTCAACCTCACCGTCAGCGAGGCCCATACGTACTACGTGGGACAGGATGGGTGGCTGGTGCATAATGAAAGTAGGAGTCCTGTAGAAACGTACGATAGATTCAATTACGTATATGGACCTCCTGCAAATCTAGAGCAAAAGGCATTAGACATTGTTCATCAACTAAGCAGTGGAGCCAATCGAGTTATCTACTACAACGGCAACGGCTTGACGAGGGTAGCTATTGAAATGGGTGGCTCAATTCATAAAGATAAGGCCGCAAAACAAAGTATCACCATGTCTAATATGCGAATTAAACAGGATAAATTAATGTGAGGAAGGGCAAATGCAGGTCAAATTGGCAATTTCAAAGAAATCGAAGTTTGACTCGTGACCATGCAAGATCTAACAAGCGCCGAGCAGATAATTATAAGGCGGAATTACCAATGATCCGTAATTACACGATCTCCAGTAATTTAGTGCTCAGTATTGGTGATAACGTTAACGTCGATCTGGTTGATTCGATTCTCATATATCTTAAAATTGAGAATAATAGCAAGATAGAGATAGCACTTTATACATACATGGGTGATTTCAGAGTCAAATTCACGTTTGAAGACATTCGTTTCCTTGAATTAAATCTCGACCTGACGGAAGACCATGCTTTAGATTCAATTGAATTCGCTTATAGGGGGTATGATTCAAATATATATAGCTTTAGTGACGACTCCGAAGGGGACGTGATCTCGCTTAGATTTTTATTTTCAGATGGAAGGAGCTTGCATGTTGGTTCCCGATTATCAATAGTCGAGGTGTCGGCACAGAGAATCTAGTAATTTATTAAAATATATGTCATAGTTCTCAAATTGGTTTTATTAACAGTCAACTCAATCTTATAAGCTGCAAAATCTCAACAACCAGCCGCTTCACCCTCCCGTCTGTGATTAGTGGGCTCCCGAGTGCTATTTTTCTTCAGTGAAATATCCGGGTCCTTCGGGAACCGCCACAGCGCTATAGAATGGCTGGGATGCGGTGCTGAAGTTGCCCATCTTGACGTGCTTCCTGACTCACGAGCAGAAGCGGGAGGCGGCGGTGGTGCGGTCCGGGGCGGAGTTCGTGAAGACAAGCACGGGCTTCGGCATGGGCGGCGCTGGCGCAGGTTCGCGCTGTTACTCTTCGCGGTTGACGATGTGGCGGATTTCGCCGGGTGGGACGTCCAGCAGGTCGCGGATGACCAGCGGGTAGACCGGGGTGGATTCGGTGGCGTTCAGTGGGAGCCAGTGGCAGGTCACGCCGGGGTTGTCCTGCACGGCGAATTCTCTGTCCGGCAGTTCCGCTGGGGCGGGTGTGTGGTAGTAGAAGCCGATCTCGTGCTGGCGGCGGTCGGGGGGGCCGAAGAAGTTCTCGACCACGCCGACCAGTCGCAGTGGGCCGGGGGGCAGGCCTGTTTCTTCCGTCCATTCGCGGGCGGCGGCGGTGACGGAGTCCTCGCCGGTGGTGACGGCCCCGCCGGGCAGGTAGTGAAAGCCGATGCCGGGCTCGGTGTTCGTGAGGAGCGTGTCGCCGCGCGTGCAGAGGATGGCGACCCGCACGCTGAACTTCACGTCGCCCAAAGGCAGGCGGATATCGGTCATGCGCTGGCTTCGGCGCGGACGCTGGGGTCCGGGTCGGCTCGCAGGTGGTCGCGCAGGGTGGGGGAGAGGTCGGTGCGTCCGGCCAGGGCGAGGCGCACGCCGTCGTCCGGGTCGGTGGCCAGCGTGTCGTGCGTGCCCTCCGGGAGGTTCGGGTGGTGCGCGGCGGCGCGGCGCACGCCGGCGTTCGGGTCGCCGGCCAGTCGGGTCAGCAGGTCGGGGCTGGTGACGGGGGCATACGCGACGGCGCGGCGCACCTCGGGGTTCGGGTCGGCGGCCAGTCGGGTCAGCAGGTCGCCGTTCAGGTCGGGGCGCACGGCGAGGACGGTCCGCACGTTGGGGTCCGGGTCGCCGGTCAGGGCGTCCAGCACGGCCGGGCTGAGGTGCTCGGCGCTGGCGACGTGCAGGCGGATGTCCTGTTCGGGCGCGCGGGCCAGCGTCAGGACGGCCTCGTCGGGCAGGTCGTTGCGTTCCAGCACGGCGCGGCGCACGGTTTCGGTCTCGTCGGCGGCCAGTCGGGTCAGCGTGGCGGGGGGCGTGTCGGGCCGGCGGGCCAGGGCGGCGCGGACGTCCGGGTCGGCGTCCAGTTCGGCGCGGCTCAGCCACGCGGTGGGGACCGTCCAGCCCTGCAGGGCGGCGGCGCGCACGGTCGGCTGGTCGTGCGTGGCGAGCCACTCGCGGACGCTGCGGGGCAGGTCCACGCGGCGGGCCAGGGTGGCCAGGACGTCCGGGTCGCTGTCGGTCCCGAGCGTCAGGATGCAGTCGAGCGGCAGGTCCAGTCGCCGGGCGGCGCTGGCGCGGACCAGTCCGTGCGGGTCGCCGACCAGGGTGCGCAGGGTGTCGCCGGGCAAGTCCGTGCGGAGTGCGACGGCCTTGCGCACGTCGTAGTCGTCGTCGGCGGCCAGTTGCCGCGCCAGCGGTTCGGGCAGGTCCTCGCGGCGCGCGACGGCTTCCCGGATCTGCCAGCCGGCGTCCACGGCCAGCGCCGCCACGCGCGCCTCGCTCAGGTCGGGGCGGGCGGCCAGGGCCGTGCGGACCGCGTAGTCCTCGTGGCGCAGCGCGGCGTCTGCGACCCAGCCGGGCGAGCCGTCCGCGTTCAGCAGCGCGATCACGCTGTCCGCCGGGAACGAGGACAGCAGGTTCGGGCGGGCCAGTCGCATCAGTGGCAGGCCGGGGTTGGCGAGTACGTCCGCCGGGTACGCGGCGGCCAGGGACCCCAGGATGTCGGTGGGGGTGTTCGGGTGCCGGGCGACCAGCGCCCTGACGCGCGAGTCCGGGTGGGCCGACAGGCCGCTCAGCAGGTCCGCCGAGGCGCGCGGACTGGCCGCCGCCTCCAGCGCCCCCTCGGTCCCCAGGGTGGTCAGGGTCCGCGGATCAAGGTCGGAGAACGTCATGCGCCCGACTATGCCACGCGGAACGGCCGGCAGTCCGGATCAGCGGCCGAAGGTCTGCACCCAGTAGTTGGCGAAGGTGTTGGTGGGGGTGCCGTTGCCCACGGCCGCGCCGAACAGGGTCCATTGGGGGTCCATGAGGGTGCGGCAGTGGCCGGGGCTTCTGAGCAGGGTGTCGAGGGCCTCCTCGGGGGTGATCACGTCGTACGCGGCGTTCTCGTTGGACACTTCGCCCGTGAAGCCGTGCTGGCGGGCGCGTTCCAGGGGTTCGCTGCCCGTTTCGGGGTTCACGTGTCCGCGGAAGTTCAGGCGGATCATGTCGTCGACGTGCATCTGGGCGCTCAGGGCCAAGGGTTCGTGCCAGACGAGCGGGCCGGTCGTGCCGTACAGCCTGTCCCCGCAGCGCTGGCCGTGCCTGCGGGCCTCGTTGGTGATGTTCATGAGCCGCACCATCCACTCGCGCGGGTCGCCGACGTCGATCTGTGCGGGCTGGACGTACACGAGCGCGGCGCGTCCGCCCTGCACGGCCACCCCGAAGCGGCTGAAGCCGACGCGGTGCCCGCACTGGTTGGCCAGGGCGTCCGCCACGGCCTGGACCTTCCCGAGTTTAGGGAGCGTGAACTGCGCCAGGCGCTTGGCGGGGTACTGGGCGCTGCTCAGTTCGGCTTTCAGCGGAAAGCCCCGCAGGACCCGCGCGGCCACCCCGTCCAGGGTCGCGTCGCGCCGCGCCTGCTGCCCGCAGCTCAGGAAGTCGGCCTGCACGAGTTGCGCGAACACGTCGGCGCTGTCGACCATCAGGTCCGGGCGCAGCACCGCGCCGCCGGGCAGGGTCACGCCGCTGCCGCTGGCCGGGGCCGGGGGCGTGCCGGTGGGCGCGGTCGGCAGCGGCACGGTCGCCTGGGCGTGTGCGGCGGTCAGCGAGGTCAGTCCGGCGAGGGCGGTGGTCAGGAGGGCGGCGCGGAGCTGACGGGGGAGGGGAGCGGATGAAGACAATCTGGGCATCGCCTGTCCACTACATCATGAGAACTACACACTGTCCTCACGATCTGCCACATGAGGGTGCTGTTTCTCACATCGGCGGGTCGTCCACCCGCCGGGGGTGCAGGCTTGGTCTGTCATGCGGTACGGGCGCGGTACTCCGCTGCACAGCGCCGCCCGGCGCGGGGCGGTGGGGGCTACCATGCGGGGCATGAGCGACGCACTCCCGACGCAGCACACGCCCCTGAACCGCACCCGACTGATCGCCCCCGGCCCGGTCGAGGTGGCGCCGGACGTGCTGGCGCAGCTGGCGCAGCCGCAGATGCACCACCGCGCGCAGGCAGGCATCGACAAACTGATGGAGGCCCGCGCGCAGCTCACGCAACTGCTGGGCGATCCGTACGACGCGGTCATCACGACCAGCAGCGGCACCGGCGCGTTCGAGGGCGCGCTGCTGAGCACCACCCCGGCAGGCGCGCGGGTCGTGAACGCCCAGGCCGGGAAGTTCAGCGAACGCTGGGGCGAGATGGCGCAGCGCTTCGGGTACGACACGGCCCTGGTGGCCCGGCCCTGGGGCGAGGTCCTCGACCCGCAGGAGGTCGCGGACGCCACACGCGGCGCGCACACCCTGCTGATCACGCACAGCGAGACCAGCACGGGCGCCCTGCACGACCTGGAAGCCATCGCCCGCGCCGCGAAGGCCCAGAACCCGGACCTGATCATCATCGCCGACGGCATCACGTCGTACGGCGTGGCCGAACTGCGTCCCGCCGCGTGGGGCGTGGACGTGATCGTGTCCGGCAGCCAGAAGGGCACCGCCACCCCGCCGGGCCTGGGCTTCGTGCTGTTCAGCCCCGAGGTGCAGGCCCGCATGATCCGCAATCCGGGCAACGCCTTCTACCTCGACATGACCCGCGAACTGGCCGGGCAGAAGGCCGGCAGCACCCCACAGACGCCCGCCATCAACCTGATCTACGCCCTGAGCACCGCGCTGGACCGCCTGCTGAGCGTGCCGCGCGAGGTCCTGTGGGCCGAGCAGCGCCGCAAGACCGACGCCCTGATCGCCGCCGGCACCGCACTGGGCGCGCCCGCCTGGGCGCCGCGCACCAGCCCGGCCGTCGCGGTCCTGACACCCCCGGCGGGCATCACGGGCCGTCAGGTGGCGGCGCAACTGGCCGAGATGGGTCAGCGCGCCCTGCCCGGACAGGCCCCCCACGAGGACACCGTGTTCCGCGTGAGCACCATGGGCTACGCCGACCGTTACGACGCCCTGGCTATCGCCGGAATCCTGGAGGACGCCTTCGCGGCCCTGGGCGTGCCCTTCGAGCGGGGCGTCGCCGTGAACGCCGCGTGGCAGGCGCTGCAAGGCTGAAGCGCCGGCCAGACTGCCCGTAGGTATACGCAGAACCGCCCCAGCTTCAAGCCGGGGCGGTTCTGCGTGGGTAGTTGCGTGGGTGGTGGGCTGTGCTCAGCGGACGGGGGGCGTGCCGCTGGGCGGGTCGCCGGCCGGGGGGTCACGGCGCTTGGTGCTCGTCACGCCCGCCAGGATGCCCAGGCCGAGCAGGACGACGGCGGCGATCAGGGTGTACGACTGCGGCCAGGCGAAGGCGTTGCCCGCGATGAACAGCGCGACGATAAGAACGACGATTCCGATCATGTAGATGGTGAAGTTCGACATAGTGACCTCCTGTTCCGGTATGCGGACCGGACGCTGAATGCTGGAAATGGACGTTCGGTGTTCACGTTGGATCTCGTGACCTGTCCGGTGTCCCGTTGAATGTGACCAGTGTAGGGAATCCAATCTGACGCTGCCGAAATGAAGTGTTGAACTGATCTTGAAAGGGGCTTTAAATGGCCTTCAGGTCTGTCTGCCCGTGCCCAGGCCAGGGGGGACGGGTGGACACCGGCCCGCGTACCGTACCCTGTCGGGCATGACCCGCGCCCTGTACCACGGCTCCCACGACCTGCTGTTCACCGCCCACGTCATGCACGCCGCCGGGCAGGAGGTCGCGCTGGATGCCACGGCTCTGTACCCGGAGGCGGGCGGGCAGGCCGCCGACACCGGCACGCTGCGCTGGACCGGCGCGGACGGCGAACCCCGCGCGGCGACCGTGACGCACAGCCGCCAGGAGAAGGCGACCGGCCTGATCTGGCACGCCCTGACCGGCGACGTGCACCCGGTCGGCATGCCGGTCAAGGGGGAGGTGGACGCCGCCCGCCGCTGGCGGCACTCGCAGCGGCACAGCGCCGAACACCTGCTCGCCCAGGCCTTCGTGCGCGTGAACCCGGCGTTCACGGTGGACGCCGTGAACATGACCGGCCCCGAATGCACCCTGGACCTGCGCGGCGACCCGGCCGAGCTGCACGTGCGGGCCGCCGAGACCCTGCTGCGCGAGACGCTGGGCCGCACGGACCTGACCCTGGAAACACCGGTCGTGCCGGACCACGACCTGCCCCGCTACCCGCTGCGCCGCGCGCCGAAAGTCAGCGGGAACGTGCGGCTCGTGATCTTCCGGGACGGGCAGGGCGAACCGTTCGACGTGAGCGCCTGCGGCGGCACCCACGTCCCGCGCGCCTCCATGGCCGCGCCGGTCGTGATCCTGCGGACCGAACGGGTGCGGGGCGGCGTGACCCGCGTGACCTTCATGGCGGGCGAGGAGGCGGGCGCTCACCTGAGCGGCGTGTACGCCGGCGCCCGCCGGCTGGCCGCCGGGTTCAGCGTGCCGGTCGAGCGCCTGCCCGAACGGGTCGAGGCGCTGACTGCCGAGCGGGCCGCGCTGGCCGCGCAGGTGGACGCCCTGCACGCCGCGCACGCCCGCACCCTGCGCGACGCCGCCCCCACGGAGGTTCACGGACCCGTGACCCTGCGCCCGGTCACACTGCGCCTTGTGACGCTGCCCGACCCGGCCGGTCTGCTGCCCGCCCTGACCGACCTGACCACCGGCGAGGTCGTCGTGGCCGTCACCGACGCGGGGCGCGTGGGCATCGGCAGCGCGCACCCGGACCTGAACGCCGCCGGGGTGCTGCGCGCCGCGCTGACCGCCAGCGGCGGCAAGGGCGGCGGCCGCCCCGACCTCGCGCAGGGCAGCACCCCGGACGTGGCCGCCTTCACGCGCGCCGTCCGGGGGGCGCTCCTCACCACCGCCTGACAGTTCACAGCCACCCCGGAACTTGGTAGGCTCAGGGGTCATGAGTATTCACCTGAACGCCGAACCGGGCCAGATCGCCGAAACCGTCCTCCTGCCGGGCGACCCCCTGCGCGCCAAGCACATCGCCGAGACCTTCCTCACCGACCCCGTCCTGCACAACACCGTGCGCGGTATGCACGGCTACACCGGCACGTACAAGGGCCAGCGCGTCAGCGTGCAGGGCACCGGCATGGGCATCGCCAGCTCCATGATCTACGTCAGCGAACTGATCACGCAGTACGGCTGCAAGAACCTGATCCGCGTCGGCACCGCCGGCAGCTACCAGGAAAACGTGCACGTCCGCGACATCGTGCTCGCGCAGGCGGCCTGCACGGACAGCAACATCAACAACATCCGCTTCGGCGCGAAGAACTTCGCTCCCATCGCGGACTTCGAGCTGCTGATGCGCGCCTACCAGATCGCCCGCGAACGCGGCCACACCACGCACGTCGGGAACATCATGAGCAGCGACACCTTCTACCACGACGACTTCGACCAGTACAAAATCTGGGCGGACTTCGGCGTGCTGGCCGTCGAGATGGAGGCCGCCGGGCTGTACACCCTGGCCGCCAAGCACGGCGTCCGGGCCCTGACCGTCCTGACCATCAGCGACCACCTCGTCACCCGCGAGGAAACGACCGCCGAGGAACGCCAGCTGACCTTCAACGCCATGATCGAGATCGCCCTCGACGCCGCGCTGGGCGAGTAACCCTTCGGACTGCATCTGCCGGGTCGCCGTGTGCGGCCCGGTTTTACACTGCGGGCATGAAACGCGCAGCGGACTGGATGTTCAGTTACCCGGCGGCGACAGGGGGCCGTCTGTCAGGCCGGAGACTGGCCCGGCTGCGGCTGGCGCTGGGGCTGCTGTTCCCGCCGCCGCGCTGGCCCCTGCGGCGCGTGGCGGACCTGCCGGCCCCGCTGCGGGGCGTGGTGTGGCCGGCAGGCGTGACCCCGCTGGGCGTGTACCGTGACCGGGCGGGTGGGACCTTCCTGCGTCTGCGCGGCCCGGACGACCCGCACGGGCAGATGCAGGCGCTGGCCGGCCTCCGCGCCGCGCTGCTGGCGGCCGAATGTGCGCCCGTGCCGACCGGGGCGGTGGGCTTCGGCGTCCCGGCGGACCTGTTCCGGGTGGGGGAGGACTCCCTGCTGCTCGTGGTGGGCGCGGAAGGCAGCACGCTGGACCTGCCGCTGCTGCCCCGGTCCGGGCAGGTGGCCGCAGAGCCGGGCCTGAACCTGGGTGCCCCGCCCGGCGTGTCCTGGCTGGCACCGCAGGGAGCGCCGCACGTCCTGCTACCGCCGGACACCGACATCCGCGCGGCGTTCACGCACTGGCTGGCGCAGGCGGCCGCGCAGGGCTGGGCGGCGCAGTCCCCGCTATTCGGGCCGGCGCAGGCCTTCACCGTGCTGACGAACGGCGAACGGGCCGTGACCCTCAGCGCCGCGCAGGTCAGCGAGACGCCCGCCTTCTGGGCCGCCGCGCTGGAGGGTGACCTGTGGAGTCACCTGCGGCGGCGCGCCGTTCATGGCGGCGGTCATACGGACTCCGATTGAAGGGGCTGCAAAGCCCGCCGGGTCCGAGCGGATGCGATTCGAAGAGCTGCCCCGCAGAGTGGGAGAGAAACGCCCCTCCGGACGTGGAGCCGGCAGGGGCGGTGAAGTTCCGGAGTGTCGGCGAAACAAACGGCAGTCCGTATCAGTAGTCGCCGTCGGCGCTGAAGACCGGGCTGGTCAGGATGGCGTACCCGGTGGCGGTGGCAGCGTCGCCGCGCGTGCCCAGTGTGGCCATGATTGCCTTCCCGAGCGCCTCGTAGCGGTCCACGCTGGCCTTCCATCCGGCCGGGTCGAACCGCACGTACTCCTCGTCGGCGCCGGGGCGGTAGCGGCGCAGCGCCGTGACGTACGCCGCGTGGTCTGCGCGGGCCTGCGTGACCTGCCGCGCGTACAGGGCGCCGGTCTGCCCGCCGAGGGGACTGTGGGCCAGGGCCGCCAGACTGGCGATCTGGTCTTCCAGCACCGCGAAGGACCGGGGAACGGCGTGCGCGTACAGGGTGCCGCCACCGGCGCGCACGCCCGCCAGTTCGCTCTCGATGGCGCGCAGCTCGCGGTACTGCTTTCGCAGCGTGTCGATCCGGGCGCTGAGCTTCGGGTTGCCGGTCAGGGTGCGGCGCAGCGCGGCGGCGCGGCATTCCGCCCAGTCGTAACTGGCCCGGTCCTGCGCGGCTTCAGACCACGCGCCGATGGTCAGGGTGGCGTACGTGCCGCTGTCCACGGCGTTCGCCAGCGCGCAGTTCGCCGGGGCCTGCGCGTGCGCGCCGCCGGGCAGCAGGGTCAGGAGGCTCAGCAGGACGGACCGGCGCAGGAGGGTCATACCCCAGCGTACCCGGCCCCCGGTCTGCGCTGCCTACCGCTTACGCCCGGCGCACCATTCGCGCGATGAAGAACCCGTCGATGCCGCCGTCCGGGACGGTCAGCACGCCCGGTCCCGCCGGGACGGTGGGTACCTCGACGCCCGGTACGGGCTGCGCCTCGAAGTCCGGGTGGGCGTCCAGGAAGGCCTGCACGACCTGCGGCCCTTCCTGCGGGGTGACCGAGCACACCGAGTACACCAGCGTCCCGCCGGGCTGCACGAGTGCGGCTGCGTTCGGCAGCATCCGCGCCTGAAGCGCCGCCATCTCCTGCACGGCGTCCGGCGTGAGGCGTAACTTGATCTCCGGGTGGCTGCGCAGGGTGCCGCTGCCGGTGCAGGGGGCGTCCAGCAGCACCACGGCCGCCGGTTCCAGGGTCAGGGGTTCGGTCAGGTCGTGCGTCACGAACTCGGCTTTCAGGCCCAGGCGGCGCAGGTTCCCGCGCGCCGCGTCGTGCTTGCGGGCCACGAGGTCCACGCTGGTGACCTGCGCGCCGCGCGTGGCGAGCATCGCGGCCTTCACGCCCGCCCCGCCCGCCAGGTCCAGTACCCGCACGCCGCTCACGTCGCCCAGCGCGTCCACGCAGGCCAGACTGGCCGGGTTGATCGGCTGTGCCTGCCCGTCCTCGTACGCGGCGGTGCGGCGCAGCGGGCGGTCCAGTTCCACGCGGTCCACGCCCTGCACGCCGGGATGCACCACGCTGCCCTCTTCCTCCAGGGCGCGCACGCCCGCGTCGGACAGGCTCAGCCACAGCGGTTGCGGGCGCAGCAGGTCCGCCATGACCGCCCCGGCCCGCTCGCCGAACGCCGCGCGGTACAGGTCGGCCAGCCAGCCGGGCAGTTCCGTGCGGGTCTCGTCGGTCGCGTCGGGCAGCGTCACGCGGCGCAGCACGGCGTTCACCAGTCCGGGCGGTCCCAGCCGCGCCCCACGGGCGAGGTTCACGTACTCGCTCGCCACGGCGTGCGGCGCGGTGCCCAGGAACAGTTTCTCGAACGCCCCGGCCATCAGGACGGCCCGCGTCTTCGGGTGCGTCTCGCCTTTCAGCATGGGACTCAGGGCGCGGTCCAGTGTCAGCGCGTGCCGCAGCGTGCCGTACACGACGTGCGTCGCCAGTCCCGAGTCCCGGCCCGGCAGGCAGGCCTGTTGCAGGGCGTCGTCGAGCGCCGGGGCGGCGAAGGCGTCTCCGTTCAGGACGCGCAGCAGCACCCGCACCGCCACCTCCCGCGCGGGATTGAAAGGCCCCGGCCGGTCCTCACGGGAAGGGCGGGAGCCGGAAGCGGGGCGGGCAGAGGGTCGGCGTGGAGCGTCGTTCACCTTGGCAGTGTACGCGCCGGAAAGAGGGGAGGGTGGGTTGTGAGAGGTCAGGTGCAGGTACAGACGCCTTGACATGGGCAGCCCGGCCGCGCACACGCTCTTGACCATCAGCCATCAGCCATCAGCCATCAGCCATCAGCCATCAGCCATCAGCCATCAGCTGGCATTGACCTTCGGCCGGCTGATCAGTGTCCAGATCAGCAGGGCGGTCAGGACGCCGCCGCTCAGGAGGTAGGGGGCGGCGTGTCCGGCGGTCTGGTAGAGGCCGGTGCCGATCAGGGGTCCGGTCATGCGGCCGAGGGCGAGGGCGCTGGAGTTGAGGCCGGCGACGGCGCCCTGCTGGTCTTCGTTGACGCTGAGGCTCAGGGCGGCGCTGAGGCTGGGGCTCAGGATGGCGCTGCCGATTCCGATGACGGCCAGGGCGAGGGTGATGGGCCAGAAGCTCTGGCCGGTGGGCAGCAGGAACATGCCGGCGGCCATGATCAGCAGTCCGGCGGCGACCAGGGGGGTGGTGGGGAGGCGTTTGGCGAGGGGGCGGATCGCGCCGCCCTGGACGAGTGCGGCGACCAGTCCGAAGATGGTCAGCATGCCGCCGACGGTGCGGGCGGCGCCTTCGGGCGTGAGGTTCAGGGTGTCCTGGACGTAGAAGCCGATGGTCTGTTCCATGCCGACGCTGGCGAGGGTGCTCAGGGCGCTGATGGTCAGGAACAGCGGGATGGCTCCCTGGCGCAGCAGGGCGCGGCGGCTGCCGGCGGCGGGTTCGGGGGTGCCGGGGCGCCGCGTTTCGGGCAGGGTGCGCCACGCGACGAGGGCGGTGATCAGGCCCAGGGCGGTGCTGAAGTAGATGGGCGCGGTGAGGCTGATGGTGCTCAGGAGCGCGCCGATGGCGGGGCCGAACACGACGCCCAGTCCGAAGGCGGCGCCGATCAGGCCGAGGCTGGCGGCGCGGTCGTTCTTGTCGCTCAGGTCGGCCATCATGGCCTGCGCGGTGGGCAGGGTGGCGCTGGACAGCATGCCGCCGATCAGGCGGGAGGCGACCAGCAGCGCGAACAGCAGCGTGCCGCTCAGGACGCCCTGCAGGCCCAGTTCGGCCAGCAGTCCGAACAGCCCGAAGCTGATGGAGAAGCCCACGAGGCCCAGGATCAGGATGGGTCTGCGGCCGTGGCGTTCGCTGCGGTTTCCCCAGATGGGGGAGAACACGAACTGCATGAGGGAGTAGCCGGTGGAGAACCAGCCGGTCTGCGTTTCGGTCAGGCCCAGCTGGCGGCCCAGCGGCGCGATGATGGGGAACAGGACGCTCAGGCCCAGCATGGCGATGAAGATGGTGAAGAACAGCGTGAGGCGCGTGCGGCCCGTGGCTGCGCCTGGAGTGGGGGAGGCCGGCATGCGCGGAGTATACGCCGGTCCTGACCGGGCGGTAAGGACGGCTGTCTGCGGGCCGCGTCACTGGACGGCTGGTGATAGGAAGCGGTCTGGAACCGGCCGGTCCGTTCCACGGATCGGGGGCGGTGACAGCCGGGGCCGGCGTGACGTATGCTGGTGGCTCATCTCCTTTCGGAATCACCGGATTCATCAGCTGCGTCCTGACCGTTCGCATCTTTTGGACTCGGTGTGGCGAAGCATACTTTTGATCGGCTGACACGTTCGTTTTCTGGGCAGCCGGGGCATTGTCAAGTGGGCAGCGCGGGCCTATACTGTCTTGCGAGCAATCAGAATTCATTCGGCCGAAAGCGCTCGAATCGGCCACATCCAGAAGGCTCCTTCCGTGGAACGCCGATGGAACAGGATCAACCCCAATTGGAAGCGGTTCACAAGGCCGCCGTCCTTCAAGGAGCTCTATGAAAAAAGCACTGACCGTTCTCTCGCTCGCGCTGATCAGCCAGGCCAGCGCCGCCACCCTGACCGTCTGGACGCACTTCGGCGACGCCGAACTCGCGTGGCTGCGCACCCAGGCCGCCCAGTACAAGACGAAAACCGGTAACACCGTCAACATCGTCAGCGTGCCCTTCGACCAGATTCCCGACAAGCTGATCCAGAGCGCCCCCAAGGGCCAGGGCCCCGACCTGATCACCACGCTGCCCCAGGACCGCCTCGGCCAGCTGGCCGCCGCCGGCGTCATCGAGCCGATGGACAAGTACGTCACCAGCAAGACCGACCTCGACAAGACCGCCGTCAGCGCCCTGACCTACCAGGGCAAACTGTTCGGCATCCCCATGTTCGCCGAAGCGGTCGCCGTCGTGTACAACAAGAAACTCGTGCCCAGCGCCCCCACCACCTGGAGTGCGTTCCTGGCCGCCGCGCAGAAGAACACCAGCAGCGGCAAGTACGGCTACCTCGCCGACCTCAGCAACGCCTACATGCAGTACGGCATCGTCAGCGCCTACGGCGGGTACGTCTTCAAGAACACCGGCGGCACCCTGAACACCAAGGACGTGGGCCTCGCCAACGCCGGAGCCGACAAGGCCAGCGCCTTCCTGAACGACCTGCGCTACAAGTACAACCTCGTGCCTGAAGGCGTGGACGGCGGCGCCGCCAAGAGCGCCTTCGTGGACGGCCGCCTCGCCATGTTCCTGACCGGACCCTGGGACATGGGCGACATCAAGAAAGCCGGCATCGACTACGGCATCATGACCTTCCCCACCCCTCCCGGCGCCAGCGGCAAGTGGAGCCCCTTCGTGGGCGTGCAGGGCACCATGCTCAACGCCTACAGCAAGAACAAGGCCGCCGCCGCCGCCTTCGCCCGCCAGATCAGCGCCAGCGACGCGCAGGTCGCCTTCAACAAGGCCGGCGGCCGCATCCCCGTCAGCCTCAGCGCCCGCACCAAACTGAAGGCCGACCCGGTCGTCGTGGGCTTCGGCAAGAGCATCAGCGCCGGCACCCCCATGCCCAACGTCCCGCAAATGGGCGCCGTGTGGGGCCCCTGGAGCAACGCCATCGCGCAGAGCGTCCAGAAGCCCGGCCAGAACTACGGCCAGATCCTCGACAAGGCCGTGCAGGAAATCAACAGCAACATCAAGTGATCCTGTAACGCCGCCTGCTGCCCCGCCGCGCCCCCGAGGCCGGGCGGGGCAGCGGCTTTGTCGGCCCGGCCGGGCGCTCCAGGGTGTAGGCTGCCCGGTACCCAGGTCCGCCCCACCGTTCCACGTTCTGCCCGCCGCTCCGTCAGCGGCCCCACCTGCCCACACGCGCAGGGAGGTTCTCCCCACCCATGACCCACACGATGCACCCCCCCATCCGCCGGCGGCCCACCAACGTGCCGCCCCAGGGAACGCGCGGCGTCTTCCTGGCCCTGCTGATCCTGAGTGTCCTGATCGGCGTGAGCTTCCTGATCGGCTGGCTGCTGTCCGGCCTGACCGCCCAGGTGCTGCCCGGCGCGCCCGCGTACACCATCCTGATCTTCATGCTGCTGACCCTGCTGGTCCTGACTCCGCTGACCTACCGCCTGTTCCCGTGGATCACCAACTGGTTCTACCTGCTGCCCGCGCTGGTGTTCATCCTGGCGTTCACGGTGCTGCCGGTCGTGCTGACCGTGAACTACGCCTTCACGAACTACAGCGGCGCGAACAGCGGCAACCCGGACAGCGCCTCGCGCACCGCCGCGACCCTCAGCGCCGACCGCCTGACCGTGACCCTGCCCGAGCAGCAGGGCCAGAACCTCGCCGAGTTCCTCAAGTGCGCCGCGCCCACCTGCGCGGGCGGCACCATCGTCCTGTACGACGAGGAAGCCAGCGTCCCGTACCGCCAGCCGGTCCGCGCGATCAGCGGCAACACCGTCACGCTCGCCGCGCCCGTCCCGGAGACGGTGGAGGTCGCGAACGCCACCCGCATCAACCGCTACGAGTACGTGGGCCTCGCCAACTTCCAGGAGATCTTCGGGAAGGCCAGCCGCGCCCTGTGGCCCGTGTTCCTGTGGACCGTGGTGTTCGCCTTCTCGACCATCGTCATCAACGCCGTCGCCGGCCTGATCCTGGGCATCCTGCTGTACAACAAGCGCCTGAAGGGCCGCAACGTGTACCGCACGCTGCTGTTCCTGCCGTGGGCGGTGCCCGCCGTGATCAGCGTGCAGATGTGGGTGGCGCTGTTCAACCAGCAGTTCGGCATCGTGAACAAGACGCTGGGTCTGCTCGGCGTGGCCGCCGTGCCGTGGCTGGGCGACCCGCTGTGGGCGAAGGTCAGCATCCTGCTCGTGAACCTGTGGCTGGGCTTCCCGTACATGATGACCGCCACCATCAGCGCCCTGAGCACCATCAACGACGACCTGTACGAGGCGGCCGAGATCGACGGCGCCAGCCGCTGGCAGCAGATCACCAACATCACGCTGCCGCTGCTGCGCACCTCGTTCACGCCGATCCTGCTGTCCGGCTTCGCGTTCAACTTCAACAACTTCGGCATCATCTACCTGCTCACGGCGGGCGGTCCCGCCCAGGAAGGCCGTGAAAGCACCGCCCAGAGCACCGACATCCTGCTGTCGTGGGGGTACAACACCGCGTTCGTATCCAGCGGCGGGCAGAACTTCGCGCTGGCCAGCGCCATCGCCCTGATCATCTTCTTCCTGACCCTCGCCATCAGCCTCGTGAACTTCCGCGCGGCCGGCGTGTTCGAGGAGGCCCGCAAGTGACCGCCGCACCCAAGACCCCCAGCGACCTGCCGCCCGGCGGGTACGTCCACCGTGAACCCAGCCTGCTGCGCCGCGCGCTGCCCTGGCTGGTCACGGCCGCCCTGGTCATCGCCCTGATCGTGCTGGGGCAGGCCCTCGTGCAGAACATGCAGGGCCGCCAGAAGAGCTTCTCGATCTACTTCGTGGAACGCGGCTGGGTGCGCTTCCTGCTGTTCCTGCTGGCCGCCAGCGGCGTGCTGGCCCTGACCAGCCTGCTGGGCCAGCGGATCGGCATGGCCCGCACGGGCCGCCGCATCAGTTACGCCGCCGTGCTGGGCGACCAGCTCACGCACCTGTTCCTGATCCTGGTCGTGCTGGTCGCCGTGTACCCGCTGCTGTACGTGCTGATTGCCGCCTTCGACCCGCGCAACAGCCTGTTCGCCTTCCCGGACTTCGAGAACCCCAACATCCTGTACCGCAGCGGCCTGATGCCCCGCCTGGACGTCCTGAGCACCGAGAACTTCGCCAAGCTGTTCGAGGGCGTCACCATTCCCGGCTGGCAACTGCTGCTGGCCGGCGTGGGCGGCGCGTCCCTCGCCACGCTGCTGCTGCTGATGCTGGTCGGCCGTTTCGGCCGTGACAGCGTGGGCCTGCAACGCACCCGCACCTGGGCGCTGCGCGTCGTGATCGCCGCACTGGCCGCGCTGGTGCTGTTCATGACGCCCGCGCAGTTCACGGGCTTCAGCAACGAGAGCAAGTTCCTGCTGTCGGTCCGCAACACCCTGTTCGTGTCCGGCGTGACCGGCATCCTGGCGATCCTGCTGTCCACCACCGCCGGGTACGCCATGGCGCGGCTGCGTTTCCCCGGCCGCTTCCAGATGCTGCTGTTCTTCATCTTCATCCAGATGTTCCCGGTGTTCCTGGCGCTCGTCGCCGTGTACAAACTCCTGACGGACCTGGGCCTGGGCAACACCTTCACGGGCCTGATCCTGGCGTACTCGGGCGGCGCCATCGCCTTCAACACCTGGATCTTCAAGGGCTACGTGGAAAGCCTGCCCGAATCGCTGGAGGAAGCCGCCATGGTGGACGGCGCGACCCGCTGGCAGACCTTCGTGAAGGTCGTGCTGCCGCTGTCCGGCGGGATCATGGTGTTCATCTTCCTGAACCAGTTCATCGGCACGTACGCCGAGTTCATCCTGGCGAACGTCCTGCTGACCGGCGTGGAACAGTGGACGGTCGGCGTGATGCTGCGCTCGTTCACGACCGGGCAGTTCAGCACCAAGTGGGGCGTGTTCGCCGCCGCCAGCACCCTGGGCGCGCTGCCGATCATCGCGCTGTTCTACGGCTTCCAGAACTACTTCGTGGGCGGCACCGTGTCCGGCGGCGTCAAGGAATAATCCCCTTCATCCTGCACGGAAAGAGGCCCCCAGCCGATCAAGCTGGGGGCCTTCTTCGGTGGGCAGGTTCAGCCCTGCGGGGCGGCGTCGGGGTCGGGCATGCTGGCGGTCACGGCCGGGTCCACGCCGTCCTCGAAGCGGCGGAAGTTCTCGCGGAACATCCGGGCGAGTTTGCGGGCCGTCTCGTCGTATGCCTGCGGGTCGGCCCAGGCATCGCGGGGGTTCAGGACGCCCGCCGGGATGCCCTGCACGTCGGTGGGGATCTCCAGCCCGAAGTGCGGTTCGCGTTCGAAGGTCGCGCCGTCCAGTTCGCCGCTCAGGGCCGCGTGGATCAGGCGGCGGGTGTGCGCGATGCTCATGCGCTGGCCCGTGCCGTACATGCCGCCGGTCCAGCCGGTGTTCACCAGCCACACGCGCGCGCCGCTGTCCTGCACCTTCTGCGCCAGCAGGCGGGCGTACTCGCCGGGGTGGCGGGGCATGAACGGCGCGCCGAAGCAGGTGCTGAAGGTGGGGCTGGGTTCGGTCACGCCGTCCTCGGTGCCCGGAATCTTGGCGGTGAAGCCGCTGATGAACTGGTACATGGTCTGCTCGGCGCTCAGGCGGCTGATGGGCGGCAGCACCCCGAAGGCGTCGGCAGTCAGGAACACCACGTTGCGGGGGTGGCCGCCCAGGCTGCCGGGCTGCACGTTCGGAATCTGGCTGATCGGGTAGGCGCTGCGGGTGTTCTCGGTCAGGCTGCCGTCGTTCAGGTCCGGCTGGCCGCCCGCGTCCAGGACCACGTTTTCCAGCACGGTGCCGTAGGTGCGGGTGGTGCGGTAGATGTCGGGTTCGGCCTCGGGGTTCAGTTTGATGACCTTGGCGTAGCAGCCGCCCTCGAAGTTGAAGATGCCGCTGTCGGTCCAGCCGTGCTCGTCGTCGCCGATCAGGTGGCGGCTGGGGTCGGCGCTCAGGGTGGTCTTGCCGGTGCCGCTCAGGCCGAAGAACAGGGCCACGTCGCCGTCGTCACCCACGTTCGCCGAGCAGTGCATGGGCATGACGCCCTGGTCCGGCAGCAGGAAGTTCAGCACGCCGAAGATGCCCTTCTTGTTCTCGCCGGCGTACTGCGTGCCGCCCGCGATGATCATGCGGCGCGTGAAGTTCATGATGATGAACGTGTCGCTGCGCACGCCGTCCAGGGTGGGGTCGGCGCGGAACGACGGGATGTTCAGCACCGTCCAGTCCTCGTGGAAGTCGGCCAGTTCAGCCGGGGTGGGGCGCACGAACATGTTGTGGATGAACAGCGAGTGGTACGCCATCTCGGTGACCATGCGGCACCCGATGCGGTAGCGGGGGTCCGTGCCGGCGTACACCTGCTGCACGAACAGTTCCTTCCCCTCGGCGTAGCGGGTCATCTTGTCGAGCAGGCGGTCGAACACCGCGCCGCTGATGGGTGTGTTGAAGCCACCCCACCAGACCTTGTCGCGGGTCAGGTCGTCCTCGACGATGAAGCGGTCTTTCGGGCTGCGGCCGGTCTTGTTGGTGCGGACGGTCAGGGGACCGCAGGCGGCCTGCACACCCTCACCCAGGCGGGTGGCGTGGGCGTACAGGTCGTCCACGCCGGGGTTCAGGTGAATGGTGGCGGTCTTGATGCCGAGGTCGGCAAGGGGTGCGCTGGCGGTCAGGCTCATGGGCGTTCCTCCGTGTGCGGAAAGGCGGAACCGGCTGGGATGACGCAAAAGCCGGACTTCGTGTGTTTTCTTACCCTGAAATCTTCGCCTGGGAAACGGTTCCAGTCAAAGCTTTGTGGTGTCACGCTTTTGGGGACAACACACACAAACGTCCCTGGCTGCCGGACACCTGTTTCCTGCCACCAGCATGCGCCGCCCACTTACCAGCGCATTACGAAACGCGGCCCCGCACCATGCACCTGCCAGGACCCATACGGATTCCGTTTGTTTCGGCAACAATCCGGAACTTCACCGGATTGCCGACTCCACTTTCGGAACCCGTCTTGCTCCCACTCTGCGGAGCAGCTCTGCGAGTCGCTTCGCTCGGACCCAGCGGGCTTTGCAGCCCATTCAATTGGAATCCGTATTACCCACACAAGACGGGCGGGGAAGCGTCATCGCCTCCCCGCCCGCTCATACCGCGCCAATCAGTTGGTCGGAGTGTCCTTGCGCGCCGCGCCCTCGCTGCCGCCGGATTCCTCGGCCTTCGTGCGCGCCGCTGCCGGAGCGTCCGGGGCCACCGCGCCGTACGCCGAGGCGCCCGTCGTCGCCGCCTGCGTGGACTTCGCCGCGCCGGGCGCCGGCGTCGCCTGATGCTCCTCGATGCGCTCCAGCCACGCGCTGCCGATCAGGTTACGGGCGTTGCGGCCCGCCTGACGCAGCGCCTGCGCCGCCTCCGGGTTCACGCCCTCCACGGCACTCAGGATGCCTTGCCGGGCGGCCGGCACGCGGGCCAGCACGACCGCGCCCGTCCCGACCAGCGCCAGAGTCACCAGGGCGCCGGCCGAACCGCCGCTGCGGTCGTCACGGCGCGCCCGACGCGCCTGCTTCTCCAGCACCTTCAGTTCGCGGGCCAGTTCCTTCTGGAGCGGCGCGACCTTCCGGTCAATGGCCTTCTGGAGCTTCGCGGGGTTCAGGGTCCGCTGTCCGGCCCGCAGTTCGCGTTCCGCGTCACGGCGCGCCTGCTTCAGCGTGCGCTCCATGCGGCGCTGACGGGTCTGCGCGCCGTCCGCAACCTCGTGCAGGGTGCTGCCGACCCGGTCCTGCACGGTCGCCAGCAGCTCCTTGCCGGCGCCGCGTGCGTCTGCCAGGGTGTCGCCGGCGCTGTGCTGCGCGGCGCTCAGCAGGCGGCCTGCCTGCTGCCGGCCCTGCCGGGTCACGGTCTGGGTCGTGTCCGCCAGGGTGCCGGCCAGCGTCCCGGCACGTTCCTGCGCGGTGCCCGCCAGTTCCCCGGCCGTGCCCGCCAGCCCGCCGGCCACGGCCGCGACCTCGTCCAGCACGCTGCTCAGCAGGCTGGTGGCGCGCGGCACACCTTCCTCACGGATCAGGCTCGCGGCGCTCTGGCCCCGGCGGGCGGCTTCCAGGGCCAGCTCCTGCGACCGTTCCTGCGCCTGCGCCAGCGAGTGCGCCAGGGTGGGTTTCACGGTGTCCTGAAGGGTGTGCTGCGCGCCGCTCCAGACGTCACGGCTGCCCGTGACCAGGGCGCGGCGGGTGTCCTTGTTCAAGGCCAGGGCGGCGAGGCCCCCCAGCATCAGCAGGCTGCGTTTGCTCACGCCGCCGGTCGTATCGCTCGTCATGTTGCGCTCCTTTGGTGCTCACCCGCGTGCCGGAAGGCCGGCTCCCGACCGTCCGGGGTGAACGATGCCGTCATTCTGGCCCGGCCCGCTCAGGCCAGGATGGGCGCAATGTAATGGGAGTTTCATGTTCGCGCCTGCCGCGCCGCCCCCACAGACCGGCAAGACCCACCTGCGCCCCAATCGCCGCCCCCGCCCAGGCATTAGACTCGGGAGCGTGACCCGAAAGGCCCGCTCGCGCGACGAGACCACCCCCCAGAACGAACCGCCGACCGCGCCGGGACCGTCCCTGAGCCGCCTGGAGGTCCGCAACCTCGCCACCATCCGCACGCTGGACCTGAGCTTCCGTGACGGCCTGAGCGTCTTCACCGGCGAGACCGGCGCCGGCAAGAGCATCATCGTGGACGCCCTGGGTCTGCTGCTCGGCTCGCGCAGCAACACCGACCTGATCCGCACGGGCGAGGACGACCTGCTCGTCACGGGCTTCTGGGCGGACGACGTCGCCAGCCGCCGCGTGACCAGCCAGGGCCGCAGCACCGCCCGGCTGGACGGCGAGGTCGTCGCGCTGCGCGAGTTGCAGGACTGGGCGCAGCGGCGCCTGACCATCCACTGGCAGCACAGCGCCGTCAGCCTGCTCGGCCCTGCCAACCAGCGCGCCCTGCTCGACCGGCAACTGCCGGCCGAACTCGGTGCGTACGCGGCCGCGCACCGCGCCTGGGCCGACGCCCGCGCCCGCCTGGAGGCGCTGCGCGCCAGCGAGCGCGAACGCGCCCGGCAACTCGACCTGCTGCAGTTCCAGGCGACCGAGATCAGCGACGTGAACCCCGTCCCCGGCGAGGAGGAACCCCTCCAGGCCGACCTGAACCGGCTGGCGAACCTGGAAAGCATCGCGCAGGGCGCTGCCGGGGCGATCACGCTGCTCAGCGACGGCGACGAGAACGCCCTGGGCTTCCTGGCCGAGGCCGTGCGGTCCCTGAACGTCAGCGCCCGCTACGACGACACGACCGCGCAACTGCAACGCGAGCTGCGCGAGGCGCTCGACAGCGTGCAGGCCGTCGTGGGCGAACTGCGCGCCGTCGCCGAGGACCAGGCGCCGGACCCCGAGGAACTCGCGCGGGTCGAGGCCCGCCTGGGCGCGCTGGGCAAACTGCGCGCCAAGTACGGCCCCACCCTGGACGACGTGCTGAGCTTCCAGGCGCAGGTCGAGCAGGAACTCGCCGCCCTGACTCGCGACGAGCAGGACGCCGGCACCCTGGACGCCGACGTGGCGGCCCTGCACGCCGAGCTGCTGCGCGCCGGGGCAGCCCTCGATACCGCCCGCCGGGACCGCGCCGCGCCGCTGGCCGCCGAACTGGTGGCCGTCATCCGGCAGCTGGGCATGCCGCACGCCCGGCTGGAATTCCGCCTGCACGCCCTGAACGAGCCCAGCGCGCACGGCCTGAGCGACGTGACGCTGCACTTCACCGCCAACCCCGGCGAGGACCTCGCGCCGCTGGCGGACGTCGCCTCGGGCGGCGAACTGTCGCGCGTCATGCTGGCCATCAGCACCGTGCTGGGCGCCGACACGCCCGCGGTGGTGTTCGACGAGGTGGACGCCGGCATCGGCGGCGGCGCGGCCCTGGCGGTCGCGGCGCAGCTGCGGCACCTCGCGCAGGCCCGGCAGGTGTTCGTGGTCACGCACCTCGCGCAGATCGCCGCGCAGGCCGACCACCACTACAAGGTCGAGAAGAGCGTCGAGGACGGCCGCACCGTCAGCCGCGTGCGCCTGCTGCCCCCGGAAGAGCGCCTGCACGAGATCGCCCGGATGCTCAGCGGCAACACCAGCGAGGCGGCGCTGCGGCACGCCCGCGAACTGCTCGGCCCCGCCCACGCCAGCGCGGAGGCCGTTGCCGAACCCGCCAGTTCCGCCCGCTGACCAGCCGGACCTGCCCCGCTTGGTGTGCCTTTGTGACTTGGTGTGCTTTTGGTAAAGGTGGCCTTCAGTTGAGCGTCAGGCCCGCTGCCTAAGCTGGGCAGCATGACCCGTACCCCCCGCAAGACGCTACCCGCTGCCGCGCTGCTCGGCGTCAGCCTCCTGAGTGCCTGCACCATGACCGCCCCCGGCAACCTGCGCGTCCACGAGGCGCTGCTGTACGGCGGCACCCAGGAACGCATCGTGTGGGTGTACGGCACCCTGGGGCAGGGCAGCACCCAGAGCAGCGTGAAACTCGGCGCGGCCACCGCCGACCTGCGCGCCCAGGTGAACGACCCGCTGGCCCTGGACGGCACCCTCAGCGTGAACGGCAAGGCCACCTACCGCGCGCCCACCACCGCCACCACCCAGAAACTCAGCGTCACGCGCCGCACCGACGGCACCTTCAACGTCACCCCGCTGCCCGGCGCGACCCTGAGCGCCGTGTACTTCACGGACGGGCAGACCTGGACGAAACTGAACGGCACCAGCGGCGTCGTGACCGGCACCCGCAGCGACGGCCTGAGCGGCGCCGGGCAGCTCAGCAGCGCCGAGGCGACCGCGCTGGGCGGCGCCCTGCTGGGCCAGGGACCGCTGGCCGTGGGTGTGCTGGACAGCGCCAGCATCCCCGACGCGCCCCTGACCGTGGAACCCGCCCCCGGCGAGTACCAGCGCACCGGCCTGTACGTCCTGCCGAACGTCACCACCCAGACCGCCGCGACCCCCACACCCGGCACCCCCGCCCGCCCGACCCTGCCCGGCAGCGGCACCCCCCCTGCCGTGAGCCTCCCAGGAGCCGCCGTGACCTTCACCGAGATCGCCGCCGGATCTCAGGCCACCGTCACTAGCCTGAGTGTCCAGACCGCCCGCACCGACGCCGAGGCCCGCGCCCTGTACGCCGCCGCCTACGGCCGCCAGACCGGCGCTCCCACCCCCGCCGCGCTGAACGGCTCGACCCTGGTGGGCGTGTTCCTGGGCCAGCGCGCCACCGGCGGTTACAGCGTGAAGGTCACGGGCGCCAGCGTCAGCGGCGGCACCCTGACCGTCGCCGTGCAGGTCAAGGCTCCGGCCGCCGGATCGTTCACCACGCAGGCCATCACCAGCCCCTGGGCCATCGTGCGCGTGCCCGGCAGCTTCAGCACCGTCAACGTCGTCGACGAGACGGGCCAGCCCCTGCGGGCCACGGGAAGCGGCACCAACCGCTGAGCGGCGCCCGCCGTTCAGATTCCATCGTTCATAAAGAGGCGCGGTCCAGGGAAATTCCCTCTGGACCGCGCCTCTTTGTGGTGCAGTGGTGCAGTGACGCCAGAAGAAGGGCGGCCTTCCCGGAGGAGGCCGCCCGCGTGTGTCAGTCGATTACTTGGTGGGAACCTTGATGGCGCCGCTGATGATCTTGGCCTTGACGGCCTCGACCTTCTGCACCTGCGCGCTGCTGATCAGGTTCTTGTTGTACTGGTCGACGGCGTAGCCCACGCCGCCTTCCTTCAGGCCGAAGCGACGCTCGCCAGCCTTGAACTTGTTCTCCTTGACGTCCTTGATCAGGGCGTAGACGGCGTTGTCGACGCGCTTGAGCATGCTGGTCAGGCCGTGGTTCATGGTGGCGGGGTTCTTGTCGAAGTCGCCCAGGTAGTTCTGGTTGCTGTCCACGCCGATAAAGAACATGGGGCGGGTGTTGCCGGCGCAGGCCTTGGTGTAGGCGGCGCTCTTGGCGACCTTGGCGAAGTTGTTCGTGTTGAACTTCACGCCGCTGGGCAGGTTGCCGGCCTTGAGGCACTGGGTCTGCTTGATGTAGTCGATCACGCCGTTGCCGCTGCCGCCGGCGGCCGCGAAGATGATGTCGGCGCCCTTGGAGCGCATGCTGCCGGCGATTTCCTTGGCCTTGCCGGGGTTGTTCCAGGCGTCAGGGGTGGTGCCGACGTACTGCGCGATGACCTTCACCTTGGGGTTGGCGGCCTTGGCGCCGGCCGTGTAGCCCGCCTCGAACTTGTGGATCAGGGGGATGTCCATGCCGCCCACGAAGCCCAGAACGCCGGTCGAGGAGTTCAGCGCGGCGAGGTAGCCGACGAGGTAGCTGCCCTGCTCTTCCTGGAAGACCAGGCTGGCGACGTTCTTCTCGGGGGAGATGTCGTCGATCAGGCCGAAGGCGAGGTCGGGGTTCTCCTTGGCGACCTGGCTGATGCTGGCGTTGTTGGCGAAGCCCACGCCGATGGTCAGGTCGAAGCCCTCGTTGGCGAAGGAGCGGATGCCCTGCACGGACTGGCTGGGGTCGCTGGGTTCAAAGTCCTTGGCCTGGATGCCCAGGGCCTTGACGGCGCGCTGGCTGCCCTCGTAGGCGCTCTGGTTGAAGCTCTTGTCGAATTTACCGCCGGCGTCGTAGGCGAGGCCGACACGGACGGACTGGGCGCTGGCGACGCTGGCGCTCAGGGCAAGGGCAATGGTCAGGATCTTCTTCATGGGTGTTCCTCCAGAGATGAAAAGTAGGTTTGCTTGAACAGAGTATACGGAATTCTGGCGTTGTCTATGCCCCCAAAGTCGCAATCGCTAAACACGGGGTCGGAGAGAGTGGATGGGACTCTCCTTGTGAACTTCTTAACGCTTACCGCTGACCCCGGCCTGACGGTCTGGCAAGGGTCCGCGTCCTCTGTTCATGCATCGCGGCTTCCCCTAGGCACCCTGTGATGGGGCGCGGCCCCCCTGCTCCGGTTGCGTTGCCCCACCGGTCGCACATCCCTGTCAGGCGTCGAGGGCCGAGAACCCTTCCAGACCGTCGAACAGACCGCGCAGCGGGTAGGAGCGCACCGGGGCGCGCGTGCCACCCAGACTGAAATGCTCGTGGTTCAGGCGGTCCTCCATGGCCTGCCGTTCCTCGGGGGTCATGCGGCCCAGCAGGCTCTCGGCGCCCATCTGCGTGCCGTGGGCCGCCAGCGCCGCGCGCTTGTTCTGCGCGTACGCCGACACGTCCATGCTGACTGCGAAGGTGCCCTCCGACACGCCGTACACCAGCGGGTCGAGGTCCTGTCCCATCCGCGCGATCCCGGCCGCCGACTCGACGCTCATGGCCGTGAAGAACAGCCGCTGCGGGCCGCCGTACGGCAGGTTCCCGGTGCTGAAGAAGGCGGCGCTCGTCGCCCGGTGAATCTGCAGGTGATCCACATGCCCGTACCCGCCGTGCGGATCAAAGGTCAGCAGCACCTGCGGCTGCACCCGCGCGATCAGGTCACGCAACCGGACCTCCACGTCCAGCGGGTTCACGTTCATCATGGCCTTCGGATCGTCGTGGCGGGTGCGTTCGTACCGGCCGGAATCGTGGTAGTCCAGGAACACGGGGTCCGGGATTTCCAGCGCGCGGCAGGCCTCGCGCAGTTCCTGTTCTCGCTGCGCGCCCAGGTCGTCCACGGTCATGCCGGGCACCGTGATCTTGCCGGCCTCGCCGCGCGTGGCGCAGGCCAGAACCACGTTCACGCCCAGGTGGGCGTAGTGGGTCAGGGTACCGCCCACGCTGAAGGCCTCGTCGTCCGGGTGGGCGAACACGGCCAGCAGCGTGGGGCGTGGGGCGGTGGGGGCGGGTACGTCCGGGTGGGTCATGCCCGGCAGTGTACGGGCGGCCGGCCACAGGGGGTGTGCCGCCCTCCCTATTCGCCTTCCGGCCCGGCCTCCTGCGCGGCCAGCTGCTGCCCACGCCGGTAGAAGTCCCACAGGGCGTCCGGCCAGGTCCGGTAGATCAGGCGGCGGTTGGTGGCGTCGGCGGCCTCCAGCGCCGCCCCCAGCGCGCGGTAGAAGCGGCTGCCCTGCTCCTGAAGGGCGCGGGCGGTCCAGTACACCCCGGCGCGTTCCATCTCGTTGAGCTGTTCAGGCGTGATCATCATCCCAGCATGCACCGCTGCCGCCCCGGTCGGCACCCGCCTGACACGGCCCGGCTGGGGTGTCTGCTACGCTCGGACGCATGACAAAGGTGGTGGCCATCACATCCGAGAAGGGAGGCGTGGGCAAGAGCACCCTGGCTGTGCATCTCGCCGGGGCGGCGCACGCGGCGGGCCGGTCGGTCCTGCTGATCGACGAGGACGGCCGGGTCGGCAGTTCCCTGCGCTGGGCCGCCCGGACGGGCGGGCTGCCGTTTCAGGTGATGGCCGCCGACGACGTGAAACCCAAACGGCTCTCTGCGTTCGACCTGATCATCCTGGACACCGAGGGCCGCCCGCGCCGCCGTGACCTGCGGCAACTCGCGGAACGCACCGACCTGATCCTGGTGCCCAGCGGCGTGTCCACGCTGGAACTCGAGGCCACCCGTGAACTGCTGGACTTCCTGTCCGGCGAGGACGCGGCCCGCAAGACCCGCGTGGTCCTGACGCGCGTGCCTCCGGTGGGCCGCGCCGCCGACGAGGCCCGCGAGGACCTGCGCGAGGACGGCGTGACGGTCTGCAACGCCGTGGTCCGGCACTACGCGGCGTACCAGAAGGCCGCCGAGCTGGGCATCCTGGCGGGCGACGTGCGTGACCCGCGTGCCGAGGCCGCCTGGAATGACATCCTGGCCCTGGCGGGCGAGGTCCTGTGACCGGTCCGCGCGGGGGGCGCTGACGTGGGACGCTTCGATTACCTGCAGGAGCGGACCGGGAAGGGACGCGGGGGCGGCAAGGGCAAGGGCGGCAAGCGGGACCGTCCGCTCAAGGTCACGCCGGAACCCGACGGCCGCCAGAAGGGCGAGACGGCCGAACGGGTCGAGGCGGTGTACGTGCGCAAGGAGACCGTGCGGGCCGTGTGGCGGCAGGTGAAGGCGGAGGGTGGCGAGAGTGTCAGCGAACTCGTGGAGGACCTGCTGCTGCGCTGGCTGCGAGAACGCGCCTGAACGTGACTGCACCCGCGCGCTGGGGGCGGGCCGCCGGGCTGCTGCTGGCGCTGTGGCTGACCGTGCCGGGTATCCTGAACCCGCTGCGCGGCGACCTGCTGGGTGGCGTGAACCTGGTGTTCCACGAGGCCGGGCACGTCCTGCTGATCCCGGCCGGCGAGACGCTGACGCTGCTGGGCGGCAGCGCGGCGCAGGTGGCCGTCCCGCTGGCCTGCGCCGCCGCGTTCCTGTGGCGCGGTGACCGCTTCGCGGCGGGCGTGGCGGCGTACATCCGGGACGCGCCGCTGCGGCAGCTGGACCTGATCACGGGCGACCCGGACACGCACGACTGGTGGCAGCTGCTGGGCGGCTGGAACCCGCAGGCGAACGCGCTGCACCTCGCGGACCCGCTGGGGCGCCTCGTGACCTTTCTGGCGCTGGCGACCCTGATCGTGTCGGTCGTGCTGGCCGTGTGGGACGACCTGCGCTAGAACAGAGGCCGGAATGGAAACGGCGTGCGCAAACCCGCAGACAGCTGGAGTGGTGGGCCGCTACGCGCCGAGCCCCACCGGGGCCATGCACCTGGGCAACGCCCGTACGGCGCTGCTGGCGTGGCTGCACTCGCGCGCGCCCGGCGGGCGGCACCTGCTGCGCTTCGAGGACCTGGACACCGGGCGCGTGCGTCCCTGGGCGTACGACCTGATCCGCCGCGACCTGGAATGGCTGGGCCTGGACTGGGACGAGGAGGTCGTTCAGTCGCGGCGGCTGGATCTGTACCGCGAGGCTGCCGCGCGCCTGGACACCTATCCCTGTACCTGCACCCGGCGCGAGGTGCTGGCCGCCGTGCAGGACAGCGCCGGGGCGCCGCACGGGGCGGAACCGGTGTACCCCGGCACATGCCGTGACCCCGGCGCGCGGCACCCGGAGCGGCCGGCGGCGCTGCGCTGGCGCGTGCCGGACGCGCGGGTGTGCGCCCGGGACCGGCTGACCGGGCAGACGCTCTGCCAGGACCTGAGAATGCAGGTGGGCGACGTGGTGCTGCGCCGCAACGACGGCGTGTACGCCTACCACCTGGCGGTGGTGGTGGACGACTCGGCGGCCAGCGTGACCGACGTGCTGCGCGGCGCGGACCTGTGGGCCGCCACGCCCCGGCAGGTGGCGTTGCAGGCGGCGCTGGGCTTCCCGACGCCCCGCTACCTGCATGTGCCGCTGATGACCGATTACCGGGGCGAGCGGCTGGCCAAGCGCGGGGGCGCGCCGCCCGTGTCGGCGCTGCGCGAGGCAGGGGAGAGCGCGGGGCGGGTGCGGGCGCAGCTGGCCCGCAGCCTGGGCTGGGCGGTCCCGGACGAGGTGGAGGCGGCCGATCTGCTACCGCTGTGGCGCGCGGCACTGGAAGGAGCGCCGGCCCTGCCAGCGGGCGAATAGCAGCCCTTCTCACGGTGCGGGCGGGGTGTCCGGGCCTGTCAGACGGAAACGGGCCGGAACGCCCGAACTTAGACGAGTTGTCTAAGTTTGCCTAACGGCCGTTCGGAGCGGCAGTTCTACCCTGCACCCATGTCCCTGACACTCCCCACCTACCCGCAACCCGACGGACGTGGCCGCTTCGGCCGCTTCGGCGGACGGTACGTGCCCGAAACGCTCATTCCCGCCCTCGACGAACTCGAACGCGCCTACGCCGCCGCCAAGGTGGACCCCGAGTACCTGAACGAACTCGACCGGCTGCTGCGCGACTTCGTGGGCCGGCCCAGCGGGCTGTACCTCGCCGAGCGCCTCACCGCCCACGCCGGCGGCGCGAAGATCTACCTCAAGCGCGAGGACCAGAACTACACCGGCGCCCACAAGATCAACAACTGCCTCGCGCAGGCCCTGCTCGCCAAACGCATGGGCAAGCAGCGCGTCGTCGCCGAGACCGGCGCCGGCCAGCACGGCGTCGCCAGCGCCACCGCCGCCGCCCTGCTGGGCCTGGACTGCGTGGTGTACATGGGCGCCGAGGACATCCGCCGCCAGGAACTGAACGTGTTCCGCATGAAACTCCTGGGCGCCGAGGTCCGCGAGGTCACCAGCGGCACCAGCACCCTGAAAGACGCCACCAACGAGGCCATCCGCGACTGGGTCACGAACGTCCGCGACACCTTCTACATCCTGGGCAGCGTCGTCGGGCCGCACCCGTACCCCGCCATGGTCCGCGACTTCCAGAGCGTGATCGGCGAGGAAGTCAAGGTGCAGCACCAGGCGCTGGAGGGCCGCCCCGTCCCGGACGCCATCGTCGCCTGCGTGGGCGGCGGCAGCAACGCCATCGGCATCTTCGCGCCGTTCGCGTACCTCCCGGACGGCGAGCGTCCCCGACTGATCGGCACCGAGGCCGCCGGTGAGGGCGTGGACTCCGGCCGGCACGCCGCGAGCGTCGCGGGCGGCCGCGTGGGTGTCCTGCACGGCGCCATGATGTACCTGCTGAACGACGACGAGGGCCAGATCGTCCCGCCGCACTCCATCAGCGCCGGCCTGGACTACCCCGGCATCGGCCCCGAACACTGCCTGTACTCCGAGACGGGCGTCGCCGAGTACGTGCCCGTCACGGACGCGCAGGCCATGGACGCCCTGCAACTCTGCACCCGCCTGGAAGGCATCATCCCGGCGCTGGAAACCGCGCACGCCCTGCACCACGCCGTGGAACTCGCGCGGACCATGCGCCCCGACCAGACGATCGTCGTGAACCTCTCGGGCCGCGGCGACAAGGACGTGGCCGAGGTCATGCGCCTGCTGTCCCTGCCCGCCGCTCAGAGCAGCGCGCCCGGCACCCTGCACGCCCGCCCGGAGGTCCAGGCATGAGCGCCCCCACCCCCCCCACCACGCCCGGCGCCGCGCGCCTGCACGCCGCCTTCGCCCGCGCCGCGCAGCAGGGCCGCGCCGCCTTCATTCCCTTCATGACCGCCGGCTACCCCACCGCCGAAGGGTTCCCCGCCGTCGCGGACGCTCTGCTGGAACGCGCCGACATCCTCGAGGTCGGCATTCCCTACAGCGCCCCCCTGGGCGACGGCCCCACCACCCAGCGGGCCAGCGAGCAGGCGCTGGGCGGCGGCACCAGCACCCGCCACACCCTGCGGCTGGTCCGGGACCTGCGCGCCCGGCACGACACGCCCATCGTGATCATGACCTACGTGAACCCCATCTACGCCGTCGGGCCGCGCGAATTCATGCGACTGGCCCAGGAAGCCGGCGTGGACGGCCTGATCCTGCCGGACCTGCCGCCCGACCAGGACCTGGAGATCGCGGACCTGGCCGCCGAGCACGGCATCGCCGTGACCTTCCTGATCGCCCCGACCAGCACCCCGGAACGCGTGAAACTCGTCTCGGAGGCCTGCACGGGCTTCCTGTACGCCGTCAGCGTGACCGGCGTGACCGGCGCCCGCGAGGGCTCCGCGCTGGGCGAGGTGCCCGCCATGCTGGCCCTGGCCCGCCAGTACGCCCAAGTGCCGGTCGCCGTGGGTTTCGGCGTGAACGACGCCCAGACCGCCCAGCAGGTCGCGCGGGTCGCGGACGGCGTGGTCGTCGGCAGCGCCTTCATCAATGCCGTGCGCAACGGCCAGGATGTCGGGGCACTGGCCGCCAGCATCGCGGACGGCTGCCGCAAGAGCTGAACAGATTGACAGCAGCCGGGCCGCGTGGAGGATTCCCACGCGGCCCGGTACCTCCCAGATGGAACGGCTCTGCAAACCATTTCATCCGGGTGCGTTTCAGGCGGGCAGGCTGCGGGCGGGGCGGCGGTTGTTGAGGGTCATCACGCCCCAGGCGACCAGGGACAGGGCGGCGCACACGAGGAACACGCTGCGGTACCCGAAGGCCTGCGCGACCGCGCCGGACGTGATGCCGCTGAGCATCGCGCCGACGGAGGACGTGTTCGCGTACAGGGTGGTGGCGGCCCCGAAGCGGCCGGGCATCAGGGTCTGGAAGTACGTCATGCCCAGGCCCGCCAGGATCGCCAGGACGACGGCCCGCACGACCTGCGCGGCGATCAGGGCGGCCATCCCGCCGGCCAGCACGACCAGCGCGAAGTGCAGGACGAACAGGCCCATCCCGGCGGCGATCAGGACCGGTACGCCCGGCAGGCGGCGCCACGTGACCAGCGCCAGCATGACCGGGATTTCCAGCAGGGCGCACAGCCCGACAAGCAGGCCCACCTCGCCGGCCGTGCCGCCCAGGGTCTTGGTGACGAACAGCGGGAACATCGCCATGCCCATGTGCATGCTCATGCCGTACAGCACGAACGCGGCGGCGCCCCAGGCGATCAGGGTGCGCGGAACGGCGGGCGGCGCGGCGACCGGCGCCGAGCCGGGGGGGGGTTGCGGGCGGCGGCCCGGCACGCGGATCAGGGGCGCGGCGGCCAGGGCGAAGCAGGCGGCGGCCGCCAGGAAGACGGCGTGGTAGCGGTCCTCGCCCAGCAGCGCAGCGCCCAGACCGGGGCCGACCACCCATGACAGGCTGAACACGCTGCGCAGCAGGGTCATGGCGCGTTCGGCCAGTTCGCCCGGCGTGCCGTTCAGGCTGGCCCGCGCGAACGAGAACACCTGCGGGAACGCGGCGGCGCCCAGTGACAGCAGCAGCGACCCGATCAGCAGCAGGCCCGCGAAGTTCGGGGTGACGGCGATCAGGGCGTACGCGGCGGTCCCGGCGGCCAGGGTGAGCAGCAGGATGGGTTTGCGGTTGGGCAGCCGGTCGCTCCAGCGGCCCAGCAGCGTGGCGACCAGCACGGCCGACACGGCGTTCACGGTCAGGAACACCCCGAGTTGCAGCGGGGTCATGCCGGCGCGGTTCACGGCGTACAGCGCGAGGTACGGGACGGCCAGCGACAGTCCGAAGCCCAGCAGAAAGACGCTCAGGGCCAGTCCGGCGGCGTGCGGGAGGCGCAGCATGGCGCCCAGGCCCTCAAGGCCGGACGGGGCGGTGGGGGTCGCGGGGGTGGTCATGCGGGGGTCCGTCCATTCATCCGGACCACTGTAAGCCCGCCGCGCCGGAACGGACCGTGAGGAGGTGCTAGCCTCCGGCATGACCCCTGAATCGATCAAGGAGCTGCCGCGCCGGCAGGACGTTCCCCGTGAGCAGACCTGGGACATCGAGGCCCTGTACGCCACGCCCGAAGCCTGGGACGCCGACGAGGCAGGCATCGCGGCCGGCGTGGACGCCCTGGCCGGCCATGCCGGCCGTCTCGGGACGCCGGAGGGTCTGCTGGCGTACCTCGCGGCGGCCGACGAGGTCGAACTGCGCCTCACGCGATTCATGTCCTACGCCGGCATGACCGCCAGCGTGGACGGCCGGGACGCCGTGGCCGCCGCGCGCCGCGACCGCGCCAGTGGCCTGGGCGCCCGCTATGGCAGCGTGACTGCCTTCTACCGCCCGGAACTCCTCGCGCTGGACGAGGCGACGGTGCGCGGCTGGCTGGATCGCCCGGACTTCGCGGACCAGCGCGTGCGGCTCGAACGCATCCTGCGCGGCAAACCGCACGTCCGCAGCGCCGAGGTCGAGGAACTGCTGGGCGCGGTGCAGGCGCCCTTCGCGTCCGAACGCGGCATTCACCCCACCCTGGCGAACATGGACCTGCGTTTCGGCACGGCGGGCGGCGAGAAGATCACGCAGGGGAACGTGGACCGCCTGACCTCCCACCCGGACCGTGAGGTGCGCCGCGAGGCCTGGGAGAACTACGCCGACGCGCACCTCGCTGCGCAGCACTCGCAGGCCGCCATGTACGCCACGAACATCCGCCAGAGCGTCTTCCTGGCCCGCGCCCGCCGCTACCCGGACGCCATCACGGCCTCCCTGGCCCCGGACCGCATCCCGACCGACGTGGTCACCACCCTGCTCGACACGTACCGCGCCAACACCCCGGTCTGGCACCGCTACTGGCGGGTGCGCCGCGAGTGGCTGGGCCTGAACGAACTGCGCGAATTCGACGTGAAGGCCGCCCTCGTCGAGCCGCGTCAGGTCAGCTACGGACAGGCCGTGGACTGGATCTGCCAGGGCATGGCCCCGCTGGGCGAGGCGTACGTGACCGACATGCGCGCCGGCCTGACCACCGAACGCTGGGTGGACTACGCCGAGAACGACGGCAAACGCCAGGGCGCGTACAGCAACGGCGGCGGGCGCGTCAAACCGTTCATCTTCATGACCTGGAACGGCACCATGAACAGCTACAGCACCCTGGCGCACGAGATCGGGCACTCCATGCACTCGCTGCTGTCCATGCGCGAACACCCGTACTCGGTGCCGCGCTACACGCTGTTTCACGCCGAGGTCGCCAGCAACTTCGATCAGGCGATGGTGCGCGCCCACCTGCTGAAACAGGCCCGCGAGAGCGGCGACACGACCTTCGAGGTGCAGATCATCGAGGAGGCCCTGTCGAACTTCCACCGGTACTTCTTCATCATGCCGACCCTGGCCGCCTTCGAACTCGAAGCGTACCGCCGCGTCGAGGCGGGCGGCACCCTGAGCGCCCCGGACCTGAACACCCTGACCGCCGACCTGCTCGCCCAGGGCTACGGCGACGGCGTGACCATGGACCGCGAACGCAGCGGCAGCCTGTGGGCGCAGTTCAGCACCCACCTGTACGCGAACTTCTATGCGTACCAGTACGCGACCGGTATCAGCGCCGCGCACCAGCTGCTGGAAACCTTCGCGGGCGACCCGGACGCCGCCCGTGAGAACTACCTGCGGTTCCTGCGTTCCGGCGGCAGCCAGGATCCCATCGACGCGCTGCGCGAGGCCGGCGTGGACATGCTGAGCCCCGCGCCCGTCCAGGCGACCTTCCGCACCCTGGAAGGCTACGTGGCCCGCCTGGAAGAACTGCTCGCGCAGCGCCGCTGACACGGACTGCCGTTTGTTTCGCCGACAACCCGGTGCGTGAGCGGGTGCAGGGCGAAACAGTCGGCAGTCCGCGCAACCCGGCCCCACCGCAACTGGCCCACGTTCGACCGCTGCCGGAGGCATGCAGGAAAATCCCTGCGTGGCTCCGGTTTCTTCGCGCAGGCGACCCGCCGGGTGAAGGCCAGTCCGGGAAGGCCCCCAGCGGGGGCAATGGCGACCCGTCACCGGGGGAATTGTATTGACCAATTTGATGAACATAGAATGAACGAGCTTTGAGCTTCAGAGAGGAGAGTCCCATCTTGGAAACCCTGCGTGTCTCCGGCACTTCACGTCCCAACGCCATCGCTGGTGCCATCGCCGCGCTACTGCGCTCGCAGGGGCAGGTGGAAATGCAGGCCATCGGCCCGGCCGCCGTCAACCAGGCGGTCAAGGCGCTGGCCATCGCCCGCGGCTACCTCACCGGCGACCAGCTCGACCTCGTCACCCAGCCGGAATTCGTGAAGCTGGAAACCCCCCAGGAGGAACGCACCGCCGTGAAGTTCACGGTCCGCGCCATCCCCGCCGCTCCGGCCTGAACCTGCACGTCCCGCAGGCCCGGTGCGGCTGCCGGGCACGCTCCCGACTGCGTGCGGGGCCGTTCAGTGCTAGGGGCATCACCGTTCCGTGCGCGGAACCTGAATGCCGTCTCATAAAATCTGAGTGCATGGCACTTAGATTGAAGGCAGGAGGAAGCGCCCCATGGAATTCTTAGGTCCCTACACACCCCTGATCCTGCTGGTGTTCGTCGCGTCCATGCTGATTCAGGGCTACCTGACCCGCACGTACAGCCGCTGGAGTCAGGTCCGTAACCCCCGCAACCTGACCGGCGCCGACGTTGCCCGCCTGATGCTCGACGCCAACGGCCTGAACCACGTGCCCGTGAACGCCGTTCCCGGCAACCTGAGCGACCACTACGACCCCATCCGCAAGACCGTCAACCTCAGCCAGGGCGTGTACGGCGTCCCCAGCGTGAGCGCCATGGCCGTCGCGGCGCACGAGGTCGGGCACGCCATTCAGGACAAGGTGCGCATGCCCGCCCTGCTGCTGCGCGGCCGGCTCGCCGTTCCACTGAGCCTCGGCATGAACCTCGCCCCGTGGCTGCTGATGGCCGGCATCGTCCTGCAACTCACGGGCCTGATCTGGGTCGGCGTGATCCTGTTCGGCGCGGCGCTGCTGTTCCACCTCGTCACGCTACCTGTCGAATTCGACGCCAGCCGCCGCGCCCTGGCGTACCTGGATACCCACAACCTGACCGGCAGCCCCGAAGGTCAGAAGGGCGCGCAGGCCGTCCTGACCGCCGCCGCCCTGACCTACGTGGCCGGGTTCGCCATGGCCCTCGCGCAGTTCCTGAACGTCCTGGGCATGGCCCGCAACCGCAGCTGAGCCGCGCACACCCCGACGCAGGCAGCCCCCGACACCATAGGTCGGGGGCTGCTGCTGCGTGCTGGTCCGGAACCCGCTGGAACTCCTACCCGCTCTGCGGCACGGCTCTGCGAGTCCGCCCGGATTGAGGGGCATTGGCAGCCCGTTCAATCGGAGTCCGGATCAGACGGATTCCGTTTGTTTCGCCAACAATCCGGAACTTCACCGTCCCTGCCGGCTCCACGTCCGGAACCCGTCTCTCTCCTACTCGCTCCGCTCGGATTGAACAGGCTTTGCCGCCCATTCAATCGGAGTCCGTATCAGACGTTGAAGCCGAACATCCGCATCTGGCGTTTGCCGTCCTCGGTCATCTTGTCCGGACCCCATGGCGGCGTCCACACGAATTCCACGTTCACCTCGGACACACCGTCCAGGCGGCCGACGGCCATCTCGGCGTCCGCGCGGATCAGGTCCTGCACGGGGCAGCCCACGCTGGTCAGGGTCATGGTGATGTCGATCAGGCCGCCCTCGGCGATGTCCACGCCGTAGATCAGGCCCAGGTCCACCACGTTCACGGGGATTTCCGGGTCCTTGACGATCTTCAGGGCTTCGAGCACCTGCTCCTCGGTGGGCAGCGTCACTGGCGGACCTCCAGGCCGGTCCCGGTGGGCAGGCCCTCGTTCGCCCAGGCCAGGGTGCCCCCGGCGAGGTTCACGACCTGCGAGTACCCCTGCGCTTTCAGGTACTCGCCGGCGCGGGCGCTGCGGGCGCCGCTGCGGCAGATCATGACCAGTTCACGGTCTTTGGGGAGTTCCGAGAAGCGCGCCTCGAACTCGCTCAGGGGGATCAGCGTGGCGCCCTCGGCGTGCACTTCCTCGAACTCGTTCGGCTCGCGAACGTCCACCAGCAGCGCCCCGGCCTGCACGCGGCGCTGCCCTTCCTGCGGAGAGATGTCTTCCATGCGGGCCAGCATAGCCGAGAGCGGACGCGCGAATGTGCCCGCCGCCCCCGACCCGCCCCCCGCGCCCCCTATGCTGCCCCCATGACCCCGCCCGATTCGCTCCCCGCCGGCGTGACCCTGATCGACCTGCGCCCCGAACCGCTGCGCCGCCCGCTCCTGCCGGACCTGACCGCCCACGCCGTGCGGGTCGTGAGTCTGGACGACATCGAGAACGGCGCGCACGGCCTGACCCGTGACCTGGGGCCGCTGCTGGTCGTGTGCGAGCGGGGCGTGCGCAGCGCCCTGGCCGCCCGGTACCTGCGCGCCGACGGTCTGGACGCCGACGCGTACCCCGGTGGCGTGCCGGCGCTGCTGGCGGCACTGGCGGCACTGGCGACGGCCGGTTCCTGATACGGACTCCGATTGAATGGGCTGCAGAGCCCGCCGGGTCCGAGCGGATGCGATTCGGAGAGCTGCCCCGCAGAGTGGGAGAAGGGCGTGTTCCGGACGTGGAGCCAGCAATCCGGTGACGTTCCGGATGGTTGGCGAAACAAACGGCAGTCCGTATGACCAGTGGTGCGGACACTGCTCCAGCGCCAGAGGGGACAAGCACGGAACACGTCTTCTGTCACGCCATTCCTGTTCACCCCCTCCCAGCCTCCCCCCTCGAAGGGGAGGGGTCAACACGGCGTGTTCATCGCTGGTCTGCCCTGAAGCCATGAACCTGTCCGCACCATTGATGACAGCCGAGTTCCTCACGGCCGGGCGGGACGCGGGGGGCGCGTCTCACGCGCCGCGCGGCTAGACTGCTGGGCATGTCAGCCCTGCCCCCCGGTTTCATCCCGACCAGCGACGTCCTCGAAGGGCGTCTGAGCGGCGCGGACGTCCGCCGCCTGGAACTCGCGTACGGCAACGAGGAACTCCTGTACGGCCTGGACGTCCTCGGCCTCGCCGGGCCGTTCAGCCGCGTCACGCCCTGGGAACTGGAGGACGAGCGGGGCGTGCGCCGCATCAACGCCAGCGGGTACGCCGCCACGCCCTTCGGAGAGATGCCGCCTGCCATCACGGACTTCATGCAGGCGTTCCTGCGGGAAAACCGCGCCATGGGCCTCCCGCAGCAGAGCACCGGCCCGTGGCGCGCTGCCCTCCAGGCGAACCTCGTGCGGCTGCTGGCCCGCGAACTGCCCAGCCACGCGGACAGTCAGGTGTTCTTCTGCTCCAGCGGCACCGAGGCCATCGAGGGCGCCCTGAAATTCGCCAAGGCCTGGAGGCCAAAAGCGAAATTCCAGATCTCGTTTGCCAGCGGGTACCACGGCAAGACGCTCGGCAGCCTGAGTCTCACGCCGAACCCCGAGTACCAGGACATCTTCCGGCCCCTCGTGCCGGGCGCGCTGACCAGCCCCTACGGCGACCTGGACGCCCTGCGCAGCCTGATCCGCCGCGTCGGCCCCGGCAACGTGGGCTGCGTGGTCATCGAACCCATCCAGGGCGAGGGTGGCGTGAACATCCCGCCCGCCGGGTTCCTGCGCGGCGTCGGGGAACTGTGCCGCCAGCACGGCATCACTGTTATCGCCGACGAGATCCAGACGGGCCTGGGCCGCACCGGCCACTGGTTCGAGTCGGCCGCGCAGGGCCTGGACGCCGACATCATCACGCTCGCCAAACCCCTGGGCGGCGGCATGACCGCCGTGGGCGCCACCATCGTCCGCGCGCCCATCTACAAGAAAATGCTGGGCGGCCTGAGCAGCAAACGCCACAGCAACACCTTCGGCGGCGGCGCCCTCGCCATGGCCGTCGGCATGAAAAGCCTGGAGTACCTGATCGAGAACGACCTGCCCGCCCGCAGCGCCCGCCTGGGCGAACAGGGCCTCGCGCGCCTCCAGGCCCTCCAGGCGCGCTTCCCGAAACTGCTTCAGGCAGTGCGCGGCCAGGGCATGCTGTTCGCCCTGCAATTCCAGCCGATGGTCGGCGTGCCCCTGCCCGGCCCCCTCAAGGAACTGGTGTTCGAGGCGACCGCCATCCTCGCGCTGCGCGAACTGCACGGCGCGGGCGTCATGGCGAACCTCAGCCTCAGCAGCAAACGCACCGTGCGCCTGACCCCCGCCCTGGACATGCCGCAGGACGTGTTCGACACCATGTTCGACCGTGTGGAGGCCTTCGTGCAGACCCACCCGAACGCCCGCGACCTGCTGACCCGCACGCCCCCGCAGGTCACAGCCCGCCTCGCCGCGTTCGCCGCCAGCAAACCCAAGAAACGCACGCCCAGCGACGGGTAAAACGGACTCCGATGGAATGGTTTGCAAAAACCGTTCCATCGGAGCGGATGCGAGTGGGAGCCGGGCGGGTTCCGGGAGCGGAGTTGGTAAATCGGTGCTTTCCCGATCTGTCAACGAAGCAGACGGAACCCGCTTGGCAGGTACCGCTGCCTCACAACCCGCGTGCCAGCGCCGTGTCCAGCCGCTCCAGCAGCAGCGTGACCTCGGCGGGTGTGATGCTCAGGGGGGGGCCCAGCAGCAGGTGGTCGCCGCGCACGCCGTCCAGGGCGCCGCTGCCGGGGTACGTGAGCAGCCCCGCTTCGCGCGCGGCGGCGGCGACCCGTTCGGCTGCGCCGGGGGTCGCGTGCGGCTGTCCGGTGGCGGGGTCGCCCAGGATCACGCCCAGCAGCAGCCCGTGTCCGCGCACGTCCAGCACGCCGGGGTGGCGGCCCTGCAGGGCACGCAGGCCGTCCAGCAACTGCGCCCCGCGTTCCTGCGCGGCCCGCACCAGTTTCTCGCGCTGTACGATGTCCAGCACGCTCAGGCCCGCCGCCACGCTGACCGGGTGCCCGGCGTACGTGAAGCCGTGCTTGAACGCGCCGCTGCCGTTCATGACCGTGTCGAACACCGCCCCCGAGGCCATCACGCCCGCCAGGGGCGCGTACCCGGCGGCCAGTCCCTTGCCCAGCACCACGAGGTCCGGCGTGACCTGCGGGTCGTGCAGGCGCACGGCGAGTGGCGCCCCGCAGCGGCCCATGCCGCTCATGACCTCGTCCGCGATGAACAGCACGCCGTACTCCCGGCAGATCGCCGCGATGTGGGCGTGATACCCGGCGTTCGGGGCGAGCGCCGCGTCCGACGCGCCCACCACCGGCTCGCACATGAACGCCGCGACCGACTCCGGCCCGACCTCCTCCAGCAGGGTGCGCAGGCGTTCGGCGTCGGCCTCACCGCTCAGGGACGGGTCGGGTTTCGGCAGTTTCGGCCATGCGTCCGGGCGCATCAGCGGGGCGTACACCTCGCGCCGCGCGCCCATGCCCGACGCGGCCAGCGCACCCAGGCTCGCGCCGTGGTAACTGGGAACGCGCGTGATCACCCGGAAGCGCTCCGGTTCGCCCCGCTCGACGTGGTACTGCCGCGCCAGCTTGATGGCACTCTCGTTCGCCTCGGACCCGCCCGACACCGCCCAGAACCGGTAACCGGGCAGGTTCAGGAACCCGGCCAGCCGCGAGGCGTACGTTTCGAGCACGTCACTGGAGAACTGCGAGCCGTGCACGAACGCCAGCCGCGCCGCCTGCTCCGCCATCGCCTGTGCCACCTCGGTGCGCCCGTGCCCCACGTTCGCCACGAGCGCCCCGGACGACCCGTCCAGGTACGAGCGACCCTGATCGTCCTGAATGAACACCCCGTGGGCGGAAACGGCGGTCGGGTACGACTTGCGGCTGCGGTAGAACACGTTCGACATGGGCTGGGTTCCTTGTGCGCGAAGAGAGAGTGGAAGAAGCGTGGGGGGTGGTTTATGAACGAGTCGGCTGCGCCCTGTTCTGCGCCGGAGGCCGGGCGGCCGCGCTCACCACGTGTCGCCCCCACCGGCGGGCGGCCAGGCGTTCAGGGCCTGCCGGACCGTCACGACCTGTCCGAAGTGATGCGCGGTGTGCAGGGCCATGTCGGCCAGCAGTTCCCCGATGGTTTCCTCGTGGTTCACGGGGTTGGCGAGGTCCGGGCGGGCGGCGTGCGGGTCGATGCGGGCCAGCAGTTCGTAGAATTCGTTCTTCACGCGCGGCCAGTCCTCGCTGCTCACGGCGGGCCAGGTGTCGGCGGCGTGCTTCGGGTAGGGTTGAGCCTCGCCCATCTCGATGATGTCCAGCATCCAGCGGTTCCACCAGTTGATGTGCGCCACGAGTTCCGCCACCGAGTGCGGCAGGCCGACCGGGCGGGTGGTGGCCGTGTCGGCGTCCAGGCTGCTCAGGGACGCCTCGACGCCCACGAAGGCCTGCCCACCCCGGAACAGTTTGGGCAGCAGGCGCGCGAAGGCCATCTGGGTTCGTTCAGTGCGGTTAGGATCGGTCATGGGGCCAGTGTTCCAGAAAAATCCGTGGGGTGGAGGTCATGGGAGTGCCGGAGAATCATCATGAACAGCAGATCGGCGGGGTCCGGACCCTGAGCGAACTGGGCCTGCGCCTGCCGGACGCCGGGGCGATCCGCGAGGTGCTGGGCGCGGCGTACTCCCTGGACGGCCTGATCGTGCAGGAGGCGGACCTCGACCCGGCGTTCCTGAACCTGCGCAGCGGACTGCTGGGTGAACTGTTCCAGACGTTCAGCAACCACCGCCTGCCGCTGGCCCTGGTCGTGCCGGAACCGGCGCGGCACGGCGAACGCTTCGCGGAACTTGCCCGCGAGCACGCCGGGCACGCCCTGATCCGTCTCCTGCCGACCGTGGAGGCCGCGCGGGAGTGGCTGGCGCGGGCCTGACGCCCGTGCCGCGCCCCGTTCCCGTCAGTAGCGCTGCGCCACCGTCTTGGTCTGAAGGAACCAGAACAGGTAGTCGGGGCCGCCGACCTTGGCGTTCGTGCCGCTCATGCCGTACCCGCCGAAGGCGTGCGTGCCACTCAGGGCGCCCGTGCACTTGCGGTTGATGTACAGGTTCCCCACGTGCATGTCGCGGCGGGCCACCGCGATCTTGTGCGGGTCGCGCGAGTAGAACGCGGCGGTCAGGCCGTACTCGGAGTCGTTCGCCAGTTCGATGGCGTGTTCCCAGTCGCGGGCGCGGGTGAAGGTCAGGACCGGCCCGAAGATCTCCTGCTGGAACAGCGGATCGGCCGGGTCCACGTCCGCGAACAGGGTGGGGGAGACGTACCCGCCCACGCGGTCCCCGGTGTCGGGCGTGTCTCCGCCCAGCACCAGCCGCGCGGTCGTGCGGCCCGCCTCGACAAACTGCGCGATGCGGTCGGCGCTGCCCTGGTGAATGACCGGGCCGACGGCGGCGTTCTCCTCGGGCAGACCGACCTTCAGCGCGCGGGTCTTCTCGGTCACGCGGGCCAGCAGGTCGTCGTACACGCTGTCTTCGGCGATCACGCGGGAGCAGGCGCTGCACTTCTGCCCGCTGTACCCGAACGCCGCCTGCACGATGCCGGTCGCGGCGGCCTCGATGTCCGCGTCCGCGCACACGACCGTGGGGTCCTTGCCGCCCATCTCGGCGATCACGCGCTTGAGCCACCGCTGGCCCGGCTGCACCCGCGCGGCCCGCTCGTAGATGCGGCAGCCGATCTCCTTGCTGCCGGTAAAGGCGATCATGCGCACGCCCGGATGGTCCACCAGCGGGTCGCCCAGCACGTCGTCCGTGCCGGTCAGGAACTGCACGGCGTTCCGGGGCAGGCCCGCCTCGAACAGCAGCTGAACCATCAGGTACGACGAGAGCGGCGTCTCGCCAGCCGGTTTCCACAGCACCGTGTTCCCGGCCGCCAGCGCGCCCAGCGCCATGCCCAGCGGAATCGCGCTCGGGAAGTTCCACGGGCTGATGCAGGCCACCACGCCCAGCGGCTCGTACATGGTCGTCACGTGCTCGTCCGGCATGGGGTACACGGCCTTGCCCTGCGCCCAGCGCAGCGTTTCACGCGCGAAGACCTCGAAGTGATCCACCGACTCGGCCACCTCGCCGTCGGCCTCGGCCCAGTTCTTGCCGTTCTCCAGCGTCATGACCGCGTTGAATTCCATTCTGCGCGCGCGCAACAGCTCGGCGGCCCGTTTGAAGATGCTGGCGCGTTGCAGCGGCTCGGTGCGGCGCCACTCCAGGAAGGCAGCCTGCGCCGCCGCCACCGCCTCATTCAGTTGCGCGGGCGTGGCGTTCTGGAAGTGCCACAGTGTCTCGCGGGTGTCGGCGGGGTTGCGCACGGCGAAGGTGCCGCTCCCCTGGGCGTCCTGCCCGGCGACGATCAGCGGGAACGTGCGGCCCGCGTACGCCTCGCGCACGGCCCGGAAGGCGTCGCGCTGACGGGCGGCGACCGCCTCGTCCTGAAAGGTGTGGTACGGCTCGTGCTCGAAAGGCAGCAGGCCTTCCAGATGGGTGGTGGTCATCGGTCTCCTCGGGGTCGTGCAGGGTTGAAGTGCCGTGAGGCTAACACGCCACGCATGGGGGCGTAAACACGCTGTCAGACGGCAGAAATACGGCGCGCGCGCCTGAGCGGCAGGTCCGGTAAGGGCTCAAAACCTTGCATACGAAAGGTGAACTTCCGGGTCCTGACCGTCAGTCACGCCGTGGTCACGCCCCACCCCTCACCCTGAACCCGTCCCCCCACCCCCGACAGGAGGCCCCGCCATGCACGTTCCCGGTCCGCACGTCCCCACCCTGCCCAGCGGCACCCACCCCATCGGCAACTACCGGATGCACCCCGACCCCGGCAGCGGCCACTACCGCATCCAGGTGCAGTGCGCCGGCCACTGGCACGCCGTCACCCACCCCCCCGGCGAGGAACACCTGCTGCTCACGCTGCTCCAGAGCCCCTTCGCGGCCGTGCAGGACGGCTGGATCACCGCCGCCCGCTCACCCCTGGGCAGTCACTGATGGATTCCGGGCGGCCCCTCTGCGAGTCCGTCTCATTCCTGCGGGGATCCCCGTTCCGGCTGTGGTCAGGGCGTCACGTCCACCTGTCCCGATCCCACGATCAGCCGCGCCACCCCGGAGGCCCGCAGAGCGACAGGCTCACGGTGCAGGTGCCCCGGCACGCTCACCTCGGCGTGACGCACGCCGTCCGGCAGCGGCACCTGCCACGACTCGTGCGGCCACAACACCCGGCGGCTCAGGCACCGCCCGTCCGGCAGGCACACCCGCACCCCCGACAGGACCGCGCCGGAACGGTTCGCGATCCGCAGTCCCTCCGGCGCCTGAAACAGCAGTTGCCCCCACGCGCCCAGCGTCAGGGCGGCCAGCAGCACGGTCAGGGCGGCGGGCGCAACCTCGGACCGTCCGGGCACGGCCGAGGTGGAGGGAGGCAGGTGGGCGCTCATACCGGCCAGCGTGTCAGGAATTCTTCTGCGGCGCGTCAGCCATTCGGACGAGCCCCGGCCGCCCGGCGCGCAGGAGGCCGGGAACAGGTCGTCATACGGATTCCGTTTGTTTCGCCAACAATCCGGAACCGCACCGGATTGCCGGCTCCACGTCCGGAGGGGCGTTTCTCTCCTTCTCTGCGGGGCAGCTCTCCGAGTCGCATCCGCTCGGACCCAGCGGGCTTTGCAGCCCATTCAATCGGAGTCCGTATCAGCTGGACATGGGTTTGGGGCGGGTGTCCTTCCAGATCCCCCGGCTGGCCGCCTGCACGGGCGCGGGCTGCGCGCCGCCCAGCGCGGGCGGCCACCACGCGGCCGGTGGGGCCGTCACCCCGGATTGCGGCGCCCTGTCGCCCGCCTGCGTGCCGCCCATCAGCGGTACCGGCCCACGAAAGCCCCGACGTTCAGGACACCCTGCCCCAGCTTGCCCTTGAACAGCAGGTCCGGGCTGGGCGTGGCGGTCAGGCGCAGGTTCGCGGCGATGTTCGCGGGGCTCAGGCTGGCCGCGCCGGTCGACAGGGCCAGCGCCGCCGCCCCCGACACCGCCGGAGCGGCGAACGACGTGCCAGAAGCGTACGCCAGTCGGCTGTCCGGGTAACTGGTGATCACCTTCTCGCCGGGCGCGGTGAGGGACATGCCCACGCCGTACGTGGAGAAGGAGGACTTCAGGCCCTTCAGGTTCACGCTCCCAATGCCCAGCAGGCCGCTGTCCGCCGTGAACTTCCCGGTCGTGAGGTTCTGGGCGGGGAACACCATGCCTTCCGTGCCGCTGTTCCCGGAGGAATTCACGACCACGACACCCCGCGCGATCGCCGCGCCGATCATGGTGTTCAGCGCCGCCGAGTCCGTATCGGAGCCGAGGGACAGGTTGATCACGCGCGCTCCACTGGCCACCGCGCGGTCCATGGCCTGCAGGACCCGCGACATCTGCCCGCGCCCGTTGGGATTCAGGACCCGCAGCGGCAGGATCTCGGCGTTCGGCGCGACCTGCAGCACCACGCCACTCACGGCCGTGCCGTGACCGTACTTCCGGACGCCGCTGACCGGCAGTTCCTCCTGCGGGATGGCGTCGCCGCCCACGTAATCCCAGGCGCCCACCGTGTCGATCCGGCCGCGCAGCAGCGGGTGGTTCAGGTCGATGCCGGTGTCGATCACGGCGACCTTCACGCCCCGCCCGAGTTCTGGGACCAGCCGGTGGGCCGCCTGGAGGTTGATCGCGGTCCAGTACTCCTGGGTGCTGGCCCAGTCGCGGGGCGTGAGGAAGGTGCTGCCGCCCGCCCACGAGGTTGCTCCGCCGGCCCAGGTGGTCGCGCCGCCCGCCCAGGTGGTCGCGCCCAGGCCGCCGGTGGTTCCTTCTGCCGCAGTGTCGTTCAGGGCTTCCAGTTCCTGATCGATTTCCAGCGTCACCCCCTGGGCATTCACGCCCAGCGCCCGGAGCCCCTGGCTGCTCAGGCCGGCGGCCTTCAGGGTGGCCGGAACCGACAGCAGAGCGTACCCGCTGTCCGGCTGGAACGCGATGATCTGCGCGCTGGGCATCGCGCCGCGCAGGGCCGCCTCGGTCACGTCCGGCCCGATCCGGACCGTGGCGATCTGACCGCCGGAGGCCAGCGGCGCCGGTGCGGGCAGCGCACTCTGCACCGGCGCGGTCCGCTGACCGCAGGCGGCCAGTGACAGCGCGGCGGCAAGCAGGGTCAGGCGGGACAGGACGGTCGTGTTGATCTTCATGATGCTTCCTCCACTCTCCGGCAGCGACCCCCGGCACGGCGGGCAGTCTGGGAGCTTCTGGAGCCCAGTGTGCGCGGCCAGTGTGACGCTCCCGAGACAGCCGGACTCCCTGCCGGGTGCCCCCGCCGGGTGAGATCCAGCGCGTACTGGTCGGCGCAGGGCGGAGGGTCGGCCGCTGCGTGTCACGAAAAGTCACAGAACGGAGTTTTATGACAGCGGGACTGCACGCGGGTGCAGGCCGGAGGGCCGGCCGCGCGGGATGCGACCCGGTCCCGCGCGTCGTTCACATCGTTTTTCGGTTGTTCAACCTGCTGCGCAGCTCTGCGGGTGCGCTCGATTCAGAAAGACCGGTGGATACCCTCAGCACTGCTGGAGCGTGCGGTCAGTGCCCGGCTTCCGGCAGCACGCAGACCCGGTTGCGTCCGGAACGTTTGGCGCGGTACAGCTGCTCGTCGGCCAGCGACACCAGCCGCTCGTGGTTCGGGACGCGCGGATCGGTCGCCACGCCCATCGACAGTGAGACCGTCAGCGACGGGTGAATCTGTGACCAGTCGTAGGTGCCCACCAGTTCACGCACCCGCTCGCAGATCCGTTGGCCCTGCTCGGTGGTGGTGTTCGGGAACACGAACAGGAACTCCTCGCCACCGTACCGCCCGACGCTGTCGGTGGGCCGCACCGCACTCTGGAACAGCGCCGCCACCGCGCGCAGCACCTGATCCCCCACCAGATGCGAGAACTGATCGTTGATCTGCTTGAAGTGATCGATGTCCGCCATCGCCACGCACAGCGGCGCCTGCGTGACCCGCCCGTGCAGGAACTCGTGCTGCAACACGCCCTCCACATGCCGCCGGTTGAACAGGCCGGTCAGGCCGTCTTCCGACAGCTGCCGTTCCAGCAGCCGCGACTGCTCCTCGAGCATGTTCACCAGCCCGCTCTTCTCGGTGTTCACGCGTTCCAGCGCCTCGTTGGCACTCGCCAGTTCGATGGTCTTCAGGCGGTAGATCTGCGCCTCGGACTTGACCCGCTCGACTTCCAGCTGCGTCATCAACGCCCGCGTCTTCAGGGCCGCCGTCACGCTGTGAGTCTCACGTTCCACGTCATGGTGCCGCCGGTACAGCTCGAACGCTTCCTGATAGCGGCCCTCGGCGGCGCACAGCTCGGCCAGTTGCAGGTACGTGCTCATCATGATGCTTTTCGCTGCCAGCGGCTCGGCCAGGGCAAGGGCCTGACCGTAGTGCTCGCGCGCGCCCACGGAATCACCGGTGTTCTGAAGCACCCGTCCGAGTTCCAGGTGATGTTCGGCCTGCGGGATGGTCAGATCGTGCGTCTGCGCGTCCCGGATGGCCTGCCGGAGCAGCGCGATGCCTTCCGGCACATTGCCCAGCTGAGCGGTGGCCCGGCCGGCCGTGGCCAGTGCGATGGTGCCGACCTCCAGGCTTCCGGCCTGCTCGGCGTACACCATGGCGGCCCGCGCGGCCTGCGCGGCCTGTTCCGGTTGCCCCAGGTCGAAGGCGACGGTGGCCTGCATGCTCAGCGCGAAGGCCACGCCACTGACGTGATCCAGCGACCGGTACAGTTCCAGGCACTCCCGCGCCAGTTCCATGGCCCTGGCAAGATCGCGGTTGTAGTAATGCAGGTTCGAGAGGTTGTGCAGCGAATGCGCCTCGCGCAGGCGGTCGTGGTCCTCGCGGGCGATGCGCAGCACCACGGCGAGGTGATCGGCGGCCTTCTCGTACTCCTGCAGGTTCGAGTACACGGCGGCCGTGAAGTTCGCGCAGTCGGCCTGCAGGGCGCGGTTGTCGCACAGGATGCCGATGTCCATGCCCTGCGACAGGTGCGTCAGGGCTTCCTCGTACTGGCCGGCCATGAAGCAGTAGAAGCCGCTGGTGCGCTGCGCGAGGCCCAGGGTCAGGTCGTCGCCGCAGCGGCGCGCGGCGTCCAGGGCGCGCGGGGCGATCAGCGCGCCGCCCCTGGGGTCGCTCTGGCGGATACTCCAGGCCTGCTCGATCAGTTGCTGCGCTTCCCGGCAGTCCTCGGCGTGAAGTGGCGGGACGGGCGGGTGCAGGTCCGGGTGCAGGCGTGGGGCCAGCATGGGTTTGAGTTCCGGCTGGTTGCTGGTGACCATCATGATCAGGCGTTCCACGATGTCCGGGTCGAACTGCGTGCCGCTGCCGCGCTGCATTTCCTCCAGCGCGGCGGTGACGGTCCACGCCTCCTTGTACGGCCTTTCGGAGGTCAGTGCGTCGAACACGTCTGCGACTGCCACGATGCGGCCCGACATGGGGATGTCCGTGCCGCTCAGCTGGCGGGGGTAGCCGCCGCCGTCCCAGCGTTCGTGGTGCGTGCGGGCGATCTCCTCGGCGACGCGCAGCAGGCGGGACGTGCTGCCCTCCAGCACCTTCGCGCCGATGATGGTGTGGAGTTTCATGCGTTCGAATTCTTCCGGGGTGTACGGACTGGTCTTCAGCAGGATGTCGTCGCTGACGCCGATCTTGCCGATGTCGTGCAGGCGCGCGGCCCAGCGGATCAGGTCGACCTCCTCGGGCGGCAGGCCCATCATCTGCGCGAGCTGCCCGCTGAGTTCCCCGACCCGGCGGGTGTGCTGCCCGGTGCGGTCGTCGCGGTACTCGGCGGCCATGCCGAGGCGCGTGACGATCTCGATCTGCACGGCTTCCAGTTCGGCGGTGCGGACCCGGACGGTCTCCTCGGCCTGGAGGCGGGCGTGCTGCGCGGCCTCGTTCAGCTGGCGGTACACGTCGGCGTCGTGCCGGGCGCGTTCCGTCTCGAACTGACTGCGCAGCGACTGCACCTGCCGTTCGCTGTCCTCGGTGAACAGTTGCCGTTCCAGGTCCCGCAGGTCCCGCAGGAACGGGTACGCCTGCGCGACCTGCCCGTCGGCTTCCAGCCCGCCGACCAGGGCGTTCAGGATGGTCAGGACCGACGCGTTCAGGTGATGCTCGCGCGCCTGCCCGAGCGCGCCGCCCAGGTGCGTGAGCGCGCCCGGCGTGTCCTGGCGTGCGAAGGCCGCCCGGCCGAGGCTCAGCAGGGCGTTCACGCGGCCGTGTACGTCGCCGGTCGCCTCGGCCCAGTACAGCGACTGCCGGAACATCGCCTCGGCCTGCCCCGAGTCCCCGAGTTGCAGGTGCACCTGCCCCAGGTTGTCGAACAGATCGATCAGGTGCGTCGTCTGGTCGTGCGCGCGGGCCAGTTCGATGGCGTCCAGCAGCGTCCGGGTGGCCTGGGGGGCGTCCAGTTCCTTGTGGATCAGTCCCAGGATGCCCAGCGCGGCCAGTTCCGTCTGCAGGTCCCCGCAGCGGCGGGCGGTGTCCAGGCCGGGTTGCAGGAACGTCAGGGCGTGCGCGGGCTGACCCATCAGCAGGAAGGCGTGCGCGATGTTCACGCCGCACGCGCCGCGCAGTTCGTCCGGCAGTTCCTGGTACTGGTCGCACAGGCGCTGGCAGCCGTGCAGGGCGGCCAGCGCCTCGGCGTGCGCGCCCAGGTTGGCGTGCAGCATCCCGATGTTGTTCAGGCAGTGGGCCTGCCCGGCCCGGTCGCCGCGCCGGGCGTGCAGGTCCAGTTCCCGCTGCTGGCATTCCACCGCCAGCCGCAGCTGTCCGCCGCGCTGCGCGGCGCTGGCCAGCAGCGACAGCGCCTCGATCTCGGCCGCCTCGTTCCCGGCGGCGTGCGCGGCGTTCACGTAGTCGGTGGCTGCGCGCAGCAGTTCGCTCAGGGCGTCCGGGTGACTCCGGCCGCTCAGGGCGGCGCAGCGTCCGGCGTGCGCGTCCAGGCTGGTCAGGGGACCGCCGGGCGCCGCGTCCGGCCGGGCCGCCGGGGACAGGAGGGTGTCATCCGTCATGGGCGGGCCACTGGGATTCGGGAGATTGATCGGCCGCGTCGGGCAGGGACGCGGGCAGCGGCGCGGGACTCAGGTGCCGCAGCGCCAGCCGCAGCAGTTCGGAGGTACTGGCGGCGTCCTGCGGGCACACGACCAGCGACGTCTGGAGGTCCAGCGGCACGGGCGCCGACTGCCTGAGCTGCGTCAGGGCCGCGCCCAGCCGGTCCTGCCAGCCGCGCACCGCCCCGCCGGGGTCCGGCGGCAGGCGCAGCAGCAGCGCGAAGGTCGCGCCGTTCAGGCGGTACGCGCGGTCCTCGGCGCGGGTCACGCCCTGCAGCGTCCGCGCCAGCCGCGAGATCAGGTCGTTCCCGCCGGCGTACCCGGACGTGGCGTTCAGGTACCGGATGTTCCCCAGGTCCACCAGCGCCACCGCGAAGCGCGCCCCGTGCCGCCCCGAGAACGCCACCTCGGCGTGCAGGTCCGCCAGGAACGCCTGCCGGTTGCCCAGCCCGGTGTACTCGTCGGTCAGGGCCGAGCGTTCCAGGGCGCGCAGCAGGGTCGTCTGCGTCAGGGCCAGCGCCACGCAGCGCGCCGCGACCGGCAGCAGCAGGCTCGCCTCCCGCGTGGCCGTCCCGTGGGTGCCGAAGGGCCGCAGCGTCAGCGTCTGCTCGCCGATCTCGACGGTCAGGTCGCCCGGCAGCGCCGGCGACCCGCTCCAGTCGGGCGTCCCCACCGGCAGGCCCGTGCGGTGCAGGGCCGCGCCGGCCGGCCCGCCGGGGCGCGGGAACCACGCGGCGCAGGCGTCCGTGCCAGCCAGTTCCGCCAGGACCGGCAGGCTGACGTTCAGGATCTCCGGCACGCTGCGGGCGTCCTCCAGCAGGTGCGTGAGGGCCAGCAGCGCCCCGCTGTCCTGCCGCGCCTTCAGGGCGCGTGCCTCCAGCGCCTGTACCTGCTCGCTCAGCAGGCGGTGCGCTTCACGCTCGGCTTGCGCTTCCAGCGCGCGGCGCAGCGCACCGACAGCGGGCCGCGCCAGCGCGCACAGCAGCGCCCGCGTGTCCGCCTCCCACACCGCGCCGGGCCGCCCCGCGAACGCCAGCACCAGCCGCGACCCGGCCGCCGTGGGCAGCGGCAGCAGCAGCGCCGGCACGCCACCCGCCACCCTGATCCCTTCGGGAGCCGGTCCGCCCGCGACCCACGCAGAGGCGTCCGCCGCCGGGACCGGCGGTGGCGGCCAGCTGACCGGGCACGACCCGACCGCCGCCACGACCTGCGCGGCGCCCGGCTGGCCGCGCAGCAGCGCCACGCCGCCCACGCCCGGCACGCTGCCCACGCTGTCCAGCAGCGCCCGCAGAATCCCGGCCGGACTGGTCCCGTACTCGCCCACGAGTTCCAGCAGGCGGGTCGCGCCGACCGGTAGCGGGTCCGCGCCCGGCCCGTCGTCCGCCGGAACGCAGCGGTACCCGGCGCCCCGGACCGTCTCGATCCGCAGGTCGCTCCGGCCTTCCAGCTTGCGGCGGACGCGGTTCACGTACGCGTCCACCACCCGTTCGTCACCGCCGAACTCCAGCCCCCACACCCGCTCCAGAATGTCGGCGCGTGCGTACAACCGGCCCGGATGACTGCTCAGCAGAGTGAACACCGCCTGCTCCCGCGCGGTCAGCAGTGCGTCCGGCTCGCCGGCCCCCGGCCGGGTAGACGGGGCGGGCGCGGCCTCTGCCGCGAGTGCATCCCGCCGGGTCAGGTGGTTCATACCGGGCGATCCTGTCACGCTCCCGCTTACAGAATTCTCTCATACGGATTCCGTTTGTTTCGCCAACAATCCGGAACGTCACCGGATTGCCGGCTCCACGTCCGGAACCCGCCCCTCTCCCACTCGCATCCGCTCGGATTGAATGGGCTGCAAAGACCATTCAATCGGAGTCCGTATCATTCGGCGGGGAAGTCGCCACGGACGTCCCGCCCCCCAGGAACGCCAGCGTGGCGTCCCGCATCCGCACGCTGGTGTAATGCCCCACCCCCGCGAAGGTCCGTTCCACCAGCCCGGCCCCGCCCGGCCCGAACGCCTCCCGGTACGCCGCCGCCGTGGGCGCATGATGCGCCGCGAGCGAAAAGGTCGGGTCGGCCTCCCCGCTGGCCAGCAGCAGCGGCGTGAGCGGCGCGGCGCCCGCATGCACGACCGGGCGGTAGGCGTCCAGAAAGGCCCGCAGGTGCGGCGCCCGGACCGCCGGTTCCCGCCACACGCCGGACGTGATCAGCGCCGCCGTCCGCGCCACCGGCAGCCCAGCCTCCGGCAGCGTGCGCCGCAGCGTCTGCACCACGTACCCACCCATGCTGGACCCCACCAGCCACAGCGGCACCCGCCCGGCCCCCGGCCCGAACTCCGCGTGCGCCCCGGCCAGCAGCGCCGGAGCCTCCGCCACCGTGCGACTCACGCTCTCCCAGACGTACTCGCGGTCGTTCAGGCCCGGCGGCGTGTCACCCTGCCGCTCACCGTGCAGGGCCGCGTCCGGCAGGATCACCGCCGCGCCCCCGGTCCCCTCGCCCGCCGCCAGCGCCGCGTACACGCCCAGCTTGCCCTCCTTGGTCGCCCAGGCGCCGTGGTACACCACGCACAGCGCCGTCACCGCCTGTCCCTCCGGCGGAAGTTCCAGCAGGCACGGCACGCCGCCCAGCACCCGCCGCACCACCCGGTACGGCCGGCCCCCGACCAGCGGGGTCGCGTGCGGATCGGCCGGAACGCCGCCCGTCACGCCGGCCACCGCCGCGCCGCTCCGGTGTGCAGCGTCCACACGTCCGGGTTGCGCAGCGCCGCCCAGTCCTCGAAACCCAGACCCAACGCCAAGGCCAGCAGGTTCCCGTGCGTGACCACCACCGTCACGCCCGCCGGGTCACGCGCGTCCGCCAGGGCCGACTGGATGCGGGCGCGGGCCGCCGCGCCGGACTCGCCGCCCGGCAGGCACAGGCGTTCGTCCGAGAAACTGGCGCGCAGCCGCTCGCGCCAGTCGGCGCGGGATGCGCCGCTCAGCGTCCGCTCGGTCAGGCGCTCGTCCGTCGTGACGGGCAGCCCCAGCCGGTCGGCCAGCGGACGCGCCGTCGCCGCCGCCCGCACCCATGGACTGCTGACGATCCGCGTGACACCCAGCCCGCACAGCGAGGAAGCCAGGGCCTGCGCCGCTCCCTCGCCGTCGGGGGTGAGCAGCGCCCCCGGTTCCTGCCCGGTCGCCCGTGCGTGGCGCACCAGCAGCACCGTGCCGGGCTCCAGCACCCCCTCGCGGCTGTCGTCCGGCCCGGCGTGCCCGGCCCAGTCGTGCGTCAGCAGGTGCCGTAGCGCCGCCTGCGTGAGCCAGTCGAAGGTGTCCGGCGCGTCCCGGAAGCGGCGGCGGACCTCGCCCAACGGCACCCATTCGTGACCGGCGGCCCCGTCCCCCCGCTCCGTCAGGTCGCCGCTGGCCTGCACCCGGAAGAAGAAGCCCACGCTGTCCACCGGCCCGCGCCGGGTCTGGTACACGAAACTGGGCGTCAGGCACTCCACCTCGGCCGCCGGGGTCACGGTCATGGTGCCCCGCAGGTCCGTCAGGTAGCCGCTGACGGTCAGGCCCGTCTCCTCGCGCACCTCGCGGGCCAGGGCGTCTGTGATTCCCTCGAAGGGATCGAGCTGCCCGCCCGGAAATTCCAGCCGCCGGGGCTGCCCCGGTTTCACGCGGCGTTGCAGCAGCACCTCGCGCTCCCGTGGGCCGTCCCGTTCGATGACAGCGCGGGCGTTCACGTAGAAGTCCTTCCGGCGCCGAAAAAGCGGAATCCGTTCGAGATCCATGCCCGGCAGCGTACCGGACGTAGCGGCGCCCCCACAGCGGAAACCAGCCTCCCCGGACGGGAAGACTGGCGTAGGGGAGCTCAGGCCGGGCTTACTTGCCGTCGCCGTCGGTCGCTTCGCGCTTGCCCTCGTTGTACTCGGCGTTCGCTTCGCGGTTGTGGAGTTCCGCCTTGGCGCGGTCTTCCAGGGCCTCGGCCTTGTGGTGCGCGTCGCCCGTCACGGCGTGCGCGGCGTTGTGACCCGCTTCGCGCAGGCGGTCGGCGCCCTCGTTGATCTTGGCCTTAGCGGCGTCCAGCATGTTCCCGGCGGTGCTTTTGTCATCACTCATTGTGAACCTCCTGCAGTCTGGATTCCCGGTTGGGTCCCCCTACCATCCGCCATCCGGCGCGGGGCGCGGTGAGTCGGCCTTCACTCCCGCCGCAGCAACCCGAAGGCAAACCTTCATGAATTCAGGCGCCGCAGCCCCGCCCGGAACTCTGAACTGCGTCCAGACCGCGCCTTGAACCCTTCGGGTAACACGGACACCAACCCCCGATTCACCCGACTGGGGTACAGTGATTCCCGTCATGGATAACCACATCAAGGTGCCCGCGCAGGGCGAGAAGATCACGATGCAAGACGGCAAGCTCAGCGTGCCGAACCGCCCCATCATTCCCTTCGTCGAGGGTGACGGCACCGGCCCCGACATCTGGAAGGCCAGCGTGCGCGTCCTCGACGCCGCCGTCGAGATCGCCTACGGCGGCGAGAAGAAGATCGAGTGGATGGAAGTCTACGCCGGCGAGAAGAGCCTCGAAGTGTACGGCGCCAACGAGTGGCTGCCCCAGGGCACCCTGGACGCCTTCCGCGAGTACCTGTTCGGCATCAAGGGCCCGCTGACCACCCCGGTCGGCACCGGCATCCGCTCCATCAACGTCGCGCTGCGCCAGGAACTCGACCTGTACGCCTGCGTGCGCCCCGTCCAGTACTTCAAGGGCGTGCCCAGCCCCGTCAAGCGCCCCGAAGACGTGGACATGGTCATCTTCCGCGAGAACACCGAGGACATCTACGCCGGCATCGAGTACAAGGCCGGCACGCCCGAGGCCGACAAGGTCCGCGGCTTCCTGACCCGCGAGATGGGCGTCACCAAGATCCGCTTCCCCGACACCAGCTCCTTCGGCATCAAACCCGTCAGCCGTGAAGGCACCGAGCGCCTCGTGCGCGCCGCCATCCAGTTCGCCATCGACAACGGCCGCAAGAGCGTCGCCATCGTCCACAAGGGCAACATCATGAAGTTCACGGAAGGCGGCTTCCGCGACTGGGGCTACGAACTCGCCAAGCGTGAATTCGGCGCGGTGGAGATCGACGGCGGCCCCTGGTGCCAGCTGCCGAACGGCATCGTCATCAAGGACGTCATCGCCGACAACTTCCTCCAGCAGATCCTGCTGCGCCCCACCGACTACGACGTGATCGCTACTTTGAACCTGAACGGCGACTACGTCAGCGACGCGCTGGCCGCGCAGGTCGGCGGGATCGGCATCGCCCCCGGCGCGAACATCAACTACGTGACCGGCCACGCCATCTTCGAAGCCACGCACGGCACCGCTCCCAAGTACGCCGGTAAGGACGTCATCAACCCCTCCTCCGTGATCCTCTCGGGCGAGATGATGCTGCGCTACATGGGCTGGACCGAAGCCGCCGACCTGATCCTCAAGGGCCTGGACGACACCATCCAGCAGCGCGTCGTCACGTACGACTTCGCCCGCAACATGGAAGGCGCTACCGAAGTCAAGACCAGCCAGTTCGGTGACAAGATCATCGAGAACATGAAAGCCCGCAAGGCATAAGCCACAGCAAAGAAAGAGGGGAGGCCCGGACGCCGCGTGTGCGGCCCGGGCCTCCCTTGTCTGTGGCTTAGAGTCTATCCGGAAAGTGTGCGGATGGGAGCGACAGGAGCCAACTTGCGCCAGATGATGAGACAGGACGCCAGTTCGACAAACCCCAGATACAGCTCCTGCCGCTTGTCCCAGCGCGTCAGAATGCGACGGAACCGATTGAACCAACTATGCCCGACCTCCACGACCCACCGCCGAGGGGGATGACGGTCCGGATCGCTCGGTGGAGGGAGAGGCTCCTGTTTCGTCGCCCTCTTCGGAATATGCGCGACCAGCCCTTCCATCTCAGCCAAGGCACGACATGCCCGCGTGTCGTACCCACGGTCCAGAAGCAGATGACGCTGTTCCTCCTCCTCAGGAGGAGGAACAGCGATGACCACAGCATCCAGGACGTCCATCAGCATCTTGCTGTCATGCCGGTTCGCTCCAGACAGCACCACGGCGAGTGGAATTCCTTTGGCATCTGTCAGCAGCGTGCGTTTACAGCCTGCTTTGCCTCGGTCGGTGGGATTGCTGCCCGTCGCTTCGGACGCTCCGAGGGCCCCCTTTTTCCGAGGGGAGCTTTGACGATGCTTCCATCAGCGGCTTGCCATTCCCAGTCGATCCCGAGCTCCTGGTCATATTCTTCCAGCACGATTGCCCAGGCCGCGCGTAAGCATCCGTGCTCGACCCAGGCAGTGAACCGTTCGTGGACCGTGGATTTTGGGCCGTAGCGACGTGGGAGTTGGCTCCACTGACTACCGGTTCTGGCGAGCCAGATCAACCCGTTGAAAATGGCGCGGGCGTCCCGTGGGGGACGCCCACTTTTCTTTCTGGGTTTGTCGATGACCAGGACTGGAGCCAGACGAATCCAGAGCTCATCCGGCACTTCCCAAAGGGTGTCCTGAGCGTTGATTTGATCTTGGTGCTGTTGCGTCGTCACTGCAGCTCAGTACACCATATTTTCCGGATAGGCTCTTATGCCCCTCCCCCTTGATGGGGGAGGCTGGGAGGGGGTGAGCAGTGTCGGCAGCATGGGTTGACGTGCTCTGCTCACAGCCGCAGACAGGCCCGCTCACCAGAGCGGCGGGTCGGGCCTGTCTGCGGCTGCGGGTTACCCGATGGCGAGCATGCGTTCGATGGGCACCAGCGCCTTCTCGCGGATGTCGGCGGGAACGGTCACGCGCGGCTGAAGGTTCTCTAGCGCGTCGCGGATGTTCTCCAGGGTGATCATCTTCATGTACTCGCAGCAGGCGGTGCGGCTGACCGGAATGAAGGTCTTGCCGGGCACGTCGTGTTCCAGGCGGGTGACCATGCCGGTCTCGGTGACGACGATGAATTCCTGCGCGGCACTCTCGCGGGCGCGGTGGACCATGCCCTCGGTGGAGTACAGCTGCAATTCCGGCAGGGCGCCCAGGATTTTCGTGGAGCAGCCGCACTCGGGGTGGATGAGCAGTTCGGCGTCCGGGTACGCGGCCTGCTGGTCCTGCACGTCCTCGGGGCGGATGGCCTCGTGGACGTGACAGGCGCCGTCCCAGACGTCCATGGCCCGGCCCGTCTCGCGGATGACGTGGGCGGCCAGGAAGCGGTCCGGGGCGAACAGGACCGGCACGTCTGCCGGGAGGTTCTGCACGATCTGCACGGCGTTCCCGCTGGTGCAGCAGTAGTCGCTCTCGGCTTTCACGTCGGCGGTGGTGTTCACGTACGTGACGACCAGCCCGCCGGGGTTCTGTGTTTTCCAGTCGCGGATGCCCTGCGCGGTGACGGTGTCGGCCAGCGAGCACCCGGCGCGCAGGTCGGGGAGCAGCACGGTCTTGTCCGGGTTGAGGATGGCGGCGGTCTCGGCCATGAAGTGCACGCCGGCGAACACGATCACGTCCGCGTCGGTCTTCGCGGCCTGCCGGGACAGGCCCAGCGAGTCGCCCACGTAGTCCGCGATGCCCTGCACCTCGGGCCGCTGGTAGTTGTGCGCGATGATCACGGCGTTCTTCTCTTTGCGCAGGCGTTCGATGTCCGCGCGGATCTGCGATTCGTCCGGGAGGACTTCGAGTTGCAGCAGGTCGCGGTTGGGCGTCTGCGGGCGCGGCACGACCGGGGTGCCGGCCGGGTCGGGGCGGTCCGTGACGGGGCGGTCCGTGACGGGGCGGGGGGTGGGGGCGGTGTGGGGCAGGTCGGTCATGACAGGTCCTCGGGGGCAGGGGTGTGTGGGTCGGGAAGGAAGTTCAGGCTGATGTCCAGCGCGGGGGCCGAGTGCGTCAGCGCCCCGGCACTCACGAAGTCCACGCCGCTGGCCGCCACGCGCGGCAGGCGTTCGGGGGTCATGTTGCCGCTGGCTTCCAGCGTCACGTGCGGCGCGAGGCGGTCACGCAGGGCCACGGCCTGGGCCAGCAGCTCGTCGCTCATGTTGTCCAGCAGCACGCGGTCGGCGCGGGCGTGCAGGGCTTCCTCCAGGCCCGCGAGATCCGGCACCTCGCACTCGATCTTCAGCAGGTAACTGTGGTCGCGGGCGCGTCGGATGGCTTCCGTGATGCTGCCGGCGGCGGCCACGTGGTTGTCCTTGATCAGGATGCCGTCGTCCAGGCCCGCGCGGTGATTGAAGCCGCCGCCGTGCCGCACCGCCTGTTTCTCCAGGTCGCGCCACAGCGGGGTGGTCTTGCGGGTGTCGAGCAGGCGCGTGTGCCCGCCGCCCAGCGCGTCCGCGTAACGGCGGGTCTGCGTGGCGACGCCCGACAGGCGCTGCATCAGGTTCAGGGCGAGGCGTTCGCCGGTCAGGAGGCTGCGGGCCGCGCCGCTGACCGTGCCGATCGGGCCGCGCGTGCGGGCCTCGCCGTCCCGCGCGGTCCAGGTGACCCTCACGGCCGGGTCCACCAGCGCGAAGACGCGCGTGGCGACCTCCAGGCCGCTCAGGACGCCCGGCTCCTTCAGCAGGAATTCGGCGGTGGCGCCCTGCGAGGCGGGAATGGTGGCGAGGGTCGTGGCGTCCCCCCGGCCGATATCCTCGGCCAGGGCGGCGCGCAGGCGCTCGTCGAGGCTCAGCACGGGGCGGCCCCCAGAGGTGACGTTGTGCGGGATTTCACGCGGAAGACCCTAGCACAGCCGGTACCGCCGCGCCCACCGGCACCCGCGCCACCGTGTCCCCCAGCGCGCGCGACTGCACGGAATGCACCGCGCCCGCCGCCTCGCCCGGAAAGTCCGTCCGGTGGTGCCCGCCACGCGACTCCTCGCGCGCCAGCGCCGCCCGCAGCACCCGTTCGCCGATCAGGGCCAGATGCCCGGCTTCCAGACTCTCGCGGGACTCGGTGGTCGTCACCGGCCACGCCCAGGCGTCCAGCGCGGCCCGCAGCGCCTCCCCGTCGCGCCGCAGGCCCGCCGCGCCCGCCACCAGCGACCGCAGTGCGGGCAGGCAGGCCGGGTCCACCAGCGGCGCCGGGAGTGCCTCGGTCCGCGCCGGCACCGGCTTCAGGACCGCCAGGGCCGCCCGCGCCGCCCGCGCGCCGAACACCAGTCCCTCGGACAGGCTGTTGCTCGCCAGCCGGTTCGCGCCGTGCAGGCCGCTGGACGCCACCTCACCCGCCGCGTACAGGCCCGGCACGCCCGTGCGGCCCTGCACGTCCGTCTGCACGCCGCCCATCGTGTAATGCACCGCCGGCTGCACCGGGATCAGGTCCGCGCCCAGATCAAGGCCCAGCGGCGCCAGGGACGCCGTGACCGTCGGAAAGCGAGAGCGCACGAACGCCGCGCCCAGGTGCCGCAGGTCCAGGTCCACCCGGCCCGTCGCGGCGATCTCGGCGGCAATCGCGCGCGCCACCACGTCCCGCGGCGCGAGTTCCAGCGCCGGATCGTAGCGCTCCATGAACCGCTCGCCCCGCGCGTTCAGCAGCCGCCCACCCTCGCCCCGCGCGGCCTCCGTCACCAGGAACGCCTCGCCGCCCCGCACCACCGCCGTCGGGTGGAACTGCACGAACTCCAGGTCCCGCAGCGCCGCGCCCGCCTGCCACGCCAGCCCCAGCCCGTCCCCCGTGCCCTCGGGCGGCGCGGTCGTCACCGGGTACAGCCGCCCGAAGCCCCCGGTCGCCAGCAACACCGCCCCGGCCCGCACCTCCACCGGCCCGTCCGGCGTGAGCAGGTCCGCGCCCACCACCGCACCCCCGGACACCCGCAGGTTCCGCACGAACGCGCCCTCCAGCACATTCAACGCCGCCCCGCGCCCCGCCTGAAGCGCCTCCGCCAGCGCCCGGCTGATCGAATGCCCCGTCGAGTCCCCCGTGTGCCGGATCCGCGCCCGGCTGTGCCCGCCCTCCAGCGTCACGTGCGCGCTGAACGTCACACCCAGGTCCCGCAGCGTCTCCACATGCGACCGCGCGTCCCGCACGAACGCCTGCACGGCCTCCGGCTCGCACAGGCCCCGCCCGGCCTTCAGGGTGTCGAGCGCGTGCGCGTCCTCGTCCCCCACCGCCAGCGGCGCCGCGATCCCCCCCTGCGCCCAGCGGGTCGAACCGCCCGTCAGCGGCGTCTTGCAGGCCAGCACCACATCCGCCCCGTAACTGCGCGCCGTCAGGGCCGCGTACGCGCCCGCCACACCGCCCCCGATCACCAGCAGCTCCGTCTCGACAATCTTCACGCCCGACAGGGTACGGCAGGAACGGGCAGCGCGGCAGTCACCAGGAAAGGTTCACGCTCACACCGCCGCCCAACTGCCCTGAATCGGTTTTCAGGCTGACGTTCGCACTCGCGGACCAGCGTGGATCGAAGATGGACGCCGGTACGCCGCTGACCGAGTAGTTCAGCCCGAGCCGCGCCCCGCCCGGCGAGTAGTTCAGCGACAGGTTCTGATTCACCAGTTTCGCGGACTCGACCCGGTACGGCACCGTGCCGATGACGTCGCCGCTTCGGTTCAGGACACTCAGCTGCCCGGCGTGCGGCTCCATGACGAGCACGCTGACCGGCTGCGTCATGTGCGCGGTCAGACGGACCGGTGCATCCGGCAGCCGGACGATCAGGCGGCGATCCTGGCTTTTCAGGTAGACCTCTGTGGTGATGGGGCTCAGGAGCGTGAAGGTCAGGGTCGTGGTCGACATCCCCGGATTCAGCCGCGCCTCCAGCTGCGCGGGCTGAACCAGCACCGTACGGGCGAGTTCGGTCGTGGTCACCTGACTGGGCGTGATGGACACCTTCGGGACGGACACCTGCGCCGCCGCCGTGGCGGCCGTCAGGGCAGCCCACAGGCAGAGGCCGGGCAGTCCGCTGCGCTTCAGGTCGATGTTACTGGCATGTTGCATGGTGGATTCGCTCCTCGATTCGTGCGGCGCGCAATACCCTTGTCTCGACCGGCCGGGTGGGACGCAGCCAGAAACGACCCGCAGAGACGGTCGTCCCGGCGGGTCGTTTCTGGCAGGTGGCGGGCCACCACTGCGGGACTTCCGATCAGTACGCGGACTGGCCGGTCACGCCGTATCCGATGGTCACCACGTCGCCCGCCTTCACGGTGCCGGCGTCCTGGGTGACGACCGTGATGGACAGTTCGCCGGATTCACCGGCGGCGAGTTCCAGATCACCAGACTGGGTGCTCCAGGTCACCGACGCGACCGAGGTATTGCCGCTGGTCACCTGCACGTCTTTCAGCTGCAGCCGGATGGCGCGGTCCGTGGTGTTTTCCACGGGAATGGTGATGGTGTAGGTCTCGCCGGGTTTCATGACCGGAAGGTCGACCTCGCCCGTGCTGACGTTGAAGCTGACGGCCTCGCCGAAGGTGCCGACCGTCGTGGACTGCCCGGTCACGATGGCGGTGTCGTAGTCGCTGCTCTGCGAGGACACGGCCCCCGCGAAGGGGGTCAGCAGCAGGACGGTCAGCAGGGTGGCAGTTTTGAATGTACGCATGGGAACTCCTCCGCAGGACCGTGATCCTGCAGTCATATCAATGAAGGCTGCCCTGACAGACAGGGGACAGCTGAACGAAAAGCCGGTCGCACCACTCGCTCACCACGTACCAGGTGCCCGGATACAGTACGTAGCTCAACGCGTCTCTCCGACAGAAGTTCTGTTCGAAGCTCAGGGAGGCTATCAAGCTCTGGTCACAGCTTTCTTACCTTAAATTCATGAGGATCTGCATGAAGAGTCAGATGCCCCGATCCACCCTCTGCATCCGCCCGCTTGCTAGACTGCGCGGCATGACGCGACTGCTGCTGGCCCTGGCGGGCGTGATTCTCCTGGCGGTCACTGCGTTGGCGGCCGTGTGGCTGCTGGGGCAGTTGCTGACGGGGCTGGGCGTGTTCGTGGTGGGGGCGGTGGGGGTGCTGGGTCGCCTGCTGTGGTTCCTGCTGGTGACGGGGCTGCTGGGCGGGCTGGTGTACTTCGTGACGAGCGCGTGGCGTCCGGCGCTGCGGGCGCGTGGCGGAGGCGAAGCTGCGCGGTCGGGCGCCGCTGCCCGCCCGGCCGGTGCAGCACCGGTTCGCCTGGAGAAACCCCCGGTCACATCGGACACCTCTGCCTGAGGCTGCGCAGGTGCTCCCGCGCCGTGTGGGTCATCATGGCAGGATGAGGGTATGTCTGACCTGACGCCCGAACAGACGGCCGATTCCAGCGTGGTGAATCCGGCGCGGTTCCTGGGCCGCGCGGACGTGTACGCGCAGGCCCGCCCTGGTTACCCGGACGCGCTGGGAGCGTGGTTGCGTGACCTGGGGCTGCTGGACGCACGGGTCGCGGATATCGGCGCGGGGACCGGGCTGTTCACGCGCCTGCTGCTGGCGCACGGGGCGGCCGTGACGGCCGTGGAACCCAACCCGGACATGCGCGCCCGGCTGGGTGAGGGGTTGTGCGGCGTGCCGGGTCTGACCGTGCAGGCCGGAACGTCCGAGGCGACCGGGTTGGCGGGCGCGTCGGTGGGGCTGATCACGGCGGCGCAGGCGGCCCACTGGTTCGACCCGGCGCGGACCCTGCCGGAGTTCCGGCGGGTGCTGGTTCCGGGCGGGCGGGTGCTGTTCGTCTGGAACGACTGGCGGGCCGCGCAGGAAAGCGCGCCGTTCAACCGCGCGTACGGCGAGGTCGTGCGGGCGTTCACAGACGACGATCCCCTTCAGATCCGAGTGCCGGAGGATGACCTGCCGCTGTTCATGCCCGGCGGGTTCGAGGCGCGTGAATGGACGCACACGCACCCCCTGACGCGCGCGGCCCTGCATGCGCTGGCGGGCAGCGTGAGTTACCTGCCCGCGCCGGACTCGCCGGAGTTCCCGGCGCTGCGGTCGGCGCTGGACGCGGCGTTCGACGCTCACGCGCAGGCGGGGATGCCGGGGGCCGAGGCCTGCGTGGAACTGGCGTACCGGACGAAGGCGTACCTGGGCACGCTGGACTCCACCGCGCCCGGCCCCACCGCTTCCGGCCCCGCCGTGTTACGCTGAGGACAGAACCCCCGGCGGGTCCGACCAGCCGGGAAAGGAGGTTGTTGCCATGACCCACCCCGAGCCCGTCACCCCCTGGCCCGCCGCGCTGCCCCCCGGTGGGTACGCCGCCGAGGTCGTGGCGAACGCCTTCATCGAACTGGCCCGCCGCGAGGGAAGGCACCTGACGCAGATGCAGGTGCACAAACTGGTGTTCATCGCGCACGGCTACGCGCTGGCCCTGCTGGGCCGCCCCCTGACGTACAACACCGTCCACGCCTGGAGGAACGGCCCGGTCATCCGCCGCCTGTGGGAACGCTGGGGCGGGCGGGGCGTGCAGCCCATCGAGTCGCCGCTGCCGGTCGCGCCGTCCGAACCGGATCTGCACGCCGACCCGGACGCCGCCGAGGTGATTCGCAGCGTCTGGAGCGCCTACGGCAGCATGGACGGCCTGGAACTCTCACGCCTGACCCACCGCGCCGGCAGCCCCTGGGCGCAGGTGTACGCGGCCCGCGCCGACCTGATCCCCGACGAGATCACCCGCGAGTACTACACCGCCCTGGCCCGCAGCGCCTGATGCCGGACCCCTCGCCACCACCTGCCGGTCCGCCCCCTGCCGCGCCACCACCGGCCCCGGCACCCGAACGGACCGCCATCGAACAGGCCGTCCTGCACGGTCTGGAGGCCGAGCGGCGCGCCCTGCCCACCCAGGCGGACCTGGAACGCCGCACCCGCGAACTGCGCTACCGCGAGGCGGTGGATCAACGCTGGCTGCGGCTGGGTGTGGGGGCCATCGTGTTCCTGCTGTCCGGCGCGTGGCTGGCCGCCGACGTGGTCCTGACCCTGGCGGCCGGGTGGGGCGAACTGGCGGGGCGACCGTTCCGGCTGGACAGCAGCGTGCTCGTGGCGTTCCTGACGACCAGCACCGCCACCGTGATCGGCCTGTTCCTGGTGTTCCTGCGCTGGCTGTACCCGCAGGGGCGCGCCCTGCCGGACGCCCCGCCCCCGACCCCGGACCCGTAGGCGGCGTGCGCCGGTCGTGACGCGGACTTCAGTTGGGTGCGCGCAATCCCGTAGAATGGCAGATTGTGACGCGCGCCGCCGCCCGAGCCCAGCCCCTGCGCTGAGATCCGCTCTGGCTTTCCCTCCGGCGCGGCCCACGCTCCCGGAGGACTTTTGAGTTACTGGCGCAACACCATCAAACCCCTGCTCGACGACGAGACCGGCACCCTGTTCAAGCAGGCGCCCGTCCGCGTGACCCTGGCCTTCCCGAACCGCTACTCGGTCGGCATGGCCTCGCTGGGCTATCAGGTCATCTACCGCATGTTCAACCAGGAAGAAGGTGTCGCCTGCGAACGCGCCTTCCTGCCCGACGACGTCGAGGCCTTCGAGCGGACCGGGCAGGCCCTGCCCACCGTCGAGACGGGCCGCGACGCCGGGGACTGCCAGCTGCTGGCGATCAGCGTGTCGTTCGAGCTGGACCTGACGAACATCATCCGCCTGCTGGACGTGACCGGACTGCGCCCCCTGCGGGAGGAACGCGACGACAGCGACGCCATCGTCATGATCGGCGGGCCGTTCACCAGCTCCAACCCCTACCCGCTCGCTCCGTTCGCGGACGTGATCATCATCGGGGACGGCGAGCAGATCATCCCGGTCATCAGCGAGGCCCTGCGCGAGGCGACGAGCCGCGAGGACTTCTACGACCTCGTGGACGGCATGCCCGGCGTGTTCCTCCCGGCGCGGCACACCCACGAACCCAAGTGGGCGACCGCGCCCAAGGAACTGCTGCCCGCGTACAGCCAGATCGTCACGCCGCACAGCGAACTGAGCAACATGTTCCTCGTCGAGGCGCAGCGCGGCTGCCCCCGCCCCTGCACCTTCTGCCTCGCCCGGACCATGTACGGCCCGAACCGCAACAACCAGGCGCAGGAACTGCTGGACGTCATTCCCGACTGGGCCACCAAGGTCGGTCTGGTCGGCGCGGCCCTCAGCGACTTCCCGCACACCAAGTTCGTGGGGCGCACCCTGACCGACCGGGGCATCAAGCTGGGCGTCAGCTCCATCCGCGCCGACACGGTGGACGCCGAACTGGCCGAGATCCTCAAGGCTGGCGGGCTGCGCACCTTCACGGTCGCCAGCGACGCCCCCAGCGAACGCCTGCGCCGCTGGCTGAAGAAAGGCATCACCACCGAGGACCTCGTCAAGACCGCGCACATCAGCCGCGACCTGGGCTTCAAGGGCGTCAAGGTGTACATGATGATCGGCCTGGGCCCCGAGAACGACGACGACATCACGGAACTGATCTCGTTCACCAAGGAACTCGCCGGGATCAACCGCATCGCGCTGGGCATCAGTCCCTTCGTGCCCAAACGCCACACGCCGCACTTCGCGGACCCCTTCGCGGGCGTGCAGGTCATCGAGAAGCGCATGAAACGCATCCAGAAGGAGCTGCGCACCACCGCCGAACTGCGCAACGTGTCCGCCAAGTGGGCCTGGGTGGAAAGCGTGATCGCGCGCGGCGGCCCGGAGGTCGGCATGGCCGCCTACCAGATCTACCGCAACGAGAGCATCGGCGCGTGGAAAAAGGCCCTGGACGAGGTCGGCTGGCACGACGAATTCGAGACGAACGCCCCCGCCATCGACCTGCCGCCCGGCCAGTACGAGAGCAAGGACGTCAGCGCCCACGCGCAGGGCCTCGCCATCTGAGGGCCTCCGATTGAATGGGCTGCAAAGCCGTTCAATCCAGGCAGCGTGAACATCGACAGGAACCGGCGGCAGAGGATATTCCCTTTGCCGCCGGTTCCTGTTGCTGGGGGTCAGTTGCTCGTGGCGGGCCGGGCGGGGCGGGTCAGCCACGCGGCGATGGGTGCGTCGAAGCGGGTCACGACCGGGCCGATCAGGGCGGTCAGCAGTACGTACACGGCGGCCAGCGGCCCCAGTTGCGGCGCGAGCCCCAGGCCCAGGCCCGCGATCAGGATGCTGAACTCGCCGCGTGCGATCAGGGTCGCTCCGGCGCGGACGCGGCCGCGTGTCTGCACGCCCGCGCGGGCCGCGCCGATCCAGCCGACTGCGAACTTGGTGGCGGCGGTCACGACGGCCAGCAGCGTGGCGGCCAGCAGCACGTCCGGCACCTGGGCGAGGTTCAGTTGCAGGCCGAAGAACACGAAGAACACGGCGGCGAACAGGTCCCGCAGCGGCTCGATCTGCCGCCGGGCGCGGTCGGCGACCTCGCCGGACAGCGCGATGCCCACCAGGAACGCGCCGATGGCGGCGCTGACCTTCAGCAGGTCGGCGGCGCCGGCCACGACCAGCACCAGTCCCAGCACGCCCAGCAGCAGCGCCTCGTCGCTGGGGACGTTCAGCGCGCGGCTCAGGAGGTGCCCGTAGCGCAACGCCAGGAAGAAGGTCAGGGCGAACACGCCCAGCGCGACGATCAGGTTCACGCCGATGGCGACCAGCGTGCCGCCCAGCAGCAGCGCCGCCACGACCGGCAGGTACACGGCCATGGCGACGTCCTCCAGCACGCACACGCCCAGGATGACCGGCGTCTCGCGGTTCCCGAGTCGGCCCAGGTCCGACAGCACCTTGCTGGCGATGCCGCTGCTGGTCAGGTACGTCACGCCGCCCAGCAGCACGCAGGCCATGGGGGGCAGGCCCAGCAGCCACCCGGCGATCAGGCCCGGCGGGAAGTTCAGGGCGAGGTCCAGCGCGCCGATGTTCCGCTGCTTGCTCAGGCTCTCGCGGAGTTCCTGACTGGTGAATTCCAGGCCCAGCGTGAACAGCAGCAGCACCGCGCCGATCTCGGCGCCCACGTGGATGAATTCCTCCGGGGCGCGGCCCAGGTGCATGAACGCGCCCAGCCCCACGCCCGCGAGCAGGTACAGCGGAATGGGCGTGATGCCCAGCCGCCCGGCTGCGCGGCCCACGAGCGCCAGCGCCAGGATGACCACCCCGAGTTCCAGGAACAGTTGACCTAACGGCACGCGCCCCCCGTGCGGGCGGGTGGGGGAGGGGTCACGGGGTGCCGCGCAGCAGCGCGGCCGCCTGCCGGATGCCGGGCGCGGTGCCCACCACGACCACCACGTCGCCCCGCTCGAAGGTCAGTTCCGGTCCGGGTGCGGGGACGGCCTGCTGGCCGCGCATGACCGCCACGATGGACGTGCCGGTGCGGGTGCGCATCATGGTGCTGCCCAGCAGCTGTCCCACGAAGGGGCTGGTGTCGGGCAGCGGCAGCCAGTCCATGGCGAGTCCCTGGATGTCCTGCATGGAGGTTTCCAGGCGGCGCGTGACGGAGCTGCCGCCCAGCAGGTCCGCGACGGCCTCGGCCTCGTCGTCGGCCAGGACGATGCTCTCGGCGCAGGCGTCCGGGTCGTCGCGGCGGGCGACGAAGATCTCGCGCCGCCCGTCGCGGTGCGTGATGACGCCCACGCGTTTGCCGGAGCGGCTGTCGAAGTCGTAGCGCATGCCCACGCCGGGCAGCGGAGTCTCGTCGAGTTTCACCATGCCGCCCAGGATAGGGCAGGGGAGTCAGGCCCGCTGGCAGGCGGTCACTTCACGCTGGCCAGGAACGCCGCCTGGTTGCGGTAGAAGGTCTTCACGTCCCGGAACGACAGATTTCCCGTGATGTCGATGTGGTCGTACCCGCTGACGCGGCCCAGGCGGTACCAGCCCCCGGGCGTGGTGGCCTGCCCGGTGTACGCGGCGCTGCCCTGGCCGCTCGGGGCGTTCATGGACGTGTTCGGGACGATCCCGTCGTTCGCCCACCACGCGCTGCTGTACGTGACGGCCCCGCCGGGGCTGCGGCCCGTGATGTTCCCCAGTCCCGGCTTCAGCGGCCACGCGTACGGGTACGCGATGGGTTGCAGCACGGCGTTCATGGTGGGGGTCGGGTACTGCCAGCCGCTGATCAGGCCGCTGGTGGTGGCGTTCGTTTCCCACGAGAAGTACCGCGTGGTGCGGCTGCGGCCCGCGGCGGCGTTCAGGGCGGCCGCGCCGTCCGGGCTCAGGTCGTACGCCGCCTGATCGCGTGTGGTGAAGATCCGCGAGTTCATCACCCGGTCCTGGTACGTGCTGAACCGCTCGCCCGGCGCGCGGCTCAGGCCCCACTGGCCCAGGTCGAAGTCGTACACGAAGTTCTGCGGGTCCAGCGCCCCGACGCTGCCCGCGAACGCCAGGATCAGGTTCTTGAACAGCGGCACGGCGTCCTGCAACGTGTCGGCGGCGGGGCTGCCGTTGTTGGGGGTGCTGACCGTCATGACGCTGCGCACCCACCCGGCGCGGCCTCCGGTGAACAGGCCGCCGCTGGCGCGGTTGGCGGTGTCCCCGTCGTCCAGCAGTTTCACGAGCAGCCGTGCGGTCTGCCCGCCCATGGAGTGCCCCAGCAGGTTCACCGGGTGCTGCGCGTCCCACTGCGGGTAGAAGCCGGGATAGCACTTGGCCGGGTCGGTGCGGGCGTGTCCGTGCGTGGCGGCGTGCGCCGCGCCGTAGTCCACGCAGCCGCCCTTGATCTGCGCGTACAGTTCGGCGGCGCGGTCCCAGTTGCTGCTGACCGGCCCCATGCTGGCCGTGTAGACCGCGTACCCCTGGCCGCGCAGGTCCTGCTGCACGTCGTTCAGGCCGCCCCAGTAGCGCAGGCCCAGCGCCTCGTCCCGCCCGAAGCCTCCCAGGCCGTGTACCAGGATCAGCGGCGTGCTCTTGTCCAGCGCCTGCGCGTTCAGCGGGGCGGGCGGGGCGGTGTCGCGCAGGTCGGTGCGGGTGGGCGCGGCGGTCGCCTCGGGCGGGGTGGGGACGGCCGCCGTGACCGGAACGGTGGTGGCGGCGGGTCCGGTGGGTGCGCCGCACGAGCCGAGCAGCAGCGCGGCGCTCAGGGCGGCCAGGACGACGGGGCGGGGGGCGGTACGGTGTGGGGCATGGGACATGACGGCTCCTGGGCCACGGGCGGAGGCGGGGGCCTGCGCCGGGTGTCGGAACAGGACTGCCGGGGTCCGTTCACGCTGGAACGGACGGGTCTGCCGCGGGTGGCAGCTGGGTTGTGGGTACGTCCCGCACAGTGACACACTGGGGAGCGGTTGACTTGACTGGGGTTCATTTTTGAACCGCACCCCCTCTACCCGCCCCTGGCGTTTGTAAACAATTCGGCCTGAAATCCAGTCAATCTCACGCCTGTCCGTCCGGGATGCGGCATGATGGGGCGCATGACGAACCCCACCCCCCGCCCGCAGACCATGGCGGAAAAGATCCTCTCCCGGCGCGGTACGCACACCGTGTACGCCGGGGACCTCGCGGTCGTCGAGGTCGATCAGGTCATGGTCGTGGACTCCATCGCCCAGAGCTTCATCCAGCGGATGCAGCAGGACCTCGGCGCCACGCCTAAATACCCCGAACGGGTCAGTATCGTGATCGATCACGTCGCCCCCGCCAGTACCGTCAGCGTGGCGCAGGCGCAGAAGGAAGCGCGTGAGTACGCCGCGCAGACCGGCGTGCGCCTCTTCGACGTGGGCCGCGGCATCTGCCATCAGGTCCTGATGGAGGAAGGGCTGGCCCGCCCCGGCTGGATCGTGCTGGGCAGCGACAGCCACTCCACCACCTACGGCGCAGTCGCGGCGTTCGGCAGCGGCATGGGCGCCACCGACATCGCCCTGGCCGCCGCGAGCGGCAAGACCTGGCTGAAGGTGCCCGACAGCGTGAAAGTCACTTTCGCGGGCGACCTGCGGCCCGGCGTGACCGCCAAGGACGTCGCGCTGGAAATGATCCGTCGCCTCGGCGCGGACGGCGCCACCTACCAGAGCATCGAGATGCACGCCGGGGACCGCTTCACGCGCGGCGAACGCATGACCCTCGCCAACCTCTGCGTTGAGGCGGGTGCCAAGGCCGGACTGGTCGTGCCCGGCGGCGAGATCCTCACCGCGTACGGCTACGACATCCCCGAGTGGGTCTACCCGGACGAGGGCGCCACGTACGTGCAGAGCATCGAGATCGACCTGGGCACCCTGAATCCCCGCATGAGCGCCCCCAGCGAGGTGGACAACGTGTTCGACGTTGCCCAGCTGCGCGAGGACCTCCGCGACGTGCACGTGGATCAGGTGTTCATCGGCACCTGCACGAACGGCCGCATCGAGGACCTGCACGCTGCCGCCAACGTCCTGCGCGGCCGTCGTGTCGCCCCCGGCACGCGCCTGCTGGTCATCCCGGCCAGCAGTCAGGTCATGGAGGACGCCATGGCCGACGGCACCCTCCTGACCCTGCAACGCGCCGGGGCGGTCCTGGGCACGCCCGGCTGCGGGCCGTGCATGGGTCGCCACCAGGGCGTCCTCGCGCCCGGCGAGGTCTGCGTCAGCACCAGCAACCGCAACTTCATCGGGCGGATGGGGGACAAGGACGCCCGGATCTACCTCGCGTCGCCCGCCGTGGCCGCCGCGACCGCCGTCATGGGCCGCGTCGCGCTGCCCGAGGACGTTCCTGGACAGGGGGAGGTGGCCTGATGGCCCGTATCTGGAAATTTGGCGACAGCGTGAACACCGACGACATCCTGCCGGGCAAGTTCGCGCCGTTCATGGCGGGCGAGGACGTGTTCCAGACGTTCGCGTTCCATTACATCCGCCCGGAGTTCGCAGCCAGCGTGCGGCCCGGTGACGTGCTGATTGGGGGGCGCAACTGGGGCCTGGGCAGCAGCCGCGAGTACGCCCCGCAGGCGCTGAAGAAGTTGCAGGTGGGCGGGATCGTCGCACCAAGTTTTGCGCGCATCCACTACCGCAACCTGCTGAACCTGGGCATCCCGGCCTTCGAGTTCGACCTGACTGGGCTGCTGGAGGACGGCGCGGAGGTGTCGCTGGACGTTCAGACCGGGGTCCTGACGCACGCGGGCGGGACGGTGCAGTTGCCGCCCCCGCCGGAGTTCCTGCGTGAGGCGCTGGCCGAGGGGAGCATCCTGGCGTTCTTCAAGAAGCACGGGCGCTTTCCCGGCGAGCCCGCCTGAACCGGGGGCCCTACACTGGGGGCATGGCGACCCTGGAGATCGAATGCCCCGTGTGTGCGGAAGTGCTGGAACTGACGGACGAGGACCGTGCGGAACTGATGGTGGGGGACGTGATCGTGTGCGACTCCTGCCATTCGGAGATGGAGGTGACCCGCAACGGCGAGGGTGAGGATTTCGATCTGGAGTTGCTGGGCGAGATGACGACCTGCCCGAACTGCGGTGAGGAATTCGAGGTGACCGAGGACATGCTGGCGGCCGCGCCGGTGCAGGTGCTGGACGGCGCGGAGGTCAGTGTGGTGTCCTGCCCGCACTGCCGGGGGCTGGTGGCGCTGGAACTGGTGGACGAGGGCGGCCTGGACTAGGCGCGCATTCTGCCTAGACAATTGCGAACGCCAGAATTTGGGTACGTTAACCTACCAAACGTAAGGAGTGAATATGGCTATCATTCAATTTGAAAACCCTGATACCGGTGCGATCATCGAACTGACTAACCCCGAACTCGGCGAACTCGTCACCGACGACGAGACCGGCGTGGAATACGAAGTCGTGTCCATCGACCCCCCCCGCCTCGAAGCCGCCCCCCAGGAAGCGGAGGACTGGGGCGAGTGATCCCGCCAGGGCACGCGGTCAGGCCGTTCCACCGGAACACCTGACCGCGCTCCCTTGCCGGACCACACCCCAGGCACCCAGCATGGCCGACCTCGCCGTCCTGTACGACCGCATCCGCCCCGACGAGAAGATGCTCTTCGAGGCCCTCGACGACCTCGGCGTGCCCTACGACAAGGTGTACACGCCGCAACTGACCGTCACCTTCGACGAGCAGGGCCGCGCCGCCGTCCCCTGGAAGGTCGCCATCGAACGCTGCGTCAGCCAGAGCCGCGGCCACGGCGTCACCCGCGCGCTCGAAGGCTTCGGCGTGAAGGTCATCAACCCCGCGCACGTCATCGAACTGTGCGGCGACAAACTCGCCACGAACGCCGCCCTGCACGCCCATGGGCTGCCCACCCCCCGCACCGGCGTGGCCTTCGACGGCGACGCGGCCCTGAACCTCATCGAATCGATGGGCTACCCGGTCGTCCTGAAACCCACCGTCGGCTCGTGGGGCCGCATGGTCAGCCGCCTGAACGACCGCGCCGCCGCCGAGGCCGTCATCGAGCACAAGGAAGTCCTGGGCGGCCCGCAGCACGGCATCTTCTACATGCAGGAACTCATCGACAAGCCCGGCCGTGACATCCGCGCGTTCGTGGTGGGCGGCGAGTGCATCGGCGCGATCTACCGCACCAGCGAACACTGGATCACGAACACCGCGCGCGGCGCCAAGGCCAGCAACTGCCCCGTCACGCCCGAAATCGCCGACCTCGCCGTGCGGGCCGCCGCCGCCGTCCACGGGCAGATCGTCGCCATCGACCTCGTCGAGGACCCCGCCGCCCAGAACGAGTGGGGCGGCCTGAAGATCATCGAGATCAACCACACCATGGAATTCAAGAACTCCGTGGCGACCACCGGCGTGAACATCCCCCGCCGGATGGGCGAGTACGCCATCAGCCTGCTGTAAGCGGCAGCAGACCAGAAAGGGGAGGCCCGGTGCGATGAACACCGGGCCTCCCCCTGATATGCTTCTGGCTCAGTCCAGCACGTCGATGCCGGTGGCCCGCACGCGCTCGCGTACGTCCTTGAGGCCCTCGCCGCTGACGCGCATCACGAAGCGGCGCCGGCCGTTCTCGCCGCCGAACGTGGCGACACTGATGATGTTGCTCGGCAGGATCGCCCCGGTCGCGCGTTCCAGGCTGCCCGGCACGTCCGGCATGTCCAGCGTCAGGCGCTGCCCGCCTTCGCGCATGCCCAGGATGCCCGTGAAGGCCCGCAGGACGTCCATGGTCGTGATGATCCCACTCAGGCGGCCCGCGTCGTTCAGGACCGGCAGGCCCCCCACGTGATGCTCCTGCATGCGCAGCGCCGCGTCTTCCATGTACTCGCCCTCGGCGGCCGTGATGACCGGGCGGGCCATCATCTCCTCGACCGTCAGTTTGCTCAGCAGGTAATTCAGTTCCCAGACGCTCAGGGTCGTGGCCTTGCTGGGCATGGCGTCTTTCAGGTCCTTGCGGGTCGTGATGCCCACCAAGCGGTCGCCGTCCATGACCGGCAGGCGACGGAACCCGCCTTCTTTCAGCAGTTTCAGGGCGTCCATGACGGGCGTGTCGGGGGTCACGGTGGTCGGATTACGGGTCATCCAGTCGCGAACGAGCATACCTGCAGTGTACAGGCGGGCCGGCCCGTCCAACAGACTCCGATTGAATGGGCTGCAAAGACCATTCAATCCGAGCGGATGCGAGCAGGAGAGAAACGGGTTCCGGACGTGGAGCCGGCAATCCGGTGAAGTTCCGGATTGCCGGCGAAACAAACGGGACCCGTATCACACGTCCCGCCCGCCTGCGCGCAGACCCACGAAAGGGGTATGGACAGGAGGTGTGAGGCGGGTCAGCGGACCTTCATTCGGCTCAGAAAGGCGCGTGCTACGGTGCTCGTCATGAAGATCAACGCCAAGATCCTGGCCCCCCTGGCCCTCGCGGCCGCCTACGGCCTCGGTACCGTCGCGCCCCACGCGCAGACCACGCCCCAGAAGGTCGGGTTCGTGGACGTCTCCAAACTTCTGTCCGCTCACCCCGGCGACAAGGAAATCCAGGCCATCCAGAAGAAGGCCGACGATGAACTCACGGCCCTCGACAAGCAGGTCAAGGCCATCGACGCCAAGGGCGCGAACGCCTCGGCCGCCGAGAAGCAGACCCGCGAGCAGCTGGTGACCACCATCCGCAGCAAGGCCGACGCCTACGACAAGCAGCTGGCCCCCAAGATCGCCGTGGTCGAGAAGGCCGTGGACACCGCCATCAACACCGTCGCCAAGAGCAACGGCTTCTCCATCGTCATGGACCGCGACGTGGCCGCCAAGAGCGGACTGGTCATCTACGCCGACCCCACCAGCGAACTGACCGACGCCGTCTCCAAAGCCGTCAAGTAACCGCCCGGTTCCCCCCGCGTCCGCGCGGCCATTCCCGACCTGAAGCTGGCCCCGCGCGGTACTCGCTGCGGGGCCAGCCCCGTCCCCACCGGCTTCCTGCCGGGTCAGGAGAACTTCCCTTGAACCGATTCATGCTCCTCCTCCCGCTCGCCCTGCTGACCACCGTCCCGCACGCCCAGCAGAGCAAGAACCGCGTCGGCATCCTGAACGTCCAGACAGTCGTGAAGGCCATGCCCGGCGCGCAGGCCTACCTGGACCTGAACGCCAAGGCCAACAGCGACCTCGCCGCGAAGCAGAAGAACATCCAGGCGCTCGCTGCCAAGGCCAGCACCGCCGCCGACCGCGCCGCCCTGACCAAGGCGCAGCAGGCGTACGCGGCGGCCCGCACCGATTACGCCAAACGCATCGACACGGCCTTCAAGCCGCTGGGCACCAAGATGAACGCCGCGGTCGCCAAGGTTGCCCGCGCCAACGGCTACACCGTCGTTCTGGATGAACGGGTCGCCGCGCAGACCAGCCTGATCGTGTACGCCAACGAGGGCGCCACGAACCTGAACAACGCCGTCATCAAAGAACTGAAGTAGGCGGCGCGACCGAACAATGGAGCGGACTCTGGAAGGTGGGTATCTGCCCACTCTTCCGGAGTCCGTTCCGCGCTTATCTCTGAACTGCTGCTGTCAGGACGCAGCCGGTCAGAGACGAACGGTTTCGTTCTCGCCCATGTCGGGCTTCCCGCCGACCAGTCCCTTCGCGAATTCCAGCAGGCTGCGGATCTTGCCGTTGCCTTCCCAGTACTCGGCGCCGTTCGCGTGAATCTGGATCAGCTGGATGTTCGGGTCTTCCTTACCCTGCGGGAAGTACGTCTGGTAGAAGTCGCTCCAGAGTTCGTCGAGTTTCGCGCGGTCCTCGACGAGTTGCGCGGTGCCGTTCACGCTGACGTACACGCCCTTGTCGGGGTTGGAGTAACTGACGTTCACCTGCGGGCGGGCCGCCATGTCCCGGACCTGCTCGGTGTCCTTGCCGCCGATGAACCAGATGTCGCCGTCGAACTCGACCTGCTGCGTGGTCATCGGGTGCGCGTGCAGGTGCCCGTCGGCGGTCTGCACGGTCAGCATGGCGAAATGCACTTCCTTGATCATCGCCGCGAGAGTCTTCACGGCCTCCTGGCGGGTGGGGGCGGCGTGGTCGGCGGCAGTGTGGTTGGTCATGCCCGCACCCTGTCATGTGCCCGGCCCGGCGGACTGGGAGGTCGCCCACCGTGTGAACCCTGCCGCAACCCACCCTGAAGGAACGCTGCACGCCGCGTGAGGACACGCTCCGGACTCCGCTTGCAGGGTTCTTGGAGATCCCCCCCAGCTCCGGAGAGCCGCTGCCCCGTTGTCAACGAAACCGACGGAATCCACGGGATGGAAGCGCGGCCCGGACGTGGGAGGTCCGGGCCGCGCGCAGGTTCATAGACTTCAATTGATTCGATGCCGGCGGATGCGGTCACAGAGGCGGGGTGCGGGTCTTCGACGTGACAGGCGGCCGTTTGTCTCAGGTCGTGACGGGCCGGGTCGACTGGTGGTCCGGTACGTTCCGGACGAGCAGCACGCCCAGGATGAAGAACGCGGCGGCCACGCCGAACACCAGCGTGTACCCCAGGTTGTCGCCCTGCGCGTTCCCCCAGTCGAGCAGCGCGCCCTGCGGCCCGCCGATGAACTGCGGCGCCACGAACGCCACGTGCCAGATGCCCATGTCCCGCGCGAAGCTGGTGTCGCTGGGCATGGCGTCGCTGCCCAGCGCCCAGTCCACGCTGGTGAACGCCCCGAAGCCCAGCCCGAACACCACGGCCAGCAGCAGCGCCGCCCCGAAGCCCGGCACGATCAGCAGCAGCAGCGCGGCGACGGCCATGGTCGTCCCGGCGACGTAGATGACGGGTTTGCGGCCCACCCGGTCACTGATCCGCCCGCCGATCAGGGCCGAGACGATGCTCGCCACGATGATGCACGCCAGCATGATCGAGTTCGAGGTGGCCGGGTCCTTCTGGCCCAGCACGTCGGCGTTGTAGAACTGCAGGAAGGGCTGCACCGAGTACTGACCCAGCGCGAACAGGACGCGCGTGACGAACACCCACAGGAACGGCCTGTACGCGAACAGCGACTGCCACGGCGCGGGTTGCGTGCCGGACGGGGCGGGGCGGGCGTCGTCCGGCACGCCGCGCATCGTCACGAGGGCCGGCACGAGCAGGAACGCGGCGATCAGCACGAACGACACCATGGACGGCAACCCCAGCGTCCCGACCACGAAGGCGCTGACCGCGCCGAGCAGCTGTCCGGCCGCCTGGAGCATGCCCATCACGCCGCTGTACCGGCCGCGCTGCTCGGTCGGAACGAGTTGCGGAATCAGGGCCGAGTACGGCGCGGTGGCGTAGTTGTTGCCGAACTGCACGAGCAGGAACCCCAGTACGTACACCCAGAAGCCCGTCATGCCGCTCAGCAGGGTCACGGCGCCCCCCATGACGGCCAGTCCCGCGATGTTCACGCCCACGCCCAGCCGCAGGTACGGCACGCGCCGCCCGGTGCGGTCGCTGTGCGCGCCCACCAGCGGCGGAATGACGAGCGCCATGACCGCGCCGATGGCTGTCAGGGCGCCCACGTACGTGCCCTTGCGGTCCGGGCCGACGAACTCGAGGACGTTGGCGGGCATCAGGACCAGCAGCAGCAGCAGCCAGTGGAACGCCGTGCCGAACCAGAACGCGGACAGCACCCACGGGCTCACGCGCGGGGCAGCAGGAGGAGAGGCAATCATGATGCGGCGAGTATACGGGCCGCCCGGCCGGCACCCGCACGCAAACGGGCGGCGCTGCCGGACCGGGCGCGCCACTCTTGCGGATCAGGGCGTGTCTGGCAGGGCGTCCCAGTACGCCTGGAGGTCCGGGGCGAGCGGCACCTCAGCCACGACCTGCGTGGCGGCCCACGGGAACGCCACGCGCGCCGCGTGCAGCGCCTGACGCGCCAGTCCCAGCCGCGCCGTGAGTTCCGGCGTCTGCCCGGTCTCCATGAACGTCAGGAACACGTCGGGGTCGCGGCCGTAGATCTTGTCGCCCACCATCGGCAGGCCCAGGTGCGACAGGTGCGCGCGGATCTGGTGCAGCCGCCCGCTGCGGGGGTACGCCTCGATCAGGGCGTGCCCGGCGCGGCGGGCCACCACCCGGAAGTCGGTCACGGCGGGCTTGCCGTCCGGCACGACCCCCTGCCGGATGCTGATGCGGTTCGCGCCGCCCAGTCCCAGGTCGCCGAGCGGGGCGTCCAGCGTGCGCCGCTCCCAGTCGGGGGTGCCGTGTACGACCGCCAGGTACGTCTTGCCGACCAAGTGCGTCTTGAACAGCGTGAAGAATCGCTGCGCGGCCTCGCGGTCGCGGGTCAGGACCTGCGCGCCGCTCGTCTCTCGGTCCAGGCGGTGCGGCGGCGCGAGGTCCGCCTCGCCGGTCGTGCGTTGCATGAACGTCAGCAGGTCCGGCACCTCTACCCGCGCCCGGACCGGGTGCGTGAGCCACAGCGCCGGCTTGTGCACCACGTAGAAGTCCGGGTGTTCCAGGATCACGCGCGGGCGTTCCGTGGGCGGCAGGAGCGGCGCGGTGCGGGCGGGCGCGGTCACAGTTCCCACGCGCTGGCGTAGTCGCGCCCCGAGAGCCGCTCCGACAGGTCCACGCCCCGGTCCACGGTGCGGGCCAGCCGCGCGCGCAGCCACTCGCCCGGCACGCCCGGCGCGTCCCAGTGGGCGGACGTGGCGTACACGAAGTGCGGGTTCACCACGCAGCGGAAATCCACCATCAGCCCGAACGCGAACGCCCCATGACTCAGGTAGCCGTGGTCCAGCCCGCCGGACACCAGGAACGTGACGGGCCGGTCGAACCACGCGCCGTGCAGGCCGCGCGCCTCGTCGCTGCTGCCGGTCAGTTCCACCAGCGCTTTCGCGCCGGACCCCAGGCCCCAGTTGTACACGGGTACGCCCAGGAACACGCCGTCCGCGCCCGCCACGGCCGCGTGGTAACGCGCGGCGTTCGGGTGGTCGTAGCAGCCGCCGGCGCCCTGCACGTTGTCGAAGGGCGGCAGCGGGTCGGTCCGCAGGTCGAGGAACGTGACCTCGTGCCCCTGCGCCCGCAACTGCGCGGCAGCCAGGGTGCACAACCACGCGCTGCGGCTTTCCGGGTCGAGACTGGTGGACAGAACCGTGAACTTCACGCCCCAGAGCGTAGTGCATGACGGCCCGCGCATCTGTGCCCCTCCGACTGACCGGCAGCGGGCCACACGCCGGGGCCGGGTCAGCGGGCGGCGTCCTCCAGCTGCCGCAGGTGCTCGATGCGGGCGGCCGTGCCGGGGTGCGTGCTCAGCAGGTCCGGCAGGCCGTCCGCACCTCCCTCCGCCGATTCCAGCCGCGCCAGGATGGTCTGGAGGGGCCGCGTGGTGCCGTAGCGTTCCAGCAGGTAGCGGGCGGCCACCGCGTCGGACTGCGTCTCGGCGGCCCGCGAGTACCCGCCCTGCACGAGTGCCACCGGCACCGCCGCCGCGAAGGTGGACGCGCTGACCACGTCCCCGGTCAGGGCCGTGACGATCAGGCTCAGGCCCAGCGCCTGATACACGCTGGCCAGCCCGTGCCGCTGCGTGACGTGCCCCGCCTCGTGCGCCAGCACCCCGATCAGTTCCCGGTCACTGCGGGCCAGCGCGACGAGCTGATCGGTCATGACGACCGTGCCGTTCGGCAACGCGAACGCATTCGCGCCCATCCCGACGCCTCCCGCCGGCTCGCCGTCGCGCAGCAGCAGCCGGTACCCGTACCCACCGCCCGCCCAGCCGCTCACATCCCGGAACGCCGCCTGCAACTGCGCCTGCCGCGCCGCGCTCAGTCCGCTCGGGCCGATCAGGTCCTGACCTTCCAGCACCCGCATCGCCTCCCGGTCGAACGAGGCCAGCACGCCCTGCGGGGTCACGGCCGCCGCCTGACGCGCCAGGGCCGGCAGGCCGAAGGTCACGAACCCCCACAGCAGCGCCCCGGTCACGGCGACCGCGCCGAGCGCCGCGCCCCAGCTGGCCTCCAGGCGGGCCACGCCGCCCAGCAGGCGGTTGCGGCCGTGCCGGGTCTCCCAGGCGCGGACGGTGGCGTGCTCGGCCGTCTCGAACCGGCTGCCGTCCGGGAACGACAGGGCGCGGCGCACGCCGGGCAGCGCCGGGTCCACGGTCACGTCGGCCGCGCGCCAGTGGTGGTCGGCGCGGCCCGCCAGCCGTAGCCGCACGCCGTCCGGTTCCAGGTGCAGCGTGGCCGGGTGGTCGCGGCTGCTGCGACCGTCGAAGAACACGCCCGGCACCTCGGGCCACGAGTCGCCGCCCGGCATCCTCAGAACCCCAGCCCGATGTCCAGCAGTTCGGTGGCCGCCTCGCCCAGCGCCGACTCCGGCCCGCCCGCGCTGCCCGCGAACTCGTCCAGGGGCGCGATGGCCCGCACGGTCACGCCCTGCAGCAGGTAGCGGCTGCGGCGGATGTCCGCCCAGGGGGTCGCCAGCCCCAGCGTGAGCAGCTGCGCCACGCCGTTCGACACGCTGATCCACACCACCCGCCACGGGTTGAAGGTCGCGCCCGTGCGGACCACGCCGCCCAGTTCGGCGCTGTTCAGCACGTACCGCATGGTCGCCGCCCGCACGTACTGCCACACCACGCCCTGCAACACCAGCAGGATCACGTACGCCGCCGCGACGAAGAACACGCCGAAGAGGCCCGCACCCATCCAGTTCAGGCTGTCCAGCTCGAAGCCCTGGGCGGCCATCCAGGCCACCACTGCCACGACTGCCGGTACGCCCAGCAGCAGCCCCGCCCCGGCCATCACCCCCAGGGCCGTCAGCGCGATCAGGTACATGGGCGCCACGTCCCCCCGGAACAGACCGCGTGCCGACCCGTACCGCAGGTGGTCCAGCTGGTAACGGCGCTGCATGAACCACGCCCACGGCAGCGCCAGCCCCCCGGATACGGCCGCCGCCACGTTCGCGGCGCCGTACGCCACGTAGGCGTCCCGCACGCGGCCGTCGAAGTGAAAGCGCAGGCCCCGGTGCACGGTGTTCACCGCCTGGAAGCGCATGGACTGCGCCACCAGCCACGGGTACAACCCCAGGAACAGCAGGGCGATCAGGACCGACACCCAGCCCAGGCTCTCGCTCTCGCTGGTCAGCACGTAGGCCAGGAACAGCGCGCCCACCAGCAGGTACGAGCGCAGCAGGCGGCGCGGATCGGCCCGGTACTCGAAGTTGTGGCCGTCCACCCAGGTGTGCCCGTAGAAGTACTGCCGGTTGCGCACCCGCGCCCACGGCAGGTACAGCCCCAGCGTCACGACCGTCAGCGCCGCGTTCACGATCCACAGCCGGAAGTACTCGCCTGCCGACCCCGTGAACGACACCGGGTAGGTCGTCACGACCGGCGCGGCCTGTGTGCCGTCCGCCGCGTGCCCTGAGTGGATGCCTGTCGCGGGCGCGGCGGCGTGCCGGCCGAGAGGCGTGCCGGAGTCCGGGGCGGCAGCCGGGCGGTCCTTGGACAGGGAGACGGGGTCACTCATGCCCGCCATGCTACGGGCTGCGCGGCCGGCGCGCGGACGCACCTGCGCCGGCCCGGTCCTGCCGGCAGCGCCCCTTCATGCAGACAGCGGACGACGACGCGTCCGCTGCTGGGGTCAATGCTGAAAGAAAGGGTGGGTGGGGTGTCCGCTCAGGCTCCGCGCGGGAGCCCTGGGCGGGACATTACCAGCGGCTGCCGCCGCGGTTGCCGCCCATGCCGCCGCCCATCGGGGCGGGCGCGGCGTTGGTGACGACCACGTTCTTGGCCTGCGGGCCCTTGCTGCCCTGACCGGCTTCCACCTCGAACTCCACCTCGTCGCCCTCGTTGAGCTTGCGGAAGCCGCCGCTCTGGATGGCGCTGTAGTGCACGAACACGTCGGGGTTGCCGGGGTGCTCGATGAATCCGTAGCCTTTTTCAACGTTGAACCACTTCACTCGACCTTGAGCCATAACTCTCCTTGCATCTCAAGAATCCGCTGCCTGGTATCCCACCCTCTGGGTCAGACCCAACAGATGACGCGAATTTTGAGACCGCTGCATTATCGCATGACTTCCGCGCGGCGGTGTGCAAATCTGCGCCCCCGCCCGCGCGGCCCGCGCCCCCGCCAGCGGCGCGCTGACGGCAGGGTCATGCTAGGCTGACACCCAGTTCAACGCCGCGTGTGTGCCACAGCCGAAGCCTCCGGGCCCCTGCGCCGGAGCGGCCCCCGCACACGCGGCTTCCCGGAGGAAGACTGCATGCCGCGCTACGCCCTGGACGGGCACGTCCCCCACATTCACCCCACCGCGTTCACCGCGCCCAGCGCCGACATCATCGGTCAGGTCACGGTCGCCGCGCACGCCAGCGTCTGGTTCGGCGCCGTGCTGCGCGGCGACCTCGAGGCCATCACGGTCGGCCCGTCCTGCAACGTCCAGGACGGCGCGGTCCTGCACACCGACGCCGGCTGGCCCTGCATCCTGACCGATCACGTCACGGTCGGGCACCGCGCCATCGTGCACGGCGCCATCTGCGGTCCCGGCAGTCTGGTCGGCATGGGCGCCGTCATGCTCAGCGGCTCCAGCCTGGGGGCCGGCGCGGTCCTGGGGGCCGGCGCGGTCCTGCCGGAGGGCGTGCACGTCCCGGACGGCATGCTGGCCGTCGGCATTCCCGCGCGGGTCGTGCGGCCCGCGCCGGGCGGCGGCAACGCGGCGCGGTACGTGCAGACCGCCGCCCGCTTCCGCCACGGACTGGTCCTGCTGCCCGACGACGCGGACGGCACCGCCCCGGACGTGGCCAGCGCCCCCGACGCCGCGCAGGTGCTGTCGCGCGTGGACGGCCTGTGACCCTGCGGGGCGCCCGGAGGGCCGCGTGAAACAGAAGCGCCGCGCCGCCCGGCCCGACGGACGTCCCGCCGACCCCGCGCCCGACCCCACCCCCGAGGCTCCCATGACCGAACCGACCGGCACCCCGCCCGGCCCGGCCCCCGAACGGCCCGGCCCGCATCCCGCCGCGCCGGGCGTCCCGGAACTGCGGCCCATGTTCCCCGGCGCCGCGCCGTTCCTGGCGCGGTTCCTGCCGGAAGCGCCGCCCGCGCACACCGGACTCCAGCACGCCTTCTGCGACCTGCACGCGTTCCTGAAGTACCTGCACGAGCAGGCGTGGTTCGGGTACCTGCACGCCACGCTGGGTGAGCAGAGCGCCTTCGCGCTGCTGTTCGAGGGCCGCGCCGTCACGGCCGCCGCCGCGACCGCCACCGGCGAGCAGGCGCTCGGGGAACTGCTGAGCCTGTACGAGCAGGGCGCCTCGCTCAGCGCCCACCCGCTCCCGGCGACCCTGGCCCACGTCCTGAGCGGCGTCGGTTCGCGCGCCTGGAAGTTCAACCTCACGGAGGACTTCACGGGCCTGCACGCCAGCCCGACCGGCGCGGTCTGCTACCTGCGCGGCGAGATCATCGCCACCCTGCCCGCCAGCCTCCCGTACGAGGGCGCGTTCCCGGCCCCGCTGCGCCCGCAGACGCTGATCCTGCCGCGCAGTCTGGCCGGCTGGGCGCACCACCAGTACACCATGACCCTGCGCGGCCGCGACGCCCTGAACGCCATCACGGGCCTGCACCAGACCTTCCGCGCGCAGCACGGCCCGGCCGGACTGGCCTTCCTGCGCGCGCTGGGCGAGAACCTGTCGCCCGCCGAGTACGCCCTGCGCTCGGACGTCGCCCTGCACGACCTCGAGGTGATGGTGCAGGACTTCGTCAAGAACGGCCACATCCGCGAAGCCTGAGCGCAGGCCACCCGCGCCCGTTCAATCGCACCCGTTCAATCCAGGTAACCCTCGCTGAGGATCCACAGGCGGAACGCGGCGCCGTCGTCCTGCGCCTGCGGGGCGGGGGTCACGGCGCGGGACTCGCTGAAGTACGCGCCCGACACGGCCGAGTCGGTGCTGGCGAGGTGAATGCTGGTCTGCGCGCCCTGCTCGGCCGTGATGGCGAAGCGGTCCACGACGCGGTACGCCCGGCTGACCCACCCGCCGTTGTTGTGCGCGAAACCCGTGGCGACCATGCCGGGGTGCAGGCTGTTGCTGCGGATGCCGGGTTCGCGCCGCGCGAGTTCCCGCGCGAACAGGATGTTGGCCAGCTTGCTCTGCGCGTAGGCGGCCCACCCGCCGTACCCGCGCCGGAATTCCGGATCGTCGAACCGCACGCGGCCCATGGCGTGCGCGGCCGAAGCGACCGTGACGACACGCGGTGCGGCGCTGGCCCGCAGCAGCGGCAGCAGCTCACGGGTCAGCAGGAAGGGGGAGAGGTGATTGAGCGCCCAGGTCTGCTCGATGCCCTCGCGCGTCTCGGCGCGGCGGGCGTTGAAGGCGCCGGCGTTGTTCACCAGGACGTCCAGGCGGCCGTGACGGTCGGCGTACTCCTGCGCGGCGCGGCGGGTCTGCGCGAGTTCCGACAGGTCCGCCAGGATGTGGTCGCGCGCGCCGGTCTGCTGCGCGGCGCGGCGCGTGCGTTCCGGGTCGCGGCCGACGATGGTGACGTGCGCGCCGCGAGCCGCGAGTTCCCGCGCGGTGATCAGGCCGATGCCGCCGGTCGCGCCGGTCACGAGGACGTGCTGGTCGTGCAGGGAGTGGGGTGCGGGTGTGGGCGTGCGGTCTGACGTCATGCCGCCCAGCATAGAAGGCGCGGCGCGGCGGCGGCTAAGGACAATCCCGCCGCGCCCCGCCGGCCCGGTGAGCGGCGAAGGCCGGTGAACGGAAAGGGAGGCTGAACCTTCTGTGCGGTTCAGCCTCCTGGCGCTGCGGACTTCACCCGGCCCGCATTCCTGATTGTGTGCGCTGATAGGGTCAGTGTAGCGGGCGCGCTTCACAGCTTTGTCACAGCTGCATGAAGACGCCCTGATGAAGGTCGCGTGAGCAGCGCGGCCGGAGCCCGGATCAGCAATGGTGCGGACAGGCTCATCCCTTCAGGTCAGACCAGCGATGAACACGCCGCGTTTGCCCCTCCCCTTTGAGGTGGGAGGCCGGGAGGGGGTGGGCAGGAACGGCGTTGCAGAAGGCGTGTTCCATGCCTGCCCCCTCTGGCCCTTGTACAGTGTCCGCACCATTGATCAGTCGTCGCGGATGGTGGTGGCGATCTGGGTGGCGAAGGCCTGGACGCCGGTATTCAGCAGGGTGTCGAGCGTCTGCCCGAGCTGCGCGGTGGCGGCGGGTCCAAGGCCGGCGTTCACGGCGTGCGCGGCGGCGCCGTGCAGCAGGATGGTGATGCAGGTGAGCAGGTAGGGCGTGCGGGCGCCCTCGCTGGGCAGGTGGATGTGCAGGCGCTGTTCGAGGTCGGCCAGGACCTGCTGACGGCGGCGGGTAAAGGCGGGGCCGCTGCCGCTCTGGAGGAGGGTCAGCAGCGACTGTTCCTGCACGAGCTCGTTCAGCAGGGCGGAGAAGGGGCGGGTGCGTTCGCCGCTGTGGATCTCGGCGAGCAGCGGGGCGAGGCGCGTTTCGAGGTCGTGCAGCCGCGCCGTGAGCAGTTCCGCGAGGATGTCGGTGGTGGACGTGAAGTAGCTGTAGATGGTGGGGCGGGACACGCCGATCACGCGGGCGACGTCGCCCATGGTGACGGCCTCGAAGCCGCGGGTGGTGAACAGGGCCTCGCTGCCGCTGAGAATCTGCTGCCGGCGGTCGGCCGAGGGAAGGCGGCGGGGACTGCGGGCGGAGGAGAGGCTCTGCATGGGTCCAGTCTACACCTTTCTGACAACATGTCACCTGACAGATCGTCCATTGACAGAGTGTCATCTGGGGTGGATACTCCGTGGACTGACAACGTGTCAGAACCTGACGCGCCGCATTCCCGCTCCAGAGGTCCACATGAACACACTGCCTCCAGACGCCCCCACCCCGCCAGCCGCCCCCCGCTCCGGCCGCCTGAACGCCGATTACCAGGCCCTGACCCCGGCCGAACGCAGCCTGTGGCGCTACCCGATCATGTGGGCCGCCGCCGCCGCCTTCCTGTTCGTGCCGCTCATCTACGTCGGCGTGTACCTCATGAGCGTCTGGGACCCGGCCGGGAACCTGCCCGACCTGCCCGCCGCCATCGTCAACCTCGACCGGGGCACCGTCTCACGCGGCGAAACCGTCAACGTGGGCCGCGACCTCCTGACCGAACTGGACAAGGACCCCCCCGTGCAGTTCCGCCGCTACCCCACCCAGGCGCAGGCCGAGGCCGCCGTCCGGCGCGGCGACGTGTACTTCGCCCTGACCATCCCTGCCGACTTCAGCCGCCGCGCCGTGAGCGGCAGCAGCAGCGAACACGGCCTGCTCCAGCTCTACCGCGCCCCTGGCCTGAACTACTACGCCAGTACCGTCTCCGACCGCGTCGCCAGCGCCATCGCCGAGGACCTGAACGCCACCCTCGGCGAGAACCGCTGGGAAGTCGTGCAGAACAGCCTCGCCGACGTCCAGCAGGGCTTCCGTGACCTGCACGGCGCCACCGTGAAACTCGCGGACGGCGCGCAGACCCTGCTGGACGGCAGCGGGAAGCTCGCCGGCGGGGCCGCCACCCTCGCCAGCGGCGCGGGCACCCTGGCCGACGGCGCCGGCCGCCTCGCCACCGGCGCGGGCGACCTCAGCGGCGGCGTGGACCGCCTGACCGGCGGGGTCGGCCGCCTGAGCAGCAGCCTGAAACAACTCGAGGCGGCCGCCCCCGGCGAGAAACAACTCGCCCCGCTGCGCAGCGGCGCCGCCAAGCTCGCCAGCGGCACGGGCACCCTGGCCGGCGGCCTCGGCCAGCTCGCGGGCGGAAGCGAGCAGCTGGCCGCCGCCGCGAAGAAACTCGGCAGCGGCGCCGCCCAGGTCGATACCGGCACCCGCCAGCTCGCCGGGCAACTGCCCGCCCTGAGCAGCGGGTTGGGCGACCTGAACGGCGGCGCCGCCACCCTCGCCAGCGGCGCCGAACGCCTGAGCGGCGGCCTCGCGAAGGCCGGGACGGGCGCGAAACAGGCCTCGGACGGCGCCACGCAACTCGCCGCCGGACTGGGCAGGCTCGACACCGGCCTCGGCACCCTCCAGACCGGCGCGCAGTCCCTGCAAAGCGGCGCGACCAGCCTGGCCGCCGCGCTGAACGACACCCCCGCCGTGCAGGGCGCCCGCGCCCTCCAGACCGGCGCGACCAGCCTCGCGGACGGCCTGAAGGACTCGAAAGCCGCCTCGGCCGCCACCAGCCAGGGCGCCCAGGCCCTCGCCCGCCAGCTGCCCGGCCTGAGCAGCGGCCTGAACGACCTGAGCGGCGGCGCCGCACAGCTCCAGACCGGCGCGACCCGCCTCGCCGCCGGGGCCGCCAGCGCCCAGACCGGCGCGCAGAAGGCCGCCGCCGGCGCCGCGCAACTCGCGACCGCCACCACGCAACTCCGCAGCGGCGCCCAGAAACTCGCCGGGGGGGCCGGCACGCTCGCGGCGAACGCCCGTCAGGCCGCGACCGGCGCCACGCAACTCGCCGCCGGCGCCCAGAGCCTCCAGACCGGCGTGAACACGCTGGTAGACGGGAACCTGAAGATCAAGGACGCCCTCGGGCAGATCACCGCCAACCTCCCGGCCGCGCAGGACCTGAGCGCCCTGAGCAGCGGCGGGCGCACCCTCGCCACCAGCAGCGAACAGCTCGCCGACGGCGCCCGCAAGCTCGCCACGGGCGCCGGGACCCTGCGGTCCGGCACCACTGACCTGCAGGGCGGCGCCCGCCAGCTCCGGGACGGCCTCGTCACGCTGCGCGACCGCATCCCCACCGACACCGAACAGCTCGGCGGCGACCCCGACGGACTGGCCCGCAGCGTCAAGGTCCGCACCGAGGACTTCGCGAACGTCCCCAACAACGGCAACGCCTTCGCCCCGTACTTCATCGCCCTGGCCCTGTGGGTCGGCGCCACCCTGACCACCTTCATCTTCCCGTTCCTGCTGATTCCCGACAGTGGCCGCCACACCGGACAGGTCGCCCGCGTCCTGCGCAAACTCAGCGTGCCGCTCCTGATCGTCGCCGGACAGGCCGGCATCGTCGTCCTCGGCGTTCACCTGATGGGCGTGCAGTTCATGAACCCCACCCAGGTCCTGCTGACCAGCCTCGCCGGCAGCGTCACCTTCATGATCGTGATTCTCGCCCTGAACCTGCTGTTCGGCCCGGCCGGGCGCGTCCTGGCGCTGATCCTGCTGATCGTGCAACTCGCCGCGAGCGGCGGCAGCTACCCCGTGGAACTCTCCAGCCCCGCCTTCCAGGCCATCCACAACCTGATTCCCGTCACGGAACTCATCAACGCCCTGCGGCACGCCATGTTCGGCGCCTTCGAGGGCCAGTACTGGGACTTCATGGGCCGCATGGGACTGGTCGCCCTGATCGGCTTCACCGTCGCGCTGATCAGCCGCCGCCGCTGGGTGTACATCCCCGACGACCGCTTCCGTTCCCCCATCATCACCGACGTCGGCTGACCCGGACTCTGTCCGTTCAGGCCCATCCGCATGACGCCTCGCCCGTCCGCCGCCGCTCCCGTCCGGGGCGGCGGCGTTCCCGTCATGCTCCTCACGCCCGCGTTGTTCCCGCCGCGCCCGAACCGGTACACTGAAGACCCCCCCTGGACCGCCCTCAACCCGGCCCGGTGACGCTGCCCCGCACCGGTCCTGACAAGGAGTCCCATGCCCAGACCCGCCCCCACCCGCCGGTCCCGTTCCCGCACTGCCGCCCTGCGTCGCGGCGCGGCCGCCCTGCTGCTCCTGGGGACGCTGGCCCTCGCCGGCGGCGCCCACGCCCAGACCGGCCCCACCAGCGTCCAGCTGATCCTGGACGCCTCGGGCAGCATGTTCACGCGCCTGCCCGGCGGGCAGACCCGCATCGCCGCCGCGCAGGACGTCCTGAGCGATCTGATCGCCGCCCTGCCCGACCGCCCGGACCTGAACGTGGGCCTGCGGCTGTACGGCGCCCGCACGAACGCCGGGGACGCCGGCGCCTGCCAGGACAGCGCCCTGACCATCCCCATGACCGGCGTGGATCGCGCCGCTCTGCTGAACACCGTCCGGACCACCCGCCCACGCGGCGCGACGCCCATCGTGTACGCGCTCACGCAGGCCGCCCGTGACTTCCCCACCACGCCCGGCCGGAAACTCGTGGTGCTCGTCACGGACGGCCTGGAATCCTGCGGCGGGAACCTTCAGGACGCCCTGAAAGCCTTCCGGGAACGCGGCATCGAGGTGGACCTGCGCGTGATCGGCATCGACCTGAACGACCGCGCCGCGCAGGCCTTCGCGGGCGTCGGCACCTTCGTGAACACCCGCAGCGCCCCCGAACTCGCCGCCGCGCTCGGGCAGGCCACCGCGCAGGTCGCGCCGCCCGCCACGCAGACCCTGCCCGTCACCGTCACCCTCACCAGCGGCGGCAACCCCGTCACCAGCGGCCCCACCGTCACCCTGACCGGCACCGGCGGCCGCGCCACCAGCCTCAGCCCCGCCGGCGGCGCGTACGCGGCCAGCGTCCCGCCCGGCGCGTACACTGCCACCGTCAAGGCGGCCACCGAAACCCGCATCTTCGCGGGCCTGACCGTCAGCGCCGGCAGCCCCAACCGCTTCACGTTCGACCTGACCCCCACCGGCCGCGTCACCCTGACCGTCACGCCCGCCGCCCCCACCGCCGGGGGCCGCGCCACGATCAGCTTCAGCGGCGCGCCCGCCGCCACCGGCCGCCCCTGGATCACCCTCGCCCGCCCCGGCGACCCCGACCCCACCTACCTCGACTGGGAGTACGTGACCGGCGCGAGCGGCACCGTCACCCTGACCGTCCCCGACGACACCGCCCCCCACGAGGCCCGCTACCACCAGGCGAACCCCGACGGCAGCACCCGCGTCATCGGCCGCAGCGCCCCCTTCACGCCGCAACGCGCCGCCGCCAGCGTCACCGCGCCCGCCACGGCCGCGGCCGGCAGCGCCATCCGGGTGGGCTGGACCGGCCCGAACAACCCCGGCGACTACGTCACCATCGTTCCCGCCAGCGCCGACCCCGGCGCGTACACCCGCTACTTCTACACCACCGGCACCAACCCCGGCACCCTGACCACCCCCCCCACCCCCGGCGCGTACGAGGTCCGGCTGAACAACGAAACCTCCGGCCGCGTCCTGGCCCGCACGCCCATCACCCTGACCGCCAGCGCCTACGCCGTCACCGCCCCCACCACCGCCACCGCCGGCAGCCGCATCCAGGTGAACTGGACCGGCCCGAACAACCCCGGCGACTACGTGACCATCGTCCCCAGGGGCGCCCCTGTCGGCGCGTACCTCGCGTACTTCTACACGAAAGACGCCAACCCCGGCCCGCTCACCACGCCCCCCGCCCCCGGCGAGTACGAGATCCGCTACTCCACCGAGGCCACCAGCCCCAACCCCACCCTCGCCAGCACCCCCATCCGCCTGACCGCCGCCGCGTACAGCCTCAGCGCCCCCCGCCAGGGCAAGGCCGGCACCACCATCCAGGTGAACTGGACCGGCCCCAACAACCCCGGCGACTACGTCACCATCGTTCCCAGGGGCGCCCCCGTCGGCGCGTACCTCGACTACTTCTACACCAGGGACGGCAACCCCGGCGCCCTCACCCTGCCCGACCAGCCCGGCGAGTACGAGATCCGCTACTCCACCGAGGCCGCCACCCCCAACCCCACCCTGCACAGCATCCCCTTCACCGTCACGCCATAGACGGGGGCAGTTCAAGCCCGCATCAGCAATGGTGCGGACACGGCTCAACGGCCAGAGGGGACAGGCACGGAAAACGTCTTCTGTGACGCTATTCCTGCTCACCCCCTCCCGGCCTCCCCCCTCAAGGGGGAGGGGTCAACACGGCGTGGTCATCGCTGGTCTGCCCGGAAGTGATGAATGCGCACCATTGATCAGATCACTTCGCGGTAGGCGACGCTCTGGCTGCGGTTCTGGAGTTCGCTGCGCAGGTATTGCAGGCGGGGGTGTTCCAGTTTCGGGTCGTGCGCGAGGATGTGTTTGGCGAGTTCGCGGGCCTGTTCGATGATCTGCGTGTCGTTGGCGAGGTCCGCGAGGCGCAGGTCGGGGATGCCGCTCTGGCGGGTGCCGCGGATCTCGCCGGGGCCGCGGAGTTTCAGGTCGGCTTCCGCGATCACGAAGCCGTCGGTGCTGCCTTCGATGATCTTGAGGCGCTGGCGGGTCTTCTTGCTGTGTTCCCCGGCGATCAGGACGCAGTAGCTCTGGGCGCTGCCACGCCCGACGCGGCCGCGCAGCTGGTGCAGCTGGGCGAGGCCGAAGCGTTCGGCGTTCTCGATGACCATGACGGTGGCGTTGGGGACATCCACGCCGACCTCGATGACGGTGGTGGACACGAGCAGGTCGAAGTCGTGCGCGCGGAAGCGGTCCATGACATGGTCCTTCTCGGCGGCGCTCATCTTGCCGTGCAGGACCTCGGTGCGCGCCTCGGGGAGGATGGTCTTCAGGTCGTCGGCGAGTTGCGTGGCGGCCAGGAGTTCCAGGGTGTCGTTCTCCTCGATGAGGGCCGTGACGACGAACGCCTGCCGTCCCTCGCGGATCTGGCGCATGACGAAGCCGTAGGCCTGCTGCCGGGCGGTGTCCTGCACGAGTTTCGTCTCGATGGGCGTGCGGCCGGGCGGCAGTTCGTCGATGATCGAGAGCTCCAGGTCGCCGTACGCGGTCAGCGCCAGCGAGCGGGGGATGGGCGTGGCGCTCATGACGAGCACATCGGGGCGGCCCGCGAGGAGCCGGCGGCGCTGCTGCACGCCGAAGCGGTGTTCCTCGTCCACGACGGCCAGCCCGAGGTTGTCGAAGCGCACGTTCTCCTGAATGAGGGCCTGCGTGCCGGCCACGACGTCCACGTCGCCCTCGGCGATGCGGGTCTGCATCTCCAGTTTCGCCTTCGGGGTCATCGCGCCGATCAGGAGGCCCACCCGCACGTCCAGTTTGCCCAGGTACCCGACGAGGTTCGCGTAGTGCTGCCGCGCCAGGATCTCGGTGGGGGCCATCAGCGCGCCCTGGTAACCGTCGCGCACCGCGAGGTACAGGGCGCAGGCGGCCACGGCGGTCTTCCCGCTCCCCACGTCTCCCTGCACGAGGCGGGCCATCTGGCGGTCGCTGCGCATGTCGTCCGTGATCTCCAGCAGCACGCGCCGCTGCGCGTTCGTGAAGCGGAAGGGCAGGGCACCCTCGAAGGTGTGGATGTCCTCGCTCTTCGCGCCGAAGCGTTTGCCCTCCAGCACGGCGTCCTCGCCCTGAAGCAGCATCCGCAGTTCCAGGAACAGGTACTCGTCGAAGCGCAGGCGGTGGTTCGCGCGGGCCAGTTGCGCCTCGTCGGCCGGGTAGTGCATGCCCCACAGGGCGTCCCCCAGGTCGGTCAGGGCGTACTTCTGCCGCCAGTGGGCGGGCAGGTAGTCGTCCAGCGGCGCGGCCAGCAGCGCGCGGTGCGCGGCGCGGCGCAGGAATTCCTGCGAGACGCCGTCCTTGCTGTCGTACACACCCACGATCCGCCCGGTCGAGAGGGAGTCCTGCGCGCCGTCCACCGTTTCCAGGTGCTCGACTCCCAGTTGCACGCTGCGCCCGAAGCGTTTCACGCGGCCCGTCAGGACCAGCCGCGCGCCCTCCCGCAGCTGCTTTTCCACCCACGGCTGGTTGAACCACGTGGCCTTCACCCGCCCGCCCGACGGGGTTTCCAGCGTCACGTCCAGAATCTGCATGCCGGGTTTCGGGCTGCGGCGCGACTTGGCGACCACGCGCCCCTCCACCGTGACCTTCTGCCCGTCCTCGACCTCGGACAGGTCCGGCAGGGCGCGGCGGTCCTCGTGGCGGTGCGGGTAGGCGTGCAGCACGTCCCGGACGGTGTGCAGGCCCAGGGATTGCAGTTTGCGCGCCCCGCCGGGGCCGGTGTCCAGCCGGGCGATCTCGGCGTCCAGCGGCAGGCGCTCGCCGGGCGCGGCGGTCGGGGGGGCCGTGCGGGTTGCGGCGCGTTTCGGGGCGGCCTTCGGGGCGTCCGGGTCGGCCAGCAGCGCCAGCGCTCCCCGCAGGGCCGCCTCCCGCTCCGGGCCGTCCAGTTCCGCGTACCCGCGCAGGGCCTCGCGCACCTTCGGGAAGGGGTTGCCCAGCGGCGAGGCCAGCAGCCGCTCCACGCCGCCCGCCACCACGCGGTTCTGGCAACCGCCGGCCAGTTCGGCGCTCAGGGGCCGCCGCAATTTCTCCCGCAGTTCCGCCACAGTCGCCATGCGCGCTCAGGCTAGCAGAGGCGCGCGGCGGCGTCCGTGAGGGGCGCCGTCATTCGGGCGTGACGGACCCGGCCGGTGTCCGTTCCGGCGTGACCGGCGCGGCGCGCAGCAGCAGGCTCAGCGCGAACGCGGCGGCAACCAGTCCCAGCGCCAGGATGTACGCGCGGCGCAGTCCCTCGGCCAGCTGGAAGCCTCCGCTCTCGATGGCGCCGGACCCGATGAGCAGGGCCATCAGGGCCACGCCGAGCGCGCCGCCCATCTGCCGGGCGAACAGGACGCCGCTGGTGACGGCCCCCAGGTCCTCGCGGGCGCTGCTTTCCTGCGCGGCCAGCAGCAGGCTCAGCATGGCCAGCCCCATGCCGGTCCCGACGGCGAAGCCCAGGACGCTCGTGACCCACAGCGGCGCGTGGACGGCGAAGGTCAGCGCGGCGAACATGACGACCAGCACCGCAAAGCCCGCCTGCGAGATGCGCGCCAGCGGCACGGTCCGGACCAGCCGCGCGGTCAGGATGGCGGTCAGGGTCCACCCGACCAGCATGGGGGTCAGGATCGCCCCGGCGGAGGTCGCGCCGCCCCCGCTGACGCCCTGCGCGTACAGCGGCAGGTACGCGATCACGCCGAAGTACGCCGCGCCGCCCAGCAGGTTCCCGGCGAACGCTACGCGCGGCAGCCGCTCGCGCAGGGCCCGCATGGGCAGCAGCGGCTCCGGGTGCCGCCGCTCGACCAGCACGGCCGCCAGCAGGATCAGTAGTCCGGCGGCCACCATGAGCCACTGCCGCTGCTCCAGCCCCCACACCAGCAGGCCACTCCCGGCCGTGAACAGCAGCGCGCCGGGCCAGTCGAGCCGCGCGGGCCGGGGCCGCCCCGTTTCCGGCAGGAAGCGCAGGGCCAGCAGCAGGGCCGCCACCCCGAACGGCAGGCTGGCGTAGAAGGTCCAGCGCCACGAGAGGCTCTCGGTCAGCCAGCCGCCCAGCAGCGGTCCCAGCAGCCCCGAGACGCCCCACACGCCCGAGATGAACGACTGCACCCGCGTCCGTTCGGCCAGGGTGTACAGCTCCCCGATCATGGTCAGCGTCAGTGGCAGCAGCGCGCCCGCCCCGAGGCCCTGCACGGCCCGCGCCGCGATCAGGGAGGTCATGGAGGTGCTCAGGCCGCACAGCGCCGACCCGACCAGGAAGATCACCACGCCCCACAGGTACAGGCGGCGCCGCCCGACGATGTCGCTCGCGCGGCCCCACAGCGGACTGGACACCGTGCTGGTCAGCAGGTACACCGCGAACGGCAGGGCGTACAGGCTCTCGCCGCCCAGGTCCGTGATCACGCTGGGCATGGCGGTGGCGACCACGCTGGCCTCCAGCGCCGCCAGGAACACGCCCACCACCAGTCCCACCGTGGCGAGCTGCCGCACCTGCGGCGAGATGGCGGGGGCAGCGGCGGGGGTGGGGGGAGCGCTCACCCGCGCAGGGTACTCCCGGCGCGGTCATGAAGACTGCGGGACTGGATTCATGGACTCTGAATCGTTACAGTCACTCCATGACCACCAACCCACTTCACCAGCGGCCCCTGGGCCGCAGCGGCCTGAGCGTCACCGAGATCGGCTACGGCGCCTGGGGCATCGGCGCCGACATGTGGAAAGGCGCGCAGGACGACGAGAGCCTCACCGCCCTGCGCCGCTACGTCACCCTTGGGGGCAACTTCATCGATACCGCCATGGGTTACGGCAGCGGCCACAGCGAACGCCTCGTCGGGCAGGTCGTCCGCGAGCACCCCGGCACCCTCGTCGCCACCAAGATCAGCCCCCTGAACATGCAGTGGCCCGCCGCGCCCACCACCACCGCCGACCAGGCCTACCCCGGCGAGTACGTGATCCGCATGACCGACGAGAGCCTCGCCCGCCTGGGCCTCGACACCATCGACGTGCAGCAACTCCACGTCTGGAACGACTCCTGGCTGGGCCAGGGCGACTGGCAGGACGCCGTGGCCCAGCTGAAGAGGGACGGCAAGGTCCGAGCCTTCGGCATCAGCGTCAACGACCACCAGCCGCACAACGCCGTCGCCGCCGTCGAGGCCGGGGCGGTGGACAGCGTGCAGGTCATCTACAACGTGTTCGACCAGTCCCCCCAGGACCGCCTGCTCGACGCCTGCCACGCCCACGGCGTCGGCGTGATCGTCCGCGTCGCCCTGGATGAAGGCAGCCTGACCGGCACCCTCACCGCAGACACCACCTTTCCCGAAGGCGACTGGCGCAACGGGTACTTCGGCGGCAACCGCCTGACGCAGCTGCAACCCCGCCTGCGCGCCATCGAACAGGACCTCGGCATCCGCACCGACGGGCTCGCCGAGACCAGCCTGCGCTTCGTCCTGAGTCACCCCGCCGTGTCCACCGTCATCGTCGGGATGCGCTCGGTCCGCAACGTGGAACGCAACGCCACCCTCGCGGACGGCCAGGGCCTCCCGGCCGAACAGGTGCGCAAACTCCACGCGCACCGCTGGGACCGCAACTGGTACCTCCCCGCCGAGTAAGACGGACCCGGCTTGAAGGGTTGCCGCCACCCTTCAAGCCGAGCGAAGCGAGTGGGAGCGAAGAGGATTCCGGGCGAGGAGTGGGCAGGCTGGCGTTTTTCCGGGTTGTCTACGAAACAGACGGAATCCCTTTCGCTCCGGCTTCAACGCGCCCGCCGGACCCTCACCCCGTCGCGGTGGGCCTGCGCTGCATCAGCGCGGTGCGCTTGCACTTTGCCACCACCTCGCCCCGCTGGTTGATCGCGCGGTGCTCCACGATCACGATGCCCGCGTCCGGGCGGCTGCGGCTCTCGCGGACTTCCAGCACCTGGGACTCGGCGCGGATGGTGTCGCCGTGGAACACGGGTTTCGGGAAGGTCACGTCGGTCAGGCCCAGGTTCGCGACCAGCGTGCCCAGCGTCAGCTCGTGCACGCTGAGGCCCACCAGCAGGCTCAGGGTGAGCAGGCTGTTCACGAGTGGCCGCCCGAACTCGGTGCCGGCCGCGTACTCGTGATCCAGGTGCAGCGGCTGCGGGTTCATGGTCATGGTCGTGAAGAACACGTTGTCCGCCTCGGTCACGGTGCGCGTGACGCGGTGCCGGATGAGGGTGCCGGGCGTTAGTTCCTCCAGGTAACGCCCCTGCGGGCGGTTCAGGTCTTCATTCACGGGTGCCTCCGGCGGTTAGTGGGGAGAAAATGGGGAGTGGATCGTGGTGTTCCCACGGCTTACCGGGCACGGCCGACCTCCTGCGCGAGGATGGCGCGTGCGGCGGCCAGCATGGGTTCATCGACCATCTGGCCCTCGAAGCTGAAGGCGCCGTGGCCCTGCGCGGCGGCGTCGTGCGCGGCGGCGAGGAGGGCGTGGGCGCGCGTCCTCTCGGCGTCGGTCGCGCCGAACAGGTCGTGGGCCAGCGCCACCTGCGCCGGGTGGATGCAGAGCTTCCCGGCATACCCGAGGGCGCGGCCCAGCGCCCCGTCCTCGCGGAAGCGGTCCGGGTCGTTCAGGGCGGTCACGACGATGTCCAGTGCGGGCACGCCGGTCAGGCGGGCGGCGAGCGCCACCTGCGAGCGGGCGTACAGCACCTCCAGGCCGCCGGGAGTGCGCCGCCCACCCAGGTCGGTCGTGTAGTCCTCCGCACCGAAGTACGCCCAGCGCACGGCGTCTTCACGCAGGATCTCGTGGGCGTTCCACACGCCGGCCCCCGTTTCCAGGCCCGCCAGCAGCGGCAGGGTCAGGCCGTGCGTGGCCAGCGCGTTCATGACCAGTCGCACGTCGGCGGCGCTCTCCAGTTTCGGGATGACCACCCCGGCCAGTTCCGGGGTCAGCACGTTCAGGTCCTCGGCAAAGTACGGCGAGTGCGGGGCGTTCACGCGCAGGAACACCGGCAGGTGCGGCGCGGCGGCCATCAGATCCCGCGCGGCGTCCCGCGCGACCGGGCGGGCGGCGGCCTTCGCTTCCGGGATGCCGGGCACGGCGTCCTCCAGGTCGATCACCACGGCGTCCGGCTGCGCGCGCGGCAGCTTGGCGATCAGGTCGGCGCGGTTGCCCGGCGCGAACAGCAGGCTGCGCGGGCGGGCCAGTCGGGCGCCACTCAAGCGGACCACCCGGCGCGGGCAGACAAACGAACGTTCGTTGACATGCCCCGAGGATAGCGGCTCCGGTGAAACCGGGAAGTGGGATGCGGATGTGCCGTTCTCACATCTGCTTGAATGCCCCCGGCGAATGCAAGAAATTTAACACCATGATAACCAGAGTGATCATTCTGCTCGCAGCTCTGTACGGCCTTTGGACCTACGGAATCGACGGTATCCGCATCAGCCTCCAGGGCCGTACCCCGCAGACGTACACCGCGCAGCAGGTCATCGACAGCGGCGTCGGCGGCGCCCGGTACGTGCGCATCACGGGGTTCACGGACGGCACCTACGTCTACCAGACCCCTGACAAGGACAGCGACGACAAGACCCGGATTGTCAACCGCATCGAGTACGCCCTGCTGCCGGAGCAGGAATTCAAGGACAGTGTGGCCGCCGTCATGAGCGGCGAGTCGCATGTCACGCCCATTCACATCATGGCCAGCGACAGCCGCGTCAGTTCCGGGTGTCAGGCAGAGGAGAAAGAAGGTGGTGACGGCTGCCTCACCATGGGCGAACGCACCATTGAGGGAATCGTCCGTACTGGCCCGGACGCACTGACCAGCGAGACACGTGACCTGTTCAACGAGGGCGGCGAGTACAGGGTGAGTGACAACGTCCTGTACATCACCGAAGGCGACCGGCCCTCTGCCCTGTGGGTGCCGATCCTCGTGACGGTCGGGCTGACCCTCCTGAGCCTGCTGATGCTGCTCACGTTCGTCCCGACCGGACGCCGCGACAGCTGACCCGGACACTGACCGACTGCAGGTGGCTGCCCGTGCCTGCCTAGTTTCCGGCATTGACCCGGTGTGGGGGCGGCGCGTACACTTCCCGGCATGAACGCGGCGAGCAACAACAACGTGAATGATGATCCCTGCTAGGGGACGTCACGCCGCATACCGCGCCCCCGACCCCACCACGGAGTCGGGGGCTTTTCCATGAACAAGGAGACGACAGCCCATGACCACCCCAGCCACCCCCGAACAGCCCGCCCAGCAACGCCTGCCCCGCACCCTCACCCGCGACCTGAGCAGCCACGACGGGCAGACCGTCCGCCTGCAGGGCTTCGTGCATGCCCGCCGTGACCTGGGCGGCGTGCAGTTCGTGGTGCTGCGCGACGTGAGCGGCGTCACGCAGTGCGTGGGCAGCGGCCTGACCCTGCCGCTCGCGGAGAGCAGCGTGGAGGTCACGGGGACCGTCAAGGCGCACCCCAAGGCGCCCGGCGGGTTCGAGGTGCAGATCAAGGAATTCCGCGTGATCAGCGCCGCCGTGGAGGCCAGCCCGGTCGAGATTCCCAAGATGGAATGGAACGTCAACCCGGAAACCATGCTCGACTACCGCGTGGTGACCGTGCGCGGCCTGAAGGAACGCGCGGCGCTGAAGGTGCAGGCCGAACTGGTCGCCGCGTTCCGGGATCACCTGATGACCGAGGGCTTCACCGAGATCAGCACGCCCAAGATCGTCTCGGCCGGCGCGGAGGGCGGCGCGAACCTGTTCCCCATCGACTACTTCGGGCACCCGGCCTACCTCGCGCAGAGCCCGCAGCTGTACAAGCAGATCATGGTCGGCGTGTTCGAACGCGTGTTCGAGGTCGCGCCCGTCTACCGCGCCGAGGAGCACGCCACCAGCCGCCACCTGAACGAGTACCTGAGCCTGGACGTCGAGATGGGCTTCATCGAGGACGAGGAGGACGTCATGAGCCTCGAAAACCGCCTGCTGGCCAGCATCATGACCCGCCTGAAAGCCAGCGCGCAGCCCGAGTTCGACCTGCTGGGCGCCACCATCCCCGACGTGCCCGCCCACATCCCCCGCATCACCCTGCTGGACGCCCGCGCTCTGGTCACCGAGAAGTACGGGCACGTGGTCGGCGGCAAGGACCTCGACCCGGAAGCCGAGCGCCTGCTGTGCCAGCACTACGCGGAAACCGAGGGCAGCGACTTCGTGTTCGTCACCAAGTACCCCCGCGCCGCCCGCCCGTTCTACGCGCACCCGGACAGCAACGCCGACGGCAGCCTCAGCGGCGAGATCACGCGCGGCTTCGACCTGCTGTTCCGGGGCATCGAGATCACGTCGGGCGGCCAGCGCATCCACGACCACGCCATGCTGATGGACTCCATCGCGGCGTACAAACTGAAACCCGAGACGCTGGAAGGCTACACCGAGGTCTTCAAGTACGGCATGCCCCCCCACGGCGGCTTCGCCATCGGCGCCGAACGCCTCACCGCCAAACTGCTGGGCATCAGCAACGTCCGCTACGCCCGCGCCTTCCCCCGCGACCGTCACCGGCTGACGCCCTGAGGGGCGTGGTTGATGGCCGATAGCTGATGGTCGATGGCTGAGAGGCAGGCTCGCCCCGTGACGGGTGGGCCTGTTTTCGGTTGCGGGCGGGTGTACGCTGGAACCGTCCCTATCCAGCCCCCCGGCCCCGGAGGAACCCCCATGCGCGCACCTGCCGTTCGACCCGCCCTGATCCTGAGCGCCGCGCTGCTGGGCTGCGCCGGCACGCACGCGCTGGCCGCCTGCGACCCTGCCGGATTCATGCCGTCCGGCACCCGCACGTACCGCCTGACCACGCAGGGCCAGAGCAGCACCTTCACGTCCCGCGCCCAGGTGAAAGGGAACACCGTGACCGTCCAGACCACCACGGGCGGCCAGACCACCAACAGCACCTGGACCTGCACGGGCAGGGGCATGACCGCCACCATCGGCGCCGGCCGGGGCGACCTGTGGCTGGAGTCCGGGTTCTACCCGCCCACCTCGGCCTGGAAGGTCGGGTACGCCTGGACCAGCGACGGGAAGATGCAGGCCAGCGGCGGCATGAACATGCAGAGCCGCACCCGCAGCCGCGTTGCCGCGCAGGAGAAGGTCACCACGCCCGCCGGGACGTTCACCGCCCTGCGCGTCGAGACGACGACCACCACCACCATGACCCCGCCCGCCGGGACGGACCTGCCGCCCGGCATGGACCTGAACAACCTGATGGGCGGCGAGACCCGCAGCACCGCGTGGTACGTGCGTGGCGTCGGTCTGGTCAAGCAGACCATTCCGTCCGCGCAGTTCAGCATGGTCCTCACGAAGTACACCCGCTGAATCTGGCCGGCCGCGCCGCGACTGGGCTACCATTCCCGGCATGACCGACCCCACCCGAGGCAGCAACGAACAGGCCCTGAACGAGGAATTCGCGCAGTTCAGCGTGGACGGGCAGCGCCTGTACGGCCTGCTGCACCGCCCCACCGGCGACGCGCCCGCGCAGGGCTGGCCCAGCGTGGTCATCCTGCACGGCTTCACCGGCAACCGTGGCGGCGACCACCGCCTGCTGCCGCTGCTGTCCCGTTTCCTGGCGGCCAGGGGCGTGGCCAGCCTGCGCTTCGACTTCCGGGGCAGCGGCGAGAGCCACGGCGATTTCAGCGAGATGACCGTCACGCGGGAGGTGCAGGACACGCAGGCCGCCTTCGAGTACCTGCGCCGCCAGAGCGGCATCGACCCGGAACGCACCATGCTGCTGGGCTTCAGCATGGGCGGGCTGGTCGCCGCGCTCAGCGCGCCCCTGGTGCGCCCGCACCGCCTCGCGCTGTGGGCGCCCGCCCTGCCGGAGCTGTGGCTGCCGTTCCTGCGCGGCGGCTTCATCCCGGCCACCGTCACCGACTACAACGGCTGGCCGCTGGGCCGCGAGTTCCTTCAGGAAATGACCCGCCTGCGCCCCCTCGAAGCCGCCGCCGCGTGGCAGGGCGAGGCCCGCGTCTTCCACGGAGACGCCGACCAGACCTGCCCCCCCGAGTTCGGCGTGCGGTACGCCCAGGCGCTGCGTTGCGAGGCGGTCGCCATTCCCGGCGCGGGCCACACCTTCGACTCGCTGGAACAGGTGGACCTGCTGTACCGCGAGACGGCGCGTTTCCTCACCGGGAGCTGAGGGGAAAGAGGGGAGTCTCCCTCCCGCCCCGCCACTGCCTACCCGTCCGAGCGGGCGACCCAGATGGTGTGCCACGCGCCCCGACCCTCGCGGGCGCGGGCGCGGCGCACCTCGGTGTGATACCCGGCCCTCTCCAGCGCGGCCGTGAAGCGCGGCACGGCCTCCACGCTCCAGACGGCCAGTAGCCCGCCGGGTGTCAGGGCGGCGCGGATGGCGGCCAGACCGCGCGGCGAGTACAGCCAGTCGTTGCCGTGCTGGGTCATGCCTTCCGGGCCATTGTCCACGTCCAGCAGGATCGCGTCGAAGGTCCGCCGCGAGGCGCGGATCAGGTCGGCCACGTCGCCCATGTGCACGCGGGTGCGCGGGTCGGTCAGCGGGTACCCGGCGGCCTGCCCGAGCGGCCCCCGGTTCCAGTCCACGACGGCGCCCACGAGTTCCGCGACGGTGACGGTCGCGTCCGGCCCGGCGCTGCGCAGCGCGGCGGCCAGCGTGAACCCCATGCCCAGCCCGCCCACCAGGACGTGCGCGGCGGCGCGGCCCGCCACCTGCGGCACGGCGTACTCGGCGAGCGCCTCCTCGCTGGCGTGCTGGCGGCTGTTCATGAGTTCGCTCACGTACCCGCTGATGCGGATGCTGAACTCGTTCTCCCGCTGCCACAACTCCAGCTGGTCGGGACTGCCGGGAATGGGCGCGGCGCCCAGCGGCACCCAGGCTTTCAAGCGCGCACCGCGCGGGGGGAGGGAAGGGGGAGGCGGGGGGAGACGAACAGCATCCGGCCAGTGTACCTGCCTGCCCTGCCTACAGGCCGATCAGCGCGCCCAGTGCGGCCGCGCCGATCACGACCAGCGCCGGGTTCACGCGCGTACGGGTCAGCAGCGCGAACGCGGCGGCGGCGATGACGGCCCCCGCCACGCTCTGCACGCTGCCGCGCGCCAGGACCAGCACCCCGGCCAGCAGCACGCCCCCCCCGAACGGCAGCAGGGCGCTGCGGATGGTGGGCAGCCACTTCCAGCCCAGCAGCCGCCTCCAGGCAAGGGCGGCGGCGGCGCTCAGCAGGGCGGTGGGGCCGTAGAAGCCCAGCGTGGCGGCGGCCGCTCCGGCCCACCCGCCCGCCGCGAAGCCGTAGTGGGTCATGGCCAGCATGTTCGGTCCCGGCATGATCTGCCCCAGCGCGAACCCGCTGGCGAGCGTCCCCGGCGTGATCCACTGCCGCTGACCGACCAGGACCCGTTCGATCTCGGCGAGGTTCGCCCCGCCGAAACTGATCAGGCCCAGCCGCGTGAAGGTCAGCAGGATGTCCAGCCAGTTCGCGCCCGCGTCCGTCACGGCTGCTCCTGCGGGCGGGGGCGGTGCAGGATCAGGCCCGCACCCAACACGACCGCCAGCACCGGCAGCAGGTCCAGGCGCAGCAGCCCGATCCCGGCGAAGGTCGCCAGGGCCAGCGGCCACCCGCCGCGCAGGCCACCCACGACCCGCAGGACCGGCAGCGCCGCCGTGAGCATGACCGCCAGGGCCGCGCAGGCCGCGCCGCGCAGCGCACTCTGCAGCGGGGCGGGCAGCCCGCCGGGCAGACCCAGCGTGACGACCGTGACGGCCAGCATGGCGATCAGTCCGGGCGTCAGGACCCCCACGACCGCCCAGAGCGCGCCGGGCCAGCCGCGCAGGCGCGCGCCGATCATGGCGGCCAGATTCACGGCGTTCGGGCCGGGGGTCAGTTGCGCCAGCGTGTACGTCTCCGCGAAGTCCAGTTCGGTCATCCAGGCGCGGCCCAGTGCGGCGCGGCGCATGTGGGCGGGCAGGCCCCCGCCGATCCCCACCATCGCCACGCCCGCGAACACCCGCAGCAGGTCCGCGTGCGTGGGCATGACCGGAACCGGCGCCGGTGGGTGGTGGGGTGCGTCCTCCGGCGGGGCAGGCGGCGGGGCGGCGGGAGCACTCATCTGAACTCCGGTTGAACATCGTTCAACCCGAGCAGCGCGACTCGTAGAGCTGCCCCGCAGAGCAGGAGAGAAGCGGATTCCGGGCGTGGAGTTGGCACCCCGGTGCCGTGCCGGGGTGTGAACGCAACAGACGGAATCCGTTCCATGGCCCGAGGCTACTCCCGGTCCTGCCGGGCGGGCGTGACTGTCGGGGGAACACCCGTGCACGCAACGCACGCAATTCCACCCCAGCCGGGGCACTACGCCAACTGGCTGATTCCGCGCGCCTGAATTCGCCCGTGGCGTATCCTGCGAGACACGATGACCACCTCACCCCCGGACCCCGCCGTGCACGTCCGCGACCTGCGCAAGGCCTACGCCGTCCACGAGAAGGAACCCGGTTTCATGGGCAGTCTGCGCTCCTTCGTGAGCCGAAAGACCCGGCAGGTCGAGGCGGTGCGCGGCGTGAGTTTCGACCTGCACCCCGGCGAGGTCGTGGGGTTCCTCGGGCCGAACGGGGCGGGGAAGACCACGACGCTGAAGATGCTCTCGGGCCTGCTGCACCCCTCGGGCGGCGAGGCGCGCGTGGCGGGCTTCGAGCCCCGGCGGCGCGAGGCGGCGTTCCTGCGGCAGATCACGCTGGTCATGGGGCAGAAGCAGCAGCTGATCTGGGACCTCCCGGCGCTGGATTCCTTTCTGGTGAATCAGGCAATCTACGAGATCCCGGATGACCAGTACCGCGCGACCATGCGTGAATTCACGGACGTGCTGGGCCTGGACGGCATCCTGAAGAAGCAGGTGCGCAAGCTGTCGCTGGGCGAACGCATGAAGTGCGAACTGGCCGCCGCGCTGCTGCACCGCCCGAAGGTGCTGTTCCTGGACGAACCGACCATCGGGCTGGACGTGAACATGCAGGAGAGTGTGCGGGCGTTCGTGCGCGACTACAACGAACGTCACGGCGCGACCGTGATCCTCACGAGCCACTACATGGCGGACGTGACCGCCCTGGCCCGCCGCATCCTGGTGATCGACCAGGGGGCGCTGGTGTTCGACGGGGACCTAGGCAGTCTGGCCGGGCAGGCCGGGGCGGGGAAGACCATCCGGCTGCAACTGCGGTCCCCCGTGACCGCCCAGGCCCTCGCCGGGTACGGGCAGGACGTCAGCGTGGACGGCCTGAGCGCCCAGCTGCGCGTGCCGCGCGCCGAGGTCAGCGAACGCGCCGCGCGGCTGCTGGCCGACCTGGACGTGGCCGACCTGACGGTCGAGGACCCCAGCATCGAGGCGATCATGGCCGACCTGTTCGGGCACCGCACGCCCCCCGCCCTGGAGCGCGCGTGAGCCGCCTGAACACCGCGCGGGTGCTGTTCGCCACGCGCTTCGCGGAGATGGCCGAGTACCGCGCCGAGGTCGTCATCTGGATGCTGTCCGGCACGCTGTCGCTGGTCATGATGCTGGTCTGGATGGCGCAGGCACAGGCGGCGCCCGGCGGGCAGATCCGCGGCTACGACGCGGCCGGGTTCGCCACGTACTTCCTGAGCACCTGGCTGGTGTCGCAACTGCTGGTCGTGTGGGTGGCGTGGGAACTGGACTTCGAGATCCGGCAGGGCACCCTGTCTGCCAAGCTGCTGCGCCCGCTGGACCCCATGTGGACGCACTACGCCTCGCACGTCGCCGAGCGGCTGGTGCGGCTGGTGCCCATGCTGGTGCTCGTCACGGCGTTCGCGCTGCTGTCCGGCGCGCGCTTCACGACCGAGTGGTGGGCGTACCCGGCCGCGCTGGGCCTCGCGGCGCTGGGCTTCACGGCGCGTTTCCTGTACGAGTACGCCATCGGGCTGCTGGCCTTCTGGACCGAGAGCAGCACCAGCTTCCAGGAACTCGCGTGGCTGGTGTACGCGGCGCTGGGCGGCATGTTCGCCCCGCTGGACTTCTACCCCGCCTGGGTGCAGGCCGTGGCCGTCTGGACGCCGTTTCCGTACATGCTGGGCCTGCCCGCGCAACTCCTGGCGGGGAAGGCCGGCCCCGAGGACGCCCTGCGCGGCGCGCTCGTCATGCTGGGCTGGCTGGTCGTGTTCTGGTTCCTGCGGCTGGCCGTCTGGCGCGCCGGCCTGAAGAAATACGGCGCGGTGGGAGCATGAAGGGGGTCGATGGTGAACGGTTGATGGTTGATAGAGGCTGGTGTGCTCCTCCATCAGCCATCGACCATCAACCTTCAACCCGCGTCACGCCCCGGAGGGTCGCGTGAGCCGCTACCTGCGGCTGCTGCGGATCTTCACGGGCGCGACCCTGTCGGCGCAGCTGGAGTACCGCGCGAATTTCGTGGGGGCGCTGCTGGCCAGCCTGGGCGAGGTGGGCGTGGCGCTGCTGGGCCTGGGGATCGTGTTCGGGCAGCCGGGGATCAGCAGCGTGGGCGGCTGGTCGTTCCGGGAGGCGTTGCTGGTCACGGGGTTCTTCATGCTGACCGAGGGCGTGATCAGCGTGTTCATCCAGCCGAACATGAGCAAGATCGCGGACGCCATCCGCACCGGCAGCATGGACTTCACGCTGCTCAAGCCCATCGACGCGCAGTTCGGGGTGAGTACCCGGCACCTGAACGTGCTGCGCGCCCCGGACCTGCTGATCGGGCTGGGCCTGATCGCCTATGCCGCGTCGGGCCTGAGCGTCACGCCGGGCGGGGTGCTGGGCGCGGCGCTGCTGTACGTGTCGGCGGTCGTGATCGTGTACTGCATCTGGCTGGCCCTGAGTACCACGGCGTTCTGGTTCGTGAAGACGCAGAACGTCGCGGAGCTGTTCAACGGCGTGTTCGGCGCGGCCCGCTTTCCGGTGTCCGCCTTCCCGCTGCCCGTGCGGGCCTTCCTGACGTTCGTGGTGCCGGTGGCGTTCATCACGACCGTGCCGGCGCAGGCCATGACCGGCGAACTGGCCTGGGGCGCGGCGCTGGCGTCGCCGGTCGTGGCAGCCGCGCTGTTCGTGGTGACCCGCCTGTTCTGGCTGCGCGCGGTGGGCAGTTACACCAGCGCGAGCAGCTGATGCCCACAGGTCCGGGAACCGGGGAGGCCCCCACCTGGGAGGCCCCTACCTGGCAGGCACTGGGCCTGAGCCGCCCGCGCGCCCTGCCCCTGACCGACGCGGCCCGCGCCCGGCTGGCGCACCTGACCGAACTGCGCGACATCGACTCGCCCGCCGCCGCCGACCGCGCCGGGGCCGAGTACGCCGGGGAACGCTGGCTGGCGCCGGACCTGCGGGGCGTGCGGCCCTGGCTGCCGCCGGACACGCCCCCGCGCGGAGTGGTGCGCGCCGTGCTGGACAGCGAGTGGACCGGATTCCTGGCGTTGCTGGGCGAGTACGGCCCGTGGGTGTACGCCGCCGACGTGCGCGCGTTGCAGGAGCTGTCCGGCTCGTACGCGGCGCTGGTGCAGGCCGCGCAGACCGCTCCCGAGGATGTGGCGCTGCGCGCCGCACACCGGTCGCGTCAGAATGCGCCGCACCACACCCTGCTCGTGCGGCTGGAGGCGACCCCGTACCGCCGCCCGGCCCGCTCCGCGCCGGACGCGGCCCACCTGACGGCGCTGGAGGGAGCGTTCTGGGCGCAGGTAGCCGGGCAGGCCGCCCGTCACCGCGCCGCGCGCTCCCGCCCTTGAGCTGGCGTTCATGTGCGGCGTGAATGTCGGCTGTCCCTTACTCCACCCGGCCCGGCGGCTCTAGATTCGCGCGTATGACACCCGGTTCCAACGCCGCCGCTCCCATGCTGTTCCAGCCGCTGAAACTCGCGCAGCTGACCCTTCCCAACCGCGTGGTCGTCTCGCCCATGTGCATGTACTCCGCGCGTGGTGGCGTGGCGAACGACTTCCACCTCGTCCACCTGGGGCAGTACGCGCTGGCCGGCGCGGGCCTGATCTTCACCGAGGCCGTCTCGGTGTCCCCCGAGGGCCGCATCAGCCCCGAGGACCTGGGCCTGTGGGACGACGAACACATCGTCCCGCTGGGCCGCGTCACGGACTTCGTTCACGCGCACGGCGGCCTGATCGGCACGCAACTCGCGCACGCCGGACGCAAGGCCAGCACCTACGCCCCCTGGCGCGGACGCGGCGCGGTGCCCGAGGAACGCGGCGGCTGGCCCGTCATCGGCCCCAGCGACCAGCCGTACAGCGACGCGCTGCCCACCCCGCGCGCCATGACTGCCGACGACATCGCCCGCGTCACCGCCGACTTCGCGCAGGCCGCCCGCCGCGCCGAGATGGCCGGCTTCGACACCGTCGAGATCCACGCCGCGCACGGCTACCTGCTACACCAGTTCCTGTCGCCGCTGTCGAACACTCGCACCGACGCCTACGGCGGCACCTTCGAGAACCGCGTGCGGCTGCTGCTGGAAGTCACGCGCGCCGTCCGCGACGCCTGGCCCATGCACAAACCGCTGTTCGTGCGCCTGAGCGCCACCGACTGGGTCGAGGGCGGCTGGGACGAATCGCAGACCGTCGTCCTGTGCGGCCTGCTGGCCCGCGAGGGCGTCACGGCCGTGGACCTCAGCAGCGGCGGCCTGAGCGCCCAGCAGCAGATTCCCGTGCAGCCCGGCTATCAGGTGCCGTTCGCGCGGCAGGTGCGGGCCGCCGTGCCGGACCTGAGCGTCATGACGGTCGGCATGATCGACACGCCGGAACGCGCCGAGGCGTACCTCCAGAACGGCGACGCCGACCTGATCGCCCTGGGCCGCCCGCTGCTGGGCGACCCGCACTGGATTCAGGCGGCCGCGCAGCGCCTGGGCGTCACGCCGCCCGTCGCCGCCCAGTACGCCAGGGGAGCGCGCACCACCTGAACGCCACCCGCCCGGCCGTCACAGCAGCGCCGGCACCGAATCCGTGAACTGACCGTCGAGCAGGTGCAGCGTCCGGTCCGCGAAGGCCGCCAGCCGGTCGTCGTGCGTGACGAACAGCACCCCGGCCCGCTCCTCGCGCGCCAGATTCACCAGCAGCTGCGCCACCGCCTGCGCGTTGGCGCGGTCCAGGCTGCCGGTCGGCTCGTCGGCCAGCACGGTCGCGGGCCGGGCCGCCAGGGCGCGCGCCACCGCCACCCGCTGCCGCTCGCCGCCGCTCAGGACGCCGGGCAGGGCCGCCTCGCGCCCGCCCAGGCCCACGCGGGCCAGCAGGTCACGGGCGCGCGCCTCGTCCCGCTGCCCGGCCAGCCGGGACGGAATCAGCACGTTCTCGATCACGTTCAGGTCGTCGAGCAGGTAATGGTGCTGGAACACCAGCCCCACCTGCCCGGCGCGGCGCGTGGCGCGCACCTGGGTATCCAGGGTGTCCACCCGCGTGCCCGCCCACCAGACCTCGCCCTCCTGCGGCACGTCCAGGCCGCCCAGCAGGTGCAGCAGGGTGCTCTTGCCGCTGCCGGACGGGCCGGTCACGGCGACCACCTCGCCCGCGTCCACGCGCAGCGACACGCCGCGCAGGGCAGTCAGGGACCCGTAACGCTGCGTCAGGGAGCGGGCTTCGAGGGCGGCGGGAACGGCAGTCACGCGCGCATCCTAGCGCGGCCGGCCGGGACTGGCCGGCGCAGACTGGTTATCGCCGGTCTGTCAAGCTAGGATGAGCGGACTATGGCCCGGTTGGACGATCTCAAGAACTCCCCGCTTTTCCACGACGTCCCCGACGAGGCCCTGCAGGAAGCTCTACAGGTCATCACCGAACGCCGCTACTACGCCGGTCAGGTGATCCTGGAACAGGACGCCGAGGGCGAGGCGCTGCACCTGATCACCAGCGGCGTCGTGCGCGTCTCCCGCATCAGCCTGGGCAGCCGCGAACGCGTCATGGGCGACGTGTACGCGCCGGGCGTGATCGGCGAGACGGCCGTGCTGGGCGGCGGTGAACGCAGCGCCACCGTCCGCGCCCAGACGGAAGTCACCACCCTGATGCTGTACCGCACGCACTTCCGGCAGATCCTGCGCCGCCACCCGCAGGTGCTGTGGAACCTCAGCGCCCTGCTCGTGCGGCGCGTCACGTTCCTGAACGACGAACTGATCGCCTTCGGCCTGAACACCGAGGCGGCCCTCAGCCACGTCTTCCTGAGCCTGTACCAGCAGCGGCTCGCGGCCGGCGTGCCCAACCCCGAGGTGCTGCCGCTCTCCACGCAGGACATCATGGCCCGCATCTCCTCGAGCCGCGAGACGGTATCCCGCGTGATGCGCAAACTCGACGCCGCCCGCATGCTCACGTACACCAGCACCCAGGTCACCCTGATCGACCCCGACGCGCTGGAACACGTCACGCTGGACGAGGCCGACGTCAGCGCCGACTGACCGCCCCGCGCGTCCAGGGGTCCGGATCGGCCCGGCAGATTCCGGGCCGGCGGGCCCGCCACGGCCTGATGGCGTGCACTATCCTGCCCGCATGAAACTCGCGCGCATCCGGCACGCCGGCGAGGCCCACTGGGCCGAACTGGACGGCGACACCCTGCACCTGACCCGCTCGATGGGCGGCCCCCGCACCGGCCAGAGCGTCCCGCTCGACCCGGCCCTGCTGCTGGCGCCCGCCGAACCCGGCAAGATCGTCTGCGTGGGCCGCAACTACCTCGACCACATCCGCGAACTGGGCAACGACACCGGCGACCTGCCCACACAACCCGGCATCTTCCTGAAAGGCGCCAACGCGCTGGCCGAACCCGGCGGGACCGTCACGCGCCCCGACTGGACGGAAAACTTCCACTTCGAGGGCGAACTGGCGCTGGTGATCGGCCAGCAAGCCCGCGACCTGACGCCGGACACGGCCCTCGCGCACGTCGCCGGGTACACCTGCGGCCTGGACCTGACCGCCCGCGACCTGCAGAAAACCGACCTGCAGTGGTTCCGCGCGAAGGCCGCCGACCGCTTCTGCCCGCTGGGCCCGTGGCTGGAAACGGACCTGGACCCCCGCGACCTGCGCGTGCAGACCCGCGTGAACGGCCAGACCCGCCAGGACGGACGCACCGCGCAGATGATCTTCCCGGTCGTGGACATCCTGGTGTACCTGACCCGCTACGTGACCCTGGAACCCGGCGACGTGGTCCTGACCGGCACCCCCGAGGGCGTCGGGCCGCTGGACAGTGGCGACACGGTCGAGGTGGAGGTCGAGGGCGTGGGCACGCTGGTCACGCACATCGGCTGATCCCGAACCCGTCACCACAGACAGAGAGCGGCCGGGGCAACAGCTCCGGCCGCTCTCTGTCTGGGGGATGCGCAATTCGTTGCGCCCGCATCCGCCCGGATTGAACGGCTCTGCAAGCCATTCAATCGGAGTCCGTCTTATTCAATGGTGCGGACACCGTTCAAGGGCCAGAGGGGCGAAAGCATGGAAAGCGTCTTCTGTCACGCCATGCCTGCTCACCCCCTCCCAGCCTCCCCCCTCAAGGGGGAGGGGCAAACACTGATACGGGTTCCGTTTGTTTCGCCAACAATCCGGAACTTCACCGGATTGCCGGCTCCACGTCCGGAACCCGTTCTGCTCCTACTCGCTCCGCTCGGATTGAACGGCTTTGTAAGCCATTCAATCGGAGTCCGTATTACTTCAGCAGGTTGCGGCTGATCACGACGCGCTGGATCTCGTTCGTGCCCTCGTAGATCATGTTCAGTTTCACGTCGCGCAGCAGCTTCTCGACCGGGTACTCGCCGACGTAGCCGTACCCGCCGTGAACCTGGATGCCCTCGTTCGCGGCGTTGAAGGCCATTTCACTGCAGTACGCCTTGGCGATGGCGCTCTCGAAGCCGTGCGGCTGCCCCTCATCGACCAGCCACGCGGCCTTCTGGTACATCAGGCGGCCGGTCTCGATGCCCATGGCCATCTCGGCCAGCTTGAACTGGATGGCCTGCAACTCCGCGATGGGCTTCCCGAACGCCGTGCGCTCCTTGGCGTACTTGATGCTTTCTTCCATGGCGCGCCGCGCGATGCCGACCGAGCCGGCCGCGACCGGGATGCGGGTCTTGTCCAGGGTCTTCATGGCGATCTTGAAGCCGTCGCCCAGGCCGCCCAGCTGGTTGGCGCGCGGAACTCGGACGTTCTCGAACACCAGTTCGCTGGTCAGGCTGGCGCGCTGGCCCATCTTGTGCTTGATCTTGTTGTAGCTGAAGCCCGGCGCGTCCTTTGGCACGACCAGCGCGACGGTGGCGCGGTGCCCGCCCTGGCGGTCGGTGGTGGCGAACACGACCGTGAACTCGGCCAGGCCGCCGTTGCTGATCCACATCTTGGTGCCGTTGATGACCCACTCGTCGCCGTCGAGGGTGGCGGTGGTGTGCATGCTCGCGGCGTCCGAGCCGTTGTTCGGTTCGCTCAGGGCGAAGGCGGCCAGTCCGGCCTTCTCGGTCAGGGGCGTCAGGAAGCGCTTCTGCTGCTCCTCGGTGCCGCCGATCAGGACGGGCGCGATGCCCAGTTCGCTGGCCATCAGGACCGTGTAGATGCCCATGCAGCCGTACGCGAGTTCCTCGCCGATCAGGCACTCGTCGAACATGCCCAGGCCCAGGCCGCCGGCGTGCTCGGGAATGCTGGGGTTGAGCAGCCCGACCTCGAAGGCCTTCTCGACGACCTGCCAGGGGAGCTCTTCTTTCTGGTCGTACTCGGAGGCGATGGGCATGATCTCCTTGCGCGCGAAATCACGGGCAAGTTGTTGCAGCTGGCGTTGTTCGTCGTTCAGGGTGAAGTCCATGACTGGGGTCCTCCGGGTGGGGGGCGTTCAGGCGCGCGCCTCTGCGCGGAACCTGAAGGCGGGATGGGGAACGGATCGGCAACCGACTGGGTTTGTACTCGGTTCAATCTATCAGCCGCGGGGGGCGTCTGTCTCGCCCGGCCCGCCGCCCCGCCGCTCCCTCCGGCCACCCACACCGGACACCGATCACGGCCCGATCACGCCCCCCCGGCTGTAATGCGGGCGGGGTGCGCTCCCCCCGACCCGCTCCCAGTGATCCGGCCCCACCCAACCGGCCCCACCCAACCGGCTCCATCCAACTGGTTCCATCCAACTGGCCCGCCCGAATCCCCGCACCCGGAGGCGACATGCACGGCACCCCGCACCCCGCCCCACCCCAGGCGCAACTGACCCACACGGTCCAGCTGCACGTCACGGACGACGAGACGTTCGGCGCGGAGCACGCCCTGGGCAGCCGCCACGACCTGACCGTCCTGGACGCCGCCCGGCCCGCCGCGCAGGTCCACCTGACCGGCCTGGGCGGCGGCGGACGGCAGGTGCAGGTCACCGTCACGTTCACCCTGACGCCCGACGGTCCCGTGCAGGTCAGCGGCGAGGCCCACCTGCTGATCCGGGAGCCCGGCCAGCCGGTCCGCGAGCAGGGCGGCGCGGCCTTCGGCGGCCGGGTCGCTGCCGGTCAGACCCGCGCCTTCCACGCCACGCTGCGCCACCACGACAGCGGCGAGGAGTACGCCCGCCTGGACGTGCGGGTGCAGTACGTCGCCCTGCACGCCCAGGCAGGCGCGACACTGGACGCCCACGCGCGGGCGCTGGGCGAGGCCCACACCGGCCCGCCCGCCGGTCCCTGCGAGGCCGTGCGGGGCGGCCACCGCCGCCGTTACCGCCACGCGGACCTGTACACCTCGCCCGGCACCGGCGTCCACGAGGTCCGGGGCGACATCCGCCGCCGCTACGACGCGCTGGGCGGCCCCGACAGTGTCCTGGGCCTCCCGGTCGGGGGTCCCACCCCAGCCCCAGGTGCGGCCCCCGTTGCAGAGTCGGCCCCCGCCTCCGGCGCTGCCGGCTGGAGCGTCCCGGAGGACCGACAGCACTTCCAGGGCGGCAGCCTGTTCCTGCACCCCCGCACCGGCCCGCTGGTCGTACGCGGCGACCTGCGCGCCGCCTGGGCCAGCACCGGCTGGGAGTCCGGCCCGCTCGGCTACCCCACCAGCGACACCCTGAGCCTCGCCCCGGACGGCACCCCGGACAGCGGCCTGGAATTCAACGACTTCCAGAACGGCGTGCTCGTGCTGCACGCCGGGCAACTCTGCGCGCCCGCCACCGCCACCCTGTCCCGCGACCGGATGCTGGACGCCGTCACGGACGCGCTGCGCCGTACCCTGCCCGCCGGACTGCTGGACAGCGTGACTCTGGCTGGGATCAGCGACACGACCTTCGACCTGAGCCGCAGCGGCAACCGCGTCCTGACCTTCCAGCTGACCGGCGCGCGGCGCCCCGGCCCGCACGGCCTGCCGGAACCCACCTTCGAGGCGCGGCTGCCCGTGCAGTTCGCCGCCTCGCCCCCCCCGGACGCCCGGCGACCCGTCAGCCTGATCGCCCGTCAGGCCGGCCTGATCACCCTGCGCGCCCCCCCGGACCGGCAGGGCGCCCTGCCGGCCCTGAGCCGCGCCCTGGGCCTCCTGCTGCGCGTGCCCGTCACGCTGGCCCGCGTACCGGGCCACGCCGGACTGCTGAGCTTCAAGGTCCATGCCGACGGCAGCCTGAGCCTGTCATTCCGCCCTGACCCGGCCGGCCGCGCCGCCGCGCAGGCCGCCCAGCGCCGCCTGGACCGCCTGCCGCTGGACGGGCTGCGCCCGGACGATCCGCTCGCCTGAACGGACCGGCCCACCCTGATCCGGACTGCCGTTTGTCTCGCCAACAATTCGGAACTTCACCGGATGGCCGGTTGCACGTCCGGAGGGGCGTGTCGCTCCTGCTCGCTTCGCTCGGACCCAGCGGGCTTTGCCGCCCATTCAATCGGAGTCCGTAGCAATCCCACAGACGGACTCCGTTTCAGGTGCCGAAGGGCAGGCGGCCCGGCGCGTCCGCCTCGCCGCGCAGCCACGCCAGCAGGGCGGCGCGGGCCTCCGGGCGGAACCCGAAGGTCAGGACGGCCGGGGCGTCCACGTCCAGCGCCGCGTACGGGTTGTACAGCGCGAGGTGCAGGTCCGGCTGCGCGCCGCGCAGCGCCGGGTGCCGGTGCCGGCCGGTCGTGGCGAGCACCACCGGCACCCCGCCGGACCGCAGGGCGTGCCAGTCGAGTTGCGCCGGGTCGTCGAAGGCCGTCAGGTCCACCCGGTACACCCCCGCGAGTTCCGAGGCGAGGGTGGCGGCGTCCACGCTGGCCTCGCTGACGTTCTCGCGCGTCACGCGGCGCGGCGCGACGAGGCGCACGCGCGACCCCGGCGCGGGGGCCACGGGGGTGCGGTAGGCGGTCAGGGCCTGCGCCCACGCCTGCGCGAACAGCGGCGCGTCGGCCCGCAGGTCCAGGGCCGCGTCCGCCTGCGCGGGGTAGCGGCTCGCGAGGGCCGAGAGCCGCGCCGCGCTCGCCTGCACCTGCGCCGCGTCCAGACGGCCGTCCGCCAGGGCCGACGCCAGGGCGTCCAGCGTCTGCTCCTGCGCCTCGCGGCGCCCCAGCGCCATCACCAGGTCCGCGCCGGCCTGCACGGCCAGCACGCCGGCCTCGCCGCGCCCGTAGTGGTCGTCGATGGCCTTCATGCCCATCGAGTCCGTGACGATCACACCCCCGAATCCCCACTCGCCGCGCAGCACGTCCGTCAGGACCGTGCGCGACAGCGTGGCGGGCGCGTGCGGGTCCAGCGCCGGGTACACGACGTGCGCCGTCATCACGGCCGGCGTGACCGGCAGCAGCTCCCGGAACGGCGCGAACTCGGTCCGGTCGAGTTCCGCGCGGGACCGCGTGACGCTCGGCAGCGTCAGGTGACTGTCCAGCGACGTGTCCCCGTGACCGGGGAAGTGCTTCACGCAGGCCGCCACGCCCGCCGCGTCATGCCCGGCCAGCGCCGCGCGGCCGTGCCGGGTCACGAGCGGCACCTGCCCCCCGAACGCCCGGTCCGCGATCACGGGATTGGCCGGGTTCACGTTCACGTCCAGCACCGGCGCGAAATTCCAGTTGATGCCCACCGCCCGCAACTGCCGCGCGAGCGCCTCACTCGACCGGCGCGTCAGGTACGGGTCGTCCGCCGCGCCGAGGGCCATCGCGGACGGCGCGAACGGCCAGAAGTCCGGCCGCAGGATCGCGCCGCCCTCGTGGTCCAGCGCGATCAGGGCGTGTTCGCCCATCACGGCGCGCAGGTCGGCGCACAGGGCGCGCAGCTGCCCTTCGGACTGCACGTTCTTGCCGAACAGGCACACGCTGCGGATCCCGTGCCGGCGCAGGTGCGCGGCCGTGTCGCCGTCCAGGGTCGGGCCGGGGATGTCCACCATCACCAGCCGCCCGGCCGGCAGGTCAGGTCCGTGCGGGACGGCGGTGCGGGCAGCGTCGCTTGGGTCGGTCACCGGCCCAGCGTACGGCAGCGCGGGCCGGGAGCGGGGCGCCGGTGGTTTCGACCAGCGCCGCCCAGGCGCGCGGGCCGCCGGGAGGGCGGGGTGTCCGGCGGGTGTATACGGCTCGCTTGACACCCCCCCGGCGGCCCCCTACCCTTAACGAACGTTTTACCTTTTTACCGTCCACATGCGCGCACAGCCGGGTCGTTCCGGAGTCGCGCCGCATGCCGGACCCGGAGGTTCCATGAAGAAACTGCTTCTGACCGCCCTGCTCTCCACCCTCAGCGCCGCCTCCGCGGCCACCCTCGTGTTCGGCGGCAACGGCGAGCCCGTCAGCCTGGAATCCGGCAACATCACCGACGGCATCAGCATCCTGGTGCAGCGTCAGATCTACGACACCCTGGTGGACTTCAAGCCCGGCAGCACCGACCTCGCGCCCGGCCTCGCCACCTCCTGGAAAGCGAACGCCAACAACACCGCCTGGACCTTCACGCTGCGCAAGGGCGTGCGCTTCCATGACGGCACCCCCATGAACGCCGACGCCATCGTGTTCAACCTGAGCCGCTGGTGGGACAAGAGCCACCCCTACGGCTTCCGCGACCAGGGCCGCACCTTCGAGATCGTCGGCGAACTGCTCGGCGGCTACAAGGGCGACGCCACCGCCGTCATCAAGAACATCGTCAAGGTCAACGACACCACCGTCCGCATCGACCTGAACAAGCCCTCCAGCGTGCTGCCCAACGTGATGGCCGCCGGGTACTTCGGGATCGCCAGCCCCACGGCCATCAAGAAGGAAGGCGCCAAGTACGGCACGCCCGCCAGCAAGCCCGTCGGCACCGGCCCCTTCATCTTCCAGAGCTGGCGCACCGGCGACCGCGTGACCCTGCTGCCCAACAAGCTGTACTGGGGCGAGAAAGCCAAGGTCGACCAGCTGGTCATCCGTAACATCAAGGACGCCAGCCAGCGCCTGAACGAACTGAAGGCCGGCACCATCGACTTCGCCAACGACCTGACCCCCGACAGCCTCAGGAGCGTCCAGGCCGACAAGAACCTCGTGGCCGTCAAGCGCCCGAGCTTCAACGTGGGCTTCGTGTCCATGAACAACCGCAACCAGTACCTGAAAAACCAGTCGGTGCGTCAGGCGATCAGCATGGCCATCAACAAGAAGGCCATCGTGGAAGGCTTCTGGAACGGTCTGGGCGTCAGCAACGCCAGCTTCGTTCCCCCGGTCATGAGCTGGGCGAACAGCTCCAAGGTCCCGGCCGACTACAAGTTCGACCCGGCCGCCGCCAAGAAGATGCTGGCCGACGCCGGCTACCCCAACGGCTTCTCCATCGACCTGTGGTACATGCCGGTCAGCCGCCCGTACTTCCCCACGCCCAAACCCATCGCCGAGGCCATCGCCGCCGACCTGAGCGCCATCGGCATCAAGGTCAACCTGAAAACCCAGGACTGGGCCAAGTACCTCGAGGACCGCAACAAGGAACCCGGCTTCGACATGTACATGATCGGCTGGACCGGCGACTACGGCGACCCCGACAACTTCTACGGCGCGTACTACGGCGCGAACGCCTCGGACGACATCAACTGGAACCCCGCGAACGTCGAGACGCTGCTCCAGCAGGGCCGCGCCGCCGCCACCCAGGAAGCCAAGGCCAAGGTGTACTCGCAGCTGCACGAGATCACCTACAACGCCGCGTACCGCATTCCCATGGTGCACAGCAACCCGCTGGCCGCCGCGCGCAGCTACGTCAAGGGCTGGGCGCCCAGCCCGCTGGGCAGCGAACCCTTCAACACCATCACCGTCACCGGCAAGAAGTAATCCGGCCCCGGCCTGAAAGGTCCACGCGGCCTTTCAGGCCCCGGCAGTCCGTCATGACCCCGGTCGCCGGGCGGCAGGTCTCCAGATCCCGGAGACCTGCCGTCTTGCGTTCCCGGCGGGCACGCCGGCCACCTGCCCGCGTCGGCACCTGTCTGAACTGCCCGGACTGCCCGGCAGCCCGGCAGGTACACTGTGCGCCGACACACTGTCTGACCGTCTGACGCAACCGACCCGACCGGGCCTGTTCGTACCTCGATTCTCGTTCTATTCATTCACCCAAGGGAGGTCTGCTTTGGGCAGTTACCTGATTCGCCGCCTGCTGCGGACCGTGCTGGTCATGCTGGGCATCAGTCTCGTGGTGTTCGTGTTCGTGCGGTCCATTCCCGGCGATCCGGCCGTCGCCATGCTCGGCGAGCGCGCCACGCCGGAAGCGGCCGCCGCGCTGCGCGAGCAGCTCGGCCTGAACAAACCCTGGTTCTTCAACCCCGCCAACCCCATGGACGCCCAGTACCCCAAGTACATGGGCGCGCTGCTCCAGGGTGACCTGGGCAGTGGAATCAAGAGCAACATTCCCGTCTGGGACGACCTGAAAGCCCGCTTCCCCGCCACCGCCGAACTGAGCGTCGCGGCGCTGCTGTTCGCGCTGCTGGTCGGCATGCCCGCCGGTATCCTGGCCGCGCTGCGCCGCAACTCGGTGTGGGACAACCTCGCGACCACCATCTCGCTGGTGGGCGTCAGCATGCCCGTGTTCTGGCTGGGCCTGCTGCTGTCGTACTTCTTCGCCGTGAAACTCGGCTGGCTGCCCCCCTCGGCGCGGCTGGGCAGCGAGGTGAACCTCGAACCCCTGACCGGCTTCTACGTCCTGGACGGCCTGCTGCGCGGCCAGCCCGCCGCCGCCTGGGACGCCCTGCGCCACCTGATCCTGCCCGCCATCGCGCTGGGCAGCATTCCGCTGGCGATCATCGCGCGCATCACGCGCTCCTCCATGCTGGACGTGCTGGGGCAGGACTACGTCCGCACCGCCCGCGCCAAGGGGCTGACCGGCCGCGCCGTGACCTTCAAGCACGCGCTGCGCAACGCCCTGCTGCCGGTCGTGACCGTCATCGGCCTGCAGGCCGGCGCGCTGCTCGGCGGGGCCGTGCTGACCGAGACGATCTTCTCGTGGCCCGGCATCGGCTCGTGGGTGTACGACGCGATCAGCCAGCGTGACTACCCGATCATCCAGGGCGGCGTGATCTTCGCCGCGCTGATCGTGAGCCTCGCCAACCTGATCGTGGACCTCAGTTACGCCGCCCTCGACCCCCGCATCCAGTACAGCTGACGGGCACAGGTGACCTCATGACAACCGCAACTGCTCCCGCCGCCAAACCCCGCCAGGACAGCATCTTCTGGCGCCGTTTCCGCCGCTCCACGCCCGGCCGGGTCGGGGCGGTCATCGTGGCGGCGTTCGTGCTGCTGGCCGTCTTCGCCAGCGTCCTGAAACCCTACGACCCCACCACCGACCGCAACTACAGCCGGATTCTCAAGGCGCCCAGCGTCGCCGCGCTGTGGAACCCGGAAGTCGCCGAAACCTACCGCGATCCCGTCACGGGCCGCGTGAACGCCTGGGCCGCCCCGATGGGCACCGACAACCTGGGCCGCGACGTCATGACCCGCGTCCTGCACGGCACCCGCATCAGCCTGAAAGTCGGCGTGGTCAGCACCCTGCTGGCCCTGGTGATCGGTTCGCTGCTCGGCGTGCTCGCCGGGTACTTCGGCGGCTGGTTCGATTCGGTGATGGGCTACCTGACCGACGTGATGCTGGCCTTCCCCAGCATCCTGCTCGCCATCGGCTTCGCCAGCATCTTCAGCGCCAGCGACCCGCCACTGCTGATCGCCGGCATGGACCGCCTGTTCGCCCTGAACAGCCCGCAACTCGTGACCGCCATGCTGGCCGTGTCGCTGGTGCAGGTGCCGGTGTACATGCGACTGGCGCGCAGCGTGGTCCTGTCCATCCGCGAACGTGAATTCGTGCAGGCCGCCGGGGCGCTGGGCGCCACGCAGGGCCGCATGATCTTCCGGCACGTCCTGCCGAACAGCCTCTCCCCGCTGATCGTGCAGGGATCGCTGAGCATCGCCACCGCCACCATCGAGGTCGCCGCGCTGGGCTTCCTGGGCATCGGCGCGCAGCCGCCCCTGCCCGAGTGGGGCACCATGATCAGCGACAGCCGCCAGTACTACATCGACGCGCCCTGGACGATGGTCTTTCCGGGACTGGCGATCTTCCTGACCGTGCTGGGCTTCAACCTGCTCGGCGACGGCCTGCGCGACGTCCTCGACCCGCGCAGCACGCAGTGAAGAGGGTAATGGTCGAGAGTTGATGGTTGATAGAGGAGAGGAGGAACGCCGCGCATTGCAGGCGTTCCTCCTCTCCTTTGCGGCGGTGGGTGCTTCAGCGTTCCCAGGGCCACGCGCCGGGCGCGGCGGCCAGCCCCAGGGCGCGCGGGCCGGTGTGGACGTTCAGGACCGGGTTCACGCCCGCCACGTCGGACCACACGATGGGGTGCCGGGCACTCAGGTGCGCCAGCACCTCGTCGGCGTCCTCGCGGACACTGCCGTACAGCAGGCCCAGGCGCAGCGGGGTGCCCTCGCCGTGGCGGCGCGTGACCTGCGCCGCGAGCGCCTCGATGGCCCCCCGGTACGAGCGGGCGCGGCCCACGTTCGTGTACGTGCCGGTCTCCCGGTCCACGGTGATGACCGGCTTGAGGTTCAGCAGGCCGCCCAGCGTCGCCTGCACCCGCCCGATCCGTCCGCCCCGGCGCAGGTACTCCAGCGTCTCGATGGTGAAGTACAGTTCGGTTTCCTCGTGCACGGCGCGCATCCACTCGCGGGCGGTGTCCAGCGTCTCGCCGCGCGCGGCGGCGGTGGCGGCGGCGTGCACCTGGAAGGCCTGCGCGGCGCTGATGGTGCGGGTGTCGTGCAGGGTCAGGCGCACGCGGCCCTCCAGGGCCTGCCGGGCCTGCTCGGCGGCGTTCAGGCTGCCGCTCAGGCCGGCGCTGACCGTCACGCCCAGCACGTCCTGACCGGCCTGCGTGGCGGCATCCATCCAGTCCTGCGGGGTGGGCTGGCTGCTGGTGGGGTGGTGGGGATTGGTCTGGAGTTCCCGGTACAGTTCGGCGCGGCTGATCTCGTTCATGCGGTACGTGCGGTTCCCGAACGTGACCGAGAACGGCGCGACCGGCACGTCGTTGCGCAGGGTGGCGTAGGCGTCCATGCCGCCGTCGGTGATCACGGTGAACTGCGGGGCGGGCGGGGGAGGGGTGTCGTTCATGTCGGCTCCTGGGGAGGGGGGTGATACGAACTCCGATTGAATGGGCTGTAAAGACCGTTCAATCCGAGCGAAGCGAGTGGGAGCAATACGGGTTCCGGACGTGGAGCCGGCAGGGGCGGTGAAGTTCCGGATTGTTGGCGAAACAAACGGAACCCGTATCAGTTCAGCTCGGTGCGGTTCATCTGTTCGATCAGTTTCAGGGCGGCCGTGTGGTCCTCGTCCGCGCCGATCAGGTGCTCGGCGGCGCGCAGCAGGGCCGCCGTCTGGGCCAGCAGCGGCGCGCTGCCCTGCACGCTGCCGGTCAGGTCGGCGGCGATCCCGGCGTCCTTGGCGAGCAGGCCCAGCGCGAAGGTGGCGGGGAATTCGCGGGTCAGGACCCGCTGCCCGATCAGGTTCTGGCTGGCGTTGCTGCGGCCGCTGCTGGCATTGATGACGTCCAGCGCGGCGTGCAGGTCCACGCCCACGCGTGACAGGACCGCCAGTCCCTCGCCGGTCGCCCACAGCGCCGCGCCCAGCAGCGCGTTGTTCACGGCCTTCACCGCGAAGCCCGCGCCGCCCTGACCGACATGCACGACCTTCCCGGCGAACGCCAGGTGCGGCCGCACGGCTTCCAGCGCGTCGGCGGGGCCGCCCACCATGACGGTCAGGGTGCCGGCCTGCGCGCCGCCCGTGCCGCCACTGACCGGCGCGTCCAGCAGCGTCACCCCGCGCGCCGCGAGCCGCTGGCCCTGCGCGGCCGCCGCCTGCGGATGCCCGCTCGTGCAGTCCACCCATACCGCGCCCGCTTTCAGGTGCGCTTCCATGACGGTCAGGACCTCGTCCACCTGCGCGCTCGTGGGCAGGCAGGTGAAGATCACGTCGGCCTGCGCCGCCTGCTCCAGCGAGGCGACCTCGCTGCCGTGCGCTTGGGCGTGCGCGTGGGCGCGGGACGCGGTGCGGTTCCAGACCTGGGCGCGGTGACCGCCCTGCCGCGCGTGGCGCGTGACGTGCGCGGCCATCGGGTCGCCCATCGCGCCCAGGCCCAGAAATGCCAGTGTGGTCATACCGGCAGGCTACGGCCCGGCCGTCCTCCGGACCGCGAAGCTGAACCCGGTTCAATCTTGAACGTTCGTTCAGCTGCTCCTGCCGGCGCCTACTTCTCCAGCCTCAGGTCGCTCCCGAAGCGTTCGCGCAGGAAACGCCCCTGCGTGAGCAGCCGGTCGGCGGCCGCATGATCGTGCCGCAACGCCTCGCGCACCCCGTCCTCCAGCAGGGACAGCTGCTCGTCCAGCAGCACCTCCGGCGGCTGCCCCTGACGTTCCAGGGCCTGCCGCGCGCCGGGCGTCAGGGCCGCGTAGGCGCGCAGCGTGTCCGGCAGGTACGAGTCGCGCGTCTGGGCCAGCAGGAACGCCGTGCGGGTGTCTCCGGAACCGGCTGTCAGGGCGTCCGTCACGCCCGACAGCAGCGCCCAGGCGCGCGTCCGCGCGGGTTCCGGCAGCGACAGCAGCAGCGGCAACGTCAGTTCTGCGCCGGGGGCGGCCGGTCCGGGCAGCGCGGCCCCCGGCGCCGGAGTGGCGGGCAGTTCACCGCTGCGGGCGGAATCCCCGAGGGCCCGGCCCGCACCACGTTTCGCGTTGTTCACGTACGCGACCGCCGTGAAGGTCGCGACCCCCGCGAAGATCAGCATCAGCATCAGAACGACCATCATGAGCAGGCTACCGCACGGGCGGCGCTCATGGTTTCGCGGCCGTCTTCGCGGGCTGCGTGAGCGTGTCCACGTCCAGCAGGAAATTCCCGGTGCTGGGCAGCATGACCGTCTGAATGCCCGGCGAGAGCTTCTCGGCGACCGTCAACTGAATCAGCTGCGGATTCTCCCGCAGCGCCCGCCCGCGCAGCGACAGCGCCTCGGCCTCCCCGCGCGCCCGCGCGACCGCCGCCTTCGCGGCCCCCTCGGCCTCGACCACGGCCCGCTGCGCCCCGATGGTCGACTGTTGCAGGCGGTTGCGTTCCACCGCCACCTGTTGCTCGGCCGCCTGCTTCTGCTCGATGGCCTTGGCGATGCTGTCCGGAATCCGCAACTCACGCAGCAGCACGCTGTCGAGCACCAGATTGTTGCGCTCGAAGATCTTGCGGAGTTCCGCCGTGATGCTCGCCTCGACCTCCTGCCGCTTGGAGGAGATGATGTCCGCCGCCCCGAACTGCCCGATGGCGTCCCGGACCTTGCTGCGCACCTGCGGGCGGATCACGGTCCGCACGTAGTCCCGCCCGAGCTCCTTGTGCAGCGTCGCCGCCCTGGAGCGGTCCACCCGGAACTGCACGGTCACGTCCGCCGTGATGTCCAGGCCCTCCTTGCTGCGCGCCCGGATCGCGCCCTCGTCGCCGTCCTGCACGGTGTGAGCCAGCGTGACCTCCTGAAGGCGGGCGTCGTACAGGTTCACGCGGTCCACGAACGGCACCAGGAAATGAATGCCTTCCTGAAGCGGCTGCGCCTTCACGCCACTGAACGAACTGAACACCACGCCCACGTACCCGGCCGGAATGACCTTCACGCTCTGGCTGACCAGCAGGCCCGCTGCGAGCAGGCCGCCGATCAGCAGCGCCGCGCGCGGTCCGGGCGGACGGAGGGTCGGGGCCGGGCGGTCGCGGGAACCTGCGTTCACTCGGGGCTCAGTCATGTCTCATGGTACGTGCCCCGCGCGCCGGACGTTCCTGACCCCCACCCGTGTGGGCCGGGGTCAGGCCGGTCCGGTATCGGCCCCCGCGTCGGCACTGGTGTCGGCACCGGCCGGCGCGCGGCCATCCAGGTACAGCCAGCGCCCGTCCACCTGCACGAACACACTGTCCTCTCGCAGGGTGTACCGCTCGCCGTCCGGCAGGCGCAGCTGCGCGGCGAACTCCACGCGGTCGCCCGCCGCGCGCCGCACCCGCAGCCCCAGGTAACGCGTGCCGTCCCGTAGGTCCACAGACGCGGGCCGCGTATCCGGATGCCAGGTGTCCAGCACGTACGCCGCGTGACCCAGCGCGTACGCCGCGTACCGCGAGCGCATCAGGGCCTCGGGGGTGGGGGCGGGCGCGCCGGCATGCAGCGGCCCGCAGCAGTGTCCGTAGCTGCGGCCGGAACCGCAGGGACAGGACTTAAACGGAGGGTACGCCAGCGCCATGACCACAGCGTAGCGCGCAGGCCCCCGCGCGGCATAATGACCGGCGATGACCACGCCCGCCCCGATCACCTCCCTCCAGAACAGCCACGTGAAACGGCTCGTGAGACTCCGCACCCGCCGCGAACGCGAACAGGAAGGCGTCATCCTGATCGAGGGCGCCCGCGAACTGCACCGCGCCGCCGCGTCCGGCGTGAACCTGGACACCCTGTACACCTGCCCGGCCCTGTTCAGCCCCGAGGCTCAGGCGCTGGCCCCCGAACTGACCCACCCGCACCTGACCGTGCTGGAACTCTCCCGCGCCGCCTTCGAGAAGGTCAGCGGCCGCGAGAACCCGGACGGCCTGCTGGGCCTGGCCCCCACACCCCGCGCCGCGCTGCCCGAACCCGGCCCGGACGCCGTGACGGTCGTCCTGCACGGCCTGGAGAAACCCGGCAACGTCGGCGCGATCCTGCGCACCGCCGACGCCGCCGGCGCGGACGCCGTGATCGTCCTCGGGCGCGGCGCGGACCCCTACGGCCCGAACGTGATCCGCGCGTCCCAGGGCAGCGTGTTCACCCTGCCGGTCGCCGTGATGGACGAACAGGCCGCCCAGGACTGGCTGGCCGCCCGCGCCTTCACCACCGTCGCCTGCACCCCCGACGCGCCCCGCACCTACTGGGACGCCCCCCTGACTGGCCGGGTCGCGCTGCTGCTGGGCACCGAACACGAGGGCCTGCCCGCCCACTGGCGGGACACCGACCACTCGGTCAGCATTCCCATGAACGCCGCGCGCGGCGCCGACAGCCTGAACGTCGCCACCGCCGCCGCGCTGGTGCTGTTCGAATGCGCCCGCCAGCGCCGCGCCCAGGCCCAGGCGGGCGCGTGACCCCGGTCTCCGCCGACCCGTACCGCGACTGGCTGCGCCAGCGCCTCAGCGCCGAACTGGGCGTGCGCGAGGCCGACCTGGCCGTGCAGGGCGCCGTGCAGCGTCGCGGCTGGACCGCCGTGCGGACCCTCGGCCCGCGCGACGTGATCGCCGTGCTGCAGGACGTGTACTCGCAGATGCGCGAGAACTTCGGGGACGCCCGCGCCGACAAGTGGCTTGAGGGCACCACCCTGGACCTCGCCAAGTTCGCCGAGTCCGTCCCGGTTCCCGCCCAGCCCACCGCGCCCGGCCCGATCGCCCCGGCCCCGTCGCCCGTCAAGTGGGGACGCCGCGCGCACGACCTGCCGCTGCTGCTGGCCCGCTCGCACGCCGAGATCGCCAGCCGCAGCCTGGGCGCCATCCGCACCAACCCGGACCTGCTGAGCCTGGAACGCGCCGCCGAATGGGACGTGCAGGCCACGCAGGCCGAGGTGCGGCGCTGGGAGACCGAGGAGATGCTCAGCAAACTCCGCGCCGACCACGCCCGCATCGAGGTGGCCGATCAGGTCGCGGCGGCCGTCGCGCAGGGCGAACTGCTGCGCCTGACCGTCCAGGAACTCGAGGAAGCCAGCCGCAGCGGGCAGGTCGTCAGCCCGCAACTGGCGCACTCCCGCCTGATGGTCACGCAGACCCGCGCGTTCCTGGAGGCGTTCACGCCCCTAATCGACCTAGAGGACGCCGACACGCCCCTGACCATGCTGGAACTCGACCTGAGCAACGCCCGCTTCTCGCTGGGCGTGCCGCTGCACCCCAACGTGCTGCGCGCCCGCCACGCCCTGAACTACGCGCAGTGGCAGGCCGGAGAGGCCGGCGAGGCCAGCCCGCAGGTCATGCAGGCCCACCACAACCTGCACCTCGCGCAGGCCGAGGCGCAGGCGCAACTGGACGCCACCCTGAACGCCGCGCGCACCCACCAGGCCACCCTGCGTCAGCTTGCCGCGCAGGTCGAGACGCTCGAACGCCGCGCGCTGCAACTCACGCAACTCGGCGGCGACCCCCTGAGCCTCGCCCGCGTCCGCCTCGAGTGGCGGCAGGTGCGCACCGCCGCCCGCGTGCAGGCCCACCGCCTGGAGGAAGCCGTGCGCCTCCTCGAAGCGCTGGTCAGCGAGAACTGACCGCTGGCGCCCACGCCGGCCCCGCTGCCCAGCCCACGGCCGCCCGGCCCCTGGCGGCAGCGGGTATTCTGCTGCGCATGGCACTCTGGCTTGTGTTCGGCATGATTCTACTCAGCGCCACCGGCATTCTCGCCCTGACCTTCGGCCCCCTGCGCGCCGCCGCGAACGTGCAGACCATCCGCATCATCGCGGGCGTGCAGTACGCCTGCGCGCTGCTGCTGCTCGGCGCGCGCCTCAGCGGGAAGGCATGACGGACCCGGCGGTTCACGCGCTGGACCTGCACTTCCAGGACACACCGGGCGTCATCGCCGCGTTCGTGTTCGACACCGGAGACGGCCTCGCGGTCGTGGACACCGGCCCGACCAGCACCCTCGGCGCACTCCAGGACGGCCTGACCGGCCTCGGCGCGACCCTCTCGGACGTGCGTCACATCCTGCTGACCCACATTCACTTCGATCACGCCGGGGCGGCCGGCACGGTCCTGAACCTCGTCCCGCAGGCCCGTGCGTACGTCCACGCACGCGGCGCGGCGCACCTGTCCCGCCCGGAACGGCTGGTGGCCAGCGCCACCCAGATCTACGGCGACCAGATGGACCGCCTGTGGGGCGAGATGCAACCCATCGACCCCGCACGCCTGACCGTCCTGAACGGCGGCGAACGCCTGCGCCTGGGCCAGCTGGACGTGCAGGCCCTCGACACGCCCGGCCACGCCGTCCACCACCTGAGCTTCCACGCGGGCGAACACCTGTTCGTGGGCGACGTGGGCGGCATCCGCCTCGACGCCGCGCAGACGCCCCGCGCGCCCACCCCGCCGCCGGACATCAACCTTGAGGCGTGGCGGGAGTCCATCCGGACCCTGCGCGCCCTGGACGCCCGCACCCTGCACCTCGCGCACTACGGCAGCCACCCGAACACCCCCGCCCACTGGGACGACCTGCTGAGCAACATGGACACCGACGCGCAGCGCGTCGCCGCCGGACTGCAGGCCGGGCACGACCTGGACACCATCACCCGCACCTTCACCGAGGCACTCATGAACGACCTGAGCCGCGAACACCCCGGCCTGCCCGCCCGCTTCGACTTCGCCTGCCCCCCCTGGATGAGCGTGCAGGGCCTGGCCCGCTACTGGCAGCGCCGCGCCGCCCGCTCCGGAGGCGACCGCTGATGCGCGTCCTGGTCATCGGTGGCGGCGGCCGCGAACACGCCATCGCGCACGCCTGCGCCCGCCACGGCCACGAGGTCCTGTGCACCCCCGGCAACCCCGGCATCGCCGCGCACGCCCGCATCATCGACAGCCCCCAGGACGCCTCCACCCTCGCCCGCCTCGCCCAGCAGGAAGGCGCCGACCTCGTCATCGTCGGCCCCGAAGCGTACCTCGCGGCCGGCGTGGTCGACGAGTGCGCCGCCCTGGGCATCCCCGCCTTCGGCCCCACCCGCGCCGCCAGCCGCCTGGAGGGCGACAAGGCCTGGAGCAAGGCGTTCATGCACCGCCACGGCATCCCCACCGCCGCGCACCACGCTTTCAGCGACCTCCAGACTGCGCTGGACCACGCCGCGACCCTCACGCCCCCCATCGTCGTGAAGGACGCCGGCCTGAAAGCCGGGAAGGGCGTCACCATCGCCCACACCCCCGAGCAGGCCCAGGACGCCCTGCGCGACATCTTCACCCAGCCCGGCGCGCAGGCCGTCACCGAGGACTTCATGACCGGCCAGGAAGTCACCATCCTCGCCCTGTGCAGCGGCACCCGGTACGCCCTCACCCCCCCCAGCCAGGACCACAAGACCATCCACGAGGGCGACACCGGCCCCATGACCGGCGGCATGGGCGTCATCTGCCCCTTCCCCCTCGAACCCGGCGTGCTGGACGTGATCCGCCGCGACATCATCGAACCCACCCTGCGCGGCATGACCGCAGAGGGCCTGCCCTACACCGGCGTCCTCTACGCCGGGCTGATGCTCACGCCCACCGGCCCGAAAGTCGTGGAATTCAACGCCCGCTTCGGCGACCCCGAAGCCGAAACCGTCCTCCCCCTCCTCACCAGCGACCTCGCCCAGCACGCCCTCGACGCCACCCGCGGCCAGCTCGACCCCACGCACGTCACGTTCAGCGAGGACGCCAGCGCCACCATCATCCTCGCCGCGCCCGGCTACCCCGCCGAACCCCACAAAGACATCCCCATCACCCTCCCCGACCCCGGCCCGCACGGCATCATCCACCACGCCGGCACCCGCACCCAGAACGGCCAACTCCTCAGCAGCGGCGGCCGCGTCCTCGCCATCACCGCCACCGCCCCCACCCTGAACGCCGCCCTGGGCCGCGCCTACGCCCTCGCCGACCAGACGGACTTCCCTGGCGCGCAACTGAGGCGCGACATCGGCCGCCGCATTGGCGCGCACCCCGACCCCACCTGAACCCACGTTGACCACCGCACCCCCACGCGCTACCATTCCCCACGCACCCGCCGGTGTGGCGGAATGGTAGACGCACTCGACTCAAAATCGAGCGGGAAACCGTAGGGGTTCGAGTCCCCTCACCGGCACCAACCGCAGAAAACCCCGTTTTACACGGGGTTTTTTCGTTGGATGCCGTATGGGGCGGGACAGCTGAAAGAGTTTTGCCACGCTGCATCAGGGAACGGGACAGCTCAGGGATAGAATGATCTGCTGCTGGTTGCCATACGGACTCCGGTTTCTTCTCCACGCCTTAATGCATCTGCCGAACTCGCAGGTGCAAGGCAGTTGCGCCGCACACTCAGTGGTGAACTGACACTATTGGTCCATGCCCGTACCAACTCCCGAGCAACTTCAAAGAGGGCAGCGTCTTCCCGTGGCGGCACTCACCGCGCAGCGCACTCTGACGGTTCAGGTCAACCTGCCCGGCATGAACGACGCGGATCTCAGCCTGTTCGGCGTCAATGAACAGCGTCGCCTCGCCGATGACCGGTACTTCATTTTCTACAACCAGCTCAGCAGTCCGGAACGGGCGCTCGGCCTTGATCTGCCGCGCTCGGAGTTCCACATTGAACTCGACCGCCTTCCTCCCAGCATTCACAGGCTGACGGTGGCCGCCACGTCGGACAGCCAGACGTTCGCGGCGCTAGGGGCGGGGCGCGTACACCTGAGCGATCAGGAGGGTATCAGGGCCGCGTTCGACGTGCCGGGCAACTTGTTCCAGGCGGAGAAGGCCGTGATTCTGCTGGATCTGTACCGTCATCAGGGGGAATGGCGGGTCACGGCTGTCGGTCAGGGCTTCAACGGCGGCCTTCAGGCCCTTCTCGAATCCATGGGTGGCGAGGTGGCCAACGACGCCCCTGCATCATCCCCATCCCCCTCACCTACCGTTCCACCCCAGCCGGGTGGACCCCTGCCGGTCCAGCAGTGGCCGCCACTCAATTCTTCTCCTCTTTTTCCGGCCACTGGCAGCACCTGCCGTCGCTGTCAGGCCAGAAGCAGTCTGCTCAACCGCCTTGACGCCCAGGGTGTCTGTGGTCGCTGTCAGCGGGAAGTGGCCGAAGGCCTGCGGCAATTTCGTCTCAGGTTCGTTGATGCCTGCGCCGACAGCGTCATGGAGTACCGCGAGTGGCAGGACCTGCAGGCGGTCATCGATCGGGAACGCATCAGCGCTCACCGGGCCCTGGAATTCGTTCGCCCGGACGCCCTGCGCTTCCTGGAACGAATGTTCGCCCTTGCCCGCGCTGATGGTCAGATCACCCAGGAGGAGGAAACGACGTTCCACTCGATGATCAAGCACCTCGAAGTGCCCGGCACCATGGTGGCCCACCTCGAGCGGGAACTGGAAGAACTCAAGCAGGCTGCGCAACTGCGGGCCGGAAACCTGCCCACCGTCCACAGCAGCATCATGCTCGAAGCCGGCGAAATCGCCCATCTGGAATGCACTGCCACATACCGGCACGTCACAAGCACCCGCACCCGCGATATCCCCGGCAGGCTCGTGGTCACGAACCGGCAGGTGCATTTCCTGAGTCCCAGCGAAGGAGGCTGGAACATCCAGTACGCCAAGGTCCTTCAGATCGAGGAACTACCGGACGGAGTCAATCTGGCGCTCGGCGTGAAGAAAGGCAACGGGTACTACCACGGTGTGAGTCAGCCCGTGCTGCTCGGCGCCACCCTGGACGCACTGGTCCGCATCAACAAGCGCCTGCTGCTGATGCCGCAGACGGAGCGGGCCAGCCGCAGCATCCCGCAGAAAGTCAAACTTGAGGTCTGGCAGCGTGATCAGGGCAAGTGCGTCGAATGTGGAGACAACAACTACCTGGAGTTCGATCACGTCATTCCGCACAGCAAGGGAGGTGCGAGCACCGTCAACAACCTTCAACTCCTGTGCCGCCGCTGCAACCTCCAGAAAAGCAACCGGATCTGAACGGCGCGGGGCCGTCTCCGGGCCCGGAACCCGTGTCATACGGACTCCGTTTGTTTCGCCGACAATCCGGCACTTCACCGGATTGCCGGCTCCACGTCCGGAACCCGTTTCTCTCCCACTCGCATCCGCTCGGATTGAACGGGCTTTGCAGCCCATTCAATCGGAGTCCGTATCAGTCGTGATCGTCGGGGGCGTCGCTGGACTGCACGTTGATGGTGGGGTGTTTCTTCTCGAAACGGACGCACAGCACGCCGCCCGCGAGGCTGGCCTGCCCGGTCTGGGGGAGGACATCCTCGGGGAAGGTGAGGGTGCGGCGGAAGGTGCCGGCGGGGCGTTCGCCGCGCAGCAGTCGGTGTGTCTCGTCGCGTTGGCCGGCGACGGTGACGGTGCCGTCCTCCTCGAGCAGTTCGAGGGTGTCGGGGTTCACGCCGGGCACGTCGAGGTACAGGATCAGGTGCGTGTCGGCGTCGGCCCAGTCGGCGCTGGGAATCCAGGGTCCGGTTCCGGTCAGGGTTTCGACCTCCTCGCGGAGGGTCATGAGGTGTTGCAGTCGCGCCAGCACGGGCTCGTTCATGCCCTTACGCTACCACTGCCCGGCGCCGCTGCGGTTCTCGGGGTCGCCGCGTGGCGGTTCCGGTCCCGTATCATCCCTCGCGTGCAGAGTCCCATTCAGATCCTGACGGCGCCCACGGCGGCCGGTAAGTCCGCGCTGGCGCTGGAACTGGCGGGCGAGTTCCCGCTGGAGATCGTGTCGGCCGATGCGTTCACGGTGTACCGGGGGCTGGATATCGGCACGGCCAAGCCCGGCGTGCAGGACCGGGCGGCCGCGCCGCACCACCTGCTGGACGTGGCGGACGTGACCGAGGCGTTCGACGTGGCGCGGTTCGTGGAGCTGGCCGAGGAGGCCGTCGCGGGGATTCTCGCGCGGGGGCGGGTGCCGCTGGTGGTGGGCGGTACCGGGTTCTACCTGGCGGCCCTGACGCGCGGCCTGCCGCTCACGCCGCCCAGCGATCCGGCGGTGCGTGCCGGGGTCGAGGCGGAACTGGCCGCTCGGGGTCTGGACGCCCTGCTGGCCGACATGCAGGCGCTGAATCCGGCCGAGGCGGTCCGGATGGAACGCAATCCGCGCCGGGTCGTGCGTGCGCTGGAGGTGTACCGGCAGACCGGGCGGTTTCCGGGCGAGTTCGGCCGCAGCCGCCCCCGGTTCGCGTTCGAGGTGACGGCGTTCACGCGGGAACCGGCGGACCTGGAGGCCCGGATGGCGGCGCGGGTGCAGGACATGTTCCGGGCCGGCTGGGCGGACGAGGCGGCGTGGCTGGCCGGTCGGGTGTCACCGGACGCCGGGCCGCGCCCGACCGTCTGGCAGGCCCTCGGGTACCGGGAGGCGCTGGGCGTGGCGCGTGGCGTGCTGGCGCTGGAGGACGCGGCGGCGCAGGTGACGCTCGCCACCCGGCAGTACGGGCGTCGGCAGCTGACGTTCACGCGGACGCAACTGCGCGCCCCGGTATTAACTCCGGGTGAAGCGCGGGGGCAACTGCGCGCGCGGCTGTCCCGCTAGGGTGGGCGCGGTCTGAGTGTCTGGCGTGGTCCGGGCCTGAGCAGAAGGGTCCGGTGGTGGGCACGCCATTTCGCGTTACAGTGTCGGCACAGCACAGGGACTCACGGTTCACTGGTCCGGCGGCCTCGTGGGCGGCCTGACCACCGGTTCTTTGAAGGGGGTATCGCATGAAACCACGGGTTCTCGGCATGATTCTCGCGGGCGGACAGGGGTCCCGCCTCGCGCCACTGACTCAGAAGCGCAGCAAGCCCGCCGTTCCCTTCGGCAGCAAGTACCGCATCATCGATTTCGCCATCAACAACTTCATCAACTCGGGCGTGTTCTCCATCTACGTGCTCACGCAGTACAAGGCGCAGAGCCTGACCGAGCACATCCAGCGCGGCTGGCGGTTCGGGACGTTCCTCAGCGATTACTTCATCACGCTGGTGCCCGCGCAGATGTACCGCATCGAGGAACTCGGGCCGGTGTGGTACCGCGGCACGGCCGACGCCGTTTACCAGAACATGCACCTGATCGACAACTACGAGGCGGATTACGTCGCGATCTTCAGCGGTGACCACATCTACAAGATGAACGTGGAACACATGCTGCAAAAGCACATCGAGACGCGCGCCGACGTGACCATCGCCGCGTACCCCATGCCGCAGGAGCAGGCGCACCAGTTCGGCGTGATGCACGTCGACGCGAACTGGCGGGTCACGGACTTCCTGGAGAAACCCAAGGATCCGCCCAGCATTCCCGGCCAGCCCGGCACCAGCCTGACCAGCATGGGCAACTACATCTTCTCGCGCCGCGCGCTCGAGGAGCTGCTGGAGACGAACATGGGCGCCGGCGAGAGCGGCTTCGATTTCGGCGGTGACGTGATTCCCCGCGCCCTGAGCGACGGGTACAACGTCATGGCGTACGACTTCCACCGCAACCCCATCCCCGGTCAGGTCGGCCCGAACACCTACTGGCGTGACGTGGGTACCCTGGACGCCTACTACGAGGCGAACATGGACCTCGTGAGCATCAACCCGGAGTTCGACATCTACAACCCGGAATGGGCCCTGCGGACCAGCAGCGAGTTCTCGCCGCCCGCCAAGTTCGTGCATGAGAGCGACGGCCGCAAGGGGCAGGCGTTCAACACCATCATGGCCGGCGGCGCGATCATCAGCGGCGGCACCGTCCGCGACTCCATCCTGGCGCGCAACGTCCGCACGCACTCGTACTCGCTGGTGGAGAGCAGCGTGCTGTTCGAGGACGTCGAGGTGGGCCGGCACGCGCACCTGCGCCGCTGCATCGTGGACAAGAACGTGGTCATCCCGCCCGGCACGAAGATCGGCCTGAACCTCGAGGAGGACCGCGCGCGGGGCTTCACGGTCACCGACAACGGCGTGGTGGTCGTCCCGAAAGGCTACACCTTCTGAAATCCGACTGAACAGGCATGGCAGCGGGCCACCGGGAGAGGATCCTGGTGGCCCGCCCTTCAGTTCCGCCCCCGAGCCGGGCGAGGCAACGAACCGGACGGAATCCGCAGGGAACGGTCCGGGGGTGACCTGCCGTTCAGGTCGCTGCTCTACACTGTCGGGCGTGACCTTCCGCGTGGGCGTTCCGTTCCGATCCGTCGCTCTCCTCACGGCCCTGCTGGGCATCGCCGCCGGCCTGGGGGTCGGTCCCGGCAGTGGCCTGAACCTGCCCGGCCTGTCCGGCGTGACCGAGGCCCGCCTCACCCCGGAGGCGGGCGTGGTCGCGTGCCTGGGTGAGCGGCTGCTGATCCTCGGCCCGACCGGGACGCTGCTGCGCGCCGTGTCCACCGCCGGCCCCTGCGCGGGCCTGAGCGTCGGCGCGGACGGCCGCGCGGCCCTCACTCGGGACGACGCGGCCGGCACCGTGACCGTCTGGCGACTCGCGGACGGCGTGACCACCGCGCGCCTGAGCGCCCCGCAGGCCACCGGCGCGGGCCTCACGGCGGACGGCGCAGTCCTGATCGGCGGCCCGCGCGGCCTGGAACGCGTGGACCCCGTCACTTCAGGGCGCCGCACGCTCGACAGCGCCCCCGTTACGGCGCTCGTGACGTCCCCGGACGGCACGCACGCCGTCGTGGGCCGGCCGGGCCGTGTGCAGTTCATCGAGACGACCGGCGCCGCCGTGCGCTCCGGTCACACCTGCGACGACCCCTGCCCCGTCGGGACGGTCGGCTTCGGCGCGGACGGCCTGAGCGCCGCCGTGCAGGCCGGCCCGCAACTCATCGCGCTGCGGGCCGGGTTCCCCAGCACCGTCGTCGTCCGCGAGGGCCGCGCCCTGGCGGGCCTGCCCCTGCGCGACGGGTCGGTCCTCACGCTGGACGGCGATACCCGGACCGGCGAGGTCCAGCGGCGCGACCTGCTCACGGGCCGCCGCGAACGCACCCTGACCGTCCCCGGCGGTCCGCTGCGGCCCGCGCAGGTCAGCCTGACCGGCGACGTGCTAGGCATCGGCGCGGCCGGACTGGCGGTCGGGCCGGCCGGCTGGACCGCCGCGCGCCGCCTGCCCCTGCCGGCCCTGACGGCCGGGGGCGGCACCGACCCCGCGACCGGCCAGCCCGTCGCCCTGCTGCCCGGCGGCGGCCTCAGCGTGGCCGGCACGTCCCTGACCGCCCCGCCCGCCATGGCCGTGCAGACCATGAACCGCGCCACCTGGCTGCTCGTCACGGACGGCAGCGGCACGAACCTCGCGCAGCTGGACGGCGGGAAGGTCCGCACGGTCGCCCCGGCCGGTCCCGCCACGCACCTGAGCGTGAACCACTGGGGGAACGCCGCCGTCACCTGGAACGACGAGCGCCTCAGCGTCGTCTCGCAGAAGACCGGGAAGGTCACCGCGACCCTCCGCGCGCCCGGCCAGCTCGGCGCGGCCCGCGTCACCCTGTCGCCCGACACCACCCGCGTCTTCGTCCTCCCGCCCCAGGGAGAGGGATTCGTGGCGCTGCTCGCCAATGGCAAACGCTTCGGCCTGCCCACCGCGCCCGGCCGCCGCGCCGCCGACGTGCAGATCAGCGGCCGGGGCGTGCTGGCCTTCACCGCCCCGGACGGCACCACCGATCTGTACCAGCCGGGCAACCGCGTGCCCTACGCCACCGTCCGCGCCGCCCCGCCCGCCCGGACCCTCGGCGCGGCGCGGTTCAGTCCGGACAGCGCCCTGCTCGCCGTGCCCGCCCACGACGAACGCGGCTGGCGCGTGGACCTCGTGAACGCCACGACCGGCCGCGTGGACGCCCGCACCCCCACCCTGGCCGACCCGCCCACCTTCCTGGCCTGGGCCGCCGACAGCCGCGCCCTGACCGTCGGCGCCAGCCGCCTCGACCGCCTGGACAGCGTCACCGTGTTCCCCCTGACCGACTGACCGACGGACTCCGCGGTCTGTTCCGCTGGCAGTGGGAACAACCGTGAAGCCCGCGAGAGAGTCCTCCCGTGGGCTTCACGTTCTGACAGGGGGGGTGATTACACGACGGCGGGTTCCACGTACTCGCCGTACACGGTTTTCAGGATGTCCATCTGTTCGCCCAGCGTGACATAGGCGTGCGCGCATTCCAGGAAGGCGGGCATGGAGTTCGCGCCGGTCACGGCCGTGTCGCGCAGGGCGTCGATGGCGGCCCTGACGCGCTCGGGGTCGCGTTCGCGTCGCACCTGCGCCAGCCGCGCTTCCTGAACGCGCTCGACCTGCGGGTCGATCAGCTGGATGGGCACCTCGACGGCGTCCTGCACGAAGTCGTTCACGCCGACCACGACGCGGTTTTTCGTCTCGACCTCGCGCTGGTAGCGGTAGGCGGCCTCGGCCATCTCCAGCTGGAAGAAGCCGCTGTCGATGCCGGCCTCCACGCCGCCCATCGCGCGGATCTGCTCGATGTAGCCCATGGCGGCGGCCTCGATGTCGTTCGTGAGTTTCTCGACGTAGTAACTGCCGGCCAGGGGGTCCACCACGCCCGCCACGCCCGTCTCGTACGCGATGATCTGCTGGGTGCGCAGGGCGATGGTGGCGGCTTCCTCGGTGGGCAGCGCCAGCGCCTCGTCGAAGGCGTCGGTGTGGAGGCTCTGCGTGCCGCCCAGCACGGCGGCCAGCGCCTGGATCGCCACGCGGGCGATGTTGTTCAGCGGCTGCTGCGCGGGCAGGGACACCCCGGCGGTCTGCGAGTGGGTGCGCAGCATCCAGCTTTTCGGGTTCTTCGCGCCGTAGTGGTGCCGCATCTGCCGCGCCCAGATGCGCCGCGCGGCGCGGAGTTTGGCGATCTCCTCGAAGAAGTCGTTGTGGATGTCCCAGAAGAAGCTGATGCGCGGCGCGAATTCGTCGATGTCCAGGCCGCGTTCCAGCGCCTTCTCCACGTAGTGGAAGCCGTCGGCGAGCGTGAAGGCGAGTTCCTGCACGCCGGTCGCCCCCGCCTCGCGGATGTGGTAGCCGGACACGCTGATGAAGTTCCATTTCGGGACGATCCGGGGGCCCCACTCGAAGGTGTCGATGACCAGTTTCACGCTGGGGGCAGGCGGGTAGATGAATTCCTTCTGCGCGATGAATTCCTTCAGAATGTCGTTCTGGATGGTGCCGCCCACCTGCCCGAGGTCCTTGCCCTGCTTCTGAGCGTTGGCGATGTACATGGCCCAGATGGCGTTCGCGGGCGAATTGATGGTCATGGAGGTCGTGACCTGCGTGGGGTCGATGCCCCGGAACAGGATCTCCATGTCCGCGAGGCTGCTGACCGCCACGCCGCACTTGCCGACCTCGCCCTTGCTGAAGGGGTGGTCGCTGTCGTAGCCCATCAGGGTGGGCAGGTCGAAGGCGGTCGAGAGGCCTGTCTGCCCGGCGCGCAGCAGCGCGTGGAAGCGTTCGTTCGTCTGCTCGGCGCTGCCGAAGCCCGCGAACATCCGCATGGTCCAGAGTTTCCCGCGGTACACGCTGGGCTGCACGCCGCGCGTGTACGGGTACTCGCCGGGGTAGCCCAGGTCCCGTTCGGCGTCCCAGTCTTTCAGGTCGTCGGCGGTATAGATGGGTTCGGGTTCCATGTCCGAGAGGTTCTTGAAGTTGTACTTGCGTTCCGGGAATTTCTGCGTGGCGGGGGCGTAGACGCTCTGCATCCACTCGTTCTTGCTTTTCATGCGGGGACCTCCGGGGACGGGGGAGAGGCTGGAACAAACGCTCGTTAGGTTGCGCCTAGGATAGCAGGCGGCCGCCCGACCGGCCCACATGCGGCGGCGCGGAGGTCCGCCCGGCGCTACCGTGTCCGGCAGTGACGACCACCGATCAACTGCCGGGTATTACTGACCTGCCCACCGCCGCCGAACTGGCCGCCTTCACCCTCGCCGCGCAGCACCCCGCCACGCATGACTGGACCGACCCGGCCACCCGCCTGCGCAACCTGACCGACGAGCACGAGTTCGACCTGCAACTCGCCACCGACCTCGACCTCGCCGCGCAGCGCGCCGATTTCCTGAACGCCGGACCCGCCGCGCCCGCCTACCTGAACCGCTGGATGATGGTGAGCGCCGACCTGCACGCCATGCTCAGCATCCGCTTCCTGGGCCTGGACGTCACGAAACCCTTCGTGGACGTCAGTGTGACCAGCCGCCCCGTCACGCGCGCCGACCTGCCCGCCCTGTCGGACGCGGCCCGCGTGTACGCGGCGTTCCACCCGCCGCGCCTGCGCTTCTGGAGTGCCGCCCCCATGACCGACTGGCCGGACCTCGACCCGGACCGGCGCGTGCTGGCCGCGCCCGTGGGCGATCTGCGCGGGTACCCCGTCCCGGACGACCTGACCCTGACCCCCACCCGCGACACCAGCCGCCATGCCGACGCGCAGGCCGCCTACGACGCCGTGGACGCCGCCCACCCCCACCACCCGCACGAGGCCCGCCTGCTGAGCGCCGAGGACCTTCAGGAGTGCATCGACGCCGGAACGATGTTCGACGTCCACTGGCGCGGAGAATGGGCCGGGTACGCCGGCACCCTGGCCCACCCGCAAGTGGGTCTGGACGCGCAGGTCGTGCAGGAACTCCTGCTGGCCCCGCACGCCCGCGGCCACGGCCTGGGCGCGGCCCTGAGCACCCTGCTCGCCCGGCATCTGCCGGACCCTGCCCAGGTCCTCAGCGGCACCATCCACGGCCGCAACCGGGGCGCGCTGAACGCTGCCGCCCGCGCCGGACGGCGCGACGTGGGCGGCTGGTGGTGGGCGCCGCTGCCCTGAACGGCCCGCCCCGACCCACCCCGCCGCCCCCACCCGAGCTGACATGAGAACAACACCCTCCAGTTATGGTAAAATCCTGTTTTGGGTGTCCCGCCCACGACGACAGTGCGGCGGGCGTTTTTAAGCACCACGGTTCATGCAGCCAGTTGCACGGACACTGCCGCCCCTCGCGCCCAGGCCCGCACAGGCCGGACGGCGTGGCCGGGCGGAAAAAGGACGGACAGTTATGGAATACAGAAACATCGCGATCATTGCACACGTCGACCACGGCAAGACCACCCTCGTGGACGCCCTGCTGCGCCAGACCCTGAAACTCGGCCACGGTGAAGAGATCGTGGAACGCGCCATGGACAGCAACGACCTCGAAAAAGAGCGTGGCATCACCATCCTCGCGAAGAACACCGCCGTCGAGTACAACGGCGTCAAGATCAACATCGTCGACACCCCCGGCCACGCCGACTTCGGCGGGGAAGTCGAACGCGTCCTCGGCATGGTCGACGGCGCCCTGGTCCTCGTGGACGCCGCCGAAGGCCCCATGCCCCAGACCCGCTTCGTGCTGCGCAAGGCCATCGAACTGGGCCTCAAGCCCATCGTGGTCGTCAACAAGATCGACCGCAACGACGCCCGCCCCGAAGAAGTCGTCAACCTGACCTTCGACCTGATGGCCGAACTCGGCGCGAACGACGACCAGCTGGACTTCCCGATCCTGTACGCCATCGCCCGCGACGGCAAGGCCTACAAGGAACTCGACAAGCCCCAGGACGACATGCACGAACTGTTCGACATGGTCCTCGAGCACATCCCCGCCCCCAGCGTGGACGTCGACGCGCCCTTCCAGATGCTCGTCACGAACCTCGACTACTCCGAGTACCTGGGCCGCATCGTGCTGGGCCGCGTCAAGCGCGGCACCGTCAAGAAGGGCGAATTCGTCCAGCTGATGCACAAAGACGGCACCATGACCAAGACGCGCGTCGTGCAGCCCTTCACGCACATGGGCCTGCGCCGCATCGAGGTGGACTCCGTCAGCGCCGGCGACATCGTCGCCCTGGCCGGCATCGAGGACGCCCAGATCGGCGAGACCGTCGCCGACCTCGCCGACCCCGAAGCGCTGCCGATCATCACCGTGGACGAACCCACCGTCAGCATGATCTTCCAGCCGAACACCAGCCCCTTTGCGGGCAAGGACGGCAAGTACGTCACGAGCCGCCACCTGAACGACCGCCTGAAGAAGGAAGTCATGACCAACGTGTCCCTGAAAGTCGAGGAAATCCGCCCCGACGAATTCAAGGTGTCCGGCCGTGGCGAACTGCACCTGAGCATCCTGCTCGAAACCATGCGCCGTGAAGGCTACGAAGTGCAGGTCGGCGCGCCCCAGGTCATCATCCGCGAGATCGACGGCGAGAAGCACGAACCCATCGAGCACCTCGTCCTCGACATGCCCGAGCAGCTCTCCAGCGCCGTGATCGGCGTCCTGGGCAGCCGCAAGGGCCAGATGGTGAACATGGAACCCATGGGCAGCCGCGTGCGCGTGGAATTCAAGATTCCCAGCCGCGCCCTGTTCGGCTTCCGCAACCAGTTCCTGAGCATGACCCAGGGTGAAGGCATCATGAGCCACATCTTCGACGGGTACGCCCCCTGGGCCGGCGAGATCAAGAGCCGCCAGAACGGCAGCCTCGTGTCCATGGAAGACGGCCCCGCCTTCGCGTACTCCATCTGGAAACTGCAGGACCGCGGCAACTTCTTCATCGACGCCGGCACCGAGGTCTACATCGGCATGATCGTCGGCGAGAACGCCCGCGAGCAGGACATGAACGTGAACGTCTGCAAGAACAAGAAGCTCACGAACGTCCGCTCCAGCGGCGCCGACGACGCCCTGACCCTGATCCCCCCCCGCCGCCTGAGCCTGGAAGACGCCCTGGAGTACATCAGCGAGGACGAACTCGTCGAACTGACCCCCCAGAGCATCCGCCTGCGCAAGAAGATCCTGAACCCCAGCCTCCGCAAGTAATACGGACTCCGATTGAATGGGCGGTAAAGCCCGTTCAATCCGAGCGAAGCGAGCAGGAGAGAAACGGGTTCCGGACGTGGAGCTGGCAATCCGGTGCAGTTCCGGATTGTCAGCGAAACAAACGGAACCCGTATAAGACTGGTAACTGCAGACCGCGCCCCCTCCGTGAAGGAAGGGGCGCGGTTCCTGTTCGCATCCGGCCCACACCGGCACGACCCGGTCTACTCCGGAACGAGGACCGCCTGGAAGGTCATGCACGACGCCCAGTTCGCCTGCGGGTGCCACGTTCCGGTGGCGGTGTCGAACATCCCGCCCGGCTCGGCCCGCGCCAGCCGCAGCCCGGTGCCGGCCAGCAGTCGGCGCAGGTCGTCGGGGGAATAGCAGCGCAGCGACTGGGTGTGCCGCTGCCCGCTGGGGTCCACGTACGTGTCGGTCATGCGGCTGGTCGCGCTGTCAAACCCGTACATCTGCGTGTACGTGTCGGTGTGGCGGGTGTACCCGGCGTGACTGGCCCAGTACCACGGGGGGTAGATGTCCAGCAGGGCGTGTCCCTGGGGCGCCAGCCAGCCGGCCATGCGGGTCAGCAGCCGGCGCTGGTCGTCGTCGCCGCCGATACCGAACCCGTCCCAGTACACGATCAGGTCGAAGGGACCGCCCGGATCGGCCGTATAGAAATCCCCCTGAATGGCACTCAGGGTCACGCCGTGCTCGCGCGCCAGCCGCAGCGTGTGGGCCGCGCCCGCTGCCCGGAGTTCCAGCGCCGTGACCGTGAACCCCTCGGCAGCGGCACTCACGGCGAACTGACCGCCCCCGGCGCCGAGTTCCAGCAGCCGATTCGCCTGCGGGTACTGCCCGCGCAGGCGCCGGGCCGCCTCGACATGCGTCGCGTGTGGGGGCGCGGAGTAACACCCGATCAGGCGGTCCTGAACGTCATAGAAGGGAACGACCCACCCGGCAGCGGATGGTGGTGGAATGGACATGGCAGGCCTCCTGAAGCGACCTGCATTCTGACTGCCTGTCGTCGGGCCGGTGATGCGCCGTCTGGCCTAGGCGGGTGGCCTGTGCGGGCGCTAGGGTCGGCGCATGTCCGAATTGCCCACTGCCGGCCCGTCCCCTGTCCGCCCCGCGACCCGCGCGGATGTTCCGGCCATTCTGGAGATCTACAACCACGCGGTGCTGCACACGACGGCCAGTTACGACCTGGAGCCGGTCAGTCTGGAGTCACGGCTGGCGTGGTTCGATCAGCGGGTGCGGGGCGGCTGGCCGGTGCTCGTCACGGCCCGTGACGGCGAGGTGACGGGCTGGGCGACGTTCGGGCCGTTCCGGGAGAAACCGGGCTACCGGTTCACGGCCGAGCATTCCGTGTACGTGCGTCACGACTGCCGGGGGCAGGGCCTGGGCCGGGCGCTGCTGCTGGCCCTGATCGGGGAGGCGCGCGGGCGGGGGCTGCACTCGCTGGTGGGGGGCGTGGACGCCGGGAACGCCGGGAGTCTCGCCTTTCACGAGGGGCTGGGGTTCCGGCAGGTCGCTCACTTCCGGCAGGTGGGGTTCAAGTTCGGGCGCTGGCTGGATCTGGTGTTCCTGCAATTGCCGCTGACAGGAGAGGGTGCGGGTGTACCCTGAGTCATGCTGGAAGTCATGGAGGGGAGCGTGTGATGGACCTGGGTGACCTGCTGGGGCCGCTGGGCTGGATGGTGCAGGTGGCGGCGGCGTTCGCCATCGCCTTCTTCGCGCAGACGGTGTTCTCGCCTCAGGGCAGGACGTTCGCGGGGGTGGCGCGGGCCTCGGCCGTGATCGCGCTGCTGGCGGTGCTGGGCGCGGCGTGGGTGGTTCACCCGGCGGCCGGGATGCTGCTGGGCTTCTTCGGGTCGCGCGCGTTCGGGAAGTGGCGCGGCGCGCAGCCGGGCCTGCTGGCGGGTCTGCTGGCGGCGGCCGTGTTCATGGCGCTGGGGGCGGGCTGGTTGATCTTCCCGCTGTTCTTCATGGGGATGGCGTGGCTGGCGTCCTCACCGTTCCGGGAGCCCGCGCCGGAGCGCGCGGTGCCTGTCGCGCCGGTGCCGTTGCCGCAGCAGGCAGGCGGCGTGATCCTGACCAAATCCCCCGCCGCAGCGCGGGAGGCCGGGCTGGGCGGGTACGTGCGGGACGAGCGGCTCCCGGCGGACGCCCGCGCGCAGCTGGCGGCCCTGAACCTGCGCTCGCAGGAGGCTCTGGACCTGCTGCGGGCGCAGGGGCAGGCGGGCAGCGAGGCCGAGTACGTGGCGCGCGCCATCCGCGAGGAGTACGCCCCGAACGCCGTCGAGGCGTACCTGAAGCTGCCGCGCACCCTGGCGGACAGCGCGCCCCTGCAGGACGGCAAGACCGGCCGCGCCCTGCTGGTTGAGCAGCTGGAGTTGCTGCTGGACGGCGTGCAGGACGTGCTGAACTCGGCGCTCCAGTCGGGCGGGCAGGAGTTGCTGACGCACGGGCGCTTTCTGCGGGACCGGTTCGCGAAGCCCACGCTGGACCTGGGGTCGGACCTGCGGGTGCCGGTCGAGGTCAAGCCGCGCTGAGCGGGCGCGGGGTCGGGCGGGGCGGGGTGGCTGACCTGCCCGTGACGACTCCGGAGGCGGCAGGCGGGGTTACGCACAGGGCGTAACGCGGTATGCTGGGGGGGAATGTCTGCTCCTGCCGCGCCCACCACCCACGACACCGCCGCCCTGACCGTCCTGAAGAAGGTGTGGGGGTACGACGCCTTCCGGGGCGTGCAGGCCGACATCGTGCGGACCGTCGCGGGCGGCGGCAACGCCCTGGTCCTCATGCCCACCGGCGGCGGCAAAAGTCTGTGCTATCAGGTGCCCAGCCTGCTGCGCCCCGGCGTGGGCATCATCGTCTCGCCGCTGATCGCGCTGATGAAGGATCAGGTGGACACCCTGCGGGCGCTGGGCGTGCGGGCCGCGTTCCTGAACTCCACCCTGTCCCTGGACGGCGTGCGCGAGGTCGAATCGGCGCTGCTGTCCGGCGAGCTGGACCTGCTGTACGTCGCGCCGGAACGCCTGCTGCTGCCGCGCACGCTGGACCTGCTCGACCGCGCGCCCGTCGCGCTGTTCGCGGTGGACGAGGCGCACTGCGTCTCGCAGTGGGGGCACGACTTCCGGCCCGAGTACCAGGGCCTGAACGTGCTGCCCGACCGCTACCCGCACATCCCACGCCTCGCGCTGACCGCCACGGCCGACGACCGCACCCGCGCCGACATCCTCAGCGTCCTGCAACTGGGCGGCGCGCCGCAGTTCATCAGTTCCTTCGACCGCCCGAACATCCAGTACCGCGTGGCGAACAAGGAAGGCCCCAAGACGCAACTGCTGGACTTCATCAACGCCGAGCACCGCGGCGACGCCGGCATCGTGTACTGCCTGTCGCGCAAGAGCGTCGAGGAGACCGCCCGCTGGCTCCAGACGCAGGGCGTGGACGCCGTCGCGTACCACGCGGGCCTGCCGCCACGCGAACGCAACAGCGCCCAGGAACGCTTCCTGAACGAGGAAGGGCTGGTCGTGGTCGCCACCGTCGCCTTCGGCATGGGCATCGACAAACCCAACGTGCGCTTCGTGGCCCACCTGGACCTGCCCAAGAGCATGGAAGGCTACTACCAGGAAACCGGCCGTGCCGGACGCGACGGGCTGCCCAGCACCGCCTGGATGGTGTACGGTCTGGCGGACGTGGTGAACGTGCGCCGCATGCTGGCCTCCAGCGACGCGCCCGAGGAGGTCAAGCGCGTGGAGGCCGCAAAACTCGACGCGTTGCTCACCTACTGCGAGGCTGCCACCTGCCGCAGACAGGTGCTGCTGTCGTACTTCGGCGAGGAGCTGGGCGCCCCCTGCGGAAACTGCGACACCTGCCTGAACCCGCCCGGCGTGCGCGACGCGACCCGCGAGGCGCAGATGGCGCTGTCCGCCGTGATCCGCACCGGCAACCGCTTCGGCGCCGCGCACCTGACCGACGTACTGATGGGCCACGCCACCGAACGCGTCGTCAGTCTCGGGCACCACCAGCTGCCCACCTTCGCGGTCGGCGCCGCACACGACGAGAAGTACTGGCGCGGCCTTCTGCGGCAACTCGTGAGCCTCGGCTACCTCGCCGCCGGAGAGCACCACGGCCTGAGCGCCACCGGCAAGGCCCGCGCCATCCTGAAAGGCGAGCAGACCCTCGCCCTGCGCGAGGACACCCTGGCCCCCCGCCCCAGCAAACGCGACCGGGACCGCGCCAGGAGCGGGGCGGGCCGCGCGCCCGTCGCCCCCGCCGACCAGCCGCTGTTCGAGGCGCTGCGGGCCTGGAGGCTGGAACGCGCCCGCGCGCAGGGCGTCCCGCCGTACGTGGTGTTCACGGACGCCACCCTGAAAGCCGTGTGCGACCTGAAACCCACCAGCCACGCCCTGCTGGGCACCGTCAGCGGCGTCGGGCAGCGCAAACTCGCCGATTACGGCGACGAGGTCGTGCAGATCGTCCGTGATCACCTGACCGGCACGCCCACGCCCGCCCCCACCCCCCAGGAGCGAGGCGTGCGCGAGAACAGCGCCGTGCTGGGCGTCCTGCGCGGCGCGGTCCTCAGTGCCCCGCGCCCCAGCACCCCGGTCCCCAGTGGCCCGGCGCTCAGCACCCCGGCCCTGCTGGACGCCCCACCAGTCGCGTCCGCCACGGCCCGCCCGGACCTCACGGACCGCGTGGCCGACGCCCTGCGCGCCGTCCGCCGTGACCTGACCCGCGAGACCGGCCTGAGCGCCTACGTGGTCTTCACGAACGCCACCCTGGACGCCCTGGCCGCCCGTCAGCCGCAGTCCGTGGCGGAACTGGCCGACGTTCCCGGCCTGGGTCCCAAACGCCTGGAGAACTATGGCGAGCGCATCGTGCAGGCCATCCGCAGCGTCACGGATAGCAGCGTCACGGGCGACTGACTGCCTCCTCGGCTGCGCCCTCCTGCCGGGCCTGATGCCCGTCGATCTCGCGTTGCAGGAAGTAGTTCAGCAGCGTGCGCAGCGTGGCGATCGCCGCCAGCTTCCCGATGTCGTCCCAGCTGGGCGCAATCGCGGTCCGCAGGATGTCGGCGGCCAGCGTGAATTCCAGCGCCACGGCCAGCCAGCGCGCCAGTTCCAGCCGCAGGCTCTCCTTCTGCGCGTCCGGCGCCCTGCTGGGCCGCACGAACGCCAGCAGCGCCCGCCCCGCGCCCACCAGCGCCGCCAGGGCAATGATGACGGCCGCCGTGAGTTCCACCCCCAGCGCCACATACTCCGTCCAGACCTTCACCAGTTCAGGCATACGCCCCAGCCTGTCACGCGCGCGGGCAGCAGTGAACGGTGGACAGTTGACGGAACAGCCACCCGTTCTCCATCAACCATCCACTATCAACCCTTTACAGCGTCAGGGCCAGTTCCACCGCTTCGCGCAGGCCGCCGTCGTCCACGTGCGCCACGCGGTAGCGGCTGGCGGCGATGGCGGGCGGGTCGGCGTTCCCCATGGCGACCGGGTGCCCGACGACGCGCATGGCGGTCACGTCGTTCTCGCCGTCGCCGACCATCATCACGCGGTCCATGGGTACGCCGTAGTGCGCGGCGATGCGTTCGATGGCGCTGCCCTTGCTGACGCCCGCGCGGGTCACGCTGATGAACGACACGTCCGGCATGACCGGGCTGCCCGCCGGGTGCAGGTCCAGCCCGTCGTGCGGTTCGTTCACGACGGCGTGCTCGTCGGTGCGCGGCACGACCCACTGCACGCGCACGACCGTCCCCTCCAGCGCCTCGGGCGGACGGGCGTCATACGGGACACCCAGCAGCGCCGCGTGCCGCTCGGCGTACTCGCCGGGGTGCGTGATCGCGAATTCCAGGTCCGTGTACACCTCCAGCAGTCGGCCCGTGGCATGCGCCCGCCCGATCAGGTCCGGCAGGGCCTGCGCCGGGAACGCCTCGCTGAGGCTCTCGCCGCTGCTGACCTTCACGATGCTCGCGCCGTTCTGGAACACGTGCCAGCCGTCCGGGTCCAGCCTCTGCGCGTACGCGCGGGCGTTCCCGATGGCGGGCCGGCCCGAGCACAGCGCGATATGCACGCCCTTCTCGCGCGCGTCGGCCAGCGCGGCCCACACGTCGTCCCGAATCACGTTCCCGGTGCCGACCAGGGTGCCGTCTACATCCACACAGATCAATCCAAGCATCCGGGCACTATAGGCCCGGACCGTCAGCGCAAGGCCCGGTAGAGTGGACAGGTGGGCGGTCCGGCCGGGGGTCGGCTCAGCCGCGCACGCCGGGCTGGCGGGGCGTCCACTGCCCCTCGCGTTCCAGCGTCGCCTGCCCGCCCACGTGGACGGCGGTGACCTTCTCGCCGGTCAGTTCCAGTTCGACCTCGATCTCGCCGGGCGTGCCGAGCGCGTGTCCCTGGTAGATCATGCCGCAGGCGCGGCCCTGCCGGACCGGCAGGCGCCCCTGGCTGGCGAGCAGGGCCATGAGCGCGCCGCCGCTGCTGCCGGTCACCGGGTCTTCCGGGATGCCCAGGGCGGGCGCGAAGTCCCGCGCGGCGAAGCGGTTGACGCCCATCGGGGCGTAGGCGTAGATGCTGCCCACGCCCAGCGCCTCGGTGAGCGCGTGGATGCGTGGGAAGTCCGGTTCCAGGCCGTCCAGGATCAGGGCGTCGAGGAGCGGTACGAACACGCTCCACAGGCCGGTGCTGGCGGCGGCCATGGGCAGGCCCCGGTGGATCATGCGCGGGTCGAGGCCCAGCGAGTCCGCCAATTCGGCGCGCAGCGTGGGCGGTACCGGGCGGTACTGCGGCGCGGGTTGCTGCATCCACACGCGCCACGGCACGCCGGCCCGGCATTCCAGTCGCAGCGGGACCCGTCCGGCCAGCGTGTCCAGCGCCAGCGGTTCGCCGCGCCACAGGCCCGCCTGTGCCAGCGTGAGGCCCAGCGCGACGGTCGCGTGCCCGCAGAAATCGACCTCCTGGGTGGGCGTGAAGTAGCGCACGCGCGCCAGTCCGTCGGCGTGTCCCAGCACGAACACGGTTTCCGGGGCGTCCAGCATGGCGGCCAGCGACTGCATGTCCTGCCGGGTCAGGTGGGCGGCGTGCAGCACCACGCCGGCACGGTTGCCGTGTCCGGGCGTGTCGGTGAAGGCACTCACCTCGCAATACGCGATCATGCGGGCAGTCTACCGCACCGCGCGGGACGTTCCGGGGGCCGGTGCGGAGGCAGGGGCAGGCCCTGCGGTGAAACTGATAGTCGCAAACAATTCTTTCACGATCTGGATTGATCGTGAAACTATTCACTTACTACCAATCCCTGCTCAGCCACTCCACCAGGGAAACAGAGTGGAGGCGAGGCTGGCCGTCTCCGGCCCACCCCGCCCCCACCCGACCGGTCTTCAGGGACGCATGCGGGTCAGCATCCGCGGGAACGGAATCGCCTCGCGAATGTGGTCGATGCCGGTGATCCAAGCGATCACGCGCTCCAGGCCCATGCCGAAGCCCGCGTGCGGCATGCTGCCCGTGCGGCGCAGGTCCAGGTACCACTCGAAGGCTTCCAGCGGCAGGCCCTCGTGCTCGATGCGGGACTTGAGCAGGTCGTAGTCGTGGATGCGTTCGCTGCCGCCGATGATCTCGCCGTAGCCGTCCGGGGCGATCATGTCGTCGCACAGCGCCACGCGGGGGTCCTGGGGGTCCGGCTGCATGTAGAACGCCTTGATGGCCGCCGGGTACCGCTCGATGATCACGGGCCGGTCGAAGTGATGCCCCAGGATCGTCTCGTGCGGCGCGCCCAGGTCGTCGCCCCACTCGACGGGCTGCACGTCTTCCTGCACGTTCGGGGGCAGGTCGCGGTCCTCGATGTGTTTGCGGATGATTTCCAGCGCCTCGGTGTACGTGACGCGCGGGTAGTTGCCTTCCGCCGCGCCGGCCAGTTTGCTCACGTCGCGGCCCAGCAGATCCAGTTCCGCGTGGCACTCGTCCAGCACGCGGCGCACGATGAAGCTCACCATGCGCTCCTGCAGGGCCATGTTCTCGGTGTGGTTGCTGGGCACCACCTCGGGTTCGATCATCCAGAATTCCAGCAGGTGGCGCCGCGTCTTGCTCTTCTCGGCACGGAAGGTCGGGCCGAAGGTGTACACCTTCCCGAACGCGAACGCGCCCGCCTCGGCGTGCAGCTGCCCGGTCTGGCTCAGGTACGCCTTGTCCTCGCCGAACAGGTCAATTTCAAACAGTTCCGTGGTGCCCTCGGCGGCGTTCGGCGTGAAGAACGGCGCGTCGAAACGGATGAAGCCCTCGCCATGGAAGAAGTCCACGATGGCGCGCTGCACGGAGTCGCGCACCCGCATGATCGCCCATGGGCGGCGGTGACGCAGCCACACGTGCCGGTGATCCATCAGGAACTCGATGCCGTGCTCCTTGGGCGTGATGGGGTACTCGCCGTGGTTCTCGCTGATGGGGGAGAGGTCCCGCACGCTGAGTTCCACGCCGCCCGGCGCCCGGTCGTCCGCGCGGACCTCGCCGGTCACGGTGACCGCCTGCTCCTGCGTGAGGCGTTTGGCGAGTTCGAACACGTCCTCGGGTATGTCGGTCTTGAACACGGTCGCCTGCACGAAGCCGCTGCCGTCCCGGAGTTTCAGGAACTGGATCTTGCCCTTGCCGCTCTTGTCCGTCAGCCACGCGTGCAGCGTGACCGTCTCGCCCACGTGGGCTTTCAGGTTCTGGATGCTGGTTGAAGCCATGAGCGGAATTATACGGTCCGCGCGCTATGCTCCGGCGCATGAAGGGAACCGGGAAGGGCGTGACGCTGGCCGACGTGGCCCGCCATGCCGGCGTGAGCAGCATGACCGTCAGCCGCGCCCTGAACCGCCCGGACATCGTGACCGTCCAGGTCCGGGAGCGCGTGCAGGCCGCCGTGGACGCCCTGGGGTACATCCCGAACCGCATGGCCGGCACCCTGGCCGGCGGCGCCCCGGTGCGCCTGCTGCCGATGGTCCTGCCGACCCTGCACCACAGCGTGTACGTGCCGTTCCTGGAGGGCGTGCAGCGCGGCCTGACCCAGCCGGGCTGGCAACTGGCGATCGACCTGACCGAGTACGACCCGCAGCGCGAGTGGCGCGCCGCGCAGCAGTTCCTGTCCCTGCGGCCCGACGTGATGGTCCTGGCGGGCACGGACCACGACCCGCGCGTGCTGCCGGCCCTGCGGCGCTTCGGCGTGCGGATCATTGAGGTCATGGACGCCCGGCCGAACCCGGCGGACCTGCTGATCGGGTACGACCACGCGCAGGCTGGGACGATGGCCGCCCGGCACCTGATCGAACGCGGGTACCGGCACCTCGCGTACGCCAGTTGCCTGGGCGTCGGGGACGCCCGCAACGCCCGCCGGATGCAGGCCTTTCAGGCCGAGGCGGAACGCTGCGGCGTGCCCTGCGCCACCGAGAATGTCGAGGAAGCCTCCTCGATCGAGGTGGGCGTGATCCTGCTGCGCCGGGTGCTGAGCCGTACGCCCGGCGTGGACGCCATCTACTTCTCGAACGACGACGTGGCGGCCGGGGCGCTGTTCGAGTGCCTGCGCCAGGGTCTGAGCGTGCCGGGCCGCGTGGCGATCCTGGGGCACAACGACATGAGCATCTCCGCGCACGTTCACCCGGCCCTGAGTACCGTCTTCACCCCCCGCGAGGAGATCGGCGCGGAGGTCGCCCGCCGCCTGAACGCCCCCACCCTGAAGGGCGGCCTGGTCACGTTCCCCTGCGAACTTCGCCAGCGGCAGACGACCTGACCGTGCCGTTGCCGGGACAGGGCGCTTGACTTCCGCACCGGCACGGCCTAACGTGCCGTATCTCAACTGCACCACCCTGTTAGCGCTAACAGAGCGCGCCGGAGGCCCATGCCGAATCCCACCCACTCCCCACCCAGCCCGCCGCTGGTGGTCGCCTTCGATCTCGGCACCACCGCCCTGAAAGCCGTGCTGTTCCACGGCAGCGCCGAACGCCACCGCCTGCAGTTCCCCTACCCCCTGCACGCCGAGCAGCCCGGACAGGCCACCCAGCGCCTCCCGGACCTGATGCAGGCCTTCACGCTCGCCCTCGGCGGCATGGAAGAGTACCTGACCCGCCACGACCTGACCCCCCAGGCCGCCGGATTCAGCAGCGCCATGCACACCCTGACCCTGATCCGCCCCGGCGGTCCGTCCGACGTGTTCACCTTCGCGGACCTGCGCGCCGGCACCGGCGGCCACCCCGTCACGCACCTGCACGCGCAGACCGGCGTGCCCTGGCACCCCATGACGCCCGCCGTGAAACTCGCCGCGCTGCACACGGCCGGGCAACTGCATGACGTGGAACGCGTCAGCGGCGTGAAGGAAGAACTGCTGCGCCGCTTCTTCGGCGTGTACTGGACCGACCAGAGCACCGCCTCCGCCACCGGCCTGCTCGGACGCGGCGGCACCTACGACCCGCAGGCCCTCGCGCAGGCCGGCGTCACCACCGGGCAACTGCCCGCCGTGCACCCCATCGAGACGCCGCTGCCGCCCCTGCAACCCACCTACCGCGCCCGCTACCCGCGCCTCGCCGCCGCCCACTGGGCCATCGGCGCCAGCGACGGCGTGACCGCCACCGAGGGCCTCGGCATCACCCGACCCGACCAGGCGGCCCTGTCCGTCGGGACCAGCAGCGCCATCCGCACCTTCACGCCCCGCCCCGCCACCGACCCGCACGCCCACCTGTTCAGCTACCGCGCCGACCACAGCGCCCAGGAACGCTACCTGACCGGCGGCCCCAGCAACAACGCCGGCATCGTCCTGAACTGGCTGCGCGACCACCTGAACGTCCCCCACGACCTCGACGATCTGCTGCACGCCACCACCCCCGGCGCACGCGGGCTGCTGTTCTTGCCCGCCCTGAGCGGCGAACGCGCCCCGCTGTGGGACCCGCACGTCAGCGGCAACCTGCTGGGCCTGGGCCTGCACCACACCCAGGGCGACATCGCCCGCGCCGGCATGGAAGGCGTCGCCCTGCACCTCGCGTGGCTGTCCGACCTGCTCGCCAGCGGCACGCAACCCCTGCGCGAGTACCGCGCGACCGGCGGCCTGACCCGCTCCCGCGCGTGGCTGCGCGTCCTGGCGAACGCCCTGAACGCCCCCGTCCTCATTCCCGACGGCGCCGACCTGTTCGAAGGTAGTGCCTTCGGCGCGGCCCGGATCGCCGCCCGCAGTGCCGGACTGGACCTCCCACACACCCTGACCTTCGACACCGTCGAACCCGACACCGACGCCCCCCTGTACGCCACCCTCGGCCGGAAGTACCGGCACGCCGCCCACGCCCTCCAGACCCTCACGCACGACCTGCGCGCCCTGTAAGCCCGGAGCCCCCATGGAAACCTTCGTCCAGACCCTGTCCGCCCCCACCCTGCTCGGCATCGCCGCCGCCGCCGTGGCCGCCCTGCTGTTCCTGATCATGGCGCTGCGCCTGCACGCCTTCGTCGCGCTGATCCTCGTTAGCCTGATCACCGCCTTCGCCACCGGCCTGCCCACCGGCGAGATCGTGAAAGTCCTGACCGACGGGTTCGGCAGCACCCTCGGCAGCGTTGCCCTGCTCGTCGGCCTGGGCGCCATGCTGGGCCGCCTCGTGGAAACCAGCGGCGGCGCTAAGGTCCTCGCGGACACCCTCGTCACCCGCTTCGGCGAGCACCGCGCCCCGCTCGCGCTGGGCGTGGCCTCACTGCTGTTCGGCTTCCCGATCTTCTTCGACGCCGGACTGATCGTCATGCTGCCCGTCGTGTTCGCCGTCGCCCGCCGCCTGAACCAGCCGGTCCTGCGCTTCGGGCTGCCCGCCGCCGGGGCGTTCTCGGTCATGCACGTGTTCGTCCCGCCACACCCCGGCGCGGTCGCCGCCGCCGACCTGCTGAAGGCCGACATGGGCACCCTGATCGGCGTGGGCCTGCTCGTCGCGCTGCCCACCTGGTACCTCGCCGCGTACCTGTTCGGCCTGTGGGCCGGGAAACGCTACCCGAACCCCGTCCCGGAACTCCTCAGCGGCGGCGCCATGATCGTCGAACCTCCCAGCAACCCGCCCAGCGCCGGTACCGTCATCGCCATGCTGCTGCTGCCGCTGATCCTGATCTTCGGGAACACCGGCCTGAACGCCCTCGCCACCGCCGGCAGCATCGACGCCGCCAACCCGGCCGTCGTCCTGATCCGCCTGTTCGGCAACACGCCCGTCGCCCTGCTGATCTCCGTCCTGGTCGCTGCCGTGGTCCTCGGCGCCCGCCGGGGCCGCGACGCCGTCACCATCGAGAAACTCCTCGATTCCTCGCTGGGGCCCATCGCTTCTGTCGTGCTGATCACCGGCGCGGGCGGCATGTTCGGCGCGGTCCTGCGCGCCAGCGGCATCGGCAACGCCGTGTCCGGCAGTCTCGCCGACCTCGGGGTGCCCGTCATCGCCGCCGCGTTCCTGATCGCCGCCCTCCTCCGCATCGCGCAGGGCAGCGCCACCGTCGCTCTCCTGACCGCCGCCGGCCTCATCCAGCCCGCCGTGGCCGCCGCCGGGTACGCGGGCACCGACGTGGCCGCCGTCGTCATCGCCGCCGCCGCCGGCTCCGTCGTCGTGTCGCACGTCAACGACTCCGGCTTCTGGCTGGTGGGCCGCCTCCTGAACCTCGACATCCCCACCACCTTCAAGACCTGGACCGTGATGGAAACCCTGATCGGCGTGATCGGCTTCGCCTTCGCCGTCCTGATCTTCACCGTGCTGTAAGCGGGCGGTAGGCCGGGGTTGACCTGGGCGCAGGTGCCGCGCACACGCTGTTGACCATCCGCCATCAACCATCAACCATCAACAGGAGCAGCGGCCGGGAAACTGGCCGCTGCTCCTGTCTGTCTTGCCCCCGCGTTACTTCAGGGCGTCGTTCATGCCGATGACGTCGGCGACCTTGAGGCTCGCGCCGCCGACCAGCGCGCCGTTCACGTTGGGTTTGGCGCAGATGCTGGCGATGTTGTCGGGTTTGACGCTGCCGCCGTACAGCACCTGGATGCGGTCGGCGTCGCTGCCGTAGCGGACGGTGAGGGCCTCGCGGATGGCGAGGGCGAGTTCCTCGGCGTCGTCGGCGGTGGCGGTCTTGCCGGTGCCGATGGCCCATACGGGTTCGTACGCGACGACCACGTCCGGCCCGACGCCCTCGAGGCTGCCTTCCAGTTGCGCCAGGGTGTAGGGCACGTGCTCGCCCTTCTCGCGCACGTCCAGGCCCTCGCCGACGCACACAATGGGCGTCAGGCCGTGCGCCTGCGCCTGCCGGGCCTTGGCGGCGACGGTGGCGTCGGTCTCGCCGTGGTACTCGCGGCGTTCGCTGTGGCCCACGACGGCGTAACGGGCGCCCACGTCGGCCAGCATCGCGGCGCTGATCTCGCCGGTGTAGGCGCCGGATTCGTGCGCGGACACGTCCTGCCCGCCGAACGCCACGCCGGCCGGGAGGTTCGTGGCCAGCGCGGGCAGCATGATGGCGGGCGCCATCACGGCCAGTTGCGCCTCGCCGGTGGTCAGTCCTGCCGCGAGTTCCTGCGCCCAGGCCTGCGCCTCGCTGGGCGTCTTGTTCATCTTCCAGTTGAGTGCCAGCAGGTTCTTCATTTCATGGCCTCCACGCCGGGCAGCGCCTTGCCTTCGAGCAGTTCCAGGCTGGCGCCGCCGCCCGTGCTGATGTGCGACACGCGGTCCGCCTGTCCGCTCTTGTTGATGGCGCTGACGCTGTCGCCGCCGCCGATCACGCTGTACGTGCCTTTACCGAGGTCCGCGACCGCCTGGGCGATGGCGTTCGTGCCGCCCGCGAACTTCTCGAATTCGAACACGCCCATCGGGCCGTTCCAGAACACGGTCTTCGCGCCGGCCAGGGCCTGCGTGAACGCCTCGCGGCTGTCCGGGCCGATGTCCAGTCCTTCCCAGTCGTCGGGAATCTCGGCGGTGGGGACCACGCGGGTGTTCGCTTCGTTGCTGAAAGCGTCGGCGACCAGGGTGTCGGTGGGCAGCACGATCTTCTCGCCGTACTTCGCGAGCAGTTCGCGGGCCTTGTCGAGGAAGTCGTCCTCGTGGATGCTCTTGCCGATCTTGCCGCCCTGCGCCTTGACGAAGGTGTAGGCCATGCCGCCGCCGATCAGCATGCGGTCCACGGTGGGCAGCAGGTTCTCGATGACCAGCAGTTTGTCGCTGACCTTGGCGCCGCCGATGATCACCACGTACGGGTGCGCGGGGTTGTTCAGCAGTTTCCCGAGGGCCGTCACCTCGGCCTCCAGCAACAGGCCGCCGGCGTGCGGCAGCAGGCCCGCCACGCCACTCACGCTACTGTGCGCGCGGTGCGCGCTGCCGAAGGCGTCCAGCACAAACGCGTCACCCAGCCGCGCGAGGCGGGCGTTCAGGTCGGCGTCGTTCTTCTCCTCGCCGGCGCTGAACCGCACGTTCTCCAGCAGGGCCACGGCGCCTTCCGGCAGGGCCTGCACGGCAGCCAGGGTGTCGTCGCTGTCGGCCGCGCCCGCAATGAACGTCACGGGCTGCCCCAGCACGCCTTCCAGTACGGGCGCGACGGGTTTCAGGGAGTACTTCTCCTCCGGGCCGTTCTTGGGGCGGCCAAAGTGGCTCATCAGGATCACGTTGCGGGCGCCGGCGTCCAGCAGCGCGCGGATGGTCGGCAGGCTGGCCGTGACGCGCGTGTCGTCCTGCACGACGCCGTCCTTGACCGGCACGTTGTAGTCCACGCGCACCAGCACGCGCTTTCCGCTGACATTCAATGAGTTCAGGTTCTGCATGATTCCTCCAGGGCAAAGGCAGGTGAAAAGGGCAGGCAAAAATGATGGTTGATGGTCGACAGTCGGGAAACCATCAACCATCAACCATCACCGGGCGGTGTTCAGCCCTTGGCTTGCACGAGCTGGGTCAGGTCCGCGATGCGGTTGCTGTAGCCCCACTCGTTGTCGTACCAGCTGAAGAACTTCACGAGGCTGCCCATGGCCATGGTCAGGCCGCCGTCGATGATCGCGCTGTGCGGGTCGCCGACGATGTCCTGCAGGACGATGGGGTCCTCGGTGTAGCTGATGATGCCCTTGTGGCTGCCTTCGGCGGCCTTGCGGAACACGTCGTTGACTTCCTCGACCGTCACGTCGCGGCCCAGGATGACGACCACGTCGCTGATGCTGCCGACCGGGGTGGGCACGCGCAGGCTGGTGCCGTCGAACTTGCCTTTCAGGGCGGGGTACACCTGCGAGACGGCCTTGGCGGCGCCGGTGCTGGTGGGGATGATGTTCACGGCGGCGGCGCGGGCGCGGCGCAGGTCGCTGTGCGGCAGGTCCAGAACGCGCTGGTCGTTCGTGTAGGAGTGCACGGTGGTCATGATGGCCTTCTCGATGCCGAAGGCCTCGTCCAGCAGTTTCATGGGCGCGCCGAGGCTGTTGGTGGTGCAGCTGGCGTTGCTGATGATGTGGTGGCTGGCGGGGTCGTAGTCCTGCTCGTTGACGCCCAGCACGATGCTGATGTCCTCGTTCTTGGCGGGGGCGGTGATGATGACCTTCTTCGCGCCGCCCTCGAGGTGCTTGCCGGCGCCCTCGCGGGTGGTGAAGATGCCGGTGGACTCGATGACGATGTCCACGCCCATCTCGCCCCACTTGATGGCGGCGGGGTCGCGTTCGGCCAGCGCGTGGATCTTCTTGCCGTTCACGGTGAGGCTGTTGTCGTCGAATTCGACGGTGCCGCCGAAGCGTCCGGCGGTGCTGTCGTACTTCAGGAGGGTGGCGAGCGTCTTGTTGTCGGTGAGGTCGTTGATGGCGACCACTTCAACGCCGCGAGCTTCCAGAACACGGAACACCAGACGACCGATGCGGCCGAAGCCGTTAATCCCTACTTTCATGCTGTGCCTCCAGTCTTGAGGGCCACCCCCCACGTTTGGGGGCAGTCACCTCGCATGTCGCAGTGTAACCCGTCCTGTCAACACCTGACTTCGTGTCCTCTGCACACCAACGGATTGGTGAACCGGGTTCAAAACGATCTGGGCGGAAACAGGGCCGTCCCAGCGCCCGTTTTCCGCCCGACCCGCCGGATTTCCGCCGCTCAGTTGGTACTCAGCACGAACGTCACATCCACGGTGACAGTGTCCGCGCCGCCCTGGTAGCGCACGTTGAAGTCGTAGGGATTGAACTTGAACTGCGTGCTCACGTTCACCTTCCCGCCGGTCAGGGTCGCCTTGATGGGCGCCGTGATGGTCTTCGTGGTGCCCTTGACGGTCAGTCTGCCGGTCGCGGTCGTCGCGACGGTCTGGCCCTCGGTCAGCTTCCCGCCGGTCAGGGCGGTCAGTTCGAAGGTGGCGTTCGGGAACTGCGCCGTTCCCAGCGCCCCGGCCCCCTTGGCGTGGTTGTCGCGCAGCGCGATCCCGGTTTTCAGGGTCGAGACGGGCACCGTGACGGTGCCGCGCGTGGCTGCGAGGTCCTGCGGGTCGAGCGTGACGTTCGCCGTGACGCCCGTCATGGTGCCGGGGACCGGGACGACCGTCACCCGGTAATTGAAGGTGGCGGTGCCGTCGGCGGCGCGGTACGTGGCCGCCTGCGCCGCTCCGGGCAGGGTGGTGGCGAGCACGAGGACACACAGCGGACGCAGGTAGTTGTTCACACGAGTATTCTGCCGGGCTCCTGTGAAGAACCCGTGAACCCCCCTCCAGCTTCCCTGAAGGTCGCCGCCCTGCTCAGACGCCTGTGGGCGGCGCGGGCGGCGGCGCGGCATACTCTCAGGCATGAACGAGTCGCTTCTGGTCATGAAATACGGCGGGACGAACATGCAGGACGCCCGCGCCGTCCGCCACAGCGCGTCCCTGGCCGCCCGCAGCATCCGCGAGGGCGTGAAGGTCGTGGTGGTCGTGTCGGCCATGGCCGGCGTCACCAACCAGCTGCTGAAACTCGCGGACGCCGCGCAGTCCGGCGACATCGCCAGCGCCAACGACGAGATCGCCGCCATGCGCACCCGGCACTTCACGGCCGCGCAGGAACTCGGCGCGGCCCCCGACAGCGACACCGTCCGCGAGATCCGCGAGATGCACGAGACGCTCCGGCAGGCCGTGTACGGCGTGTACCTGCTGCGCGAACTGACGCCCCGCAGCCGCGACCTGATCGTCGCGTTCGGCGAGCGCCTCTCCGCGCCCCTGATGAAACTCGCGCTCGAACAGGACGGCCTGCGTGCCCACCACCTGTCCGGCGGCGAGGCCGGCATCGTAACCGACACGCACTTCGGGAACGCGCGCCCGCTGCCCGGCACGTACGAACGCATCAAGGACCGCCTCAGCGGCCTGCTGAGCGCCGGGGTCACGCCGGTCGTGGCGGGCTTCATGGGCGAGACCGAGAAGGGCGCGATCACGACCCTCGGGCGCGGCGGCACCGACTTCAGCGCCACGATCATCGGCAAGGCCCTGAGCGCCACCGAGGTCTGGGGCTGGAAGGACGTGGACGGCGTCATGAGCGCCGACCCGCGCGTCGTCGCGGACGCCCGCAACGTGGACGTCCTGAGCTATGGCGAGGTCATGGAACTCGCGTACTTCGGCGCGAAGGTCCTGCACCCCCTGGCGGTCACGCCATTGCAGGACAGCGGCATTCCGCTGCGCCTGAAGAACTCCGCCGATCCGGACTTCGCCGGGACGCTGGTGCAGGCGCAGCCGCGCGACGAGGCCGGGCACCCGGTCAAGGCCGTGACCGCCATCCGCAACGTGAGCATCATCAACGTGAGCGGCGCGGGCGTGCTGGGCATCCCGGAAGTGATCGCCAGCGTGTTCGACGCGATTGCCCGCGAGAACGTCACGCTGCTGATGGTCTCGCAGTCGTCCAGCATGAGCAACGTGTCGCTGGCCGTGCAGACCACCGACGCCGAACGCACCCTGAACGCCCTGCGCGCCGGCGTGAGCCTGGAACTGAAGGTCGAGCAGCAGGACCACGTGGCCGTCCTGGCGATCGTGGGCAGCGGCATGCGCGGGCAGAAGGGCGTGTCGGCCCGCCTGTTCACGGCCCTGGCCGCCGCCGACGTGAACATCCTGATGATCTCGCAGGGCAGCAGCGAACTGAACGTCAGCGTGGCCGTGGAGGCCGAGCATGTGGACGAGGCGACCCGCGCCGTGCACGCGGCCTTCAACCTCGGCCGGTCCGTGACGGCCTGAGCAGCTGAGCGGAGGGGGCGCGGAAGGCTACCGGATGGAGCTTCCGCGCCCCCTTCCGTTGAGGAGGGACAGGGAGCGGAGGGGGAGAGCGAGTAAATCATTCACGATTTGCCAAAATCGTGAATGATTTCACTTGATGATCTTACTCACTCACGCCATCCATCCGACCCGCCCTCAGCGGGTGTCGCGCGGGCCCGCCGGAGAGCCCCGCAGCTGCGGCCAGCGCCGCGCCATCACCGTGTACAGACCCGCCACCCACGCCACGCTCGCCGTGAAACCCGCCAGCACATCCGACGGGTAATGCACGCCCAGGTAGTTGCGGCTCGCGCCGACCGCCAGCGCCCACAGCAACCCGAACACCGCGACCGGCCACCCGGCCCTCGACCGCCAGAACACCAGCGTCAGCGCGAAGCCGAACGCCGCGTTCGACATGGCGTGCCCGCTGGGGAAACTGAATCCCGGCTCGTTCAGCACGGCCAGCAGTTCGTCCGGACGGGGCCGCTGGAACACCAGTTTCGCCGTGACGTTCAGCAGGGTGGCGCCCGCCACGCCCGACACCAGGAACCAGCCGTGCGCCCGGCCACCCCGGCCCGCCAGCAGCCACGCCACCAGCAGGGTCACGAACGGCAGGACCGCCACGCCCCCCAGCGTGGCGAGTGCCTCGGCCACCCAGGTCAGGGCCGGCGTGCGCCGCTGCGCGTACCAGTCCAGCACCCCCCGGTCCCACGGGAACCCACCCTCCCGGAAGACCTCGTACGTCAGGTGCGTGAACAGTGCGAAAGGCACCAGCACGCCCAGCAGCGCCAGCAGCAGCGACCGCCAGTGCTGACGCAGGAAGGGCAGGTATTCACGCCGGGAGTGGGGAAACATCCCAGCATTACAGCCGCTGGCACCGCCCCCGCGTCAGGCGGCGCACTTGCCGCTTGCTTAACCCTCGGGTGCCCCCGTGCCTACCAGCGGCCGGGCCGGCTACGCCCAATGGCGCACCCCGCGCTGCGCCAGCTGCCGCATGTGCTCCGGGGGTCGCGAGGCGCACCATGAGGGCGTCAGGAACGCCAGTACGGGCTGCCAGCGGGGCGGCGGCGCACCTGCCCGGAGACACGCATGCACTACCTTCCCACCCATCCCGGCGCAGCCCGCGCCCAGGCCCTCCTGAACGAGGCGCAGCAGGCCCGGCAGGCCCGACTCGCGCAGGCCGCCGCCCGCGCCCAGGCGGACCGGCAGCCCGCCCACGCCGCCCGCCTGACCTTCCTCCTGGCCGCGCTGCGCCGCCACCTGCACCTCGCGTGAGCCCCGGCTACCCGCCGCCCACCGAACTGCACCACCTGCCCGCCGCACCACACAGCGCCGCTCCCTGAACCGGGGGCGGCGCCTGCGTTGGATGGCCTCAGCTGGTGATGGGCCGGCTGTTCGCCTCGCGCTGCGCGAGGAAGTCCTTGACGCTCTGCGCGGCGCGGGCGTTCATGCCAGGCACGGCGGCGATCTGCTCGACCGGGGCGCTGCCCAGGTCCTCGAGGCTGGTGAAGTGTTCCAGCAGCGCGTCCCGGCGTTTCTGCCCGATGCCCGGCAGGTCGTCGAACACGCTGCGCAGCATGGATTCGCCGCGCAGTTTGCGGTGGTACGTGACGGCGTAGTTGTGGACCTCGTCGCGCACGCCGATCAGCATCCGCAGGGCCGGGTGGGTGTGCGGCAGCAGCAGTTCGCGGTCCACGCCGACCTCGGTGCCGGTGTCCAGCCACCACTGCGCGCCGTACCGGCCGGGCAGGATCAGGCGTTCCTCGCGCTTGGCGAGGCCCACGACGGGCACGCGCACGTCCGCCTCCTTCAGGGCGTCCAGGGCGGCGTTCACCTGCCCGCGCCCCCCGTCGATCAGCAGCAGGTCCGGCAGCGGCAACTTGTCCGAGAGGCTGCCGGTGAAGCGCCGCACGATGGTCTGTTTCATGCTGGTGTAGTCGTCCGGGTGGTCCAGGCCGCGCACCTTGAAGCGGCGGTGTTCGCCCCGGCGGGCGCGGCCACCCTCGAACACGACCATGCCGGACACGATGTTCGTGCCGAACAGGTTGCTGTTGTCGTAGCCCTCGATGCGCCACGGGCGGTCCCCGAGCGCCAGGACCTCGCGCAGGGCGTCCAGGCCCGGATGGTCGCCGCGCCGTTCCAGCAGCGCCATCTCGGAGTCCAGGCCGCTGTGCGCGTTGCGCTGCGCCATGTCGATCAGATCGACCTTGTCGCCGCGTTTGGGGGTGCGCATCTCGATGCGCCGCGCGGCCTTCTCAGACAGGAATTCGCTCCAGACCGGCGCGTCGTCGAAGTCGGCGGGCAGCAGGATCAGCGGCGGGACGTGGGTGGCCTGCGTGTAGTAGTCCTGCACGAACGCCTCGACGATCTCGCCGAGCGGGGCGTCCTCGGTGCCGGTCAGGAAGCGTTTGTCGCGGCCCACGACGCGCCCGCCACGCATGCGGAACAGTTGCACCATGGCGTACTCGCCGGCCTGCGCGGCCCCCAGGAAGTCCAGGTCGGTCTCGTCGCTGACGAAGGCGTGCTGCTCGGTGCCGAACAGTTTCTCGACGGCCTGCACGCGGTCGCGCACGCGGGCGGCCTGCTCGAAGTCCTGGCCCTGCGCGGCGACTTTCATGTCGCCCTTCAGCCGGGCGATGACGGGCGCGGCGCGGCCCTCGAGCAGGCTGGTCACGTCCTCGACGGTGCGGGCGTACTCGCCGGGGTCGGCGCGGTCCACGCAGGGGCCCAGGCAGCGGCCCATGTGGAAGTTCAGGCAGGGCCGCGCCTTCTTCTGCATGGGCAGGCCGCTGTTCTTGCGCAGCGGGAACATGGTGTCGATCAGGTTCTTCACGCGCCGCACCGCCGACGAGTCCGGGTACGGCCCGTAGTACCGCCCGCCATCCTTGATGACGCGGCGCGTGACGACCAACATCGGGAAGGCCTCGTTCGTGAGTTTCAGGAACGGGTAGTGCTTATCGTCTTTCAGGGTGACGTTGTAGTGCGGGCGGTGCTGCTTGATGAGGTTGGCCTCGAGGACGAGCGCCTCGACCTCGTTGCGGGCCGTGATGAATTCCAGCGTGTCGGCCAGCGCCGTGAACTTGCCGCTCTTGCCGCCGGCCTTGAAGTGCTGTCCGACCCGCGAGCGCAGGTTCTTGGCCTTCCCGATGTAGATGGGCGTGCCCCCCTTGCGGAAGATGTACACGCCGGGCGTGGTGGGCAGCACGGGCAGGTCGTCTGGATGCACCTGCCCAGGATAGGGGAGAGGCCCGCCCGTTTCCGTGACCCTGGGCGCGGTCACCCGCAGGCCGATTGACCACACGCCGATGGAATGGAGCCGAGCAGGGCGAGTGGAAGGTCCGTTCTGGGCGCGCGGCACTTGACAGCCCGCCAGCCTGTCACTAATCTGCTGACATGTTGAGCACCGGGGGCCCCGCATGAACAGCCAGTACGCCGTGGCCGTCCATGTCCTGTCCCTGATCGACCGCTTCCCGGAGCACAGCAGTTCGGCCGACATGGCCCTCAGCGTGGGCACCAACCCGGTCGTGATCCGCACCGTGGCCGGGCAACTGCGCCGCGCCGGGCTGATCCGCACCCGCCAGGGCGTGGCCGGCGCCTCCCTGTCCCGTCCCGCCAGCCAGATCACGCTGCTGGACGTGTACCGCGCCGTGAACGGCGAGGACCGCGTGTTCCGCCTGCACGAGCGGCCGCACCCCAGCTGCCCGGTCGGCGCGAACATCCAGGCGACCCTGGAAGACCGCTTCGGACGCGCGCAGGCGGCGCTGGAGGCCGAACTGGCCCGCTCGACCCTCGCGGACGTGACGGCGGACCTCGCGTGCCGGGCCGGGTAGCGGCCTGTTTTTTTTGCTCGACATGTCAGCGAAACAGTGACAGGCAAGCCTGCCCAGAGTCAGTCTGCCCACGCCCTCATTCCCCACAGGAGACCCACCATGATCGGAATCACCGCCGCCACCGGCCAGCTCGGCCAGCTCGTCGTCCAGGCCCTCCTCGACCGGGGCGTTCCCGCCAGTCGCATCGTCGCCCTGGTCCGCACCCCAGGGAAGGCCGCCGCACTCGCCGCGCAGGGCGTGCAGGTCCGCCACGCCGACTACCACCAGCCCGCCACCCTGAACGCCGCATTGCAGGGCGTCGAGAAGCTCCTGCTGATCTCCAGCAACGACTTCAACGACCGGGTCGAGCAGCACCGCCACGTCATCGAAGCCGCCCGCGAGGCCGGCGTGAAGCAGGTCGCGTACACCAGCATCCTGAACGCCGACACCGCCACCTTCGGCCTGGCCGCCGACCATCAGGCCACCGAACAGATCCTGCGGGACTCCGGCCTGCCGTTCGTCTTCCTGCGCAACGGCTGGTACACCGAGAACTACACCGGCAGCGCCGCGCAGGCCATCCAGAGCGGCGCGCTGCTCGGCGCGGCCGGCACCGGCGCCCTGAACCTCGCGGCCCGCCGCGACTACGCCGAGGCGGCCGCCGCCGTCCTCGCCACCGACGGGCACATCCCGGCCGGGCAGGGCGGGCGCGCCTACGAACTCGCCGGCGACGAACGCCTGAACATGACCGACCTCGCCGCCGAGTACGCCCGTCAGAGCGGCCAGCCCGTCGAGTACCGCGACCTGCCGCCGGCCGGGTACGCCGCGACCCTTCAGAGCTTCGGCGTTCCCGAGGGTTTCGCGCACACCCTGGCCGACGTGGACGCCGGGATCGCGCGCGGCGAACTGTCCAGCGCCAGCCGCGACCTGACCACCCTGATCGGCCGGCCCACCACGCCCGTTCGCACCTCGGTCGCCGAAGCCCTGAACAGCTGAATCCAGGACCGCGCCTGGGGTCGCTACACTGCCGGGCATGACAGGCACGAAGCGCGGCGCGAGGGTATGGATCATCCGGCACGGCGAGACCGCCGGGAACGAGGCGGGCCTCCTGCGCGGTCCGGTCAGCGCGAACGACGAACTGAACGATACCGGGCACGCCCAGGCCCGCGCGCTGGCCGCGCACCTGCTGCGTCAGCCGCAGCGTCCGCAGGTGGTGTACGCCAGCCGTTACCGGCGCGCGCAGCAGACGGCCGCCCCTCTGGCCGGTGCGCTGGGCGTGCCAGTGCAGGTCCTGAACGGCGTGCACGAGGTGGACTGCGGCGACTGGGCCGGGCAGCCGTACTCGGCCCTGAACACCCACCCGGAGAGACTGCGCCTGCCCGGCGGCCGCCTGGGCTTTGCGGGAGGGGAGACGTTCGACGAGATCGCCGCCCGCTTCGTCTCGGACGTGAACGCCCTGCCGGACGGCACTGACGCCGCGCTGGTGTCGCATGGCGGCATCATCCGGATCGGGCTGGCCGCGCTGCTGGGCCTGAACATCGAGGACGTCTGGGCGGGTGGACAGCTGGTCCACGGAAACACCGATTACACGGTGCTGGAACGGACGACTGGAGGCTGGCAGGCCGGACAGCTCGCGGTGACGGTCGAGGACTGAACGCAAGAATCCAGCGGCCAGCAGGCGACGGAGGGCTTCTTTCTGGCAGAGAGACTACCCTTTTCACGAACAATCCAAATCGTGAAACTATTCACTTACTGACTATCCAATCCGTCCGCTCAGAAAGCCACGGTCTGCCCCGTCAGCCGGGATTCCTCGGCGGCGAAGGCCATCAGGTGAGAGTCCAGCGACTCGGCGAGCGGGGTGGGTGGGGGAGACTCGCCGCGCAGGGACGCCAGCCACGCCCGGACGAGGCCCTGGTCGCCGCCACCGTGGTTGCCGTGCGTGTCGACGGTCCAGCGTTCGCTGTGGCCGGTGCGGAAGTCGTGGAATTCGAGTTCGCCGCGTTCCATATGGGCGCGCAGTTCGCCGTGCGTGCCGAGGAGTTTCAGGGTGCGGGTGTTATTGTGCGTGAAGGCGCTGACGGTGAGTTGCGCGGTTACGTCGTTCCGGAAGTGAACGGTGACGGCCTGATGGTCGGCGACGTTGTTGTGGCCCAGGTACACGCACTCGCCGTACGGACCGGTCCGCAGGGCTTCGTCGAGGGTCTGGCCGCCAGCGGTGAGGACTGTGACGGGCCAAGCGTGGGGGTCGCGGGTGCGGTAGATGCGGCGCGCGTCGGACGGGCAGTCCTGGACGGGGCAGGTGACGCAGCGGTCGGTCGCGCCGGGCGGGGCGTGTTCGGGCCGGAAGTGGTGCAGGCCGCCCTCGCTGCTGACGCGCTGGGGGGCGCTGCCGGCCAGCGCGCGGAGCAGGTCGAGGTCGTGGCAGGCCTTGGCGAGCAGGAACGGCGCGGCGGGCGGGCTGGCGCGCCAGTTGCCGCGCACGTACGAGTGCGCGTAGTGCCAGTGGGCGACGTTCTCGGCGTGCTGAACGCCGATCAGGGTGCCGAGACGGCCGGACGCGGCGACCTGCTGCACGGCGGTGAAGAACGCGGTGGTGCGCAGGACGTGGCAGACGGTGACGGTGCCGGTCGAGGCGGCCTCGGCGGTCAGGAGCAGGTCGAGTTCATGAGGGTGCAGGCAGATGGGTTTTTCCAGCAGCACGTCGTACCCGATTTGCAGGGCGCGCAGGCAGGGTTGCACGTGGTCATGGTCGGGCGTGGCGATCACGACGGCGTCGGCCACGCGGCCCTGTGCGAGGAAGGCCTCCCAGTGCGTGAACTGCGCCTGCGGGGGGATGCCGTGGCGCGCGGCGACTTCCGCGAGGCGGACGGGGCGGGGTTCCACGACGTGCGTGACCTCCGCCCCCTGCGCGGTGAGGTGCCGGGCGTACACGTCCGCGCCCCGGTTTCCGCAGCCGATGATCGCCACGCGCACGGGATTCATGCGCGCCGCACGCCCCAGCCGTTGCCGGTCGGGCGGTTCAGGTGCCCGGCCTGCCACTCCAGTCCGGTGAAGGGGTCGTCGGCCAGCAGGAGCGCGCCGTCCAGGTCGGCCCAGTCGCACGCTCCGGCGAGGTGCGCGGCGGCGGCGATGCCGAGGCTGCTCTCGATCATGCAGCCCATCATGACCTGAAGGCCGTGCGCGCGGGCCAGCCTCATGGCCGCGAGGGCCTGCAGGGGGCCGCCCAGCTTGGCGAGTTTCAGGTTCACGCCGTCGAAGGCGCGGGCCAGCGCGATCACGTCCGGGACGTGGTGCAGGCTCTCGTCCGCGACGATGGGCACCGTCGAGACGGCCCGCAGCGCCGCGTGCCCGTCGAGGTCGCCGGCCGCCAGGGGTTGCTCGACGAATTCCACGCGGGCAGCGTCCAGCACGCCCAGCATCCGGCGGGCCTGCGTGCGCGTCCAGGCGGCGTTCGCGTCCACGCGCAGCGCGACGTGCGGCGCTTCCTCACGCAGCGCCTCGAGGATCGCCTCGTCGCGGCCCGTGCCGAGCTTGACCTTCAGGACACCGTGCCCACGCGCGACCGCGTCCCGCGCCTGCTCGCGCATGGCGGCGGTATCGGCGATGCTGACCGTGTAACTGCTCTCGGGCAGCGGCGCGGGACTCAGGCCCAGCAGCCGCCAGACGGGGACGCCCGCCGCCTGCGCGCACCACTCGACGGCCGCCATCTCCAGCGCGCACTTCACGCTGGGGTGGTCGTGCGGCATCCGGGCCGTGAGGCGGGCGTGCAGGCCGTCCCAGTCCCAGGGGTCGGTCAGGGCGTCCGCGAGGAGCGGCAGGACCGCCTCGACCGTGCCGCGTGTCTCGCCGTAGAAGGCGTTCGGGGCAGCCTCGCCCTGCCCGGTCAGACCCGCGTGCGTCAGCGTGACGAAGGTGCGCGGGTACGTGCTGTGCGTCCAGCGGGCAATCCCGAACGGCTGCGCCGTGTGCAGGTCCAGCGTCTCCCAGGTCAGGGTGGGGGCAGTCGCGGCGGTCACTGCGTCCACCGCCCGAAACTGCTCAGGTCCGCCTGGAGCCGCGCGCCGTACTCGCCCTCGCCGAGCGTCTCGACACTCACGCGCATGTACGTGGCGTTCGCGTGAACCAGGGTACGGTCGTCCAGCATGACACCCACGTGGCCGGGGAAGAACACCAGATCCCCGCGCCGCGCCGTCTGCACGGGCGTCAGGGCCGCCTGCTGCTGGTCCGCGTCACGCGGCAACGCCCGCCCGAACGCGCCGTACACGAGCTGCGTCAGGCCCGAGCAGTCCAGCCCCCACGCGCTGCGGCCCCCCCACAGGTACGGCGTCTCCACGAACCGCAGCGCCAGTTCCGCCACGTCCACGTCCGGCCGGGCGCTCAGGGCCGCCTCCTGCACCCACGCGTCCTGCCCGTCCGGCAGCAGCACCGGCACCCAGCGGCGGTGCTCCTCCTCGACGACCTCCCCGAACGCCCGCGTGAGACGCGCCCCCAGCGCCAGTTCCGTCAGGACCGGCCGGCTGATGCGCGGCCCCGCAAAGGCATGTGCCCGCAGCGCCGTGACCGTCAGCTCCCCATTCCCGACCGGGCCGCGCGGCAGCAACCCGTCCGCACGCGCCCAACCCAGGTACCCGTCATGCACGGTCCGCACGCGTGCCCAGCCGGTCCCGTCCTCCCACAGCAACTCCAGCGGCTCGCCCGGCAGCGCCTCACTGACCTGCGCCGAATCGGCGTCCGGAGCGGCGCGCAGGCTCAGGCGCGAGCGGCCCGTCACGGCCGCCACCGGCTGCACGAACCGCCACCCGGCCCCCTCCAGCTGGCCCCGCAGGGCCTCCTCGGCCATGCGCATGGCCGGATCGAACGCATGAACACGCGCATCCAGAACGACATCAGTGGGACTCACACCCCACAGCCTAAGCCCCCGACATGCCCACAGGGGCGCAGGTGGTGCAGGCCAGTGGCCCCGAATCTCGTTCAGTCGTTCAGCGGACACCGTCGTTCAGTTCGTCACGAGGTGCCCGGGCAGGTGATCGTGCCGGTTCAGGAACAGAAGCCGGGTGCCGCGCGGCCCGAGTTCCAGCTCGCAGGCGGCGGTGTTGTGCAGTACCAGTTTGGCAGGCAGCCGACTCAGGGGACTGCCCAGCAGCGCGGCCAGCAGGAACTGCGCGAAGTTCTGGTGCGTGATCAGACCCACCCGATCCGTCACGGTGTGGCGGGTTTGCAGGTCGTGCAGGACCGTCCGGGCGCGGGCTGCGTACACCTGCTCGTCGTTCTCCTCGAGGGCACCGTTCCAGGCAGACCGGCCGTCCAGATGGGCGGGCCAGCGCAGCTCGGGGCAGATCCGTTGCAGGGCCTGCCCGGTCTGCCCGGCGGTGGGCGTGCGCGGGCCGGTCAGCTGGCCCAGGTACAGCCCGCCAATCTCGTGGAGCGTGTCCATTCCCTGGACGGGCAGCGCCAGAGCCGTCGCCAGCGGGGCCGCCGTCTGAACGGCGCGCGTGGTGAGGCTGCTGTACAGGTGCGTCAGCGACCCGAGGTGCGGAATGCGGTTGGCGGCCTCGCCGAGCAACCGCGCCTGCTCGAAACCCACGTCGCTCAGGGGCGGGTCCGGATGCCGTCCCTCCTTACCGCCCGTCTGCGCGTACAGGACGTTGTTGAGGGACTGGGCGTGACGGATCAGCACGAGATGCACGCGGCCGAGTGTAGAGCAGGGGCGCCGATTTCGGAGTCTGCGCTACAGGTGCGTGGTGAGCCAGCGCGCCCAGTTCTCCCACGCCACGCTCTGACGGACCCCGGCGGGCAGTTCGTCCAGCACTCGGGGTACGTGCGCGTACCGGTCGATACCGGCGGGGGCCTTCTCGGCCCCGAACCCTCCGTCCAGGTCGGTGCCGAGGGCCACGCGGTCCCAGCCGATCAGGTCGGCGTAGTGCCGGGCGTGGTCGGCCAGCGCGGTCAGGGGCACGCGGTCCAGGCTGCCTTCCGGGAGCGGGCAGATGAAGCGGTTCAGGAGGACCAGTCCGATCACGCCGTCCGCTGCGGCGATGGCGCGGGCCATGTCGTCGGTCAGGTGGCGGTTGCCGGGGACCAGGGCGCGGCTGTTGGCGTGCGTGGCGATCAGTCGCGGGCCGATCTGCGCGGCGTCCCAGAAGGCGTGGTCGTCGAGGTGCGAGGCGTCCAGCGTGACGTTCAGGTCCCGCATGGCGGTCACGAGGTCCACCCCGGCGAGCGTGAGCGGTCCGGGTGCGTCGGTGCCGCCGGCGTAGCGGGTGCGGCCCCAGGCGGGACCGATGACGCGCACGCCCCGCTCGACCCAGAACGGCAGGTCGGCGGCGTCCCGGATGGGGTCGGCGCCCTCCATCAGCAGGACCACACCCAGCGGCGCGTCCGGGCAGTCGAGGTGCGCCTTCACCCCGGCGGCCGAGGTGAGGAGGGTCAGGTGCCCGGCGTCCTGCAGGCGGTGGTAGGCGTCCAGTTGCGCCAGGGCCTGCGCGCGGGCGCCGGCGTGGTCGGTGTACCCGCCGGGCGTGTCGGGGCTGGCCGGGAGGGCGAACAGCGTGCCGAAGCACACGCGGACCCGCGCGGCGCGCAGTTCCGGCAGGGTCACGGTCGCCGTCTGGTCGGGGACGGGATCGGCCGCTCGCAGGGCGTCCAGCGGGAGGGTCAGGTCCCGGCCGTCCAGCAGGTTCATGCCGAGGTCCAAGTGCCCGTCGATCAGGTGCGTGACGGGCGGGTGCGGGTCGGTCATCGGGTTCCGGTCGGCGTGGCGACGCCGATGCGGTCTACCAGTCCGGTCACCTCGCCCAGGCGGCGCAGCGCGCCGGGCGTGTCGCCACGCAGGTCGATCAGGGCGGCGTGCATGCCGACGGCGCGGGCGGCGTCCACGTTCTCCTGCTTGTCGTCGATGAACAGCACCGTGCCGGCCGGGACGCCGAGGGCCTGCGCGGCGGCGTGGTACGCGCCGGGTTCGGGTTTGTGAATGCCGACCGTGCAGGTGGCGACGGCCGCGTCGATCAGGTCGTTCAGGCCCAGGAAGGCCAGGGTGCGGTCGATGCTGGGGAGGGTGTTGCTCAGGACGCCCAGGCGCAGGCCACGGGCGCGCAGGCCTTCCAGGACGGCGCGGGCGTCCGGGACGGGTTTCATGAACGCCTCGTACGGGTAGCGGGCCGAAAGTTGCGCCGCCTGCGTGGGCGTGAGGTTCAGCCGCCGGGCCAGTTCGAGGCTGTACTCGTCCCAGAAGGCGTCCTCCTGCGCCTGGGTACGCAGGTGCCACCACGAGAACGCCCGCGCCTGCCACTGGGCCTGCATGCCGGCGCCGACCTCGTGTGGGTCGAGGCCGAAGGTCTGCGCGGCCCACAGGGCGGCCTCGCGGTACACGCCGGGGTCGGTGTAGGCGATGGTGTCGTCGCGGTCGAACAGCACGGCGCGCAGCGTGGAGTGGCTGGTCATGCCGGACATGCTAGACGCTGGCTGGCCGCGGAACGTGACGGTGTGCGGGCGCGGCCTTGCCGCAGGAGCGGCGCAAGCCCAACAGAAAACCGGCCTGACCTGAATTACACGCAATATAGATGCGAATTCTCAATCAGAGCGCAATAATTCACCTGTATAACATCGTCAGGGAAACATGAGCGCAACAGGATTGCTAAATAGGCACCGCCGCGCTAGGCTGACCGCATGTTCGAGGACCCCTACACCGAGCACGTCCTGCTGACGCCCGGCCCCACCCCCATCCACCCCCGCGCCCAGCAGGCCCTCATGCGCCCCATGCTCGGCCACATGGACCCCGAAATCTTCGCGCTGAACACCGACATCCAGGCGGACCTGCGCGCCATGTACGGCACGACCGACACCACCTTCACCGCCCTGCTCGCCGGGACCGGCAGCCTCGGCATGGAAGCCGGCTTCGCCAACCTCGTCGAGAGCGGCGACGAGGTGCTGGTGTGCGCCAACGGCTCGTTCGGACGCCGCATGGCCGACATGGCCGCCCGATACGGCGCGAACGTCCGCCTCGTCACCGCCCCCCTCGGCGAGGCCATCGACCCCGACGACGTGGCCGCGCAGATGGACGGCGTGCAGATGGTCGCCGTCGTGCACGGCGAGACCAGCACCGGCGTCCTGAACCCCGTCCCGCAGATCGCGCGAATTGCCCGGCAGCACGGCGCCCTGCTGACCGTGGACGCCGTCACGACCGCCGGCATGGAACCCTTCCACATGGCCGAGTGGGGCGTGGACTACGCCTACACCGGCGCGCAGAAATGCCTCAGCGCCCCGCCCGGACTGGCGCCCGTCGCCATCAGCGACCGCGCCCTGGCCCGCTACCACGCCCGCCGCACGCCCACCCCGCTGTGGTACTGCGATTTCGAGGGCCTGCGCGACTACTGGGAACACCACACCTACCACCACACCGTGCCCGTCAACCTGCACTACGCCCTGCACGCCGCCCTGCGCGCCGCGCTGGACGAGGGCATGCTGACCCGCAAGGCCCGCGTGCAGCACGTCGGGCAGGCTATCCAGACGGCACTGGCCCCACTGGGCTTCACGCCCTACGTGCAGCGCCCGGAAGACCGTCTGCCCACCGTCCTCGCCCTGCGCCTCCCGGACGGCTTCGACGACGCCGGCGTCCGCCGCGCGCTGCGGGAGCGGCACATCAGCGTCACGGGCGGCCTGGGCGCCACCGCCGGCCTGATCTGGCGACTGGGTCTGATGGGCGAAACGGCCCGCCCCGCCCCCTACCGCGCCCTGATGAACGCCCTGGAAGACCTGCTGGGCGTGCAGGGCCTGACCGCGCGCTTCGACGCCGCGCTGGAACCCGTTCCCGCCTGAACGCACTGGTACAGGGAAGGCGGGGAACCTCACCTGGGGTTCCCCGCCTTCCCTTTGTGCGCTTCAGCCCATGCGGCCGGTGCGGATCACGTCCGCGATCACGGGCGGCAGGTTCCACGCCATGATGTCGAACGCACTGGACGCGAAATCGTACGTGACCTTGTGCAACGACACCTTCGGCTTCCGGCCCACGCAGTCCACGATCGCCACGTCCGCACCCGGCTCGTGGTTCAGGGTCAGGCCCACGCTGCCGGGATCCACGAACGTCGTCTCGCCGACCACCCGCACGAACGGCACGTGCGACCCGCCCACCACGACCACCCGCGCGCCCAGCGTCTCGGCCAGCGCCTCCAGCTCCCGCTCCTGCGCCATCAGGTCCAGCCGCGCTTCCGGATCGTGCGGACTGCCGTGAAAGTACCGCACCCGCCCGATCGGCGTCACGATCCGCCCGCCCGGCGGCAGGCGCCGCAGGAAATCCACCTGCTCGGGCGCCAGCATCTTCTTCGTCCAGCCCAGCACCTGATCCGCCACGCCCTTACGGTCCGCGCGGTCCCCCAGTTCCATCGCCACGCGCATGTCACTGGACCCCAGGCCCGTCACCCAGCCCTCACGTTTCACGAAATCGATGACCGGCCCCGGACTCGCGCCGTACCCGACCAGATCACCCACCACGATCACCTGATTGACAATATGTTCCGACAGAAAACGCTTGACCGCAGTCAAGGCGTGAATGTTCCCATGAAGATCGCTGATGAAGGCCAGTCGCAAGGTGCCCCCATCCTAGAGCAAAACCGGCCCGGCGTCCCCGCAACCCCCCTATCATGGGTACGATGCCCACCCCCGCCCTCTCCGTCCTGCTCGGGCTGACCCTCGCCGCGTGCGGCCTGCCGCTCCCCTGGAGTTTCCTGAGCGCCCTCCCGCTGGCCGCCATTCTCACGCACGCCGCCGCCGCACCCACCCGCCGGGGCGTCACGGCCCGCCTGTTCTGGGCGGGGTTCGGCTACTTCGCGCTGCACCTGTGGTGGCTCGGCGCGTTCCTGCACCAGCTGCTCGGGGCGGCGCCCCTGGTCGTCGTGCTGTTCGCCCTGGAAGCCGCGTTCCTGGCCGGCATGGCCGCCGTCGCCGTGACACTGACCCGCACGCCCACCGGCCGCATCTGGGCACTCGCGGGCGGCTGGGTCACCCTGGAATGGCTGCGCTTCCTGGGGCCGCTCGCGTTCCCGTGGCCCACCCTGGGGTACACCCTGCTGCCCAGCCCCGCCATCCAGATCGCGGACCTGGGCGGCGTGCTCCTGGGAAGCGTGCTGGTCACGTTCACCGCCGCCAGCCTCGCCGACGCCTGGACCGGCCGCCCGCAAACCGGACGCCAGCAGCAGGGGAGACGCCCCCTCCTTCCCGCCATCCTGGCAGCCGTCGCCTGGGCCGCCGCCCTCGGCTACGGCGCCACCCGCACGCCCGGCGAAGGCCCCGAGCAACCCATGCGCGTCATGCGGACCACCTTCGACGCCTTCGGCCGCGCCAGTGGACAGCTCACACCGGAAGAACAGTTCGCCGCGCAGACCACCGCCAGCCTGAACCGCCCACCCGGCAGCGTCATCGTCTGGAGCGAAGGTGCCATCAGCTCACCCGGCACCCGCCCCACCCCCGGCCAGACCATCCCCGCGTTCCCCGGCCCCGGCATCAGCGGCGTCGGCGGCTCCGAACAACTCACCCCGCCCGGCCCGGACCCCATCCGGCAACCCGCCACGTACCGGCAGTTCAACACCGTCGCCAGCCTCGACGCGGGCGGCACCATCCAGAGCATGAGCGCCAAGGCCCGCCTCGTCCCGTTCGGCGAAGAATTCCCGTTCCGGCCCATCCTCGGACCTGTCTACCGCCTCATCGAAACCTCGCTGGGCTTCACGCTCCCCAGCATGACCCCCAACCCCAACCCCACACCACTCACCCTGAACGGCGTGCTGTACGGCGCGTACATCTGCTACGACAGCGTCTTCCCCTGGGTCGCCCGCGCCCTGGCCAACCGGGGCGCGCAGGTCCTCGTGAACCCCAGCAACGACGGCTGGTACCAGGGCTGGGGCGTCCAGCAGCACTTCAACATGGGCCGCGTCCGCGCCATCGAAACCCGCCGCTGGGTCGTGCGCAGCGTCAACCAGGGCGTCGCCGGCACCGTCAACGACCTCGGCCAACCCGTCCAGACCACGCAGGGCGGCCAGGACCTCCAGGCACTCGACGTCCGCCCGAAACTCCTGACCGGCACCACCCCCTACATGCGCCTCGGCGACTGGCCCGCGCTGATGCTGGCCGTCGGCATGATCATCTTCGGAACCACCCGCCGCGAACGGGCGTTCTAGGACCCCGCCCCCGCAGACTCACTGCGGAGGCGCTCAGCGGCCTCAAGGGCTTCACGGCGCACCTGGGAATCCATCTTCGCGTAGATGGCGGACGTATTGACAGACGAGTGCCCAAGGACGTCTGCGACGACATGCAGATCGCGCGTCGCCCGGTATAGTTGCGTTCCGGCTGTGCGCCGCAGGGTGTGCAGACCCCACATCTCACGCGGCAGGCCCAGCGCCCTGTAGTACGCCTCCGCGATGTCCCGCCCCCCCTTGGTGGTCAGTCGCCCGCCCAGGTTACGGTGGGTGAGTGAGATCAAGAGGGGCTGGTCCGGGTTCAAAGCGGCCACGTTCGAATCGGCTAAGGAGCCGCGCAGCGAGATCCAGGTTTTCAGGGTGTTCTGAACGCTACCGGTAAGAGGCACGAGCCGTTCTTTACCGCCTTTCCCTCGTACGCGGATCACCCGGCCTGATAGGTCCACATCCGTCGTGTTCAGACCGACGATCTCCGCCGCGCGTAACCCCAGTACGCCGCCCAGCATGAGCAGGCACGTGTCACGGGCGGCGCGCCCCGGCGCGGTCGGATGCAGCTCTGCCGGCAGTTTCAGGAGGCGGGTCAGGTAATCGGTTTCCAGGGCCCGCTTGCGGGAGTGCGCAGCGGTCGTCTCGGACGGCGGACGGACGCCCGCGCTGGGGTCTGCATCCAGCACGCCTGCCCAGACGAGCGCGCGCATGAGGTTCCGCACGCCGTACAGGTGCCGTTTGACGCTGCTGGCGCTCAGGCCTTCGCTCTGCATGGTCAGGAGCCACATCTCGAAATCCTCTGCACTCAACTGGTTCAGCGCGTGGGTGGGCGATTCCGGGGGACCGGTGAAGGCCAGGAAGCGGCGCAGACTCTCGGCGTAGTGGTCGAGGGTCAGGGTGCTGGTGCGGGCGCCCCGGCTGGATTTCAGGCGCATGTACGTCAGGAGCAGGTCCGTGAGGACCTCGGCGTCCTGTCCGTGCGCGGCACGCAGGCCTTCGCGGCGGCGGTTGGCGCTGTTGCTCCAGCGGCTGGCGAGGACGAGGGCCTGCTGAGTCATGGTCGATCCGTTGCCGCAGCTCTATGTTTCATAAGTGAAATTATAGAACATACAGTGAGGATGCGTCTCAGGAGTTCAGAGCCAGACGCCACGCCGCCACGCGATCCAACCACCCATGAAACTCTTCGAGGCTCTGATCCCACTTGGCCCTGTTACAGCGGGCGCAGGCCACCACCAGATTCTCCAGAGCGTGTGCGCCACCCTGACTGAGCGGTTGAACATGGTCGAGTTGAAAGCCTCGACCTTCTGCGTCGTTAGGCTGGCCGCAGTAGGCGCAGGCTTCGGCAGTCAGGATCAATCCGGCGAGTAGTTCAGCTGCCACATCTGGTGATTCGGGGAATCTGCTCCGGACTGATCCGTTCATGGAGTAGGCAATCTGCAGAGCGCGTCGCCGGGAATCCGACCGGTAGCGTTGGCGGTAGGCTGTCGCCTGACACGTCAGGCAGCGGTGGTGGCGGCTGCCGTCGGGGCGGTCCTTTGGGAAGTCGCCGTCTGGGCGGATTTGGCGGCAGATCCGGCAGGTTCTGGTCTGGCTCACCAGTGTACTTTACCCCTCGGCGTGTGTTGCTGGCCCCTTCCTGGCCTTCCTGTGGGCTTGTGGTTTTTTGGCCGTGCTGGACGGTGTTTTTCCCAGTTAGATAAATGACCGCCAGGACAGATGCCCTGGCGGTCGTGGGGGGCGGTAAGTTCAGGTTTCGACGTCGTCTTTTTTGGCGGTGGTCAGGAAGCGCACGGCGCCGGGCAGGATGCGCGCCTCGAAGGGGGTTGTCTCGACGTGCAGTTCGCCGTCGTACTGGAGTGGGAAGGGGTCGGTGGCGTCCACGGTGACGCGCCGGGCTTCCAGCGTTTCGAGGTTGCCGCTGAACATCGGGTCGCCGAGGTTGAGTTTGGCGCGGACCGAGTCGATCAGGTTGGGGAGGAAGCGCACCAGGTTCCCGGCTTTCATCAGGATGACCGTGAAGCGGCCGTCGCTGGGGCTGATGTCGCTGGTGATGGGCAGGCGGTAGTTGGCCATGCCGAAGTTGGCGATCATCACGCCGATGCCCTCGAATTCGCGTTTCTCGCCGTCGATGGTCAGGTGGAAGGTGGTTTTCTTGGGGTTGATCTGTTTCATGGCGCTCATGACGTAGGCCATGGCGCCGAAACGGCCCTTGAGTTCCTCGCTGTCCTTGATCATGGTGGCGTCGGCGCCGGCACCGGCGAGCATGCAGAAGCCGCTGGTTTCGCCTTTCACTTCGACTTCGCCCATGTCGAGGCGCAGGCTGTGGCCTTCCTGCATGACTTTCATCAGGCCGGCGGCGTCGGTGGGCAGGTCGAGGTTCTGCGCGATCAGGTTGGCGGTGCCGGCCGGGAAGGCGAGCATGGGCACGTTGCGGTAGCGGGTGGCGTAGGCGAGGCTGCTGACCGTGCCGTCCCCACCGGCCCCGACGAGGTACGCGAAGGTGTCGATGTCGCCGACGTAGTCGGTCATGGGCGTGTCTTTCTGGAGTTCGCGTTCGGTGACGTCGGCGCCGGCGTCGCGTAGCAGCTGGATGAATTCCGGCAGTTCGCTGTCGCCGCTGCCGCTCTTGGGGTTGAACACCACGAGAACGCGTTTCCCGGCCAGGGAGGTGCTGCCGGGTTCGCTGCTGGGGGTGGGTGGGGTGGGGGTCATCAAATGCATTAGACTGCCGGTACGGAGGCTTTGGCTATGCGTCGTTTCTTGGTTGCTTCTTTACTGTTGTCGGGGGTTCTGGCGTCGTGCGCGCCGGCCCAGCAGGGTTCCGAGCGGATGGTGACGGTCACCCCCGTGTTGATCAAGGTGTCGGAGTCGGCCGCGCGCGGCGGGACTCTCACCGTGCAGGGCCGTTACCTGGGTGGGCCGTCCACGGGCCGGGTGCGTCTGGGTGCGGATGAACGCGGTCAGGGTGGGTTCCTGTTCCCGGCGTCGGCGGTGCGGTCCTGGACGGACAGCGAGATCGTGCTGACCATCCCGTCCGACGCGCCGGTCGGCGGGAGCTGGCTGTTCGTGGAGGTCGCGGGGCGGCAGTCCACCGGGTTGCAGTACAGCGTCCGTCAGTAACGGTTACTTGGGGGGCGGTCCGTCGCGACGGACCGCCCTCTCCCCTGCCGCGCAGCGGGGCCTGACCCGCAGACCATGATCCGGCGGGCGTGACTGGCTGTTTTTGCCGTGCGGCGCGGCGGGGGCGGCCGGGGGGAATGCTGTAAACTCCTCGGGTTATGGCGATCAAGCGCCCCAAGGGCACAGAAGACCACCTGCCGGCCGGCAGTCCGAAACTCACGCTGGACGTTTCGGCGCAGGCGCATGCCTGGGTGGTGGAGACGGCGCGGCGCGTGCTGGAACGCGCGGGCGCGCAGCGGATCGACACGCCGCTGTTCGAGGAAGCGGACCTCGTCAAGCGCGGCGTGGGCGGCAGTACCGACATCGTCCGCAAGGAGATGTTCACGGTGTACTACTTCGGGGATCACGGCGGGTACATCCTGCGGCCCGAGGGCACGGCGAGCATCGTGCGGGCGTTCCTGCAGAACGGCCTCAAGCAGCTGCCCTCGCCGCTGAAGTTGTGGACGCACGGCCCGATGTTCCGCGCCGAGCGGCAGCAGCGCGGCCGGTTGCGGCAGTTCCATCAGGTGGATTACGAGGTGCTGGGCGGCTCGGACGCCCTCGTGGACGCCGAGGCGATCGCCCTGATGGTGGGCGTGGTCCGCGAGCTGGGCCTGACGGGCGTGCGCGTGAAACTGGGCAGCATCGGCGACCCGGAGGACCGCGAGGCGTACAACCTTTACCTGCGCGAGCTGTTCACGCCGCACCTGGAGCGCCTGAGCGACGATTCCCGCGACCGCCTGACCCGCAACCCCATGCGGATCCTGGACAGCAAGAGCGAGGACGACCAGACCCTGATCGCGCAGCTGAACGTGAAACCCATGCTGGACTTCCTGGGTGAGGATGCCCGCGCGAACTTCGACGCGGTGCAGGGCTACCTGCGCGACTGGGGCGTGGAGTTCGACGTGGACCCCAGCATCGTGCGTGGCCTGGACTACTACCGCCGCACCGCCTGGGAACTGCACCACGAGGGCGTCGGCGCGAAATCCGCGCTGGGCGGCGGGGGCCGCTACGACGGGCTGGCCGAGCAGATCGGCGCGCAGGCCGTGCCGGGCATCGGCTGGGCGTTCGGCGTGGAGCGGCTGCTGATCGCGCTGGAAGCCGAGGGCCGCGCCCTGCCCGCGCAGGCGGGACCGGTCGTGTACGTCGCGGCGCTCGAGGACAGCCTCGTGCCGGAGGCGGCCGCCGCCGCCCTGGCCGCGCGCACGACGGTCCGGGCCGAGTTCGCTTACCGCGCCCTGAAACCCGGCAACGCCTTCCGGGACGCCGAGCGGCGCGGCGCGCTGTTCGCGGGCCTGATCGGCTCCGACGAGGCCACCGCCCGCTCCGTGCAACTGAAGAACCTGCGCAGCGCCGAGCAGTTCACGGTCCTGCTGTCCGACCTGCCCGCCTTCCTGCACGAGCAGGAGCAGGCGCACCTGACCCTTCTGGAGAACGCATGAAACGCACCGCCCTGATCGGCCACCTGAACGACACGCACGCCCACCAGACCGTCACGTTGCAGGGCTGGGTGAACCGCCGCCGCGACCTGGGTGGCCTGATCTTCCTGGAACTGCGTGACCGCAGCGGACTGGTGCAGGTGCAGGTCGAACCCGACTCCCCGGCCTTCGCGGAAGCCGACCGCCTGCGCGCCGAGTACGTCGCGGAGATCGAGGGCACGTACCAGCCCCGCCCGGAAGCGCAGCGCAAGGGCGGCGCGGCCGACTTCGAGGTGATCGCCACCCGCGTGCGCGTCCTGAACACCGCCAGGACCACGCCCTTCGAGCTGGACAAGGGTGACAGCGTCTCCGAGGACATCCGGATGCGGTACCGCTACCTGGACCTGCGCCGCCCCGAGATGCAGCGCAACCTGATGCTCCGCAGCCGCGCCGTGGCCGCCGTCACCGCGTACCTGGACCGCGAGGGCTTCGTGCAGGTCGAGACGCCCATGCTGACCAAGTCCACGCCGGAAGGCGCGCGGGACTTCCTGGTGCCCAGCCGCCAGAATCCCGGCGAGTTCTACGCGCTGCCGCAGAGCCCGCAGCTGTTCAAGCAGATGCTGATGATCGCCGGGTACGACCGCTACTACCAGCTGGCCCGCTGCTTCCGCGACGAGGACCTGCGCGCCGACCGCCAGCCGGACTTCACGCAGCTGGACATGGAGATGAGCTTCGTCGAGCAGGACGACGTGCTCGCCATTCAGGAGGGCCTGATGGCGCACGTGTTCCGCGAGACGCTGGGCGTCGAACTGCCCGTGCCTTTCCCGCACCTGCCGTACTTCGACGCCATGAACGACTACGGCAGCGACAAACCGGACCTGCGGTTCGACCATAAATTCGTGGACGTGACCGACCTGTTCCAGGGCGGCGAGTTCAAGGCTTTCGCAGAGGCGCAGACGGTCAAGGTCATCGCCGCGCCGGAACTGACCCGCAAACAGATCGACGAACTCGAACGGGTCGCCAAGCAGAACGGCGCGCGCGGCCTCGCGTGGCTCAAACGCGACGGCGACGGCTTCACGGGCGGCGTCAGCAAATTCGTGACCGCTGTGGCGCCCGAACTCCTGGCCCGCACCGGCGTCGGCCAGGGCGGCACGCTGCTGTTCGCCGCCGGCGACTGGAAGAAGGCCGTGTCCGCCCTCGGCGCCGTGCGCCTCGCCCTGCGCGACCTGTTCGACCTGACCGCCGGCGGCCCGCAGTTCCACATCTCCTGGGTCACGGACTTCCCGCAACTCGAATTCGACGAGGACAGCGGCACCTGGACGTACATGCACCACCCCTTCACCGCCCCCCACCCGGACGACCTGGCCCTGTTCGGCACGGATCGTCAGGGCGAGATCCGCGCGCAGGCGTACGACCTCGTCCTGAACGGCTTCGAGATCGGCGGAGGCAGCGTCCGTATCCACGACCCGGCCGTGCAGGCGCAAATGTTCGCCGCGATCGGCTTCAGCGAGGAGCAGGCCCGCGACAAGTTCGGGTTCTTCATGGACGCCCTCGAGTACGGCACGCCCCCGCACGGCGGGATCGCCTGGGGCTTCGACCGACTGATCATGGTCATGAGCGGCGCCAGCAGCATCCGCGAGGTCATCGCCTTCCCGAAAAACAACCGCGGCGTGGACCTGATGGCCCAGGCGCCCTCCCCCGTCGACGCGGCCCAGCTCGCCGAGGTCGGCCTGGAAGTCGCGCTGCCAGCCAATCCGGTCGCCATGGCCAGCGAGTAACCGCACGGCATTGAGAAGGGGGCTTCGGATGGAGGCCCCCCTTGCTGTGTCTGGTTTTGCGATCATGAGTGTCTCAGTACATAGCACGAAGTGAAATCATTCACGATTTGCCGGATTCGTGAAAGTATTGGCTGGTATTGCCCATCAGCCAACCCCTGCCCGTCAGAGGCCCTGATTTCGCAGAAAGTCCAGGGTGAAGCTCGCCACGGCCCTGGGGTGCGTGTCGGTCAGTCCGTGCGGCGCGCCCGGCACCTCACGCACGACGGCGTCCGGCAGGTCCTGCTGAATCCGCCGGACCGTCCAGGAACGGATGACCGGGTCGGCGCGGCCGTCGAGCAGCAGGGTCGGCACCCGCACCTGCCCCAGCAGCGGGCCGGTCATGTGGGCCTCCTGGTCGCGGGCGAGTTTCAGCATCCGCCTCGCTCCACTGCGGCGGTAGGCGCGCAGGCCCGGCCCCAGCAGACCCGGCCGTTCGCGCGGCAGGTCCCTCAGCAGCCGCAGCAGCTGCATCCGAACGCTGGGGTTCTCCGGGATGCCGGTGGGCGCGCAGGCGATCAGGGCCGACACCAGCGTCGGGTAACGCGCGGCGAGATCGATGACGACCTCCCCCCCCAGCGAGTGGCCCAGCAGCGGCACGCCGCCCAGGTCCATGACCTCCAGCCACGCCGCGAGGTGATCGGTCAGGTGCGAGATGCACACCGGGAAGTCCCGGCGGCCCTCGCTGGCGCCGTGGCCCGGCGGGTCGTACACGAACACCCGGCGTTCCCGCGCCAGTTCGCGCGCCAGCCGGGCGTACATCCACGACGCGCAGCCCAGGCCCGGCACGATCACCAGCGGGCGGCCCTCCCCGCGCATCCAGGCGTGCGTGAGCAGGCCGTTCACCGGCAGCAGCAGCGGACGACCGTCAGCCACGGCGCTCCGTACCCTGACCTTCCGGGCCCTGCGCCATGAAGTCCAGCAACAGGCGGTTAAATCGCTGCGGGGCGTCCACCATCACGATGTGCCCGGCCCGCTCGACCACTTCCAGGCGGGAACCGGCAATCGCGCCGTGCAGCAACTCCCCCACTGCGAGCGGCACCAGCACGTCCCGCTCACCCCAGATGATCAGCGTGCGCGCCCGGATCAGCGGCAGGCTGTCCTGCACCGAGTCGTTCAGCAGGTCCACCGCGTTGCGCCACAGATTCAGCGGTCCGGCCCGCACGGCGTCAGTCAGGACCCGCGTCAGGAACCGTTTACGGCCGATCAGGGCCGCGTGCGGCAGGTGCAGCGCCGCCCGGTACGCCCGCGAGCGCAGCAGGCCGCTGGCGCACACCAGCACGAGGTTCCGCACGCGGTCCGGGGCGAGCGCCCCGACGTGCATGCTGATGTGCCCCCCCATGGAGTGCCCGACCAGCGTGACGTTCCGCAGGTCCTCGGCGTCCATCCAGGCGGCCACCAGCGCCGCCATGTCGCGCACGCTCAGGGACCGCTGGCGGCGGGCGTGTCCGTACCCGCTGAGTTCCAGCGAGTACACCCGCGACTGCGCCCGCAGCGCCGGGATGTTGTACCGCCACCAGCCGCGCGAGCCGCTCAGGCCGTGGATCAGGACGGTGGGGGGTCCCTTTCCGCTGGCGGTGACGTGCAGGGACCGGCCGTCCTGCCTGAAGGTGCTTGAACTCACGAGGGCAGCATAGGCGAGTCGGGCGGTCCGGGTGTTGCGATGACCTTACGGTTCGTCAGCGGATGGAATCGAGAGTGACTAATGCTAGTGAAATGATTCACGATTTTGCCAGATCGTGAAATAATGATTCGCCTGATCGACCCCATCCTGCAAGCGGGTCAAAGGGGGCTAAGGGCGACGTCCCGCAGGACTCCACCCCCGGCCCCCGCCCAGGCGGATCAGGCCAGCGGGACCGGCGCGGCGCACCGCTGGACGAACAGTTCGTGCAGGCGGGCGTCCGGGGTCAGTTCCGGGTGGAAGGCGCTGGCAGTCACGCGGCCCGCACGGACCATCACCGCCTGCCCGCCGTACTCGGCGAGTACCTCCACGCCGTCCCCGACACGGGTGAAGGCCGGAGCGCGGATGAACACCGCCGTGAACGCGCCGTCCAGGCCGCGCACGGGCAGGTCGGTCGTGAACGAGTCGATCTGCCGGCCGAAGGCGTTACGCTGCACGGTCACGTCCAGCAGGTTCAGGCTGTCCTGCCGCCCGAACTGCGGGGGGGCGCCCTGCACGTCGCGGGACAGCAGGATCGCGCCCGCGCAGGTGCCCCACAGGTGCCCGCCCGCCGCGTGGAAGGCCCGCACGGGCTCCCACAGGTCGTACTCGGTCATCAGGCGGGCCATGGTGGTGCTCTCCCCTCCCGGCAGGATCAGGCCGGACAGGCCGCCCAGGTCGCGGCCCAGCCGGACCTCCGTGACCGCCGCGCCCAGACCCTCCAGACGCTGACGGTGCTCACGGAACGCGCCCTGCAGGGCCAGCACGCCGATGCGGGGCGCCGTCACGGCTTACCAGCCCCGGCTGGCGAGACGCTCGGCCGGAATCAGGTCGTCGATGTTGATGCCGGTCATGGGGGCGCCCAGGTCCTCGCTGATCTCGGCCAGCACGTCCGGGTTCTGGTAGTGCGTGACGGCCTTCACGATGGCCTGCGCGCGGCGCTCCGGGTTGTCGCTCTTGAAGATGCCGCTGCCGACGAACACGCCGTCCAGGCCCAGGTGCATCATCAGGGCGGCGTCGGCGGGCGTGGCGACCCCACCGGCGGCAAAGTTCACGACCGGCAGCTTGCCGTGCTCGTGCACGTAGCGCACCAGCTCGTACGGCGCCTGGAGGTCGCGGGCGACGGTCATGAGTTCCTCGGCCGGGCGGGCCTGGATGTGCTTGATCTCGCCGAGCACGGTGCGGGCGTGACGGACGGCCTCGATGACGTTGCCGGTGCCGGCCTCGCCCTTGGTGCGGATCATGCTCGCGCCCTCGCCCACGCGGCGCAGCGCCTCGCCGAGGTTCTTGGCGCCGCACACGAACGGCACCTTGAAGTCGGTCTTCAGGATGTGGAACTGGTCGTCGGCGGGGGTCAGAACCTCGGACTCGTCGATGAAGTCCACGCCGAGCGCCTGGAGGATCTGCGCTTCCACGATGTGCCCGATGCGGACCTTGGCCATGACGGGAATGCTGACGGCGCCGATGATCTCCTTGATCATCTTGGGGTCGCTCATGCGGGCCACGCCGCCGTCCTTGCGGATGTCGGCCGGGACGCGTTCGAGGGCCATGACGGCGGTCGCGCCGGCGGCCTCGGCGATGCGGGCCTGCTCGGCCGTGACGACGTCCATGATGACGCCGCCCTTGAACATCTCGGCAAAGCCCTGTTTCAGGGCGGGGGTTCCGGTCGTGACTTCACTCATGGCCGCACCATAGAAGAAATCTGACCCCAGAAAAAGGGTCAGATTCAGAGACTGGGTGGGGTCAGATCTGGGTGGGTATCAGGGAGCTCGCTGCTGGCCGCGCAGGTACGCCCGCTCGATCACCTCGACCAGCTGCGACGGGCGGAACGGCTTGACGACATACTCGCTGATCACGCCGTCCCCCAGTTCCGGCATGACCGCCGGCCGCGCCAGCCCCGACAGGAACACCACCGGCGGCAACGCCGCCCCCTGCCGGTCGAACATGCGGCGGACCGTGTCGAACCCGTCCCAGGGAGTCATCAGGACGTCCATGACGATCACGTCCACGGCGTGACGGGCCAGCTGATCCAGCGCGGCCGGACCGTTCGCGGCCGGGAACACGTGAAACCCCTGCATGGTCAGGGTCAGGTCGAGCAGCTCGAGAATCTGCTCCTCGTCGTCCACCACGAGCAGGTTCAGGCGCGCGCCGGGGTACGTCAAGGCAGCAGTCCCAGCGGGTTGACGGTCTCTCCGCCGATCCGGACCTCAAAGTGCAGGTGCGGGCCGGTACACACGCCGGTGCAGCCCACGTAACCCAGCAGTTGCCCCTGCTCGACCCGCTGGCCGACCGACACGGCCGCGCGGCTCATGTGCCCGTAGATCAGCGTGGAGTCCCCGCCGGTCGTCCAGACGTTCAGGCCGAACGCGCCGTACCCGCTCTGCGTGACCGTCCCGGCCGCCGACGCGTAGATCGGCGTGCCGTACGGCGCGGCCAGGTCGATCCCACCGTGGAAGAACTGCCGGTGGAAGGCGATGTCGCGCTCACCGTAGCGGCTGGTCAGGCGGTAGGACCGCATGGGCCACGCCAGTCCGGAGCGGACGCTGCCGGAACTGGCCGCCGTGACGGCCGCCCGTGACGCCTGGGCCGCCGTGGCCTGCCGGGTGCGGGCGGCGGCCTGCGCCGCCTCGTACTGCGCCTGACGTTCGTAGGCTTCCACCTGCGCGCGGCGTTCCGGGCTGTTCTTCCACGCGAGGTACTTCTCGTAACGGGCCTGCGCCGCGTACTTCTCCTCGAGGCGTTCGCGTTCCTTCTGCTTCTTCCAGGCGAGGTACCGTTCGTACTTCTGCTGCCGTTCCCGCGCGAGCTGCGCCTGACGTTCGGCCTCGCGTTTCTCCGCGAGGGTCTGCGCGAAGTTCTCGGCGCGGATGCCCGGCAGCAGCAGTTCGTCCCCGACCTGCAACTCGGTGGGCAGCACGTCGTTGGCGCGGGCGGTCGCCACGAGGTCCGCGCCGTACCCGGCGATCAGGGACAGCGCCGACTGGCCCGGCTTGATGCGGACCAGCAGGCCCGGCTGGCCGGTCGGGACGTTCAGGGTCGAACCGACCGGCAGGTCGTCCAGGCTGGTGCGGTCCAGGTTGGCGCTCAGCAGGTCCACCAGGCTCAGGCCGAAGCGGTTCGCCACGCGGCCCATGGTGTCGCCGGCCCGCACGACGTACGTGCGGACGGACGCGGGACGCTGCGGCTGCCGGGCCGTTTCACGCTGCGGCAACTGCACCCGGAACAGGCGCAGTCCGTCGCGGCGGTCCAGCAGGCGCACCGCGCCGGGCGCGACGCCGTAACGCCGCGCGAGGCTCCCGGCGGCGGTGCGGCCGTCCGTGACGACCTCCAGGTTCCGGACCGGCATGCGGTCCAGGACGAGGTCCGCCGGGACCTGCAGGTTCGGTTGCAGCGGCGCGGTGAGCTGTTCGAGGGGCGTGGCCTGCTGCGCGCCGGCCTGGGGGACCAGCAGCAGCGCGGCCGTCACGGCGGCCCGGAAGGTCAGGCCGCGGGAAGGAAGGAAGGGCAAGTGTGAACTCCAGAATCGAGAATAGACAACGTCAACCGCCGGCGAGGCCCTGCAGGAATTCGACGTTGTTCCGGGTTTTTCCCATGCGGGACAGCAGCATTTCCATGGCGTCCGCCGGGTCCATGTCGCTGATGACCTTGCGCAGCAGCCACATCTTCTTCAGGACTTCGGGCTGCAGCAGCAGTTCCTCGCGGCGCGTGCCGGACTTCAGGATGTCCAGCGCCGGGAAGATCCGGCGTTCCTCGAGGCGGCGCGACAGCACGAGTTCCGCGTTGCCGGTGCCCTTGAATTCCTCGAAGATCACGTCGTCCATGCGGCTGCCGGTCTCCACCAGGGCGGTCGCCAGGATGGTCAGGCTGCCGCCCTCGCGGATGTTGCGGGCCGCGCCCAGGAAACGCTTGGGCCAGTGCAGCGCGTTGCTGTCCAGACCGCCGGACAGGGTGCGTCCGGTGGGCGGGGTGACGAGGTTGTTCGCGCGCGCCAGTCGCGTGATGGAATCCAGCAGGATCACCACGTGCCCGCCCTCCTCCACGATGCGGCGGGCGCGTTCGTGCACGAACTCCGCGACGCGCACGTGATGCTGGGGCGGCTCGTCGAAGGTGCTGGCGATGACCTGCGCGCCCTGCACGCTCTCGCGGAAGTCCGTGACCTCCTCGGGGCGCTCGTCGACCAGCAGGACCATGACGGTCACGTCCGGGTAGTTCTTGACGATGGAGTTCGCGATCTTCTTCAGCAGGCTGGTCTTACCGGCCTTGGGCGGCGCGACGATCAGGGCGCGCTGACCCCGCCCGATGGGCACGAGCAGGTCCACGACGCGCAGGCTCAGGCCGTCGTCCATGGTGGGGTCTTCCAGGACCAGTTGCGCGTCCGGGAAGGTGGGGGTCAGGTCATCGAAGCGGGGGCGGCGGCGGGCCGTTTCGGGGTCCAGGCCGTTCACGGCTTCCACCTGCACGAGCGACCCGAAGCGTTCGTTCTCGCGGGGTTTGCGGGCCCGGCCGATGATCTCGTCACCGGTGCGCAGGTGGAACTGCTTGATCAGGCCGGCGGTGATCAGCACGGTGCGGCTGTTCGGGTCGAGCAGGTCGGCCTGCAGGAAGCCGTACCCGTCGGCGCTGATTTCCAGGAATCCGCGCGCGAGCAGCTGCCCTTCGGCGTCCGCCTGGTGCTCCATGATGGCGAGCGCCAGGGCGTCCTTTTTCAGTTTGCGGTAGTTCTCGATGCCGTACCCGGCGGCGATCAGGTGCAGTTCGGGCAGGATCTTCTGCTGCAGTTCATGGTACGGCAGGCTGTTCAGGGCGGGGTCCGTCACTGCTGGACCTCGCGCCCGGCGGCCGGAATCGGCGCGCGTGGCCGGTGGTCAAGGTTGTGGCTACAGAGTTTCATTAAGGTTCTCCCTGGCAGTCATTGTAAACACCTGCAGGCTCACGGGGGACGTGCGGGCCGCTTCGAGAGGAGGGAATGGAAGGGGGAAGGAGCGGACCTCAGCATACTCCGGGTGGGCGGCGCGGACCGCACACGTTGACCGACGTAGCCTGCCGCCCTACCATGAGCGCAGCCCCCGAGCGGGGTGAGACAACCACGAAGCGAACGTGAGGACAGTAGGCCACGCAGGGCAGCGGGAGCGAGTCAGGGACGGTGAGAGCCTGACGCCAGCCGCGAACGCCGAAGATCACCTCCCGCGCTGACGGAAGAAACGCCCCCCTGGCGGGGCCGAGTAGAACCGTCCGGTCACCCCCCGGCAGAGGGACCTGCAATGAAGACCGCCCCCCACTGACGGGCGGTGAAGTTGGGTGGTACCACGCCCCCGCTCCGGACTCCGGGCGGCGCGTCCCAGCACACGAGGCAGCGTTCTGCCCCGTCGTCCGCTGAGTGACCCGCCGCCCCTCTCCCGTTCCCCGGAGGACCGAGCCGTGCAACTGACCGACATTCCCTTCGGCGTGACCACCTGGGCCGACGTGCCCGCCACCGAACACCCCGGCGAAAGCGGCATGGCCGTGTGGCGCACCCGGCAGTTCGGGGCCGGGCCGGGTGGACCAGTCCGCGTGCGGATGGTCGAGTACTCGCCGGGGTACCGGGCCGACCACTGGTGCGAGAAGGGCCACGTCCTGCTCGTGCTGGCCGGGCAGCTGGACACCGAACTGGCCGACGGGCGCACCTTCACGCTGCGGCCCGGCGAGTCGTATCAGGTGGCCGACCACGCCGAACCGCACCGGTCGAGCACCGCCGTGGGAGCCACGCTGTTCATCGTCGACTAGCCGCCCCCTCTTTCCGTTCCCTGACCCGCCCCCGCCGGAGGTGACCATGCCCCGCAGCCGAATCCACCGCACCCGACTGGCCCACCCGACGCCCCTCTGCCCCGCCCGGCCCAGGCCGCCCATTCGGACGCGGGTGACCCCCGCCTCCGACGCCCGACCCATCACGACCCTCACCACCCACCCGGAGATCACATGACCACCGACAAGAAGACCCTCTTCACGCCCGTGCAGGGCAACCCGAACTTCCCCGCGCTGGAACAGGGCATCCTCGACTTCTGGAAACGCGAACGCGTGTTCGAACGCTCACTGGAACAGACCCAGGGCGGCCCCGTCTTCACGTTCTTCGAGGGCCCGCCCACCGCGAACGGCCAGCCCGGCGTGCACCACGTCCAGGCCCGCTCCTTCAAGGACCTCTTCCCGCGCTTCCGGACCATGCAGGGCTTCCACGTGCCCCGCAAGGCCGGCTGGGACACGCACGGCCTGCCGGTCGAGCTGGGTGTCGAGAAGAAACTCGGCCTGAACAGCAAACGCGAGGTCGAGGCGTACGGCATCGACAAGTTCAACGCCGAGTGCCGCGCCAGCGTGTTCGAGTACGAGGCCGAGTGGCGCCGGTTCACCGAGCGCATGGGCTACTGGGTGGATCTGGACGACGCTTACATGACGCTGCACAAGGACTACATCGAGAGCGTGTGGTGGAGCGTCAAGAACCTGAATGAGAAGGGCCTGCTGTACAAGGGCTTCCGCGTCGCGCCGTACTGCCCCAAGGACGGCACGACCCTGAGCAACGCCGAGGTCAGCGAGGGCTACAAGGACATCCAGGACCCCAGCGTGTACGTGCCGTTCCGCCTGACCGACCCGGCCCGCCTGGGCCTGGAGGACGGCGCGGCGTTCCTGGTGTGGACGACCACGCCCTGGACGCTGCCGTACAACGTGGGCGTCGCCATCCACCCGGACTTCGAGTACGTGGCCGCGCGCGACAGGGACGGCGCGGTGCTGATCCTGGCCGCCAGCCTGAAGGACGAGGTGCTGGGCGAGGACGCCGAGGTCGTCCAAACGTTCAGGGGCAGCGAACTGGAACGGGTAGCGTACCAGCCGCTCTTCACCGAAGCGTACGAGGCCGAAGGTGAGGGCAAGCCCGTGTGGATGTCCGGCCTGGACACCTACGTGTCCGACAGTGACGGCACCGGCATCGTGCACACCGCGCCCGCGTTCGGTGAGGACGACATGCGTCTGGCCCGCAACTACGGCTTCCCGGTGATCGTGGGGGTGGACGGCGAGGGCAAGCACCGCTTCGGCCCGTGGCAGGGCGTGTTCTTCCGCGACGCGAACACCGAGATCGTCCGGGACCTGCGCGCGCGCGGCCTGATGTGGAAGGAAAAGAACTTCCTGCACGCCTACCCGCACTGCTGGCGCTGCGGCACGCCGCTGATGTACTACGCCACCGAGAGCTGGTACCTGAACAACACCCGCCTGAAGGAGCGCCTGATCGAACTGAACCAGACGATCGACTGGCACCCCGCGCACATCCGCAACGGCCGGTACGGCGGGTGGCTGGAGAACCTGATCGACTGGAACCTCTCGCGCAACCGCTACTGGGGCACGCCGCTGCCCGTGTGGGAGGCCGAGGACGGCGAGTACCGCGTGGTCGGCAGTTACGCCGAACTGGCCGAACTGAGTGGCCGCCCCGAACTGACGGGCCCGGACTTCGACCCGCACCGCCCGTTCGTGGACGACATCACCTTCGAGGCGGATGGGAAGACCTTCCGGCGCGTGCCGTACGTGATGGACGTCTGGTACGACAGCGGCTCCATGCCGTTCGCGCAGCACCACTACCCCTTCGAGAACAGGGAGAAGTTCGAGAACGGGGGCTTCCCGGCGGACTTCATCGCGGAGGCCATCGACCAGACGCGCGGCTGGTTCAACTCCCTGCACCAGATCGGCACGATGGTGTTCGATTCCGTGGCGTACAAGAGCGTCATCTGCTCCGGGCACATCCTGGACGAGAAGGGCGCGAAGATGAGCAAGAGCAAGGGGAACGTCGTGAACCCCTGGGACGTGTTCGAGCAGTACGGCGCGGACGCCGCCCGCTGGTACATGTACGTCAGCGCGCCGCCCGAACTGAGCCGCCGCTTCGGCATGAACCTCGTCGGCGAGGCGTTCCGCAGCTACTTCCTGACGCTGTGGAACACCTACTCGTTCTTCGTGCTGTACGCCAACCTGGACCAGCCGGACCTGAAGGCCGCCGCGCCCGCCGATCAGCGCCCCGAGGTGGACCGCTGGCTGCTCGCCAAGGTGCAGGCCCTGACCGCCACCGTCACGGGCGCGCTGGAGAACTACGACCCGACCGGGGCCAGCCGCGCCCTGCAGGACTTCGTGACCGAGGACCTGAGCAACTGGTACGTGCGCCGCAACCGCCGCCGCTTCTGGGCCGGCGACGACGGCGCCGACCACAACGCCTACGCCACGCTGCACACCGCGCTCGTCACGGTCACGAAACTGACCGCGCCGTTCACGCCGTTCCTGGCCGAGACGCTGTACCAGAACCTCGTGCGGCCCCTGGACCCGCAGGCGCCGGACAGCGTCCACCTGACCTCCTGGCCGACCGTGGACGAGGCCGTCGCCGCGCCCGTACTGGTCGCGGAGATGGACGCCGTGCTGCGCGTCGTGAGCCTGGGCCGCGCCGTGCGCGGACAGACCGGCATGCGTCAGCGTCAGCCGCTCCCGAAGGTCATGGTGCGCGCCCGCACCGCCGAGCAGACCCAGGCGCTGGGCCGCTTCGCCGAGCAGATCAAGGAGGAACTGAACGTCAAGGAGGTCGAACTGATCGACCAGTTCACGGAACTCGTCAGTTACGTGCTGCGCCCCAACCTCCCGGTGCTGGGCAAGAAGTTCGGGAAGGCCGTCCCGCAGGTCCGCGCCGCGCTGGCCGCCGCTGACTCCAGCGAGGTCGCCCGCTTCGTCCGCGACGGCAAGCAGTTCGAGGTCGTGGCCCCCACCGGTGAACGCTTCGAACTCGGGCCGGACGAGGTCCTCGTGGACGCCCAGTCCCCCGAAGGCTTCGCCGCGCAGGAGGAAGCCGGATACCTCGTCGCCTTCGACACCACCCTCACCCGCGAACTGGAACTCGAGGGCCTTGCCCGCGACCTCGTGCGCGGCGTGCAGGACGCCCGCAAGAAGGCCGGCTTCGAGGTGCAGGACCGCATCGCCCTGCACCTGGACCTCAGCGGCGACGCCCGCGAGGCCGCCGAAGCCTGGCAGGAATACCTGACCAGCGAGACCCTGGCCGAGACGCTGGTGTTCGGCGCAGGCAGCGGCTTCGAGGCGGACGTGGAAGGCGGGAAGGCCTACCTGGAACGCCTGGAGACGGTCAGCCACAACTGATCCCGACTCCGATTGAAGGCAGAGCCGCGTCCAGTCGTGACGCGGCTCTGCCTTCTGCCTTCTGCCTTCTGCCTTCTGCCTTCTGCCTTCTGCCTTCTGCCTTCTGCCTTCTGCCTTCTGCCTTCTGCCTTCTGCCTTCTGCCTTCTGCCTTCTGCCTTCTGCCTTCTGCCTTCTGCCTTGGGCTCAGCCGTCGAGCGGCAGGACGCTGAAGCCGTAGGCGCCGGGGCCGACGTGCGCGCCGATGACGGGGCCCATGAGTTGCACGCGGCCCTTCTGGACGTTCAGGCCGCTGGCGGTCATCGCTTCGCGCAGGGCGTTGATGCGGGTGGTGTCGCGTCCGGCGTGCATGATGGTGACGCTCAGGGGGCGGGTGCCGAAGCGTTCGCGCAGGTTGCCGAGCATGTCGCCGGCTGCCTGATCGACGCGGGCGCGGCGGACGGCTTTCAGTTGTCCGGCGTCGAAGTTCAGGATGGGGCGCACGCCCAGGACGCTTCCGATGAAGGCCTGGGCGCGTCCGATGCGGCCGCTGCGGCGCAGGTAGTCGAGCGTGGCGACGCTGAGTTCCGAGTGCATGAGGCTGCGGGTCGTGTGGACGGCCTGCGCGGCTGCCTGGAGGTCCGCGCCGGCCTGGACGGCGTCGCGGGCGGCCATGACGACCTCGGCGAGGGGTCCGCAGGCCAGTTCGCTGTCCACGACGTGAATGCGGCTGCTCTCGCCGGTGCTCTCGGCGGCCTGCCGGGCGTGACGGACCGTTTCGGAGAGTTTGCCGGACAGGTGGATGCTGATGATCTGGTCGTGCGTGGCGAGCAGTTCACGGTACCGGGCGGCGAAGGTGTCGGCCGGTACGGGCGAGGTGGTGACGGTCCCGCCGGCGCGCAGGTGGTCGTACACGGCGTCCGGGTCCACTTCCTGCCAGTCCAGGAGGGTCCGGTCGCGCATGTGGACCTGAAGCGGAACGACATGAATGCCGAGTTGCCGGGCGCTGTCGGGGTGCAGGTCGCAGGTCGAGTCGGTGACGACGGCAATCATATGAGTGTGTTGTAAGCGTTTCAGGAAGCGCTCACTGTGATTTTTTCGTCTTGGCGGGGGCGGGGCGTCTTCATACACGGGATTGTCAGGGTTCCGCAAGGTTGCCGGGCGGGGCGCCGAATGGCACCGGGAGCGACTTTTTCCATGACGCCGGGCCTCTATACTCCGCAGTCATGAACCAGGTTGACAGCAGTGGAATTCGCGGGTGGCGGGCATGAAGGTCGCGGTGCTGTGTCACGCCAGCGCGGGCGGGTCGGGTGTGGTGGCGACCGAACTGGGCTTGCAGGTGGCCCGCGCGGGGCATGAGGTTCATTTCGTGGGGTCGGCTCAGCCGTTCCGGCTGGGGGGGCAGGGCGGTATGCGCGGCCCGTACTTTCATCAGGTGAGTGCCTATGCGTACGCGTTGTTCGATCAGCCGTACCCGGAACTGGCGGCCGCGAACACCCTGACCGAGGTGATTCTCGAGCAGGGCGTGGAGCTGTCGCACGCGCACTACGCCATTCCGCACGCCACGGCCGCCATTCACGCGCGGGCCATCACGGGCCGCTCGCGCGTGATGACCACCCTGCACGGCACGGACGTCACGCTGGTGGGCATGGAGCCGGCGTTCCGGCACACGACCCGGCACGCCATCGAGAAGAGCGATCACGTGACGGCGGTGTCCAGTTACCTCGCGCAGCACACCAAAGAAGTGTTCGGCGTGGAGCGGGAGATTGAGGTGATTCATAACTTCGTGGACAGTGAACGCTTCGTGCGGGTGACGGACCCGGCGGTGCGGGCGCGGTTCGCGCATCCGGACGAGGCGCTGCTGGTGCATGTCAGCAACTTCCGGCCGGTGAAACGCCCGGAGGACGTGGTGCAGGTGTTTGCGCGCGTGGCGAGCGAGATTCCGGCGCGCCTGCTGATGATCGGGGACGGTCCGGAACGGCCGCGTGTGTTCGAGCTGGCGCAGCAGCTCGGCGTGATCGGCCGCACGCACTTCCTGGGGTCGTTCCCGGACGTGGAGACGGTGCTGGGAATCAGCGACCTGTTCCTGCTGCCCAGCCGGCAGGAGAGTTTCGGTCTGGCGGCGCTGGAGGCCATGAGTTGCGAGGTGCCGGTCGTGTCGTCGAACGCGGGCGGTATTCCGGAGGTCGTGGAGCAGGGCGTGACCGGCTTCATGGCGGACGTGGGCGACGTGGACGCCATGGCGGACGCCGCGCTGCGCATCCTGCGTAACCGTGACCTGTACGTGCAGATGGGTGCGGCGGGCCGGGCGGCGGCGGTGGGGCGTTTCCATCCCAGCCGGATCGTGCCGCAGTACATCCAGGCCTATGAGCGTACGGCCCTCGGCGTGACGGTCTGACGGCCGGTGGCTCCGGGGTGGCGGGGGCCGCTCCGGGGCTGCGCCAGGCGGGTGTGCAGGGGGAGTCTGTCTCTCTGCTCTCAGGATGGGAAGGGGTAAAAGTCAGTAAGTGAATAGTTTCACGATTCTACCGGATCGTGACCGATTTATTGGATTCTGGTGTCGTCCGTCTCCCACTGTGCCTGGACTCCCACCCTCTCCATACAGAGGCCGCGCCCCCGCCCGGCACAGGCAGAGGCACGATCCGGGAGGGGTATTCAGCGGGCCAGACGTACCGTGACGACCGTGGAATCCGAGAACGGCTGCACCCGCACGGCGCGGCCCACGTCCACGATCAGGGCGTTCCAGCCGCGCTTCAGGGTCGCCTCGTACCCCTTGCTGGCCTTGACGGTCACGTCGGTGTTCACCCAGGCCACGAACAGCGTGGCGCGGTCCACGTTCGGCATCACGTCGCGCAGCGCCTCGCCCTCGTCGCGGCGGCCGTTGCGGTTCAGGTCGCGGTACACGAAGAACTTCATCTCGGCCACCCGCGCCTGCGTGGACACGGACACCGGGTCGATCACGCCGGGCCACGTGACGTTCTGCGGCGTCAGGTCCACCTGCGCCCGCGCGGTCGGGGCGGTGGTGGGAAGCTCCAACACGAACCGGCCGCCCTCGACCGGCACGCTACTGACCTCCTCCGTGACCTGCCCGAAGGGCGACACGACGAACCCCGCCACGCGCAGGTCGTCCCCGCCGCCCTCCACGGCGCCGCGAATGGTCAGACCCGACGCCGACCCGGCGCACAGCAGGGCAGTGGTGGTGGTCAGGATGCGTCGCAGCTTCATGCCCCCAGTGTACGCGCGAGGCTGACGCGGGTGTGACCGCAGGTCAACGGGCCGTTCATGTGACCCACATCGCACGGAACGGCCCGGCCCACCGCTGGGGTGAGCCGGGCCGCAGGGCGGGAATTTATACGGATTCCGTTTGTTTCGCCGACAATCCGGAACGGCACCGGATTGCCGGCTCCACGTCCGGAACCCGTTTCTCTCCCACTCGCATCCGCTCGGATTGAACGGGCTGTGCAGCCCATTCAATCGGAGTCCGTATTACTTGTTCAGGGCAGCCTTGACCATGTCGATGATCTCGGGCATGGTGTCGGCGACCGGGACGTTCGCGGCGGCGAAGGCGGCCAGCTTGCTTTCCGGGGTGCCCACGTCGCCCATGATGATCGCGCCGGCGTGGCCCATGCGCTTGCCCTTGGGCGCGCTGCGGCCGCTGATGAAGGCCACGACGGGCTTCTTCATGTGCTGGGCGATGTACTCGGCGGCCGCTTCCTCGTCCGCGCCGCCGATCTCGCCGATCACGACGATGGCGTCGGTGTCGGGGTCAGCCTCGAACAGGGGCAGCACGTCCGCGAAGGTCGTGCCGATCACGGGGTCGCCGCCGATGCCGACGGTGGTGCTGGTGCCCATGCCGGCGTCGTTCAGCAGTTTGGCGGCCTCGTAGGTGAGGGTGCCGGAGCGGCTGATCAGGCCGATGCGGCCGGGGTTGGTGTAGATCTTGTTCGGCATGATGCCGACTTTCGCCTGGCCGTTGGTGACCAGACCGGGGCAGTTGCCGCCGATCAGTCGGATGCCCTGACCGCCCTCGGCGCGGTTGAGCGCGTCGAGCGTCTTGACTTCCTGCACGGCCTTCATCATGTCGACGGTGGGCACGCCCTCGGTGATCAGGACGATCAGGGGCATACCGGCGTGCGCGGCTTCCAGCACGGCGTCGGCGGCGCCGGCGGGCGGCACGAAGATGATGCTGACGTTCGCGTCGTGCGCGGCTTTCGCCTCGGCGACGCTGTTGTACACGGGCCAGCCTTCGAAGTCGGTGCCGCCCTTGCCGGGCGTGACGCCCGCGACGACCTGCGTGCCGAATTCCTTCATGGCGCGGCTGTGGCTCGCACCTTCGCGGCCGGTCATGCCCTGCACGATCACGCGGCTGTTGTTGTCAACGAGAATGCCCATTACTTGCCCTCCGCGGCGTTGGCGTCCTTGGCGGCCTCGTCGGCGGCCTCGAACATGGTGGGGTACATCTGGATCAGGGGGCTGCCCACTTCGGCGAGCAGCGCCTTGGCTTCGTCCTCGGCCGTGCCGGCGATGCGCATGCGCACGGGCTTGGTCAGGATGCCGTCGTTCAGGGCCTGGATGACGCCCTTGGCGACCTCGTCGGCGCGGGTGATGCCGCCGAAGATGTTGATGAAGATGGCCTTGACGTCGGTGTCCTTGCTGACCAGTTTGACCGCGTTGTACACGATCTCGGCCTTGGCGCCGCCGCCGATGTCGAGGAAGTTGGCGGGTTTGGCGCCGGCGCGGTTGACCACGTCGAGGCTGGTCATCACGATGCCCGCACCGTTGCCCAGCACGCCGACGTTGCCGTCGTCGAGTTTCACGTACGCGAAGCCGTACTTGCTGGCCTCAATCTCGAGGGGGTGCTCGGCTTCCAGTTCGCGCCAGTCGGCCAGGTCGGCGTGGCGGTACATGGCGTTGTCGTCGATCTCGAACTTGGTGTCCAGCGCGAGCGGGATGCCGTCGGGACCGACGAACAGCGGGTTGATCTCGACGAGCACGGCGTCACGCTTCAGGGCGGCCTCGCTCATCTTGACCATCATGTCGGCGATCTTGTTCAGGTTGCCCTTGAAGCCGGCCTTGATGGCCACCTCGCGCGCCTCGTAGGGGCGCAGGCCCGTGACCGGGTCGACGCGGTGCTTGATGATCTTCTCGGGGGTGGCGGCGGCCACTTCCTCGATTTCCATGCCGCCCTCGGCGCTGGCCATCAGGGTGTAACTCTGGACGTTGCGGTCGACGATCATGCCGACGTAGTACTCGACGCCGGCGTCGATGTCGACGGCCTTGGTAACGAGAACCTTGTTGACGGTCAGGCCCTTGATGTCCATGCCGAGGATCTTCTCGCCGTTCTCGAAGGCTTTGTCTTCGGTGGGGCTGAATTTCACGCCGCCGGCCTTGCCGCGTCCGCCCACGTGAACCTGGGCCTTGACGACGACGGGCTGACCGTACTCGCGGGCGATGGCGCGCACCTCGTCGGGGGTGCGGGCGACCTTGCCGTCCTGAACGTTGACGCCGAACTGGCGCAGAATTTCCTTACCCTGATACTCGTGAAGTTTCACGGTGATCCCTCCTTGGGGGTGTTACCAGACCTGAAAAGGCCGTGTCGATTGTCCCGATAAACGAGTATAAGCGCATGACAGGTAATCCCGTTCACACTGTCTCCGGTGCGGGGACAGGCGAGGCGGGTCTGAAGGCTGGATTCCGCGCACTGTACCGCCTTTCCGGGGGGCCGGTCACGCGGGCGTGGGGGGCGGGGGGCGGCAGACGGACCGGGGGGGCGCGTGTTACTTTGCCGTTCATGAGTCAACTGGAGCAGTTGCGGGCCGCCATGGGCCGCGCCGGAGTGGACGCCCTGTGGATCAGCGACGCGGCGAACGTGCGGTACCTGAGCGGGTTCACGAGCGGCAAGGACGGGAAGGTGCTGGTCACGCCGCAGGACGCGACGCTGTACACCGACGCGCGGTACACGGTGCAGGCGGCGCAGGAGTCGCGCGTGCCGACATTCATTGCGCGGCCGCCCGCCACGCTGGAGCACGCCGCGCCGGGCCTCGCGGGCCTGCGCGTGGGCTTTGAGGCCGAGAGCCTGACCGTGGCCGAACTGGAGCAGCTGCGGACCTATTGGCCGCAGGCGACGCTGGTGGGCACGGCCGGGCTGCTCTCGGACCTGCGGATGGTCAAGACGCCGGACGAGGTGCAGGCCGTGCGGGACGCGCAGGCGCTCGCCGACCGGGTATTCGCGCAGGTGCGGCCCATGATCCGCGCGGGCGTGCGCGAACTGGACGTGGCGCTGGAGATCGAGTCGCTGCTGCGCCGCGTCGGGGCCGAGAGTGCCTTCGAGATCATCGTGGCGAGCGGGCCGCGCGGCGCGCTGCCGCACGGCGTGGCGTCGGACCGCGTGATCGGGGACGGCGAACTGGTCACGGTGGACATGGGCGCGCGCCTGAACGGGTACAACAGCGACATGACCCGCACGGTCGCGGTGGGCACCCCCAGCCCCGAGATGGCCCGCGTGTACCGCGCGGTGCTGGAGGCCGAAGAGGCGGCGGTGCGGGCGGTGCGCCCCGGCGTGCGCGGCGCGGACCTGGACGCCCTGGCGCGCGACATCCTGACCGGGCACGGCCTGGGCGAGGCGTTCGCGCACTCGCTGGGGCACGGGGTGGGCCTGATGGTCCACGAGGGTCCCAGCCTGCGCGGCAGCAGCGAGGACGTGCTGCGGCCCGGCATGATCGTGACCGTCGAACCCGGCGCGTACCTGCCGGACGTGGGCGGCGTGCGGATCGAGGATCTGGTGCTGGTCACCGAGGACGGCCACGAGGTCCTGAGCCGCAGCGAGAAGGAGGCCGTGTGAGGCGTCCCGGCGCGGTCCTGGCGGCCGTCGCGCTGACCGCCGTGCTGGGATCGGCGCAGGCCGGTTCGTACCGCGTGCAGGCCGGCGACACCCTGTGGGAGATCGCGCGGGCGCACGGCGTGAGCGTGCAGGCGCTGCTGGACCTGAACCGCGGGCAGGGCGCGGCGATCCGGCCGGGTGACGTGCTGAACGTGCCGGACGGGCGCGCGGCCCAGGTCCCGGCCCAGGCGCCGGCGCAGCGGGCGGGGCAGGTGGCGACCGTGCGGGCCACCGGGGTGGGCGCGGCCGACGCGGTCTTCCAGCAGGGGCAGGCGGTGTACTACGGGGGGCGCCGGGACGCGCGGACCGTCATGACGGCCGCGCACCTGACGCTGCCGTTCGGGACGTGGGTGCGGGTCACGCACGCCCGGACGGGCCGCAGCGTGGACGTGCTGATCAACGACCGGGGGCCGTTCGGGGTGGCGTCGCGGGTGATCGACCTGTCGGACGAGGCGGCGGCGGCGCTGGGCATCCTGAGCGAGGGGGTCGCGCCCGTGACCCTGAGCGTGCTGAGCCGACCCTGAAGCGCGCGCCTGTGGCCGGGGGTGTTAGAATCGGCCGGGTTTCAACCACAGACAGATTTCACTGATGTGCTTCACCCACCGAGGAGGATGGTTTCAATGACGATGGAAACGGCTCTGCTGACGCTGGATACCCTTGCGAAGTATCTCAAGGAGAAAGAAGTTCAGCTGGACATGGAAGAGAACAACGGCCAGCGGTTCATCCGCATGGGCTGGCGCTTCGAGATGGGCGACGCGGCCGTGCTGGTCAGCGTGAACGACGGCCCGAACAACACCAGCCGTCTGGAAGTGACCTGCGTGACCCAGAAGCAGTACAACGACCGCCGCAACGAGGTCGTGAACATGCTCAACGACCGCAACCGCGAGCGGGCCTTCGCGCGTTCCATTGACGCGGACGGCAACGTGTGGCTGGAGTACGTGGGCTTCTACCCCACCCTGGCCGAGATGCCCCAGGAGACCTTCGACACGCTGTTCGGCGGCGTGCTGATGCACTTCCAGGACGACTACGCGACCCTGGAAGGCTACGTGGCGCAGGGCGGCCCGCAGCTGCAGCAGCCCCAGGCCTGAACGGACGGGGGGTGGGGTGACCCGCTCCCCTCTTTCTTGTCGACCATTAGTGAAAGTATTCACGATTTTGCCCGTTCGTGAATGATTGCTTCCCTTCTGCTCCCTCACGGTTCTGCCGGGGGCAACTGACGGGGGTGGGGGGTTGACAGACCCGCGCGGCCCCCCACGGGCGTGAGTTTTCTGTCAGACCGCAGTCCGTACGCTGAGATCCATGAGCCGCGCCTCAACTGCCCCGACCGCCCCCGCCACCCGGCGCGGGGCGCTGGGCCGCAGCACCCTGCGCGCGCAGTTCACGCTGGTGATCTTCATGCTGGCGTTCCTGCCGAACGTGGTCCTGACCGTCACCGCCCGCCCCAGCGTCCCGACCAGCACCCTGCTCGCCTGGATGCTGATCGTGGGCAGCCTGTGCGCCCTGGTCGGCTACGTCCTGAGCGGCACGCTGCTACGCGCGGTCAGCCGCCTTCAGAACGAGGTCGAACGCGGCGACTTCACGCAACCGCACCCGGATGACCCCAGCGAGATCCTCGCGCTGCGCGGCGCGTTCAGCGGCCTGCTGGACCGACTCGGCACCGAACAGGGCCGCCGCAACGCCTTCATGGCCACGCTGGTCCACGACCTGAAGACGCCGCTGATCGCCACCGGCCACCTCACCCGCGCCCTGACCACCCTGCCGCTCCCCGAGGAGGAACGCCGCGCGGTCGGCGACCAGATCCAGGCGGAAACGACGCGGCTGCTGGCGCTGGTGCAGCAGATGGCCGACGCGCACCGCTTCGAGCAGGAAGACGTGACCGTGCACCTCGTTCCGACCGACCTACGCGCCCTCGTGGACAACGTCGCCGCGCGGCTCGCCCCGCAGGCGACCGGCCGGACCCTGACCGTCAGCGGGCACGGGTACGCCGGCGCGGACCCCACCGTCCTCGACCGGGCCGTCACGAACCTCGCCGTGAACGCCCTGCGGTACGCCCGCACGCACGTCGAACTGACGGTCACGCCGCGCGGCATCGAGGTCACCGACGACGGCCCCGGCCTGCCCGCGCCGCTCGACACGCTCGCGCAGCCGTTCAACGCCCAGCCCACCACCATCGCCGGGCAGCAGTACACCGCCGGAACCGCCGGCCTGGGACTGTTCATCGTGCGCCGCATCGCCGAGGCGCACGGGGGCGGCCTGCACTACGACCGCGCTCCACCGGGCCAGCCGCCCGACCCTGATCCGTCCGTTCCGCCCGCCGACCTGACCCGCTTCACCCTCGAACTTCCGGAGGTAACACCATGAGACTCGTGATCGCCGACGACCACCCCCTGTTCCGCATGGGCCTGAAATACGCACTCATTCACCAGGGATTCGACGTGGTGGCCGAGGCGAGCGACGGACTGGCCGCCCTGGAAGCCTGCCGCGCCCTGCAACCCGACGCCGCGCTGCTGGACGTCAAGATGCCCGGCATGACCGGCATCGAGGTCTGCGAACGCCTGCGCCAGAGCAACCCCCGGCTGGTCAGCGTCCTGATCACCACCTTCGCCGAGCCCGCCATCGTGCAGGCCGCCCGCGCCGCCGGAGCGCGCGGGTACGTCAGCAAGGAGACCGACCCGGAAAGCCTGGCGCGGCAGCTGCGCGACATCGTGGCGAACCCCGACGTGGACCGCCTGCCGCACGTGGACGTACCCCGCCTGACGCCCCGCGAATCCGAGGTGCTGCCCCTGCTGGCCCAGGGCTACAGCAACAAGGAGATCGCCAAGAACCTGGGCGTCAGCCCCGACACCGTCAAGGACCACCTGGCGCGCCTGTACGCCAAGCTGGACGCCGGGGACCGCACCGAGGCCGTCAGCCGCGCCCGGTCCATCGGCCTGCTGCACTGAACGTCCGTCCGGGCGCGGCGGGGGTCACGGCAGCGTGGCTCCCGCCGCCTCGTGTGCGGCGCCCACAGTCCAGACGCGTGGCTAGAATGGCCGCAGTATGAGAATCCTGAAAACGTCTTTACTGAAGGCCACCCTGGCGACCCTGCTGCCCCTTACCGGCAGCCTCGCGGCGGCGCAGACCGCAGCCGCCGACACCCGTGAGCGACCCACCGTCTGGGCGGGGCTGGGGCTGGAAACCATCCTCCCGGTCGTTCAGGTGTCGGTTTCCGCTCCGGTGGGGCAGGTGGGCGCCCTGACCGTCACGCCGCGCGTGGGTGTGGACGCCACTGTGGCCGCCATCCTGAGTGCCGACCTGCTGTTCAGCCGCGCCGATACCGGCTGGTACGGCGGGCCGTCTGCCGGGGTGGTGGTGACGGGCAGGGGTGGCTGGCGCGCTGGGGCGGTCGCCGGGTACCGCAGCCGCACGCGCCCCGATCTGGGCTTCTTCGTCGAGGGCGGCGTGCGCTACACGGTGCTGCGAGAGGCGATCGGCAGCCGGCCAGCCCCCCAGCCCGGCCAGCCCGCGCGGCCCGCGGAGGATTTCGCGCTGCCCTCCCCCACCCTGCGCCTGGGCCTGACGTACCGCTTCTAAACCTCTCGCGCCTGTCCGTGCGGGCCGCCTGTACCCTGCGGGGCATGAGTGGCCCTTTCCAGCTGTCCGACCGTGCCCTGAGCCTGAAGCCGTCCTCGACGGTCGCCGTGACCAGCCGCGCGCTGGAACTGCGGCGTCAGGGTGTGGACGTGATCAGCATGAGCGTGGGCGAACCGGACTTCGACACGCCGGATCACGTGAAGGCGGCGGCGATGGCCGCCATCGAATCCGGCAAGACGAAGTACACGGCAGTCAACGGGATTCCGGAACTGCGTGAGGCAATCAGCGCGAAGTTCGCCCGAGAGAACGGTCTGAGCTACGCGCCGGACTGCGTGACGGTCACGAGCGGGGGCAAGCAGGCGCTGTTCAATGCATTCATGGCCCTGCTGAATCCGGGTGACGAGGTGCTGATTCCCGCGCCGTACTGGGTGAGCTACCCGGAGATGGTGGCGCTGGCGGGCGCGGTGCCGGTGGCGGTGCCGACCACGCCGGAATCGGGCTTCCAGCTGGACCCGCAGGCGCTGGAGGCGCGCGTGACGCCCCGGACCCGCATGATCGTGCTGAACAGCCCCGGCAACCCCACGGGCGCCGTGTTCACGCCGGAGGTGCTGGAGGCGGTGGCGGGCGTGGCGCAGCGCCACGGGCTGATCATCGTGACGGACGAGATGTACGAGCATCTGGTGTACGACGCCCGGCAGGTCAGCATCGGCCTGTACGCGCCGGAACACACCCTGACCATCAACGGGGCCAGCAAGGCGTACGCCATGACCGGCTGGCGCATCGGGTACGCGGGCGGACCGAAGGACGTGATCGCCGCCATGAACGCCCTGCAATCCCAGAGCACCAGCAACGCCAGCAGCGTCTCGCAGTACGCGGCGCTGGCGGCCCTGGAGGAGCACGAGGAGACGGCCCGCTTCATCGACATGGCGCGCGGGGCGTACCGCGAGCGGCGCGACGTGATCGTCGCCGGCCTGAACGCCCTGGGTCTGCCCACCCCCACCCCGCAGGGTGCGTTCTACGTGATGGCGAACACGGACCGCCTCCACACCGACGAACTGGAAGCCGCGCGCCGCATTCTGGACGACGCGCGCGTGGCGGTCGTGCCGGGCACGGACTTCGGGGCGCCGGGGCAGGTGCGCCTGAGTTACGCGACCGACCTGAACACCATCCACGAGGTGCTGCGCCGCATCGGCACCCTGCTGACATGATGGGGCTGACCTGACCGGGCTGACCTGACGGGCTGACGGGGCCGGAACCCAGGCGCGCGCCGCGTCGTACTGTGGACAGGTATGACAGACATGAACCCCGGCAGTGACGGCACGTACAGCCTCCGCGACTTCCTGGCGCAGACCGCCGAGCGGGACAATCCCGGCGACGTGTTCGAGCTGGAAAGCAGCAAGATGCTGGAAGTGAAGGTGAACGGGCGCATCTGGAGCAAGCTGGGCGCCATGGTCGCCTACAAGGGCAACCTGACCTTCAAGCGCGAGGGCACCCTGGAAGGCGGCCTGATGAAAGCCCTGAAACGGGCCGTGTCGCAGGAGATGAGTCCGCTGGCGAAGATCGAGGGGCGCGGCGTGGCGTACCTGGCCGACCAGGGCAAGGAGGTGCAGATCCTGCGGCTGGCGGGCGACAGCCTGAACGTGAACGGCAACGACCTGCTGGCCTTCGAGGACAGCGTGCAGTACGACATCACCATGCAGCGCCGCATTGCGGGCATGGCGGCCGGGGGGCTGTTCAGCGTGAAGGTGCAGGGGCAGGGTCTGGTCGCCATCCTGAGCCACGGCAAGCCGCTGACGCTGCGGGTCACGCCGAACGAGCCGATCTTCACGGACCCGAACGCCACCATCGCCTGGAGCGGGAACCTGCAACCGCAGCTGCGGATGGATTCCAGCCTGCGTTCCATGATCGGCCGGGGCGGCGGCGAGACGTACCAGATGGTCTTCCAGGGGGACGGCTTCGTGGTCGTGCAGCCCTACGAGGAGTTCGAGCACGGCATGGGCGGGGACAGCAGCAGCGGCGGCAAGAGCCTGGGTGACCTGTTCGACTGAGCGGGCGGGTGGCCGGGAGCGGATTGCAGAGACGGATTCAGAGGCGGGGGCGGCGGCTCCCGCCCCGTGCTGTAGCCCTTCCCGCTGTCAGGGGCCTGCATTCCATGTCCCGCACGGGCTACACTCGCCCGCAATGAGTCTGGTTGTGATGGCGACAGGGGGCACGGGTGGGCACATCTACCCGGCGGTGGCGACGGCGCGTGAGTTGATGGCGCGCGGGCACGAGACGCTGCTGCTGGGGCAGCGGGGCGGCATGGAGGAGCGCGTGGCGGCCGAGCAGGGCCTCGCGTTTCACGGGGTGGACGCCGGGAAACTGGCGCGCAGCGGGCAGGGCCGCCCGGACCCGCGTGAGCTGCTGCGGGCCGGGCAGGGCGTGGCGCAGGCGCGGTCGTTCCTGGCGCGCACGCGGCCCGGCGCGGTCGTCGGGTACGGGGGGTTCGCGAGCCTGCCGGGCGTGCTGGCCGCGCAGAGCCTGGGCCTGCCGACGGTCCTGCACGAGCAGAACGCGCGGCTGGGCCTGACGCAGCGGCTGGCGGTGCGGGGCGCGCGGGCGGTCGGCACGGCGTACGAACGGGTGATCGGCCTGGACCCGAAGCGGGCGTCGCTGGTGGGCATGCCCGTCCGCGAGACTCGGATGCCGCGTGCCGAGGCGCTGGAGCGGCTGGGCTTGCAGGACGGCCCGCTGACGATCTTCGTGATGGGCGGGTCGCAGGGGTCGCTGTTCCTGAACAACGCCGTGCCGGACACGCTGCGGCACCTGCTGGGCGGTGAGGGGCTGCTGGCTCCGCAGGCCAGTGCCGGTGGCCTGAACGTGGACCTGGATTTCACGGGATCGCGGGCGGGGGGGGGCGTGCAGGTGCTGCACTCGACCGGGCCGCGCTGGCTGGCGGACGTGGCGCGCGGCGTGAAGGACCTCGAGTGGTACGAGGCGGTGGGGTTCGTGGACGCGGTCGCGGCGTGGTCGGTGGCGGACCTGGCGATCACGCGGGCCGGGACGAGCACCCTGGCGGAGGCGGCGTTCCACGGGGTGCCGCTGATCATGGTGCCGCTGCCGGAATCGGCCGAGAACCACCAGTTCCACAATGCCGTGGCGGTGCAGCAGGCCGGGGCGGGGCGCGTGGTGGAGCAGAAGGACGTTCCCGGAACGCTGGGTCAGGCGGTGTTAGAGTGTGCGGCAGCGGGTCCGCGCGCCTCGATGCGTGAGGCGGCCCTCGGGCGCTCCCAGGTGGGCGCGGCGGGGCGGTTCGCGGATCTGATCGAACGGCACCTGCGTTAGTGGGCCTCCCTGACCTCCCATGACTGATCTATCCCCCCAGCTGACACCGCCCGGCGAGTCCGTGGCGTCCCAATCCGTTTCTTCCCTGGTCGCTGCGCCGCTGCACTATCACCTGATGGGTGTGGGCGGCATCGGCATGAGCGCCTTCGCGCGGCTGCTGTCGGCGGCCGGGCACCGCGTGAGCGGCTGCGACGAGTCCGTGACCGAGCTAACGGCGCAGCTTCAGGCCGAGGGGATTCCCGTGGCGACCGGGCACGCGGCGGCGCACGTGCTGGACGCGCCGTTCGGGCCGGTGGACGTGCTGGTCGCGTCGGAAGCGGTTCCGAAGGATCATCCGGAACTCGTGGCGGCGCACGCATCGGGCACGCTGGTGCGGCCGCGCATGGCGCTGCTGGGCGACCTGCTGCGCGCCGGCCCCAGCGTGGGCGTGATCGGCACGCACGGCAAGACCACCACGACCAGCATGATCGCCGTGGCGATGCAGAGCGCGGGGCTGGACCCGTCCGCGTTCGTGGGCGGGATCGTGCCCGAGTTCGGCAGTAACGCCCGCGTGGGCGCCGGGCCGTTCGTGGCCGAGGTGGACGAGTCCGACCGGGCCTTCGCGGAACTGGGCTGCGCGACGGCCGTGTTCACGAACGCCGAGGACGACCACGTGGGCGGCAATCAGGCCACGTACTGGGAGACGGTCGAGGAGCAGCACGCGGGCTTCGCGCGGTTCGTGGCGCAGTCCGGGCGGGTGCTGCTGTGCGCCGACTGGCCGGGACTGGATGAACTGGTGACGGGCGCGCCCGAACGCCTCAGTTACGGGCAGGCCGAGGGCGCCGATTACCGCGCCGTGAACCTGCGCCCGGACGAGGACGGCACGTCGTTCACGGTGTCGTTCCGGGGGCAGGCACTGGGCGAGGCGCGCGTGGGCCTGCCCGGCACGCACAACGTGCTGAACGCCCTGGCGGCGCTGGCGGTCACGCACCTGCACGGCGGGGATTTTGCGCGGGCGGCATCTGCGCTGGGGGCATTCCGGGGGCCGGGTCGGCGCTGGCAGCGGATCGGGGAGCTGAACGGCGCGCTGATCGTGGACGATTACGCGCACAACGCCACGAAGGTCGCGGCGGCCGTGCAGGCGGCCCGGCAGACCGGGCGGCGCGTGCGGATCGTGTTCCAGCCGCACCGCTTCCTGCGCACGCAGCAGTCCTGGCCCCGGCTGGCCGACGCGCTGATGGACGCCGACGAGGTGCTGCTGATGGACATCGCGGCGGCCAGCGAGGCGCCCATCGAGGGCATTCACGCGACCCTGATCTCGGGGCGCATGACGGAAAACGGGCACGCGGGCGTCACGTACCTGCCGGACCGTCAGGAGATCCTGCGGCGGCTGCGCGCCTCGGCCACGCCGGGTGACATCATCGTGACGATGGGCGCCGGGGACGTCTGGAAGCTGTCGCGGGAACTGGCCGGGGGGACGGCGTGAGCGCCGCGCCGGTCAGCCGCACGGGCGCGCGGGTCGAGAGGCTGCCGCTGGCGCGCTTCACGACGCTGGGCGTGGGCGGCGAGTCCGAGATGTGGTTCGTGTCGGACCACGCGCAACTGGCCGAGGCGATGGAGCAGCCGTACCGCATCCTGGGCGGCGGCAGCAACCTCGTGATCGCCGACGAGGGCGTGCCGGAACGCGTGATCCGCCTGAGCGGCCCGCTGGCCGAACGGGACCTGGAACCGGACCCGCACCTGAGCAGCGAAGGCGAGATCGTGACCGGCTGGGTGGGGGGCGGCGTGCCGCTGCCCGGCCTGATCCGGCAGCTTCAGAAGCTGGGCCTGAGCAATCTGGAGGGCACGGTCGGGATTCCCGCGCAGGTGGGCGGCGCGGTGTGGATGAACGCCGGCACCCGTTACGGCGAGATGTTCGACGGCCTGCACACCATCGAGATCGTGACGCCGCAGGAGACGCGGCAGGTCACGCCCGCCGACCTCCAGTGGGGCTACCGGAACAGCGGCATTCCGCGCAACCACGTGGTGTCGCGCGTGCGGCTGCGGCTGCGGCGCAGCACGCCGGAAGCGGTGCTGGAGAAGATGGACTTCGCGGACAACGCCCGCAAGGGCCAGCCGAAGATGAAGACGCCGGGCTGCGCGTTCAAGAATCCGGGCGGCGTGAGTGCCGGGCAGCTGATCGACGAGGCGGGCCTGAAGGGCACGCGGGTCGGGAACGCGCTGATCGCGCCGGAGCACGCGAACTTCATCGTGAACCTGGGCGGCGCGACGGCGGCCGACGTGCACGCGCTGCTGGACGTGATCCGCGCGCGGGTGCCGGTACCGATGGAACTGGAGTACGAACTGTGGCCCGAGCAGCTGCCCGAACCGGACCGGCCCGCCGCTCCCCAGGACGGCCCGGCGCTGTGACGGACGGTTCAGGAGGTGCGGGCCGACGCAACCGGCGGGTCACGCCGGACGCGCCGCAGACCCCGCCGGTCAACCTGACCTTCGATCCGCCCGGTCAGGACGCGCCGCCGGCCGGGGAGGCGCCGCGCGCCCGCCGGAGCCTGCGCTTCCCCCGTCGCCGGCCTGCCGAGTCGCCGACCGACCCGGACACGGTGTCCGGCCCGGCGCAGAGCGTCCCGCTGACCGTTCAGCCTCCCGCTGCGGGCGTTCCGGAACCGGGCGGCGAGGTCGCGCCGGAGGGTCCGGCGCGGCGCGGGCGACTCCGGGCGTGGCGGGGCTGGCGGCCGCTGCTGGCGGTGGCGCTGGTCGCCGGGGTCGGGGCGGGCGCGTGGTTCGCGTTGCCGGTCCGGACGGTGCAGGTCGAGGGGAACGCGCGCCTGTCCGGGGCGCGGGTGCAGGAACTCGCGGGGCTGTCGGAGGGGTTCGGGTGGCTGTACTACGGGGCGTGGCGGGCGCGCGGGCTGCTGGACAGTCCGTGGGTGGCGTCGGCGCGCGTGGTGCGGGTGTTCCCGGACACGGTGCGGGTCGAGGTGACCGAGCGGGTGCCGCGCGTGCGCCTGGCGCGGCCCGACGGGTCGGTGGTGGTCGCGGCGGCGGACGGGACGGTGCTGCCCGGCGCGGCGACGGGCGCGGCGCTGCCGCTGGTCAGCGGGTGGGGTCCGGACCGCCTGCCGGATGTGCTGCGCGTGCTGGGCGCGCTGTCCGGCTACAATGTGCAGTCGGTCGTGTTCACGCCGACCGGCCTGAGCGTGAAATTGCCTTCCGGGTCGGTCTGGAGTGGCGACCTGCAGGCCTTACTGAAGTATGCTGGGAGCATCAGCATGTATCCGAATAGCGACATTTCCATCTACCCCTGGGGGGTGAGCGTCCAGGAATGAAAGACAACACCATCATTGTGGGCCTGGACATCGGCACCACGAAAATCACGACCGTCATCGGCGAGGTCGCCGAGGGCGGCACCGTCGACATCATCGGCGAGGGCACCGTCCACAGCGAGGGCATGAAACGCGGCAGCGTCGTGAACCTCGAGCGGGCCACCCAGGCCATCCGTCAGTCCATCCAGACCGCCGAACGCGTCAGCGGCGTGAAGGTCGAGAGCGTGTTCGTCAGCGTCGCCGGCAACCACGCCAAGGCCATCACCAGCCACGGTCTGGCCGCCATCCGCCGCAACCAGGAAATCGTGCAGAGCGACGTGAACCGCGCCATCGAGAACGCGCGCGCCGTGCCGCTCGACCCGAACCTCGAAATCATCCACACCCTCCCGCAGGAGTACGTCGTGGACGGCCAGGAGGGCATCAAGAACCCGGTCGGCATGCACGGCGTCCGCCTGGAAGTGGACGTGCATATCGTCGCCGGGACCGCCGGACCGCTGCTGAACCTGCGCCGCTGCGTGCAGGAGGCCGGACTGCACGTCGAGGGCTTCGCGCTGCACGCGCTGGCCAGCGGCCTCGCCACGCTGGAAGCCGCCGAGCAGGGCCAGACGGTCGTCGTCGTGGACATGGGCGGCGGCACCACCGACGTGGCCGTGTTCAAACGCGGCAACCTCGCGCACTCCGCCTGCATTCCCATCGGCGGCGAGCACGTCACGGCCGATCTCGCGCAGATCCTCAAGATTCCCATGGAGGAAGCCGAGAACGTCAAGCGCCGCTACGGCGCGGCCCTGCCGGAACTCGCGGACCAGGACCTGACGCTGGAGATCACCACGTCGTCCGGCAGCACGCACGCCATCACGGCCTTCGAACTGTCCCGCATCATCAAGCCGCGCATGTCCGAGATCTTCGGCATGATCCGCGACGAGATCGACCAGACGCTCGGCCCGGTCGAACTGGTCGCGCAGGGCGTGATCCTGACCGGCGGCGCGGCCCTGCTGCGCGGCACGCCGGAACTCGCCCGCGACCGCTTCCGCCTGCCGGTGCGGGTGGGCCGCCCGCGCGGCATCGGCGGCCTGACCGACATCGTCGCCGCGCCCGGCTTCGCGGCCGGCGTGGGACTGGTCCTGTACGGCATCGGTGAGGACGGCCGCGTTCCGGCGTCCGTGTACGGCCCGGACGTCCACGAGCCGGTGGCGGCTCCTGCCGCGCCCGTCGCTGTCGCCACCGACCTGCCGGCCCCGGCACCCAGCGCGCCGGTCACGGCCAAACCCGAGCCGAAACCGTCGCAGGGCCTGGGCGAGCGCATTCGCGGCTGGTTCAAAGACTGGATGTAACGGTCCGGCCGTGCGGGCAGGAGCCGCAGCGAACCGTGCTGCGTCCTGCCCGCACGGCCGCTGGCGTGCGCGGAGGTCGGCACGGACGTGCACGCGCCTCTCTGGTATCGTGCGCTAGACTACACCGCAGTAGAACGGTCGGCCCCGCCCGCGGGGTGCCGGACCGTGTCGTAAGGAGAGCATGATGCAAGCGGCCAGAATTCGCGTGATTGGCTTGGGCGGGGCGGGCAACAACGCCGTCAACCGCATGATTGAATCCGGACTCGAAGGTGTCGAGTTCATCGCCGGCAATACGGACGCCCAGGTGCTGGCCAAGAGCCACGCCGAGATCCGTATTCAACTCGGGGACCGCCTCACCCGCGGTCTGGGCGCCGGGGCGGACCCCGAGGTCGGCGAGAAGGCCGCCCTGGAGGACCGCGAGCGCATCAAGGAGTACCTCGAGGGCACCGACATGCTGTTCATCACGGCCGGCATGGGCGGCGGCACCGGCACCGGCAGCGCGCCGGTCGTCGCGGAGATCGCCCGCGAGATGGGCATCCTGACGGTCGCCATCGTCACCCGGCCCTTCAAGTTCGAGGGCCCCAAGCGCCTGCGGGTCGCCGAGGAAGGCATCAGCAAGCTCGCGGCGCGCGTGGACGGCATGATCGTCGTGAACAACGAGAAACTGCTGACCGCCGTGGACAAGAAAGTCTCGTTCCGCGAGGCGTTCCTGATCGCCGACCGGGTGCTGTACTACGGCGTGAAGGGCATCAGCGACGTGATCAACGTCGAGGGCATGATCAACCTCGACTTCGCGGACGTCCGCAACCTGCTGGCCGGCAGCGGCACGGTCCTGATGGGCATCGGCGCGGGCCGCGGCGAGAAGGTCGCCGAGGAAGCCGCCATGAGCGCCATCCACTCGCCGCTGCTGGAACGCGGCATCGAGGGCGCCCGGCGCATCCTCGTGAACGTCACCGGCAGCTACGACCTGTCCATGACCGACGCGAACGAGATCGTCGAGAAGATCCGCGAGGCCACCGGCTTCGACGAACCCGACATCCTGTTCGGCATCACGCCCGACGAGGCCGCCGGGGACGAGGTGCGCGTCACGGTCATCGCCACCGGCTTCAACGAGGTGCCGGGCGCCGTGGCCGGCGGCCTGCGCGCCAGCGTGATCGACAGCATGGTCAAGCCCGTGCGCGGCAGCAACTACGACCCCAAGGACTACGACATTCCCGCCTTCCTGCGGAACGTCGACCAGTAAACCGGACTCTGGCACATGCCCTGAAGGGCTGTCCGTGATACCCGCACGCGGCCCCGCCCACCCCGACCCTGGGGTGCGGCGGGGCCGCGACTGCTTCTCCCCCACTGGTGGGCCGCGCTGACGTGGAGCTGGCAGCCCGGCGAAGTTCCGGATTGTCGGCGCAACAGACGGCAGTCCGGATCAGTTCAGGTGCGGGGCGGTGGTCGTCGCGCCGCCGTACACGCCGGTCACGTGGCGCAGCAGGGTGCGGGCGAGGGCCAGCAGGTCGTCCTCGGTGGTGCTGTCCAGGCGGAAGGTGCCGCCGGAGCCGTACTCGCCGACGAACGCGCCGTCGCTGCGGCGCACGCGGACCAGGACCTCGCACAGGCCCAGGCGCAGCCACGCGGCGTGGAAACTGCCGGTCGGGGCGGGCCGCAGGCGCAGGTCCGGGTCGGGCCTGAATTCCAGCGTGACGTTGTTCAGCGGCAACCCCGGCCCGCTGGCGGTCCGCAGCGCGTGGTACAGGGCGTTCAGGAACGCCTCGCAGGCCCGCTGCTCGGCCTGCCGGGCGTCGGCGTGGCGGCGGATGACGGCCTGCAGTTCGTCGAACTCGCTCATGCGGGCGGGCGAGCGGAAAGGGCGGCGCGGGGAACGGTCATTGCTCCATTCGTACCATGAGTTCCCGCGCCGCTATTCTGGCCTGCGTGACGATTGACCGGAACGACCGATCCTCTCCGCTGCCCGGCGCGCTGTTCATCTCGAACGGCACGGCCGAGGACCTGATCGGGGCGGCGCTGGCCGACCGGCTGCGCGGCCGGGTCCGCCTGAGTTACGCGCCGCTGGTCGGTGAGGGACCGGCCTACGCGCGGGTGGGGGCGGTGAAGGTGGGGCGCACGCTGCGCCTTCCCAGCGGGGGGTTCCCGTTCGGAAGTGCCGCGAACCTGCGCGCGGACCTGCGGGCCGGCCTGATCCGGGAGTCGCTGGGGCAGTGGGCGGACGCCTGCCGGGGCGCGCGGGCGGCGCGGGTGGTCGTGGTGGTGGGGGACGCCTACGCGCTGATGGTGGGCTTCCTGGCGGCGCGGCGTGCGGGCGCGCGGCTGGTGCATGTGCAGCCGCTGCTGAGCGCGCAGTACCTGGAGGGGCTGGGCGTGCGGGGCGCGCTGGCGGAACTGAACGCGCTGGGCGCGAACCGCCCGATGGAGTACGAGCTGGCCCTGGCCCGCCGCGCGGACGCCGTGTTCGTGCGGGACGCCGCGACCGCCCGGTACTACGCGGCGCGGGGCGTGCCGGCCAGTTTCGCCGGGAGTTTCGCGATGGACGTGCTGAACCCACCGGAGCGCCCGCTGCCGCTGGATGGGCGGCCCGTGCTGGCACTGCTGCCGGGGTCGCGGGAGGATCACCGCGAGAGCCTGCCGCTGATGCTGCGCGCCGCCGCGCGACTGCCCGGCTGGCAGGCGCTGGTGGCGTGGCCGCACGACTGGGACGCCCTGACCCTCCCGGACGGCTGGACCCTGGCCGTGCAGGGGCCAGGGCAGGCGGAGGTCACGGACGGGCAGACGCGCGTGCCGGTCCTGCGCCGGGCATTCGGGGCGGTGGCGCACGCGGCGACGGTCGCGGTCGGGACAGCCGGGACGGCCAACGAGCAGCTGGCCGGGCTGGGCGTGCCGGTCGTGGCGTTCCCCACGAGCGGGCCGCAGTTCACGGCCGGCTTCGCGCGGCGGCAGGCGCGGCTGCTGGGGCGCGCCCTGACGGTCGTGGCGCCGGACCCGGAAGCGGTGGCGCAGGCCGTCACCGGGGTGGCCCGGCCGACCGCGCAGGCCCGCGCCGCCCTGGACGGCCTGACCCGCATCGGGCCGGGTGGCGCGCTGCCGCGCGTGGCGGCCCGCATCCTGGAACTGAGCGGGGCGGATCGGCCCTGAATGCAGCGGCCCCCGCTTCCTGGGAGGGAAAGCGGGGGCCGGGTGGCGCGGTGGGACTGGGTTCAGTCCTCGTCGCCCATGTTGGTGCTGGGGGGGTCGCTGGCGTCCATGCTCTGGGCAGAGGCGACATCCTGCTTGTCCATGCCGCGTTCCTGGTACTCGCCTGGGGCGCGGCTTTCGGCTTCGACGGCCGCTTCGAGTTCCTTCTGCTCGTCGGGTTTACCCATGAACTGCAGATCGACGTTGCGGATCTCGCCGCTGTCGGGCTGGGTGTCGGTGGCGTCGGGGCGTCTGTCGTCGGTCATGGCTTACGCTACCGCGCGTGACGCAAGGCCGCCTGAAAGCGTTCTTCATGTCGGCTGCATGCTGGCCGCGCCGGGTCACGCGAGGGTCAGGACGCTCTGGTTGCCGCGCAGCACCACGACCTGAATGCCGGCCCCGGCGAGCGCGGCGGCGCGGCGTTCGAGGTCGCGGACCGTGTCGGGCAGGCCGGTCCACTGGCGGCGGGGGGTCTCGCCGGGTTCGAGGTAGTAGCCCTCGGGCAGCGCGACGATGCTGACGCGGGCGGCGGTGGCGCGGGCGTGCAGGGCCTGGGTCAGCAGGTCCGGGCCGGGGCTGGCGGTCAGGAGGATCAGGTTCCCGCCGCTGCGGGTGGGTGGCAATCGGGGCGGGACGCTGTCCGGGGCTAGGCGGGCCAGGAGGCGCAGGGCGGCCTGCATGGACAGCGGGTCGCGGCCGCTGGGGCTCAGGGTGTCGCGGGTGGCGGCGGCGACGGGCAGGCCCAGGCTGGCGGCCTCGCGCACGAGGCTGGCGGCGAGACGGGCGGCGCTGTCCACGAAGACCTCGCCGCCGCTGCTGGTGTCCACGAACACGGTCAGGCTGCTGGCGGCGGTGCGTTCCGGCTCGCGGACGGTCAGGGTGCCGGTGCGGGCACTCAGGCGCCAGTGGACGCGGCCGGGCGGGTCGCCGGGCAGGTAGTCGCGCACGCCGCGCAGGCTCAGCGGGTCATCCAGGCCGACTCGGCGGGTCAGGGTGCCTTCCGAGAGCAGGGGGCGCAGCAGGTCTGGCAGGATCAGTCCGTGCGTGCCGGGAAAGACGTCCAGGGTGGTGGGCGGGCCGGGCAGCGGCGCGGAGTGCCAGAACAGGCCCAGCGGGTCGGCCCAGCGCAGGGTGCCGCCGGGCCAGTCGTGTGCGCCGCGCCGGTTCAGGGTGAGGGGGGTGGTCAGGTCGTGCTGCGCGTGGCCCAGCAGGAGCACGCTGAGTTCGGGCGTCACGGCCGGGACCACGCCGCGCGGGGCGGGGTCGTCTAGCAGGACGCGCAGGGGTCGGCGGCTGCGCAGCGTGACCCGCACGGTCAGCGGGACGCGGGTGCCCTCGAAGCCCGTGGCGGGCAGGAGGCGTTCCACGCTGACGCCGGGCGGTCGGCGTGAGCCCCACCACAGGGCGGCCAGGACCGCGCCGACCAGCAGCAGCCAGGGCAGCGCGGCCGTCATGACGGCGCTCAGGGTCGTCACCGGACGGGCGGCGCGGCGAGTTCGGCGGGCACGGGTTCGGCCTTCAGCAGCTCGGTCACGATGGCGTGGTCGGGCACGCCCTGGAGCCGCGCCTCGATCCGCAGGCTCAGGCGGTGGGCGAGCACGCCGGGCGCGGCGGCCTGCACGTCGTCCGGCGTGACGAACGGCCGCCCCGCCAGCCACGCCAGCGCCTGCGCGACCCCCTGGAGGGCGAGGCTGGCGCGCGGCCCGGCGCCCAGCGTGACGCTGGGGTGCGTGCGGGTGCGGGCGCTCAGTCGCGCGAGGTACGCCTGCACCTCGGGCGCGACGAACACGGCACGCACCTGCGCCTGGGCGTCCAGCAGCGCGGCGGGTGTGGTGACGGCCCCCAGCGTGGCGATGGGGTGCTGCGTCTGGAGGCGGGCGAGCATCCGCACCTCCTCCTCGTGGGTGGGGTATCCGACCGACAGGCGCAGCAGGAAGCGGTCCAGCTGCGCTTCCGGCAGGCGGTAGGTGCCCTCGTTCTCGATGGGGTTCTGCGTGGCGATCACCACGAACGGCGCGGGCAGCGGGCGGGTCACGCCGGATTCCGTGACCTGCCCCTCCCCCATCGCCTCGAGGAGCGCGGACTGCGTGCGGGGCGTGGCGCGGTTGATCTCGTCGGCCAGCAGCACGCCGGTGAAGACCGGGCCGGGCACGAACTCGAAGGTGCCGGACTGCGGGCGGAACACGCTGACGCCGGTCACGTCGCCCGGCAGCAGGTCCGGCGTGAACTGCACCCGCTGGAAGTCCAGGCCCAGACTGACGGCCAGGGCGCGGGCCAGCATGGTCTTGCCGGTGCCCGGCGCGTCCTCCAGCAGGACGTGCCCGCCGGCCAGGATGCCGGCCAGCGCGAGGCGGGTCACGTCCTCCTTGCCGACCAGCACGCGGGCGACGTTCTCCAGGACGGCGCGGGCGAAGTCCGGTGTGGGGGCGTGGGCGGAAGGGGTGGGGGTCAGGGTCTGGGTCATGGGGTGTCCTCGGTGGGGGCGGGGGGCAGGGTGGGCAGCGTGCGGGTCAGGAGGTCGGCGGCCTGTTCGGCCTGCGCGGCGTCCTCGTCGGTCAGGCGGCCGCCGTAGCGGACGGGTTCGTACGCGGCGGTCAGGGTGGCGAGTGGCGCGGCCAGCGGGGGGTGCAGCGCGCCCAGACGGGCGGCGTATGCGGCGGGGGTCTCGGCGGCCGCGCGGGGCCAGCCGGCGGCACTCAGGGCGGTCTGCGCGGCGCGGTACGCCTCGCGGACCCGGTGCGTGGCGGCCTGCGGAGCGGGCGCGTCGGCAGGTGCCTGCGTCAGGTCGGCGGGCAGGTCCGGGTCCGGGGCGCCCTGGCGGCGCAGCCACAGCAGCGCCCCGGCCAGCGCGAGCACCAGCGCCAGCGTCGCCCAGACGAGCGTGGGCAGCAGCCAGGACAGGTCGATCACGCGCGCCGCGTCCCCGCTGGCGGGGCCACCTCCGGTTCCCGGCCGTCCCTGCGTTTCGCGGGCGGCGGGCAGGAGCGCCGCCGAACCGCCCGAGTCGCCCAGGTACAGCAGGACGGCCGCCACCACCCACAGCAGACCCGTCAGCAGCAGGCCCGCCACGATCAGCCACTCGGCCGGGTGGGGCGGCTGCCCACGGGTGCGCCTCAGGGCGGGCACGCCCAGCGCCGCGCCCGCCAGCAGCAGACCGCCCAGCAGCATGAGTTCCACCGGCAGGCCCGACTGACCCAGGTTCAGGGTCACGGGCGGCTGGAAGGGTTGCAGCAGCGGCGCTCCGGCCGGCCCAGTGCCGGAAGACGGGCCGGGGCCCGGAGTGGGGGCGTCGGGGGCCGCGCCACTGACGGGCGCGGGGCCGGCCACGTTCCGGCTGCCCGGCCCGGCGGTGGGCGCAGGCAGCAGCAGCGCCAGCAGCAGCAGGGGCAGGGCAGCCAGCGCCAGCGCGCCCCACCAGCGGCGCGTGTGCTCCGGCGGGGTCAGCGGGGCGCGGCGGGCGTCCGGGCCGGGGCGGGCCAGCGCGCCGCCCAGCAAGGCCAGGGGAACGCCCACCTGCGGGGCGATCAGGCCCAGGGCCAGCGGCACCAGCAGGGCGCGGCGGCGGCCGTCCTCCAGGGCGTGCGCGGCGGCGCTCAGGGCGAAGCCGCCCAGGCTGGCCAGCAGGTACAGCCCGGCCAGCCGCACCAGCGCCGCCCCGTCCCCCAGACTGCCAGGCAGCCCGGACAGCAGCCCCAGGCCGATCAGCAGTTGCGTGCCCAGCACGCGCGCCTGCGCCCAGGCGGGCCAGCGGACACCCAGCGCGAACAGGCCGCACAGGCCCGCTGCCGTCCAGAGCGGCAGCAGTCCCGCCAGGCACAGCGGCAGCAGGGCCAGCCCGAAGGCCGTCCAGGGTGGGGCGGAGGCGCGCACGGACGCGGCGGTCAACATGCGCGGCCGGACCGGCGACGGGCGGGCCACCGGCCCGGCACAGAAACAGGAGAGGTCATGACTGACCGAGGATACGCGCCCACCCGCGCCCCGGTTCCCGCAGGTGCCCGCGCCCGGCCGGCACGCGGCCCACAGCAGACCGCCCCGGCCTGGGCAGGCGCGGGGCGGTCTTGTTGGGGCGGTCTGGGTGGCTGGGCTTCAGTACAGGCCGGGCTTCAGTCCAGGAAGTCGCGGAGCTTGCGGGTGCGGCTCTCGTGGTACTTCAGCTTGCGCAGCGCCTTGTTCTCGATCTGGCGGATGCGTTCACGGGTGACGCTGAAGCGCTGGCCGACCTCCTCCAGGGTGTGCTCGCGGCCGTCCACGAGGCCCTTGCGGAACTTCAGGACCATCGCCTCGCGCTCGGTCAGTTTGCTTAGGGCCTTTTCCAGCTCCTCGCTCAGGAGGGTCTTGGCGGCGTTCTCGACCGGGCTGTCGAGGTTCTCGTCCGGGATGAAGTCGCCGTAGAAGGAGTCCTTCTCGTCGCCGATGGGCGTTTCCAGCGACACGGGTTCCTGGCTGACCTTCTGGACTTCCTCGACCTTGTTGGCGTCCCAGCCGGGTCCCATCGCCTCGGCGATCTCCTCGTACGTCGCCTCGCGCGACAGTTCCTGCTGGAGCTGCCGGGCGGTGCGGGTCAGTTTGTTGATCGTCTCGACCATGTGCACGGGAATGCGGATGGTGCGCGCCTGGTCGGCGATGGCGCGGTTGATGGCCTGCCGGATCCACCACGTGGCGTACGTGCTGAACTTGTAGCGGCGGCGGTACTCGAACTTCTCGACCGCGCGGATCAGGCCCTGGTTGCCCTCCTGGATCAGGTCCAGGAAGCCCAGGCCGCGCCCGGTGTACTTCTTGGCGATGGACACCACGAGGCGCAGGTTCGCCTCGATCAGGCCCTGGCGGGCGGCGGCGCCGTCCTCCATCTGACGCATCAGGCGGCGGCGGCCCCGGTCGTCGAGTTCCAGGTCCTCGTCGAGGATCTTACGGGCTTCCTCGCCCTCCTCGATGCGGCGGGCCAGCGCGATCTCCTCTTCGAGGGTCAGCAGCGGCACGCGGCCGATCTCGTGCAGGTACTGGCGCACGGGGTCGTTGCTGACCGCGCGGGGCATGTCGTCGAAGTACTTCTCCTCGTCGTCGTCCTGCTGGCGCGAGGAGGACGCGGCGGCGACGGGGCTGTCGTCGGCGTCGTCGTCGGCGTCGGTGTCGTCGTCATCGTCGAGGTCCTGCACCTCGATGTTCAGGGACGCCAGGAACAGCTGCATGTCCTCGAAGGCGTCGGGGCTCTCGGGGTCCAGGCCGTTGGCTTCGAGGGCCGAGGCGAGCGCCGTGGCGATGTCCTCGCTGGCCAGCACCCCGGCGGCGCGGCCCGCTTTCAGGAGTTCCTGAATGCTGCCGTGCGCGTAGTAGGGTTTCTCGGCGACACCGCCCTTGGCGGGCGCGGCGGCTTTCGGGGCGGGTTTCGCGGCGCGGGACGTGACCTTGCCGGGCGTGCGGGCCGGAGCGGCGGGCGCGTCGGCGGCCTTCTTGGGTTTGGCGGCCTTCGGTTCGGCGGCCTTGCGAGCCGGTTTCTTGGGCGCGGCCTCGGCGCTGTCCGCATCGGCCTTGGCGGGCTTGGCGGCTTTCGGGGCGGCCTTCTTCGCGGGGGCCTTGGGCGCCTCGGGGGCGGCGGCGGCCTCAGTCACGGCCGGCTGCGCTGCGGACTGGGCCGGCGCGGCGGGTTTCGCGGCGGGGCGGGCGGCGGCTTTCGGGGCCGCCGGGGCGCTGGTGTCGCTGCCGTCCTCGCGGGGGGCGGCCACGCGGGCGCGCGCCCGGACCACCGGTTTGGGGGCGGGGGCAGCGGCGTCGGTGGGAGCCTCGACTTTCTTGCGGGTGCGGACGGTGGGGGAATCTGCCATGCGGCCTCCTGGGGCTCGGGTGGGACGTGGTGAAGGAACTTGGCGGAGAGGCGGTGAAACCGGCAAAACGGGGATCGGAGGGAACGGACGGCCCTGCGCAAGTCGGCCGGAGCCGGTCACCGGAACGCGTCAGTCTAGCAAACGCGCAAAACAGCGCCGTCCGGCGCGGCGGATCACGTCAGCCGCCGGGGCGGCGCGGGCGGGCGGGGTGAACGCAGGGGCGGGCCATCAAGCAGGATACGAGGCCCGCGTCCCGGAAGTTCCCGCCCGCCGGGGGGTTCAGGCGCGTGTGACCGAGAGGACCTTGAAGCCGCCCTCGCGCAGCGTCTCGCGGACCGGGCCGATGCGGGACAGGTCCGCCTCGTACGGAAGGGGGTCGTTCGCGACGAGGTGCAGCGTGCCGCCCGGACGCAGGCGGCGCGCGGCGGTCGCGATGAACTCGCGGGCCACGTCCAGCACCACGCCCCGGCCCACGTGGAAGGGCGGGTTGGTGAGGATCACGTCGAAGGTGCGGTCGCCCAGTTCGGCGTCCACGTCCGAGTGGATGGCCTCGCCGGTCAGGCCGGACGCGGCCAGGGTCGCCTGCGCGCTGCGGACACTCTGGAGGTCGCCGTCGACCAGCGTGACGTTCGCGCCGCGCCGCGCCGCCCACGCGCCGATGATGCCGGTCCCGCAGCCCAGGTCCAGCACATCCAGGCCCGTCAGGTCCAGGCTGTCCAGCGCGCCCAGCATCAGGGTGGTCGCCTTGTCGGGTCTGGCGGCGCTGAACACGCCGGGCAGGCCGACGACGCTCACGCCGAACGCCTCGAACGTCTCGGGGTCGGGCTGGGGGGGCGTGGGGCCGGGGCGGCGCACGAGTTTCGCCACGCGCATCCCGCCGTCACGGGCGATGGTCTCGCCGGACCCGAAGGCCTTGCCGGCGGCGCGCACGTAGCGGTCGAAGCCCTTGTCGCGGTCCCCGGCGATGTACAGCGTCCCGCCGGGCGGCGTGCAGGCGTGCGCCCAGGCGACCTGCGCCTCGGCGTAGGCGTTGCCGCGGTCGCCGGCCAGCACGATGCACACGGTGCGGGCGCGTTCGGGCCAGCGCTCGGTCAGGGGGTCGCCGGGAATGGCGGCGTGGGCGTCCAGTCCGGCGGCGTGCAGAACCTTCAGGGCGGCGGCGCTGCCTTCCACGGCGCGCAGCTTCACGCTGTCGAGCGCGCCGATCAGGCCGCCCATGGCGCTCAGGTCCAGCACGTCGCCGCGCACCCGGTCGCGGCGCATGGTCTGCGCCAGCAGCGCCTGGGCGGCGTCCACGTCGGGGAATCCGCGCACGCCGGGCTTGGTCAGCACGGTCAGCCGGTCGAGTTTCTCGGGCAGGCGGGCGGGCCGCACGTCCGTGTAGGGCGCGGCCGGGGCGGGCGCGGCGGCACTCCTGGGGCCGGAACCGGCCGGGGAGGAGGCGGCCCCGGAGGGTCGGTTGAGTCTGATCTTCTGCTTGGGCCTGCTCGTCACGCCCTCCAGAGTCGCACATTCCGCGCGCCGCGACTGTTCACGGGCACCGCACCCACGCGAAACGGTCCCAGCGGGGCGGGGTCGCGGGGCGGGACGCGATGCGCTACCGTTCCGGTCATGACGGTCCCTCCCAGCGTGACCCCCGACTGGTCCTTCGAGCGTGAGCACTGGCGGCGCGGGCATTTCCGCGTGGCGGGCGTGGACGAGGCCGGGCGGGGCGCGTGGGCCGGGCCGGTCACGGTCGCGGCCGTGATCCTGCCCGGCTCGGCCGCCGAGTACCCGTTCCGGGACAGCAAGCAGCTGAGCGCCGCGCAACGCGAACGGTACGCGCAGGTGGTGCGCGAGGTCGCGCTCGCCTGGGCGGTCGAGCACGCCTGGCCGGACGAGATTGACCGCCTGAACATCCTGGGCGCCACGCACGCCGCCGCGCACCGCGCCCTGGCGCGGCTGGACCCGGCCCCGCAGGCGCTCGTCACGGACTACCTGAAGCTGCGCGTGTCGCTGCCCCTGAGCGCCCCGCCCCGCGCGGACGCCCTGAGTTACTCGGTCGCGGCAGCCAGCCTGCTCGCCAAGACCGAACGGGACCGCGTGATGCTGGAACTCGACGCGCAGCACCCCGGTTACGGCTTCGCCGGCCACAAGGGCTACGGCGCCCCCGCCCACCGCGCCGCGCTACACGAACGCGGCGTGACGGGCGCGCACCGCCGCAGCTTCGCGCCCATCCGCGCCCTGCTGAGCGAACCGGCGTCCCTGTTCGGCGACCCCGACTGACCGCCCTCACGGGCCGGGCGGGCACCTCTGCAGGGACAGTTGCGTCTCGGCGGGCCGGAAGCCCAGGCGTTCGTACAGCGCCTGCGCGTGGTAGTCGGGGTCGGCCACGATGACCAGCGTGCGCGTGCCGAGCCGCGCGTGCGCCCACTGCGCGGCCGCGTGGACCAGCGCGCCGGCCAGTCCGCGCGAGCGGTGCTGCGGGTGCGTCTCGACCGTCTGGTAGCGGGCGACGCCGTCACCAGCGTCGAAGATGCCCAGGGCACTCAGGGCCGCGCCGTGCGGATCGAAGGCCGCGAGCACCGCGCCCCGTCCGCGTTCCTGGGCGGCGCGGGCGGCCGCCAGTTTGCGCGTCACGAACTCCCGGTACGCGGCCTCGCCGTGCGGGTGGGGGTCGGCGGCGTTCACGGCCAGTCGCAGGTGCGCGGCGGCCTCCCAGTCGGCGTCCGAGTGCAGGGGCCGCAGGTCCAGGGGTGGCGTGCGGCGCGGCGGGACGGTCCGCGTGGCCGTCAGGACCGTGTCGCGCTGCACCTCGTACCCGGCCGCCTGCCACTCGCCGCTGTCCAGGCCGCCATCCGGGGTGTCCACGCCGAACGCGCGGTGCGCGGCGGTCGGGAAGGCCTGCCGGAACAGCGCCTCCCAGCGGGGCAGGTCGCCGGCCTGCGGCGCGGCGGGCATCAGCAGGAAATTTCCCCACCAGAACGTGGGATTGCCGGGCGAACGGATGACGGTGTGGTCGGCGTGGCGTTCGGTCACGCCGCCCTCCGCGACCCGCAGCGCGACGTCCGTGAAGAAGGCGAGCGACCTGGGCATACCGCCCAGCTTACCCGCGCCGGCCAGGACGGCAGCCCGCTTCAATCAGTCGGAGCGAGGACGGTACAGCCAGTCGACGGTCGCACCGGTCGCGGCGTCGGTCACGTCGGCGTTCAGGCGGTCCGGGCCGAGTTGCAGACGGGTTTCCAGGATGTTCCAGCCGCGCCGCAGGGTCGGCCGCACGCGCAGGGTGCCGGGCACGGTCAGGCCGCCGCTCGTGAACGTGCAGGTCTGGGCGCTCCCGAGGGTGGCGGCGCGGTCGCTGTACACGAACTGCCGGGTGGTCACCTGCACCTGCTGCGTGCCGATGGCCTGCGGGGCGGGCCGCAGCGTGCCCGTGACCTGCGCGCCGATCAGGTACCGCCCGCCGCTCAGGACGAGCAGGCGGGCGGCGGGCGGGTCGGTGGTCAGGGAACCCTGGCAGGTGGCGGCGGTGCCTTCCGGCAGGGCCGGGCCGAGCAGGTCCAGCAGGGTGGGCGCGGCGGCCGGGAGGGTCGGGTCGGGCGGCAGGGTCAGGTCGTAGCGGCCGCTGGCGGTGACGGCGGCCCGCGCGACGTCCGTTCCGGCCGGGCCGCTGAACACGGCGGTCCCGGCGGCCGGCGGGAAGATGACCGATCCGCCTCCCTGCGCGCTGTCCGGCGTGGGCCGGGGCGCGCACGACAGGCCCGCCAGGATCAGGCCGGCCAGGAGTGCGGGCAGCGAGGCGTTCACTGCGAAGAATCTAACAGTTTTGGGAGCCGCGCGTGGCGCGTGAGTGAACGGGCGGTCAGCGGCAGTCGCGGCCCGTGATGCCGCACGGTTCCCTGGGGGTCCAGGGGGTGTCCAGCGCGGCCCGCGCGACCTGCACGGCCAGGGTGGCGGCGTCCTCGGCCAGGGCGGGGTCCAGGGTGGTGTCGGTGGCGCGGTGGTAGTGGCGGTCCTCGCCCCGGTGCAGGAAGGCGGTGCGCACGCCGATCAGCTTGAACGGCAGGTTGTCGCTGCGGCCCGTGACCGGCGAGGACCGCCCGAACGTCTCGCGGGTGGTGGCTGGCGCGTCCCGGAAGGCGCGCAGGTCCGGGCGGGCGCGGCGGGCCAGGGTCAGCAGGTCCGGGTGCGCGTCGACGCCCAGGGGTTCGGCGTCCACGCCGACCATGTCGAAGTTCAGCATGGCGCGCGTGTTCCGCAGCGGCAGCGGGTGGGCGCGCACGAAGGCGCGGCTGCCCAGCAGGCCCTGTTCCTCGGCGCCGAACAGCACGAACCACGCGCGGCCGGCCAGGGGCGTGCCGGCCGCCTGCCGGGCCGCGTGCAGCACGGCCAGGATGCCGCTGGCGTTGTCGTTTGCGCCGGGACTGCCGGGCACGCTGTCCAGGTGCGCGCCGAACAGCACGTCCGGGCTGGCCTCCACGCGCGCCGCGATCAGGTTCCAGGCGGGGGCGTCCTGCGTGCGGACGGTGGTGGTGAAAGTGACCTCGCGGCCCAGGTGGTCCAGCAGGGCGCGGCCCACGTCGGGCGTGACGCTCAGGACCGGCAGCGCCACGTTCGCCAGCGGGCTGTACGCGGGCGGGTGCGGGCAGTCGTTCACGATGACCAGCCCCAGAATCCCAGCGTTCAGGACGCGGTCGGCCAGGTCCCGCCACGGACCGTCCGGGCAGGTCGTGACGGCCAGTCTGCCCAGCAGGCCCTCCAGTTGCGCGTCGGTCACGCCGGGCGGCAGGCGCACCAGCCGGCCGGTCTGCCCGGACGTCTGCGTGCCGATCAGGGCCTCGCCGGTCAGGGTCTGCGGGCCGCCGGGACCGTCCACCTGGATGGCCGCCTCCCGCCCCGCCGGCATGGACACCGGGTCCGGGAGGGCCTGCCGGGTCACGCGGTACCCGAGCGCCTCGAACTGCGCCTGCGCCCAGTCGAGCGTGCGGGCGTTCCCGGCGCTGCCGGTCTCGCGCGGGCCGAAGCCGCGCAGGGTCTGCCAGTCCTGCGCGCCGCGAATCAGCGCCGCGCCGGGCTGCGCGGGCGGGTTGACCGGGCGGGCCGCCGCCTGCCACGCGCCCCAGCCCACGCCCCCGGCGATCAGCGCGGGCAGCAGCACCTTCCAGGCGGGAACGGGAGGCCGGGTGGGCAGCGGGCGCAGCGGTCTGGGCATGGTCACTGTCACCATACGCAGCGGCCCGGCAGAAGGTTGCCGCAGGTCAGCGCAACCCCTGGTCCGGCGCGGCAATTTCCGCAGCGCAGCGCCCGGTCTGAATGCCTGAAATGCACTAGACTGCTCTGTGTGAACGTCAGGAACTTCTCCATCATCGCCCATGTGGACCACGGGAAATCGACCCTCGCGGACCGCATCATGGAGCGTCTGGGCGCGATGACCGAGCGCGACAAGCGCGACCAGACCCTCGATACGCTCGAACTCGAACGCGAGCGCGGCATCACCATCAAATCCACGCCCGTCCGCCTCCAGTACACCCGCCCCGCGCAGGAGGACGGCACGGGCGGCGACACGTACACCTTCAACCTGATCGACACGCCCGGCCACGTGGACTTCAACTACGAGGTCTCCCGATCCCTGGCGGCCTGCGAGGGCGTGCTGCTGCTCGTGGACGCCTCGCAGGGCGTCGAGGCGCAGACCATCGTGAATGCGTACCTCGCCATCGACAACAACCTGGAGATCGTGCCGGTCGTCAACAAGATCGACCTGCCGGCCGCCGACCCGGAAGGCGCGGCGCAGGAACTCGAGGAGGTCATCGGCATTCCCGCCGAGGACGCCGTGTTCGCGTCCGGCAAGTCGGGCATCGGCATCACCGAGATCCTGGACGCCATCGTGGACCGCATCCCCGCGCCCAGCGGCGACCCCGAGGCCCCGCTGAAGGCTCTGATCTTCGACTCGTTCTTCGACGCGTACCAGGGCGTGATCCTGTTCGTGCGGGTGCTGGAAGGCACCCTGACGCCCAAGGATCAGATCCGCCTGATGAACGCCGGCAAGAACTTCGAGGTGGACAAGGTCGGCACCTTCAGCCCCGGACTGGTCGTCGGCGAGTCCCTCCCGGCCGGTTCGGTCGGCTGGGTCGCCGCCGGCATCAAGGACATCCAGGACGCGCAGGTCGGCGACACCCTGACCGGCCGCGAACGGCAGACGCCCGAGGCGTTCCCCGGCTTCAAACCCGCGCAGCCCGTGGTGTTCTCGGGTCTGTACCCGACCGACACCGAGGACTACCGCAAACTGCGCGACGCGCTGGAGAAACTGAAACTGAACGACGCGGCGTTCTCCTTCGAGCCCGAGACGAGCGAGGCGCTGGGCTTCGGCTTCCGCTGCGGCTTCCTGGGCCTGCTGCACGCCGAGATCATCCAGGAACGTCTGGAACGCGAGTACGACCTGGACCTGATCGCCACCGCGCCCGCCGTGGTGTACCGCGTGACCCTCACGAACGGCAGCGTGTTCGAGACGCAGAACCCGGCCGAGTTCCCAACCCGCGACCGCATCGAACTCGTCGAGGAACCGTACATCAAGCTCAGCATCATGCTGCCCGAGGAGCACGTCGGGCCGGTCATGCAGCTGCTACAGGAACGCCGTGGGTCCATGATCACCATGAACTACGTCGGCAAGCGCGTGGAGCTGCTGTACGAGGTGCCGTTCGCGGAGATCCTGTACGACTTCCACGACCGCCTCAAGAGCATCAGCCGTGGGTACGCCAGCATGGATTACGAGCAGCTCGGCTACCGCGAGGGCGACCTGCGCAAGGTCGACATCATGGTGAACAACGAGGTCATCGACGCGCTCGCCGTGATCGTGCACGAAACCAAGACGTACAGCCTGGGCCGGAAGATCGTGGACAAGATGGCCGAAGTCATCCCCCGCCAGATGTTCCCGGTGCCCGTGCAGGCCGTGATCGGCGCGAAGATCATCGCGCGCGCCACCGTGAAGGCCTTCCGCAAGGACGTGCTCGCCAAGTGCTACGGCGGCGACATCAGCCGCAAGAAGAAACTGCTGAACAAACAGAAGAAAGGCCGCGCCCGCATGAAGCAGTTCGGGACGGTCGAGGTGCCGCAGGAAGCGTTCCTGGCGGTCCTCAGCACCGACGAGTAACCCAGGGAGCCGGATCGCCCCGCCCTGCGTCCAGACGGACGTGCGGCGGGGTGCTTCATCAATGGTGCGGACAGGTTCATCACTTCCGGGCAGACCAGCGGTGAACACGCCGTGTTGGCCCCTCCCCCTTGAGGGGGGAGGCTGGGAGGGGGTGAGCAGGCATGGCGTGACAGAAGACGTGTTCCACGCTTGTCCCCTCTGACGCTTGAACAGCGTCCACACCATTGCTGATCCGGACTGCCGTTTGTTTCGCTGGCAATCCGGAACTGCACCCGATGGCCGGCTCCAGTCCGGAGGGCCGTGTTGCTCCCACTCTGCGGGGCAGCTCTACGAGTCGCTCGGCTCGGAGTGAGGGGCCGTTGCACCCCCTTCAATCGGAGTCCGTTTGACCTGCAACGCACAGTCCGGCGGCGGGTGATCGCCTGACCCCGGTTCAACTGCGACTCGCATGACATTCGGCTGACCGGACGCTGAAGGTCCGCTGACCCGGCGCACCCAGACTGTTCATCATGACTTCACAGGACAAGGTTGAATCCAGCTTCTGGCACCGTCTGCTCGACACCCGCCTGACCCGCCGCACGGCGATCGGGAGCGCCGCCGCGACGGCCGCCGCCGTGACCCTGCCCCTGAACATCGCCGAGGCGCAGGCGAACAACGGCGGCCCCTCCACGGTGGACGCCAGGAAAGTCAAGCCTCAGACGGTCGCGCCGTTCAAGCCGGTGCCCGTGACGGGCGCGGACGCCCTGACGCTGCCGGCCGGGTACCGCTATCAGGTGCTGGCCCCGTGGGGTGAGAAGTTCACGAACGACGGGCGCGAGATCGGCTTCAACCACGATTACGTGGGGTACTTCCCGATCGACATGCTCGAGGGTGGGCAGAGCAGCACCGACGCGCTGCTGACCATCAACCACGAGTATGTCAACGCGCTGTTCGTGGGTGGGAACACCAAGGAGCGCACGCCCGCGCAGGTGAAGGCCGAGATGGAAGCCGTGGGCGTGAGCGTGGTGCGGGTCCGCCGCGAGGGCAGCGAGTGGAAGGTCGTGCCGGACGCCCGCAACCGCCGCATCGACGCGCTGACCGACATCGAACTGACCGGCCCGGCGCGCGGTTCGGCCGCCGTGAAGGGCGCCACGATGGTCAAGGGCAGCGTGGGCAACTGCTCGGGCGGGCAGACGCCGTGGGGCACGCTCCTGACCTGCGAGGAGAACGTGGACGGCTACACCAAGGCCTGGGCGGGCAGCGGGTACGAGGCCATGCACCAGGGCTGGGTGACCGAGATCGATCCTTTCGATCCGGCCTGGACGCCCAAGAAGCGCACGGGCATGGGCCGCTTCCGGCATGAGAACGTGGCGATCACGGTCGCGGCGGACGGCCGCGTGGTCGGGTACATGGGTGACGACATGCAGGACGCCTGCGTGTACAAGTTCGTGTCGCGCGGCCGGTACAACCCGGCGGACCGCGCCGCGAACCTGAAGCTGCTCGAGGACGGCGACCTGTACGTGGCGAACTTCGGGAACGGGAGCTGGGTGCTGCTGGACTACGACCGCAACCCGAAACTGAAGGACGCCAAGGGCGCGGACGGCAAGGCGCTGTTCGGCAGTCAGGCAGACGTGCTGGCCGACGCCCGCGCCAGCGCCCTGGCAGTCGGCGGGACGCCCGTGGACCGGCCCGAGGACATCGAGATCCACCCCCGTACCGGCGAGGTGTACGTCGCCCTGACGAACAACTCCAAGCACGGGAACTACTTCGGGCAGATCATCAAGTTCCGCGAGGCGAAGGACGACTGGACCGCCACGACGTTCCTGTGGGAAGTGTTCGCGGTGGGCGGCCCGCAGAGCGGCTTCGCCAGCCCCGACAACCTGGTGTTCGACCCGTACGGGAACCTGTGGATGGTCACCGACAACAGCGACCTGAGCAGCAATCCCATCAAGGGATTCCACGGGAACAACGCCATGTTCTTCTTCGCGACCGAAGGCCCGGACGCCGGGAAGGCGCAGCGCTTCGCGATCGGCCCGGTGGACGCCGAGATGACCGGCCCCGTCTGGAGCCCCGACGGCAAGACGCTGTTCCTGGCCATTCAGCACCCCGGCGAGGACAGCGAGAGCCTGGACAAGCTGCGCTCGAACTTCGCGGCGAAGCCCGGCACGAACGTCCCGCGCCCCACGCTGGTCGCCATCGAGGGCTTCCCGGGCTGGAAAGCGTGAGCGCCGTGAGCCTGCCGCCGCTGAAAGCCCCGTGGATCGTGGGCCGCGCGCCGCTGCTGGAGCACGCCGCCGACGAGTTCCTGAACGAGGTGACCCGCCAGCGCCCCTGGACGCGCGCCCGCGCCGAGGAACTGCTGGAAGCCCTGGACAGTTTCCTGGGCCGCCCGGCGCCCCTGCGGGCCTTCACCCGCGCGACCGGTGAGGCGTGGCTGCGCGCCCTGCACGAATCCGAACGCGACGAGGCCCGCGAGCTGATCGGCGAGTTCCGCGCGTACATGCGTGACTGGGGCTGGCTGGACGCCCTGCACCCCGTGAACCAGCCGGACTGAACCGGACTCCGATTGAATGGGCTGCACAGCCCGTTCAATCCGAGCGGATGCGAGCAGGAGAGAAACGGGTTCCGGACGTGGAGCCGGCAATCCGGTGAAGTTCCGGATTGTTGGCGAAACAGACGGAATCCGTATGACGCCCGACCAAGAACAAGGCGCCCCCACGTTCAGCGGGGGCGCCTTGCTTGTGGGCTGCGTGTTCAGCGGCTCTTGAGTTCCGTCCAGATGCGGTCGTACAGGCGTTGTGGGCGGCCGGTGGGCAGCTCGCCGATAAAGTCCAGGCGGCCGTCCGTGAGCCACGCGGCGGGCGGGTTCAGGGCGGGAATGTCCTTCAGGAAGTCGTCGAGGAGGGGTTGCGCGGCGGCGTTCGGGGTGGCGTAGTAGGTGTAGTTGCTGAGTTGCGCGCCGTTGTCGGCGTCGAGCAGGTAGTCGATGAAGCGGTGCGCGAGGTCCGGGTTGGGACTGCGCCTGAGGACGACCAGGGTGTCCATGCTGATGGTGGTGCCCTGGCGGGGCAGCAGGACCTGCACGTTCTCGTCTTCCTCGGTGGCGATCAGCAGGTCGCCCACGTAGATCTGCCCGAGGTCGATCTGCCGGGCCAGGAGTTTGTTGCGGGTGCCGGGGCCGCCGTCGAAGCCCTGGAAGCCCTTCTTGGCGACCGCGCGGCGCAGCAGGTCGCGTGCCTGCCGCAACTGGGCGACGTCGGTGGTGTTGGCGCTGAAGCCCAGGTACTTGAGGGCCGCGCCGATCACCTCGCGCGGGTCGTCGAGCAGGACGAAGGTGCGGGTGTCGTCGGGGCCGAAGATCTCGGCCCAGGTGTCCTGCGGCACGTAGCGTTCCCGGTTGTAGGCCAGTCCGGTCGCGGCGTACTGGTACGGCACGGAGTAGCGGTTGCCGGGGTCGTAGGCGGCGTTCAGGAAGCCGGGCGCGATGTTCTTCAGGTTCGGCAACCGGGACTTGTCCAGCGGCCGGAGCAGTCCGGCGCGGGCCATGGTCTGCACCACGTAGTTGCTGGGCACGGCGATGTCGTACTGCGCGCCGCCGCCCTGCAACTTGGCGAGCATGGCCTCGTTGCTCTCGAAGGTGTCCAGCACGACGCGCACGCCGTTCTGTTTCTCGAAGGCGGTCACGAGGTCCGGGTCGATGTACTCGGACCAGATGAACACCCGCAGTGTCCTGCCGTCGCCGCGCGTGACGGGCGCGGCCGTCGGATCAGGGGTCGCGGCGGGTTTCTGGACGCGGTAACAGCCGCTCAGCAGGACCGGGACGAGCAGGGCGGCCAGGGCGGCGCGTTTCATGGCTGCCTCCGGGGGCGCAGCAGGGCGTTCGCGGCGACGATGGCGACCACCGTGACGAGGACCAGCAGGGCGCTCAGAGCATTGATGTCCGGCGTGACGCCGCGCTTGACGTTCGTGTAGATCAGGACCGGCAGCGTGCTGAAGCCCGACCCGCTCGTGAAGTACGTGACCACGAAGTCGTCCAGTGACAGCGTGAACGCCAGCAGCGCGCCCGCCAGCACGCCCGGCAGCGCCAGCGGCAGGACGACGTGCGTGAACGAGCGCAGGCCAGTGGCGCCCAGGTCCCGCGCGGCCTCCTCCAGTTCCGGGCCGTACCCGGCGAGCCGCGAGCGGACGGTCAGGGCCACGTAACTGATCTGGAAGGTCACGTGAGCCAGCAGCACCGTCCAGAAGCCGTTGTCGAAGGTCCAGCCCAGGCGTTCCAGGCCCGAACGCACGAACGCGTAGAACATCAGCAGGCTCACGCCCATCACCACGTCCGGAATGACGATCGGCAGGACCAGCAGGCCCGTCAGGGCCGTGCGGAAGCGCAGCGTGTACCGCCACAGGCCCAGGCCCACCAGGGTGCCCAGCACCGTGCTGATCAGCGTACTGACCACCGCCACGGTCAGGGTGTTCGTGAGGGCCTCGCGCACGTCCGCGCGGGCGAACAGCACCCCGTACCACTTGGTGGTGAAGCCCGCCCAGGTCGCCCCGAAGCGCGAATCGTTGAACGAGAACACGACCAGCACGATGATCGGCAGGTACAGGAAGGCGTACACCAGCCACGCCCACACACTCAGGGCCGGATGCGTCCGCCGGATCATGGGGCCCTCCGGGCCGTTGACAGGTGATGGTTGATGGTTGATGGACCCTCTTTCGACCATCGACCATCGACCTTCAACCGTGCGCGTAGCGCACTCATACGAGTTCCTCCAGGCCTTTCTGTCCGGCGCGGCGGGCGTAGCTCCACAGGCCCAGCAGCACCATGCCCATGAGCAGGAAGCTCAGGGCGCTGCCGTACGGCCAGTCGCCGGCCTGCCCGAACTGGTTCTGGATGAGGTTCCCGACCATGGCGGTCTTCGCGCCGCCCAGGATGTCGCTGACCACGAAGGTTCCCAGCGCCGGGATGAAGGTCAGCAGGATGCCTGCCACGAGGCCCGGCAGGGTCTGCGGGAACACGGCGGTCATGAAGGCCCGCAGGGGGGGCGCGCCGAGGTCCTGCGCGGCTTCCAGCAGGCGCCAGTCGATCTTCTCGACGCTGGAGTACACCGGCAGCACGAAGAACGGCACGAACGCGTACACCATGCCCAGCAATGTGGCGCTCAGGCTGGGGACCAGATCGAAGGGCCGCAGGATCAGGATCCAGGCGTACACGCGGATCAGGAAGTTCGTCCAGAACGGGATGATCAGCAGCAGCAGCAGCAGGTTCTTGCGCCGCGCGTCCTGCCGGGCGATGTAGAACGCCAGCGGGTAGCCCATCAGCACGCACAGCGCCGTACTGAGGCCCGCCACCCACACGCTGCGCCACAGCACGCGCGCGTTGTCGGCCGTCCACTCCTGGAACAGCGCGTCGTACCCGAACACCCGCCCCCACGCCTCCAGCGTCCACGGGCCGCCCACCTGCGCGAGGTCCGTGCGGGTCAGGAACGAGTACCCCAGCATCACCAGCGCCGGCACGATCAGGAACGCCGCCAGCCACAGCGTCCCCGGCCCCAGCGTGGCGAAGAAGCGCCGGACCGTCAGCACTGTGCACCTTCGGTGCGGTAATGGTCGATGGTTGATGGTTGATGGAACACCCCTCTATCAACCATCAACTTTCGACTTTCAACCCCCGTCATGCTTCTTCCAGCACGACGAGGTTGTCGGGCGGGAGGTACAGGGCGACCTGTTCCTCGTAGTCGAAGTCCTCGTCGGCGCCGATGTCGGCGTTCAGCTGGAACACCACGAGCTGCTGGCCGCCGGCGCGCAGCAGGTACTGGTTCTCGGCGCCGGTGTACACGATGTCGTCCACGGTGGCGCGGATCTCGTTGCCTTCGGTCTCGTCGTCGCGTTCCATGCGCAGTTTCTCGGGCCGGACGGACAGCGTGACGTTCTGGCCGGGGCGCAGGCCCTCGCCGTGCGTGGTGCGCAGCGGGCCGTGCACGGTCTGCACGGTGGCGCCTTTGCCGTCCACGCTCAGGACGGTGCCCTCGATCAGGTTGCTGCTGCCCAGGAAGTTCGCCACGAACGCCGTCCTCGGGCGCTCGTACAGTTCCTCGGCGCGGCCCAGCTGTTCCACCCGGCCCCGGTTCATGACGGCGATGCGGTCACTCATGACCAGCGCCTCCTCCTGGTCGTGCGTGACGAACACGAAGGTCATGCCCAGGCTTTCTTGCAGGTTGGCGAGTTCCACCTGGAGTTCCTTGCGCAGTTTCAGGTCCAGCGCCGAGAGCGGCTCGTCGAGCAGCAGCACCTGCGGTTCGTTCACGATGGCGCGGGCCAGTGCCACGCGCTGCCGCTGCCCGCCGGACAGCTGGTCCGGGCGGCGAGAGGCGAAATCCGCGATGCGCACGCGCTCCAGGGCCTGCATGACGCGGGTGCGGGCCTGCGCGGCGGGGACGCCCTTCATCTTCAGGCCGAACGCGACGTTGTCCTGCACGCTCAGGTGCGGGAACAGCGCGTAACTCTGGAAGACGGTGTTCACGTTGCGCAGGTGCGGCGGCACGCCCGTCATGTCCTGCCCGCCGATGATGACCTGCCCGGCGTCCGGCTGCTCGAAGCCCGCCAGGATGCGCAGCAGGGTCGTCTTGCCGCACCCGCTGGGGCCCAGCAGGCTGAAGAACTCGCCCCGCCGGATATCCAGGTCGATGTCGTCGAGCACGCGCGTCTCGCCGCCCGACGGCGACCTGAAGCTCTTGAATACGTCCACGACACTGACGGCCGCGTCGGCGGACAGTTCACGCGCGCGCTTTCCCCTGAACGAGACGCCGGTTATGGAAGGGACCTCTGAATCAGACTCATACGGGGAATTTTAACCGCGTGGACGCAGCCGGGGTCTGCACTCCGCCTTAAGGGTGACGCGGGGCACGGCGGGGCGGCGGTACGCTGGCCGGGTTCCGCCACTGGTCCGTCCCCCCCGATTCCAATCGAGTTCCAATCGAGGTTCGCTGTGGAAGACACGCTGGTTCCCCTGTTCTTTTTCGGTGCGGTGTTCGGTTTTCCGCTGGTGCGCCGCACCCTGATTCACCGGCACCGGCTGGAGCTGCTGCGCGCCCAGCGGACCCCCGCGCCGGCCACGCCCGGCCCGGACGGCCCGCCCGACGACGCGCCGGGGCTGGCGCTGCGGCTGCCGGAACCGCACCGGCTGTACACGCTGGCGCTGCTGTGCCGCCTGCAGGACGCCCCCGCGACCCTGGAGCCGCACACGCGGGCGCTGCTGCACCAGATCCGCTTCGAGTACCTGCCGGACACGCTGCGCAGTTACCTGAACCTGACGCCCGCCGCCCGTGGGCAACTCCGGGCCGGTGGACGCGACCCGGACGCCCTGCTGCGCGAGCAGCTGGAACACCTGAGCAGCGGCGCGCAGGACGCCCTGAACCGCGATCACGGCAGCGCCAGCCGCCTGCTGACGCAGGGCCACTACCTGCGCGCCCGCTTCGAGACGGGCCGGCCGGAAGGTGCCCTGCTGCCCGTCCCGCTCCAGCCCGAGCTGACAGGCAGGTCAGGTGCTCTTGACGGCCCGCACCGGAACCGGACAGACTGATCTGGAATGAAAAACTTGACTGTCGGCCTTGCCCTGACCGTCCTCCTGGCTGCCTGCGCGGGCGTGCAGTCACCGCCCGGCGCGGCCCCGCAGGACCAGCCTGTGACCACCCAGGCCGTCAACCCCTTCGAGCGTGGCCCCGCCCCCACCACCGCCAGCCTGGAAGCGACGCGCGGGCCGTACGCGACCAGCTCGACCAGCGTGTCCCGGTTGCGGGTCAGCGGGTTCGGGGGCGGCACCATCTATTACCCGACGACCACCAGCGACGGCACCTTCGGCGCGGTCGCCGTGTCCCCCGGCTACACCGCCACGCAGAGCAGCCTGTCGTGGCTGGGGCCGCGCCTCGCCTCGCAGGGGTTCGTGGTGTTCATCATCGACACGAACACCATCTACGACCAGCCGTCCTCGCGCGGCACGCAACTTCTGGCGGCGCTGCGGTACCTGACCGGCAGCAGCGACGTGCGCGGCCGCATCGACCCGAACCGGCTGGCCGTGATGGGCCACAGCATGGGCGGCGGCGGCAGTCTGGAAGCCGCCAAGACCAACCCCGCCCTGAAGGCCGCCGTGGCCCTGACCCCCTGGAACACCGACAAGACCTGGCCGGAACTGCGCACGCCCACCCTGATCATCGGCGCGCAGTCCGACACGGTCGCGCCGGTCGCCTCGCACTCGGTGCCGTTCTACACCAGTCTGGCCGCCACGCTGCCCCGCACGTACCTGGAACTGCGCGGCGCCAGCCACTTCGCGCCGAACACGTCGAACACGCCCATCGCGCGGGCCAGCGTGGCTTGGCTCAAACGCTTCGTGGACAACGACCTGCGCTACAGCCCGTTCCTGTGCCCCGCCCCGGCCGTCGGCACCACCTACTCGGACGTGCGCAGCAGCTGCCCGTTCAACTGACCGGCGCGGTGGTCTGGGACTGAGACGAACCGGTGGTCAGCGAAGGGCGTCCGGGTCCGGGAGGCTCTCCCCCACCCGGACGCCCAGCAGGTGGGCGAGGTCCGGCAGCTGCGCGGCGTCCACGGTCACGCCCTCCAGTTCGCGGGGCGTGACGCGCAGGCCGCGCAGGTCACTGGAGCGCAGGTCGGCCCCGGCCAGCCGCGCGCCGCGCAGGTCCGTGCGGGGCAGGCGGCACCCCCGCAGGATCAGGCCCGGCAGGTCGGCGTCCATGAAGACGGCCTCGGTCAGGTCGCAGTCGTCCAGGCGCAGGTGGGCCGCGTCGGCCTTCACCCACACGCTCAGGGGGGCGGCCACGCGGCTCAGGGTCACGTGCCGCAGGCGCGCGTGGGCGGCCTGCACGCCCAGCAGGCGGCAGTCCGTGAACTGCACGCGTTCCAGGGCCGCGTCTTCCAGGCGGGCGCCGCTCAGGTCGCAGCCCTCGAAACGCACGTCGGTCAGGCGCACGCCGCGCCAGTGGACGCCGGTCAGGTTCACCCGCCGGAACACGCAGCCCTGGAAGGTCACGGCGTTCAGGGCCTCCGCGCCGGTCAGGTCGCCTTCCAGCGCCAGCCCCCGGTACACGGTCTCGCTTTCCAGCGGGCCGGGCGGCGGGGCACGCAGGCCGCCGCGCGGGAATTTCGGGGCGTTCGGGCGGGTCGGGTCCATTTACAGCGTGAGGATCTCGTAGCCCTTGTCCGTGACGACCAGGGTGTGCTCGAACTGCGCGCTGGGCTGCCCGTCGGCGGTGGTGACGGTCCAGCCGTCGGCCTGCAGGCGCGTCTCGGGGCGGCCCAGGTTGATCATGGGTTCCACCGTGAACACCATGCCCGGCTGGAGTTTCAGGCCGGTGTAGCGCGCGCCCCAGTGGTAGATGGTGGGTTCCTCGTGCAGGCGTTTGCCGATGCCGTGCCCGGTATACTCGCGGACCACGCTGTACCCGCGCGCCTCGGCGAGGGTCTGGATGGCGTGCCCGATGTCGCCGGTGCGGGCGTTCGGGCGGATGACGTCCAGCCCCGCTTTCAGGCACTCGCGGGTGGTGTCCACGAGGCCCTGCACGTCCGCGCTGACCTGCCCGACCGTGTAGGTGTAGCAGGCGTCGCCGTACACGCCGTTCATCAGCACGCCGATGTCCACGCCGACCACGTCGCCTTCCTTCAGTTCACGGCCGTCGGGGATGCCGTGGCAGATGACCTCGTTCACGCTGGCGCAGATGGTGCCGGGGAAGGGGTTGTTCTTCGGGCCGTAGCCCAGGTAGGCGGGCGTGGCGCCAGCGCGGCGGATGTGTTCCTCGGCCAGGGTGTCGAGTTCTTTCAGGGTGACGCCGGGCTTCACGTGCGGCTCCAGCACGCGGAACGTCTCCGCGACGAGCGCCCCGGCGCGGCGCATGGCTTCGATCTCTCGGGCGGATTTCAGGGAAACGCGGCTCATAACGCATGAGGCTAACACGGCCCGGCCGTGCCCTTCCCTGCCGCGCGTCACGGTACCCTGGCCCCCATGAGTGACCAGCAGAGCGGCACAGGGGCGCGCAGCATCGTGATCAGCGTGGACATGGAAGGCGTGACCGGCGTTTCCAGCTGGGTGCAGGTCAGTCCGCCCGAGTTCGGCGGGCTGGTGAGCGGCGCCGAGTACGAGCGGGCGCGCGAACGCATGACCCTGGAGGCCGCCGCCGCCGCGCAGGGTGCGCTGGACGCCGGGGCGACCGACGTGCTCGTGAACGACAGTCACGACACCATGCGCAACCTGATCCCGGAACTGCTGCCGGACGGAGTGCGCTTTACCAGCGGGAACGACAAGCCCCTGAGCATGGTGCAGGGCGTGCAGGAGGCTGGCGTGCTGGGCCTGCTGTTCGTGGGGTACCACGCGCGGGCCGGAAGCGTGCGCGGGCCGCTGGCGCACACCTGGAACGGCTTCATCCGCGACGTGCGCGTGAACGGCGCGAGCACCGGCGAGTACGGCCTGAACGCCCTGCTGGCCGGGCATTACGGCGTGCCCGTGCTGTTCGCCTGCGGGGACGACGTGGCCATGACGGAAATCACCGCGGAACTGGGCGAGGGGGTGGTCACGGTGCCGGTCAAGGAGGGCCTGAGCAGTTTCGCGGCCACGCACCTGCACCCGCGCGAGGCGCAGCGCCGCATCCGCGACGGCGCGTTCCGGGCCGTGACGCAGGCGCTGCACTCGCCGCCCGAACCGTACGGCACGCGTTTCCCGGCCGCCGCGCAGCTGAGTTTCGACCATCAGGCCCGCGCGGACGCCTGCGAACGCGTGCCCGGCATCACCCGCATCGACGCCGTGACGGTCGGCTGGGAGAGCGAGAACGCCTTCCACCTGTTCCAGACGTTCCGGATGCTGGCCAGCGTGGCCGCCGTGCGCCTGAACGCCTGAACGCGCGCAATCCTGCGCACATCCTCATGCGGCGTCCGCTAGCCTGAATGCATGCGCCGCACCCTGACCGCCCTGAGCCTCGCCGCCACCCTCACCGCCCCTGCCAGCGCCGCCGTCGTGTGGGCCGGCGTGGACGCCACCACGAGCGGGTACGGCGTGCACGTCGGCAGCGCCCTGCTGCCCATCCCGTTCATCGGTACGGTCGGCGTGGAAGGCAGCGCCGAACGCCCCTGGCAGACGACCGACACCTCATACAACCGCCTGGCCGCCGGCGTGACCCTGCGCGACCTGAACCTCCCGCTGACGAAGGTGGATGCCTTCGCCACCGTCGGTGGGCAACTCACCGTCCCCACCGCGCAGGGAGGCGAGAACCGCTTTGCGCTGTACGGCGAGACCGGCCTGCGCGGCCCCGTGTTCGGCCCCGCCGGGTGGCGCGCGTTCGTGCGGGCCAGCAGCGCCGGCCAGATCGGCGCGGGCGTTGGCCTGGAACTGCGCTTCTGACCGCAGCTGCCCCCACCTGCCCGGCCGTCCTCTGACAGACTGGGCCGGTGACCACCGAACCCGCCTACACCCTGCACACCACCCTGGACCGCGTCACGCCGGGGCAGTTGCAGGGCTTTTTCGTGGACTGGCCCAATCCGCCCGCGCCCGAGACGTTCCTGCGCCTGCTGCGCGGGTCGTACCGCGTCGTGCTGGCCGTGCATGACGGTCAGGTCATCGGCTTCGTGCAGGCGATCAGCGACGGGGTGCTGACCGCGTACATTCCGCTGCTGGAAGTCCTGCCCGCTTGGCAGGGACGGGGCGTGGGCCGCGCCCTGATGACCCGCATGCAGGCCGAACTGCGGCACCTGTACGCCGTGGACCTCGGCTGCGACGACAACCTCGTCCCGTACTACGAGGCGCTGGGGATGCGGCGGGGCAACCTGATGTTCACCCGCAACTACGCGCGGCAGGACGGGTCGCCCACCGGGTGAAACGGCCGGCGGCCGCGCCGCGTACTCCCTACCGTGGTGACCTTCGATCCGACGCTGCTCCTGATGTACCTGCTGGCCGGGCTGCTGGCCGTCACGGCGCACGAGTTCGCGCATGTGCTGCTGCCGCTGCGGGCCGGGGCGTCCGGCGTGCGCGTGCAGCTCGGGGTGGATGGGGGCCGGTCCGTGGCGCGGTTCCGGTTGGGGCGGATCGCGGTGGACGTGCGCCCGTACCCGTTCTGGATAGGCCGCGCCCACTGGGATCACGCGACCGTGACCCCGGCCACCTGGGCGTGGGCCATCGCCCTCGGGCCGCTCAGTTCCGCCGCGCTGTGCGCCCTGGGCGCGCTGCTGTGGCGCGGCGGAGGCGACCTGACCGGTCTGTTCGGGCAGGCGCTGGCCGTGTTCGCCGGACTTCAGGCCCTCGTGACCGCTATGCCCGTCCGCTACCCCGCCTGGATGGGTATGGGCGCAGGCATGCCCAGCGACGGGCGGCAACTCCTCGACCACTGGCAGGGACGGCAGCAGGCACACGCCTGAGCGTCACCAGTACCGGAACAGCAGGTCGCCGCGCGTCCAGCCCAGGTGCCGCGCGCCCTTCGCCGCGCCGGGTGGCAGGCGGTCGAGGTCGGCGCGGTCGGGTGTTCCGTTCAGCCACGCGGCGTCCGGGACGAGCCAGCCGCATGCCTGCCACCACGCGGTCAGGCCGGGCGGGTTCAGGTAGGGCGCGAAGGTGGCCGCCGGATGCGTGGCGTCCGTGAGGGTCAGCAGTGGCCAGTCGGTGTGTGCGAGCAGCCTCACCGCTGCCCCGCCCGCCGCAGGTCGGAGGGTCTGACCCCGCACGCCCGTCAGGGGGTCGTCGTGTAGCCCGCCGACGAACGCCCAGCCGGATTCACGGGCGCAGCGGTGCAGGTCGGCAGTCAGACGGGCCGGGGCGTGCGGGTCCGCGCGGGTCAGGTCGTCCCGCAGCCAGGGCAGCACGCCCGGTTCCACGTTCAGCTCAGCGCGGCGCGCAGGCGCTGGATGTCGCCCTGCCACGCGTCGGCGTCCTCGCTGTCCTCCCACAGGTCCGGGAGTTCGCTGCCGGGGCCGAGGACGCGGTCCAGGGCTTCCAGCGCGTGTTCCCGCAGGTGCGTGAGTTCGGTGGGGTCAGCGCCCTGCACCCAGGCGCGCAGGGCGGCGTCGGTCAGGGCGCTGGTGTCGCCGGTCAGGACGGCAGCCAGCGTCTCGGCGGCGGCGACGGCGCGGTGGCCTTCCTCGGCCTCCAAGTAGTCGTTGTCGGGGTCCAGCGCCACGTCGAAGGCTTCCGCCAGGGCGTAGGCGCCGTCCTGCGCGATCTCGGCGGCGGCCTCGTTCTGGAAGGGGCCGACGCCCCAGGCGCTCATGCGGGGGCCTCGCTGCGGCCGTAGCGCTGCTCGACGTATTTTTCCATCAGTTCCTGGAAGTCCTCTGCGATGCGGGGGCCGCGCAGGGTGGTCAGGAGTCTGCCGTCCTGGTAGACGGGCGCGCGGGGGTCCTCGCCGGTGCCGGGCAGGGAGATGCCGATGTTGGCGTGTTTGCTCTCGCCGGGGCCGTTCACGATGCAGCCCATGACGGCGACCTGCATGTCCTCCACGCCGGGGTATTTCGCTTTCCAGTCGGGCATGGTGTCGCGGATGTAGTCCTGGATCTTCTGGGCGAGTTCCTGGAAGAAGGTGCTGGTGGTGCGGCCGCAGCCGGGGCAGGAGGTGACCTGCGGGAGGAACTGGCGGATGCCGAGGCTCTGGAGGATCTGCTGGGCGACCTCGACTTCCAGTTTGCGGCTCGCGCCGGGTTCCGGGGTGAGGCTGACGCGGATGGTGTCCCCGATGCCCTCGATCAGCAGGGGGGCGAGGGCGGCGCTGCTGGCGACGATGCCTTTCATGCCCATGCCCGCCTCGGTCAGGCCGAGGTGCAGGGGGTAGTCGCACAGCGGGGCCAGCTGGCGGTACACCTGCCAGAGTTCCGGGGCAGAGCTGACCTTCACGCTGATCAGGATCCTGTCGTGCGGCAGGCCGAGGGATTCGGCGTACGCGGCGCTCTCCAGCGCGGAGACGACCATCGCGTCGATCATGACGTCCGTGCCGGTCTTGGGGCTGCCGGCGGCGGTGTTCTCGTCCATCAGGCGGGCCAGGACCTGCTGATCCAGGCTGCCCCAGTTCACGCCGATGCGGACGGGTTTGTCGAACTCCCTGGCGACCTCGATCATGGTGGCGAAGTTCGCATCGTGGTGCTGTCCGGCGCCGACGTTGCCGGGGTTGATGCGGTACTTGGCGAGCAGGCGCGCCGTTTCGGGAAATTCGCGCAGGAGGATGTGGCCGTTGTAGTGGAAGTCCCCGACGATGGGCACCTCGATCCCGACCTCTTTCAGGCGGGCGACGATGTCGGGAATGGCGGCGGCGGCCTCTCGGGTGTTGACGGTGACGCGCACGATCTCGCTGCCCGCCCGGACGAGCTGCGCGATCTGGATGGCGGTGGCTTCGGCGTTGGCGGTGTCGGTGTTCGTCATGGACTGCACGACGACCGGGTGGGCGCTGCCCACCATGACCCCTCCCACGTTGACGCTGACGGTCTGGCGACGCTTCATGCCGCCCAGTGTACGCGGCGCCATGCGGGATGGTCAGGAAGCAGCGTTACGCCCGCCTGCGACAGCCCGCCCCCGCTCCCACTTGACCGCGGGGGGCGGGGAGCTTCAGACTGTGGCGCAAAGTTCAAAGGCAACGCTTGCCCGCCGGGCACGACCTTGGCCGCACTGCTGAACGCAGGGTGCGCTGAGACCGTGCCCGGCGTCCTTTCTGCTGCGCCGCCCGCGTGGGCGTCCCGCTTTCCCGCTTCTTTCCTGTCCCGACTGGTTCGGTTCCGTTTCCGGAGGTTTTCATGTCCGTCTTTCCGCTTCTGTCCACCCAGCACGACCACACGCCCGCCTACACCGAGACGCTGGGGGCGCCGCTGGGCGGCTCAGTGCGCGTGCGTGTCCGCACGACCCTGAGCGTCACGGCCGTGCACCTGAAGTTCGTGCGGGTCGGTGAGATCGAGTCCGTCCCGGCGCGCGAGGTCACGCCGCTCGGGGACGCGCCGGGCCGCTGGTTCGAGGCGGACCTGCCGGTCCACGAGGGCCGCGTGCGGTACTCCTGGCAGCTGAACTTCACGAACGATCACCTGCACCTGACGGCGCTGGGCCTGCACCGCACGCGCCGGGGGTTCCGGTCGTGGTTCACGTACCTGACGGGCCATGCGGCGCCCGAGTGGGCGTGGGAGAGCGTGTTCTACCAGATCTTCCCGGACCGTTTCCGCAACGGCGATCCCGGCAACGACGTGCAGACCGGCGAGTACGTGTACGGGGACCGCGTGGTCGAACGGGTCGAGTGGTCCACGCCCATCGACAGCTGGGGGGACATTCACGGGCATTACGGCGGGGACCTGAACGGGGTCACGCAGGCGCTGCCGTACCTGACGGACCTGGGCGTGACGGGGTTGTGGCTCACGCCGATCTTCGTGTCGCCCAGCAACCACCGGTACGACATCACCGATTACCGGCACGTGGACCCGCACCTGGGTGGCGACGGGGCCTGGGACGAACTGGTGCGCGCCTCTGAACAGGCGGGCGTGCGGATCGTGCTGGACGGCGTGTTCAACCACGTCGGGAACGAGAACGCCCTGTTCCGCGCGGCCATGGACGCCGAGGACGCCCCGGAACGCGCCATGTTCACGTGGCGGGACGAGCCGGGCAAACTGCCGTACCACGCGTTCTTCGACGTGCCGACCCTCCCGAAGATCGATTACCGCAACGGGGCGGCCGTGCAGGAGTTCTTCAGCGGCGAGGAGAGCGTCGTGCGGCACTGGCTGCGGCGCGGCGCGGCCGGCTGGCGGCTGGACGTGGCGCACATGATCGGCACGGGCGGCACGGACGAGGACAACCTGCCGCTGCACCGCACCCTGAAACGCGCGGCGCGTGAGGAACGCCCGGACGCGTACGTGTTCGGCGAGCGCTTCTATGACCCGGAGCACGCGCTGGACGGGCAGGGCGAGGACGGCAGCATGAACTACCACGGGTTCGGCCTGCCGGTCATGCAGTGGCTGGCGCGGGCGAACATGACCTTCGAACCCAGCGCGCTGGGCGGCGAGGAACTCACGGAGATCCTGTGGGACGCGTACCACGCGCTGCCCGCGCAGGTGGCCCTGAGCATGTTCAACGTGCTGGAATCGCACGACATTCCGCGCGCCCTGTACCGCCTGGGCAACGACCGCACGCGCTTCCTGGCGGGCGTGACGCTGCTGATGGGGTACGTGGGCGTGCCCTGCACGTACTACGGCAGCGAGGTGGGCGTGACGCAGTCCCGTGACGGGTCCATGCCCTGGTGCCGCGAGTCCATGCCGTGGGACGAGTCGCAGTGGGACACGGACCTGCGCGGCCGCATGAAGGCCCTGATCGCCGTGCGCCGGAAGTCGCTGGCGTTGCAGCGCGGCGGCCTGCGCTTCCTGCATGCCGAGGAGGACGCCGTGGCGTTCCTGCGCGAGTACACCCACGCGGACGGACGGGCCGAGCGGGCGGCCGTGATCGCCAGCCGCCGTCCCGGCGCGCACGAGGTCACGCTGTCCCTGCCGGACGGCGAGTGGCGGGACGCCGTGACGGGCGAGGTGTTGCGCGGCGGTCACGTCACGCTGGATGCCAGCGGGGGGCGCGTGCTGCTGGGCTGACGGCAGCCAGGGGGGCGGGCAGGCTGACGGCGCGGGCCGGGTGGAGTATGCTCGTGTCACATGTCACATGCAGATGATTCGGCGCTGTACACGCAGTGGGTCACGCTTCTGGGCTGGCTGGAGGGCAGCGCGGCGGCGCGCGGGCTGTCGTTCGAGAAGGTCGCGGACTTCCCGGACTACATCTACCGCATGGAACGCCCCTACGACCTGCCCACCACCGTCATGAGCGTCAGTGTGGGCGTGGGCGGTCAGCCGCTGCTGATCGCGGCCGTCAGCCCGCGCCACGTCGACCTGAAGGGCGTGTCGCTGCGCCTGATGGGCGGCAGCAAGCACTGGCACCTGCACGCCGGAACCGGCGGCACGCTGCTGGAAGGCAGGCGGCCCTTCACGCGCGAGCGGCTGGAGGCCCTGCTGGACGGCGCGCTGCGCGGCGTCGCCGTGTAGTACAGGCTTCGCCTGATACGGATTCCGTTTGTTTCGCCAACAATCCGGAACTTCACCGCCCCTGCCGGCTCCACGTCCGGAGGGGCGTGTTGCTCCTTCTCTGCGGAGCAGCTCTACGAGTCGCGTCCGCTCGGATTGAATGGGTTGCAAAGACCATTCAATCGGAGTCCGTATGACATCCACCCGGAAGGGTGCCGGGTGGCCTGCACGCTCCGCACTCGGAGTGCGCGCAGGAACCGGGTTCAACGCAGGAGGGACGGGTCGAACACTGGATCCGTCCCTCCTGCGGTTCCGGCGGCGTTCAGGACTGGCCGCTGAAGGCGATGAACCCGACGGCCACGCCGATCAGGCTGCCGACCAGCACCTCCAGGTAGGTGTGGCCCAGCAGGACGCGCAGCGGCAGCGGCGCGAAGCCCTCGCGGACCACGGCGCGCAGTTCGTCGACCAGGTCGTTCAGCAGGCGGGCCTGCTGGCCGCTGCTGTGGCGCACGCCGGTCGCGTCGTACATGACGATCAGGGCGAACACGGCGCTCGCGGCAAACAGCGGGCTGCCCAGGCCCTCGGTGATGCCGACGCCGGTGGTCAGGGCGGCAACCATGGCGCTGTGGCTGCTGGGCATCCCGCCGGTTTCCATGAACGCGGCGGGCCGCCAGCGGCGTTCGATCAGCAGGATCAGCAGGACCTTCAGGACCTGCGCGCCGGTGCTGCTGAGGACCGCCACCCACAGCCAGCGGTTGCCGATCAGGTCAGCGAGGGACGTCACCGCTCGCTCCGTTCCGCCGGTCGGCCGGCGTCTGCTGCGCGGCGGCCTGGACGGTGTTCATCATGAGCTGCGCGACCGTCATGGGTCCCACGCCCCCAGGCACGGGCGTGAGCGCCCCGGCCACGCCCGCCACGTCCGGGTGCACGTCACCGGTCAGGGAGGCCCTGGCGCCGTCCTGGCCGGGCACGCGGTTGATGCCCACGTCGATGACGGTCGCGCCGGGACGCACCATGTCCGGCGTGATCAGGTGCGCCTGTCCGGCCGCGACGATCAGCAGGTCGGCGCGGCGGGTCACGGCGCCCAGGTCGGGCGTGGCGCGGTGGGCGACGGTGACGGTCGCGTCGGCGTTCAGCAGCAGGCCCGCCAGGGGCCGGCCGACCAGGGCGCTGCGGCCCACGATCACGGCGTGCTGCCCCGCCACCGGGATGCGGTAGTGGTCGAGCAGGGCCATCACACCGGCGGGCGTGCAGGGGCGCAGGCCCGGCTGTCCCTGCCACAGCAGGCCGGCGCTGACCGGGTGCAGGCCGTCCACGTCCTTGCGCGGGTCGATGCAGGTCAGGGCGGCGTCGGCGTTCAGGTGGCCCGGGAGCGGCAGTTGCAGCAGCACGCCGTGAACGCCGGGGTCGGCGTTCAGGGTGCCGATCAGGGCGTGCAGGTCCGCCTGGGTGGTGTCGGCCGGGAGGGCGTGGACGCGGCTGTCCAGGCCCAGTTCGGCGGCTTTCTTCGCCTTGCCGCGCACGTAACTTTCACTGGCGGGGTCGTCACCGACCCGGATGAACGCGATGGCGGGCGTGACGGGCAGCGTGGCGGCCAGGGCGGCGGCGCGGGCGAGCAGGTCGGCGGCGGCGGGCGGGCCGGCCAGGGTCCGGGCGGTGGCCCGTCCGCCCGTCACCTGGCCGCCCGTCACCCGGCCTCTCCGTCCGGGAGGGGTGCCTGCGGCTCGGCCTGCGCGGCGGCGGGCCGTTCCTGGCTGCCCAGCGAGCGGCTCAGGCCCGCCAGCACGCCGTTCACGAAGCGGCCGGAGTCGTCGCCGCCGAACTTGCGGGCGATACGCACGGCGCTCTCGATGACGGGCGGGTGGGGTTCGGCCGTGTACATCATCTCGAAGGTGGCGAGTCGCAGGATGTTCAGGTCGGTCTGGGCCATCTGGTCGAAGCTCCAGCCGCGGATGGTGCGGCGCAGGGTCGCGTCGATGTCCGGGCGGGCGCCGCTGATGCCGCGAACGAGTTCCTGCGCGAACACCAGGGCGTCCTCGCTGAGGGCCGGGAAGGTGTCGTCGCCGCTGCGCATGGCGCCCTCGGCACGGGTGAACACGCTCTGCATGGGCAGGTCGCCCCGGTCGGCTTCGAACAGCACCCGGAACGCGAATTCGCGGGCGGCGCGGCGGGTGCCGACGGGCGCGGCGGCCTTCTCGCGGCGGCGGGTCATGCGGGGCTGCCTTTGGGCAGGCAGACGTTCTGCACGCTGACGTTCACGGCGCGGACCTTCAGGCCGGTCATGAGTTCTATGTTCTCGCGCACGGCCCGCTGGGCCTGTTCGCTCAGGCCGATCAGGCTGCGGCCGAATTCGACGTTCAGGCCGATGTCCACGGTCACGTCGTTGGCTTCGCGGGTGACGCGCAGCGCGCGGGCCTTGCGGCCGGGATTCTGGTTACGCAGCACCTCGCCGACCTTCAGGGTCGCGGCGGCGATCTCGGCGCCCTCGATGCCGTCCAGGGTGGTGGCGGCGATGTCGGTCAGGACACTCTTGCTGATTTCGATTTCGGTGTGGGTCGTCATGCTGGTCTTGCCTCCACGCGCGGGTCCGCTGCTGTTGCCCGGACCGCGCCAATACCTGCCAGTTTATACGCAACGGCGACCATTCCGGCCATTCCGGGCATGTGTTCAGCTGGCGGGGTCCGTCACGCCCCGTTCGCGCAGCACTTCGGCCAGTTCCACCTCGGTCAGGACGGTCACGCCGAGTTCCTGCGCGCGGGTCAGTTTGCTGCCCGCCTCTTCCCCGGCGATCAGGAAGCTGGTCTTGCCGGTGACGCTGCCGGTCACGCGGCCCCCGGCGGCTTCCAGTTGCGCCTTGATGGCGTCGCGCGGGCGGGTCAGTGTGCCGGTGATCACGAAGTTCAGCCCCTGCAACTGCTCGCCGCGCCGGGTGACTTCCTCGGCGGGGTTCACGCCGTGGGCGCGCAGCCGCTCCAGCACGCCGCGCATGCTGGGGTCGGCCAGGGCCGCCGTGACGCTCTGGGCGATCACGCCGCCCATGCCGGGCACGTTCTCGATCTGTTCGGGCGTGGCGGCCAGCAGGGCGTCCAGCGTGCCGAAGGCGCGGGCGAGCGCCTGCGCGTTGCGTTCGCCCACGTGGTTCATGCCGAGCGCGTTCACGAGTCGCCACAGCGGCCTGGTGCGGCTGGCGTCCAGCTGCGCGAGGATGTTCTGCGCTTTCTTGTCGCCGCCGCGTTCCAGTCCGGCCAGCTGTTCGGCGTTCAGGGTGTACAGGTCCGAGACGTCCCGCACCAGTCCGGATTCGATGAGCTGCGCGACGAGTTTCTCGCCGATGCCGCGCACGTCCATCGCGCCGCGCGACACGAAGTACCGGATGCGCTCGAAGGCCTGGGCGGGGCAGGCGGGGTTCGGGCAGTAGGTGTTCGCGTCGCCGTCGGCGCGGGTGACCTCGTGGCCGCACTCGGGGCAGTGGGTGGGGAACTCGAACGGCTGGGCGCCGTCGGGGCGTCTGTCGTGCAGGACGCGCATGATCTGCGGGATCACGCCGCCGGACTTGCGGACCACCACCGTATCCCCGATGTGCAGCCCCAGGTCCCGGATGAAGTCCTCGTTGTGCAGCGTGGCGCGGCTGACGGTGCTGCCCTCGATCAGGCGCGGCGCGAGGTGCGCGAGCGGCGCGAGTTTCCCGGTGCGGCCCACGTTCACGGTGATGGCCTCCAGGGTCGTCTCGACCTCCTCGACCGGGAACTTGTACGCGATGGCCCACCGGGGCGCGCGGCTGGTGAAGCCCGCCTCCTCCTGCAGGCGCAGCGGGTCCAGTTTCAGGACCGTGCCGTCCGCGTCGAACTCGAAGGTCTGGCGCCGGGCGGTCATGCGGGCGTGGTAGTCGGCGGCGGCGTTCAGGCCGCGCAGCGTCTCGCTGTACGCGCTGACCGGGAAGCCCTGCGCGGCCAGCCACGCCAGCACCTCGCCCTGGGTGGTGGCGGGCACGCCGTCTCGCTTGCCCAGCGAGTAGAAGATCGCGCGGAGGTTGCGGGTGCGGGTCACTTCCGGGTCCTTCTGCCGCAGCGCGCCCGCCGCGCCGTTACGGGGGTTTTTCAGCAGGGGCGTGCCGAGTTCCTCGGCCTGCTCGTTGAAGGCCGCGAAGTCCGCGCGACTCATGTACACCTCGCCGCGCACCTCCAGTTCGCCGCTCAGGCCGGGCAGGTGCGTGGGAATGCCGGGCACGGTGGCGACCTGCGCGGTCACGATCTCGCCGGTCACGCCGTTGCCGCGCGTGGCGGCCCACTGGAGTTCGCCGTTCAGGTAGTACAGGTTGACGCTCAGGCCGTCGATCTTCAGTTCGCCCGTGAAGGTGAAGTCGTCGTGGTCGGCCGGGAGGTTCAGGGCGCGGGCCAGTTTCTCGCGCCAGTCGTCCAGTTCCTCGTCACTGAAGGCGTTGTCGAGGCTGGTCATGGGGGTGGGGTGGTTGACCGGCACGAAGGCCCCGGCGGGCGCGCCGCCCACCGCCTGCGCGGGGCTCAGGTCGCGGCCGTCGGTTTCGGCGGCGCGGGCGGCCCAGTCGGGGTTCGCGGTTTCCAGGGCGCGCAGGTCGCGGGCCAGGGCGTCGTACTCGCTGTCCGGGATCTCCGGGGCGTCCTGCTCGTGGTACGCGCGGTTGTGGCGGGCGACCTCGGCCCGCAGCGCAAGGTAACGGTCAAACGCAGCCTGATCCATGCCCTCAGCGTATCATCCGGCCCCGGTTCGCCCCACACACGAACGCCGGCCGGCAGCAGGTCAGGGTCAGGCGGGAGGGTCAGGCGGGCCGGTAGCCGATCTGGTCGGCGGCCTGCGCGGCGGCCACCTCGCCCCACACCCGCGCCGCCACGTGCAGCGCCGCCTGGAGGGCCGGCAGCCCGGACGGCGTGGTCATCAGCCCCCCGTCGGTCACGACCTGCCCGGCCTGCACGCCCGCCACGCCGAAGCCCCACAGGGTGTCGCCCAGCTCGGCGGGACCGCCCACCACGCGGCCGGTCAGGGTGCCGGCCTCGCCGCACAGCAGCGTCCCGCTGCCCACCGCGCCGGTCGGCAGGGCCGCGTGCGCCGCCAGGAACGCGCGCAGCAGCGGGTCCCGGCTCGCTCGGGCCGCGCCGGGACCGCCGGGCAGCAGCAGGCCCGCCGGTTCCGGCAGCGCCGCGTACAGGACGTGCGGCGTGCTGACCAGTCCGCCCGCCGTGACGATACTGGCCCGCGAGCGGTTCACGGTCAGGGCCGCGCCCTCGCCGCCGCACAGGCGGCAGACGGTCATCATGACGCCCAGTTCCAGCTCGCTGACCCCGGCGTACACGGGGATCGCCACGACCGGCCCCGGCTCGGGCGCCGCCGCGCCGGCGGTGTCCACGGCGTCCGGGGTCATCCGCCGCGCAGGGGCCGCAGTTCCAGCGAGCGGCGCGACAGCGGCGGATGCACCTCGCCGGCGATCAGCAGCTCCTCGGCCGCCTCCTCGCTGAGGCGTTCCACCCGCAGCAGGTACGCGCGGGCCGACGCGGCCGAATCGAAGCGGCGCGGGTGCGGGTCACCCTCCACGCGCAGGTCGAACCAGTCCAGGGGCGCCGTCATAGGTCGCGCAGGTCCTCCCAGAGCTGCCAGCCGAAGCCCTGCGGCGTGGCCTCCAGCAGCGGGTCGAGCAGGCCGCTGGCGAGCGTGGCGTCCTCGTGCAGCGCCTCGTTGCTGGGCCGCTCGTCGTACACGCGCAGCACCGTGAACTGGTAGAACGCCTGCGACGCGGTCGGTTCGCCGTTCTCGAAAAAGGCGAACGGCGGGTTCACGCCGTCCCACAGGACGTGCGCGCCCTCGCTGTCGCCGCCGCTCAGGTCCAGCTCGCGCGGCAGGTAATGTTCAAGCTCGATGTCGGCGTCCTGCGGATGCCACACATACCCCTGTAGCAGGCGGACAGCAGCGCGGCCCCCGGCCTGCGGTTCACTGGTACTCACGCCGCACAGCATACCGGCTTTCGCCGCGCGCCACCCGGTCACCGCTCACGCGGCCCGCCTCCGCTCATTCACAGGGGCCGTGCAGGCGCAGGGCGTCCGAGGGCCGCAGCACCTGCGGGTCGAACGGCACGCCCAGGTCGCGCAGCACCCCGGCCGGGTCCGGGTGGAAGGCCTCCAGCGCCAGTGCCGCCTCGCGCCACACCCCGGCCCCGAAGGCGCGCAGGTCGCCGCCCGCCCCGGCGCGCAGGGAGTCACGCAGCCACCGCAGCGCCGGGGCGCCCTCGCGGATGGTCGCGCGGGCCTCCAGCGCCAGCAGCTGCGCGTGCAGGCCCGGATCGGGCGCCGCCGGGCCGCCCGCGTCGCCCAGGCCGACCTGCACGCGCCGCAGCAGGGCGTGCGCGCGGTTCAGGTCCGGCAGCGCCGCCTCCTGCGGCCCGCCGCGCAGCAGCACGTCCGCCCGCATGGCCCGCGCCTGCGCTTCCTCGTAGGCGTGCCCGGCCATGTCCAGCGCCCGGTCCGTGAAGACCATCGCCCGCTGCGGGTCCGGTTCGCTCAGGGCGCGGCTGAGCAGCATGTCGAAGCGCAGCATCTGCTCGCGGTCCCCGCGCGGCTGCGCCCGCTCCAGCAGCCCGTCCAGGATCACGCGGGCCTGCGCCAGATCCGGGCCGTCCACGCCGGGCGGCGGTCCCGGCAGCGGCGGCAGGTACGGGCGGCCCAGCCCGCGCGACAGGTACGCCAGCGCCACGCGGTAACGGGTCCGCCGCTCGCGGTAACGGGTCTCGGCGGGGCGGACCTCGCTGCGGGTCAGCAGGCCCAGCGCCTGCGCCGCCTGCGCCAGCGCCGCGTCGTGTCGGCCCAGCGCCAGCAGGATCGGCACGCCCTCCGAGAGCAGCCGGGCGCGCGGCACGCCGTCCGCGTGGCGGCGCTCGTCGGCCGGCAGGCGGGCCAGCGCCACGTTCAGGCTGTCCAGCGCGTCGGCCGGGCGGCCCAGGCGGCGCTGCGCGGTCGCGGTGCGTGCCAGGACCCGCGCGACCTCCTCGGCGCTGCCGCCCGCCGCCTCCAGCCGCGCCGAGGCGTCCAGCAGCGCGCCCAGCGCCTCGCCCGGCTGCCCGAGCCGCAGGTGCAGGTCCCCCTGCTGGTAGCGGGCGCGGGCCGACAGCAGCGGACTGGCGTCTGGCACGGCCCGCAACGCCCCGAGGGCCTCGGGCCAGCGGCCGGCGTCCTTGGCGATCAGGCCGCGCCACAGCAGCGCGCGCGGTCCGCCGTGCGCGGCGCGGGGGTCGCTGGCCGCGCGGGTCGCGGCGTCCAGGTCACCCTGCCAGCGTGCCAGCGCCGCCTGCACGAGCAGCGCGTCGGCCTGCGCCGCCACCACCCACGGGTCCAGCCCGGCCGCCTGCGCGGTCATGCCCGTCACGTCCGGATGCTCCAGCTGGGTGCGGGCGGCGTCCATGTTGCCGCCCTCCAGGCTGCTCTCGGCCAGTTTCACGCGCGCCCAGGCGCGCACGGCGTCCCGTGAGGATTCCATCAGGGTGAACAGGGCGTCGCGGGCGCGGGGTTCGTTGTACTCGCCGCGCCCGGCGTGGTGCGTGACGACCGCGCGGGCCAGCGCCTCGCGGTCCGGTCCGGGCGGCGCGGCCCGCAGCGCCGGCCACAGCGCCGGCAGGTGCCGGCTGTCGTCCGGGTGGGCCGCCACGTGCGCCGCCAGCGCCGTCCAGTCCTGCAACGCCGCGAGCGCCGCCAGCCGGTACGCGCCGAGCGCCGGGTCGTCCAGCCGCGCCAGCAGCCGCAGCGCGCCGGTCTGCGCGGCGCGGGACACGGCGGGCCACGCGGCACTCAGGACCGGCGCGGGCCGCCAGCCGCCCTGCGGGGTGCCGCGCAGCAGCGCCCGCGCGTGCGGGGGCAGACTTGCAGGCGCGCCGCCCAGCAGCGCGCACAGCAGCGCGTCCGGCCACGCGGGGCTGCCGGGCGCGGCGGCGTTCAGGGCGGCCGCGTTCAGGGCCGCGGTGCGTTCGGTCAGCAGGCGCGAATCCGGGTCGCCCAGCAGGTCGGCCGCCTGCACGTCCCCGCCGCTCAGGCTGGCCAGGAGGGTCAGGCGGTCCAGGTGCCGGCCCGTCTCCTGCACCAGCCGGTCCGCCTCGGCGCGCGGGACGTTCAGGCGGGCCATCAGGTACTCGCGGGCCTCGGCGGCGGTGGGGGGGCGCAGTTCGATCACCTCGCACGGCGCGTCGGCCGGCGCGTCCCCCTCGACGGCCAGCAGCACCGCCACGCCCGCCGGCGCGCGTTCCAGCAGGGTCCGCGCGGCCCAGCTGGCCGGGTCCACCGGCGTCCCGCCGGGCAGCCGGGGCGGACCGCCGTGCAGCGTCAGGTCGCCCGTGACGCGCAGCAGCAGCGCCCCGGTCGCCGGCAGCGCCTGCCGGGCGCCGTCCAGCTGCGCCTGCGCCAGCGCCGCGAACGACGACCCGGACGGCGCCGGAGCCTGAAGCGTCCCGGCCGCCTCGCCCGACAGGAACAGCTGCCGGACCGGCACGCCCTGCGCGGCCAGGGCGCGGGCCACGTGCGACAGCAGCACGGTCTTGCCCGCCCCGGCGCGGCCGCACACGATCAGGCGCGGCGCGCGGCCCGCCCGCACGCCCGCCAGGAACTGCCGGTAGGCGCGTTTCTTGCTGCGGCCCAGCAGGTCCAGTTCGTCCGGGACGGGCGGCGGCGTTTCGGGCAGTGGCGTGTCCGGCAGCGGCCGGCCGATCTCGCGGGCCAGTCCGGCCAGCACGGCCCGCAGCGCCGCCTTGTCCGCCGGGGTGCCCACGTCCCGGTAGATGATGTTCCGCACGCTCGACGGGTTCGCGCCGCTGGCGCGCATCTCGGCTTCCAGCCAGCGCAGACTGCCGCGCACCACACCCCCCCCGCCGGGGGGAAGGTGGGCGCGCAGATCGGCGAGGACAGCCTTCCAGTTCACGTCGCCACGCAGCGTAGCGCATCCGCCCGCCCGGTGAACCCGGTTCATGAAAGAGCAGGGTTGCCGTTCCTGACGGGTTCGTCAGCATCCCGGCGCGGCGGATGTGTATACTCCGCGGCAGCGTTCAATTCAAATCACCGAGTCACCTCACCGGAGGAAGTTCATGCGTTCACTGATCATCACTGCCGCCCTCGCCCTGACCGCCACCGCGTCCGCCCAGTCCCTGTCGGCCGCCACCAGCCTGTTCGAACAGGGCAAGTGGCAGGAAGCCGCCAACGCCGCCGCCGCCCTGAACACCAGCGAAGGCTTCGCCCTGGCCGCCGAGGCCACCACCGCCGGCTCCGCCCTGGTGCCCGACAACCAGAAAAAGGCGCTGTTCGAGAAGGCCCAGGGCTACGCCAAGCAGGCCATCGCCAAGGACAAGAACAACGCCGAGGCGTACTTCGAGATGGCCCGCGCGCAGGGCCGCCTCGCGCAGTTCAGCGGCATCCTCCAGAGCCTCGGTCTGGCCGGCGAGATGAAGAAGAACCTCGACATGGCCATCAAACTCGACCCGAAACTGCCCGGCGCGTACGTCGCCCTGGGCCTCTGGAACGCCAACCTCGTCTCCAAGGGCTTCATTGCCGTGCAGGCCAGCGGCGCCAACAAGAACCAGATCATCCCCAACTTCGAGAAGGCCATCAGCCTCGAACCCGAGGTGGCCGTCCACCGCATCGAGTTCGCCAACGCCCTGATCCTCCAGAACCGCAAGGCCGAAGCCGCCACGCAACTCCAGAAGGCCGTCAGCATCCCCGCCGAAACCTTCTGGGAAAAACGCGACCTGGAAGCCGCCAAGGCCACCCTCGCCAAACTGAAGTAACGCCCGGAGCGGGTTGAAAGTCGATGGTTGATGGGTGATGGAACCAGAACAGGGTTCCATCACCCATCAACCGTTCACCATCACCCCTGTTCACACCCCTGTTCAGGCGTTCAGGAGGTGCACGGCGCCGGGCAGGGTCTCGACGTGCAGTTCGGTCACGTGGCCGTGCAGGTCGCCGTCGAGGTGAACGCGGACCGGGGCGTCCCAGCGGACCTGCACGGTACGGGCGGCGCGGGTGTGGACGCGTGGGTGGTTCAGGTGGCGGCCCGGCAGAACGCGGAGCATCAGGTCCGTGAGTTGCCGGCGGTTCATGTCGCCGCCCGCGACGACGTTCACCTGCCCGTCGCGCACGTCGCTGTCCGGGCTGATCCGGAAGCCGCCGCCGTAGCGGGTGCCGTTCATGACGGCCACGATGCCGCTGGGACCGGCGTACAGGAGCTGATCGTCGGCGGTGATGGTCACGCCCGTCAGGTGCAGTTCGCGGATGGTGGCGACCGCCGACCAGGCGTACCGGGCGAAGCCGCGCAGCCGGGCGGGCGCGCGGGCCATGTTGGCGGTGACGTCCGAGTCGAAGCCCATGCCCAGGCCGTTGAGCAGCACGAAGGACTGTCCGGCCTCGTCGCCCTGCACGACCGTGACGCGCAGGGCGTCCACGGCGCGCGGCTGGTAGTTCAGGCGGTCCAGGGCCTCGGCGAAGGCGCCGGGCCGCAGGCCCAGCAGGCCCGCGAAGTCGTTGCCGGTGCCCAGCGGCACGATCGCCAGGGCGCGCCCCGTGCCGACCAGGGCGGGCAGCAGGGCGCCCACGGTGCCGTCCCCGCCGACCGCCATGACGGCCGTGCCGGGCGGCAGCGCCCGCAGCCGCGCGAGGGCCGCGTCGCCGCTGTCCTCGCGGATCAGTTCGTGGCTCAGGTGCCGGGCCGTGAGTTCGCGTTGCAGGCGCGGCCAGGACCGCAGGGCCAGTCCACCGCCGGCGTTCGGGTTGAGCACCACCGCCAGATGCGGAACGGAAACGGACGGGCCATCAGGGGTCACAGGGCACCCAGGATAGAGCATCGGCGGCGGGGGTCAGACGGACTCCGGTTGTTTCGCTCGGACCCAACGGGCTTTGCAGCCCATTCAATCGGAGTCCGCATCAGACGGAAACAGGCACCGGGCCGCGCCACGGTGCCTGTCTCGGGGGTGCCGGCCTGGGGGCGGCGTTACTGCCAGTCGGCGGGACGGTCGGTCAGGCCGAAGTGCCACGCGATGGCCTGCGCGATGCGGCCGGCGGCCTGCCCGTCCCCGTAGGGGTTGCGGGCGTCGCGCATGCGTTGCAGTTCGGCATCGTTGCCGAGCAGGCCCGTCAGGACGGCTTCCAGCTGCGCGGGGTCGTTCCCGGCGAGTTTCAGCACCCCGGCCTCGACACCTTCCGGGCGTTCCGTGACGTTGCGCAGCACCGCGACCGGCACGCCCAGCGCCGCGCCTTCCTCCTGCAGGCCGCCGCTGTCGGTGGCGAGCAGGCGCGAGGCGGCCATCAGGGGGGCCATGTCGCTGTAGTCGAGGGGTTCGGTCAGTTCGAAGTTCGGTACGCCTTCCAGCGCGGGCCGCACGGCCTCCTGCACGGCGGGCGACAGGTGGACGGGGTAGATGAAGTGATGGTCCGGGTGCGCCTGCGCCACGCGGGCCAGGGCGAGCGCCATCTCGCGCATCATGGGCTGGTTCTCGCGGCGGTGCATGGTGACGGTCACGAGCGGCTGAGCGGCCTTCACGCGCGACTGCCACTCGGGGCGCAGCGGGACGCGGCCAGCGACCTCGCGCACGGCGTCCACAGCGGTCTGGCCGGTCACGAAGATGCCGTGGTCGCTTTTCCCCTCGCGGCGCAGGTTGTCGCGGCTGCCGTTCGTGGGCGCGAAGTCCAGGGTGCTCAGCACGCCGGTCAGGCGGCGGTTGGCTTCCTCGGGGAAGGGTTCGCGCAGGTCGCCGCTGCGCAGTCCGGCCTCGACGTGCCCGACCGGGATGCCCTCGTAGAAGGCGCTGAGTGCCACGCAGAAGCTGGTGCTGGTGTCGCCGTGGACGAGGACCATGTCGGCGCCCATCTCGCGCAGGGTCCGGCCGGCCTGCGGGACGATCCGGGCGGTCAGGTCCGCCAGGGTCTGCCGGTCGGTCATGACGTTCAGGTCGCGGTCCGGGACGAGCGAGAAGACGCTCAGGGCGGCGTCCAGCATCTGCCGCTGCTGTCCGGTCGAGAGGATCAGGGGGCGCAGGCCCGGCGTGGCCTGAAGCGCGCGGTACACCGGGGCCATCTTGGTCGCCTCGGGGCGCGTGCCGAACGCGAGGACGACCGTGCGCTCCGGGGGCTGGGACGGGGTGTTCGCGGGGTCGGGGGTGGTCATGGGTTCAGCTCCTCTGGGGTCGAGTCGCGCCCGGCCTGTTCCAGATGGCCGGCGCGGATGCGGCGGTAGGCGACGAAGAACAGGCAGGCGGCGGCGCTCAGGATGGTGCCCAGGATCGCCAGGGGCGGCACGCCCTGCAGGCTCATGCCGAGCGCCCCGCAGGCCAGCGCGACCAGCCACAGGATCACGGCGGTGCGCCGCGCGCTCTCCGTGCGGGCCAGGACGCGGTGGTGGATGTGGGTCTTGTCCGGGTGGCCCAGCGGGTTGCGGATGCCGCGCGCCAGCCGCCCGATCACGACCTGGGTGGTGTCCAGCAGCGGCAGCGCCAGCACGATCAGCGGCACGAGCAGGCTGGCCCCGGCGCTGAATTTCAGGGTGCCGAGCAGACTCACGGCGGCCAGCGTGTACCCGAACAGGGTGCTGCCGGCGTCACCCATGATGATGCGGCTGGGGTTGAAGTTATGCCGCAGGTAGCCCAGCGCCGCGCCGGACAGGCCGGCGAGCAGCACGACGGCGGCCGCGCGGTCCGGGAACTGCGCGGCCGTGACCAGCAGCACGAAGCTCGCCACGAACGCCACGCCGCCCACCACGCCGTCCACGCCGTCCAGCAGGTTCACGGCGTTCGTGAGGGCCAGCACCCACACGACGGTCATGACGGTCCCCAGGACCGTGCTGATCGGTTCGGGCACGACCGGCAGGAACGGAATGGCGTTGAAGTCGATGCGCAGGTCGTTGACCAGCAGCAGCACGGCCGCCAGGGTCTGCACCAGCAGGCGCGACAGCGGCGTCAGGCCGTACTGGTCGTCGATGAAGCCCACCAGGACCAGCATGGACGCGCCCAGCAGGATGGCCAGCACCTGGATGTTCACGATGTCCACCGCGATGGGACGCAGCGCCCACGCCACGATGATGCTCACCAGGAACCCGCCGTAGATGGCCAGTCCGCCCGCGTTGGGCAGCGGCTCCTTGTTCAGGCGGCGCTCGTTGGGCTGATCGGCCCAGCCGACCCGGATCGCGAATTCACGCAGGCGCGGAATGAACACCCACGTGAACAGCCACGCGGCGAAGAAGGTGACCAGCACGCTGAGAAAGCCGCGTCCGGTCAGATCGGAAATGCCCAGTTGGGCAGCAAGAGCCTGCAAGGAATCCATAAACGGCCCCAAGTGTAAAGGCTGGGCGGCCCCGGCAGGTCACACCAAAGAGGGAGGGCCGGCGGGGCCGGCGTCCACACCGGCCCGCTGGCCTGGGTGAACGGCGGGGCCAACCGCCCACCCGCCCACCCGCCCAGGCGAACGGTTACTTGGTGCCGTAGATGCGGTCGCCGGCGTCGCCCAGGCCCGGCACGATGTACCCGTGGTCGTTCAGGTGCGAGTCCACGGCGGCCACGACCATCTCGACGTCCGGGTGCTCGCGTTCGATCAGGGCGATGCCCTCGGGCGCGGCCAGGATGCACATCAGCTTGATGCTGGTCGCGCCGGCCTCCTTGAGGCGTTCGATGGCGGCGACGGCGCTGCCGCCCGTGGCGAGCATCGGGTCGGTCAGGAACACGCGGCGCTCGGCGATGTCGGTGGGAAGCTTGTTGTAGTACGCGACCGGCAGCAGCGATTCCGGGTCGCGGTACAGGCCGATGTGGCCGACCTTGGCGGCCGGGACGAGCTGCACGATCGCGTCGGTCATGATCAGCCCGGCGCGCAGGATGGCGACCAGCGCCAGCTTCTTGCCGCTCAGCATCGGGAACTCGGCCTGCGTGATGGGCGTCTGCACGGTCTCCTGCACGGTTTCCAGGTCACGCATGGCCTCGTAGGCGAGCAGCAGGCTGAGTTCGCCGGCCAGTTCCCGGAATTCCTTCACGCCGGTGCGGACGTCACGCATGACCGAGAGCTTGTGCTGAACCAGGGGGTGGGTAACGACAGTAACCATGCCGCCCACGATACCGGTTCAGGGCGGGGCGGGCAGGCGGGCCAGGGCGTGACGGGCGCGCGGGACCTTCTCGGCGCGCTGTCCGTCGAACTCGTACGGTTCGTTCATCAGCAGCCAGTACAGGTCGTGCAGGGTGGTCAGGGCCAGGTACGCGCGGTAACGGGTCAGGGTGTCCGGCGCGTGGTCCGGCAGGAAATCCAGGGCCAGGCTCAGGCTCTGGTCGGGGGGCAGCAGGTCCAGCGTGCCGGTCTTCAGCAGGGCCAGGTCGCGCAGTGGGTCGTCCCAGCCGCTCTTGGTCCAGTCGATCACCAGCAGCCGCTCGGGGGCGGGCGGGTCGGTGATCAGAATGTTGTCCTGCCACAGGTCCAGGTGGCAGAACGACGCCGGGCGGTCCAGCAGGCCGCGTTCCAGCGGAATCTCGACCGCGTCGAACAGGTCGTCCAGGGGGTAGGCGGCCAGGGCGCTGCGGAAGCGTTGCAGGCGGCCGCGCACGCGGCGCAGGTCCACCCGGCCGCGCTGCTCGCGGTGCAGTTCGCGCAGCACGTCACGCAGGGCGGGCGCGGCGCGGGTCACGTCGGCCGGGCGCAGGGGCCGGCCGGGGAAGCGTTTCATGACCAGCGCCTCGACCCCGTCGGCCTCGAGCGCGTCGATCACCCAGTCGCCCAGTCCGGCGCGGCGCAGGTTGGCGGCCTCGGTGCAGTGGTCGCCCTGGTGGTTGCGGTACACCTTCACGATCACGTCGTCCGGCGTGACGTACACGCGGCTCTGCATGCCGGCGTCCATGGGGGTCAGCGGACCGAAACGGGCCTCCAGCACCGGGAATCGCGGCGCCGGTTCGTCACCGCCCGCCGCGCGTCTGGGTGTCAACGGACGCTCCTGGTGCCGGGCGTGGCCGCGCGCCGCGTAGTCAGCGGGTGGATCACCGGTCCGATCACCGGGGCAGCTTCTCCAGCAGGCCGACCAGCCGGGCGTCCAGCGCCTTGCCGGCGTGCGGTTTCAGGCGTTCCACGTCCCCCATCCGCACGAAGGCGTTCGAGACGGCCAGGATGCGCGCGTACAGCGGGATGTCCTCGCCGGCCAGCTTGTCGGGTTCGCCCTGACCGTCCCAGCGTTCGTGGTGGTGCCGGATCGCCTTCTGCGCCTCGGCGAGGTGCGGCACGCCGTGCAGGAAGTTCGCGCCGACCTGCGCGTGCCCGGACTCGCCGTGAATCTTGCCGAGGTCGTGCAGGGTCGCCGCGAACCACAGTTCGTCCAGTTCCCGGCCCGCCAGTCCGACCAGCCGTCCCAGTTTCATGCTGACGTCCGCCACGGACTGCGCGTGCCCCAGCGAGTCGAACTCGCGGCTCTCGACCGCCTCGACGAGCGCGCCCGTCAGTTGCCGCGCCGCCTGCTTCCACTCCTCGCGGCCCTCCAGCACGCCCAGCAGCGGCGCGACGGCCGCCGCCCATTTCGTGACGGCCTCCTGCGCGCCGGGCGTGACGCACTCGGGGCCGGTGCGGTCCAGGACCATGGCGCCCAGGTTCCGGCCCCGGTCGCTGAGCGGCACGACCAGCGACACGGTCACGTCCCGCATGCCGCAGCTGTCGAGCAGCGCCGTGACCTCCGGGCCGTTCTGCTCGTACAGTTCGCGGGTGCCGTCGGCCAGCACGCGTGGGCGCAGCGCCGACCACGGGCCGCTCAGGGCCGCGCCCAGCAGCTCCCTGGGGTAGCCGAACACGGCCGCCACGCGGTCCTGGCCGCGCCGCACGACCGCGTACCCCTGCGCCTGACCGCCCAGCAGGGTCGCGGCGTACGACAGCGCGCCTTCCAGGATGCCCTCCTGGGACGGGCGGGACAGCAGGTCCGACAGGACGCGCGTGGCGTCCAGCGGCTCTCCTGGCACCGATATCCCGGTCTTGCGCGGGTCAGGAGTGCCTGGGGCCGGGGGCTGGGTGCGGGGGCGTCGGAACACGTTGCGTCCAGTATACCCGCGCTACGCTGCGCGCCATGACTCAGCCGCGCCCTTCCCCCCACGCCGCCGTGACCGAACCCGTCCGGGCCGGGTACGCCCGTTACGCCCAGCAGGCCGAACGCTGGCTGGGACGCTACCAGCAGCAGGGTGGCCGCGTGTACTGCGGCGCCGGTTGTTTCGCGTGCTGCAACATGCCCATCCGGGTCAGTCTGGCCGAGGCGCTCATCATGACGGCCGCCCTGACCCCCGAGCAGGCCCGCGCGGTCGAGGCGCACGCCCGCGCCGCCGTCGCCAACGCCCGCACCGCCCGCAGCGACGATCAGTACGTGCAGCGCCACCGCGACGAGGTCGGCTACTGCCCGATCCTGAACCGCGAGAGCGGCGGCTGCAGCCAGTACGACGCGCGCCCTACCCGCTGCCGCGACACCTTCAGCGCCTTCCCTGCCACGTACTGCGAGAGCGGCACCCTGGAACGCATGACGCGCCGCGAGCAGGCCGAGTACCGCCGCGAGGTCGCCCGCACGCCCGGCACCGACGGCGAACTGCACTTCATCGCGCCGCTGGAGCACCTGTCCGAACCCGTGTGGGTCGCGGCCGCCCGCGCCATGCGCCAGAGCTGGGGTCTGGAAGTCTGGGGGGACTTCTGGCTGCTGACCACCCTGGGCGCCGACCCGAAATTCATGGCGGCCGTCGCGCAGGGCAACGCCCGCGCCGCGTGGCAGATCGCCTCCGGGCGGGGGCTGGCACACCGGATGCTGCTGGAAATGGAGTGAGCGGGCCGTAGAGAGTGGGACAGCGTGTGCGGCGCTGCTCCACTCCCCTGCCCCAGCCCAAACAACAGCAGCGTCCCCGGACTTTTCATCCGGGGACGCTGCGCGTGGTGGGCGGTGAGGGATTTGAACCCCCGACCAATCGCGTGTAAGGCGAGCGCTCTACCGCTGAGCTAACCGCCCGTTGCGCGGCCTGACATCTTAAGGGGAGGCGGGGCAGCGTTGCAAGGGGGCGGGGGGCGCACTTTGTGAGCGGCGGCGTGCGGAAGGCGGCGTTTCGGGTATACTGGGAGCGTAATTCCTCGAACGAGGGGTGGGTGGCAACCCACCTTTTTTCGTGGAGGGGGTGGTTTTCAGGCTGGTTTCCCGGCCGACACAATATGAATAACAATGGAAGCAACAATCAACTTGAGCAGATCGCGCAGACCGCACTGACCCCGATGGGGTTCGAGGTGCTGGAAGTGCAGGTGCAGAACCTGGGCGGGCAGCCGATCGTGCTGGTCCGTATCGACCGGCTGGACGAGCAGCCCGTGACGGTCGACGACCTGACGAAAGCGAGTCGGGCCGCCGAGGCGGAATTCGACCGCGTGGACCCCATCGCCGGTGAGTACCGGCTGGAGTTCGAGTCGCCCGGCGCCAAGCGTCCCCTGACGCGCGCGCGGCACTTCGAGCGGATGCTGGGCCTGAAGGCCCGCGTGCGTGGCGAGGGGCAGGCGTTCACCGCGCCGATCGTGGCGGTGGACGGCGAGCTGATCTCGTTCGACGTGGCGGGTGAGCGCATAACGCTGCGCGCCGGGTCGTTCCAGGCGAACCTCGCGGAGTTCCCGGACCGCCACCGTTAAGTCCGGCCGGGGTCCGCCCCGCGCCGGCCGCCGCGGCCCCCCACTGCCGCGCCCCCCTGATAAGGAAGAGTGAGATGACCCAGCCAGAATTCAATTTTGCCGACGCCCTGCGTGAAGTGGCGCAGGCCCGTAACATCAACGAGATGCAGCTGATCGAGGCCTTCGAGCAGTCGCTCGCGCAGGCGTACACCCGCAACGTCGAGCCCGACAAGCGCATCGAGGTTCACCTGGACCCGCAGAGCGGCGAGCTGGAAGTGCTCGTGGTGCGCGAGGTCGTGGAGAAGGTCGAGGACGAGCACATGCAGATCTCGCTGGCCGACGCGCTGGAACTCGATCCCGGCGTGGAAGTCGGCATGGAGATGGAGTTCCCGGTCGACCGCGAGAAGTTCAGCCGGATCGCGTTGCAGGCCGCCAAGCAGACCCTGACGCAGAAGATGCGTGAAACGGAACGCAACGTGGTCTTCAACGAGTACAAGGACCGCGAGGGTCAGGTGCTGACTGCGCAGGTGGTCCGCAGCGACAACAAGGGCAACTGGTTCGTGGAACTGGGCGCGGGCGAGGCGATCCTGCCGCCCCGCGAGCAGATTCCGGGCGAGAAACTCACGCCGGGCAACCGCGTGAAGATCTACCTGAAGGAAGTCCGCAAGACGCCCAAGGGCCCGACCATCCTGGCGAGCCGCGCCGACGAGCGCCTGCTGGACTACCTGCTCAAGCAGGAGATTCCCGAGGTCGCCAACGGCATCGTGGAGGTCAAGGCCATCAGCCGCGAGGCCGGTCAGCGTTCCAAGGTCGCGGTGTTCTCGCACAACAGCAACGTGGACCCCATCGGCGCGTGCATCGGTCACCGCGGAAACCGCATTCAGGCCGTGACGGGCGAACTGGGCCGCGAGCGCGTGGACGTGATCCTGTGGGACGCGAACACCCGCGACTTCATCCGCAACGCCCTGAGCCCCGCCAAGGTGGGCCTGATCGAGGTGCAGCCCGACCGCCGCGAGGCGACCGTGACCGTCACGCCCGACCAGCTGTCCCTGGCGATCGGTAAGGGCGGGCAGAACGTGCGTCTGGCCGCCAAGCTGACCGGCTTCAAGATCGACCTGCGTGAAACGGCCGCGATCAGCGACCTGGACGCCGCGATGCAGCAGGCGCTGGCGGACGAGCAGGAAGGCCGCGACAGCGGCACCGCGCAGTCCGCGTTCGACGCGCTGTTCAAGGACAGCAAGTCGGTCGCGACCGCCAGCCCCGACGACGTTCAGGAGTAAGTGTTGACGGCCTCCCCCGCCCCCACCCCCGCAGCGGACCGGCACACGCCGGAACGGACCTGTGTCGCGTGCCGCCGCCGGCGACCCCAGGCGGAATTCACGCGCCTGTCACGGGTCGGCGGGGTGTGGACGCCGCAGTCCGGCGTGCGGGTGGGGCGGGGCGCGTACGTGTGCGCCGACTCCCCGGCCTGCTGGCAGCAGGGGCGGCTGCGCCGCGCGTTCGGCGCGCAGGCCCCGGCCGTCTCGGCGCTGCTCAGTGGCGGCCACGACACCGACTCCAGCGGCCCCACCATGGCCGCATCAGAATCAATCCCGCGCGCACCCGGACGGGTCCGTGACGGGTCTCACCGGAGGTGAGCATGTCGAAAGTCCGAATTTATACCCTCGCCAAGGACCTTGGCGTCGAGAATGCCAAGATGCTGGAACTGCTCGACGGTCTGGGCGTCTCGTACAAGAGCGTCAGCAGCACCATCGAGGAAGAGACCGTGGAACTGATCAAGGAAATGCTGGCCGAGGAAGCCGCGCAGGAGGGTGGCGCCGCCGCCCCGCAGACCGCCGCCACCCAGGCCGCCACGCCGGACGCTGAGCAGGACGCCCCCACCGGAACGCCCGCAGCGGCCCCCGCGCAGGCGGATGTCAGCGAGGTCCCGCACCGCGCGCCGGTCGTGACGATCATGGGTCACGTGGACCACGGTAAGACCAGCCTGCTGGACTACATCCGCAAGACCAAGGTCGCCGCGAAGGAAGCCGGGGGCATCACCCAGCACGTCGGGGCCTTCGAGGCGCAGACCAGCAAGGGCAAGATCGTGTTCATCGACACGCCCGGCCACGAGGCCTTCACGACCATCCGCGCGCGCGGCGCGAACGTCGCGGACATCGCGATCATCGTGATCGCCGCCGACGACAGCCTGATGCCGCAGACCCGCGAAGCCATCGCGCACGCGCAGGCCGCGAACGTGCCCATGCTGATCGCCATCAACAAGGTCGACCTGCCGCAGGCCGACCCGGACCGCGTGAAGACCGACCTGACCCAGCTGAACCTCGTGCCCGAAGAGTACGGCGGCGACCTCGTGGTCGTGCCCGTCTCCGCCAAGACCGGCGAGGGCGTCGAGGACCTGCTGGAGTACATCAGCCTGACCGCCGAACTCGAGGACCTGCGCGCCGACCCCAAGGGCACCTTCGGCGGCGTGATCATCGAGGGCAAGGTCGACAAGCAGGCGGGCGTCCTGGCGACCGTCATGGTGCAGGAAGGCACGCTGCACGTCAGCGACTTCCTGGTCGTGGGCGAAAGTTACGGCAAGATCAAGGCCATGACCGACAGCAACGGCAACCGCATCAAGGAAGCCGGCCCCAGCACGCCCGTGCAGGTCCTGGGCTTCAGCGAGGTGCCCAGCAGCGGCGAGAAAGTCCAGAGCGCCCGCAACGAGCACGCCGCCCGCGAGATCGTCGCGCAACGCGCCGACGAGCGCCGTGACGCCGAGAACGCCCGCGTGCAGCGCCGCCTGACCCTCGAAGAGATGATGGGGCCGCTCGGCAGCGTCCGCACCGTGAACCTGATCCTGCGCGCCGACACGCAGGGCAGCGTCGAGGCGATCCAGGGCATCCTGGCCCGCAAGGAAAGCGACGACGTCAAGATCAACGTGATGCTCGCCGGGATCGGCGCGCCCACCGAGGGTGACGTGCTGCTGGCCAGCACCGCCGAGGCGACCATCCTGTGCTTCAGCGTCACCGCGTCGGGCGGCGTGAAGAAGGTCGCGGAAGGCAAGGGCGTGGACATCAAGTCCTTCCGGATCATCTACGAACTCATCGACGAGGTCGACCGCCTGATCAAGGGGAACGTCGAACCTGTCTTCGAGGAGAAGTACCTGGGCCGCGCCGAGGTCCGCATGCTGATCAAGCACCCCAAGAGCGGCACCATCGCCGGTTCGTACGTCACGGACGGCAGCCTGAAACGCAACGCGAAGGCGAAAGTCACGCGCGGCAAGCAGGTCGTGTACGAGGGCACCATCGTGGGCCTCAAGCGCTTCAAGGACGACGTCCGCGAAGTGCAGACCGGCTACGAGTGCGGCATCAACGTGGACTGGAACGACGTGATGGAAGGCGACATCATCGAAGCCAGCGAAATGGTGGAAGTCGAGCAGAACTAAGCTTCCAACCAAGCCGGAACCTCCGCGTGGGGTTCCGGCTTTTTTCGTGGCGGTCATACGGACCGCCCCCCACCATATGGACCGGGCCACATGGTGGGGGGCGGGGGGTGCGGGGTTCAGGTGCCGCTGGTGTCGGCGGCGCTGCCCTGCTGGGCGGCACCCTGGTCCTGGCCTGCGTTGCCGGCGGGAGCGCCGGGCTGCTGACCGCGCGGGCCGCGCTGACCGTCGCGGGGGCCGTGGTCGCCGCGCATGCCGTGGCCGCGTCCGCCGCCGAAGCCGAAGGGGTTCTCGGCGAGGCGCGCTTTCATGTCGGCGGCGCGGTCGGCGGGGATGTCGCCGGCCTTCACGGCGGCGTCGATGGTGGCGTTGCCGGCCTTCACGGCGGCGGCCTTGAGTTTCTCGGGGGTGGTGTTCAGCTGCGTGGCGAGGTTCTTCAGGAAGGTGTCGGCGTGGTTGGTGGCGTTGCGGGCGGCGCGGTCCTGCTGGCCCTGCGTCTGGTTGCGCTGGGTTCCCGGCTGGGCCTGGGCGGTGATGCCCGCAGTGGTGTCGGCGGTGGTGGCGCTGTTCTGCGCGAAGCCCAGGCCGATGGTCAGGGGCAGGGCGGCGAAGGCGATCAGGGGCAGGCGGTTCTTCAGGGGGTTGTTCATGGGGGCACTCTCCGTGGGTGGTCTGAAGGGGGGATGTTCGGGTGGGGGTGGGTCGTCGGGAGCCGTTCATGACGCGGTCCGGGCGACCGGGTTCAGGCGGGCCGGGTGCCCGCTCCGGTGTGGACTGCCCTCCGGAGGTCAGCCACGACGGCAGTGTGCCGGGCGGCGGTTAGGGCGCGGCTAACGCGGACAGCCCGCCGGGCCGCGCGGCCGGTCCGGGGGCGGGGTGGGGGCGGGGTCTGCTATGCTGGGTCGCTTTGAACCGTCCGCTGTTCCTTCCGCCCGCGTGGCTGGCCCGCCTGAGTGCGTGGCCTGGGGTGCTGACGGTCCTGTCGCTGCTGGCGGTGGGGTTCGGGACGCCCGCGCCCGCGCCGGAGGTGGGCGAGCGGCTGTCGGCGGGGCGGGTCACGCCGGCCCTGCCGGAGTTGCGGCCCGCGCCGGGTGCGCCCACGCCCACGCCGTTCCCGGCGTCCCCGCCGCCGGAACCGTTGCCGTGGGCGGCGGCCGTTCACGCTGAGGTGCGGGCGGTCCGGGCGTGGTCGCCGCCGCTGCGCCGCCCGGCCCTGAGTGTGCTGGGGCGGCGGCAGTCGGACGGCGGCTGATCCGCCCCCCACCTGCCGACCGCCTGACTGCGGGCCTGACCGCCGAGCCTGATGACTGGTCTGATGACTGGCCTGAGTGCGTGGCCCGCGTGACCGATCCGCCTCTCGTTTCTTTTTTCTGGAGTTGTTCCTGTGACCTACGGCAATAATCGCAACAAAGACGGGCGGCGTCCGCCGCCGCGCCGCGCCGCGCCCACGGCATCGAAACCCAACCGGTGGACCGGGCTGCTGCTGCTGCTGACGCTGCTGGCGTCCCTAGCGTACATCTGGCGTCCCTGGGAGCACCGTGACAACCTGTGGACCCTCTGGGACGACAAGTTCCAGTTCATGACGCTGGGCCTGGACCTCAAGGGCGGCCTGCGGATCGAGCTGGCGCCCGAGTCGGGCACGGCCACCCGTGACGAACTGGACCGCGTGAAGACCGTCATCGAGAACCGCGTGAACGCGCTGGGTGTGGCCGAGCCGACCGTGACGGTCGCCGGTGGCAAGCGCGTGGTCGTGGAGATTCCGGGCGCGACGCCCGCCGTGCAGAACCGCGCGCGTGAGATCATCGGGCAGACAGCCCGCCTGGAGTTCCGGATCGTGCAGCAGAACGCGCAGCCGGATCAGGCGCTGGCGCAGAGCAATCCGCGCAGCGGCGGGTACACGCTGGCGCAGCTGGGGCCGGTCGAGGCGACCGGGGAGGTCATCTCGGACGCGCAGTCCGCGACGGACCCGCAGTCGGGCCGCTGGGTCGTGACCTTCCAGAACACCGACAAGGGCGCCGCCACCTTCGGGGAGTTCACTGGCAGGAACGTGAACCGGCTGATGGCGGTCGTGCTGGACGACCAGATTCAGAGCGTGGCGAACATCCAGCAGCGGCTGTTCCGTGACGTGCAGATCACCGGGAACTTCGACGCCGAGGAAGCCAGTCAGCTGGCGCTGGTGCTGAAGTCCGGCGCGCTGCCCATCAAGATCAAGACGGAGGCCGAGAAGGCCATCGGGCCGACGCTGGGTGCCGACGCGATCCGCAGCGGGGCCATCGCGGCCGTGGTGGGGATCGCGCTGGTGTTCGTGATGCTGTTCGCGTACTACGGCTTCTGGTTCGGGCTGGTGGGCGCGCTGGGCCTGCTGTTCTCCAGCGTCGTGATCCTGGGGATGCTGGCGGGCTTCGGGGCCACGCTGACGCTGCCGGGCATCGCGGGTCTGGTGCTGACCATCGGCGCGGCCGTGGACGGCAACGTGATCTCCTTCGAGCGCATCAAGGAGGAGCTGGACAAGGGCAAGGGCATCAAGAACTCGATCCGCGCCGGGTACGATCACTCGACGGCCGCGATTCTGGACGTGAACGCCGCGCACCTGCTGTCCGCGCTGGCGCTGTACAACTACTCGACGGGTCCGGTGAAGGGCTTCGCGGTGACGCTGATGGTGGGCGTGGTCGCGGCGACCTTCTCGAACCTGGTGTTCGCCAAGTGGTTCATCCAGTGGCTGGCGCAGCGCCGCCCGAACATGAACGCGCGCCTGTGGATCAAGAACACCCGCATCGACTTCATCCGTCCGGCGAAGATCATCACGACGCTCAGCGTGCTGCTGGCGCTGGTGGGCGTGGGGATCCTGGCGAGCAAGGGCATGAACTACGGCGTGGACTTCACGTCGGGCACGACGGTGGCGATCAAGACGTCGGCCGACACGACGACCGAGCAGGTGCGTTCGGCCGCGACCGGGGCCGGCGTGGAGAAGATCAACGGGCAGAGTACCGTGGTGCAGCGTGACGTGACGCCCGGCCTGGACGGCGCGACGTACACGATCAAGGTGCCGGAACTGACAACCCCCGAGGTTCAGAAGCTGTCGGCGGCCATCACGGCGCTGCCGGGCGGCGAGGTGCAGTCCACCGAGACGGTCGGTCCGGCGGTCGGGCAGGAGCTGACGCAGAAGACCATCTACGCGGTGCTGCTGGGCATGGGCCTGATCCTGGTGTACGTGGGCTTCCGCTTCGACTTCATCATGGGTCTGGGCAGCATCCTGGCCGTGATTCACGACGTGGCGATCGTGATGGGCTTGTACGCGCTGCTGGGCCTGGAGTTCTCGATTGCCAGCGTGGCGGCCCTGCTGACCTTGATCGGGTACTCGCTGAACGATTCGATCATCGTGTCGGACCGCATCCGGGAGAACATCAAGGAGATGCGTGGCCGGCCGTACCGTGAGATCGTGAACATGTCGATCAACCAGACGCTGTCGCGCACGATCATGACCTCGGTCAGTACGATGCTGCCGCTGCTGAGCCTGCTGATCTTCGGTGGGCCGGTGCTGCGGGACTTCAGTCTGGTGCTGCTGGTGGGGATCCTGGTGGGGACGTACTCCAGCATCTACATCGTGGCGCCGCTGGTGGTGTACTACGAGGAGTGGAACCGCCGTCGCCGTGACGCGGCGCAGGCCGCGAAGGCCTGATACGGACTCGGATTGAATGGGCTGCAAAGCCCATTCAATCCGAGCGAAGCGACTCGTAGAGCTGCTCCGCAGAGTTGGAGCAACACGGGTTCCGGACGTGGAGCCGGCAATTCGGTGAAGTTCCGGATTGTTGGCGAAACAGACAGAATCCGTACAAAGCGCCCCGTCCGGAAGGCTGCCCCTGGGTCACTCCAGGGGCGGTTTTCATTTGATAAACCTATGACCGTAAGACATGTCACTCGACAGGCCAGGGCGGGGCGGGGTATGCTGCGCGGCGATGAGCATGCATGACCAGAAGACGGTCGCCATTGTCGGCGGCAGCGGCTACGCCGGAGGCGAATTCCTGCGCCTCGCCCTGAACCACCCCCACCTGAACGTCACGCAGGTCACCAGCGAACGCAACGCCGGCACCATGGTCAGCATGGTCCACCCCAACCTGCGCGGCCGCACCAACCTCAAATTCCGCCGTGCGGCCGAACTGGACGAGGCAGACATCATCGTGCTGGCCCTCCCGCACGGCAACGCCGCCAAAAAGATCGCCGAGTACGAGGCCAGGGGCAAGATCATCGTGGACCTCTCGGCCGACTTCCGCCTGAAAGACCCCGAGGTCTACCGCGCCACGTACGGCGAGGACCACCCCACCCCCGACAAGCTGGGCGAGTGGGTGTATGGCAACCCGGAACTGCACCGCGAGGACCTACGCGGCGCGACCCGCATCGCCTGCGCCGGATGCTTCGCCACCAGCGTCATCCTGGCCCTGTACCCCCTGCTGAAACTGGGCGTGCTGCTGCCCAAGGACATCATCGCCACCGGACTGGTCGGCAGCAGCGCCGCCGGGGCGAGCGCCAGCGACTCCTCGCACCACCCGGAACGCGCCGGGAGCCTGCGCGTGTACAAACCCGTCGGGCACCGCCACACCGCCGAGGCACAGCAGGAGCTGCCCGGCCACTTCCCGCTGCACCTGACCGCCATCAGCACCCCGCGCGTGCGTGGCATCCTGACGACCGCGCAGGCCTGGATTCCCGACGGCTACAGTGACCGCGACGTCTGGAGCGCCTACCGCGAGGTGTACGCCCAGGAGCCCTTCATCCGCATCGTGAAGGTCGCCAAGGGGATTCACCGCTACCCGGACCCCATGCTGCTCGACGGCACCAACTACTGCGACATCGGCTTCGAGATGGACATGGACACAGGGCGCGTCGTCCTGATGTCCGCCATCGACAACCTCGTCAAGGGCACCGCCGGTCACGCCATCCAGAGCCTGAATATCGCCCTGGACTGGCCCGAGACGACCGGACTGGAGTTCGCGGGACTGCACCCGGCGTAAGGGGGGAGTGGGCCGGTCGTCTGATACGGACTCCGATTGAATGGGCTGCAAAGCCCGTTCAATCCGAGCGGATGCGAGTGGGAGAGAAACGGGTTCCGGACGTGGAGCCGGCAATCCGGTGAAGTTCCGGATTGTCGGCGAAACAAACGGAATCCGTATGACCCGTCCCCGTTCCCAGGTTTGCAACGAATGGCCCGCCCCGACATGCCGGGCGGGCCTTCTGCTGCCTGCGGTCAGCTGTCCGCTTTCAGGATAAATCCACCCTTCGGGTTCTCGTGCAGGCGGGCGAAGGGCACGTCCGGGTCGTGGGGGGTGCAGATGGTCGCCTGCTGCTCGAACCACGCGCCCAGGTGGGCCTTGCGGGTTTCCAGGGTGGTGACCGGGTACAGGTCGTAACCCATGATGTACGGCGTGGGCGCGTGCGCCAGGGTGGGAATCAGATCGGCGACGTACACCAGCGTCTGCCCCTCGCTGCGCAGCACCACGCCCTGCTGCCCGAGGTTGTGGCCGGGCAGCGGCAGGACGCTCAGGCCGGGGCGCAGTTCATGCTCGCCGTCCACGACGTCGAACAGCCCGGCGTCGAGGATGGGGTCGATGTAGGCGGGGACGTAGCTGGCGCGGCTGCGTTCGTGGGTGTGCCGGGCGTCGTGGAGTTCCTGTTTCTGCACCACGTAGCGGGCGTTCGGGAAGGTCGGGTCGCCCAGCAGGGTCACGTTGCGCCCGGCGTGATCGAAGTGCAGGTGCGTGTTGATGACGATGTGAATGTCCTCTGGCGTCAGGCCCAGTCGGTCCAGGCCCCGGAAGACGGTTTCGTCGCGGTCGAGGGCGTACATGGCCTCGAACTTCTCGCCGCCCTGGTCCCAGAAGCCGGTCTCGATCAGGATGTTCTCGCCGCCCAGCTGGATCAGCAGCGGATTGATGCGCAGGCGGATGCGGTTGAGGTCGTCGGCGGGCGCGGCGCGTTCCCACAGCACCCTGGGGACGCTGCCGAACATGGCGCCGCCGTCCAGGCGGAACTGTCCGTCGGTGAGGGAATGGACCTGCGCTTGGCCGATCTGGCGGGAATGATTCCAGGACATGCGCCAGAGCCTAACAGACGTTCGTTAGCCGGGAGCGGGGTGGGGCGTTTACCCGTGCAGGGACAGCCCGGCGTGCGGCCAGTCCGGGTACAGCTGCGGGTGCAGGAACGGGGCCAGGGTCAGCGCCAGCGCCTGCCGCCACACGTCCGGGCGGGTCACGAGGCCGCCCGTCAGCGCCCCGACCGTCCCCACCCCGCGCTTGAGGTCGCGGGTGCCCAGCAGGTCGTCCATCAGCGTTCCGAGTTCCATCCCCGACTGCACGCCGGGCAGGATGGCGGGCGGGACCGGCAGTTCCGCCGTGCGGCCCGCGTTCATGCCCGACGCGTGCGCCACGGCGACCACGCCGAACAGCCAGCCTCTGCCCCGTTCGTCCAGGCGCACGCCGCCCTCCAGTCCCACGCCCCACAGCGCGCCGGGCTGCGCCAGGGCGGCGGCGGCGCGGTTGGCGGCCCCGCGCGCCGTCTCCTCCACCCCGAGCGGCTGGTCCGGCACGCCGCTGGGTACGTTCACGCCCTGCACGGCGGGACCGGCGGGCAGGCCCAGGTCGGCGGCCAGGGCCGTGAAGACCTCGCGGACCGGCTGGACCTTGCCGGGGTTCAGGGACCCCACGAACACGCTCATGCGCCCGACCCGGCGGGCGGCAGCGTGCCGTTCAGGCGGCGCAGCAGGGCCACCTGCCCCCAGTGGTACGCGCTGTGCACAGCCAGATCGGTCAGCACGTCGCGGGCGCGGCTGCTGGGGTCGCGGGCCAGCGCCTGCGCCTCGGGCAGGCCGGCCAGCAGGTCCGCGTGCGCCGCCGTGAAGTCGGGTTCGGTCAGTGGCGCCTGGGGCCAGACGTTCAGGTCATCGGGCCAGCCGTCCGCGCGGCCCGAGGCGATGTTCAGGCTGGCGCGCTGCGTGACGCTCAGGTGCCAGATCAGGTCGGCCAGGGTGCGCGGCAGGCCGGGGTGAGGGGCGCTGGCCTCGGCCCAGGTCAGGCCGCCGAGCAGGTCGGTGACGTCACGGAACGACGCGCCGCCCAGCAGGGACAGTTGCAGCAGGGTCGGGTGGGGGTCCGTCATGCCCGGAGGCTACAGCACCCGGCGCCCGCTGCGGCCACGCGGCGCGGTCGCTCCCCGCGCACGTTAAATGACCGCACGTTCATTCATGATCAAGGGAACATCAAGGGCGCATGGCGGGTGCGTAAAGTCCAGCCGGTACCACGCACTTCCCGCCACTGTCAGACTTGACGGGACATACCAGACACGCCGCAGTGGCGCGCCCCGAGGAACCCCATGCACACAGCCCACACCCCAGCCCTGTCCACGCCCGTTCCCATCGAGATCCTGCTGGTCGAGGACAGCGAACCGGACATCGTCCTGACCCGCGAGGCCTTCGCGGACGCCGGCGTGCTGAACAACCTGCACGTCGCGCGGGACGGCGTGGAGGGTCTGGAGATGCTGCGCGCCGCCGGCCTGGTGCCACGCCCGGACGTGATCCTGCTGGACATCAACATGCCCCGCATGAACGGCCTGGAATTCTTGCGGGAAATCAAACGCGACCCGGACCTCATGACCATCCCCGTGATCATGCTGACCACCAGTCAGGCCGAGGAGGACATCCTGCGCTCGTATCAGGCGTTCGCGGCCAGTTATGTCGTCAAGCCCGTCGAGTTCAGCCGCTTCTACGAGGCCATCCAGGCGCTCGGGCGCTACATGCTGACCATCGTCCGCGCCCCCATGACTCCGAACTGAGGGCCGTCACTCGCGGCGGCGGGTGCTGACGGCGATCAGGGCGTCCCAGCTATCGGGCTGGTCCGGGTCGTCGGTGGCGGCGCGGTTGCGGCCCTCGAAGCCGCAGGTCCGGCAGCGGTGCGTGATGATCCAGCCCTTCTTGCCGCTCTGCTCGACCGCGACCGGTTCCATGTCGCCGTGGCAGGTGCAGGCGCGGTCGCCGGGCAGGATGTCCACATGGCGGCTGTGCAGGCACTCGGGGCAGTGGTTCCGGACGCTGCCGTTCCGGAGAGGTTGCACCTGCGCGCCGCAGAATCCGCAGGTGAAGGCGTTGTTCGTGCCGACCACCGTGAACCGCCGCCCGCTCACGCGCGCCCCCCGGAGCGGCGCGCGGCGCTGCGGGCCGCCCAGCGGCTGTCGAGGAACGCCCGGATGGACGGCGTGCCGACCAGCGCGGTGCCCAGCCCCAGGTACACCAGCCCGGCGCCGCTGACCACCCAGCCCTGCCAGGCGGTCGTGCCGGTCAGCATGCCCACCACGAACACCAGCAGGCCCGCCAGCATGGCCAGCCCGATCGTCAGTCGCCACGCCAGGACGCTGCCGCGCCACACCATGCCGAGCAGGAACACGGTCAGGCACATGGACAGCACGCCCTGCGCGACGTTCTGCGCGCGGCCCTGCACCAGCGACGCCACGAACGGCAGCGAACTGGTCATCAGCAGGCCCATCAGGACCACCAGGGTCGGCACGCGGCCCGCCTGGGCGAGCGCCGGATCGAAAGGCGAGACCGGCGCGGCGGGCGGGCGGTCCGGTGTGGGGGTCACGGAAGGGCGCTTGGGACTCACGGGCCGCATTCCATCACACGCCCGGCCCGGAAACGAGGGCGAAGGTCACGAGCGCCCCGCCACGCACAGACCGTCACGCACAGGCCGCGCAGGGCGTAGCCTGCACGCATGAACATGAATCTCATAGGGCCTCCGATTGAATGGGCTGCAAAGCCCGCCCGGTCCGAGCGGATGCGACTCGGAGAGCTGCCCCGCAGAGCAGGAGCAGGGCAAGTTCCGGACGTGGAGCCGGCAGGGGCGGTGAACTTCCGGATTGCTGGCGAAACAGACGGAATCCGTTTCATACGGACTCCGATTGAATGGGCTGCACAGCCCGTTCAATCCGAGCGGATGCGAGTGGGAGCAGGGCGGGTTCCGGACGTGGAGCCGGCAGTCCGGTGAACTTCCGGATTGCTGGCGAAACAGACGGAATCCGTCTCAGGAGCGTGAACGTCGGTCAGGGCCTCCCAGTCACGGTCGGGGCGCGCGCCGTCCGCAGCGGGATCGACAAGCGCCCCACCCTCCAGCCGGTCGGGATCGGCCCGGACGGGCTGGACGGGGACCGGGTGCTGAACACCCGGCATCACGGCGGGCCGGGGCAGGCCGCGTACCTGTACACCAGCGACGACTACGACTGGTGGGCGGCGCAGGGCCTGACCGTGCGTGACGGCCTGTTCGGCGAGAACCTCACGCTGACCGGGGCGGGCAGCAGCGCGGACTGGCGGGTCGGGGACCGCCTGACCACCACCGGCGGCGTGACCCTGGAAGTGACCGCGCCGCGTATTCCCTGCGCGACCCTGAGTGCCCACCTGGGCGACCCGGCCTTCGCCCGGCGTTTCGCGCAGGCGGCGCGGCCCGGCCTGTACGCCCGCGTCCTGACGCCCGGCAGGGTGCAGGCCGGCGACACCGTGACCGTCACGCGCGCCGCGCCGGACGCCCCCAGCCTGCGGGACCTGTTCGAACTGGACCTGCGCGGCACGGTGCAGGGCCGCCCGGTCACGCCGGACGACCTGCGGCGACTGCTGGTCCACCCGCTGGCGGAACGCAGCCGCGCCGACCTGCTGCAACGGCTCGCGAAGCTGGAGGCGCGCGGCCAGGAGTGCACCCGGCCGTAGGGTCCGGGGCGTAGGGTCCAGGGCGGCGTCAGCCTTTCAGGCGGTCGGCGTAATACGTGCGGAGCTTGGCGACCTTCGGCGCGATGACCGCCACGCAGTACGGCTGGCGCGGGTTGTTCGCGTAGTAGTCCTGGTGGTAGTCCTCGGCGACGTGGAAGGTGCTGGCGGGTTCGATGGTCGTCACGATGGGCCGGTCGAACGCGCCCTGCGCGGTCAGGTCCGCGATCACCTCGCGGGTCTGGGCGTCCTGTTCGGGCGTCAGGGGGAACACGGCGCTGCGGTACTGCGTGCCGGTATCCGCTCCCTGACGGTTGAGGCTGGTCGGGTCGTGCGTGGCGAAGAACAGGCCCAGCAGGTCCCGGAAGTCCACCTGCGCCGGGTCGAAGGTCACGCGGACCGCCTCGGCGTGCCCGGTCGTGCCGCTGCACACGCTGCGGTAATCGGGGTTGGGGGTGTGCCCGCCGATGTAGCCGCTCTCGATCTTCTGCACGCCACGCACGTCCTTCAGGACCGCCTCGGTGCACCAGAAGCACCCGCCGGCGAGAATGGCCTGCTGCGTTCCACTGGGACTTGTCATGCCGTCATGATGCCGCGCCCCGGCCCGCCCGACGGGAAGCGCCACCACGGTTCACCCCGCCCCGCAGGCAGCCGGTCCGGGGCGCTCAGCGGCCCAGGAACAGGCGCGCGGCGACCAGGACCACGATCACGGCGTACACCCACTTCACGAAGGCGCTGCCGCGCAGCATCGCCATGCGCGCCCCCAGCGTGGCGCCCAGCGCGTTGGCGACGCCCATGGACAGCCCGATCCACCAGACCATCTGCCCGCCGATCAGGAAGAACAGGAACGCGCCGAGGTTCGTGGCGAAATTGATGGTCCGGGCGTTCCCGCTGGCCCGCACCAGATTGAAACCCGCCAGCGCGAACAGGAACATCAGGAACGTCCCGGTGCCCGGTCCGAGAAAGCCGTCGTACATCCCGACGATCAGGGCGCCGGGCAGCGTGAGGGCCAGCGTGCGGGAGGTCAGGCCGGGGTAGCGGTCCTCCAGCCCGAAGCGTTTGTTGACGAGCACCAGCGCGCCCACGCCCAGGATCACCGCGCCGATCAGGGTGCGGAAGGCGTCCGGGTCCACGAACTGCACCAGGAACGCCCCGAGGGCGCTGCCGGCCAGGGCCAGCGGGATCAGGCGCAGGACCAGCGCCCGCTCCACGTGCCCGCTGCGCCAGTACTGCGCGGTGGCGCTGCCGGACCCGAAGATCGCCAGCAGTTTGTTCGTGGCGACCGCCTGCGCCGGGCTGAGGCCCATGAACAGCAGCGTGGGCAGCGTGATCGTGCCGCCGCCCCCGGCGACCGCGTCGATGAACCCCGCCAGAAAGGCGAGCGGCAGGCCGTACAGCAGCACTTCAGGTCCAGGCACCAGCGGAATCTAGCAGGGGAAGGCGGGGGGAGTGGGACAGCGGCCCTCCCCCCCTCCCCGCGCTCCGTGATCCGCTGCCGACGTGTTCAGACGCCCCGGCCGGGCCGCCTGCGGGCGCGTGCTAGCCTCGCCTTTATGACGCGAGATTCCTCCAGCACGCTCCCTGCGCCCCCCGCCCTGTTCGACACGGCGGTCGTGGCGGGCGTGGGGCTGATCGGGGGAAGCGTGGCACTGGGGTTGCGGCAGCGGCTGCTGGCCCGGCGCGTGATCGGCCTGGACGCCAGCCCCGAGGTGCTGCGCGAGGCGCTGGCGCTGGGCGTGGTCGACGAGATCCAGACCGCGCCCGGCGAGTGGCTGCGCGCGGCGGACCTGGTGGTGCTGGCCGCGCCGATGCGGGCGCTGGCCCCGCTGGCCCGTGACCTGGCGCCATTCCTGAACCCGCACGCACTCGTGACGGACGTGGGCAGCGTGAAGGGCGGCATCGCGGCCGAGATGGAGCGGCTGGGCGTGCGGTCCTTCGTGGCGGGGCATCCGATGGCCGGCAGCGAGCGCGGCGGCGTGACGCACGCCCGCGCGGCGCTGCTGGAGAACGCCGTGTGGGTCCTGACGCCCACCGACCACACGCCCCTGACCGCCCTGAGCCGCGCGCGCACGCTGGTCGAGTCGCTGGGCGGCGCGCCGGTCGTGATGCCGCCCGACGCGCACGACGCGCTGGTGGCGACCATCAGCCACCTGCCGTACCTGGCGAGTCTGGCCATGACGCACATGGTCGCGCGGGACGAACGCCTGAGCCTGCTGGCCGCCGGGGGATTCAGGGACCTGACGCGCGTGGCGAGCGGCGACCCGCGCATGAGCCGCGACATGGTCGTGGAGAACAAGGGAGCGCTGCGTGAGGCGCTGGCCCGTTTCCGGCGGCAACTGGAGCGGCTGGAAGCCGACCTGGACGAACCGGACGAACTGCTGGCCGCCGCGCTGGAAGGCAAACGCACCCGCGACAGCCTGCCCATCGTCAAGCGCAGCCTGCTGCCGCAGCGGCACGATCTGGTGGTGGCCGTCCCGGACCGCCCGAACCAGCTGGGCGCAGTCACGCAGACGCTCGGCGCGCACGGCGTGAACATCAAGGACATCGAGGTGCTCGCCATCCGCGAGGACGGCGGCGCGGTCCGCCTGGGCCTGGAATCCCCCGAGGACGTGCAGCGCGCCGCCGGCATCCTGGCCGCCGAGGGCTTCGAGGTCCGGGGCCGTTCCTGACCGACCGGTACCTGGACGCGGGGCGCACATCCGGACGGCGCCCGCGTGCGCTACGGTGGACCGCTGATGTCTGACGCCGCCCCCCCTGCCAACGCCGCACCCGCCGCCGAACCGGTGCGGGCGCGGGCGCCGCTCACCATGATCGACGTGTTCCGGGGCCTGACCATCACCGAGGTCGTGCTGCACCACACGACCGGCATGGCGCTGCGCTACCTGACGCCGGGAACGCTGTCGCACGACGCGGTCACGGTCCTGAACCGCACGCTGCACTTCGCGGTGCCGGCCTTCGTGTTCCTGTCGGCCGTGGTCCTGACCCGCAGCCTGCTGCGCCGTTTCGAGCCCCGGCGGTACTTCTGGCGGCGCCTGACGCGCGGCGGCTGGCCCTACCTGCTGTGGAGCGCGCTGTACATGCTGTGGTACGTGCTGAGCGGGCAGCGGCCCCCGGAGACGCTGACCGACCCGGACCGCTGGTGGTTCTACCTGTCGAACGGCAAGGCCAGTTACCACCTGTACTTCCTGCTGGTGGCGCTGGAGGTCTACCTGGTGCTGCCGCTGCTGCTGCCGCTGGCGCGGCGACGGCCGGGCATCACAGCGGCGCTGCTGACCGGACTGGGGTTGCAGCTGAGTGCGTACTTCCTGAACCGCGAGGTGCTGCGCCTGCCGTTCCCGGCCAGCACGGTCCTGTGGTACCTGCTGCCCATCACGCTGGGCATGGCGGTCGGCGCGCGGCTCGACGAGTTCCCGGCGTGGTGGCGCCGGCGGCGCTGGGTGGTACTGCCGGCCCTGGCCGCCGCGTACGCCGCGTACCTGCCGGCGGCGCTGTCGTACGTGCGGGGCGTGCCGGTCACACCGGTCCTGTACAGCACCCTGAGCTGGGTGTTCACCAGCCTGACCGCCCTGACCCTGCTGGGCGCCGCGCACCGCATCCAGCGCGGCGGATCGCGCGTCCAGGCGGCACTGGCGACGCTGGGAACGGTCAGCCTGCAGGTGTACCTGATTCACCCGGCGCTGCTGCAGGCGCTGGAACGCTGGAACGCGCCGGGCGGCACGCCCACGCAGGTACTCCTGACAGCCGGGGCGTACGCGCTGCTGGCGCTGCTGCTGCCGGCCCTGCTGGGCCGGGCGCTGCTGAACACCCGCCTGAGTACCCTGCTGTTCGGCCGCTGACCGCGGAATCCGGAATCGAGCGCCCGCGAACGACAGTGGCTGAAGGCGAAGGGGCATGGCCAGTCCGCACGCGCGCCGGGTTGCCCGCCTGAACTCCGTCCTCCCTCGGCTCGGCTCACCCGGATGGAACGGTCCGGGCAGGCCACTCGACCGGAGTTCGCAGGAGGGGTTTCGGCCGGACCGCCGCCCTGATGAGTGTCCAGTCAGGTACCTGCCGGGCCGGCGCGCTAGAGTGCCGCTCCGTGAAGGTGTCTGCCCTGTTGTTCCGCCCTGTCGTTCGTCCGGATTCCGTCCGCTCCGGTTTCATGCGGATTCCTGCTGTTGCGTTGCCCACCCGGAACGGCACCGGGCGGCCGACTTCACGAGCGGAACCCGTTCGAGACTCGCTCGCGCTGCCCGGACCCGGCGGCCCTGCCAGCCATTCAGCCGGAGTCCGTACCAGTCCCCGGCGTGTCCCGGCGCGGCCCGGCGTGCGGGTCGTGGCCGCGCTGCTGGCCACAGTTCTGGGTGCCGGGGGTGTTCCGGCCGCTGCCCAGGCAGTCCGGGGCGCGGCCGTGCTGGCCTCCCTGCCGGCCACGCCGGGCGCCGCGCGGGACGCCGGGGCAGGCCGCTGGGTCACGCTGGAGGGCGCCGCGCCGTCGCTGCTGCAGGCTCCGGCCAGCTGCGCGGCGCGGGGCTGCCCGCTGGTCGTGGTGTCGCACCCGCGCGGGCAGGGTCCCGAGCGGCTGCGGGACAGCCCGCAGGTGCAGACGCTGGCGCAGGCGCTGCTGCGCGCGAACTTCGCGGTCCTGCTGAGCAGCGACGGCGGTCCGCTCAGCTGGGGCAGTCCGCAGGGACTGGCGGAAGCCGGAGCGGCGCACGCCGCCGCCGTACGCCGCTTCCAGTGGAGTGGCCGCACGTACGCGCTGGGCCTGAGCATGGGCGGCCTGATGGCGCTGCGCAGCGCCCTGCCCGGCTCGCCGTACCCGGTGCGGGGCGTGGCACTGATCGACGCCTGGACGGACCTGGAACTCGCCTGGGGGTCGGCCCTGTCCCGCCGCCTGGAGATCGAGGCCGCGTACGGGAACGCCGCGCCGCCCGGGCCGGACCTGAACCCGCAGCACCTCCTGCTGCGTCAGTCGCCGCTGCCGCTGTTCGTGATCAGCAGCCTGGAGGACACGACCGTGAAGGCCGGCGTGAACAGTGACCGCCTGCTGCCGCACGCGCAGCCCGGCGTGAGCGAGTTCGTGCCCGTGACCGGCCCGCACCTGGGCGCCAACCGCTTCACGCCGGCCGTCGCGCAGCGGCTGGCGGGGTTCTTCACGCGGCTGGAGACGCTGGAGTGGGTGCCGGCCGCGTCGGGCATTCCCAGCCGTCCGGTCAGCCGCTGACGGGCGGGCTGTCCGGGGTGACCGGCGTGGAGGGACCCAGGGGGTGGGGGGATGGGCCGCGCCTGTCGGGGGTAGAATGTGCCGCGCATCTCGCCGAACGGCGGCGGGTGTGAAAGACTTTACAGCAGTGAGTTTGATGCAGGAATACCCGACGACCCAACCCCTGACCGACCGGGCCCCACTGGCCGAGCAGCCCGGCGTGTACAGCGAATCGGCCCTCTGGTACGGGCGGCGCGTGTTCGTCAAGACCCTCGTCGCGGACGATCCGGACTCGCTGGCCCGTTTTCAGCATGAGGGGCGGGTGGCGGCCAGCCTGCGCCATCCGCTCGTGGCGTCCCTGCTGGCCCTGACGCCCACGCAGTTGATCTTCGAGTTCATTGAGGGCGGCACGCTGCGCGAGCGGCTGGAATGCGGACCGCTGGGCGAGGCCGAGGCGACCGAGGTGGCGGCCGGCGTCCTGAACGCCGTGGAGTACCTGCACTCGGCAGGTGTCACGCACCACGACCTGAAACCCGAGAACGTGATGCTGCTGGGCGGCCAGCCCGGCTGGCAGAGCGTGCGCGTGATCGACTTCGGCATGAGCCACTCCCGGTCCCTGCCGCTCGACATTCACAGCGGCACCCGCATGGGCACGCCGCACTTCATGGCGCCCGAGCAGTTCCTGGGGGTACGCGGCGACCCGCGCAGCGACCTGTACTCGGTGGGCGTGCTGCTGTTCGACTGCCTCGCCGGGCACCCCCCGTACGAGGACGCGCTGGGGTGGCTGGCCGGCATCCGCGAGCGGCGCGAGGCGCTGCCCGGCCCGGAACCCCTGCATCCGCTGATCCGTTCGGCGCTGTCCCGCGACCGGTCCGAGCGGCCCCTGAGCGCCGCGCGGATGGCAGAGGACCTGCGCGCCGCCCGGCAGGCACTCGGACTGCCGGACCTGCCGCTTCCCCGCCCGGACAACCTGGACGCCAGCGCGTGACGCTGCTCGCCTTCACCGGCAACCGCTTCCTGGCCGACGAGACGCTGCGTGACACGCTCGCCGCGCGCGGCCTGAACGCCCGCGACCTGCCGCGACTGGCGGGCGAGGACGTCACCCCCGACACGCTCCGCCCGCACCTGTCGCCGGGACTGTTCGGGGACGGCGGCCTGATCGTGGATTTCGAGGGCGTGAAACCCGACAAGGCGCTGCTGGAGCTGCTCGCCTCGGCGGCGGTCACGGTCGCCGTCCTCGACGAGTCCCCGCCCGCCACACGCGTCAAGCTGTACGAGGCGCGCGGCCAGATCGTCGCCTCACCCGCCCCCAGCCGGCCCGGCGACGTGACCGGCTGGGTCGTGCAGCGCTGTAAGAAACAGAAACTGAACCTCGACCGGGACGCCAGCGCCTACCTCGCCGAGGTGTTCGGCGCGGACCTCGCGGGGATCGCCGGGGAACTGAACAAACTCGCGCTGCTCGACGGTCCCTTCACCCGTGACGCCGTGCGGCGCGTCGTGGGGCGCGAACCGCCGGGCGACAGTTTCGCCATGCTGGGCGCCGCCACCGCCGGCCGCCCCGGCGAGGCGATCACGCAACTGCGCCGCCTGCTCGCCTCCGGCGAGGACCCCTTCAAGATGATGGGCGCCGTCGTGTGGCAGTACAGCCTCGTGGCCCGCTGCGTCGCCCTGCAACAGCAGGACGGCCGCGTCACCGAGGCGGTCGCCGCGCAGAAACTCGGCGTGAAACCCTACCCGGCCAAGAAAGCCCTGGAAGTCTCGCGCCGCCTGAACGAGGCCAGGATCCGCACGCACCTGGAACGCATCCTGGCCGCCGACCTCGCCATGAAACGCGGCCTGGACCCCAACGTCGCCCTGGAACGCCTGATCGTGCAGCTGAGCGTGTAATGGCGTAGGCGCTGAGCAGCTGGGGGCCGGCGGCTGACGCCCCTCAGCTGCTCAGTGCCGGCAGGACCGGTTCGAGTTCGTCCGGGTGGAAGCGCTGGCCGGTGGCGTGCGCGAGTTGCCGGGCGAGGCGGCGCAGCGGCAGGCGGCTCAGGTCGACGCGGCCCGCGCCGCTGCTGCTGGCGTCGGCGCGGCCGGTCAGGTCGATCAGGGTGTGGTACGGCTGGACCAGTCCGCCCGGCAGTGGCCCGGCGGTCAGGACGATCAGGTCGGCACGTTCGGCGTAGGTGCGGCAACTGGGGTCGCGGCGGCTGAGGGGGTAGGCGCGCAGTCCGGCCGGCAGGTCGCGGATGGCGCGTTCCGCTTCCGGGAGGCTCTCGGCAGCCACGCCGATGTCCGTGAAGCCCAGGCGGGCCAGCGGCAGGGCCAGGGCGAGGTCGTGGGCGTCCAGGCCGATCAGCAGGGCGCTGGCGCCGCGCGTGGCGTACCCGCTGTCTTCCAGGGTGTCGCTCAGGGCGTCGGTCAGGGCGAAGGTGCCGCTCAGGGTGCCGGCGAACGACACGGCGTCCACGCGGCCCACGCGCCGGGCGGCCGTGTCGGGCGTGACGGCGTCCAGCAGATGCACCTGCTGGCTGTCATGCACGAGCGCACCCGTGAAGTGCAGGGTGCGGCAGGCGTCCAGCACGGCGCGGGTGTCGTCGGTGGGAACACTGAGGGCGATCAGGCCCAGGTCCCGCAGGGCGCGGGCGGCCGGGGCGGGGTAACCGATCAGGGCGAGGGGCGTGTCGGACGCAGGCATGGACCCGCAGTCTAGCCGCTCGCGGGTCATGACAGTGGACGGTGAACGAGATCAGGGGCACTCCCCCATCCTGTCCACCGTCCACGCAGCGCTGCCCGGAACTTATACGGACTCGGAGCCAACAATCTGGTGAAGTTCCGGCTTGTCGGCGAAACAAACGGAATCCGTATTACAGCAGCGGGCGGCGGCTGCGCAGGCTCAGGAGCGCCCCGAGCACGACCACGGCGGCGGCCACCACGACGCCGGTGACGACGGTGGCGGCGTCCGGGCGGGCGACGTACACGCCGTAGAAGGCCCACAGCAGCACGGCCGCAAAGGCGTAGTCGCGGAAGCGGACCAGGAAGAACACGCCGATCACGGCGGCGATCACGACCAGCAGCGCACTCCAGACGGGGGCGCTGAGGCCCAGGGCGCCGCCGGTCACGCCGGCGCTGACCAGGAACGCGGTGATGTTGGCGATCGTGGCGACGCTGATCCAGCCCAGGTACAGCGAGGTGGGCAGCGCGAGCGTCCAGCGTTCGGCACCCTGGGGCGGCAGGCCGCGCACGGTCAGGTACAGCCAGACGAGGCTGGCGAGCAGGGCCAGCATGACGATCACGCTGGGGCCGAAGTTCAGGCTCTGGAAGGCCAGCAGCCACGACACGTTCAGCAGGTTGCCCAGCAGGAACGGCCAGAACAGCCGGTCGAAGCGGGGGCCGCGCTGGGCGGGCAGCGCCTGGTACACGGCGAAGGCCAGCAGGCCCAGGAAGATCGGTCCCCACACGGCGAACGTCAGGCCGGCGGGCGTGAAGGCGTTCGGGAGGGCGTCACTGACCTCGCGGTTCGAGTTGCCGAAGAGTGGAAGGGCGTTACTGAGATAGTTCATCACGAGCGTGAGGATCGTGACGAGCAGCAGCGTGACTTGCCTGGGAAGTCCGGTCATGCGTCCAGCGTAGGAGGGGGCGCGCGGGGCGGGATGTCAGAAGGCTGACGGTTCCGTGAACACCGCCCCGCGCATGAAGGTCCGGTCAAGATGGACCGGTCAAGACGGGCCGGTCAGGAGCGGCTGCCGGCGCGGCGGGCAGCGACCGTCAGGAGTGCGGCGGCCAGCGGCAGCAGTCCCCGCGTCCGGCGGGTCAGCAGGCCGGCCGCCAGGGTGGTCACGGCGGCGTACCGGGCCAGCTGGACCTCCTGCGCCCGCACGGGCCGCTCGGCGCGGTCGCAGACGCTGGTGACGGGTTCCGGGGCGGTCAGGGTGCCGGCCAGCGGCAGGACCGAGGCCGCCAGCAGCGCCGATCCCCACGAGAACCCCGAGTGCCGGTGCAGGGTGGGTGTCAGGGCCCCGGCGGCAGGGAGGGCGCTGCGGGCCTCGGCGGTCAGCAGGGACGCGCCGCCGGCCAGGAACGCGGCGGCCCGCTCGCCGGACGCTCCGGCCAGCAGTGCCTGCACCAGCATTCCGGCGTGATCGGTGCGGGTGGCCGCCTCGCCGGTCGTGCCTGCGATCAGGCGCAGGCCGCTGAGGGCCGCCAGTCCCGCCAGCGGGTTGCCGGCGCCTCCCAGCAGCGCGGCGGCCGCCGCGACCGGCAGCGCCGCGTTCGCCGTGACCGGGTGGTCCGGGTCGAGTTCCCGCGCCGTGGCCCACGCCAGGAAGGCCGCGCCGCCCACACCTGCCGCCTGCGCCCCGGGCCGCCCGAATGCCAGGGCCAGCAGCGCCGCCCCGGCACTTCCGGCCGCCGCCACGCGGTTCGACGGGTACGAGAAGTCCAGTGGCCGCGCCAGCGCCGAACGGAACGCAGCCGGGCGGGGAGCGGCCGGAGGGGGGTCAGCGGTGGCACTCATGTCCGCACCCTACCGCCGGCAATGCGGGCCGGGAGCCAATCGACAAGGAACGCTGAGCGCCGCTCCCCGCGCGCCGCGTCCCGGTTCAGGTCGTGTAGTCGGCGTTGATGCTGACGTACTCGGCGCTGAGGTCGCAGCCCCAGGCCTCGCCGTGGGCGTCGCCGACGCCGAGGTCGATGGTGAAGACGACTTCCTCGGCTTTCATGCTGGCGCTGACCTGGGCGTCGTCGTACGGGAGCGGTTTGCCGCCGAACACGGGGTGGCCCTGCACGCTGACGGTCAGGCGTTCGATGTCTGCCTGCGCGCCGCTGCGGCCGACCGCCATGATCACGCGGCCCCAGTTGGGGTCGTTGCCGTGGACGGCGCTTTTCAGCAGGGGGCTGACGCAGCAGGTGCGGGCGGCGGCCAGGGCTTCGGCCTCGGTGCGGGCGCCGCTGACCTGCACGGTCAGGAGTTTCGTGGCGCCCTCGCCGTCGGCGGCGATCTGCCGGGCGAGGTCACGCATGACGCCTTCCAGGGCGGTCAGGAATTCGGTCAGGTCGGCGGGGCCAGCCTCGCCGTTGCACAGGACGACGGCCATATCGTTGGTGCTGGTGTCGCCGTCCACGGTGACGGCGTTGAAGGTGCGGTTCACGATGGCGGGGAACGCCTCGCGCAGCGCCGTCTGGTCGATCTGTGCGTCGGTGAAGGCGAAGGCGAACATGGTCGCCATGTCCGGGTGGATCATGCCGCTGCCCTTGGCGGTCCCCACGATGCGCGCGCCGCTGCCCAGGGTGACGCTGGCGGTCTTGGGGTGCGTGTCGGTGGTCATGATCGCGGCGGCGAAGGGATCGGCGGCGCCGTCCAGTTCGTCCGGGAGGTGCTCGATGCCACTCAGGACCCTGTCCATGGGCAGCAGGTGCCCGATGATGCCGGTGCTGGCGGTCAGGACGGCCCCAGGGTCCACGTTCAGGACGCTGCCGAAGGCGTCGGCCATGTCGGCGTTGTCGTTCGCGCCGCGCCGGCCGGTGGCGGCGTTCGCGTTGCCGGCGTTGACCAGCAGGGCGCGCACGGGCGTTCCCTGCGCGTACAGTTCACGGTTGCGGGTGACGCAGGCGGCGGCGGTGGTGCTGCGGGTGCCCGCGAAGGCCCAAGTGCAGTCACGGGCGCTGGTCACGCCGCTCAGGTCGGTCTTGCCGCTGGGTTTGATACCGGCCGCCATGGCGGCGGCGGTGAAGCCGGTGGGGAACGTCAGGCCACTCATGCAGCGGAGTGTAGCGGGCGGCGGGCCGGGCGCGTCCGGGGCGGGTCTATACTCGGTGCAAATGACACTGAATTCACTGGAGTCGCGCCCGCGCGCGGACGTCGTCATCGTGGGTGCCGGGTCGGGCGGGTGCGTCGCGGCGCGGCGGCTGCTGGACGCAGGCCTGCGGGTGCTGCTGCTGGAGGCGGGCGGGCCGGACACCAACCCGCTGATCCGCGCGCCCGGCGCGTTCCCGAAACTGTTCCGCAGCGCCGTGGACTGGAACCTGACGACCACCCCGCAGGCGCACGCGGGCGGCCGGACCTTCTACTGGCCGCGCGGGAAGGTGCTGGGCGGCAGCAGCGCCATCAACGCGACCATCTGGATCCGCGGCTCCAGGCGGGATTTCGACGGCTGGGGCGACGGCTGGACCTGGGAGGACGTGCTGCCGGAATTCCGCGCGCAGGAATCCTACCGGGGCGAGCCGTCCGAGGCACGCGGCACGGACGGCCCGATGCCGGCGGGCGCGCGGGCCGGGTCGCACGCGCTGAGCGAGGCGTTCGTGCGCGCGGCGGCCCTGGGGCTGGGCGTGCCGGTCGCCCGCACCTTCAACGACGGGGTGCTGGAGGGCGCGGCGCTGCTGGAGAGCAACCACCGGCGCGGCGAACGCTACAGCGCGTTCCGGGCGTTCCTGAGCCCGGTCCTGAACCACCCGAACCTGACGGTCCTGACCGGCGCGCACGTCCTGCGGGTGCTGTGGTCGGGGCGCGGCGACACGCTGCGCGCCTCGGGCGTGCGGCTGCGCTGGCAGGGGCGCACGCTGGACGCCCCGGCGGGCGCGGTGATGCTCGCGGCGGGCGCGGTGCAGACCCCGCAACTGCTGATGCTCTCGGGCGTCGGGCCGCACGCGGAACTGTCCCGGCACGGCATCGGAACGCAGCTGGAACTGCCGGGCGTGGGCGCCGGGTTGCAGGATCACCTGGCGGTGCCGGTCATCACGCGCTCGCGCCTGACCTCGCTGGACCGCGTGCCGCAGGCCGAGGCGCTGGCCCGCTACCTGTGGGACCGCAGCGGCCCCCTGAGCAGCAACGTGGCCGAGGCGAGCGCGTTCTCGCACGCCCGGCCCGGCCTGGACGCAGGCGCGGACGACCCGGACATCCAGTTTCATTTCGGTCCGGCGTACTTCCGGGATCACGGCGCGAAGACCGAACCCGGCGACCACTTCACGGTCGGGCCGGTGCTGGTGGACACGCACAGTCGCGGGCGGATCACGCTGGCGTCTGCCGATCCGCAGGCGGCGCCGGTCATCGACCCGGCGTACCTGTCGGACGAGCGGGACGTGCAGAGCCTGATCGCGGGCGTGCGGCAGGCCCGCGAGATCGCCGCCTCGGCCCCGCTGTCGGGCCTGCGCGGCGCGGAAGTCCTGCCGGGCGAGGGCGTGCGTACCGACGCGGGCCTGCGCCGCCACGTGCAGCAGGAGTGCGCCACGCTGTACCACCCGGTCGGGACGGCGGCGCTGGGCGACGGGCCGGACGCCGTGGTGGACCGCCAGCTGGCGCTGCGGGGCGCGCGGGGCCTGTGGGTCGCGGACGCCAGCGTCATGCCGCGCATCATTCACGCGAACACCAACGCCACGAGCATGATGATCGGCGGCCGCGCCGCCCGCTTCCTGCTCGGTGCCCTGGAACGGCCCTGAACGGCGTGCGGGGGGCGGTTCAGCTGACCGTCAGTTGACTCCCGCCGCACGTTCCTCATGTTCAGTTCATGAGGTCCGGTGGGGGACCGCGTAGGGTGACAACGACATGAAGCCCCGCTCCCTGACCCTGACGCTCGCTGCCGGCCTCCTGCTGCCCGGCCTCGCAGCCGCCGCGCCCGTGAAGCTCGGCAACGTCCCCGTGACCGTCGAACCGAACGCGAAGATGCTGACCCTCAGCGCCGCCGGCATCCGCAGCGCCTTCCCCAGCGCCGCCGGCCGCCCGGACGCCGTGTTCATGACCGAGGACCGCAAGGTCAGCGTCGCCTTCGAGTGGCGCACCAGCAAACTCGCCCAGAACGAGGTCGCCAAACTCGTCGAGCAGTTCCCCGGCGTGATCCGCGCGCAGGTGCCGAACGTCAAGGCCCTCAAGGCGAACCTCGTCACGCTCGGCGGCTCCCCCTGGGCGCAGTTCGTGTTCACCACCCCCAGCCAGGGCGACGAACTGCGCCGCGAACTGATGGTCACCAGCGTCGGCGGCCGCATGCTGGTCATGACCATCGCCGGGAACGTCAAGGACTACAGCCGCAACGAGGCGGTCGTGCGCAACCTCGCCAACAGCGTCCGCGTGAACTGAGCACAACCTGAAAGCAGGTGGGCGGCCCCGCGCAGAACCGGGGCCGCCCATCTCTGTAATTCTTATCGCCTCCGCTCGGGTGGAACGGCCCTGCCAGCCATTCCACCCGAGTTCGAATCACATCGCGGCGGGGATCTCGATGCCGATCAGGGCCAGGGTTTCCTCGAAGGCCACGCGCAGGCGGGCCACCAGGGCGAGGCGGGCTTCGCGCAGACCCTCGGGGCTGGCCAGGACGTTCGTGGCGGGTTTGCCCTGCTTGTCTTTGGCGTTGTACCAGGCGTTGAAGGCGGTGGCGAGGTCCAGCGCGTACTGCGCGACGACGTGCGGGGAGTGCGCGCGCACGCTCTGCGCGACGACTTCCGGGAGTTTGGCGACCGTCTTGGCGAGCGCGAGGTCGATGTCGGGCAGGGCGTCCCAGGCGGCGCCGGTGCCGTCGGTGGCGTACCCGGCCTCGGCACCCTTGCGCAGGATGTTCGCGGCGCGCACGGCGGCGTACTGCACGTAGGGGGCGGTGTCGCCGTTCAGGGCGAGGGCCTGCTCCCAGCGGAAGTCGATCTTGCGGGTGGGTTCGGCCTTCAGCATGGCGAAGCGGATGGCGCCGATGCCGATGCGGCGGGCGATCTCGGCGGCGTCGTCGCGGGCGGCGAGGGCCGGGTTGAGTTCCGTGAGTGCCGCCAGGGCGCGGGTCTGCGCCTCGTCCATGGCAGCGTCGGCGCTGACGGTCACGCCCTTGCGGCCGCTGATGGTCTGCCCTTCCAGGGTCACGAAGGCGTACGACAGGTGAATGGAGCGGGCTTCCTTCTCGGTCTCGCCTGCCACGCCCAGGGACGCCTTGACGATCTTCTGCGGGTGTTCCTGGCGGGAGTCGATCACGTTGATGACTTCCTGCGCGTGCCCGAAGCGGCCTTCCGTGTCGGGCTGGCCGTCGGGGGCGCTGGTCCAGATGGTGTTGCCCTCGGGGTCGGTGGTAAACGGCTTGAATTTCATGCCCTCGAACAGCCCGAACTTCCAGAACTGGTAGCCCACGTCCTTGGCGACGTACATGGCAGTGCCGTCACTGCGGCGCAGGACGACGTTCGATTCCTCCAGGTTGGGCATGAACGCGGACACGTCCATCACGAACGCCCCGGCGAACTTGCCCTCGGTGGGGTGGCTGGTGTAGGGGCTGCCCTCCAGGATGTTCAGGCCGTGCCCGAGGAAGCCGCTGCCGACCACGTCGGACTCCCAGGCGAGCAGGTCGTAGCGGGCGCCCAGGCGGAAGCAGGTCTGGAGGTGCGCGTGGACGATCTTCTCGACCTCGCCGCGCAGCTCCCCGGCTTCCAGGCGGTGCATGATGGCCGTGATGCCGCTTTCCAGTTCGGCCTTGGCGGGGTCGGCGTTCAGGCGCACGTAGCCTTCGCCCATCCAGTGGTCGTACTTCTGGGTGCCGTCCCAGGTCAGGCCGTAGTGCGCGGCGGCGAACAGGCTCTCGGCGGCCTGACGGCCGGTGTCGTCGATGTAGTTCTGCACCTCGACCGTGTGCCCGGCCGCGCGGAAGATGCGGGCCATGGAGTCGCCCAGCACCACGTTGCGCAGGTGCCCGACGTGCAGTTCCTTGTTCGGGTTGACGCTGGTGTGCTCGATCACGACCTTGCCGCCCAGCGCGGGCATCTCGAAGGGCTGCTCGACCACGCCGCGCACGAACGCGGCCACGTCCACGAAGAAGTTCAGGAACGGCCCGGCGGCCTCCACGCGGCTGATGCCCTGCGGCAGTACGACCGTCTGGGCGAGCTGCTGCGCGACCTGCGCGGGGTTCCCGCCGATCGCCTTGGCGATCTGGAACGCGGCGGGCGTGCCGTAATCGCCGGGCTTGGTGGCCGGGGTTTCCTGAATGGCCACGTCGAGCGGCGCGCCGAGCGCGGCGGCGGCCGTCTCGACCGCCTGTTTGAGTTGAGCCTTGAGGTCCATAACCTGGGAGTTTACCAGCGGGCGGCCCCCCTGCGGTCCGGTCGGCGGCCGGGCTTTCAGAACACGCGCGGGTTGGGCGGGTCGTCCAGGGTCATGCCGTCCGGGGCTTCGTCGGCCCAGACGGTCATGCTGGTCAGGCGGGCGTTGCCGAAGGTGGTGGTGAAGGCCACGTCCGAGGCGTCTCGGCCCTGCGCGATCACGAGCCTGCCGGCGCGGGGGCGGTTGTGGCGGGCGTCGAAGGTGCGCCACTGGCCGTCCAGGTAGGCCTCGAACCACGCGTGGAAGTCCATCGGGACCGGGTCGGGCCGGATGTCGATGTCCGGCAGGTAGCCGCACACGTAGCGGGCGGGGATGTTCAGGGCGCGGCAGTACGCGACGCCCATGTGCGCGAAGTCGCGGCACACGGCGCGGCCACTGGCGAGCGCCTGACTGGCGGTGGTGGCGCTGGTGCTGCCCGAGCCGTACACGCACGCGCCGTACAGGTGGTCGCTGATGGCCTGCACGGTCGCCCAGCCGCCCTGGATGTGCCCGAAGCGCGCCCAGGCGTCGTCGCTGATCAGGTCGCTGTCCACGTAGCGACTGGGCAGCAGGTACGTGAGGACCTCGTCCGGCAGCGCCTCGACCGGGGTTTTCGGCAGGCCCGGCAGGGTGGGGTCAGGGCTCCGGCTGATCTGCGCGATCAGGTCGTGCCCGACCGTGAAGGTCCCGGCGGGGGCCAGGGCGCGCCAGACGGTGTTGCCGTGCGTGTCGGTGTACGAGTGCAGGCCCGGCGCGGCGCCCAGCGGCCGCTGGTCCTCAATGCGCTGGCGGGTGCCGGTGGGGTGCAGGCGGTCGGTGGGCTGCACCACGAACAGCATGGGGGTGGGGAACGGCACGTCGAAGGTGAGGCGGAAACCCGCGCGAATCCGGGTGGGGTTCTGGAAGGTGAGGTCGGGGGTCGCGCTGGAGGGCTGGGCCATGCGCCCCAGTGTGCGGCCTGGGCGGGCGCGCGTGGGTGTGAAGTCTACGCGGAGCAAGGTTCATGTTCCCCGCGCGGCGCGGGCCGGGACGCTAGGGTGGGCGGCATGAACCGACTGGCCCAGGAAAGCAGTCCGTACCTCGCGCAGCACGCCGGCAACCCGGTGGACTGGTGGCCGTGGGGCGAGGAGGCGTTCGCGGAGGCGGCGCGGCGCGGCGTGCCGGTGCTGCTGTCGGTGGGGTACTCGACCTGCCACTGGTGTCACGTGATGGCGCACGAGAGTTTCGAGGACGAGGCGACGGCGGCGTTCATGAACCGGCACTTCGTGAACGTGAAGGTGGACCGCGAGGAACGCCCGGACGTGGACGCGGTGTACATGGCGGCCACGCAGGCGCTGACCGGGCAGGGCGGGTGGCCCATGACGGTGTTCCTGACGGAGGCGGGCGAGCCGTTCTACGCCGGCACGTACTTTCCGCCGCAGGACGGGCACGGCCTGCCGAGTTTCATGCGGGTCATGGGCAGCGTGGAGCGCGCGTGGCGGGAGGAACGCGACAAGCTGCTGGGGAACGCGCAGGCGCTGACCGAGCACGTGCGCGAGGCCGCGCGGCCCCGCCCGTCCGACGGGGCGTTCGGGCCGGAGCTGCTGGAACGCGGCGTGGAGAACCTGCGCCGCGCCTTCGACGCGGACCGGGGGGGCTTCGGCGGGGCGCCGAAATTCCCGGCGCCGACCACGCTGGATTTCCTGCTGACCCGCCCGGACGGGCGGCTGATGGCGCTGCACACGCTGCGGCGGATGCTCTCGGGCGGCCTGCACGACCAGCTGGGCGGCGGCTTTCACCGCTACAGCGTGGATGACGCGTGGCGGGTGCCGCACTTCGAGAAGATGCTGTACGACAACGCGCAACTGACCCGCACGCTGCTGCGCGCCTATCAGGTGAGCGGCGACGGGGCGTTCGCGCGGGCGGCGCGGGCCGCGCTGGACTACCTGCGCCGCGAGATGCTCGCCCCGCAGGGCGGGTTCTACAGCGCCCAGGACGCCGACACGCCCACCCCGGACGGCGGAGTGGAGGGCCTGACCTTCACCTGGACGCCCGCCGAGGTGCAGGCGGCGCTGGCCGGCAGCGGCCCGGACGACGGGGCGGCGGACGCGGCGCTGATCGCGCGGCACCTGGGCGTCACGGACCCCGGCAACTTCGAGGACCCGCACCAGCGCGCCTACGGGCGGCGTTCCGTGCCGTTCGTGGCCGTGCCCGTACCGGACCTGGCGGCCGAACTGGGCCAGCCGGAAGCGGAGGTGCAGGCCCGCCTGGACGCCCTGAAGGCCCGGCTGCTGGCGGCGCGGCAGACGCGGACGCAACCCGGCACGGACGACAAGGTCCTGACCTCCTGGAACGGGCTGGCGCTGGCGGCCTTCGCGGACGCGGCCCGCATCCTGCGCGAACCCGCGTACCTGGAGGTCGCGCGCCGCAACGCCGACTTCGTGCGCGCGCACCTGCGGCGGCCGGACGGCACGCTGCGTCACGTCTGGAGCGGCGCCCAGGCGCGCGTGGAGGGCCTGATGGAGGACCACGCGCTGTACGCGCTGGGGCTGGTCGCGCTGTTCCAGGCGGGCGGCGATCCCGCGCACCTGCACTGGGCGCGCGAGCTGTGGCAGGTCACGCAGCGGGACTTCTGGAACGACGGGGCGGGCGTGTTCATGGCGTCCGGCGGGTCGGCCGAGGCGCTGCTGACCCGGCAGGCGCAGGGCTTCGACAGCGCCGTGATCAGCGACAACGCCGCCGGGGCGCTGCTGGCCCTGTGGATGGACCGCTACTTCGCCCTGCCCGGCGCCGGGGACACGGCGCGGCGCACCGTGGAGAGCTTCCGGCTCGACATGCTGGCCGCTCCCGGCGGGTTCGGGGGGCTGTGGCAGGCCGCCGCGTTCCTGCACGCGCCGCACACTGAGGTCGCCATCATCGGAACGCCGCCGGAGCGGGCGCCGCTGGAGGCCGTCGCGGCCCGGCACGCGCTGCCGTTCACGGCGCTGGCCTTCACGGAGGCGGGCGGTGACCTGCCCGTGCTGGAGGCCCGGCCCGGCGGGGGCCTGGGCTTCGTGTGCGTGAACCGCACCTGCGACCTGCCCACCCGTGACGGGGCGACGTTCGACGCGCAGCTGGCCCGCCTGGGCTGATCCGGGGCGTCGGGGGGCGCGGCCCTCCCCTGCTGGCCGCGCAGGATCCCAGAACGAGGGAGGCTCCAGGTTCTGAACCCTGGGGCCTCCCTCTCTGCCTGTCGGCCTGTCGGCCGTTACTGCGGGCGGAGTTCCTGCACGCCGTCGGGCGCCGCCACGAACGCCACCTGCGCCATGCCCAGGAACAGGCCGGTGTCGATGACGCCCAGGGTGCCCTTGAGCTGCCGTTCGAGGGCGTGGATGTCGTGCCCCTCGGGGATCTGCGCGTCGAAGATCAGGTTGCCGTTGTCGGTGACGTAGGGCTGCGCGCCGTTCTGGCGCAGACGGCCAGCGGGCAGCACGGCGCGCAGACGTTCGATGGTGCTCAGGAAGCCGAAGAGGGCGATCTCGATGGGCAGCGGGGCCTTCTCGCCAATGCGGGTCACGAGCTTGGTGTGGTCCGCGATGATCACCAGTTGCCGGGCCTGGACCTCGGTGAGTTTCTCGCGCAGCAGCGCGCCGCCCAGGCCCTTGATCAGGTTCAGGGCCGGGTCGATCTCGTCGGCGCCGTCGATGGCGATGTCCAGCGGGCGCGGGTCGAGCGCCTCGACGGGAATGCCGACCTGCCGGGCCAGGGCGTCGCTGGCCTCGCTGGTGGCGACGCCGGTCACGCCGCTCAGTTCCCCGGCGGCCAGTCGGCGGCCGATCTCCTCGATGGCGTACTTCGCGGTGCTGCCGGTGCCCAGACCCACGCGCATGCCGCTGCCGACCAGGGCGACGGCGCGGATGGCGGCCTCCTTCTTCAGGGCCTCCAGGTCAGGGGCGTGCAGATCAGTGCTCACGCGGTCCCCTGGGCGCGGTGTTTCTCGATGGCGGCAGCCACGTGGTCGGCGTGCCCGTCGACCTTCACGGCCAGCCAGGATTTCACCAGGGTGCCGTCCGGGGCGATCAGGAACGTCTGGCGTTTGATGCCCTCGGTGACCTTGCCGTACATGTTCTTGGTGCCGTACGACCCGATGGCGCGCAGGAAGACGGCGCCGTCGTCGCTCAGGAGCGGGAAGGGCAGCGAGTACTTCTCCGCGAAGCGGGCGTGGCTGCCGGCGTCGTCGGCGCTGACGCCCAGCACGGCGGCTCCGTGGGCCTTCAGGGCGGCGTTGTCACGGAAGTCGCAGGCTTCTTTCGTGCAGCCGGGCGTGTCGTCCTTGGGGTACACGTACAGCACGACGTACTGCCCGGCGTAGTCGCTCAGGGCGTGGGTGCGGCCCTGGGCGTCGGGCAGGGCGAAGGCGGGGAACGGCTGGCCGGCCTGCGGGGGGGTGGGTTGCTCGGTCATGGCGTTCCCAGGGTAGCGTGCGCGGGCCGGAAGCGGGCGGCGCGTTCAACCTTCTTAGGCTGGACTGCGTATGCTGGGGGGGTGAAGCTTGCGCCGTACATTGACCATACCCTGCTTAAACCCACCGCCACCGCTGGCGATATTCAGAAACTGTGCGCCGAGGCCCGTGAGCATTCGTTCTACGCCGTGTGCATCAACCCGGTGTTCGTGGGGCTGGCGAAAGCCGAGCTGGAAGGCAGCGGCGTGAAGGTCGCGACCGTGTGCGGCTTCCCGCTGGGGGCCGTCAGCCCGGACCAGAAGGCCGTGGAGGCCCGCCTGAGCGTCGAGGCCGGCGCGGACGAGGTGGACATGGTGATCCACATCGGCGCGGCCCTGGCGAACGACTGGGACGCCGTGCAGGCCGACGTGCGCGCGGTGCGCCGCGCCATTCCGGACTCGGTGCTGAAGGTGATCATCGAGACCTGCTACCTGAACGACGAGCAGAAGCGCGGCGCGACCGAGGCGGCCGTGCTGGGCGGCGCGGACTTCGTGAAGACCAGCACGGGCTTCGGCACGGGCGGCGCGACCCTGGACGACGTTCGCCTGATGGCGCAGGTCATCGCGGGCCGCGCGCAGATCAAGGCGGCGGGCGGCGTACGCAGCGCCCAGGACGCGCTGGACATGATCGAGGCCGGCGCCACGCGCCTGGGCACGTCGGGCGGCGTGGCGCTCGTGGCGGGCGAACAGAGCGGCGAGGGGGACTAATGGCGGGCGGTTCAGGCGGCGCGGCCCTCACCGCGCCGAGGGTGGTGCTGGCGTCCGGCAGCCCCCGGCGGCGTGAGCTGCTGGGCGGCCTGGGCGTGACCTTCGAGGTGATCGTCAGCGGCGAGGACGAGGACAGCACCCAGAGCGACCCGCACGCGCTGGCAGCGGAACTGGCGCTGCTCAAGGGCCGCTCGGTGGCGCGCGCGCACCCGGACGCGGTGGTGCTGGCGGCCGACACGGTGGTCGCCGTGGGCGCGGACCTGCTGGCCAAGCCCGCCACGGCCGCCGAGAACGAGGCGTTCCTGCGCCGGCTGTCGGGCCGCACGCATGACGTGTACACCGGCGTGGCGGCCCTGCACGGCGCGGCCGAGACGGTCGAGGTCGCGCGCACCCGCGTGACCTTCCGCACGCTGGACGACGCCGAGACCGCGCACTACGCCGCGACGGGCGAGGGCCTGGACAAGGCCGGCGGGTACGGCATCCAGGGCCTGGGCATGGCGCTGGTCGAGCGGCTGGACGGCGAGTACTCGAACGTGGTGGGCTTTCCGCTGTCCGTCGTGATCCGGTTGCTGCGCGGCGCGGGCGTGCCCGTGTGGGGCAGCCTGAGCGCCGCGCCGCCTGCGGGGGTCGCCGGGGCGTGAGCGACGGCCGGAAATTCCTGCTCGTCACGCTGGGCCTGCTGTCTCTCAGCATGGTCACCACGCGGTTTCAGGTGGTGGCGCCCTCGTCGTGGCGGGCCGGGACGGCGCCCATCACGCAGGCGTCGGTCGTGGCGGCCGACAACGTGCGCCGGGCCTACGTGACCCTGGTCCACGAGCGGGAACTGTCCCGTCAGGTGGGAACGCTGGGCAAGGAGAACGACACGCTGCGCCAGCAGAACGAACTGCTGCGCCGCGAAGTCTCGCGGCTGCGGCAGGTCATGAACATCACGACCACGCAGGCCCCGAACGCGCTGGGCATCGCGCAGGTGATCGCCGTGGACCCCAGCCCGCTGCTGGCGCGGCTGGACCTGAACCGCGGCTCGGCGGACGGCGTGCGGCTGCGGATGCCGGTGACCGTTCCGGCCGGGCTGGTCGGGCAGATCACCAGCGTCTCCGAGCAGCGGTCCACGGTCGTGGCGCTCGTCGATCCGGAAAGCAGCGTGGGCGTGACCCTGCAGGGCAACCGGGGCGGGCGCGGACTGGCGCGCGGCGTGCCGCCGGACCGGCTGCGCGCCGAATTCTCGCGCAGCGTGCCGATCAAGGTCGGGGACGTGCTCGTCACGAACAGCCTGGGCGGCGTCTTTCCGGTCGGCATCCGGGTCGGGACGGTCGAGAAGGTCATGCCGCTCGGCCCGAACGACATCAGCCGCACCGTGATCGTGAAACCCAGCGTGGACGTCGGCGTGATCGAGGACGTCACGCTGCTGGAGGGATTATGATACGGACTCCGTTTGTTTCGCCGACAATCCGGAACGTCACCGGATTGCCGGCTCCACGTCCGGAACCCGTCTCTCTCCCACTCTGCGGAGCAGCTCTACGAGCCGCATCCGCTCGGACCCAGCGGGCTGTGCAGCCCATTCAATCGGAGTCCGTATGAGGGGTCCGTATCCCGCGCCGCGCGGCCCGCTGCGGTGGGTGAAGCTGATCGTGTACGCCGCGCTGCTGATCGCGGCGCAGGGGCTGCTGTCGCGCCTGTCGGACGCGGCGGGCATTCCCGCGCCGGACCTGTTCCTGCTGACCGGCGCGGCGCTGGTGTGGCGGCTGCCGCCCCCCTGGGCGGTCCTGGCTGCGTACGGGGTGGGGCTGGGGCAGGACCTGCTGGGCAGCGGCGCGCTGGGCCTGCACGCGGCGGGCGTGGCGGGCGGGGCGCTGCTGACGCTGCTGGTGCGGCGTTACGTGGCCGACAGCGGCTTGTTCCAGATGCTGCTGACGGTCCTGATGGCCGTCACGGGGCAGTGGCTGGCGTTCCTGATCCTGAACTACTGGCTGCGCGCGAACCTGATCACGGCCGACCTGCTGCGCACCGCCGTACCGCTGGTGTTCGTGGGTACGCTGGTGCTGTACCCGCTGTGGGAGCGGGTCGTCGCGTGGGCCTTCGGTTCCCGCAGCGGCCCCGAGGAGCACCTCGCGTGAGCCGCGCCGGACAGGCCATGGACCGCCAGGACCGGCTGCGGCGCCGCGCCGGGGCGCGCGGGCGGGCGCGACCGGCGCGGGCGGCGCACGAGGGAGCGTCCCGCGTGCGCTGGACGGCCCTGGCGTTCAGTCTGGGCCTGCTGGCGCTGGGGGGCCGGCTGTACCAGTTGCAGGTCGTGCAGCACGATCAGTACGCGGTGCGCTCGGCCAGCAACTACCAGCGTGACGAGGTCATCCCGGCGCTGCGCGGCGAGATCCGCACCCGTGACGGCGTGCTGCTCGCCACGAACCGTCTGGCGGTGGATCTGGTGTACACGGGCCGCCGCGACCCGACCGATCCGGAACAGGCGATTCCCTCCTGGGACAAGATCGTGTACCTCGCGGGCATCAAGCCCGACGTGCTGGACGGCGGGCAGCCGCGCGAGCCGAACCGGCAGCGCGAGGCCGAGACGGTCCTGGCGCGCAATATCCCGCAGGAGAAACTCGCGGCGATCTACGAGTACACGGTGCTGGTGCCCAGCCTGGAACTGCGTGAACGCCTCGAACGGGTGTACCCGCAGGGCAAGATGGCCGGGCACCTCCTCGGGTACGTGCAGGAAGCCACCGAGACGCAGGTGAAGGAGGACGGGTACACCCTGGGCGACCTGGTGGGCCGCAGCGGACTGGAGTACAGCCTGCAAGACACCCTGCAGGGCAGGAACGGCCTGAAACGCCGCGAGGTCACGGCGGGCGGCAAACCGCAGACCGAGCGGGTCATCACGCCGGGCCAGAAGGGCCAGGACGTGACCCTGACCATCGAGTCGTCCCTGCAACGCGCCGCCGAGCAGGCGCTGCGCGAGGGCCTGAAGGACGTGAACGCCGGCCGAGCGAAGTACGGCAAGCCCGCCGAGCCGTACACGCGCGGCGCGGTGATCGCCATCGACCCGCGCACGAACGAGGTGCTGGCCATGGCGAGCAGTCCCGCGTACGACCCGAACTGGTTCTCGCGGGTGCCGAGCCCGGACCCGGCCGCGAAGAACTGGGCCATTGACCCGAACCGCCCGCTGGCCGAGCTGGACGCCGTGACCTCCAACCGCGTGGTGCAGGCGTACAACCCGGGCAGCGTGTTCAAGATCGCCACGACCCTGATGTACGTGGAGAAGTGGGGGAACTTCACCATGAACTGCGCGCCCACGTACTACTTCGGGCGGGCCGCGTTCCGCAACTGGGCGGGCTACGGGCTGGGACCGGTGGACGGCCGCAAGGCCGTGGCGTTCTCGTGCAACCCCTGGTACTACGATTCGGCGGCGCGGGCCGGGACCGAAGCCTACTCGCGGCAACTCAAGTCCCGCCTGACCGAACTGGGCTACAACGCGGAAACCGGCCTGGAACTCGTGGGCGAGAAGACCGGGATGCTGCTCGACGCGGACGACTACACCAACCCGAACGCGCCGTGGTATCCGGGCTTCGCGCTGAACATGAGTATCGGTCAGGGCGACGTGCTGGTCACGCCCGCACAGGTCGTGTCCGTCATGTCCACCATCATCGGCGGCGGGCAGAAACGCCCCCTGACGGTCCTGAAGGCCGTGGACGGCACGCCGGTCCCGCGCAAACCGGCCGTGAACGTGGTCCGCAACGGCAACACCGCGGCCTTCGATCTGGTCAAGGAAGGCATGACCTGGACGACCAGCATCCCGACCGGCACGTCCCGCCACGAGGTCGGCCCGGAACTGTTCCCGGTGCGGACCGGCGGCAAGACCGGCACCGCCGAGAACGGCCTGAGCCGCCGGGGCGGGTACGCGTACACCCACGCGTGGTACGAGGGGTACGGGCCGCTGTCCAGCCCGAACTTCGCGGTCGTGGCGTTCTTCCAGAACGGCGGCGAGGGCTCCGGCCCGGCGCTGAAGGCCGTGAAGAAGATGTTCGCCGCCCGCTGGTGCGTAACCCTGGACGAGAAGGGCAGCGCCCTGCCGCTCAGCGCGCAGCAGCCCTGCACGGGCGAACTCGACGAGATGCACCGGGTGTACAAGGTCCGGGCGCAGCGTGCCGCCGCCGCAGCCAGGGCGGACGCCGGCACGCCCGGCCGCAGCGCCCAGCAACCCTGACCCCTGACCCCCGACAGGAAGAGAGGCCGGAGCAACTGCTTTCCGGCCTCTCTTCTGTTGCCCGTCACTCCACGCGGGTTTCGACGGTGATCTCGCTGTTCAGGGTCGCCGCGACCGAGCAGTACTTCTCGTGGCTGAGGTGCGCGGCCTTGCCGAGGGCCTCGTCGGTGACGCCCTCCCCGCTGGCGATGTGCCGCACCGTGATGTGCGTGTAGCGTTTCGGGTCGGTGTCGGCGCGTTCGCCCTCGACCTCGATGCGGTACGAGGCCAGGGGCGTGCGGCGTTTTTTCATGATCTCGACCACGTCGTAGGCGGTGCAGGTGGCCAGCGCGCCCAGCAGGGCCTCCATGGGCGAGACGCCCACCTTGGTGGGGCTGTTGTCGATCAGCAGCTGGTGGCCGCTCTCGCTGACGCCCAGGTACCGCTGTTCTCCGAGCCAGGTGACGTTCAGGGTCTTTTTCATGCCGTCCACGCTAGCGCGCCGCGGCGGCCCAGACTGTCAGCCTGTCCGGGCATCTGCGGTCCCGTCGGGTGTGGTTCCGTCGGGTGCAACCACGTCGCCTGCAACCACGTCATCCGGGTCGATGGACGGTTCGAGGTCGCCGCCCGTCTCGTCGTCCTCCTCGGGCAGCGGCAGGCGCACGCGGAAGGTCGCGCCGCCGCCCGGCGTGTCCACCACGTCGATGGTGCCGCCGTGCGCGGTCACGACCTGCTGCGCGATGGTCAGGCCCAGGCCGGCCGACCCGGCCTCCTTGCCACGGTAGAACTTGTCGAAGATGCGGGGTTTCACGGCGTCCGGCACGCCGGGGCCACGGTCCACGACCCGCACCTCCAGTTCGCCGGGGCGGGGCACGATCTCCAGCCAGACCTTGTCGGGGCTGCCGGTCACGCGGATGGCGTTCGTGACGAGGTTGATGAACACCTGGTTCAGGCGGCCGGGGTCGCCGACGATCTCGTACACGCCGTCCGGGGCTTTCACGCCGTAGTCGCGGCCCACCTGCCGCAGCAGCTGCCCGAGGTTCATGAAGTGCATCTCGATGCTCTGCACGAGTTCCCCGCGCGAAAGTTGCAGCAGGTCGTTCACGAGGCGGGTCATGTTCTCCGCGACGCGCTGCGCGTCGAGCAGCGTCTGGCTGCCGCCGGCCTCGCGTTCGGCGCGGCGCAGGTAGCCGTGCAGGGCGGTCAGGGGCGTGCGCAGCTCGTGGCTGGTTTCGGCCAGGAAGGTCTTCTGGAGGTTCAGGGCCTCCTCGAGCTGCCGGGCCTGGATTTCCAGGCGCTGGCTCTGGCGTTCGGCAGTGTTGCGCAGCCGCTCGACTTCCTCGAGGCGGGCCTGGAGGGAAAGGTTCAGCTGCCGGATCTCCTGTTCGGCGCGTTCGCGGCGGATGCGGGACTCGACCTCGGCGATGGCGCGGCGGATGCTGGGCGCCAGCCGCTCGAGGCGCTGCTTGAGGATGTAGTCGGTGACGCCCTCGCGCAGGGTGTCCACGGCGGTTTCCTCGCCCATGGCGCCGGTCACGATGATGAACGGCACCTTCGGCAGGCGCTGGTGCGCGGCGCGGTAGGCGCTCAGGCCGTCGTAGCTGGGCAGCGCGAAGTCGCTGAGGATCAGGTGCGGGGGCGCGCTGCTCAGGGCGTGCAGGAAGCCTGCCTCGTCCTCGACGCGGGTGATCTCGACCGGCCAGGGCAGGTCGGTCTCGACGTGCATGGTCACGAGTTCGTGGTCGAGTTCGCTGTCTTCCAGGTGCAGGATTCGCAGGGCTTCGCCCTCGCCGGGGACGCCCTGGGTGGCGGGGTGGGTCATACGGACTCCGATTGAATGGGCTGCACAGCCCGTTCAATTCGAGCGGATGCGACTCGGAGAGCTGCCCCGCAGAGCAGGAGAGAAACGGGTTCCGGACGTGGAGCTGGCAGATCGGTGATGTTCCGATCTGTCAGCGAAACAAACGGAATCCGTATCACAGGTCCTCCGGGGTGGTGGGCAGGGTGACGGTGAAGGTGGCGCCCTCGCCGGGAACGGCGTCGGCACTCACCTGTCCTCCGTGACGGTTGACGATTCTTCGCACGTTGGCGAGGCCTATGCCGATGCCCTCGAACTCATCGGCGCGGTGGAGACGCTGGAACACACCGAACAGTTTATCCACGTAACGCGGATCGAAGCCCACGCCGTTGTCCCGGACGGTGACGGTCACGGAGTCCTCATGTTGCTCGGCGCTGATCCACACGCTGGCGTCGGGGCGTCCGCGCGAGTACTTGATGGCGTTGCTCAGCAGGTTCGTGAAGACCAGACCAAGGAGGCCCTCGTCGGCCGGGACGGTCGGCAGGTCGCCGGGCAGGTGCAGCGTGACGCTGCGTCCGGCCCGGTCGGGTTCCAGGCCGCGCCAGCTGGCGTCGATCAGGGCGCGCAGGTTCACGGGCACGCGCCGCAGTTCCTGGCGGCCCATGCGGGAGAAGCCGAGCAGGTCGTCGATCAGCTGGCTCATGCGTCCGGCCGAGTCGGTGATGACCTTCAGGTACCGCTGGCCCTTGGCGCTCAGGTGGTCGCCTGTCTCCTTCTGGAGCAGGTCGCCGAAGCCCACGATGTGCCGCAGCGGGGTGCGCAGGTCGTGGCTGACGCTGTAGCTGAAGGCCTCGAGTTCGCGGTTGGCGGCCTCGAGTTCCAGGGTGCGGCGCTGCACGCGGTCCTCCAGCGACTGGTTCAGGGCGTGCAGGTCGGCCTGCGCGGCGTTCACGCGTTCCTGGAGTCGGTCGTTGCCGAGCGCCGAGGCGAAGCGCTGCGCGAGGTCCTGCGCGAGGTCCTGGTCACGGTTCGTGAGGGCCTGCCGGTACAGCAGGCCCAGCACGCCCACGAGCGCCCCGTCCCGCCCGACGAGCGGGTAGAACAGCGCGCCGGTGGCGCTCACGCGGTGCAGCGCCGGGTCCGAGTCGATGAACACCGGGTCCTCGCTGGCGAGCACCTGTTCGATGGCCTGCGCCGCCACGACCTGGAAGGCGGCGGCGTGCCAGGTGGCCGACGGGCTGGACGTGGCGAGCAGCGTGGTCGGGTGGACGCCCCAGAGGGCGGCGCTGTCCGCGAAGCGGCTGGGCAGCAGGGCCAGCGCGGCGCGGTAGCGGTCGTGGCGCAGCGGGGCGGCGTCGGCGCTGCGGGCGTTGAGCTGCTCGGTCACGTCGGCCAGCAGGCGCGCGGCGTTCTCGGCATACACCGAGTCGTCCACGTCGGTGCTGGTGCCCACCCATTCCAGCACGCGGCCCGTGGCGTCCCGGACCGGCAGGCCGCGCGTGACGAAGGTGCGGTACTGGCCGTCGTGGCGGCGCAGGCGGTGTTCGGACTCGAAGGGCCGCGCCGAGCGCAGCGCGTCGGCCCAGCGGCGCTGGTAGTCGGCGCGGTCCTCCGGGTGCAGCAGGTTCAGGAAACCGCCGTGCGCGTGGTCCTCGCCGACGAATTCGCTCCAGCGACGGTTGAAGTACACGGGCTGCCCGGTCGGGTCGGTCAGCCACACGATCTGCGGCATGCCCTCGATCACGCCTCGGTAGCGTTCCTCGTTGCGCTGCGCGAGCCGTTCGGCGGTCACGCGGTCGTGGATGTCGGTGGCGCTCGTGACCCATTCGCTGATCTCGCCGCGGTCGTCGCGCAGCGGCACGACCTTCACGACCACCCAGCGCGGCCCGCCGGGCAGGTGCAGCTGCACCTCGCACTGGGCGCCCTCGCCGCTGTCGGTCGCCTCGCGCCACATCTGGCCGTACGTGGCGCGGCCGACCGGGTCGAGGTGGCCGCTCAGGCCGGCGCGGCCCAGGCGCAGCCCGAACTGCCGGTTCGTGAAGGTGACGGTGCCGTCCGGGCGGCCGACGCTGATCATGTGCGCGATGGCGTCCAGCACCCCGCGCGAGCGGCGTTCGCCGGCCTGCACGGCCCGTTCGGCCGCGACGCGCTCCGTGACGTCCCGCACGACTTCCAGCAGGCCCAGGCGTTCGCCGCGCGGGTCGCGGACCTCGCCGCGCTGCGCCTCGCCCTGGAAGACGCTGCCGTCCACGCGTTCGAAGGCCGTGGTGAGCGACTGGAAGGTCAGGCGGTTGTCCAGCCGCCGGTCGAGGTGCAGGGTGCCCAGCAGGCGGCCGTTCAGGTCGTCCGGTTCGGCGCGGAACTGTTCGGTCAGGGCGCGGTTGACCATGCGGATGCGGCCGTCCTCGTCGGTGAAGGCGGCGGCGTCCTGCATGGACTGGAAGATCGCCTCGAATTCCGCGCGGGCCTGTTCCTGCCGGACGCGGGCCTCGGCCAGCGAGACGTTCAGGCGTTCGGCGCGGGTGCGGGCGTCCACCTGCGCCTGCACCAGCAGGAAGGCCAGTCCGGACGCCCCGAGGCCCAGCAGGATCAGCAGCAGCGGAACGGCGGCGCCGAAATCACGGCCGAACCCGCTGTCAGCGCCGAATTCCATGGTCCACGGCTGCCCGGCCGAGGTGAGGCGGGTCGCGTAGCGGAAGTTCAGGCCGCCGGGGTCGGCTAGGTCGCCGCGCAGCGCCTCGCCGGCCAGCCGCACCTGCACCCGTAGCGGCGATCCGTCCTGGGGCGGCGCGAGGTCCTGAAGGAACTGGTCGGCGCGCACGGCGAGGTACAGGTAGCCGCGCAGGTCGCGGGTGTCCGGGTCATTCCAGACGGGCAGCATGATCAGGAATCCACGGATGGGTTCGCCGGTCTCGTCGGTCTGCACGAGGCGCAGCAGGGTGGTCGCCTGCGCCTGGGCGGTCTGCCGGGCGCCCTGCAGGGCGGCGCGGCGGGCGGGTTCGCTGTTCAGGTCGAAGCCCAGCGCGGCCCGGTTCACGCTGTTCAGCGGCGCGATCAGCGAGATGACGGCCCGCTCGGCCTGCCGGGTGTCGGGCTGGACCCGCACGGGAAAGCCGACGCTGCGGCGCAACTGCTCCTCGAACGCGGCGGTCTGCGCGGTCGGAACGACCTGACCGAACCCGACGGCCTGCACGCCGGGGTAGCGGCTGGCCAGATCGATGCCGTCCACGAAGCGCGCGAAGGTCGCCTCGTCGCGCGTGGGGCCCTGCGCCTGCCAGGACGCGCGGGTGGTGTACAGCAGGCGCTCGTACACGGAGAGGCGGTCACGAAGCGCCTGCACGTACACGGTGGCCTCGCGTTCGAAGCGGCTGCGCTGCTGCTCGCGCACGAAGGCGTGCACGACGAGCGCGGCCGCCACCGCCAGGGCCGCGACCAGGATCATGACCGTGACGGGTGCGCGCTGTCCCAGAACGCGCCGCGCCATCAACCCTCCCGCGCCGGCCGGGCGTTCAAGGCGTCCAGGAACACGTCCACGGGCACGTCCGCGCCGGTCCAGGCGCGGAAGGCCAGCCGCGCCTGGTGGGCCAGCATCCCCAGGCCGTTCTCGGCGTTCAGTCCGGCGGCGCGGGCCTCGCGCATCAGACGGGTCTCGGCGGGTTTGTAGACCATGTCGTACAAGAGCGCCCCGGCGGGCACCCTCGCCAGGAACGCGGCGTCCAGCGGCGTCTGGTCGGGGTCGTTCAGGCCGGCGCTGCTGGCGTTCACGACGAGCGCCGCCGACTCCCACGGGGCCGCGTGGGCGGGGAGGGCCGTCACCTGAAAGTCGGCGTCCGGGACGTGCCAGTCGGCGGCGATGGCCTGCGCGCGTTCCAGGGTGCGGTTCACGACCGTCACGTTCTGCTCGCCGCAGATCAGGGCGTGCACGGCGGCGCGGGCGGCCCCCCCGGCCCCCAGCACGATCACCTCGGCGCCCTGCTCCCAGATGTACCCGGCGTCGGACAGGGCGTCACGCAGGCCCGGCGAGTCGGTGTTGTCGCCGTGCAACTGGCCGCCCCGGTGAACGATGGTGTTCACGGCCCCGACCGCCTGCGCCGCGCCGCTCAGGCTGTCGAGCAGCGGCAGGGCGGCCTCCTTGTGCGGCAGGCTCAGGTTCGCGCCCAGCACGCCGGGCGCCCGCAACCCCGCGATGGCCGCCGCCAGATCGGCCGGCGGGACGCGCCGCGCCTCGTACGTTCCGGGCAGACCGGCGTGCGCGAAGGCCGCGCGGTGCATCTGCGGCGACAGGGAATGCGCGGCCGGATCGGCGAACAGGAAGGCGCGGGGGGCAGGGGTTCCGTCCGGCAGACTCACCCGGTCAGTTTAGAGCATCTTCCCGGCCGGGTCCGGGCGTGCAAGGCCTTCATGTTCGGGGCAGAATGTGCTGCCGGACACGCCGGCCCGGCGGGTTCCTGCACAGAATGTGTGCATCCAGATGACCATCCGACCCCTTCCCTTCCCCGCCCGTACCGGGGGGAGGGTGCGCCACGCCGCGCGACTGGAGAACACTTGACACAGCCCAACAACGAGTCCGGTCTGCCCGTTCAGGCCGCGACGGCCCAGACGACGACCGGCCCGACCACCGCCACCATCCAGATCGAGAACCAGCGCGAGGCGTACTCGCTGCTGGGCGCCGGCGACGCCAACCTGCGCCGCATGCGCGAACTGACGAAAGCGAAACTGGTGGCGCGCGGCGAGACCATCACCATCACGGGTGACGAGACCGACGTGCGCGGCGCCGAACGGATGATCCGCGACGCGCTGGACGTGGTGCGTGGTGGCGGGGAACTCACGCCCGACAGCCTGCTGCGCTCCGCGCGCCTGAGCAACGAGGGCCGCAGCCTGGCCGCCGAGACGCAGGTGACGGGCCTGAGCCTGCCGCGCGGCCTGAAACCCAAGACGCCGGGGCAGAAACTGTACCTGGAGAGCATCGAACGCAGCGACATCACCTTCGGGGTCGGTCCGGCCGGGACCGGCAAGACGTACATGGCAGTCGCCATGGCCGTGCAGGCCCTGAAGGCCAAGCGGGTCAAGCGGATCATCCTGACCCGCCCGGCCGTCGAGGCAGGCGAGAAGCTGGGCTTCCTGCCCGGCGACCTGCAGGCCAAGATCGACCCGTACCTGCGCCCGCTGTACGACGCGCTGCAGGACATGCTGGACCAGGAGAAGTTCGAGTCGTACCTGACGAGCGGCGTGATCGAGATCGCGCCCCTGGCGTTCATGCGCGGCCGCACCCTGAACGACGCGTTCATCATTCTGGACGAGGCGCAGAACACCACGGGCGAGCAGATGAAGATGTTCCTGACCCGCATGGGCTTTTCCAGCAAGGTCGTCGTGACCGGGGACGTGACCCAGATCGACCTGCCGCGCCACATCACGAGCGGTCTGGCGGTCGCCAAGCGCGTCCTGAGTTCCATCGACGGCATCGCGTGGCACGAGTTCACCGAGGTGGACGTCGTCCGTCACCCGCTGGTGGGCCGCATCATCAAGGCCTACGAGACGGCCGAGAACGCCGAGCAGGACAAACGCGCCGCCCGTCGCGGCGAGTTCGCCAGCATCCCCGAGGGCGACGGGGACAACGCCGTTGACAGTTGAAGGTTGACGGTTGATGGCAGGAGAGGCCCGGCGAGCAGGTAAGCCGGGCCTTTCGCCATCTGCCATCCGCTATCGGCCATCCGCCCCTGCCCCTTCGCCATCCACTATCCTCTACGGAGTGATTGACCTGATCGTCCGTAAAACCCCGCCCGCCGGTCTGCGGCCCGCGCTGCGCGCCAGTCTGGAGGCCGTCATGGCGCATTTCGAGGTGCCGGACCGCGAGGTGACGGTCGTACTGGTGGGTGACCGCACCATCCGCGCCCTGAAGCGCGAACACTGGGGCGAGGACGCCGTGACGGACGTCCTGAGTTTCCCCACCTGGGAGCCGGGCGACCCGTTCGTGCCGCCGCACCTGGGGGACATCGTGATCAGCCTGGACACCGCGCAGCGGCAGGCGGACGCGCGCGGCCACTCCCTGACCCGCGAGGTCGCGCTGCTCGCCAGTCACGGCCTGACCCACCTAGTCGGGAACGACCACCCGCACGCGGACGGCCTGGGCTTCGAGGAGGGCGCGCAGGGCCCCGAGTGGGAGGTCTTCCACGCGGCGTGGCGCGCGGCGCAGTCGGCCCTTCCGGCCGGCAGCTGAGGGATGCGCAGCGGCGGGTCGGCCTGGGACGCGCGGCGCTGGCTGCGCTCGGCGGGTTTCGCGTGGGCGGGCGTGCGGCACGCGTACGGCACGCAGGCGAACTTCCGGATCGAATGCTGGGCGGCGCTGCTCGCGCTGGGGCTGGGCGGGTGGCTGCGCGTTCCGCTGGCGCCGGTCGCGCTGGCCTGCGCGCTCGTCCTGAGCCTGGAACTGCTGAACACCGCGCTGGAGGCCGTGGTGGACCTCGTGAGCCCCGAGTGGCACGCCCTGGCCCGCGTGGCGAAGGACGCGGCGGCAGCGGCCGTGCTGGTCGGCAGCGCCGGAGCGCTGATCGTGGGCCTGAGCGTGCTGCTGCCGCCGCTGCTGACCCGCCTGGGCCTCACCTGATCGATGGTGCGGACACTGTTCAAGCGCCAGCGGGGGCAGGCATGGAACACGTCTTCTGTCACGCCATGCTCACCCCTTCCCGGCCTCCCCCCTCAAGGGGGAGGGGCAAACACGGCGTGGTCATTGCTGGTCTGTCCTGAAGGGATGAACCTGCCTGCACCGTTGCCCATACGGACTCGGATTGAACGGGCTGCAAAGCCCATTGGGTCCGAGCGACCCGACTCGTAGCGCCGCTCTGCAGAGTGGGAGCAACACGGATTCCGGACGTGGGGCCGGCGCACATCGTCCACCGGCTGACGGTCCGGGACGGGCGGAACGTGGCAGGATACCCGGCGTGACCGACCCCCGACCCTCCCCCACCGGCGCGGCCGACGCGGCGAACGTGACCCTGCGGGGCCGCCGCCCCCGCGACCTGCCCACCCTGCGCCGCTGGTTCACGGACCCCGCCGCGCAGTGGCGCGAGTGGGACGCCCCGTACCTGAACGCCGCCGACACGACCGCCTCGCTGGGCGCGTACGTCCACCGCCTCGAGACGACCCCCACCACCCCGAACGAGCGCGTGGTGGACCTGGGCGGCGCGTGTATCGGGATGCTCAACCGCGCCGAGGACGCCAGTGACGTGTGGGACCTGGGCGTGATCATCTTCGACCCGCTCCACTGGGGGCGGGGCATCGGCCGCCGCGCGCTGGCGCTGTGGATCGAGGCGACCCTGAACGAGACCGACGCACACGTCCTGACCTTCAGCACCTGGAGCGGCAACGAGCGCATGATCCGCGCCGCCCACCGCCTGGGGTTCCGCGAGGCCGGCCGTGTCCGCGAGGCGCGGCTGGTGCGCGGCCAGCGCCACGACAGCGTCACCCTGGACCTGCTGCGCCGCGAGTGGACGCCCCGGCCGTGACCCTGCCGGCCCGCGAGCGCCGCGAGGCGGCCCCGGCGAACCCGCCGGGTTTCCTGGCGACGCAGGACCTCAAGGAGCGCGGCTGGACGCCCGCCCTGATCACCCGGTTCCTGGGCGAGCACGACCGCACCCGCCCGAACGGCCTGAAGATGGGCCGCCGCCGCCTGCCGCCCGTGAAACTGTACGCCGAGGAACGCGTGCTGGAGGCGGAACGCCGTGACGATTTCCTGGCCGCGCAGGCCCGCGCCGCCGACGCCCGCGACCGGGCCGCCCGCGCCCGCGAGACCCGCGAGCAGCGCCGCGCCCTGCTGCTGGAATCGGCCGCCGGGTCCTACCATCCGGTCATTCACCCGGAGCCGCTGCGGCGCGGCGCGGTCCGCAAGGCGCGCGAACCGTACCTGCCCGCCCTGGACCGCGAACTGGACCGCATCGTCCGGGAGGTCGGGCGGGTCACGGAGCGCGAACGCAGCCACCTGCACGGGCTGCTGCGCGGGCGACTGGACCTCGCGCTGGCCTCGGCGTACGACTGGTACCCGGCGCCGGGCCGCGAGGGCGGGCAGGGCGCCGGGCGGCCCGCGCACCCGGCCACCGCGAAGGCCAGCGACTGGCGCGACTGGGATTGGGACTGACAGCGGTTTCCAGTTCCATTGAAGGGCCAACAGCACGCCCTTCAATTCCACTTCCAACCGCTGTTGTGGACGGCTTCTCGCTTCGCTCGTTTCAGGGGTGCTGAGGGAACCCCTCAACACCCCTGAAAACCGCTGTGACAGCAACAGATGGGCCGCCCCCGTCGTTCAGGGGCGACCCGCCGGGGGTGAAGCGGCTTATACGGATTCCGTTTGTTTCGCCAACAATCCGGAACTTCACCGCCCCTGCCGGCTCCACGTCCGGAACCCGTGTTGCTCCTTCTCGCGTCCGCTCGGATTGAACGGGCTTTGCAGCCCTTTCAATCGGAGTCCGTATTATTTGCTGAGCAGTTCGACGGCTTTTTTCAGGATGGCGTCGGTCTGGAGGTCCACGACGGCCTCGCCCTGCGCGGCGCTGCGGCTGGGGCGTTTGATCTCGCCGGTGTAGCTGAACTTGCCGTCCTTGTCGGCGGTGACGGTCACGGGTTTGCCCTCGATGGTGAAGGTGACTTTCGCGCCGGGCGTGACGCCGCTGCCGGTCAGGTTGGGGGGGGTGGTGTAGCGGGTGTCCTTGACGACCACGTCGGGCGTGATGCCTTTCTTGTGGATTTCGCGGCCCTTGGGGGTCAGCCACTCGCTGTTGACGATGGCGGCCTTGCCTCCGTCGGGGAGGGTGGTGGGGATCTGCGCGACGCCCTTGCCGAAGGTCTGCTCGCCGACGATGGTGGCGCGGCCGGTGTCCTGCAGCGCCCCGGAGACGACTTCGCTGGCGCTGGCGCTGTTCTTGTTGACCAGGACGATCAGTTTGCCGGTGTAGTCGGTGGCGCGGTTGGTGGCGTTTCCGCCGAAGACCTGGGTGCGTTTGCTGCGGTCGCGGAGGCTGACGATGGGGCCGCTCTGCATGAACTGGTCGGCGACGTCGCGTCCGGCGTTCAGGAGGCCGCCGCCGTTGTCGCGCAGGTCGAGGATCAGCGAGGACACGTTCTTCTTTTTCATGTCCGCGACGGCCGCCGCGAACTGTTCGCTGGCCTTCTCGTTGTAGAAGGTGTTCAGGGCGATGTAGCCGATGTTGCCGGGCAGGACGGTCTGTTCGACGCTGACGATGGCGACCGGCTGGCGTTCCATCTTGACGGTGTAGGGTTTGCCGTCGCGGGCGAAGGTGACGTTCACGGTGGTGCCCTGCTTGCCGCGCACGAGGCGCACGATCTCGTTCAGTTTGGCGCTGGTGACGTCCTTGTCGTCGATCTTGACGAACACGTCGCCGATCTGCACGCCGGCGGTGCTGGCGGCGCCGGTGCGGAAGACGTTGTCGATCTTGCCGCCGGTGCCGTCGGCGTTCGCGGCGACGAGTTGCACGCCGATGCCGTAGAACTCGCCGCTGAGGTTCTCGGAGTCGATGGCGTTGTCCTCGGGTTGGCTGTAGTACGTGAATTCGTCGTCCAGGCTGCCCAGGGCGCCGGTGATCGCGCCGCGCAGCAGTTTTTCCTGATCGACCGGGTACAGGTACAGGCGGTTCAGGTCGTTGATGACCTGCAGGAAGGATTTTCCGGTGGCGGTGCTGCTGAGGTTCGCCTGGGTGTACCCGCCGAGCTGCGCGTAGGCGACAGCGGCGGTGGCGGACAGGGCAACCCCGACGATGGTCAGGCGTTTTGCGTTCACGCCATCAGAATAGGGCCGGCAGGTGAAGTGCAGTTGAGGATTTCATCCGGTCTGCCGCTGGCCGGGCGGGGGCGGGGGGCGCCGGTGGTTGGGCAAGGCTTCATGGTGTGGGGGCGGGGGTGGGCTATGCTGTGCCGCGAGCATGACAGGTCCTTTCCTTCCGCCGCTGTCCTCCCTGCACGGGTGGTCCGCGTGATCGATTTCAAGAACGTCTCACTGGAGTACCCCGTGACCCGGACGCTGGCGCTGGATGACGTGTCGCTGCAGATCGGCAAGGGGGAATTCGTGTACCTGGTCGGGCATTCGGGGGCCGGCAAGAGCAGTTTCATGAGTCTGGTGCTCAAGCGGGCGCTGCCCAGCCGGGGCGAGGTGCGCGTGGCGGGCGAACCGCTGGCGCGGTACCGGGGGCGCCGCACGGCGCTGCTGCGCCGCCGCATGGGGACGGTGTTTCAGGACAACCTGCTGCTCTCACACCTGAACGCCTTCGACAACGTGGCGTTCACGTTGCGGGTGACGGGCGTGCCGCAGCGGGAGTGGGCGCCGCGCGTGACGACGGCCCTGCGGACGGTGGGGCTGGAGCACAAGAAGTACGCGTTGCCGCTGCAACTGTCGCAGGGCGAGCAGCAGCGCGTGGCGATCGCGCGGGCCATCGTGGGTGATCCGCCGCTGCTGCTGGCGGACGAACCGACCGGGAACCTCGACCCGGACAACAGCCGCGAGGTGCTGAAGGTGCTGCAGAACGTGAACCTGCGCGGCACGACCGTGGTGGTCGCCACGCACGCCCGCGATCTGGTCGAGACGTTCCGGCACCGCACCCTGACGCTGCGCAAGGGCAAGCTGGTGCGGGACGATCCGTACGGCGGGTACGCGCTGTGAACTACCACTTCCGGCAGGCGCTGCTGGCGATGCGCGGGAACGTCACGGCGACCCTGGCGACCCTGATGACCATGACCCTGACGCTGCTGATGCTGGGGTTCGTGCTGCTGCTGACCCTGAACGTGAACCGCACGCTGGCGCAGCTGGAGTCGCAGGTGGAAGTCGCGGCGTTCCTGCGGCCCGACGCGCAGGACGCGGCGCTGCTGGCGCAGGTGCAGGCGCTGCCGCAGGTGACGGAGGCGAAGTTGGTGACCAGCGAGCAGGTGCTGACCGAGATGACGCAGGACTCGCCGTACACGCGGGACGCGGCGGCGCTGGTGGGCAACCCCTTCCCGGACACGTTGCGGCTGCGGGTCGCCCGCGTGCAGGACTCGCGGACGGTGGCGGCGGCCGTGTCGGCCCTGCCGGGCGTGGAGGACGTCGAGTACGGCGCGGGGTACGTGGACCCGACCGTGCGGACCCTGACGGCGGTGCGCGGGGCCGGGTACGCGCTGGTGGGCCTGCTGCTGCTGGGCACGCTGTTCAACATCCTGAACGCGGTGCGCGTGGCGATGTACGCCCGCCGTGACGAGATCAGCGTGATGCGGCTGCTGGGCGCCACGCGCGGGTTCATCCGCATGCCGCACGTGATCGAGGGGCTGCTGGTGGGGCTGCTGGCGGCGGGGCTGGCGCTGGCGCTGCTGGTGCCGTCGTACCTGGGGCTGGCGCGGCGCGTGCAGCAGCTGGCGCCGGTGTTCCCGGTCGTGCAGGACGCCGGGACGCTGGTGCCGCTGCTGGGCGGGGTGGCGCTGCTGGGCGTGCTGATCGGGCTGCTGGGCAGCCTGTTCGCCACGCGCCGGTACCTGCTGGAGCTGGAGTGAACGCGCGGCGGGGGCGGGCGGCGCTGCTGCTGTGCGCCGCGCTGCTGACCGCGCTGCCGGGCGGCGCCGACTGGGCCGCGCAGGCGCAGGGCTCGGCCCGGCCCGGTGACGCGCCGGACCTGAGTACCAGCGAACGGCTCGAGCGGTTGCAGCGCGAGTTGCAGCAGCAGCGGCAACTGAGCGCCGACCGGGCGAGGGAACTGGAGACGCTCAGGCGCAGCATCCAGAACCTCAGCGCGCAGCAGCGGGCGACGCTGGCCCGGCTGGACACGCTCGCGGCCGGCGCGGCGCGGCTGGAGAACGAGGTGGCGGTCGTCACGGCGCGCGTGGCGCTGGCCGAGCGGGCGCTGGCGGACACGGCCGAACAGCTGAAGGTCACGCAGGCCCGCGTGGAGCGGTTGCAGAACGACGTGCGCGAGGTGCTGCTGCTGCAGTACCGGGACCGCAGCGGCCGGTACCTGCAACTGCTGTCACAGTCGAGCAGCCTGTCGGACCTGCTGATCCGCCTGCGGTACGCGAACATGGCGGGCGAGTACAACACCCGCGTGATCGAGTCCCTGGCGGGCGAGGTCAAGGTGCTGGCCGAACAGCGCGAGCAGCAGACCCGTCAGGCGCGTGACCTGCGGACCCTGCAGGCGCAGCGCACGGCCGCCCTGAAGGCCCTGACGGCGCAGCGGGCCGAGCAGAACCGCCTGCTGGCGCAGCTGCGTTCCAGCGAGGCCGGCAAGCGGACCCTGGCGGCGCAGCGGCAGGCCGAGCAGGCCCTCGCGGCCCGCACGGTCGATGCGCTGGTGGGGCAGGTCGTCGCGGAACGCGGCCGTCTGGAAGCCGAGCGGCAGCGCCGCCTGGAGGAGGAACGCCGCCGCCGCGAGGAGGAAGCCCGCCGGATCCGCGAGGCGCAGGAACGCGCCCGGCAGGAGGCGCTGCGGCTGGCGCGCCAGCGGGCCGCCGACGCGCAGGCCGCCCGGCAGCGCGCCGCCCAGCAGGCCGCGCAGGCGCAGCGTGAGGCGCAGGTGCAGCGCGAGCAGGCGGCCCTGCAACAGCGCAGCGAGCAGGTGCAGCAGGCGCAGGTGCGGGTCGAGCAGCAGCTGGCGCCCCTCCCGGACCTGAGTGGACCGCTGGGCTTCCCGCTGCCGGGCGGCCGGGTGCAGACGCCGTACGGGTCGGGCGGGTCGCCGTGGGTGGTCCTGAGCGGCGGGCCGCAGGCGGTCGCGGCGCTCGAGGGGAACGTGCTGGCCGTCACGTACTACGCGTCGCTGGGCTGGGTGGTGCTGGTGGATCACGGGGCGAGCGTCACGGCGTACTTCGGGCTGCGCGATCCGCTGGTCAGCGTGGGCAACCGCGTGGGGCGCGGCACGCCGGTCGGGACAGTGGGCGGCAGTTCGATCATCGGGCCGGACAGCATGGCCTTCCAGTTGCGCCGGGGCGGCGTGCCCGTCTCTCCCGGCTTCTGAGTACACTGCGTTTACCTTGTAGATAAGTAGATAAACCGCGCGCAGCGCGTAACAGAAGAAAGGACGTTGAAGCAGGAACGGAGAGGTTCCGGCGCTTTCCCGGAATCTCGCAGTGGTAGCTTCAAGGTACGTAGCGCGGAGTCCGCATGGGCGGCGGGCCTCTTGCCGGATGGGGGCGCGGCTGGTACTCTTGTTCGGTGCGCACCCCGGTTGGCTGCTGACGGGCGCATGAACCCCGTGATCCTAACGGGAGCTGTACCCTCAATTACCCGATCAACCCGAGGTTTCCATCATGGTCAAGATTCGCCTGTCCCGTTTCGGTGCTACCCACAACCCCCACTACCGTATCGTCGTGACCGATGCCCGCCGTCCCCGTGACGGTGGCTACATCGAGAACCTCGGCCACTACGATCCCCGCAAGACCACCGAGACGTATCTGAAGATCGACGCCGAGCGCGCCGCCTACTGGATCGCCCAGGGTGCCCAGCCCACGCAGACGGCCCGCCGCCTGCTCAAGAGCCAGGGCGTCAAGGTCGCCTGAGCGTCCCCACTCCCTGACAGGCCCCCTCGTGGGGCCTTTTTTCATGCCGGCACCTGACCGAATTGTGCGGCGTGGACGCAGCGCACGGGCCTGCGGGGCGGCGGATGCTCTAGAATGCCCAGCATGAAGACCGATCCTGTAGACCTGACCCTGTTCCTGGCCCAGAGCGTGGTGGATCAGCCGTCGCTGGTGCGCGTGTCCCGCCGGGGGCCGACCGTGGTCGTGCGGGTCGGTGCGGGCGAGGAAGGCCGACTGATCGGCCGGCAGGGCCGCGTGATCCAGGCGATCCGCACCCTGGTGCGCGCCGCGAGCGACCCCCGTGACCGCCTGAACGTCGACCTGGACGCCCCCCGCAAAGCGTGACCGGCGGAACTTCCACAGACCGGACCCGCCTGGGCTACTTCCTGGGACCGCATGGCGTGAAGGGCGGCGTGAAGGTGTTCGTGCTGGGCGACCAGACACAACTGGCGGCGCTGGAGCGCGTGTACGTCGAGAAGCGCGGCTGGCTGAAGGTACGCCGCGCCGAGATGCTCGCGCCGGGCGTGGCGCTGCACCTGGCGGGCGTCGTGACCCGCGAGGGCGCCGAGGACCTGCGCGGCCTGAACGTGTACGCCGCCGACGCGGACCTGCCGGAACCCGAGGACGGCGTGTACTACTACCACGAGCTGCGCGGCCTGACCCTGAGCGGCCCGGCCGGCGAGGTGCTGGGCGAGGTCGTGGACGTCGTGGACGCCGGGCATCAGGACCTGCTGGTGGTGCGGCACGCGGCGGGTGAGGCCTTCGTGCCGCTTCAGGCGCCGTACGTGACCGTGAACCTGAACGGGAAGCGGCGGCCCGCGTCGCTGGCGCTGACGGCCGACGCGCCGGGAGGGCTGCTCGACCCGGACGACACGGATAACACGGACGATGCGGGCGGGCCGGACGGGGCGGGCCACTCCGGATGACAGACCCCCTCCCCCTGCCGGACGACACTGCCGGGACGCCGGGCCTGACCTTCTCGTTCCTGACGCTGTTCCCGGAACTGCTCGCGCCGTTCGCGGCCGAGGCGATTGTCGGGAAGGCCCGCGAGCGCGGCCTGCTGGACGTGCGACTGGTGAACATGCGCGACTTCGCGGGCAACCGGCACCACAAGGTGGACGACACGCCGTACGGGGGCGGGGCCGGCATGGTCATCCGCGTGGACGTCGCCGAGCGCGCCCTGGCCAGCCTCCCGGCGGCGGACGAGGTGATCCTGTTCAGCCCGGCCGGGCAGCCGTTCACGCAGGCGGTCGCGGAGGAACTCGCGGAGCGCCGCCACCTGGTGTTCCTGTGCGGCCGCTACGAGGGTTTCGATGCCCGCACCGAGGGGCTGGTCACGCGGGAACTGAGCATCGGGGATTTCGTGATGATGGGCGGCGAGGCGGCCGCCGCGTGCGTGCTGGAAGCCGTGGCGCGACTGGTGCCGGGCGTGCTGGGCGACCCCGAGTCGCATCAGGCGGACAGTTTCAGTTCTGGGCTGCTGGACTACCCGGAGTACACCCGTCCCCCGGAGTGGCGCGGGCAGAGCGTCCCGGACGTGCTGCGCGGCGGGAATCACGGCGCGGTGGCGGCGTGGCGGCGCGGGCAGGCGCTGGCGCGCACGCTGGCCCGCCGCCCGGACCTGCTGGTCAGCGCCCCGCTGACCCCCGCCGACACCGTGACCCTGGGTGAACTGGGCGCCACACCGGAACAGTTGCAGGAGTGGGGCGCGCCCCCGCCGCCCCGCCCGAAACGCCGCAAACGGCCCCGCCCGGCCGATCCGGACCCCCCGCCCGGTTCCTGACCGCCGCAGCGGTGGGGCGCGACCTGGGTTCAGGGCGGCCCCCGCTGCCCGGCGTCTCCTGTGAGGTTCGCTTACTGTGGGGTTCGCTCAAGTTGCCGGGCGCGGATGGGCGCACCATGACCGGGTATGCGTGTTCCACTGTTCCCCCTGCCTCAACTGGTGCTGTTTCCGGGCGTGGTCCTTCCCCTATACGTTTTCGAACCCCGTTACCGTGAACTGCTGGCCGACGTGCAGGCCAGTGGGCAACCTTTCGGAATCGTGCGGATCGTGGAGTCGTCCGAAACCTCCGACCGTCCCTTTCACGAGCGGGTATCGCGGGTGGGCACCCTGGCACACCTGCGGCAGGCCAGCCCCCACGAGGACGGCACCAGCACTGTGCTGGTCGTCGGCGGGGACCGCTTCCGGGTGGACGACTTCCACCTAGACCGGCCCTACCTGTCGGCGGACGTGACCGTGTGGCCCCTGGACCCCGACCTGCTGGAGGCCGGGGTGGCGGACGAGGCGGCGCGCGGCGCGGCGGCCCAGCTGCTCACGGCCCTGCTGCGGCTGCGGCCCGGCGACGCCGACGAACTGCGCGGCGCGGCCCCCATCGACCCGCTGCTGATGGCGAGTTTCGCGGCGACGCTGCTGCCCGCCAGCCCCGAGCAGCGTGAGGACGCCCTGCGCGCCCGGACGCTGCTGGAACGGCTGGAGGCGCTGCTGGGCCTCGTGCCGGGCGAGGCCAGGATCCTGAACTGACCGGCGTGACAGGCCGTTCGTTACAGCACGTCGTCGGCGCTGCCGCGTTTGCGCAGGTTGTTCTGGGTCTTGCGCCAGCGCAGCGCCCGGACGATGGCAGGCGCCGCCGGGTTCAGGTTCAGGTCGTAGGCGGGGTACCAGACGCGCTGCTCGCTGAACTTGAGCTTCATCCTGAACACGCCGTACGAGTGCTTGCTCTCGTCCAGCACGCGCGGGATGCCCCAGAAGTCGAACAGTTCGTAGCCGCGCCGCTTGGCGTCCAGCATGGCGTTCCAGTAGAAGGCGTCCGGGGCCTTGGCGTCCTTCAGGGGGTTGCCCTGGTCGTCCACGCGGTCGTCGCGGACGCTGCCGCCGAACAGGTAGTAGGTGCCCTTGCCCATCGCCAGGAAGAACCCGCCGGCCAGCGCGCGGCCCTGGTAGCGGGACAGGACGATGTACGCCTCGCCGCCGTGCGCGTTGCCCTCGCGCAGCATGGTCTCGTAGTACTCGCGGGGGAAGGCGCCCAGTCTGGCGCGTTCGTTCGTGGCGGTGAAGATCTCCCAGAACGCCTCGAAGTCGTCGTCGCGGCCCGCGACCACCCCGAGTTTCTCGGAGGTGCGGATGTTGCGCCGCGCCATGCTGGACAGGCCCGCCATCATGTCCTGTTCGCTGCGGGTCAGGTCCGCGACGATGGTGTGTTCCGGCTGTTCCGTGTCGGCGCGGCGCAGCGGCCCGTACGCTTCGGGCAGGATCACGCTGTCGTCCGCGAGGAACGGAACGGGCGGCTCGACCTTCAGCAGGGCGTCGGTGGGCCGCGCGACGCGCCGGACGGCCTCCGCGAAGGCGGGCAGCAGGTCCAGGCTTTCCAGGGCCGGGCCGCGCGGCGCGTACAGGGTGCTGAACCCCGGCACGAGGCGTTTGCGCAGCAGTTGCACGGCGCCCACGGTGCGGCCGTCCTGCGTGATCAGGTAACGCGCGGGGGTCTGGCCCAGCGTTCGCCGCGCCTCGCCGTACCCCCAGCCCTGCAGGGCGCTGGTGATGGGGAGGTTCCGCACGGCGTCGTCGTACACGCGCGGATCGGTGGTTTCTACTAGGCTCAGGCGCACGGGGGGGATTGTAGCAGGCGGGGGGGCGTGTGCCGGGGCGTCACAGGAGACTGTCATGGAGTGCGCCGCGCGGGACGCTACAGTACGGACCATGAAACAACTGCTCCTGACCGCAGCGCTGCTGAGCGGCGTCGCCTTCCAGACCGCCGGCGCCCAGACCGCGCCGGCCCCCACGACTCCGGCGCCGGCCACCACGGCCCCCGCTCCCACCACTCCGGCCGCGCCCGCCACGGCCGCCCCCGCCGCTCCGGTCAGCGATCCGGCCACGCCAGTCGGCCGGGTCGGCAAGGAGACCCTGACGCTGGGCGATTTCGACCGGGCCTTCCGGCTGGCGGCCGCGCGGGTCGTGAATGCCCAGGGCGTGCCGTTCGAGGAAGCGTACCTCAGCGAGTTCGCCTCCGCCCGCCCTGAATTCCTCAAGCAGTTCCTGCGGGACCGCGCGGTGTACCAGCTGGCCCGCGTGAACAACAGAGCCGACGCCGCCGCGCTCGACCAGCAGCTCGTGGACGCCCGCAGCGACTTCGAATCCGACGCGGACTTCGCCGAGGCGCTGAACGCCACCGGGTACGCGGACGCCGCCGACCTGCGCCGCGAACTGGAACGCCAGAGCGTCGTGGGCGCGTACCTGCAGGGCATCCAGAAGCGCTTCACGTTCGGGGACGCGCTGGTCGCCGGGTACTACAACCTGAACCGCGCGGACTTCGCGCAGGACGCGCAGGCCTGCGTGAAGCACATCCTGGTGCCCGCCCAGGCCGACGCGCAGGCGATCACGCGGGAACTGGCGGGCGGCGCGGACTTCGCGAAGATCGCCGCCGACAGGAGCCAGGATCCGGGCAGCGCCGCGCAGGGCGGCGACCTGGGCTGCTTCGGCCCCGGCGAGATGGTCGAGACTTTCGACCGCGCCAGCTTCAGCGGGCCGGTCGGGGCCGTGCAGACCGTGCAGTCGCAGTTCGGCTGGCACGTCCTGACCGTCACCAAGCGCACGGAGGCCGGCACGCTGCCCCTGGCGGACGCCGCGCCCCTGATCCGCGACCAGCTGGGCAAGGACGCCGCGCAGAAGTACCTGGACGCGCAGATCGCCCGCCTGGGCACCGAGGCCTTCCCGGCCGCCGTGACCGTCGCGCCCGCCAGTCAGTAACCCCCCCCTTCCGGCATCCTGCCGGAGCGGCCCCCGCCATCTGGGGGCCGCTTTCTGCTGGCAGCCACCCCTCCTGCGCTCTCCTTGCCTGTGGGGCGCCCAACCCTGCTTTAACCGGGGCGGGGCACGATAGGGGCACAGGTTCGCCAGACGGCGCGCCCCACACCGGAGGATCCATGCCGAACGACCCGCACCGCCCGAACCCCGCCGCCCCCGACCTCGCCCCCACCCAGGAGCCGGACGAGGACAACGACGACGAGATGATCGGCACGCTCCTGAGCCGCCGCCACGCCCTGAGGCTGCTGGGCCTGGGAGCCGGGGCCACCGCACTGGGCGCCGGGGGCGTGCTGGCCCAGCGGAGCGCCGGTCAGGCCAGCGCCGCCAGCGGCCTGCCCGGTTGCGTGGTGCGGCCCGCCATGACCGAGGGGCCGTACTTCGTGGACAGCGAACCGCGCCGCAGCGACCTGCGCCGGGACACCACGACCGGAAAACAGAGTGCCGGCGTGCCGCTCACCCTGAACTTCGTGGTCAGCCGGGTCGCGGTGGGCGGCTGCACCCCGCGCGGGCAGGTGCTGATCGACGTGTGGCACTGCGACGCGCAGGGAGCGTACTCGGGCGTGCAGGGCAACACCGGGAACTTCCTGCGCGGGTCGCAGGTCACGGACGCGCAGGGCCGCGCGAGCTTCACGACCATCTACCCCGGCTGGTACCGGGGGCGGGCCGTGCACATCCACTTCAAGCTGCGGCCCCTGAACGCCAGCGGGAAGGCGACGGGCGAGTTCACGTCGCAGCTGTTCTTCCCGGAAAGCGTGAACAGCGCCGTGTTCGCCCGCGCGCCGTACAGCGCGCACGGCACGAAGGCCGACACGCCCAACGCGCAGGACAGCATCTACCGCAACGGCGGCAGCCAGCTGCTGCTGAACGCCAAGGGCGACCCGGCCAGGGGGTACACGGCCACGTTCGACATCGGGCTGAACCTAGGCTGATAACCTGGGCCGTTTCAGCCGCCGGGTCAGGCGGGCCGCACGCCCGTGTCTGGCCCGGCGGTCATGGGCAGGGAGGCGCGCACCAGGGACATCAGGTCGTCCAGGGTGCGCGCCTCCCTGACAGCCTCGGCACTCAGCCAGGGGCGCACCTGCGCGCCGTCCAGCACGAACGCCGCCGGGAGGGCCACGCCCTGCACGCCGTACTGCGCGGCCAGTTCGTCACGGTGCAGGAACGTCACGTCGGCGGGCAGGGACCGCACGAACTCCCGCCACTCGCGGCGCATGCCGAGCGGGCCGTACGTGACCGCGCACAGCTGGCAGTCGTACGTGGCAGGCGACACCGTCTTGTGCCACAGGTCCTTCAGGGCGTTCAGGGGGCCTCCGTCGGCGTTGTAGACGAACAGCAGGTGCGGGCGGGTCATGCGGCACGGTAACGCGGGCCGGGCGCGCCTGTCTGTGCCTCTGCATGCAGGCGGGCGCGACCGGGCGTAGGGTGAGGCATGACCGACACGGCGCAGAAGCGGAAACTGAACTGGAACAGCCACCACATCACGCAGGGGGACGAGCGCGCCCCGAACCGCGCCATGCTGCGCGCCGTGGGTTTCGAGGACGGAGACTTCGAGAAACCCATCATCGGGGTGGCGCACGCGCAGAGCAACATCACGCCCTGCAACAACGGCCTGGGCGAACTGGCCGACCACATCACCGGCGCCATCCGCGAGGGTGGCGGGATGCCGCAGATCTACGGCACGATCACCGTGTCGGACGGCATCAGCATGGGCACCGAGGGCATGAAGTGCAGCCTCGTGAGCCGCGAGGTGATCGCCGATTCCATCGAGACCGTGTCGCGCGGGCAGAGCCATGACGGCGTGATCGTCGTGGGCGGCTGCGACAAGAACATGCCGGGCGCCATGATCGGCATCGCCCGACTGAACATCCCCGCGATCTTCGTGTACGGCGGGACCATCAAACCCGGCCACTACGACGGCAAGGACCTGACCATCGTCAGCGTGTTCGAGGCGGTCGGGGCGTTCGGCGCCGGCAAGATCAGCCGCGAGGACTTCACCGAGATCGAGAAACGCGCCTGCCCCGGCAACGGCTCGTGCGGCGGCATGTACACCGCGAACACCATGAGCAGCGCCTTCGAGGCGATGGGCATGAGCCTGCCGTACTCCAGCACCATGAGCGCCGTGGACGCCGAGAAGGCCGTGTCGAGCGCCGACAGCGCCCGCGCGCTGCTGAACCTCGTCGAGCAGGACATCCGCCCGCTGGACATCCTGACGAAAGAAGCCTTCGAGAACGCCATCACGGTCATCATGGCCGTCGGCGGAAGCACCAACGCCGTCCTGCACCTGATGGCCATCGCGCACGCCTGCGACATCGACCTGACCCTGGCGGACTTCGAGCGCATCCGCGAGCGCACCCCGGTCTTCTGCGACCTGAAACCCAGCGGGAAGTACGTGGCCACCGACCTGCACGTCGTCGGCGGTATCCCCCGCGTCATGAAGATGCTGCTGAAAGAAGGCCTGCTGCACGGCGACTGCCTGACCGTCACCGGCAAGACCGTCGCCGAGAACCTCGCCGACGAACCCGACGCGCCCAGCGAGGGGCAGGACGTCATCCGCGCCTTCAGCGACCCGCTGTACACCGAGGGGCACCTCGCCATCCTGCGCGGCAACCTCGCCGAGGAAGGTTCGGTGGCCAAGATCAGCGGCCTGAAGAGCATCAAGATCACCGGCCCCGCCCGCGTGTTCGACTCCGAGGAAGAATGCATGGAGGCGATCATGGGCGACCGCATCCGCGCCGGGGACGTGCTCGTCATCCGCTACGAGGGCCCGAAGGGCGGCCCCGGCATGCGCGAGATGCTCTCCCCCACCAGCGCCATCATCGGCAAGGGCCTGGGCGACTCCGTGGGCCTGATCACCGACGGGCGCTTCAGTGGCGGCACCTTCGGGCTGGTCGTGGGTCACGTCGCGCCCGAGGCGTTCGTGGGCGGCACCATCGCGCTGGTACATGAGGGCGACACCATCGAACTGGACGCCGAAACCCTGAAACTCACCCTGCACGTCCCGGAAGCCGAACTGGCCCGCCGCCGCGCCGCCTGGGTGCAACCCGAACCCCGCTACAAGCGCGGCGTGCTCGCCAAGTACGCCAAACTGGTCAGCAGCGCATCGGTGGGCGCTTACACGGACTGACCACAGCCACCATCTGAAACGGGAAACGACAGGGCCGCTGCACCTCCGGGTGGGCGGCCTGTTCCGTCCGGGCGATGCGCTACGGTGACCACATGGAGGCCCCCATCCTGACCACCCCGCGCCTGCGGCTGCGCCCGCACCGCCTGGACGATCTGGACGCCTGCGTGGAACTGTGGCAGGACCCGGTGGTCACTCGGTACACGAGCGGGCGTCCCCTGGCGCGGCAGGACGTGTGGACGCGGCTGCTGCGGCATCCGGGGCACTGGGCGCTGCTGGGCTTCGGGTACTGGGTTGCCGAGGAGCGCGCGTCCGGGCGCTTTGTGGGTGAGGTCGGGCTGGGGCGGTTCAAGCGGGACCTGCTGGCAGGACAGCCTGAACTGGACGGCATTCCGGAGGCGGGCTGGGTGACGCTGCCGTGGGCGCACGGGCAGGGGTATGCGGGCGAGGCGGTCGCGGCGGCGCTGGGCTGGCGGGACGCGAACGTGCCGGGCCGGGAGACGTTCTGCATCATCAGCCCGGAAAACGCGGCGTCACTGCGGCTGGCAGCGCGGGCGGGCTTCACGGTGACCGGCGAGGCGGGAGACCCGGAGGACCGGGTGCTGGTGCTGACGCGCCCGTCGGGGTAGGTCAGCGGCCCCGCTCCTGACGTTCCTGCTGGCGCATGGGCATGGTGTCGATCAGGGCGCCGACAGTGTTCAGGGCGGGCGGGGCGGGGTAGCGGGCCTTGACGCCGCGGTCCTTGCCGATCAGGGTGGCGGGGCCGTACTGCGCGCCGACCTTCCCGCCAGGGTCGGCGAGCAGCGTGAGCATCAGGGTACGGGGGCCGTTCAGGCGAGCGTCGTCCGGGGGCAGCAGGGCCACGACGCGCAGGTCACGGACCTGAAGTGCCGTGTCCTGCGCGCGGACGGTGTTCAGGTACGCGGCGCTGGGGTTACGGACGATCAGCAGGCGTTCGCGGCCCAGGGCGCTGCTCAGGGACCAGCGGCGGCCGTCCGCGCCGGTCAGCGTGAAGGGCGCCGCGAGGGCCGGGGGGCCGAGGGTGGCGGCGGTCAGCAGCGCGGTCAGGAGCGACATGCTTTCAGTCTGGCCGCCGGGCATGAGGCCGGTAGGGGGTGGAGCGCCGCCCACCTTCACGCAGCGTCGGGGGTGGGCGGCAGTTCGGCCACCTCGTCCCAGCGCCACTGGCCGGCGTGGGCCATGGCGTGCAGGCGGCGGCGCAGGTCGGCGTGCGCGTGCAGGTGGGCGTGCAGGTCGGCGTCGGGTTTCAGGATCAGGCCGGCGTCCCGCAGGCGGGTCAGGTCGGGTGGGGGCGGGACGGGCACCGGGCTCGGCCCGTGGGTGCGTTCGAAGGTGCGGGTCATGGAGTCGATACTGGCCAGGGTGCGGCCCAGCCCGTGCGGCACGGGGCCGGTCATGCTCCCCTGGAGGATCAGCAGCGCCTCGCCCAGGGCGGGCAGGTGCAGGTCCAGGGCGTCCTGCGGGTCGTGGTCGTGGAAGCGGTGCAGGTACGGCGAGTTCAGGTGGGCGGCGTCCACGTCGTTGAGCATGGTGTGCAGGTCGCTGGTGAGGCTCAGCAGGCTGCGGTCGTGGTCGGTGTGGGCGTTCAGGATCAGGGCCTGCGCGCCGGGTCCGGCGCGGTGCAGGTGCAGCGCGAGGCGGCGGCGGTCGCCCCTGGCCTGCGCGATGGGCACGACGAAGGTGATGGCGAAGGTCAGCAGGAAGAACCCGTTGATGGACGCCACGGCGGTCAGGACGCGCCAGAAGGGCAGCGGCGCGGTGATCTCGCCCAGGCCCAGGGTGCTGATGGTGTACCCGACGAAGTACAGCGTGCCGGCGAACGTGGCGGGGGTGCCACTCTCGGAACCCAGCAGGCTGCCGGGCTGCGACCAGAAGATCAGGGTCCAGCCCAGCCAGCACAGGAGCGTCCAGGCGGTCAGGGTGCCCAGGATCAGCAGGGGCGCGGTCCACGACAGCAGGGCGCGGCGGCCGGTCAGGCGGGCGGCGCCGGTCAGCGCGGCGTACAGGGGGCGGTGGACCGCGCGGCCCAGGCGGCCCTCGCCGGACTGGAGGCACGTGACGATCAGGTCGACCATCACGGCGAGCACCATCAGGGTGCCGGGAATCCACAGGAGTTGCCGGAGCATCACCGTTCATTCTGAGCGGCGGCACTCCGGCGTATCTTGCGGTTCCCTGAATCCTCCACGCCGCGTCCGGCCCCGGCCGGGGTGGGATTCGGCCGGGTGGAGTCAAGCCGGGCGAAAGGCTCAGTAATGGTGCGGACACTGTTCAAGCGACAGAGGAGACACGCACGGAACACGTCTTCTGTCACGCCATTCCTGCTCACCCCCTCCCAGCCTCCCCCCTCAAGGGGGAGGGGTCAACACTGGGTGTTCATCGCTGGCCTGCCCTGAAGCCATGAACCTGTCCGCACCATTGATCAGGTCAGTTCGTTGAAGACGGCGCGGCTGATCACGAGTTGCTGGATCTCGCTGGTGCCCTCGTAGATTTCGGTGACCTTGGCGTCGCGGTACAGGCGTTCGACCGGGTACTCGCGGCTGTAGCCGTTGCCGCCGAAGATCTGGATGGCGTCGCGGGTGACGTCCACGGCGGCCTCGCTGGCCAGGAGTTTGGCGATGCTGGCCTCCTTGCCGTACGGCTGGCCCTGGTCCTTGAGCCACGCGGCTTTCAGGGCGACGAGGCGGGCACTCTCGGTGCGGGCGGCCATGCGGGCGATCTTGAAGCTCACGCCCTCGAATTCGCGCAGGGGCCGGCCGAACTGTTCGCGTTCGCTGGCGTAGCGGGCGGCGTGTTCCAGCGCGGCGCGAGCGATTCCGAGGGCCTGCATGGCGATCCCGATGCGTCCGGCGTCCAGGCTGGCCAGCGCGATGATCAGGCCCTGGCCTTCCTCGCCGACCATGTTCGCGTGGGGCACGCGGGCGTCCTCGAAGGTGACGGTGGTGGTGTGGCTGGCGTGCAGGCCGAGTTTCTCCTCGGGGCGGCCGCAGCTCAGGCCGGGCGTGGCGGCGGGCACGACGAAGCAGCTCACGCCCCGCGCACCGGGGCCGCCGGTCCGGGCCATGACGAGGTACGTGTCGGCCTGTCCGCCGCTGGTGATCCAGGCCTTGGTGCCGTTCAGGATCCAGTGGTCGCCGTCGCGGGTGGCTTTCAGCGACAGGCTGGCGGCGTCGCTGCCGGCGTGCGGCTCGGTCAGGCAGAACGCGCCGATGTGTTCGCCGCTGGCGAGGGGCCGCAGGAACGTGGCTTTCTGGTCGTCGGTGCCGTAGCGCAGGAGCATCTGTTCGGGCAGGCCGTTCTGCACGCTGACGATCACGGCGACGCTGGCGTCGGCAGCGGCGATCTCCTCGAGGCACAGGGCGTACGTGACCGAGTCGAGGCCCGCGCCGCCCCACTGTTCGGGGACGGTGGCGCCCATCAGGCCCAGGTCTGCGAGGCCGCGCAGTTGCGCGCGGGGGTACTCGCCGCTGCGGTCGAAGGCGGCGGCGTGTGGGGCGATCTCGGCGCGGGCGTACTCGCGGACGTGCTGCACGATCATGCGTTGTTCGTCGGTCAGGCCGAAGCTCATGCCGGTGTCCGCGGCGGCGGTGGTGGTCATGCCCCCAGGTTACCAAACGGTTGTTAGGCGCGCGTCCCGCAGGGCAGGCCGCCTCCGGGCGTTCCGGTCAGCCGGAGACGGTCTGCGCCAGCGCTTCCTCGATGCCGCGCCCGCGCCAGCCGGTCTCGACGTTCGCGGCTTCTCCCCCGTCCCAGCGCAGGTGCGCGCCGATCACGCCGCCCCCGGCGATGGCCAGCGCCGCGCCGGTCAGCGCGTCCGGGGCGTCCGGGCACAGGCGGCTGGCGGCGGCTTTCAGGGCCGGGGCCAGGGGCAGCGGGGGGCGGGTCACTCGCACGCGGGCAGGCAGGTTCACGCGCGCAGCATAGCGTCCCGCCGCGGACGGGCGCGCGCCCACGGGGCCAGGATGTGAAAATCCTCACGGCGCGTGGCGCAGGCATCACTAGAATGCGCCGGATGACCGCCCCGTCACGATCCACCGTTTCCCGCCGGGCCGCGCGGCCACGCCCGGACCTCCGCGGAGGGCGCCCTTGAGAGTCCTCGGCTGGCTGCTGTGCGCGCTGCTGTTCGGCCTGACGCTGGCGCTGGCGCTGCTGTCGCTGGGGACCTTCGCGTCGCTGGCCGGCACGGGGCCGCTGTGGCTGCGTTCGCTGGGCGGACTGGAGGGCGCGCTGGCCGAACAGCTGGGCCTGGAGGGCCTGGGCGGGGTGGGGCAGGCGCTGTCGCTGATGGTCCTGACCAGCCTGTGCGCGGCGCTGGCCGCGTTCGTGAAACCGCGCGCCTGAACGCCACGCGCATGAGGAATGGTTTAGGCGCGCCTCATGCACCGTGCTACGATTGGGACGTTTTGACCGGAGGGCGAGTGTGAGGCTGTCAGAAGACATTGGAATCGATCTTGGAACGGCGACGTTCCTTATTTACAGCAAGAGCCGCGGCCTGGTCCTCCAGGAACCCAGCGTGATCGCCATGGCGCGAGACAGTAAGCAGGTGAAGGCCGTGGGCGAGGAAGCCTACCGCATGATCGGCCGGACGCCCGGCGGGATCGTCGCCGTGCGGCCCATCAAGGACGGCGTGATCGCCGACGAGGGCCTGACCGAGAAGATGATCACCATGTTCCTGCAGAAGGTGCAGGGCAACGCCGGGCGCCTGTTCGGCTTCAAGCCGCAGCTGATGGTGGGCGTGCCCAGCAACGTCAGTGACGTGGAAAAACGCGCCGTGCTGCGCGCCGCCCTGAACAGCAACGCCAAGCGCGCCTTCCTGATCGAGGAGCCGCTGGCCGCCGCCATCGGGGCCGGCCTGAAGATCGCCGAACCGATCGGGTCGATGGTCGTGGACATCGGCGGGGGCAGCACGGACGTCGCCGTGATCTCGCTGGGCGGGATCGTGGTGTCGGAATCCATGCGCATCGCCGGCAACGAGTTCGACGAGAGCATCATCCGCTACGTGCGCCGCAAGCACAACGTGCTGATCGGTGAGCGCACCGCCGAGGAGATCAAGGTCAAGGTCGGGGCGGCCATGCTGCTCGACGACGCCGAGAACCTGACCGCCGAGGTGCGCGGCCGTGACCTCGTGAACGGCCTGCCCAAGACCATCAGCCTGGACAGCACCGACGTGGTCGAGGCCCTCAGCGAACCCGTCACGAAGATCGTGGACGGCGTCAAGCGCGTCCTGGAGATCACCCCGCCGGAACTGGTGAGCGACATCATTGACCGGGGGATCGTCATGACGGGCGGCGGGTCGCTGCTGCGCAACTTCGACGAACTGCTGCGCCAGACGACCGGCATTCCGGTGGCCGTCGCCGAGAACGCCGTCGAGGCCGTCGCGGTCGGGACCGGCATGGCGCTGGAGATGATCCCGGTGCTGGGCGACTCGCTGGTGTCCAGCGACAACTACCTGCGCCGCTGACCCTGCGGCCGCCGGGAGCGCGCACCCCTGCCCCGCTGCCGCTGACGCTGCTGATTGATGGGAGACGGCCCGTAAAGCCTCTCCCTTTTTCCTTTTCCGGCCCGGCCGGACCCCACCCAGGAGAGCCCCGCATGGACCCGATTCTGATTCAGGACGTTCTGAAGACCCTGCCGCACCGTTTCCCGTTCGTGATGGTGGACCGCGTGCTGTCCATCGAAGGCGGCGCGGTGCACGCCATCAAGAACGTGACCGTCAACGAGCCGTTCTTCCCCGGTCACTTTCCGCAGGAGCCGGTCATGCCCGGCGTGCTGATCACCGAGGCGCTGGCGCAGGCCAGCATGTTCTGCCTGCACGGGCAGCTGGAGCCCGGCACGGTCGGGTACCTCGCCGGGATCGAGGGCGCGCGCTTCAGGCGCAAGGTGATTCCCGGCGATCAGCTGCACCTGCACGCGAAACTGGAGTTCCTGCGCCGCGGCCTGGGCAAGACCACCTGCCGCGCCGAGGTGGACGGCGTGGTGGTGGCCGAGGCGACCATCCTGTTCGCGGTGGGCAAAGGGTGACCGGGGCGCTGGTTGAGAGGTGCGTGTCGCCTCTCAATCCGGTTCACCTGCCCGCGCCGCGCCGGGGTGAGGCGTGACGCGCCTGACCCGCTACGTGACGGCGGAACTGCTGCCGCCGCTGCTGGCCGGCACGCTGCTGTTCACGGCGGTCCTGAGCTTCGGGTACTTCTTCATCTCCAGTCAGTGGCTCAGTGGCGTGCCGGTGGGCCTGATCGCCCGCTGGATCGGGTACCAGATGCCGGACACGCTGGTGAAGGTCTTCCCGATGGCGGTCGTGCTGATGACCGTCGTGGCGTTCGGCCGCATGAGCACCGAGCGGGAACTCGTGGCGGTGCAGGGCGGCGGGATCAGCCTGGGCCGCGTCGCACGCCCGGCGGCAGTCGTGGCACTACTCGTCACGGCGCTGTCGGTGTGGCTGAGCCTGTGGGTCGCGCCACGCGCGAACGTGGAGACGCGCGGCCTGTACTGGGACGCCCTGACTGGCGCGGGCCTGTCGCAGCTGGTGGGCAAGACCGTGGACCTGGGCAACAACCTGACGCTGTCCCTGGGCGGCTATGACGCCGCGAAACGGGAACTGCGGGACGTGCGCGTGCAGAAGTGGCAGGCGGACTCGGCGGGGCGCGGCACGGGCATCCTGGCCGAGCGCGGCACCTTCGAGGACAACCGCCTGAGCCTCAGCGGGTACTCGACGTTCGTGGTGGACTACGGCGCGGTCGCCGCCCTGACCCGCGTGCCCGAGAATGACCCGGCCGCCTTCCGCGCGGCGGTGCAGGACGTGTTCCCCAGCGTGGTCGTGCCCGAGAAGGCCACCGACGCCCTGAACGTGGATACCGGCCTGAGCCGCAAGCAGACGCTCGCGCAGTACGCCGACGCAATCGGCGCGGACGCCGAGGGCTGGCCCGAACTGATCACCAAGCTGACCGCGCCGGGCGTGAGCGCCGCCGACCGCGCCGCCGCCCGCGTGAACCTGAACCGCAAGCTGGCGCTGCCGTTCGCGAACCTCGTGCTGGTGCTGGCGGCCCTGCCGTTCGCGCTGAGGTTCGGGCGGACACTGGGCGTCAGCCTGGGCGTCGCGTTGATGATCGCCGTGGCGTACTACCTGCTGTTCTTCGTGGGCCTGACCGTGGCGGGCCTGATCCCCGCCTTCCCCGAGGCCGGCGTGTGGCTGGCGAACGTGCTGTTCGCCGGGGCGGGCCTGTGGCAGCTGAGGCGCACTTGAACGCACCCCCACCTCCCCCCACCGGGCCGGAACTGCGGACGCTGATCATGTCCACCGGTTTCGGGCGCGGGCATCATCAGGCGAACCGGGCGCTGGACACGGCGCTGCGGGCGCGCGGCGTGAACCTGCACGCCCGGCACGCGGACTTCCTGACGTACCTGAACCCGGTCGAGCGGACCGTCACGGCCGGCACGTACGACCTGTGGCTGCGGTACGCGCCGGGCATCTACCGCGCGTTCTACAACTGGACGGACCGCGAGAGCGAGCCGCGCGCCGTGGTGAGCACCTTTCACCACATGGGGCTGCGCGGCACCCTGCGGGACGTGCGCGCCGTGAACCCCGAGGTGGTCGTCAGCTCATACCCCATTCCGGTGGCGGCGGCGGCAGCGGCCCGCACGCGCCTGCGGCTGGACTTCCTGAACGCCCTGATCGTCACGGACTACCGCGTGCATCACCACTGGGCGCGGCCCGAGGCGGACCTGCTGATGGTGGCGACCCCCGAGGCGGCCGGGCAGATGGCCGACTGGAAGATCCCGCCGGAGCGGGTGGTCGTGACCGGCATTCCCATCGCGCCGGTGTTCCGCAGCCTGATCGGCGCGGACCGCGCGGCGCTGCGAGAACGCCACGGCCTGCGGCCCGACCAGCCGGTCATCCTGATCTCGGGCGGCGGGACCGGCACGTTCCGGGCGCTGCGCGGCGTCCTGAGCGAACTGTCGAACCTGGGGCGGCGCGTGCAGGTGCTGGTGCTGGCCGGCGCGGACGGGCAGGGCGTGGAGCGGGTGGGTGGCGCGACCGTCCACCGGCTGGGCTTCACGACCGACTTTCCGGAACTGCTGGCCGCCTCGGATCTGGTGGTCGGCAAGGCGGGCGGGCTGACGGTGGCCGAGGCGACCACGCTGGGCGTGCCGATGGTCATTCACGAACCCATTCCGGGGCAGGAGGAACACAACGCCGACCTGCTGGAGCGGCACGGAGCGGCCGTCTGGGCGCGGCAGCTGAGCGAGGTGCGGCCCGCCGTGCTGCGCGCCCTGGACCCTGACACGCACGCCGCCATGAGCGCCGCCGCGAGCCGCCTGGGTATCCCGGACGCCGCCGACCGGGTGGCGCAGGCGGTGCTGGGCCGCCTGGGGCGCGCATGAAGTCCAGCCTGAACCGCGCGGCGCTGGGCGTGGCGGCGGCGGGCCTGCTGGTGATCGGCGGGCCGTTCCTGCTGTGGCAGCGCGCGAACCTGGGCCTGCTGCGCGCCGCGCCGCAGACACGCCGGGCGGTGGCCCTGACCTTCGACGACGGCCCGGACCCCCGCAGCACCCCGGCGGTGCTGGACGCGCTGGGCGCGGCGGGCGCGCAGGCCACGTTCTTCGTGGTGGCCGCGCAGGCAGAGGCGCACCCGGACCTGATCGCGCGGATGCTGCGCGAGGGGCACGAGGTGCAGGCACATGCCGTGCGGCACCGCCACGCGTGGCTGCGAACCCCCTGGAGCGCGTACCGGGATCCGGGCGACGCGGCGGCCCGCATCGGCGCGGTCGTCCGGCAGGTGGGCGGCACGCAGCCCGTGACGCTGCACCGCCCGCCGCACGGCGCGTACAGCCTGTTCACGCGGCTGGGCCAGCGGACCTCCGGGCTGACCGGCGCGCACTGGAGTCTGGAAGGGCAGGACTGGCGGGCCGGGCAGACCCCGGACGGCCTGCGCGCCCACCTGCGCCGCACGCTGCAACCGGGCGCGGTGATCGTGCTGCACGACGCAGGGCCCGGCGCGCGGGTGACGGTGCCGGCCCTGCCCGGCGTGCTGGCCGACCTGAAGGCGCGCGGGTACGCCGCGACCAGCCTCGCGCGGCTGGAGGGCCTGCGCGCGGAACGGCCCGCCGACCTCCCACCCCGCCTGATGGGCGCCCTGGACCGCCTGCTGGACCGCGTGACCCGCACCGAACCCGCCGGGGGCCTGAGGGACTCGATCCTGCGCGTCTCCCCCACCCGTTTTCCGGGGCCGGACCTGACGCTGCGCGGCGCCGCACCGGGCGGCGGCCTGACCCTGCGCGCAGGCGTCCCGGCGGCCGAGTACCACGCGAACAACGCGCTGATGTCGCAGCTGGGTCCGGTCGGTACGGTACGGGTGGCCCGGCAGGACTTCCGGCGGGTGGCGGCCGACCTGCAGCGTCGCCCGGAGCTGCGCGGGGCGCAGGCCGTGTACTGCCAGTCGGCGGTCACGCCCATCCTGGAACGGCTGGGCTTCGAGACGCACGACCTGCCGCCCGCCACGGGACGCCGCCTGCGCGTCTGGGCGAACGTGCTGCGCCGCGCGTACGGGGCGCGCGCGACCACGCAGGAACCGAAACTGAGCGTCCTGAGCCGCGAGGACTTCCTGCGGCGGTACGGCGAGGCGCCGCAGTAACGCCCCAGGCACCGGCACGCGCCGCAGCAGGCGACCTGATCGCCGGGCCCGCGCTACGCTGGGCGGCGTGAATTACGACGAGTTCGCCGACCTGTACGACCACCAGTACGACGTGTACCGCGACGACCTGCACTTCTACGGCGGCGTGGGCGAACGCGCGGGCGGCCCGGTGCTGGAAGTCGGGGCGGGCACCGGGCGGGTCACGTCGTTCCTGGCGCGGCGCGGCGTGACCGTCACGGGCCTGGAACCCAGCGCCCGCATGATCGAACGCGCCCAGGAACGCGCCGCGAAGGACGGCCTGACCATGCGCTTCGTGCAGGGCGACGTGCGCACCTTCCGCCTGGATGAACGCTTCGAGACCGTGATCGCGCCGTTCAACGCGCTGATGCACCTGTACACCCCGAACGAGCAGTTACAGGGCCTGGAGAACATCCACGCGCACCTGAAGACCGGCGGCAGTTTCGTGTTCGACCTGTACGTGCCGCGTTTCGGGAAGGCGAACACCGTCCGGCACGAGGGCGAGACGTTCCACACGCCGGACGGCCGCCGCACCGACGTCTTTCTGGTGCAGCGGCACGACCGGCCCCGCCAGCACATCACCACCGAGTACCACGTGGACACCACGCAGCCGGACGGCACCCTGACACGCCGCCACTACACCCTGACGCAGCGCTACTACACCCGCTACGAGGTGGAGTGGCTGCTGCGCTTCGCGGGGTTCGAGAGTCCGCGCGTGACCGGCTCGTTCCAGGGCGGGCCGCTGGAGGCCGGCAGCGACGTGATGGTGTTCAGCACGCGGGCGCTGTAGCCCCTCATCAATGGTGCGGACAGGTTCAAGCAGCTTTGACGCGGAGATCCAGCGGCCTGGACGGATGTTCCCCCAATTCAGCGAATCGCCGTGACAGATCCGGATTGGCCAGCATTCGCGAGCAGTGGTGCGGATTCATCACTTCCGGGCAGATCAGCGCTGAACACCCAGTGTTTGCCCCTCCCCCTTGAGGGGGGAGGTTGGGAGGGGGTGAGCAGGCATGGCGTGACAGAAGACGTGTTCCATGCTTTCTCCCTCTGGCCCTTGAACAGTGCCCGCACCATTGCTCATACGGATTCCGATTGAAGGACTTTACAGCCCGTTCAATCGGAGTCCGTATCACCATACGGCGATGTGGCCGTCGGTGCGGCTCTCGGTGCCGCCCTCCAGCACGCCGGTCGCGGGGTCGCGGCGGATCATCTGGCCGCGCCCGAAGGAGCCGGGGTCGGTCTGCACCGTGACCGTGTGGCCCAGGCGGATCAGTTCGCGGGTCAGGTCGGCGCCCAGGCTGGCCTCGACCTCGACGCGGGTGCCGTCCAGCCACTGCCAGCGCGGCGCGTCGAGCGCCTGCTGGGGGTTCATGCCGTGCGTGACGGTGTTCAGTACGACCTGCAGGTGCCCCTGAGGCTGCATGAACCCACCCATCACGCCGAAAGGGCCGACCGGGGTGCCGTCCGTGCGGCCCAGGAAGCCGGGGATGATGGTGTGGTACGGGCGTTTGCCGGGCGCCAGGGCGTTCGGGTGGGCGGGGTCCGTGTGGAAGTTGTGCCCGCGGTTGTGCAGCGCGACGCCGGTGCCGGGCACGACCACGCCGCTGCCGAAGCCCATGTAGTTGCTCTGGATCAGGCTGACCATCTGCCCCTCGTCGTCGGCCGCCGCGAGGTACACGGTGCCGCCGGTGCTGGGCGCGCGGGTCTGCGGGTCGTGGGCGCGTTCGCCTAAGCGCGCGCGGTGCGCCTGTGCGTTCGCCTCGGACAGCAGGTGGGCCACGTCCACCGGGGTGTGGCGCGGGTCCGCGACGAAGGCGTGCGCGTCGTGGAAGCCGCGTTTCATGGCCTCGATCTGGAGGTGCAGGCCGAGCGGGTCGTCGCGGCGTTCCGGGAGCGGCTGGCCGCGCAGGACGTTCAGGGCGATCAGCGCGGCGACGCCCTGCCCGTTCGGGGGGATCTCGTACACGCGGTGGCCGGCGTGGTCGGTGTGGATGGGCGTGACCCACTCGCTGCGGTGCGCGGCCAGATCGTCGGCGCGCAACAGCCCCCCGCCGGCCCGCGCGTGCGCGTCGATGCGCGCGGCGAGGTCCCCTTCGTAGAACGAGCGGCCCTGCGTGGCGGCAATGTCGCGCAGGGTCCGGGCGTGGCCCTCGCTGCGCCACAGCGCGCCGGGGCGGGGCGTGAAGCCGTCCGGGGCGAAGGTACGGAACCATTCGTCCATCTCCGGCAGGTTCAGGCGGCGGTAGATCTGCGTGGCCCGCGCCCAGTTCGCCGCGAGGACCGGCGAGAGCGGGTAGCCCTCTGCGGCGTAGGCGATGGCCGGCGCGAGCACCTGCGCGAAGTCCAGCCGTCCGAAGCGGGCGTGCAGGTCGGCCCAGCCGCGCACCGCGCCGGGCACCGTGACGGGCGTCCAGCCGTGGCGGGGCATCTGCCCGGCGTGCCGCTCGTGCAGGGCGTCCAGGCTCAGGGCGGCGGGCGCGGCGCCGCTGGCGTTCAGGCCGTGCAGCTCTCCGCCGGCCCACACGAGCGCGAACAGGTCCCCGCCGATGCCGTTACTGGTGGGTTCCACGACCGTCAGGGCGGCGGCGGTCGCGATGGCGGCGTCCACGGCGTTGCCGCCCTCCTGAAGGACGCGCAGTCCGGCCTGCGCGGCGAGCGGCTGACTGGTGGCCACCATGCCGCGCCGGGCGTACACGGGGCGGCGCACGGTGGGGAAATCGGGGTTGTAGGTCACGGCCCGCAGGCTAACGCATCCGGGGGCGCCGCGCTGGAGACTGCCGGGGAGGTTACCGGGACTGCGCGAGGAACAGGCGGCCCACACCCTGGATGAACGCCTCGCGCCGCTCGAGTTCCTGCGGGGTGTAGCGGGCACGCAGCGCGCGGTCCTTGAAGGCCGCCACGCTCTCCCCTTCCGGCACCGCCCAGGTCTCCAGCGGGGTGCAGGCGATCACCTGATCCTGCCCCCACTCCCACGCGGCGTTCACGGGCAGACCGGCAGTGGCGGCCGCGAGCGGCCAGGTGGCGTCCACGGTCATGTCGCCCTGCGGGGCATGCACCACGAGGTAGTTGTGGACGTCCACGACCGGCTGCCCGCCGCTCAGGGCCAGCAGTTCGGCCGGGGCGTCCGCGGGCGGGCGGATCTCCTGCGTGCAGGCCATGACGGTGCTGCGCAGACCCGCCTCGGCCAGCAGCGCGGCGAGCAGTTCGTGCTTCGTCGAGCAGGTGCCGCGCCACCCGGCGATGATCCCGGCCGGTTCGTGAGTGTCGGCGCGGGCGTACGGCATGTCCCGCACCAGCGCGAACAGTTCCGGCACGTCCGGCAGGGCGTCGCCGCCTCGCAGGCCGCGTTCGGCGGCCGCCGCGTGCAGCGCACGGGTCAGGGGCCGGTCGGGGGCGGTGGGGGTGCGCTCGGTCATGCACCCAGCATAGGGCAGTTCCCCGGATGGCGCCGTCAGGAACAGACACTCCTGATACGGACTGCCGTTTGTTGCGCCAACAATCCGGCACTTCACCGGATCGCCGGCTCCACGTCCGGAACCCTTCTCTCTCCTCCTCGCTCCGCTCGGACCCAGCGGGCTTTGCAGCCCATTCAATCGGAGTCCGCATGATCCGCATTCCATCTGTGGTGCCATCCACCCGCGCGCGGGGTTGCCCACTTCACGTCCGGCAGCCCGCTCGCGCCTCCACACGGGTGCTGTAGGGCGAGGCCCGCCCGTCCGGTCTGGACAGGCGGGCCTCGCGGCACCCTGAGCGGCTGTCAGCTGGCGCTGGTTTTGCGGGCGCGGGTGGTGCGCGCCGGGGCGGCGGGGGCCGGGGCGGCGGGCGCGGAGGCGACCATGCCCGGCAGCGCGCCGGCGAGATCGGCGGCCGTGATCGGGCGTTCCTGCGCGCCGATGCCGGTCGCGGCGAGCGCCCCGGCGGCGTTGGCGGCGCGGGCGGCGCCGGCCATGGTCGCGCCGCCCAGGATGGCGTGCGCGAAGGCGGCGGTGAAGGTGTCGCCGGCGCCGGTCGAGTCGACGACCTTGCCTTCGGGGCGCACGGCGTCGACCAGTTCCGTCTCGGTGGGTGTCCAGGTGATCGAGCCCATCTTGCCGACCTTCACGACGACCTGCTGCGCGCCGGCCTCGCCGAGCTGCGCCAGGGCGGCGCTGATGGAGCTGGTACCGGTCAGGGCCTGCAACTCGTGCTGGTTGAGCATCAGGTAGTCGGCGCCCAGCACGTCGGCTTTCAGGCTGGTGCCGGCCTTGTTCACGGCGCCGGTGCCCAGGTCGATGAACACGGGCACGCGGGTCTTGGCGCTGCGGGCGGCCTCGATGGCCTTCAGGGCGTACTCGCGCTGGGGGCCCTCGATCATGGCGTAGGCGTTGATGATCAGGGCGTCGGCCGCCTCGATGTCCTTGGCTTTCAGTTTGGCCGGGTCGAGCTGGCGGTTGGCGGCGCCGTCGCTGATCATGGCGCGTTCGCCCGCGCCGGTCTGCATGACCGTGATGGTGCTGGTCAGGCGGTCCGCGTCGCGCTGGATGGCGTTCTCGCTGACGCCGCTCTCGCGCACGCGGCTCAGGGCGTACTCGGCGAAGGGGTCGTCGCCGACGCGGGCGGCCAGGGTGACGCTGTGGCCCAGGCGGGCCAGGGTGACGCTGATGGTGCCGCCGGCCCCGCCGGGTTTCATGCTGGCGTGCCGGGGGGTGACTTCCTCGCCCGGTGCGGGCAGGCGGTCGAGGTGGTAGAGGTGGTCAACGGTCACGTCGCCGATAACGTAGAACTTCACGGGGTTACCTCCAGGGCGCGGTTCACGGCCCTTGTCAGTGGACATTCACAGGGACATTCGGGTGGGGCTTGGGGGTGCGGAAACGCTGCGCTTACCGTATCACGCCGAGTTTCACAGCCATGTCACGCAGGTCACCCAGGGCGACGTCCTCGGCGCGCACGTCCGCGCGGATGTTCAGGGCGGCGAGCGCGGCGTCGATGGCGTCGCCGTCGTGGCCGATCATGCGCAGGTTGTTGCGCAGCGTCTTGCGGCGGTGGTGCAGGGCGGCCTCGATGAACTTCAGGAATTCGGGTTCCGGGGCCGGGCGGTCGCGGTCGAAGTCCAGCCGGATGACGCTGCTGGTCACGTCCGGGGCGGGCAGGAAGGCACCCTTGGGCACGTCGCGGACGTGGCGGACGCTGCCGTACAGGGCGGCGATGGCGCTCAGGAAGCCGTAGTTGTCGGTGCCGGGTTTCGCGGCGAGGCGCTGCCCGACCTCCTTCTGCACGAGGACGGTCGCGGACACGATGCCGGGGGCGCGCATGAACCGCGAGAGCAGCAGGCCCGTGATGTAGTACGGCAGGTTGGCGATCACGCGCGTGCCGGCCGGGAGGGTCGCGTAGTCGAAGTCCAGGGCGTCGCCCCAGATGATCTGCACGTCGGTGTCGCCCAGCGTCTCGGCCAGGACGGCGCGCAGGCGTTCGTCTTTTTCCAGGGTGGTGACCTGCGCGCCGCGCGAGTGGATCTCGCGGGTCAGGACGCCCAGGCCGGGGCCGATTTCCAGGACGGGCACGCCGGGCGCGGCCCCGCCGGCCTCGGCGATGGCGCGCAGGATGTTCCCGTCGATCAGGAAGTTCTGCCCGAGGCTCTTGGTGGGTTTCAGGCCGTGCCGGGTGAGCAGTTCGCGCACGCGGGCCGGCGAGTACAGCGGGGCGTTCGTGGCGGGCGCGTCGTCTCGGTCGGCGTCCTGGGGGGCGGGGTGGGCAGGGTGTTTCAAGGGAAAGCTCCGGGGGTGGGGTGGCGGGGGCCGGCAGGCAGCGGATGGGAGCGCGGGGTGGGTGCGCGGCCAGGGCGGCTGGGCGATTCGGCGGGACGGGGGCGGGACGGACACCCGGCCGGGCGCGGCGGCGCGCGCGGAGGCTGGACCACGGCGGGCAGGATCACGGGAACGGCCTCGCGGGGGAACTGGCTCACGGAGGGCCGGGCCAGCGGGGACGGCACTCCCTGGGCGTGCGCCGCCGGGGGCGGGGTCTGCAACGCGTCAGTATACTCGGCAGGTGAGTGTTCCGTCCTGCCCGAGCGTTTTCCGCCTGCCTGCGCGGGTCCCAGCGGCCCTGCCTTCTGCCGGGGGGGCGGCGTGAACGTTCCGCTCGACCCCCCGGCCCCAGAGCAACCGGCCCCCGAGCGTCCGGCCCCTGAGCGTCCGGCCACGCTGCGCGAGCTGATCGCGGCGGGCGACTGGGCGCGGGCGCGCGTCTCTGCGCGTGAGGAGCAGGCCACGCTGGACCTTCAGGAGGCGCTGGACGCCGCGCTGGACTTCCGGGACGGGCTGCGGGCGCGGCGCTACCCGGCGGTGCGGCGCGCCCTGGCGGAACTGACGCGGCTGCTGCCACTGCTGACCGGAGAGGACGGCGCGGCGCTGCGCCGGGCGATGGACCCGCAGGCGCTGGAGGCGGCGGTGGCGGCACTGGACGCCGCGCAGAAGATCACGGACCCGGACGAGCTGGCCTCGGCGCTGGGCGGCGCGCTGGCGCTGAACGCCACGCGCGCCGAGGCGCTCAACCAGCAGGGCGTGCTGCTGGCCGTGGCGGGCGACGAGGACCGGGCGCGTCAGGCGCTGGAGGCCGCGCTGGAGGCCGACCCCGGCCACTACCGCGCCCTGACGAACCTGGGCAACCTGGACATGGAGGCCGGACGGTACGCGCAGGCCGAGGCGATCTACCGGCGGGTGCTGCTGCTGAACCCCGACTACGACGGCGGGCATCACAACCTGGGGGTGGCGCTGCGCCGTCAGGGGCGGATCGCCGAGGGCGTGCGGTCCATCCGGCAGGGGCAGCGGCTGAGCCTGAAACGCTCGCGGAACGACACGGACGCCGAGATGAAGGAGCAGTTCGCGCGCAGTCCCGGCATGCGTAACCTGCGCTGGCTGCTGCTGGCGGTCGTGGCCCTGATCCTGTTCCTGGCGTTGCGCGGCGGAGGCTGACATGCCGTGGGTCCTGGACGGCGCGGGGGCGCGGGCGGTCGACGAGCGCCTGGAGGCCGCCGGGCTGCTGGACCTGACCATGGAGGAGGCCGGGCGGGCCGTGGCGGACGCCGCGCACGCCGCCTTCCCGCACGGCGCGGCGCTGCTGCTGGCGGGCGGCGGCGCGAACGGCGGTGACGCCTTCGTGGCAGCCCGGCACCTGCTGACGCTGGGGCGCGAGGTGCAGGTGCTGGCGCTGCCGTCCCGGCATCCGCTGACGCGCCTGAACCGGCGGCGCTGGCGGGCGGTGGGCGGCGCGACCCGCGCCCTGGGCGAGGCGGCCCTGAAGCGCGCCGCGCCGGGAGCGGGCGTGATCGTGGACGGCCTGCTGGGCACCGGGTTCCGGCCGCCGCTGCGGCCCGCGCTGGCCGGGGTGCTCGCGGCGCTGAACGGGGCGCGGGACCGGGGCGTGCCGGTGCTGGCGGTGGACCTGCCGAGCGGCCTGACGGACTCGCTGGCGACCGTGCCGGACGGCGCGGCGGGCGCGGACCTGACGGTCACGTTCATGGGCCTGAAACCGGCGCTGCTATTCGGGCCGGCGGCGGCGCGGGCGGGGCAAGTGCAGCTGGCGCCGCTGCGCGTGCCGGGCGACTGGGTGGCGGCGCAGGCGCTGGCCGCGCAGCCCACCGACGCGCAGGTGGCGGCCCGGCTGCCGGTACGCGGGGCGGACGCGCACAAGGGCGTGGCGGGCCGCGTGTGGATCGTGGGCGGCCATCCGGGCACGGTGGGCGCGGCGGGACTGGCGGGCGTGGGGGCGCTGCGGGCCGGGGCGGGGCTGGTGACGGTCCACTCGGCGGCGGAGGTGCCGCTGCTGATGCCGGAACTGATGGTTCACCGGCACGCGGACCTGCGCGCGGCGCTGCTGGGCACGCCAGTGTCGGGGCGGCCGGACGCCCTGGCGATCGGCATGGGCCTGGGGCCGAACGCCGCCACGCTGGCCCGCGAGGTGCTGGCCTGGGGCGTACCGACCGTGCTGGACGCCGACGCGCTGCAAACGGAACTGGCGGGCTGCGGGCATGACCGCTGCGTCTGGACGCCGCATCCGGGCGAGGCGGCGCGGCTGCTGGGGTGCGCCACGGCCGACGTGACGCGCGACCCGCTGGCGGCGGCGCGCGCCCTGCACGCGCGGCTGGGCGGCGCGGTCGTCCTGAAGGGCGGCCCGAGCGTCGTGGCGCACGCCGGGGGCCTGAGCGTGTCGCGGGGCGGGCATCCGGGTATGGCGAGCGGCGGCATGGGCGACACGCTCTCGGGCGTGCTGGCGGCGCTGCTGGGGCAGGGGCTGGGCGCGGCGGACGCGGCGGTGGTCGGGGTGCGTCTGCACGCCCGCGCCGGGGAGCGCGCCGCCGCCCGGCACGGCTACGGCCTGAGCGCCTCGGACGTCGCGCAGGAACTCGGGGGGGCGTGGCGGGACCTGGGCGCCGCCGGCCTCCCCCCCCACATGCACCCGCGCGGCGTGAAGTTTCCCTGACTGTTCCCGTGTCCGGAGGTGGTAGGTTGCACGCATCCATGCAAGGCCTGCTGAGTGATCTCCCCCTTCTCGGGGTTCTGGAACTGATTCACACGACCCGCCAGACGGGGGTGCTGGAGGTTCAGGCGGACGTGCCGTTCACGGTGGCGTTCGTGAACGGCGAGATCGTGTCCGGCGGGATTCTCGACTGGCTGGGCAGCGAGGCGCTGCACGCCAGCCCGATGCTGCCCGAGTCCGGCATGTTCACCTTCGAGCCGCGCGCCGTGACGGGCACGCCGCTGGGCGCGTACGGGCACTTCTCGACCGACTGGGCGCGCATCAGTGACGAGTGGGGGCAGGTGTGCGGCGTGATCGGCAGTCCCAGCCGCGTGTTCCAGGGGCAGCTGCCGCTGTTCGATGTCCCGCAGGGCCGCTCGGTGCGGGCCGCGGCGCGCGAGGCGGAGGTGCCGCTGTTCCAGGTGGCGCAGGTGGTCGCGCAGGCCGTGCGGGACGGGCGTCTGGAACCGCAGGACCGCTTCGAGTGGTTCCGGCTGCGGCTGATGCCGACCCGGCAGCGGGCGGCGTTGCACCCGGTCGCGCGGGTCCTGGACGGCGAACGCACCCTGGGGGACGCCGTCACGATCGGCACGCCCCTGAACGAGGTCCGCGACTACCTGCTGGGCGAACTGCGCCTGGGCCTGCGGTTTCCCGGCAGTGGCTGGGTGCTGCGCGACCTCGTGTGGGAGCAGAAGCACCTGACCTGACCGGCCGGCCCGTCAGGTGGGGGGCGCCTGCCCTAGAATGGCCGGCATGTTGTTTCTGTCGGCCCTGCTGTTAGTCGTGGCGTTCCTGGTGGGCAGTGTCCCGCTCGGTCACGCGGTCCTGTCACGCGCGGGCGTGAACACGCGCGTCACGAACGCGCACAACCTGGGGGTCGAGAACGTCCTGTACCGGGTCGGGCCGGGCCTCGCCACCCTGACGGCCACGCTGGACGCCGTCAAGGGGTTCCTGGCGGTCCTGATGGCCTCCAGCCTGGGCGTGCCCGAGGTGACGGTCCTGGCGGGCCTCGCCGCGTACCTGGGGCACCTGAACCCGCCGCGCGCGCTGTACGGGCAGACGCCGCCGCGCGGGCGGGGCAATCTGGTGCTGCTGGGCGTCATGGCGGCCCTGGCCGTGACGGGCGCCGCGCCGCTGTGGGTGGCGGCCCTGCCGGTCGTGGTGTACGCGGGCGTGGCGGGCTTCTGGGGGTACGTGGGCGCCGCGACGCTGGCGGGCCTGCTGGCGTTCGCGCTGGCGCTGGCGACGCTGCCGCTGGGACCGGCCGCGAAACTGGGCGCGCTGGCGCTGCTGGTGGCCGCCACGTGGCGCTTCAAGGAGAACCTGGGCCGCATGCTGGACGGCACCGAGCCGCGTCTGGGCGAGGCGGTGCCGCTGGCCGGTCGCCGCAGCGACGAGGTGGTCGCGGCGTTCATGATTCACCCCATGACGCTGGAGAACTTCTGGAGCGCGCGGCGTTTCGCGTGGCTGCGTCCGCTGGTGGAAAAGGGCCTGATCAGCGAGGCGGGCGTGCGGCAGATGGCCGAGAGCCTGCGGCCCATGAAGGTCGGGGAGTTGCAGGGCATCCGCACGACGGACGGCAAGAGCGTCCGCTGCTACCTGCTGTCCAGTCCGCTGCTGCCGGACGTATTCCGTGACAATCCGGACCTCGCCACGCGCCGCGCCATCGAGGGCGCGCGGCTGGCGCAGGAACTGGGCGCGGAGGTGTTCGGGCTGGGCGCGTTCTGGTCGGTGGTGGGGAACAAGGGCGTGGACGTGCAGGCGGCCGTGCCGGACATCACCATCACGAACGGGGGGGCGTACACGTCCGGGACCATCAAGGCGGCCATTCCGGGCATCCTGGAGCACTTCGCCGCCGAGGGCCGCGACCTGAAGCAGGCGACGGCGGCCGTCGTCGGGGCGAACGGCGTGGTCGCGTTCGGCATCGCGCGGACCATCGCGCCGCAGGTGGGCAAGGTCATCATGGTGGGCCGCGACCTGGAACGCCTGGACCGCAGCGCCGCCACGCTGCGCCGCGCGTCGAAGGACACCGAGATCGTCACGACCACCAGTTACGACACCCTGAAGGAAGCGGACCTGATCTTCACGGCGACCAGCGACCCGAACCCCGTGATCTTCCCGCAGCATGTCAGGAGCGGCGCGTGGATCTTCGACGAGGGCCGCCCCGCCGACGTGGACGAGAGCGTGGCCGCCATTCCCGGCGTGCGCGTCATTCCCGGCGGCGTGGTGCGCCCCCCCGGCGGGATGACCAGCAACATCGACCTGCAGTTCGGTGAGGGACAGGTGCCCGCCTGCCTCGCCGAGACGCTGATCATCGCCGCGACCGGCGAGCACTGGCGCAAGAGCCTGGGGCCGCAGACGCTGACCGAGAACATCAACTTCTTCGTGGATCAGGCCGCGAAACTGGGCTTCGAGGTCGTCGACTGACCGGCCGCGTTCCGGCCTGGGGGGCCGCGCGGGACGACCGCGCCGGCCCCTCCTGCATGGGCCGTCCCTGAACGATTGATGGAGACGCGGGCCGGCTGGTCGGCAGGAAACCGGGCGGGCCGCGCCCTATGCTGCGGGCCAGATGCGGCGTGCCGGAGTGGGCCTGTGGCGGCGGGGGCTGTTCCTGCTGGCCTTCCTTAGCGCCTGGGCCGGAGCGGCGGAGCTGCCGCTGTGGCTGGGACCGGCGCGGCCGGCGGTGGTGGCGGGCTGGCCCCCGGCCGCGGCGGGCGCGTGTGCAACTCCGGCGGACCGGCTGGAACGGGCGCTGTGGGAGGCGGTCCGCACGCCGGACGGGTCGGACCTGTCGTGCGGGAACGCGTTCCTGGAGTTCCTGCGTACGCCCCGTGACCTGAACACGCCGGTGGACGCCTTCGACCGGATCGCGCAGCAGGTGGTCGCGGCCCGCTCGGAGGTGCTGCTGGCCTCCATGGAGTGGTGGGGCGGGCCGGGAATGCCCGGCTGGACCTTCGCGCGGGCCGTGCGGGACCTGTACGCGCGGGTGCGGGCCGCGCCGGGCGAGTACCCGCAGGGCGTGGTGGTGCGGGCGCTGCTGGGCGGCTACCCGGACCCGCTGGACCCGGACGGGACCGGGCCGGCGCTTGTGCTGGCACGCGACCTGCGCGCGCTGGGCGTCCCGCTGGAGGACCCGGCGCTGGGCTGGCAGGTGTCGGTCCTGACCTTCCGGTTCCTGCCGCACAGTCACGTGAAACTGCACGTGATCGACGGCACGGACCTGACGGTGGCGGGGTTCAACTTCTCGGCGTGGCACCTGCCGGCGGGTGGGCCGGTGCCGGGCGCGCGGTCCCTGCATGACCTGGGCCTGCGGGTGCGGGGACCGGCGGCGCAGGCGGGCGTGGCGGCCTTCGACGACCTGTGGCGGCACTCGTGGCAGTTGCGCTGCCCGCCGCTGGTCGCGCCGGACGCCGTGAGTGCCGCCTGCGTGCGGGGCGAGGCGGACCCGGTGTCGCACCCGCCGGCGGCGCGGGAGGCCGTCCGGGCGGGCGAGGCGCGGGCGTTCCTGCTGTACCGGCGGCCCGGCGGGGAGGATCAGGCGGACCGGGCGCAACTGGCGCTGATCGGCGCGGCGCGCGAGTCCCTGGACCTGATGCAGGCGGATTTCGGGACGTCCGTGACGTGCTGGTTCGCGTTCCTGCGGCCCGATCCGTGCCGGGCCGAGGACCAACCGCCGTACTTCGGGGCGGTGCTCGCGGCGCTGGAGCGGGGCGTGCGGGTGCGGCTGCTGCTGGTGGATTACGGGGTGGGAGCCCCGACGAACCGCTCGGCGGTGGCGCTGCTGCGCCGCGAGTTGCGGCGGCGCGGTCTGGAGGACCGGTTCGAGGCGCGCTACACGACGTTCGCCCTGCACACCAAGGCGCTGGTCGTGGACCGGTCGGTGGTCGTGGCGGGCAGCATCAACTTTCATTTCAGTGCGTGGGGGCCGTGGGGTCTGGCCGAGGCGGCCCTGGCGACCTCGGACGGGGCGGCGGTGGCGGCGCAGGACGCGTCGTTCGCGGAGGCGTGGCGGACCTCGAGCCGCCCGGTGCCGCGTGAGTGGTGGCTGGAGCGCATCCCGGTGGGCGCCCCCTGACCGGGCCGCGGGGTGCCGGCTGGGGCACGGTCTGCGTGGCAGGCGGGCATTACACTGTCGGGCATGACGTCGTTCGTTCCTTCCGTCTCCTGTGTCCTTCCGGTGGTCGCGCGTGGTTGAGCGGCTTCACCTTGCCAAGCCGCGCGGCTTCTGCGCGGGGGTCGTCATGGCGATCCAGGCGGTCGAGAAGGCCGCGCAGACCGAGTCGAAACCGGTGACGGTGTACCACTCCATCGTGCATAACCACACGGTCGTGGATCGCCTTCAGCAGGGGTACGGCGTGCATTTCGTGGAGGACCTCGACGGCGTGGACGCCCTCCCGCAGGGGGGCGAGACGGTCGTGTTCAGCGCGCACGGCATCAGCCCGGCGGTGCGTGAGCGGGCGCGGGCGCTGGGGCTGGCGACCATCGACGCGACCTGCCCGCTCGTCACCAAGGTCCACACCGAGGCCAAGAAGTACGCCCGTGAGGGCTACACCATCCTGCTGATCGGGGACAGCGCCCGGCATCAGGAGGTCATCGGCACGCAGGGCGAGGCGCCCGAGAACACCATCCTGGTGGGCGTGCTCGGCAAGACCGGCGAGGGCCTGCACGACCCGCACACGGTGCAGGTGCCGGACCCGCAGAAGCTGGTGGTCCTGACCCAGACGACCCTCAGCGTGGACGACACGCGCCGCACCGTGGACATCCTGCGGGGGCGCTTCCCGGCGCTGGTGGTGCCGCCCAGCGAGGACCTGTGCTACGCCACGAAGAACCGCCAGGACGCCGTGAAATCAATCGCGCCGCACGTGGACCTGTTCCTGGTGCTGACCAGCACGCATTCCAGCAACGGCATGCGCCTGCTGGAACTCGCGGAGGCCGAGTGCGGCCGGTCCGTGCGGCTGGAGACGGCGGCGGACCTCGCGGGGGTCGATCTGGCCGGGGTGCGGTCGGTGGGGATCACCAGCGCGGCCAGCACGCCGGACGATCTGGTGCAGGCGGTCGTGGCGCACTTCCGGGCGCTGAACCCGGCGCTGGAGGTCATCGAGGAGGGCGAGTGGGAGAACATCGAGTTCCGCGAGCCGAAGAAGATCCTGCCCACGCAGGCGCTGCCCCGCACGCAGCAGTGAGGAACGCCGTCACGAGGGGCGCGGGTGGGCAGTGACTGGCAGCTGAACGTCCCGGCCCTGCTGGACACGCTGCTGCGCGCGTTCGTGGCGTGGCAGGTCGTGTGGGGGCTGGTGGCGTTCGTGGCGGTGTGGCGGGACAAGCAGCTGGCGCAGGCCCGCGAGGGGCGCCTGCCGGAGGCGACGCTGCACCGCTTCGAGCGGCTGGGCGGCTGGGCCGGGTCGTGGGCGGCGCAGCAGGTCTTCCGGCACAAGACCCGCAAGGTGGCGTACCAGCGGGTCTTCCGGGGCATCTGCCTGTGGTGGGCCGTCGCGTGGGCGGCGCTGCTGGCGCTGGTCGTCTGGATCTGAGCCGCTCCCACCCTCCCCTATCAATTGAAAATCATTTGACCTTCATTCCTATCATGCGTTAGGATGCGCCGCATGATAGTAGTGAAGGTCGGCGGAAGCGCCGGAATCGATTACGACGCCGTCTGCGCGGACCTCGCCCGGCGCTGGAAAGCCGGCGAGAAACTGATCCTCGTCCACGGCGGCAGCGGCGAGACCAACCGCGTCGCCGAGGCCCTGGGCCACCCGCCCCGCTTCGTCACCAGCCCCAGCGGATACACCAGCCGCTTCACGGACCGCCAGACCCTCGAAATCTTCGAGATGGTGTACTGCGGCAAGATGAACAAGGGCATCGTGGAACGCCTGCAACGCCTCGGCGTGAACGCCGTCGGCCTGTCCGGCCTCGACGGCCGCATCTTCGAGGGCCGCCACAAGGACTCCGTCCGAATCGTCGAGGACGGCAAGACGAAGATCCTGCGCGGCGACCACACCGGCACCGTCGAGAAAGTGAACACCGACCTGATCGACCTGCTGCTGGCAGGCGGCTACCTGCCGGTCCTCACGCCCCCCGCCAGTTCCTACGAGGGTGTGGCCATCAACGTGGACGGCGACCGCGCCGCCGCCGCGCTGGCCGTCGCCCTGAAAGCAGACGCGCTGCTGCTGCTCTCCAACGTACCGGGCCTGCTGCGCGCCTACCCCGACGAGAGCAGCCTGATCCGCGAGATTCCCGCCGCCGACGTGGAATCCTACCTGGAATTCGCGCAGGACCGCATGAAGAAGAAAGTCCTGGGCGCCGCCGAAGCCGTGCAGGGCGGCGTGAGGCGCGTGATCTTCGGCGACGCCCGCGCCGGGGAACCCGTCAGCGCCGCGCTCGGCGGGGCCGGCACCGTCGTCTCGTAATCCCAGCCTGCAACCCTCCGCCTCCCTCTCCCGCCTGGGCGGGCGGGGGTGCTATGCTTCCCAGCCGATGTTGACCCCGGCCGAACTCCTGGAATTCCTGAGCGTCAGGGGCGGCTGCGAGCACCGCGTGACCGCCCTGCTCCGCGCCGGACGCGGCAAGAAAGCCAGCGTCCGCGAACTCGGCGAGTACCGCCTGACCGCACGCGGCGAACAGGTCCAGGCGACCGGCCCCAGCGGCCAGACCCGCCACCTCACCCACGACGAATTCCACGCGGTGTTCGGCTCGTACGTGTTCACGCCCGCCCAGGCGACCGGCGTGATGACCGATCTCGGCCCACTGTTCGGTTAGGTCTGTTCGGCTGACGCGGGCTGGACGCGGCTTTACTGGCTGGTGCTGGGGAAGCTGAAGGCGCTGAGGGTCACGTCGACGGTGCGGGTCTTGCCGGCGCGCTGCACGGTGAGTTTCACGCGGTCGCCGATGCGTTTGCCGATGATGGCGCGGCGCAGGTCGTCGCCCTCGCGGATGGGCTGGCCGTCCACGGCGGTGATGATGTCCCCGTCGGTGCTCAGGGTGTCCTGGCTGCCCTGCGTCCCGGCCTGGGGGGTGTTCAGTTCCAGCCCTGCGGTCGTGCCGCCCCGCAGGCCGGCGGCAGCGGCGGGGCTGTCCGGCGCGACTTCCTGAATCAGGGCGCCCTGTTCGGGGAGGTCCGCCTGTTTGCGCTGCTGCTCGCTCAGGACGCTCAGGTCCGTGAACTGCACGCCCAGGGTGGGGGTCTGGATCACGCCGCCGTTACCGGCCTGGAGTTGCGGCAGGAGTCGTTTGACGGTGTTCACGGGAATGGCGAAGCCCACCCCGGCGCTCTGGCTGCTGCCGCCGGTCAGGATCTGGGTGTTCACGCCGATGACCTGCCCGGCGCTGTCCAGCAGCGGGCCGCCGCTGTTGCCGGGGTTGATGGCGGCGTCGGTCTGGATGACGCTCTGCTGCACGCCACGGGTGCCGACCGGCACGGTGCGTTCCAGGCTGCTGATGATTCCCTCGGAGACGCTGAAGTCCAGGCCGAAGGGGGCGCCCATCGCGACGGCTTTCAGGCCGACGTCCAGCTGGTCGCTGTCGCCCAGCGGGATGGGTTTGGCCGCCCCGGCGGGCAGGCCCTCGGCGCGGATCAGGGCCAGGTCGAAGTCGGGGGCGCGGGCGACGACTTTCGCCCGGTACTCGGTCTTGTCGCCGTGCAGGCGGACGGTGATCTCGCTGGCGCCCTCCACGACGTGGTTGTTGGTGATGATGTCGCCACTGTCCGTGACGAAGAAGCCGCTGCCGGTGCCGGTCTGCTCCTGGTCGCCTTCGGGCAGGGCGAACGGGAACTGCTGTTGCAGCCGCTGGCGCAGTTGCGCCTGGGCGCTGCCGGCGCTGCTTTCCTTGACGCTCACGTACACCAGGCCGTCCTGGCGGTCCTTGACGACCTGCACGGTGTTCGCCTCGGATTCCGTGCGGGCGCGGCCCGCGTCGTAGGTGCCGGTCGAGGTGGGCAGCAGTTGCCCCTGCGCGCCCCGGCCGGCGTCGAGGTTGGTGTCCGGCGTGGTCTGCGTGACGGCCGGCGCGGAGGCGGTGGCCGGGGCGCTGGCGGTGCGGGCGTTCAGTTCGTAGCCGACCAGCCCGCCGACGGCGAGGGTTCCGGTCAGGGCCAGGATGGACAGGGAGCGTTTCATACGGCGCATTCTGAAAGGAGCCCGTTACAGCTTGGTTAAAACGCCCGCACTCCTCCTTGACCTGCGTCAGGGCGGCGCGGCAGACAGGGCGGCGCGGCAGACAGGGCGGCGCGGCAACAGGAAAACCGCCCACGCGCGGGGCGTGGGCGGCAGCTGGACGGATCTCCGGCAGGAGGCCGTGCGGCAGGGTCGGAGGGTTACTTCTTGCGTTTGCCTGCGGGTTTCTTCCCACCGCCAGCGGTGGTGCGTTCCTTGGCGTCACGCATGAAGGAACGGAGCTTGGCCTCGAACTGAGGGCTCTGCCGTCCGATCGCGCGGGGGCGGGGCACCTCCTCGGGCTCCTCGAGCAGTTCCTTGATCGAAAGGTCGAGTCGGCCCCGCTCGTCGCGGCCCAGCACCTTCACTTCCACGTTCTCGCCTTCGCGGACGTGGTCGTGGATGTTGCGCACGAACGAATGGGCGATCTGCGAGATGTGCACGAGGCCCGTCTCGCCGTTCTCGAACTGAATGAACGCGCCGAAGTCGGTCACGCGCGTCACGCGGCCCTCCACGACCGCGCCGGAATCAAGCTGCACCAAAGGTGTTCTCCTTGAAAAGCATGAGGCTCATGGTACACCATCCCCCGCGCCCGTGCGCCGCACCCGCCCACGCCCCGGCCTTGAACGTGAAGAAATCCCGCGCCCAGTCCTCAGAAAAGGCGACCTGCACGCCCGCAGCCGGGCGGCGCTGCACCCGGTCCAGAACGGCGCGGCGTTCCCCTGACCCGGCCCGGCGATGCTCTAGATTGGGTCTCATGAAGTTGCGCGGCACGCTTGGCGGCATGAACCTCCTGCTCGAACCCGGTGACACGGCCGACTCGGTCAACGAGTCCCTCGCCGTGCGCGCCGACCTGCTCGGCACCCACGTGACCCTGGAAGTGCAGGGCGACGCCGACCCGCTGGCCCTGGAAGCGGCGCTCGCGCACGTCCGCGCGGCCGGCGGCACCCCCGGCCGGATCCGCGCGCCGCGCGTGACCGTCACCGCGCCCGCCCCCGCCCCGGACACGCGGCCGCCCCTGCCGCCAGCGCGGACCGTGATCGTCCCGAACACCCTGCGCGCCGGATTCCGCGGCGAGTACCCGGGCAGCGTGATCGTGCTGGGCGACGTGAACCCCGGCGCGGAGATCGTGGCCGGCGGCGACGTGATCGTGATCGGCGCGCTGCGCGGCGTGGCACATGCCGGCAGCGGCGGTCACAGCGACGCCATCGTGTGGGCGCGACCCATCGCCAGCGCCCAGATCCGCATCGGTGACGCCGTCGCCCGCGCGCCCGAGGGCAGCAGCCTGAACAACATGCGTCACCGCGACGACCAACCCACCGCCGAGATCGCCCGCCTGAACGCAGGGGTCATCCAGATCGACACGCAGAAGTAGGTTGATGGTTGATGGTTGATGGTCAGGAGCGTGTGCGCGGCCGGACCGCCCACGTCAGGACCATCCACTCCCCTCCTACACCGCCGGGAAACGCACCCCGCCGAGTTCTCGGTTCAGTTCGGAGGCCAGCGACAGGAGGCGGCCGTCCTGTCCGGCGGGCGCGACGAGCAGGGCGCCGCCGGGCGTGTCGGTGCCGGGGGGCGTGACGGGCAGGGCGAGGCTGGGGTAGCCGGCCTTGGCGGCCAGACCGCAGCCGTGGATGCCGGGGAAGATCAGGATGTCCAGGCCGCGCGCGAACAGCTGGTCGAAGCCGCGCGTGCGGGTCAGGTCCAGGTCGCGGGTGCGGGCGCGGCGGTAGTTGGTTTCGCTGGCGTCGCCGCGCGTGCCCTGCGCGGCGTGCAGGAGGGTCTGGCCGTAGCGCAGCAGGCGTTCCGGGTCGCGGTCGTTCGCGTCGATGACTTCCTGGAGGCTGCGGGGGCCGTGGGTGACGCCGGCGAGGTAGGCGTTCAGGTCGCCCCTGAATTCGTATTCGAGGACTTCGAGGTTCCAGCCGCTGGCGTTCAGTTCCTGGCGGGTGGGGAAGGTCACGTCCAGGCGGGTGACGTTCAGGCTGTCCAGGCGGGCGCAGAGGTGGTCCAGGGCGGCCTGTTCGGCGGGCGTGGCGTGCGGTTCGTCGCGGATGATGCCGAGGTGCGCGCCGCCGAGCACGCCGCTGCGGACGCGCAGGTCGGGGACGGGGCGGCGGCGGCTGGCCTCGTCGTGCGGGTCGGGGCCGGCGATGACGCTCAGGATCAGGGCGGCGTCGCGGGCGCTGCGGGTGATGGGTCCGGCGGTGTCCTGGCTGTGGCTGATGGGAACGATGCCGGTGCGCGGCACGAGGCCCAGGGTGGGTTTCAGGCCGATCACGCCGTTCTGGTGGGCGGGACTGACGATGCTGCCGCTGGTTTCGGTGCCGATGGCGGCGGCGCACAGGCGCGCGGCGACGGCCACGCCGCTGCCGCTGCTGCTGCCGCCGGTGTCCAGGGTGTCGCCCCAGGGGTTGAGGGTCTGCCCGCCGGCGCTGGAGTAGCCGTTGCTCATGCCGACGGTCATGAAGTTCGCCCATTCGGTCATGTTGGCCTTGCCCAGGATGACGGCCCCGGCGGCCCGCAGGCGCGCGACGAGCGGGGCGTCCTGCGCGGGCACGTGCTCCAGCAGCAGGCGGCTGCCGGCGGTGGTGGGCAGGCCGGCCACGTCGATGTTGTCCTTGATCAGGACGGGAACGCCGTGCAGCGGGCCGCGCCGGGGCTCGCTCAGGGCATCCAGGGTGTCGGCGCTGCGCTGCGCGTCGGGGTTGACGGTGATCACGGCGCGCAGGTGGGGGTTCAGGGCGTGCAGGCGGGTCAGGTAGGTGCGGGTGACCTCGCTGGCGGTCAGGTCGCCGCGGCGGGTGGCGGCGGCCAGGGAGCAGACGTCCAGATCGAGGATCGGGTCGGGCATGGTCAGGGTCACGTTCCGTACTGTACCCACGTCTATCGGCCGGGTGGGCGGGTTGGGACGCGGTGCGGTAGCCTCGGGCGCATGAGTGACCACGCCGCCCGCCTGACCGTCGCCTTTCAGGGGAATCCCGGTTCCTACGGGGAGATCGCCGCGCTGAACGCCCTGGGAGAGGGCCGTGACGTCGAGTCGCGCGGCTACCCGACCTTTCATGAGGTCGCGCGGGCCGTGGAGGCCGGCGAGGCGGACTTCGGGGTGCTGCCGGTCGAGAACAGCCTGATGGGCGCCATTCACCAGTCCATCGACCTGCTGAGCGAGACGGACCTGCACGTGACGGGCGAGGTGGTCGTGCGGGTGTCGCACTGCCTGATGGCGCTGCCGGGCGTGGCGCTGGAGGACATCCGGCGTGTGGCGAGTCAGCAGCCGGCGCTGGATCAGTGCACGGTCCTGATCCGCAAGCACGGGTGGCAGCCGGTCGCGGCGCACGACACGGCCGGCAGCGCCAAGAACCTCGCGCAGAGCGGCGAGCGGGACCTCGCGGCGATCGCCAGCAGCCGCGCGGCGGAACTGTACGGCCTGAACATCCTGGCGCGTGAGATCGAGGACGAGCCGTTCAACTTCACGCGGTTCATGATCCTGTCGCGCGCCGAGCCCGCGCCGAGCGACGCGCCGCACAAGACCAGTCTGGTGTTCGCGGTGCGGCACACGCCGGGTTTCCTGGTCGAGACGCTGAACGAGCTGCGCGGCCTGAACCTGAGCCGCATCGAGAGCCGTCCGCGCCGCGACCGCGCCTGGAGTTACCTGATGTACGTGGACATCGAGGGTGACGCGCGTGATCCGCGGGTGGCGCAGGCGCTGGCGGGGGTGCTGCGCAAGGCGAGTTACGCGAAGATCATCGGGTCGTACCCGGCAGCGCAGGGCACGGTCGGCTGACGTTATGGACCGGTACGGACTCCGGCGGGTGGCCGGGCGGGGCCGTGCTGGGGCGGGGGTGGGTGGGGGCGTTGTCCACTCCACCCCCCTTTTGCGGCCGTGGGGGTGCGCTATGCTGCCCTCATCGTGCCCGCCGGGCGCGGTCATCCAGAGTCGCCGGAGGGGATTTTCTGCCCTGTGATGGCGAGGCAACCGGCCCTCATCGCGGCAACGGTGCTTTCAGAGAAGACCCGCGTGGGTGCGCTGACGATGGCGCGAGCGGGGACGATGGCCCAGGAGCGGCGCAGCAATCGCGCACAGAGACTTTCGAGGCCGCCACCGGGCGGCTTTCTGTTTGACAGGGGTGGACCATGAGCACCGATATTCGCGCCGAGGCGCGCAAGAGAATCCTGATTCTGGACGGAGCGTGGGGCACGCAACTTCAGGGAGCGGGCCTGACCGAGGCCGACTTCCGCTGGGATGGCGCCGATCCCCTGCGGATGTACCGGGGGAACTTCGACCTGCTGCAACTGACGAGACCCGACGTGATCCGCGCCGTGCACCGCGCGTACTTCGAGGCCGGGGCGGATATCGCCAGCACGAACACCTTCAACTCCACGACGATCAGTCAGGCGGACTACGGCACGGAAAGCATGGCGCGCGAGATGAACGTGCAGGGCGCCCGGCTGGCCCGCGAGGTGGCCGACGAGTTCACCGCCCGCGATGGCCGACCGCGCTGGGTGGCGGGCAGTATCGGCCCGACGAACCGCACGGCGACCCTCTCGCCGGACGTGGAACGCCCGGAGTTCCGCAACGTCACCTACGACGATCTGGTCGCGGCCTACACCGAGGCCGCCGAGGGTCTGATCGAGGGCGGCGCCGACCTCCTGCTGCTCGAAACCGTGTTCGACACCCTGAACGCCAAGGCCGCGCTGTTCGCCTGCGAGGAGGCCTTCGCCCGCACCGGCAAGACGCTGCCGGTCATGCTGTCGGGCACGATCACGGACGCCTCCGGGCGCACCCTGAGCGGGCAGACGCCGGAAGCCTTCGCGATCAGCACCGGGCACGCGAACCTGTTCAGCCTGGGCCTGAACTGCGCGCTGGGCGCGGACCTGCTGCGCCCGCACCTGCGCGAGATCGCCGCGAACACGGACGCGCTGGTGTCCGTCCACCCGAACGCGGGCCTCCCGAACGCCTTCGGGGAGTACGACGAGACGCCCGAGCACACCGCGGGCGTGCTGGCCGACTTCGCCCGCGAGGGCCTCGTGAACATCGTGGGTGGCTGCTGCGGCACGACGCCCGAGCACATCCGCGCGATTGCCGACGCGGTGCGCGAGATCACGCCGCGCGTGGCCCCGGCGCAGCCCGCCGTGCTGCGCCTGAGCGGCCTGGAACCGCTGAATGTCACGCCGGAACTGAACTTCGTGAACGTCGGCGAGCGTACCAACGTGACCGGCAGCCCCAAATTCGCCAAGGCGATCCTGGCCGGGGATTTCGACGCGGGCCTGAAGATCGCGCGGCAGCAGGTCGAGAACGGCGCGCAGATCGTGGACGTGAACTTCGACGAGGGCATGCTCGACGGCGAGGCCGCCATGGTGAAGTTCCTGAACCTTCTGGCCGGGGAGCCCGACATCAGCCGCGTGCCGCTGATGCTGGACAGCAGCAAGTGGGAGATCCTGGAGGCGGGCCTCAAGCGCGTGCAGGGCAAGGCGGTCGTGAACTCGATCAGCCTCAAGGACGGCGAGGAGAAGTTCCTGGAACGCGCCCGCCTCCTGCGCCGCTACGGGGCGGCGGCAGTCGTGATGGCCTTCGACGAGCAGGGGCAGGCGGACAACCTGGAGCGGCGCAAGGAGATCACCTCCCGCGCGTACCGCCTCCTGACCGGGGAGGTGGGCTTCCCGCCGCAGGACATCATCTTCGACCCGAACGTCCTGACGGTCGCCACGGGCATCGAGGAGCACGACCGCTACGCCATCGACTTCATCGAGGCGACCCGCTGGATCAAGGCGAACCTGCCGGGCGCGCTGGTGTCGGGCGGGATCAGCAACGTGTCGTTCTCGTTCCGGGGGAACAACCACGTGCGCGAGGCGATGCACGCCGTGTTCCTGTACCACGCGATCCGCGCGGGACTGGACATGGGCATCGTGAATGCCGGGATGCTCGCCGTGTACGAGGACATCGAACCCGAGTTGCGCGACGCGGTGGAGGACGTGATCCTGGCCCGCCGCCCCGACGCGACCGAGCGGCTGCTGGAACTCGCTGACCGTTACAAGGGTGTCAAGCGCGAGGTCGGCGCGGGCAGCCCCTGGCGTGACCTGCCAGTGCAGGAGCGCCTGAAGCACGCGCTCGTGCAGGGCATCGCGGACTTCGTCGATCAGGACGCCGAGGAAGCGTACCAGGAACTCGGCTCGCCGCTGAAGGTCATCGAGGGGCCGCTGATGGACGGCATGAACGTCGTCGGGGACCTGTTCGGGGCCGGGAAGATGTTCCTGCCGCAGGTCGTGAAGTCCGCCCGCGTGATGAAACGCGCCGTGGCGTACCTCACGCCGTACATGGAGGCCGAGAAGCAGGAGGCCGGCGGGAAGGGCCGCGTGCTGCTGGCGACCGTGAAGGGCGATGTGCACGACATCGGCAAGAACATCGTCGGGGTGGTGCTGGCCTGCAACGGCTATCAGGTCACCGACCTGGGCGTGATGGTGCCCACCGAGAAGATCCTCGACGAGGCCGAGCGGATCGGCGCGGACGTCATCGGCCTGAGCGGCCTGATCACCCCCAGCCTGGACGAGATGGTCACCGTGGCCCGCGAGATGACCCGCCGCGGCCTGAACCTGCCCCTGCTGATCGGCGGGGCGACCACCAGTCGCGCGCACACCGCCGTGAAGATCGACCCCGCCTACCCAGGCCCCGTGGTGCACGTGCTGGACGCCAGCCGCGCCGTGACGACCACCGCCGACCTGCTGGCCGACCCGGCGGGCGTGCAGGACCGCGTCCGCGCCGAGTACGACGCGCTGCGCGAACGGCATGGCGGACGGCAGGTGCGCCTGATTCCCATTGAGGAGGCCCGCGCCCGCGCGCCGCAGGTCTCCCCCACCCCCGCGCCCGCCCCGCGCGAACCGGGCCGTCAGGTCATCGAGCAGCCCATCGCGGAGCTGCTGGACTTCATCGACTGGACGCCGTTCTTCATCGCCTGGGAGATGAAGGGCATCTACCCGAACATCCTCACCGACCCCCTGCGCGGCGAGGAAGCCCGCAAACTGTTCGCCGACGCACAGGCGCTGCTGCGGCGGGCTATCGACGAGAAGCTCCTGACCGCGCGCGGCGTGATCGGCCTGTGGCCCGCCCGGCGCGACGGAGACGACATCGTGGTGGAAAGTGAACGGTTGATGGTTGATGGAAACGACCAGACCCCGTCATCTATCAACCATCAACCATCAACCATCCTCCATACCCTGCGTCAGCAGCGCGATCAGGCCACGCCGAACGCGGCGCTGGCGGACTTCATCCTGCCGGACGGGGATCACATCGGGGCGTTCGCGGTGGCGATTCACGGCGCAGAGGAACTCGCGGCCGCCTTCGAGGCGCAGCACGACGATTACAACGCCATTCTGGTCAAGGCCATCGCCGACCGGCTGGCCGAGGCCTTCGCGGAGAAACTCCACCGGGACGTCCGCGTGCGCCACTGGGGCTACGCGCCCGAGGAAACGCTGGGCAACGACGACCTGATCCGCGAACGCTACCAGGGCATCCGCCCCGCGCCCGGCTACCCCGCGCAGCCCGACCACACCGAGAAACGCACCCTGTTCACCCTCCTGAACGCCGGGGAGGTCGGCCTGACCCTGACCGAATCGTGCGCCATGACACCCGCCGCCGCCGTATCCGGGCTGTACTTCGCGCACCCCGAAGCCCGCTACCTCGCCGTGGGTCGCATCGGCCGCGATCAGGTGCAGGACTACGCCCGGCGCAAAGGCATGCCGCTGGACGAGGTGGAACGCTGGCTGGGACCGATCCTCGCTTATGACCCTGCGGGTGTTGATGGTGAACAGTTGAAAGTTGATGGTCGGAATCCATCAACCATCAACCATCAACCATCCCCCGCCGCCGGAGGCCGCCCATGACCCGCGTGTCCATTGAACTCGTACCCCGGTCGCGCAGTGGGTTGCGGGGCGAGATCGCGCAGGTGGTGGCGGCGCTGCCGGGCGTGGACACGGTGAACATTCCGGATCTGACGCGGTACTCGTTGCGGTCGTGGTTGGGGTGCGCGTTCGCCCGGCCCGCGTACCGGGCGGTGCCGCACCTGCGGGCCGTGGATTTCAATCCGCGTGAGCCTCTGCCGTTCCTGGGCACGCTGGAGCAGCACGGCATCACCGAGGTGCTGGTCGTGACGGGCGACGCTCCGGCGGACATGAGCGCGCGGGTGTACGACCAGGACGCCGTGGACCTGATCCGCCGCCTGCGCCGCGAGGCTCCGCACCTGACCGTGTACGCGGGCCTGGACCCGTACCGGCAGTCGTTCGCGCGGGAACGCGATTACTTGGAACGCAAACTGGATGTGGGCGCGACCGGGTTCTTCACGCAGCCGTTCTTCGATCTGCGCGTCATGGACGCCTACAGTGACCTGATCCCCGACGGCACGCAGGTGTGGTGGGGCGCGACCAGCATCCTGACCGAATCCAGCCTGAACTACTGGCGGGCCCGTAACCACGCCGTGTTCCCCCGTTCGTTCACACCCACCCTGGAATGCAACCGCGCCTTTGCCGCCGACCTGCTGGCCTTCGCCCGCGAGCGCGACCAGCACGCGTACTTCATGCCCGTGAAGGTGGACGTACAGGCGTACCTGGAAGGCATTCTCTGAGCGACAGGCTCTACACGACCCCGGCCCCTGGCTGAAGCTGGAAAGGTAGATCAGCAATGCGAACCGTCCCACCGATCATCTGACCGCCGACTGCCACCAGCCGTCGTGCGCGAAGCGCGCGGGCCTTCCAGCGGGCGCGGAAGGATGGCGTCGAGGCCGGACCCGTCAGCGACCAACACAAACACGCCGCGCCGAAAGAAACTCTTGCCCAGTGCAACGCCTGCTCCCCCGTCCCCCCTGGGGATGGGGGTTGGGAGGTGGGGCAAATGAATCGGGCCTCCCAGGAACGTCTGGAAGACCCGAATCGAGCTGAAGCTTCAGCTGTTGTCGATCACGACGGTGAAGCTCTTGCTGATCTTGCCCTTGGCGGGGACGTCCACCCGGAGGTTCGCGGTGCCCTGGTTCCTGACGGGGGCGCTGGTGTCGATGATGATGACGCGGCCGCCGATGCGTTCGGTGATCTCGGCGCGGACGGCGCGGTCCTTGCTGCTCTCGAAGGCGTATGTGACGCGGTAGGTGGTCTTGGTGACGTTGCCGTTGGCGTCCTTGACCTGGGCGGTCTGGGCGGCGGTACGGGTGTATTCGATGTCGGGGTCTTCGCCCAGGGAGAAGTCGATGGTGCCGCCCTTGCGGGTGTCGGGGAGGGTGGTCTGGCCGACGAGGCGGCCGTCCTCGCGGACGGTGAGGGGTCCGGCGGGGAGGCGCTGGTCGGCTTCCAGGCGGTAGGAGCGGTTGAGGGTGCCGGTGCGGGTGCCGGTGCCGAAGTAGGTCTCCAGCCCGGCGTAGCGTTCGAATCGGCTGAGTTTGGGGGTGAGGAACGGCAGGGTGATGACGGAGTTGGCGGGCAGCGTGAAGGGCGTGGTGAGGTCGTAGCGGGTCAGGCCGCGCAGTTCGCCCTGGCTCTGGATCTTGGGGACGGGGGCGGCGGCGCTGGGGACGGCGCGCATGACCATATCGGCGGCGAATCCGGCGGCTTCGGCCTGCGGGTTGGCCTGCACGGTGACGTCTCCGGCGTACAGTTCGGTGTTCTGCACGTCGTAGGCGAGGTCGGTGGTGTTGCGCAGGTCGGCCAGGGCGGTCAGGTTCGCGCCGGCGCTGCTGGCGTTCAGGGTGTAGCGGGGGCTCCAGGTGACGGCGCGGGTCAGGTAGGTCAGGGTGCCGGCTCCGGCGCGGGGCAGGGTGTAGGTCAGGGTCTGGCTGGGGCTCTGGGGGTTCAGGGGGGGCGCGGCGCTGAAGGACAGGTCCTCGAAGCGGACGTTGAAGAAGCGGCCCTGGGCGTCCTTGACGAGCAGGTCGCGGGCGCGCACGAGGGTGACGGGTTCGGTGGTGTCGCCGCGGCGCAGGAACACGGTCTGGCCTTCGAGGCCGCTCAGCCAGTTGCTCTGGAGGGTCTGGGCGGCGCTGCTGAACGGCAGGCCTTCGAGGTCGAGGCTGCCGGGCAGCACGCTTTCCCAGGCGGACTGGGGCAGGGTGACGTTCAGGCTGGTGCCGGTGGCGGTGACGGGCTGGCGGACCTCGGTGAAGCTGGGGTAGATGCGCAGGTCGGTGGCGCCGGCGCTGCCGAGGGCGAGGGCGGCGGCGAGGGCGGGCAGGACGGCCGGGAACGCTTTGGTCATGGCTGCATGGTGACCCGGCCCTCATTATGAGATGTGAGAGGTCCGGTCAGAATTGGAACAGAAAAACCCGCCTTCCCGGTGGGGTCGGCGGGCTGTTCGTCTGTTCGGGACGCTTACAGGATGTCGTCGCGGATGCAGGCCTTGAAGTGGCCGGGGCTGACTTCACGCAGTTCCGGAACGATGTTCGCGCAGTCGGCGATCGCGTAGCGGCAGCGGGTACGGAACACGCACCCCGACGGCGGGTTGATCGGGCTGGGAATGTCGCCTTCCAGGATGATGCGCTGGCGTTTGACGGTGGGGTCCGGCACGGGCGCGGCCGACAGGAGCGCCTCGGTGTAGGGGTGTTTGGGGTTGGTGTTCAGCTGGCGGCTGGGCGCGATCTCCATGACGCGGCCCAGGTACATCACGATGATGCGGTCGCAGATGTACTCGACGACCGCGAGGTCGTGCGCGATGAACAGCACGGTCAGGCCCAGTTCTTCCTGCAGGTCCTGCAGCAGGTTCACGACCTGCGCCTGGATCGAGACGTCGAGCGCCGAGACGGGCTCGTCGGCGACGATGAACGCGGGGTCCACGGCGAGGGCGCGGGCGATCCCGATGCGCTGGCGCTGGCCGCCCGAGAACTCGTGCGGGTAGCGGCGCATGTGCTCGGGGCGCAGGCCGACCTTCTGGAGCAGTTCGGCGATGCGGTCGATGCGGCCCTTGCCGGGGTGCAGGTTGTGGATCTGCATGGCCTCACCGATGATGTCGGAGACCGTCATGCGGGGGTTCAGGCTGGCGAAGGGATCCTGGAAGATGATCTGCATCTCGCGGCGGTAGTCACGCATCTGCCCTTTGGACAGTTTGGTGATGTCGGTGCCGTTGAACAGCACCTGCCCGCCGGTCGGTTCGATCAGGCGCAGGATGGCGCGGCCGGCGGTGGTCTTGCCGGAACCGGACTCGCCCACGAGGCCGACGACCTCGCCGCGGCCGATCTTGAAGGACACGTCGTTGACGGCCTTGACGTTCCCGACGACGCGGGAGAGCAGGCCCCCGCGGATCGGGAAGTACTTCTCGAGGTTCTGGACGTCGAGCAGGGTGTCGCCGGTGGCGGGCATGCTGCGGCGGGTCTGTGCGGTGGTGGCGGTCATGCAGTCACCTCGTTCTGGGCCTGCGCGAAGTCACGCCAGCGGATGCAACGGGACATGTGGCCGTGGCCGGTGTCCTCGAGGGCGGGGACGGCCTTGGAGCAGTCGGGCACGGCGAACTTGCAGCGCGGCTCGAAGGCGCAGCCGGGCGGCAGGCTCAGGGGGTTGGGAACGTTGCCGGGAATGGCTTCCAGGCGGCCTTTGGGCTGGCCGGGCTCGTGCGCCTCGCCGGGGCGGGGAATGGAGTTCAGCAGGCCCATGGTGTAGGGGTGGCGGGGTGCCTTGAAGATCTCGACGACGTCGCCTTCCTCGACGACGCGGCCGCCGTACATGACGACCACGCGGTCGGCCATCTCGGCCACGACGCCCAGGTTGTGCGTGATAAACAGGATGCTCATGCCCACGTCCGCCTGGAGTTTGCGCATCAGGTCCAGAATCTGGGCCTGGATGGTCACGTCGAGCGCGGTGGTGGGTTCGTCGGCGATCAGCAGGGCGGGTTTGCAGCTCAGGGCCATGGCGATCATGACGCGCTGACGCATCCCGCCGGACATCTGGTGCGGGTACTCGTTCACGCGTTTTTCGGGGGCGGGGATCCCCACGAAGCGCAGCATGTCGGTGGCGACGCCCATGGCGTCTTTCTTGTTCTTGCCCTGGTGCAGCATGACGGCCTCGGCGATCTGGTCACCGACGGTGTAGACCGGGTTGAGGCTGGTCATGGGTTCCTGGAAGATCATGCTGATGTCGTTGCCGCGGATCTTGCGCATGTCGGCTTCGCTCAGCTTCACGATGTCCTTCTGCACGCCGTCCTTGCCGGTGAACAGGATCTCGCCTTCCACGATCTTGCCGGGCGGGGTGGGGATCAGGCGCATGACGGACAGGCTGGTGACGCTCTTGCCCGAGCCGGACTCGCCGACGACGGCCAGCGTCTCGCCCTTGTTGATGTGGAAGGTCACGCCGTCCACGCTCTTGACGACGCCGTCGTCGGTACTGAAGTAGGTTTTCAGGCCGTTCACGGCCAGCAGGACTTCACCCTGATGGGTCATGGTTCCTCCGATTTAAACACGTAGCGCATCATACAACCGTTCCGTCGCGCCGGGTCGGGGCTGATGGGTGGGTGTGGCCAGGGAATCCGGCCACACGGGGCGGCGCACCTGCGGGGGGTCATAAGGACTGCCGTTTGTTTCGCCGACAATCCGGAACCCGCTTTACTCCCCCCCCGCTTCGCTCGGATTGAATGGGCTTTGCATCCTATTCAATCCGAGTCCGTATCAGGAACGTTTTCTGGGGTCGAAGGCGTCGCGCAGTCCGTCGCCGAGCAGCTGGAAGCACATGACGGTGAACACGATGAAGAAGCCGGGAATCAGCACCCAGGGGCGGGTGTTCAGGCTACTCAGGCCGCCGTCCTGCGCCTGCTTGAGCAGGCTGCCCCACGAGGCGTAGGGTTCCACCGCGCCGATGCCCAGGAAGCTCAGGCCGGACTCGGTGAGGATGGTGGCGGGAATGGCGAGCGAGGTGGTCACGATGACGTAGGTGGTCATGGTGGGCAGCATGTGCCGGATCATGATGCGGTTGTCGCTGGCGCCCAGGCTGCGGGCGGCGGACACGAAGTCCTGTTCGCGCACGCTGAGCAGCTGTCCGCGCGTGACGCGGGCCAGGCCGCCCCAGTTGATGAACGCCAGGATGCCCAGGATCACGTACAGCGCCAGGATGGGGTTGATCTCCTTGGGGAACACCGAGCGCAGCAGGATCAGCAGGAACAGCGTGGGGATGGAGGCCAGCACCTCGACGAGGCGCATGATGACCGTGTCCACGAACCCGCCGAAGTACGCGGCCATGGCGCCCATGAACAGGCCGATCAGGGTGCTGATCAGCACCGCGGCCACGCCGATGGTCAGGCTGATCTGCGAGGCGTACAGGGTGCGGCTGAGCAGGTCGCGGCCCAGGTCCTCGCCGCCCATCAGGTACACCTTGCAGTCGGGTTGTCCGGTGCCGAACAGGTGCAGGTTGCCGGGGAACAGGCCCAGGATGCGGTAGCTGTCGCCGCGCACACCGAAGTAGATGGGGCATTTCTCGGTGCTGGGCTTGAACTCGTTCACGAAGGTGTCCATGTTCAGCTGCTGGGTGTACTTGAACACGAAGGGCCGCCCGAACGCGCCGGTTTCCGGGTCGCGGAAATTGACGGGCGTGGGCGGGTGGAAGCGGGTGATGTTGCTGGTCGAGTAGTTCGACAGGCCGTCCGGGGCCAGGAACGGCGCGAAGATCGCCATCAGGTACAGCAGGATGATCATGGTCCCGCCGATCTGCGCGAGGCGGTTCTTGCGGAACTGCCCCCACGCGACGGACAGCTGGGACTGCGAGCGGACCGGGGCCTTGACGGGGGTGGAGGTTGGAACGGTGGTCACGCGGGTCACCCGACCTTGATGCGCGGGTCGACGACCGCGAGGAGAATGTCGCTCAGGGCGTTGCCGATGACCAGCAGGACGGTGCCGAGGACCGTGAAGCCGGCGATCAGGTACAGGTCCTGGGTGTTGATGGCGTCGAGGATCATGGGCGTGATGCCGGGGTACGCGAACACGACCTCGGTCAGGCCGGCGCCACTGATGGCGGCCGGCAGCAGGCCGCCGATGCCGGCCACGATGGGCAGGATGGCGTTACGGAAGGTGTGCTTCCAGATGGCGGTGCGTTCACTGACGCCCTTGGCGCGCGCGGTGCGGATGTAGTCCGAGCGCATGACTTCCAGCATCAGGCCGCGGATGACGCGGGTCAGGCCGGCGGCGTCACTGATCGCCAGGACCAGCGCGGGAATCAGCAGGTGCTTGAGCACGTCCCAGACCTTTTCCAGCGGGGCCATGGCGTCGAAGCCGTTACTGGTCATGCCGTTGATGGGAATGTCCCAGCCGGTCGCATTGCGGATCTGCAGGATGAAGTAGATGACGATCAAGGCCAGGAAGAAGCTGGGGAAGCCCAGCAGGAAGTACAGGACCACGTTCACGGCCTTGTCGCCCAGCGAGTTCTGGCGCACGGCGCCGAACACGCCCAGCGGAATGGCGATGGCGTAGAAGAAGATCAGGTTCAGCAGGACCAGCCACAGCGAGTTCAGGACGCGGGGAATGGCGACGTCCAGGACGGGCTGCTGGTACTGGAAGGACAGTCCGAAGTTCAGGTTGAAGATCATGTTCTTCATCCACAGCAGGTACTGTTCGATGGGGTGGCGGTCCAGCCCGAAGTTGCTTTCCAGCGCGGCGATCTGCTCGGGGCTGATGTTCGGGTTGAGCTTGGCGGGGGTCAGGAAGTCACCGGGGGCGAGCTGAATCACGAAGAAGATCAGCAGGCTGGCCAGGAACAGGGTGGGAATGGACTGCACTACGCGGCGCAGCAGGAATGGGATCATGCGGGTACTCCGTGGGCGTCATGGGTGTGGGGGGCAGTCCGCGCGGGCGGACCACCCCCCGTGGGAGCAGAGAATCGGCTCTGGGGCTTACTTGACGAAGGTCAGCGGGAAGTAGCGGTGACCGTAGTAGGCGTCCATCATGTTGGCCGTGAACTCGCCGCCCAGGCGCTCGTTGTACGCCACGTGGTAGTTGCCGCCCACGAGGTAGATGACGGGCTGCAGTTCGCCCTCGACCTTCATGAGCTGCCCGCCGATGGCGCGGCGCTTGGCGTCGTTCAGTTCGGCGTCGCCTTGGTAGTACAGCTTGGTCATCAGCTGTTCCTGGCTGGTGGCGCACTTGCCGTCGGTGGGGTTGTTGTAGGAGTGTAGGTTGGTGCCGCAGGGCACGACGTTGCTGCCGAAGCTCCAGATGTTGCTGCCGCCGCTCAGGCCCAGCAGGATGGCATCGAAGGGACGGTTCTCGCCCTTGGAGGTCAGCTGGCTGACCAGGGTGTTGAAGTCGATGGGGGTGAAGTTGACCTTCACGCCGACCTTCTTGGCCTCGTCGGCGAAGATGCGGCCCAGCTGCTCGCGGACGGTGTTGCCGGCGTTGGTGCTCAGGTTGAATTCCAGGACCTTGCCGGCCTTGTCGACGAGGAAGCCCTGGGCGTTCTTCTTGGTGTAGCCCAGCTGGCCGAGCAGTCGGCTGGCCTCGGCGAGGTTGTACTTGTAGGTGGGCGCGCCGGCCGACAGGCCCGCGTCGATCTGCTGCTTGAAGATCGGGTAGGTGCTGAAGTACGTCTCGCTGCCCAGGCCGCCCAGGGCGAGCTGCACCATGGCCTGACGGTTGGCGATGTGGCTCATGGCGCGGCGGAAGCGCACGTCACGGAAGAGCTTCTGCTTGGCGGGGTCGCTGGCCTTGTTCCAGTTGAAGGTGATCCACTGGCTGGTGGCCTGGGGGCTCACGTTGGCCTTCAGGAAGGCCTTCAGGTTACCGGCGTCGATGGCCTTCTTGGTCTGGGCCAGGTCGTCGGCGTTGCGCATGGCGACCGTGTCGAGCTGGCCGGCCAGGAAGGCGGCGAGCGCGGCGTTGGCGTCGGCGACGATGCGCACGGAGAGGTTGTTCAGGTAGGGCAGTTCCTGGCCGCGGCCGTCCTTGTTCCAGTCGCCCCAGTTGCTGTTCTTCTTGAACACGGCGCGCTCGCCGGCGCGGTAGGTCTCGAGCACCCAGGCGCCGGGGCTGACGATCTGGCTGGGGGGCGTGGCGAGGGTCCACATCTTCTTGATGGCCTCGGCGCCGCCTTCGCGGTAGGCCTTGCCGAACACGTGGTCGGGCCAGGGGGCGTAGCTCATGATGCTCAGGGCGCTGGCGCTGGGCTGCGGGAAGTCGAACTGCAGGGTGTAGGTGTCGAGCTTCTTGACCGTGATGGGCTTGCCGATCAGGAAGAAGGTGTCGCGGCTGTTGCTGCCGACCTTGTCGTCGGTGTGGATCTTCCAGGTGGTGACCCAGTCGTCGGCGGTGATGGCCTGACCGTCGCTGAACTTCATGCCCTGGCGGATCTTGACCACGAAGCGCTTGTTGTTGTTACTGACCACGGGCGCGCTGGCGGCCATGTAGGGGATGAACTCGTCGTTGCGGGGATCCTGGAAGAACAGGCCGGCGCTGTCCTCAGTCATACGCTGGGTAATGCTGTCGGCTTCCGAGCTGGTGAAGGGGTTGAAGGTCTTGAAGTCGCTGATCGCGGACAGACGCAGTTCGCCGCCACGCTTGTTGGCGGTGTTCTGTTCGCCGGTCCAGGCGGCAGGCCAGACGAAGGCGCTCTGGGCGGCGGCGCTGCCGACGGTCAGGGCAAGGGCAAGGGTCAGAACTTTCTTCATGTGGTCCTCCGGGTGGTTCTGGAAAACGGCAACGATCCGGCGGGGGGTCGTCGCGTTGGGTTGAATGGGTTTCCAGCTCAGTCAATATATGGACTGGCCTAGTTCAGGTCAAGGAAAACACAAATGCTGGACACTGTTTCTCATGATTCTGTGCGAGAACAGCCGGATGAACTGGCGGTCAACCTGATAACAGCCTCATGAAGTGGCATCTGCAAAGCGGGCGGCTCATCGCTGGCGTTCAGGCCGACATGGAGCTGACAGACAGCTGCCAGCAGGCCCTGCCACCCCTATCCGCCGGAGTGCATAAAGATCCAGCTCTGGAGCCGCTTTGTTATCCCTGCGGTCAGCTGCCCGGGCCGTGAATCGCCACACGTCCTGATATGCAGGACGTCAGTGTTCCTCATGAGGCGGGGGCGCTGCCCAGGCCAGCGCGGAAGAACCCCGGACGCCGCCGGAGACCGACAGCAGAAACGCCGGAAAGCACCCGCAGGGCTCCCGGCGTCCTGGCCGCCCTCCGGCGGCAGTCCCCTCATACGAATTCCGTTTGTTTCGCCAACAATCCGGAACTTCACCGGATTGCCAGCTCCACGTCCGGAACCCGTTTCTCTCCTACTCGCTTCCCTCGGATTGAACGGGCTTTGCAGCCCATTCAATCGGAGTCCGTATCAGCGGGAAACGAAACCGATCAGCAGCGCCAGCAGCATGAACAGGCCGCCCAGCACGCTGGTGATCCGCACCAGACCACCCTCGACGCCACGGCCGCCCAGCAGCGAACCGCCAGACGCCATGCTGGCCGACAGGCCCGCCTGCTTGGGCACCTGCAACAGCACGAAGAACACCAGCGCCACACACACGAGCGCGAACAGAACGACAAACAGGTTCAGAATCATGATTGACCTCGGAAGTCGGCAGCTCCGGAACGCATGATCATGCACGCGCGCCGGGCACCGGTCTGAACGCAGTGTATCAGGCGCGGCCCGCCCCTCCCCCGGCGGGCGTCAGCGGCGCCGCAGCTTGCGGTACCCGCGCCGCACGCCATGGTCGGGCCGCACCCCGTCCGCGATCAGGTGCAGCCACTGACTCAGGTAGTACCCCACCCCGAACGGCGCGAGCACCTCGGCGCTCAGCTGCGGAACGGGCGGCAGGGTCAGGTCCGGCAGCACGAAGCGCAGCAACCCCACCACCAGCGCGATCAGCGCGCCCAGGTACGCCAGCCGCGTCAGCGGCCCCAGAATCCAGGTGTGCGACAGCCCCCGGTGACTGAACATCATGCCGTACGGCACCCACAGGAACCCCAGCAGCCCCCAGTGGCGTTTGCTGTCCACACGGCCCTCGGCCAGATCCAGGTCCGGCGAGAGCAGGAACGTCCCGGCCGCGAACGCCAGCGTGAAATTCAGACCCTGGGCCGGCGTGACGGTCAGCAGGTCCTGCCGGGTGGCGACCAGCGCCCCCGCCGCCAGCACGCTGTACGCCGCGATGTTGATGAGGTTGTGAACACGTCCGCTTGGCACGCGCGCCATTGTGCCACCCTTTGCCCGGCGCGGCGTCCCGCCCACCTGCCCCTGCCCAGCCCCCCGACCGGGGGCAGCGGGCGGTTCATGCGCCGTCAGCTCCGGTGCGGCATGCTGTGATGACCATGCCCCGCACCCCTGTCCGTCTCGCCTGGCTGCTGTCGGCGGCCCTGGCCCTGAGCGCCTGCGACCTGACCCCCACCCCGACGGACACAGAGCCACCTGTCACCGAGCCGCCCGTCACGCAGCCGCCCACGACCGCCCCGGCCACCCTGACCACACGGACCATCCCCCTGGAGCAGCAGGCCGCCGTCACCCTGGACGTCCCGTTCGGGGGCCGCTGGTCGGTCACGAACTTCCCGAGCTGGCTGAAACTCTCGGCGCAGGCGGGCCAGGGCAACGTGGTGTTCACCCTGACCGCCGACCGGGCCGCCGCCACCCGCCTGAAAGCCGATCAGGCCACCCTGAGCGGCAACCTCACCCTGAACTGGACGTCCGGCACCGGCAGCTCCGCGCAGAGCGGCCAGACCGTCTGGACCGTCACGGCCGCGCAGTACAGCCTCCGCGGGCGGGTCAACGCACCCGCCGTACAGGGGCAGGGCGTGCAGACACAGGGCGTGCAGACCGGCCACCCCGTCACGCCAGCCCCGCAACCGGACGCGGCCGGCGTGATCGTCAAGTACCGCGCCAGCCTGACCGCGCAGGCCACCGGCACCCGCGCCGCCACCCTGACCGCGCAGCAGGCCGCCACCACCCTGCGCGGCGCCGGGGTGACCGTCCAGGCCTCCCGCCCCCTCGACAGCCGCAGCGCCGCCCTGCGCGTGCAGGACGTCCCGGCCGCCCTGCGCGCCCTGCGGGCCGACCCGGCCGTCGAGTACGCCATTCCCGACGTGATCCTGCGCACCCAGGCCGCCGCTACACCCGTCGTTCCCACCGACCAGTTCGCCGGGCTGCAGTGGGCGTACCCGCTGACCGGTTACGGCGCCGTGTGGCGCGACATGGAAGGCGGCGCGTACACCCGCCCGGTCACGGTCGCCGTCATCGACACCGGCGTCCGCTACGACCACCCGGACCTCCAGGGCCGCCTGTGGACCCCCACCGAAGGCGCCCTCGACCTCATCACGGACCCCGCCAACGGCGACGGCGACGGCCCGGACACCGACCCCACCGACCCGTCCGTTCCGGGCCGCACCACCGGCAGCCACGGCACGCACGTCACCGGCCTCATCGCCGCCCGCTGGGGCACCAACGCCCCCAGCTGCCCCGCGTGCAGCCCGACCGGCGTGGTCGGCGCCACGCACACCGCGAACGTCAGGGTGCTGCCCATCCGCGTCATCGACGCCAGCGGCAACGCCACCGAATCCGACGTCGCCACCGCCATCCGCTACGCCGCCGGACTGCCCGTCAGCGTGAACGGCGCACAGACCCGCACCCCCCACCCCGCGCAGGTCATCAACCTCAGCCTGGGCGGCGCCATCAGCGCCACCAACGCCCAGGCCATGTGCGAGGCCGTCACGGACGCCCGCACCGCCGGCGCCCTCGTCATCGCCGCCGCCGGCAACGGCTACGGCACCACCCCCTACTACCCCGCCGCCTGCCCGGACGCCGTCGCCGTGGGCAGCGTCACCCTCAGCGGCGGCAGCGCCCCCGTCCGCTCCCCGTTCAGCAACGCCTACCCCCAGGTGCAACTCACCGCGCCCGGCGGCAGCGCCCCCTTCAGCACCGACGCCTTCAACGGCGCCACCCTGAACGGCCAGCCCTTCCCCGACGAGATCCTCTCCACCAGCTGGGACTACATCCGCAACGAACCCAACTACGAGGCGCAGGTCGGCACCAGTCAGGCCAGCCCGCAGGTCGCCGCCCTCGCCGCGCTGCTGCTCTCCAAGGGCGTCACCACCGACGCCAGCAGCACCCTCGCCCGCCTGAACGCCACCGCCACCGACCTCGGCGCCGCCGGCCGGGACGAACAGTTCGGGTACGGCCTGATCAACGCCGCCGCCGCCCTGAACGCCCCCACCGTGAGCGACCGCTTCGGCCTGCGAATGCAGGACAGCCGCGGCCAGACCTTCCAACCCGCCCTGGACACCCTGGGCCACTTCCAGGCGTGGCTGGGCGACGGCACCTACCGCGTCACCGCCGGCGAGGACACCAACGGCAACGGCATCTACGGCGAGAACGGCGAACGCCGCGACGAACGCACCGTCACGCTGTCCAGCACGGAACCCGGCGTGGACCTGGGCGACCTGCAACCCCGCTGATGGCTGATGGCTGATGGCTGATGGCTGATGGCTGATGGCTGATGGCTGATGGCTGATGGCTGATGGCTGATGGGCGGCCCCACTTGCGCGGGGCCGCCCATCCTTCGTCTGGGGCCGTGAAGTCATACGGACCCCGGTTGGAGGGTCATTGCAACCCCTCCAGGCCAAGCAGCGCGAGAAGGAGCAACACGGATTCCGTCTCAGCAATAGACCTCCTGCGAAAGTCACGCCACACCGGCAACGCTGCGGTTACATACCGCTGCAATGAGATTGACGCGTACAGAGAAGCGCCGCCTCCGGTGACGGTAAATGTCCTTCAGCACGCGGAAAATCTTCAGACACCGGATGACATGCTCGACCCGCCTGCGGGTCGACGCCAGTTCCCGGTTCTGTTGACGCTGTTCAGGGGTCAGCGGCGCTTTCTTTGTCGCTTTGTGCGGTGTCACCGAGTGACCTTGATGCGGCCGAATGCCCTGGTCGCCGGCATCCCCGATCAGCGCCGTTTCTGGATGGATCTGGACGCCTGACTGCCGAAACAGGGTGAGGTCATGCATGGACCCGAAGGCGGTGGCAACGCACAGGATCATGCGTGTGGACACGTCGATCACGACCTGCGTTTTGAGGGTGTGCCGTTTCTTCTTGCCGCTGTACCAGCGGCGTTGTTGGCTGGTCGGTCGTTCACACGGGGTTTCAGCGGCATCTACGGCGATGATCTGGAAGACGTTCTCTTCCTGTTTGAGGCTCTTGCGGCCAGGAAGTCGGAACTCTCCGCTGTGGATCAGGGCGGTTTCGACGCGCTCCACCGTGCGCTGCACGGTGGTTTCGTGAATGTTCCAGTCATGGCCGAGGTGGGCGAAGGTACGGTATTCACGCCAGAATTCGAGGGTGAGGAGGAGCTGTTCACTCGCGTTGAGGGCGGGAGGTCGACCGGACTTTTTCTTGGAGCGTTCGCGTTGGTGCAGGACGATTTCCATCTCGGCGAAGGTTTCGGGGTAGATCCCGGTGTGCCGTTTGAAGCGTGTGCGGTTTAGCTGTCGGAGGCGTTCCAGACGGTCGTGGCTCACTCACGCAGCGTAGCTGGGGACTTTCGCAGGAGATCTAATGGTGCGGACACTGTTCAAGCGCCAGAGGGGACAACCATGGAACACGTCTTCTGTCGCGCCATTCCTGCCCACCCCCTCAAGAGGGAAGGGTCAACACGGCGTGTCCATCGCTGGTCTGCCCGGAAGTGATGACCCTGTCTGCACCATTGCTCAGCGGGTCACGTCGATGACGGTGCGGCCACGGACCTGCCCGGCCAGGATCTCACCGGCCAGGGTCGGCACGTCGCTCAGGGCGCGTTCCTGCGTGACGGCGGCCAGCTTGCCGGCTCTCAGGTCGCGGGCCAGGCGGTTCCAGGCGGCCTCGCGGCGCGGGGTGGGGCAGGTGACGCTGTCGATGCCGAGCAGGTTCACACCGCGCAGGATCAGCGGGAACACGCTGGCGTTCAGGTCGCTGCCGCCCGCCAGTCCGCACACGGCCAGCGCGCCGTGCGTGCGGGTGGACGCATACGCGCCGGCCAGGGTCGCGCCGCCCACGCTGTCCACCACGCCCGCCCAGCGTTCCTTCTCCAGCGGGCGGTTCAGCGCCGTGAGTTCTTCCCGGCCGATCACGCGGCTGGCGCCCAGGCCCAGCAGGTACGCTTCCTCCTGCGCGCGGCCGGTGCTGGCGACCACGGTGTGACCGGCGGCGGCCAGGAGCGCCACGGCGGTGCTGCCCACCCCGCCGGCCGCGCCGGTCACGAGGACCTCGCCGTCGCCGGGAGTCACGCCGTGCTCCTCGAGGGCCATGACGGCCAGCATGGCCGTGAATCCGGCCGTGCCGACACTCATGGCCCAGCGGGCGTCGGTGCCGGGGGGCTGCGCGACCAGCCAGTCGGCCCTGGCGCGGGCCAGGGTGGCGTACCCGCCGTCCTGCCGCTCGCCGATACCCCAGCCGGTCAGGATCACGCCCTGCCCCGGCTGCCAGCGGCCCGTGCGGTCCTCCAACACCGTGCCGGCCAGGTCGATGCCGGGCGTCATGGGATACGAGCGCAGCACGCCGGGCCGCCCGGACACGGCCAGTCCGTCCTTGTAGTTCAGGCTGGAGTGCGTGACCTGCACGGTCACGTCCCCGTCGGGCAGGGCGCTCAGCGGCAGGGTCTGGAGGCTCACCTGCACGCCGCTGTCGGTCTTCTCGGCGCGCAGGGCGCGGTACGTGTCGGGCAGGGGGGTGGCGTCGGGCTGGGTCATGCGGGAAACCTCCGGGAACGGGAGAGCGGGGCGATCAGGGCCGTCGGGTCGGCTCCTGAGCATGAGGTGTCTGGTCCGCCCCAGCCTAGCGTGCCGCTGGCCCCGCCGCGTGACCGGGCCGGCCGTCCGGGGCGTCACCGCGCGGCAGACACCGGCGTGCCGGGCGGGGCGGGTGTGTTACACTCCGCTCTGCTATGGAGCCTCCCAGTTCTGGCTCTTCCTCGACGCCCGGTGAATTCCGCCTGAGGGCGGCTTTTTGCTGTGGCGTCACGACCACCACCGGACACCGACGGACCGCGCCCGGCAGGCGTGGACGGGCAGCATGTGCCTCGCGGATGACCGGGACGCGAACAATGGAGCGCGTCCATTCATGAATGACCTGTTTGGCATCCTCGCCTTGTTCTTCCTGGTGCTGATGAACGGCTTTTTCGTCGCCGCCGAGTTCGCGCTGGTCAGCGTGCGCCGCACCCGCATCGACCAGCTGGCCGACGAGGGCAGCAGTCTGGCCCGCGCCACGCAGCGCGCCCTGAAAAACCTCGACCTGTACATCGCCGCGACCCAGCTGGGCATCACCATGGCCAGCCTCGCCATCGGCTTCGTGGCCGAACCGGCCATCGAGCACCTGCTGCACCCCCTGTTCCCGGAGGGGCAGTTCAGCGAGGCGCAGATCACGGCCATCTCGTTCGGCGTGGCCTTCACGATCAGTACCGTGCTGCACATCGTGTTCGGGGAACTCGCGCCGAAAAGCTGGGCGCTGCAACGCAGCGAGCAGGTCAGCCTGTTCGTCATCCGGCCGCTGCTGATCTTCACGGCCATCTTCCAGTACGCCATCCGCATCCTGAACGGCATGGGCAACGGCGTGGTACGGCTGTTCGGACTGCGCGGCGTGGCCGGCCATCACGCCGCGTACTCCGAAGAGGAGATCCGCATGATCGTGGGCGCTTCCAGCCAGGAGGGCGTGCTGGAGGACAGCGAGAAGGAACTCGTGTACAACGTGTTCGACCTGTCCGACACCACCACCCGCGAGGTCATGACGCCCCGCGTGGACATGATCGTCGTGGACGGCGCCTCGCCGCTGCGCCGCCTGCTGGAAGTGAACGCCGAACACGGGTACTCGCGCGTGCCGGTCTTCCAGGACAACGCGGACAACATCGTGGGCATCGCGCACACCGGGGACATGCTGCGCCACCTGGACGAACTCGACCACGCGGTCATCGCGGACATCATGCGGCCCGTGTACTTCGTGCCCGAAGGCATGAAGATCAAGGACCTGCTCGCCAAGATGCGCGACAAGAAGAGCCACATGAGCATCGTCGTGGACGAGTTCGGCGGCACGACCGGGCTGGTCACGCTGGAAGACGCCCTCGAGGAGATCGTCGGCGAGATCTACGACGAGACCGACGAGGACGAGCTGCCCATGATCGAGGTGCTCGGCGAGGGCGTGTACCTGATGGACGCCAGCCTGACCGTCGGCGAGGTCGAGGAACACCTGGGCAGCAACCTCGAAGACGGCGAGGGCGAATTCGATACACTGAGCGGCTTCATGACCAGCCACTTCGGCGACATCCCGGCCGCCGGGCAGAGTTTCGTGCATGAAGGCTGGGCGTTCACGGTCGAGAGTGCCGATCAGCGCCGCGTGATCCGCGTCCGCGTGGAACGCGCCCCGCACCGCTCCCCCCTGGACCCCGAGGAGATCCACCATGACTGACCCCCGACCCACCGACAGCAACGCCCTGAACCTGACCCCCGACCCGCAACTGCTGGAGGGCGCCAGGGCGGCGTTCAAGCAGGCGTACGCCCCGTACAGCCGCTTCCATGTGGGCGCGGCCCTGCGCACCACCGACGGGCAGGTGTACTTCGGCGCGAACGTCGAGAACGCCAGTTACGGCCTGGGCCGCTGCGCCGAGCAGAGCGCCGTGCAGGCCATGGCGACCGCCGGGCGGCGCGACTTTGCCGACATCGTCGTGTACTCGGAGGCCACGCCGCCCGCCAGTCCCTGCGGCGCGTGCCGTCAGGTGCTGTTCGAGTTCGCGCCGGACGCCCGCGTGGTGTGCGTCAACCAGCACGGCGACATCATCAGCGGGTACGTCCGCGACTTCCTGCCGCACGGTTTCCGCCTCGAGCACCGCGACGACGGCCACCCGGTCGGCACCGAGTAATACGGACTCGGATTGAATGGGCTGTAAAGCCCGCTGGGTCCGAGCGGATGCGACTCGTAGAGCTGCCCCGCAGAGAAGGAGAGAAACGCCCCTCCGGACGTGGAGCTGGCAGGGGCGGTGACGTTCCGGATTGTCGGCGAAACAAACGGAATCCGTATAACCTTCACCGGGCCGGGCCACCTGACCCACCCTCTGAACCGGGCCTCGCCGCACCCTGCGGTCGGGGCCCGGTTCCCGTCTGCCCGAGCAGGGCGGGGACGGCCATCCGCTTGAGTCGTGGCGGGGACCGCCCTAGACTCCAGGGGTTCAGTTCAGCGAGTGGCGCAGTTCAGTGGTGCGTGCAGGTGCAGAATTCGGCGGTTCCGGCGTGCCGGGACGTTCAGTTGCAGGGACAGCAGTTGCAGGGTCAGGTCCTGCCGGGGTGATCCATGAAGAAACTCGTTCTGAATCTGTTGATGGTCGGCGTGGCCCTGACCGGCTCGCCCGCTGCGGTGGCGGCCGGGCCGGGCGTGGGGACGGGCCCAGGGACGGGCGTGGTCACGCCCATGACCGACAGTTTCTGGACCGGCTGGCGGCTGATCGCCAGTGACCGGTCCTGGTGGGACGGGCACCTGTTCTGCCGCTGGCAGCGCGATTACGTGCAGTTCAGTCCGCAGACGGGCGAGTACGTGGTGCGGCAGACGCAGACGACCGTCACGGGCGGCTACCCCTGCCCGGCTCCCTGATCCGCACGGCGGGAGCGGCGGCGCCGCGTGGAAACACGACGGGTCGCGGGTTGTGAACGGGACGGGCGGAAGCCGCATGACCCCTCCCCCACCCTGGCGACGGGGAGAACACGCCGCAGGGGGAGATCCCGGTGGTCCGGTTCTCCCCCTGCTGGGCGGTCATGGCGCAGCCGCTGCGGCTGCCGTGGGTGGTCAGGCGTTCAGTCGTGCGCTCCGGCGAGTTCCTTGCCGAACTGCTGCGCTTCGGTGCTGCCGGCCAGGGCGGTGGTGCTGCTCTGCCCGCCGCCGGCGGCCTGGGCGACCAGGTCGAAGTAGCCGGTGCCGACCTCGCGCTGGTGCTTGACGGCGGTGAAGCCACGTTCCTGGGCGGCGAACTCGCGTTCCTGGAGTTCCACGAAGGCGGTCATCTGGTTGCGGGCGTAGCCGTAGGCGAGGTCGAACATGCTCATGTTCAGGCTGTGGAAGCCGGCCAGGGTGATGAACTGGAACTTGTAGCCCATCTTGCCCAGTTCGACCTGGTACTTGGCGATGGTCTCGTCGTCGAGGTTCTTCTTCCAGTTGAAGCTGGGCGAGCAGTTGTAGGCCAGCAGCTTGCCGGGGAACTTCTCGTGGACGGCCTCGGCGAAGCGGCGGGCGTCTTCGAGGTTGGGCACGGAGGTCTCGCACCAGATGACGTCGGCGTAGGGGGCGTAGGCCAGGGCGCGGCTGATGGCCTGCTCGATGCCGGGGTTGACGTAGTAGAAGCCTTCGGGGGTGCGTTCGCCGGTGCAGAAGGGACGGTCGTTCTCGTCGATGTCGCTGGTGAGCAGGTTGGCGGCGTCGGCGTCGGTGCGGGCGATCAGGACGGTGGGCACGCCGCTGACGTCGGCGGCGAGGCGCGCGGCGTTCAGGGTGCGGATGAACTGGCTGGTGGGCACGAGCACCTTGCCGCCCAGGTGACCGCATTTCTTCTCGCTGGCGAGCTGGTCCTCGAAGTGCACGCCGGCCGCGCCCGCCTCGATCATGGCCTTCATCAGTTCGAAGGCGTTCAGGGGACCGCCGAATCCGGCCTCGGCGTCGGCGACGATGGGCGCGAAGTAGTCGATGTCGTTCTTGCCTTCGCTGGTCTGGATCTGGTCGGCGCGGCGCAGGGTGTTGTTGATGCGTTTGACGACGTCCGGGACGCTGGAGGCGGGGTACAGGCTCTGGTCGGGGTACATCTGCCCGGCGTTGTTGGCGTCACCGGCGACCTGCCAGCCGCTCAGGTAGATGGCTTTCAGGCCGGCCTTGACCTGCTGCATGGCCTGGTTGCCGGTCAGGGCGCCCAGGGCGTTCACGAAGGGTTCTTCCTTCATCAGGCGCCAGAGTTTCTGCGAGCCGTGCTTGGCGAGGGTGTGCTCGATGGGGAGGCTGCCGCGCAGTTTGACGACTTCCTCGGCGCTGTAGTTGCGTTTGATGCCCTGCCAGCGGTCCTCGGTCTGCCAGGTTTTTTCCAGGATCTCGGCGGGCGTGCGGGGGTTGGTGGTCATGGTGGGGCCTCCGTGGGGTGTGAGGGACGATCCGCCGCGCCCGTTGCGGGGCGTGAGGGGTCTGGCGTGGTGTGTGGGGTGCCCGGTGTGGGCGGTGCCTTTCGGTAGGGGCATTGTGCTCCCCGCACCCCGCGCCGGGAGGTGGTGTACCGGAGGAGTGCCGAAGTACACCACCCGGTCAGGTACACCACCTGCCGGTGATCCCGCCGCCCCACGCCCCTGCCGGGGCGGAGGGACAAGACACGAAGAAAGGGGCGCCCGGACTGCACCGGACGCCCCTTTCCTTGGAACCTTCGCTTGGGGCTCTTCAGCCGCGCAACCGTTCAGCCGTTCAGCCACTCCGCCAGCGTGGCCTCGAAAGCGGCGTGGTGGTCGTGGTGGTACAGGATGCCGTGGAACCCGGCGGCGTTCGCGGCGTCGATGTTCTCCTGCACGTCGTCCACGAATGCCACCTGCGCGGCCGGGATGCCCATGGCGGCCTCCAGCGCCGCGAAGGACTCCGGCGAGGGCTTCTTGTGGCCCAGTTCGTTACTGAACACCGGCTGGTGGAACCGCGCAAAACGCGGGTCGCGGCGCAGGTGATCGCTGACGACCGGGTAGTTGTTGCTCAGCAGGCCCACCCGCACGTCCTGCGACAGCGCGGCCAGCGTGGCGTACATGGGCGGGTTGTCCACGATGCTGCCCAGGTACAGTTCCTCGAAGTCACCGTACGGCATGGGAATCCCGGCTTCCTCCTGCAGGACCGTCCAGAACTGCGCCAGCGTCCAGGCGCCGACCTCCAGCTGCCGCACATGCCGGAAGTACGACTCGCGGACACGTTCGACCGGCACGCCGCTGCGGTCCGCGACGTTCTGGGTGCTGCGGCCGTCGAAGGTGCCGATGGTGAACACACCGCCCCAGTCGAAGGCGACGTGACGGTGCGGGAGGGCAGGCGGAACTTGATCCTTCATGGCAGCGATTCTGGCGCACTCGGGTCGCCGGGCGCGCGCCTCTGTTCAGACGGACCGCGCCGTTTCAGGGCGCGGCGGGACGCGCGGGCGGGTCGGGCGGCCCGTCGGGCGCGTCGATCAGCAGGCCGCGCCGCACCCAGGCGTTCAGGTTCAGTGCGTGCGACGCCTGCCACGCGCGGGTCCAGTCGGCGTCCGCGCCGAGCTTCTGCCCGCGCCCGTGCCGCAGGACGTAGGCGCGGTGCAGGGCCAGCAGGTCGGGCACCGGGGCGTCCGGGTGGTGGTGCTGGTCGATCTCCTCACTCAGGGACGGGGACGACAGGGTGGGCGAACCGGTCGTCAGGACGCACGCGACGCCGCTGGCCCGGTCACGCAGCCAGGTCATGAGTTGCAGGTACGCGCGGCCCGTCCGGGCGGACTCCGGCGTCTCGCTCCAGCGCAGCGCGGCGGTCGTGTCGGGCTCCAGGGTGTAGGCGCGCAGGTGCCGGACCTCGCTGATGACCGGCAGGTAGAAGGTTCCGTGGAACGCGGCGCCCTGCGCCAGCACGGCGGCGTGCAGGGCGCCCAGGCTGCGCGCCTGTTCCGGGGTGCTGCCCCAGGCGCGTTCCTCGAGCGGTTCGAAGGTCAGGTGTTCATGGACGGGCGGGCCGCTCACGGGGCGGCCGTCCAGGCGGGCGCGGCTGATCTCGGGCAGCAGGCCCACGGCACGGTCCTCACCGACCAGGCGTTGCAGTTCCTCGTCGGTCAGGGCGGCCAGGTTCAGACGGCGGGGCACACGCAGCAGGATACTGTGCGCCGGTCACGTTGTCAGCTCGACTGCCGGGCCGCCGGGGGGGGACGGGGGGCCTCCTCATCCGGCCGCTGCCTATAGTGGACGGGATGACCGCTCAGAATGCTGCCAGCCCCGACTACACCCGCGACCTCCGGCAGGTCGCCCGCACGCTGCTGGACCACCCCGGCCCGGTCGTGGTCGTGTCTCACGAGAACCCGGACGGCGACGCGCTGGGCAGCGTCCTGGGCCTGACCCGCGCCCTGCGCGCGCTGGGCCGCGACGTGACCGCCCCCCTGACCGCGCCGCGCTACCTGTCGTTCCTGCCGGAACCGGGCGAACTGAGCGGCCCGCTCGACGCCCTGCCGGACGGCGCGCTGGTCGCGGTCCTGGACGTGGACAACAACGACCCCACGCGCGTGGCGGGCGTGAACCTGGAGGGCTTCACCGGCCCGGTCGTGAACGTGGATCACCACGGCACGAACGCGCGGCGCGCCACGGCGCTCGTCGTGGACCCCGCGCGGCCCGCGACGGCCATGATGATCGCGGACCTGCTCGACGAACTGGGCGTCACCTGGACCGAGGCGTTCGCCACGCCGCTGATGCTGGGCCTGAACACCGACACCGGCAGCTTCCGGTTCGACAGCGTCACGCCCGGCACCTTCGAGTGCGCCGCGCGCCTGCGCGCCCACGGCGCCCGCCTGGGCTGGCTGAACGACCAGCTGGGCCAGAACCCGCCCACCTACTACCACCTGCTGCGCGAGGTGCTGGGCACCATGCAGTTCCTGCACGGCGGCCGGGTCGTGCTGGCCCGCGTGGACCAGGCGATGCTGGACCGCGCCGGCGCCGCGTGGGAAGACGTGGAGTCCTACGTGGGCCTGCTGCGCAGCGCCGAGGGCACCCAGCTGGCCGTGATGGTCAAGGACTACGGGGACCGCGTGAAGCTGTCCATGCGGTCCCGCGCGGGCGTGAGCGCGCAGAACGTCGCCGTGGCGCTCGGCGGCGGCGGGCACGTCCCGGCCGCCGGGGCGAGCGTCGCCGCGCCCTTCGGGGAGGTCATGGCGCAGCTCGACGCGGCCATCGCCGCCGAGTTGCAACGGGTGAACGGCCCGGCCTGAGCGCCGGCCGGGCGCGGCGGGCCAGCCCGGTTCAGGGCGCCGCCGCGCCCGGCGACGCCAGCACCACGTCCACCGCCGCGTTGATCCACGCGAAGGCGCGGCGGGTGTTGGGCATGGTGTACGTCTGCGCCGCGCCGCGCTGCATGAACACGTACACCACGTGCCGGTCGTCGCGGGTGTGCAGGTAGCCGCTGTACGTCAGGAGCCGCCAGCCGTTGCCGCCCTTGCCGCCGAAGGCCTGCACGCCCTGGCGGTGCGTGACGTTCAGGGCGCCCTTCCCGAAGCCGGTCGCCATGACCTCACGCTGCCACCGCTGCGCGCGGGGCGACAGGCCGCTGCGCAGGAACTCGTGCGTGACCAGCGTCCCGAACTCGTACGGGGTGCTGATGTTGTGCGTCCGCAGGTCCAGCGCCGGATCGTACCGGTGGTCGAAGTACGTGTTCAGCCGGTTCTGGAGGTAGTCCGCGCGGTAGCGGCGGGCGTCCGCGTGAATCAGGGTCGCCAGCCGCAGCCGCTCCTCGCCGCGCGCACCGGCCCAGCGGGTCGTGCCGTTGAAGGTGGGCGACAGACCCGCCTGCGCCACCCACCAGTCACGGGTGGGCAGGATCAGGCGCGTGTGGCACAGGCCCAGGTCGTCCGCGATGTCCTGCACGGCCTGCAATCCCACGCGGCGGTGCAGGATGTCTGTCGCGGTGTTGTCGCTGTGGCGGATCATGCGGTCCGTCAGGGTCCGCACGTTCGATCCGTCGAAGGGGTACGACCCGAGGCTCTGGTTGTCGCGCGTCACGTCGAAACGCTCGGTGGGACTCAGGGTGCCGGCATCGAAGGCGCGCAGCGTCGCCCACAGGACCGCCTGCTTGTACGTGCTGGCCAGCGGGAACACGCTGTCGGGGTTCGTCCCGACCGCCCGCAGCGGGGCCAGGGTCACGGGGTCCACCTCGGCCACCCACAGCCCCAGCGTGCCGCTGAGCGGCAGCGGCGGCGCCGGAGCCTTGGGCACCGGGGGCGCCCGGCGCAGGCACCCCTGATCGTCCCGGCCGCTGTCGTCGCGCTGCACCTGCGCCTGCGGCGGCTCGATCTGCCGCAGCACCACGCGCCCGTCGGTTCTGGCCGCGTCCGGCTGGCAGGCGGCCAGCAGCAGCGCCACCCCCGCCAGCCACCACCGGCCCGGACAGCGGAACGGCGCCATTCAGGCGGTCAGGGGCTCCAGAACCACGCCGACCGTGCCGGGACCCGCGTGCGTGGCGACCACGGCGCCGATCACGTGATCGCCCATGTCCTCGAGCGCCACGCCGCTCAGGCCGTCGCGCACCTCCTGACGGTACGCCTCGCCGCCGGGCGTCGCCAGGAACGCCACGCGCGCCCCGCCGTTCTGCTCGGCGTACTTGCGGACGTGATCCACGATGTCCTGCATGGCCTTCTTGTGGCCGCGCACGCGCCCGCCGGACTCCACGCGGCCCTCACGGACGGTCAGGATGGGCTTGATGTTCAGCAGGCCGCCCAGCAGGGCCTGCGCGCCCCCGATGCGCCCGTTGATCCGCAGGAAATCCAGGGTGTCCACCGTGAAACGGATGTCCGCCCGGCTGCCGATCCGTTCCAGGACGTCCACGATCTGCGCGACGCTGCGCCCCTCGCTGGCCAGCTGGGCGGCGCGCAGCACGCGCAGGCCCAGGCCCATCGTCACCGAACGGCTGTCCAGGACCGTGACCTTCCCGCCGAAATCCTGCGCGGCGAGGCGGGCGCTGCCGATGGTGCCGGACATCTGCCCGCTGATGTGGATGCTCAGGACCTCGTCGGCCGTCTTCAGCGCCTCGGTGTACACGGCCGCGAACTCGGCCGGGCTGGGCTGGCTGGTACTGGGCGTCTTCTTGCCGGCCTTCAGTCCGGCGAACAGGTCGCTGGGCGTGATCTCCAGGCCGTCCTTGTGCATCTTGCCGTCGAACAGCACGTACAGCGGCACGCTGGTCACTCCCGACTGCGCGCACAGGGCGGCGTTCAGGTCACTCGTGGAATCCGTGACGATTGCAATGGTCATTCGCTGATACTAGCGTGACAACGCACACTGTTCGCACGCAAGCCACCGGCATCCGCCGAACGTCCCCGTCCAGCCAGCAGGGCGCGCCGGAACGGGATGTCCGGCGCGCCCTGTCTGGCAGCGATCAGGCGGGTTTCATACGGGCTCCGTTTGTTTCGCCGGCAATCCGGAACTTCACCGGATTGCCGGCTCCACGTCCGGAACCCGTTTCTCTCTTACTCTGCGGAGCAGCTCTACGAGTCGCATCCGCTCGGACCCAGCGGGCTTTGCAGCCCATTCAATCGGAGTCCGTATCACTCACTGCGGGCGGACGGAACAGTCCCCACGCACCGTTCCGTCCGAGTCCGCGTCAGCCCTTCTTGCGGGGTTCCCACTTCTTGCGGCCCGTACCGGCCGGGCTGCTCTGTTCCGGTCCGGTGCCGGGGGCGCTGGTGGCCTGCTGCCCCTCTTCCAGGGCGTTCTCGCCGACCTGTTCCAGGTGCAGGTGCTCGGTGATGGGCGTCACGTCGGGCGTGGCGTCCGGCTGAGCGACAGGGGCGTGAGTGACAGGGACGTGAGCCACAGGGACGGGGTTCACGTCGTCCGCCTTCGCTTTCGGGGTCCACTTGCGGCGCTCGCCGGTCGGGGCCGCCGCAGCGGGAGGCGTCGCGTCTGCGGGCGCAACAGCCGCCGGGATCTCCGTCACGGGCGCGGCTGGAGTCTGCGCGGTCGGGGTCTGCGGGGCCGCAGGCTGCGCCGCCTCGGGCGACGGGGTCGCAGTCTTCGCGGCGCCGGGCTTCCACTTCGGCCGCTCGCCCGTCGCCGGGGCCGCCTGAACGGACCCGGTGGGCGGGGTGGACGCCGGGGTGCCCGCAGCCTCGACGACCGGCTCTGCGGCGGGTTCAGCGGCGGGTGCAGCCGCTTTGGCCTTCGGTGCCCAGGCCTTGCGGGCGGGGGCGTCCGTGCCGGGTGCCGCCGGGGCCGCGGCCGTGACGTCCGGCTGGGCGACAGGGGCGTGGGCGACCGGGGCGTGGGCGACGGGAGCGGGGTTCACGTCGTCCGCCTTCGCTTTCGGTGCCCAGGCCTTGCGGGCCGGAGCAGCAGTTGCCGGGGCGGTGGGCGCCGGAGCCGCAGTCTCAGCCGGGGCGGGCGTGACCGGCGCGGCACTCACGTCGTCGCCGCCTTTGGGCTTCCAGCTCTTGCGGGCCGGGGCGTCGGGAGTGGCCGCAGCCGGGGCGGGTGCCGGGGCAGGCGCGGCGGGGGCCACGTCGTCCGTACCGGCCGCTTTGGGTTTCCAGCTCTTGCGGGCGGTCGCCTCGGGGTGCGCGGCCTGCGCCTCGGGCTGGGTGCCCTGGGTCGCGTCGGGGCTGCCGGGCTGCGCGTTGATGACCGCGGCGGCCGTCTCGCCCACCACGGCGTCCGGGGCGCCGGCGCCGGGGCGTTCGCCCGTGCGCTCCATGGGCGTCTGCGCGTTGGGGGCGCTGACGATCTCGGGCTGTTCCAGCGGGGTGGCGTCCGCCACGGGGCCGGTCGGGGCGGCCTGCTGCCACGTGCCGTCGGCGCGCTGCACGCTCTCCAGCATGAGTTCCGCGACGTCCTTGACGATGATGTCGTCGCGTTTCTGCTTCTCGGGCGTGGAGTTCATCATGGACTTGCAGAAGGGGCAGCCCACGGCGACGACCTTGCCGGTCTGCTCGAACTCGTCGCTGGCCGCCTTGGCGCTGTCCAGTCGGGTCTGGAGTTCACGGAAGCGGTTGTCGCTGATGCGCTCTGAGCCTTCTTCCTCTTCCTTCCAGAACTGCGCGCCGCCGGCGCCGCAGCAGAAGGAGTTCTCGCGGCTGCGTTCGAGTTCCAGCACCTCGCCCGCCATCTGGGTGATCAGGTTGCGGGGCGCGTCGTACACGCCGTTGTGGCGGCCCAGGTAGCAGGGGTCGTGGTACGTGACGTTCTCAGCGAGCTGGGTCAGCGGGAGCTTCCCGGCGGCGACCAGGGTTTCGAGGTACTCGGTGTGGTGGATGGTGCGGTAGTCGCCGCCCAGCTGCCGGTACTCGTTGCCGATGGCGTTCATGCAGTGCGGGCAGGTCGCCACGATCAGTTTCGGTGCGACGGTGTTCAGCGTCTCGACGTTCTCCTGGGCCAGGGTCTGGTACAGGAACTCGTTCCCGGCGCGGCGGGCGCTGTCGCCGGTGCAGGCTTCCTTCTTGCCCAGCACGGCGTAGTTCACGCCGGCCTTGTCGAGCAGCTGTACGAAGCTGCGGGCGACCTTCTGCGCGCCGGGGTCGTAGCTGGCGGCGCACCCGACCCAGTAGATGACGTCGGGTTCCGGGTTCTCGTCGATGGTGGGGACCTTCAGGCCCTCGGCCCATTCCATGCGTTTGTCGCGGCTGATGCCCCAGGGGTTGCTGGCGCGTTCCATGCCGCGGAAGGCGGTCTGGAGCTGCGGGGGGAACTCGCCGGCCACCATGACCTGATGGCGGCGGATGTCGATGATGTCGAGCATCTGCTCGTCCTGCACCGGGCAGACCTGCATGCAGGCACCGCAGGTGGTGCAGGCCCAGACCGATTCCTCGTTGATGGCGAATTCCAGCAGCGGGTGCGCGGTGCTCGCGCCGCCCTCGAAGGGGGCGGGCTTGAGCGTGAAGGGGCTGGGGTGCGCCGCGATCACGTTCAGTTCCATGCGCTTGTTGATCTCCAGCGCGGCGGGGCTCAGGGCCTTGCCGGTCGCGTTGGCCGGGCAGACATCCTGGCAGCGGTTGCACTGGATGCAGGAGTACGCGTCGAGCAGGCGCGGCCATTCTAGGTCCTCGAGTTTCTCGACGCCCAGTTTGGGTTCGTCGGCCTCCATGGCCTCCTCCAGGCCCTTCATGGGGGGGAGGACGCCGCTGCCGACCGGGCGCTTCAGGGCGTAGTTCAGCGGGGCCATGAAGATGTGGATGTGCTTGGTGAACGGGAAGTACGCCAGGAATGCCAGGACGCTGCCGAGCGCGCCCCAGTACCCGAAGATGCGCCAGCCCTCGATGGCCTGTTCGCTGGCCCCGTTGAACAACAGGCGGCCCAGGGCGCTGCTGAACGGCTGGAAGGAGTCGTACCCGCCGAGCTTGCGGGCTTCCTCGGTCATCTTGGCGGCGTTGCCGAGGATGCGGCTGCCGACGTGGAAGGTGATGAACGACGAGACGATCAGGCTGTCACGCAGGATGTAGTTGGCTTTCAGCAGCGGGTGCAGCAGCGTCTTGTCCGTGAAGCGGAAATCCCTCTTGCTGGGCAGGAACAGGCGGCGGATCAGCAGGCTGACGACACCCACGAGCACCAGCACGCTCAGCAGGTCCGCCAGGAAGTTGTACCCGGCGAGCAGCGGGCTGTCCTTGGAGTAGATGTGGAACGGCAGGTAGCCTTCGAGGCCGTCCACGACGTTCACCAGCAGGTAGTACACGAAGCCGTAGAAGATGAACGAGTGCAGCACGCTGATGGTCGTGCGGCGGCGGAAGGTGCGCTCCTGGGTCAGGCTGACCCGGATGGCGTACAGGGCGCGCCCGACGGGGTTGCCGGTGCGGTCCTCGCTGGCGGGGGCGCCGCGCGCCACGCGGCGGTACAGGCGGTAGAAGCCCCACAGGCCGAAGCCGCCGGCAATCAGGGCGAAGAGGAAGAACAGCACTTGGTGAATCAGGGGCAGCAAGGGGCAACTCCTTCAGGCAGGAAACGAGACGGGCGGAAACTTGTACCGAGTCAAAGTATGCGGAAAGTATAGGGGATGCCGGGCATCAGGGAATCACCCTCACCATACCCCCCTCCCCCGCCCCGTCAGGCGATACCACCGACCCCACCCCGAAGCGTCAAGGCGGCCCGGCACACCGCCCACCGTTCCCGGCCCCCCCGTGCGGTAGCGTGAACCCGTGAGCCCCACTGCGAACGAACTTCAGACGTACCTCAGCGCCCTCGTGACCGGCGACCTGAAACTCTCCACCATGATCTGGGGCCCCCCCGGCGTCGGCAAAAGCAGCGTCGTGGCGCAGGTCGCGCAGAGGCACGGCCTGGACTTCGTGGACGTCCGGCTCTCGCAGCTGGCCCCCACCGACCTGCGCGGCCTGCCCGTCCCGGAAGCCGACGGGCAGGGCGGCGGCGTGTCCCGCTGGTACCCGCCGGAATTCCTGCCGCGCGGCGGACAGGGCGTGCTGTTCCTCGACGAGGTGAACATGGCCCCCCCCACCATGCAGGGCATGGCGCAGCAACTGATCCTCGACCGCCGGGTCGGCAGTTACGTCCTGCCCGACGGGTGGTTCGTGTGGGCCGCCGGGAACCGCAAGGAGGACCGCGCCAGCGTGTTCGACATGCCCGCCCCCCTCGCCAACCGCTTCCTGCACCTGACGGTCCGCCCGGACTTCGACTCGTGGCGCGCCTACGCCCTGGCACGCGGCCTGCACGAGCACGTCATCGCGTTCCTGACCTTCCGGCCCGAACTGCTGTGGCGCCTGGACCCGCAGCAACCCGCGTGGCCCAGCCCGCGCGCCTGGGAGATGGCCGCCCGCCTGCACCGCGCCGGACTGGACGCCACCCCCGCCATCGGGGACGCCGCCGGAGCGGAATTCAGCGCCTTCGTGCGCCTGTACGAACAGCTGCCGGACCTCGGCACCGTCCTTGAGGGATGCGGCGCCGGTCTGCGCCTCCCGGACGAACCCAGCGTCCGCTACGCTGCCGTCGTGGGCCTCGCCGCCCGCGCGCAGAGCGCCGACGAGGCCTACCACGCCTTCACGTGGCTGGCCGACAACGCCGGACCCGAATGGCTGCAACTGTACGTCGCCACGCTCGTCAGCAAATTCCAGGCCATCGGACAACTCGCCGACCTCGCCGACCTGATCGGCCGCGACGAACGCCTCGCCACGCTGGTACAGGGAACGCTGGAGCTCACGGAGGGGATGTGACGGGGGTCGATGGTCGATGGTTGACAGTTGATGGAAACGGCCGTTCTCTATCAACCATCAACCTTCAACTTTCAACACCGGGAGCCCCATGACTCCCGTTCCCGTCACGCCTGAATTCCAGCGTCTGATCTCCGGCTCCCGGTTGCGGCTGCGGGGCAAGTCGGCGTTTTTCGCGACGTTGCTGTTGCACGCGGAGTTCGTGCCGTCGCGGGAGGTGGCGGCGGCCGGGACGGACGGGGAGCGGGTGTACGTAAATCCGGAGGTGGCGGCCGGGCTGGCGCCGGACGTGCTGGACGGCCTGCTGCTGCATGAGGTGCTGCACGCGGCGCTGTCGCACGTGCAGAGGCGCGGGCCGCGTGAGAAGAAACGCTGGAACCGTTCGGCGGACCTGATCGTGAACGGCATGGTCACGGCGGCCGGGCTGCCCACGCCGCCCAGCCGCGCCGGGGCCGCGCGGGACGAGCACCTGGAGAAACTGAGTGTCGAGGAGGTATACACCGCCCTGGACGGCGAACCGGACGGGGACGGCGAGGACGGTGATGACCTGCTGGACGGCCCGCCCGGTGACGTTCCCCCACGGAACGGGCAGCCGTCCCAGAACGTGGCGCGGCAGTGGCAGCAGGCGCTGGCGCAGGCGCGCAGCGTGGACGCCATGAGCGGCGGGAAGGGCGACGACCCGCTGGGCCTGCACCGCGAACTGATGCGGCTGGCCCCGGCGCGACTGGACTGGCGCGCGCAGCTGTGGCGGTTCCTGGCGCGCACCCCGGTGGATTTCGGCGGCTTCGACCGGCGGTTCGTGGGGCGCGGTCTGTACCTGGAGGCGCTGGACGACGAGTCCCTGAACGCCCTGATCGCCGTGGACACCTCCGGCAGCGTGGACGACGACGCGGTGCGCGCGCTGGTGGGCGAGGTGCAGGGCGTGCTGGGCGCGTACCCGCACGTGCGCGCGACCCTCTACTACGCGGACACCGAGGCGTACGGCCCGCACGCCCTGTCGCCCGGCGGCGAGATCCCCCCACCGCAGGGTGGCGGCGGGACGGACTTCCGCCCGATCTTCGCGCTGCTGGACGCGCACGAACCGGACGTGCTGATCTATCTGACCGACGGGTACGGCGACTTCCCCGAGCAGGCGCCGCGCGTGCCGACGCTGTGGGTGGTGCCGCCCGGCGGCCTGGAGGACGGGGGCTTCCCGTTCGGGGACGTGCTGCGACTGGAGGAACACGGGTGAACGCCACCAGCCTCCCGGACGCCTTCCAGCGTGACCCGCACGCCACGCCCGGCCCGGACAGCGTGTGGTTCGTGTTCGACGGTCACTGCCTGATCCTGACCGCACAGCAGGACCTGCCGACCGGCCCCGCCGCGCCGCTGCCCGTGACCGACATGAGCGGCCTGGGTAGCCTGGACGGCCAGAGCATGTTCACGGCGGCGCTGGACGGCGACCTGCCCGGCGGGTACGTGAGCGTCCCGGTCCGCTCGGCGTTCGGGACGCTGGGCGACACGCTGATGGGCGTGGCCGGGTACGCCTCGCAGATCCTGGACTTTCACCGCACGCACCGCTACTGCGGCCGCTGCGCCACCCCGATGCAGGACAGCGCGCACGAACGCTCCCGCGTCTGCCCGAACTGCGGCCTGACCGCGTACCCCAGGGTCGCGCCGGTCGCGATGGTCCTCATCACGCGCGGGCACGGGCCGGACACCGAACTGCTGCTGGCGCGCGGCCCGAACTTCCCGCCCGGCATGTACTCCGCCGTCGCCGGCTTCGTGGAACCCAGCGAGACGCTGGAGGCCGCCGCGCACCGCGAGATCAGCGAGGAACTCGGCGTGACCATCACGGACCTGCGCTACGCCTTCAGTCAGCCGTGGCCGTTCCCGCACTCCCTGATGATCGGCTTCATGGCCCGCTACAGGGCCGGCGAGATCACCCCGCAACCCGGCGAGATCGAGGACGCCCGCTTCTTCCCGGTCACGGACCTGCCCACTCTCCCGCCCCGCTTCAGCATCGCCCGCGCCCTGATCGACCAGGCCGCGCAGGACGCCCTGAAGCCCTGAACGCAGGGTTTCCGGGGCTGACGGCATCTTCCCGACGACTCTCTCCCGTTGCTCTGCCCGGTGGTCCTGCCCGGTGGTCCTGCACGGCGGCTCGGTGGCCCTCATGAAGGCCGCCGGTAGGCCGGGCGGCGGCCGCGCGGCTACGCTGCGGGCATGAGGATCGTGGTGGTGGGTGGCGTGGCGGCCGGCATGAGCGCGGCGAGTCGCGCGCAGCGGTTCAGTCCGGACGCGCGGGTCGTGGTGTTCGAGCGGGGAGAGTACGTGAGTTACGGTGCGTGCGGGTTGCCGTACGTGATCGGCGGTGAGGTCGACTCGTTCGGGGATCTGGTGGCGCGCACGCCGGAGCAGATGCGGGCGCGCGGAATCGGCGTGCGGGTGCGGCACGAGGTGACCGGCGTGGACGCGCGGGCCGGAACGGTCACGGTGCTGGACCGGGCGTCGGGGCGCACGACGACCGAACCGTTCGACCGGCTGCTGCTGGCGACCGGGGTCTCCCCCGTCCGGCCCGACTGGGCGCGCACGGACCTGGAGGGCGTGCATGTCCTGCGGGACATCCCGGACGGCGAGGCGCTGGAGGCGAGCGTACGCGGCGCCCGGCGGGCGTGCGTCGTGGGCGGCGGGTACATCGGGCTGGAGCTGGCCGAGGCACTGCGCGCGCGGGGCCTGAGCGTGGTCCTGCTGGAAAAGGGGCCGGAGGTGGCGGGCCGGATGCTGGACCCGCAGTTGCAGGTGCAGGTGCGCGGGGAACTGGAGCGCGGCGGGGTGGATGTCCGCTGCGGCGTGACGGTGCAGGGCCTGACGGGCCGGGGGCGGGTGACGGGCGTGCAGACGGACGCCGGGCTGGTCCGGGCCGATCTGGTCGTGGTGGCGGTGGGCGTGAAACCGAACGTGGAGCTCGCGCGGGCGGCGGGGGTGCGGCTCGGGAAGACCGGCGCGGTCGCCGTGAACGCCCGGCAGGAGACGAACGTGCCGGGCGTGTACTCGGCCGGGGACAACACCGAGAGTCTGCACCGGGTCACGCGCCGCCGCGTCCACATTCCGCTGGGGCTGCCCGCCAACCGCATGGGCCGCGTGGCGGGCGTGAACATGGCTGGCGGGAACGCCCGCTTTCCCGGCGTGGTCGGGACCGGCATCTTCAGGACGTTCGAGCTGGGCGTGGCCCGCACCGGCCTGACGCAGACCGAGGCGGAGGAACTGGACCTGAACGCCGTGAGCGTGGACGTGACCAGCACCGACCACGCCGGCTACCACGGCAGTTCCCGGCCCATTCACGTGCGCCTGACCGGCGAGCGTGGCAGCGGGCGGCTGCTGGGCGCGCAGCTGATCGGCCACAACCACCTGAGCGTCAAGCGGGTGGATGTCGTCGCGGCCCTGCTGGGGCGGCGGGGCACCGCGCAGGACCTGTTCGACGCGGACCTCGCGTACGCCCCGCCGTTCAGCGGCGTGTGGGACGTGCTGCTGGTGGCTGCCGACCGCCTGCACCGGATGATCTGAACAACGCCCGCCCCGTGCGTGGGGCGGGCGGTACGGGCTCTACGCGCGGACGAGGTAGGCGCTGTCGATCACGTCGAGTTCGCGGACCTGCGCGAGCTGCCCCGGCGTCAGGGCGTCGTCGAGGGTCAGGGTGAACAGCGCCTGTCCGCCCTTCTCGGCGCGGCCGAGGGCCATCCCGGCGATGTTCACGCCCCAGCTGCCGAGCAGGGTGCTGAGTTTGGCGACCGCGCCGGGTTTGTCCTGGTTGCTGGCGATCAGGATGTACCCGTCGGGTTCGAGTTCCACGCGGAAGTCCCGCAGGCGGGTCAGGCGGGGGCTGCGGCCGAAGACGGTGCCGCCGACGGTGCGGGTGCGTTCCTTGTGGCCGTCGCCGCCCGTGACCTTCACGATGACCTCGGTCTGGTAGTCGGGGCTGTCGCCTTCCTCGCGGATGGCGATGTTCACGCCGCGTTCGCGGGCCAGGGCGCGGGCGTTGATCATGTTCGGCGTCTCGTCGGTGCTGCCGCTCAGGTAGCCGACCAGGACGCTCGTGACGACCGGGGCGGGGTCGGCGGGGAACTCGCCGCGGAAGGTGACTTCCACGTCGTGCGCGCCGGGCAGCAGTTGCGACAGGACGCGGCCCAGCTTGTCGCCGAGTTTCAGGTAGCCGCCCAGAGCTTCCATGGTCTTGGCGTCCAGGGCGGGGGCGTTCACGGCGCCCTTGCTGACGTCGCCGTGCAGGGCGTCGAGGACGCGGGAGACGATCTCGGCGCCCACGCGTTCCTGCGCCTCGAAGGTGTTGGCGCCCAGGTGCGCGGTGATGCCCAGGTTCGGGGCGCCCAGGAAGGGGTGGTCCGGGGTGGGGGGTTCGTCCACGAACACGTCCACCCCGGCGGCGAACAGGTGGCCGCTGTGCAGGGCGTCCACGAGGGCCTGTTCGTCGATGATGCCGCCGCGCGCGGCGTTCACGGCGACCGCACCCTTCTTCAGGCGGGCGAGCTGCTCGGCGCCGATCATGCCGCGCGTCTCGTCGGTCAGGGGGGTATGCACGGTGATGGCGTCCACCTGAGCCAGCAGCTCGTCCAGGGTGGCGGCGCGCGTGACGCCCAGCCGCTCGAACTTGCTGTCCGGCACGTAGGGGTCGAAGGCGACGACGTTCATGCGCAGGCCCTGGGCGCGGTCCGCGACGATGCTGCCGATGCGGCCCAGCCCGACGATGCCCAGGGTCTTGTCCTTGAGTTCCAGGCCCAGGTACTTACGGTCCCACTGTCCGGCGCGGGTCAGGCTGTCGCTACGGGTCAGGCCGCGCGCGGCGGCCATCAGGTGCATGACGGCCAGTTCGGCGGCCGAGACGTTGTTGCTTTCCGGGGCGTTCAGCACCAGCAGGCCGCGCAGGCTGGCGTAGTCGAGGTCGATGTTGTCCACGCCCACGCCGCCGCGCCCGATGACTTTCAGGCGGGGGCCGGCCGCGTCGATCAGTTCCCGGTCGACCTTGGTGCGGCTGCGGGTGATCAGGGCGTCGTACTCGGGCAGGCGGCGCAGCGTCTCGGCGCGGTCCATGTTGCCCTGGTAGTCGATCTGGAACCCGGCGTGCTCCAGGTTGCCGGGGTTCATCTCGTCGCAGATCAGGACGCGCAGGAGGGCGGCCTGTTCGGGGGTGGGCGCGGGTGCGGTCATGCACAGAGGGTAAGCGCCCGGCGCGGGAAGGGGCAGGATTTGGCTAGGGGGAAGGGCGCCGGGAGCCTCTGCGGGGCAGGACTGGTTACAGCCGGACGTCGAGCGGCAGGGCCGCGCCGAGCCGCTCGCCGTAGGTGCTGCTGTCGATCTCGCGCACGCCCAGCGTCTCCAGGTGCGGGTTCTGGATCTGGGCGTCCAGCAGCGTGAAGCCTCGGGCGTGCAGGTGCGCGGCCAGGAGAATCAGGGCGGCCTTACTGGCGTTCGTGACGCGGTGGAATTTGCTCTCGGCGATGAACGCGCCGCCCAGCGCGAGGCCCAGCACGCCGCCCGCCAGTTCGCCGCCGCGCCAGACCTCGAAGGAGTGCGCCAGTCCCTGCGCGTGCAGGTGGGTGTACAGGGCGGCGAGTTCGTCGCTGATCCACTCGCCGTCGCGGGGCGCGCTGCCCGGCAGTTCGCCCCGGCAGCCGGCGACGACCTGCGCGAAGGCGGTGTCCACGCGCGGCTCGAAGTGCTTCAGGTCGCGGCGCAGGCGGCGGGCGACGTGCAGGCCGTCGCGTTCCGTGAGCGGCACGACGGCGCGGTTCTCGACGGAGTACCACATCAGGCCGTCGCCGTTGTCCATCAGGAACGCGCCCGAGGCGTAGTGGCGGGCGACCTCGCGGGTCAGGGGGTCCGGGTGATTCAGGAAGGTGCGGGCGGGCGGCAAGGTCAGTCTCCGGCCGGGGTGGGTTTCGGGTACAGGACGGCCTGCGTGCAGCGGAACAGGGCCATCAGGTGGCCGTCCGGGCCGGTCACCTCGGCGTCCCAGACCTGCGTGGTGCGGCCGGCGTGGACCTTGCGGGCCTCGCAGCGGACGGTGCCCTCGCGGGCGGTGCCCAGGTGGTTGCTCTTGAGTTCGATGGTGGTAAAGCCGCTGGCGCCGGGCGGCAGCAGCATGCGGGTGCCGTAGCCGCAGGTGGTGTCGGCCAGCGCGACGACGCTCGCGGCGTGCAGGAAGCCGTTCGGGGCGAGCAGTTCGGGGCGGACGGTCAGTTCGCTGCGCAGCAGGCCCGCCTCGGCGTGCGTGAAGCGGATGCCGATCAGGCCCGGCAGGCGGCCGGCCCCGAAGGCGGTCAGGGCGTCCGGGGTGGGCGACTCGGTGAAGGTGGGGGCGCTCATGCCTGCCAGCGTACCGTGCGGGCCGGCACGCGCCCCGTCGCCCCGGCGGCGCTCCCCCGACCCTGCCAGCCTCGGACCTGTCACCCTCAGCCTGCGCGCCTCACCCTGTGACCCCTGTCCCTGTGCGTGGGCGGCGGCGCTCTAGAATGCGGGGGTGCGTCTCGACTCGCTGTCCACCCTGAACTACCGGAACCTCGCGCCGTTCACGCTGGCGTTTCCGGCGGGCGTGACCGGCGTGTTCGGCGAGAACGGCGCCGGCAAGACGAACCTGCTGGAAGCGGCGTACCTGGCGCTGACCGGCCTGACCGACGTGACCCGCCTGGAACAGCTCGTGCAGCAGGGCGAGACCGAGGCGTACGTGCGCGCCGACCTGGAAAGCGGCGGCAGCCTGAGCGTGCAGGAGGTCGGACTGGGGCGCGGGCGGCGGCAGCTGAAACTGGACGGCGTGCGGGTGCGCACCGGGGACCTGCCGCGCGGCAGCGCCGTGTGGATCCGCCCGGAGGACAGCGAGATGGTGTTCGGGTCGCCGTCCGGGCGGCGGGCGTTTCTGGATTCGCTGCTGTCGCGCCTGAGCGCCCGCTACGCCGAGCAGCTGTCGCGCTACGACCGCACGGTGTCGCAGCGGAACGCGGCCCTGCGTGGCGGCGAGGAATGGGCCATGCACGTCTGGGACGAGTCGCTGGTGCGTCTGGGCAGCGAGATCATGCTGTTCCGCCGCCGCGCGCTGGTGCGCCTGAACGAACTGGCGGCCGAGGCGAACGCCGCGCTGGGCAGCCGCAAACCCCTGACGCTGACCCTGACGGAATCCACGACGCCCGAATCGTACGCGCAGGACCTCGCGGCCCGCCGCGCCGAGGAACTCGCGCGGGGCAGCACCGTCACCGGTCCGCACCGCGACGACCTGCTGCTGACCCTGGGGGACTTCCCGGCCAGCGAGTACGCCAGTCGCGGCGAGGGGCGCACGGTGGCGCTGGCGCTGCGCCGCGCGGAACTGGAACTGCTGGCCGAACGCTTCGGGGAGCGGCCGGTGCTGCTGATCGACGATTTCTCGGCGGAACTGGACCCGGTGCGCCGGTCGTTCCTGCTGGAACTGGCGGCCAGCGTGCCGCAGGCCATCGTGACCGGCACGGAACGCGCTCCCGGCGCGGCGCTGACGCTGCGGGCGCAGTCCGGGCGGTTCACGCCGGACGGGTCGGCAGTACAGGACGGGTCGGCCGTGCAGGACGGGTTGTCAGTGGAGGACGGGGCGACGGCAGGGGACGGAACGGCGGTGGAAACAGAGCTGCCCCCGGTGGCGGGGGTGGGCGCTTGACGCGCGGCCGACGCCTGGGCGGCCCGCGCGCCCTGGGGGAACTGATGGGCGCCACGCTGGGCACGGCCCGCATCGCGCGGGGGATCGAGCGGGCGCGGTCCATCCTGCTGTGGCCGCAGGCGGTCGGGCCGGAGATCGCGCGCCTGACCCGGCCGCGCACGCAGCAGGGCGGGACGCTGTTCGTGGAGGTCCGCGACAGCGCCACCGCGCACCACCTGAGCATGCAGCGTCACCACTTCCTGAAGGCCCTGAACGCCCTGATGCCCGACCAGCCGGTCAGCGAGATCCGCTTCAGCGTGGGGTCGGTGCGCGAGCCGGTCACGGCGCCCCCGCCCGCGCCGCTGCCCGCCCCGGACCGCGCGCGGGCGCGGCAGCTGGTCGAGGGCGTGCAGAGCGAACGCAGCCCGGACCTGCGCGGCGCGGCGCTGCGGGCGGCCGAGGCGGTCACGCGGGCGCGGCGCTGGCGCGAGGAACAGGGCTGGCGGCCCTGCCCGGTGTGCGGCGAGGCCAGCCGCGAGCAGCCGTGCCGGGCCTGCGCCCTGACGCTGGAGGACCCGAACGTGCGCCGCGCCGCCCGGCTGCTGCAACGCTGGCCGGAGAGACTGCCGGACCTGGGCGCGACGCTGGGGGACAGCGGGGCGGGCGCGGCGCGTTTCCTGGCGCTGCGGCAACTGGAGGGGCAGCTGGACCTGCTGGCCCTGGAGTGCGTGCGCAGCGGTCACGAGGACGGCTACCGCGAGTTCCTGGCGCAGCAGGCGGACGTGTTCATGGCGCTCACGCTGGGGCGCACGCGGGCGCAGCTGCGGCCCTCCGACCGCTCGGTGCTGCCGGACAGCGCCCGCAGCGTCCTGAACGCCGGGCGCTGAACGCCTGCCGGTGGCGTGGGGTCACGCCCGCCCCCGACCGGGTGGATGCGTGAATCTGCCCTCATTCACGCGCCGGGAGCGGGGTATCGTGACGGCATGACCGACCTGAGTAAAGCTGCGCCCCCTGCCTCCGAGCCCTCGCCGACGCCGGGCGGGGCGGCGTCCAGTGACGCGCACCGCGCGGCGGGCGCGCAGTCGGTGCGGGTGGCGGTCCTCACGGTCAGCGACACGCGCACCCCGGACACCGACACGAGCGGGCAGTACCTGCTGGGCGAACTGCGCGCAGGGGGGCACGAGGTGGTCGCGTACCGGGTGGTGCGGGACGACGCGGTCGAGATCCGTTCGGCGCTCGTGGCGTTCGCGCGCGAGGCGACGGTGGTGCTGTCGAGCGGCGGGACCGGCATCACGGGGCGGGACGTGACGGTGCCGGTCGTGGAGTCCCTGATCACCAAGCCCATTCCGGGGTTCGGGGAGCTGTTCCGGATGCTGTCGTACCAGCAGGTGGGCGGGGCGGCCATGCTGTCGCGCGCGGTGGGGGGACTGGTGCGCGGCGCGGTGGTGTTCGCCATGCCCGGCAGCCTGAACGCCGTCAAGACCGCCTGGGAGGGCATCCTGCGCGACGAGATCGGACATCTGGCCTTCGAGGTCACGCGGCACGGGCAGCCGGGCGTCCTGAGCGCCCCGCCCGCGCCGGTCGCTCCGGACGCGCCGGCGCCGCTGCCGGTCCCGCAGCCCGGCGCGGGTGGTGGGGTCGCGGCGGGCCTGGGCCGTCACCGCAAGGGGCCGCAGTGATCCGACCGGCCGTGACCGGGCAGGGTGGGCGTCCGTGGCGCACCTGATACGGATTCCGTGTGTTTCGCCAACAATCCGGAACTTCACCGCATTGCCGGCTCCACGTCCGGAACCCGTTTCTCTCCTTCTCACATCCGCTCGGATTGAACGGGCTGTGCAGCCCATTCAATCGGAGTCCGTATGAGCCGGACGGGGGGCCTGTGAGCGGGCCGCTGCTGCTGGCGCTGGCGCTGATCGCCGTGTACTGGCTGGCGCGGGTGGGGCGCGCGGCGCGGCTGTCGTTGCGGCCCGCGCAGGCGTGGTGGGGGGTGCCGGGGCTGGCGCTGCTGCTGCTGGCGCCGCTGCTGGACCTGCCGGCGCTGTTCGGGGTGGGCGCGGCGCTGCTGCTGCTCTCGGAGTTCGCGCCCGCCGCGTTCGTGCCGGCCCCGGCAGAGCTGCCGGGCCGCTGGGCGCAGGCCGGGTGGCCGCTGGTGGGCGTGGTGCTGGGCGCCGGGCTGCTGACGGCGCTGCCCCCGGCCCCGGTCGCCGGGCAGGGGGCGCTGCTGCCGCTGGCCGCCTCGCTGCTGCTGGCGGGCGCGGCGGGGCTGCTGGGGGCGCTGCTGACCCCGCCGCTGCACCGGCGCGCGCCGCTGGGCTTCCAGGTGCGCTGGAACCGCACGGTCACGCCCGAGTGGCCGGACCTGAGCGTCACGGTGACCGAGCAGGGCGCGTACCTGAAGAACGTGTCGGGCCGGGCGTTGCGGCTGGCCGGGTGGTCCCCGGCGGGCCTGAACGCGTGGTACCGGGTGCGCGGGCCGGGCGGCACGCCGCTGCTGGAACTGCGGTCCGGGCAGGAGGCGCTGCTGCCGGTCACGGCGCAGGACAGCGGGGTGCGGGTCTGGTACGCGCCGCTGCGGGCCGACGAGGCCCACCTGTTCCGCGCGGACTGGACTCCCCCGGCCCGCGCCGAGAGCCGCGTCCTGAACTGATCCGGGCGGGTGCGGGGCGGCCGCCGGCCGGGTCGGTGGGCCGCCCGGCTCATGAAGGGCCGTTCACGCTTTTGCGGGTTTTTTCACTCCGGCACGGAAAACTCGGGGTATGGTGGGCTTCATCGTGAGTCTGGTGTTTGACTGGTCGGCGCTGCGCGCCCTGACAGAAGGGCCGGGAACCGGCGGAGTGCTCCGCCAGGAACCCGGCGATTTCCGTGTGGAGGAAGTGCCTCTGTACCTGCCGTCCGGTGAGGGCGAGCACCTGTTCGTGCAGTTCGAGAAGACCGGTCACACGACCGCGCACGTCCTGAGGGAACTGGGCGGGCAGATCGGCGTGCGCGACCGGGACATCGGCGTGGCTGGCCTGAAGGACCGGCACGCCGTGACCACGCAGTGGATCAGCCTGCCGGGCAAGGTCGAGGGTCGCCTGCCGGCCTTCGCGCTCGACGGCGTGCGGGTGTTGCAGGTGACCCGGCACACGAACAAGCTGGGCATGGGGCACCTGCGCGCCAACCGGTTCGTGGTGCGGGTGCGCGGCGCGGCCGGTCAGGCGGACGCCGCGCGGCACACCCTGGAACTGCTGGCGGCGCGGGGCGTGCCGAACTACTTCGGACCGCAGCGGTTCGGACTGGGCGGCCTGAACGCCGAGGAGGGCCTGCGGGTCGTGCGGGGCGAGTCGCGGGTGCGCGATCCGCGCGTGCGGCGGTTCCTGACGACGGCGCTCCAGAGCGTGGTGTTCAACGGCTTCGTGAACCTGCGCCTGGAACGCGGCGTGTTCGACGGACTGCTGGCCGGGGACATGGCCAAGAAGCACGACACGGGCGGCGTGTTTCAGGTGGAGGACGCCGCGCAGGAGACGCCGCGCGCGCTGCGGGGCGAGGTCAGCGCGACCGGCACGCTGTTCGGCAAGAAGGTCAAACCCCTGACACTGGACGCCGGGGAGCTGGAGCAGGAGGCGCTGGCGGCGCTGGGCCTGTCGGCCGGGATGTTCTCGTCGCGCAAGGGCGACCGCCGCCTGACGCGGGTGTTCCCGGAGGACGTGAGCGTGACCCCGCAGGACGACGGGTTCACGGCCGCCTTCACGCTGCCGCGCGGCAGTTTCGCGACCAGCGTGCTGCGCGAGATCATGAAGACCGACGTGGACGCGCCGGACACCCCGGACGACGGGTCCGGCGAGGACGGCGCACTGGAGGACACCGAGTGAAACGATGGCCACTGCTGTGCGGGGCGGCCGCCCTGCTGCTGACCGGACCGGCGCAGGCCGCGACCTCGCGGACCCTGATCCTCAAGCCCACCCAGGGAGGGGCGCTGCTGACCGGGACGCTGATCGTCCCGAAATCCGACGAGCTGACGGGCGTCTGGAGCAGCGTGGGCCGCGCCCGGCTGATGCGCTGCGCCCCGAGCTGTCAGGTCGTGCCGGCGGTGCCGGTGCCCGGAACGCTGACCCTGAACGCCTCGACCGGGTACCGCGTGGTGCTGGGCGGCACGTTCCGGGCCGGGCAGAAGGTCAGTCTGGTGCTGCGTTACCGCAACGCGCAGATCGTGAACCTGAGCGCCACCGTCACCCACTGAACCCGACCGGTGCCGGTCGGCCCGCGGAAGGGCTGCGCGCGGCGTTCCTGGCGTCCCACTACGGCGTGGCGGCGCAGCGCGTGACGCTGGGCGCGGAGCGGCTGCCCGGCTTCAGACCCGCCTGGGCCGCGGCCCGCTGGGGGGTCGTGACCGCGTGGAATCCGGCCGGGCAGGCGCAGGACCGCGCGGCGAACCGGGCGGCGCAGGCGCGGCTGCGGGTCGCGGCGGCGCGCTGGTCCTCCCTGGACGGCGTGAACGGTGACGGCGACTGGCAGGAACCGACCCTGATCCTGACCGGGATCTCGCTGCGGGACGTGGCGGCGCTGGGCGGGGCGTTCGGGCAGGCAGCGGTCCTGTGGGGCAGTGGCGCGCGGGCGGCCCTGGTGTGGCTGCCGGCGTCCGGGGTGGGGGGCGTGCGCGCGGAACGCTGGTGGCTGCGCCCGGCCGGGAAAGGTGCGGTCGCGGGAACCCCGGCCGGGCCGGGCGATGTATAGTGGCCGATTGTGACGCTGGACGCTGCTGACGCCATTTCGCCGCTGGGGGTGCTGCCTCCGGCCGGGCCGACGTGCATTCACCTGCCGCTGAACGTCTCTCCCGAGGAACTGGCCCGCTACGCCGTGGGGCTGGCGAACGCGCGCGGCGGGACGGTGCTGGTGGGCGTGGACGTGCTGGACCTGCCGCCCGGCACGGTGCGCGACGCGGGAGAACTGCACCCGCTGATGGTCACGCACGCGATCTTCGAGTTGTCCGGCGGTCGCCTGACGGTGAACGTGCAGCACCACCGGCTGCCGGGCGGGGCGCGGGTGCTGGCGGTATTCGTGCCGCAGGCGCCGTACGTGCTGGCCGCGCCGGACGGGTCGGTGATCGCCTGGGACGGCGCGCACCTCGTGCCGGTCACGCCCGGCGAGGCGGAACCGGTGGCGGACCAGGACTTCACGGCGGTCGTCCCGCCGGACGCGTCCCTGGCGGACCTGGACCCGGCCGAGGTCGCGCGGTTGCGTGGGCTGGGGCGCCGGGCGAACGCGTCGAACCTGCCGGACCTGGATTTCCTTCAGGAGCTGGGCCTGCTCGTTCCGAGCGGCGGGGCGCTGCGGCCCACCCTGGCCGCGATCCTGCTGGCCGGCACCCCGGCGGCGCTGCGGGCGCACGTCCCGCAGGCCGAGGTGTGCTTCTACCATCACCACACGCCGGACGTGGAATTCCAGTTCCGCGAGGACCTGCTGCGGCCCATCCCGGCGCTGCTGACCCGGCTGGCGGAACTGATTCAGGCCAGGAACCGGTTCACGCCGGTGCAGGTGGGCCTGTTCCGCATCGAGGTGTGGGATCAGGACGAGGCGGTGTACCGCGAGGCGCTGCTGAACGCCCTGACGCACCGCGATTACCGCCTGCGGGACGCGGTGCATGTGCATCACTTCCCGGACCGGCTGGAGATCATGAACCCCGGCGGACTGCCGGGCGGGATCACGCCGGGCAACATCCTGCGCCACCAGCCCAAGCGCCGCAACCCGCTGCTGGCCGAGGTCCTGGCCCGCCTGGGACTGGTCGAGCGGGCCGGGGTGGGCGTGGACAAGATGTACTCCCTGATGCTGCGGCACGGCAAGGAACCGCCGGAATTCACGACGTACCCGGATTCCGTGACGCTGGCGCTGCACTCGCCGGGCTTCGACGCGGAATTCGTGCGCTTCGTGGCGCGCAAGCAGGAGGACATGCAGACGCTGTCGCTGGACGTGCTGATCGTCCTGAGCCTGCTGGCCCGCGAGGGCGAGGCGACCCGCGCCGTCCTGGCCCGCGCGCTGCAACTGCCTGAGGACCGCACGCCCCGGCTGCTGCGGGGCATGGAGGATCACGGCCTGATCGTGAAGGCGGGCGTGGGACGCGGCATCGCGTATGTCCTGAGCGACGAGGTGCGCCGCGCCCTGGGCCGCGAACGGGTCGTGCCGGCCGCCCAGCCGCTGCCGGAGGCGGTTGTGCCCGTGCAGGCGGTGGCGCCGACCACCCCGCCACCGGCCCTTCAGGGATCGGCCCATCCGGGGTCGGCGCCTCAGGGATTGGCGCAGCAGGGATTGGCGCAGCAGGGATTGGCGCAGCAGGAACCGGCAGGCACCGTCGGCGGTGCCCGGCCGGCGCCGGTCACGTCTCCCCCACCCCCGGAGGCTGCCGGGCGCCCGAAACGCGCGGCCCGCGTTCCGCGTGACGAGTCTGGCCCCAGCGCCGCCGAGGTGCGCGCCATCGCGCTGGCCCTGGCCCGCGAGCGGGGCCGCGTGCGGAACGTGGACCTGCGCGAGGCCTGCGGCCTGACCACCCAGCAGGCGTGGCGCACGCTGCGCCGCCTGGTGCAGGACGGCCTGCTGCGCAAACTGGGCAGCGGCACCCGCGACGCGGCGTACGAACTGCTCGTCTGATACGGACTCCGATTGAACGGGCTGTACAGCCCGTTGGGTCCGAGCGGATGCGACTCGTAGAGCTGCTCCGCAGAGTGGGAGAAAAACGGGTTCCGGATTGTTGGCGAAACAGACGGCAGTCCGGATGAGGCAGACCCGGAGTGAACGGGCTGCCGACACCATTCACTCCGGGTCTGTCTGTGGGCCTTCAGCTCAGCGGAATTTGACGGTCGCCAGGACTCTGCTGAAGGTGGCGCTGGCGGCCGTGAAGCGTTGGGGGGTGTCGGTCAGCTGGAAGGAGTACAGGTTTCTGGCGCCGATGCCGTACCAGACGCGCATGCTCAGTTTGCCTTTGGCGTGCGTGAGGGCGTAGGTGCGTTCGACGCCCTGCACGCCGCCGTAGCCGACGGTGCGGCTGGCGGTCTGCTTGAGGCTGGCGCCGGTGCTTTTCACACCCTGTTCGAATTTCTGGAATTCGCTGGCGGCGGCGGGGGTGCCGGTTTTCGCGGCGTACAGCAGGCGGATCAGGGTGGCGGGGGGGGCCTTGGCGGACACGGCGCTCACGCCGAGCGCGCCGTCTTCGAAGTTCACGCCCAGCCAGCCTTTGGGCATGCTGACGCTGAAGGGGAGTTCTGGGGCGTTCAGGGGAACGAGCGTGACGGGCGTCTGCGCGGCGGCGACGGCCGGGAGGGTCAGGGCAAGGAGGGCAGTGGTGAGAACCTTCATGAGGGGCACCGTATCAGCGGTGCATGAGCGGCCCGGTTGGCGTGTGTGAACGTCATGCCGGGTCGGGCGTCAGGGGCCGGTCAGCGGGCCACGAGGCCGGGGCGGGGCCACAGGCGCAGGTCGGCGGGGCCAGCGGCGTCGCGCAGATCGACGGGGCCGTAGGCGCGGCTGTCCAGACTGGCGCCCAGGCGGCGGTTGTCGCCCATCACCCAGACCTTGCCGGGCGGGACGGTCTGGGCCGGCTGGTCGGCCACGAAGCCCTCACTGGCGTAGCTTTCGGCCAGGGGGCGGCCGTTCAGGATGACCTGTCCGTCCCGGATGGCGACCGTGTCGCCGGGCAGGCCCAGGATGCGTTTGACGTTGTAGGGGCGGTAGCGCAGGCCCAGGCGTGAGCTGAAGGCGTAGTCGCTGTCGGGGGGCGCCTTGAAGATCAGCAGGTCGCCCCGGCGCGGGTACGCGCCGGGCAAGCCCCAGGCGCGCAGCCAGCGTGGGTATTTCAGCAGCACCAGGACGTCGCCGGTGCGCAGGGTGTCGTTCATGGAGTCGCCGTCCACGCGGGCCAGGGTCGCGCCGAAGGTGGTGATCAGGTAGGCCGGCAGCAGGCCGCCCAGGACCCAGCGCCGCCACGCGCTGTCCGTGCGGTGGGCGGCGGGCGGCTGGGGGGAGGTGGGGGGGGCAGGCGTCACGGACCCAGAGGCTAGCATTCCGGCCCGCTGTCTTCCGGGTCGTGGGAGGGCCGGCGGGAGGGCTGGCGTGGGGGCCGCCGGGTCAGTGTCTTCATGGTCACTTCAGTTTGGGTGGCGGGAAGGGTACTGGAACCGTTACCCTGTCGCGCATGACTGCTGAAGGCAACGGATTGAAGGTCGAGAAGTACTTTGAGGGCAACGGCGCTCCGGCGCAGGCCGGCAAGATGGTGCGCGTGCACTACACCGGCATGCTGGAGAACGGGCAGAAGTTCGATTCCAGCCGTGACCGTGGCGAGCCGATCGAGTTTCCGCTGGGCGTGGGCTACGTGATTCAGGGCTGGGATCAGGGCATCGCGCAGCTGAACGTGGGTGACAAGGCCAAGTTGACCATTCCGGCCAGCCTGGGCTACGGCGCGGCGGGCGTGCCCGGCGTGATTCCCGGCGGCGCGACCCTGATCTTCGATGTGGAACTCGTCGACGTCCGCTGATCGCCTGATACGCATTTCATGCCCCCCGGTTCGCAGGAGCCGGGGGGTTGTTCTGTCCCTGGAAAAAAACGGGGTTCGGGGGGCGCAGCGGGATGCGCAGAGTGCGACGCCCGGTCAGACTCTTGACGCGAGCATGAGGAAACCGTAAACTTCGAAAGTATCGAAATCCAGTACATCAGGGGGCTGCCTTGATCGACGTGCGCAGAAGCGAGATTGTCTCGCTCGTGAAACAACATGGCGAGTTGCCGGTTACGGAACTTTCGAAAATTCTGGGTGTTTCCGAGGTGACGGTCCGCAGTGACCTGAAAGTCCTCGCGGACGCCGGGCAGGTCCGCCGCACCCGTGGCAGCGTCCGCCTGCCCACCGACGTGCGCCGCGAATCGCCCCTGGAAGAGACCCGGCTGGAGCACAGCGCCGCCAAGCGCCGCATCGGGCGGGCCGCCGCCGCCCTGATCCGCGACGGCGAGACCGTGTTCATCGACGTGGGCAGCACCACCACCGAGGTCGCCCGCGCCGTGTCCCCCACCCTGCAGGGCGTGACGGTCGTCACGAACGGCCTGAACATCGCGCTGGAACTCGAGCGGCTGCCCGGCGTGCGCGTCATCGTGACCGGCGGCACCCTGCGCCCGCTGCAGCACTCGCTGGTCAGTCCCTACGCGCTGGACGTGCTGCGCCACATTCACGCCGACCGGCTGTTCCTGGGCTGCAACGGCGTGCACGCCGAGCACGGCGTGACGAACGCCAACCACGAGGAAGCCGAGATCAAGCGCGTGATGGTGCAGCAGTCCCGCGAGATCGTGGTCGTTGCCGACCACAGCAAACTCGGCCGGATCAGCCGCGCGCTGATCGCGCCCACCGACCGCATCAGCACCCTCGTCAGCGACCGCAGCGGTCCCGCTCCACCCCCGGAACTGCGCCGCGCCATCCCGGAACTGCATCTCGTGTAACGCTCTTCCGCCCCACCCCAGCTTCACCCCAACCCTGTCCCTTCCCACCCATCCCCGGAGGATGCCCATGAAGAAACTCGCACTGCTGACCGCCCTTGCCCTCGCCTCCGCCGCCTCCGCGCAGAGCCTGTCCGGCACCGTGACCGTCTGGTCCTGGGACGCCGCCGCCAAGGCGCTCGAAAGCACCATCCCCAGCTTCAACAAGAAGTACCCCAACGTGAAGGTCAACGTGGTCGACCTGGGCAACCAGAACGTGTACGACCGTGGCCTGGCGGGCTGCGCGGCCGGCGGCGCCGACATGCCCGACGTGTACTCCATCGAGAACAACGAGGCCGAAGTGTTCTGGGCGCGCTTCCCCAACTGCTTCACCGACCTGAACACCCTGGGCGCCGACAAGCTCGCCAAGAACTTCCCGGCGTTCAAGTGGACCGAACTGATGGCCGGCAACAAGCGCTTCGCGATGCCCTGGGATTCCGGCCCCGTCGTGATCTTCTACCGCCGTGACCTGTACCAGCAGGCAGGCGTGAACGCCAACGCCATCAAGACCTGGGACGACTTCATCGCCGCCGGCAAGAAGGTCAACGCCAAGTTCGACGGCAAGGTCAAGATGGGCGTCGTCGCCAACGGCCAGGACGACGAGTGGTTCCGCATGCTCGCCAACCAGAACAACTGCTTCTACTTCGACAACGCCGGCACCAGCGTCACGGTCAACAAGACCGGCTGCGTGGACGCCCTGACCACCATCAAGAAACTGTACGACGCGCAGGTCGTCGCGACCGGCGACTGGGGCGGCCAGATCACGTCCTTCAAGGCGGGCCGCAGCGCCAGCGCCATGTTCGGCGCGTGGTACGAGGGCACCATCCGTACGAACGCCCCCGACCAGAAGGGCAAGTGGGGCGTGTACCCCATGCCCGCCAACAAGGCCGGCGGCGTGCGCGCCGCGAACCTGGGCGGCAGCGCCCTGGCCCTGCCCTCCAGCAGCAAGAACAAGGCCGCCGCGTACGCCTTCATGGAAAACGCCCTGGCCACCACCAACGGTCAGGTGACCATGCTCAAGAGCCAGGGTCTGGTGCCCAGCCTGCTGTCGGCCACCAAGGACTCCTACGTGAAGGTCGCGCAGCCGTACTGGGGCAACCAGAAGGTCTGGCAGACCATCCTCGACACGCTGGGCGACGTGCCCCAGGCGCGCGGCACCCAGTACTTCCAGGACGCCCGTCAGGTCATGATCGTGGTGCAGGCCGACTACATCAAGGGCAAGTACAAGACCGCCAAGGAGGCCCTGGACGACGCCGCCAAGAAGATCTCCAGCGCCACCGGCCTGCCGGTCGCCAAGTAAATCCCCGGTCTGACCGGTTGAGCACATGAGACGGGGCGGGAAGAGCGGCGCGCACCATGGGCGCCGTCCTCCCCGCCCCGCTCCCCCGTTCCGGCGGTCGTCCTTCCGCCCCGCACGCGTTCCACAGAGGTACCCATGACCACAGTTCCGCAGCCACCCGCCCGGCCGCACCCCGTCCGGAAAGCCGGATGGTGGGCCCGCACGCCCAAGGCCCCCTACCTGTTCATCCTGCCCTACCTGATCATCTTCCTGACGTTCTGGGCGTGGCCGATCCTCAGTTCCTTCATGATGAGCTTCAAGGATTCGCGCCTGGGTGACACCGCTCCCTTCGGACTGGCGAACTGGTCTCGACTCGTGCAGGACGAATTCTTCCGCACGGCGCTGCGCAACACCCTGGTGATCCTGGTGATTCAGGTGCCGCTGATGCTGTCGCTGGCGACGGTGCTGGCCGTGGCGCTGAACAGCAAACTCCTGAAGGCCGCCGGGTGGTTCCGGTTCGCGTTCTTCGCGCCGCTGGTCGTGGGGACCGTGGCGTACTCGGCGGTGTTCCGCCTGCTGTTCAACACGGACTTCGGCATGGTCAACCGTGGCCTGACCGGCCTGGGCCTGCCCGCCGTGGACTGGCTGAACCAGTCCGGGCCGGCCATGACGGTCCTGATCCTCGCCATGACGTGGCGCTGGACCGGCTACAACGCCATCATCCTGCTTGCGGGCCTGCAGGGCATCAGCGAGGACGTGTACGAGGCGGCCAGCATCGACGGCGCCACGCCCTGGCAGCAGTTCTGGAAGATCACGCTGCCGCTGCTGCGCCCCAGCCTGCTGTTCTGTCTGGTGCTCAGCGTGATCGGCACGCTGCAACTGTTCACGGAACCGGCGCTGATCACGAACAGCGGCCCCGGCAACTCCACCATGACGCTCGGGACGTACCTGTACCAGCAGGGCTTCCGCTCCTTCAACTTCGGGTACGCCAGCGCGATCGCGTACACGGTCGCGGCCATCGCGGCGATCTTCAGCGTGGTGCAGCTGCGCCTGTTCGGGAGGGACGAATGACGACCGCCATGCAGGCACCCAAGGACAAGGCGGGCGTGAAGGCCCGCAACCGCATCAAGGCCTTCTGGCTGCACCTGGCGCTGATTCCGCTGGCCGCGCTGTTCCTGGCGCCGCTGTGGATGATGGCGGTGTTCAGCACGCACCCGGAAAGCGCGATCTTCAGCGCGAACCCGCCGCTGTGGTTCGGCGGGGCGTTCGGGGAGAACTTCCGGGGACTTCAGGCCGACACGAACTACCTGCGGGCGCTGCTGAACTCGGTGGTGATCGCGTCGCTGTACACGGTGTTCAGCATGCTGCTGACCTCCATGGGCGGGTACGCGTTCGCGAAGTTCGACTTTCCCGGCAAGGGCTGGCTGTTCGGGCTGATCCTGGCGACCCTGACCATCCCGACGTTCGTGACGATCATTCCGCAGTTCATCATGGTGGCGCGCGACATGCAGATCTCGAACACGTACTGGGCGGTGATCCTGCCGACCCTGGCGAACACCATCGGGATCTTCTACATGCGTCAGGCGTTCCAGACGGTCCCGACCGACCTGCTGAACGCCGCGCGGATCGACGGGGCCAGCGAGTGGCGCACCTTCTGGCAGATCGCGCTGCCGGTCGTGCGGCCGGCCATGGCTGCGCTGGCGATCCTGCTGTTCCTGGCGTCCTGGAACGATTACCTGTGGCCGCTGCTGGTCCTGACCAACAAGGACAGTTACACCATGCCGGTGGCGCTGGGCACCCTGATCGGCCTGACGCGCGTGTCGTGGGGCGGGATCATGGTGGGCACGGCGATCGCCACCATTCCGTTCCTGATGCTGTTCCTGGCGTTGCAGCGGCACTTCGTGGCGGGCATCGCGGGCGGCGCCGTCAAGGACTGACCCCCGGAGGGCGGCGGCCGGGTCGTGGTGCCCGGCCTCTCCCCTGGCGCCCCGCCTACCCCCGCGTTCCCCGTCTGTTCATCCGGTTTTCCCGTTTCCACAGGCCCCCGCACCCCGGAGCCTGCCCGTAAGGACGAGTTCATGACCCAAGCTGACGTTTCTTTCTCTCATCTTCTTCTCGGCACCTGCGACTACCCGGAGCACGTTCCGCAGGACCGCCCCCCGGTGTACGCGCGGATGCAGCGTGAGCTGGGCCTGAGCTTCGTGCGACTGGCCGAGTTCGCCTGGAGCCGCCTGGAACCGCTTCCCGGCACCTTCGAGTGGGGCTGGCTGGACGACGCCGTCGAGGCGTACCACGCCGAGGGCCTGCGGGTGGTGCTGTGCACGCCCACGCCCACCCCGCCCGCGTGGCTGATCCGCGCGCACCCGGAGATCCTGGCGTTCGACGATCAGGGTCGCGTGCGCGAGTTCGGGTCGCGGCGGCACTACGATTTCGCGTCGCCGGTCTTCCGTGAGCACTCGCGGCGCATCACGCGCGCCATCGCGGAGCGGTACGGGCAGCATCCGGCCGTGGCGGGCTGGCAGACCGACAACGAGTTCGGATGCCACGCCACCAGCCGCAGTTACGGCGGGGCGAGCGCCGCGCGCTTCCCGGAGTGGCTGCGCGAGAAGTACGGCACGCTGGACGCCCTGAACGCCGCGTGGGGCAACGTGTTCTGGAGCATGGAGTACACGGACTGGGCGCAGGTCCGGCCCCCGATCCTGACCGTGACGGAGGTGAACCCGTCACACGTGCTGGACTACAACCGCTTCGCGTCGGACATGATCCGCGAGTTCCAGGCCGAGCAGGTCGAGCTGCTGCGCGAGCTGTCGCCGGGGCGCTTCGTCACGCACAACTTCATGATCTTCGAGTCGGGCTTCGACCACTACGACGTGGCGCGCGGCCTGGATTTCGTGACCTGGGACAACTACCCGACCGGGATGCTGGAACTGTTCGCGCCGCCCGGCATCGGCGAGGACCTCCGGACCCGCTACGCGCGGACCGGGCATCCGGACCTCGTGGGCTTCAACCACGACCTGTACCGGGGTCTGCTGAGCGGTGGGGAGCGTCTGGGCCGGGACGGGGCGGGCACGCCGGACGGCCCGTGGGTCATGGAGCAGCAGTGCGGGCAGGTGAACTGGGCGCCGTACAACCCCATGCCCGCTGACGGCGCGGTGGCGTTGTGGACGGCGCAGGCGTGGGCGCACGGCGCGGACGTCGTGAGTTACTTCCGCTGGCGCGCGGCGACCATGGCGCAGGAGGTCATGCACTCGGGCCTGCTGCGCCACGACGAGACGCCGGACCGGGGCTTCGCGGAGGTCGCGGCGCTGGACCAGACCGCCTTCCCGGTGGGGCCGGTCCCGGCGCGCGTGGCGCTGCTGCACGACTACGAGAGCCTGTGGATCTACGATCAGCAGCCGCACGCGCAGGGCCTGAACTACTGGACGCAGACCGTCACGTACTACATGGCGCTGCGCCGCCTGGGCATCGACGTGGACGTGATTCACGCCGACGCCGACCTGAGCGGCTACGCGGTCGTGGTCGCGCCGGCCATCACGCTGGTCAGCGCGGGGCGTGCGGCGCGCTGGACGGACGCCGTGAACGCGGGCGCGCAGCTGGTGTGCGGGCCGCGCACGGCGTTCCGCACGCCGGGCGGGGAAACCTGGTCGGATGGGCAGTTCGGGCCGCTGTCGGAACTGGTGGGGGCGCGCCTGCTGCAGTACGACAGCCTGCGGCCCACGCTGCGCCAGACCGTGAGCGGCGCGGGCGACCTGAGCGGCACCTTCGAGGCGTCCACCTGGGCGGAAAGTTACCGCCTCAGCGGCGCGCAGGCGCTGGCGCACTACCGGGGTGGCCCGCTGGACGGTCAGGCGGCCGTGATCCGGCGCGGGAACGTGACCGTGATCGGCGCGCACAGCGACGCCCTGATCGGGGCGGTGCTGGAAGGCGTGCTGGGCGAGGCGGGCGTGCCGGTGCTGCCGGTGCCCGAGGGGGTGCGCGTGTCGCGCCGGGCCGGGCAGCTGCTGGTGCAGAACTGGAATCCGGAGCCCGTGGAGTGGAACGGAACCACGCTGCCGCCGGTGAGTTTCGTGGTGCGGCCGGTCGAAGCAGGCCAGCCGCTGGAAGGAGAGCAGGATGCATAAGTGGACGGTGAACGAGGCCCCGGCGGGCCTGAAGGTGCTGATCAGCGGGTTCCAGTCCTGGAGTGAGGCGGAACTGCACCCGCTGACAGCGCGGCAGGTGGCCCCGGCGCACCACTGGCAGGTCGAGCAGGGACACGATCCGGGCTTCGCGCCGGGCGGCGAGGCAGGCGTGTGGCGCAGCCATACCGTGCTGGCCCTGGCCCGCGAGGACGGCAGCGGCTGGGTGGGCGGGGCGCTGGACGCGACGCGCACCTTCGTGCAGTGGGAGGCCCGCGCGCAGGGCGACCACGTGACCGTCACCTGCCGCCTGGAAGGCCCGGAGGTCGGGGTGCTGTGGGAGGAGACGCCGGACGTGATCGCCACGCTGGAAGCGCACGCGGCGCAGCTGGGCTCGGCCATGCACGCGCGGACGCCCGCGCCGCTGCGGGTGTGGTGCTCGTGGTACTCGTACTACCGCGCCGTGACGCTGGACGCCATGCTGGACAACGCCCGACTGGCCCGCGAGCAGGGCCTGGACTTCGACGTGTTCCAGCTCGACGACGGCTTCCAGGCGGACCTGGGCGACTGGGAACTGCCGTCGGCGCACTTCGGCGGGCACGCCCGTGACCTGCCGGAGCGGTTGCGGGCGCTGGGGTTCACGCCGGGCATCTGGCTCGCGCCGTTCCTGGCGTCCCCGACCTCGCAGCTGTTCGCGCAGCACCCGGACTGGATGCTGCGCGGCGAGGACGGCCAGCCGCTCCCGGTCGGGCAGAACTGGGGCGGGCCGTACTACGCGCTGGACACCACCCACCCGGAGGTGCTGGCGTGGCTGCGGAACCTGGGCGCGACCGTGCGCGGCTGGGGGTACACGTACCTGAAGATCGACTTCCTGTACGGCGCGTCGCTGCCCGGCGTGCGGCACGACCCCAGTGTGGGCCGCGCCGGGGCGTACCGCATGGGCATCGAGGCCTTCCGCGAGGGGGCCGGGCCGGACGCGTTCATCCTGGGGTGCGGCGCGCCGCTCGCGCAGAGTATCGGCGTGGTGGACGCCATGCGCACCGGGCCGGACGTGGCGCCCATCTGGGACGAGGAGTCCCGGCGGGTGTGGCTGGGCGACGCGACCGGCCCCAGCGCCCGCAACGCGCTGCACACCGCCCTGAGCCGCTGGTATCAGAGCGCGTGGTACCAGCCGGACCCGGACGTGGCGATCTGCCGCCGCGAACTGAGCATGCTCAGCACGCCCGAACGCGAGGCGATTGCCGGGATGCTGGACGTAATCGGCGGTCTGCGCGCCAGCAGCGACCCCATCGCGCTGCTGAACGACGAGGGCCTGGAGTTGCTGCGCCGCTGCCTGAAAGTCAGCACGCCGGACCGCCCGGTCAGCCTGAGCCTGCGCGGCGGGGCGGCCGTCACGCACTTCTCGCGCGGCGAGTTCAACCTGACCGACCGGCCCGCGCCGGACGCCCAGGGCCGACCGCTGGCCCCGCACTCCTACCGTGAGGCCCAGAAATGACCACCCCTACCGAGGCCCCAGCTGCCCTGCACGCGCAGGACTTCACGAAACCCGACGGGCGCGCCCTGACCCTGTACGGCCTGGAGCCGGTCGAGGTACGCGGCGAGATTCCCAGCCCCAGCCCGGACCCGGTGGACGCCCGCCCGCTGATGCGCTGGCACCCGCTGCGCGGCGAGTGGGTCATGTACGCCGCGCACCGCATGGGGCGCACGTTCCTGCCGCCGCCCGAGTACAACCCGCTGGCGCCCACCAGCGACCCCGCGCACCCCACGGAACTGCCGCAGGGCCGGTACGACATCGCGGTGTTCGACAACCGCTTTCCCAGCCTGACCCTGAACGCGCCCACGCCGCCACAGGGCCCGGCCGGGACGCGCGCGGGCGTGGGCAAGTGCGAGGTCGTGGTGTTCAGCCAGAGCGCCCAGGGCCGCCTGAGTGACCTGACGGACGCGCAGGTGGACCTGCTGCTGGGCGTGTGGGCCGACCGCACCACCCGGCTGGCGGGCACGGGGCAGATTCACAGTGTCCTGGCCTTCGAGAACCGGGGCGTGGAGGTCGGCGTGACGCTGCACCACCCGCACGGGCAGATCTACGCCTACGATCACGTGCCGCCCGTGCAGGCCCGCATGACCGCGCAGATGGAGGCATACCACACGCAGAACGGCCGCCCGTGGATGGCGGACTTCGTGGCCGGGGAACGCGAGAGCGGCGAGCGGATCGTCCACGACGACGGCGAGTCCCTGAGCGTCGTGCCGCCGTTCGCGCGCTACACCTTCGAGACGTGGGTCCTGCCCACCCGCCCGGTCAGCCTCCTGTCCGAACTGGGCGCCGGGGAGCGCGCCAGCCTCGCCCGCACCCTGAAAGACGCCCTGCTGCGCCTGGACGGGCTGTTCGGCGTGCGGATGCCGTACCTGCTGACGGTGCATCAGGCGCCGCTGGACGGACCGCACCCGGCGTTCCCGCTGCACATCGAGATCTACCCGTACCTGCGCGCGCCGGGCCGCATGAAGTACCTCGCCGGGACCGAGCAGGGCGCCGGGGAGTTCGCGAACGACAAATTCCCGGAGGCGGCCGCCGCCGAACTGCGCGCCGTCTCCCCCACCGCCGGAGAGAACCTGTGAGCACCCCCGCCACCCCTTCCGCCAGCATTCCCACCTTCGAGCAGCACTTCGGCCGCGCGCCGCAGGTGACGGCGAGCGCGCCGGGCCGCGTGAATCTGCTCGGCGAGCACACCGACTACCAGGGCGGGTTCGTGTTGCCCACCGCCATCCCGCAGATGACGACCGTGGCTCTGGGGGCCAACGGCACGCGCGAGCACCGGGTGTTCGCCGCCGACCTGAACGAACAGAGCACCTTCCCGGTGGGCGGGAACGCCCAGGACGGATTTGCGCGCTACGTGGCGGGCGCGCTGGCGCTGGGCGGCGCGCCGGACGGGCTGGACGTGCATGTCACGTCGAACGTGCCGATGGGCGCGGGCCTCAGCAGCAGCGCCGCGCTGGAAGTCGCGGTGCTGCGCGGCCTGCGCGACCTGGGCATCCTGGATGCCAGCGACGAACGGGTCGCCCTGATCGCGCAGCGCGTCGAGCACGAGTTCGTGGGCGTGCAGTGCGGCATCATGGACCAGATGGCCAGCTCGGTGGCGAACAGCGCGACCATGCTGCTGCTCGACACCCGCAGCCTGGAACGCCACCTGCTGCCCCTGCCCGCCGGGGCCGAGGTGCTGGTCATCGACAGCGGCGTGCCGCGCAAACTCGCCGAGAGCGGCTACAACGAACGCCGCGCGCAGGTCGAGGAGGCCGCCCGCCTGCTGGGCGTGACCGAACTGCGCGACGTGCAGGACCCCCAGAGCGTGGAGGCGCTGCCCGAACCGCTGCGCGAGCGGGCGCGGCACGTGGTCAGCGAGAACGCCCGCGTGCAGGCCGCCCTGGCCGCCGACGTGGACGCCGCGCGCTTCGGCGTGCTGATGAACGCCAGCCACGCCAGCCTGCGCGACGACTACGCCGTCAGCCACCCGCAGGTGGACGCGCTCGTGGCGCTGCTTCAGGCGCACCCGGACGTGTTCGGGGCGCGCATGACCGGCGCGGGCTTCGGCGGCGCGGTCGTGGCGCTCGTGCGGGCCGGGCAGGCGGGCGCCGTCGCGCAGGCCGTGCTGGCGCAGTACGGCCCGGAAGGACGGCAGGTCGTTCCCTGAGCTGAGCGACAGATCAGGAGGCCCGCATCCATACCGGATGGGGCCTCTTTCCTGTTTCGTGGGCAGCGGGTTACACGCCGTCGTTGGCGTTGTCGTTTTCCGGGTCTTTCTGGCGGTTGGGTTCGCCGTGCTCGACGCCGATGTCGGGGTTGCCGGGGCTGTCCTGCACCACGCCGCGCTGGTCGTAGCTGGGGGGAATGTGACGCAGGCTCTCGGCGTCGCTGTGCTCGTGGGGTTCGGTGGGGTTGCCCACCACTTCGTCGCTGGTGTGTCCGGTCATGGCGCCCACTGTAGGGTCGGGGCGCGGCGGGGCGGGTGTGCCGGGCCTCAAGGAACGTTGGGGTCTGCCGCCGGGCGGGGTGGAACCGGTTCATGGAAGCACTCCCACGCGTGGCGGGGTACACTTCGAGGCACACATGAAACGACTGGCGACCCTTCTGACGGTCGCGCTGTCTGCTGCGGCAGCGGCGCAAACATCCCTTCCCGCCGATACGGCCCGCGTGCACTACCAGCGCGCGGACGGCGCGTATGCCGGCTGGGGCCTGCACGTCTGGGAGGACACGACCGCCCAGGTCACCTGGGAGAAACCCCTGGCGGCCAGCGGGCGGGACGACTTCGGCGCGTACTTCGACATTCCCCTGAAACCCGGCGCGCAGAAACTGGGCCTGATCGTCCACAAGGGCGACACCAAGGACGCGGAGAAGGATTTGTGGTTCGACCTGAGCCGGGGCCGGGAGCTGTTCCTGAAGTCCGGCAGCCTGAACGTGGCGTACGCGAAGGCCGGGCCGTTCACCGTGGACGCCAGCCGGGCGCCGGTCGCGCAGGCGGCGCCCACCGCGACTGCACCCGCCGCGGCCCCTGCGGCCAGCAGCGGCGCGCAGCCCATCCCGAAGAACGTGCTGCGCGTGCGCTACGTGCGCCCCGACGGTAAGTACGACGGCTGGGGCCTGCACGTCTGGGAGGACACCACCGCCACGGTCGAGTGGAGCCGACCGCTGCCGCAGACCGGCGTGGACGCGGGCGGCGCGTACTGGGACGTGCCGCTGAAGGCGGGCGCGGCGAAGGTGGGCTTCATCGTCCATAAGGGCGACGAGAAGGACCCCGGCGCCGACATGTTCGCGGACCCCGGCAAGGGGAACGAGGTGACCGTCACGAGCGGCAAGGCCGAGTTCGCTTACGGGGCGCCCGCCGCCCTGAGCGACCCGCCCGTGCCGGCCGGCGTGGCGCGCATCAACTACTACCGCCCGGACGGCAAGTACGACGGCTGGGGCCTGCACGCCTGGGAGGACACGACCGCGCAGGTCGAGTGGAGCAAGCCGCTGCCGCAGACCGGCACGAACAGCTTCGGCGTGTACTGGGACGTTCCCATGAAGACAGACTGGAAGAAACTGGGGTTCATCGTGCACAGTGGCGACAACAAGGATCCGGGCGCCGATCAGGCCCTCACCCGCGAGATGGGCAATCAGGCGTGGATCGTGAGCGGGAACGCCGCCGTGAACACCACCCGTCCGGACACCAGCGTGCGCACGGTGGGCGACCTGAGCCGCGCGCAGGCGGTGATGCTGTCGCGGGACCTGATCGCCGTGAAACCGGCGTTCGTGCAGCCCGGCGCGTTCCTGACGCTGCACACCGCGCGGGCCGGGGGCCTGAAACTGACCGGGGCGGGCGTGGACGGCGGCGACAGCCTGACGCTGGAGGAGGTCGAGGGGGGCCTGACGCCCGCGCTGACCGCAAAGGTGCCGTACCTGAAGGGCTACGCGCTGCTGCGGGTGCGCCCGGAGGACCGCGCCCGCATTCCGGCCGTGCTTCAGGGGCAGGTGGCCGTGAGCAGCGTCCTGCCGGACGGCACGGTGCTGGACGCGACCGGCGTGCAGACCGCGCGGGCGCTGGACGACCTGTTCGCGTACGACGGCCCGCTGGGGGCCGCGTGGCAGGGCAACGTGCCCACCCTGCGCCTGTGGGCACCGACCGCACAGGACGTGAAACTGCGCCTGACCGCGGCGGGCGGGCAGGAGACGACCGTCCCCATGACCCGTGACGCCAGGGGCGTGTGGACGGTCAGGGGCGCGCAGAACTGGCGCGGCGCCGCGTACCGCTTCGAGGTGAAGGTGTACGCGCCGGGCACCGGGAAGGTCGAGACGAACCTCGTGACCGACCCGTACTCGGTGGCGCTGACGCGGGGCAGCACCCGCTCGGTGCTGCTGGACCTGAACGACCCGGCCACCAAGCCCCAGGGCTGGGACGCCCTGAAGAAACCGGCGCTGCGCTCGGCGAGCGACCTGAGTTTCTACGAGCTGCACCTGCGGGACTTCAGCGCGGCGGACAGCACCGTTCCGGCGGCGCAGCGCGGCACGTACCTCGCGTTCACACAGGCGGGCAGCAACGGCGTGAAGCACCTGAAAGCCCTGGCCGACGCGGGCCTGAAGGCCGTACACCTGCTGCCCACCTTCGACATCGCCACCATCGAGGAGGACCGCGCAAAGTGGAAGTCGCCGGGTGACCTCTCCAAGTTCGCGCCGAACAGCGAGGAGCAGCAGAAGGCCATCACCGCCGTCAAGGACGCCGACCCCTACAACTGGGGCTACGACCCGTACCACTACATGGTCCCGGAAGGCAGTTACGCCGTGAACGCCGACGCCCGCACCCTGGAGTACCGCCGCATGGTGGCCGCACTGAACGGCCTGGGCCTGCGGGTCGTGCAGGACGTGGTGTTCAACCACACCGCCGCCAGTGGTCAGGCGGAACGCAGCGTGCTGGACCGCATCGTGCCCGGCTACTACCACCGCCTGAACGCCAACGGGGGCGTCGAGAACTCCACCTGCTGCTCGAACACCGCCACCGAGCACGTCATGATGCGCAAGCTGATGGTGGACACGCTGGTCCTGATGGCCCGCGCCTACAAGGTCGACGGCTTCCGCTTCGACCTGATGGGCCACCACATGGTCGAGGACATGCAGGCCGCCCGCCGCGCCCTGGACGCCCTCACCCTGCAGAAGGACGGCGTGGACGGCCGGAGCATCTACCTGTACGGCGAGGGCTGGGACTTCGGGGAGGTGCAGGGCGGCGCGCGCGGCAGGAACGCCACGCAGCTGAACCTGTTCGGGCAGGGCATCGGGACCTTCAACGACCGCCTGCGTGACGCGGTGCGCGGCGGGAACCCCTTCGGCGGCCTTCAGGACCAGGGCTTCGCGACCGGACTGTTCACACTGCCGAACGGGCAACCGCAGAACACCGACCGCGCCCGCGCGTTGCGACTGGCGGATCAGGTGCGGGTCGGCCTGACCGGCAACCTGCGCGACTACCGCTTCACGAACGGACTGGGCAAGGAAACCACGGGCGGGAACGTGGACTACAACGGCGCGCCCGCCGGATACGCCGCCAGCCCCCGCGAGGCGATCACGTACGTCAGCGCGCACGACAACCAGACGCTGTTCGACGCCATCGCCCTGAAAGCCCCGGCCAGCGCCACGCCCGCCCAGCGGACCCGCATGCAGAACCTCGCCAACAGCGTCGTGCTGCTGGGCCAGGGCCTGCCGTTCAGTTACGCCGGCGACGAGATGCTGCGCTCCAAGAGCTTCGACACCGACAGTTACAACAGCGGCGACTGGTTCAACACCCTGGACTTCACGTTCGCCGGGAACGGCTTCGGGAAGGGCCTGCCGCCCGCCGAGAAGAACGCCGGCAACTGGGACCTGTACCGCCCGCTGCTGGGCAACCCCGCCCTGAAACCCGCCCCCGGCGAGATGCGCCGCGCCTTCGACCACTACCGCGAGATGCTGCGCGTCCGCTACTCCAGCAGCCTCTTCCGCCTGGAGACGGCGGCGCAGGTGCAGTCGGGCCTGCAATTCCTGAACGTCGGGCCCGCGCAGGTGCCGGGAGTGATCGCCATGAAACTCAGCGGCGCGACCAGCCCCACCAACCCGTACCGCCACGTGGTCGTGGTGTTCAACGGCAGCGGCCAGAACGTCACCCTGACCGACCCGGCCCTGACCGGACTGAACCTGAGTCTGCACCCGGTCCTGGCCGCCAGCAGCGACGCGACCGTGAAGGGCAGCCGCGCGGCAGGGGGCAGCGTGACCGTGCCGGGCCTGACGACCGCCGTGTTCGTCGGGAAGTGATCAATGGTGCGGACAGGTTCATCCCTTTCGGGCAGACCAGCGATGAACACGCCGTGTTTGCCCCTCCCCCTTGAGGGGGGAGGCTGGGAGGGGGTGAGCAGGCAGGGCGTGATACGGACTCCGATTGAATGGACCGCAGGCGGGGGGCGCCCCTGGCTGCGGCGCGCTATGCTGGCCGCCTATCATGCAGACGATCGAGAATCAGACGTTTACCGGTAAGCGCATTCCCCTGGACGGCACGCAGTTCGTGAACTGCACCTTCGAGAAGTGCGTGCTGGTCTTCCGGGGCGAGGACGGCACCGCCATGCAGGGCTGCCAGATCCACGAGACCGGCTTCGTGTTCGAGGGCAGCGCCGCCAAGACCATCGAACTGCTGGCCGCCATGCACCAGGGCGGCTTCCAGGAGATGGTCGAGGCGACCATCGCCACCATTCGCGGCGAGGGTCCGCAGGAAGGCGCCGCCCAGGCCTGAACGCCGGAACATGAGAACGGGGCCTGCGTGGTCCCGTTTTCGCGTTCCGGGGGCGCGTTCCGGGGGGCGCTATGCTGCCCGGCATGACTGCCCGCATCCCGGCCCGCCCCGCGCCCCTGCCCGTGATTTTCGACGGTGACCCCGGCCTGGACGACGCGGTGGGGTGGTTGCTGGCGCTGGGCAGCCCGGAGGACCTGGAGGTGCTGGGCTTCACGGCCGTGCACGGGAACGTGCCGCTGGACCTGACGACCCGCAACGCGGGCGTGGTGCTGGCCCTGGCGGGCGAGGCGGGGCGGAACGTGCCGTACTTCGCGGGCGCGGACCGGCCCCTGCTGCGCGAGGGGGTCACGGCGGCCAGCGTGCACGGCGCGACCGGCCTGCCGGCGGCGGGCCTGCCGGAGCCGCTGCGGGGGCCGGAGGCGGGGCACGCGGTGGACTTCATCATCCGCACGGTGCGGGCGCGGCCGGGCGAGGTGACGCTGGTGCCGACCGGGCCGCTCACGAACGTGGCGCTGGCGCTGAGGATGGCGCCGGACATCGCGCCCCTGATCCGCGAGATCGTGTGGATGGGCGGCAGCACCGGACACGGGAACCGCACGCCGGCCGCCGAGTTCAACGCGCTGGTGGACCCGCACGCCGCGCAGATCGTGTTCGGTGCGGGCGTGCCGCTGCGGATGATCGGTCTGAACGCGACCATGCAGGCGGTCGCCACGCCCGGGCGGGTGGACGCCCTGCGCGCCCTGGGCAACCGCGCGGGCGCCGTGTGCGCCGAACTGCTGACCTTCTACGCGGGCGTGTACCGCGACCGCTACGGCCTGGACGGTGGCGCGCTGCACGACCCGCTGGCGGTCGCGGCGGCCCTGCGCCCGGACCTGCTGGACTGGCAGTCCATGGACGTGCAGGTCGAGACGCAGGAAGGGTTGAACCTGGGCCGCACCGTCTGCGACCTGTACGGCGTGACCGGGCGGCCCGCGAACGCGCAGGTGGCGGTCGGCGTGCGCGACGGGGCGTTCTTCGACCTGCTGCTGGAACGGATCGCGCGCCTGCCCTGATCCCGGCGGCGGTCAGGGCCAGCGGGTCACGTCCTGCAAGGCTTCCTCAGCCGGGGTGAGCGGCTCGAAGCGGGGGCGGAACAGGTCGAAGGTGTCGTCGGCGATCAGCAGCGCGCCCGGCTGGAGGTTGCGGGCCTGCACGCGCCGCCGCGCCTCGGCGTCCGGGACGGCCAGGACGTGCAGGGTCAGCGGCGCGCCCAGCGCGGAGGCCTGCGCGCGCAGTTCGTCGCGGGCCGCGCGGGTCCAGAACCCGTGATCCAGGAGGACGGGCACGCCCAGCGTGACGGCGCGGGTCCACTGGGCCTCCATGACGGTCATCACACGCCGGAACAGGACCGGGAACTCGTCGGCGGGCGGGTCCTGGCCGTACAGGGCGGTCATCCACTCGTCGGACGTGAAGCGCAGCGCGCCCAGCTCCTGTTCCAGCGTGCGGGCCAGGGTGGTCTTGCCGCTGCCGATAAAGCCGTGCAGCGCGTGGATGCGCCCCGGCGTCCGGTCCGGCATCAGGCCCATTTTCATACGGACTCCGATTGAATGGGCTGCAAAGCCCGTTCAATCCGAGCGGATGCGACTCGTAGAGCTGCCCCGCAGAGCAGGAGGGAAACGCCCCTCCGGACGTGGAGCCGGCAATCCGGTGCGGTTCCGGATTGTTGGCGAAACAAACGGAATCCGTATCAGGCGAGGTCGATGCTGAACGGCGTGGGGCGCGGCAGCACCCGCACGTGCGGTGAGGGCGCCGTCGGCCGGGCGGCCGGGCCGGTCTGTGGCGTGAGGGGCGGGCCGTCCAGGTTCAGGTCGAAGGCGGGAATGGGGTCGGGCAGCCCGGCGCGGCGCAGCAGCGTCAGCTGGCCGGTGTGGCCGTTGACGCGCACGAGCGCGCCGTCCTCCAGCCAGTCGGGTGCGGGGTCCGGCAGGCACACGGCGACCTGCGCGGCGCGCCGGGCCTGCACACTGACGGGCGAGTGCAGGGTGCAGCGCGCCAGCAGCAGCGCGGCCGCCGACGCCAGGGCGGGCAGCTGGTGCGGCCAGGGGGGACTGTCCAGCAGCAGGACCGCGCCGGGCGGAACGGGCGTGCCAGGCGCCCAGCGGTGCAGGCGGCCGTCACGCACGCCGGGAGCCAGCGGGACGGCGCCCAGCAGGCCGGTTCCGGGGTCGGCGGGGCGGGCCGGTTGGCCGGTCCGTGGGGCCGGGGGCGTGGTGCGGCGCGCGTGGATCAGGGCGCGCATCCCGGCGGGCGGCAGGGTGCCGTCGAGCGCGGCGATCAGTTCCTGCGGCGTCAGCCAGCGCGCCTCGGCGGTGCGGCCGAGGTCGCCCCGGCCCCGCAGGGTGGCGGCGGCCCGCACGGCGGCGCGCAGGGCGTCGCGGCGGGCGGCGTGCAGCGCGGCGTGATGGTCGGCCAGCGCCCGCTGCTGCCGGCGCGCGGCGCGCAGGATCAGCAGGGCCGCCGCGCGGCGCGGGCCGCTCAGGGTGGTGCGCAGCTGGTTCAGCGCGTGGTCCGGCGTGGCCGTGACCGGGCCGCCGGGAGCAGCTTCGGGCGCCGGTCCGCCGCCCAGCAGTTCCAGGTGCAGGGTGGCCGGGTCGTCCAGCCACTGCCGGGTGACGCGTTCCAGCAGGGCCGTCGTCAGGGCCGCGCCCAGCGGGGCGGGGTGCGCGGCGGCGCGCGCCAGGGCGTCCAGCGCCTCGTGCAGGAGGTCGGCGGCCGAACCGTCGGCGGGCAGGACTGCGGCGGGCGGCAAGGCGCTCCGGGTGGCCCGCCACAGCAGCCGCGCCATCCGGAGCGGCGCCCAGCGTGCCCGGCCCCCCTGCGCCTCAGCGGGCGGGCTGCCGGCGCCCAGCACCTCGTGCAGCGCGCGGGCCACGGCGGGCGGGTGGGGGGCGGTCAGGGCGTGCAGGTGCGGCCCGGACAGTCGGGCGTCGGGGCGCAGCAGGCGCGCCGCGTACCGGGCCGGGTCCGGGTGGCCCAGCGCCGCGCTCAGGGCCTGGGCGCGGGCGGCGTGTTCGTGGGCCAGCAGCGCAAACGGCAAGGTGCCGGGCGGCAGGGTCGGCTGGTCGTGCAGGGGCTGCCAGGGCCGGGCGACGCCGGCCGCTGCCGGGGCGGGCGGGGCCGCGCAGGCGGGTTCGGCGGGGGTGTCATCGGGCATCATGCGCGGTCCTCATTGTGTTCACATCCGCCGGGTCGGCGCAAGCGGCCCTGTCACCCTGCGGCGCCCCGCCTCAGCTGCGGCGCCTCATACGGACTGTCGGGTGGTGGCAGGCCTTTCCACCAGAGTCCGTCTCACAAGGACTGCCGTTTGTTTCGCCAACAATCCGGAACGTCACCGCCCCTGCCGGCTGCACGTCCGGAGGGGCGTTTCTCTCCTACTCGCTCTGCTGCGCAGCTCTACGAGTCCGCTCGGACCCAGCGGGCTTTGCATCCCATTCAATCGGAGTCCGTCTCAGGCGGGCGCGGCGTCGGTGATCCGCAGCGGCACCCGCTGACCTCCGGGCAGATGGAACGCGCCGAGCTGGCCGCTGCGCAGGTCGGCGATCAGGTACGGCACCTCGTAACTGGCGAGCCGCAGGTCCGTCGCGCTGGGGACCTGCGGGCCGCGCGGGTGGCTGTGGTACAGGCCCACGAGGTCGAGTTCCTCGGCGCGCATGGCCTTCAGGGCGCGCAGCAGCGCGCGGGGTTCCGCGAGGTACTCCCGGTCCGGGCGCGGCGCGATGTTCGGCAGCGGGTACAGGGTCCGCACGTCCCAGACGGCGTTCAGGCCGCTGCCTCGGCGGTGGCCGCCGAGCGCGCCGACGCACTCGCGCGCCGGGTCCTGACGGGCGTGCGCCCACAGCGCGGCGTGCAGGGAGGCGGGCAGGTGCAGCACCCCCCCATTATGCCTGTCGGGCGGATGCGGAATGCAGCCTGAAATGCCGTGCTGGCCGCAGCCTTCCGCCGCCGGGCGGGGCGGGGATGGGGTACACTGCGCCCCATGGCGAAGGCTCGTTCAAGAGGTGCTCCTCCGGTCAGCCGGTTTGACGGAGAGGCGCTGGGCCTGGTGCTGTTCGCGCTGGGTATTTTTCTGGGGGTGACGGTGCTGCTGCCGCAGGGCAGTTCCGGCACCGGGTTCATGGCGGGCGCGCAGACGCTGCTCACGTCGCAGCTGGGCTGGGCGGCGTGGCTGCTGCCGGTCGTGCCGGTCGCGTATGGGGTGCTGGTGTTCCTGGGCCGCGACCTGGGGAACCTGTCGCGGCGGGTGCTGGGCGGCGCGGTCATGGTGCTGTCGCTGCTGGCGCTGCACGAGGCGGCGCAGCCGGGCGGCGCGGGCCTGCTGGCCGAGGCGGCGATGGGGCCGCTGCTGCGGGCCGTGAGTTACCTCGCGGCGCTGCTGCCGCTGGTGACGCTCACGCTGGGCGCGGAACTCATGCTGCGCCTGCCGCCGCTGACGCTGCTCAAGGGGTTCTTCCGGTTCGTGAGCGTGCTGCTGGGCGGCGGCGCGGCGCAGGTGCAGGGCGTCATCGAGTCCCGTCAGGAGGGCCGCGAGTCGGCCCGCGTGCGCGGCGCGGCCCGGCAGGGTGTCGCGGCGACCCTGCGGGACGTGGAGGCCCTGCGGCGCCTGTACCCGCAGGCGGCGGCGCTGAACACCCTGCTGGGCGAACTGCGCGGCGCGCAGCGCGACGTCCGCACCCTGGACGAGGCGGGGCTGGCGCACCTGGAACGCGACGTGACCGGCTGGCGCGAGACGCTGCGCACCTTCGTCGGGGACGCCGCCCGCGACCTGCGTGAGGAGGTCGCGGCCGAGGCGCCCGACGCGGGCGCGAACGTGGAAGCCACCGCGAACGAGGTGCGGGCCGGCCGGCACGAGCTGAGCATCGAGCTGCCCAGCACCCTGGCCAGCGGCGCGCTGGAACGCCTGCGCCGCGCGATGGTCATGGAAATCCAGCGGCTCGCGCAGCGCGCCGGCCGGCTGGAACGTGACCGCCGCGCCGCCGAGAAGGCGCTCGGGAAACCGGACGTGGGCCTCCTGGCGCGCGAACTGCAGGCCCACCGCGAGCGGCTGACCGAGTGGCAGGAACTGGCGGTGGATTTCACGGCGTGGCGTGGCCGGCTCGAGGCGTACGCCGGCTGGCCGGACCTGACGGCCGCGTTCGACCGCGCGCCGACCGAGGTGGCCGCGCAGCTGGCCGAGGCGCTGGCCGGCGATCCGGACGGCACGCTGGCCGACCCGGCCGGGTGGCGCGCGCAGCTGGCCCGCGCGCAGGAGGAAGCGCGCCGCCGCGCCGAGGCCATGACCCCGCCGGCCGTGACGCCCCTCGCGCTGGACTTCGATTTCACCGGGGGCCTGCCGGCCGGTCCGGCGCCCAGGTCCGGGCCGCCCGAGCCCGCACTGTGGACCCGGCCCGGCGAGACGGCCCCTGTCATGACGGCCCCAATCCTGACGACCCCCGCCATCACCGCTCCTGTCATGACGGTCCCGGCCATGGCCGCCCCGGTCCCGACGCCGGTCGAACTACCGCCGGGCGGTCTGGTAACGGGCGACCTGAGACCTGCGGCGGTGCCGGCGCCAGCCGTTCCCGTGGCGGTCGCCGCGCCGGAGGCAGCGCCCCTGCCGTCCGCGCGGCCGCCGGCGGTGACGCGCACCCCGGTGGTCCTGCCGCCGGCCGCGCCGACCGATCCGGTCTTCGACGGGCTGGATGACGACCTGGGCGGGGTGTTCGACGCACCCGGCAGTCCGGCCGGGGTCGGCCCGGCCACGCAGCCGGCGACCACTCCCGACCTCGACCCGTTCAGCGGGTGGGGGGACGACGACCTGCCGTTCGGCCCGGCGGACCCGGCGCCCGCGGCGGCAGCCCCGCGCGCCCCGGCACCCTGGGAGGCCAGTCCGGCGCCGACCCCGCCCGTCTCTCCTGCCCCGGCGGCGCGGCCCGCGCCAGCCCCGGCCGGACTGCCGCAGGCGCGTCTGGATGCCCTGGACTCCCCCCGGCCCGTGCAGGGCGCCCTGCCGCTGGCGGTGCCGACCGAGGCGCTGCTGGACCCGATTCCGGCGGCGGCGCTGAACACGTCGGCGCTCGACATCTCGGCGCGGCAGCGGGCGGGCCTGATTGACGAGACGCTGCGGCACTTCAACCTGCAGGCGCGGGTGGTGGATTTTGCGCGCGGGCCGACCGTCACGCGGTACGAGATCGAACCGGCGCCCGGCGAGAAGATCAGCCGCATCGCGGGCCTCAGCAACGATCTGGCGCGGGCGCTGGCGGTGGGGGGCGTGCGCGTGGAGGCGCCGGTGCCGGGCAAGAGCGTGATCGGTCTGGAAGTCCCGAACGCCGAACGCGAACCCGTCACGTTCCATCAGGCGGCGGACGCCCCGAGTTTCCGGGCGACCCGCGCGAAACTGCCGATCATCCTGGGCAAGAGCATCGACGGGGAACTGATGGTCGGGGACCTCGCCAAGATGCCGCACCTGCTCGTGGCGGGCAGTACCGGCAGCGGCAAGTCGGTGTGCGTGAACACGCTGATCACCAGCCTGCTGTTCAAATACCTGCCGACCGAACTGCGGTTCCTGATGATCGACCCGAAGATGGTGGAACTCACGCCGTACGACGGCATTCCGCATCTGGTGCGCAGCGTCGTGACCAACCCGGTGGACGCGGCGGGCGTGCTGCTGGGCGCGGTGGCGCACATGGAGCGCCGCTACAAGATGATGTCGCAGGTGGGCGCCAAGAACCTCGAGCAGTTCAACGCGAAGATGCGGCAGGTGGGCGAGCCGGAACTGCCGCATCTGGTGATCATCATCGACGAGCTGGCGGACCTGATGATCACCAGTCCCAAGGAGGTCGAGAGCGCGATCATGCGGCTGGCGCAGATGGCCCGCGCGACCGGGATGCACCTGGTGCTGGCGACGCAGCGGCCCAGCGTGGACATCCTGACCAGCCTGATCAAGGTGAACGTCCCGGCGCGCATCGCCTTCGCGGTGAGCAGCAGTCACGATTCCCGCACGATTCTGGACACCATGGGCGCCGAGCGTCTGACCGGGATGGGCGACATGCTGTTCTACCAGCCGGGGCTGATCAAGCCGGTGCGTCTGCAGGGGCCGTACATCAGCGAGGTCGAGTCGGCCCGCATTGCCGACGAGTTGCGCCGGCAGGTGTTCGAGGACGCGTTCGTGGAGGCCTACGGCTCGGATTTCGAGGGGGGTGTGGAGGCCAGCGGGCCGGGCGCGGACCGGTCGAACATGGACTTCTCGGATCCGCTGCTGCGTCAGGCGGCGCAGATCTGCATCGAGGAGGGTCAAGGAAGCGTGTCGCGCCTGCAACGGCGTCTGTCGGTGGGTCACGCGCGCGCCGGGAAGCTGATGGACATGCTCGAGTCGATGGGGATCGTCAGCAAGCATCAGGGCAGCAAGCCGCGTGACGTGCTCGTGTCCGAGGCGGACCTGCCGGAGTACTTCGGTCGCTAGGCCTGAGCGGGGTGCGTCCTGCTCCGGAACTCCAGACTGAATGAAAGCGGAATGAGAGTCCCCACAAAGGTGGGGGCTTTTTCATTTAGACGAATTGTTGGAAACCTTCCTGTAGTTGCATTCTGCGGCGCTGTGGTGAAGATTGGGTGCCGGACAGACAGCACAACCCAATTTCCCCAGAGGTGATTTCATGAAGAAGCAGACCAGCTTTATCACGCTCAGCCTGATGCTTGCCACGCCCGCCCTCGCCGGCGGCGCCGGTGCTCCCGCCGCACGTCCCGCCGCCACGCCCTGCAAGAACATCGCGCAGATCGTGATGGCCGACCCCAACTTCAGCACCCTCGCCACCGCCGTCGAGGCGGCCGGCCTGGGCCAGACCCTGATGGGCGGCCAGTACACGGTGTTCGCGCCCACCAACGCCGCGTTCGCCAAGCTGCCCAGCGACGCGCTCGCCATGGTCCTGAACGACCCGGCGCTGCTGCGCTCGGTGCTGCTGTACCACGTGGTGCCTGGCAAGGTCACCGCCAAGCAGGTCATGGGCATGAGCATGGGCAAGACGGCCCAGGGCGGCTCGTTCATGGTCACGGTCAGCGGCGGCAAGGTCATGATCGACAACGCCACCGTCACCAAGGCCGACGTGATGGCCTGTAACGGCGTCGTGCACGTGATCGACACGGTCCTGATGCCCGCCATGGACACCGCCATGCAGCCCGCCGCGCCCGCCGCTGCTGCGCCTGCCCCGGCACCCGCCCCGGCCGCCACCGTGACTGCCCCCACCGCTGCGGCCGCCACGGACATCATGAGCATCCCCGCCCTGCCCCAGGGCGGCGCGAGCATGACCACCACGACGACCACCACCACCGAGACCGCCACCACGGAAACCACCACCGAGGCCAGCGGCGAGATGATGACCGAAGGCACGACCCTGTACGACATGATCGTGGCCGACGAGCGCTTCAGCACGCTGCGCGACCTGCTCAGCGACGCCGAACTGACCGAAGTGCTCATGAGCAACGAGTACACCGTCTTCGCCCCCACCAACGAGGCCTTCGAGGGCGTGGACCCCGACCAGCTGGCCCTGATCGCCAGCAACCCCGACACCCTCAAGCAGGTGCTGCTGTACCACGTGGTCAGCGGCAAACTGAACGCCGAGGACCTCAAGGCCGGCACCCAGCTGCGCAGCGCCGAGGGCAGCAGCCTCGACCTCGCCATGGAAGGCACGGGCATCATGGTGAACACCGCCATGATCGACGGCGCGCCCGTCATGGCCAGCAACGGCAACATCTTCGCCATCAACGAGGTGCTGCTGCCCGACACCCTGGTCCTGCCCGACCCGCCCACCGGTGAAGAGGCCATGACCGAGACCACCACCGACGCCGCTGCAACCACCGACGCCGCCGCCGCGACCACGGCGACCACCACCACCGCCACCGTGACGACCACCCCGGCCGCCACGACCGGCAACGCCCTGGTGGACGCCCTGAGCCAGCCCCAGTTCAGCACCCTGCTGAGCCTGGTGCAGAGGGCCGATCTGGTCGGCGCGCTGACCGCCGCCGACGTCACCGTCTTCGCCCCCACCAACGACGCCTTCGCCAAGGTCCCCCAGGCGACCCTGGACGCCCTGATGGCCGACCCCGCCAAGCTCAAGCAGGTCCTGACGTACCACGTCGTGGCCGGCCGCGTGGTCGACGCCGGCCTGAACGTCGCGCAGCTGCGCTCGCTGGAAGGCAGCTCCATCGACCTGCGCGCCAACGGCACCACCTACACCGTCGGTAACCTCAGTGCCGCCAACGCCGTCGGCAGCACCGTCGCCAACCGCATCGACGCGGGCACCAGCGTGGTCTACCCCATCGACATGGTCATGCTGCCCCCCACCCTGCAGTAAGCACCACCCGCAGGGCCGCGCCTTCCTGCCCAGGAGGGCGCGGCCCTGTTCGTTAGCCCGTTCAATCCGAGCGGATGCGAGAAGGAGCAAAACAGGTTCCGGACGTGGAACCGGCAATCCGGTGAAGTTCCGGATTGTCGGCGAAACAAACGGAGTCCGTATCAGCGGGCCGCTGCGGGTGGCCGGAGGGCCTGGAAGGCCTCCCAGCTGGCCGGGCCGCGCGGGTGGCCCTCCTGTTCGGTCCAGGCCCAGTACGGCGTGTACAGGCTGCGGGCCGTCACGACTTCCTGACGGAAGATCTCGGCGCTCAGGCCGGTGCTCAGCAGGCCGCTGCTCTCGAACCGCGCCAGGACGCCCGCGCGTTCGTACGGCACCAGCCGGGGCGTGACCTGCCAGCCGCGCGGCGTGGCGTCCAGCAACAGGTACTGGGCGCGCGGGTCCCCCGTGGCGGGCGAGCCGACCGAACCGGTGTTCAGCACCCAGGTCCCGTCGATGTGGGCGTTCACCGGGCGGTGAATGTGCGAGCCGATCAGGACGCCGTACTCGCGGCCGTCCGGGGCGCGGCGCAGCGCCTGCACCCGCTCCGGGTCGCTGCGGTCACTGAGGCTCTCGCGGTAGTGGTCGGCGGTGCCGTGGGCGATCAGGACGTCCGGCAGGCCCGATTCACGCAGCGTGAGGGTCATGGGCCAGTCGGCAGGGGTGTCCAGCAGGCCCGCCCGGTCGAGTTGCGCGGCACTCCAGTCGGTCGCTCCCCAGAAGGGGTCCGTAAACCAGTCGGCGGGCAGGGCGTCGCTGCGGGCGTGCCACAGGCGCAACAGGTCGTCGTGGTTGCCCAGCGTGAACGTCACGTCCGGGCGGTCCAGCAGCGTCCGCAGCACCTGCACGGAGTCCGGGCCGCGGTTGACCACGTCGCCGTTCACGATCAGCCGTTCGGCGCCCTGCTGCCGGGCGTCACGCAGCGCGGCGTCCAGGGCGTCCGCGTTCCCGTGAATGTCTGCCAGGATCGCCAGTCTCATCTCGCGCGGCATTCTAGAGCCGCGCCGGGACCCGGACGGGAAGGAAGGCGGGAATCGGCCAGTCGGTGCGACCCCCGGTTACCGCCTTCCGTGACATCAATGATGTGGACACTGTTCAAGGGCCAGAGGGGGGAAAGCATGGAAAGCGTTTTCGGTCACGCCATGCCTGCTCACCCCCTCCCAGCCTCCCCCCTCAAGGGGGAGGGGTAAACACTGGGTGTTCATCGCTGGTCTGCCCTGAAGTGATGAACCTGTCCGCACCATTGGACATACGGACTGCCGTTTGTTTCGCCGACAATCCGGAGGGGCGTTGCTCTCCTTCTCTGCGGGGCAGCTCTACGAGTCCCATCCGCTCGGACCCAGCGGGCTGTGCAGCCCATTCAATCAGAGTGCGCGTCAGTTGCGGAAAATGACTTCCTCGCGCCCGAAGGACCGCAGGGCCAGCAGGCCCAGCAGCAGCGCGGAGAGCAGGTTCGCGCCGATGGCGATCAGGGCGTGCGACGGGACGGCCGCGCCACGCACGGTTTCCAGGATGGAGAGCATGCCGCCGATGACCGGCACGGCATAAATGCCCAGTCCGAAGTTCAGGAAGTCCGCGAACTGCAACATCACGGCCGGCAGGACGACCATCAGGCTGATGGGCGCGACGTACGTCTGGGCTTCCTTGAAGGTGCGGGCGTAAATGCCGACCGCGATCAGCAGGGCGCTGATGGCCAGCGCGGCGCTCGCGGCGATGCCGAGCAGCGCCAGCAGACTGCCGGGGTCCAGCGTGAGCTGGCCACCCATGCCGCCGGTCAGGGCGGCGGTCGCGTCCGGTTGCCGTTGCAGGTACAGGCGCATGGCGAGTCCGCTGAGCAGGAATCCGGCGACGCTGAAGGCCGCGCTGGTCAGGGCGGTCAGGGTGGTGGCGAGCAGTTTCCCGGCGACCACCTCGGCGCGGCGCACCGGGGAGACCAGCAGGCTTTCCAGGGTGCCGCGTTCCTTCTCGCCGGCGGTGGCGTCCACGGCGGTCGCGACCGCGCCGGACAGGATGAACTGCAGCATCAGCATGGGAATCAGGAAGGCCAGCTGGCCGCTGCGTTGCTCCTGCGAGGTGCTGGCGTCCACGGGTTTCACGGTGACGGTCTGCAGGACGCTCTCGTTCAGGCCCTGTTCGCCCAGGCGCTGCACGGCCAGGGTGCGGTTGTAACCCTCGATGACGTCCGTGACCTTGGAGTAGGCGCCGGTCTGGGCGCGCAGGTTGCCCAGCTTGGCGTGCAGTTCCAGGGTGCCCTGGCCCGCCCCGGCGCGGTCCGGGAGAGTTTCGGGGACGCGCAGGGCGGCGTCCACGTCGCCGCTCTGCACGGCGGCCTGCGGGTCGCTGACGGGCACCAGGGTCACGCCGGCGCGCACGACCGTGCCGTCCGGGAGGGTCTCATCACGTTCCAGGGCGGCGCGCAGCGGGGCGGGGAGGGGGCCGCTCACGCCGACGGTCTGGCGTTCCTGCTGCTGCCCGCCAATGAAGTTGCCCAGCATCAGCGGGAAGCCCAGCGTGAACAGCGGAATCAGGATCAGCGGCATCAGGATGGTGGCGTTCAGGGTGCGGCGGTCGCGCAGCGTGGCGAGCAGGTCGCGGGCGGCGACCTCCCAGACCATCGCGCGGCGCAGGCCCCGGCGGGCGGCACGGTCAGACATGCGCGCCTCCGGTCGGCTGGCCGCGCACCAGCGCGAAGAAGGCACGTTCCAGCGTGCGTTCCCCGGTCGCGTCCAGGATGCCGTTCAGGGTGCCGAGCGTGATCAGGGCGCCGCCGTGCAGGATGGCGACCCGGTCGCAGACTTCCTCGACCTCGCTCATGACGTGCGTGGAGTACACGGTCAGGCGGCCCGGCGCGCGGCTGGCCTGCACGAAGTCCAGCAGCGTGCGGCGCGCGAAGATGTCCAGGCCGCTGGCGGCCTCGTCGAGAATCAGCACGGGCGGGTCGTGGATGACGGCGCGGGCGATCACGACCTTCTGTTTCATGCCGGTGGAGTACTCGCCGGCGCGGGTGTCGAGCGTGCGCCCCAGTTCGAGGCGGTCGTCGAGTTCCGTGATGCGCGCGTCGGTCTGGGCGCGGGTCAGGCCGTACAGCCGCGCGAAGGACTGCAGGACCTCGCGACCGGTCAGGCGGGCCGGGAGGCCCATACCGCCGTTCACGATGCCGATGCGGGCGCGGATCGCCTCGGGGTCGCGGGTGATGTCGAACCCCGCCACCTGCGCCTGACCGCTGTCGGGCCGCAACAGGGTCGCCAGGATGCGCAGCAGGGTGGTCTTGCCAGCGCCGTTCGGGCCGAGCAACCCGAAGACCTCGCCCCCCTGGGCGCTGAAAGTCACGTCCCGCAGGGCGTGGAAGGTGCCGTAGGTTTTGCCGACCTGCTGGACGCTCAGCATCGGCACCCCGGCGGTCGGGGCCTGGGAATCTGGAAGGGACGAGACGGAATGAAGTGAATGCATGAACCTCCCAGTGGTGCGGGGTGGCCGGCGCCGCTCGAGGTGGCGCCGCCCTGAACCGTGTGTATCCGCCCCTCCCTACGCGCCCGGCACCGCTTTGGTTGCCAGCTCCAGGCCCGGAGCCCGCTTCTCTCTCACCCTGTGGGGCAGTCCTGCGGGTCGCTTCTATCAGAGGGAAGGGGCTTTGCAGCCCTTCCAACCTGAATCCCTCCTACACCCCGTCTGGAAAGGTGCGGACCACATGACAGGGCGTTCCCCTTCATAGGACGCCCCTGAAGATCAAGCCCCCCGTCACCTCATGCAACATGAGAGAAAATCTGTAACAATGGGAAAGTTGCGCTACCAGGCGCACCCTGCCCTGAAAGTTACACCCGGTCCATCCGGCGACCACCCACCAGTTTCACTGCACCGCCCCCCGATCACCTCCCGGAGCGTCCGGGATTCCCAGCGCTCCCTCCCGTGACAGCCGGCCACCCCCCGCCCGCTCAGGGCACCCTCATCGGCGCAGGTTCAGATCAGTTCAGCAGCGGTCACGGCCATCCCGGCACGCGCCGCCCCATGCCCAACCCACCCAACCCCAGCGCGCCGGCCACCGCCCGTGTCCGTCGCCCGCACCACCCGGAGGCACGCATGTTCAACCCCCCCACCCTCGAAGATCTGCAGGAAACCCGCCGCGCCAACGAGAAGCTCGTTCTCAAGGCGCTGGAAAGCAAGCCGGAATGGGTCGAGACTGAACTCGCCAAGACCACCGGCCTGGCCCTGTCGCACCTGCGCGCCGCGCTGGCCAGCCTGCTCGACCAGGGCCGCGTGCGCCGCCTGCCCGGCACCGGCACCCGGGCCGTGTACGGCCTCGCGGATCCCGGTCTGGCCGACGTGCCCGCCACGCCCCTGACGAGCGACGCCAAGAAAGTCCGTGACTACCTCGAAGGCCGCGCCGACAGCGCCCTGTACATGAGCGATCAGCTGCGCATGACCCGCGAGGACGTCATGACCGCCCTGAGCCTCCTGAATGCGCACGGCATGATCACCTGCACCTTCGTGGGCAGCCTCGTGATCTTCCGCCTGAAAGAAACCCAGGCGCTCGGCACCGAACAGGCCGCCCCCGCCGCGACCGGCAAAAAGAAACAGGTCGCCTGACCCGGACTCCGATTGAATGGGCTGCAAAGCCCGTTCAATCCGAGCGGATGCGACCCGTAGAGCTGCCCCGCAGAGCAGGAGAGAAACGGGTTCCGGACGTGGAGCCGGCAGGGGCGGTGAAGTTCCGGATTGTCGGCGAAACAAACGGAATCCGTATGACCCGGACCTGAGGGCCGGTCTTCCCACGCGGGAGGGCCGGCCCTCTGCCGTGTCCGGTGGCGCGCGGTCCGTGACGCCCCGCTGACGGTCACGCTGCGGGGCGTTTGGTATCCTCGGGGGTATGAAGCTTGTGCTCGCCGTGATTCAGGACGCCGACGCGACCGCGCTGGTCCGCGTCCTGTCCCAGAACGCCTTCGAAGTCACGAAACTCGCCAGCACCGGCGGTTTCCTGCGCGAGGGCAACACCACCCTGATGATCGGCGTGGACGACACCCGCCTGGACGAACTCAAACGCCACGTCCAGCGCACCTGCCGCACCCGCACCCGCCTCGTCGCGCCCAGCGTTCCCATGGGCGAACAGAACGAGGGACTGGTCGGCGACCCGGTCGAGGTGCCGGTCGGCGGGGCCGTGATGTTCGTCATGGGCGTGCAGGAATTCATCAAGGTGTGATGGCAGGTTGATGGTTGAAAGTCGCTGGTTGATGGACGGTTTTCGCGTCCATCAACCAGCGACTTTCAACTTCTTACTACCAACCGGTCACTTTCAACCATTCATCACACGCGGGTGAGGTCTTTCGGCAGCGGCAGGAACTCGATTTCCGGGTGCTGCTCGGCGGTGTATTCCAGGTCGTACTTGCTGCGGAACAGCATGACGGGGCGGCCCTGGTCGTCCTCGACGTGGCGGGCGAAGCGGGCGACGTTGGTGGGGTCGCCGGCCAGCCAGCGCACCAGCCCGTAACTCGTGACGTGCATCTCGACGTCCACGCCGTACTCCTCCTGCAACCTCGCCTGGAAGACCTCGAACTGGAGGGGGCCGACCGCGCCCAGGTAGGGGTCGCGGGCGCCGTCGGTGGGGTAGAACACCTGCACGACGCCCTCCTCGGCCAGCTGGGTGAGGCCCTTCATGAACGCCTTGCGCTTGCCGACGTCGCGCAGGCTGATGGTGGCGAACGTTTCGGGCGTGAAGCGCGGGAAGCCGGGCAGCGTGACCTTGGCGTCGAGGCTGATCACGTCACCGATCTGGAACACGCCGGGGTTCACGAGGCCCACGATGTCGCCGGGGTACGCTTCCTCGACCTTCTCGCGGTCCTGCGCGAACAGCGTGTGCGCCTGCGAGAGCCGCAGCTTGCGGCCCGTGCGGGTGTGCGTGACGTCCATGCCGCGCTCGAAGTGGCCGCTCATGACCCGCATGTACGCGGTGCGGTCGCGGTGCTGCTTGCTCATGTTCGCCTGCAGCTTGAAGATGAAACCCGCGAACGGTGCGTCCGGGGCGCGCTCGCCCAGGTTCGTCTCGACCGCGCCGGGGGGCGGGGCGAGGTCCACGAAGTTGCTCAGGAAGTGCTCGACGCCGAAGTTGTTCATGGCGGACCCGAAGAACACCGGGGTGAGTTCGCCGGTCAGGAATTTCGCCGGGTCGAATTCCGGCATGGCTCCCTGGATCAGTTCGACGTCCTCGCGCAGTTTCGCGGCTAGGTCCGCGCCGACCAGGGCGTCCAGTTTCGGGTCGTCCAGGCCGCTGGTCTGCATGGGGGCGCGGTGCTTCCCGCCGGAGGTGCGCTCGAAGGCCAGCACCTGAGAGGTCTGGAGGTCGTACACGCCCTTGAAGTCCGGGCCGTCCCCGATGGGCCACGTGAGCGGCACCGCCGTGATCTTCAGGATGCCCTCCAGCTGCTCGAGCAGTTCGAAGGGATCCTGGGCGGGGCGGTCCATCTTGTTCACGAAGGTCAGGATCGGAATGCCCCGGTTGCGGCACACCGCGAACAGCTTCTCGGTCTGCGCCTGCACGCCACGCGCCGCGTCGAGGACCATCAGGGCGCTGTCGGCGGCCGTCAGGGTGCGGTAGGTGTCCTCACTGAAATCCTGGTGACCGGGCGTGTCGAGCAGGTTGATGTGCCGGCCCCCGTACTCGAAGGTCAGCGCGCTGGAGCTGATCGAGATGCCGCGCTGCTGCTCGATGCTCATCCAGTCGCTCTTGGTGTGACTGCGGCCCTCCTTGGCGGTGACGCTGCCGGCCTCCTGGATGGCGCCTCCGTACAGCAGGAGTTTCTCGGTGATGGTGGTCTTCCCGGCGTCCGGGTGGCTGATGATGGCGAAGGTGCGGCGGCGGGCGATCTCGCTACTCAGGGCGGCGGGGTTGGTGTCGGGGCTGGTCATGGGAACTCCTGCGGGCCTGGAACGGTCGCGGCCCGAAGCGGGAAAACGGTGGGAAGGTCACGGTGGAGAATGGTCCTGAAGGCGGGGTGCGGCGAACGCGAAACGCGGCGGGCACACCGCTTCCCGACCCTTGCTGGAGCATCTGGCCGGATTCCGGTATCAGGGCGTCTGGTCAGGGGACCCGACGCGTCCATTCTCCCAACTGCTCCGAGAAACTCACTCACTGCGCCAGTTCGGCGGGCCGTCGGCCCTTCAGGCTCCGGACAGCCGAACCGGCACGTCTGACTAGGGTGGCGTGAGGAGAACGGTCATTCCCGCATGATACCGCCCCACGCGCGCCGCGTCACCCGCCCGCTACGGCAGGCGCGAAGGCGCTCAGCGCGGCGTCCAGGGTGCCCAGGCGCGCGGCGATCAGGGCGTGCGGGTCGCGGTTGTACCCGCCGGCCATGACGGTCACGGTGGGCAGCCCCGCGCGGGCCGCCCAGCGCAGCACCCGGTCGTCGCGGCGGCGCACCCCGGCCGGGCTGAGGGCCAGCTTGCCCAGCTGATCTCCCTCCAGCACGTCCGCGCCCGCCAGGTAGTACACGAAGTCCGGCGCGAAGGCCGCCACGGCGGGCGCCACCACGCGGTCCAGGGCGCGCAGGTACGCGGCGTCCCCGGTGCCGTCGGGCAGGGGGACGTCCAGGTCGCTGACCTCCTTGCGGAAGGGGTAGTTGTTCTGCGCGTGCACGCTGACGGTCAGCACGCGCGGCTCGTGGGCGAAGATGGCGGCCGTGCCGTTTCCCTGGTGGACGTCCAGGTCCAGGATCAGGATGCGGCCTGCCTGCGCGGTGTCCAGCAGCCAGCGGGTGCCGATCGCCACGTCGTTCAGGAACGAGAAGCCCTCGGCGTGACCGGCATACGCGTGGTGGGTGCCGCCTCCCAGGTTCACGCCCAGGCCCACGCTCAGGGCGTCGCGGGTGGCGGCCAGGGTCGCGCCGCAACTGCCCAGGCCCCGCTCGACCAGCGCCGGACTCCACGGGAAGCCCAGGGCGCGTTCCTCGGCGCGGGTGACCTGCCCCTCGCGCCAGCGGGCCAGGAACGCCGGGTCATGCACCCGCCCGGCCAGCGCCCACGGCAGGTCCGGCGCGTCCAGCAGCGGAAGGCGGGCAGCGGCGCCGTCCAGCAGCGGCGCGATGAACTCGCGCGGCAGGAACTGACGGCGCGGCGCGGGCGCTCCCTGGTAGGCCGCGCGGCGAAACGGCGTGAACGCCCGGAACGGATGCGTGAACCCCACCCGCGCAGGCTACGCTGAGCGGCATGAACGCACTGCGGTCCTGGCCGGAATTTCAGGCGACGCTGCGCCTCCCGCTGATGCTGGCCCCGATGGCGGGCGGCACCGGGACACCCACACTGGCCGCCGCCGTGTCGGAGGCCGGCGGGCTGGGCAGCCTGGGCGCGGCGTACCTGACGCCCACGCAGATCAGCGCGGCAATGGCCGCCGTGCGCGCCAGGACGGACCGGCCGTTCGCGGTGAACCTGTTCGCGCCTCAGCCCCTGCCGCCCGTGACCCCGGCAGAGGTCGAGGTGGCCTGCGAGGAACTCGCGCCCTTTCACGCGGCGCTGCGCCTGCCGCCCCCCACCCTGCCGCCGCAGGTGCAGGAGGACTTCGGCGCGCAGCTGAACGCCGTCCTGAGCGACCCGCCAGCCGTGTTCTCCTTCACCTTCGGTCGCCTGCCACCCGCCGCGCTGGGCGCGCTGCACGCGGCGGGCGTGCTGGTCGTCGGCACGGCCACCAGCCTCCGGGAGGCGCGGCAGCTGGCGCAGGACGGCGTGGACGCCGTGACCGTGCAGGGCGGCGCGGCCGGCGGACACCGGGGCGGCTGGCAGGAGGACGCCCTGGCCGACACCCTGACCCTCACGCGGCAGGTCGCGCAGGACACGGGCCTCCCGGTCGTCGCGGCGGGCGGCCTGATGACCGCCGGGGACGTGAGGGCCGCGCTGCAGGCCAGGGCGGCGCTGGCCGCGTGTGGCACGGCGTTCCTGCTGGCCGACGAGGCGGGCACCCCCGCGCCCTACCGGCACGCACTTCTGGAGGGCACGCGCGACACCGTCCTGACCCGCGCGTACTCGGGGCGCGCGGCGCGGGGCCTGCAGACCACCCTGACCGGCGGCGTCCACTCTCCCCTCCCCTTCCCACATCAGAACGCCCTGACCCGCTCCCTGCGCACGGCAGGCGCGCAGGCCGGCCACGCGGACCTGCTGAGCCTCTGGGCGGGGGAAGGCTACCGGCAGGCCCGCACCGCAGGCGCCGCGCAGATCGTGGCGGACCTGACCCCATGACCCCCGACCCGCTGGCACCCGACCCCTTGACGGTCGCCCTGCGCCCCCTGCGCCCCGGTGACGAGGCGGCGGCGGTGCGCTGGGCGGCGGACCCGGTGTTCTGCCGCGCGGCCGACTGGACGCCCGGCCTGTCGGCGCGGGTGGTGCGGCGGCACTGGCAGGCGATCATCGCGGGGAACGACCCGACGTTCCGCCGCTGGGGAGTCACGGCGAACGACGAACTGATCGGGTACGCGGACCTGGGCCGCATCGGGCCGGGCGGCGCGGAACTGGGCATCGCCCTCGGGGACCGGGCGTGGTGGGGGCGCGGGGTGGCGTTCAGGGCGTGCCGGGACCTGCTGACCCTGGCGTGGGAGGCGGGCCTGCCGCGCGTGACGGCCCTGGTCCACGCCCCGAACGCCCGCTCGCACGCCCTGATGCGCCGCCTGAACATGCGCGACGACGGGCACGCCGACCCTGAACCGTATGCGGGCGAGGTGGTGGCCGTCACGCGCTACGTGATCCTGAACCCGGCGCTGATCGGAGAGTAGGCAGTGACGAGCAGACAGTGACAGGCAGACAGCGGCAGGCAGACAGTGGGTCGCCCTGCCCACGGCCTCATACGGACTGCCGTTTGTTTCGCCAACAATCCGGAACTTCACCGCCCCTGCCGACTCCACGTCCGGAGGGGCGTTTCTCTCCCACTCTGCGGGGCAGCTCTGCGAGTCGCATCCGCTCGGACCGGGCGGGCTTTGCAGCCCATTCAATCGGAGTCCGTATCAGTCCAGCAGTGTGTGTCCGGCGGCCCGCAGGGCGTGGGCGGCGCGGGGCAGGTCGGCCTGCGCCACCAGCACGTAGTCCGTGTTGAAGGTGGACAGCGCGAAGATGCCCACGCCGGCGTCCCGCAGGGGATCCAGGACACTGGCGAGAATGCCGGTCAGGGTGAACGCGAACGGGCCGTGCAGTTTCAGGGCCGCCCAGCCGCGCTGCGTGGTCACGCCGGGCGGGACGTTCGCGGCGGGGCACACGACGGACAGTTCGTCGCGGACACTCATGACGCACCACAGGTCGCCCGTGAACGCCCAGGTGGGCGCGGCGCTTCCGGCGGGAAGCTGCGAGACGGCGTACTCGCCGGGCACCACGGACAGCGTCTGTGACATGACGGCAGGATAGCGCCCCGCGCCGCGCCGTCCCGCCGCCCCCTCCATCCGGCCAGGGTGAGGCCCTGTCCGTTTGCCGGGCGTACCGGCGGGGCGCGGGGATCACCATGTGGGCATGACGAATCTATCTGAACTTTCAACAGCAATGGCGGACATGGTCGAGGGCGCGTCGCAGAGCGTGGTGCAGGTCCGGGCGGCCCGGCCGGTCAGTGGCACGGTGGTCGGTGACGGCCTGATCCTGACGGCGGCGCACGTACTGCCCGCCGATGACGTGACGGTCGTGGCGGCCGGCGGGGTCCGCTGGGGCGCGGTGGTGGCCGGGCGTGACCCGGCGACGGATCTGGCGCTGCTGCGCGTGCCGGGCCTGAATCTCCCGGCCCTGACCGTGGGCGCACCCGTGCGGGTGGGCGAACTGCTGCTGGCGGTGGGTCGCCCACCGCATGGCGTGCAGGCGGCGCTGGGTCTGTACGGGCGGGATGTGCCGCAGCAGGGGCCGGGGCAGGGCTGGCTGCCCAGCGGGGCCGCGCCGTTCCCGGCGTCGAGTGGGGGCGCGCTGCTGGATGCCAGCGGCGGTCTGGCGGGCGTCCTGAATGCGGGCGTGCGGCGCAGCGAACTGCTGGCCGTCCCGGCCGGGCGGGCGCTGCGGGTCGCGGCGCTGCTGGACTCGCAGGGCCGCGTGCCGCGCGGGTACCTGGGCCTGTCCGCGCAGCCCGTTCACTTCCCGGACACGCAGGCCATGTCCGGAGCGGCCGAGTCCGGGGTCGCCGAGTCCGGGGTGGCTGGGAACGGGGCGGCGCGCGGGCCCCGTGGTCCGTGGGAGCGTGGTCCGTGGGGTCGTGGGCCCTGGGAGCGCGGGCACCGGGGCGGGCCGGGGCGGGAAGGCGGTCATGAGGGCGGTCGTGGGCGTGGCGGCCCCAGGGGACCGCGTGGCCCGTGGGGCGCAGGCGGGTGGCAACCGGGCGGGTGGGCCCAGGGTGGCCGCGTGGGACTGACGGTCGTGCAGGTGGACGCGGACGGCCCGGCAGCGCAGGCGGGCGTGCTGGTCGGGGACGTGCTGCTGGCGCTGGACGGCGCTCCGGTCCGGCACCCGCGGGAACTGCTGGAGCGGGTGCGGGATCAGGCCGGGCAGACCGTGACGCTGCGCGTCCTGCGCGGCGGGCAGGAGCAGGACCTGCCGGTACCGGTCGGGGAACGCTGAACGGCGCCGTGCGGGTAGGATCAGGCATGACCGTCCCGCCTGCCGCGCCGGGCCTGCCGACCGTGCAGGTGGCGGTCGCCTCGGCGGTGCTCGCGGCGGGCGTGCAGGCGATCCTGGCGGCCAGCGGCCTGCACGGCCCTCCGGCTGGTGAGGCCGACGTGCTGATCGTGGACGACGCGTGGCTGGCCGACCCGGATGCCCTGGGCGGCCACCCGGCCCTGGTGGCGCTGGGCTCGGGCGTGTGGGCCGCGCTGCTGCCGGACTTGAGTGCCGGCGGCTGGGCGGCGCTGGGTGCCGACGCCACGCCCGCCGAACTGCTGGCCGGGGTGCTGGGCGCCGCTGCGGGACTGGCCGTGCTGCCGCCCGCGCTGCTGCCCTCGCCCGCGCCGGAAGCACCCGCCGACGACCTTCACGAGGACGACCCGGCAGGCGCTCCCGGTGACGTGACCCTCACGCCCCGCGAACGCGACGTGCTGGCCCTGCTGGCCGAGGGTCTGAGCAACAAACGCGCCGCCCGCGACCTGGGCGTCTCCGAGAGCACCGTCAAGTTTCACGTGCAGGCCCTGTACTCCAAGCTGGGCGTGCAGAGCCGCGCCGGAGCGGTCGCGCGCGGCATCTCCCTGGGACTGGTCAGCGTGTAATACGGGTTCCGGATTGCCGGCGAAACAAACGGCAGTCCGTATGATGCGGACTCCAATTGAACGGGCTGCAAAGCCCGTTCAATCCGAGCGAAGCGAGTGGGAGCAAGACGGGTTCCGGACGTGGGGCCGGCAATCCGGTGAAGTTCCGGATTGTTGGCGAAACAAACGGAATCCGTATCAGTCGCCGGTGTCGAGCAGCAGTCTGGGCCTGAATTTCAGCCCGTCGGCCGCCACGAGGTGCGCGGGCACGCCGCCGACGTGCCGCATGCTGCGTTCCACCGGCACGCCGTGCAGGTGCCCGTACACGATCATGTCGGGGCGGGCGTCGTCGATGACGCGGGTGATGGGGTTGGCGGGGTACGGGGGCGTGGCGGGCGGGTAGTGCAGCATCAGGATCAGGTGGTCGCCGGGTTGCCGCAGGGCGCGGGCGGCCTTCACGCTGAGGCTCAGGCGTTCGGCCTCGCGGGTCAGGAGGCGGGTGTCGTCGTCACTCAGGGGGTCGTGACCGGGCGTGAGCCAGCCGCGCGAGCCGCACACGACGACGTTCTCCACGCGCACGGCGTCGTTCACGACGGCCAGCATGCCGGGAGGCAGCGCCGCGCGGAGTTTCCCGGCGGTCGGCCACCAGTAGTCGTGGTTGCCGCGCAGCAGGACCTTGGTGCCGGGCAGCGCCGCGACGGGCGCGAGGTCGGTCATGGCGTCCGGGAGGCGCATGGCCCAGGACAGGTCGCCGGGCAGCAGCACGAGGTCCTGCGGGCGGACGAGGTCCTGCCATTGGTCGAAGATGGCCTGCGGGTGCCCGGCCCAGTTCGGTCCGAAGACCGTCATGGGTTTCGGGGTGACGGTGGCGAGGTGCAGGTCGGCGATGGCGTACACGCGCATGGGGTCTGGGTCGTCTCCGGGCTCGGGCGGGGGGCGAAGGGGGCGGGGGCGGGCAGCAGAAGGGCCCCCCCGCAGGATAACGGGAGGGCCCTTCTGGTGATGGTCGGGGCGAGAGGATTCGAACCTCCGACCCCGTCGTCCCGAACGACGTGCGCTACCAGGCTGCGCTACGCCCCGAACCCGACCACCGCCCGGCTGTTGCTGGGCAGGGGGTAGTCTACGCGGCGCCCTGCGGGGTGTCAAGCGCGGCGGGGCGCGTCATTCCGCGTCCCAGTCTTCCGGGCTGCCGTCCATGTCCTCCCCTTCCGGCAGGCCGGCGACGTGTTCGCGGATGGCGGGCCAGATGACGTTCCCGGTGAAGCCGCGCCGCGCCAGGAACGAGAAGGCGCTGGCCTGCGGGTCGCGTTTGCGGGCGAAGGACGACCAGCGGCGCGCGAGCAGTTCACGCACGACCTGCGCCTCCGCGTCGGGGTCGCGGGCGTCCACGGTCTCGCGGATCAGGTCGTCGGTCAGGCCCCGGCGCTGGAGGGTCTGACGGACGCGCAGGCTGCCCACGCCGCGCCGCGCGCCCTCGGCCCGCGCGACCTGCGTGTCGTCCTGATAGCCGAGTTCCTGCACGCGGGCCAGCACGGCCGCGATCAGGTCCGGGTCGTCGCTGCGTTTCTCCAGTTTGGCGCGCAGTTCGGCCTGCGTCAGCGCCCGCTGGCCCAGCGCCCGGAAGGCGTAGCCGATCAGGGCGTCGCGCTGCTCCTGCGGGGTGCGTTCCCGCGCGGGCCGGGCGGGCGGCGTGTCCTGCGGGTCTGCGCCGGGCGGGCGGGCCGGGCGGCGTCCGGGTCTGTATCGTCCGGTCATGCCTGCCAGTATGCCGCTTGCCACGGCCCGCAAAGGCAGGTATAGTCACGAGGTTGCCCACCCCGCGCGGGTGGCAGCCCGGACCCGCTCGCCCAGCGTGGCGCGCAGGTCCGGTGCGCCGGAAGCACCGCGAAGTACCGCGTCCGGACGCTCGCGTTCCCCCGCGTGGGAACCGCCCCGCACCGCCAGACCGGCGGCGGGAGAAAAGGAGAAATCACATGGCCCTTCGTCACAAGTCCGCCCAGAAACGTCACCGCCAGAGCCTCAAGCGCCGCATGACCAACCGCAGCCGCAAGAGCACCATCAAGACCTTCACCAAGAAGGCCGTGGTGGCCGCCCAGACCGGCGCCGAGGACCTGAACACGCTGCAGGCCCGCGCCGAGAGCCTGATCGACAAGGCCGCCAAGGGCAGCACCCTGCACAAGAACGCCGCGGCCCGCAAGAAGAGCCGCCTCGCCAAGGCCATCAACAAGGCCAAGGCCGCGCAGCAGGGCTGAGCCCCCAGGCACGCGAAACCCCGTCCCACCCCAGCGGTGAGGCGGGGTTTCGCGTTGCCTGCCGCCGCCGGGCCACGAAAAAGGCGGCGACTCCCATCCTCGGGAGTCGCCGCCCGCCTGATACGGATTCCGTCTGTTTCGCCGACAGATCGGAACACCACCGATCTGCCCGCTCCACGCCCGGAACCCGTTTTTCTCCTCCTCTGCGGGGCAGCTCTACGAGTCGCATCCGCTCGGATTGAAAGGACTTTGCAGCACTTTCAATCGGAGTCCGCCTGAGAATGCTCTGACTCAGGCCGTCCTGCTGGGTTGAGCGTTTACTTGACGGTCGCGCGGATGGCGCAGGTGCCTTCCTGCCCGGCGGTCAGGCGGGCGATGTTCCAGCGGACAGCGGTGTACTCGCTGGGTTTGACCTCGACCTTCTTCTGCACGGTCTTGCCGTTCTCGGTGACGGTCACGGTCTTCATGAGGGGCGCGGCGGCGAAGGTCTTGCCGTCGATGCTGTACTGCGTGGTGACGCCGGCCACCGTGCAGCTCGCCTGCTGGAAGGTGGTGGCCGGGTCGACTTTCATGTTCAGGGCGATGCTGTTCAGGGGGCCTTTGCTGACGTTCCTGAAGGTCTGCCGGAGGGACAGGACGCTGCCGGGCACGACCTGGGTCTTGTTCGCGTCGGTCAGGACCTCGACTTTCTTGCCGTCGCGGGTTTCCTGGGTGACGACCATGGTCGCGGCCGTCAGGGTCAGGGGGCTGGGGGTGGTGGCGGCGGCACCGGCGAGCGTGCCGAGGGCAGCGGCGCCGAGCAGGGTGGTGCGGATCAGGGTGGACATGGCAGGAACCTCCGGTGGTGGGTGGGGCGTGGGGACGGGGGTGAGCGGCGCCCGGTCCGGGACCGCCCTTGCCTTCCATGATTACTGCGGGCGTTCATGAGCTGCGTGGGGGCCGCCGGGGGCACTCATCCCCCCACTGCGGCCCCCACGCCCATCAGATTCAGGTCAGCCGGTGACGGCGCCGCGCGTCTCGACCACGCCGGCCAGCACGCGGGCGATCTCGTGGATCTCGGCGGCGTCCTGACCCTCGACCATCACGCGGATCAGGTTCTCGGTGCCGCTGGGGCGCAGGTTCACGCGGCCCTTGCCGTGCAGTCTCGCCTCGGCGTCGGTCACGGCGGCCTGCACGGCGGGGTCCACGGCGATGGCTTTCTTGTCGGCCACGCGCACGTTCACCAGCGTCTGCGGGTACATGACGAGGTCGTCGTGCAGCTCGTCCAGCGTGGTCTGCGTGGCGCGCATGCTGGCCAGCGTGAGCAGCGCGGTCAGCACGCCGTCGCCGGTGGGCGACACGTCCAGGAACAGGATGTGGCCGCTCTGCTCGCCGCCCAGGGTCAGGTGCTGGTCGTGCAGGCGCTCGTGCACGTAGCGGTCGCCGACGGCGGTGCGTTCCAGCGGGATGCCCGCCTCGCGCAGTTTCACCTCCAGGCCCATGTTCGCCATGATGGTGGTCACCACCGCCTTCTCGCCGCGCGCGCGGGCGTTCAGGAGCAGCATGTGATCGCCGTGCACGACATTCCCACGGCTGTCCACGAACAGGGCGCGGTCGGCGTCCCCGTCGAAGGCGACGCCCAGATCGTACTTCCCTTCGCGCACGATGCGTTGCAGGTGGTCCAGGTGGGTGCTGCCGCACTCGCGGTTGATGTTGCGGCCGTCCGGGGTGGTGTACACGGCGAACACGTCCGCGCCGGCCGCCTGGAAGACCTTGGGGCCCACGCGGTACGCCGCGCCGTTCGCGCAGTCCATGGCGATCCGCAGGCCGCTGAGGTCCGGGGCGTGCGCCTTGAGGTAGTTGACGTACAGGCGTTCGGCCTCGGCGTAGTTGGTGACGCCGCCCAGGTCCACGCCGGTCACGGGCGGCAGCGTGTCCACGCGGTCGATGGCGGCCTCGATCTCCAGTTCGGTGGCGTCGCGGAGTTTCTGTCCGTCCGCGCCGAAGAACTTGATGCCGTTGTCCTCGTAGGGGTTGTGCGAGGCGCTGATGACCACGCCCGCGTCGGCGTTCAGGTGGCGGGTCAGGTAGCTGACGCCGGGGGTGGGCAGGACGCCCACGTGGATGACGTTCACGCCCCGGCTGGTCAGGCCGGCGGCCAGGGCGGCTTCTAGCATGTCGCCGCTCTGGCGGGTGTCCTTGCCGATCACAACGCTGGCGCGCGGGTTCTGCTGTTTGAGGACCTCACCGGCCGCCGCGCCGAGCGCCATGACCCAGGAGGCCGTCAGGGGGAAGGCCCCCGCCACGGCGCGCACGCCGTCCGTTCCGAAGTACTTCCGTTCACTCATGATGGCGCCCATCATACGCGTGGGAGTGCCGTGAGTACCTGACTCATGACTGACCGGGCCTGGGATGGCCTGCCTGAACCGGGTTCAATCCCGGAAACCCGGCGGGGCGCGGGCGCGTACCGGGGGCATGAGTGGATTCTCCGGCGGGTCGTTTTCGTTCAGTCGCAGCGGACGGGGTGGGGGGCTGGGTGGCCTGCTTGGCGGGCGTCACAGCCGCAGCAGCTTCAGCGGGGGCCGCGCCCACTACGGGCGGCGCGGGCACTACCGGCAGCGGCGCGGCGGGTGCCTGGGCTGCCTGGGCATGGTCGCGCTCGTCACAGTGACCGTGGCGGGCGGCGCGGCAGGCCTGCTGACGCTGCTGGGCTGATGCCCCCCAGCCCCGCGGCCGCGCTGGCCGACACCCTGACCGTGCTGCGCGGCGACGGGCCGGTCATCCTGCACGCCCGCTGCTGGCCGCGCGACCTGCGCGACCGGTTCGCGGGTGTGGGCCGTCCGCTGGAAAGCTGGGTGGGTGAGGGGGCGGCCTTCGCCCGCTTCGACGCTCGCGGGGAGCCGCTGTTCCTGAAGTTCATTCCGGCCGGCTGGCGGGACCGCCGCGCCTGGGAACGCCTGACGCGCGAGGCGGCGTACCTGCGGGACCTCGCGCCGCTGTCGCCGGTGCCGCACGCCCCGTTCCGGCACGCGGCGCAGTCCACGCGCACGCCGCACGCGCACCTGCTGACCCGCGACCTGACCGAGGAGACGACCGGCTGGGGGGCGCTGACGGACAATACGACACGAGGCGCGGCCCTGCTGGAGATCGCGCGTCTGCTCGCGCGGCACCACGCGTTCTGGGCAGGTCCGGGGCAGGCGGCTCTGCGCGGCCCCTGGGCGTGGCAGCCGGGGCGGGTGCTGGACCGCGCCGCCCGGATGCACGCCGGGCTGACCGCAGGCAGCCTGAGCGGCCCGGACGGACGGCCCGCGCCGCTGCCGGAGCCGGTGGTGCGCTCGGCACGCGAGGCGGCCGGACAACTCCCCTCCCTGCTGGCGGCAGCTCCCGTGACGACCCTGGTGCACGGTGACATTCACGCCGGGCAGGTGCTGTGGCGAGGGCCGCAGCCGGTCCTGATCGATTACGGCCAGACGCATCCCAGCGTGCCGGGCGAGGACCTCGCGCACCTGCTGGCCGTGCGCCTGGACGCCGCCGACCGCGCCCGCCTGGGACCGGACCTGCGCGCCGCGTACCGGGACGAACTGGCGCGCGGCGGCCTCCCCCTGACGGCTGTGGAACTGGCGGCACAGGAGCGGGCGGGACTGGCGCTGAACCTGCTGTCCGTGGTGCGGCAGGCCGCGCGCACGCCGGAGCGGGGCACGGCCGAGGCGGCGCTGAAGGTCACGGCTGCGTGGCAGGAAGCGGCTGGGCAGGGTCCGTGAGGGCAGGGTCCGTGAGGGCCGCGTCACCCAGGCCGCCCAGCCCCAGGAAGGCCCGCCAGCGGTCGAGTTCGCGGCCCAGGGCGCGGCTGAACGGCCCGGTCTGCCGCGCGCCGGGCACGAGGTCCAGGTCCGTGTGCAGCTGGCCGCCCTGCACGCTCAGGTTCGCCCAGCCGACGGCGCGGCCCGCGTGCAGGACCGGCAGGGCGTAGTACCCGAACTGGCGTTTCGGGGCGGGCGTGTACGCCTCGAACCGGTACGTCCAGCCGTGCAGATGCGCGAACCGGCGGCGATCCCACACCAGCGGATCGAAGGGATTCACGATCCGCACGCCGCGCGGCGCGGGAGCCTGCGCGGGGTCCTGTCCGGGCAGCCACACGTACGTCAGGCCGTCCACGCGGGCCGAGTGCAGGTCGTCCCGCAGGGCCTGCCGGAACGCGGCGCGCAGTTGCGGCAGCAGATGCGGCAGACCGTAGTGCGACAGGCCGATCAGGTACCCCAGGCTCGCCTGCGGCAGCGGCCCGTACAGCCGCGCGAGCAGATGCACCACGCCCCGCAGCCGCTCGCGTTCCGGCAGGGGCGACCCGCGCAGCGCCCGCAGGTGCGGGGCCGGGCCGTACAGCCGCACACCCCCCACGCGCCGCGTGACGCGCAGCTCGCCCCGGCGGTGCAGCACGTCCAGCGCGCGGGTCGTGGCGCTCGACTGGCCGCCCCAGGCGTTCACGGTGCGGCCCTGACCCAGCTGCAACGCCACCTCGCGCGGGTGCACTTCCTCGCGGCCCTGCACGGCGGCGCGCACCTCGGGCAGCAGGTCGGGGTGCGCGGCCTCCAGACGGGTGGGCGGCACCTCACGCGGATGCAGCAGCGCCTGCACGGCGCGGGGCATGAAGCCGTAGTTGGGCAGCATGTCCTCCTCGACGTCCAGGGTCAGGTACAGCCGCTCCAGGTCCCCGGCGCGGTAACCGGGCACGCGGGCCATCAGGGTCAGGTCCTGCGCGCGGGCCGGCGCGCGGATCGGGTCGGCCTGCACGAAGCCCATGGTATTCAGGGCCGCCTGCACGCTGCGCTGCGGGTCCAGCGTGCGCGCCGCCGCCGCACGCAGGGCCGCCAGGGTCGGATCGGGAGTCACAGGGGCAGGGTAACGCGCCAGTCCGGCACAGGAAAGGGAGGCGGACCAAGTGGCCCAGCCTCCCCTTCCTACCCATGCTGACTCCTGCGGGAGCTTACTTGATGCTGCCGGTCAGGCCGTTGGGGTAGAAGCCGCCCTTGGTGGCGTTGGGGGCCAGGTAGACGATGTTCAGCACCTCGCGGGTGGAGCGGCCGTACGCCACGCCGTTCTTGTCGGCGGGCGCGACGATCATGTTGCCGGCGTTGTCGCTGAGGCCCTGGTCCTTCATGCCGCCGACCGAGCCGCGCAGGTTGCTGATGGCCTGCACGACCTGACCGACGTACAGGCCGGCGGCGGCGCTCACCTGACGCTGCTGGTAGAGCATGGTGCGGATGGCGCCGCCGTGGTAGGCCTCGACGGCCAGGATGCCGGCGGCGGCCTGCAGGTACGCGGGGTTGGTGATCAGGGTCGCGGCGCCGTTATAGGCGGTGACGCCCACGTCCTCGAAGATGAACGCGCCGTGCAGGAAGAACAGGTCGTTCAGGAAGGGGTTGAATCCGTCGATCTTCCCGCCGGACGCGGCCTTCCCGGCGGCGCGGAACGCTCCGTTCAGGTCGATGACGGGGCGGGGGGCGGCGGCCTTGCCGAGCGCGCCGGACAGGAATTTGACGTGCTGCAGTTCGTCCTCGGCGATGTCGCGGGCCAGGGCCTGCACGTTGCCGTCCTTGAACTGCATGCCGCGGCTCTGGTCGAGGCCGGCGGGCAGGATGATGTTCGCGCCGCCACCGATCTTGCGCAGTTCGTCCACGCGGCCCACGGCGGCGAGGTAGAAGGCCGCCTCGAGGTACTCGAGGTTCAGCGCGAAGTTCAGGACGGCGCCGTCGATGTCCTTGGCGGGCGCGGCGGTGGCGGTGCCGGCGGTCGCGGCGAGGCCCATGGCGGCGGCGCCCATGCCGATCTTGCCGAGGAAGCCCATGGCGGCGCGGCGGTTCATGGTGTCGGCGTTGGTGGCGGCGGCGATGATCTGTTCGGTGCTGGTGCGGTTATCCATGATGGGTGCTCCTTGTACGGGGCGCAGTGAGCCTTCTGGACGTCACGGGTGTGAGGTCCGGCGGGGCGCTGCGGGAGAGGGATGAGGGGTGGGCGGAAGCGGGCGCTGTAGGGGGGAACAGCGCGGGCGGTTCCTTCCTGACAACCGGGTATATGCGGGGCCGCGGGAATCGGATCAGGTACCCGTCCTACATGAACGCCCCCTAAAGAACGCGGGCTGATCCAGGCAGCCAGATCAGGCGGGCGCGGCGGCTAGAGTGGGGCGCATGACAGCCTCTCCCACCCTGTTCGAGCGGATCATCACCCGCGAGATTCCCAGCCAGATCGTGTTCGAGGACGAGCACTACATCGCCATCCGCGACATTGCCCCCAAGGCGCCCATCCACCTGCTGGTCATTCCGAAGAAGGTGTCGGCGCGGGTGGACGAGATCACGGACGCCGCCGAGATGGGCGAGCTGTGGCTGACCGCCACGCGGGTCGCGCGGCAGCACGCGCAGGACTACCGGCTGGTCGTGAACTGCGGCCCCGGCGGCGGGCAGATGGTGTTCCACACGCATGTCCACATCCTGGCCGGGTGGAAAAACGGCCCGGACAACGATACGGGCCTGGGCCAGTGACCGCCCCCACGGATGCCCCGGCGCTGACCGGCACGTTCGACGCGGTCCTGTTCGACCTGGACGGCGTACTGGTGGACAGCGAGGCCCTGGCGGCGGACGTGTGGGTCCGCACGCTGGCCGAACACGGCCTGCCGCTGGCCCTGAACGACTTCGCGCATCTGGCGGTCGGGCAGACCTTCCCGAACGTACTGGTGCGCCTGAGCGACCTGCACGGCTGGACACCAACCGACGCGTTCCTGCCCACCCTGGAAACCCGGTTCAACGCGGCCTTCGACACCCTGGACGCCATCGAGGGCGCGCGCGACACGCTGGAAGCCCTGCGGCGGGCGGGCGTGCCGTTCGCAGTGGGCAGCAACAGCGAACGCGGGCGGCTGCACATGAAACTCGCCTCGGCCGGGCTGACGGCGCTGGTGGGCGCGCACGCCTACGACCCGTCATGGGTGGGCGGGCGCGGCAAGCCGGAACCGGACCTGTATGCCTTCGCCGCCGCGCAGCTCGGCGCGGACATCACGCGCTGCGTGGTCGTCGAGGACAGCGTTCCGGGCGCCACGGCGGGCGTGCGGGCCGGCGCGACCGTGATCGGCCTGCTCGCCACCGGACACGCCCACCCGGACGACGCCGCGCACCTGCTGGCCGCCGGGGTCAACCGCGTGGTGACCTCGCACGCGCAGTTGCAGGAGGCGCTGGGGCTGGCCGTTCCGGTCTGATACGGACTCCGATTGAATGGGCTGCAAAGCCCGTTGGGTCCCGGCGGGTGCGACTCGGAGAGCCCCTCCGCAGAGCAGGAGAGAAACGCCCCTTCGGGCGTGGAGCTGGCAATCCAGCGACGTTCCGAGTTATCAGCGAAACAGACGGAATCCGTATGAAGGGCGGGGCGGCCAGTGGCCCCGCCTCCCCTTGACAAGAAACTCTACATATGTTGTTAATGGGCCATGCCCCGCCCACCCAACTCCAGCCCGCACACCAGGGCCGTCTTGCACGCCCTCCAGCAGACCTACCCCGCGCACACCTACGGCTACGACCTGAGCAGAAGCACCAGCCTGAAAAGCGGGACCCTCTACCCCATCCTCCAGCGCCTGCACGAACAGGGCCACCTGGACGCCCAGTGGGAACCGTCCCCCCACCCCGGCAGACCACCCCGCCACATCTACCGCCTGACCCACAGCGGCCTGCAACTGGCCCGCGAACGCCACGACCCCAGCCCCACCACCCACACCACAGGAGCACTGACATGACCCAAGACGACTGGAACACCGGCATGCAGAACGAAGCGGACAGCGTTCAGGACGCGGAGTGGAGCTGCGACACGCGCCGCCACCTGCGCCACCGGCAGCTGGGCCGCACCGCCCTGACCGCGTTGCTCGCCACCACCGGAACCGTCGCCGCCACCGCCGCCCTGACGCTGGGCACGCAGTGGAGCGTCATGACCCGCGAGGCCGCCCGTAACGGCGTGGACAGCCTGACCTTCCTGAAATGGAACCTGCTGGGCAACCCACAACCCGTCACCACCATCACCAGCAGCCAGGACCCGCAGTTGCCGATCCTCGGGTTGATCCTGACTGTCTTCATGCTCGCCGCCGTCGCCACCCGCCTGCGCGTCCCCCGCTGGATCACGCTGCTGTGCGCCGCGCTGGGCACCATCACCATTTCCAGCCTCGGCAACCTGATCCTCAGTGACTTCGCCGGATTCCCCGCCTACCCCCTCAGCGTTGCGCTGGGCGTCGCTGCGCTCGGCATCGTGCTGGGCCTCCCCCTCCGGCACCCGCAACCCACCCGGACCCTCGCATGACCCCCGACGAGTGGAGGGCCGCCATGCGCAACGAGGCCAACAGCGTGGACGACCAGCCGTGGGCTATGCAGACGAAACTGGCGGCGGGACGGTTCGGGTGGCGCGCTGCGAGTCTGGCGGCGGCGGTGTTCGCTGCTCTGGGCGCTGGCGTGGTGGGGCTGACCCAGCTCTTCTGGCTGCACGATGCGCCGGCTGGGCTGTGGCTGGGCGTGATGGTCATGACGAGCGTACTGGGTGCACTGCTGGGCCTGCGCCACGTGGGGCCGCTGGAGGCCGGGGCGGGCGCACTGGCGTTCCTGCCGGGTGCGTGGCTGGCGGTGGTGGCGTTACAGGCCGCGCTGGGCGACGCGGCCCCGCGTGATCCGGGGGTGGCGGATCAGGGAGCGACGGTGCTGGCCGTGATAGCGGCGTGCACGGCGGGGAGTATCCGGAGCCTGACGGCGCTGCGTCGTTCCGCCGCGACCTGAACCCGTGACGACACCGGGCCGGCCCGCAGTTCAGGCCGGCCCGCTCTGTCCGCTTACGCCAGGGGCAGTTCGATCATGCCGCCCGGTCCCTCGCCTTCTTTGCGGCCTTCCATGCGGGCGGTGACGGCCAGTCCGGTGGGCGTCTGGGCGAGGCCCCCGTCGGCGGTTTCGCGCAGCGCGGCGGGCATCATGCGGCCCACGCTGGCCATCGCGCCCAGCACCTCGTCGGGCGGGATGAAGGATTCCAGTTGCGCCAGCGCAAGCTGGGCGGCGCTGACGGCGTGCACGGCGTAGAAGGCGTTACGGCTCACGCAGGGGACCTCCACGTACCCGCCGACCGGGTCGCACACGAGGCCGATGGTGTTCATGAGGGCCATGCTGGCGGCGTGCACAGCGGCGCGGGGGGTGCCGCCCATCAGTTCGACGATGGCGGCGGCGGCCATGGCGGCGCTGGAGCCGATCTCGGCCTGACAGCCTCCGGCCGCGCCGCTGATGAACATGCGCTTGCTGATGGCCTTGCCGATCCCGGCAGCGAGGATCATGGGACTGACCAGCCGCTCGTCGGGAATGCCGAGGTGGTCGGCCACGCCGATCAGCGCGCCGGGAATCGTACCGGCACTGCCCGCGGTGGGCGCGGCGACGATGCGGCCCATGCGGGCGTTCTCCTCGTTCACGGCCATCGCGTACGCCTGCACGCGCCGCAGCAGGGGGGCACCCAGGGCGTCCGGGGCGTCCCAGAGGCCCTTGGCGTTCCAGCCGACCATCCCCGTGATGCTCCTGGCATCGCTGCTCAGGCCGCGTTCGATGCTGGCGCGCATCTCGCAGATGCGGCGCAGCATCTCGGCGCGGATGTCGTCGGGGTGCAGGCCGGTCTCGGCGCAGTCCTGCGCGAGAATCCAGTCGGAGGCGGGGTGGGGGGCGTTCAGGATGTCGTCGAGGGTGGTCATGGCGTCCTTGAGCCGTGCGCGGCGCACGGAGGGTGAAATGGTGAGGCGGCAGCGGGAAAAGTGGCTCCCATGGTACGCCCCGACCTGTCTAGCCGAATCAGCGCGCGGTGAGGCCGTCCGGAGCGCACGGACACGCTACGGTGCAGCCGTGAAGCTCCTGCTGATCCGCCACGCGCAGTCCCAGAACAACGTCATCGAGGACCGGCCCGACTACGCGCAGGCGCGGCAGCCCGACCCGCCCCTGACTGCGCACGGACACGCCAGCGCCCAGCAATTCGCGCAGGACGCCGACCTGAGCGGCGTGACGCACCTGTACACCAGCCTGATGCTCCGCGCTGTGCAGACTGCCCCGCCCATCGCCGCCCGCCTGAACCTCCCCGCGCACGGCACCGAACGGGCCTACGAGTACGGCGGCCTGACCACCGGCCCCGCCGGAGGCTTCACGCCCGTCACGGGCGGCGACCACGCGACCCTCCGCGCGCACTGCCCCGCGCTGGTCTGGCCCGCGCACCTGACCGGGCAACCGTGGGACGGGGGCGCGGAAGCGTGGGAGGAATCCCTCTTCCATCCCCGCGCCACGCAGGTCCTGACCGACCTCCGCACCCGGCACCCCGGTCAGGACCGGGTCGCACTGGTCACGCACCACGACTTCGCCGGAGCGCTCATCCGCGCGGCACTCGGCTGGCCCGTCACGGGCACGCCACCGACCTTCCACCTCGCGCACCTGGGCACCGCCCAGCTCGACCTGCCCGCAGACGGCCGCGTGGGCGGACTGGACTGGCTGAACCGGTAAGGAACCCCTCACCCCTGCCCCTCTCCCCAGGGGAGAGGGAGGGAGTCGCGGAGCGGCGGAAGGGTGAGGGGTCGCCTACGCCTCCCGCGCCACGCGCAGCAGTTCGCCGCCCCGGACCATCTCCACGATCTTGAGGAGGTCCGGGCGGTAGTAGCGGTCGCGGGTCATGTTGGGGATGTGCGCGCGGATGTGTTCCCACGCGGCCTGCGCGCCCCGCCCGGCGTGGAGGGTCTGGAAGTCGAGGGCCTGCGCGGCGCACAGCAGTTCGATCCCGATGACGTTCTGCACGTTCTCCAGGATGGCCCGCAGTTGCCGGGCGCCGTGCGCGCCCATGCTGACGTGGTCTTCCTGGTTGGCGCTGGTGGGGATGGTGTCCACGCTGGCGGGGTGCGCGAGGACCTTGTTCTCGCTGACGAGGGCGGCGGCGGTGTACTGCGCGATCATGAAGCCGCTGTTCAGGCCGCCCTGCGGCGTCAGGAAGCCCGGCAGGCCCGACAGGGACGGGTTCAGGAGCTGCTCGCAGCGCCGTTCGCTGATGCTGCCGAGTTCCGCCACGGCGACCTTCAGGGCGTCGATGGTCACGGCGAGCGGCTGCCCGTGGAAGTTCCCGCCGCTCACCACATCGCCGGTATCGGGGAAGATCAGGGGGTTGTCGGTCACCGACGCGAACTCGACCGCTAGGACCCGTTCGGCGTGCGCCAGGGCGTCCAGGCTCGCGCCGTGCACCTGCGGCGCGGCGCGCAGCGAGTACGCGTCCTGCACCTTCCCGTCCCCCACCAGATGCGACGGGGCGATCTGCGAGCCGCGCAGGAAGAACCGCAGTTCCTCGGCCACCGCGACCGCGCCGGGGTGGGGGCGCAGGCCCACCACGTCCGGCTGGAAGGGCCGGTGCGAGCCGTACATCGCCTCGACCGTCATGGCCGCCGCGAGGTTCGCCGTGCCCAGCAGGGTGCGCGCGTCCGCGACGGCCAGCGCCAGCAGGCTGCCCATGAGCTGCGTGCCGTTGATGAGCGCCAGTCCCTCCTTCGCCTGCAACGTCAGCGGGGTCAGGTCCAGGTCGGCCAGCACGTCCGCACTGGCGCGCACCGCGCCCCGGAACTCGATCTCGCCGTGCCCGATCAGGGCCAGGGCAAGGTGCGCCAGCGGCGCCAGATCCCCCGACGCGCCCACGCTCCCCTGCGCCGGAATGACCGGGTGCGCCCCCGCGTTCAGCAGGGCCAGCAGCAATTCCACCACCTCGGGCCGCACTCCAGAGTGCCCCAGCGCCAGCGACTGCGCCCGCAGCAGCAGCATCCCGCGCACCACCTCGGTCGGCAGGGCCTCCCCCACCCCGATTGCGTGCGACAGGATCAGGTTCAGCTGCAACTCCTCCAGCCCCTCGCGCGGCACCTGCACCGACGCGAACTTCCCGAAACCCGTGTTCACGCCGTACACCGCCGCGTCACCGTCCACGATCCGCTCGATCACCGCCCGCGCCCGCAGGATGCGCCCACGCGCCGCCTCCGACAACTGGACGGACTCGCCGCCACGCACGACGGACAGGAATTCAGACAGGGACAGGTGTTGATCGAGAATCACGGGTGCTCCTTCGGAGGGTTGATGGGTGATGGCGGAGGATTGATGGGAACGGCTCAGAGGCCGGATTTCATAGTGCAGAGCCGCCGACAAACACGTTCCGGACGGGGTTCGCGCCGAGGGTGTACGGCAGGTCACGCCAGTCGGGGCTGTGCAGGGTAAGGAAGTCGGCGCGCTGACCGGGTGCGAGGGCTCCCCGGTCGCTCAGGCCCAGGGCGGCGGCGGCGTTCACGGTGCTGGCCGTCAGCGCCTCGGCGGGCGTCAGGCGGCACAGGCGCACTGCCAGCGCCAGCGCCAGTTGCGTGCTGAACACAGGGGAAGATCCGGGATTCAGGTCGGTGCCCACAGCGACCGCCACGCCCGCGTCGATCAGGGCGCGGCCCGGCGCGGCGGGCAGGCCCAGGTGCAGGGTCACGCCGGGGAGGATGGTCGCCACGGTGTTCGACGCGGCCAGCGCGGCGATCTGCGCGGGACCACTGGCTTCCAAGTGATCCACGCTGAGGGCACCCAGTTCGCACGCCAGTTCCGTGCCGCCGATGGCGTGGAACTGATCGGCGTGCAGCTTCGTCTGGAGGCCATGTGCCTTCGCAGCCTGGAGGATGGCGCGGGTCTCGGCCACCGTGAACGCCTCGCACTCGGTGAACACGTCCACCGCCGTCGCCAGCCCCTCACGCGCCACACTGGGGATCAGGTCATGGCAGACCGCCTGCACGTACTCGGCGCGGCCCCCGGTGGGCGGCACGTGAATCAGCAGGGTCGGCACGAGTCCGAATTCAGACTGGAGCGCACGGACCGCCTGGAGCATCCGGCGTTCAGCGTCGAAATCCAGGCCGTACCCGCTCTTGACCTCGGTGGTCGTCGCTCCGGACGCGCGCAGGGCTTCAAGGCGTGGTCGGGCCAGGGTCACGAGTTCCTCGACGCTCGCCGCCCCGGTCGCCCGCATGGAGCTGCGGATGCCGCCGCCGCGCGCCAGGATCTCCTCGTACGGGACGCCCTGCACGCGCGCCTCGAAGTCCGCGAGACGATCCCCGGCCCACACGGCGTGCGTGTGCGGGTCGATCAATCCGGGGACGACCGCCACGCCACCCAGGTCATGCTCCTGCGCGGTGTCGGGTGCGTCGGCGCGCGGGCCGACCCAGCGGATCACACCGCCCGACACCAGCATGGCCGCATCGGAAACAACCGTCAGGTCGCGCATGGCCGCGCCGCGCTGCACACCCGGCGCAGGCGTGACGAGCTGGCTGATGTTCGTGAACAGCGTTTCTGTCACCACACGTAGTCCTCCTCACTGCCTGGATGCTCGACGTACCCACAGCACGGATCACGCGGGGAGTTGGAGAGGGGCGCGATCATCCAGGCGTCTCCACCCTCGCGCGGGTGGGCCTTGCGTGGATGGGTTCTGGCATGTTTCGCGCAGAACTTGGCGTACCCGTCCTCCCAGCACTCGCCCATGATGCACTGGTGGGTAGCCGGTTCGGCACACTCGCGGCACACCCAGTCGGGGCGGGCGTTGCGGGCCAGCAGCCGCACCGTCCTGTCCTCCGGCCAGGGCAACGTCAGCTCCGCCTCGACCTTCAGCACGCAGCGGGTGGTGGAACCCATGTCGTACTCGTACCGCAGGTCCGGCACGCCGTCCATGGCCTCCCGGACGGTCACGGTCAGCGGACGCTCAGGGTGCGCGCTGGGACTCAGGCGAGCACGGAGCGCCTCCCAGTCGTCGTCGGACATGACTGGGAAGTCGCTCCGCTCAGGTTCCTCTTCTACGTCTTCATCCCAGTATTCGGCATCCGACAGCCCTTCCGCATCGAAGTCGGCGTCCAGCTCGTCGTCTTCAAAGTCCTCGTCGGAATCGTTGCGGTACGTGATCGTCTCGTACTTCGTGGGACGTGACTCGAATTCACTCAGGTGCCCGCAGCATTCCATCCAGACTTCCCGCAGGAAGGCGTCCATGTCTTCGAGGGTGGTGTCGTCGCGCACGGCGACATGTAGCACGAATGGCGCGGCGGTGACCGACAGCCAGAGGCCCGGCCGCATGGCGGCAGTGTCGGGGGCCGTGAGCGTCGCCAGTTCCTTCTTCAGCTGGCGTTTGAGCTGGTTTCGCGGGTGCGCCACTCCGGTCAGGCGCGATTCGACGGGCGGCAGGACGGTACGGGGTCTGGTCATGGCCTGAAGATTCCAGATTCCTGCACGGCACACAGCGTCTCCATGATCAGTCGCGCGGTCAGCAGTTCGCTGCGGCCAGTGGGGTCGAGGTTCGGGGCGAGTTCCACCACGTCCAGTCCGACGATGGTGTTGTGTCGCGCGATTTCCGCCAGGATCGCCATGCCCTGCGCGTAGGTCAGGCCGTCCGGTTCGGGACTGCTCGTGCCGGGGATGACGCTGGGGTCGAAGGCGTCCACGTCCACACTGAGGTACACGTTCTTCCCGCGTGGCAGGCGGGCCAGCACGCCCGGCAGATCGCCCGCTACGTCCGTCATGGGGATCAGGGCGTGCCCCCGCGCGCGGGCCGCTGCAACCGCTTCCGGGTCGAAGCGCAGCCCACGCAGGCCAACCGTCGTGATGTGCACGAGGTTGAGCAGTTCCTCGCAGGCGCGGCGGAAAGGGCTGCTGTTGCTGTAGCGGGTGTCGTTGCGACTGTCCGTGAAGTCGAGGTGCGCGTCCAGCTGCACCACGTGCAGGTCCGGCACGCCCGCGAAGGCCCGCAGGATCGGGTACGTGACGCTGTGGTCGCCGCCCAGGAACACGGGCACGCTGCACCGGTCCCGCACATCCTCCGCCACCGCGCTGATCCGCTGCCGCGCCAGTTCCGGCTCCAGGCTGGGCAGCACCACGTCCCCCGCGTCCACGAAGGTCACGCCCGCCAGCCGCGTCACGCCGTCCAGGCCCGTGAAGGGCGGCACGCTGCGCAGACTCGCCTCCCGCAGCGCACGCGGCGCGAAGCGTGCGCCGGGGCGGAAGCCCAGCGCGATATCGAAAGGAATGCCCAGCACTGCCACGTCCGCTGTCCAGTCCCCCTCGGGCTGAACCATTGGAGCGCGGGCGAAGGTGGGAATCCCGCCGTAAGGAAGGTGGGTCATGGTTGCGCCTCACAGGTCGCGTTGCCGTCGGTGTCTTTGTCTGATACCTGTGACAGCGAAGGAAGGGCAAGATGGAGTTCAGCGGTGCGGCTGAGCTGGCCCGTCGTGGGGCTGTACCAGTTCACGTTCAGGCACAGGGTCTTCCCTGTCACGCGGCTGGCCCTGATGTCCTGATAGCTGACCTGCCGGAGTCCACCACTCAGGTTCCACAGGCGAATCGTGTTGGCGCCAGTTCCAAGCAGGTAACGGCCGTCTGCCGTCCATTGGACATCCAACACGGTGTCGTTCTTGAGCCGGTCGATACGTCCATCTGGGTGGACCAGAAACACGGCTGCGTCCCTGTACTTTGCCGCCAGGCTACCGGAGTAGTGGACGGCGGTGAACTGCCCGGAGCTGTTCTTCACGACTTTCTGCACGCCCCACCGCCAGGTGAAATCGGGATCAGGCTGTATGGGCACCTGCGGCCCTTTGACCACGACCACCTTGCCAGCCGGTGTCTTCACCTTGACCGCCAGTTGCGGATCGTAACCGAGTGGTGGTGGGTAGCCCAATGGGTACTGGGCCTGTGCCTGTCCGAGCAGAACCCCGAGGGCCAGCAGGTTGATTCTGGTCATGCGGCCATTGTCCACGTCAGCGGTGGTCTTCGATGCCCAGGCTGGGGAGGTCGAGGCCGCGTTCGCGGGCGACGTTCAGGGCGTGGTCGTAGCCGGCGTCGGCGTGGCGGATGACGCCCATACCTGGGTCGTTGGTGAGGGCGCGGGCCAGTTTCTGCGCGGCCTGTTCGGTGCCGTCGGCGACGATGACGAGGCCGCTGTGCTGCGAAAAGCCCAGGCCGACGCCGCCGCCGTGGTGGAAGCTCATCCAGCTGGCGCCGCTGGCGATGCCGACGCCGAAGTTCAGGAGGGGCCAGTCGCTGATGGCGTCGCTGCCGTCGAGCATGGCTTCCGTTTCGCGGTAGGGGCTGGCGACGCTGCCGGCGTCGAGGTGGTCGCGGCCGATGACGATGGGGGCTTTCAGGCGGCCGTCGGCGACCATCTCGTTGAAGAGGCGGGCGGCGCGGTCGCGTTCCCGGTACCCGAGCCAGCAGATGCGGGCGGGGAGGCCCTGGAAGGCGATCTGGTCGGCGGCGTATGTCAGCCAGGATTGCAGGCGTTCATCGTTGGGGAAGAGGTCCAGCAGCGCGCGGTCGGTGGCGCGGATGTCCTCGGGGTCGCCGCTGAGGGCCACCCAGCGGAAGGGGCCACGGCCCTCGCAGAAGGAGTCGCGGATGAACGCGGGCACGAAGCCGGGGTAGTCGAAGGCGTTCTCCACACCGGCTTCCTGCGCGCGGTGGCGGAGGTTGTTGCCGTAGTCGAACGCGACCGCGCCGCGTTTCTGGAGTTCGAGGATGGCGCGGACGTGCGCGGCCATCGCGTCGTAGGCCCGGCGCTTGTACTCGTCGGGGTGGTCGGTGCGCAGGCGGCTGGCGTCCTCGTCGGCGCTGACCGGGGGGAGGTAGCCCCACATGGGGTCGTGCGCGCTGGTCTGGTCCGTGATGAGGTCGGGGGTCCAGTTCATCGTCACGAGCTGCGGGACGAGGTCGGCGGCATTGCCCTGCACGCCGATGGACCGGGCGACCCCCTCGGCCTTGTATTTTTCCGCGCGGGCGATGGCGTCTTCCAGGCTCGTGGCGACCTCATCCAGATACCGGGTGTCGAGGCGTTTCTGGATGCGGGTGGGGTCGATCTCGATATTGATGCTGACGCCCCCGGCGAGTTTCACGGCCAGCGGTTGCGCGCCGCCCATACCGCCCAGTCCGGCCGTGACGGTGATGGTGCCTTTCAGGCTCCCGCCGAAGTGCTTGCGGGCCGCCCCGGCGAAGGTCTCGTAGGTGCCCTGGAGGATGCCCTGCGTGCCGATGTAGATCCAGCTTCCGGCGGTCATCTGGCCGTACATCATCAGGCCCGCCTGGTCGAGCTTGTCGAAGGTCTCCCAGTTCGCCCAGTGCGGCACGAGGTTGCTGTTAGCGAGCAGCACGCGCGGCGCCCACTCGTGGGTGCGCAGGACTGCGACGGGTTTGCCGGACTGGATCAGCAGCGTCTCGTCGTCCTCCAGGCGGTCGAGGGTCTCCACGATCCTGTGGAAGGCTTCCCAGCTCCGGGCGGCCTTGCCGCGCCCGCCGTACACGACCAGGGTGTCTGGGTGCTCGGCGACGTCCGGGTCGAGGTTGTTCATCAGCATGCGCTTGGCCGCCTCCTGAACCCAGCCCTTGGCGGTTTTCTGGGGGCCGCGTGGGGCGCGGATGACGGGGGCAGCTTCGGTGGGGGCGGGGTGCGTCATGGGGGGTCCTCCGGGGAGTGGGGGCTGTGAGCTGTGAGCAAGCAGCGACAGAAGTTTCTGCTTCGGTAAATCTCCTCAGAGCGCATAGCGCATAGCTCATAGCCCAGTTCTGTGCTGCCATCTTCCATCCGCCATCTGCCGCCCGCAATCGAGTTTTCCGGTCACGCCGGAAAGTAATCCGCCTCTCTTGCCACTGATTGACGCATGCGGCACTATGAATGAGTGAATACTCACTCGGATAAGGGCGAACGGGCGAAGCGGACCTCGCCCCGCCCGGCGGACGATCCCCAGCGTCGGGCAACGATCCTCCACGCGGCGCAGACCTGCTTCGCGCAGGACGGCTTTCACCGGACGACCATGCGCGCCGTCGCGCGGCAGGCGGGACTGGCCGAGGGCACCCTCTACCACCACTTCCGGGGCAAGGACGACCTGCTGCTGGGCCTGTTCGGCGCCCTGGGCGAGCAGGCGCGCGCGTCGCTCGATCCGGCGGCGCTGGCGGCCCTGAACCTGCGGGACTTCCTGCGGGCGTTCCTGGCCGCGCCCCTGGCGGCGCTGGCGCAGGACGAGGCGGGCCTGCTGCGCGTGATCCTGTCCGAGGGCCTGATCCGCCGCGACCTGGGCCGCGCGTTCGCCGACGGCCTGACCGGGACGGCGGCCTTGGGCGCGCAGGCGCTCGCCGAGAGGCCCGAACTGCGTGGCGTGGACACCGGCGAGCTGCTGCGCACCGGCCTGACGCTGGTGCTGGGCCACACGGTTCAGGGTGCGCTGTCGGGCGACCCTCTCCCCGACCCGCAGGTGACGGCGGCGCGTATGGCCGACGTGCTGCTGGCGCTGGTGGCGGCGGAGCGGGCGTGAGGGTCACGCTGATCGCGCTGGGCTCGCGCGGGGACGTGCAGCCGTACGTGGCGCTGGGGCTGGGATTGCGCCGGGCAGGGCACGCGGTGCGCCTCGCCTCGCACGAGGCGTTCCGGGCGCTCGTGACGGGCGCGGGGCTGGAGTTCGCCCCGATGCGCGGGGACGTGCAGGAGGTCGTGAACAGCCCCGAGATGCGCGCTGCGCTGGCGGGCGGGAACATGCTGGCGATCAACCGGGTGTCCGCGCGCGCCACGCAGCAGGGGGCGCTGCTGTGGGCCGAGGACGGCCTCGTGGCCGCGCGGGACGCCGACCTGCTCGTGGCGGGCATCGGAGGGATGAACGTCGCGCAGGCCCTCTCGGAGAAGCTGGGCGTGCCGCTCGTGGAGGCGCACGTGGTGCCGTTCCATCCCACGCGGGCGTTTCCGGGCGCGATCTTTCCGCCGGCCACCGCGCGGCTGGGCGGCTGGGCGAACCGCCTGTCGCACGTCCTGACGCGGCAGGTGATGTGGCAGATGTTCCGCTCGGCCGACTCCCGCGCGCGGCGCGAGGTGCTGGGCCTCTCCCCCGCCCCGCTGCCCGGCCCGCGCCCACTGCGGCCCCTGCCGACCCTGCACGGCATCAGCCCGGCGGTCCTGCCGCGCCCTGCCGACTGGGACGCGGCGCAGCACCTGACCGGTTACTGGTTCCTGCCGCAGGATGCCTGGACGCCGCCGCCCGCGCTGGAGGCGTTCCTGGCCGCCGGGCCGCCTCCGGTGTCCATCGGGTTCGGGAGCATGACCACCCCGGACCCGCAGGCGACGACCCGCGCGGTCGTGCGGGAGCTGGAGCGCAGCGGGCAGCGGGCGGTCCTCCTGAGCGGCTGGGGTGGCCTGAGCGCCGCTGACGTGCCGGACACAGTGTTCGTGACGGACAGCGTCCCGCACGACTGGCTGTTCCCGCGTGTGGCAGCCGTGGTGCATCACGGCGGGGCGGGCACGACGGCGGCGGGCCTCGCGGCAGGCGTGCCGAACGTGATCGTGCCGTTCTTCGGGGATCAGCCGTTCTGGGGCGACCGCGTGCAGAGGCTGGGCGTGGGGCCTGCCCCGGTGCCGCGCCGCGCCCTGAACGAGCGGACGCTGGCGGAGGCCCTGACGCGCACCGTCACAGACGCCGGGATGCGTGACCGGGCGGCAGCCCTGGGCACCCGCATCCGCGCGGAGGACGGGGTGACGCGGGCAGCGGAGGTGATCTCGGGGCTGAAGCTGTAGCCCCCGCACCTGTTTCCGGCCTGACCGGAATCGTGCCATGCTGCGCCCGTGCCTTCCTCTTCCCTACTGTCCGGCGCGGTGGATGTCCTGAGTGCCTTCGACGCGGATCACACCGAGTGGCGCCTGTCGGACCTGTCGCGGCAGCTCGGCGTGCCGACGAGCACCCTGCACGAGCAGCTGCTGGCGCTGTGCGAGACGGGTCTGCTGGCGCGGGTGGGGCGGGGCCGTTACCGGCTGGGGTGGCGGCTGCTGAAGTTGTCGAGTGCGCTGTACGGCAGCCTGCCGTGGTACGGCCCGGCGCACGCGGCGATGGAGCGGGTGGCACGCGGAACGCACTGTCTGGCGTTCCTGAGTGTGCTGGACGGGGGATCGGGGCGGGTGCTGTGCATCGCCCGGAGTGTGCAGGGCCGCGACGGGCCGCCCGTGGCGGGCGAACTGGAGTTCGAGTTGCCCGCGCACGCCTCGGCCAGCGGGAAGCTGCTGCTGGCGCTGGCCGGCCGTCCACTCCCGGTGGGCGCGGCGTTCACGGCGCACACGGTCACGGACAGGCGGGCATGGGCGGCGCAGGCGGCCGTGATCTGCCGCGACGGGTACGCGGTCACGGTGGACGAATGGGCGGCCGGCACGTCCGGTCTGGCCGTCCCGGTGCGCGGCGCGGACGGAACGGTGCTGGCGGCGCTGGGCGTGAGTCTGCCCACGCCTCGCCTGCGCGGGCGGGACGCGCCGCTGCGTTCGCTGCGGGACGCGGCGGACGCGGTCAGCTGGGAGCTGGGGTGGCGTCCGGAATGAGCGCGGCGGCCTGCGCGGTCAGCTGGGAGCTGGGGTGGCGTCCGGAATGAGCGCGGCGGCCTGCGCGGGCGGCAGCGGGCGGGACAGCAGGAAGCCCTGCGCGTGGTCGCAGCCCAGCCCGGTCAGGATCCGGCGCTGCTCCTCGGTCTCGATGCCCTCGACGGTGACGGTCATGTCGAGCGTCTGCGCCAGCTGGATCATGGCGGTCATCAGGGCCGTGACCCGTGGGGCGCGCGGGCCGGTCAGGGCGTTCGTGAAGGACCGGTCGATCTTCAGCTGGTCGAACGGCAGCGCCTGGAGCACGCTCAGGCTGCTGTAGCCGGTGCCGAAATCGTCGATGGCGATCTGCACGCCCAGCGCCTTGAGGTCCCGCATGTGCCGCTGGGCGCGTTCCAGGTCGTGCATGACCAGACTTTCCGTCACTTCCAGGATCAGGTGCCGGGGGTTCAGGCCGCTGCGCTTCAGGACGCCGCTCACGGTCTGCACGAAGTCCGGCAGCTCGAACTGCAGGGGGCTGACGTTCACGGACATGCACAGCCCGCGCCGCTCGAAGTCCCACGCGGCGGCCTGCGCGCACGCCTCGCGCAGCACCCACTCGCCGATGTTCAGGATGGCGCGGCTGTCCTCGGCCAGCGGAATGAACTGGCAGGGCGGGACGAGGCCGCGCGTGGGGTGCTCCCAGCGGACCAGCGCCTCGAAGCCCGCCAGCTGCCGGCCGCGCAGGTCGTGGCGGCCCTGGTAGTGCAGGCGCATCTCGCCGCGTTCGCAGGCGCCGCGCAGGTCGCGTTCCAGCTGCTGCCGCTCGCCGGGTTCGCCCATCTGCGCCTCGAAGTGCAGGACCTGATTGCCGCCGCTGCGTTTGACGCGGTACATGGCGAGGTCCGCGTGCTGTTGCAGCGCCCCGGCGTCCAGGCCGTCGGTGGGGGCCACGGCGCACCCGACGGACGCCGTGATGTTCACGCGCTGCCCGCCCAGCGTGAACGGGTGGGCCAGGGCGTCCGCGAGTTTCTGCGCGACCAGCGTGACGTCCTCGCGGGCGGCCACGCGCCGCAGCAGGACCGTGAACTCGTCGCCGCCCATGCGGCCCACCAGATCGGTGCCGCGCACGGCGTCCCCGAGGCGGCGGGCCACCTGTTGCAGCAGGTTGTCCCCGGCGGGGTGGCCCAGCGTGTCGTTCACCTGCTTGAAACGGTCCAAGTCGATGAAGATCAGCGCGGCCAGCTGCCCGTCCTCCAGGCTGCCCAGGGTGTCCTGCGTCACCTGATGAAAGTGCGCGCGGTTCGCCACGCCGGTCAGGGGGTCGTGCGTGGCGCGGTGCAGCAGCACCTGCTGCGTCTCCCGGAGGGCCTGGTTGGCCTGCGCGAGTTCCACGTTCCGCAGCCGCTCGATTTCCGCCTCGCGGTTCAGCAGTTCCAGGCGGATCTCGGCGGTCAGGAGTTGCGAGCGGGCGTCGACCTCGCGGGCGTGCATCTGGCGTTCCAGGTCGAAGTGCTCGCGGGCGACACTCAGGGCCTGCGCGTGGCGGCCCTGCTGCTCGAGCAGTTCGGCCAGGGCTTCCAGGGTCAGCGCCTCCTGCGGGCGGGTGCGGGCCTCGCGGCTGATGCGCAGGCTTTCACGCAGCAGCGGTTCGGCCTCGTCGGGGCGGTTCAGGCGCAGCAGGGCGCGCGCGGCCGTGACGCCCTGGCGGCACACGGCTTCCTGGTCCTGCCGGGCGCGGACGGCGCGCAGGTCGTCGAGCGCCACGCGCAGCGCCTCCTCGGGGCGGTCCTGGCGGAGCAGGGCGCGGCTCACGCATTCCTGCACGGTCGAGGTCCAGCGGGGCGGGCCGGCCGCGCGGATCACGTCCAGGTGTTCGGCGGCCAGGGTCAGGACTTCCTCGCTGCGGTGCAGGCGGTCGTGAATGGCGATCTGGTGGGTCATGGACGAGGCCAGCATCACCGGGGAGCGCAGCGCCTCGGCGATCTCCAGCGCCTGCCGGTGAAAGGCCAGCGCCTGCGTGACGTTCCCGGTGTCGTTGTACAGGCTGGCGAGGTTGTTCAGCGCCCGGAAGCTGCCCATGCGGTCCCCGGTGTCCTGCGTGATGCGCAGGCTGTGGAGGAACGCCTCGAGCGCCTGGTCGTACTGCCCGAGGCGGTCGTGGCCCAGGCCCAGGCCGTTCAGGGCGCGGGCCTCGGTCTGCGGGTCGCCCAGTTCGCGGGCCAGCGGCAGGCAGTGGCCGACCTGCACCAGCACTTCCGGCAGGTCACCGGTGTACAGCGAGCAGCCGGCCAGCAGCAGGTGCGCCTGCGCGCGGGCGGCCCGGTCGCCGCGCGCCTCGGCCTGCCGCAGCAGCGCCAGGATCTCGCCGTGCGAGCGTTCCGGCGTGTGGTACATCCCGGCTTCCAGGGCCTGCAACTGCTCCAGCAGCGTGCCGGTCGGGGTGGGAACGGGGGCGTCTGGCTGCGTCAAGCGGGAACCCTCCTGCCAACATGAACTCTGCCCCCACCCTAGGGGACGGCGCACCACAGAAACGTCACACCGCCGTGACCTTCAGGCGCCAAGTCGAAGCTCCCATCGCGGGAGTCCGGGAGAGCGCCGGAACCTCTCCACTTCTCAACTCCCGTTTCGACGTACTTTCTACTGTTACGCGCTGCGCGCGGTCTATCTACACGATGAACGCAGTGTCATACGGACTGCCGTTCGTTTCGCCAACAATCCGGGACTTCACCGCCCCTGCCGGCTCCACGTCCGGAACCCGCGTTGCTCCCACTCTGCGGGGCAGCTCTACGAGTCGCATCCGCTCGGACCCGGCGGGCTTTGCAGCCCATTCGATCGGAGTCCGTATTAGCCGTCCATCAGTTTGGGCAGCATCCGCACCCAGTTCACGTCGGGCCAGCGGTTCAGGAACGCCAACGCCTCGGGGCTCAGGGCCTGATCGAGTTCGATGGCCAGCAGCGCCTGCCCGCCGCGCGTCTCGCGGGTGCAGGTCAGGGTGGCGATGTTCACGCCGTCGGCGGCGATGGTGCTGGCGATGCGGGCGATCATGCCGACCGCGTCCGAGTAACGCAGCAGCGCGGTGGGGCTGGCGGCGCTGAAGTTCACGCCGAGGCCCTGCACCTGCGCGACCTGAATCACGCCGCCGCCCGTGCTGCTGCCCTGCACGGTCAGGGTGTGCGTGTCGCCCCGCACGGCGATGCGGGCGGTGTTCGGGTGCACGTCGCCCAGGTCGGCGTCGCGGAACTCGAAGGTCAGGCCGGCCGCCTGCGCCTGTGCAAAGGCGTGCGGGAGGCGCTGGTCGTCGGGGGCCATGCCGAGGAGTCCGGCGATCAGCGCGAGGTGCGTGCCGTGCCCGCGTCCGGTCTTGGCGAACGAGGCGTGCAGGTCGATGACCGCGCCGCGCGGCGCCTCGCCCAGCAGGTGGTGCGCGACCAGTCCCAGGCGGCACGCGCCGGCCGTGTGGCTGCTGCTGGGGCCGATCATGACAGGCCCGATCATGTCCAGGAGGCTCATGCGGTCAGTGTACGCGCGGCGGCGTTCAGGGCGTGCAGGCTGGTCCCGGCGTGCCGCAGGGCCGCGCGGGCCAGCGGGAGGCGCACGTGGGCGGGCGCGTGCGCGAACAGGCGCAACATGGTGCGCGCCAGCGGGCCGGGCGGGGTGCGCGGGTCCAGGAAGGCGTGCCAGCGGGCGGGCGGCAGCGCGAAGAACGCCTCGAAGAAGGCGGGCAGCGCCTGGGGCGGCAGGTTCAGCAGGGCCTGCACGCCCAGCAGGTGCACGGCGCGGGCGGCGCGGCGTTCCGGGGACCACAGGGCGTCCCAGCCGGCCTGCGCGGGGTCATGCCCGACGCGCAGCGCCCCGGCGACGGCGTCGGCCACGGCCGGAGCGTCCCGCAGCGCGCCCGCCACCTGAAAGCCGCTGATCGGGTGGACCAGCCCGGCGGCCGCCCCGAAGGCCAGCACGCCGTCCGGGGCGGGGGGCGCGGTGTTCATCGGGAACGACACCCACTCGTCGCTGAGCACCTCGCGCGCCGGGGTGCCCTGCGCGCGCAGGCGGGCGTGCAGGCGGGCCTCCAGGTCCTGGCGGGTGGGGGCGGGCCGGGCGATCAGGCTGGTTTCCTCCACGAAGTAGCGGTCGCCGCCCAGGTGCATGGCGTACAGGAACGTCGCGCCGCCGTGCCGGTCGGGGTGCGGGGCGTGCGGGGCGCGGTAGTCCATCCACACGGCCGCGCCGGGCGCGCTGGGCGGCCGGTCGAAGGTCGCCACGATGCCGTACGCGGTCTGGAGGGCCGCGCCGTCCGGGTGGCGGTCCGGTTGCCGCAGCAGCGCGGGCCGGTGACCGCTGGCGTCGATGACCACGCGGGCCTCCCAGCGGGCGGGCTGCCCGTCCTGGGTGCCCTGCACGGTCCAGCCGCCGGCCGCGCGTGTGGCCCCGCTCACCCGTGCGGCCGTGAGGGTCAGCCCCGGCCCGGCCCGGCCCAGCAGCGCCGCGCGCAGGGCCGCGTTGTCCAGCAGGGTGTACGGGCGCAGCAGCGGCGTGGGCTGCGGTCCGGTCTGCACGCGCACGTCCGCCCAGGTGTGCGCCGCGCAGGCCTGCGCCCAGCCGGGCAGGTCGTCGTGCCACGCGCCGTACGTGGCGGGGAACGGGGCGTGCGGGTGGGGGTCGGTCACGCGGACGCTCAGGCCGCGCGCGCTCAGTTCGGCGGCCAGGGCCAGCCCGGCGGGACCAGCCCCGACGATCAGGGCGTCCGTGGGCGGCCCGGACAGGAGGGAAGCGTCGGCGGTCATCTGGCCCGCAGGCTAGCGCGGCGCGGCCCGGCAGGAGTGTGCGCCCGCACCCGCCCACCCGGCAGAGCGGGCCAGATGGCGGCGGACAATCCTCAAGGGCCTCTAAGGGCCGAGTGTGCACCGGCACGCAGCCGACCGCGCGGGCGGCGTTCTAGCCTGCCCGCATGACCCGCCTCTCTTCCCGCCGTCCCGCCGCCGTCCGCCGCCTGCTCCTCGGAGCCGGGGCGCTGGCCCTGGGGCTGTCCCTGGCCGCCTGCTCACGCGACGGCGCGCAGGGCTTCCTGAACAACCTGACCAGCACCGGTGGCCTGAAGGTGCAGCGCGACGTGTCGTACGGCCCGGACGCCCGCAACGTCATGGACATCTACGCGCCGCAGGACGCGGCGGGCGCGCCGGTCGTGCTGTTCATCCACGGCGGTTCCTGGCAGGGCGGCGACAAGGACGGCCACAAGTTCGTCGGGGAGTCCCTGGCCCGCGCCGGGTACGTCACGGGCGTCATGAGTTACCGTCTGGCGCCGCAGAACGTGTACCCGTCGTACGTGCAGGACGCCGCGCAGGCACTGAAGGTACTGCGGGCCGAGGCCAAGGCCTTCGGCGGGAACCCCGACAACCTGTTCGTGATGGGCCACTCGGCCGGGGGATTCAACGCCGTCGAGATGGTCGTGAACGCCCGCTGGCTGGCCGAGGCGAACGTGCCGGTCGGCAGCATCCGGGGCGTGATCGGCGTGGCCGGGCCGTACTCCTTCGATTTCCGGTCGTTCCAGTCGGCGGTCGCGTTCCCGAAGGGGGCCACGCCGGACGAGGTCATGCCGGACCGCCACGTCCGCGCCGACGCGCCCCCGCACCTGCTGCTGGTCGCGCAGAACGACGACACGGTCGAGGCGTACAACGGCGTGAACATGGAACGCGCCCTGCGCGCAGCGGGCGTGCCGGTGGAACTGAAGGTGCTGCCGCGCGTGGGGCACATCACGATCATCGCGGCGATGGCCCGCCCGCTGACGTTCCTGGGCGACACGCGCCCGCAGGTCCTTAACTTCATCGAGCAGCGCCGCCTGAAGTAACGCCGCCTGAAGTAACGCCGCCTGAAGTAATACGGACTCCGATTGAATGGGCTGCAAGGCCCGTTCAATCCGAGCGGATGCGACTCGGAGAGCTGCTCCGCAGAGCAGGAGAGCAACGGGTTCCGGACGTGGAGCCGGCAATCCGGTGAAGTTCCGGATTGTTGGCGAAACAGACGGCAGTCCGTATAAGGCCAGAGCAGGCGGAGGCAGGGCGATGCGGCCGGAGCGGTAGATTGGGCGCATGGTCCGCCCTGCCCTGCTCCTCGTTGCCCTGGCGTGTGCGCCGCTGCTGGGCGGCTGCCGTTACGCGTTCGTGCCGCTGATTCCCGCGCAGGTGAACGTGGACCTGCCCGCGCGCCTCACGAACGCCACCCTGACCCGCCAGGGGGACGCGCTGCGCGTCACCGCCCAGGTGGACGGCCGTTTCGAGCCGGGGTTCCTGACGGTCCGCTGGTTCGACGGGAGCCGCGACCTGGGCAGCGACAGCGTGTACCTGGACGACCGGCAGCGCGCCGCGACCTTCACGCTGGAGGCGCCCGCGCGCGGCACCTACCGCGCCGTGCTGTCGTTCGGCGGCGCGGTCCTGCGGCAGGTCGAACTGTACGAGGTGGCGCCGTGAGCACCGCAGACGGCAACTGGTCGGGCGTGGTCGAGTGGACCGCCGGCACCCGCGAGCGGTTCGTGTGGCGCGGCGCGGCGCTGGAACCGCTGCGTACCGAACGCTGGAACGCGCCCGTCAATTACGGCTGCCTGCCCGGCACCCTGAACCCCGCCGACGACGCCGAGGTGGACGCCGTGTGGCTGGGCGCGCCGCTCCCGGTCGGCACGCAGCTGACCCTCCCGCCGGCCGGGCTGCTGCACCTGGAGGACGGGGATCACAAGGTCATCTTCGCCGGGCCGGACGGCACGCCGGACCCGGCGGCCGTGCAGGCGCTGCTGGACTGGTTCCCGCCGGAACGCGGCGCGCGGCTGCTGGGGCCGCAGCAGGCGGCTGCGTGGCTGGCCGGGCTGGCCGGCCCGCTGACCGGAGGCTGAGCGGCCGGAAGGTTGGGCGTCCGGCAGGCTGGGCGGTCAGGAGCGGGGCGGGGTGTCTCCCAGGGACGGGGCGAGCGGCGCGGGCACCCAGTCGCGCGTCAGGTCCAGCAGGCGGCGCGTGACCCAGCCCATCGCGTCGCTGCGCGGGTACGACACGGCGCTGTGGTCCTCGAGGGCCGACACGAAACGTTCCAGGCCGGTGCGGGTGCCGTCCAGGCGGGTGTTCGGCGTCAGTTCGAACAGGTAGTTCACGGGGAAACCGGTCGTCGCGGAGCGGGCGGGCAGGCGTTTGCTCTGCACCTCCAGGTTCAGTTTCACGTTCGGCCAGACCACGTCCTTGATGTTCAGGGAGCGGCCCGCCACGCGGATCACGTCGCAGGCTTCCAGCGGGGACGGCTCGCTGGGCTGCGCGCGCAGCAGGCCCGCGAAGTCACCGTGCCAGCCCAGGCAGATGCTGTCCAGGTCCACCTGCACGTCGAAGCTCACGGACGGGTTGGCGCGGGTCAGGTGGTGCAGCCACACCGCGCCCTGCGAGTGGCCCACCAGCACCAGCCGGGGCGGTCGGGGGGCGCTCAGCCAGGGTTTCAGGGCGTTCAGGTCGTCCTGCAGGGCCGCGTAGCCGCGCTGCGGGATGTTCAGGGCGGAGGGCGTGAACGTGGAGGCCGGGTGGCTGGCGTACCCGCGCGCCTGCACGCTCAGACCGCGCGAGGTGAACACATCTGCCAGGGCGTCCAGGGTGCCGCGCGACCCCAGGTAATCCCAGTTGTCGCGGGGCGCGGCGCACGACGGCGCGCAGCGGCCCGACACGCCCAGCACCACCACGTCCGGCGCGGGGCCGCCCGGATCCAGCGGGGGCGTGCGGGTCGCCTGCGGGGACAGGCGCGGCGCGCAGCCCAGCAGCGCGGGCAGCAGCAGCGCCAGCAGCGGGGCGGCCCGGGCCGGGCTGGGGGAACGGTTCGTCGGCAGCAGGGGGTGGAACGGGACGCGCATTCGAACCCCCAGTGTAGAGCAGTTCCCGGTGTGCCCGCTCCGGCCGCCGGGTCCTGTGGCTGGGTCAGGTCAGTGGGCCAATCAGGGGGTCGGGTCGGTGGGTCGCTGCGCCCGGTACAGTTTCGCGGGGCGGCCCGCCTGCCCGTACTGGTGGTCCAGCTGCGCGCGGCCGCTGCGTACGAGGTGTTCCAGGTAGCGCCACGCGGTCACGCGGCTCAGGTGGACCTGCTCGCCGATCTCCTCGGCGCTGATCGGCTGCGCGGCGTCCGCGAGGGCCTGCGCGACCCGGTCCAGGGTGTGCGGGTCGATGCCGCGCGGCAGGGCGGCCGGCAGGCCACTGACGCCCAGCAGCCGGTCCAGGCGGCCCTGGTCGAGGCGGGCGTCGGCCGGGCCGGACTGGCGGCGGGCGCGGTGCCGGGCCAGCAGTTCCTGAAGCCGCGCGCCGGTGAACGGTTTGATCAGGTAGTCGAACGCGCCGTGCGCGAGCGCGAGGCGCACGCTGGCCTCGTCGTCGGCGGCGGTGATCAGGGCGACGTCGGTGGTCAGGCCGTGGGCGCGCCAGTGACGCAGCAGGCCCAGGCCGCTGCCGTCGGGCAGGTGGACGTCCAGCAGAATCAGGTCCGGGGTCAGGGCGCGGGCCAGGGCGTCCCCCTGCGCGCAGGTGGCGGCGCTGCCGACCACATGCACGTCCGGGTCGCGTTCCAGCAGGTCGCGGTTCACGCGGGCAACGCGCAGGTCGTCCTCGACCAGCAGCACCCGGACCGGCAGGGCGGGCGTCACGGGGCGCTCCGGACGCCGGGCTCGCCGGGAACGGGCAGGGCGGCCGGCGCGGGCGCCGGGAGGCTCAGCTGGAAGACGGTGCGGCCGTCGCGGCGGGTGTGGCGCAGCTGCCCGCCGAGCGCCTGCACGCGGCCCATGACGCCGTGCAGGCCGTAGCCGCGGCCCTCGCCCTTGCTGCTCGCGCCGCGGGTGTACAGCGCGCCGCTCAGGTCGGCGGGCACGCCGGGGCCGCTGTCCTCGACCTCGATCTGCATGCCTTCCGGGTCCTCGCCGATCAGGACCGTGACCTGACCGGGCTGCCCGGCCAGCGCCTCGAAAGCGTTCTGGGTGAGGTTCCCGACGGCGCTGACCAGCGTGTCGGCGTGCCGTTCCCACTGCGGGCCGAGGCTGCTGCCCTCGGTGACGCTGAAGTCGATGCCGAGTTCCTGCGCCCGCTCGCGTTTCCCAGCCAGCAGCGCGACCAGGCGGGGCACCTGCACGTCGCGCAGCAGCTGCCGGAACTGCGCGTCGGCGTGAATCTCGGCGTTCAGGACGCGCAGGGCCTCGTCGCCGCGCCCGAGTTGCAGCAGGCCCGACAGGACGTGCAGGCGGTTCTGGTACTCGTGCGTCTGGGCGCGCAGGACGTCCACGAAACCGCGGGCGTGCGTGAGTTCCTCGGCCAGCGCCAGCGCCTCGGCCCGGTCGCGGAACACGGCCACGAATCCGCCCCCGTCGAGCGGTTCGAGGTTCACGAGGACCGGCTGGCCGCGCAGGGTCAGTTCGAGGTTCTGGTGGCGGGCCGGCGCGGCGGGCGCGGCGACCCGCGCGAGTTCCGGCCACAGGTCCGTCAGGGCGGCGGGCGCGGCGCGGTCCCCGAGCAGCCGGGCGGCGCGGGCGCTGGTCAGCGTGACCTGCCCGGCGCGGTCCACGGCCAGCACGCCCTCGCGCAGCGCGGCCAGCACCGCCCGCTGCTGCCGGGCGAGCGCGGCGATCTGTTCGGGTTCCAGGTTCAGGATCTCGGCCCGCAGCCGCCGCGCGGCCCACACGGCGCCCACCGTGCCGAGCGCCAGGGCCAGCACGAACCAGGGCAGCAGGCTGACCAGCGCGCGGCCCACCAGCTGCCACACCTGCGGCATCAGGTAGCCGGTGCTCACGACGCCCACCACCGTCCCGCCGTTCCGGCCGTCCCGCCAGACCGGGACCTTGCCGCGCACGCTCAGGCCCAGGCTGCCGCGCGCGACGCTCACGACCTCCCGCCCGGCCAGGGGCGCGGCGTTGTCGCCACCTTCCATCGGGAGGCCCAGCCGTTCCGGCAGCGGGTGGGCCAGCCGCACCCCGGCGCGGTTGCCTACCACCACGAAGTCCGCGCCCGCTTCGCGGCGCAGGTCGTTCACGCGGGCGTTCAGTTCCGGGTTCTGCACGCCGGCCTCCGCGCCCTGCGTGACGACCGGCAGGCGGGCCACGATGCGGCTGGCGGTCAGGGCGCGCTCCCCGAGTCGCGCGCGGGCCTCGCCGTACAGGTGCGCGGTCTGCACGGCGACGAGCAGGGTGGTCATGCCGCACAGCACCAGCAGGTGCAGTCGCACGAGTCGGCCCTGCAGGTCGGGGCGGCGGGAGAGCGCAGTCATGGGTATCGCCCCTGATTCTAGGCGGCGGCGACCGGCGCGCCACGTTACGTTCATTGAGTTCACACCTGTGCGTTGCGTGCGCGCCAGCAGGCGTGCTGCACGCAATAAATCCCTTGCGGCGGGCCGGGCACGGGAGTAGGGTGGCCGGGTACTGACAACCCAGACCGGCTGCCCGTCCGAGCGGCAGCCCACCCCCGGAGGTTCACCATGAACGTGAAAACTGCTGCCCTTGCCCTGTCGGCCCTGCTGAGTACGGCCGCCCCTGCCGCCGCGCAGAACCTGAACCTGCGCGTCATGGCGCCCGCCAGTCCCGGCGGCGGCTGGGACCAGACCAGCCGCGCCATCCAGACCGTCATGCAGGACGAGGGCATCGCCAAGCCCGTGCAGGTGTTCAACGTGCCCGGCGCCGGCGGCACCATCGGGCTGGCGCAGCTGTACAACAGCAAGGGCGACGGCAACCTGCTGATGACCATGGGCCTCGTGATGGTCGGCGCGATCCAGACGAACTCCTCGAAGGTGGACCTGAGCCGCGTGACGCCCATCGCCCGCCTGACCGGCGAGTACGAGGTCATCGTGGTGCCCGCCAGCAGCCCCTACAAGACGCTGGGTGACCTGGCCACGGCCTGGAAGGCGAACAACGCCCTGGCCTTTGCGGGCGGCAGCGCCGGCGGCACCGACCACATGCTGGTCGGCCTGTTCGCCAAGGCGGCCGGCGTGGACACCAAGAAGATGAACTACGTGCCGTTCAGCGGCGGCGGCGAGACGCTGGCGGCCGTGCTGGGCAACCAGGTCGCGGCGGGCGTCGCCGGGTACGGCGAGTTCGAGGCGCAGATCAAGGCCGGGAAGCTCCGCGCCCTGGGCATCAGCGCGCCCAGGGCGCAGGCCGGCATTCCGGTGCCCACCATGAAATCGCAGGGCTTCAACGTGGACCTCGCCAACTGGCGCGGCATCGTCGCCCCGCCCGGCATCAGTGGCAGCCAGAAGGCCACGCTGGTGGCCGCCATGGACAAACTTCACGCCAGCAAGGCCTGGAAGGACACCCTCAAGACCCGCAACTGGACGGACCTGTACATGAGCGGCAGCAAGTTCGACGTGTTCCTGAAACTCGAAGCGGTCCGCACCCGCGAGATCCTCAAGGACATCGGGCTCGTCAAGTAATCCCGACAGTTTCGGCAGTCCGGGCGGCGGCGAGTTTCCTTCGCCCCGCCCGGCTTCCCGTGTTCTCCCCTTCTGCTTTCGAGGTGCCCTGAATGTCTGACCCCACCCTTCCACCCATCCCCCCAGGTGCCGGCGCGCGGCCCGGTCTGAGCGTCCCGGACCTGCTGGTCGCGCTGGGCGTCGTGCTGCTGGGCGCGCTGCTGCTGATCGGGACCCTGCAGATTCCGTTCGGGATCAACGCCGTGGTCGGGCCGCGCGTGTTTCCGCTGATCGTGTCGGTCGGCACGCTGCTGCTGGGGACCCTGCTGACCGTGAACGTCCTGCGGGGCGGGCGGGCCGAACCGGCCGCCGAGGAGGACACCGACCCGGACGCCCGGCCGGACCTGCGCCAGCCGGCCCTGATCCTGGGCGGGTTCCTGCTGGGCGCCGCGCTGCTGCAACCGCTGGGCTTCGTGATCGGCACGGCCGTCATGTACTTCACGGTGGGCTTCGCGTTCGGTGAGCGGCGCGCGCCGCTGCTGGCCGGCGTAGCGCTGATCGTGGCGCTCGTCACGTACGTGGTGTTCACGCGCGGCCTGGGCCTGACCCTCCCGGCGGGCTTGCTGAACGGGGTGCTGTGATGGAAGCCGTCACCTCCCTGCTGGCGGGCTTCGAGACGGCCCTGACGCCCATGAACCTGCTGTGGGCGCTGATCGGCGTGACGCTGGGCACGCTGGTGGGCGTGCTGCCCGGCATCGGCCCGGCCCTGACGGTTGCGCTGCTGCTGCCCGTCACGGCCAAACTGCCGCCCGTCAGTGCGTTCATCATGTTCGCCGGGATCTACTACGGCGGCATGTTCGGCGGCAGCACCACCAGCATCCTGCTGAACACGCCCGGCGAGAGCAGCAGCATCATCACGGCGCTCGAGGGCAACAAGATGGCCCGCCGGGGCCGCGCCGCCGCCGCGCTCGCCACGGCGGCCATCGGGTCGTTCGTGGCCGGGACCATCGGCACGGTGCTGCTGACCTTCGCCGCGCCCGCCATCGCCGAGGTGGCCGTGCAGATCCCCCCCAGCGCCAAGTTCGCGCTGATCATGCTGGCGTTCGTGACCATCAGCGCCACCTTCGGCTCGTCCCCGCTGCGCGGCCTGATCAGCCTGTTCTTCGGCCTGACCATCGGCCTGATCGGCACAGACCTCCAGAGCGGACAGGCGCGCTTCACGCTGGGCCGCCCGGAACTGCTCGACGGCATCGAGTTCGTGACCGTCGTGATCGGCCTGTTCGCCGTGGGCGAAACGCTGTACGTCGCCAGCCGCCTGCGCAAGGACAAGGCCAGTGTGATCAAGCTGGACGGCAACGCCAGCATGACCCGCGACGACTGGCGCCGCTCCTGGAAACCCTGGCTGCGCGGCACCGCCCTGGGCTTCCCGTTCGGCGCGGTGCCCGCCGGCGGCGCCGAGATTCCCACGTTCCTGTCCTACACCCTGGAAAGGAAACTCAGCCGGCACCCCGAGGAATTCGGCAAGGGCGCCATCGAGGGCGTCGCCGGGCCGGAAGCCGCGAACAACGCCAGCGCGGCGGGCGTGCTCGTGCCGCTGCTGACGCTGGGCCTGCCCACCAGCGCCACTGCCGCCATCCTGCTCGCCGCGTTCCAGCAGTACGGCCTGCAACCGGGGCCGCTGCTGTTCGTCACGAACGCCGACCTCGTGTGGGGACTGATCGCCAGTCTGTACATCGGGAACGTCATGCTGCTGGCCCTGAACCTGCCGCTGGCCCCCGTGTGGGCGCGGCTGCTGCTGATTCCGCGCCCGTTCCTGTACGCCGGGATCCTGGTGTTCTCCACGGTCGGCGTGTACTCCCTGAACAACTCGGTGTTCGACCTGATCCTGCTCGCCATCTTCGGCGTGATCGGGTACGGGATGCGCCGCTTCGACTTCCCCGTCACGCCCGCCATCATCGGCGTGATCCTGGGGCCGGTCGCCGAGAGTCAGTTCCGCACGGCGCTGCAACAGAGCAACGGCAACCCCGCCATCTTCGTGCAGAGCCCCCTGACGGTGTTCATCCTGCTGACCGTCCTGGCGGCCCTGGTCGTCCCGGCTGTCCTGAAAGCCCGCGCGTCCCGCCGGGGCTGATCAAGCCAGACAGCGCCCCCGACCATCACGGTCGGGGGCGCTGTCTGCTAGCGGGTATGGGTTATTTCGCGGCGGCGTAGCGGCGGGCGACTTCGTCCCAGTTCACGACACTCCAGAAGGCCTTCAGGTAGTCCGGGCGCTTGTTCTGGTAGTTCAGGTAGTAGGCGTGTTCCCACACGTCCACGCCCAGGATGGGGGTGCCGCTGACGCCGGCGACGGCCTCGCCCATCAGGGGGCTGTCCTGGTTGGCGGTGCTCACGACGGCCAGCGCGCCGTCCTTGACGACCAGCCACGCCCAGCCGCTGCCGAAGCGGGTCTTGGCCGCGTCCTCGAACTTCTCCTTGAAGGCGTCGAACGATCCGAACGCGGCCGTGATGGCGTCGGCCAGTTCACCGCCCGGCTGCCCGCTGGCCTGGGGGCCCATGACGGTCCAGAACAGGCTGTGGTTGGCGTGGCCGCCGGCGTTGTTGCGCAGCGCGCCTTTCTTGTCGGCGGGCACCTGATCGAGTTTGGTGATCAGTTCCTCGACGCTCAGGTCGGCGAACTCGGTGCCTTCGAGGGCCTTGTTCGCGTTGTCGATGTACGCCTGGTGGTGCTTGGTGTGGTGGATCTCCATGGTGCGCGCGTCGATGTGCGGTTCGAGGGCGTCGTAGGCGTAGGGCAGCTGGGGAAGTTCGTAGGCCATGATGAGCTCCTTGACAGGCCGGGTGGTCGGTCCCGCACGGTGCGGGCCGTTCCCGGCGACCGCTGTGTATCTTACGCGCCGCCGCGCCGCCGCGTGGAGGCCCGGCGGGTTAAGCGGAGGTTCATGTTGTCCGGTCCCGGCCGGCCGTGGCGCGGCCCGTGCCGCTGGGAGGCAAATGCTCTAGCATGGCGGGCAATGCGTTCTCCCCTGCCCCGCGCCGTGCTCAACCGTCTGGAAACCGGGCGGCTGGTGGTGCTCAGTGTTCTGCTGGGCGCGCTGGTGGGCGGCCTGAGTATCATCCTGCGCCTGATCCTGGACGCCGCCGTGCGGCTGGGCACGCTGATCACGGACTACGCGCCGCCCGGCACGACCGGCGAGGGCGGCCTGATGATGGCCTTCGGCACCGCCGGCCCGTGGGGGCTGGCGCTGCTGCCGGCCGTGGGGGCGCTGTACGCGTGGCTGGTCCCGGCCCGCAGCGGCGACCCGCTCACGCAGCTCGTGCGCGGCTACCACGCGCGCGGGCAGTGGCCCGGCCCGCTCGTGCAGGCGCGGACGCTGCTGGCGACCGTCCTGGCGTACGGGTCGGGCCTGCTGGTCGGGCGGGACGCGGCGTTCACCATGACCGGTCAGCTGGGCGCGCGCCTGATGCAGCGCGTCGCGCGGCTGGACGCCGTGGAGGTCCGCACCCTGACCCTGGCGGGCGCGGCGGCGGCGCTGGGCGCGGTGCTGCACGCCCCGCTGGCCGCCGCCGTGCTGATCGCCGAGGTGCTGTACCGCCGCTTCGAGTTCGAGTTCGAGGTGCTGATGCCCTGCGTGCTGGCCGCCGTGGCCGGCACGGCCGTGTACGGACTGGCGTTCGGGTTCGCGCCGCTGCTGTCGTTCCCGGACGTTCAGGTGCCGGCCGGGTCGCAGGTGCTGTCGTTCGTGCTGGTGGCGCTGGCCGCCACGCTGCTGGGCTGGCTGTCGCTGCTGGCCTGCCGGGTCGTGCCGGACGCCTGGACCGAGGGACGCTACCGGCCGCTGCTGGGCCTGACCTTCGGGGCGCTGACGGCCGGGATCGCGCTGCTGAGCACGCCGACCGTGCTGGGCGACGGGAGCGGCTGGGTGCAGCTGGGCGCCGCCGGGTTCGTGGGCGCCGAGGGCATCGGGCAGGGCGCGTGGCGCTGGCTGCTGCTGGCGCTGGGCGCGCAGATCGCGCTGGGCGGCGGGGTGCTGCCGTCCGTGGCCGTGGGCGGCCTGCTGGGCGCGGGCCTGAGCAGCCTGCTGGGCGTGGATACCGCGACCGGCAGCATGGTGGGGGCCGTGGCGTTCCTGACCGTCACGCTGAACGTGCCGCTCGCGGCGGCGCTGCTGGCGGTCGCGTGGGGTGGCGAGACGCTGCTGCCGCTGGCGCTGGTCGCCAGTGGGGTGGCCCACCTGCTGAGCGGCACCAGCGGCCTCGTGCCGTCGCAGATCCAGTCGCGCCGGGACAGCGCCGTGCACGCCAGTTCCGGGTGGCTGCCGGAACGCCGCATCATCCGGCGGGGCGTGGCGGACCAGCCGGGCGTGCCGTTCGACGCGCCGGTCCCCGCCGCCGGAACGGACGCGCCGCTGGACACGGACCTGCTGCCCGGCCCGACCGCCGAGCGGGAACTGTACCGCCGGGGCGTGCCGCCCAGCTGGCGTGGCGCGCGCCTGAGCCTGCTGAGCCTGCCGCCCGGCGTGGAGGTCGTGGGCGTGGTGCGTGACGGCGCGGTGCGGCTGCCCCGCCCGGAGTTGCGCCTGACCTCGCAGGACGAACTGGTGTTCCTGGCCCGCCCGGACGCGTACAGCGCGCTGGAAGGCATCCTGCGCCTGCCCGGCAGCTGAACCGGGCCCGGAGCGTCCCGGCATACGGAACCGGGCCACCCGGTTGGGCGCTCCCCGCCCCGCCGGACGCGGATAATGCCCCGCATGACGCCTGCGCCCCCCCGCGCCTGGGACCGGAACGAACGGCTGGGCATCCTGAACGGCTGGGCCGTGTTCACCGGGGACGGGTTCCTGAACGTGTCGGTGGTCGTGGTGGGCTTCGCCGCGCGGCTGGGGGCGCCCAACTGGGTGATCGGGCTGCTGCCGGCCATCGCGGCGGGCGGGTGGATGCTGCCGCAGCTGCTGGTAGCGGCGCGGGTGCGCAGCCTGCCGTTCAAGCTGCCGGTGTACCGCTCGGCGGCGCTCGTGCGGACCGGCACGTACGTGGCGATGGTCCTGATCGCGGCGCTGCTGAGCCATAACCCGGCGCTGTGCCTGACGCTGTTCGTACTCGCCATGATGCTCAATGCCCTGGCGTCCGGCGTGTCGGGCCTGCCCTTTCTGGAGGTGGTCAGCAAGACCGTCCCGGCCGGGCGGCGCCCCCGGTTCTTCGGGACGCGCAACCTGTACGGGGGGCTGCTGGCGTTCGCGGCGGGCCTGCTGGTCCGCTGGATTCTGGCGTCGGACCTGCCGTTCCCGCTGAATTACGCGCTGATCTTCGCGCTGGGTACGGCGGCGTTCACGTTCGGGTACTGGGTGTTCGGGCTGGTGAAGGAACCCCCGGACCCGCCGCTGCTCGCGCTGGGGCTGCGCGGGGAACTGCGGGCCATTCCGGAGACGCTGCGCGACCCGCACTTCCGGGCGTTCCTGACGGTGCGGCTGCTGCTGGCGGGGGCCAGCATGAGCGAGCCGTTCTTCGCAGTGAACGCGCTGCGTGAACTGCACTACCCGGCGGCCACGCTGGGCATCTTCGTCATGGCGCTGACCGGCGCGGCCCCACTGTCGAACATCGTGTGGCAGCGGGTCGCGGAGCGCAAGGGGTCGCGGCGCATCATCCGGTACGCCAGCGTCTGCTACGGACTGGCGCCGCTGTACGCCGTCGCGGTGGGCGCGCTGGGCCTGAACGCCTGGGCGTACCTGGGGGTGTTCGTGCTGTCCAGTGTGGCGACGCAGGGCTTCAACCTGGGGCACACGAACCACCTGCTGAACATCGCCCCGGAGCACGCCCGCAGCCGCTACATCGGAACGCTGAACACGCTGGTCGGCGCGGCGCTGTTCACGCCGGTCCTGGGGGGCCTGCTGGCCGACCGGGTGGGGTACACGCCGGTGTTCGCGCTCAGTGGCGCGCTGTGCGCCGCCGCGTGGTGGCAGTGCGGAAAACTGCGCCGGGACGCCTGAACCGGACCGTTCTGCTGCCAGGGGAGCGTGGTAGCATGAGGGCTATTCTCAACCCGGCTGCAGAGAACGGTTCCGTTCCTGCGCCACCCCCTGGAGGACCCCATGAACAAACGCACCCGTCAGCTGACCGCTGTCCTGATTCTCGGCGTGACCGCCGCCGCGCTGGCGCAGGGCACCACGTTCCTCACCATCGGGTCCGGCAGCACCACCGGCGTGTACTTCCCGGTCGCGACCGGCATGGCCAAGATGGTCAACGACGCCGGCAACGGCGTGCGCGCCAATGCCCGCTCGACCGGCGGCAGCGTGTTCAACATGAACGCCATCGCCAGCGGCGAACTCGACGCGGCCGTCGCGCAGAACGACGTCGTGTACTACGCCTACAAGGGCACGGGCCTGCAGGCCTTCCAGGGCAAGGCGAACAGCAAGCTGCGCACCATGGCCGTCCTCTACCCCGAGGTCCTGCACGTCGTGGCCCGCAAGGACAGCGGCATCAAGACCATCGCGGACCTGAAAGGCAAGCGCGTGGTGATCGGTGACCTGGGGTCCGGCACGGAACTGACCGCCAAGCAGGTCATGGAGGCCTACGGTCTGGGCTTCGACGACCTGGGGCAGGCGCTGCGCGTGTCCCCCGCGCAGGGCATCACCCTGATGCAGGACAAGCGCGCCGACGCGCTGTTCTACACGGTGGGCGTGGGCGCCAGCGCCATCAGCCAGATCGCGCAGACGGTGGACGTGAACATGGTCCCGGTCAGCGGCAACCAGGCGGCCAGCCTGATCAAGAAGTACCCCTTCTACGTGCGTTTCAACGTGCCCGCCAAGAGCTACAAGGGCGTGGGCGCCACCGTGCCCAGCGTGGCCGTGCAGGCGACCCTGGTGACCAGCACGGCCCTCAGCGAGGACGCCGTGTACCGCGCCATGAAGGCCATCTTCGACAGCGAGGCCGACGTGAAGGGCCTGCACCCCAGCCTGAACAGCAACTTCAGTTACGCCAAGGCCGTCAAGGGAATTCCCGCGCCGCTGCACGCGGGCGCCGTGAAGTTCTTCAAGGAAAAGGGCCTGAACGTCAAGTAAGCCCTCCGGGCGACCAGCCGGGGCCAGCAGCCGTGAGGGACGCTGGCCCCCTCGCCTTGAACCCACACCGAGGAACCCATGAGTGACCCCACCCGACCGATCAGTACCGACCCCACCCTCACCCCGCCCGGCACCGAGATGACCGACGGCGAACGCCGCGCCCTGGAGATGGTCGAGGCGGCCGAAACCGGCGGCCGTAAACTCGGCGGCTGGCAGCGGCCCCTCGTCACGGTGGTCGCCGTGGCGTGGTGCCTGTACCAGATGTACGCCGCGCAGGTCGGCAACATCGACACCCTGACCCTGCGCGCCACGCACCTGGGCTTCGCCTTCTTCCTGGCGTACCTGGTGTTTCCCTTCCGCAAGACGCCGGGCCGCCCGCAGACGCGCGTGCCCTGGTACGACTGGGTGCTGGGCATCGGCGCGACCGGCACCGCCGCGTACCTGATCACGCAGTACCCGAAGATCGCCGGCGAGCAGGGCGCCGTCCTGAACCCCACCGACGTGTGGGTGGGCAGCGGCATGGTGATCCTGCTGCTCCTGGCCGCGTGGCGCACCATCGGGATCGCCATGCCGATCGTGGCGGGCGTGTTCATGCTGTACGCCCTGACCGGCCCGCGCGGCCTGATCCGGGGTGACCTGGGGCCGCAGCTGCAACTGCACGCCGGGCAGACCTGGCCGCAGGTGGTGGGGCAGCTGTTCGCGAACACCGAGGGCATCTTCGGAACGGCCATCGGCGTGTCGGCCCAGATCGTGTTCCTGTTCGTGCTGTTCGGCGCGATCTTCGACAAGCTGGGAGCCGGCGAGTGGTTCATGAACGTCGCGCAGGGCCTGCTCGGCGGCTTCCGGGGCGGCCCGGCCAAGGCCAGCGTCCTGAGCAGCGCCCTGAACGGCATCATTTCGGGGTCGGCGGTCAGTAACGTCGTGACCGGCGGGAACATCACCATCGGCACCATGAAACGCGTCGGGTACAGCGCCGAGAAGGCTGGGGCGATCGAGGTCGCCAGTTCCAGCAACGGCCAGCTGATGCCGCCCGTGATGGGCGCGGCGGCGTTCATCATGGCGCAGAACCTGAACATCGAGTACCGCACCCTGATCCTGGCGGCGGCCATCCCGGCGTTCCTGTGTTACGGGGCGCTGCTGGTCGCCACGCATATCGAGGCGCTGAAACTGAACCTGCGGGGCCTGCCCAGAAACGAACTGCCGCGCGTCCGGCAGACGCTGCTGTCCGGCTGGTACTACCTGCTGCCGCTGGGGTACCTGATCGGCACGCTGACCATCAACCCGGAAGCCACCCCGGAACGCGTGGCGCTGAACACCATCTTCATGATGATCGGCATGATGTTCGTTCAGGAGGCCTTCTTCGCCGCGCGTGACGGGCGCGGCGCGCACCGGGGCCTGCTGGACGGCGGCCGCAAACTGATCGAGGCTTTCGAGGGCGGCGCGCGGTCCATGATCGGCATCGCCATCGCCACGGCCGCCGCCGGGATCATCGTGGGCATCGTGACCATCACGGGCCTGGGCTTCGGACTGGCCGACATCGTGCAGCTCGCCAGCGACGGCGTGCGCTCCCTGCTGGGCTTCGCGGGACCCGAGGTCGCGGGCTTCGCCGCGATCCTGATCGTGCTGGTCATGGCGCAGCTGATCGCCCTGATCCTGGGCATGGGCCTGCCCACCACCGCGAACTACATCCTGATGAGCGCCCTGATCGTGCCGATCATCGCCAAGGTCGCGGGCCTGGACACCGGCAACCCGGCCGAGATGCTGCCCGTCCACATGTTCGTGTTCTACTTCGGGATCATGGCGGACAGCACCCCGCCGGTGGCGCTCGCGGCCTTCGCGGCGGCCGCCATCAGCGGCGGGAACCCGGTCGCGACCGGCGTGCAGGCCTTCAAGTACGAGCTGCGCACGGCGCTGCTGGCGTACATGATGTTCTTCAACCCGCCGCTGCTGCTGATCGCGGGCGGCCGCCTGAGCGGCCTGAGCTTCACTGAGGCCGTCCCCATGATCGTGTTCGCGTTCCTGGGACTGGTGGCGTTCACGGCCGCGACCATGCGGTTCCTGCACCGCCGCACGAACCCCGTGCAGATGCTGCTGCTGCTGATCGCGTCGTTCATGCTGATCATCCCGAGCGCGCTGGTGTGGAACCTCGCGGCGCTCGCACTGATCGCCGCCGTGTACTTCTGGCAGAAGGCCGCCGCGCGTTCCGAACCGCCCGCGCAGCCCCCGGTCACGCCGGTCCCCAGCTGATACAGACTCGGAGCGCGTAGGAGAAGAACGGGTTCCGGGCGTGCAGCTGGCAGATCGGTGATGTTCCGATCTGTCAGCGAAACAAACGGAATCCGTATGACTTCAGGGTTGCCTGAAGAAACACCCAAGCATCAACGCCCCGGTTGCCTGTCCGGGGCGTTTCTCTGCCGGGGCGGGGGTGGCAGGATGGAAAGCGTGAGCTCCCCCTCCCCTTCCCCCTCCTCTTCTTCCGCGCCGCGCCGGGCGGTCCCGGCAGCGGACTGGCGGCAGGCCCGGACCGTTCCGGAACTGCTGCGCGCCCTGTGGCAGCGCCCCGCAGTCCGGCTGATCGTGTACGCCGCGCTGCTGGTCGTGGGCGCGCGCACCGTCCTGTGGTGGTCGCAGCTGCTGACCAGCGTGATCGTGACGGTCCTCGTCGCCTACGGGCTGGCGTTCCTGGCCAACCCGGTCCTGTCTTGGCTGGAACGCCGCCGCGTGAGCCGCATGGTGGGCGTGCTGCTGATCGTCGTCCTGACGCTGGCCGTGACCACCCTGCTGTTCATGACCGTCAGTTCGCAGGTGACGGGCCTGATCAACGGCCTGCCGGATCTCGCGCGGAACCTCAAGGATCTCGTGAACGCCAGCCTCGACCGGCTGGACAGCGTCAAAGGCGCCGAAGGCATCAAGGACAGCCTCTCGAAGTACATCGACGAGCAGACCGCGAACCTCACCACGAACACCGGCCTGCTGCTCGAACGGCTCGTCAGCGCCGGACCGGACGTGCTGGGCACCCTGACGTACCTAGTCGGCTGGCTGGGACAGGCAGGATTCATCGTGACGCTCGCCATGTACTTCATGCTCGACTACGACCGGGTCGGGCACGGCCTGCTGCGCGTCTTCCCGCGCCGCTGGCAGCCCACCGTGCTGCGCCTGTCCGAAGACGTCAGCGGCTCCTTCGGCGGGTTCCTGCGCGGCCAGCTGCTCCTGATGGTCGCCACGGCCGTCCTCGCCAGCGCCGGCCTGATCGGACTGGGCGTCCCGAACGCCCTGGCGCTGGGCCTGCTGAGCGGCCTGCTGAGCCTGATTCCCTACGTGGGCATCGTCGTGGCGGCCGCCATACCGATGCTGCTGGCCGTCGGACAGGGCGCCGGGACGGTCGCGCTCGTCGCGCTGCTGTACTTCATCATCAACCAGTTGCAGGGCAACGTCCTGGGACCGCTGATCATGGGCCGCACCGTCCGCCTCAGCCCGGCCGCGATCCTGATCTCGCTGCTGGTCGGACTGGCCGTCGCGGGCGTCACGGGCGCGATTCTGGCCGTGCCGTTCGCGACCCTGCTGAAACGCTGGATGGAACGCTACTGGATGACCAGCCGCGCCTACCGGGGCAGCGCCGGCGCCGTCCCGCCGGAATCCGCCGGCCCCTGACCCAGGTGGCCCGGCACACCACAGGAGGCGTCAGGGAACACCCCCGACGCCTCCGTGTTCAGGACCGCAGCACCGGATGGAACGGGCTTTGCAGCCCATTCAATCGGAGTCCGTATCAGACGGATTCCGTTTGTTTCGCCGACAATCCGGAACGTTACCGGATTGCCGGCTCCACGTCCGGAACCCGTTTCTCTCCCACTCGCATCCGCTCGGATTGAACGGGCTTTGCAGCCCATTCAACCGGAGTCCGTCTCAGTTACGGCAGCGGACGTCCGTGCCGAAGTACTGCCCGCTCAGCTTGGCGTAACTGCCGTCGCTGAGGGACTTGGTGAGCGCGGCGTTCAGTTCTTTCAGCAGGCCCGCGTTGCCCTTCCTGACGGCCATGCCGATCCGTTCGTTGAACAGCAGGTTCCCGGCGGCCAGTTTGCCCTTCTGGGCTTTCACGAGGTCCAGACCCGTGAACTTGTCGCCCACCCAGGCGTCCACGCGGCCCGCCATGAGCGCGGCCTGCGCGTCGGTGTCCTTGGGGAAGGTCTTGACTTCCTTGATGCCCGGCACCTTGCGGACGTTCTCGAGGTACGTCGTGCCGACCTGCACGGCGACCGTCTTGCCTTTCAGGTCGGCGGCGGTTTTCGGGCCGCCGGTGCGGCTGACGATGGCGCCGCCCGTGCAGTAGTGCGGGCTGCTGAAATCCACGGCCTTCGCGCGTTCGGGCGTGATGCCGTGGCTGGCGATCACGAAGTCGTAGCGGTCCTGCTGCAGGCCGATCAGCAGGCTGTCGAAGGGCTGCGTGACCCACTGGACCTTCAGGCCCAGCTGACGGGCCAGCTGGTTGGCGAGGTCCACCTCGAAGCCCGTCAGTTCCTTGCCCTTGACGACGTTGAAGGGCGGGAACGCGCCCTCGGTGGCGATCTTGATGGTGCCGCTCTTCTTGATCTCTTCCCAGGAACGGGCCTGCGCGGTCGTGGCGAGCAGGGCCAGGGCGGTCAGGGTCAGCAGTGCTTTCTTCATGGGAACTCCTTGTCCGGTGCGGGGTCCGTCTGCCTGAGGCAGACCGGGCCGTCGAGCGGGCGCAGTAATGGGTGCCTGAGTCTAGCGCCGCATGAAGGGCAGGTAAACACCTGCCACGAAGATGTCTGACTGCAAGGCCGCAAGGCCCAGAACATGAAGAGGGGGCGCCCATCCACATGGAACGAGTAGCGCGCCACCGGGTTCCAGCCCGGTGGCGCGCTCTGGTCGTTTATGCCGGAGGGATCCCCCCGGCCGGGGGGTCAGTCGGCGCTGACGGCGTGGGTGTACTCGTAGCCCAGGCCGGGGGTGTCGGCCTGACCGCGCGTGCCGGCGGGCGTGCCCCGGTCGACGGCGGCCTCGGTGGTGGCGTCGAAGGCGTGCATGCGGGTCTGGTCGATCAGCAGTTCGATGGGGTCGCCGGGCAGCACGGTCGCCTGCCCCTCGACCTTCACGGTCAGGTTCTGGCCGTTCACGTCGATGATCAGGTCGGTCTGCGCGCCGAGCGGCTCGACGACCACGACCTGACCCTTCAGGACGTTGGTGCCGTGCGGCAGGTCGCTCATGCCGACCACGCCGACGTGCTCGGGGCGGATGCCCATGAACACGTCCTTGCCCTCGTAGGCCTTGACGCTCTGGGCGAGGCGGCCCATGGGGGCCACGCGGTTCTGGCCGATCACGAACTCGCCGTTCTGGATGCGGGCGGTCACGAAGTTCATGCTGGGGCTGCCGATGAAACCGGCCACGAACTTGTTCTGCGGGAAGTCGTAGAGGTTCATGGGCGTGTCGACCTGCATGATCACGCCGTCACGCATGACGACGATGCGGTTGCCGAGCGTCATGGCCTCGACCTGATCGTGGGTCACGTACACGATGGTGGCGCCCAGGCGGCGGTGCAGCTGGCTGATCTGCGAGCGCATCTCGACGCGCAGTTTGGCGTCCAGGTTGGAGAGCGGCTCGTCCATCAGGAAGACTTTCGGCTCGCGGACGATGGCGCGGCCCATCGCGACGCGCTGACGCTGACCGCCGGACAGTTCCTTGGGTTTGCGGCCCAGCAGGTGCTCCATCTGGAGGATCTTGGCGGCCTCGCGCACGCGGCGGTCGATCTCGTCCTTGGGCGTCTTGCGCAGCTTCAGGCCGAAGGCCATGTTGTCGTACACGTTCATGTGCGGGTACAGGGCGTAGTTCTGGAACACCATGGCGATGTCGCGGTCCTTGGGCGGCACGTCGTTCACGACGCGGTCGCCGATCTTCAGGATGCCGTCACTGATGTCTTCGAGGCCGGCGATCATGCGCAGCGTGGTGGACTTCCCGCAGCCGGACGGCCCGACGAAGACCATGAATTCACGGTCCTGGATGTGCAGGTTGAAGTCCTTCACCGCGTGGTGCTTGCTGCCGTAGCGCTTGTTGATGTGCTCGAGGATGACTTCTGCCATGGTGTGCCTACCTTTGCCCCTACTCTTACCCGCGAGTGGCCCAACGCCCGTGAAACCGGGGTTGGAGATCGGGTAACCGGGGTGCATGAACGAGAATGCCCGGGGTTTACGCTGACGCCTTGCTGACAGCCGACAGTCTACCACGCCGTCCAGACGTTGCCACTCCCGGTCATACGAACTCCGATTGAATGGGCTGTAAAGCCCGTTCAATCGGAGCGGATGCGACTCGTAGAGCTGCTCCGCAGAGCAGGAGAGAAACGGGTTCCGGACGTGGAGCCGGCAGGGGCGGTGACGTTCCGGATTGTTGGCGAAACAAACGGAACCCGTATCAGGGCCGGTGTACAGACAGTGACCCGCCCCCGACCACGCGCGGCGGCGCAGGTGGCCGGACGGACGGGCGGGGGCGGCTCAGGAGGACCGGTGCGGGTCAGTACGCGACGCCGCTGCGGGTGAGCATCAGTTTCAGTTCGTGCGGGCTGGTCGCGGCGGCCAGGGCCTCGTCCATGGTGATCAGGGTGTTGCGGTACAGCTGCGACAGGTGCTGGTCGAAGGTGTGCATGCCGCGGATGTTGTCCTCGATCAGGGCGTCCTTGATCAGGTGGGTCTTGTCCTCGTCTTTCACGTACTCCTGGATCAGGGGGGTGTTCATCATGATTTCCAGGCCCAGCACGCGGCCCACGCCGTCCGCGCGGCGCAGCAGGCGCTGGCTGATGATGCCGACCAGCGATTCGGCCAGTTGCAGGCGCACCTGATCGCGCTCGTAGGGCGGGAAGAAGTCGATGACGCGGTTCACGCTGCGCACGGCGTCCTGGGTGTGCAGGGTGCTCAGGACGAGGTGACCGGTCTGCGCGGCGCTCAGGGCGGCCTCGACGGTTTCCTTGTCGCGCATCTCGCCGATCATGATCACGTCCGGGTCCTGGCGCATGGCGTACTTCAGGGCGGTGCGGAAGTCGCGGGTGTCGCTGCCGATCTCGCGCTGCACGACGATGCTCTTCTTGTTCTTGTGCAGGATCTCGATGGGATCCTCGACCGTGATGATGTTGTACGCGAACGAGCGGTTGATGTGATCGATCAGGCTGGCCAGGGTCGTGGTCTTGCCGCTGCCGGTGGGGCCGGTCACGAGGATCAGGCCGCGCGGCGCGTCGGCCAGCTGGCGCAGCACGTCGGCCGGGAGGCCCAGCGCATCGAAACCAGGAATGGCGTCCGAGACGATGCGCATGACCATGCCGACCGCGCCGCGCTGCCGGAACACGTTGCAGCGGAAACGGCCCAGCCCCGAGACGCTGTACGCGAGGTCGAGTTCGTTGCGGTACGTGAAGTCGTCCCACTGGTCGGCGGTCATCAGGGCCTGCGCCAGCAGTTGCGTGTCGGGCGGCATGAGCGGCTGCGTGCCGAACGGGACGAGCTGCCCGTCGATGCGGCCCATGGGGGGACTGCCGGCCTGGAGGTGCACGTCCGAGGCGCGGCGGGTGACCATCTCGCGCAGCAGCTCGTCGAGGGTCACGCCGGGCTCACCGTGGACTGGCCGGCTGCAACGTGGGCGGCGAGGGGCATGTTGTCGATCAGCCGGACCCCGAACATGCGGGCGGCCACGAGGACGCGGTTCATGGGGTCATTGTCCATGATTTCCCTTTCATGCATGTCACTGCCCACGACGCTCAGGTAGTCCAGGCTCAGGTCGGCGGCGGTGGTCAGGACGTCCAGCCCGGCCTGCCGCAGGGCGGCGCCTCGGCGCTCCCCGTCCGCGTAGGCGGCCTGCACGGCCCGCAGCGCCCGCGACAGCACGGCCGCCTGGGCGCGCTGGTCGGCGCTCAGGTAGGCGTTGCGGCTGCTGAGGGCCAGTCCGCTGTCCTCGCGGACGGTGGGCACGCCGCGCACGTCCACGGGCAGGTTCAGGTCGCGGACCATGCGGCGCACGACGGCCAGCTGCTGCCAGTCCTTCTCGCCGAACAGCGCCACGTCCGGGCGGACGAGGTTCAGGAGTTTCAGCACGACGGTCGCCACGCCCGTGAAGTGACCGGGCCGGGCCGCGCCGTCGAGCGGTTCGCTGACGCCGGACACGCTGACGCTGGTACTGAACCCGTCCGGGTACATGGTGGGCACGTCCGGGTGGAACAGCAGGTCCGCGCCGGCCTCGCCCGCCACGCGCCGGTCGCCGTCCAGGTCGCGGGGGTAGCGGCTGAGGTCCTCGTTCGGGCCGAACTGCATGGGGTTCACGAACACGCTGACGACCACGCGCCCGCCGGGCACGGCCGCGCGCGCCGCGCGGATCAGGGTCGCGTGCCCCTCGTGCAGGGCGCCCATGGTGGGCACGAACGCCACCGCGTGCCCGCGCAACGCGGCGCGCAGGTCGGCGGGGTCGGTGATCACGGTGGGGTGCGGGCTGACCTGCGGTTCGGGCGGGAGGGTCACGGCGTTAATTCCGGCCACCGTCCAGTTTCAGGGCGCCCACGGCGGCGTCCAGCACCCAGGAGATCACGGCCAGGATGATCGCCCCGATGATCGCCGCGCCGAAGCCCGCGACGTTCAGGGCGGTGGCGGCCGCCACGAGGTACAGCACCACGCCGTTCACGACCAGCGTGAACAGGCCCAGCGTCAGGACGTTCACGGGCAGCGACAGCAGCAGCAGCACCGGGCGGATCAGGGCGTTCACGATGCCCATGACCACCGCGGCGATCAGGACGCTCACGAGGTCCGCGCCCGGCTCGAAGCTCACGCCGCCATACACGCGGGCCAGCAGGTACAGGGCCAGTGCGTTCACCAGCAACCGAAGAATGAAACCCATACCCGCAGGATACGGGATGCGCCGCACCCGGAATGGAACCGTCCCCCGAGGAAAAAAGCGCGCCGGGGGGGCCTCTCCCCCACCGGGAGGTCCCGCCCCCGGCGCGCCGGAGTCCGTATCAGGAGGCGCGTCCGCCCGGATTGAACGGCTGTGCAGGCCCTTCCATCGGCGTCCGCGCGACCGGTTTACAGTCCGAAGCGGGCGTAGATGTCGTCCACGTGCCGCAGGTACCACGCCAGGTCGAAGGCGGCGTCGAGTTCCGCGTCGTTCAGGGGATTTTCCGGGTCGGCTTTCAGCAGGTCGCGCAGGCCCTCGCCCGTCTCCCAGCTGCGGAGGGCGCTGCGCTGCACCAGCGTGTAGGCGGCCTCGCGCATCATGCCTTTCTCGTCGATCAGGGCGTGCAGGACGCGCTGGCTGAACACCAGTCCGCCCAGGTCGTTCAGGTTTTTCAGCATGCGGTCCGGGAACACCACGAGGTCGCGCAGCACGCCGGTCAGGCGGCGCGCGGCGTAACTGGCCGCACTCGTGGCGTCGGGCAGGATGACGCGTTCGGCGCTGGAGTGGCTGATGTCGCGTTCGTGCCACAGGGCCACGTTCTCCAGGCCGGTGGTCAGGAAGCCGCGCAGAAGGCGCGCGAAGCCCGTGACGTTCTCGGTCAGGATGGGGTTCTTCTTGTGCGGCATGGAGGAACTGCCGGTCTGGCCCTTCCCGAAGGGTTCCATGGCCTCGCGGACCTCGCTGCGTTGCAGGTGGCGGATCTCCACGGCGATGCGTTCCAGGGTCGTGCCGAAGATCGCCAGGGCCGAGAGCACCTCGGCGTGACGGTCGCGGGCGAGGGTCTGGTTGGTGACGGGCGCGGCCTGCCAGCCCCACGCGGCGGCGACTTCCTCCTCGACTTTCGGGGAGACGTGCGCGTACGTGCCCACGCTGCCGGACAGCATGACGACCTGCACGCGCTTGCGGGCGGCGTGCAGGCGTTCGAGGTCGCGGTCCAGGGTGGCCATCCAGTTCAGGAACTTCAGGCCGAAGGTCATGGGTTCGGCGTGAATGCCGTGCGTGCGGCCCACAGTGGGCGTGTGCTTGAACGCCACGGCCTGCGTGCGGCAGACCTCGCGCAGCGCCTCGGCGTCCGTGATGATGATGCCCAGCGCCTCGTCCAGCAGCAGGTTCTGGGCGGTGTCCACCACGTCGGTGCTGGTCAGGCCGTGGTGAACGAAGCGGGCTTCCTCGCCGTAGCGTTCGGTCAGGGCGCGGGTGAAGGCGACGATGTCGTGGCGGGTGACGGCCTCGATCTCGGCGACCTTCTGCGCAAAGGCGTCGTCCAGGGGGTCGGCCTCGCTGCGGGCGGTCAGGGCGGCGTGCGCCTCGGCGGGCACCTCGCCGTGGTTCGCCTGGGCGTGCATGGCGGCCAGTTCCACGCGCAGCCACGCGCGGTACTTGCTGGCCTCGCTCCACAGGGCCTTCATTTCCGGGGTCAGGTAACGGTCAATCACGCCCCCGACGCTAACACGCCCACGCAGGCGCGGGCCGAGCAGTGTCCAGTCCGGGCGCCGGTCAGCGGGCCGGGGCGGGGTCGGGGGGCGTGAGCGTGACGCGGTCACTGATTCCCGCCCACAGCAGGCGGTGGCCGGGCACGCGCAGCGCCCCGAGCGGCAGGAAGGCCCGCCAGCTCGGGTCGAAGGGCACGGCGTCCGGCAGGCCGGCAGCGCGTTGCAGGGCGTTCTGGTAGGTGGAGCAGTCGAAGGCGTTCAGCTGCCCGTTCAGCTGGTACGGCGCGCCGCTCAGGCGGCGGATCTCGGCGTTCAGTGCGCGCAGGTGCGTCTCCCGGACACCCGCGTCGATGACCAGGATCAGGTCACGTTCGAGCAGGCTGGAGACCGGGCGCAGGCGCGCGCCGGTGCCGATCACGCCGGTCTCCTCGCTGAGGTTGTCGGCGCTGACCTTGCGGGTCAGGTGCGTGCAGGCGCCCCAGACGGCCCCGGTGTGCTGACAGGCGACGATCACGCTGCCGACCGGGGCGCGGCGGATCGCCTCGGGCAGCGGCAGCACCCGCGACTGCGGCAGGAGCGAGCGGTCGATCAGGTCGGCGGGTTGCCACGCGGCGTCCGGCACGGCCGCGAGGCCGCCCAGGTCCGGGCCGACCGGCGCGGGCAGGCACCCGGACAGCAGGACGGGCAGCGCGCAGATGAGGGGCAGCGCGGCGGGACGGGCGGGGGGGCGCAGGGTCACCCCTCCAGTGTGAGGGACGCGGGTACACTGCGGTCCGTGAACGGGTGGAAGTGTGCGGGGAGGCAGGCGTGCTGATCGGGCTGGTCGTGCTGATGCTGGTCAGCGTCAACCTGGGCGGCCTGATGAGCGTGGTCCTGCAACTCGGGCGCGGCGAGTGGCTGACGGGCCTGGGGTCGCTGGCGACGCTGGTCGTGGTGGACGCCCTGGGCTTCCGGGTGCTGCGCGGCCTGCGCGGGCAGGACTGATCAATGGTGCGGACAGGTTCAAGCAGCTTCGACGCGGAGATCCAGCGGGCTGGACGGATGTTCCTCCAATTCAGCGAATCACCGTGATAGACCCGGATTGGCCAGCATTCGCGAGCAGTGGTGCGGACAGGTTCATCACTTCAGGGCAGACCAGCGATCAGGGCAGACCAGCGATGAACACCCAGTGTTTGCCCCTCCCCCTTGAGGGGGGAGGCTGGGAGGGGGTGAGCAGGCATGGCGTGACAGAAGACGTGTTCCATGCTTTCCCCCTTCTGGCCCTTGAACGGTGTCCGCACCATTGCTGATACGGACTCCGATTGAATGGGCTGCAAAGCCCGCCCGGTCCGAGCGGATGCGACTCGGAGAACTGCCCCGCAGAGCAGGAGAGAAACGCCCCTCCGGACGTGGAGCCGGCAGGGGCGGTGAACTTCCGGATTGTTGGCGAAACAAACGGCAGTCCGTATGAAGAGCCGCTGCGGACGGACGGTGGGGCGCGGCTGTGGCTTCGCTTGCCGTGCGGCGGGGCGGGCTGCGGCAGACTGCGGAGCGTGAGTGAAGCCGCAGAACTTCTCCCGGCAGCGTCGGTAATCCGGCATCCGTTCCGGGCGTACTCGCCGGCGGATTACGGGTTTCCGCTGCCGGACGGGCACCGTTTCCCGTACTACAAGTACGAGGGGGTGCGGCGGCGCCTGTCCCCGCTGCTGCCGGTGCTGGACACCCCGCCGCTGCGCTGGGCGGACGCGGCGCGCGTGCATGATCCGCACTGGCTGAGGCGCTGGCGGCGCGGCGAGGTGGACCGGCACGAGGAACGCGCCTTCGGGCTGCCGTGGTCGCCGGGCGTGGTCGAGCGGGCGCGCCGGGCGGCGGGCGGGTCGCTGGCAGCGCTGCACGACGCGCTGCGGGTCGGGTGGGGCGCGAACCTGGCGGGCGGCACGCACCACGCCTTCCAGGACCGCGCCGAGGGCTTCTGTCTGGTGAACGACGCGGCGATCCTGACCCGCATCGCACTGGATGACGGGCTGGCGCGGCGGGTGGCGGTCGTGGACCTGGACGTGCATCAGGGGAACGGCACGGCGGCGCTGCTGGCGACCGAGGCGCGGGCGTTCACGCTGAGCGTGCATGGCGAGCGCAACTACCCGTTCCGCAAGGAGGTCAGTTCGCTGGACATCGGGCTGGGGGACGGCGTGACGGACGCCGAGTACCTGTCGGTGGTGCGTTCGCGGGTGCTGCCGGCGCTGGAGGCGTTCCGGCCGGACCTGCTGCTGTACCTGGCGGGGGCGGACGTGCTGGCCGGGGACCGCTTCGGGCGGTTCGCGCTGACGCTGGACGGCGTGCGCGGGCGTAACCGCGCGGTGCTGGGCTGGGCGCGGGCGGCCGGCGTGCCCGTGGTGACGATGATGGCCGGCGGGTACAACCACGATCACGCGCTGACGGTCGAGGCGCACGCGAGTGTCGTACTGGACGGCCTGGACGTGCTGGGGTAGCGGTCCGGGAGGGTCGGGGGTTGGACAGTCCTGAAGCACCCCGGCGGTGCCGAAAGGTGTGGCGTCGGGGGAAGCGTACCCCCGACTGCCCCTCCCGGTGAGGAATGCTGAGCGGCTGGAGCCTGACTGGCACGGCTGCCCGGCTCACATGCCGAAACCCATTGGTTTACTTTTCACACTGTGATCCACGAACGTTTCAAGGTTGTACAAGGGTTGTACACTTCATTCCACAAGAGAAGGCCGCAACCCCACGCACCGCATTCCTCCAGCGCACCGGCGCACCCAACAGGAGTCACCATGACGTACCTCGCCCCCATCACCCTGCCCCAGACACACGACCTGAACCGCACGGTGCGCCGTGGCCAGACCCTGTACTACGCCGGAGACAGCGCCCCCAGCCTCTACCGCCTCGAAAGCGGCCTGATGCGCGCCGTGCGCCTCACCCCGCAGGGCCGCAACCTGACCGTGCGCCACATCCGCCCCGGCGACATCTTCGGCGAGGAATGCCTGCACGGCCAGACGCGCGGCCATCAGGTAGTCGCGCTGACCGACACCGTCCTGACCCCCATCCACCCGCAGCACCTGAGCGCCGCCGAACTGTGGGACCTGACCCGCAGCCTCAGCGCCCAGCTGCAACGCATGATGACCGACGGCGTCCACATTCAGGACGGCGACCTGCGCGAACGCATCGCCCGCTACCTGCTGAACCTCGCGGACAGCACCCTGGGCGGCGCGCACAGCGACGGCACCCGTTTCGTGCGGGCCACGCACGAACTGATCGCCGAGGGCACCGGCGCCACCCGCGAGAGCGTCAGCAAACTGATCGGCGAGATGCGCGACGACGGCCTGCTGAGCCCCGCCTACCGCTGCCTGACCCTGACCGACGAGGACGGCCTGCGCCTCCTGAGCGGCTACCACGGCTGAACACCGCACCACTCCACCGGCGCCGCCCGTCCTTCCCCGGACCGGCGGCGCCTTCGCGTCACCGGAGCCACGGCGCACCATAGCAACGGTCAGACATTCTGTCCGGCGCGTAGAATTGCGGGCATGCGTATTCGCCTGGACCCCTGGCCCGTGGACATCGAGGGCGGCCAGCTGACCCTCGACCCCTTCGACGGCACCCTGATCGACATAGAAACCCCCCGCTGGGCCGCGATTCCCGCCCGCCCGATTCCCCGCCAGCTGAGCACCGTGCAGGTCGTGGACGGCAAACGCCGCATGGAGGGCCGCGTGTTCGTGGAGGACGACCACGGGAACGTCGGAACGGGTGGGTTCGGTGCGTACGTGGTCGGCGCGGTCAGCCTGTGCCCCCACGGCTCCCGCGCCGCCGAACTGCTGGACGTGCGGGCCATGCGGGTGCTGGCGCACGCCCCGGCGCTGAAGCTCGACCCGACCAGCCTCTCGCCGCGCGACCCGCACAGCGGCACCCTGCTGTACCACCCGGTCCCGACCGACAGCGCCGACCCAATGGCGCCGCTGCACCGCCTCCAGGCCCTGATGCTCGACGCCGAGCAGACGCTCTCGCACGGGTACGCCTCGCTGGTGCCGACCGAGGAAACCGACGACCGCGAGGCCCTGACCTCTCTGACGTTGCAGGACGGCACGCTGCGGCGCGGCGGGGCCACGCTGGGTGGCGCGGTGGTCGGGTACGTGAAGACCATGCAGACGCAGTACCTGAGCGCCGACCGGGTGGGCCTGCTGAGCGAACTGAAACCCGGCGAACGCACCCCGATCCTGCACATGAAATCCGAGACGGGCCGCAGCACGCGCTTCACGTGGTACGTGCGCCTGTCCGGCGCCGCCTTCTACCAGCACCCCATGAGCGGCGTCATGCGCCTGGAGATGTACGCGCCGCCCGAACCGGACTTCCTGCCGCCCACCGTGCGCGAGGTCGCGAACCTCAGCGGCACCCTGCTGGGGCGGCTGGGCAGTCACGCGCACAAGGACCCGCGCGCGCCGCAGAACCTGATTCCCACGGCGGCGCTGGAGCAGGCGATGGGCCGCAGCATGGGCAGCGCGGACCTCGTGACGCGCCGCATCCGGGCGCACATCGCGGGTCTGCAGGGGGTCGCGTGACGAACCTGAACTTCGGGGCCGCAGAGGCGGGCGCGCCGGTGGGCATGGTGCTGGGCACGCAGGACGTGACGCCCGTGAGTTTCTGGTTCGCGGTGCTGCCCGGTGCGAGCGTGCAACTCGACGATCTGGTGGCGGTGCAGACCCGCAAACCGGACGGGTCGTTCGTCAATTTTTACGGAATCGTGGATCATGTGCGCACCCGGCATGAGGGCGTGACCTTCGACAGTGACGTGCAGGACGTCGCGGCGGGCCTGCTGCCGGCCAGCGTGAGTTACGCGGCGCGGGTGCTGGTGACGCGCGTGAACCCCGAGAACTTCATTCCGCCGCAGCCGGGCGACGGGGTGCGGCACGCGCGGGGCGACGACCTGCGCATGGCCCTGAGCGCCGACAAGATGGGTGAGAAGGCCTTCCCCGGCGGGCTGCTGGCCGACGGGCAGGTGCTGCCGGTCAACTACCGCTTCGTGAACGGCGAGAACGGCGGGCACATCAACATCAGCGGGATCTCGGGCGTGGCGACCAAGACCAGTTACGCGCTGTTCCTGCTGCATTCCATCTTCCGCAGTGGCGTGATGGGCACGGGCGCGTCGGCGGGGCGGGCGCTGATCTTCAACGTGAAGGGCGAGGACCTGCTGTTCCTCGACAAGCGCAACCGCGAGGTCGAGTCCCGCGAGGCGCAGGCGCGGGCGCAGAAGGGCCTGCCGGACCACCGCTACGCGCTGATGGGCCTGCCGGTCGAGGCGTTCCGGGACGTGCAGTTCCTCGCGCCGCCCCGGCCCGGCAGTGCGGGGGCGGCGATCGTGCCGCACGTCGAGCAGCGCGCCGAGGGGGTCACGCCGTTCCTGTACTCGCTGCGGGAGTTCTGCGCGCGGCGGATGCTGCCGTACGTGTTCGTGGACCGGGACGCGAGCGTGAACCTGGGCTTCGTGATCGGCAGTATCGAGGAGCGCCTGTACCGCATGGCGCAGGGGGCCGACACGCCCTACCTGACCGTGGAGGACTGGCAGCCCGACACCGAGCAGGTGCTGGACGAGGACGTGCGCTTCGACGAGATGGGCAGCGTCCGCATCAGCACCTTCGCGCAGCTCGTGGCGTACCTGGAGTACAAACTGCTCGACGCAAACGACGGCGAGGGCGACCGCAAATGGGTGGGCAAGCAGTCACCCGCCACCCTCCAGGCGTTCATCCGCCGCCTGCGAGGCGTGCAGAAGCACCTGACCCCGCTGGTGCGCGGCGACGTGAGCGCCGAACAGGCCGCCCGCTTCCGCCCGGACCCGCTGAAACCCGGCGTGCAGACGACCGTGGTGGACATCCACACGCTGTCCGCCACCGCGCAGATGTTCATCGTGGGCGTGCTGCTGCGCGACCTGTTCGAGCACAAGGAACGCGTGGGGCGGCAGGACACGGTCTTCGTGGTTCTCGACGAGCTGAACAAGTACGCCCCGCGCGACGGCGACAGTCCCATCAAGGACGTGCTGCTGGACATCGCCGAGCGCGGCCGCTCGCTGGGCATCATCCTGATCGGCGCGCAGCAGACGGCCAGCGAGGTCGAGCGGCGCATCGTATCGAATGCCGCGATCCGCGTGGTGGGCCGCCTGGACCTCGCGGAGGCCGAGCGGCCCGAGTACCGCTTCCTGCCTCAGAGCTTCCGGGCGCGCGCCGGCATCCTGCAACCTGGCACCATGCTGGTCAGCCAGCCGGACGTGCCCAACCCCGTGCTGGTCAACTACCCCTTCCCCGCCTGGGCCACCCGCCTGGACGAGGTGGACGACCTGCAGGGCAAGAAGGTCGAGGAAGTCGGCGAGGACTGGCTGTACTGACGCGGATTCCGGTTGGAAGGCCCCTGTAGCCCGTTCCATCGGAATCCGCACCACAATCCCTGCCGGGTGGCCAGCGATCCAGGCAGCGGCGGGCGCGAACCGTCGCAGGGCCGGGGCGGACGGGGAGATCATGCTCCCTGTCCGTCCCGGCCCTGCGGCAGGTTTCCGGCGGCTTACTCGGAGTCCGTCTTACAGCGACTGCACGAGGATCGGCTGCGTGGTGGGTTGCTGGCTGCCGCCGCGCGGTTCCACGCTGACGGCGATGGTCTGTCCGTCTTTCAGTGCGGGAATCAGGATGCCCTGTCCGTCGAACACGCCGGCCGACACGGGCGTCTGGTTCTCGATGCGCCACAGCTGGTACACGCGCTGCTCGGGCGCGGCGGCGCTGAGGTGCAGGTAGGCGCGGCCGTCCGGCAGGCGGATCAGCTGGCCCAGCGGGCGTCCGGTCGCGCCGAGTTCCTGGGTGACGGCGCCGGGTGCTCCGGCGAACTCGCTGAGCAGGTCGGTGGGTTCGGAGGGCCGCAGGAACATCACGCCCAGCGCGACGGCCGCGACGAGGGCCAGCAGGCCGCCACGCCAGTTCAGCCGGGCAGGGCGGGGGGCGCCCTGGGGGGCTTGGCCGTCCGGGAACAGCGGTTGACTGACGGGCGCGCTGGGGGCGGGATTCGCCTGGGCTGCGGGGCGTTCGGCGTGCAGGCGGGCCAGGAGTCGTTCCTCGGCTCCAGCGGGCACCTGGGCGGGGGGCAGGTCGTCCGGCAGGTGGTGCAGGGCTTCCAGGTCGGCGCGGTACTCGGCCATCAGGGCCGGGTCGGCGTCCAGCGCGGCCTGCACACGCGCCTCCTCCTCGGGGGTCAACAGGCCCAGCGCCAGGGCCAGAAGGTCGTCTCGGTTGATGGTCACGTGTCATTCACCTGCCTTGGGGGGCGTGAGGGTGGTGGGTGGGAAGGGGCTGCGGGCGGGGGTCAAGCGGGGCCGCCGGTGTTCAGGTGGGCGCGCATCCGGTCGAGGGCGGCGCGCAGTCGAGACTTTACCGTACCGACGGGCAGGCCGGTAATGACGGCCAGTTCGCTGTGCGAGTACCCGCGGTAGTACGCCAGTTCGACCAGTTCCCGCTGGCTGCCCTCCAGGCCCTGCACGGCCCGTTCGGCCATGATGCGGTCGGCGGGGTCGGCGGCGGAGGTCGGGGCGTCCCATTCCTCGATTTCGAGGTTGGTGTCGGGGCGGTCGCGCAGTTCCTGAAGGAAGCGGTGGTGGGCGATGCTGACCAGCCAGGTCTTCGCGGCGGCGCGGCGGGCGTCGAAGCGCGCGGCGTGTCGCCAGGCGTTCATGAACGCGTCCTGCACGCAGCTTTCCACGTCGTCGGTCTGGCGGAGCATGCGGTGACCGAGGGAGTACAGCAGCCGCGCGTGTCGGCGGTGCAGTTCCTGGAGCGCGTCCTCGCGGCCCTGGGCCATCGCCTGGATGAGCGCCTCGTCGGGCAGGTCGGGGTGAAGGGAAGGCTGGCTCATGTGGTACCGGTCAGCCTATCAGGCTGGTCGGGAGGCGGTTGGTCGTGCATCTACCAGTTGCGTCGCCGGCTGGGCTGGCGGTGAGGCGGGTCGCGTGGGGGCGGACCTTCAGGCCTGGGGGGTGACGTGGCCGGCGGGCGTGGCGGTGACGGCCTGCGCACTGACAGCCTGGGCGCTGACGGCGGCGGCTGTGACGGGCGCGGGCTGCGCGGCGGGAACGGCCGGCGTGGGCGCGTCGAGGCTCAGGCCGTCTTTCAGCCCCTGGGTGCTCTTGCGGAATTCGCGCAGGCCGTGGCCGAGGCTCTTGCCGAGTTCCGGGAGTTTGCGGGGGCCGAACACGACCAGCGCGACGAGCAGGATCACGAGCAGTTCAGCGGGACCGATGTTGGGCATGGGGGTTCTCCTTGTGGTGGGAAGGCGGGGCGGGAAGGGCGTGGGGGACGGGGGCCGCAGGCGGCGGCCTCCTCATCCCCCCGGATGACGCAGGACGGGTGTCCGGTGTCAGCTCTTGATCAGAGGTTTGACCATGGCCAGGACGTCTTCCATGCTCAGCGGCGTCCAGAAGTCGGTGGGGGTGGGCGAGAAGTCACCGTCGAAGTCGGCCACGTTGGTGCTCGTGGGTTTCGCGTCGCTCTGCGGGGCGCGGCTGGTCTGACGGGTGGATTTCTTGTTGAAGCCCAGCTGGGTCCGCAGTTCCTGGATGCCGCTGGCGTGGTTGGCCTCTACGGCGAGGATGCTGGCGGCGGCCGTCAGGACGTCCCCGTTCAGGATCCGGTCGGCCTGCCCCAGGTAGGCGCGCACCCCGATGGGTTCGAAGGTGTTCGCCAGTGCCAGGAACAGTTCGTCGTTCACGGTCTTGGCGCTGCCGTCGCTGTTGGTGAGCAGCGGGCTGAAGTCGATGTTGGGCTTGGTGACCGGCATCCCCCCCAGGGCGCGGATGGTGCCCTGCAGGGCCGTCACGTGGTCGTTCTCGTGCGAGGCCAGGTTGCGGGCGTACGAGCGCACACGGGTGTCCGTGAGCCGGCTGGCGTAGGCGCCGCTGCCGGTGAAGGCGTTGTAGAACTCGGCTTCCAGGTACTCCAGGGTCAGGGCGTAGTTCAGGATGTCGAGGTCCTGCTTGGCGCTCTTGTTGGCGACGCTGGTGGCGGCCAGCGCGGGCAGGCTCAGGCCGCCCAGGGTCATGGCCCCGGCGCCGGCACCGGCGATTTTCAGGAAGGAACGGCGGGTGGGTGTGGTCATGGTGTGCTCTCCTTTCCGTGCGGTGCCGCTCACTTGATGACGGGTTTGACGATGGCCAGCACTTCGGCCATGGTCAGGGCCTTCCACAGCGCGGTGGGGGCCGGGGCGTAGTTCGGGTCGAAGTCGGCGGCGGCGGTGCTGTTGGGCCTCGTGACGCTCTGGGGCGCGATGTCGGTCTGGCGCTCCGGGGTGGTGTTGAAGCCCAGCTTGACGCGCAGTTCCTGCACGGCGGAGACGTGGTTGGCTTCCACGGCGTGAATCGCGGCGGCGGCGGCGATCAGCTGGGGGTTGCTGAGGCGGGCGACCTGACCCAGGTAGGCGCGCACGCCGACCGGTTCGAGGACGGCGGCCAGCTGGAGGAACAGCTGATCGTTCACGGTGGCGTTCCCGATCAGGGGGCTGAAGTCGAAGGTGGGCTTGGCGACCGGCGTGCCGCGCAGGCTGATGATGGTCTTCTTCAGCGCCTCGACGTGCGAGGCCTCGTGCGCGGCGATCTCCTTGGCGTACTGGATCACGCGCGGGTTCGAGAGCTTCCCGGCGTACGGGCCGCTGCCGATGAAGGCCGCGTAGAACTCGGCTTCCAGGTACTCCAGGGTCAGCGCGTAGTTCAGGATGTCGATGTCCTGTTTCTCGGCGGCAGTCAGCTCCGGGAAGGCGACTCCGCAGGAAACGAGGGCCATGCCTCCGCCGAACAGTGCGGCGTAGCCCATGAACTGACGGCGTGAGGTGCTGTTGACGGCAGATGTGATCTGGGTGTCGTCCGGCATTGAAGCCTCCTTGAGCGGTGTGCGCCGACCTGAACGGCTGCTGGGCAGCCACCCGGTTCCGGCCGGTAGGTCGGCGCGTGCGCCCCCCCTCCTGTCCTCACTCGAACAGCCATATGCGGGGCGTGCGCGGTCGGATCACGGGGCCGCCGTTCGTTAAAGGCTGCGTGAAGGCGGGCGGTCCGTTCCGGTCGTGCCGGAGTACACTGCGCGCCGTGAATGACGCGCCGTCCCCCGATGCCAGCCTCCTGACCGCCACGCCGGGCCGGCTGGACGCCGTGCTGTCGGCCCTGACCGGCGCGAGCCGCTCGCAGGTGGCCGCCTGGATCACGGGTGGGTTCGTGCAGGTGGCCGGGCAGCCCGCGCTGAAACCCGCCCTGAAACTGCGGGGCGGCGAGGCCCTCACGGTCCGCGTGCCGCCCCCGCCGGACGCGACCGTCCGCCCCGAGAACGTGCCGCTGGATGTGCTGTTCGAGGACGAGCACCTGATCGCCGTGAACAAACCGGCGGGCATGATCACGCACCCCGCGCCGGGCGTGAGTACCGGCACGCTGGTGAACGCGCTGCTGGGCCGCATGAGCCTGCCGCAGCAGGACGGGCACGACGGCCCGGACGGGTACCGGCCCGGCATCGTCCACCGCCTGGACCGCGACACCAGCGGCGTGATCGTGGTCGCCAAGACGGTCGCGGCGCACGCGGCGCTGGCGGCGGCGTTCAAGGACCGCCGGACCCGCAAAACGTACCTGGCGATCGCGGCCGGGCAGTGGAAGGCGCTGGAGGCCGTGCAGGTGGACGCCCCGGTGGGCCGGCACCCGGTACAGCGGCAACGCATGACGGTCGGCGGCGCGCAACCGCGTGACGCGCAGACGCTGTTCACGCCGCTGGACACCCGCCCGGACGGGCACGGGCGCACGCTGACGCTGGTGCGGGCGCAGCCGCGCACGGGCCGCACGCACCAGATCCGGGTGCATCTGGCGCACCTGGGCAGCCCGATCCTGGGTGACAGCGTGTACGGCCGCGAGAGCGAACTCATGCCCCGGCACGCGCTGCACGCGCAGTTCCTGACCATCCCGCACCCAGTGACGGGCCGGGCGCTGCACCTGCACGCCCCGGTCCCGGACGACATGCTGAGCGCCTGGGTGGGCGTGGGCGGCCGCGTACCGGACACCCTGGAAGTCGCGCCGCGCGGGGAATAGCGCGCAGGGAATAGCACGGGTTCCGGCCTGTCAGCAGAACAAGCGGCATCCGCCGGACACGCTGCCTCCAGCCCGACGGGTGCAGGGCTGCCAGGGCAGGGGCCGGATGCGCTAGACTGCCGGGCAGTGACAACCGGAGCGCCTGATGGGCGCGGACCAGACTGGACGGGCACCTGACCCGCTTCCAGCTTTTTCGCTGATCACCGCTTGCATTCCGGCCGGACTTGCTGTAATCTTTCAATTCGTGCGCCGCAGCGGGAGATACCCGGGCGGCTGGAGAGTGCCCCCACTTTCAGGACATGCGTGATGCCGGGATTCAAGGCGTTTGCTGGTCACTGGGGCTGTGCTTTCCCGAAAGGACCACAAATGAACTTTGACCAACTGATTGCGCCCGAACTCGCGGCGCGTCTCGCCGAGCGCGGTATCACGGAAGCCAGCCCCATCCAGGCCGAGAGCCTGCCCCACACCCTGCAGGGCCGCGACATGATCGGCCGCGCCCGCACCGGCACCGGCAAGACGCTGGCCTTCGCGCTGCCCATCATCACCCGACTGGAACCCAGCCGTGAACGCGGCCGTCTGCCCCGCGCCATCGTGGTCGCCCCGACCCGCGAACTGGCCAAGCAGGTCGCCGAGGAGTTCAGCAAGAGCGGCCAGGGCCTGACGACCGTCACCGTGTACGGCGGCGCCGCCTACGCCCCGCAGGAGAACGCGCTGCGCCGCGGCGTCGACGTGATCGTCGGCACGCCCGGCCGCCTGATCGACCACCTCGACCGTGGCAACATCGACCTGACCGCCGTGGAGTTCGCGGTGCTGGACGAGGCCGACGAGATGCTCAGCGTGGGCTTCGCCGACGCCATCGAGACGATCCTCCAGCGCACGCCGGAAGGCCGCCAGACGCTGCTGTTCAGCGCCACGCTGACGAACGACATTCACCGCCTGTCGAAGAAGTACCTGAACAACCCGATCGTGATCGACATGGTCGGCGAGGGCAAGAGCCAGGCCGCGCAGACCGTCGAGCACCTGAAGATCCGCGTGGGCCGCGCCCGCACCCGCGTGCTGGCCGACCTGCTCACCATCTACAACCCGGAAAAGGCCATCGTGTTCACGCGCACTAAGCGTGAAGCCGACGAACTGGCGAACGAACTGATCCACCGCGGCATCGAGTCCGAGGCGCTGCACGGAGACCTCGCGCAGAGCCAGCGCGAACGCGCCCTGAACGCCTTCCGCAACGGCCGCGCCGGCGTGCTGGTCGCCACCGACGTGGCCGCCCGCGGCCTGGACATCCCCGAGGTCGATCTGGTGGTCCAGTACCACCTGCCGCAGGACCCCGAGAGCTACGTGCACCGCTCCGGCCGTACCGGCCGCGCGGGCCGCACCGGCACCGCCATCATCATGTACGGCGACCGCGAGCAGCGCGAAGTGATGGGCCTGGAACGCGTGACCGGCGTGCGCTTCATCGAGCGCGCCCTGCCCACCCCCAAGGAAGTGCAGGGTGCGAGCGCCCGCACGAGCGCCGAGATGGTCCGCAAGGTCGACAGCAGCGTCGCGCAGACCTTCCAGGCCGAGGCCGAGCGTCTGTTCAGCGAGATGGGCCTGGAGGCGCTGTCCCGCGCCCTGGCCAAGATCAGCGGCGTGACCGAGCCCGTGAAGGCCGCCAGCCTGCTCAGCGGTGAGGAAGGTCAGACGACCATCATCCTGCACGCCGAGCGCATGAGCGTGGCGCGCGCCGTGGCGCTGCTGGCCCGCAACGCCGACATCGACACCCGCCGCCTGGGCAAGATCCGCCAGTGGCGTGGCGGCGCGGTCGCCGACGTGCCCAGCGAACTCGTGCAGAAGCTGATGAGCGCCAGCCCGCTGGAAGGCGAGGTCACCGTGGAAGTCGCGCAGGAACTGCCGGAACTGTTCGAGCAGCCCACCCGTGAACGCCGCGAGGGCGGATACCAGGGCGGCCGTGGCGGCTACCGTGACCGCGACGAGGGCGGATACCGTGGCGGCGGCAGCCGTGGCGGGTACCAGGGTCAGGGCGGCGGCCGTGGCGGCTACCAGGGCGGTGGCCGTGGTGGTCAGGGCGGCGGCCAGGGTCGCTGGAGCCGTGACCGTGACGACCGTGGCGGTCGTCCCCGCGAGGACTTCGCGGACCGTGAATTCGTTCCCGCCGGTCGCTGATCACCGCTGATTGAGTGAACCCCCGTCCTTCACGATGAAGGACGGGGGTTCTGCATTGCTGGCAGCGGGAATGGGTGGGCGCTTTACCCAGAAAAGTAATTCGGACCACTTTTTTGCAGGATGAGAACAGGACAATCGGGGATATGAAGAAATTCACACTCTCTCTCCTGCTGCTCGGAACGGGCGCCGCCCAGATCGCCCTCAGCCCGGACCTCAACGGCAGCTGGAAGATCGTCGGCTGGACCCTCCCCGACTCGGTGCCCGTCAAGAACCGCCTGCCGCAACTGAACATCCAGGGCGACCGCCTGACCGGCACCACCGGCTGCAACCGCCTGAACGGCACCCTGCGCATGAACGGCAACCGCGTCACCTTCAGCAGCATCAACACCACCCGCATGGCCTGCTCCGACGCCGTCGCCGCGCAGGAACAGGTGCTTCTGAAGACCCTGTCGGGCCGCACCCTGACCGCCACGCGCGTGCAGGACAGTCTGACCCTGGACACCGGCGCCGGCATGCTGAACATCCGGCGCATGACCATTCAGGCCCCCTGATCGGGTCCCACCCGGTCCTGTCCGGGGGCAGCTCAGGGTTCCCGGCCGGCGCTCAGCCACGCGGCCTCAAAGGCGGCGGCCTGGGACGGAGCGTGCTCCCGCGCCCAGGCGGCGGCCCCGGCCACGTCGTATGCAGTGCGGCGGAACTCCGGAGTCCAGCACCCGGCGCGGCGGGTCAGCAGGCCCCAGCGGGCCAGCGGCAGCCCGTCCTTCTGACGGGACACCGGGCCGACGTTCATGACGGTCACGCCATCCACGACGGCCAGCATCTCGCGGTGAGTGTGGCCCACCACGCACACCTGCCCTCCCCCGTCCGCCGTGAAACCGTCCAGCCGCTCGCGCAACTCCGCGAACCGCGCCGGGCGGGTCCGGCCAGCCGGAGTCCCGGTCAGCATCAGGTCCTCCCAGGCGCTGCGGGGGCTGCCGTGCGCGGCGCGCACCTCGCCGCCCGCCACGTCCAGCCGCACGGGCAGGTCGGCCAGTCGCGCGGGGAGGTCCGGGGGCAGGTGCGAACGCAGCCACTCACGCATGCCCTCCCGCCCGTCCCGCAGCCCCGCTACGCGCTCGTCGGTGTTGCCGCGCACGCTGGGCGGCGCGAACTCAGCCTGCAACGCCCACGCGGCGGCCGGATCGGCGGCCCCCCACACCGTATCCCCCAGGTTCAGGATCAGATCCGGCGAGGCCGCGCGAATGTCGTCCAGCACCGCCCGCAGCGCGAAGGCGTTGCCGTGCACGTCCGACAGGACCGCGATTCTCAGCGCCGACCACCCGCGCCGGGACGCCGCACCGCCGCGAAGATCAACGAGAACAGCGCCACCGTCACCACGTACCCCACCAGGGACGCGCCGGGACTGAACACCGGGCTCAGGACGTCATGCGCGAACTTGTAGATGGCGTACGGCACCGCCCAGCCCAGCGCGAACAACCCCGCGCGGCGCAGGTAATCCGGGGTGACGCTGGCCTGCGGGAAGTACCGCATGGGCAGCAGCATGGCGGGCAGCAGCAGCAGCTGCGCGGCGTAGAACCACCACGGCAGGTTGGGCAGACCGTACTCCAGCGAGGCAAAAACGATGTTCACAACGGCAATCACGGCGCCGGTGATCAGGGCGGTTCTCAGGAACGGGTTCGTCACGCCCTCCATGCTGCCACGAACGCCCCCATCAAACGACCTGCCCGCATGAAGACACCTGAATCAGCCCGCGCCCTCACCGCCACCTGCCGGGCGCGGCCGGATCGCCTCCAGCCGCCACGGCACCAGCCGGCGAAACTGCCGGATCAGCTCCGCGTCCATGAATTCAAAGTTGTCCGGGATCCCCAGGGTCAGGATCCGGTTGTCCGGCAGCGCCCCCCGGAACCGCTGACGCAGGATGTCCCGGTGGCGTTTCTCCATGCACACCGCCACGTCTGCCCACTCCAGCAGATCGCGGCTCACCGGCACCTCCGCGTCGCGGTTCGTGCCGGCCGACGCGACCTCCCAGCCGTCCACATCCCGGAAGATGCTTTCAGCCGTGGGACTGCGCAGCCTGTTCTGCGCGCAGACGAACAGCACGCGCAGCGGCCGGGGTGTGGGCGGCCCCGCTGCCCCGGTCACAGGGCGACCCGCACGAAATGCTCGACCGTCGGGAACGGATCGTAGAAGTGATGCAGCAGCGCGCGCCACTCCTGATACTCGGGGCTGCCCCGGAAGCCGACCGTGTGGTCCTCCAGCGTCTCCCACCAGATCAGCAGCGCGTACCGGTGACTGTCCTCCACGCAACGCTGAAGCTCGTGCCGCACGTACCCGCCCTTAACAGCGACGATGCGCTGCGCCTGCGCGAAGGCCGCCTCGAACGCAGGGGTCTGGCCGGGGCGGATCTGCAGCGTGGCAATTTCCAGGACCATACGTCCTCCTTCAAAAAAGATGGGGAGGCCGGGCACACCAGCCTCCCCATCCTTCAGCCGCGAAGCGGCGAACCCATCACCTATCCTCAGTGACCTTAAATGCGGCCGGGCGCGAATTCGCCCTGGCGGCGTTCGGCGCCCATGCCGGCGACGATCATGTTCTGGATGCGCAGCCAGGCGCGGGCGCTGGATTCGACGACGTCGGTGGAGACGCCGCTGCCGTGCAGCAGGGTCTCGCCGTGGCGGGCGCTGATGCTGACCTCGCCGAGTGCGTCGCCGCCGCCCGTGACGGCCTGAATCCGGTAGCTTTCCATGGTGGGCGCGATGCCCGTGATGCGGTTGATGGCCTGCACGGCCGCCTCAACCGGGCCGTCGCCGTGCGCGGTGGCCTCGACGGACCCGTCGGGGGTGGTCAGGCGGACGAAGGCGACGGGCGTCATGTTCATGCCGCTGGTGATCTGGAAGGCTTCCAGCGTGAAGGTCTGCGGGACGTCGGTGCGGGCGTCGACCAGGGCGCGCAGATCGTCGGCGAAGATCTGGCCCTTGCGGTCGGCGAGGTCCTTGAAGCGGGTGAACAGGTGCTGCACCTTGTCGTCGGGCAGGTCCGCGTAGCCCAGGTCGTTCAGGGCCTTGCGGAACGCGGCGCGGCCGGAGTGTTTGCCCATGACCAGCACGGCGGCCTCGCGGCCGACGAGTTCGGCGTTCATGATCTCGTACGTCTCGCGGGCCTTGATCACGCCGTCCTGATGGATGCCGCTCTCGTGCGCGAAGGCGTTGTCACCGACGATGGCCTTGTTGGGCTGCACGGGCATGCCGCTCAGGCGGCTGACCAGTCGGCTGGCGCGGTACAGTTCGCGGGTGCGGATGCCGGTTTCCAGGCCGTAGTGGTCGCGGCGGGTGTGGAACGCCATGACCAGTTCTTCCAGGCTGGCGTTCCCGGCGCGTTCCCCGATGCCGTTGATGGTGCATTCGATCTGCCGGGCGCCGCCCTCGGCCGCGGCGATGGAGTTCGCGACGGCCATGCCCAGGTCGTCGTGGCAGTGGGCGCTCAGGATGACGTGGGCGGGAATGGCGGCGCGGATCTCGCTGAACATCGCGCGGATCTCCTCGGGGGTGGTGTACCCGACCGTGTCGGGGATGTTCAGGGTGGTGGCCCCGGCCTCCACGGCCGACTGGAAGATGCGGATCAGGAAGGGGATGTCGCTGCGGGTGGCGTCCTCGGCGCTGAATTCCACGTCGTCCACGAAGGTGCGGGCGTAGGTCACGGCCTGCACGGCGCGTTCCACGACGGCGTCGGGTTCCAGTTGCAGTTTCTTCTGCATGTGGATGGGGCTGGTGGCGATGAACGTGTGGATGCGGGGTTTCTCGGCGGCCTCGACGGCCCTGGCGGCGGCCTCGATGTCGGGTCGGGCGGCGCGGGCCAGTCCGGTGATGATGGGGCCGCGCACCTCGCGGGCGATGCGGCTCACGCCTTCCAGGTCGCCGGGGCTGGCGATGGGGAACCCGGCCTCGATGACGTCCACGCCCATGCGGGCCAGCTGGTGCGCGATTTCCAGTTTCTGCGAGTGGTTCAGGGCCACGCCGGGGCTCTGCTCACCGTCGCGCAGGGTGGTGTCGAAGATGATGATGCGGTTCGGGTCGGTGATCTGGGTCATGGCGCGGCTCCTGTGCGGGTGTGAGGGACTGGCGGGGAGTGGGGTGGTCCGGACGGGTATGAAAAAACCCCGGAGGGGAGTCCTCCGGGGGCGTTCCAGGCATGTGCTTTCGCTGCCGTTCACTCCACCGGAGGACGGGTAAGAAGAAGCAGGCCGAACGCGTTCATGACCCGGAGTGTAAGCGCCGGCCGGGGCCGCGTGCAAGAGTTGTCTGGAATGCAGCCACGCCGGGAGGGAAGGGCCGGCGTCCTCAGCGGACGCTGGCGCGGAAGCAGACGCTGCCGGTCTCGCCGGCGGGCGCGGCGCCCAGGCGCACGTTGATGTCCTGCCCGGCGATGCTGCCGGCGTCGGCGTCGGCGGCCGAGGTGAGGGTCACGGTCCCGGCGGGCCGCGTGACGAGCAGGCCCAGGCCCGCGCCGTACGCGCCGGGCTGCGGGAGGGTCTGCGGGGGTGAGGTGTCGCGCAGCACGAAGTTCACGGCGTCGCCGTCACTGACCCGGTACGCGATGCAGTACTCGAGGATCTCGCCGGGCAGCGCGCCGGACGTGGTGCCGGCCGGGCCGCCGCGCGTGACGTTCCGCACGCTCTTGGTGAGGACCACGACGGGCGGCTGGGCGGTCACGGTCACGGTGTCGGTGGCGGCGTTGTTGCTGGTCTGCGCGGCGGCCTCCCCCCCTCCACTCACGCTGGCGGCGTTGGTGTACGTGCCGGCCGGACTGACGAGGACGGTCAGGGTCACGTCCGGGTAGCTGTTCCCGGCGGTCAGGGGGTCGGTGCGGGTGCACCGCAGCGGTGACACGGTGCAGGTCCAGCCGGGGCCGCTGACGCTCTGGGCGGTCATGCCGGCGGGCAGGGTGTCGGTCAGGGTGACGGTGCCGGTCGTGGGGGCAGGTCCGGCGTTCGAGACGCGCAGCGTGAACGTGCCGGGCACGCCCGTGCGGAAACTGCCGGTGTGGGTTTTGGTGACGCTGAGGTCCGGCCCGGCGACGGTCACGCGGGCCGGCTGGTCACCGGCGGCGACGGGGTCGCTGTCGCTGGTGTCCGAGACGGCCGTGCCGAGGGTCTGCTGGCGGTAGTTGACGGTGCCGGTGTTGTCGATGACGGTGCCGCCGGGCGTGCCGGCGTTCACGGTCACGCGGAAGCGCACGCGGCTTTCCTCGTTGGGCAGGACCGACCCGCCCGTGGCGGCGGTCGCGCCGGTTCCAAGGCGGAACACCACGCGGTTCCCGGCCGCGTCGAATTCGGCCTGATCGTCGCCCGCCAGGTCCGTTTTCGCTCCGGCGTTCGCGCCGGTGACGGTCATGGAGCCCGGCAGGTAGGTGGTGCCGGCCGGGATGGGGTCGGTCAGGATGACGTTCAGGGCGCCGTCGTTGCCCTGGTTGCGGATCACCAGTTCGTACTCCAGGGTGTCGCCGGGAATCAGGGCGCCGCCGTTCAGGTCCGTGACGGTCTTGGTCAGGGCGTCCTTGATGTTCGGGACGAAGATCTCGGTGGCGAGGGTGATCACACCGGGGAAGATCACATCGCTGTTCGTGCCGATCACGCGGACCACGGCGGAGGTGCTGCCGTTCGGGAGGGGCGTGTTGGGCGTGAAGGTGTCCATGTCCACGCCCAGGGTGTTCGTGAAGGTGGGGTCGCGGCCCCCGGTGACGTCGGTGCCGCCGCCGGCCGCGCCCGTCGTGACCGAGATGGTCGAGTTGAACACGTCGTTGACCGGGTTGACGGTGTTCGACACGGTGTTCAGGGTGGCGGTGGTCGGCCCGAAGCGCAGGCTGCCCTGCGGGTTGGCGGACGCGCCCTCCTGGGAGCCACGGTCCCCGTCGTACGCGACGACGCCGATGGTGCTCCTGACCGTGCCGACGCTGGGCGTGATGAACCCACTGACCGAGATGTCCACCGGAACGGCGGCGTTGTTCGCCTGGAGGAATCCGTCGAACACTGCGAGGTTCCGGGTCGGCTGGGCCGGGTTGCGGTACGCGACGACCAGCGTCCAGCTGGCCCAGTTGTTGCTGCCGGCCGTGCTGGCGACGTTCCCGGCGGTGTACCGGCCGCTGCCGCCGGCCTGCACGAGGGCCGTGACGTCCACGAACGACTGGTAGTTGCTCCCGATGAAGCTGGTGCTCGTGGCGGTCAGCGCGACGCTGCTGCCGGCGGTGGCGGGCGTGGCGAGACGCACGGCGGCGCGGTTGGCGGCGCTGCTGCTGACGCCCGACCAGTACAGCCCGGCGAACAGGACGCTGCTGCCGCTGCCCAGCGTCAGGGTGGCGGAGCTGGAGTTGGTGGTCAGGGGGTCCGTGTCGGTATCCACGGCCTGCATGTACACGCCGTTGTTGGTGACGGTCCCGCCGGACCGGGCGGTGTTGCAGGCCGTGATCTGCGCGGCGGTGGCGGGCGCAACCGTCAGGCAGTGAAAGTTCACGTTCCCGATCAGGACGATGTCGCCGTTCGTGGCGGTGTTCGCGTAGCGCGAACCGAACGCCTGCTGCGCCGACGCGCTTCCCGGCAGCGCCAGGAAGGTCAGCAGCGTTCCCAGCAGGAGCGGCAGGGTCCTCGGGAGGTATGGGGGCAGGCGCATGGTGCCTCTCACCTTAAGCGGCGGCGCATGTCGAATTCCTCACATCTGCGCACTCCCCCACCGGGGGCGCCGAGGTACAGCACAGCGGCCGGGCCTCCCTTCACGGAATGCCCGGCCCCTGAACTTCGGGTGCTTAGACTTCGAGTGCTTTCTTGGTGATGAACGGCATCTGGTCGCGCAGTTCCTTCCCGACGACTTCCAGGGTGTGGCCGCGCATCTTGCCGCGCTGCTCCTCCATGAACGGGAAGCCGGCCTCGGCGTCCGCGATGAAGCGCTCGGCGAACTTGCCGGTCTGGATGTCCTGGAGGACGCGGCCCATCTCGGCTTTCGTCTCGGCCGTCACGACGCGCGGCCCGGTCACGTAGTCACCGAACTCGGCGGTGTTGGAAATGCTGTGGCGCATGCCCTCGAAACCCTTCTCGTAGATCAGGTCCACGATCAGTTTCACCTCGTGCAGCGTCTCGAAGTAGGCGATCTCGGGCTGGTAGCCGGCCTCGACGAGCGTCTCGAAACCCGACTGGATCAGGTGGGTCACGCCGCCGCACAGCACGGCCTGCTCGCCGAACAGGTCCGTCTCGGTTTCTTCCTTGAAGGTGGTTTCCAGCACGCCGGCGCGGGTGCAGCCGATGCCGCTGGCGTACGCCAGGGCGATTTCGCGGGCCTTGCCGGTGGCGTCCTGCTGCACGGCGAAGATGCCGGGCATGCCCGCCCCGTCGGCGTAGACGCGGCGCAGCATGTGACCGGGGCCCTTGGGCGCCACGAGGAACACGTCCACGCCGGCGGGCGGCGTGATGCGGCCGAAGTGCACGTTGAAGCCGTGACCGAAGGCCAGGGCCTTACCGTCCGCGAGGTTCGGGGCGATGCTCTGCTCGTACACGCGGGGCTGCTGCTCGTCGGGGATCAGGAGCATGACCACGTCCGCTTCCTTCGTGGCGTCCTCGATGCTGGCGACGCGCAGTCCGGCCTGCTCGGCCTTGGCGCGGCTGGCGCTGCCCTCACGCAGACCAACGACGACGTTGAAGCCGCTGTCGCGGAGGTTCTGCGCGTGCGCGTGCGCCTGGCTGCCGTAGCCGATGATGGCGATCAGCTTGTTCTCGATGGGGGCGGTGCTCACGTCGCGGTCGTAGTACATTTTTGCAGCCATGTTGGGGATTCTCCTACAGAAAGTGAGTGGGGGCAGGGTGTGGGCTAGGCGGGTTAGAGAGGGTTGATGGTCGATAGTTGATGGTTGATGGATTTTCTTTCGACTATCACCTTTCAACCATCGACCTAGAACAGGTTGGGGACTTCACGGGCGCGTTCCTCGCGGGGTTGTTCGATCTGCACGGCGGGCCGGAGGGCCTGCGTCTCGCCGTGGTACACGTGGCCGGGAATGTCGGCGTTGCTGCCGCGCGTCAGGGCGATGCGGCCGGTACGCATGGTTTCCAGGATGCCGAAGGGACGCATCTGCTCGATGAAGGCGGTCAGTTTGCCCTCGTCGCCCGTGACCTCGAAGGTCAGGGCGTGGCGGCCCACGTCCACGATGCGGCTGCGGAAGTCCTCGGCGATCTGGCGGACCTCCACGCGATTCTCGGGCGTGATGGCGACCTTCACGAGGACCAGTTCGCGGTCCACGTACTTCTCGAGGCTGTGGTCGATGATGCGGACCACGTCGTGCAGTTTCTCCAGTTGCCGGATGGCCTGCTCGACCACGCCCCGGTCACCGCTGACGACGATGGTCATGCGGGACACGCCGGGGTGCTCGGTGCTGCCGACCGACAGGCTCTTGATGTTGTAGCCGCGCCGCCCGAACAGGGCCGTGATGCGGGTCAGGACGCGGGGTTCGTCGCGGACCAGGATGGACAGCAGTTGTTCGGGGTTGGGTTCGTGCTGGTGGGGAATGGTTGCCTGTGTCATGCGTTGCGGGCCTCCTCGGCCACCTCGGCCATGTCGGGGCCGGGGGTGCGGGCGGGTTCGGTTTCCAGCATCTCGTACAGCGCCGCGCCGGCCGGGACCATGGGGAACACGGCGTGCTCGTGCGGCACGACGACTTCCAGCAGGGCGCTGTTCGGGTCGGCCAGCCACGCGTCGATGGCGGCCGGGAGTTCCTCGGCGCTGCTGGCGCGGTAGCCGGGCACGCCATACGCATCGGCCAGTTTGATGAAGTCCGGGTTGGAGTCGCCCAGCCAGACCTCGGAGTAGCGTTTGCCGTGGAACATCTCCTGCCACTGGCGGACCATGCCCAGGAACGAGTTGTTGATGATGCAGATCTTGACGTTCCGCACGTCATACATCCTGAGGGTCGCGAGTTCCTGCGCGGTCATCTGGAACCCACCGTCCCCGGCGATGACGACGCTGCGCACGCCGGGTTCGGCCATGCCGGCGCCGATCGCGGCGGGAAACCCGAAGCCCATGGTGCCCAGCCCGCCGGAGTTGATCCAGCGGCGGGGTTTCTCGAAACGGGCGAGTTGCGCGGCGAGCATCTGGTGCTGGCCCACGTCGGAACTCAGGATGTCGTCCGGGCGCAGGCGGTCCACGACGGCCTTCACGGCGTACCCGGCGCCCCAGTGGTCGGGCAGCTGGGTGCGGGACTTCCACTCCTCGACCTGCGCTTTCCACTCGGGGCGGTCCAGGGGCCGGGCGCCCTGCGCGAGCATCTGCGCGGCCACCTTCGCGTCGCCGCGCACCGGGACGTGCGTGCGGATGATCTTGCCGATCTCGGCGGCGTCGAGTTCCACGTGAATGATGCTGGCTTTCGGCGCGAAGCCGTTCACGCGGCCCGTCACGCGGTCGTCGAAGCGCAGGCCGATGCCGATCAGGACGTCCGCCTCGCTGATCGCGCGGTTCGCGGCGACGCTGCCGTGCATGCCGGGCATGCCCAGCCACAGGGGGTCGCTGCTGGGGAAGGCGCCCAGGCCCATCAGGGTCGTGATGACCGGGATGTCCCACGCGCGGGCCAGGGCGGTGACCTCGGCGGCGGCGTCCAGGCTGCCGCCGCCCACCATGATCACGGGCCGCTGCGCCGCGCGGATCAGTTCCAGGGCGCGGTCGATGGCGTCCTGGCTGGGCGCCGGGATTTCCGGGCGGGCGTGCGGGACGGGAATCTCGCCGTGGTAGGGGGCCAGCTGGATGTCCTTGGGAATGTCCACCAGCACGGGGCCCGGTCGGCCCGAACGGGCGATGCGGATGGCTTCCGCCACGATGCGCGGCAGGTCCTGCACGTCGCGGACCACGTAATTGTGCTTGGTGATGGGCAGCGTGATGCCGGTGATGTCGGCCTCCTGGAAGGCGTCGGTGCCCATCAGGTGCGAGGCGACGTTCCCGGTGATGGCCAGCAGCGGCACGCTGTCGAGCATGGCGTCGGCCAGTCCGGTCACGAGGTTGGTGGCGCCGGGACCGCTGGTGGCCATGCACACGCCGATCTCGCCGGTCGCCTTGGCCCAGCCTTCTGCGGCGTGCGCGGCGCCCTGCTCGTGGCGGGCCAGGACGTGCCGGACTTCCGGGTAGTAGGTCAGGGCGTCGTACACGGGCATGATCGCCCCGCCGGGGTAGCCGAACACGGTGCTGACGCCGTGGCTGGCCAGCGTGGCCCACAGGGCCTTGGCGCCGTTCATGTCGCCCCGCCCGGTCTGGCCGGGTTCCTGCTTCGTCTGGTCGTTCGCGCTGTCTGAACTCATGACTCCTCCTTACCGCTTCCCTGCTTCCTACCGCTTACCTGCCTGCTGGACCTGCTTTCTGGAACTGCTGGACTGCCGTGCCCTCCCGAGAATGAAAAACCCCCGCTGGTGGGCGGGGGTGTGCGAAGTGGCGCGGACGCCTAGCCTCGGAAACCCCCGATGCTAAGAAGTACCACCACGATCTGCGCACTCATGCCTACACCATAGGCCGCTGCCTGAACCGGGTGCAAGCAGCGTCTAGACCGCCGGGCGTTCCGGCGCCGGGAACAAACGGACGTTCGTGCGCTGGGTTGAAGGTCAACAGTTGATGGTTGATGGAGTTCGATTCCATCAACCATCAAGCTTCGGCCGTCAACTCCTGGGTCCGGTCTCGTACACCGCCTGCCAGGGTTTGTACACGGTGCTGACCCGGTCGCTGCGGGTGCCTGCGGCGTCCCTGATGGTGCGGGTGATGTACAGGCTGTACCCGTCGGCGGCCCAGTCCACCTGCCGCACGGTGCCGGGGCGCAGGCCGGGATTCACGACGTACTTGGGGCCGGGGTGCGCCACGCGGGCCGTGATGACGGCCGGACTGACCGTCACGGTCCGCTTCGGTTTGATGCCCCAGACCTCGACCGTCAGGGTGCTGGTGGCGTTGTTGTTGATGGTCTTGATCAGGATGGGGGCGCCCGTGTCGTTCTTCAGTTTCAGGTCCAGGCCCGGATCGTACACAGCGGCCTCGAAGCCCACCTGCGGCTCGTAGTAGCCGACACGGTACGAGTGCTGGTGGCGTTCCACGACCGGCAGGCCCGCCTGGTACAGGGCGCGGAAGGCGGTGGTGCTGACCTGGCACACGCCGCCGCCCAGGCCGTCCACGGTGCGGCCCCCGCTGATGATCAGGCCGCCCACGAAGCCGTTCTGCTCGCTGATGCCGCCCAGGGCGTTCAGGAACGAGAAGTCCTGCCCGGCCGGGACGACCACGCCGTTGATCTTCGCGGCGGCGTTCATGACGTTCGTGCGCCGCGCGGCGCTGCTGCCGTAGTACGTGCTCTTGCCGACCGAGATCAGCTGCAACTCGCTGGCGGCCGGCAGGTTCGCCACGGTCAGGGTGGGCTTGTCGGCCCGGCTGGGGAACACCGCCGACTTCTGCGCGGCGTCCAGCACGCTCTTGCGGAAGAGGGCGTACGCGGCGGCGCGATCCGTGACCACCCCGGCCTTCTCCGGGACCTTCACGAGCTGGGTGCCTTTCAGGGCGTAGCGGGCGTTCTGCGCGGGCTGGTCGATGAAGGTGGTCAGGCGGCCGAACGCGGCCTTCAGGGTCTTCTCGTCCGGGACGATGCCGGTCTCGCGCACCCAGTACAGGTCCGCGACCTGCAGGGCGGTCAGGGTGCCGGTGCGGCCGGTGCTGCCCAGCGTCACGGTGAACGGACGGGCCAGCGCGTTGCCCTGCTTCACGAGGGCGTTCAGGGCCTCGGTGGTGTACTGGGGGGCCTGTTCGGCCACCGCGACGGCCAGACTGGTCAGGGCAGGATTGGCGACGTACGCAGTGACGGCGCCGGCCACGTTGACCTTCACGCCGGTCACGCCGGGTTTCACGGCGTACCGCTTGCTGGCCTTGTCGAAGTACACGCTGGCGTTGCGGGGCGCGGTGTTCAGGCCGGCGGTCAGGGCGTTCAGGGCGGCGCGGGCCTGCGCGGCGTCCACGGCGGCCGTCAGGGGAATGTCCTGCTGGGGTGCGGCGCCGACCATGCCCTGCAGGCGTTCCAGCACGCCGCGTTCGGTGGTGATCTTCTGCGCGGCCTGCACGCTGGTTTCCGCGTCGGCCCGCCAGCCGAGTGTCGCGGCGCTGACCGTCCAGCTGCTTCTGCCGGCGCTGACCGTCACCTGCGGCGCGGCGGCCACCCGGTCACCCAGCGCGGCGAGGGCCTGTTCGCGCGTCAGGCCGCCCACGTCCACGCCCGCGATGCTCAGACCCGGCGCGATGGTCCCGCTCGACTGGGTCGCGACACCCATGGCGAGCGCCCCTCCGAGGAGTGCGACGGCCGTTATCCCTGCTACCCAGTACTTCATCGCCGTACAGTGTAAGGAAATTCACGCCGCTGTGACTGGGGAAAGTCACCTTCCCCCCCGGCACACCCACGTTCATTAAGTTCCTGACGATGTAAGGAAGTGTACACCCCTGCCGGGCCGTCCGGCACCAGACGTGAGAACACCACCCGCCAGACCTGCCAGGGGTGGTGTCATACGGATTCCGTTTGTTTCGCCAACAATCCGGAACTTCACCGGATTGCCGGCTCCACGTCCGGAACCCGTGTTGCTCCTTCTCGCATCCGCTCGGATTGAACGGGCTTTGCAGCCCATTCAATCGGAGTCCGTATCATCAGGGACGCATTGCCTACTCGGTCTGGACGGCCTCGCCCTGCGCGGTCTCGCCGGCAGCGGCCTGCGCGGCCAGCTGGGCTTGCCGTTCGGCGCGGGGGTTCACGCCGCTGAGCACGCGCTCGAAGGCGGCCACGACCGCGTCGATCTGCTCGCGGCTGATGGTGATGGGCGGCAGGAACCGCACGACCAGCGGGGTCGCCTGGAGGGCCAGGACGCCCTCGTCGTGTTCCAGCGCGTGGATGTACGGGGCGCTCTTTTCTTTCAGTTCCACGCCGATCATCAGGCCCAGGCCGCGCACCTCGCGGATCTTGGGGCTCTGGATGGCGCGCAGGCGTTCCATGAAGTACTCGCCCTTCTCGCGGGCCTGTTCGGCCATGCCCTCGCGTTTCATGGCGCGGATGGTCGCCACGCCCGCCGCCATGGCGATGGGGTTCCCGCCGAAGGTGCCGCCGTGCCCGCCGGCCGGCATGCGGTCGGCGACGTCCTGGGTCATGACGAACGCGCCGATGGGAATGCCGCCGCCCATGGCCTTGGCGAGCGTCATTCCGTCGGGCACGATGCCGTAATGCTCGGCGGCGAAGAACTTCCCGGTGCGGCAGAAGCCGGTCTGGATCTCGTCGAGAATCAGCAGCGCGCCCTTCTCCTGGGTGATGCGGCGGGCTTCCTGCATGAATTCCAGGCTGGCGGGACGCACGCCGCCCTCGCCCTGCACGGCCTCGAGGATCACGGCGGCCGTCTCCTCGGTGACGGCGGCGCGGAGTTCCTCGATGTTCCCGTACGTCACGAAGTCCACGTTGCGGTTGTCCACGGCGTCCCCGAAGGGTTCGCGGTACTTGGGTTCCCAGGTGAAGGCCAGCGCGCCCAGGCTGCGGCCCGAGAAGCCGCGTTTCATGCTGACGAAGCGCTTACGGCCCGTGCCGGTGATGGCGAATTTCTTGGCGGCCTCCATGGCCTCGGTGCCGCTGTTGCACAGGAACACGCGGTCCAGTCCGGCGGGTGTCACGCCGACCAGTTCGGTCAGGAACTCGGCGCGCTTGTCGTTGGGGAGGCTCTGCGGCATGACCATCAGGCGGTCCACCTGTTCCTTGACGGCGCGCACGACGTCCGGGTGGCTGTGGCCGACGTTCGCGACGCCGTACCCGGCCACGCAGTCGATGTACGAGCGGCCCGATTCGTCCCAGACGGTCGCGCCCAGGCCGCGGGTCATGACGACCTCGTGCTTGCCGACGACGCGGCTGTCGTACTTCAGTTCGGCTTCAAGCCACTTGCTCTGCGGGTGGGTGGGTGCTCCAGTCATGCTCTGTGTCCTCCGTGGTGTGCGCGCCCGGCCGGGGCGCGGTTGATGCGACAGTGTAGGCCCTGCGGGGCCGGGTGGTCTGTGGGTGTCCAGCCCACACGATCATGGCACATGACAGGAAAATGTACGAGTAAGCCTTTCATACGCCAGGACGGCCGGTCATGCCCGGAGGCGGTTCAGGCCCCCGGCTTCACGGCCCCCTGCACCGGCTTTGCGCGGGGCGGCAGGTTGATCAACCCCAGCCCGGCGAGGACCACGAGCACGCCCAGCACGGACAGTGCCCCTACCGGCTCTCCGGCCAGCGCGCCCCAGCCCAGGCCCCAGACGGGCAGGGCGTACGTGACGGCCGTGACCTGGGTGGGACTGACGCGCGCCAGCAGGCCGTAGTACAGCAGGTACGCCAGTCCGCTGCCGACCACGCCCAGGAAGGCCACGGCGCCCAGGGCCGTGACGGTCAGCGGCGCGGGTGCCGGGCCGATCAGCGCGACGGGCAGCAGGATGACGCTGCTGAGGCCCAGCTGCGTGGTCGCCAGACCCACCGGGTTCAGGCCGCCCAGGGTGCGTTTGGCGATGGTGGTGGCGACCGCGTACCCCAGGCTGGCGAGCAGCAGGATGACCACGCCGTGCAGCGTGGCGTGCCCGCCGCCCAGCCCGCCGGACACCGTGAGGGCCACGCCGCCCATGCCCAGCAGCACGCCACCCAGCGTCAGGCCACTCAGGCGGGTGTCGCGCAGGGTCAGGCCGATCAGCAGCGCGAACAGCGGCGTGGTGGCGTTGATGATCGCCGCGATGTTGGAGCTGACGGTCTGCTCGCCCCACGCGAAGAACGACCAGGGGATCACGTTGTTGAACAGCGCGACCAGCAGCAGCGGTTTCCACAGCCGCGCGGGCGGCAGGCTGTGACGACCCAGCCGCAGCGCGACCAGCAGCACCGCCGCGCCGAACACGGACCGCAGCAGCGCCACCCACACGGGCGGAAACACCTCGCCGCTCAGGCGGATCAGCAGGAACGACACGCCCCAGAACGCCGAGAGCAGGAACATGTCCAGCGCGTCGCGGCGGGTCACGCGCGGCTCCCAGGCAGCAACGGAGTGGCGAGGTGAGCGGGCAGCGCGGGCCAGCCGTCCTCCTGCGCGGCGCCGTCCGCCCAGTTCTCCTTGCCGCTCCAGCGTTCGATGCTCAGGGCGTAGACGGCCGTGCGGGCCAGATCGGCGTCCGTGATGGGGCGGGTGTGCGTGCCCACGCGCAGCCCCGGAAAGACCCGTTCGCTGAGGGTGGTCAGGGCCGCGCGGGCGTCCTCGCCGTGCAGGAGGCGGGCGGTGCCGAACACGATGACACTGCGGTACTGCACGCTCAGCTCCAGCGGGGAGTTGCTGGGCAGCAGCGCGCCGGTCTCGGTGACCTCGAAGGTCGCGGGGTGACCCTCTGCCTCGGCCTGTTCGGTGTTCGCGCGCAGGCGGCCCACGACGTTCGTGTGGTACACGAGGTCCCGCGCTTCGGGCCGGTACGCGAAGGCCAGCGGCGTCACGAAGGGCCACACCCGGCCGTCGCCGGAGCGGTACACGGTCGCCACGCGGCCCAGCGGCACGCGCAAGAGCAGGTCCTCGATCCAGGCGTCGTCGCGGCGGTTCTGCGGGCGGCGACTGACGCTGGGGTCGCGCTGCGCGGGGTCGTAGAAGCCGGTCACGGGTTCACCCCGTCCCGCAGCCCCTGACCAGACCAGCGGAATTCCATCTGCCGGGCCGTGCGTTCGGCCAGCGCGCGCGAGTGCAGCCGCTCCACGAGGTGCAGGGTCATGTCGATGCCCGCGCTGATGCCGCCCGACGTGACCACCGCGCCCGAGTCCACCCAGGCGACGTCCGGCACGACCGTCAACGCCGGGAACTGCGCCTGCAGGTCCACCTGATCCTCCCAGTGGGTGGTGGCGCGCCGCCCGTCCAGCAGGCCCTCCGAGGCGAGCAGGAACGCGCCGGTGCAGATGGAGGCCAGGACCTCCACCCGCGCTGATTGCGCCCGCACCCACTCACGCACACGCGGGTCGGCCAGTGGCGCGTCCATCACGCCACCGGGCACGATCAGCACGTCCAGCGGCGGGTGATCGTCCAGCGTGGCGTGCGGCAGCACCCGGAAGCCCCCGCGCCCGACCGCCGGGGCACCCGACGCGCCGATCAGGACCGGCTGGAAGGGCGCCGCCTCGCCGTCGCGCCCGGCCAGTCGCGTGGCGACACTCAGGACCTCGAAGGGGCCGCCCAGGTCGAGAACCTCGATGCCGTCGAAGATCAGGATACCGACGGTGCGGGTCATATCAACTCCGATTGAATGGTTTGCAAAACCAGCTCAATCCGAGCGGATGCGAGTGGGAGTACAGCGGCGTACGGGCGTGAAGTGAGCAACCCGGTGGTGTTCCGGGTTGTGAACGAAACAGACGGACGCCGCGTCATGCCTTCCCCCGACCCAGCGGGAGGCTGAAGTGGTGCGCGGTGACGTTCATCCCGGCGCGGTGGTACAGGCGGTGCGCCGCGTGGCGCGTCTCCCCCACCCCGGAGTCAAGGTGGAGTTCCGCGCAGTGCAGGTCGCGGGCGCGGCCTTCCAGCCAGTGCAGGAGCGCGCGGGCATGGCCGCGTCCACGGGCACCTTGGAGAGTGCTCAGGTCGTCCACGTACAGGGTGCGTCCGGCCCAGAGCAGGTGCATGACGCGGTACCCGGCGACGGCGGCGGCCTCCTCGCGGCCCGGCTCGAAGGCGCCGACCAAGGCGTAGCCCTCGGGTCCGGTGGTGTTCAGGAAGGCGCGCAGGGCGTCCGGCGTGGCCGTGTGCGGCGAGTCGGGCCGCAGCGCACGCAGGGCCGGGAGGGCCAAGTGCGCCTGCGCGGGCGGGATGGGGTGGATGTCGCGGGGCTCGGTCATGGGCGTTACACTACGGGGCATGGTGGCCCCCTCGATAGCTCCACTTTCCGCTGACCTGCGGGGGCCACTGCCGGCCCGGACGGACGAGCTGCCCTTCCCACTGGACCTGCGCCGCGACCACACCGAGGCGCTGCACGCGCAACTGGCCCGGCAGATTCGTGAGGCGGTCCTGTCGGGCCTGCTGCCGGGCGGCACGCCGCTGCCCGGCACCCGCACGCTGGCCCGGACGCTGGGGGTCACGCGCGGCGTCGTGGAGACGGCGTACGCAGAACTCCTCGCGGACGGCACCGCGCAATCCTTGGTGGGGCGCGGCACCCGCGTGCGCGACGAGACACCCGCGCCCGCCCCGGAGGTCCCGGTGGGCGCGTCGGGCGTTCCGGCGTGGCTGCCGGTCATGCCGCCACTGCCGGTGGACGGGCCGGGCGCGCGGCCGGGGCTGGACTTCCGGGTGGGCGTGACCGGGACCGCCACCCTGGACCGCCGCGCGTGGCGGCAGGCCTGGGCGGACGCGGCGCGCGAGGACGTCAGCGGCGACTACGCCGACCCGGCGGGCGAGCAGCGGCTGCGCGCAGCCCTGGCGGCGTTCGCGGGGCGGCAGCGCGGGCTGGGCGCGCAGGCCGAGGACGTGCTCGTGACGGGCGGGACGCTGCACGCCCTGAACCTGATCGTGCGGGCGCTGCTGCCGCCGGGGTCGCGGGTGCTGATGGAGAATCCGGGGTACCGCGCGGCGCGGCAGGTGCTGCTGGACGCCGGGCACGAGGTCGTTCCCGTGCCGGTGGACGCCGACGGCCTGATCGTGAACGTGGACACGCCCACCGCGCGGCTGGTGTACGTGACCCCCAGCCACCAGTTCCCGCTGGGGGGCCGCATGTGCCTGCCCCGGCGGCTGGCGTTGCTGGAGTGGGCGGCGCGGCACGACGCGCTGATCGTCGAGGACGACTACGACGGCGAGTTCCGCTATGGCGCGCCCCCGCTGCCACCACTCGCCGCGCTGGCGGCGCAGACGGGGGCGGGGGGCCGGGTGCTGTACCTGGGCACGCTGAGTAAGGTCCTGACTCCCTCGGTGCGGACGGGGTTCGTGGTGGCCGCCCCGCTGCTGCTCTCGCGGCTGGTGCGGGCGCGGACGCTGCTGGACTTCGGGCCGCCCGTGCAGGTTCAGGCGGCCCTGACGCACCTGCTGACCGGCGGGCACGTGGACCGGCACATCCGCCGCTCGCGCCGCTGGCACGCGCAGGTCCGCGCGGCGCTGACCGAATCTCTGAACGGCCTGGACGGACTGGCGCACCTGGGCGGCATCGAGGCGGGCCTGCACGTCTGCCTGCACCTCCACCCGGCGATCCCGGCGCGGGACGTGGCGGCGGCGCTGGCCGCGCAGGGCGTGCAGGTCACCACGCTGGACACCTACACGCTGGGCGAGGCCCCGAACGCGCTGCTGCTGGGGCACGGGGGCCTCAGCGCGGCGCAGGCGGCGGCGGGCGGACGGGTGATCGCGGGCGCCGTGCGAAGGTGTGCAACCCGCGCGGGACTCGCGCCGTACTCTGACGCATGAGCAAGTCCTTCACCCTGCCACTGCTGGCGGCGCTGCCCGCCCTGCTGGCCTCCTGCGGGAACGACCTGGACCGGTACTCCCGCACCACGTACGGCAGTTACGAGCAGTGCCTGATCGCCAACCGCGTCCTGATCGAGCGGGGCCTGAGCAACCCCTGCGTGTCCCGCAGCGGCGGCGGGTACTACGGCCCGTACGTGCGGGTCCTGAGCGGCACCACCCGCTACGTCGGCTATGACCGCCTGGGCAAGGTGTCCGGCACGGGCCTGACCTACGACAGCAAGCGCGGCTCGTACGGCAACTTCAAGGCGCCCGTCAGCCGGGGCGGCTTCATGTCCAGCAGCCGCTCGGGCAGCTTCGGCGGCTGAGCCCGCGTCGCTCGCCGACCTCGTCCCACCTGCACCTTGCCGCTCGCCGCCCACGGCGCGCGCCGGAGTCCCCATGTCCAGAGAATTCAAGTGGCCCCTGATGACCGCCTTCCTCCCCACGCTGACCACGTCCTGCACGGACCGGCCCGCGCAGCAGGTGAACCGGCCGGACGCGGCGGGCGTGGCCTCCCGGACGACCAGCCGCGCGGCCAGCACCGGCAGCGGGTCCGGCGGATGATCCGGCGCACCGTCACCCCCCGCCCGGACTGGGAGGCGCGGCTGCGCGAGGTGGGGTTCACGTGGTACGCGCCCACGCCGGAGCATCCGGTGCCGTACTGGAGCGAGGACGGGTACTACGCCTTCACGCCAGCGCAGATCGAGCACCTGCGCGCGGCCAGCCAGGAGCTGACGACCCTGGTGCTGGAGGCGACCGGACACGCCATCGAACGCGGGCGGCTGGCCGAACTGGGCATCCCCGCGTTCCTGCACAGCGCCGTGCGGGACTCCTGGGAGCGCGACGATCCCACGGTGTACATGCGCCTGGACCTCGCCTTCGATGGGCGCGGGGGCGTGAAGCTGCTGGAGGTGAACGCGCAGACGCCCACCAGTCTGCTGGAGGCGGCGGTCAGTCAGTGGCAGTGGCTCGAAGATCAGATCGCGCGGGGCGAGCTGCCCGCCGGGGCGACGCAGTGGAACACCATCCACGAGGGTCTGACCGAGCAGTGGGCGCACCTGAAGGCCGCGCGGGGCCTGACTGAGGTGGCCTTCAGCTCCGCCCGCGTGGACGAGGACGCCGCGACCGTCACGTACCTGCGCGAACTGGCCGGGGCGGCGGGCCTGCGCACGTCGTTCATCTTCACCGAGGACCTGGGCACCAGTCCCACCGAGGCGTACCTGCTGGACACCTGGAGTCTGCCGCTGCGGCAGTTGATGTGGCTGTGGCCGTTCGAGTTCGCGTGGGAATCCCGCGACTCGGCGTTCCTGGCGAGCACCGGCACGCGCTTCATCGAGCCGCTGTGGAAGGCCGTGACCGGCAGCAAGGGCCTGCTGGCGCTGCTGCACGAACTGAACCCCGGCCACCCGAACCTGCTGCCCGCGACCCTCACGCCCGGCGCGCTGGGGGCGGACGTGGTGCGCAAGCCGCTGTACTCCCGCGAGGGACAGAACGTGCAGCTGCCCGGCGAGGCCAGCACGCCCGGCGCGTACGCCGACCTGCCCGTGGTGGAACAGGCGTACACCGAGCTGCCCACCGCGCAGGCCCCGGACGGCCCGCGTTACCCGGTGCTGGGCGTGTGGGTGGCCGGGGACGAGGTGTGCGGCCTGGGCATCCGCGAGGGCCGCTCGCGCGTGACGGACAACCGCGCCACCTTCGCCCCGCACGTGGTGCTGCCCGCATGACCGCGCCCACGACCTTCCGGGAGAAACTCCACTCGTTCCTGGACCCCAGCGACGGCGCGGGGCCCGCCGAGCGGACGTTCAACGCGCTGCTCGTCACGCTGATCCTGCTCACCATCGCCGTGACCATCGCGGGCACGGTGCCCGAGGTGCAGCGCGAGTACGGCCGGGCCATCCGCATCTTCGACTACGTGTGCGCGTTCGTGTTCGGCCTGGAGTACCTGGGGCGGCTGTACGTCACGCCACTGCGGCCCGGATTCGACGGCAGCGCCCGGTCGTACCTGCGCTACGCCACGTCGCCACTCCCGCTGATCGACCTGCTGGTGCTCGTCTCGCTCATGGTGCCCGCCACGACCGCCATGGCCAGCCTGCGCGGCCTGCGCCTGCTCAAACTCCTGAGCCTGCTCAAACTGGGCCGCTACTCGGACTCGCTGCAACTCATCGGGCGGGTCATCTGCCAGCGGACCGGGGAACTGATCTCCACCGTGCTGATCGTGCTGGTGCTGGTGTTCATCGCCGCCAGCCTGCTGTATCAGGTCGAATCCAGTGCGGGTACGAAGGGCTTCGAGAGCATCCCGCAGGCGCTGTGGTGGGCGGTCGTGACCCTGACCACCACCGGGTACGGGGACGTGTACCCCGCCACGCCGCTGGGCAAGGCGGCGGCCGGGCTGATCATGCTGTTCGGGGTGGGCATGGTGGCCCTCCCGGCGGGCATGATCGCCAGCGGGTTCGCCGAGGAACTCGCGCGGCTGCGCCAGCAGGAGACGGTGGCCTGCTGCCCGCACTGCGGCAAGGCGCTGGAGTAACCGCGTGACGAAGGGGGGCGACGGCACAGGCGCGTCGCCCCCTTCCAGTCACTGTCTCAGCGGCGGCCCTTGACCAGCCAGGCGTGTTCCTCGATGCCGGCGGCCTGGTTGGCGGCGCGGGCCATGACGAACAGCAGGTCCGACAGGCGGTTCAGGTACACCTGCACGTGGGTGTTGGCGTCCTCCTCGTGCAGCAGGCGGATCACCTCGCGTTCGGCGCGGCGGGCGACGGTGCGGGCCACGTGCAGGCTGGCGGCGGCGGGCGTGCCGCCGGGGTGGACGAAGCCGGTGAAGGGCGGCGCGGCTTCCTGGTAGCGGTCGATCATGGCCTCGATGAACGCGGTGTCCTGTTCGTCCATGCGGGTGATCTTCTTCTCGTAAGGCGTGCCGCTGCGGGTGGCGAGGTCGGCGCCGACGTCGAACAGGGCGTTCTGGAGGTATTCCAGATCGGCGTCCAGTGCCGGGTCGGGTTTGTGGCTGCGGGTGTTGTGCGCGCGGGCCAGTCCGATGGCGCTGTTCAGTTCGTCGACGGTGCCGTACGCTTCCACGCGGATGTTCGCCTTGCTGACGCGGTCCGCGCCGTACAGGCCGGTGGTGCCGCCGTCGCCGGTCTTGGTGTAGAGCTTCATAGCCCACAGGGTAGTGGATGGTGAACGGTTGATGGTTGATGGAAGGTCCGGCGACCCTCTATCAACCATCAACCTTCAACTTTCTCCGGTTTTTACCGTCCGGTGGCTTCGGTCAGTTCCCTGAGGCTGCTGGCGACGTCGGGGCGCAGGTCGGCGGCGCGGTAACGCCAGGTCCAGTTGTGGTCGCCGGTCGTGCCGGGCAGGTTCATGCGGGCGTCGGTGCCGAGGTTCAGGAGGTCCTGGAGCGGCACGACGGCCAGCGCGGCGCGGCTCTCGAAGGCCATGCGGGTCAGCTGGGCGGCGAAGGTGTCCTCGGCGGGGTCGCTGCTGGTGTACACGCGGAAGTTGTGTTTTTCCTGTTCGCTGGCGTGCACCCACCAGCCGCGGGTGGTGTCGTTGTCGTGCGTGCCGGAGTACACGACCTGATTCTCGCGGAGGTTGTGCGGCAGGAAGTCGTTCACGCTGAAGTCGCCGCCGCCGAACGCGAACTGCAGGACGGCCATGCCGGGGAAGCCGAAGTCGTCGCGGAGTTTCTCGACGTCGGGGGTGATGACGCCCAGGTCCTCGGCGATGATGGGCAGGACGCCCAGCGCCTCGCGGACGGCCGTGAACATCTCGTGGCCCATGGCGGGCACCCACTGGCCGTGGATGGCGGTGTCGGCGGGGAACGGGATTTCCCAGCTGGCCGCGAATCCGCGGAAGTGGTCGATGCGGATCAGGTCGAACAGGTTCAGGCTGCCCCGGAAGCGTTCGATCCACCACTGGAAGCCGGTGTCCTGCATGGCCTGCCAGTTGTACAGCGGGTTGCCCCACAGCTGGCCGGTCTCGCTGAAGTAGTCCGGCGGGACGCCTGCCACGACGGTCGGCTGGCCCTGGTCGTCGAAGTAGAACTGGTCGCGGTTGGCCCAGACGTCGCTGGAGTCCATGGCGACGAAGATCGGGATGTCCCCGATGATCTGGATGCCCTTCTCGGCGGCGTAGCGGCGCAGCACGGTCCACTGGCGGAAGAACAGGAACTGGATGAACTTCACGCGTTCGGTGGTGCCGGTCAGCTGCTCGCGGGCGGCGGCCAGGGCGTCGGGGTGGCGGTCGCGGGTGGCCGGCTCCCAGGCGTTCCAGGGGAGGCCGCCGTGCGCGTCCTTGAGGGCCATGAACAGCGCGTAGTCGTCGAGCCACGCGGCTTCCTGCTGCTTGAAGGCCTCGAAGTCGGCTTTCAGGTGCTGGGCGCCGCCGAAGGCGTAGTGGGCGTAGGCGCGGCCCAGCATCTGGTTGCGCCAGACGTACTGCTGGCCGAAGTCGACCTTGTCGGGGTTGAAGTCCGGCAGGGCGTTGAAGTCGGTGTCCTGTAGCAGGCCGTGTTCGCGCAGGGCGGTCAGGTCGATCAGGTAGGGGTTTCCGGCGAAGGCGCTGAACGCCTGGTAGGGGCTGTCGCCGTAGCCGGTGGGGCCGAGCGGCATGACCTGCCAGTACTTCTGGCCGGCGCGGGAGAGCCAGTCCACAAAGGCGCGGGCGTGCGCGCCGAGTTCACCGATGCCGTAGGGGCCGGGGAGGCTGGTGGGGTGCAGCAGGACGCCGCTGGAGCGTGTGATGGTCATGCGGGAAAACCTCCTGGGCCGGGCCGCGCGGCGGCAGTGCCGGCAGAAGTGCAGCGGGAAAGCGGCGGGTCGTTCTTGAGGGGCTACGGGCTGACCGGACGGAACGCAATGGAAGTGATTCCAAGTTGACTGTCACCGATAGTAGCGTGTCTCACAGCTTCCGTCATCTTCCATGAGGAAACCCGCAGCGGGCCACCGGCCGCTTCCGCACCGTCCAGCAGGGGGCGGCCCGACCGCGCGCAGGCGTCCGTGCCGCCGGCCGTCACTTGGTGTGCAGGAAGTCCAGGATCGCGCGGGCCAGCGACTGCGCCAGCTGCTCGCGGTACGCACTGGTCGCCAGTTTCGGCCCCTCGGCCGGGTGCGTGCCGAAGCCCAGCTCGACCAAGATGGCGGGCGTGGTCGGGTTGCGGATCACGTAGAAGGCGTCGGTCCGCACGCCCCGGTTCACGGCGCCCGTCCCGGCCACCAGCCGCGACTGCACCTTCTGCGCCAGCTGGCGGCTGAAGGCGATCTTCGCCTGCGCCAGAATGTCGCCCAGCAGGTTCTGGGCGGTGCTGGCGGCCTTGCGGGTCAGTTCCTCGCCGAGGCTGCCTCCGCCGTTCTCGCGGACGGCGAGGCTGCGGTTGCTGCCGCCCAGCGGCTGCCCGAAGTAGAACGTCTCGATGCCCTGCGCGGACGCCCCGGCCGCGTTCACGTGAATGCTCACGAAGGCGCTGACCGTGCCGTTGTTCGCCATGCGGGCGCGGGCGTCCAGGTCCTGCGTCTTGTTGGCGCTCAGGTGCCGGTCCGAGTCGCGGGTCATGACGACCTCCACCCCGTGGCGCAGCAGTTCGGCGCGGGTGCGCAGGGCCACGTCCAGCGTCACGTCCTCCTCGGTCACCCAGCGGCTGACCATGCCGGGGTCGGTGCCGCCGTGACCGGGATCGAGTACCACGCGCGGCCGGGTGGGTGCCGAGGTGGCGGCCGGCCGGACGACCGTCGCCGGGCGGGCCGGCGCCGCAGCAGCAGCCGGACGGGCCGCCGCCGTGGTGGGCACGTCGATGACCAGCCGGGCCGGCTGGCCGCCGGAAGCGGGCAGGACACTGCTGCTGGCCCTGGAATGCCCGGCGGCCAGGGTGACGGTGACCGTTCCGCCGGACACGGCGTACGCGGTGACGCCCGGCGCGTTCAGCGGTCCCTGTTCGCTCTTCAGGGTCGCGCCCAGCTTCACGGTCACGGACTGCGCGGCGACTTTCGCCGTGCTGGTCACGGCGGCCTGGCCGGGCAGGTCGAACACCAGCCGGGTGTACCCGTCGTGCGTGCCCACGCGGGGCGCCGCGTGCGTCAGGCCGCCCAGCAGGGAGAGCAGGATCAGGGCCTTCCGGGGACCGGCCGACAGGAGAGATGGCAGCTTCACTGCGCGGAGTGTAGCGCCGCCACGCACCGCAGCGGATAGGAGTGCATGAGGCGGATGGCCCCTGTATGAGAAACCGGCGGGTCCGGCAGGAGGGCTGAAGCGAACCTGACGGCTCTCCTCACGCCGCTCAGTGCGCGGCCCGCTACGGTAAGCCGCATGAAGCGCTCCCCCTCCCCCACCCTGGCCCGCCTGCTGACCGGCGCGCTGACCGCCCTGACCCTCGCGGCGGGCGGCGCGCAGGCCGTCACGTTCGGCGGCCTGAACGTCACGCCGCGCGGCCCGCAGAACCTGAACCTGGAGACCGGCGCGACCGACCTGCCGCAGGGCGGCACCGCCACCGACAGTCGCGGCGTGAAACTCACGGCGGCCCGCATGCAGTTGCAGCCGGGGCAGCGGCTGAGCGCGCAGGACGCGACCATCACCACCAGGCAGGGCGGCACCCTGAAGGCCGCGCAGGTCACGTACGACCTGAAGGCCGGGACGGTCACCGCGACGGGCGGCGTCACGTACAACGACGCGCGTTTCACGGACCTCAGCGCGCCCAGCATGACCCTGAACGTGAAAAGCGGCTTCGTGACCGCGCGCGGCGGCGTGAAGGCCGCCAAGCCCGCCATGACCGGCGCCGCGCTGGCCTTCGATCCCAGCACCATGCAGGCCATGCTGGCCGGCCCGTACCGCGTGAACCAGGGCACCCTGCGCGCCGACACGGCCGCCCCCGCCGGGCGCCTGCTGCTGGTGTTCAGCGCCCGCTCGGTCGTCCGCGCCACCGAGGACCCCGACAGCAGCAACCGAAACCGCTTCGAACCGTACCTGAAGTAGGTTGATGGGTGAAAGTCGATGGTTGATGGAAGGAATGCCCCTCCATCAACCATCGACTTTCAACTGTTCACCTGCTCCTACGCGTTGGGTTTCAGGAGGTGGCCCAGGCAGTGGCCGTAACTGACACCCTGCTGCGCGTCGGTCACGAGGTCCTGCACGCTGAATTCCTGCAGCACGCCCAGCATGGCGTCGCGCATGCGGGTATAGATGGTGCTGCGGGCGTGGCAGCGGTCCTCCTCGGGGCAGTGCTCGTGCCAGTTGAGGCTGATGCACGACAGCGGCGCGACCGGCCCGTCGATGGCGCGCACGACCTCGCACAGGCTGATCAGCTGGGGCCGCCGCGCCAGCGCGTACCCCCCGCCGATGCCCTTCTTGCTCTTCACGACGCCCTTGGCGGTCAGGGCCGCCAGGATCCGCACCAGGTAGGGGCGGTGAACGCCGGTCGATTCGCTGATCTCCTCGCTGGACACCCAGCGGGCCGGGTCCTGGGTGCCCAGGAATCCCAGCGCCTGAAAGGCGTACACGTCGGTGGCTGAAAGCCGCATGGCAGGCAGTGTACCGCGCCGCGCCGCCCACACCGCCCCAGGGTATGGGGGAAGGGGCTATGGCTACAGGTTCAGGCCCGCATCACCCCTCCGCGCCGTACCGCTGCTGGAGGTACGCCAGCGCGACGGGGTCCACCTGACCGCCGGGCACCCAGCGTTCCTCTAGGTTCTCGGTGCCGAACAGCGCCCAGGCGGCCGCCTCGGTGTCGGCGTCCCAGGGTCCGGCGGGCAGGGCCGTCGCGTACCCCTGACGGACCAGCAGGGCACGCAGCCAGTCCAGCTGCTCCGGCATGAGGGGCCGCGTGCTCTCGGGGCGGGTGAACAGCAGGTCGTGGATGTCGAGCAGGCGGGCCAGTTCCGCGCAGGGGGCGGCGTGGTCGTCGGCGCGCAGGTTCACCCAGTCGTCCGTCAGGCCGCCGTAACCGCGCCCCGGTCCGGCGCACAGCAGCGCGGCCGACTGACGGCCCCGGCGGTCCCCGCCCGCCGCGTCCCCGGCGATCAGGGCGGCCAGCAGGCGGCGCGGCAGGGGCAGGTCCGGCCCGGCCTCCCAGGCGGCGCGCATGGCGGTCACGACGCCCGGCCCGGCCAGGATGTTGCCCTGGATGGCGACATCCGGCCCGGCGTACCCGCCCGCCCAGGCGTGGCAGTCGGGGCCGCTGAAGGTGGCACTGCCGCCACCGGCACTCACCAGTCCGAACTGCCGCTGCGCGATGCCGGGGTCGGTCGCCTGGAAGTGCGCGCTGACGGCCGGCGCGTCCAGGCCGCTGCCCAGCAGGCGCAGCCCTTCCGGGCCGAAGGTGGGGTTCACGTAACTCTGGGTGGCGACGGCGCCCACGCCGGCCTGCACGAACGGCACCAGCGCGCCCACCGCCAGGAACATGCTGGCGACGGCCACGCCCAGGTCGCCCGTGCGGGCGTCGCGGCCCACGATGGAAAAGGTCATGCGTGTCAGCGTACCGTCTGCGCGGGGGCGTCCGGTCAGGGTGCCCGGACGGGCCGGGGGGCAGATGCGGTAGCCTCGGACCCGATGAACTTCGCGCAGGCCGTCACCGACCGAACCCGCCGCCTGAACACCCGCCTGTGCGTGGGCCTGGACCCCCGCCTGGACGCGTACCGGGACGCCGCGCACCTGCGCGCCCACACCCTGGACGTGCTGGAGGCGACCGCGCCGTACGCCGCGTGCGTCAAGCCGCAACTGGCGTTCTACGAGGCGCTGGGCCTGGAAGGACTGCACATCCTGGAGGACGTGTGCGCCGCCGCCCGCACGCTGGGCCTGCCCGTGCTGCTGGACGCCAAACGCGGCGATATCGGCAGCACCGCGCAGGCGTACGCGCAGGGCTGGCTGACCGGCCGGCACGCGGGCGCGGCCCTGACCGTCAACCCCTTCCTGGGCTTCGAGACCCTGACGCCCTTCGTGGACACCGCCCGCGCCAGTGGCGGCGCGGTGTTCGTGCTCGTGAAGACCAGCAACCCCGGACAGGCGGACCTTCAGGGAAACGGCGTCAGCGAGCGCGTGGCCGACGAGATCACGCGCCTGAACGCCGCCGAGGACGGCGAGTACGCCAGCGTCGGCGCGGTCGTGGGCGCCACGCACCCGCAGGACCTCGCCGCGTTCCGCACCCGGATGCCGCGCGCGCTGCTGCTGCTGCCGGGCCTGGGCGCGCAGGGCGCCACGGCGGCGCAACTGGCCCCCGCCTTCGACGCGGGCGGCACCGGTGCGCTGGTCAGCGCCAGCCGGGGCGTGCAGTACGCGCGGGGGCTGGACGTACCGGCCAGCGTGCAGGCCGCCCGCACCTTCCGCGACGAGCTGAACGCCGCGCTGGCCTAGGCGGGCCGCGACCCGCCCGCCGCCAGCTACTCCACGGGCGGGTGCTTCTCGGCGGGTTGCAGGCTGAGCAGCAGCGCGGCCCCGATGACCAGGGCGGCGCCCAGCAGGGCCAGCGGCGCGGGGCGCTCGCCGAACAGCGCGGCGGCCAGCGCGGCGGCCACGACGGGTTCCAGGCTGGCGATCACGCTGGCGCGCGTGGCGTTCAGGCGGCGCAGGCCGGCGCTGTACACCAGGTACGCCAGGTACGTGCTGAAGAACGACAGGGCGATCAGGCTGCCCCAGGCGGGCGCGGTCTTGGCGCTGAACGTCACGAACGGCAGCAGGCACGCGGCGCCCACGGGCAGCGCGACGGCCAGCAGCGCGGGCGGCGCGTAGCGGTCGAAGAAGGCGCGGCCGTAGATGTAGTACAGCGAGTACGTGAATCCGGCGGTCAGGCCCAGGCCCAGCGCGGCCGGGCTGACGGTCACGCCCTGCCCGCCGCCCAGGCTGATCAGGCCGATGCCGCCCAGCGTGCCGCCGATGGCGAGGGCCTCGCGGCCCCCCAGGCGTTCGCGCCACGCGGCCCAGCCGATCAGTGCCACGAAGGCCGGCGCGGTGTACAGCAGCACGCTGGCGAGGCTCGCGCCGCCCGCCCGGACGGCCAGCTGGTAACTGCCGTAGAACACGCTGACGCCCGCCACGCCGAACGCGGCCGTGACGAGCAGGTCCCGGCCGCGTGGCAGGGGCGCGCGGATCACGGCCGCATGCAGCGCGTACAGGCCCCCGGCGAGTGCGGCGCGCCAGAACGCGACTTCCAGCGGGGCGATCCCGGCGGCCTGCGCCTGCTTGCCCAGGATGCCCAGCAGACCCCACAGGACGGCGGCAGTCAGGATCAGCAGCGGCGCGGGGACGCGGTTCATGACGACAGGCGGCGCCACACGAACACGGTGGCGATGACGGTGACCAGCAGGCCTGCGCCGCCCAGGGCGATCAGGGCGATGCTGACCCAGTCGCGCGTCTCGCCGACGGCGGCCAGCGTGTCGTTGGTGAAGGCCTGCGTGTCGCCGGCCGGCGCGAGGACGTCCACGGGGGTGGGGGCGTCGGCGCGGCCGGCCTGCAGGGCGTCCGGGCGGACGTCCTGGCTGGGGCGCAGCAGGCCGCTGGCGGACAGGGGCGTGTACACGCTGCTGGTCACCCAGTACCCGTACTTCCCGGCGGGCAGGTCGGTGTCGATGACCAGGCTGGTGCCGTCGACCCGGACGGTCGGGGCCGCCCGGACGGTCAGGCGGCCCAGCGTGTTCGCCTCGGTGAGGGTCGCGCCGACGCCCGTGACGCGCAGGTGGTACTGCCAGCCGCCCTGGCCGCGCACGCGCAGGCCGGTGTCGGCCAGGACCTGCTGGCCGCCCAGCGCGCCCTTCACGAAGATGTCGGTCACGCCGGCGCTGAATCCGCCCGGCGCGTTCCAGGGGTTGCCCATCTGGCCGAAGCTGACGGTGAAGCGCATGGTCTGGCCGGTGCTGTCGGCGGTGAAGGCGCGCAGGTCGAGCATCTCGGCGGTGATGGCCGGGCGGGTGGGCAGCACGTACCCGCCGTCGCCGCGCGCGTCACCGGCCGGGTCGGTCACGGTGATCTGGGCGGCCAGCAGCGGAATGGAAAGCATGGGCAACAGCACGCACGGCAGTATAGGCGGCGTTGCGGGCGCCGCGTGGACGCCGCGTGCGCCGGCAGCGGGCGCGGGCCTCCGACCGCCTACAACCGCACGAGGTCGTCGCGGTGGACGGCTTCCGGGCCGTACGTGAAGCCCAGCAGGCCCTCGATCTCGCGGGAGTGGTGCCCAGCGATGCGGGTCAGGTCGGCCGCGTCGTAGCGGGTCAGGCCGCGCGCGATCTCGTGGCCGCCGGGGTCGATCAGGCGGATGGTGTGCCCCCGGCGGAAGCTACCCTCGACCTGCGTGATCCCGGCGGGCAGCAGGCTCCCGCCGCGCTCGCGGACAGCGCTGGCAGCCCCGGCGTCCAGCAGGACGCGCCCAGCGGCGATCTCGGCCAGGATCCAGCGTTTACGGGCTTCCAGGCGGGTTCCGGCAGCCAGGAAGCGCGTGCCGAGGGCCTCGCCGCCCACGATGCGGACCAGGGCGTCCGGGGCGTCGCCGGGCGCGATCACGACGGGCGTGCCGGCGCGCGTGGCGATCTCGGCCGCCTGGATCTTGGTGTGCATGCCGCCCGTACCCCGGTGCGACCCGGCGCCGCCGGCACGCGCCCAGACATCCGGCGTGACGCGCTCCACGACCGGGATCAGGGTCGCGGACGGGTCGCTGCGCGGGTCGGCGGTGTACAGGCCGGGCGCGTCGGTCAGGATGACCAGCAGGTCCGCCTCGGTCAGGTTCGCCACGAACGCCGAGAGGGTGTCGTTGTCGCCGACCTTGATCTGTTCGAGTGCCACGGCGTCGTTCTCGTTGATGATCGGCATGACACCCCGCGCCAGGCAGGCGTCCAGGGTGGTGCGGGCGTTCAGGTAGCGGGTGCGGTCCCGGAAGTCGTCGGCGGTCAGTAGGACCTGCGCGACCGGCAGGCCGTACAGGTCCGCCAGTTGCGCGTACGTGTGCATGAGGCGGCCCTGCCCGACGGCGGCCAGCAGTTGCTTCTCGGCCAGGGTGCGGTCGCGTGGCGGGAAGCCCAGCGCCTCCCAGCCGGCCAGGACGGCGCCGCTGGTGACCAGGACCGCCTCGTGTCCGGCGGCGCGCACGGCGGCCAGGCCGCGCATCAGGTCCACCAGTCGGGGGCGGTGCAGGCGGTCGGTACCGCCGGTCAGGACGCTGGTGCCGAGTTTCAGGACGACGCGCATATCCGCGCAGGATACGCGCCGGGCCGCCCGCCACGCGCCGCGCACGCACAGACAGGGCCGGGCGGACCGTCAGGTTCCGGTCAGAGTGGAGGCGCTATCACGGGTGAAGTGTTCAGGTTTCACTTTCCGTTTCCGGGGTCCAGGGGCCGCGCCCTGAAACCCACGCTGCTGCCCAGACTCCTGCCGGCGCTGCTGGTGAGCGGGGTGGCGCAGGCCGCCGCGCCCGACCCGCTGGGGCCGCTGGAGGGCGTGCGGCAGTTCATGGCGACCTTCACGCCCGACCCGGCCGAGCGGTCCCTGCTGGCCTACGCCCGCCGCGAACAGCTGGACTGGACGGCCACGCAGAACCTGTTCGCGTCGCAGCTGCACGACGCCCCGAACCACTACCTGGAATGGCGGGGACACAGCGCCCTCGGGGTGGCCGGGCCGACCTTCACGGTCGTGCGGGCCGCGACGTTCCTGCGCGCCGGACAGGCGCTGCTGGTCCTGACCCGCGAGTGGTGCGCGGCCGGACGCTGCGAATCGCGCACGACCTTCGCGTGGCAGGGGCCGGGCGGCTGGAAGTCCGCGCCGGAACCCAGCGTCATTCCGCTGATCCGGGACGCCGACTTCGCCGTGGGCACCCTCCCGGCCTGCCTGCGGGGCGTGACGCTGGGCGTGCAGTACGTCCCGGCGCGTCAGGGAACGTCGCTGCACGCGCTGCCGCTCGTGCCGGCCACCGCGCAGCAGCGGTGCGAGTCGGCCGGCGTGAACGTGACGACCGCCACGCGCGCCCTGCGCCTGAACTGGACTCCCGGCGTCGGGAAGTTCCGCCGCTAGGCACGCAGAACGCCGCGCGACTCTCCCTGGGGGTGGTCGCGCGGCGTCCCGTGCAGGTGCGGATCAGCTGTCGGTGGCGGCCAGGCGGTCCACGACGGCGCGCAGGACCAGTTCGAACTCGCTCTGGAAGGTCCACTGGGCGTCCTGCATGGGTTCCCCGGTGTTGGGGTCCAGGCCGGGCAGGGACTCGCTGAACTGCTGCCAGCCGATTGCGACCGCGTACAGGTGCCGCAGGATGCGCAGCGTGGTGGGCTGGCTGTACGGCATGTGCTCGACCAGCCGGCCCAGCTGGGCGTCCAGGTCGCGGCGGAATTCGGTGGCGAGTTCCGGGCGGACGTTGCGTTCCAGCACGGTGCCCAGCAGCACCAGCAGGCGGCGCAGGGGCGTCAGGGTCTCGCTGGAGTCCAGCAGGGCGTCGCTGACCTCGGTGGGCGTGCGGGGCTGGCGTTCCCGCAGCAGTTCGGCCGTGCGGGTGATCCAGGCGTGCAGGTGCTCGCTGAGCAGCGCCAGGAACAGTTCTTCTTTCGTGTCGAAGTACAGGTACAGGGTGCCCTTGGCCAGTCTGGCCTCGCGGGCCACCTGGTTCATGCTCAGGTCGGCGTAGGTCGTGGTGGTCCAGAGGCGTTCGGCGGCGCGGAGGATGTCGTCGCGGCGGCGGTTCTTTTCTTCAGCGCTGCGGGCGCGGGCAGGGCGGGGCGTGTCGGTGACCATCTGTTCAGAAGATAGGGGTGCGCGGCCCGCGCCGCTGTGAAGGTCTTCACGTATCCCCCCCCAGGGGATCAGGACCAGCACACGTGAAACCAGTTCACGTCGAACGGCGCGGCCCGCAGGCAAGCACGTCCACGCGCACCGCCGCCCGCCCCGGCCGAACTCGGTATGCTGTGCCGGAACGCGCCGGCCCCGCCGCCAGGGGCCGCCCCCGACCACCCCCACTCCCCACCCAGACTGGACCCCACATGACCACACCGGACCCCACCCCCAGCGACACGGCCCCCACCGACACGGCCCTCCCCGGCGGCCCCCTGACCGGCAAGGCCCTGGCCGACCAGGTCACGCGCGGCGTGAAAGCCGACCTGCGCGCCTGGAATTTCCGCCCGCACCTAGTCAGCGTGCTCGCCAGCGGCGACCCGGCCTCCCGCGTGTACGTGGACAGCAAGGCCCGCCGCGCCGAACGTCTCGGCGTGCAGTTCACCGCCCACGACCTGGGCGCCACCCTGACCGACGCCGCCCTGCACGCCGCCCTCGACGACCTCTCCGCCGACCCCGACGTGCACGGCATCATGCTCGAACTGCCGCTCGCCCCTGGCCTGGACGCCGACGCCGCCCTGCTGCGACTCGCGCCCCGCAAGGACGTCGAGGGCCTCAGCCCCGCCAACCTCGCCCTGATCGCCGCCGGCCGCGAAACCGAGGCGCTGCTGCCCCCCACCCCACGGTCCATCCGCTTCCTGCTGCGCGCCGCCCTCGGCGACGACCTGCGCGGCCTGAACATCGCCGTGATCGGCCCCGGACGCACCGTCGGCCGCCCCCTGACCTTCATGCTGAACAACCGCGGCGCGACCGTCACCCTCTGCAACGAACACACCCGCGACCTGCCGCGCGTCCTGGCCCCCATGGACGCCGTCGTGATCGCTGTGGGCCGCGCCGGACTGCTCCGCCCGGACCACGTTCAACCCCACCATGTCGTCATCGACGCCGGCATCAACGTCCACCCTGGCGGCGTGATCGGCGACGCCACCCCGGACCTGCCCGTCCGCGCGCAGACGCCCGTCCCCGGCGGGGTCGGCCCGCTCACCAGCGCCCTGATGTACCAGAACCTCGTGCGCGCCGTGAAACTCCAGCGCGGCGAACCCGTCGAGTGACGCCGCCCTCACACCGGGTGGCCTTCGTGACCGACGCGCCGCGCGTGGCTGGCAGCGAGGTCTGGCTGCTGGACGTGCTGCCCCTGCTGCCCGCGCACGGCCTGCACCCCACGGTCTTCCTGCCGCGCGGCGAGGCGCTGGAGGAACTGGCCCGCCGCTTCAGTCAGGCCGGGGTGCCCGTCCGGCGGTATGACGACCTGAAAGCCATCACGCCAGACCTGAACAGCTTCGAGCTGCGGGTCATGCAGGCCTGGGATCCCGGTACGTACCGCGCGCTGGACGCCCTGCACGCCCCGCGCGTGACCGTGGTGCACGATCAGCTGGACTACCACTACCCGGCCGGACTGAAGGGCTGGTACCGGCTGGTGTACCGCGCGACCAAACTGGGCGGGTTGCGCCGCGCCGACTCGGTCGTGACCGTCTCCCGGTGGGGGCAGGCCTTCCTGCACGGCACCATGGGCCTGCCGCGCGTGGGCGGCCTGACGAACGGCGTGAACCCGGACCGTTACCGCCCCGCCCCACCCGCCGAGCGCAACGCCCTGCGCGCCCGCCTGGGGTTCAGTGGGTTCACGGTCCTCGTGCCCGGCCGGTTCGCACCGGAAAAGAACCAGCTGGCCGCCGTCCGGGCAGCCCGGTACGCGCCGGACCTGAACTTCGTGTTCGCGGGTGACATGGATTCCGGCGTGGGAAGCGCCGCCCGCACCCTGACCCGCGTGTTGCGCCTGCGAAACGTGACCTTCCTGGGCCGCCGCTGGGACCTGCCGGACCTGTACCGCGCCGCCGACGCCCTCCTGCAACCCACCCTGGCCGAGAACCAGTCACTGGTCACGCTGGAAGCCATGGCGTCGGGACTGCCGGTCGTAACCACGCCCATTCCCGCGCAGGCAGAACTGATCCGCGACGGCGTGGACGGCCTGCTGGTCCCGCCCGCCCCGCACCTGCTGGCGCGCGCCCTGCGGGCCATGGCAGCGCACCCCGACCGCACCGCGCAGCTGGCAGCACAGGCCCGCCAGCGTGTCCTGGAGCGGCATACGCTGACCGGCACGGCGGCGCAGGCGGCGGCGCTGCTGCGCGCCTGCCTCCCGGACTGACCAGGTCTGACGGGCCGGAGTCACCGGCCCGGTCCCCTTCAGCCTTTCAGGAAGGCGCTGACCAGGGTGGGCAGGGGGCCGGGGTCCATCAGGAAGGCGTCGTGGCCGTGAATGGAGTCCAGTTCGCGGTACTGGGCGCGGGGCAGCAGGGCGGCGCCGGCCTGAACCTCGGTGGGGGGGTACAGGACGTCGCTGCTGATTCCGACGACCAGGGTGGGGGTCTGGACGGCGCGCAGTTCGTGGTCGGTGGGCTGGAAGGCGTCCATGGCGCCGGTCAGGGCGACGTAGCTGCGTTCGCAGAAGCGGGCGTGGAGTTTCTCGCCGTGGTGGTGCAGGTAGGAGGTGATGGCGGGCACGCCCTGACGCTGCCCGGTCTGGGTGGCGGCGAAGCTGTCGGGGCTGCGGTACGAGAGCATGGCGATCTGCCGGGCGACTTTCAGCCCTTCCCCGCCGGGCGCGGCGCGGATGGCGCTGCGGGCGGCGGTGTTCAGGCCGATGGCCCACGGGGAGTGCCGGGCGGGAGCGCCGATGATCACGGCCTTCTCGACGAGGTCCGGGCATTCGAGCAGCCAGGCGTAGGCGAGCATGCCGCCCATGCTGGCGCCCACGATCCGGACGCGCCTGACGCCCAGGTGCTCGAGCAGGGCGCGGCCTGCGCGGGCCATGTCGCGCAGGGTCAGGGGGGCGTCCTGACCGCCCAGGGTGGGCAGGTCGGCGGGGCCGCTGCTGCCGGCGCAGCCGCCCAGGACGTTCGCGCAGATCACGTAGTCGCGTTCAGGGTCCAGGGGTCGGCCGGCGCCCAGCAGGTCCGGCCACCACTCGTGTACGGCGCTCGTGCCGGTCAGGGCGTGCAGGACCAGCGTGGCGGTGGGTTGCGGGGTCCCGTAGGTGTGGTAGGCGAGGCGGACGTCGTTGACGGGCAGGCCGCAGTCGAGCAGCAGCGGCGCCGCGCGGAACACCCGCGCGACCTGCAGGCGGGGGCGTTCCCCGGCCTGACATCGTCCGGGCGTGTCGTCCGGGGCGGTCAGCGGGGTGGTGGGGGTGGTGGGGTGCGTCAGGGCGGTCACGCGCCCTCTCCGGTCACGTCACCGGCCTCGACGAGCGCGGCGGCCAGCGCCTGCGCGAAGTCGTCGCGGATGTCGTCGATGTGTTCGATGCCCACGGACACGCGCACCAGTCCGGGCGTGACTCCGGCGGCGCGCTGCGCGGCTTCCTCCAGCTGGCTGTGGGTGGTGCTGGCCGGGTGGATGACCAGCGTGCGGGTGTCGCCCACGTTCGCCACGTGCTGCGCCAGGGCGACCGAACGGATGAACGCCTCGCCCGCCGCGCGCCCACCGCGCAGCTCGAAGGTCAGGACGGCGCCCGCCCCGCGCGGCAGGTAGTGCTGGGCGCGGTCGTAGTGCGGGTGGTTGCTCAGGCCGGGGTACGTGACGCGCGCCACGTCCGGGTGCACTGCCAGCCAGGAGGCCAGCGCCAGGGCGTTGTCGGCGTGGCGTTCGGCGCGTAGGCTCAGGGTTTCCAGGCCCTGCAGGAACTGCCACGCCTGCTGCGGCGCCAGCGTGGGGCCCAGGTCGCGCAGGCCCTCGGTGCGGGCGCGGATGATGAACGCGACGTTCGGCAGGCCCAGCGGGTTGCCCGCGCCGAAGGTCTCCCAGAAGTTCAGGCCGTGGTAGCTGGGGCTGGGTTCGGTCATCAGCGGGTAGCGGCCGTTCCCCCAGTCGAAGGTGCCGCCATCCACGATCACGCCGCCGATGCCGTTGCCGTGCCCGCCGATCCACTTGCTCGCGGAGTGCAGCACCACGTCCGCGCCGTGCCGCAGCGGCTGGCAGTAGTACCCGCCGGCGCCGAAGGTGTTGTCCACGATCACCGCGACGCCCTGCGCGTGCGCGGCGGCCGCGATCGCCTCGAAATCCGGGACGTTCAGGGCCGGGTTCCCGATGGTTTCCAGGTACACGGCGCGGGTGCGGTCGTCGATCAGGGCCGTGAGCTCCTCGGGGCGTTCCTCGCGGCTGGTGAAACGCACCTCTATGCCGAGGCGTTTCAGGGTCACGCGGAACTGGTTGACGGTCCCCCCGTACAGGTTCGGGCTGGACACGATGTTGTCGCCCGCCTGCGCGACGTTCGTGATCGCCAGGAACTGCGCGGCGTGCCCACTGGCGACCGCCAGCGCGCCCACGCCGCCCTCCAGCGCCGCCACGCGGTCCTCGAACACGGCGTTCGTGGGGTTCATGATCCGGCTGTAGATGTTCCCGAACTGCCGCAGCCCGAACAGGTCGGCGGCGTGCTCCGGGGACTGGAACACGTAACTGTTCGTGGGGTAGATGGGCGTCTGCTGCGCGCCCGTGGTGGGGTCGGGCTTCTGGCCGGCGTGAACCTGCAACGTCTCGAATCTGTGCGCCATGACTGCGCCTCCTCGGTGGGGACCGTGGGACGCCGCCTGGAATGACAGCGCCCCTGCTCGTGGGGATCGAGAAGGGGCGCTGATGGGTATCAACCGCGTGACCTTCCCTCTTGGTCCCTCCCGGCGGTCATCGTTGACCCGCGGCGGGTGGGCTGGCCTTGGCACCGTGACGCGATGAGGTCCGGTTGCCGCGCCGTCGACGAGCCAGTTCTCTCGGGCGCTCTGAAGTGGGTCGCTCCACGCAGGAGCTGTCCGGCAGCCTAGCGTCCCGCCCCGCCCCCGGTCAAGGGCGCCGCCGGTTGCCTTGCGGGTGGACGGCGGGCGGCAGATCAGCTTGAACAGGCCGGCAATTCTCATAGAATGCCTGTCGATTCACCCTGCCGACACGGGCCGCTCATGGAATTCCATGCGGCGCCTGCCGTCCGTTGTTCGCCGCAGGCCCCGCGGACGGTGCGGGAGGCCTGCATCTTCCTCACCGCTCGGGTCGAATGCCCGCCGTCACGTTCAGGAGTTCCATGAAACATACCGCTGTCGCTGCCGCCCTCCTCAGTGTCTCCCTGCTGGCCGGTTGCCGCCAGAGTCCCGCCACGCCCGCGACGGGTACGCAGACCGATTTCGGTGTCCTGCAGACCCTCAAGCCTGGCGTGAACGACACCATCAACACCAAACTGAAGGTCAACGTGGTGTTCGTGGGCTACCGTCAGACCCCGCCCGGTCAGGTGCCCACCGCGCGGCAGGTCAGCACCCAGGACTTCCGGGAGATGCTGCCCGCGCGGTACGACGCCGTGAACCGCATCCCCAGCGCGTACGGCCGCACCGAGAAGACCGGCACGTCCTTCGAGTTCGATTACAACTACGTGTTCGCCGATCAAGCCTTCGAGGACGACTTCTTCAAGTTCGCGGCCGCTGCGGGCACCAAGGAAAAGCTGACGCCGCAGGAGAACTACTTCAACTGCCAGGGCGCTCCTGGTTGCGAAACCCCGGCCGGGAACATCACGCGCGCCATCGACCCCAACAACAACATCGTGATCGACGCGCTGCAGACCGAGAACTGGCTGGCCGACAACGGCGCGCGCGTGGGCGTGAAGAACGGCGAGTACACCGTCTACCTGATCAACTGGTACGACCGGCCGGACTTCAAGTTCCACAGTTACGCCCGCCTGGACGCCAAGGACACCGACACCGACACCGAGTTCGGCAAACTCCCCAACCGCCGCCTGAGCGCCTGGGGCGGCAGCACCCGCGACGGCAAGGCCGCGCAGCGCGTGTGGTTCTACGACCTGTCCGCCAACCCGGACCCCTGGACCGCCGCCTACGACGTGACCAACCCCGACGTAGACGGCGACGAGGTGGCCGACTACCGCATGCCGCCCATCTGGGAGTACGGCACCCGCAAGGCGAACATCGGATACGGCCGCAAGGTCAGCCCGGACCTGGCCCGCGTGACCCGCTACGTGGCGATCAACCTGCTGTTCACGCCCAGCCCCATCTACCGCGCCGCGCTGACCCCCCCGCAGATGCCCGACGAGATCGAGATGGACCTGCACGTCGAGCAGGGCGCGGGCGCACCCGACCCGGCGACCGTCCTCAAGCCCCAGCTTCTGCAGGAGCGCGTGCAGCCCCTCCAGCCGTTCGCGAAGTTCAAGACCACCCTCAAGACCACGGCGCTGGACGGTTCGTTCGCGGACGCCTACAAGTGCTTCTTCGCGACCAGCTTCGAGGACATCTGCACCTTCGACTACGCCGACATCTTCGGTGAGCCGCTGTTCCAGACCTCGGTCAAGGAACTGCGCGAGGCGTACAGGACCACCAAACCCGGCACGTACCGCCTGCCCGCCTACCTGTTCAACGACGGCAGCAACAGCCAGGGCGGCCTGCTGGGCATCGCGTACGACGACGGCGAGACCGGCACGCAGAGCTTCGTGTACTCCTTCCTGACCCCAGGCCTGAAGAAGTTCGGGTACGGCTTCACCGACACCACCGTCCACGAGATCGGCCACCACCTGAGCCTCTCTCACCCACACGACGGCTACGACAGCGAGCAGGACGTCTCGTACGGCCCCAGCGGCGAGTTCGCGTTCGTGAACCTGGGCGACCAGAGCGCCTCGATCATGTCGTACAACGATCTGTCGCGCACCTTCGGGCAGTTCAACCTGGACAGCCAGTACCGCTACCTGACCGCCGCGTACCTGAACAACGCCAACGCCGCGCTGGAAAGCGTGCGCCGCGCGCAGAAGGCCAGCGCCCTGGGCAGCGCCGCCCGCAACGCCGACACGCTGTTCACGCAGGCCAGGACCAAGTACGACGCGCTGGACTACCTGGGCGCCGCCAAACTGGCCCACGAGGGCTACCGCGCCGTGATCGACGCGGCCAACGCGGCCGGCGTGAAGGTCGAGGCATACAAGTGGTTCGAGAACCTGAACGGACTGGAGAACCTGAGCCTCAAGCCGCAAGCCAAGGCCCGTTACAGCCCCACCTTCCGCCCCCAGCCGGGCCTCGTGATCTTCCCCGAGGAAACCGCCTACCAGCGCAAACTGCGCCTGATGAAGTGACCCCGGCGGGATAATCCCCGACGCCCTGAACGGCGGCCACCCCCCCAGGCGGAGGGTGGCCGCCGTTCAGGGTCGGGTCAGGCGCCGGTGGGTACAGTGCGGGTATGGCCCGCCTCCTGCCCGGTTTCTCCGCTGCCCGTTCCGTGACCGCCACACTGCTGAGCCTGAGCCTGGGCGCCGGGAGTGCCGGGGCGACCACGCCACCCCGCACGCCGCTCGAGCCGGGGCTGGTCACACCTGGGGTGCCGCAGGCGGGGCCGCGCCCGCTGCCGCCGACCGGTTCGCTGACCGGTTCGCTGACCGACGTGAAGCCGACCACCGGGCTGCTGACGACCGTCTCAGGCCTGCGGAACCTGATCCGCGCGGGCACGCTGCGCCCGGACGCCGCGGCGCGCGCCGAGCTAGGCGAGGTGCTGCTGAAGCTGCGGGACGCGCAGACGCTGGGACCGCAGCTGAGCGCGCAACTCCAGGCGGAACTGCTGGCGACCCTGACCCCCGCGCAGGGGCAGTCGCTGCGGGCGCACCTGCGGGCGCGGGAAGTCCAGGTGCAGGGGCTGCTGGCCCGGACGCGGATCGCGGCGCCCGACGGACCAGTCAGTCCGGCGCGGCAGGCCCTGAACCTGCTCACGCCGGGCGGCGCAGCGGTGGTGTCGGCGCTCGTCCAGACTCCCGACCTGAATCCCTACCGCGCGGAGGGCGTGAACCGGGAACTCCTGCGGACGCTGCTGGCCCTGCTGGAACGCTGAGCGCCGCTCAGGTGCGGGCGGCGCAGTCCGGGCACTGGCCGTACAGCGTGACCTCGTGCGTGCGGACGATGAACCCGCCGGGGTAGACGGTGCCGCTGGGCAGCGCCACCGGGCAGGTGTGCAGCGTGAACACGCGGCCGCAGTCCTGGCAGGAGAAGTGGTGGTGGTGGCCCTGGCCGCTGGCCTCGTAGCGGGTCTCGCCGTCGAGGGTGACGGGGTGGATGCGGCCCTGGTCGGTCAGGAGTTTCAGGGTGCGGTAGACGGTGGCGACGCCCAGGCCCGGCAGATCGCCGCGGGCGCGGTCGAGCACGTCGCTGACGGCCAGTGGGCCTTCCGCGTCGTGCAGGATGCGGGAGATCACGTCGCGCTGGCGGGTGCTGCGGGTGGCGGTCATGGGTGCAGGCTAGCATTCCTGATCGGGGCGTATCAAAAAGCAGCCCACCTTTGACGGGTGGGCTGCGGCGGATTACCGGGGTGGGGGTTCAGCGGCGGTTGGGGTTGCCCATCTCGTCCGGCGCGATGGGGCTGCCCACGGCCTTGGCTTCCACGTGGCTGGCCGGGGCGGGTTTCATGCCGGGGTGCGCGGGTGCCGGGGCGGGCGGGACGCTGCCCTCGGCGGGGGCCTGCTGCGCGTAGCTCTGGGCGGGCGTGGCGGGCGTCTTGATGAAGCTGACGGTTCCGCCGGTCGCCTGGGGCCGGGCGGCCGGGGTGTGGGTGGGCTGCGGGGCCGCGCGGGTCGCCCCGGCGGGCTGGCCGGATTTCTCCAGCAGGTTGTCGGCGAGCTGTTCCAGGCGTGGGGTGACCACGCGGTCCATGACGGTCTTCACGGCCAGCGTACCCAGCGTGGCGACGAGCGCGCCCCCCACGCCACCCTTACCGGACTTCTGCGCCTTGATCAGGGCCTTCTGGTGCTTGGCGGGGCTGGCGGCGTCCACGTAGATCTTGCGGCTGCGCCTGAACTGGCGGCCCACGACCATGCCGATCACGGCGCCCACGGCGGACGCGCCGCCCAGCATCTTCAGGGGGTCCTTCTGGAGGTTGACCTGCAGGCTGGCCTGCTGGGTCAGGGCGTCCACGCTGTTCTTGAGGCGTTCGCGGGCTTCCTCGCGTTCCGTCAGGTACTCGGCCATCAGGACTGTCCTCCTTTTTTCATGTCGTCGCGGAAGGTGGGCGCGGTGCTGACGGGAATGCCGGGGGCGTCCTTCAGCACGACGGGTTCCTGCAGGTTGGGGTCGTGGGCGTGGTGCTCGTCGCCGCGGTGGCCCTTGCCGACTTCGCTGCCGTCGATCTGTTTGTTCAAGCCGCTGCCGTAGTGGGCGGGTTCGCCGCCGGGTTTGCTCTCGTACACGGGCACGGTGGTCTCGCCGCCCTCGATGCGGACGGTGGCGGTGCCGCCGCCCTCGCGGGTCACGCGGTTCTCGCCGGCGGCGTACTGGCCGGCGTCACGGCCGATCTCGACGCGGGGACCGCTGGGGTTGTGGGCGTCGCGTTCGGTGTTGCTGCCCGTGGCAGGGCGGGCGCCGGCGCTGCCCACGGGCCGGGTGTCGGCGTGGTCGGCGTGGTCGCGCAGGTCGTCGGAGCGGCGGTGGCGGGGTTCGTCCATGGGGACCTCCGCGCCCAATTTCTGGATGCCGATGAAGATCAGGGCGGCCGTGACGACGAAGCTGAGGATGGCGATCAGGAGCGCGGCGGCCCAGGCGCCCAGGCCCAGGCGCATCAGGCCGTAGAACACGGCCAGGATGACGAACACCAGACCCAGGATCAGCGGGCCGGTCGCGGCGAGCAGCAGCACCGCGCCGATGCCCTTGGCCTTGGCGATCTGGCCGGCCTTGCGGGCGACGGCGTTGATCTCGGATTTCACGAGGGTCAGGCCGGCGTCGAAGACGTCCACCAGCGCTCCTCCCATACTCTTGCGTTCTTCCATGCGTTCCTCCGGGGACCCTCACGAAACCGTGAACGGCGGGTCTGAATGTCCACCAGCATAATGAACCCTGTGCCGCCTTCTGCCCAGAGCCAAGAAAACCTGAATTCCGCGCCGGCCCTGAGTGCCGCGCAGCGGAGCAATCTCCTGCCCCTGACGGCCGCCGGGTACGCGTGGTGGCGGGAGCGTTCGCTGCGGGCGCTGGGCACGGCGTTCACGCTGGAACGCGAGGCGGCGCTGTTCCGGGCGCTGTGCCGCCCGCAGGCCGGTCAGGACTGGCTGGACGTGGGCACCAGCGCCGGCTTCTACGCAGGCGTGCTGGCCCGCGCGGACTGCCGGGTGCTGGCGGTGGACCTGAGCGCCCCGATGCTGCGGGTGGGGGCGCGGCGCGAACCCGACGCCCGGATCGACTGGGCGCAGCTGAACATGGAACGCAGCGACCTGCCGGACGCCTCGTTCGACGGGGTGACGGTCGGCGCGACACTGAACGAGACGCGCGACCCGGCGGCGCTGCTGCGCGAGTGCGCGCGGGTGCTGAGGCCCGGCGGTCAGCTGTGGCTGATGTACCTGCGCCGCACCGGGGGGCCGCTGCAATCGCTGTTCGGGCGGCCGGCGGCGGGCGGCCTGAACTTCCCGGACCCGGCGTGGGTGGCGCGGCAGCTGCCGGGGCTGGGCCGCACGGACGGTCTGGGCGTGGGGGCGGTGCAGTTCGAGCGTTACGTGCGGGACGGGCGCCCTGACGACCGCACGCGGGAAACTCTGTAAGAATGCGTGACGTTTCCCCTCTACGCGCCCCCTACACTCGGTGGAAAGGAACCCAACCGTGACTGACGTGACCTTCCCTCCCCCATCCAAGAGCGCCCTGACGCAGGCCGTGGCGCACTGCCAGGACATGACGCGGGAGCACAGCAAGACCTTCTACCTGGGTTCGCGGTTCTTCCCGGCGCAGCAGCGTCAGGCCGTGTGGGCCGTGTACGCCGCCTGCCGCGACGGGGACGACATCGTCGACGAACGCAGCGGCGACGAGGCCCGCGCCGGCCTGGACGACTGGTGGGCGCGCACGCAGGCGGCCTTCGCGGGGCGGCCCGGCCCGCATCCCATCGACACGGCCCTGGCGTGGGCGGCGGGCACCTACCCGATTCCGCTGTCGGCGTTCGCGGAGCTGCACGAGGGCCTGCGCATGGATCTCGCCGGGCACGAGTACCGCACCATGGATGACCTGATCCTGTACTGCCGGCGCGTGGCGGGCGTGGTGGGATTCATGATCGCGCCGGTCAGCGGGTACAGCGGCGGCGACCGCACCCTGCACGCCGCGCTGATGCTGGGGCAGGCGATGCAGCTGACGAACATCCTGCGGGACGTGGGCGAGGACCTGCGCCGTGGGCGCGTGTACCTGCCGCAGACGCTGTTGACCGAGTACGGCGTGACCCGCTGCGACCTGGAACGCGGGGTGGTCACGCCGGAGTACCGCGCGCTGATGGAGCACCTGTCGGACCTGGCGCGCGACTGGTACGTGCAGGGCCGCGCCGGGATTCCGTGCCTGCACGGCAGCGCGCGGCTGGCCGTGGCAACCGCCGCACGCGCCTACGAGGGCATCCTGGACGACCTGGCCCGCAACGACTTCGATAATTTCGGTCGGCGGGCGCACGTCAGCGGCACCCGCAAGCTGATGATGCTGCCGCAGGCGTGGTGGGAACTGCGGTCCGCGCCCACCCCGGCCGGCTGAGGCGGGGCGACGCCCCCCCGACCGGCCCCCTTGCCTGCTCCCTCCCTTCTGATCCTTTCCTGTTCACGCCGCCCTGCGCGGCGGAGGTTCCCGCATGACTGCTTCCGTTCCCCCCGTGTCCGCCACCACTTCCGCTTCCAGACGCAAGACTGCCCTGATCATCGGTTCCGGCATCGGCGGCCTGAGCCTCGGCATCCGCCTGCAGTCGCTGGGCTTCGACACGACCATCCTGGAACGGCTGGACAAGGCGGGCGGGCGCGCGTACCAGAAACGCACCGAGGACGGGTACGTGTTCGACATGGGGCCGACCGTGATCACGGTGCCGCACTTCATCGAGGAACTGTTCGCGCTGGAACGCAACGCCGGGATGCTGGCCGGGGCGGACTACCCCCCGGCGGTGCTGGCCCCGGACGCCCGCGTGCGCGAGGGCGAGAGCGGCGGCCCGCGCACCCGCGAGTACGTAAAGCTCGTGCCGATCCTGCCGTTCTATCGCATCTACTTCGACGACGGCACCTTCTTCGACTACGACGGCGACCCGGTCAGCACCCGCCGTCAGATCAGCGAACTGGCGCCCGAGGACCTCGCCGGGTACGAACGCTTCCATGAGGACGCCCGCGCCATCTTCGAGCGCGGCTTCCTGGAACTGGGGTACACGCACTTCGGGGACGTGGCGACCATGCTGAAGGTCGTGCCGGACCTGATGCGCCTGGACGCCGTGCGGACCCTGTTCAGTTTCACCGGCAAGTACTTCACGAACCCCAAGATGCAGCAGGTGTTCTCGTTCGAGACGCTGCTGGTGGGCGGCAACCCCCTGAGCGTGCCGGCCATCTACGCCATGATCCACTTCGTGGAGAAGACCTGGGGTATCCACTACGCCATGGGCGGCACGGGCGCGCTCGTGCAGGGCTTCGTGCGCAAGTTCGAGGAACTCGGCGGGCGCATCGAGTACGGGCAGGGCGTGCAGGAGATCCTGGTCACGGACGACCGGGGCCGCCCGGTCCGGCACCCGCTGGGGCGGCGCGTGGCGCGCGGCGTGCGGCTGGAGAGCGGGCAGGAGCGCCATGCGGACATCGTGGTCAGCAACGGCGACTGGGCGAACACGTACCTCAAGCGCCTGCCGGCCGCCGCCCGCCTCGTGAACAGCGACGTGCGCGTGAAGGCGGCCCGCCAGAGCATGAGCCTGCTCGTCATCTACTTCGGGTTCCGCAAGACCGACACGGACCTGAAGCTGCGCCACCACAACATCATCCTGGGGCCGCGCTACCAGGAACTGCTGACCGAGATCTTCGGGAAGAAGGTGCTGGGCCGCGACTTCAGCCAGTACCTGCACGTCCCCACCCTGACCGACCCCAGCCTCGCGCCCGAGGGGCACCACGCGGCGTACACGCTGGTGCCGGTGCCGCACAACGCCAGCGGCCTGGACTGGGCGGTGGAAGGCCCGAAACTGGTCGAGCGGGTCTACGACTTCCTGGAGGAACGCGGGTACATCCCGGACCTGCGCGCCCGCCTGACGCACAGCGAGTTCATCACGCCCGATTACTTCGAAGGGACGCTGGACAGCTACCTGGGCAACGCCTTCGGCCCCGAGCCGACACTGATCCAGAGTGCGTTCTTCCGCCCGCACAACCGCAGCGAGGACGTGGGCAACCTCTACATGGTCGGCGCGGGCGCGCAGCCCGGCGGCGGGACGCCCAGCGTCATGATGAGCGCCAAGATGACCGCCCGCCTGATCGCCGAGGACTTCGGGATTCACCCCAGCATCCGTGACGGCGTGCCTGCCACGCAGGACACTGCCACCACAGAGAGTGCCGCCGACTGATACGGACTCCGATTGAATGGGCTGCAAAGCCTGTTCAATCCGAGCGGATGCGAGAAGGAGAAAAGCGGGTTCCGGACGTGGAGCCGGCAATCCGGCGAAGTTCCGGGTTGTCGGCGAAACAAACGGCAGTCCGCATGAATCCAATCCACAGCAGAGGGGCCGCCACCTGAACCAGTGTGGCGGCCCCTCCTCCTCTGCTGCTCAGCGGGGGTACATGGCGTTGACGGTGCTCTTATCGGTCGTCGAGAAGCCGTTGCGCTGGCCCATGCGGTTCAGGTCCACGCTGGAGTTCAGGGGCTGGATGGCGATCTTGCCGTCGAAGAAGGCGGGGTAGTGCATGATCGAGTCGAAGTCGTACGCGCCGTAGCCGGCGCTGCCGCTGCGGATCTGGTACTGGCTCTGCCAGTCGGCGGGGATGTTCGCCCAGACGATCTGCACGTGCTGGTCGCGGTCGGGGCGGGTCTGCTCGTGGAACAGGCCCATGGCGTGCCCGAACTCGTGGATGATCGTGCCGGTCGTGCAGCGGTCGGCCAGGGTGATGGTCTGCTTGCCGCCCACCATGCCCAGGCTGGACGCGCAGCTGGTGCCGGTGTTGTACGTGATTTCCACGTAGTTGCGCTGCGTGGTGCTGGTGCGGGGCGTGACGATGACGTTCGTGGTCGAGCGGATGGTGGAGGCGGCGGCGGCCACGCGGTCGCGGATGGCCTGCGGGACGTTCGCGGCGAAGGTGTAGGGGATGGTGCGGCCGGTCCAGCGGGTGCGGGTGTCCACGACGTAGGTGCCCTGCGGGGTGACGCTGCCCAGCTCGGCGAGGATGATGTCGTCCTCGAGCATCAGGTAGCCGTCCTGCTCGAAGCCCGTGACCTGCTGGCGGGTGCCGTCCGGGAGGATCAGCGTGGCGGGCCGGGTGTTCGGGGCCGTGCGGGCCGACGGGCCGTCCTGCTGCGGGGAGGGCTGGGACGTGGAGCAGGCGGCGAGCAGCAGGGACAGCAGCAGAACAGGTGTGACTTTACGCATGGCAGGTCACCTCGGTTGTGGGATGCCCAGAGATTAGAGGAAACTGAGAGCCCTGTCCAGTCGCCCGGTCAGCTGGCGCGGGCCGGCAGGGCCGTTCAGGCGGTATGCGCCCGCAGCCAGTCCACGATCCGCGCCCGCACACGCTCTCGCGGCTCGTCGTTCAGCAGTTCGTGGTATCCGCCCTCCTCGACGTGCAGCTCGCGGTCACCCGAGGCGATGGCCTGCATGAAGCGCTGGCTGCCGCGCGGGTCGGTCAGGCGGTCGGCGGTGCCGTGCACGACCAGGGTAGGCAGCGTCCAGCGGGCGTACAGCGGCCACAGCGACGCGCTGAGCGACAGCATGCTCGCGCCGGTCAGGGCCGGGACCTTCCCGTGGTACATGCGGGGGTCAGCCTCGTACGCGGCGACCTCCTCGGGGAGGCGCGACAGGCCGCCGGTGCCCAGGTCGGTGGTGGGCAGGCCCGGCGCGAGGCGCGCGATGACCGGGGCGAGCCGTTTCACGAGGGCAGGCTCGTTCTCGCCGACCAGCAGGGCCGGACTGGACAGGATCACGCCGCTGATCCCGCGCGGGTCGCGGGCGGCGCTGGCGGCCGTGACCAGCCCGCCCATGGAGTGCCCCAGCAGGAACAGCGGGTGGGGGTCGGCGCGCAGGGCCTCGCGGGCCGCGAAGTGATCCTGCACCAGTTCGCGGACGTCCACCACGGCCCGCGCGCCCCCGGACGCGCCGTGTCCGCGCTGGTCGGCGGCGTACACCGTGAAGCCCTGCGCGACCAGCGTGGGAATCAGGGCGTGGTAGCGGTCCACGTACCGCCCGGCGTACTCCCCGAAGCCGTGCGTGAGCAGCACGTTCCCGCGCGGGGTCTGCGCGCGCCACACGTAACCTCTTCCGGGAGCGCCGGGCACCGTCCAGTCCTGACTCTGCATGGCCCGAGTGTAGGGCAAGCGGGCGGGGGCGGTCAGCGCTGCATCCAGATCAGCGCAGCGCCCGGACCAGTTCCCGCTCGACGAGTTGCGCGGCGATCGGGCCGCGGATGCGGCGGAACAGGTGGTAGTCGAAGAAGTACACCTGTCCGGCCTGACTGGCGCGCAGGCGGCTGGTGATCGCCCCGGCGTTCCACTCGGCGCGGGCGCGGGTGGGGGTGCTGGTCCCGGCGGCCAGGACGATCACGGCGTCCGGGTTGATGGCGGCCAGTCCTTCCACGCTGATCACGGCGTCCTTCTTCTCGCCGTCGATGACGTTCAGGCCGGCGTCGCGCAGCAGGCCACCGGTCCAGTCGTCGCTGCCGCTGATCGTGAAGGTGTTGCGGGCGTCGCCGCCGGTCGTCCAGACGACCAGCACGCGCTTCTTGCCGAAGGCGGCCAGTTGCGTGCGGGTGGCCTGCACACCCATGTTGTAGGTGTTCAGGGCGGTGCGGTACGCGGCCTCGCGGTTCAGGGCGCGGGCCAGGGTGGGCAGCGTCTTCTGCCACGCATTGCGGTCGATGCCGTCGAGCAGCAGCGTGGGCGCGATGCGGCTGAGCTGCGGGTACACGTTCGCGGCGTACGTCTCGCCGACGATCAGGTCCGGGCGCAGGGAGGTCAGGATTTCGAGGTTCGGGTTGAAGCGGTCGCCGACGTTCACGGGCGCACTGGTCACGCGGCTGCCCAGGTACTTGATGTCGCGGATGGGCGAACCGAAGGCGGGCGTTTTCAGGAACGTGGAGGCCTCGCCGTAGCCGACGGGCTGCACGCCGATGGACAGCAGCAGGTCCAGCGCGTGCGGCCCGAGGGCGACGACCCGCAGCGGCTGCCGGGGGATGGTGGTCGTGCCGGCGGCGTGCGTGACGGTCTGGGGGTAGGTGGCGGCGCTGGCAGTCAGGGCGGCGCTGCCCAGGACAGCGGTCAGGGTCAGGAGGGTGCTTCGTTTCGGCATGGGTGTCCTTGTGCGCCGGGGTCCGTGAGGAACCGCCGCGCTGGTGTGGGGGATTGTGCCAGACTTAATCCCGAGTTGCAAGGTCAAGATTCATCCTGGGGGTCAGGCAAGCATGAAGTTCCGCTCAAGCGCCCCCGTGCCGACCCCACCACCTGACCGCGCAGACTGGAGCGCATGGCAGACATCGCACGCAAGGCAACGGCCCACTGGGAAGGCGACCTCAAGCACGGCAAGGGCACCGTGAGCACCGAGAGCGGCGTGCTGGACGGCGCGCAGTACTCGTTCGGCACCCGCTTCGAGAACGGCAAGGGCACCAACCCCGAAGAACTCCTGGCCAGCGCGCACGCCGGGTGCTTCACCATGCAGCTGTCCGCACTCCTCGCCAACCACGGCCACACGGTCGAGTCCCTGGACACCCAGGCCACCTGCGAGATGGTCAAGGACGGCGCAGGCTTCAAGGTCAGCGCCATGAAACTCGTGGTGCGCGGCAAGGTCACGGGCAGCGACCAGACCGACTTCGAGGAGCACGTCCGGCAGGCCGCCGACATGTGCCCCATGAGTCAGGTCATGAAAGGCAACGTCGAGATCACCCACGAAGCCATCCTGGAGTAAGGTTCCGGGTTCTGCGGCGCCCCCGACCACCAGGGGCGCCGTTTTCTGTCTCGGCAGGCCAATGGGCGCATGTACGCCCGGCCCGCATGTGGCAGGCTGGCGCGCATGAGTCATCTGTTCTATCTGGTCGGCGCGCCCGGCAGCGGCAAACGCACGGTCGGCAAAGAATTGTCGGCCCTGACGGGCGCGGCGCTGCTGGACAACCATCTGTTCAACGATCCGGTGTTCACGGCGTTCGGCGTGGACGGCGTGAGCCCGGTGCCGCCGGAACTGTTCGATCTGGCCGAGGAAGTGCGGCAGGTGGGCCTCCGGGCGCTGCGGCTATCCCCGCCTGCGCGGTCGCACATCCTGACGAACTACCTGAGCCGCGTGGAGGAAGGCGAGGAGGTCGTGGCCGAGTTGCGCGCGCTGGCGCGCGAGCGGGGCGCGGCGTTCGTGCCGGTGTGGCTGACGTGCCCACTGCCGGAACTGGAGGCGCGGATGGATCAACCGGAGCGGCGGGAGCGCCTGAAATTACGTGATCCGCTGATCCTGCGCGGCCTGATGGAACGCGGCGGCGTGATGGACGCCCCGGCGGACGCGCTGGTGCTGGATACCTCGTGCCTGGACCCGCAGGAGGCGGCGCGGCGGATCGTGGCGTTCGCCGGGGCGGTCAGTGGGTCTACCCGGCCCGTTGCAGAACGGGCAGGTGAAGGGTGACGCGCGTCAGGCGCCACCGGAACTGCCAGCGGGCCGGTCGGGCGGCTCTCAGGGTACGGGCCAGTCCGTCGGCCTGAGCCTCGCGGAGCAGCTGGGCTTGACGGTCGAGGGCGTGCTGGTGGCGTTCGTGGAACATGGTGGAACCTCGCTTGGGGTATGAGGGGGTGTCCCGCCGGCTGCCGGGGCGGTCGGGGGTGACGGTGGGGCGGGCGGTGATCAGGTCAGGTGGAGCTGGCCCTTGAAGGTCAGGAGGACGAAGGTGCTCGTGCGCGTGTCTTCGGTCTCTCCCGGTTCGTCGGTGTTCAGGCGGTCGAGGATGTCGTTGATGGCGTCCTGTGCGGCGCGGTACTGCTGCGGCCTGAGTTGCACGGTGCGCATCCGCATGGCGGGCGCAAAAACCCCGGTGTCGGTGCGGGTGTCGGGCGCGCCGCGGCCCAGGTGGATGGTGAGGTCGTCCCCGCTGCCGGGGTGGCCCTGACGGGTCTGCCAGTCGAGGATGGCGTGGGCGTAGGCAGCGGTGATCTCGCGCATGGCGGGGCCGATGACGGTCAGGGGTTCGTCGAGCTGGACCAGGGTGCGCGGGACGTGGAAGGTGCGGGCGGCCGCGACGTACTGCACGCGTTTGCCGTGGTGCCCGGCGACGCGCAGCAGGCCGCAGTCGCGCAGCTTGCAGACGTGGTAGGTGACGCGGTTGGCGGGCTCGTTCAGGGCGTAGGCGGCGCTGCTGGCGGTGGTGGGGGTCAGGAACTGTTCGAGGAGGCGTGCGCCGTACGTGAAGTCCATCAGGGCGTCGGCCTGGGCGGGGGTCGTGACGTGCAGGGCCTCGGGTGGGTGTCGGGTGTCGGGTGTGGCGGGCATGGCCTCATTCTGCGAACTTCAATTTTCAGTTGAAAGCCGGGATTCTGAAAATCGCCCAGGGTCGCGTCAGGCTTCCCTGTTCAACCGTGGACATGCGCCTCATACGGATTCCGTTCGTTTCGCCAACAATCCGGAACTTCACCGGATCGCCGGCTCCACGTCCGGAACCCGTTTCTCTCCTTCTCTGCGGAGCACCTCTACGAGTCGCATCCGCTCCGATTGAACGGGCTTTACAGGCCATTCAATCGGAGTCCGTATCAGTTGGGGCTCAGCTCGGATTCGCTTGCCTGCCCATCGAGAGGTCAGTTACAATAGAATTATGTCTGTAACATATCTGGAGTATTCAGATCCGAACGGAGCTGAGCACAAGTTCTACGAGGTGACCGTGGACGGCGCCGACCTGACCGTCCGCTACGGCCGCATCGGCACCGACGGCCAGACGCAACGCAAGACCTTCCCCAGCCCCGAGAAGGCCCAGGCGGAAGCCGACAAGAAACTGAAGGAAAAACGCCGCAAGGGCTACGAGGACGCCGTGCAGGGCGTGCGCCAGAAACGCGAGGTCGTGCGCCGCACCTTCACCGAGACCCGCCCCACCACCCGCCGGGGCGCGCCGCTGCTGTGGAAGTTCAGCACGAAAGCCACCGCGTTCGGCATCTTCGCGGACGACGATCAGGTCTGGGTGGGCAACGAGGCCGGGCAGGTGCACGCCCTGAGCCCGGACGGCGAGGTGCAGCGCTCGTTCACCCTGCCCGACGGCGTGAAATGCCTCGTGCGCGACGACCGCTGGACCTTCGCCGGCTGCGACGACGGGAACGTGTACGACCTGAGCGGCAAACTGCCCTTCGTGGCGTACGAGGTCGAGGGCAGCTCGGCGCTGCTGTGGCTGGACATCCACGCGGGCACCCTGGCCGCCAGCGACTGGAACGGCAACGTGTTCGCCTTCGACGCCGAGAGCGACCAGCAGTGGGCGAACGTCGCCACCGGCGGCAAGATGGGCTGGATGGTCCGCGTGGACGACGGGGGCGTGTACTACGGGCACTCGACCGGCGTGGGCATGTACGACCGCACCAGCGGCCTCCCGCTGTGGCAGGCAAAGACGCGCGGCGGCGTGCTGTTCGGCTGGCAGGACGGCCAGGACCTGTACGCGGGTACCACCCAGAACCTGATCCAGCGCTTCACGAAGGCGGGCGAGCACGCGCAGGACTACGCCTGCGACGCCGCCGTGCTGTCCTGCGCCACCAGCCCCGGCGGCGAGTACGTGTTCGCCGGGGACAGCGGCAGCGCCGTGTACTGCTTCACCCGCACGGGCGAGCGCCTGTGGAAACTGGGCAGCGGGGTGGGCGGCGCGCTGAGCATGCAGTACGCGGGCGGGCGGCTGTACCTCGTGACCAGCAGCGGCATTCTGGCCGCCCTGGACGCCAGCCCCGAGGCGATCCAGGCCGCGCAGCGTGGCGAGGCCCCCGCCCCCCGCGACGTGAAACTCGCCGCGGCCGCGCAGGCCAGTGCGCCCCTGACGCAGCTGGCCGTCACTGCCGACAGCGGCCAGGGCGTGCGGCTGGTCTGCGAGCGTGACGGCACCCGCCTGCGCGTGCGCCCCACCACCCCCGGCTACCACGCGTGGAACGTGCAGTTCCCCCGCAACCTCCGCCAGGCGGGCGCCACGTACCTCGTGGACGACCTCGTGGACGCCGGGGGCTTCTACCGCGTGGTGGGCGACATCCGCCGCGTGGGCTGAGCAGGGGCGCAGGACGTGCGGGGTGGGCCGGTGGGCGCCTCACCCCGCACGTTCAGTACACGTGGAAGTCGTTCAGGCCGGTGCGTTCGCTGTAGCTGGTCTGCACGTCGCTGACTTGGGCGTGCGGCGGGCCGAGGCGCAGCCAGTGCAGCAGGCGGTCCAGTTCGGGCCGGGCGCCCTCGGCGACGATCTCGACGCGGCCGTCGCTGAGGTTCTCGGCGTACCCGGCGAGCTTCAGGTCGCGGGCGTGGCGCTGCACGTAGCGTCGGTAGCCGACGCCCTGCACGGTGCCGGTGATGAGGGCGGTCAGGCGCATGCGGTCATGGTAACGGGTCGGGCGCGCCGCAAGGGTGGCTTTCTGACGGTTGCGTGAGGATGGAGTGGGTGCGGCGTTCACGCCCGGCTGCGTAGAATGCGGGGAATGCGGCTGGAAGCGACGATGGGTGTGAAGGTGGGGGCAGGCGCGTCGTCCGGCGGGCGTGGCCGGGTCCGTCCGTGACGGGTGAGGACCGGCGAGCGGAGGACCTGACCGGACCGGAGGAACCGACCCCCGGCGGCCCGCCGCCCACCCGCCGCCGCTGGCCGTGGGTGCTGGGCGTGCTGGGCGCGCTGCTGCTGGTCGCGGCGTTCCTGCCGGCCCTGCTGGGCGGCGCGCTGCTGTCCCGGTTCGGTGGGGACGTGATCTCGGCCGACCGGGTGGGCGGGCCGCTGTGGGCGCCGACGCTGGGCGGCGCGCAGGTGAAGCTGCCGGGCGTGACGGGCCGCGCCGGTTCGGTGGGCGTGACGGTCGCGTCGGTCGATCCGTTCGCGCGGACGGTGCGGCTGAACGTGTCGGCGCGCGGCGCGGACGTGCGCCTGAACCTCGCGGACCTGCTGGGCGGTCCGGGTGGCGGCGGGGGCGGCGGCGGCTGGAAGGTCGTGCTGGCCGGCGTGGACGTGCAGGACTCGCAGGTGTCGGTGGACGGCCGCGGCATCAACGTGCCGGACGGCCGGTTCCGGGTCACGCAGGAGCAGGGGCGGACGCGGCTGCGCGGCGCGACCGGCGAGGGCGAACTGAACGCCGACCTGCGCGTGACCGAGGGGCCGGACGGCAACGTGTTCACGGTGGACCTCGACGCGGACGCGCGGGTCCTGAACCACTACTGGCCGGGCGTGACGGGCGGCCGGATCAGTGGGCAGTACGTGCTGGGCAGCGGGCCGGTGCGCGGTGACCTGAAGGTCACGGACGCCAGCCTGCGCGTGCCGGAGGCGGACTTCGTGACCGTGACCGGCATCGCCGGGACCGCCACGCACCGGGGCGACGACATCCGCCTGCAACTGGCGGGACGCGGCTGGAACGGCCCGGTCACCGCGACGGGCGGCGTGGACCTGAAGGCGCAGAACTGGCAGGTCACGGCGGACGCCGCGCCGACCGTGGCGGGACTGGCCGGGGCGCTCGGCACGACCGGGGACGGCGCGCTGAAGTTGCGGGTCACGGCGGGCGGCTGGAGTACCGTGCGCGTGAAGGCTTTCGCGCAGGGAGCGGGGACGGTCGCCGGGGTGGGCTTCCGCGACGCGAACGCCGAGTACACCTTCCTCAGCGAGGACGGGAACGTGGCGACGCAGACGAACGATCTGGCGTTCAGCGCCGTGACCTCGCTGGCCGGGTCGGATCAGCGGCTGGAAGGGCGCTGGGCGCTGGGCCGCGCGGGTCGCGCCTCGCTGGCCGGGGCGTTCGGGCAGAAACCCCTGAACGTGGACGCCACCATCGACGCGCGCAACGTCCTGACCCTGAGCGGCGAGGGGCTGGGCGGCCCGCTGTCCGGCACGCTGGCCCTGAGCGGCGTGAAACTGAACGCCGTGCTGAACCCCACCTACGGCGCCGTGCAGGCGCGGGTGGCGGTCAGCGGCACGCCGGACGACCTGCGGGCGACCGTCAGCGGCGCGCAGGCCGGGCCGTTCACGGGCCTGTCCGGCAGCGGCGCGCTGGACAACCGGGGCCTGCGGGTGGACCTGGGCGCGGCGCGCATCGACCTGAACCGCGAGTTCCGGGGAACGTGGCAGGCGCAGGGCCTGAGCGGCTCGGGGATCATCCTGAGTGGGCGCGGGCGGCTGGACCTGACGGGCGGCGACGTGACCGGGCAGCTGGAGGCGACCGTGCCGGGCGTGCGCGATACACTGGCCGGGCCGCTGAACCTGAACTACACCCGGCAGCGCGGCACCTTCCGCAGCGGCGCGCAGGTCCTGACCTGGAACGGGGACAGTTTCGGCGTGCAGGCGCGCAATCTGGCCGTGACCGGCGGCCTGGACCTGAGCGGCGACGTGACCGTGACCACCGCCCTGAAGGCCTTCGGGACGCTGCGGGCGACCGGGGCGGGCGTGAACCTGACCGCCACGGCGCGCGGCACGTCCGCCAGCCTGCGCGGCTCGGCGGGCGGCGTGACCGTGCTGGCCGACACGCAGCTTCAGGCGCCGTACCTGACGACGGCGCGGGTGCAGGGCGCAGACATCGGCGGTGTCCTGAGCGTGGACGACGGCGTGCGCTTCACGCTGACGACCGCCGGGGACACGGCGCGCGGCGTGATCGACGGGGACCGCTGGGACGCCACGGGCCGCGTGAACCTCGCGGCGCTGCGCCCCCTGGTGAACGTGGACGGCCTGAGCGGCACGCTGGACCTGAATCTGGCCGGGCAGGGCGGCTCGGCGCGCGTGAATGCCGGGGCGCTGGGCGCGGCCGTGACCGGCACCCTGACCCGCGCGGGCGGCCCGCTGAACGCCGACCTGCGGGTCGCGTACGCGGGCGCGCAGGCGGCGCTGTCGGGCCGGGTGTACCCGGACGTGCAGGCGCGGGGCCGCGTGAGCGCGCAGGGGCAGACCCTGAGCCTCGGCGTGGCCGGGGGGTACGGGGACCTGCGGGCGCGCGTGACCGGACAGACCGGTCCGCTGTCGTTCGGCGGCGTGACGCTGCCCGCGCAGCGCGTGAACCTGAGCGGCACCCTGACCCCCCGCCTGACCGCCAGCGGCACCTGGGGGGACCTGAACGCCACGTACGACGCGGCGACCGGACTGGCCCGCGTGACCGGCGCGCAGGCGCTGACGGCCTTCGGGCAGGCGGGGCGCGTGCAGGGCCGCGCGACCTGGGGTCCCGGTCCCGGCGGCACGTTCCGGGGCGCGGTGGCCGCCAGCGGCGTGCTCGACCAGTACGCCGTGACCCTGAACGGCCCCTGGGACGACCTGAACCTGCTGCTGACCGACGGCGAGGGCCTGCGCGCGCGCGGCACCGCCTCGCTGCCGGCCGGCCGCTACGACGTGGACGTGAGCGGCCCGCTGGGCGGCGGCCTGTTCGTGGACGGGAACGTGCAGGGTACCGGCCTGGAACCGCGCGGGAACGTGACTGTGACCGACGCGCAGGGCGGGCGGGCGCAGGTACAGCTACAGGGCTTCGACAATCTGAACGTGCAGGCGCAGGGCCTGACGCTGGGCGGCCAGACCCTGCGCGGCGACCTGAGCGCCGTGAACGGCGTGCTGAACGGCACCCTGAAGGCCGGACCGCTGGACGTCCGCGCCGTGAACGGGCAGTTGCGGGTCAGCGGGGAACTGGCCGGGCAGACGGTCCTGGCGACCGGGAAGGTCACGCTGCCCGCCACGCTGGAGAACCTGAACCTGCGCGTGACCGGGCCGTACTTCACGGCGCGGGCCGGTGGGGGCGTGGCGGACCTGCGCGGCACCCTGACCCTGAACGCCCAGTCGTACGGCTCGGGGGGGGCGACCCTGAGCGTCCCAGCGCAGTCGTTCCCGCTGACCGGCTCGCTGACCGGGGCGCGCGTGAGCGTGGGCGGCCTGACCTACCGGAGCGGCGCGTGGTCCGGTGCGCTGGGCGCCCGTTACGCACTGGGCGGGCAGCCGGGCACGCTGCGGGTGCTGGGCGAGGACACGCGCCTGAGCGTCGCCCCGACCGGGCCGGTGACAGGCCGCGTGACGGTCCTCCCGGCGCTGGGCGGCGCGGTCAGCGCGGACCTGACGGCCGTGCGGGCGCTGCTGCCCGCCGCCGTGCGCGCGCAGGTCGTGGCGGGGCGGCTCACGGCCAGCCTCTCCCCCACCGGCGCGGTGCTGGGCACCACCGGCACCCGTTACCTGGGTGACCCGCTGGACCTGAACGCCCGCGTGGACTGGGCGGGCGGCCTGCGCGCCAGCGGCACCCTGACGCACCCCGGCACGCGCCTTCCGGTGCGCTTCGACGGGCGGGCGCTGACCGTGAGCGGCGCGGCGCTGGACGCGCGGGTGCTGACGCCCGTGCTGGCGGGCGCGTCGGGCCGCGCGACCCTGACCCTGTCCCTGCCGGACCTGACCGGTCCCGACCCGCTGGCCCGCGCCAGCGGCCGCGCCGACGTGGACGTGCGCGCACCGGGCAACCCGCCCCAGCGGGCGCAGGGCCGCGTGACGCTCTCACGCGGGCAGCTGTCCGCGAACCTGAGCAGTTCGCTGGCCGGCTCCGCCCTGACGCTGCGCGGGCCGCTGTACCCGCAGGCGAACGCGACCCTGACCCTGGATGGCCTGCGCGCCGCCCTGACCGGCCGCGCCGACACGGCCCTGGACCTGCGCGTGGCCGGCACGTACCAGGGGCGCGAGGTGGACCTGAACGCCGCCGCCCGCGACCTGCGCGGCGCGGCGAACGTGACCCTGACCGGCACGGTGTCCGGCGCGGCCCTGAACCTGCGCGGCCAGCAGGGCAGCGGCGCGGGCCTGAACGCGTGGCGCGTGGCCGGCAGCCTGAGCGCCGCCGACCTGCGCCCCCTGGCGGGCGTGGACGGCCGCGCGCGCGCCTCGCTGGACGGCACGCTGGCGGACCTGCGCGTGCAGGCGGACGGCGAGGCGGCGGGCGTGACCTTCCGCGTGCCGGCCCGTTACGCGCAGGGGCGCCTGAGCGTCAGCGGGGCCGACCTGACGCTGGCGCAGGGCCGCGCCCGTCTGGGCGGCACGCTGCTGCCCACCCTGAACCTGAGCGCGAAGGCCACCCTGACCGACTGGCTGCCCGGCACGTACACTGCGCAGCTGCTGGGCACACCAGCCCGGCCGGACCTGCGCGTGCAGGGCCGCCTGAGCGGGGACGCGGCCGGTCTGCGCGCCGCCGGGTCGCAGGTGCAGGCGCGGCTGTTCGGGCCGGACTACCGCGCGTCGTTCAGCGGGAACGCGGTCCGGGGCGACCTGCGCGGCCGGCTGGGCGGCCCGCTGGGGGGTCTGCTGAACGCCGCGCTGACCCTGAACACCACCTACTTGGCCGGCACGAACGAACTGCGCCTGAACGGCCCGGTCGGCTGGCGCAGCGGCCGGGGCTTCACGGGGAACCTGCGGGTGCAGGGCGACGTGCCCGGCGGCCCACTGGACGCCTTCCTGGACGGCGACGCGGCCGGGCAACTGCGGGTCACGGCGCTGCTGGGCACCGGGGCGCGGCAGGCCCGCCTGACCGGGCTGCTGCCGGCCGACCTGCCGCTGCGGCCCGGCGGCACCCTGGACCTGCAACGGCTGGACCTGGGGGCGCTGTGGGGCCGCGCGGAGCAGCTGAGCGTCACGGGCCGCGCGGCGCTGGGCGGCGGGTCCTGGGCGGACCTGACTGCCACCCTGAACGGCGACCTGCTCGACACGGGCGGCGACCTGAGCGGCCAGCTCGGTGTTACGTACCGCGCCGGGAACGGCAGCGTGCGCCTGAACGGCGAGCGCGTGTCGGGCGGCGCGGTGCTGGAGGGCGGCGCGTACCGCGTGACGCTGCGCGCCGGGACCACGCAGGCCCCGCTGCGGCTGGCGCGGCTGCTGCCGCCCGGCCTGGGCGTGAACGCCCTGACGGCCACCGGCACCCTGGACGCACGCGGCACCCTGAGCGGCGGTCCCGCCGAGGTCACGGCCCGGAATCTCGCGCTTCGGGGCGAGCAGGCGCAGGGCGGACCGTTCAGCCTGTACGGCCGGGCCACGTACCGGCCCGGCAGTGGGCAGCTGGACGCGGACCTGAGCGGCAGCCTGCGCGGCGGCGTGCTGCGGGCCAGCGGGGCGCTGCCCGGCGGGCTGCGCGTCACGGCGCGGGACGTGGACACCGCGTACCTGAACGCCGTCTCGCTGGGACGCGGCGAGCTGGGCGCGGACCTCACGCTGCGCGGGGCCGTGACCGACCCGGCCGCGCAGGGCACCCTGACCCTGCGGACCGACACCCTCGACGGGCGCGTGACCGTGGCGGGCCGGGCGGCCTCGCCCAGCCTGAATGCCCGCGTGGACCTGCGCGGCGGCGCCTCGGGCACCGTGTACGCCGAGGCGCGCGACCTGAACCTCGCGGCCGGGCGGGTGCGGGCGCGGGTGTACGGCACGGTGACGTCCGGCGGCAGCCGCGCGGACCTGGACCTGAGCGGCGTGTGGCCGGACCTGTCGGGCCGCGTGCAGGCACGGGTGGCGGGCCTGCCGGACCCGCTGGTCCTGAGCGGCGACGGGCGCGGCGGGTTCGCGCTGGGGGCCGGCCGGCTCGGGCGCGCGGACCTGACGCTCTCGGGCGGCAGCGGTTTCGTGCCGGCGCTGCGCGGCACCCTGGCCCTGACGCCGCTGCCGCTGCTGGGCGGCGCGGGCGACCTGACGCTGCGCGGCACGCTGGGCGGCACGGTCGCCGCGCCCACCGTCGCCGCGACCGTGCAGTCGCGCGGCGCGTCGGCGGGCGGCGTGACCCTCGCCGACCTGGGCGGCACCCTGAGCGCCACGCTGGATGGCCTGCGCGGCACGCTCACGCAGGCCGCCCCGGCGGGCGGCGAGGCCACCGTCGCCACCCTGGACGGTTCCGTCCTGACCCTGGCCGGGCTGCGCGCCTCGGCGGCGGGCAGTGACCTGAACATGAGCGGCACGGCCCGGCTGGACGGCCGCGCGGACCTGACCGTCAGGGCCGCCGGCACCCTGAACGGGCAGGTGCAGGCCACGTACGCGGCGCGGGCCCTGACCCTCAGCGGCGCGCTGGGCGGCCCGCAGTCGCTGCGCGCGGCGCTGGACCTGCGCGCCGACCCCACCACCGGCTGGCACGGCACCGCCCGCCTGACCGGGGGACCAGCCGGGGTCCTGACCCGCCCGCTCGTCCTGACGGCCGGGGGCCGTTTCGCCTCGCCGCTCGTGCAGGGCGAGGGTGGCCTGCTGGGCGCGGGGGTGCGCGTGGTCGCCTCGGCGCAGGGCGCGCAGCTGCGACTGGTGGACGGTGCGGGCGCGCGGGCCAGCGGCGTGATCGAATTGCGCCCGCGCGGCGGCGTGTGGACGCTGCTGGGCGCGGCCAGCCTGACCCGCCCGGAACTGTCCCTGAGCGTCACGCCCAGCGGGCCGGTCACGGACCCGCAGGCGACCCTCAGCGTGCGGCGCGGCGAGTGGCGCGCCTCGGGCGTGGTGGGCCTGAACGCGGCGGACCTGACCGTCTCGGACGGCCTGAAGGACGGCGCGCTGCGCTGGCGGGACGCCGGGCTGGAAGCGGACCTGCCGGGCCTGAACCTGGGCCGGCTGGGCGTGCGCGGCGTGGGCGGCCTGCTGACCGCGTCCGGGCGCGTGCAGACCGGCACGCTGGACGGGCAGGCGCAGCTGAACGTGACGGACCTGAGCAGCCCGTACCGCGTGCCGTACCTGGACCTGCCGCTCGCCGGGAACCTGAACGCCGCCGTGACCCTGCGCGGCGGGCGGGCGCAGGTGAGCGGCGCGGCCGACCTGCCGGCCGGCACCCTGACCTTCACGGCCGCGCAGGGCGGGCAGGACTGGACCGGGCAACTGGCGGGCACGCTGCGGGCCGGGCCGGGGTCCATCGGACTGGATGTCCGCGCGGACGCCGCCGGCCTGACCGGACAGGTCAGCGCCGACCGGTACCCGCTGGACATCGCCGGGCAGGCCCTGACGCTCGGCGGGACGCTGCGCCTGGACGGGCAGACGTTCCGCGCGGACCTGCGCGGCGTGAACGCCATGGGCGAGGCGGCCGTGACCGCCAGCGGCGGCCTGGGTGACCTGCTGCCGGCGCTGGAAGGCCCGCTGGCAGTGCGTTCCACCGGGGACGGGTACTCGGTGCGGGCGCTGCTGGACAACGTGGAGATCCGCAACCTGAAGATCGCCCCGGACCTGTCCGGCCGGGTGAGCGGCGAGGCGAACCTGCGCGACGGGGGCGGCACCTTCGTGATCCGCAGCGATACCCTGAAGGTCGGTCCGAAGGTGCTGCCCGCCCGCCTGGAAGGCACGCAGGTGGCGGGCGACTGGCGGATTCGCGGCTTCCTGGGCGAGTCGGACTTCACGGCGGGCCTGGGCGGCGGCGAGGTGTTCGGGCAGGGCACCCTGCGCGCCCTGCCGGTCGGGGCGGTCGTGGGGGCCTTCGCGGGCACCAGTCCCGGCGAGGGCGTCGTGACCGGCGCGGCCCGCTTCCGCTTCCCGCTGGCGGACCCGCTGGCCGGGCGGGTCAGCGTGGTCGCCGAACGCATCCGCGTGAGCGCCACGAGCGGCGAGGGCGAATCGGCCGTCACGGAAACCCTGACCGGAACCGGCACGCTGGAGTACGCGGCCCGCGAGTTGCGCGGCGTGAACATCCAGCTGGCCGGGGCCGGCACCTGGGACGTGCGCGGACAGTACACCCGTGAGCGCGTGGACCTGAGCGCGCAGTTCACGGACACCACCTTCACGCCGGCCCTGGTGCTGATTCCCAGTGTCGCGGCCCTCGACCCGAACCTGAAGGGCAGCCTGACCGTCAGCGCCGCCGGCACGTACGAGCGGCCGCGCGGCCTGATCCGCGCGCAGAACCTGACGGGCGCCGTGGCGGGCCTGAGCGTGCAGGTGCCGCAGTTCGCCGGGGACCTGCCGGACAGCGGCGCGTTCAGCGGGGGCGGCACCGTCCGGACCGGCGGCACGGTCGGCTCGGACGGCCGCGTGACGCTGGCCGGTCAGCTCACGCTGGGCCGCCTGAGCGGCACGCGCGTGGACTTCACGGGCCTGCTGGCCCCGCAGGTGCTGGGCGCGCTGCCCGACACGACCGTCACGCTGGCCCAGCAGGAGGACCGCTGGACCCTGAGTGGCCTGAGCCGCAGCAACGCCGCCGCGAGCGGCCCCGGCACCCTGACGCTCAGCGGGGACCTCGCACCCCGCTGGGACCTGACGCTCACGGCCCGCAACTACAACCTGCCGCTGGCGATCATCTACGGCCGCGAGAGCGCCGTGAACGCCGACCTGCGCGCCGTGGACGACGGCACGAACATCCGCGTGAGCGGCGCGGCGGACTTCACGCGCCTGATCCTGGGCCGCGTGAACGCTCCGGCCACCCTGCCCGCCCCCGGTCAGGCCGGTCCCGCCGACGACGGGAACGGACGCACCACCGACAACTTCGTCAGTCCGCTGCCCGAGGCCCTCACGACCTTCCCCGCGCCGGTCACGGACGCGCAGGAACGCCCGGCGCGGCCCTTCCTGGAACGGCTGTTGCTGGACGACATTCCCATCCGCGCGCCGAACGGTATCCGCATCGACGAGAACCTCGTGCGGGCCGAATTCACCGGCAACCTGCTCGTGTCGGGCAGCGGCGCCCGCCCGCGCCTGACCGGCGAACTGCGCTCGCAGCGCGGCTTCGTGTACCTGCGCGAGAACGAGTTCACGCTGAACGACAGCGTCGTCACGTTCGGCGGCGAGAACCTGTACCCGAAATTCGACGTCGGCGCCTCGGGCCTCGTGACGGCCACCCCGGCCGGCGCGGACAGCCTGCGCCAGCGGGTACCGGTCACGCTGAACCTGAAGGGCGAGTTCACGACCCGCACGGACGGCAGCAACGTCCTGGACCTGACGACCACGCTGCGCTGCACGCAGGACAGCCCGGACTGCGCCGACCCGACCACCGGCGCCCCCTACAGCGAGGCGGAACTGTACGCGCTGGTGGCGACGGGCGTGCCGAACCTGACGAACCTGAACCTGGGTGCGCTGGGCAGCAGCGCCCTGCAGACCACCCTGAACGTGTTCATCCTGGGCGAACTGGAACGCACCCTCGCCACCGCCTTCGGGCTGGACGTGTTCCGCCTGACGCCGCAACTGTCGAACGCGGACGGCACGCTGGGCGCCACCATCACGCTCGGGTCGTACCTGACGCGGGACCTGTACCTGCAGTATCAGGTGGACCTGAACGGCAACGGCCTGATCGACGCGGCGTACAGCACCCCGGACAACCGCTTCACGTTCCGGGTCACGACGCCCCTGAACGGCCTGAACCTGCAGTCCATCCGCCCCAGCTTCAAGGCCGGGTACAACCTGAACACCCGCACGAACGTCAGCCTGGGCCTGGAAAGCGGCGACGCGGACCGCGGCACCAAATTCCGTTTCGGCGTCACCTACCGCATCGGGGGCCGCTGACCCCTGGGCGGCAGGCAGCGCGGAGGGCCGCCCGGTCTGCACCTGGGCGGCCCTCTGTGTTGCCGTGGGGTCATACGAATTCCGTTTGTTTCGCCGACAATCCGGAAGTTCACCGGATTGCCAGCTCCACGTCCGGAACCCGTTTCTTTCCTACTCGCTTCGCTCGGATTGAACGGGCTTTGCAGCCCATTCAAACGGAATCCGTATCAGCGGCTGGTGGTGATGTTCGCGCGGGGTTCCAGGGCGTAGAAGGCCACGACGGCGACCAGCGTGCCCACCCAGCCGGGCGCGCTGCCCAGTTCCAGGTCGAAGGGGCGGCCCAGGACGGTGCTGCCCAGCTGGCCGGTCAGGCGTTCGCCGTTCTGCTGCGCGACGACGTTCCAGCCGATGATGGGTTCGCCCATGAAGCCCGTGACGCGGTCCACGCCACGCAGCGTGAGTTTCTGCGCGCCGACGTTGCCGCGCAGTTCGCCGTCGTCGAGTTCGATCTTGACGGGGTCCGCGCCGACGCTGCCCTGCACGCCACGTTCGGTGATTTCGAGGTTGATGTCCTTGCCGTGCAGTTTGCCGCCTGCGCGGCCCCGGATGCTGTCGCCGTCGATGGTGCAGCGGATGTCGTACCCGTCCGCGCCACCGAGGCGTCCCTTGATGAGGTCTTCCATGCGCGGAAGTATAGCGGGGTCCGGCATGAGGCGTGCCCGGACCGCCCGGTCAGGTCGGGCGGATCAGGCCCAGCCGCTCGAAGTACGCGCGGCGCGTGAGGACGGGGCCATCCTCGCCGAGCTGCACGCGGCCCGCATTCCAGCGTTCGAACAGGACGCGCAGGGTGCCGCCCAGCAGCGCCGCGCCGAACCAGGGGGGCGGCGTGCCGTTCCAGCGCAGGGTGTGACCGTCCCAGGCGAGGTGCGGGCAGGTGGGGTCCTGCGCCGCCCAGAACATGCCGCCCCCCTCGCCCGGCGCGTCCCCGAGGCGCTGGGCGCGCACGGTCAGGGGCGGCTCGCGGACCTGGGTGTCGTACTGCGCCTCGTGCCAGACCTGGGCGTACAGGGCGTACAGGTTCTGTTGCAGTTCGTGCGCCTGGGCGCGCAGGCGGGCTTCCTCGCGGCCGGTCAGGGTGCCGGGCGGGCGGTCCAGTTCGGCGCGCAGGCGGCCCAGTTGAGCTTCCAGCGGCGCGAGACGCTGCCGGGGGGTGGGCGCGGGCGGCGGTGGCGGCGGGTCGCCCTGTAGGGTGGCGGCCGGGTCGCAGTACTCGCGGCTGCCCCAGCCACTCACCTCGCGCAGCGCGGCGTCCTCGATCACCCACAACCTCGTAGCGACCTCCCGCGCGAAGCGGCGGTCGTGCGTGACGATCACGACCGCGCCCGCGTACGCTTGCACCGCGCCCTCCAGGGCCAGCAGCGCCTCGACGTCCAGGTGGTTGGTGGGTTCGTCCAGCAGCAGCAGGTCGGCGCGCAGGCCGCTCACGAGCGCCAGTCCGGCGCGGGCGCGTTCCCCGCCGGACAGCACCTCGGGCGTCTTGGGCCAGTCGGCCGCACCGAAGCCCGCGCGGCCCAGCAGGGTGGTCGCCTGCCGCCCGAACCGCCGTTCGAACTGCGCGTGCAGGCCCTCGCCGGGCGTCAGGCCATGCCAGGTCTGGTCGAGGCTGGCGACCGTCACGCCTCCCGCCACGCGCAGCAGCGGCTCGGGCAGCGGCAGGCCCGTGTCCGGGTCGCGGCCCGGCGGATCCGGGTGCAGCTCGCCGGACAGCAGGCGCATCAGGGTGGTCTTGCCGGTGCCGTTGGCGCCCATCAGGGCCACGCGGTCCCCCTGCCGCAGCCGGAAGGCCGCGCCGTGCAGGACAGGCCGCCCGGCGTACCCCTTGCTCAGGTGCTCGCCCCACGCGACCAGCGGCGCCTTTGCCGTGCCGGCCAGCAGGCGCATCCGGATCTGCCGTTCCGGCAGGGGCGCCTCGGGCACCGCGACCCGTTCGGCGCGGCTCTTCAGGGCGCGCGAGCGGCGGCCCCAGCGGTCCAGGGTGTCCACGCTGCCCGCCAGCCGCCCGGCTTCCCGTTCGCCCAGCCGGGCCGCGCGGGACTGCGTGCGCCGCTCCAGGTCCCGCTGCGCCCGCGCGCGCGAGTACCCGCCCGCGTACGGGGTCGCCTCGCCCGCGTCCAGCCACACGCTGCGGGTCGCCACGCCGTCCAGGAAGTCGCGGTCGTGACTGGTCAGCAGCACCCCGCCCCGGAAGTCCCGCAGCCAGCCCTCCAGCCACTCGCGCATGCGGATATCCAGGTGGTTGGTGGGTTCGTCCAGCACCAGCAGGTCCGGCTCCCTGGCCAGGGCCAGCGCCAGCGCCAGCCGGGTGCGTTCCCCGCCGGACAGGGTGGCCGCCTCGCGCCCCAGGAAGCGCGTGAGGTCCAGCATGCCCAGCACCCGCGCCGCCCGCGCCGGCCAGCGGAAGGCGTCCAGGTCGTCCAGGCGGGCGTGCAGCGCCGTCCAGCGGTCCAGGGTGTCCGGGTCGCCCAGGTCCGCCTCCAGCGCCAGCAGGTCGGCCTCCAGCTCCCGGTACGGGTGCGCGGCGTCCAGCAGGGCGCGCACGCTCAGGCCCGGCGGGTGCGCGTGATGCTGCGCCAGCACCGCCACCCTCAGGCCGTCCTGCCGCCAGACTTCCCCGTCGTCCGGGGCGCGCTCGCCGGTCAGGACGCGCAGCAGCGTCGTCTTGCCCGCCCCGTTGCGGCCCAGCAGCGCCACGCGCTCACCGGCCGTCACGCTCAGGTCCACGCCGGCCAGCACGGCCCGCTCGCCGTACACGACGCTCAGGCCGGACGCGGTGATCAGGGTGGAGGGCGCAGACACGCCCGCAAGGCTAGCAGAGGCCCGCGCCCCGCGACTCCGCCAGAAAGCGCATTCCGGCCCCCGCCGCCCCGCTGACGTCCGGTCACATGCGGCAACGCCGCGCGCCGCGCCCCGGTACGCTCGGGACATGACCGACCGCCTGCTGGACACCGACCTGCCCGCCGAATCCCCGGCCGAGGCCGCCGCCATCCGGAACGGCTGGACCGTCACGACCCTGATCCTGGGCGCGCTGCTGCTGACCTCGCTGGTCGGCGTACTGGCGGCCCTGTTCTCCGGGCAGGGCGGCGGGGGTCAGATCCGGCTGCTGCTGGAAGCGGCGCTGTGCTGGAACGTGTACCGGGGGCGCGGCTGGGCGCGCGCGCTGCTGGTGCTGCTGCTGATCGTGAACGCCGCGCTGCTCCTGAGCGCCGGGAACCCGTTCAGCACCGTCCTGGGGGCCGCGCCGCTGCTGGGGGCCGCCGCGCTGTGCTTCGTTCCGCAGGTGAACGCCTACTTCCGCTACGCCTCCAAGATGTGACGGGAACCGTGAGGCGCGGCCCCCGGCTGCCAGCAGCTGCTCGGTATCATGCGGGGGATGTCTGCGCCCCACCCTGCCCCTTCCCTGCCCGACGTTCCCTCCGATCCGGCTGCCCGGCCTGCCTTCGTGGTCGCGGCGCTGTACCAGTTCCGGGCGGTGGCCGACCCGGCGGGTCTGCGCGGGCGGCTGCTGGCGCACGGTGAGGCCGGGGGCCTGTGCGGCACGCTGATCGTGGCGTCCGAGGGGATCAACGGAACGGTCGCCGGGAGCCGCGCGGGCATCGACGCGCTGCGGGCCGCGCTGCACGCCGAGGGGTTCACGGGTCTGGAGTACAAGGAGTCCGGCGCGTCGGCGCAGCCGTTCCGGCGCTTCAAGGTGCGCGTGAAGGCCGAGATCGTGACGATGGGTGTGCCGGTCGAACCGACCCGCGAGGCCGGGCAGTACGTGGCCCCGCAGGACTGGAACGCCCTGATCAGCGCGCCGGACGTGGTCGTGATCGACACCCGCAACCGTTACGAGGTGAAGGCCGGGACGTTCCGGGGCGCGCTGGACCCTGGGATCGATTCGTTCCGGGAGTTCCCGGCGTGGCTGGACGCGCACGCCGCCGAGCTGGAAGGCAAGCGCGTGGCGATGTTCTGCACCGGGGGTATCCGCTGCGAGAAGAGCACCAGCCTGCTGCGCCAGCGCGGGTACGCGGACGTGTTCCACCTGCAGGGCGGCATCCTGCAGTACCTGGAGGACGTGCCCGAGGAGGACAGCCGCTGGGACGGCGAGTGCTTCGTGTTCGACGGCCGCGTGACCGTCGGGCACGGCCTGCGCGAGGGCGGGGCGGTGATGTGCCACTCGTGCGGGTGGCCGCTGGACGAGCAGGAACGCGCGGACGCGCTGTTCGAGGAGGGCGTCAGCTGCCGCCACTGCCACGCGCAGACCACGCCGGAGCAGAAGGCGGCGTTCCGGGCGCGGCAACGGCACTTCGAGCGGCAGGCGGCCAGCCCGTGAAGGGCCACCCCATGAAGGCCACGCGGTGAGGCGGGCGGCAGCGGGCGTGCTGGCGGCGCTGCTGCTGGGCGGCGGGGCGCTGCTGGCCCTCACCCCCCGGCAGCCTTCGCCCGGCCCGCAGAGTACCGAAGCGACGTTCGTGCGCGGCATGATCCCCCACCACGCCCAGGCGGTCACGACGGCGCAGGCCCTGCGGCGGCGTTCCGGGGACCGCACGCTGCGCTCGGTGGCGCTGGAGATCGAACTGGGGCAGCAGGAACAGATCCGGCAGATGCAGGGCTGGCTGCGCCTGTGGACCCTGCCGCCCGTGGACCCGGCCGCGCCCCTGCCGGCCGCTCACGCCCGCCTGATGGGCATGGCGTCCCCCGCCGAACTGAATGCCCTGAACACCCGCCCCGTCCCGGAGGCCGAGGCGCTGTTCCTGCAACTGATGATCCGCCACCACCAGGGCGCGCTGGTCATGGCGCGCCCCGCGCTGGAGGCCGGCGTGCATCCGCAGGTGGGCCTGCTGGCGCGGCAGATCACGGCCACGCAACGCGGCGAGATCACCACCCTGAGCGCCCTGCTGCGGCGGCGCGCCCAGACCCCGCTATCACCCCCGCCGGGCCTGGACCCCGGCAGCCCGGCGCCCACGCACCACCACTGATACGGACTTCGATTGAATGGGCTGTAAAGTCCGCCGGGTCCGAACGAAGCGACTCGTAGAGCTGCCCCGCAGAGTGGGAGCAGCACGCCCCTCCGGACGTGGAGCCGGCAGGGGCGGTGAAGTTCCGGATTGCCAGCGAAACAAACGGCAGTCCGTATGAGCAATGGTGCGGACAGGTTCATCCCTTCAGGTCAGACCAGCGATGACCACGCCGTGTTTGCCCCTCCCCCTTGAGGGGGGAGGCCGGGAGGGGGTGAGCAGGCATGGCGTGACAGAAGACGTTCCCCATGCTTGTCGCATCTGGCGCTTGAACAGTGTCCGCACCATTGATGAGACGGACTTCGATTGAATGGGCTGCGAAGTCCGTTCAATCCGAGCGGATGCGACTCGTAGAGCTGCCCCGCAGAGCAGGAGAGAAACGGACTGCCGCCTCCTTCCTGCCCGGCGCTATTCCTCCAGCGCCTGCGGGGGCAGCGGCGCGGGGAACACCAGGGCACTCAGGGCCACGCCGCCCAGGCCGGTCATGACGGCCACGCCCAGCCACAGCTCCAGGCTCAGGTTGCTCAGGCCCAGGCGCACGGCCCCGCCCAGGTACGGCACCCACACGCACAGCGGCAACAGGAACGCGAACGCCCGAAGCGGCCACACCCGCGCGGCGCCGGGACGCAGCAGGGCGTGCAGCGCGTCGGCCAGCAGGCCGCTGAACGCCGCGAGCAGCGGCACGCGCCACTCGCCGGGCGCGAGCATGAAACTCATGCCCAGGTTCGTCACGAAGTACATGACGCTGACTGCCCCGAACGGCAGCGCGAAGCGGCGCAGGATCAGCAGGACCGGCGCGGTCATGATCAGGGCCGTGAGCAGAACGGCGCTCAGTTCGCCGCGCGTCTGCACCCAGCCCAGGCCCTGCGGGACGGTCATCAGGCCCCACATGTACATGTGCATGAACGCCGTGGCGGCCAGCAGGGACGTGCCGGACAGCGCCGCCACCCACCGCACGCCGCCCGCTGCCGTGCGCCCGGCCGGGGACCGCCACGCGGCGTTCAGGGGGGAGGCGACGATCAGGACCGCGCCCGCGAACAGCAGCAGGTGCGTGGGCGACAGCAGCGCCTCGATGCCCACCTCGATCCCGAAAGCCGTGTGCCAGATCATGTCCCCCAGGCCGCCCAGCCCGAACAGTGGTACGCCCAGCGCCGCCAGGTGGTAGCCGTCCGGGAACGCCGCCAGACCGCGCCTCCCCTGCCGCCACCCGACCGAGGCCAGCCGCAGGCACCAGCCCGCCACGGCCAGGAAGCCGCTGTAGAACAGCGCGTGCCAGGGCGTGAAGAACGTCTCCAGCGACTCGCCGAACTGGTTGTGCGCCCAGCCGTCCACGAAGATCCCGCCCAGCAGCCACCAGCCCAGCGCGATGGTCAGCAGGTTCTGCCGGGTCGAGGCGCGGTACGCGGCGCCGGACAGTCCGGCCTGCGGCAGCGGGGGCGAGACGGTGGTCATGCCCCAGTGTACCGGGGCGGCCGGTCGCCACGCCCGCCGGAACTGGCTATCGTGGGCGCATGATTCTCTTCTGTGCAGGTGTGCCGTGACCCGTTCTTCCTCCGCGCTGGAACCGGCCGCGCGGCCCGGCGCGAACGCGGCGCTGCTGGGCGGCGTGGCGTTCAGTTTCGTGTTCACGGGCCTGATCTGGTGGCTGGGCGGCCGTCTGGACAGCGTGACCCTGCTGCCGGACCAGGGGGCCGCGTGGTACCGCTGGAAACTGCCGGAACCCACCCTGGCGACCCGCCTGAGCGCCTGGGTGCCGTACCTGCTGCATCAGGTGGCGGTGTGGGCGCTGATCTGGGCGGCGCAGCGGCAGCGGCCCGCGTATACGGCGGGCCTGCACCGCTTCAACGTGCTGGCGCTGGCGGTGAACGCGGGCTTCATCCTGCTGCACCTGATCCAGACGCACGTGTTCTACGACGGGCTGGCGCAGGACGTGAGCATCTTCAGTTCGCAGGGGTCCGTGATCCTGCTGCTGGTGATGGTCCTGCTGATGGAAAGCCGCCGGCGTGGCCTGATCGCGGGCCGCAGCGCCGGCATTCCGCAGGTGGCGGTGGACGTCGTGCGGCGTTACCACGGGTACGTGTTCTCGTGGGCGATCATCTACACCTTCTGGTACCACCCGATGGTGTCCACGAGCGGGCACCTGATCGGGTTCGTGTACATGTTCCTGCTGATGACCCAGAGCAGCCTGTCCTTCACGCGCGCCCACCTGAACCGCGCCTGGACGGCCACGCTGGAGGTCGCGGTGCTGCTGCACGGCACGCTGGTCGCCGTGGGCCAGGGCAACGGCATCTGGCCGATGTTCGCCTTCGGATTCGGGGCGGTGTTCCTGGGTACGCAGATGTACGGTCTGGGCTGGCCGCGCTGGGCCCGCTGGAGTGCGGTGGCGGTGTTCGCCGCGCTGGTCGCGCTGGTGTACTCGGGGCGCGGCTGGGACCGCGCGAACGAGATCATCCGCATTCCTGTCATCGAGTACGGGCTGGTGTTCGTGCTCGCGTGGCTGATCGCGGGCGGCCACTGGCTGTGGCGGCGCCTGCGGCCAGCCGGAACGGGCGCGGCTACCCCCGGCTGACCGGAGGCTGCGCCCAGACAGAACAGGAGGCACCGGGACTGTGTTCCCCCGGTGCCTCCTGTTCCTGTCCCGGCGCGTCCCTACCCGAAGTACCCGAGCAGGTCGATCAGCGTGCGGGCGTAGTCGTTGGGTTTCAGGCCGCGCTTGTCGAGTTTCACGCTGGGCGGGAAGTTCACGACCTCGGTCTTGAAGGGGAAGGCGCGCAGGCCGGGGGCGTCGTAGTCCAGGGTCTTGTACGCGAAGGTGATCTGGATCTGGGTCATGGTCTCGCCGATGCTCAGGACGCGGCGGGCGGCGGCGGTCAGGCGCAGCTTGGCGAGGTCGATGAAGTTCTGCACTTCGGGGGTGGGCGGGCCGTACTTCTTGCGCAGGTCGCGTTCGACGCGGCTGATGGCCTGGAGGGTGCGGCTCTCGCTGAGGCGGCCGTAGGTGGCGATGCGGGCTTCCTCGTCACTCTGGCCGTCGGGGTTCACGAAGTACTCGGGCGACAGGCGCGCGTCGATGGGCAGGTCGATACTGATGGTGGCGGGCGCCTCGATCTTCTCGCCCTTGAGCTTGGCGACCGCCTCGGCCAGCAGTTCGGTGTACACGTCGATGGAGACGGCCTGTACGTGCCCGTGCTGTTCCTCGCCCAGGATGTTGCCCACGCCACGGATCTCCATGTCCTTCTCGGCGAGCAGGTGGCCCGAGCCGAGGTCCTGAAGGTCGGCGATCGCCCACAGGCGGCGCTGGGCGTTCTCGGTCATGCGCGGCGGGTAGAACAGGTACGCGTAGGCGGTCTGGGCGCGGCGACCCACGCGACCCCGCAGCTGGTACAGCTGGGCGAGGCCCAGGCGGTCGCTGCGTTCGATCAGGATGGTGTTCGCCTCGGGGATGTCCAGGCCGGTCTCGACGATGGTGGTGGCCAGCAGCACGTCGAAGGCGCCCTGCTCGAAGCCGAGCATGATTTCTTCGAGTTCTTCCTCGTTCATGCGGCCGTGCGCCACGCCGATGCGGGCCTCGGGCACGAGGTTGCGCAGGTACAGGCTGCGTGCGCCGATGCTGGCGATGCGGTCGTGGATGTAGAAGACCTTGCCGCCGCGTTCGATTTCCGTGAGGATCGCGTCGCGCACCGTGATCGGGTCGAAGGGCGCCAGGACGGTCTGGATGGGTTTGCGGCCCTTGGGGGGCGTCTGGATGCTGCTCATGTCGCGCAGGCCGACCATGCTCATGTACAGCGTGCGCGGGATGGGCGTGGCGGACAGGGCCAGGGTGTCCACGGCGCGGGCGTCCTCGGGGATGTCGATCTTGCCGTCCTTGGCGGTGGGCGGCAGGCCCCGCAGCGCGCGGAGTTTCTCCTTCTGGCCCACGCCGAAGCGGTGTTCCTCGTCGACGATGATCAGACCCAGGTCGCGGAACTGCACGTCGCCGCTCAGGAGACGGTGCGTGCCGATCAGGATGTCCACCTTGCCCTGGGCGGTGTCGGCCAGGATGCTGCGCGCCTGCTGGGGGGTGGTGAAGCGCGACAGGCCCTCCACGCGCACCGGCAGGCCCTTGAAGCGTTCCACGAAGGTGCTGGTGTGCTGCTCGGCCAGCAGCGTCGTGGGCACGAGGACCGCGACCTGCTTGCCGTGCCCGACGACGCGGTGCGCGGCGCGCAGGGCCACCTCGGTCTTGCCGAAGCCCACGTCGCCGGAGATGAGGCGGTCGGCGGGGTTGGCCTTCTCCAGGTCGCGCATGGTTTCTTTCAGCGCAGTGCGCTGATCGGCCGTCAGTTCGAACTTGAAGTTCGCCTCTACCTGCTCGTCCCATTCGGGCTGCGCCGGGAAGGCGTTGCCCGGCGTGACCTGCCGCGCCGCGTACTGCACGAGGAGCTTCGCGGCGACGGCCTCGGCGTTCTTGCGGGCCTTCTCCTTGGCTTTCGCCCAGTCCTTCTTGTCGAAGGAACTCAGGCTGGGTGGGTCGTCGGTGGTGCCGGGGTGACGGCGCAGGACCGGCAGTTGCTCGATGGGGACGCTCAGGCGCGCGCCGCCCCGGTAGGTCAGGTTCAGGTAGTCGCGGGTGACGCCCAGCACCTTGCGGGTCTCCAGGCCCTCGAACTGCCCGATGCCGTGCTCGGGGTGAATCAGGTAATCGCCGACGTGCAGGCCCAGCGCGTCCGTGACGGGTTTGCCGTTCAGGCGCTTGCCGCGCAGGGCGCTGCCGCCCTGGAAGCCGTAGATCAGGTCCTCGGTCAGCACGACGGTCCTGTGCTCGGGGATGACGAACCCGCCCTCCCCTGCCGCGCGCAGGAAGCCCAGGCCGCCCTCCTTCACGCGCGGAATCTTCAGCCACGGGATCTCGTGGGTGTTCAGCAGCTTGTCCGCCAGGTACGCGGCGGTGCGGTCGTGCCGCACGAGGATCATCACGCGGTAGTTGGCGTCACGCCACTCGTTCACGTCGCGTTCCAGGTCGCTCAGGCGCGCGCGGTAGAACGGCAGCGGCGTCAGGCCGGTATCGAGGTCCGGCAGGTCCAGCGGCGTCCGGCCGAAGCTGGTCACCTCACGCCCGGCGAGTTTCGGCCAGAAGGTGTCGATCAGCACGCCCAGCGCCGACGCGTAGAACTCCGGCGAGTCCAGGAACACCCGGCCCGGCAGCAACTCCAGGCGGGTGGCGTCCCACTTCACCTCCGTCAGGTAGTCGGCCGTGGGTTCCAGCGTGAAGCTCTGCGCCTTCTCGCCCGTCAGCGCGCCGGGCTTCAGGAAGCGCAGGGTGTCCAGCTCGTCCCCGAAGAACTCGGCGCGGACCCACAGCCCCTCCTCGGCCTCGGCGGGCAGGCCTGACCCGGCCGACAGGCGCAGTTCCAGCGTGTCGCCCTGGATCTCGAAACCCGGCTCCTCGCCGCGTTCATAGCCCAGGCGTTCCAGGCGGGAGAGCAGCGCCTCACGCGGGTAGCTGGCCCCCACCTTCAGGGTCAGGGCGTGATCCTCCGGACGGGACGGGAACAGGTCCAGCGCCGTGTTCACGTCCAGCACCACGTGCTCGTGCCGGGCGTCCCAGTCGCGCAGACCGGGGTTCACACTGACCGGCGCGCCCAGCACGCCCGCCGTGGCGTAACTGCCCAGCCGGTCCGGGGTGGTCAGCAGCACGGCCGGGCCGGGGAACGCCGCGAACAGCGCCGCCCGCGCCACCTGCGGCAGCAGCAGCAGGTTACCGGGCGGAGCAGCGGGCAGCAGTTTCGACAGGTTCGGCTCAGCAACAGTCACCGGAAGAGTGTACGCGCCCCCCGCACCGGAAACAGAGAGCGAAAAGACTTAGCGAAGGACCGCTCAGCGCCCCGGGGTCTTGCAGCCGGTCAGCAGGGTCTTGGTGGTCGTGGTGCTGTTCCCGACGAAGGTGCTGAGTTCCGCCTTGCCCTGGTGCTCCCACCACTGCAGGCCGCCGCGTGCGCCCGCCGGGCCGCTGAGGCTGGCGTAGCGGGCGCCGCTGGCGCTGATGGCCTGCGCCAGTCCGTGCCGCTGGCCTTTCCAGTCGAGCATGGCGAACATGGGCTGATCCCCGAACTGCACGTAGTACACCTTCAGGTTCTGCCCGCCCGTGCAGGCGTACTGGTAGACGCGGTAGTTCACCTGCACGGGCGGCGTGGCGGCCTGCGCGGTGCCGAGGATCAGGGTGGCGAGGGCCAGGGTCAGTCGGTTCATGCCCTCACGGTAGCCACGGGTCATGAACGCTCTGCGAGCAGGGCCTGAGACGGACTCCGCAGCGGCAGACACCCTGGAACGCGCAGCGGCACCCGGACATCCCGCCGAGTGCCGCTGCGTGGGGGGTTCCGTCAGCCGAGGCGTTCGATGGCGCGGGCGGCGAGGACGTCCACGAGGTGCGCGCGGTACTCGGCGCTGGCGAAGCGGTCGCCGAGCAGGTCGCCTGCGTCCACCAGTCCGGTGGGGATGGCCTGGGAGCCGTTCACGGCCGCCTCCAGCGCGGGGAGGCGGTGGGCGCGTTCGGCCGCGCCGGTGTACGCGGCGCGGACCGTTCCGTCGGCGTGCCGGGCGACGGCCAGTCCGACGACGGCGTAGTGGCTGGCGGGGTGGCGGAACTTCTCGTACGCGCTGGCCTGGATGGTGGCGGGAATGCGGATGTGGGTCAGGAGTTCGCCGCTCCTGACGGCACTCTCGAACATTCCGACGAACATGTCGTCGGCGTCCACGGTGCGTTCGCCGTCGGGGCCGCGAATGACGAACTGCACGCCCAGCGCCAGCGCGGCGGCGGGGTAGTCGGCGCTGGGGTCGGCGTGGGCCAGACTGCCGCCGATGGTGCCCCGGTTGCGGACCATCGGGTCACCGACCCAGCCGGCCACCTCGGGGAACAGGGGCAGGTCGCTGCGCAGCACCTCGGCGTGGGTGGTCATGGCGCCCACCACGAACCAGTCGCCGTCGCGCTGGATGCCTTTCATCTCCTGGATGCCCCAGATGTCCAGCAGGGCGGGCGGCTGCGCCAGCCGGAGTTTCATGGCGGGCAGCAGGCTGTGCCCCCCGGCGATGAGTTTCAGGTCGGGGTTCGCGGCGAGCGCGGCGATGGCCTGATCGACACTGTCGGCCTTCTGGTAGTCGAAGCTGGCTGGATACATGAATCCCTCCGGGATGGGGGTGATGGTTGAAAGGTGAGGGTTGATGGAGAAGGTTGGCGGTTGCTATCAACCATCAACCTTCACCTGTCAACGCTTCAGTCGTCGGCGGCCTGCAGCTGGCTGCGGGCGTCGCGTATGGCCTTCCAGACCTTCTCGGCGGTGTAGGGCATGTCGAGGTGGGCGATCCCGCACTCGTGCCACAGGGCGTCCATGACGGCGTTGGCGACGGCGGCGGTGCTGGCGATGGTGCCGGCCTCGCCGATGCCCTTGACGCCCAGCGGGTTGTGGGGGCTGGGGGTGACGGTGTGCCCGATCTGGAAGGTGGGCACGTCGTCGGCGCGGGGCATGGCGTACTCCATGTACGTGCCGGCCAGGAAGTTGCCGTCCTCGTCGTACGCGGCGTCTTCCAGCAGGGCCTGACCCATGCCCTGGGCGATGCCGCCGTGCACCTGCCCCTCGGCGATCAGGGGGTTGATCAGGGGGCCGCAGTCGTCCACGCAGCCGTAGTTGCGAAGTTTCACGTGGCCGGTGTCGGTGTCGATCTCGACGACGGCGATGTGCGTGCCGAAGGGGTACACGAAGTTCTTCGGGTCGTAGAAGGCGGTGGCTTCCAGGCCGGGTTCGAGGTCCTGGGGGTAGTTGTGCGCGAGGTGGGCCATCAGGGCGATGTCGAAGAAGGTCTTGCTCTTCTCGGGGGCGCCCTTGATGCGGAACACGCCATCCTCGTGTTCGATGTCGTCGGGGCTGGCCTCGAGCAGGTGCGCGGCGATCTTCTTCATCTTGGTGGTGATCTTCTGCAGCGCGACTTTCAGGGCGCTGCCGCCCACTGCTGCCGAGCGGCTGCCGTAGGTGCCCCAGCCGTAGGGCATGCGGCCGGTGTCGCCGTGGATCAGGTCGATGTCCTCGATGGGAATCTGGAGTTCGTCGGCAGCGATCTGCGGGAAGGCCGTCTCGTGGCCCTGCCCGTGGCTGTGGCTGCCGGTGTACAGTTCGACCTTCCCGGTGGGATGGACGCGCACGAGGCTCGATTCCCACTGTCCGGCCTGCGCGCCGAGCTGCCCGACCAGGGCGCTGGGGGCCAGTCCGCAGGCTTCCAGGAACGAGATCAGGCCCACGCCCAGGATCTTGCCCTGGCCCTTCATGCGGGCCTGTTCCTCGCGCAGGGCCGGGTAGTTCATCATGGTCATGGCCTTGTCGAGGGCGGGTTCGTAGTCGCCGCTGTCGTACACCAGCGCGACGGGCGTCTGGTACGGGAACTCGTCGGGTCCGATGAAGTTCTTGCGGCGCAGTTCGGCCGGGTCCATGTTCAGTTCGTGCGCGGCCATGTCCACGATCCGTTCGATCAGGTACGTGGCTTCCGGGCGACCCGCGCCGCGGTAGGCGTCCACGGGGACGGTGTTCGTCATGACGCCCGTGACGCGCGCGTGAATGGCGGGAATGCGGTACACGCCGTTCAGCAGCGTGGCGTACAGGTAGGTGGGCACGGCGGGCGCGAACAGCGTCTGGTACGCGCCGAGGTTCGCCAGGGTGTTCACGCGGAAGCCCAGGATCAGGCCGTCGTCGCTCAGGGCGAGTTCCGCCTCGGTCTCGTGGTCGCGGCCCTGGGCGTCGCTGACGAAGGCCTCGGAGCGGCGCGCGGTCCACTTGACGGCGCGGCCCAGCAGCCTCGCGGCGAGCAGCACGATGACTTCCTCCTGGTACTGGAAGATCTTGGTGCCGAAACCGCCGCCCACGTCGGGCGAGATCACGCGCAGTTTGTGTTCGGGGATGCTCATCACGAACGCCGCGAGAATCAGGCGGTGAATGTGGGGGTTCTGGCTGGTGGTGTACAGCAGGTACTCGCCGCTGGCGGGCGTGAACTGCGCGAGGCTGGAGCGCGGCTCGATGGGGTTGGCGACCAGCCGGTGGTTTTTCAGTTTCACGCTGACGCGGCGGGCGGCGCCCCTGAAGGCCTCGCTGGTGGCGGCCTCGTCACCGATCTCGAAGTTGAAGGCCACGTTGCCCGGCACGTCGTCATGCACCAGCGGCGCGCCGTCGGCGATGGCGGCCCCGGCGGTGGACACGGCGGGCAGGGCCTCGTAGTCGACTTCCAGGGCGGCGGCGGCGTCCTCGGCCTGGGCGCGCGTCTCGGCGATCACGACGGCCACGATGTCCCCGACGTGGTTCGCCTCGGTCAGGGCGATGGCGGGGTGCGCGGGGGTCTTCAGGTCCGGCAGCAGCCAGCCGACCGGGATGCTGCCCAGCCCGGCGTCCGCGACGTCCTGGCCGGTCAGGACCTTCACCACGCCGGGCAGGCCGGTCACGGAGTCCGTGTTGATGCCGCTGATCTTCGCGTGCGCGTAGGGGCTGCGGACCATCGCGGCGTGCAGCATGCCGGGAATGACGATGTCGTCGGTGTAGTTGCCGGTGCCCGTGATGAAGCGCGGGTCTTCCTTGCGCTTGAGGGCCTGCCCGAAGTACTTCTCGGTTCTGGTGTCGCTCATGGGGTGGTGCCTCCCTGGGAGTGGACGGTGAAGCTGGGGCGCGGCCGGCGCCCGGCCTGGGAACCTGCGGTCGGTGGGGTGCGTCGGCGCGGGGGTCAGTCGTCGGCGGCCTGACCGGCTCCCTGCATGGCGCCCGCCGCGTGCTGCACGGCCCGGACGATGTTGTGGTAGCCGGTGCAGCGGCAGAGGTTGCCTTCCAGGTGGTGACGGATCTGGTCCTCGGTGGGGTTGGGCGTGTGCCTGAGCAGTTCGGCGGAACTCATGATCATGCCGGGCGTGCAGAAGCCGCACTGCAGGCCGTGTTCCTCCCAGAAGCCGGTCTGGAGGGCGTGCAGGTCCGCGACCGTGCCGATGCCCTCGATGGTGGTGACCTCCATGCCGCTGGCCTGCACGGCGAGCAGCGTGCAGCTCTTGACCGCGTCGCCGTTCACGTGGACGGTGCAGGCGCCGCACTGGCTGGTGTCGCAGCCGACGTGCGTGCCGGTCAGCAGGAGTTCCTCGCGCAGGAAATGCACGAGCAGCGTTCTGGGCTCCACGTCGCGGGTGTAGGACTTGCCGTTCACGGTCAGGGTGACGTTCATGCGGACCTCCGGTGGGACTGCGTGGCGCGCGGCCGCGAGTGACCGGCCGCCGGGACTGGATTGTGTGACCCGTCCATTCAAACACAAAAAAGGTTGGAAAAGGGTGCCGGTGCCCACCCACGAGGACTGCCCACGGGTGGGGGGTGCGGGCGGCGCGTGGTAGCCTGGGCGGGTCAGCAAGTCAGGGAAGTCATCCGGACTCCGGTTGAGGTCTGCAACGGATTTCAACCCGAACAGCACGCGCCGCAGAGGCGCGGGGTGCGGGCGCTGCGCTGGCAGGCCGACGTCGGAGGAGCCGGGCCGGGCCGCCGGCGGGAACCGGGGAGGGGACGCGATGAACGAGCGACTCGTACTGGAAAGGCAGCGGCGCGTGAGCGCCTGGCAGCGGTTCGTGTCGCGCGGCGGGGCCGACCGGGTCGGGGGCTGGGGCGGGGCGGGGCCGGGGGCGCCGTCCCTGCCGGCGGGGGTGCTGGCGTCGTGGGAGCGGTCGGCGGCGTCGGTCGCGCCGGACCGCCTGACGGCCCCGGTGTCGGATCAGACGCCCGCCTGGGCGGGATCGCCGCTGGAGTTCGCCACGCGTGACCTGCGCCCGGAACTGAGTGCGCTGGCGCAGGACGGCGACCTGATGGTCGCGCTGGCCGACGCGCGCGGGCAGCTGCTCTGGACGGCCGGAAGTGCGCGCATGCAGCGGCTGGGCCGCGCCCTGAACTTCGTGCCGGGCGGCCACTGGGACGAGCAGAGCGTCGGCACGAACGCGCTGGCGCTGGCCCTGCGGGAGCGGCGGGCGGTGCAGGTGTTCGCCGCCGAGCATTACGTGCAGGCCGTGCATGACTGGGTGTGTTACGGCGCGCCGCTGCGGGACGCGCAGGGCACGCTGCTGGGCGTGCTGAACCTGAGTACCGTGTGGCACCAGAGCACGCCGCTGGGTCTGGCGAGCGCGCAGCATTACGCGCAGCGGATCGAGTCGCAGCTGGCGGCGGGACCGCAGGTGGGGTTGAGGGTGACGCTGTGCGGGTCGCCGTCCGTGCAGCTGGGCGGCCGCGCGCTGCACCTGACGCCCCGGCAGCTGGAGTTGCTGACGGTGCTGGCGCTGCACCCGGACGGCCTGACGCTGGACGCCCTGCACGCGCACATGTACGGGGACGCGCCGATCACGGCCAGCACCCTGAAGTCCGAGGTCAGTACCCTGCGCGGGCTGCTGGGCGGGCAGATCGCGTCGCGGCCGTACCGGCTGAGCGTGCCGGTGGACCTGGACCTGCTGCGGCTGGAGCGGCGGCTGCTGGCGGGGGACGTGGGGGGTGCGCTGGACCTGTTCGGCGGGCCGCCTCTGCCGCTCAGCGAGTCGCCGCTGCTGTCGTACTGGCGCGCGTACCTGGACGGGGCGCTGCGCCGCGCGGTGTGCGCCGTGCGGGACCCGGCGCTGCTGTGGCAGTACGTGGCGCGTTTCGATGACCTGGAGGTCCTGTCGCTGCTGGAGTCGGTCCTGCCGGCGGGGGATCCGCGTGTGGGGGTGGTGCGGGCGCGGCGGGCCGCGCTGCTGGCGTCGTAGGGCCGGGCGCGCCGTGTGGGGGCGCGCGGGCATTGTGGGTGTTCCTGCGTTATGGACGCACGCTTCGTGGTGTTGTGGGTGAGCGGGTCACCCATGACCGATTTGGTGTAAGATGTACACTGTTGCCGAATTCGGGATCACGTGATTCCGACGGCGTTTGCGGGGGAGTAGGCCGACCGCCCACAGAACTCGTGAATTCGTTCACAGGAGATTGACATGAAGACCCTCATCCTCGGTGCTGGTTACTCCGGCCTTGCTGTCGCCACGAAAATGAAACCCGCGCCCGGACTCGAAGCGCTGATGGTCGAGCAGAACGCCTACCACACCTTCGAAACCCGCCTCCACGAGGCCGCCGCGCACAACACCCCCGTCACCCTGCCCCTGGCCCCGCTGCTGCGCGGCACCGGCGTGAACCTCGAACAGGCGCAGGTCGAAGGCGTCAACCTCGACGAGCGCGAAGTCACCCTGAAAGACGGCCGCGTCCTGACCTACGACACCCTGGTCGTCGGCCTGGGCAGCGTCACCAACTTCTACCGCATTCCCGGCCTGGCCGAGAACGCCGCCGAACTCAAGCAGCTCAGCGACGCCGACGAGATCTTCAACTTCGTCAACCGCGCCTACACCACCGAGTACCAGGGCAACCGCGACATCGTCGTCGGCGGCGCCGGCCTGACCGGCGTGGAGCTCGTCACGGAACTCGCGCAGCGCGCCCAGCTCCTGACCAAGGAACGCGGCCTGCCCCCCTTCAACATCTACCTCGTCGAGGCCGGCCCCAAGATCCTCCCGATCCTGGACGACGCCCTGCGCGCCAAGGCCCAGAAGACCCTCGAGGAGTACGGCATCCACATCCTCGTCGGGCACCGCCTGATGCAGGCCACCGCCGACACCGTCACCGTGCAGACCGCCGACGGCGAGCAGAAAGTCATCGGCGCCGGCAAGATCATCTGGACCGGCGGCATCCAGGCCCGCGACATCGTCAAGGGCGAGAAACTGGAAAAAGGCCCCGGCGGCCGCATCGCCGTGGACGACAAACTGCGCGCCAAGGGCTACCCCGAAGTGTTCGTCATCGGTGACATGGGCCTCGCCCTGAACCAGGAAGGCAAACCCGTGCCCACCACCGCCCAGCACGCCGGGCAGCAGGGCCGCCTGACCGGCAAGAACATCATGCGACTCGCCAAGGGCGAGGAACTCGAAGCCTACGAACCCACCACCCTGGGCGAATTCGTCAGCCTGGGCGGCCTGATGGCCGTCGGCTGGATGAAACTCCCCTGGAACCAGAAGCTCGCCATCACCGGCGGCATCGCCCACGTCATGAAACGCGCGAGCGAATGGCGCTGGCGCGTCAGCATCGACTGATCGCCCGCCTCTGATACTTCCCCCCGGCGCCCCAGCGGTCCGGGGGGTTTTCACGTCCCCGCCGCCTCCGCCCTGCACCCTGGTCTGGCGGACGCACCTGCCGCAACGCCGCGCCGACCGGCCCCCTACACTCGGTTCATGCCCCGGTCTCCCCTGTTCCTGCTGCCCCTGCTGACCCTCCCGGTCCTGCTGGCCTCGTGCAGCGGCATGTTCGAAGCCCACAACGAGAAACGCGCCCGGCAACTCCGGCACGACAACGCCCTGTACTTCCGGACGCAGTGCGTCACGGCCCTCGAACGCGCCCGCGCGACCGCCACGCCCCAGCAACTGCCCGCCGGACTGAACGGCCAGCCCTGCACCTCGGCCCTGCTGGGCGACTACGCCCTGAGCGCCGACATGGCCGCCACCGTCAAGGCCAGCGTCGTGACCCTGGATCCCCAGCGCCTGAGCGACTACACCGTCACCGTCACCAGCCTGAACGACGAAACGTTCCGCTACGTGGACCGAGGCGACGCCGAAGCCGCCGCCGAACAGGCCGGCACGTACACCCAACCCACCCCCGACGTGACCAGCGAGGACACCGACAGCAGCACCCTGAACGTGGAAGAACAGACGCCCTGACCACCGGGACTCCCCTGAATCCGGGTCAGTCCAGCCAGGGAAACCCCCACGGATCGGCCGCGCAACGGGCGTCGACCGTGGCGGCGTCGTGCAGGCGCACCGGCAGGGGAAAGTCGGCCGGCGTGACCGGCACCGCCAGCAGTGGCCGGACAGGCTGCGGGCAGATCAGGTGCGGTTCGCGCACCCGTCCCAGACCCGGCCAGTCATAGTCCGGCATCCGCTCGAAGCCGTCTGGTGGCAGGACGTACACGAAGCCGGTCGAGAGCAGTTCCTGACCACCCGTCACGGTCAGGTCCGGTTGTGGGGCCAGAGACAGGAAGTACCGTGTCTCGCTCCAACTGCCCGTCTGCTGCACCTGCAGGGCAGCGTTCACCATGCGCTTCACCCGACTGCGTTCCCGCAGGGCGTACATCAAGGCCCACAGCGCGTCGGAGGTGGCGAACACGCCCGTACGTTTGCTGAAGTCGTCGGCGCTCAGGTCATGCGGCGTGCGCGGCTCGAAGACGGTCAGTCCGGCCTGCGGGGAGCCGTGGAACAGGACGCCCTGCCCCTGAAGCCAGCGCAGGAACAGCCAGCGGGGTGTCTCGGGCGGCAGGAGGGCCGGGTCGCGGGCGTCCCACGCGGCCTGGAATGCAGTGGTGGCAGATCCGGGGAGGTGGGCCTGCGGGGCGGTCAACATCCAGGGGCGCATGGGTCCAGTGTGGCCGTTCAGTCCCTCCGGTGCATCGGCCACCCACTACATAGACAGACTGGGCTTGACGGCAAGCTAGCCAAGGCAGACTATGTAGACAGACATAGCTATGCAGGGGCGGCAACCACGCGGGACGCCACGCGGCCAAAGCCCCACACCGGAGCACCCATGAACCCAGACCTGCTGCGCGGCAACCTCGACCTGATCCTCCTGACCCTCCTCGAACAGCAGCCCCTGTACGGCTTCGCGATCATCCAGGCCGCCCGCGACCGCACCGGCGGGTACTTCGACTTCAAGGAAGGCAGCCTCTACCCCGCCCTGCACCGCCTGGAAGCCGAAGGCCTGCTGGCCGCGCAGCACGGCGAAACCGGCCGCAACGGCAAACCCCGCAAGTACTACGCCATCACCGACCGGGGCCGCGAAACACTGAACACCAAACGCCAGGAATTCGCCGCCTTCACCGGAGCCGTGCAGCAGCTCGGCCGGAACGGCGCATGACCACCGCCACCCACACCACCCCCCGCGCACTCACCGCCTACCTGCGCCGCGCCACCTGGGGCCTACCGGAAGCACGCCGCCAGGAACTCTGGGACGAACTCGAAGAGCACGTCCTGACGCGCGCCGACCACCTGACCCTGACCGGCCTCACCCCCACTCAGGCCACCGCCCAGGCCATCCGCGAACTCGGGCCACCCGCCCACGTGACCCTGGGCATGGCAAAGGTGTACATCATGCCAAACTTCATCCTCGCCGCCGGAACCCTCGCCCTTGCTCTCAGCGCCGGACTGTACGCCCTGGCGGGCAGCGGCGCGACCAGCACGACCCTCACCGTCGTCCGGCAGGCACCCGTCAAGCCGAGCTGCGTGCGCGGCACCAAACCCTCCGGAGACAACATCACCATCGTCAGCGAGAAGGGCGGCGTCACCTGTTACACCTTCAATGACCACGAGGTCAACAAGGGTGTCTTCCTGAAAGGCACTGACGTCACCCGCGCCCTGGAAACCCAGGGGGTCACGCTCAGCCGGAACGGCCGGTCACTGGCCCTGGGGGGCACTTCAGTCAACGCGCGGTTTACCCGTGACGGCGTGGCGTTCTTCGACGCCAGCAGCGTCGTCGACCTGCTGACCCGGACCCGTTCCGTACGCTTCAGCGGGTACACCTCCCCACGCATGCAGGTGGGCGACGCCACCCTCCTGCTGAATGCAGGCCCGGAGGACATCGGGGCTGCGTTCTACAACTCCAGCAACAGCGTGTTCCTGTCGGCGCTGATCGGCCAACCCGTCTGGGGCAGTTACTTTGTCGGGACAAAGACCGGCCCTGAACACCTGATCTCGACGAGACTCCAGAAAGGCGAGGCTGTCATGCTCGTCACCAGTCGCGGCGGCACGAACTTCATGGTGGACGCCGGCAAGGTGGATGCCCAGGGTCGGCTGAGCGTCCACAGTCAGGACCGGCAGCTCCGGTTCGTCTCCAGCATCGATCAGCTCGGGCCGTACCTGTCCGGGGGTCGCCGCAGCGCCCTGCTCGTGCGGATCACGAACGTCCCCCTGAGCGACCTGAAGTCCGGCGTGTTCGTGCCGGCTCAGGCGACGTCGGACGCCCGCTAACCCGCTTCCTCGGCGCCTCGCCCGGCCCCTTCTTCCAGCCGCGACTGGAAGTGCGGGCTGGGCGTTTCACTGGTGGCCGTGGGGGCACGGGCTGTTGCTCCGCCCCGATCTGCGCCCACGCGGACTGTTCCGTTTCTGGCGGGTCCGTATCATGGCGGCATGATCGGCTTCGTGTGGCGGGTGGCGTGCAGTTAAGCGTGAATGGGCGGCGGCGCGAGGTGGCGTACCCGGACGAGCTGCTGGTGTGGGTGTTGCGTGATGAGCTGGGCCTGACCGGCACGCATTACGGGTGTGGGATCGGCGCGTGTGGCAGTTGCACGGTGCTGCTGGACGGGCAGGTGGCGCGGGCGTGCCTGACTCCGGCGCGGGCGGCGGCGGGGCGGGAGGTGACGACCGTGGAGGGTCTGGCACACGGGGAGCAGTTGCATCCGGTGCAGCGGGCGTTCCTGGAGAACCCTTTGCAGTGCGGGTGGTGCCTGCCGGGGCACCTGATGTCGGCGGCGGCGCTGCTGGAGCGCACGCCTAACCCCACGGACGCGCAGATCAAGGAGGCGGCGGGCGTGAACCTGTGCCGCTGCGGTGGGTACAACGCGATCCGCCGGGCGGTCGCCCGCGCGGCGGAACTGAAGCGGGAGGACGGATGAAGCCCGTCACACGCCGCCGGGTGCTGATCGGGCTGGGCAGCGGCGCGGGTCTGCTGGTGGTGGGGGTGCCGCTGGCGTTGAACGCGGGCCGCCCGGCAATCGTGGACTACATCGAGGAGAACGGCACCGGCCCGCAGGACGCGCCCCGCAATCCGGACCTGTGGTTCGAGGTGACGCCCGCCGGGGTGACGTTCTTCGTGCCGAAGATCGAGATGGGGCAGGGCATTCACACGGCGCTGGCGCAGATCGCGGCGGAGGAGTTGGAGGTCACGCCCGAGCAGCTGACGGTGCGGCAGGCGGACACGGCGCGCGGGTACGCGGGCGGAACGATGTTCACGTTCGGTTCGACGAGCGTGAAGGCGCTGTACCGCCCGCTGCGTGAGGCGGCGGCGACCCTGCGCGAGCTGCTGCGGGAGGAGGCGGCACGGCAGCTGGGCGTCCCGGCGACGCGGCTGACGGCGGCCGGTGGGTCGTTCTTCGTGGCGGGTTCGCGCGAGCGCATCGGGTACGCGCAGGTCGTGGCGGGCAAGCAGGGCGAGTGGGTGATTCCGGAGGCCACGCCTGCCCTGAAGGCGCGGCGGGAGTTCAAGCGGATCGGGCGGGCCATGCCGCGCACGGACTTCCGGGACAAGGTGCTCGGCACGGCCACGTACGGGTACGACGCGCGGCTGCCGGGCATGCTGTTCGGGGCGGTGGCGCGTCCGCCGAGGTTCGGGGCGCGGCTGGTGTCGGCGTCGGCGGGCGCGGCGGGGCGGCAGCCGGGCGTGGTGCGGGTCGTGATCGACGCCGGGGCGGGGTTCGCGGGCGTGGTCGCGCGGACACGCACGCAGGCCCGCGCGGCGCTGCCTTCCCTGGACCTGCGCTGGGAGGGCGGCACGACCGCCAGCAGCGCCGATCTGGACGCGCAGATTCAGGCGGGGTCGGGGTCGGTGCTGCGGCGGCGCGGGAATGTCCGCGCGGCCCTCTCGGGGGGGACGGTGGTGCAGGGCGAGTACCGCACGCCGCTGGCCGCGCACGCGCACCTGGAACCGCTGGCGGCGCTGGCGGACGTGAAGGCGGGCGGACGGATCGAGGTGTGGGCGTCCACGCAGTACCCGCAGATGGTCATCGACGACCTGCGTGACGTGTTCGGCAAGGACCGCGAGGTGCTGGTCCACCCGACCCAGCTGGGCGGGGGCTTCGGGCGCAAGGCGGGGCAGCACGCGGCGCTGGAGGCCGCGCGGCTCTCGGCGGCGGTCGGGAAGCCCGTGCATGTCGGCTGGACGCGCGAGGAGGACCTCCAGCACGCCTTCTACCGGCCGCCCACCCATCACGTCCTGCGCGGCAGTGTGGACCCGGACGGGCGGCTGCGGGGCGTGGAGCAGTTCACGGCGGGCGGCGACATCATCTGGGGGCAGACGGGCATACCGGAGTTCGTGCGGGACGCGCTGGGCTTCGATCCGGGCGGGTTGCTGGGGCAGTTCATGCCGTACGACTTCCCGGCGTACCGGGTCGTGAACCGCCGCGAGGCGCTGCCCGTCCCGACCGGGTACTGGCGGGGGCTGGGTGTCCTGCCGAACACGTTCGCGCTGGAGAGCTTCATGGACGAACTGGCGCACGCGGCGGGCGCGGACCCGCTGGCGTTCCGGCTGCAGCACCTGGGGTCCGGCGAGGACGGGCGGCGACTGCGCGGGGTGCTGGAACGCGCCGCGCAGGCGGCCGGGTGGGGCACGCCCCTGCCGGCAGGCCGGGCGCGCGGGGTGGCCTGCTGCCTGGACCTGGGGACCGCCTCGGCGCTGGTGGCCGAGGTCTCGGTGCAGGAGGGGCGCGTGCAGGTTCACCGCGTGACGGTCGCCGTGGACCCCGGACTGGTCATCAACCCGGACGGCGCGCGGCTCCAGGCGCAGGGGTCGGTGATGATGGCCCTGAGTTCCGCCCTGCACGAGGAACTGACCATTCAGGACGGCCGGGTGGTCGAGTCGAACTTCGACCGTTACCGCCTCCTGCCCATGCGGGACGCGCCGCCGGTCGAGGTGCTGCTCGTCGAGAGTGGCGACGAACCGCAGGGCATGGGGGAACCCGTGATGGGTCCGGCGGCGGCGGCCGTGGCGAACGCGGTGTTCACCCTGACCGGCGAGCGTCTGCGGACCCTGCCGCTGCGGCCCGGTCAGGGCTAGACCCCGTCACGACCCGGCAGGGTCGGCGCGCCCGGTCCATTCTTCCAGCAGGTACTGGAGTCTGGTCTGGGCGTTCTCCTGACTGCCATACACGCTGCGGATCAACTCGCCGCCCGGCGCGAAGGCCAGCCAGTGCGGGGTGCCCTCGGTCCGCCAGCCTCGGGCCAGGTCGCCGCTCAGGTCCAGCGCGACCGGGAACGGCAGTTTCGCGTAGTCCCGCGCGAACTTCTGCAGGGTGGGCACGACCTCCTCTCCGGGCAGCAGGCGGTGGCCGTGGCTGGTATGCACCGCCAGCAGGTGCACCGAGTCGCCGAATTCGGCGTGCAGGCGCTTCAGGAACGGAATGCCGCGCGACACGCAGCCGGGGCATTCCAGGTTGAAGGTCATGACCAGCCCCGGCCGCGTCCAGGTGTCGGGGGCCGGGAGGGGGTCGCCGTGAACGAAGTCGGTGGGGGCGGGCCATTCCATGCAGGCAGGGTACGCCGCGCCGCGCGGGGTTCTATGCTGGGCGCATGAAGCGTTTCCTGATGGTTACGGCAGTCCTCGGTTCGGCCCTGGCGGGCGCGGCGCACGCGGCGACGGTGGCCGAGGTGAAGAAGAAGGGCGTGCTGGTGCTGGGCACCGACCCGACATTCGCGCCGTTCGAATTCAAGGGCGCCGACGGGCAGATCCAGGGCTTCGACATCGACATCGCGCGGGCCGTGGCCAAGGACCTGGGCGTGCGGCTGGAGATCCGCGCGGTGGGCTTCGGATCGCTGATGCCGCAGGCCGTCACGTCCGGCCGGGTGGACATGGCCATGAGCGGCATCACGATCACGGACGAACGCGCGAAGGTCGTGTCGTTCAGCCAGCCCTACTACCGCAGCGCGCAGGTGTTCATCGTACGCGCCGGGAACCCCGGCAAGTTCGCGTGGCCGGCCGACGTGAAGGGCAAGGTGATCGGCGTGCAGGCGAACACCACCGGGCAGTTCGTGGCGAACGACCTGCTCAAACCCAGGGGCGCGACCCTGAAGGTGTACGACGATTTCGCGGCCGGACTGGCCGACGTGCGCGCCGGACGCGTCGCGGCGCTGATCGGGGACGCCCCGACCGTCACGGACCTGAAAAAACGCCTGCCAGGCCAGTTCGAGCAGGCCGGCAAGGACCTGGCCGCCGAGGATTACGGCATGGTCTTCAAGAAGGGCAGTGATCTGGCCGCCGCCGCGAACAAGACGCTGGCGCGCCTGAAGGCCAGCGGGGAGTACCAGAAACTGCTGAACCGCTGGATCGTGCAGAAGTAAGGCCCACTCGGAGTGAGTAGGAGCCGAAGCGGGTTCCGGGCGTGGAGCTGGCAACCCAGCGATGTTCCGGGTTGCCGGCGAAACAGACGGAATCCATAAGCCACTCCGAGTGAATGGTGTGCAAACACCGTTCAAGCCGAGCGGACTTCGGGATCAGTGGCCGCTGCTGAGAACGACGACGCTCCCGACGATCAGGGTCAGGCCGGCCCAGGCGGTGGGGGTCAGGTGCGTTCCGTCGATGCGGCGGCTGAGCAGGGCGGTCGTGACGATGCCCAGCCCGCCCCACGCGGCGTAGGCGACGGCGACCGGCATGTGCTGCACGGCGACGCCGAGCAGCGTGAAGGCCAGCAGGATCAGGGCGATGGCGGCCAGTCCGGGTCGCCGGTGCCGGAAGCCGTCCGAGCGTTTCAGCAGGACGTTGGCGAGGATGTCCAGCGTGACGGCCCCCAGGATCAACAGGATGGCGGCCGGGTTCATGCGGGCTCCTGGCGGAGGGCGGGGGCCGGGCGGGGCGGGTCGGCGGCGGGCGGGGTGGCCGGCCGGGGGGTGTGCCGGGTGCCGTGGTGCAGCAGGGCCGCGCCGAGGCTCAGGGCGGTCAGGGAGGCCAGTTGCGTGGGTGTCAGGTGCTCGCCGAGGATCAGGGCGCCCAGGCCCGTGATGAGGATCAGGCCGGCGGCCTCCCAGACGGCGAAGGCCACGGCGACCGGAATCTGCCGGAACGCGCGGGACAGCAGCACGTACGAGCCGGCCAGCAGGGCGTAGGTGAGAATCAGTTCCAGTCCGGGGCCGGCGGGCCCGCTGGTCATGACCTTGAGGCTGAGGGTGCCCGTGACTTCCAGGGCTATGGCGCACAGTAGCGCCGTCCAGGCGCGCATGAGACAACACCGTTCCTTCCCCGCGCGCAGGGCGGGGTGAGCTGAAGGGTCACGCCGGTCCGCGTGCGGACGCTGGCGTGCGGGGATGACGCGACCGGCCCCCGGTGTGGGGGCGGGGGCCGGGTCAGCTGGCCTTCGGGGCTCCGGGGGGCGGGCGGTCCAGGCGGATGCTGAGTTGTGTGGCGGCGCTCGTGTTCGTCCAGGTGATGGACATGGTGTTTCACTCTTCCCGTGTGGCCCGCCGGTCGGGGCGGGCGTCGGGCCGCGCCCGCTGCGTGCGGGGGCCCGGTCGAAGGGCAGGTCACGTTGACCCGCTGCCTTCCAGCGTAGCGGGTTCCTGTCAGGTGACCGTCTGCGCATTCACTTTTCGCTTCACGGGCCGGGCAGCACTGGTGGGGCCGCGCTATGCTCGGGGGCGTGACGGTTCCCAGGATGAGCGGCCTGACGGCCTGCGGGCGAGGCGGGTGTTGAACGAGATTCTGACGGGCTTCCGGACGGTGCTGTCCGGCGAGTACCCGCAGCTGCTGCTGTCGGGGCTGGGCCTGACGCTGGCGGTCAGCGGGTGCGCGCTGCTGGTGTCGGTGCTGGTGGGCACGGCGCTGGGGGCCGCGCGGGTGCTGCGCGTGCCGGTGCTGGGCGCGCTGGGGAACGCGTACGTGACGGTGGTGCGGGGTATTCCGCTGATCGTGCTGCTGTCGGTGGTGTACTACGGGCTGCCCGCGCTGGGCGTGACGCTGGAGGGGTTCCCGGCGGCGGTGCTGGCGCTGGGGTTGTACTCGGCGGCGTACACCAGTGAGATCGTGCGGGGCGGGATGAGCAGTGTTCCGGCGGGGCAGGCGGAGGCGGCGCGCAGTCTGGGCCTCAGCCGGGGGCAGGCGCTGCGGTTCGTGGTGCTGCCGCAGGCTTGGCGGGTGGCGCTGCCGGCGCTGGGGAACGAGTTCATCAGCCTGATTCTGGGCAGCAGTCTGGCGAGCGCGGTGACCTTGCAGGAGCTGTTCAGTCAGGGGCGGTACATCACGAACGCCACATACCGGCAGTTCGAGGTGTACGCGGTGCTGGCGCTGGTGTATTTCCTGCTGACGTTCGTGCTGTCGCGGCTGGTGCGCGGGCTGGAGGCACGCCTGAGTCGCGGGGTGACGTTGCCGGAACGGCGTGTGATCTGAAGGCGGGGTTGGGGAATCGGGGCGGCGTGGGCCGCCTTTTTTCTTATGTCCGTAGGGGTTGTGGCCTGCTGAGGGGCCGGGGTGGCGTCGGTGATCTGGCGTGCCGTCCCTGGGTGAGGTGGCGCATTCCTCAATACGCTTATTCTGCTATTTGCGAAATCGGTGACATTGTTCTATAATTTACATAGTCCTCAGGGCACTCCCGACCGACCCTGAACTCCCGATTCAATCCACGCTCCATCCGAACCCTTCACCCCAGCCACGCCTGAGGTGAACGACGTTCCACGCCCACTGGCGGCCCAAAACGGGTGACATCCCGCTCTGCTGGCCGCGCCACCTCCCCCACCCACAGTCGGCCCAGACTGTCCGGCACCCCACGGACACCGGACAGGCCGCGACTGGAGCTTTGTTATGTTTTCAGCGTATTTTTTGATCTGGATCTTCCGCCTGTTCAACGACATCACCCATGAGCAGAATTCGCCCCTTTTGGGATATGACGAAGATCGGCCCCGTGGTTGACGCCAAGCCGCTAAGCTCTCGCTGTGCCAGATCCCCTGATCCCGCTCCGGCAACTGCTGCTCCGTGACGACGCAGAGGGGACACTGAAGCACCTGATCCAGGCGGCTCAGCACGCCCACAGAGCGGCAGACGTTCTCCCGATCATCGCGGCCCTGCCGGAAGTCCCGCAGGACTGGTTGAACAGTGAACTGGGCGGCCTTGCCCTGGCATGGCTGTACTTCCGGGGCATGCAGCACCGCCAGCTCGACGACCTGCTGGAAACCCGACCCGCCGAACAGCTCCTGCCGTTCCGGGCGCACCTGCACCTGATTCACCGGCGCAGCGAACTGGCCCTGAATCTCGCGCGGTTCAGCGTCCTGCAGGCACCCGATGGCCCCACCCGTTCGCTGACCCTCACGCAGCTGGCGGGTGCCGCCGCCATGCTCGATCACCCCCACTGGAAGGAGCTGTACCGCTTCCAGATCGCTCAGGCACCACCCATCTACCGGGGGCTGGCCCGCGTTCAGTTCGCCTTCGACCTACAACACCACCAGGAATTAGGCGAGGCGACCACCGAACTCACGCGGGCGCTGGGTGACCTGCGACATGACCCGACGACCTCCACCTACGTCTACCGGACGCTCGTGGCCATTGCCCTCGATACCAATCAGCCGGGCGCAGCGCTGACTGCCCTGCGAAAGGCGGAAGCAATCGCTCAGGACGGCCTGCTCGCTTCAGAACTGTTCCTGCCGCGGGCAATGCTGACCCTGAACCTGACTCAGTACCACGTGACCATCCAGACTGCGGCCACAGCCCGTGAGCACGTCTCCGTTCCGGATAGGCTGGCCTCAACGCTCGTCCTGGGCGCGACGGCACTGGCCCTCATGGGGCAGACGTTCGAGGCTGTCCTGATGGCGCAGGAGGCGGCCGCGCTGCACCGGGTGCTGGACTCGGGTCGGCACGCGATCCTCAACCACTTGGCGCTGGCGTACCTGCACGCGGGGGATCTGCCGCGCGCCCAGGAAGCCCTGAGCCGCGCGGACAGTTACTCGCAGCATGCGGGGACCCTCTCGTGGCTGGCCCGTGCGGAGTGCGCCCGGCAGGCGGGGGGTGAGCCGCTGCCGCCGGGTGACGGCATCCGCGCGCAGCTGGCGACGCTGCGGTGGTCGTGGGTGCGTGCGTATCTGCCCGCGCTGCTGGAGCAGTACGCGGTGGTGACGTTCGCGCCGCCGGAATGGACGGTGCGGGTCAGTCTGGCCGGGCCGGTGCGGATGTGGATGTCCGGGGACGAGTTGCCGCTGCGCTCCACGCGGCCCGAGGCGGGCCTGCTGGCGCTGCTGGTGACGGCGGGCGGGCAGGTGGCGCGCGAGCGGGCGCTGGACGCGCTGGACCTGCCGGGGAAAACGCCGACCGCGCGGCGCAAGGCGCTGAGTGCGGCGGTGGCGGCCCTGCGGGAGCTGCTGGGCTGGCCGGGGGCGCTGACGGTGGACGGCGGCGTGCTGCGCCTGTCGGACGCGCCGCGCTGGGAGGAACCCTCCATGCCGAGGCGGGGGCGGGAGGATTTCTTCTGCGAGGGCCGCTTCGACCCGTGGGTGCTGGAGTGGCGGGAGGAGCGGGCGCTGGCTGGAGGGCCGGATTGACCACTATTGATAGACCATTCTCATAAATACGGACGTTCTGCGGACACCCGTTCCGCAGACTGGGGGCATGACCCCCGACGAGCAGCCCGAGCGTGCCCAGAGCCCCGTCCAGCGCCTGTTCCTCCTGGCCCGCCTGCTGCGCGCCCGGCCGCACACCGTCGCGGAACTCGCGGCGGCCACCGGGCAGACCCTGGCCGTCACGGCGCGCGACCTGCGCGAACTGGAGACCCTGGAACCCGGGCTGCGCGTCCTGCCCGGCCCACCGCAGGGGTACGTGATCGGCACGCCGGAGCTGGACGGCGCGGCGCGACTGACCCTGCTGCGCGGCCTGGACGCCCTTGCGGCGCGCGGAAGCGAACCGGCGGCCAGCCTCGCCCCGCTGCGCGCCGCGCTGGCCGACGCGCTGCCCGCACACGTCCGCGCGGCCCTGCCCCGCCCGCGCGTCACGTCGCGCCCCGCCGCGCCCGACCTCGCGCTGCAAGCCGTGACGCAGGCGTGGCTGACCTGCCGCCCCATCCGCTTTCAGGAGTGGCAGCCCGGCACGCGGCGCGCCGCGCGGCTGCACCCCCTGCGGATCGAGGCGCACCCGGTCAGCGGCGATCTGCTCGTCGTGGGCCGCGACCCCGACCACGCGGGTGAGGTCCGCACGTACCGCCTGAGCCGGATGCTGCACGTCACGCTGGACCCGCAGACCTTCACGCCCGACCCCCTCGACCCGGCGCAGACGCCCGCGCTGCCGGTCACGCCGCTGCCCGCCACGGGTGTGCCCGGCATGACGGTCACCCTGCGCTTCACGGGCGAGGCGACATTCCGCGTGCTGGAAGGCGGGTATGGCTGCCTGGGAGAACCGAGCATCAACCCGGACGGCAGCGTGGACGCGCCCCTGCTGGTGCCGCACGCCGCCGGGGGCGTGCCCCGCAGCGTCCTTCCGTGGCTGCTGTCCTGGGGGCCGCAGGTGCAGGTCCTCGGCCCGGACGGGATGCGCGCCGAGTGGCAGCGCCTGACGCGCGAGGCCGCCGAGGTCGCCGCGCAGACCCCCACCCGCTTCGTGCAGCACGGCGCGGCCTGACAGTCGGGCGCGCGTCCCCTGGCCCTTACCCGTCCTGCGCGTCGGCCCAGGCGGTCACGGCGGCACTCTGGTACGCGGCCAGTCCGACCCGCGCCCGATCGATGTTGCGCGTGAAGCGCTCGTCCGCCACCCACATCTGCGCCAGTCCGCGCATCATCTGCGGCGAGGCGTCGTAGTACGCCCCGCTGATGTGCGCGCGGTGCCGCGCCGCGACCGCCTGCGCCCGCCCGTCCGTGGGGGGCACGCCCGCGTCCATCAGGTCCACGTACCCGGCGGTGAGGGCGTCCATCTCGGCGCGGATGCGCTGCCAGTCGGCGGGCGTGTAGCGGGCGGTGCGGGCGGCACTCTGGCGGTAGGCGTCGGTGTCGCCCCAGCGTTCCTGCACTTCCGCCTCGTACCGGGCGGGGTCGAAGCCGTCGAAGGCGGCCCTGATGTCCTCGTTGTTCATGCGGCTCTCCTCTGCCCTGCCGTTCAGGGCGTCCAGGCGGGCCTGCACCTGCCGCAGGGTGTGCTGCGTGCGGCGCAGGTCGTCGCGCAGTCGCGTGGCGTGCGCGTGCAGGGCGTCGCGTTCCAGGTCCGGCGGGGCGTCCAGCAGTCCGGCCACCTGCGTGAGCGGTACGCCCAGCGACCTCCAGGTCAGCACCCGCCGCAGCCGCACCAGATCGTCCGGCGTGTACAGGCGGTAATTCCCGTCGCTGCGCTCGGCGGGGCGCAGCAGCCCGATCTCGTCGTAATGGTGCAGGGTGCGGACGCTGACGCCCGTCAGGGCCGCGACCTCCCCCACCGTCCAGCGCGTGCCGTCCAGGGTGAAACCTCCTGAGCCTCAGCGTAGGCCCTGACGTGACGGGAGGGTCAAGCCGCGCGGCGCTGCCCGGCCGGGGCGGTGACCTTCATGTCGGACCGGGAGTCGCCCGGCGGCGTCCGGGGCGCCGGAAACCGCTGCCGTCCCGGCGGTCAGATGACCGGCACTTCAGCGGATTTTCATGTTGGTCCCGCCTGTCTGTTTAAGGTGAGAGGACATGAGTAAGACCCACTTCCCGTCCGCCGGACGCCGGGCGGCCTTCAAGCTGTTCCCGTCCGGCGCCGTTCCGTCCGGCGTCGCCCTGTGCGGGGCCGCGCTGTCCAGCGCCGCCCTGGCCGCCGCCCCGACCTCCGGTCCCGTCAGTTTCGACGACCGCATCAACGCGGTGGTCTCGCCCGTCAGTTCCTTCCTGAGCGGCGTGGTGTTCGCGAGCCTGCCGGTGGGCGGCGTGCCGGTCCCGTTGATCGTCGTGTGGCTGCTCGTGGCGGCCGTCGTGTGTACGGTGGCGTTCCGGTTCGTGAACGTGACCGGGTTCTGGCACGCCATCCAGATCGTCCGGGGACGGTTCGACACGCCCAGCGCGGACACGCCCGGCACCATCACGCACTTTCAGGCGCTGTCCACGGCGGTGTCCGGCACGGTCGGGCTGGGCAACATCGCGGGCGTGGCGGTCGCCATCAGCCTGGGCGGGCCGGGCGCGACCTTCTGGATGATCCTGGCCGGCCTGCTGGGCATGAGTACCAAATTCGTGGAATGCACGCTGGGCGTGAAGTACCGCCAGATCCAGCCGGACGGCCGGGTGGACGGCGGCCCGATGTTCTACCTGCGCGACGGGCTGGCTGAACTGGGCCGCGCCCGCCTGGGCCGCGTCATGGCGGCCGTGTTCGCGGTGTGCATGGTGTTCGCCAGCCTGGGCGGCGGGAACATGTTCCAGAGCAACCAGGCGTTCCAGCAGCTCGTGAACGCCACGGGCGGCGCGACCAGCCCACTGGCCGGGAACGGCTGGCTGGCCGGTCTGGTCCTGGCGGCGCTGGTGGGCGCGGTCATCCTGGGCGGCATCCGCTCGATCGCGAACGTGACCGGGAAACTCGTGCCGCTCATGGCGGTCCTGTACGTGGGGTCCGTGACCGCGATCCTGATCGTGAACGCCAGCGCCATTCCGGCGGCGTTCGCGGCGATCGTGCAGGGCGCGTTCTCGCCGCAGGGCGTGGCGGGCGGCGTGATCGGCGTGATGATCCAGGGCATCCGGCGCGCCACGTTCAGCAACGAGGCCGGGATCGGCACGGCGTCCATCGCCCACAGTCCGGTCAAGACGCAGCGGCCCGTCACGGAGGGTTTCGTGGGGCTGCTCGAACCGTTCATCGACACGGTCGTCATCTGCACCATGACGGCGCTCGCCATCGTCGTGACCGGCTCTTACACGGTGTCGGGACTGGACGGCGTGGGCATCACGGACACCGCCTTCCGCAGCGTGGCGCCGTGGTTCAGCTGGCTGCTGACGCTGGCGGTCCTGATGTTCGCGTACTCCACCATGATCAGCTACGCCTACTACGGCACCCGCGCCGTGCGGTACCTGTTCGGGCCGAACGAACTCGTCACGAACGTCTTCAAGGGCGTGTTCCTGCTGTTCATCGTGATCGGCGCGAGCATGGACCTGGGCGCCGTGATCGACTTCAGTGACGCCATGCTGTTCACCATGAGCATCCCGAACATCATCGGGCTGTACCTGCTGCTCCCGGTCGTGAAACGGGAACTGGCGAACTACCGCGCCGACCTCCAGGCCGGGCGGGTCCGGGCCGCCACGCCCGACCGCTAACCCGCACCCCGGCGGGCCGGGCGGGGGCCGCCGGAACCCCGCGCCCGGCAGCCTGGACGGCCTCGCGGCCCGCAGGACGGACGGCTGCGCCGCGTTCCGGCGTGGCCGCGCTATGCTGGGACGCGCATGACGGGTCAGGAGGGTAGGGTCAGGATCATCGACGGCAAGTACGAGGTTCTTCGTGAACTCTCGGCGGGGGGCATGGTGACCCTCTCCGAGGTGCGCGCGGCCGAGGGAGTCACGCGGCATGTCGCGTGGTTCGCGGTGTCCACACCCGCCGACCGGCAGGTGTTCCACGCGTACCGCACGGCGCTGCGCGCCCTGGAGCCCGCCGGCCTGACCGACGTGGTCGCCCGGCCCGGCGCGTACTACGCCGTCTGGAAACCCGTGGCGGGCCAGCCGCTCGCCGCCACGCTGGAGCAGAAGGTCCGCCCGCAGGAGACGGTGGACGCCGTGCAGGCCCTCGCCGCGCGCCTCGCCGAGCAGGGGTACGCCCTGGCCGACGCGGAGGTGGTCGTGGAGGATCAGGCCGCGCAGGTCGCGTACCTGACGCCGCTGAACGCCCCGCGCACCCCGGAGGACATCGCGGCGCGCAACGCGCAGACGCTCGCGCCCCTCCAGAAGGGCCGGGTGCGCCGCCGCCGGGAGCCGGGTGCGTGGCTGACCTTCGTGCCGGGCCTGCTGCTGCTGGGCGGCGCGGCGTACCTGGGATCGCAGGCGGTGTCCATCTACCTGAACCCCCCGGTGCGGGACGTGGTCAGCGTGACCGGCCAGGAAGCCAAGGTCGCCGCCCGCGCCCTGACCGACGCCGGGTTCCGCGTGGAGTACACGCAGGGGCAGGCGGGCGGACGGGCCATCGGCAGCGTCATCCGGCAGGACCCGGCGGGCGGCACGAAACTCCCGGTGGGCCGCCTCGTGACCCTGACCGTGAACAACCCCCCCGCCATCGAGGTGCCGCGCCTGGAGGAGATGAACCTCGATCAGGCGCGCGACGCCCTGAAGGACCGCAACATGCTGATCGGCAAGGTCCTGAAGGTGGACGGCACGCTGTCGAACACCGCCGAGGGCCGCGTGATCGCGCAACTGCCCGAGGCCGGATCGAGCGCGCAGCGCGGGCAGGCGGTGCAGCTGCTGATCAGCACGGGCGTCAGCGGCAAGGAGACGTGGCTGCCGGAACTGGCCGGCCTGACGTACGAGCAGGCCCGCGCGCACGCCCGCGCCGCCGGACTGGTCGTCACCTCGGTGGAACGCCAGCCCAGCGACAAACCCGAGAACAGCGTCCTGGAGCAGTCGCCCGCGCCGTACGTGCGCGTGACCGTGGGCAGCCCCGTGAAACTGACGGTCGCGTCCGCGCGGTACAGCGCGCCCAGCCGACCCGCCGGGGACCTGCCGCTGCCGCCCGCGTACGTGCCGCCCGTCCCGGTCGAACCGGAACCGCCCGCCGGGACGGACACGCCTGAGCCGACCGAACCCGCCCCGGTCACGCCGGACAGCGTCCCGGCCACGCCGCAGACGCCCACCACGCCGGAAATTCCGCCCAGTGACGCGGCGGCGCGCACCGTGAACTTCGAGTACGTGTTCCCCGCCGACCTGCCCGCCGGGAACTACGCCATCCTGGTCCGGGACGCCGACGGCGAGCGGGTCGTCCGGTCCGCCGCTCCGGCCGAGACACTCGCGAACCAGCGGGCGTCCGGCGCGATCCCGGTGCGCGGGGACGCGGTGTTCATCATCCGCCGCGACGGCGTGGATTACGCCACGGTCACGCCCTGAACCGCGTGACACGCTGACCCGTGATGATCTACCTCGACTACGCCGCCACGCACCCCATGACGCCCGAGGCGCTCGCCGCGTACGCACAGGCGGCGGCCCTACCCGGCAACCCGGCCAGCGTGCACGCCGCCGGGCAGGCCGCCCGCGAACGCCTGGAGGAAGGGCGCGCCCGCGTGGCCGCCGCGCTGCACACCGACCCGCGCACCCTGGTCGCCAACAGTGGCGGCACCGAGGGCGACAACCACGTCCTGCTGAGCGTGACCCGCGCGTGGCAGGACGCACGCGGCCGCCCCGGTCACCTGATCACCACGCCCACCGAGCACTCGGCGGTGCTGGCGCCCACCCGCGCGCTGGCCGCGCAGGGCTGGCAGGTCACGTTCCTGACCCCCGACCGGCACGGGCAGTACGACCCGGCCGAACTGGCGGCCGCCCTGCGGGACGACACGGCGCTGGTGTCCATCCACCACGCCAACAACGAGCTGGGGAGCGTGCAGGACACCCCCGCCCTGGCCGCGCTGGCCGCCGCGCGGGGCGTGCCGTACCACACGGACGCCGTGCAGGCACCCGGCGTGCTGCCGGTGGACCTGGGCGCCTGGGGCGTCACGTTCGCCACGTTCAGCGCGCACAAGTGGGGCGGGCCGCGCGGCGTGGGCTTCCTGTACGTGCAGCGCGGCACGCACCTGAACGCCGTCACGCTCGGCGGCGGGCAGGAGGGCGGCACCCGCCCCGGCACTCAGGACACCGCCGGGGTGTACGCGGCCGGAGTGGCCCTCACCCACGCCGAGCAGGCGCGCGAAACCACACACGCCCACCTCAGCGCACTGCGCGCCCGGTTCGAGGCGGGCGCGCAGGCCATCCCGGACCTGCGCCTGAACCACTCCCCGCACGGCAGTCCCAAGGTCGCCAGCCTCACCCTGCCCGGCGCGGACGGCGAGGCCCTCCTGATGAACCTCGACATGCTCGGCGTGGCCGCCAGCGCCGGCAGTGCGTGCAGCGCCGGCACCATGCAGCCCAGCCACGTCCTGACCGCCGTGGGCCTGAACGAACCCGACGCCCGCGCCACTCTGCGCTTCTCCTTCGGGGCCGCCACCACCGAGCAGGACGTGGACGCTGCCGTTCACGCGCTGGCGCAGGCCGCCGCCTGGAGTCGCGCCTGACCTGAAGGGAGGGCACGCCCGCTCCCGACAGACAGGAAGGCCGGACCCTGCAACGGGGTCCGGCCTTCCTCTCATCGGGTTACTCGAACTGGGCCAGCACGGCTTCCAGACGCTCTTTCTGCGCGCCGAAGTCGGTCACGCGGCGCCGTTCTTCCTCGATGACCTCGGCGGGGGCGCGGGCGACGAAGCTCTCGTTTCCGAGTTTGTTCTGCGCCTGCTTGATCTGCTTGTCGAGTTCGGTCAGGCGTTTTTTCTGCTTGCCCAGCCAGTCGGCGATGTCCACGGTGCCTTCCAGCGGGGCGCGCAGGGTGACGCCCTGCTCGACGGCGCTCAGGGTGCGGCCTTCCAGGGTGGTCAGGGTGACGCGGGCGATGCTCTCGACCACACGGGCGTTCTCCAGCACGATGCCGGCCAGGTCGCCCTCGACGGCCATGTTCAGGCGTTCCTGGGGGGCCATGCCGAGTTCGTTCTTGAGGTTGCGGGCGGCGGCGACGGCGGCGCGCAGGGCGTCGAAGGCGCGGGTGGCTTCGGCGTCGTGCAGGGCGGCGTCGGGTTCCGGCCAGGTGTGCACGGCCAGCTGGCGGCGGTGGCCGAGCGCGGCGTACAGTTCGCTGGTGATGAACGGCATGATGGGGTGCAGCATCTTCAGGATGTGCTCCAGCGTGGCTTTCAGCGTGACCAGCGTGGACAGTTTGCCTTCAGCCAGGGCGGGTTTGGCGGCCTCGATGTACCAGTCGCAGAATTCGTCCCAGGTGAACGAGTACAGCGTGCGGGTGGCGGCGCCGATGTCGAAGGCGTTCAGCTGCGCGGTCGCCTCGGCGGTCACGGCGTTCAGGCGGGACAGGATCCAGCGGTCGGCGAGGCTCAGGTCCGTGCGTTCGCGCAGCATGCTCAGGGCGTCGCGGCTGCGGACGGGTTCGCCTGCGGTGTCGTCCAGGGCGCTCTGCACGTAGCGGATCAGGTCGGCGTCGCCCTCGGCGCCGCTGGTTTCAAGGTTGGGAAGGGCCTCACCGAGGCGCAGCAGGGCGAAGCGGGCGGCGTTCCAGAGTTTGTTCGCGAAGTTGCGGCCCTGCTCGAAGCGGCGCGGGTCGTGGCGGATGTCCTGCCCGCCGGTCGAGAGGTACGCGAAGGCGAAGCGGCTGGCGTCCACGCCGTACTGGTCGAACAGGTTCAGGGGGTCGATGCCGTTGCCCTTGCTCTTGGACATCTTCTGGCCCTTGGCGTCCAGGTACAGGCCGTGCAGCATGACGGTGCCGAAGGGGGCCTGTCCGGTCAGGCCGTAGGCGGCCATCTGCATGCGGGCCACCCAGAAGAACAGGATGTCGTAGCCGGTCACGAGGACCTGGGTGGGGTAGAACTTGCGGAAGTCCTCGCTGTCGGTGTCGGGCCAGCCGAGGGTGCTGAACGGCCAGAGGTTGCTGGAGAACCACGTGTCGAACACGTCCGGGTCGCGGCGCAGGTTCAGGTGCGCGTAGCGGGGGTCCTGGTCGCAGTCCAGGTCGGGGTTCTCGGGGTCCGGCACGTAGATGTTGCCCTGGTCGTCGTACCACGCGGGAATCTGGTGGCCCCACCACAGCTGGCGGCTGATGTTCCAGTCGCGGATGTTCTCCAGCCAGTCGCGGTTCACCTTGCCGTAGCGGTCGGGGACCAGCGTCATGTCGCCGCTGTCCAGTCCGGCGAGGACCTGCTCGGCGAAGGGTTTGGTCTTCACGTACCACTGCTCGCTGATGATCGGTTCGACCGGCACCTTGGTGCGTTCCGAGAGGCCGATGGCGGTGTCGTGGTCCTTCTCCTCGATCAGGTCGCCGCTCTCGGTCAGGGCCTTCACGACCGCCTTGCGGGCCGCGAAGCGTTCCAGGCCCCGGAAGGCTTCCGGCACGAGGTCGTCGGAGGTCAGGTTGCCGTGCAGGTCGATCACGCTGGGCCGGCTCAGACCGTGGCGTTCGCCGACCTCGAAGTCGGTGGGGTCGTGCGCGGGCGTGATCTTCAGGGCGCCCACCCCGAACTCCATCTCGACCGCCTCGTCGGCGATGATCGGCACCCAGCGGTCGGTCAGGGGAATGCGGGCCTCCTGCCCCACCAGATGAGCGAAACGGGGGTCGTTGGGATGAACGGCGATCGCCTGATCCGCGAAGATCGTCTCGGGGCGCACGGTGGCAATGCGGATCTCGCCGGGCTCGCCGTTGCTGGCCGCCGCGTTCGGGTCACGCAGTTTGTACGACAGGGTCGTCATCTTGCCCTTGCGGACCTCGCGGTCGATTTCCAGTTCCGAGAGGGTCGTCTGCGCCGCCACGTCCCAGTTCACGATCCGCTCGCCCCGGTACGCGAGGCCGTCGTGGTACAGCCGCACGAACTGGTGCCGCACGGCGCGGCTCAAGCCCTCGTCCATGGTGAACCGCTCGCGGGTCCAGTCGGCGCTGACGCCCAGGCGCGAGAGCTGGTTCAGGATCATCCCGCCGGACTCGGCCTTCCAGTCCCAGACGCGCTTCAGGAATTCCTCGCGGCCCAGGTCGTGACGGCTCACGCCCTGATCGCGCAGCTGCCGCTCCACGACCACCTGCGTGCTGATGCCCGCGTGGTCCATGCCCGGCAGGTACAGCGCCTCGAAGCCCGCCATGCGCTTGAAGCGGATCAGCGTGTCGATCAGGGTGTTGTCCAGCGCGTGCCCCAGGTGCAAGTTGCCCGTCACGTTGGGCGGCGGGATCACGATGGTAAACGGCGGCTTGCCGCTCGTCGCGTCCGCGCGGAACGGCTCGCTGCGCCACTTGGCGGCCCAGGCGGGCTCGATGGCCTGCGGATCGAAGGCCTTCGCCAGCGTGCCCGCGTCGTTCTCGGGCGTCTGGTCCGGGGTGGTGTCCAGATCGGGGGTGGTGTCGGGGGTGTGGTCAGTCATGCTCGGATCTCCTTGAAACGGGGGGCGGTCAGGGGCGGCAGGTCGGGCGCCAGTCGGCAGTCAATTCGGTAGGATGACAGATTCCGCGCCGTTCGGGGTGGCGCAGGAAGGGGCTGGGCGCGGGGCCTCCCACGGCGACGCGGTCAGATCGTCCGGGTCCATGAGGGTCAGGCCGGATGCCTCCCGCAGGCCGAGCGCGGCGTCGGCGCGGGCAACTGGCTGGGTTGGGTAGAACGTGACCATGCGAAAAGAGCACCTCCGGTGGGAATGAGGCGGCGGGAATCAGAACAACGTCCCGTCCGCCGGGCCTCTGCTGAACAGGCCTCCTGCGGACGAGACGTCACGTGACCGTCCCGCGGTACCACCGCTGTTCCCCGCTGCGGGCGGGGCGCTCTTCGCGCTGTGTCGGGCGCACCCGGACGGATCTACTCTCCCCTGGCGTGGGGGATTTCTGCCGACCTGCTCGCGGGCGACGTTCGCCGGGTGCCTCCCGCGCCGCCCTCTCAGTCGCGGGGCGGGCTTCCTGTGGGTGCGTTCCGCGGGTACTCTTCCCGGTCACTGCTCCCGCAGTATAGGGCGGGCGGGGGGGGCGGCGCATCTGCCAGAGGGCGCATGGCCACCGGGGCGGGGCAGGCCGCATGATGGGCCGATGCCGGAATCGAGTGACCCTGCGGCCCTGCGCCCGTTCACGCTGTACCACCGGGCCGTGCGGGACGTGCGCGGCGACGCTCTGCGGCCGCTGAATGTCCTGCGGGAGCTTCACCCGGACGTGTACGCCCGTGAGGCCGCCAAGTACGTGGGCCGCGAGGCACTGATGCAGGAGCGCGTGGGGCGGCTGGACTGCCTGTGGAACGACGTTCTGTTCTTCTCCCCGGTGCATCCGGGGCCGCTGCTGAACGCCGCGCGGCAGAGCGGACGGGCAATTCCCCCCGTGCGGTTCTGGACGCTGGACGCCTCGCAGCTCGATCCGGCGCGGGCGTGCGTCCGGCTGGTGCGTCCCTGGCCGGGGGGCGTACTGCCCGCGCCCGACCCGGCGGATGAGCTGCCGTTCACGCCGCACACGCTACGAGAGCATTCGGTGGCGCCCCCGGCGACCCTGGCCCGCCTGCGCGAACTGCCGGAAGGCGCTCCCCTGATCCTGTGGATGGACGTCCCGCACGTGCTGTACCGGGGGTGCGTGCCGCTGGGGGCGCTGGGTGAGGTGCGGGCCTGACGCTCAGGGGCTGGCGGGCGGCGTCTCTTCGGGGTCGGGTTCCACGATCTCGTAGCGGTACAGCAGTGGTTTTTTCAGCAGGCCGCGTGACACGCTGACGGTCGCGTGGCGGTACGGGACGCCGGTGACGGCCGTGCCGGGCGCGAATTCCTGGGTGTGCGCGCCGACCTGCGCGGCCCGGTCGCCCAGTTCGAGGTGGCCGCCTGCCCGTTCGAGGACGTCGTAGGGGTGTTCGATCAGGACCGTGAGTTTCACGGGTTGCCCGGCGAGGCTGCGCAGGGGGTTGGCGGCGCTGCCGAAGGTGGCGCGCACGGGGTCGGCGAGGCGTTCGCGGGTGACTTTCAGGCTCAGGGCGTACTCGCCGACCGGGAAGATCACCTCGCGGATCAGGGTGACGCCGTCGCCTTCGGCCTCGCGGAAGGCGGCCAGGAGGGCGTCGCGGCGGTTGCGCAGCAGCGTGACGGGCGTGGCGCTGCCGCCGCTCATGGGAAAGTCGCCCCGGCTGATGAAGCGTTCGGCGTGCAGCAGGGTGTCCTCGCGGGTGCGGAAGCTGCGTTGCAGGACGCTCTGGTGCGGTTTCCAGTGGCCGCCGGAATCGCGTTCGAGCCAGTCGGCCCACAGTTCGAACCGGTCCTGGAAACGCCAGCTGGGGTGGGTGGGAAGGGTGGGGGCGTGGCGGGCCGCCGGGTCGTGGCGCTGTTCATGGCGCGGCTGGGCGTCCCGTCCGGTGTCGCCGTCGGGGGTGGTGCCTCTGTTGTTCGTTCGCGTGATCGCGCTCATGGGTCCTCCGCTGCGCCTTCCATCATGCCTGACCGGAAGTCACTTTTGGTGCCGGTGCTGGCCGGGCGTTCAGACCAGTTCGATCAGTCCGGCCAGCAGGAAGGGCCGCAGGGTGTCCAGCGCGGCGCGCGGCGGTTCCTGGGTGCGTTCCAGCAGCGCGCGGACGCTGGTGCTGTCGGGAATCAGGTGAAGCATGCGGTACTGGGTGCGGGTGACGGGCTGCGCCTCGTTCCAGCGGGCCGTGAAACGCAGGCGCTGGTTCCAGTCGGGGAAGGCGCGCAGCAGCGGCGTCCAGGCCTCGCTGTCCTCCAGCATGCGCCGCAGCGCGGAGTCGCGCCGCAGACTCAGGGTGCGCTGCGCGGGCTGCTGGTCGGCCTCGAAGGTGAAGGTCCCGCCGTCCAGGCTGGACAGGAGTTGCAGGGCCGGATCGCCGCGCAGGCGGCCCACCTCGGCGTGGATGATCTCGCCCCGGTCGATCCACAGCTGGCCGCCGCGCACGTGGTCGATGCTCAGCCGTCCGGAGCGTCCGCTCGTCAGGAACATCTGCATCACGGACAGGAAGGGAAAGACGTTCAGGTCGCCGCGCACCATATGCCCCTCAGTCTAGCGCGCCCCGGCCCGCGTGGGCGGCACTCCCCCCCCGGTGGTGGTCGGGCGCGACCTGCGGCGTGGCCGCGTTCCGGGCTGTGTCAGGATCACGGCATGACCGACCTGCCTGCCCGCGCTCCGGCCGCGCCCGACCGCCGCACCCGGACGCTGCTGTCGCTGTGCGCCGCCGACGCGCTGGGCGCCGCGACAGAGTTCAAGTCCCCGGACTCGATCCGCGCGCAGTACGGCGAGCGGATCCGGACCTACCAGCCGGGAAGCGTGTTCGGGTTCGCGCCGGGCGAGGCGACGGACGACAGCCAGATGACGGTCGCCACGCTCCTGGGCTACCGGCAGGCCGCTGCGGCCGACACGGAAATCCGGCACCGGGCGGTGCTGGCGGCGCTGCGTGACTGGCTGGCGGCGGCCCCGCCGGACGTGGGGAACCTGACCCGGCTGGCCCTGCGGGTCACGGCGAACGACCCGCGGCGGCTGGACGGGGGCGCGCTGGCGTGGCAGCAGGGCGGCCTGGACGGCGCCGGGAACGGCGGCCTGATGCGCGTGGCGGCGGTGTGGATCGCCGGCTTCCGGGGCGAGTCGCTGGCGGCAGAGGCGGCGGTCGTGACGGCCCTGACGCACGCCGACCCGCGCTGCGTGCACGCCTCGGTGTTCCTGACCGGCTGCCTGGAGGCCCTGGCGGCCGGTCAGGCCCTGCCGGACGCGGCGGCGGCGGGTCTGCGGGTCATGGAGTCCCTGGACGCCCGCGCCGCGCTGGTCGGGGCGGGCGTGCTGGGCCTGGAGACGCAGGCGGCGCACCGGGCGTTCCGTGAGCGGGACCGCGAGGCGCGGGCGCAGGTCCGCGCGCGGGTCCGGCAGGGTCTGGCGGGGCACCTGAGTTCGCAGAGCGGGTTCGTGCTGGACACGCTGGAGGCGGCGCTGGTCCATGCGCGCGGCGCGGACTGGCTGGCGTGCGTGGAACCGGCGGCGCTGCTGGGCGACGACAGCGACACGGTCGCCTGCGTGGTGGGCGCCCTGATCGGCGCGCGCGGTCTGGACGTCCCGGCCGCGCTGCGCCCGGACCTGCGGCTGGGGCATTCCTGGCCCGGCTGGGAGCGCGGCTGGGCCTGCGTGGAGCACCTGCCGGCGCTGGTGCCGGCCCCCTGATCCGCACGGTCGGGTGTGGGTGGGCGCGGCACTGTTCAGTCCGGGGGCGGGCGTGTATACTGCCAGGGTTGCCCGCTACGCACACCCACCCCGGTGGTGGCAGACGTGGCGGAGGAGGCGCATATGAAGAAAGACATCCACCCGAAAGTCGTTCCCACCAAGATCATCTACCAGGGCAAGGTCGTCATGGAGACCCTGAGCACCAAGCCCGAGATCCACGTGGACGTCTGGAGCGGCGTGCACCCCTTCTGGACCGGCGAGGAGCGTTTCGTCGACACCGAGGGCCGCGTCGACAAGTTCAACAAGCGCTTCGGCGACAGCTACCGCAACAAGAAGAAGTAAGGCCGGCTTCCCGGTCTGCTCGCCCCCGTTCCCCAGGAGCGGGGGTTTTTTCGGCCCCGTCACCTGTGCTCCGGCCGGCCGGGGGGCAGCAGGCCGGACTGCGGTATGCTCGCGCGTGTGTTGAAGTCCCCCTACCACGGCGGTCACCTGGAGGTCATCGTCGGCCCGATGTTCAGCGGCAAGAGCGAGGAACTCATCCGCCGCCTGACCCGCGCGGTGATCGCGCGGCAGAACGTGCAGGTGTTCAAACCGGCCCTCGACGACCGGTACCACGAGTCGGCCGTGGCCAGTCACGCGGGCCGCAGCGTTCACGCCGTGGCGGTGCGCGGCGCGGCCGACATCCGCGCGCACCTGAGCGGCGAGGGGACGCTGCTGCCGTCGGGCGCGGCGGACCTGCCGGACGTGGTCGGCATCGACGAGGTGCAGTTCATGGACCCGGAGCTGGTGCCGCTGGTGCTGGAACTCGCCGACGCGGGCGTGCGGGTCATCCTGGCGGGCCTGGACCTGGATTTCCGGGCCGAGCCGTTCGGGTTCATGCCGGACCTGCTGGCCCGCGCCGAGAGCGTCGAGAAGCTGACGGCCATCTGCACGGTGTGCGGCGCGCCCGCCACCCGCTCGCAGCGCCTGATCGGCGGTCAGCCGGCCCGCGCGGACGACCCGGTGGTGCTGGTCGGCGCGCTGGAAAGCTACGAGGCGCGCTGCCGGGTCCACCATGTGGTCCGCCCCCCGGCCGCCGGGCCCGACCTGCCGGGCAGTCCGATCCGGTAGAATCCGGGGCACCGCGCCTCACCCCGCACCCCACCCTGTCCGGCTCCCGGCTGCCTGTCCGGCGTCCGGCGCCTCCCCGGAGACCCCTTGCGTACCCTGCATTTTTTCCGTTCCGCTCCTGAAGTGCTGCCCGAACCGGCCTCCTGGCACGCCGGGCAGCGCCGGATGTTCACGCTGCTGGTGTGGCTGGCCTGCGCGGCCTGCGGGGCGGCGCTGCTGGCGCAGTACCCGAACCTCGACCCGCTGGACCGCTGGGCGCTGCCGCTGCTGAGCCTGAACCTGATCGCGCTGCAACTGCTGCTGTCGGCGCAGCGGATCACGTTGCAGGCGGCCGTGACCGGCGCGTTCGTGGGGACGGCCGTGTACGTGCTGCTGGCCCTGAATCATCAGTTCGGCGTGATGCCGCGCACCAACTGGACCCTGATGGAGAACACGTACTGGTTCGCGGTGCTGTACGCGGCGGCCTTCCTGGTGTTCCCGCCCCGGCAGGCGACGTGGCTGGCCGCCGCGCTGCTGGCGCTGTCGTCGGCGATCTGCGCGTACCACCTGACCTTCACGGTCTCGCCGCTGACCCGCACGCACCTGACCGGCGCGTCGGTGCAGTTCCTGCTGACGGGCACGGTCATGACCGTCATGCAGGCCACGCTGGGCGTGCACCGCATGCAGCTGCTGGCGTCGCACGCGGCGGCGCACACCGACACCCTGACCGGCATCGGGAATCGCCGCGCCGCCGAGGAACGGCTGGCGGACCTGACGCGGGCGGCACAGACCTACACGCTGGTGCTGTTCGACCTCGATCACTTCAAGCGCGTGAACGACATGCACGGGCACGCGGCGGGCGACCTGGTCCTCAAGGGCGTGGCGCAGGCGACGCTGGCGCACCTGCCGCCGGGCGGCCTGGCGACCCGCTGGGGCGGCGAGGAGTTCCTGCTGATCCTGCCGGAGCAGACCGACCGGCAGGTGCGCGGCATGCTGGACGCCCTGCGGCTGGAACTGCGCCACCAGCGGCACGGGAAGGTCAGTGGCGTGACCGCGTGCTTCGGCGTGGCGACCGCCGCGCCCGGCGAGGACCCGGAGCGGGTGCTGGGCCGGGCGGACTCGGCCATGTACACCGTCAAGGAGAAGGGCCGCAACGACGTTCACCTCGCGGACCTGCGGCGCACCCAGATCGGCTGATCCCGCCTGCCCCGGCGGCCAGCGACCCCGCCGGGGTGGGCGTGTGGGACTTTTCATGGCCGCTGCACTATCATGGGCCGCATGGCGTATACCATTCTCGTCGCAGACGACGAACCGGCCATCCGGACCATGCTGGAGGTCATTCTGTCGGCGGACGGGCACGACATCGTGGCTGTTTCCGATGGCAAATCGGCGCTGGATTACCTGCGTGAACACACTCCGGACGCGATGCTGCTGGACGTGAAGATGCCGCACATGGACGGCTTCGAGATCTGCTCGCGCGTCAAGCGCATCAAGCGGCTGCGGGACACGCCGGTCCTGCTGCTGACCGGCTTCGACGACGATCAGACCCGCGATCACGCCAAACTGGTCGGCGCGGACGACATCGTGTACAAGCCGCTGTCCGGTAAGAACCTGCGCGGCCGCGTCAATCAGCTGATCGAGGCGCGCCGCCGTTGAGACGCGCCGCACGACCGGGGCCTGCATGATCTTCATCGGCCGTTTCCTGAAGTTCCTGACGTCGTTCCTGCTGGCCGCGCTCGTGGCCGGGGTGGGGGTGGCGGCCACGTTCGCGATCAAGTGGGGCCGGGAACTGCCCGACTACCGCGAACTGGACAACCTGACCCGGTCCCTGGGGGCCGAGACGAAAATCTACGCGCGTGACAACACGCCGCTGGGCAGCCTGATTCCCAAGGTGGGCGAGCAGGCGATCAGCCGCACCATCGTGAACCTGAACGAGATCAGTCCGTTCATGGTCGCGGCGCTCGTCAGTAACGAGGACCGCCGGTTCTTCGAGCACTACGGGCTGGACCCCTACGGGCTGGGCCGGCAGTTCCAGCGGGTCGCGCGTGGCGATTCCGTGCAGGGCGGCAGCACCCTGACCAACCAGCTGATCAAGAACACCCTGCTGCTCGAGGAGTACCAGCAGTCGCGCGCCCCGGACCGCAAGTTCAAGGAGTGGATCCTGAGCGTGCAGGTCGAGCGGTCGTTCACCAAGGAGGAGATCCTCCAGAACTACCTGAACGCCATCTACTGGGGCGACGGCGGCCCGGTCGAACTGTACGGCATCTACTCGGCGGCGCAGGCGTACTTCCGGACCACCCCGAAGAACCTGACGCTGGCGCAGAGCGCGTACCTGACCGTGCTGGTCCCCAGCGCCGGACGGTACTTCAACTACAAGGAGATGCGCCCGCTGATGCGCGTGCTGCTGACCCGCATGGTCGAGGACCGCTGGATCACGCAGGCGCAGATGGACGCCGCTTGGAAGGAGAACCTGCAACCGCGCGGCTGGAAGGTGCTGTACAACGCCGCCGGGGACATCACCAGCGCCCGGCTGGTCGACCGCACCCAGAAGGAACTGAAGGCCGTGACGTCCACCCGCGCGCCGCACTTCATGGGGCAGGTCGAGAACGAACTGATCCGCCGCTTCGGGCGCGAGAAGGTGTACGGCTCGGGCGGCCTGCGCGTGTACACCACGCTGGACCCGCGCGTGCAGAACGCCGTGGAGACCGCCAGCCGCGAGGCGGGAGGCCTGCCGCCCGGCGCGACGCTGGCCGCCACGGTCATCGATCCGTACACCGGCGAGGTCGTCGGCATGATCGGGCAGAAGCTGCGCGGCAACGAGCCGCCGGCCGCGTGGAACAACGCCGCGCAGGGCCAGCGGCAGATCGGATCGACCATCAAGCCGCTGCTGTACACCACGGCGCTGTCCACCGGGCTGGACCAGTCGCACCGCGAGGAGGACCGTCCCGTCAGTTACCCCTGCACGGGCTGCCGCAACGGCGTGTACTCCCCGCAGAACTTCGAGGGCGCCACCACGTACCGCGACATGACCATCCGCGAGGCGCTGGACCGCTCGCTGAACCTCGTGACCGTGCGACTGGCCGACCGGATCGGGTTGCAGACCTTCTTCGGGAAGCTGCGCGAGGTGGGCCTCCAGACGAACGACGGCACCGGACTGGCCGCCGCGCTGGGCGCCGTGGAGACCACCCCGGTCCGCATGGCGGCGTCGTACGCGCCGTTCGTGAACGGCGGCCTGTACCGCGCGCCCCGGTACCTCAGCAAGGTCACGACCGCGCGCGGCGAGGTCCTGTACGACGCCGCCAGCGAGGCCACGCGGCCCGTGCGCGCCTGGACGCCGCAGGTGGCGTGGCTGGGCCTGGACATGATCCGGGGCGTCGTGAACGACCTGAACGAGAGCCAGGGCGGTCTGGCCACCCGCGCCCGCTTCGGGGACTGGCCGGTCGCCGGGAAGACCGGCACGAGTAACGGCCCGAAGGACTTCTGGTTCGTGGGCACCACGCCGCTGTACACCGGGTCCGTGTGGGTGGGCCGGCAGCAGGGCGGCGAGATGCCCATCAACTACTACTCGGGGTACGTGAGCGCCCCGATCTGGCGGCGCATGATGGAACTCGCGCACGCCGGGCAGCCGCTGCGGCAGTTCAGCGAACCGCCGGGCATCCAGTACGTGGACGCCCCGGACCAGCCGTTCCTGCCGGGCGTGAAGCTGGCCGTCCTGGACCCCCGCTACCGCGACGCGGCGAACACGGACCTTCAGGCAGACGCGCCGGCCCCCGTGCAGTACCGCGAGTCGGGGTACGCGCCGGGCGGCAGCGACCCCCGCACCGTGATGGTCAGCCTGGACCGCGTCACCAACCGTCTGGCGACCGAGTTCACGCCGCCCGAGAACATCGTGGAACGCCGCGTGGAGATCGAGTCGCTGCCCGCTTACGCGCCGGACCCCTCCCCCACCCCGCTGAAGGACGAGTCGCCTGACCCGGACGCGCTGAAGGCCGCCCGGAGTCAGGGCGGCGCGCCGCAGACCACACCGGCGCCCGATCCGGAGGCCCCCTCTCCGACCACGCCCGCCCCGACCGCGCCGACTCCGGCCACACCCTGACCTTTCCCCTGCCCGACCCCCGGCTCCTGACCGGGGGTTCTTCATGGCTGCCGGGCGGGTCCTCATGCGGGCGTCATGCGCGTGGAGCGCCGGGCGGGGCATGATGGGCGGCATGATACGGATTCCGTTTGTTTCGCCGACAATCCGGAACGTCACCGGATTGCCAGCTCCACGTCCGGAACCCGTTTCTCTCCTGCTCTGCGGGGCAGCTCTACGAGTCGCATCCGCTCGGACTGAACGGGCTTTGCAGCCCATTCAATCGGAGTCCGTATGATTCTGCGCCGCGCGCCGCTGCTGTCCCTGCTGATGATTCTGGGTGCCCCGCTGGCCGGGGCGCGCGTGCGGCTGGGCGAGCCGCTGCCCGCGCATCCCTGGGTGTCGGCCGGGCGGGAGGTCGTGGTCGTGTACACCCACGACTGCGGCGACCTGGGAGACCTGTGGACGGCGCTGCTGGGCAGTGGCCTGCCGGTCCGGGCAGTGAACGCCGAGGGGACCGCCACGCCCGCGCCCGGCGGCCTGAAGGCGTGGCAGGGTGAGGACGCCACCCGGTTCTCGCGGGCGCTGCGGGTCGGGACGTACCCGGCGGTGCTGCTGGTGCAGGACGGACGGGTCCTGAACGCCTGGGAAGGCACCTTCGCCGGACGACTCGAATGACGGGCCGGGCGGGACGCGCGACTCTGCCGCGCCGGGGGGCCGGCGGCTAGACTGCCGGGCATATGACTGCCTCTCCGACGTTCGCGGTGGCCTTTCTGGCGGGGCTGGTGTCGTTCCTGAGTCCCTGCGTGCTGCCGCTGGTCCCGAGTTACCTGGGCGTGATCGGGGGCGCGCGGGCGCCGTTGCCGCGCGCCCTGGGATTCATTCTGGGGTTCGGGCTGGTGTTCGTGGCGCTGGGCGCGACGGCCAGCAGCCTGGGCAGCCTGCTCGCGCCGCACAAGGTGCTGCTGGGGCAGGTGTCGGCCGTCCTGATCGTGTTTTTCGGGCTGGTGATGCTGGGCGTGATCCGCCTGCCGCTGCTGATGCGCGACACCCGCGCCCTGGCCGACGCCGGCGGGTACGGCCCGGTCGCGCTGGGCGCGGCGTTCGCGTTCGGCTGGTCGCCGTGCCTGGGACCGGCGCTGGGAAGCATCCTGGGTCTGGCAGCCAGTTCCGCCAGCCTGAGCAGCGGGGTGGCGCTCCTGAGCGCGTACACGCTGGGGCTGGCCGTGCCGTTCCTGCTGGCGGCGCTGCTGTGGCACCGCCTGAACCTGCGGCGCCTGAACCGCTTCTCCGGGGTGTTCGAGCGGGTGGGCGGCGCGATCCTCGTCGCGGTGGGCCTGCTGATGCTGACCGGGCAGTTCACGCGGCTGGCGACGTTCTTCTATCAGGTGATGCCCGAGTGGCTGCAGGTGTGATACGGATTCCGTTTGTTTCGCCGACAATCCGGAACTTCACCGGATTGCCGGCTCCACGTCCGGAACCCGCCCCTCTCCCACTCTGCGAGGCAGCTCTACGAGTCGCATCCGCTCGGACCGGGCGGGCTTTGCAGCCCATTCAATCGGAGTCCGTATGACCGGCACGCCGCACGCGGCCCCCGACCTGTTCGCGCTGCAACTGCGCGGCGTGTGGCTGCGCCTGGGCCGCGAGGTCATCCTGCGCGGCGTGACGCTGGACGTACCGGCCGGCGAGGGCGTGACGCTGCTCGGCGAGAACGGCGCGGGGAAAACCACGCTGCTGCGCCTGCTCGCCTCGGGCCTGCGACCCACCCGCGGCGAGGGGCGGGTGCTGGGCTTCGACCTGCGCGACAGCCGCTCGGTGCGCGACCATGTCCACCTGATGCCGGTGGACGGGGGGCTGTACCCGGACCTGACCTGCGAGGAGAACCTGCAGTTCGCCCTGACCATGCACGGCCAGCCGGGCGACGTGGGCGCGGCGCTGCGGCGCGTGGATCTGCACGGGGCCGCGACCCGCCGCGCGCGCTTCCTGTCGGCCGGGATGCGCAAGCGGCTGGCCCTGACCCGCGCGCACCTGCTGGCGCGGCCGGTCACGCTGGTCGACGAGCCGTTCGCGAACCTGGACGACGCGGGCCGGCAACTCGTCCTGAACCTGCTGGGCGAACTGCGCGCCGGGGGCGGCACGCTGGTCGTCGCGGCGCACGAACCGGCCCTGGCCCGTCAGGTGGCGCCGCGCGCCCTGCGGCTGCACGCCGGGCAGCTCACGCCGACCCCCGCGGAGTCCGCGTGACCGCGCAGCCCCGGCCCACCGGGCCCCGGAACCCCGACGGCCGCAGCGGCGCGTGGGCCGTGATCCGCGCGGTGGCCGGCAAGGACCTGCGCGTGGCCGGCCGCACCCGCGACACGCTGCTCGCCACGGCCTTCTTCGCGGGTCTGGTCCTGATGGTCCTGGGGCTGGCCCTGAGCGGCTCGGTGCGCACACCCGACCAGGGAGCGGCGCTGGCGGCCGGGGCCATCTGGACGGCGCTGGCCCTGGCGGCCGCCGTGGGCGCGCAACGGGCCTTCGCGCAGGAGCAGGAGGCCGGGGCGCTGGAGCAGCTGCTGCTGTACCCCGGCCCGCACGGCGCGCTGTACCTGGGCAAACTGCTGGGCGTCCTGCCACCCCTGCTGCTGGTCGCGGCGTTCACGGTCCCGGCCGGCCTGATCCTGTTCGGCGCGGCCGAGGCCGCCACGGCCGCCGGACGCGCCGTTCCCTGGGCGGCGCTGGCCCTGACGACCGTGCTGGGCATCCTGGGATTCGCGGCCGGCACGACCTTCTACGGCAGCGTGACCGTCAGCCTGCGCGCCCGCGAGGCGCTGCTGCCCGCCCTGGCCTTCCCGATCCTGGTGCCGGCCGTGATCGCCACCGTGAAGGCCACCGCCCTGCTGCTCACGGACGGCTGGAGCGCCGAAGTCGGCACCTGGCTGACCTTCCTGGCGGCGTTCGACCTGGGCACCGTGATCCTGGCGACCCTGCTGTTTCCCTTCGCCGCCGAGAGCTGAGACGGACGCCGATTGAATGGGCTGCACAGCCCGCTGGGTCCGAGCGGAGCGACTCGTAAAACCCCTCCGGACGTGGAGTCGGAAATCCGGATCAGCAATGCTGCGGACACTGTTCAAGCGCCGGAGGGAACAGGCATGGAACACGTCTTCTGTCACGCCATGCCTGCTCACCCCCTCCCAGCCTCCCCCCTCAAAGGGGAGGGGCAAACACAGCGTGTTCATCGCTGGTCTGCCCGGCAGTCATGAACCTGTCCGCACCATGGATGACACGGACGTCGATTGAACGGCTTTACCGCCCCTTCCGTCGGCGTCCGTGTCAGTCCAGGCCGAGCGCGGCGCGCGTTTCGCGCAGGTGGGCGCGTTCGCTCTCGGCGAGGTCGTGTTCGCCGTGCAGTTCGTGCCAGCGGATCAGGTCCTCGCGGCTGTCGGTGTCGAGCGGGTCGGCGGCGATCAGGATGCGCAGGGCGTCGCGGCGGCGGACGTCGCTGTCCGGCTGGGCGCTGGCGTGGACGCGCAGCGCGTCGTGCAGCAGCCGCTCGGCCTGGGCGCGTTCCTCGCCGAGTTCCGCCGGGAGGTCCGGCAGGACGCTCAGCGGGGCGGTCAGGGGGCGCAGCAGGTCGGCCAGTCCCGGCAGGTCCTGGCTTCGCAGGGCGCGGCGCAGGTCGGCGAGGTCGCTGACGACCGGGAACAGCAGGTGCAGCAGGCCGCGTTCGGTCCCGACGACCGGCACGCCGAAGGTGGCGCGCAGGTGGTACACGGCCGTCTGCAGGCTGGCCAGCGGGTTCTTGGCGCCGGGCCAGAAGCGGTCGGCGAGGGTCTCGCGGGACTGCGGGTGGTCGCTGAGGGCCAGGGCGACCAGCAGCGCGGCGCTCTTGCGGGTCGGGAAGTCGCCGAGCTGGACCTGCCGGCCGGCGTGCGTGAACCGCAGCGGGCCGAGCGTCTGGATGCGCAGCGGGAACAGGGCGCGGGTGACGGGGTCCTGCGCGAGGCTGGCGAGGGGCGCGGCGGCGCGACTGCCGAGCAGCGACAGGTATCCGTGCGTGCGGATCAGGTCGAGCGCCTCGGTCAGGTCGTCGGGCCGGGCGCGGCTGAGGAGGGCGGTCACGAGTTCCAGCCGCGCCTCCTCGCGGCGGGCGGCGGCGATGACGGGGTCCAGGTCGCCGCTCAGGAGGGCGCCTTCGAGTTCGGCGCGCAGGCCCAGCGGGTGGGCGCCGCACAGCGCGGTCTGCGCGGCGTCCGGCTGGCCGAGTTCACGGTGGGCGCGGGCGCGCAGCAGCGCCGCCTCGGCCTGCAGGCTGCGGTCGTCGTGCTGGATGTGTCCGAGCAGCGCCAGGGCCTGCGCGGGGTCGCCGGCCTGGAGGGCCATGACGGCCTGCACGCGGCGCAGCCAGCCGAAGGTCTGGGCGGACGGGTGCTGTTCGTGCAGGCGGACGGCCCCGTCGAGGTGGTGGGCGACCTGCGGGAGTTCTCCCAGGTACACGTGGCATTCGGCGAGGTTCAGGTGGGTCAGGGCGGCGTCGTGCGGGTGGTCCGGCTGGAACAGCGCCAACGCGCGGCGGTAGGGACTGAGGGCCTCGCGCAGCAGGCCGCGCCCGAAGTGCAGCGCGCCGAGGGTTTCGAGGCTCTGCGCCTCGCGGGGCAGGTCGCCGGCCTCGCGGAAGGCGGCGACGGCGCCCTGCAGGCTGCGTTCCGCCTCGGCGTGCCGGCCGAGCTGCACGAGCAGCGTGGCGCGGTTGTACCCGGCCTCGCCGGCCGTGACGCCGTGGCCCTGCGCGGCGCGGCCGAAGTCGCGCAGCGCGGCGTCGGGGTCGCCCTGCAGGGCGCGCACCACGCCCCGGGCGTTGTGGACGGTCGCGCGCAGCGGGGCGTCCAGCGGGCCGGCGAGGGCGCGGGTGTACAGCGTCTCGGCGTGCGGGGGGTCGTGGGCGGCGCGGGCCAGCAGTCCGGCGAGGTACAGGGCCGGCGGGGCGCCGCGCCAGGGTTCCGGCAGGCGGCGCAGCGCGGCGCGCAGGCTGGCCTCGCCCTGGCCGGCGCGGGCGACGCGGGCCAGCAGGGTCAGGTGGTCTTCCCACAGGCCCGCGTGGGCCAGCGTGTCGAGCGCGGCGTCCGGGTGGGTGTCGGCCAGGGCCTGGGCGGCCAGCCGGGCGGCGTGCGGGTCCGGGTGCGGGGCGAGGAAGCGGCGCAGCGGCGGCGGGAAGCTCCAGCCGTGAGGGTCCGGCCACAGCCAGCCGCTGCCGTGCAGGGCGTCCAGGTCGGCGCGCGGGACGTCCAGCCGGTCGGCGGTCAGGGGGGTGATCAGGGTGGCGACGGCCAGCCGGGCGGCGCTGGCGAGCAGCGGTTCGGGCGGCAGCAGCGGCGAGAGCTGCGCGGTCGCCAGCGGGTGCAGGTGGGGGGCCGGGTCGTCGGGCCGCTGTTCGGCGAGGGGCAGCGCGGCCGGCCAGCCGCCGCTGTACGCCAGGGTCGCTTCGTGCTGTCCGGCGCTCAGTTGCGGCAGCGCGGCGCTCCAGTCGGTCGCGTCGAGCAGCAGGTCGGCGCCGCACAGGATCAGGGCGCCGGCCTGATCGGCGGGCAGCTGCGCCAGGTCGCCGCGCCGGTCCGGGCACCACAGCCAGTCGCGCTGGCCGGGTGCGGGCGGGGTGCGCTGCACGCTCCAGCCGCGCCCTGCGGCCCAGGCGCGCAGGGCCGGCTGGTTCGCCCCGACGTCCACCGGGGCCACCACGCCGCTGGCCCGGTCCAGTCTGGAAAGGAGCCGCTGGGGCAGTGGAGCCATCCCTGAAGTATAGGGCGCGGGTCTCAGGGCGACTTCCCCCGGACGGCCGTGCCGGAACGGGGACTGCCCGGACGGGGGTGTTTGCGATTTTTTTGAGGTTCGCCTGCTTGAATGACGGCACGCCTCACCGGTTCCACCCCACGTAACACCAAGGAGCTCAAGATGAAGAAAGTGTCCACGATTGGTCTGGGTCTGACGGTCCTTCTCGCCGCGTGCGGTCAGAGCACCCCGCAGTCTTCCCTGCAGGCGGCGGCGCCGCAGGGCCTGACGGCGCAGGGCGCGGCGACCCTGTCGGCGTGCAGCGCCCTGTACGCCCAGGAACCCAGCGGCGTGCAGATCGACGGCTCCATGCGGTACGGGCAGGTGGGCACGCTGCTGCTGACCTTCCTGGACGACACCAGCAAGGGCCGCGCCATCACCTGGATGGACTCGCACCTGGACGTGGACCTGGGCGACGGGCTGGGCGCCTTCGAGAACCTGCCCATCGTGGCGGTCCGGACCCTGATCACGCCCGCCGTGGTCGACACCCTCCAGGCGAACCTGCCGGGCCTCGCGTCGATCTACCAGGACGCGCCGCTGCAGTACAAGCTGGCCGAGAGCGTGAAGTTCATCGGGGCCGATACCGCCCAGAGTTCGTACGGCGTGAGCGGCAAGGGCATCGGCGTGGGCATCATCGACTCGGGCGTGGACGCCACCCACCCGGACCTGGCGCACACTGCCAAGAACGTCAAGCTGGTGGGGCCGATCACCGACACGCCGGCCGGCGGGTACCTGTTCGTGGACCTGCCGAACACCGATACCAGCAGCGGGCACGGCACGCACGTGGCGAGCACCATCGGCGGCAGCGGCGAGGCCTCGGCCGGCAGCCGGATGCGGCGCGGCGTGGCGCCCGGCGCGACCCTGGTGGGCGTGGGCGCCGGCGACGGCCTGAGCATCCTGTACGCGCTGCAGGGCTTCGACTACCTGATGAAACCTGAGATCCGCGAGACCTACAACGTCCGCGTGATCAGCAACTCCTGGGGCAGCAGCGGCGAGTTCGCGCCGTACAACCCGATCAGCATCGCCTCCAAACGCGCCTACGAGGCCGGGATGGTCGTCGTGTTCGCCGCCGGGAACGAGGGTCCGGACGCCAACACCCTGAACCCCTACTCGGCCAGCCCCTGCGTGATCAGCGTGGCCGCCGGCGACAAGAAGGGCTACCTGGCGGACTTCAGCTCGCGTGGCCGGCCCGGCGACACGCTGGTGCATCCCGACATCACCGCGCCCGGCGTGAAGATCAGCGCCGCCCGCGCCCTGACCGGTCTGGCCGCGACCACGGTGCCCGACGCCGACAACCCCCGGTACTCCAGCATCAGCGGGACCAGCATGGCGACCCCCCACATCAGCGGCGTGGTGGCGCTGATGCTGGAAGCCAACCCCAAACTGAACCTGGACGGGGTCATGAAGATCTTCAGCAAGACCAGCCGCAACATGTACTACGTGGCGACCGCCACGAACGGCTTCGATCCCGCCCAGGTGGTCGTGAAGCAGCGCGAGGAGTGGGAGGTCGGGTACGGCTACGTGAACGCCGACGCGGCGGTGCGCGAGGCGGCCAAACTGAATCCCAACCGCTTCACGGTGCAGACGACGGCGCTGCCCGGCTGGACCGGCACGGTGCAGACCGCCGTGTGTGCGCCCACCGTGAACTGCGTGCAGAACGCCCAGGACAGTTACACCCTGAACGTGCCCTCGGGCGCCAGCGTGCTGCGCGTCTCGACCGAGTGGGGCAACCCCGCCTTCGACCTGGACCTGGAGGTCTACAACCCGGCCGGGCAGCTGGTGGGCTCCAGCGCCCAGGGGGCCAGCACGGGTGAGGCGGTCAGCATTCCCAGGCCCGTCGCGGGGAACTGGCGGGTGGTGCTCAAGGGGTACCTGAACGCCCCGACCACGTACACTGGCAAGGCGGCCGTGGACCGGATCGTCAAGCAGTAACGGCGCGTGCCCGGCGGCGCGGCCGGAGCCCCTGTGCGGGGGTTCCGGCCGCGCCGCGCCCGTGGTGGGCGGGGACACTCGCACTTGCCCGGCCTGGCGTCTGGGCGGGATGCTGCGGGCATTCGGTATGGACTGCCCGGCGCGGCGACCGTCACGGTCCTGACTCACGTCCGGGGTTCAGAATGAGGAGCGACATGAAGAGAGACCTCACGACAACACTGCTGGGCGGCGCGACCCTGGTCACGCTGCTGATCGCGGTCGGACTGGGCCTGAGTGCGCCGCTGGACATCAATCAGGGGTCGCTGGTGCGCCTGATGTTCGTGCACGTGCCCAGCGCGTGGCTGAGTTACCTCGCGTACGGTGGCACGGGCCTGTTCGGGCTGCTGTACCTGATCCGGCGTCAGCGCCGCTGGGACCGGCTGGCGATGGCCAGCGCCGAGATCGGGCTGCTGTTCACGGTGGTGACCATCGTGGGCGGGATGCTGTGGGCCAAACCGACCTGGGGCACGTACTGGGTGTGGGACGCCCGCCTGACGACCACGGCCCTGAGCATCGTGGTGTACGGCGGCTACCTGCTGATCCGTTCGCTGATCGACGATCCGGACCGCCGCGCGCGGGTGTCGGCGGTGGTGGGGATCGTGGGGACGCTGTACGTGCCCGTGAACTACATGGCGGTCGAGTGGTGGCGCGGCGTGCACCAGACGCAGACGCTGAAGCTGCTGGACGGCATTCGCTGGGACGCCGCGCCGGTGTACCTGCCGACGCTGTTCATCTCGCTGGGGGCGTTCACGCTGCTGTACGCGCTGCTGCTGCGCGTGCGGGGCGTCATGGCCGCCCGCGAGGAAGCCCGTGAGGAACGCGAACTGATGAACGAACTGGGCGCGGCGCAGCCCCGCGCGGAGGTCGCCCGTGGATAAGTACACCGCCTACGTCGTGATCGTGTACGTCGTGACCTTCGCGCTGCTGTTCGGGTACCTGGGGTGGATGTGGTGGCGTCTGCGCGCCCTTCGTGACGAGCCCGCCGACGGAGCGCCGCAGTGAGCGACCCCTCCTCCTTCCCGCCGCCCCCCACCCCGCTGGGGCAGGCGCGCCGGCGCCGGCGCAGCCCCTGGCCGACCGTGCTGGGCGTGGCGGCCCTGGTGGGCCTGACCGGGTTCATCGCGTTCGGGAACCTGAACCGTTCGCTGGAGTACTTCGTGACGCCCACCGAGTACCAGCAGCAGCAGGCGCAGTTGCAGGGGCGCGCCATCCGCATCGGCGGGCTGGTGCGGGACGTGCAGTACGACCCGCAGTCCCTGAACCTGCGCTTCACCGTCTCGGACGGCGGGGCGAGTTTCCCGGTGCAGTACCAGGGGGCGGTCAGCGACCTGTTCAAGGAGAACCAGGGCGTGGTCGTGCGCGGCGAGTTCCAGGGTGAGACCTTCCACGCCTCGGATCTGGTCGTCAAGCACTCCGAGGAGTACAACGTCCCGAAAACGCAGGCGGAACTCAAGGACCTGCTGAACACCACCGAGTAGGCGGGCGCCGGACCTGTCCGACCCGGCCGGCCCGCGTGGGCGGGGTCCTGGCCCCGCGCGGCCCCACCAGAGAGGTAATCCGTTGTGAATCCGCTGAACCTGATCTCGTTCTCCTCCAGTCCGCTGGGCGCGCTGGGGCAACTGAGTCTGCTGGGCGCGCTGGCCTTCAGCGTGGCGGGACTGCTGCTGTCGGTGCTGGGCGGCCTGCGCGGCGACGCCCGCGTGACCGAGGCGGCCCGCCGCGCCACCTGGGCGGTGTTCGCGCTGCTGACCCTGGCCCTGCTGGTCCTGATGACGGCGCTGCTGCGTGACGACTTCACCGTGCGCTTCGTCGCCGAGCATTCCATGCGGGCCTCCCCGACCTGGGTGAAGGTCACGGCGCTGTGGGGCGCGCTGGAGGGCAGCATCCTGCTGTGGGCGTGGCTGCTGGGCGGCTTCACGTTCATCCTGAGCCTCACGCTGCGCCGCGACGCGCTGCGGCCCTGGGCGCTGGGCGCGATGTTCGTGAGCCTGCTGTTCTTCGTGGGCGTGGTCGCCACGGTCGCCTCGCCGTTCACGCCGGTGGCGACCGTGCCGCTCGACGGGCGCGGCCCGAACCCGGCGCTGCAGAACCACTGGATGATGGCGGTCCACCCGGTGCTGCTGTACCTGGGCTTCGTGGGCCTGAGCGTGCCGTTCGCGTACGCGGTCGCGGCGCTCGTGACGGGCCGCCTGTCGGACCACTGGGTGGTCGTCACGCGCCGCTGGACGCTGATCGCCTGGGCGTTCCTGACCGCCGCGATCGTGGCGGGCGGCTGGTGGAGTTACGAGACGCTGGGCTGGGGCGGGTACTGGGCGTGGGATCCGGTCGAGAACGCCAGCCTGATTCCGTGGCTGCTGACCACCGCGTTCCTGCATTCCATCCAGATTCAGGAACGCCGGGGCCTGATGCGCTCGTGGAACGTGTGGCTGATCGTGCTGGCGTACTCCAGCACCGTGCTGGGCACCTTCCTGAACCGCAGCGGCATCGTGCAGAGCGTGCACGCCTTCGCGGGCGGGCCGGTCGGGCCGGTGTTCCTGGGCTTCCTGGCATTCCTGCTGCTGGCCGGGACGCTGCTGGCGGCTTGGCGCGCCCCGGCGCTGCGGGACGACGCGGACCCGCCCGCCCCGCTGAGCCGCGAGGGCGCGTTCCTGGCCGGCAACTGGCTGTTCGTGGTGTTCTCGGTGATGGTGCTGGTCGGCACGCTGTTCCCCACCTTCGTGGAGGCCGTGCAGGGCCGCCGGGATTCCAGCGTCGGCCCGGCCTTCTACAACGCCTTCGCCATTCCGCTGGGCCTGGGCCTGCTGGCCCTGATGGGCGTGGGGCCGCTGCTGCCGTGGCGCCGCGCGGACGGCCAGGGCCTGTGGCGGGCGCTGGTGCCGCTGCTCCTGAGTGGCGCGGTCACGGCCGCCGTGGCCTTCGGGCTGGGCGTGCGGCACGCCGGGGTGCTGGTGACCCTGGCCCTCTCGGCGTACAACGTGGTCGGCCTGACGCTGCTGACCGCCCGCGCCGCCCGGCAGGCCGGCAGCCTGGGCGCGGCCCTGGGCGCGCAGCCGCGCCGCTACGGCGCGTACCTGGCGCACGTGGGCCTGATCGTGCTGGCGCTGGGGCTGGCGTTCAGCGGCACGTACCGCCGGGACGCGCAGGTGACCCTGAACCTGAACGCCGCGCCCGTGCAGTTGCTGAACGAACGGTTGCAGCTGACGGACCTGCGCACGGTGCGCCGCAGCGACGGCGCGGCCGACGTGGCGACCGTGCAGATCGACGGCCAGCCCTTCCAAGCGCGGCTGAACACGTACACGCAGGGCGGCGACACGGCCTTCCCGTCGCCCGCCGTGCGCTACGGCCCGCTGGGCGACACGTACGTCGTGATGACCAGCGTGGACCCGCAGGGCCGCTGGGCCAGCGTGCGCCTGATCGAGTCGCCGCTGGTGTCGTGGATCTGGTGGGGCACGCTGATCGTCTGCGTGGGCGCGGCGTTCACGCTCGTCTCGCCGCGCCGCGTGGCGGTCCGCGCGCCGTCCGGGCTGGCCCCCGCGACCGACTGATCCGGCTTCCGACCGGCACCCCCGCCTCACCTGCCTCTCCCCTGCCCTGGCGGCCCCCGCCCGCACGCCCGTGACGGCCCGCCAGACCCGAAAGGACTTCCATGACCCAGACACCTCCCCCGGCCCCGCCTTCCACCCCGCCCTCCCCGCCCGCGTGGCGGCGGTTCCTGCCCCCGCTCGTCGCGGCGGCCCTGGTGGCCGGACTGGGCGCGGCGCTGCTGCAACCCGCGCGCAACGCCACGACCGGCGGCCCGCTGATCGGCAAGGCCGCCCCCGCCTTCACGCTTCAGAGCCTGGACGGCGTGCCGGTCAGCCTGGAGAACCTGCGGGGCCGTCCGGTCGTCCTGAACTTCTGGGCGTCGTGGTGCGGTCCGTGCCGCGAGGAGGCGCCCATGTTCCGTGAACTGAGCGCCCGGCAGGGCGGCGGCGACGGTCTGGCGGTCGTGGGCATCCTGTTTCAGGAGACGAACGAGCAGAGCGCGCGGGACTTCATCCGCGAGTACGCGCTGGCGTACCCGAACCTGAAGGACCCCGGCATCAATACCGGCGTCGAGTACGGCGTGCGCGGCATTCCCGAGACGGTGTTCATCGACTCTGGGGGTGTGGTGCAGCACATGGACCGGGGCGGCCTGACGCGCGAGCGCCTGAACGTCGGCCTGGAAAAGATCGGCGTGCCCGCCCTGTGACGGCCGTGACTGCCCACCCGGCGCTGTCCCCGGCGCGCGGCCTGCTGGCGGCCCTGCTGTGCCTGCTGACCCTGCTGGCCGGGCAGGGCGCGGCGCAGACGGGAGCCGGACAGCCCGGCGGCCCGACCCTGACTCCCGCGCAGGAGCAGCGGGCGGTCGCCATCCAGAAGAACCTGCGCTGCCCCCTGTGCGATACCGGCGAGTCCATCGCGGACTCCCGCAGCGACATCAGCGTGAAGATGCGCGAGTCCGTGCGCGAACAGATCGCCGCCGGGCGTACCGACGGGGACATCTACGTGTTCTTCGCGCAGCGCTACGGGAACTTCGTGCTGCTCGACCCGCCCCGGAGCGGTCAGGGCCTGCTGCTGTGGGGGGCGCCGCTGCTGGCGCTGGCGCTGGGCGGCGCGGTCCTGTGGTCGTTCCTGCGGCGCGCGCCCCGCCACGTTCCCGCCGGGCCGGCGGACGAACCCTTCGATCCCTTCCTGGAACAGGTGCGCCGCGACACCCGCGCCGGCACCGACACCCGCGCGCCCGGCGACCCCACCGACGGAGGCCCGGCGTGACCGCCGTGAGCCTGCTGCTTCTGCTGCTGGTCGTGGCGGTCACGCTGTGGCTGGTGCTGGAACCCCTGCGGTCCGGGCAGCCCAGCGACCCGGACGCCGAACCGCGCGCCCGGCTGGAGCAGGAGCGCGACGCGCTGTACGCGGAACTGGCCGCGCTGCCCGACACCGACGAGGCGCAGCGGCGCCGCCCGGACCTGGAACGCCGCGCCGCGCTGAGCCTGCGCGCCCTGGACGCCCTGCCGCCCCGCCCGCGCCCCGCGCCACGCACCCGCACGCTGGCGCTGGGGGCGCTGGCCGCCGCGTTCGCGCTGACGGTGGTGGGCGCCGTGACCTTCGTGCCGCGCTGGCAGCTGGCGTCCCTGCAACCGGCCGACGCGGCGAACGTGCAGGCCACGCTGCGCCTGCCAGGCCTGAAAGAGCAGGCCGAACGGACCGGCGCGGCCGCCGATTACCTCGCTTGGGGCAAGGCGGCCTTCGATTCCTCCCGTTACGATCAGGCGCTCACGGCGTACGGGAACGCCCTGAAACTCGACCCCCGGCAACCCGAGGCGCTGCGCCGGCTGGGCATCCTGCTCCTGACGCGCGGCGAGCAGACCGGGCAGACCCTGAGCCCCGAGGACGCGCAGCGGGCCGCGCTGCTGATCCGCACGGGCGCGCAGCTCGCGCCGGACGAACCGGAATCGCAGCTGCTGCTGGGCTTCGCGCTGGCCCGCTTCGGGCAGGACGAGCAGGCGCTCGCGGCGCTGGAACGCTACCGCACCCTGGACCCCAGCGGCCGCGACGCCGACGACCTGATCACCGCCATCCGCGCCCGCCAGAACGACAGCGACCCCGCGCTGCGCGTGTACGCCGCCAGCTGCGCCAGCTGCCACGGTCCCAGCGGCGGCGGCGGCCTGGGCCCCAGCCTGCGCGACTCCACCCTGACCCGCGCCGCCGCCCGGCAGATCATCGTGCAGGGACAGGGCGCCATGCCCGCCTACCCGGACCTGAACGGCAGCGACCTGAACGCCCTGCTGGACCTGCTGGAAAGCTGGCAGGACACGGGGGGCCGCTGAAGTGCCGGGCGACAGGACCCCGGCCCGCCGCCTGACCCGCCGCGCGCTGCTGGAACGCTGGTGGGTGCTGCCGGTGGCGGGCACGGCCGGCACGTTCGGGTACATGGGCTGGTACGCCACGCGCGTCACGACCGGGAAACGCACGGCGGGCGCGCCGGACTTCCGGCCCGCGACCCCGCAGCGCGTGGCGGCCCTGAGCGACCTGAGCGGCGAGTGGGCCGAGCAGACCTTCACGTATGCCGGGCGGCCCTGCACGGCTCTGCGCGTCCCGCGTGACGTGCCGGGCGCGCTGCCGGACGGCGGGTCGTTCCTGGTCGCGTACTCGCGGGTCTGCACGCACCTGGGCTGCAACGTGAACCTGGTGCGCGACCCGGAGATCCTGGCCTTCGCGTTCAATTACCGCCCGCCGCGCGAGGACCAGCACCCGCAACTGGGCTGCCGCTGCCACTACAGCGTGTTCGATCCGTTGCAGTCCGGCGAGGCGGTCTTCGGCAAGGCGCTGCTGCCGCTGCCGCGCGTGCAGTTGCAGCGGCGCGGCGCGGACCTGTGGGCCACCGGGATCGAACCCGCCCCGGACTTCACGGGATGACGCCCCCCCACGTCCCCCTGTCCTTCACCACCGGCGACGTGCAGGCCGCCAGCACCGTGCTCCAGGCCACCGCCACGCAGTTGCAGGCGCGCGGGCGCACGCTCTGGCCGCCCGACAGGCTCACGCCACAGCACCTGCAACGGCACTACCCGCCGGGCGGGTGGCACGTCGCCTGGACCGGCGCGGCGGCGACCCGCGAGCCCGTCGGGTGCTTCTGCCTGCTGACCAGCGACCCGCCCTTCTGGCCGGACGACCCGCCGGGCGAGGCGCTGTACCTGCACAAACTGGCCGTGCATCCGTCCGCGCAGGGGCAGGGGCTGGCGCACACGCTGCTGCGCGAGGCGGCGCGCGTGACCGCCCTGGCCGGACGCCCCTGGCTGAAACTGGATACCGACGCTGCCCGGCCCGCCCTGCACCACCTGTACGACTCGTTCGGGTTCGAGCGGTGCGGGCAGCGCGAGGTGTTCGGCCTGACCGTCACCCTGTACCGCCTGCCTGTTCGCGCAGCGGGCAGCGGCCTCCCGTGACGGAGACTGCTGCCCGCTGCAAGGGGTGGCGTTAATTGGGGCCGCTGGTGTCCCGGACGGCGTAGCTGAAGGGAACGCTCAGGCGTGAGGTGGCCTTGCCGTAGTCGGTGACGTCCACGGACAGGGTGCCGGCGACGGTTGTACCGGGGGCGGGCGCGGCGGCGAGGTTCAGTTCCAGGCAGCCCTGCGCCGTGAAGGCGTTGTACAGCTGCGAGAAGTACGCGTCGAGGTCCCCGGCGGCAATGTTGCTGCGGAACAGGCCGCCGGTCTCGCTGGCGATGCGTTCCATCTGGGTGAAGTCCAGGGTGCCCGTGGCGTCCAGGCCGATGGCGTACACGGGTACCCCGGCGGCCTTCGCGGCGGCGATGGCGTCGTCCGGGGAGTGGCTGCTTCTGTTGTCGATGCCGTCCGTGAGGGCCAGCACGATCGGGCTGGGGCGTCCGGCGCGGCTGGCGACCTTCACGGCGTCCACGACCGCGTCGTAGAAGTTGGTGGTGCCGCTGGCGTACGTGGCGTTGTCGATGGCCCTGTTCAGCGCCGTCTGGTCGGACGTCAGGTCCTGGTGCAGGCGACTGCCGATCAGGCCGGCAGAGGGCGCGCTGCTCGCCTCGAAGGACAGGACGGCGGCCTGACTGTCGCCGGTCATGCGCGCCACGAAGGCCTTGGCGGCCGCGCGGCGTTTCACGTCCGGGTCGGTACTGCTCATGCTGCCGGTCGCGTCGAGGGTAACGGCGGCCGTCACGGTGTTCTGCACGCTGACCTGCCCGCACACGCTGACCGTGCCGCTCACGCCGGCGGTGGTGAACGTCACGGCCGGGTTGCTGAGCGTGCCGGTCGCGGTCTGCGTGCCGTTCAGGGGCGTCACGCCGAACTGCACCTGCGACGGGCCGAGGACGCGCGTGCCGTTCAGCTGCATGCCCGTCGCGGTGGGCGTGGTGGGGGCCGGCGGCGTGCCGGTCGAGGCGCAGGAGGCCAGCAGCGCCGAGAGGCCCAGCAGGGCGCCCCAGGAACGCAGGGCGGAGCGGCGGGACGGACGGACGGGCAGGCTGGAAGCAGGCTGGGGGTGGGACATGACGGTCTCTCCTGTGCGCGGGCCGGTGCGGCGCGGCCCTGGGTGATGCGGGGTCGGGTGGCAGGCGGCGGGCGGTTCAGGAACGGCCGACCAATCGGGCGCCGCGCAGCAGCGAGTCCTGGGCGGCGCGCAGCAGCTTCACCTGACTGCTCAGCTGCGCCACGCCCGACCGCACGAGGTCCAGTTCGGCGGGTGTGGTCCAGCCGGGGCGGGGAATCAGGCGCAGCAGTTCTTCCAGGTGTGGGGTGTCGGCCAGGGCGCGCAGGTCGCCGCGCAGCGCCTCAACGTCGCGGGTCAGGCCTTTCAGGTCGTGTCGGGGTGCGGTGCCTGCGGAAACGCGGGCGGTCGTGACCTCATCCTTCATGCTCGTTCCTCCGGTCATGTGGTGTCCTCCTGGGTGGGGCGGGGTGGGCGGGTTCAGGCGGTTGACTCCCCCCCGGAAGTTGCTCTGAACCTCGCCTGGATTCATCTTCCGCAGGGACCGTGATCAGGCCGTGATCAGGTCCGCCCCCGCCCGTGACCGGGCCGCCCGCCGCGGGCGCGACCCGGCCTCCGGCAGTCCGTGTGAGCGGCGGCCCGGCACGGTAGATTTGGGGGAATGCAACTACCGTTCATCGTGAGTGCCGGGGAAGCCCTGACTGACCTCGTGACCGCCGGAGGCAACGCCTGGCACGCCCATCCGGGCGGCGCGGCGTGGAACGTGGCGCGGGCCTGCGCGTCGCTGGGGGTGCCCAGCGCCTTTGCCGGGGCGGTCGGGCAGGACAACTTCGGGGACGACCTGATCCGCGCGTCCGTGGAGGCCGGCCTGGACCTGCGCTTCATGCAGCGCGTACCCGCCCCGACCCTGCTGGCGGTGGTGTACAGCGCCAACCCGCCCGCGTACCGGTTCCTGGGTGAGAACAGCGCCGACCTGCACTTCGACCCCACGCGCCTGCCCGCCGGGTGGCTGCGCGAGGCCCGCTGGCTGCACGTGGGCGGCATCAGCCTGGCGCGCTGGCCGCTGGCGGACACGCTGCTGGGCCTGATCGAGACGGCCCGCGCGGCCGGCGTGAAGATCAGCTTCGACCCGAACGCCCGCATCACGCACCGCCACCCGGACTACCCGAAGGTGTTCGAGGCGGTCGCCCGGCGCGCCGACCTGATGAAATTCAGCGACGAGGACCTCGCGTTCTTCTTCCCCGGCGTCAGCGAGGCCGACGTGCTGCGCCGCCTGCGCGGCCTGAACGCCCAGGCGCCCATCATCGTCACGCGCGGCGCGCAGGGCGCCACCCTGTACCACGCGGCCGGGCAGGCGAACCTGCCGGCGGCGCCCGTGCAGGTCGTGGACACCGTCGGCGCCGGGGACGCCCTGTGCGCGGGCCTGCTCGTCAGCGCCGCCGAACGCCCCGAGGCGCTGTGGAGCGAGCACCTGCGCGTCGGACTGGCCGCCGCCGCCGCCGCGTGCGCCCACGCCGGCGCGTACGCCCCCACACGGGCCGACCTGAACCTGTAAGGGTTGACGGTTGAAAGTCGATGGTCGATAGAGGGAAGGCCCGCTCTCTCGACCATCGGCTGCTGGCTTTCGACGCCTACCGGGCTGTTATACGGACTCCGATTGAACGGGCTGCAAAGCCCGTTCAATCCGAGCGGATGCGACTCGTAGAGCTGCTCCGCAGAGTGGGAGAAGGGCGGGTTCCGGACGTGGAGCCGGCAATCCGGTGACGTTCCGGATTGTTGGCGAAACAAACGGCAGTCCGTATTACAGCACGAGGTGGGCGTCGTCGTGTTCGGCCATCATGCGCAGGAAGGCGTCCACGTACTGCGGGTCGAACTGGCGGCTGGCCTGCATGCGGATCTCGTTCACGGCGCGTTCGCGGGTCCAGGCGGGTTTGTACGGCCGGGCGTTCGTCAGGGCGTCGAACACGTCGATGATCGTGAACAGGCGGGCCGTGTCGGGGATGGTGGGGCCGCGCAGGCCGCTGGGGTAGCCGGTGCCGTCCCAGCGTTCGTGGTGGTACCGCACGAGGTCCAGGGTCTCGGCCGGCAGGAAGTGCAGGTCCTGCAGCATGTCGTACCCGATGGTCGTGTGCGTCTGGATGACCTTGCGTTCCTCGGGGTCCAGTGGGCCGCGTTTGTGCAGCACGCTGTCGGGAATGGCGAGTTTGCCCAGGTCGTGCAGGTACGCGCCCCAGCGCAGCGCCTTGACCTGATCCTCGTCCCAGCCGAGGCGCCGCGCGAGGCGCACGCTCATGCTGACCACGCGGGTGGTGTGGCCGCCGGTGTCGTCGTCGCGGCGTTCCAGGGCGGCGCCCAGCGAGCGCAGGGTCAGGTCGTTCGCGTCGCGCAGGTCGCGGATGGCGTTCCACTGGCCGAGCTGCGCGCCCAGAATCCGCGCGAAGGACGCCACGACGCTCTTCTCGACCTCGTCGTAGGCGCTGCCGTCGTTGCGGGTGAGGATCAGGACGCCCAAGTGCGTGGAGGCGCGGCCGTACACGGGAGCGACGTGGTAACTCTGCCGCTGGGGCTTCTTCAGGAGCGCCAGGGCTTCCTCGGCGACCCAGTGGTCGGCCTGGACGCTGCGGCTGTCGTTGTCGCTGGGGTGGATGGGGCGTTCCAGGAACGGTTCGAAGGCGCCCTTGGCGGCCAGGATGTGCGGGGTGCCCTGCCGGTAGGCGACGAAGGCGAGGTTCGGCGCGACCTGCAGTTTGTCCAGGATGCCGATGCCGGCGCGGATGATGGCGTCGGCGTCGCGGGCCTCGGCGAGGCGTTCGCTGCCGGCGCGCAGGGCCGTGATGGTGTTGCGCTGCCACGCGAGTTCCCGCACGATGCCCTGCTCACGCAGGATCATGTACCCGGTGGCGCCCAGTACCAGCAGCGCGCCCAGCAGGTCGGGCAGCGTGACCGCCGAGCCGGGCCGCGTGAGCGACACGACGAACGCGACCGAGTACGCGGCCAGGGAGCTCCAGCGCAGGGCGCCGCTGCGGTGCATGGTGACGGCGGCCATCAGCAGGGCGCCGGCGGCCATCAGTCCCTGGAGGCCCTGGTAGGCGGCGTAACCGAGCAGGGCGGCGGCCACGAGCAGCAGCAGGGCACTCCAGGGGTTCGGGCGGGACACAGGCGGAGTGTAGCACCAGCATGAACTTTGATTAAAGGTCAGAAATGACTGACTGGCAGTGGACCGTACCACCCGTCGTGGGGCCCCGCTGGACCGCCCGGCCGCAGGAGCCGGCCCGGTCACGTTCCCGCGCATGACCGGCGGCGGCACGGAAGACCCTCCCTGACAGGACGCCCGTCGGGGAGGGTCGCAACACCACCTTCATTGTTTCTTCATCTGACCGCAGGTTGACCTGCATGGCCCAATCGTAGGGGTCCCGCCCGGCCTGAGCGGCTGTTGTACGGATTCCGTTTGTTTCGCCAACAACCCGGGACTTCACCGGATTGCCGGCTCCACGTCCGGAACCCGTTCTTATCCCACTCGCATCCGCTCGGATTGAACGGGCTTTGCAGCCCATTCAATCGGAGTCCGTATTACTCATCCCCTAACCGAATTCCTTCTCAGGCAGGTTGCAGGGCTTCCAGCGCGCGGTTGTGCGCGTCGACCAGCACCACGCGCGGCTCCAGCTGGCAGGCCTCCTCCTCGGTGAAGTTGCCGTACGCGGCGATGATGACCATGTCGCCGGGCTGCACGAGGTGAGCGGCCGCGCCGTTAATGCCGATCACGCCGCTGCCGCGCGGGCCGCTGAGGGCGTAGGTGCTCAGGCGGTTGCCGTTGGTGATGTTGTAGATGTCGACGCGCTCGTTGACCAGGATGTCTGCGGCGTCCAGCAGGTCCTGATCGATGGTGACGCTGCCGACGTAGTCGAGGTCCGCCTGGGTGACGGTCGCGCGGTGAATCTTGGCCCTGAACATGATGCGTTCCACGAGCGGGCATTCTACCCGTCCCGGAGCGAGGAACAGCGAGCCCGCTCACCAGCCCCCAGGGCGGAGCGGGTCAGTCCGGCAGGGTGCCGTCCACGAACACGGTCTTCTGGTCGGTGTAGTGGACCTGCCCGGCGGGCGCCCCGCGCGGTTTCCAGACGTGCTTGATGCGGGTGTAGTCCACGGGGACATTGCTGCTGCCGCGCGCCTTGCTGTTCGCGGCGGCCAGCCGCGCGGCGAACAGGATGTCCGGCAGGTCCAGGTCGCGCGGGCCGCTGCGGACCAGAACGTGACTGCCGGGGTAGCCCTGCGCGTGGAACCAGAAGTCCATGCTGCGCCCGACGCGGTGGGTCAGGGTGGCGTTCTCCTTGTTGTTGCGGCCCACCAGGACCTCCAGACCCGACGGACTCGTGAAGCGGGTGCCGTAGGGACTCTTCTCGGGTTTCTCGCTCTGCACCTGCGCGGCCAGCGCGCTCAGCCGGTCCAGCGGCGCGAGGTCCAGGTCCTGCACGCGGGCCTGCGCTTCGGCCAGTTCGGCGCGCAGCGGGGCCTCCCGCTCGGCGAGGCGCAGGTAGACCTCCTCGCGGCGGCGGGCGCGCGCGTAGCGTTTCTCGGCGTTCTGCACGGCGCTCAGGTTCGGTTCCAGCGCGACCGGACGCTCGCCGCTGCCGTCGAAGGCGCTCAGCAGGACGCTGGCCGCGCCGGGCGGGACGGTGTGCGCGTAGGCCATCAGCAGGTCGGCCTCCTCGCGGTCCTGCGCGGCGTCGGTCAGGCCGGCCTCGGCGCGGGTCACGTCGGCCAGCTGGTTGCGCAGCAGCGTCACGCGTTTCTCCAGCGGTTCGCGCAGCGCCCGGCGGAGGTTCGCGGCCTTCTCGGCGCGGGCGGCCTCGCGGGCGCCGCCTTCCATGACGCCCTCGCTGACGGTCGGGTCCTGCGCGACCGACTGCGCGGCCTTCAGCGCCTGCGGCCAGCGTTCACCCGGCGGCTGGTCGGGGCTCAGGTCGGCGCGGCGGGCCAGTTCGGCGCTCAGGAGGGGGCCCAGTCCGTCGAGCCGCTCGCGCCAGCGGCCGATGGGCAGCGCGGCCAGTTCCTGCGCCTGTTCGGCGTTCAGGGTGCGTGGGTCGAGCTTGTCGTAGGGGGGTGGGGGCGTGTACGGCCCGCCGGTGCGGATGGTCCGGAAGCGGTTGCGGCTGTTCGTGATCTCGCGCGCGGCCATCACGATCCGCCCGCCGAAGCCCTCGCCGGCGTCCAGGACGAGCAGGTTGGCGTTGCGGCCCGTCACCTCGAACAGCAGGCGGGTGGGCGGCTGGTCCACGAAACCGCTCTCGCCGGAGAAGTGCAGCGCGATCACCCGGTCGAGTTTCAGCTGCTCGGCGGCCAGCAGGTCGCCACGCACCCGGTTCGCCAGGAACCGCTGGAAGGGACTGCGGGGGTCGCCGCGCAGCCGTTCGCGCGACAGGAACACCACGGGCTGCGGCGGCCGGTACGACAGCACCAGGTTGGTGCGGCCCTCGCCCGGCAGTTCCAGCAGTAGCGCGGCGGTCGTCTCGTCCGGAAAGACCCAGCCCAGGGTCCGCAGGGGCAGGTGTCCGCGCAGGTCGCGCAGCACCCGCGCGAGCATCAGGCCTTCCATGCCGGACCTCCGGGCGCGAACAGGGGAACAGTGAACGTCATCCGGGCATGCTACCCCTCCGGGCCGCGCGGATGCGTCCGCGAACTGGCCCATGCGGACGACAGTGGGCGGCGCGCCCCCCGTGTGGAGGAACGCGCCGCCCGGCTCCCGCACCCGGCGGGTCCGCCCGTTTCAGAGGGACCGGGAAGCTGCGCCCGGACCTCCGAAGGCGGGAATCAGAAGAACTTGCCGAGGCGGAAGTAGAACTTGCCCGTGCCGGTCTGGGGGCTGAAGCCGTAGTCGAAGCGCAGGCTGGGCAGCAGCGCCCCGCCAATGCCGAGGTCGAGCTGCACGCCGGCCCCGACGCCGTACTTCAGGTTGAAGTCGGTGTTGGTGGTGCCGCCCCAGGCGCTGCCGGCGTCCGCGAAGACCACGCCGTACAGGCCCTGCGCGATCCCGGCTTTCAGACCGAAGTCGTAACGGTACTCGGCGCTGGTGGTCAGGTAGTTCGAGCCGAACAGCGCGCCGTCGTCCAGGCCGCGGATCTGACGGGCGGCGCTGGCGCTGCTGCCGCCGCCGACCGCGTAGCCGGTGCCGGTGGGGGCGGTGTCCAGGCCCAGGGTGGTGCCGGCGTTGGCGCGCACGGCGAACACCTGCTGCTTGCTGCTGGTGCCCAGGGTCTTTTCCAGGGTGTTCCCGAAGCCCAGGTAGGTGCTGGCGCCGCCCTCGACGGTGCCCCAGCGGACGTTGGTGTTGTTCTGACGGCCGAAGTTGTACCCGGCGCTGACGCCGGCGCGCACGCCGCTGTCGGGGAAGTCGGGGTTCGTGGTGCTGTCGTAGTTCAGGCCGGTGTTGACGCTGGTGGTCAGCGAGGCGGCCGGCAGGAGGCCCTCGGCGGTGGCCTTGTCGAAGGTGCGGGTCTGTTCGGCGCCGCTGGCGTCCTTGTACGTGACGACGTTTTCCTTGTCTTTCAGCGCTTCGAGGTAGTACGTGGAGTACCCGGTGCCGACGCCGACGGTGCCGTACAGGTTCCGGGCGAGGCTGCGGCCCAGGCTGACGCTGAAGGAGTTGGTACGGCGGGTGTAGTCCCAGCCGGTGTCGGTGCTGGCGGGCGTGTCGGTGCTGCTGCTGACGATGCTGTTGTTGCCCACGACGTTCGAGCCGGCGCTGACGGACAGGCTGGTGGGCGTCTTGCGGAAGTCCAGGAAGTCCACGTCCAGCCAGGGAATCGAGTACGCGACGTTCCCCACGAGGTTCTGCCCGGCGTCGTTCTGCTGCCCGCCGACCGAGGCGGTGAAGTTGTGGCCCAGGCCGAACACGTTGTTGTTGGTGTACCCGGCGTCACCGCCGAAGCCGCCCGCGAAGGAATCGTAGGTCAGGCCCAGCTGGACGGGAATGCCGGTGGTGGTTTCCGCCAGACCCAGCACGTACGTGACGCTCTCGGGGTTGGCGGGGTCGCTGCGGACGCTCTCGGTCACGACGCGCACGAAGCCCAGGCGGCTGATGCGGCCCAGTGCGGCGTACAGGTCCTTCTGGTTGAAGGCCTGACCGGGTTCCGGCAGTTCGCGCAGGATCACGCGGTCCTTGGTGGTGTGCTTGCCCTGCCACTGCAGTTCGTACCCGGCGACCCGGACCTCGCGGGTGTTGAAGGTCAGCACGCCGCCCTCGAAGGTGATGGCGTCGCGGGTGCTGATCTCGTACCCGGCCTTGCGGTACACGTCGCGGATCGCCAGGAAGTCGTCCTGGGCGAGCTGGGGGCTGTACACGTCGCCGGTCTTGGTCTTCACGGCGGCGAGCAGGTCGGCGGCGGGGACCAGGGTGTTGCCCTTGACCTCGATGCTCTTGACCGGTCCGGTGGCGACGCCGGCCGAGCCGAACAGCACCGTGACCTGCGCGGGGTTCTGCGGGTCGGGCTGGATGGCGAACCCGACCGGTTTGCCGGTCTGGTTGGCGAGGGTGCGCACGTCGGCCTGCAACGCGGCGAGGCTCAGGGGCTGCCCGGCGCGGGTCTGCAGGGCCGCGCCGCTGACGCCCAGGTCGGTCAGGTCGACGGTGGACACGCGGCCCTCGATGACGCCGATCTTCAGGACGCCGCCTTCCAGGGTGCTGGCCTGGGGGTTCACGCCGGACTGCAGGTAGCCGGCGGCGTCGTAGGCCTGCTGGAGTTGCTGCACGGCGGCGAAGTAGGCGTCCGGGGTGAAGCGGCGGGCGTCGTACAGCGGCTTGAAGATCGCGGTGACGGTGCTGGCGGGCAGCAGCGTGACGCCCTGCACTTCCACGCGGGTCAGGGGGGTCGTCTCGTCCACGATGAAGTTCACGGTGACGGTGCCGTCGGATTCGGTCTTCACGTCGGCGCTGATGCTGGGCGCGAAGGGGTAGCCTTCACCCTGGAAGTTGCTGGCGAGGGCGGTTTTGGCCTCGTCGATGCGCTGGGTGTTCAGGGTGGCGCCCGGCGCGATGTTCAGCAGGTCGCCCACGCTCTTCTTGAAGCCGTCGGCGGGCAGGAAGGTCAGGCCGGTGACCGTGACGTCCTTGATGGTGGCGTTCGGGACGACCGTGATGACCAGGCTGTCCCGGCCGCCCACGCTGCGCAGTTCGGCGGCGGCGCTCTTGAAGTAGCCGCTGGCCACGACTTCCTGCTCGACCTGGCGCAGGTTGATGCTGGACAGGGGCGCGCCGCTCTGGACGCTGAGGGTGGCGCGGACAAAGTTGGCCAGCAGTTCACTGGTGCCGACCACGGTCACGTCCTGCACGGTCCCGGCGGTCTGGGCGACGGCGGGCGCGGCGAGGAGGACGGTCACGGCGAGCGTCATGGGGTGTCGCATTCTTCTCCTAGTCTCGCACGGAACCCTGAAATCGCCCCCACCTGGGAGAACGGCTGGGGGCTGGGGACGGCGAGCACTGCGCTCACACTTGCCGCTGCGTCCCTGAGAAGGGTGAAGGTTCCGTGCAGGCAGCCTTGCGCAGCCGGGCGCGGCCCCCGGCGCCCGCCCCGGCGGGACGCCGCCCCCGGCCCGGTCGGCGCGGACTTGAGTGCCTTCCCCGATTGGGTGAGAATGGCGGACGTGACGGTTTATCAGCAGCGCCCCGCCGGTCCGGCCGGGCAAGCGGCCCCGGCGGGGTCACCTTGAGCGTCCCGGCGGTCCTGGCCGCCATCCGGCAGGCCGAGGCGCAGGCCGGGCGGCCCCCCGGCAGCGCGCGGCTGGTCGCCGTGACCAAGGGCCAGGACCTACCCAGCATCGAACGCTGCGTCCTGCCGTTCGGGTCGTTCCCGCTGGGCGAGGGCCGCGCGCAGGAACTGCGGGACAAGGCGGCCGTGCGCCCGGACCTGGAATGGCATTACATCGGCACGTTGCAGCGCAACAAGGTGAAGTACCTGCGCCCGGTCACGCTGGTGCATTCCATCGAGGCCGTCTGGCAGGCCGAGGCCATCGCGCAGGCCGCGCAGGGCTGGGGCCGCGCGCCGGACGTGCTGCTGCAACTGCATAACGGCGAGGCCCAGAAGCACGGCCTGAGCGGCGAGGAACTGCCGGGCGCGCTGCGCGAGGTGCAGGCCACCGGCCTGACCGTGCGCGGCCTGATGCTCATGGCCCCGGAGTTCGAGGGTCTGGGGGACGCCGAGCGGGACGCGCGGCTGCTGGCGCTGTTCACGGACACCGCCCGGCGCGCGCATGATCTGGGTCTGTCAGAGTTGAGTATGGGCATGAGCGGGGACTACCCGCTGGCCGTTCGTGCAGGAGCCACCCTCGTGCGGGTGGGAAGGAGTCTGTTCTCGTGAAATTCACCCCCCTCGACGTGCGTCACCAGGAATTCCCGACCCGGCTGGGCAGTTACGACCGCGCGTCGGTCCGCGCGTTCCTGAACGAACTGTCCGACGATATGGAAACGCTGCTGCAGCAGCATCAGGCGCTGCGCGACCAGCTGGCAGGACTGGAACGGCAGCTGGAGGAACAGCGGCAGAACGAGGACGAGATCCGCCGCGCGGTCGTGGCGGCCGAACGCATCTCGCACGAGCTGCGCGAGAACGCCGTGCGCGAGTCGGAACTGATGATCGCCCAGGCCACCCTGCAACGCGACGCGACCCTGCGCGACGCCGAGAGCCGCCGCGCGGAACTGGAATCCGGGCATCAGGCGCGGCTGGCGGCCCTGGAGGCAGCCTTCCGGGGGCGTTTCGCGGACATGGAACGCGAACATCACGACCTGATCCGCGAACGCGAGCGGGCGCAGGCCGAACGCCTCGCCGGACTGGAACGGGCCTTCTCGGACCGTCACGCGGAACTGACCTCGCGGCTCACGTCGGCCCGGCAGGAGTACTCGCAGTTCCTGAGCGGCTACCGCGCGCTGATGTCGTCGTTCTCGGACCTGTCCGGCCGGCACGTCCTGCCGGAGGAGACGCCGCTGCCCTCCGCGCCACTGCCCTCCACGCCGCTGCCGGTCGTCCTGCCGGACGTGACAGGCGAGGTGGCCGCCGCGCCAGCCCACGACGGGCCCGCCGGCACCGCGGCGGACGACAGCCCTGATCCTTCCGGACCCGGCACGACTGCCAGCGACACGCCGGCCTCGGCACCGGAACCCGGCCTGACCCGGCACGCGCTGGTCACGCCTCCCACGGCGGGCGCCGGCATCACGGAACCCCCGGCAGGTCCCGCCGGCGGCATCAAACTGGCGGGCGCGCACCCGGCGGGCACCCAGGGCGACAGCGCCGACACGACGCTGCGGGTCGAGGGGCAGCAGTTCCTGTGAGTGCCGCCACCCCGCGCGCCGCGCTGCACGGGCGGCTGTCCGGCAGCGTCCCGACCCGCACGCTGCCGGTGTCGGACCCGGCGTTCGTGCGTGACCCGTACCCGCTGCTGGCGCAGTTGCGCGCCGACGCGCCGGTGTTCGTGGACCCGGCGCTGGACCGGGTGGTCCTGACCCGCCACGCGGACATCAGCGCCGCGCTGCGCGACCGGCGGCTGGGCCGCAGCGCCCTGCACCGCTACTCGCGCGACGAGCTGGGCTGGCCGCGCCCGGACCCGGCGCAGGCGAACTTCGACGCGTTCAACTCCAACCACCTGCTCGACAGCGAGCCGCCCAAGCACACGCGCCTGCGCTCGCTGGTGGGGCTGGCGTTCACGCCCCGCCGCGTCGAGGCATTGCAGGGCCGCATCGAGGCGCTGCTGGCCGCGCAACTGGACGGTCTGCGCGAGCAGGGTTCGTTCGATCTGGTGAGCGCCTACGCCGAACCGCTGCCCGTCACGGTGATCGCCGAGCTGCTGGGCGTGCCGGAGGAACACCGCGCGCAACTGCGGCCCTGGTCGGCGGCGATCGTGAAACTGTACGAACCGTCGGCAGGGGCGGCCGAGCAGGCGGCGGCCGAACAGGCCGTGCTGGACTTCAGCGCGCTGCTGCGCGAACTGGCCGCCCAGCGGCGCGCCGAACCGCGTGACGACCTGATCACGGCGCTCGTGCAGGTCGAACAGGACGGCGACCGCCTGACCGCACAGGAGCTGATCGACACCTGCATCCTGCTGCTGAACGCCGGGCACGAGGCCAGCGTGAACGGCCTGAGCGCCGGCGTGCAGGCCCTGCTACGCGACCGCCGGCACTGGGAGACGCTGGTGCAGGCCGCTCCGCACGAAGGCAGCCTGCCGGTGTTCCGCCGGGCCGTCGAGGAACTGCTGCGCTTCGACACGCCCCTGCCGATGTTCGAGCGGATCGTGCTGGACCCCGTCACGCTGGGCGGCGCGACCCTGAACCCCGGCGACCGGGTCGCGCTGCTGTACGCCAGCGGCAACCGCGACCCGCAACGCTTCGACGCGCCGGACGAACTGCGCCTGGACCGCGACCCGAACCCGCACCTGACCTTCGGGCTGGGCATCCACTACTGCCTGGGCGCGCCGCTGGCCCGCCTGGAACTCGCCATGAGCCTGCGCGCCCTGTGCCGCGCCCTGCCGGACCTGCAGCTGGGCGGCCCGGACGCCGCGCAGTACACGGGCGGCTTCGTGATTCGCGGCCTGGACCGCCTGACCGTTCAGGTCGGGTAGACCCCACCGTGAACGCGGCTGCACCCACAGCGGCGCAGGTCACGGTGCCAGGGATAGAGGCGCGGTGGCCGGTCGGCACTGTCCAGTCGGTCACGCCGCTGGCGGGCGGCAGCGTGAACGCCGCGTACCGCGTGCAGGCGCAGGCCGGAGTCTTTCACCTGCGGGTGTACCGCGACCCGCGCCTGGACCGGGCGCGGCGGGAACACGCGGCCGTACGGGTAGCCCGCGCCGCCGGGATTCCCACGCCGCGCGTCCTGCCCACCCACACGGGCGATACCGTGACCGACCTGAACGGCCACTGGGCGGCGCTGTTCGAGGTGACCCCCGGTGCGCCCATCCCGCGCGCCCACCTCACCCCCGGCCACGCAGAGTCGCTGGGCGCGTTCCTGGCTGATCTGCACGGACGCCTGCCACACAGCGTGGACTTTCCCGTGTCGGTCCTCGGCCCGCCCGCCAGCGCCGAGGCCACCGTGCAGGAGTTACGGCAAATTGAGGCGGCGATCCTGGCCCTCCCCCACCCGGACCCGGTGGACGGCTGGGCACTGGCCCGCACCCGCCAGCGCCTGACGCATCTGCGTTCCGCACCAGACGACGCCCCGGTGGCCGACCACCTGCCCCGACGTTTCCTGCACGGCGACTACCACGACGGGAACGTGTTCTTCCTGGGGGAACGTCCAGCGGCGATCATCGACTGGGAGCAACCCCGCCTCGCCCCGCGCGCCTGGGAGATCGTGCGCGCCCTGCACTTCTGCTTCGCGCTGGACACCGTGCTGGGGGCCGTGTTCCTGCGGGCCTACCGGGCGCACCAGCCGCTGGCGGCAGATGAACTGCGCGCCGGCACAGAACTGTACGGCGCTCTTCAGGAGCGCAACGTCTGGACGTACCGCAGCGTGTACCTGGACGGCAACCCGGCGCCACGGGCCTTCATCCGTCCGCCGCCGTACCGTCCGTTCCCGGAGCTGTGGCGGGAGGCCGGGCTGCGCTGACCAGCCCGGCGAACGGTTCCGACCACGCCGCCGCCAGCGAGCCGCGCTGCGCCTGCGCGTGGGCTTCTTCGGGGCGATTCAGGGCCAGTAGCGCCAGCACGCGCGCCGGACTGCCCGGTTCGCTGCGGTCCAGGGCCTTGGCGGCGGTCGCGGCAGCCTTGCGGCTGTTCAGGGGCCACTGCGCGTGCGCCAGGACTGCCAGCAGGTGCGGGTCGGCGGGCTGACCGGTCAGTTCCGCCACCTTCAGGCCCTCGGCCAGGGACCGCAGGGCCGCGAAGTGCGCCGCGCGGTCGGCGGCCACGCCGGGACGCTCCGGCGAGGCGCGGAACAGGTCCTGCTCGGCGTTCAGGATCGCGGCGGCGATCAGGGCGTTCCCGTCACCTTCCGCGCGGGCCAGCCGGGCGGCGTGGGCAGCCAGGGCGGCGGCGTCCGGGCTGCCGTCCAGCCGGGCGGCGCGGGCGTTCAGCACGGCCGGGCGGGCCGCGTCGGGCTGGGCGCGCAGTTCCTGCCGGGCCGCGCCGGTGTCGCCCAGGCGCAGGTGCGCGGCTGTCCGCAGCAGCGGATCGCCGGACCAGTCGAGGGTCAGGTGCGGGCGGCCCAGCCGCAGGGCGTGCGCGGCGGCGTGGGCGCGTTCAGCGGGGGGCAGGGCGGCGCAGGCGGCGCGGGCCTCCGCTTCACCGAGGGTCAGGGCGGCCGTCAGGTCCATCACGCCCGACACTATGCCACTGGCACCCCCGCCAGCGGCAACGCGCGACCGGGTGCAGGGTCAGGCGCTGCGAGTCATACGGACTGCCGTTTGTTTCGCCGACAATCCGGAACTTCACCGCCCCTGCCGGCTCCACGTCCGGAGGGGCGTTTCTCTCCTTCTCTGCGGGGCAGCTCTCCGAGTCGCATCCGCTCGGACCGGGCGGGCTTTGCAGCCCATTCAATCGGAGTCCGTATCAGGCGCTGAGGGCCAGGTCCAGTCCCAGGAACCGCCATAGCGAGCGGCGCGGGACCCGCAGGCCGCTGGGATGCTCGACCGCGCCGAGGCGTCCGTCGCGGATCCAGCGGCGGACCGTGCGTTCGTGGGTGCCGGTGAAGTCGGCCACTTCGCTGACTTTCAGGAGTTTGGGCATGTTCTGGTACTGGTCGGATAAGGTCATGGTGCTGGCCTCCTCAAACGAGCGTGGGGCCACCACACGGCAGCCCCACACACAAGTTCAGATTCTTCACGCTGGCGGTCTGGCCCGCGCCGCCCGGCCCGCCGCATCGGCGCGGCGTGTTCGGGAGGTGGGCGGTCACTCGTTTCAACTTGCACAGAACTTACCACAGGGCCCGTCAAGTGCAAGTCAGGGTTGCCTTGCCCGGACCTTCAGAATCGGCGGGGCGCTACAGTCGGGTCCGATGAGTCTCCTGACGCAACTTTCCGGAACGTTCGTGAACGTGGCCGCCGTCCTGCTGGGCACGCTGCTGGGCCTGACCATCGGCGGGCGACTGCCGGAACGCACGCAACGCACCCTGCTCCAGACCCTGAGTCTGGTGACGCTGTTCATAGGGCTGGACATGGCGGGCAGCCTGAACCGCGTGCAGGGCGGCGCGGTGCCGGGCGTGATCCTGGCCCTGATCAGCCTCGCGGCGGGCGCGGTGATCGGCGAGGCGCTGGGCGTGGAGGAAGCCCTGGAGCGCCTGGGGCAGACCCTCAAGCGCCGCTTCCGGGGCGGGGGGCGGTTCACGGAAGGGTTCGTGGCGGCCAGCCTGCTGTTCTGCGTGGGGCCCATGACCGTGATCGGCGGCCTGCAGAACGGCCTGACCGGCGACAGCAGCACCTACGTCCTGAAAAGCACCCTGGACGGCATCGCCGCGCTGGCACTGGCCGGCGCGTACGGGATCGGGGTGGGCTTCAGCGCCCTGACGGTGCTGCTGGTGCAGGGCGGCATCAGCCTGCTGGCCGGGACGTTCGCGGCCGGACTGCTGGGCGGCGCGGACCCGCAGGTGCTGAAGACCAATCCGTACGTGCTGCTGATCACCGGGGCGGGCGGCCTGACCATCATCGGGATCAGCTGGAACCTGATGCTCGCCGGGCTGGGATTCGAGGACCGCCGAGTGCGGGTCGGGAGCCTGCTGCCCGCGCTGCTGCTCGCGCCGCTGGCCCTGTGGGCCGTGACCCGCCTGGGCGGCTGATACGGACTCCGATTGAATGGGCTGCAAAGCCCGCCCGGTCCGAGCGGATGCGACCCGGAGAGCTGCCCCGCAGAGTGAGAGAGAAACGCCCCTCCGGACGTGGGGCCAGCAATCCGGTGAAGTTCCGGATGATTGGCGAAACGAACGGCGGTCCGTACGAGGGGCCGTCCCCTGGTCCGGCTGGGCATCAGGGGCGGCGCAGCTGGTTGCGCCACCACGCCCGCACCCACTCGCGGAACCGGGCGTAGTCCGCGCCGAGCAGCAGGCGCACCTTGCGGTCCTTCTCGGCATTCGTGGCGGCAATCTTCGCGCGGGCCGTCCCGGAGTCCGGCGCGCTGGCCGACAGGGTCTCGCTGCCCGCCAGCCGCCGCAGTTCCCACACCTGCGCGACCGTCAGGTCTAGCGTGGCGATCAGCGCCTGGGCGTCGGCGCGGCCGGCCGGCAGGCGGAACAGCCGGGTCAGGACCGGCGCGGCCGGCCACGGGTCTGCCGGTGCCGAGCGGCCCGCCGGCAGCACCCCAGCCGCTCCCGCGTTCCAGAGCAGTGTTCCCAGCAGCGCGCCCAGGGCGGTTCGGCGGGTGACCATGCCGTCAGCCTACCGCCCGCCGGGACGACCGGACAGGCAGGCGGGCATGAACGTCCGTTCAGGCGGCGGTCAATGAACGCTCATGGAGGCGGGCGGGTGGGGGGCGCCGCCTTCAGTTGACCTTCGGGATTCCTTGCGGACGGGCGACCGCTCAGCTGTGAGTCAGTTTCGCGGCCTACGGTGACCTCCTCACCGACCGCCCCACAGGGGGCACCACTTTCAAGAGGAGACACCATGCATACCGATCCGATCCGACGTCCGCTGAAATCCGCCACGCTGCTCATGTCCGCCCTGCTGGGGCTGGGAGCGTGGGCGGGGGCCAGTCCCGCGAAGATCACCGCCCAGAGCATCATCGTGAATCCCGTCGAGACGAAACTGAACGTGGAAGTCTGGGTGAACCGCGACGCGGGCGGCCGGGGCAACCCGGTGTACCGCAAGGGCGAGCAGCTGAGCGTCGGCCTGAAAACCAACCAGGACGCCTACGTGTACCTGTTCAACGTGAACGCCAACGGGCAGATTGACCTGTTCTTCCCGAACACCTTCGAGGAGAGCAACTTCATGCAGGCCGGCGTGACCCGCGTGTTCCCGTCGCAGGGCGCGAAGTACTCCTTCACGGTGGGCGGCCCGAACGGTCAGGACCGCCTGCTGGCGCTGGCCAGCACCCGTGAACTGGACCTGAACGACGTGGCCCGCTTCGCCGGGGGGCAGGGCTTCGCGCAGGTGCGGGTGCAGGGGCAGGAGAACCTCGCGCGGGCGCTGAGCATCGTCGTGAGCCCCCTGCCGGCCGACGCCTGGACGACCGACACCGTCACCTTCCGCGTGGGCGGCGAGGCCGTCACTCCGCCCGCCCCGGCGCCCGGCGGCGCGACCGGCAGCGTGACCATCACGCCCGGCCAGGGTCAGCCCGCGCAGCCCACCCCGGCCCCACAGCCCACTCCCGCGCCGCAGCCCACCCCGGCCGGACAGATCCAGCCGGGCGAACGCCAGAACGCCGCGCGCGATCAGGCCATGGTGGACGCCTACGCCCGCCTGAAGGGCAGCGAGAGCCTCGGGCAGGCCACCACCTACGCCGCGCCATGGGGGGACGGCCTGTGGCAGAAGTTCCGTGGGGTCGGCGCGTACGGCGACGCGGCGCTGCTGCACGCGAACGGCAGCAGCCGCTCGTACGCCGTGCACGGCATGCTGCTCGAACGCTACCTGGCGCTGGCGAAAGCCGAGAACGGCGCGACCCGCCCCCCCAGCCGCCTGGGCTGGGCCGCCGGGGACGAGAAGGTCATCCCGCGCAACACCTACGGCACCAGCGGCCTGTACGGGTTCTTCCAGAACGGCGCGCTGTACGGCACCGAGAAGTACGGCACGTTCTGGCTGACCGGCCCGGTCCTGAAAACCTACCAGGGTCTGGGCGGCAGCGGCTCGTTCCTGGGCTTCCCCACCCGCGACCAGTACCAGATCGGCGGAGCCTGGGCCGCCGATTTCGAGGGCGGCACCATCCGTACCGTGAACGGCGCCGTGAAGGTCTACCGCAAGTAAGACGGACTCGGATTGAATGGGCTGCAAAGCCCGTTCAATCCGAGCGAAGCGAGTAGGAGCAGAACGGGTTCCGGACGTGGAGCCGGCAATCCGGTGAAGTTCCGGATTGTTGGCGAAACAAACGGAATCCGTATCACCTCCCCCCGGCCTCCACCACCATCTTGCCGGCGCTGCAACGTGCGCGGCCCCTGGCAGGTTCCAATCCGACTCGACACGCGGCGGCGCACCCCCACCCTGGGAGTGCGCCGCGCGCATGACCGGCCCGGCTCAGCTGAGTTTCGCCCTGAACTCCTCGTAGCCGAAGGACTTCACGCACTCGTACGAGCCGTCCAGGTGCAGGATGCCGATGTCCGGGTGCTTGACCCCGTTGAAGAACGTCGTCTTGACCATCGTGTAGTGGATCATGTCGTCGAACACCACGCGGTCCCCGACCTTCAGCGGCTGCGGGAACACGTACTCGCCGACCACGTCCCCCGCCAGGCAGGTCGTCCCGCCGATGATGTATGGGTGGCCGCCCGCGCCCTCGCTCGTCTCGCGGTGATGGTCCAGTTCGGGCGGATCGCCCGCCCCCAGGATGCGCGGCCGGTACGGCATCTCCAGCACGTCCGGCATGTGCGCCGACACGCTGATATCGAGCAGCAGGGCGTCTTTCACGTTATGCACCACGTCCAGCACGCTGCTGACCAGCCAGCCGGTCTGCCAGCCGAACGCGCTGCCGGGTTCCAGGATCACGTGGACGCCCCACTTCTCACGGAACGCGCGGACCACGCGGATCAGACGCGCAATGTCGTACCCCTCGCGGGTCATCAGGTGCCCGCCGCCGAAGTTCACCCACTTCACCTGCGACAGGACGTCCCCGAAGTTGCGTTCCAGCACCTCCAGCGTGCGCTCCAGCGTGTCGCTGTCCTTCTCGCACAGCGTATGGAAGTGCAGGCCGTCCACGCCGTCCATCAGGTCCATGCGGAACTCGCGGCGCGTCACTCCCAGACGGGAAAACGGCCCGGCCGGGTTGTACAGGTCGGTTTCGACCTCGGCGTACTCCGGGTTCACGCGGATGCCCACGTGCATCGTCCGGCCCGCCTCACGCGCCGCCGTCACCTGCGGTTTAAAGCGCTCCCACTGACTGAACGAGTTGAACACCAGGTGATCCGCCAGTTCCAGGATCGCCGGGAACTCCGCGTCGCTGTACGCCGGGGCGTACACGTGAACCTCGCCCTGCATCTCCTCGCGCGCCAGACGCGCCTCGTTCAGGCTGCTGGCCGTCGCGCCGGTGATCCCGAACTCCCGCAGCACCGGAAATGCCGACCACATCGAGAAGCCCTTGAACGCCACGATGATCTGCGCGCCACTCTCACGCTGCACGTGCGAGATCAGGGCCAGATTCCGGCGCAGGCGGGACTCGTCCAGCACGAACGCCGGACTGGGAATCGCCGCCCAGTCCACGGAATCCACGGGCGTCACGGCAGGCAGGGCAAAATCAAGTACAGTCACGCCCCACAGCCTACCTGCTGCGGGGCGCACCGAAGGTCAGCGGGCGTTCAGTGATCCCTGGGATCGACCGGCACGAACTTCACCTGATCTCCTTCCAGAACTGCTTTCAGTTTCCCGTCGGCAACCTGCTGGATCAGGTCCTGCTGCTGAGACAGCTCCGCGCGCTCCTCGAGCAGTCTGAACGGATCCACCTCTGAGGTCGGTGGCGCGTCGGTAAAGTGTGCGCACGCCCGGAGCGCCCCGACGATCAGCACGGCGATCAGCCACCAGGGCACACGGGCCTGCCGCTCTCCCGCTGGCTCCCCAAGTTTTACCGGTCCTGTCTGGACGGCTCTGAGTTTCACGCGCCGGGCCGTTTCCGCCTGCCAGTCACGCTCCCGCGCGGCCTTGAGCGCCTTGCTGGACGGCGCGTGATCGGTGCTGGCGGCGCGTTCCAGCAGGTGCTTGGCGTAGTCCAGACTGGCCTGGAGCGGCTGGGTATCCACGGGACGCAGCAGGCCGTCCTCGCCCAGTTCGACATTCCCGGCCCGTAACTGCTGCGCCAGTTCGAAACGTGCGTCGTTTTCACCACCGTCGGCGGCGCGGTGCAGGTACTTGAAGCGTTGCCGTGGCTCCAGATTGAACTGACGCTGGAATTCCGGAAACTGCTGGTACACGTGCCAGCTCATTTCGCCGCTGAGCAGGTCGGCCGCCTTGAGGATGTCTTCTCGTCGCTGCTCGACGGGTGCGGAGGTGTGTTCGCTGAGGTAGGCGAGGGTTTCGGCCGCTGCCGTGTGGCCCTGGTCGCGGGCGATTTCCAGAACGGCGCGGGCACTCTGCGTCCCCCACGCGGGATGGATCAACTGCATGTGACCAAGCAGGACGGCCGAATCGGCGTCGCCGTCCTGAGCGGCGCGGTCCAGCAGGGCCGTGATGCGTGGAAGCTCGGGCCTGATCCAGTCTTCGGCATTGAGCACCGCCCAGCCAAAATTGCTGGAAGGTACGGAGTTCTCCTGCTGCGCCGCTGAAAGGTAACGGCGCAGGGCGTCCAGACGTTCGAACGGACTGGCGTTCGCTCCAGTCAGGGAGATCAGGAGTTGCTCGGACTGGAGCGGGTCGAGTTCAGCAGCGATGCGTGCACGTTCCACGGCCAGTGCGTGGTCCTGCGAAAAATGCTGCGCGTGATGCGCCACACAACTGTGGAATTCGGCCCAGAGGCGCTGCATGTCGGTCTGCCCGAGCAGCCCGGCATCCTGCTGCTGGCGCACGAAGGTGAGCATGTGTTCCTCGCTGCCGCCCCATTCGGTGCGCAGGTGCAGCAGCATGACGCGGCGCAGGACAAAACTGCCTGGGTTGTCCGCGACGCCGCGTGTGAACCAGTCCGGGTAGTGCTGCGTCTGCACGTCGTGCAGGCTCAGCTGGCAGCCGCGCGTGTTGCTGACCAGTCCGATGACATGCCAAGCCGCCAGGGGATTGTCGGTGAGGGTGGCGGCGTGGCGGGCGCAGCCGTCCGCCTGGGTCAGGAAGTGATCCAGGGAACGCCAACCCTGGTCACTGACGCGGTTGGACTTCTGGCCCCCGCGCGCTTCCCAGCCCCGTCCCAGGAACCAGCCTGCGAGTGCGACGTGCGGGGCGTACGTGCCGGGGCGCTTTTCGGTCCATTTCTGAAAGCCGTCGCTCAGGGTCAGGTCGGACGTCTGGAAGGGATGGAAGGCGCGCAGCAGGTCGCGCTCATGCAGTTTTCCGGCCTCAAACTGCGCCTGCAGGTCGCTCAGCTGGGCGTGAAGGGGTTCTATGTCGCCGCTGCGCAGCAGATGCAGGAGATCCGGGGCATTCATGGAGTGTTCATGCTAGTGCGCGCCCGACGTATCACCTAGCAAATCTGCCCGTCAGACCAGACATGGCAGGCGGGCAGGCTCGTGGTCGTCCGGCGGGTCAGCCGGCCGTGAATTTCAGGGTCTGGTCGGGGGTGCTGTCGTCGCGGGTCAGGGTGGGGACGATGGTGCTGGTGCTCAGGCCGGCGGCGTAGCGGACGTCCTCGCTGAGGCCCAGGCGGGTCAGGTGGGCGCCGTGACCGCTGCTGCCCAGCGCCTCCAGGGGGTTGCCTCCGTTGCGGCGGACGGTCAGGGCGATGCGGGCGCCGTCGTCGACGCTGAATTCGCCCATGGCGAGCAGGTACTCGGCGAGCACCCCGGCGGCGTACACGTCTTCCAGGCCGACGTGGTTGTCGGTGCCGGCGCAGACGATGGCGATCTCCTCGGTGGCGGCGGCGCGGGCGCGGCGGGCGGCGGCGTGGGCGTTCGTGAGGGCCGCGAGGAACACGTGCTTGCCGCTGTGCGCGGCGGTGTGGGCGGCGCCGGTGCCGTTGGTGGTGTTCATGACGACCGTCTTGCCGGTGAAGTTCTGCCCGGCGGCCTCGACGGGACTGTTCCCGAAGTCGAAGCCGGGGATGGGCAGGCCGCCGCGTTCCCCGCCGAGCAGGTAGGGGGTGCTTTCGCCTTCGGGGCGCAGGGCCAGGGCGACTTCGGGGGTGGCGGTCAGGAGCAGGGCGTCGGCGCCGCGTTCCAGGTAGGCGACGGCGGTGGTGGTGGCGCGCAGGACGTCCACGATGACGACCACGTCGGGGTAGTTGCCGTGGGGAAGAAGATCGACGCGGAGGCGCATGTTACTTCAGGGCCTCGCGCAGGCGTTCCAGGCCGGCCTGCGCGCCGCCGGGGCCGAAGACGGCGCTACCCGCCACGAGGTTGCTGGCGCCGGCGGCGACGACGGCGCGGGCGTTGGTGGGGCCGACGCCGCCGTCGACCTGCAGTTCGGCGGAGCTGCCGAGTTCGTCCAGCCAGCGGCGGACGGTGCGGATGCGGTCGAGGCTGTGCGGGATGAATTTCTGGCCGCCGAAGCCGGGGTTGACGCTCATGATCAGCACGAGGTCCACGTCGGGCAGGACGGGGCGGAGCGTTTCGAGGGGCGTGCCGGGGTTGAGGGTGACGCCCGCCTTCTTGCCGAGTTCGCGGATCTGCTGGACGGCGCGGTGGATGTGGGGGGTGCTTTCCACGTGGACGGTCAGGCCGTCGGCGCCGGCGTCGGCGAAGTCTTTCAGGTAGCGTTCGGGCCGGTCGATCATGAGGTGGACGTCCATGAACAGCGGGCTGGCGGCGCGGGCGGCGGCGAGGATGGGCAGGCCGAAGGAGATGTTGGGCACGAACTGGCCGTCCATGACATCGACGTGCGCCCAGTCGGCGCCGGCGATGGCCTGGAGTTCGTCGCCGAGGCGGGTGAAGTCGCTGGCGAGGAGGCTCGGGGCGAGAAGTACGCGCCGGGGGGTGTCGGATTCGGCAGTCACGCCCGGCAGTCTAACATTGCTCACGTTACGTCTGGAACAGACACCCCCACCCTGGTTTTACGTGAAATGAACTGGCGCGGTGAGAATGGCAACTGCCAGCCGCTCTGCCCCGGCACGGGCCGCCGGGAAAGGCTGGGCAGGAACAGAGGCCCGGCAGGCGGCCCGGCCCACCGAGCCGCACCACCGACCCACTCCACCGGGCCGGACCGCCGGTCAGGCGCCGTGATGACAAATGCCCTAACGCACGTTTGACCGCGTGGCATGATGGACGCCTCAAGCTGCACGACCGACGCGCCCTGTACGGCGCGGCCTGTTTCCTCCATTCCCGACCCGCCGGAGGTCCACCGCATGACCCGACCCACGACCGCCCAGGCCCCCGACCTGAGCACCTGGAAAGCCCAGGCCAGCAAGGACCTGAAAGGAGCCGACCCGGCGCGCCTGAACCGCGAGACGCCCGAGGGCATCACCCTCCGGGCGCTGTACACCCGCGCCGACACCGAGGGCCTGGACACCGACACCCTGCCGGGCCTGCCGCCCTTCACGCGCGGGCCGCGCGCCACCATGTACGCCGCGCGCCCCTGGACCATCCGGCAGTACGCGGGCTTTTCTACCGCCGAGGAATCGAACGCCTTCTACCGCCGCAACCTCGCCGCCGGGCAGAAGGGCCTGTCGGTCGCGTTCGATCTCGCCACGCACCGCGGGTACGACAGCGACCACCCGCGCGTGGTGGGCGACGTGGGCAAGGCCGGGGTCGCCATCGACTCGGTCGAGGACATGAAGATCCTCTTCGACGGCATTCCGCTGTCCGAGATGTCGGTGTCCATGACCATGAACGGCGCGGTCCTGCCGATCCTGGCGGGGTACATCGTGGCGGGGCTGGAGCAGGGCGCGACCCTGGATCAGCTGTCGGGCACCATCCAGAACGACATCCTGAAAGAGTTCATGGTGCGCAACACCTACATCTACCCGCCGGCACCCTCCATGCGAATCATCGCGGACATCATCGAGTTCACGGCGCAGCAGATGCCGCGCTTCAACTCGATTTCCATTTCCGGGTACCACATCCAGGAGGCCGGGGCGAACGCCGCGCTGGAACTCGCGTACACCCTCGCGGACGGACTGGAGTACGTGAAGGCCGCGCTGGGCAAGGGGCTGCACATCGACGAGTTCGCGCCGCGCCTGAGCTTCTTCTTCGGGATCGGCATGAACTTCTACACCGAGGTCGCCAAGCTCCGCGCCGCCCGGTTGCTGTGGAGCGAACTCATGGCGCCCTTCGAGCCGAGGAACCCCATGAGCCGCGCGCTGCGTACCCACTGCCAGACGAGCGGCTGGAGCCTGACCGAGCAGGACCCCTACAACAACGTCATCCGCACGACCGTCGAGGCGATGGCGGCCGTGTTCGGCGGCACCCAGAGCCTCCACACGAACTCCTTCGACGAGGCCATCGGCCTGCCCACCGACTTCTCCGCCCGGATCGCGCGCAACACCCAGCTGGTGATTCAGGAGGAGACGGGCATCCCGCACGTCGTGGACCCCTGGGGCGGCAGTTTCATGATGGAACGCCTCACGCACGACCTCGCCGGGAAGGCGCGGGAACTGATGCGCGAGGTCGAGTCGCTGGGCGGCATGGCGAAGGCCATCGAGAGCGGCGTGCCGAAACTGCGGATCGAGGAGTCCGCCGCGCGCAAACAGGCCCGCATCGACCGGGGCGAGGACGTCATCGTCGGCGTGAACAAGTACCGCCCCACCCAGGACACCCCGGTGGACGTGCTGGACATCGACAACGCCGCCGTGCGCGACGCGCAGATCGCCCGCCTGAACCGCGTGCGGGAAACGCGCGACCCGCAGGCCGCGCAGGCCGCCCTGACTGCCCTGGAACACGCCGCCCGCAGCGGCGAGGGCAACCTGCTGGCCCTGAGCGTGACTGCCATGCAGGCCCGCTGCACCGTGGGAGAGGTCAGCGACGCCCTGGAACGCGCCTGGGGCCGCCACGCCGCCGAGATCCGCACCCTGTCGGGCGTGTACGCCGCCGGGTACGACGGCGACGAGGGCTTCACGTCCCTCCAGGGTGACATCGAGGCCTTCGCCGAGGCCGAGGGCCGCCGCCCCCGCATCCTCGTCGTGAAGATGGGCCAGGACGGCCACGACCGCGGCGCGAAGGTCATCGCCACGGGCTTTGCCGACCTGGGCTTCGACGTGGACGTCGGCCCCCTCTTCCAGACGCCCGAGGAGGCCGCGCGGCAGGCCATCGAGAACGACGTTCACGTGGTCGGCGTGAGCAGTCAGGCCGCCGGGCACAAGACCCTCGTGCCGCAACTGATCGCCGCGCTGCGCGAACAGGGCGCCGGGGACATCCTGGTGGTCGTGGGCGGCGTGATCCCGCAACAGGACTACCCCGCCCTGCGCGAGGCAGGCGCGGCGGGTATCTTCGGCCCCGGCACCCCCATCCTCAGCAGCGCCCGGGAAGTGCTGAACCTCCTGCGGACCCGCGAACAGGCGTGAACGCAACCCCGGCCCCCACCACCGCGTACCTGCCCGCATGCTGAAGCGACTGAGGGCTGTGGCGGCGTGTGCCGTGCTGGGCGTGGCTGGTCTGGGCGGTGCAGGGGCGGCGGGGACCACCCTGCCCGCGCCGCCTGCGGGGCCGCCCGCGCAGGTGGGGGGTCTGCGGGTGTGCGAGCGGGGGGACACGACGTACCTGCTGGACCGCTCGGGCCGGGTGCGGAGCCTGACGTACGCGCGGCTGGTGCCGGACAACCGTCTGTGGGTGCGGCAGAGTTACGACCGCGCCGGGCGTCTGACGGGGCTCAGCGTGAACTGGAGTGGGTTCGCGGGGCGCCTGCTGGACGTGCGCGGGTCGTTCGACGCGCGGGGGCGACTGGTGAAGGAGACGGGGTTCCGCGCTCGGGGCGTGACGACACCGCTGGGGTCGTACCTGCGGGCGGTGCCGAGGGGGCTGACATGTTGAAACAGGTGTTGCTGGCGCTGCTGGTGTGTGCGCCGCTGTCGGGTGGGACCGTGCTGGCGGGCGGGGTGAGCGGTCCGGTGGGCCTCTCCCCTGCCCCGTCCGCGCGGGCGGTCGTGACCGGGAACGACGCCGCGCTGGGGGGGTGGCGGGCGTTCCAGGGTTCTTCGATGCCGTGCATCATGGACGCGTTCTTCGACGTGCAGACCTGGACGGACGCGCGCGGCACGGTGCGGCGGCTGGTGTTCCGCGCGGCGTCCGGCTGGAACCCGCACCGGACCGAGCAGCGCATCGACTGGGACGAGGCGGGCCGCCCCCGCGCGTACTCGTGGGCGCTGCGCCGCACGCCCGGCCAGGACGGGGTGGCGGCGCGGATTGAGCTGCTGATCGGCCCGGATGGGCAGGTCGTGCACACCCGCGAGTGGGGCGACGTGCAGCCCGAGTACCGCGTCCCCTGGCCGACCCTGGAGCGCGAACTGCGCCCCGCCGACCTGATAGAGAGGTTCACTTGTCCGCCGCTCCGCATCCCCTGACGCTGCCGCTGCTGTCGGGCGCGCGGCGGGCGCTGGCGAAGGCGATCACGCTGGTCGAGTCCACGCGGCCCGAGCATGAGGCGCAGGCTCAGGCGCTCCTGTCGGAGGTGCTGCCGCGGGCGGGGCGGTCGGTGCGGATCGGCCTGACGGGCGTGCCGGGCGTGGGCAAGAGCACGTTCATCGAGGCGCTGGGCGTGCGACTGGCCGACGCGGGGCACCGGGTGGCGGTGCTGGCCGTGGACCCCAGTTCGGCCCGGACAGGCGGCAGCATCATGGGCGACAAGACGCGCATGCCGCGCCTGACGGCGCACCCGAACGCCTTCATCCGGCCCAGCCCCAGCGGGGGCACGCTGGGTGGCGTGGCGCGGCGCACGCGCGAGTCGATCACGCTGTGCGAGGCGGCGGGGTTCGACGTGATCCTCGTGGAGACGGTCGGCGTGGGCCAGAGCGAGACGCAGGTGGCCGCCATGACGGACCTGTTCGTGCTGCTGACCCTCCCGAACGCGGGGGACGAGTTGCAGGGCATCAAGCGGGGGATCATGGAGCTCGCGGACGTGTGCGTGGTGAACAAGGCGGACACGAACCCGCAGGCGGCGGTGCGTGCCCAGACGGAGTTGCGGACGGCGCTGACGCTGCTCACCCCGCACGACGCGCCGTGGCGACCCGTGGCACTGCGGGCCTCCGCGCTGACCGGTGAGGGACTGGACGGCGTGTGGGCGACCGTCGAGGCGTACCGCACGGCAGTGGACCTGCGCGTGAAACGTCAGGGGCAGGCGGCGCAGTGGTTCGACGAACTGCTGCGCGAGGCCGCGTGGCGGGCGTTCCAGGCGGGCCTGGACCCGGCGCGGCTGCACGCCCTGCGCGCCGAGGTCCTGCGCGGCGAGCGCACGGCGGTGCAGGGCGTCGCGGCGCTGTTGGGCGCTCCCGCTACTCCGCAGGGCTGAGAGCGAGGTCCATGCTGGGCGCGGCGGGCGATACCCAGGGGTTGCCGCGGACGGTGAAGCGCCACGGGAGGGTGCGGCCCTCGCGGATGCCGACGCGGGCGGTGACCTCGACCATCTCGTCGGGCAGCGGCGCGGGGGGCGGCAGGAGGTGCAGTTCCGGGGCGTTCACGGGCCGCCCGCTGATCCGCGCGGGGTCCAGACCCAGCGCGTACACGAGTTTCGCGGGGCCGTTCGTCAGGTCGCGTTCGCGGGTGACGGGCCGGAAGGTCAGCATCTGGCCCAGGCCCTCCAGCGGCTGAATGGCGCGAATCAGCACGCTGGCGGACACGCCCTCCGGGCGGCAGGCGACCTGCAGCAACGGGTGGCCGTGCGCCGTCCAGAACAGCCACGTGCCGGGCGGGATGGCCATGTCGGCGCTGCGGGCGGCGTGGAAGCGTCCGGCGGTGCAGGCGGGGTCGCGGGGGCAGTCGTAGGCCTCGACTTCCACGATGGTGCCCGTGAGGCGGATTCCCACGCGGTTCTCATGGTCCGGAACCTGCCGGACCAGGGTGCCGCCCAACAGGTTCCGGGCGATCTCCACGGGATTCCCGGCGAAGTGGGCGGGCGGCAGCGGAGCGGTCATGGCCCGAGCCTACTGCGCACCCCGGCAGGCCGGTCTTCAGGGAAGGGACTCATGACCCTCATGAGCGGTGGGTAAGGTGACGGGCCGCCCCCGTGACCCGTCCGGGCCACACGGGGTTCAGCCCCCCATCACGCGGGCCCTGTCCTGCGAAGTTCCCTGTCGCGCCGCGCGCCCCGTCGCCGTGCTGGCCCCGCTGCCCGGCGCGCTTCCCGATCCTGGAGGTTCCTTCCGTGGTTCTCTACCTGTCCATGGCCATCATTGCCGCCTGCGTGCTGTGGGGCCTGCTGAATCCCGAGGGGTTCGGCGCGGCGGCCACCGCCGCCATGACCTTCACCACCGAAAGTTTCGGCTGGTACTACCTGCTGGCCGTACTGGCATTCCTGATCTTCTGCGTGTACCTGGCGTTCAGCCGTCACGGGCAGGTGAAGCTGGGCCGGGACGACGAGGAACCCGAGTTCAGCCGCGGCTCGTGGTTCGCGATGCTGTTCAGCGCCGGCATGGGCATCGGGCTGGTGTTCTGGGGCGTGGCCGAGCCCGTCTCGCACTACCTGACCCCGCCGGCCGGCGTGGAGGCCCAGACGGCCGACGCGGCCCGCACGGCCCTGAAGTACTCGTTCTTCCACTGGGGACTGCACCCCTGGGCGATCTACAGCGTGGTGGCCCTGAGCATCGCGTACTTCTCGTTCCGGCGCGGCGAGAAGGCCCTGATCAGCCGCACGTTCCGCCCGCTGCTGGGCGACCGGGTCGAGGGTCCGGCCGGGAAGCTGATCGACGTGCTGGCGATCCTCGCGACCGTGTTCGGCGTGGCCGCCTCGCTGGGCTTCGGGGCGGTGCAGATCGGTAGCGGCCTGAACAGCGCGTTCGGGGTGCCGGTGGGCGTGCCGACGCAACTGACGATCATCGGGGTGGTCACGGTGCTGTACCTGATCAGCGCCTCGACCGGCCTGACGCGTGGCATCCAGCTGCTGTCGAACACGAACATGGTGCTGGCCGCGCTGCTGATGCTGGCGGTGTTCGTGCTGGGTCCCACGCGGTTCCTGCTGGAGACATTCACGACCAGCGTGGGCGGGTACGTGCAGGATCTGGTGGGCATGAGTACGCGCCTGACCCCGTTCAGCGGGAACACCTGGGTGGGCGGCTGGACGCTGTTCTACTGGGCGTGGTGGATCGCGTGGGCGCCGTTCGTGGGGCTGTTCATCGCGCGGATCTCGCGCGGGCGGACCATCAAGGAGTTCGTGACGGGCGTGCTGCTGGTGCCCAGCCTCGTGAGTTTCGCTTGGTTCAGCGTGTTCGGCGGCAGCGCCCTGCAGAAGACCATCGCCGGGGACCGCGCGGTGGTGGAGGCCACGAAGGCCGACGTGTCCACGGCGCTGTTCGCGCTACTGGGTCACTTCCCGCTGAGCGGCGCCCTGATCGTGCTGGCGACCCTGCTGATCGCGTCGTTCTTCATCACGAGCGCCGATTCGGCCACGTTCGTGCTGGGCAGCCTGTCGAGCGAGGGCAGCGAGAATCCGGGCGGGCGCGTGAAGCTCGGCTGGGGGGTGCTGCAGAGCCTGATCGCGGTGGCGCTGCTGCTGAGCGGCGGCCTGAGCGGGTTGCAGAACGCCAGTATCGTGGCGGCCCTGCCGTTCAGCGTGGTCATGCTGGGCATGTGCGTGTCCCTGATGCGCGCCCTGCAGAGCGAGAAGCGCCGCCCCCGCCCGGCCCCCGGCGCGCTGGCCCCCACCGCGCCGGCTCCCAGCTCACCGGACGCCGCCGCGCCCGTCACGCCGCCCGCCCCCTGATCCGGATGGTCAGCGCCGTGGGGCCGCCTTCCGCGATGGAAGGCGGCCCCACTTCGCTGTGCCCTCTCATACGGATTCCGTTTGTTTCGCCAACAATCCGGAACTTCACCGGATTGCCGGCTCCACGTCCGGAACCCGTGTTGCTCCCACTCGCTTCGCTCGGATTGAACGGGCTTTGCAGCCCATTCAATCGGAGTCCGTATCACTCCCCGCTGCCTACCGCGCACGGCGCACGGTTTACTTCCGGATCATCCGGAAACGCCGTGAGAGCCGGTCCTCGCGGGTGGCGACCTCCTGAAGCTGGGCGGTGGTGACCTCCTCGACCGTGATGAACGCCCGAGGGTACGTGGCTTCGATGACGCGCAGCGCGGCGCGGAGTTTCTTGCGGGCGATGACGCTGAACATCACGCGGACCTCGCCGTCGCGGCCGCTGGCGTTCACGGTGGTCACGAAGAGGCCGGCCTGACGCAGGGCGTCCTGCACGTCCGGGGCGCTGACGGGCACGATGACGCGCAGCACGACCTTCCCGACCGCCAGCCAGCGTTCGATGTTCGCGCCGAGCATGGTGCCGGTGGCGTACCCGCCGGCGTACGCGACGAACTGGATGGGGCTTTCCAGTTTGCCGAGCACCTGCGCGGCCGCGACCAGCCAGATCAGCGATTCGAAGAAGCTCAGCACGCCCGCCAGCCGGCGTTTGCCGCGCACCAGCATCCCGATGCGCAGCGTTCCGAGCGACACGTCCACGATGCGCAGGGCGAAGATCAGCAGCGCGCCCAGCAGCAGGTCCAGGGTCAGTCCTTCCACGCCCGCAGCCTAGGTAAGACCCCCATGAGAAGGGTCAGCGGCGGCGTGACAGCAGCGGCGGCAGCCCGCAGACGACCGTGTTCAGTGCGAGTGCAATCCACTGGTGGGTGGCGACCGGCCGTCCCAGAATCAGTTGCAGCGTCGTGTTCGACACCAGTGCGGCCCACAGGGTCAGCATGATCGGCCACGCCGGCCACGCACCGGGAACTGCGCGTGTGCGCCACACCGCCACGGCACTCCAGATCAGCCCGGCGACCGGCAACGCGGCGAGGGCCAGCCGCAGGGCGCGGTCCTCCGGGATGAGGACCAGGGACAGGGTGTTGGCGACCACCGCGAAGGTCAGGATCACCAGGACCAGCGTGCCGGTGCTGACGCTGGGGGGCGGGCCGGAGTGGTCGGAGTCGGTCACGCCTCTACCGTACCCCGGCGCGCAGCAGGTCGCCCTCGTAGATGCGGCGGATGGTGGCCTCGATGTCCGGTTCGCGCACGGTCAGGTCGCGGACGGGGGCGTGCGCGGTGACGCGGGCGATGGGGTCCGCAGCGGCGCCCGTGAAGGCGTACGTGGCGCGACCCGGTTCGTGGTTCAGGAGGGTCAGGCCCGGCACCCCGGCGTCGGGGACGGGTTCGCTGAACTCGACGTGCAGTTCGCGCTGCGAGCCGTACGCGGCCTGGAGGCGAGCGAGGTCACCGTCGAACAGCAGTTGCCCGTGGTCGATGATCAGCACGCGCCTAGCGAGGCGTTCCACGTCCCCGAGGTCGTGCGTGGTCAGCAGTACCGTGACCTCACGCTCGCGGTTGATGTGCGTGATGAAGTCGCGGATGCGGTCCTTCGCCACGACGTCCAGGCCGACGGTGGGTTCGTCCAGGAACAGCAGCTCCGGGTCGTGCAGCAGCGCGGCGGCGAGGTCGGCGCGCATCCGCTGCCCCAGCGACAGCGCGCGGGCGGGCGTGTGCAGGAACGGCCCGAGGTCGAGCAGGTCCGTGAAGGTGCTCAGGTTCGCCTGCCAGCGGCCCTGCGGGATGCGGTAGACGTGCCGCAGCAGGCGCAGGCTCTCGATGACCGGCAGGTCCCACCACAGGGTGGTGCGCTGCCCGAACACCGCGCCGAGCCGCGCGACGTGACGGCGGCGGTCCTGCCAGGGCGTCAGGCCGCCCACGCTGACGGCGCCGCTGTCGGGCACGAGCAGGCCGGTGAGGATCTTGACGGTGGTGCTCTTCCCCGCCCCGTTCGGCCCGAGGTACCCGACGATCTCGCCGCGTGGAATGTGGAAGGACACGTCCCGGACGGCCTCGTGGGTGCGGCGCCCCGCGCTCAGGAAGCGGCCGGTGCGGGTGGTGAAGGTCTTGCGCAGGTGCTCGACGTGAATCATGGAGTGCCTCCCTTCGGGTGTGTGGCGAGCGGTTTCATGTGCCGGTGCCCTGGTAGTGCCGCACGCCGACGCGCCAGAACGCGAACGCCCCGGCCAGCACGAGCGGTCCGGCCAGCGGGCCGATCAGTGCGGCCCAGCCGGGCAGGCCGTCGGGCAGGGGGCGACCCAGGAGGTGCAGGGCGGGCAGGTACGACAGGAACGCGGCGGGGATCAGGTACGTGAAGGTGCGGCGCAGCCACGCGGAGTAGATGTCCATGGGGTAGCTGATCAGGGTGCGGCCGCCGTACGTGAGGACGTTCATGGCCTCGACGCTGTCCACCGTCCAGAACGTGAGGGTGCCGCCGATGACGAACAGCCCGCCGAAGAAGCAGATCATGCCCAGCACGGCGGCGGTCAGGAGGGCGGCCGTCTCGGGCCCGGCGGCCAGCGGCGCGTGCAGGAGGCCGTACCCGGCGATGGCGGCGGCGAGCAGCACGCGCGGGATGCGGCGCAGCGCGAAGTCGGACGCGAACACCTGCAGGGTCAGCGGGGCGGGGCGCAGCAGGAAGGTGCTGAACGAGCCGCTGCGGACGTGCGCGGACAGGTTGGGCGCGTCGAACCCCCCGAACAGGATGTCCATCAGGACGAACGCGAGTTCCGCGAGGCCGTACAGCAGGCAGATCTCGCCCAGCGTCCAGCCGCCCAGCCCGCCGAAGCGTGGGAGGACCAGCGCGAGCGCGGCGAACTCGGCGGCGGTGATGAGCAGGCTGCCCAGCGCGTCGAGGATGAACGAGGTGCGGTGCGCGCCCTGCGAGCGGATCTGCGCGCCCAGCAGTCGCAGGTACAGGGTCAGGTGATGCCGGACGTCAGCCACCGGCAACCTCCAGCCGCCGCAGGCCCGCGCGCAGCGTGACCTGACAGGCGAGCAGGAGCGCCACGGTCCAGCCCAACTGCGTGCCCAGTGCTGCCCAGGCTGCCCCGCCGCCGGTGACCCCCACCCACAGTTCCACGGTGGTGTTCAGCATGGCCGGAAAGGGCGTCCAGGCCAGCACGGCGCGAAAGCCTTCCGGGAAGAACGCCAGGGGCATCAGGAAGCCGCAGCCCAGGCCCAGCAGCGCCCACGCGAAGCGCCCGAAGCCCACCGCGTCCGGCGACCAGAACGCCGCACAGTTCACCAGGAAACGGAACAGGAACCCGCACGCCCAGGCGAGCAGGACGCTCAGGACGACCTGCGCCCACGCGAGCGGGCCGGGCGGCCAGTTCAGGCCCCAGATGACCTGGAAGATCAGCAGCATCGGCAGGCCGCGCAGCACCAGCTGTCCCAGCGCCCGCCCGGCATCCTGCGCCGCCCAGAAGCCCAGCAGACTGGCGGGGCGCAGCAGGTCCGCCGTCACCTCGCCCCGGTGGATGACGCGCATGAAGTCGAACCAGCCGAACAGACTGAAGGCCATGATGAACGCCTGGGTCAGGCCGGTGTACGTGATGGCGTCCTGCGGGGTGTACCCGGCCACCTGCGGGCGGGTGCCGAACAGCGCCAGCAGCACCGCGACGCGCAGCAGTCCGAAGAACGAGTTGGTGATCAGGCCCCACAGGGCCGCCTGCGGATACGCGAACTGCCGCCGGAAGCCCAGCCGGGCCACCGCCCAGGGCAGCGCCAGCCGGGACAGACGTGAAACGTGGCCCCCCGTGGGGGGGGCGGGCATGGTGGTCATAGGTTCCCTCCTCCAGTTGCCGAACCGGAAGCGTTCAGGCTACAGGCGCGGGGACGGACGCGGAATACGCCGTGTGGCCGAGGAAGCGGCGTTCTATGTCAGGAATTCCTCAAGAACCCCCCGGCGGGGGCAGGGCGCGCGCAGGGTACGCTGAACGCACTTCACCAAGCGGAGGAACACACCATGATGGACATCTTCAACATGCTCGGCGGGATGGGACAGGCGCAGCAGACCGTCGCGCGGCAGACCGGCGCCAGCCCCGACCAGACCCAGGCGGCCATCCAGGCGGCGCTGCCGCTGCTGCTGGGCGCCCTGACCCGCAACGCCGCGCAGCCCGGCGGCCTGGACGCCCTGAGCGGGGCCCTGAACCGCCACGACGGCAGCGCCCTGGACGCCTTCACGCAGGGGCAGACGCCCGACACGCAGGACGGCCAGAAGATCCTAGGGCACGTGTTCGGCGCGCAGCAGGGTCAGGCCGCGCAGGCCGTGGGTAAACGCGCCGGGATCGACCCGCAGCTCGCCATGCAGATCATGAGCATGCTGGCCCCGCTGGTCCTGGCGTACCTCAGCCGCCAGCGGCAGGGGCAGGGCGCCCAGGCGGGCGGCGCGGACCTGGGCAGCGTCCTGGGCGGCCTGCTGGGTGGCGGCGCGGCCGGCGGACTGGGCGGCCTGCTCGGCGGGATGCTGGGCGGCGGCACGCAACCCCAGGCGCAGACCGGCCACGCGCCGGCGTCCACGGGCGGCGACCTGGGCGGCCTGCTGGGCAGCGTCCTGGGGGGCGCCCCCGCACCGCAGCAGACCGCTCCGGCCGGCGGCGGCCTGATGGGCACCCTGAACCGCGCGCTGGACAGCGACGGCGACGGCAGCGCCCTGGACGACCTGATCGGCATGTTCGGCGGGGCCGGCCAGCGCCGCTGACCCTGACTGGCGCCGGGGCGGACGGGCCACGCGCCTGCCCGCCCCGGCGTCTGCCGCTCGGGCTGACCGGGCTTTGCAGCCCATTCAATCGGAGTCCGTGTCATCAATGGTGCGGGCAGGTTCATCCCTTCAGTGCAGACCAGCGATGAACACGCTGTGTTGACCCCTCCCCCTTGAGGGGGTGAGCAGGAATGGCGTGACAGAAGACGTGTTCCCCGCTTGTCCCCCTCTGACGCTTGAACAGTGCCCACACTATTGCTGATCCGGACTGCCGTTTGTTTCGCCAACGATCCGGAACTTCACCGCCCCTACCGGCTCCACGTCCGGAGGGGCGTGTTGCTTCCACTCTGCGGGGCAGCTCTCCGAGTCGCTGTACTCGGACCCAGCAGGCCCTGCAGCCCATTCAATCGGAGTCCGTGTCAGGTCGTGGCGGCGCGGTCCGTGCGTTCGCGTGAGCGGGGCAGGTAGCCGGGCGGGGTGTCGTCCTCCTGCTGGAACAGGCTGGTGGTCAGGTAGCGGGCGCCGGTGTCGCAGGCGATGGTCGCCACCCGCCGGCCCGGTCCCAGGCGGCGGGCGACTTCCAGGGCGGCCCAGGCCATCGCGCCGCTGCTCATGCCCACGAAGATGCCTTCCTCGCGCGCCAGTCGGCGGGCCAGGGGGTAGGCGTCCTCCTCCCAGACCGTGATCACATCGTCGATGACGCTCCGGTCCAGGTTGGCGGGCACGAATCCCGGTCCCATGCCCTGGAAGCCGTGCTCGCCGCGTTCCCCGCCGCTCAGGACGTTGCTGCGGGCGGGTTCGCAGGCGACGATCTGCACGGCCGGGTTCATGCGTTTCAGGTAGCGGCCCACGCCGCTGATGGTGCCGCCGGTGCCGCTGCCGTACACGAAGGCGTCGATGCGTCCCCCCATCTGCTCCCACAGTTCCGGGCCGGTGGTGGCCTCGTGTACGGCGGGGTTGGCGGGGTTCGTGAACTGGCCCATCATGACTGCGCCGGTGCGCGCGGCGATGGCTTCGGCTTCCTCGATGGCGGCCAGCATGCGCCGTTCGGGGTCGGTCAGGACGAGTTCCGCGCCGTACGCGGCCAGGGTGCGTTTGCGTTCCTCGCTCATCTGGGCGGGCATGCACAGGATCAGGCGGTAGCCCTTGGCGGCCGCCACCTGCGCCAGTCCGATGCCGGTGTTGCCGCTGGTGGGTTCCACGATGGTCCCGCCGGGTTTCAGCAGGCCGCGCCGTTCGGCGTCCTCGACGAGGCCCAGCGCGGTGCGGTCCTTGATGCTCCCACCGGGGTTCTGGCCTTCCAGTTTCACGAACACGTCCGCCATGCCGGGGTCCGTGACGCGCCGCAACTGCACCAGGGGCGTGTGGCCGATGAGCGACTCGATCATGCCGCCCAGGATAGGCCCTGCGCGGCGCGGGAATCGGGGGGAAGCAGACAGGCAACCGGGCACACGGGAAACCGGGCAGACAGGGGGCCGCGCCCCCAGGGTCAGGGGCGCGGCCGGGTGGGCGGTCCGTTTAGCGGGGGGGCTGGCTGTCCGGGACGTCCTGTTCGGGCAGGGCAGCCTCGCCGGTCGCGTCGGGGCGGCTGGCGAGCGGGTCGATGTGCGGCGTGTCCTTGCTGACGCTGCTGACCAGGATGTCCAGCACGTTGCCGTCGCGGGCGGCCTGCACGGCGCGGTTGGTGACGATCTCGCCGATGTTCAGGATGATCGAGTCGTCCGGCGCGAGGATCACGCGGGTCACGGGGCGGCCCAGGGCGTCGCGGACCTTCTGTTCCTCGGCTTCCTGCTGGCGCTGGTCGATGGCCTCGCCGGCCTGGTCGCGCTTGTCGCCCAGCCACGCCTTGGCGCGGTCGATCAGGTTCCCGGCACCCTCGCTGACGCTGGCAAATCCGCCCGCGACGGCGGTCCCGGCTGCGGGGCTGGCGGCGCCGCCGGTGGTCGCGCCGATCAGGGCCTGCTCCACGCCCAGGTGGCGGGCGCGGTCGGCGATGGCCTGCGTGACGATCTGCCCCTGCGCCGCCACGAGGCTCCCGCCGGGAGCGCGGACGTCACTGCGGACGCGGCGACCCACCGTGGCTTCCAGGGTGTTGGGGTCCAGCGCGGCGCGTTCCCGCAGGGTCTGCACGCCGGTCCCGATGGCTCCGCCGGTCGCGGCGGCCGTCAGGGCGGCCAGTCGGCCGGTCTGCTCGGCGCGGTCCGCCTGGAAGGAGGTGATGGTCGCGCCGGCCGGCACGATGACCTCGCCCGCCTCGGTGGCGATCTCGCGGCTGGCGGTCTTGCCGGTCACGTACGCCTTCTGGCGTTCGGCGGTGGCGTCCTTCACGTCGGCGTAGGTGTCCTGCACGCGGTCACGGGCGCTGCCGTAGGCGTCGCTGATGGCTCCACCGGTCGCGGCGGCGGTCAGGGCGCCCAGCCGGCCGGTCTGTTCGGCGCGGTCGGCGTGCTCGGCGGTGATGGTCTCCCCGAAGGCGACGATCATCTCGCCGGCGTCGGTGCTGATGTCGCTGCTGGCGGTCTTGCCGGTCACGTACGCCTTCTGGCGTTCGGCGGTGGCGTCTTTCACGTCGGCGTAGGTGTCCTGCACGCGGTCGCGGGCGCTGCCGTAGGCGTCGGCGATCACGCCGCCGGTCGCGGCCGTGGCGAGCGCGGCGAGTTTCCCGGCCGTCTCGGCCTCGTCGGCCTGCGCGGCGGTGATGGTTTCACCCTTCGAGACGATCACCCGGCCGTCTTCGGCGGTGATGTCGCCGCCGGCGGTCTTGCCGACCGCGTACTCCTTCTGGCGTTCGCGGGTGGCCTCGGCGATGTTCTCGTAGGCGCCCTTCACGCTGTCGGCCGCGCCGGTGTACGCCCCGGCGACCGCCTGACCGGCGCTCTGGAGCGCGCCCTTCAGGCCGCCGTCGTCCTGTTCCTGCATGGCGCTGGCGACCTCGACCGGGACGATGGCGGTGTCCGCGCCGATCTGCACGCTCTCGGGGACCGGCACGAAGGTCCGGCCGCTGCTGAGGTCCGCGAACAGGCCGCCGGTGGCCTCGTATCCCTCGACACGGCCGGTCTGCTCGTCGAAGAACACGTCGGCGATGCGGCCCAGGTTCTGTCCGTCGGTGGTCAGCAGGGTCAGGCCGATCAGGCTGGTCTTGCTGTCCAGCGCCTCTTTCAGGCGGCCGTCCTCGCGGGTGGTGGTCACGGCGTCGGGGTCGGCGACCATGATGGCGTCCTCGCCGATGGAGCGGACCTGCACGAACGGCACGGCCTTGGCGGCGCTGAACCAGCCGCCCTCATCGACGAGCAGGCCGAGCACCTGGTTGGCCTGATGGTCGAAGATGACGTCGTGGACGGTTTCGATCTTCTCGCCGGTGCTGATGGCGATGATGGGACGGCCGAGAATTTCCTTGGCTTTGATCATGGGGGACTCCGGGTGCAGGACAGCGTCCTGGGGATGCGGGGTGAGGTGGGGGTGCCGCGCCCTGGTGGGCAGGTGGGGTGTCGCCGCGACGCGCGGCACGCGGGGGGCGACTCCGGGGGCGCCGCCCCTCCCGGCGCCCGTTCACCGGGCGGGGCGGTCGTCGGCGGGAGCGGTCACCGGCAGGGGCGCGGTCAGATGAAGCCGAGGTCCAGCAGGCCCTGGGGCTTGAGGTACAGGAAGTACGCCAGCAGGAACAGGACGATCAGCGCGAGCAGCAGGATCAGGAGTTTGCCTCCGTTACCGCCGGAATTGCCTTTGAGTCGGGTCATGATGCCTCCGTTCCCGAGTGTAGGAAGCGGCCGCTCCGTTCTCGTGCGGCGCCCGTCATGACAACTTGACTGAACCTTGGCCCCCTCTTTACGCGGCGCAGGGGCTAGGCTCGGGACCGTGAGCCTCCCTGGTCCGTCCCTGCCGTTCCTGCGTGCCGACGCCGCGCCTCTCTCTCCGTCCGAGCGGCGGCTGTCCGGGCTGCCGCTGACCGTGCTGGTCGGCGTGACCGGCGTGGGGAAAAGTACGGCGCTGGCCGCCCTGACCGGCGCAGACGCGGGCGTGCGGGTCCTGCCGGACCGGCGCGAAGTGACGGACGCCGTGATGATCCTGCCCGCCACGGGCGGCGTGCCGGTCCGTGACCGCGAGGAACGCTTCCGGCTGACCGCCCGCTACCGCCAGGAGCAGCCGGGCGGGATGGCGCAGGCGCTGGGGTCGCTGGTCGCCGACGTGCGGCACTGGGGCGAGGCGCCGGTGTTCGACGGGCTGCGCGGCCTGGACGAGGTGCGTTTCGCGGCCGAGTCGTTCCCGGCGTGGCGTTTCGTGGCGCTCGGCGCGCCGGACGCGGTGCGGGTGCGGCGGCTGCTGGGCCGCGCGGACAGTTTCGATCAGGTGACGGCCGGGACCGGCGGGACGCTGCGGGCGGAACTGGCGGCGCTGGCGGGCGTGGAGGCCGTGTTCACCCCGGCGGAACTGGACGCCCTGGCGGACCTGACCGCCCAGGGGTTCGCGCCGGCGGACGTGCTGGCGAAGGTGCGGATCGTGGTGTCCGAGCGGCGCAACTACGACCCGGCGGCCGCCGAGGCGTTCCTGCGGACCCTGCCGCCCGCGCGGGCGCTGGTGCTGGACACGGTGGCGCTGGACCCGGCGGGCGTGGCGGCCGCCGTGCGCGCCTGGGCCGGGGGCGCGGCGTGAGTGCCCCCACCGTCGCGCGGGTCGAGGGCGTTCCCTTCCGGCTGCCGCTGACCTCGGCGCTGGCGTGGGGCGCGCACTCGGCCCTCAGCGTGGCCGAGCACGTGCTGGTGCGCGTGACCCTCTCGGACGGCACGGTGGGGCTGGCCGAGGCGACGCCGCGCCCCACCATCTACGGCGAGACGACCGCGAGTGTGCTGGGCATCCTCGCCCACCTAGAAGCGGGCCTGCGCGGCCTGGAGATCACGGACACGGCGGCGCTGGAACGGGTGCGGGGCAGCGTGACGAACAACCACACGGCGCGCGGCGCGCTGGACATGGCCCTGCACGACGCCCGCGCCCGCGCCGCCGGCGGGACGCTGTTCGACACGCTGCTGGGACCGAACACCCGCGTGCGCGTGAGTTTCATCCTGGGCATCGCCGCGCCGGACGAGATGCTGGCCGAGGCGCGGCGGGTCGTGGCGGCCGGGGTGCGCTGCCTGAAGGTGAAGGTGGGCCGCGAACACGAACGCGACCTGCGCGTGATCCGGGCGCTACGCGACGAGTTCGGCCCTGACGTGCTGCTGTACGCCGACAGCAACGAGACGCTGAGCCCCGAGTCGGCCCCGGCGGCGCTGGACGCCATGCGCGCGGCGGGCCTGATGTACGTGGAAGAACCCCTCCCGGCCCGGAACCTGCGCGCCCGCGCGACGCTGCACGCCCTGGGGCGGCTGCCGGTCGTGGCGGACGATTCGTGCTTCACGCCGGCCGATCTGGAACGCGAACTGGATTTCGACACCTTCGACGTGCTGAACGTGAAGACCGCCCGCAACGGGTTCACCGACGGCCTGAACATGCTGGCCCGCGCGGCGGCGCACGGCAAGCGCGGCATGGTGGGCTCTCAGGCCAGTACGGGTCTGGGCACCATCCACGCGGCGCTGCTGTCCACCCAGGCCGAGGTGACCGAGCCGTGCGAACTGAGTTTCGTGCTGAAGTTGCAGGACGACCTGCTGGATGCGCCCATCACGTTCCGGGACGGCTGGCTGGACGTGACGGCCCTGCGGGATCACCGGATCGACCCCGCCCGCCTGGACCGCTACCGCCTGTGAGTGGCCCGGTCCCGGCCAGGGTTGTTTAGGCAGTTCCGGAAGCGGAAACGACTGTGAAGGTCCGGACGGCCGGCGCGGTCATGCCGCTGTCATGATGCCCCCCACATAATGAAGCATGCATCAAGAAATGCTTAACACACTGCTGCTCCCGCTGATGTTCAGCATGGCGGGCGGCACCTACGTCTACCTGTGCGTGCCGGACCGCCGGGCGCAGGGCCTGCTGATCCTCACGCTGTTCCAGCTGGTGGGCGCCGTGGGCTACGTCATGCAGCCCACCCTGGAACTGCTGATGCTGCTCTCGCTGCACGCCAGCGTCGTGCTGGTCATGCTGGTCCGCCACCTGCAGGCGCCGGTGCCCGTCGCGCCGGGTGGCGGCGAGCGCTCGTAGAACCGCTGACCGCTGACCGCACCGCAGCATTCATCGGTGCTGCGGACAGGTTCATCCCTTCAGGGCAGACCAGCGACGAACACGCCGTGTTTGCCCCTCCCCCTTGAGGGGGGAGGCCGGGAGGGGGTGGGCAGGAACGGCGTGACAGAAGACGTGTTCCATGCCTGTCCCCTCTGGCACTTGAACAGTGTCTGCACCATTGATCAGAGGAATGAACGGGACTCCTGAATGCCTCTGAATGCTGCGGTGAATGCTGCGGTTCTGCAAGGCGTTCCGTCGGGGTCCGTCCGAGAGAGTCAGCGGGCCAGCAGGGTCTGCACGGCGCGGGTCATGGCGTCCAGGACGGGGCGGCTGTTCAGGCATGAGACGAGGGCGCGGGTGGCCTGATGTTCGCTGCCGCGCAGGCCCCCCTGCAGGTGCTCGCGGACGACGGGGTGCAGGTGGCCGCGCACGAACAGCAGGTCGCGCAGCAGGTCGTCGGCGCTGAGGGTCGGGCCGCTCTCGCCGTCCGGCGTGGCGGTGATCAGCAGTGGGCGTGCCCGGTCGTCCACGGTCAGGGTGGCGTGCAGGGGTCGCCCGGCGCGGCGCGAAATGTGCTCCAGGGTGGGCACGAAGGCGTTCACGAGGTTCAGGGCGAGGCTGCGGCCCAGCAGGGTCAGACGTGGCTGGTCGGGCAGGGTGGCCTCCAGCGTCTGGGTCAGGTGGCGGGCCAGCCGGTCGCCTTCGGCCATCAGGGCGGCCTGCGGGTCGGTGGCCGGGCCGGTTTCTGGGGGGTCGGGGAGCGTCATGCGGGCATGCTGACATGCCGGGCAGCTGTCTGGACAACCGCCACCGGGGGCCGTGCTGGGCGCCGAGCGGGACTGTAGGTGGTCAAGATGGGCTTAGTGTAAGCTCATCTGGTATGAACGTCATTGGCAAAGTCACCGTGCTGCCTCAGCTGCCGCCCGAGATCGCGAGGCTGTCTGAACTCGCCTACAACCTGTACTGGTCGTGGACACCCCGCGCGCAGGAGCTGTACCAGGAACTGGACTCCTCTATTTGGGAGCGCTTCCAGCACAACCCGGTCCGCACGCTGCTCGAGGTTCCGCAGGCCCGCCTGCAACAGGTCGCGGCTGACCCCGCCTACCTGCGGCGCTACGCGCAGGTCATGGCCGACTTCGACGCCTACATGGGCAAGAAGGACACCTGGGCCGCCCGGAACGTGCCGGACATGAAACCCGTCGCGTACTTCTCCATGGAGTACGCCTACCACGAGTCCCTGCCCATCTACTCCGGCGGCCTGGGCGTGCTGGCCGGCGACCACTGCAAGAGTGCCTCCGACCTGGGGATTCCCTTCACGGCGGTCGGCCTGCTGTTCCACCAGGGGTACTTCACGCAGCTGTTCGACAAGGACGGCTGGCAGAACGAGACCTACGACGAACTGGACCTGACCACCCTGCCCATCACGCCCGCCCTGACGGCCAGCGGCGAGGAGGCGCGCGTGAGCGTCGTGATCGGCAGCCGCACCGTCCACTCGCGCGTGTGGAACCTGAACGTGGGCCGCATCAAGGTGCTGCTGCTGGACACCAACGTCCCCGAGAACAGCGAGGAGGACCGTAAACTCACGGCCCGCCTGTACGGCGGCAACCAGGAACTGCGCGTGCAGCAGTACGTGCTGCTGGGCGTCGCCGGCATCCGCGCCCTGAGGCTGCTGGGCATTCCCGGCGACGTGTACCACATGAACGAGGGCCACGCCGCCCTGCTGGGCCTGGAACGCACCCGCGAGTATGTGGAACAGGGTCTGGACTTCCGCACCGCCGTGGAGACCGTCGCCAGCTCCACCCTGTTCACCACGCACACGCCCGTCCCCGCCGGGAACGACGCGTTCTCGTACGAACTGATGGACCGCTACGTCGGCGCGTGGCCCGCGCAGCTCGCCACCAGCCGCGACGAACTGTACCGACTGGCCGAACACGAGCAGCTGTGGGACGGCCACCTCGTCCCCACCTTCTCCATGACGGTGTTCGCGCTGAACATGAGCCGCGCCGCGAACGGCGTGTCCGAACTGCACGGCGAGGTCAGTCGCGACATGTGGAACTTCCTGTACCCCGGCGCGCAGACCGAGGAAGTCCCCATCGGGCACGTCACGAACGGCGCGCACAACCTGACCTTCACCAGTCAGGCCATGCGCGACCTGCTCGGCACGGTCCTGCCCGCCGACTGGACCGAACGCCTGGAAGACGAACAGATGTGGCAGGCGGTCGAGCAACTCACCGACCAGCAGCTTCAGGACGTGCAGCGCGACATGAAACGCGACATGATCGCCTTCGTGCGCGCCCGCATGCGCGAACAGAAGGTCCGCAACGGCGCCAGCGCCGCCGACGTGGCCGCCACCGAGACGCTGCTCGACGAGAACACCCTGACCATCGGGTTCGCGCGCCGCTTCGCCACGTACAAGCGCGCCACGCTGCTGTTCCGTGACCGCGAACGCCTCAGCCGCATCGTGAACCACCCGGAACGCCCGGTGCAGTTCGTGTTCGCCGGCAAGGCCCACCCGGCCGACAACCCCGGCAAGGCCTTCATCCAGGAGATCTACAAACTCAGCCAGGAACCCGAGTTCCGCGGCCGGATCGTGATCCTCGAGAACTACGACATGCACGTCGCCCGTCACCTCGTGCAGGGCGTGGACATCTGGCTGAACAACCCCCGCCGCCCGCTGGAAGCCTCGGGCACCAGCGGCATGAAGGCCAGCTTCAACGGCAGCCCCAACCTCAGCATCCTCGACGGCTGGTGGCGCGAGGGGTTCGATGGCACGAACGGCTGGCCCATCGGTGAGGAACGCGAGTACGCCGACCTGAACGTGCAGGACGACGCCGACGCCTACAGCATGTACCAGACGCTGGAAAGCGAGATCGCGCCCCGCTACTACGGGCAGCGTGCCGGCGCCGAATCCTGGGCGCACACCGTCCGCCGCGCCATCGAGACGTGCAGCCCGCGCTTCTCGATGCAGCGTCAGGTGATCGATTACGTGCAGAAGTACTACGTGCCCGTCGCGGCGCGCGGCGCGACCCTGGCCGCCGGCGGCAGCGCCCGCGCCCGCGAGATCGCCAGCTGGAAAGGCTGGGTGCGCCAGCAGTGGCCGCACACCACCCTCAGCGCCCACGCGCAGCTGCCCGCCACCAGCCAGCCCGGCCAGACCGTGCCGGTCACGGCGACCGTCAACCCCGCCGGGATCAACCTCGACGAACTGCGCGTGGAAGCCGTCCTGACCCGCGCCGGCCAGCGCACCCACGTGCCCCTGACCAGCCACGGCGACGGCACCTTCAGCGCCCAGGTGCCCCTGAACGAGAGCGGCCTGTACTCGGTCGGCGTGCGCATGATTCCCGTCGTGGACGGCCTGAGCAACGACCTGGAAGCCGGCCTGATCAAGTGGGCCTGATACAGGGCCTGATACGACTGACCTGAGCTTCCGCTCACGCGACGACACCCCCTGCCCGGTCCGGCGGGGGGTTGTTGTTGCGTACGCTCCCTTACCGCCCCCCGCTGCCCTGCACGGGGTGACAGGGCTGCCGCCCCACGAGCGGGTAGCGTGGGGCATGAGTGACCACACGGACGATCCGGCGACCGGCCCGCAGGACAGCGAACTGCTCACGCGCGGCAAACAGAAGCGGGCGCAGCTGATGGGACAGGCGTTCGTGGACCGCGCCTTCGCCGGTGACCCGCAGGCCTTCGGCGCGGATTTCCAGCGCTTCCTGACCGAGTACGCCTGGGGCGCCGTGTGGGGACGCGGCGGCCTGAGCGACCGGGAACGGCACATGGTCACGCTGGGCATCCTGGCCGCGCTGGGCCGCGACCGGGAATTCGAGGGGCACGTGCGCGCCACCGCCAACAGCGGCGTCAGCGAACGGGACCTGAGCGACGTGCTGCATCAGGTGGCGATCTACGCCGGCGTACCCGCCGCGCTGAGCGGCTTCCGGCTGGCCGGAGCGGTCCTGGCCGAGCGGCCCGACCCGGAAGGCACCTGATACGGACTCCGATTGAAGGGGCTGCAAAGCCCGCTGGGTCCGAGCGGATGCGAGAAGGAGAGAAACGGGTTCCGGACGTGGAGCCGGCAGGGGCGGTGAAGTTCCGGATTGTTGGCGCAACAAACGGCCGTCCGTATGAGCCAGCTGCGTCCGGGCCGGTCCGTCCCGGCGGGGCAGACGGCCGACCAGCCGACTAGGCGCCTCTCCCGGATGGGCGGGGCGCAGGTGGTCTAATGCCCGGCATGACCGCCGCCCGTTCCACTGCGCGCCCCCGGCCGGGCCTGCCTCCCATTCCGGCGCTGCTGCTGGCCATGGTCAGCATTCAGGGGGGCGCGGCGTTCGCCAAGACGCTGTTCCCCACCCTGGGCGCGGCCGGCACCACGACCCTGCGTGTCACGCTGGCCGCCGCGCTGCTGGTGGCGCTGCTGCGCCCGAACCTGCGCGCCCTGACCCGCGCGGACTGGGCGGCCATCGTGCCGTACGGCGCGGCGCTGGGCCTGATGAACCTCGCGTTCTACGAGTCGCTGCGGACCCTGCCGCTGGGACTGGCGGTCACGCTGGAATTCATCGGGCCGCTCACGTTGTCCCTGCTGCTGTCCCGCCGGGCGCTGGACGTCGCGTGGGTGGTCCTGGCGGGCCTGGGGATCGCGCTGATCTCGCCGCTGGGGCAGCAGTTGACGGGCGGCGTGGCGGCCGCGCCGGTCTCGCCGGTCGGGATCGGGCTGGCGCTGCTGGCCGGGGCATTCTGGGCGCTGTACATCCTGGCGGGCGGCGCGGTGGGCCGGCGCGTGCCAGGCACGACGGGCGTGGTGGCGGGCATGATCGTGGCGGCCGTCGTGACCCTGCCGTTCGGCGTGGCAGAGGCCGGCGCGGACCTGCTGACGCCCGGCGCGCTGGCGCTGGGGCTGGGCGTGGCGGTGCTGTCCAGCGCCCTGCCGTACACCCTGGAGATGCGGGCGTTGCGGGCCATTCCCGCCCGCATCTTCGGGGTGATGATGAGCGTCGAGCCGGCCATCGCCGCCCTGAGCGGCCTGCTGTTCCTGGGCGAACGCCTGGGCGCCGCGCAGTGGATCGCCATGCTGTGCGTGATCGCCGCCAGCGCCGGCATCAACCTGACCGGCAAACCCACCGCGCACAGCGAACCCGAACCGGTGAACTGATGCGGACTCCGATTGAATGGGCGGCAAAGCCCGCTGGGTCCGAGCGGAGAAGGAGAGAAATGGCCCTGCGGACAGGTTCATCCCTTCAGGGCAGAGCAGCGATGAACACGCCATGTTGACCCCTCCCCCTTGAGGGGGGAGGCCGGGAGGGGGTGAGCAGGAATGGCGTGACAGAAGACGTGTTCCATGCTTGTCCCCTCTGGCCCTTGAACAGTGTCCGCACCATTGATGACAGGAAGGCCCGCACAGCACTCCGGCTGGCGGGCCTTCCTTCCTGGGTACCTGCGGCCTACGCTCCCGGCGTCACTCCTGCCAGCTGACCTGGGTGTTCAGGGTGTCGGCGCTGCCGGTCATGAGCAGGCCCAGTTGCGTGTCGGTGGCGTGCGCGGCCTCGACCTCGCCGACGACCTTGCCCTCGTACATGACGAGGATGCGGTCGGCGAGGTTCATGACTTCGCCCAGGTCGGCGCTGACGAGCAGCACGGCGAGGCCCTGGTCGCGCGCCTCGACGATGCGGGCGTGGATGAATTCGATGGCGCCGATGTCGACGCCGCGGGTGGGCTGGCTGGCGACGAGGATCTTGGGGCCCTTGCGCATCTCGCGGGCGACGATGAGTTTCTGGGCGTTGCCGCCCGAGTACCGTCCGGCCTGGAGGGTGGTGGAGCGGGGGCGCACGTCGTACTTCTCGCTGAGGTCGCGGGCGTTCTGTTCGATGACCTCGCGGTTGAGCAGGCCCAGCGGCCCGGCGAACGGCGCGCGGTCCTGTTCGCCCAGGATGAAGTTCTCGGCGGTGGTCATTTCGAGGACCAGGCCGCGTTCGTTGCGGTCTTCGGGAACGTGGGACAGGCCGGACGCCTCGACTTCGCGCACGCCCCGCGCGGCCTTGCCGAGGTAGGTGATCTGGCCGCGGTAGGGTTGCAGGCCGGTGATGGCCTCGACGAGTTCGCTCTGGCCGTTGCCTTCGACGCCGGCGATGCCGACGATCTCGCCGGCGCGGACCTGGAAGCTCACGCCGTCCACGGCGTTGCCATACTCGCCTTTCACGACGACGTTCTGCACGTCAAGCGCCACGTTGCCGGGCTGGGCGGGGGCCTTGTTGACTTTCAGGGACACGTCGCGGCCGACCATCATGCGGGCGAGCAGTTCGGTGGTGGCGCCCTGGGCGGGGATGGTGCCGATCATGCGGCCGTCGCGGATGACGCTGATGGTGTCGCTGATGTGCAGCACCTCGTGCAGCTTGTGGCTGATGAAGATGACGGCGTTGCCGCTGGCAGCGTACTGGTTTTTCAGGAAGTCGAACAGTTCCTCGGTTTCGCTGGGCGTGAGGACGGCGGTGGGTTCGTCGAGGATCAGGATGCGGGCGCCGCGGTACAGGGTCTTGAGAATCTCGACTTTCTGTTGCAGGCCCACGGCGAGTTCACCGACGATGGCGTCGGGGTTCAGGTCGAAGTTGAACTGCTTGATGAGTTCCGCGACGCGTTTCCGGGCGGCGGCGTAGTTGATGGCGCCGCCGCTGGTGGGTTCCATGCCCAGGATGACGTTCTCGGTGACGGTGAGCGTCTCGACGAGCATGAAGTGCTGGAAGACCATGCCGATCCCGCGTTTGATGGCCTCGCTGGGGTCGGTCAGGTCGACGGTCTCGCCGTCCACGACGATCTGACCGCTGGTGGGGGGCTGGATGCCGTACACGATCTTCATCAGGGTGCTCTTGCCGGCGCCGTTCTCGCCGCACAGGGCGTGAACGCTGCCCCAGCGGACCTGCATGGAGATGTCGTCGTTGGCGAGCACGAGGGGGAAGCGCTTGGTGATGCCGCGCAACTCCAGCGCGTTAGGGGAGTTGTGCTGCACCTGTCGCAGCACGTCGGCAGTGGGAACGGTCATACCCCTCAGTTTACTGTCCAGACAGGCTGTTGGGCAGCACCCGGCCGGGCGCGGGCGGATGGTGGCGCGCACCCGCCCGGCGGGTGGGTCAGAATGTGGGGCGTCATGGAAACTTTCTGGTTGGCGGTCACGAATCTGGGGCGGGACGAGGTCTTCATCGTGGGGCTGGCGCTGTACACGTGGCTGGTACGGCCGGTCGGGGGGAGGAACCTGGGCGTGGCCTTCGCGCTGAGTTACCTGCTGAACGCCGCGCTGAAGTACGGCCTGAACTTGCCGCGCCCGTTCACGAACGCCCCGGCGGCCGCGTCGGAGGCGGCGCGGGCCACGGCGGGCGGGCCGGGCCTGCCGAGCGGGCACTCGCAGATGGCCGCGACGCTGTGGTGGGGCGTGGCCGCGCAGTTGCGCCGCCCGTGGGTGACGGGGGCGGCTGCCGCGCTCGTCGCGTTGATCGCCGGGTCGCGGCTGGTCCTGAACGTGCACTACCCCAGCGACGTGATCGTGGGCCTGACGCTGGGGGCGCTGTTCGCGCTGCTGGCGGCCCGCGTGCAGTTCCCGCAGGGCGGCGCGTTGCGCTGGGCGCCGCCGCTGGGCGCGCTGGTCGTGGCGGCGCTGCTGCCGGCGGGCGCACCGCGCGAGTTCGCGGCGGGGCTGGGCATGGCGGCCGGATTCTGGTTCGTGCAGCCGCGCTTCACGCCGCCCGCGACGGCGCTGGGCCGCGTGATCGTGGCGGTGGCCGGGCTGACGGTGGTGTTCGCGGTGTACTTCGCGCTGGGGGCGCTGCCGGACGGGATCAAGGAGGTCGGGCTGGTGCGGGCGCTGCGCTACGCCCTGCTGGTGCTGGTCGCGGCCGAGGGTGTCCCGCTGCTGCTGCGCCGCTGGCTGCCGGTCGGCGAGGTCCGGGAGCGGGCCGCGCCGGAGCGCGTGACGGCCTGAGCGATCCCGCCTGCCGGGGAGGTACACTGTCAGGCGTTTCAACAAGTATCTCGGGGCGACCAGCAGTTGCAGGGCGACAGGTCGTTGCAGGCGTTGTTCAGGCGGGAAACGCGGCGGGGAACGCCGCCCCGTTCAGAGTGGAGGTCAGGGACATGCAGATCAGACGCGGACGGCTCTCACGGTTCCTTCTTCCCGGCCTGCTGGCGCTCGGCGCGCCGCTGGTACTGGCCCAGACGGCGGCGTCTCCGGCCACGACGGACAGCGCCCTGGCGGGCCTGACGCCCAGCGCCGCGCGTGGCGAGACGCTGGCCGGCAGTTGCGCCGGCTGCCACGGTCCCAACGGCCGCGCCCCCGCCCTGAAGGGCGACCCGGCCCCGCAGATCCGCACGGCGCTGCTGGCGTTCCGCGCGGGCACCCGTCCGAACGGCACGATGCAGAACATCGCGTCGCGCCTGAGCGATCAGGACATCGTGGATATCGCCGCGTTCTACTCCGGCGACAGCACCCCGGCGTCCGCACCGGCTGCGGCGCCGGCCACCGCTCCGGTCACGCCGCCCCCAGCGACCACTCCCCCGGTCACGCCACCCCCGACGACCGGGGCGACCACGCCCGGCGAGACGCTGTATCAGGTGGGCGCAGCGGCGCGCGGCGTCATCGCCTGCGCGGTCTGCCACGGCGAGACGGGCGGGGGCGCCGAGGACGTGGGCGTGCCCGCGATCACAGGCCGCACCGCCGCGTCCGTGCTGGCACAGCTGCGCGCCTACAAGGCCGGCCCGGTCACGGGCATTCCATACCCGGACGCCATGCACATCGCCCTGACGCCCATGACCGACGCGGACCTGACGGCCGTCGCCGCTTACGTCGCCACCCTGAAGTGACGCACCGGGAAGTGGCCCGCCCTGCACCGCAGCGGCGGGCCACTTCCTGCTCCCCGATCAGCGGACGCGGACGCCCTTGGTGGCGGGCTGGGTGCGCAGCCAGCGGGTGAACCGCTGCACTTCCGGGTGGGCGCGCAGGGCGCCGATGTCCTGGTAGTCGCGGGCCAGTTCGGCGTTGCTGAAGGTGCGGTGCAGGAAGCTGTGGCAGGGGCGGCACAGCAGGGTGGTGGGCAGGTCGGCAGCCCGGACGCCCTGGCGACGGCCCTGCGAGCGGGGCAGCAGGTGGTGTTCGGTCAGGGCGGGGACGGCGCGGCCGCACAGGGCGCAGGTGGGGTCCGGCCGGGTCGGCGGGGGCCAGTTGCTGGGGGGGTGCCGGCGGGCCATGCGTGAGGATACGGGCGCACGCGAAGGCCGGACTGTCTGACGCTGAACAGTCCGGTCGGGCAGATAGGTTGGAGGCGGCCGTTACAGGCGGGTCAGGTCGGGGTACTTCTGGATGGCCTCGTCCTCGCTGAGGAATTCGCCTTCGGCGTCGGGGCTCCAGACGACCTCGGCGCGGATCAGGTCGCCGGGCGTGACGGCGCTGATGGCGCGCAGGGCGGCGCGGGCCTCGGCGGCGTTGGTGGCGCCGGCGGGGGGCAGGGCGGCCAGGGTGTGCGCGGCGACGGCCAGGGTCACGGCGAGGTACTGGTCGGCGGCGTCGTGCTTGAAGGTGTAGTCGTCGCGGCGGGCGTAGCCGCTGGTGGGGTCGTTGTTCTGGTAGTTGCTGGTGGTCTGCTCGGTGAAGGCGGCGCGGGCCTCGGTGGCCCAGGCGCCCACCTGGCTGTCGGCGGTGTTCGCGGCGCCCTGGGCGCGCTGCACGTTGCCGTACACCCAGCGTTCCGGGTGGCGCAGGACGACCAGCGCGGCTTCCTGCATCATGCGGGTCAGGCCCTCATTGGTGTCGGGGTCGCCGGTCTGCGCGACGCGTTGCAGGGCGCGTTTGACCTCGTCACCCTCGGCCAGCAGGAGCTGCACGCTCAGGGCCTGCGCGGTGCCGCTCAGGCCGGCCAGACCCCGCCCGCCGCCGCCGAGGGTGCGCCTCATGCCGCTGATGACCACGAACATGACCACGCCGAAGATCACCAGGGTGATCAGGCCGCCGCTCCCCCCGCCGCCGTAGCCGTAGCCGCCTCCGCCGTTGATGATGATCGGGCCGCTGTACCCCCCTCCGCTGTACCCGCCGCCGCTGTACCCGCCGCCCCGGCTGCCACCGAAGCTGCCGCCGGAGCTCCCGCCGGAACTGCCGGAGCTGCGGGAACTGCCGCCGAACCCGCCGCCGGACTGCGCCTGCGCGGGCAGCGTCAGGGTCAGCAGCGTCAGCAGGCAGAGCAGCAGGGCGCCCAGGGACAGGAGGCGGCGGCCAGGGTTGCGTTGTGCGGGCTGCATGTCCGCAGTGTACGGGGCGGCGCGGGCGCGCACCTGAACGCTGCGCCTTCACGTGTTCTTTCGGCACCCGTCGGCAGTTCGGGGGCGGGGCGGGTACACTGCGCGCGTGAGTGACGAGCGACGCGACGTGATCATCCTGAGTGCCGGGCAGTGGGACGCCTTCCTGGACAGCCTGTTCGAGCGGGACGACCGCCTGGACCTGCGCCGGGACGGCGAACCGTACCGCCGTGACGAGGCGGTCGACGCGTACGTGCTGAGCGGGCACGCCGAGGCGCTGCGCAGCGCCGACGTGGACGGCGACGTGTGGGGCACCCTGGAGGACATCGAGGAGACGGCGGACACCGAGGAGGAAGCCTGGGAGAAGATCGTGGCGTTCTACCTGGGCCGCGAGTGCGTGCTGGTGCGCGTGCAGGACGCCGGGGAGCCGGAGGAGTGGATTCTGGGGCGGGAACTGGCGCGGCGGCTGGGGCTGCTCTGAACGTGCCGGGTGGGCGTGAACTGCCCGTGAATCGCGGCTCATCCTGCACAGATGAGGCGGGCGTAGGCTGACTCTCATGAAAAGTGATCGTCATTTTCCCGTGAAACGTCTGCTGGTCCTGGGTGCCCTGGTGGGAGCCGGCGCGTACTACTTCAGCCGTGAGCAGAACCGCCGCGCGCTGGACGCCAAACTGGCCGAACTGGGCCTCAAGGACGCCGCGCAGGATGTGGGCAGCAGCGTCACGAAGGGCTGGGAGAAGACGAAGGACGCCGCCAAGGACGCCGGGGCCGTGATCGCCGACAAGGCGGGCGAGGTCAAGGACGCCGCCGCCGGTGGCGCGCAGGCCGCCGCCGACAAGGTCAAGGAAGTCGCCGGTGACGTGAAAAGCGCCGTGGCCGACGCCTCGGGCAAGGCTGCCGACGCCGCCAAAGACGCCGCCGCGACTGCCAGTGACAAGGCGGCCGACGTGACGGACAAGGTCAAGGACGCCGCGTCCGACGCGAAGAACGCCGCTGCCGACAAGGCCGCCGAGGTCAAGGCCGACGCGCAGGCCAAGGCCGCCGACGTGAAGGCCGAGGCCACCAAGGCCGCCAACGACGTCAAGGGCGCGGCCCGCGACGCCAAGAAAGCCTGATATGGACTCCGATTGAATGGGCTGCAAAGCCCGTTCAATCCGAGCGAAGCGACTCGTAGAGCTGCTCCGCAGAGTGGGAGCAACAAGGGTTCCGGACGTGGAGCCGACAATCTGGTGAAGTTCCGGATTGTCGGCGAAACAAACGGAATCCGTATGATCATTTCCTGCCAGCGCCGCGCCCCCTCCCCCACCGGAGGGGGCGCGGCCTTTCGTGCGCCTCTATGCCTGCCTGCGCCCTGACCGTGACCCCGACTCCGGCCGGGGTGGTCGGGGGCCGCTACACTCGGCGGCATGACACGCCGGGACCTTGATTCTGGAACCCAGACGCTGGAGCGCACGCGGACGCAGCGGCCCCGGCTGTTCCGGGTACTGCTGCTGAACGACGACTACACCCCGATGGAGTTTGTGGTGGAGGTGCTGCGCCGCTTTTTCCGCAAGTCCGAGCAGGAGGCCGAACTGATCATGCTGGCCGTGCATCACAAGGGGCAGGGCGTGGCGGGCGTGTACTCGCGGGACGTGGCCGAGACGAAGGTGGCGCAGGTGATGGCGGCCGCGCGGCAAGAGGGGTTCCCGCTGCGCGTGGTGGCCGAACCGGAGGCGGGCGAATGATCGGCGATCACCTGCAGGTGACGATTGGCCGCGCGGCGGATTACGCGCGCGAGGCGGGGCATGAGCTGGTGACGCTGGAGCACCTGCTGCTGGCCCTGACGCACGACCCGGAGGCCCGCGAGGCGCTGCTGGCGGTGGGTGTGGACGTGGAGAGGTTGCGGGACGACCTGAGGGCGCTGCTGGCCGGGCTGGACGCCGTGCCGGACGCCGAGCCGGATTTCACGCTGGGCGTTCACCGGGTCGTGGAGGGCGCGGTGCTGCAACTGCACGCCAGCGGCCGGGCCGGGCAGCAGGCGGACGGCGCGCGGGTGCTGGTGGAACTGCTGGAGGAGGAGGACAGTCCGGCGCGCGCGGCCATCGAGGCGCAGGGGGCGTCGCGGCTGGACGTGCTGAATTTCGTGTCTCACGGGGCGGCGAAGGTGCCGGGCCGTGAGCGGGAGCGGCGCGTGGCGGGCGTGGACGGCGCGGCCCCGGACGGAACGGGAGCCGAGGCGCCGGAGGTGGACCCGCTGGAGGCGTACGCGTCGGACCTGACGGCGCTGGCGCGGGCCGGGAAGTTCGATCCGGTGATCGGGCGCGCGGCGGAACTGGAGCGGGTGGTGCATATTCTGGCGCGGCGCGGGAAGAACAACCCGGTGCTGGTCGGCGAGCCGGGCGTGGGCAAGACGGCACTGGCCGAGGGGCTGGCGCAGCGGGTCGCGGACGGGCGGGCGCCGGGCTTCCTGAAGGGCGCCAGCGTGTTCGCGCTGGACCTGGGGGCGCTGCTGGCGGGCACGCGGTACCGGGGCGATTTCGAGGCGCGGCTGAAGGCGGTCCTCTCGGCGCTGGACGGGCGTAACGCGGTGCTGTTCATCGACGAGCTGCACACGCTGGTGGGGGCCGGCGCGACCGAGGGCGGGAACGTGGACGCCGCGAACCTCCTCAAGCCGGCCCTGGCACGCGGCAGCGCGCACGGGCACGGGCTGCGGGTGCTGGGCGCGACCACGCCCGCCGAGTTGCGTTTCCTGGAGAAGGACCGGGCGTTGTGGCGGCGGTTCCAGACGGTCGAGGTGCCCGAGCCGTCCGAGGAGGACGCCCTGAAGATCGTGCAGGGGCTGTCCGGGCGTTACGAGGCGCATCACGGGGTGACGTTCACGCCGGACGCGCTGGAGGCGGCGGTGCGGCTCTCGGTGCGCTACCTGCGCGACCGGTTCCTGCCGGACAAGGCCATCGACGTGCTCGACGAGTCCGGCGCGGCGCGCTCCAGCAGCGGGAAGGGCGGCGTGATCGACGTGCCGGACATCGAGGGCACGGTGGCGCGCATGGCGCGCGTGCCGCTGGGCGCGGTGCGGGCCGAGGAGGTCACGTCGCTGGCGACGCTGGGCGCGGACCTGCGGGCGCGGGTGTTCGGGCAGGACGCGGCGGTGGACGCCGTGGCGAGCGCCGTGAAACTGGCGCGCGCGGGCCTGCGCGACCCGCAGAAACCGCAGGGGGCGTTCCTGTTCGCCGGGCCGACCGGGGTGGGCAAGACCGAACTGGCCCGCGCGCTGGCCGACCGGCTGGGCATTCACCTGGCGCGCTTCGACATGAGCGAGTACCAGGAGGCGCACACGGTCGCGCGCCTGATCGGGGCGCCGCCCGGCTACGTGGGTTTCGACCAGGGGGGCCTGCTGACGGACGCCGTGGCGCGGCACCCGCACGCGGTGCTGCTGCTCGACGAGATCGAGAAGGCGCACCCGGACGTGTACAACGTCTTCCTGCAACTGATGGACCACGGCACCCTGACCGACCACACCGGCAAGAAGGTGGACGGGCGCGGCGTGATCCTGATCTTCACCACGAACGCCGGGGCGGCCGACGCGTCGCGGCCCGCGCTGGGCTTCGGGCGGGTGGGCCGCGCGGGCGAGGAGGCCGAGGCGGTCAGGCGGACCTTCACGCCGGAGTTCCGCAACCGCCTGGACGCGGTCCTGCACTTCGCGCCGCTGTCCCCGGCCGTGATGGGCGGCGTGGTGGACAAGTTCATCCGGGAATTGCAGGCGCAACTCGCCGAGCGGGGCGTGACGGTCACGGTCAGTCCGGCGGCCCGCGCGCGACTGGCGGAACTGGGGTACGACCCGGCGATGGGCGCCCGCCCGCTGGGCCGGGTGATCGAGACGCGCCTCAAACGGCCGCTGGCCGACGAGCTGCTGTTCGGGCGGCTGCAGGGCGGCGGGACCGTGAAGGTGGGCGTCCGGAACGGGGAATTCACGTTCACCTGAGGGTGCCGGGCTGCGCGCTTGGTAGCACATCCGGGGGCGGCCGTGCGCGCACTTCCCCCCAGGCGGAACTTCACGGAAGGTTCACGTTCCTGACCGGTTTTTCAGCGTGCTGGACGTAAAGACTTCCTGCGATTCTCCTCATCTGGCAGGCAGGGGCAGCGGTGAAGATGAGGGCATGAAACCCACCCTGCTGGCCCTGCTGACCGCTGCCCTCCTCGCCTCCTGCGCTCCCAAGGAAGAGACGACCACCACGACCGACACCGGCGCCGTCTCCACCGAGACGAACGAGCCCGGCGTGGACAACCCCATCGCTGAAGGCGAGGGCGCCATGGACAACGCCGAAGATCCCGGCGTGGACAGCACCATGACCAACGACGACGACGCCAACACCAGCGAAGAGATCGACATGGCCGTCGGCGATGGCCTGGAAGGCACCGTGACCGACTTCGACGGCACCGCCCAGACCTTCACGCTGAACGAGAACGACGCCAACTACGCCGTGACCATCGACGAGTCCACCGTGTTCGAGGGTGGCGCCACCACCGCCGAGGAGTTCTTCGGCAGCGACCGCGCCGACGCCAACGTGGCGGTCGAGGGCGAGATCGACGAGGCTGCAAGCACCCTGAAGGCCAACAAGATCACCCTGAACTGATCCACCCGGATCATGCACAGCCGGACTCCTGCGGGGGTCCGGTTTGTTGTGTGCCGACCGGCTCCGGCCTGGGGCGGCGCTATGCTGCTCGGCATGTCTGAACCCATCGTGATCCGCCCCGCCACTGCCTTCGACGCGGCGTTCGCCGTTCCGCTGGTGCAGCAGACCATCGGCCGGGTCGGGCTGGCCCTGACCGGCGCCGATTCGGACACCGGGGCGGCGCGGGCCATGCTGGGGTTCTTTCCGCTGCGCGGCAACCGCCTGAGTTACGAGAATGTGCTGATCGCCGCGCGTGGTCCTGAGCCGCTGGGGATGCTGCTGGCCTACCCCGGCGATCAGGCCGGGACGCTGGACGACCCGTTCCGCGAGCGGCTGGCGTCCCTGGGTCTGCCCGCGCAGGTGGAGTCCGAGGGCACGCCCGGCGAACTGTACGTGGACACGCTGGCCGTGACTGAGGCGGCGCGCGGGGCGGGCGTGGGGGCCGCGCTGCTGCGGGCGGCGGCCGGGCAGGCGCAGGCGCGGGGCCTGGACCGCGTGGGCCTGCTCGTCGAGGACGGCAACCGGGCCGCCACCCTGTACGCGCGCGTGGGCTTCCGCGCGGCGGGCACGCGGACCCTGGCCGGGGGCACGTACACGCACATGGTCTGGACGCCGCCGCAGTGACCTGCGCTGGCAGCGCCCCGCGTCATACGGATTCCGTTTGTTTCGCTGACAATCCGGAACTTCACCGGATTGTCAGCTCCACGCCCGGAACCCGTTTTGCTCCCACTCGCGTCCGCTCGGATTGAATGGTCCTTGCAGCCCATTCAATCGGAGTCCGTATCATCCATCCGGTTGATCCGCGCGCGGCGTGTGGGCGCTATGCTCGTCGGCGTGCGCCGCATTGTCTGGGTTCTTGTTGCGGCGGCGGGTCTGGCAGCGGTCGTTGCCCCTGCCGCTCCGTTTCTCTCGCGGTACGCGGCCGTTCCGCGCGCAGCGGACGGCCCGCTGACGGTGCTGCTGGCCGGCGTGGACGTGGATTACGACGACAGCGCCGCCGTGTGGCCCTGGCCCGCCAAGGCCGAGTCGTACACGACCCGCACGGACACCATCATGCTCACGCAGGTGTGGCCGGACGGGCGGGTGAACGTGCTGGGCGTGCCGCGCGACTCGTGGGTGAACATGCCGGGCTACGGGTGGGGCAAGGTCAACGGCGCGAACGTGCACGGCGGCCCGGAGATGCTGATGCGGGCCGTGCAGGACCTGACGGGCGTGCCGGTAGACGCCTACGCGCTCGTCAGCCTGAACGCCATTCCTGCCCTGACCGACGCGGCGGGCGGCGTGACCGTGGACGTGGGGCAGGCCATGAAGTACGACGATAACGCCGGGAAGCTGCACATCGACCTGAAGCCGGGGCGGCAGCGCCTGGACGGCGAGCAGGCGGCCGGGTTCCTGCGGTTCCGGCACGACAACCTGGGTGACATCGGGCGGATCGCGCGGCAGCAGCAGTTCGTGTCCGCGCTGGGCGCGCAGGTGCGCAACCCGCTGAACGTGTGGCGCCTGCCGATGATGGTGGGCGCGGTGGACCGCAACATGAAGACCAACCTGACCCGCGCGCAGGTCGCGGCCCTGAGCGGCGCGGCGCTGGGCGGGCCGCAGGTGCGGACGTTCAGCGTGCCGGGCGACTTCGGGTACCGGGGCGCGGCGAGCGTGTGGGAGGTGGACCGCGCCGCCCTGAACGCCCTGGTGGGCAAGGAATTCCGTGACCCGGACGACGTGCGGGCGCTGGGCGTGGCGGTCGTGAACACCGACGCCCCGGACGGCAGCGCGGGCCGCCTGAAGGCGCGGCTGGAGGGCCTGGGGTACTCGAACGTCTGGATCGTGAATGAGTCGCGCGGCCCGGCGAGGACCACCGCGTCGGGCGCGGCGGCGGCGCGGGTGCTGCGGGACGTGGGCTTCGGGACGGTCACGGATCAGCCGCTTGCGGCGGGCGCGGACGTGACCGTGCGCCTGGGTTCGGACACGCCCGCTCCCTGAGGGCAGTCGGCAGTGGTCAGCGGGAGTGGAGGGGGCGCCTCTACTCCCGTTGCCCGCTCCCCCCTCTTGATCTGAAACGATTCAGACCGTAGTGTGCTGGGCATGACCTCCTCCCTGACCGGCGAACTGAAGTGGTGGCAGAGCGGCATCATCTACCAGATCTACCCGCGATCCTTCCAGGACGACAGCGGCGACGGGGTGGGGGACCTGCGCGGCATCACGCGCCGCCTGCCCTATGTGGCCAGCCTGGGCGTGCGGGCCGTGTGGCTCTCCCCCATCTTCAGGAGCCCCATGCGCGACTTCGGCTACGACGTGGCCGACTACTGCGACATCGACCCGCTGTTCGGCACGCTGGAGGACTTCGACGCCTTCGTGGCCGAGGCGCACCGCCTGGGCCTGAAGGTCATGCTGGACTACGTGCCCAACCATTCCTCGTCCGACCACGCGTGGTTCCAGGAGGCGCTGACTGGTAAGGACAGCGCGAAACGCGACTGGTACGTGTGGCGCGACCCGGCCGAGGGCGGCGGCGTGCCGAACAACTGGAAGTCCTTCTTCGGCGGCCCGGCCTGGACGCTGGACGAGGCGAGCGGACAGTACTACCTGCACCAGTTCCTGCCCAGCCAGCCGGACCTGAACTGGCGCAACCCCGACGTGCGGCAGGCGATGTTCGACGCGCTGCGCTTCTGGATGCGCCGGGGCGTGGACGGCTTCCGGGTGGACGTCATCTGGCTGCTCGCCGAGGACGACCGATACCTGGACGAACCCGAGAACCCCGACTGGCAGCCCGGCCAGCCCGAACACTGGAGCCTGCTGCACCCCTACACGCAGGACCAGCCCGAGACGCACGGGTACATCCGCGAGATGCGCGCCGTGCTGGACGAGTTCGATGACCGCATGATGGTCGGCGAGATCTACCTGCCGGTCGACCGCCTGCTGCCGTACTCGGGCACCGAGGACGCCCGGATGGTGCACCTGCCGTTCAACTTCCACCTGATCCTGCTGCCCTGGGACGCGGCCGGGGTGCGGCAGTTCGCGGACGGGTACGACGCGGCGTGCCTCGCGGCGGGTGCGTGGCCGAACTGGGTGCTGGGCAACCACGACCAGCACCGCTTCCGGTCCCGCGTGGGCGACGACCAGTACCGCGTGGCGCAGACGCTGCTGCTGACCCTGCGCGGCACGCCCACCGTGTACTACGGCGACGAGATCGGCATGCGCGACGTGGTCATCCCGCCCGACCGGATCGTGGACCCGGCCGCGCTGCAACAGCCGGACAGCCCCGAGGCGGGCCGCGACCCGGAACGCACGCCCATGCAGTGGGACGCTTCCGCGAATGCGGGCTTCAGCGCGCCCGGCACGACGCCGTGGCTGCCGCTGGCGGACGACGCCGCCACCCTGAACGTGCAGGCGCAGGACAGTGACCCGGCCAGCGACCTGAACTACTTCCGCGACCTGACCCGCCTGCGCCAGGAACACCCCGCGCTGATCGGCGGCACGTACCGCAGCGTGGACGCCCCGGACGGCGTGTTCGCCTTCGTGCGCGAGGACGACCGTGAGCGCCTGACCGTCCTGCTGAACTTCGGCGCGCAGACCCACGACCTCGGCGCGCTGGCAGCCGGCGAGACGCTGCTGAGCAGCCTGGGCGACCGGCCCGCGAGCGGCGCGGCCCTGCGCCCGAACGAGGCCCGCATCCTGCGCTGAACGGTGATACGCGGGGCGGGACGGATCAGCCGACAGCGCCCCCGTCCCGCCCCCTGCCGTGCCGGCCGTTCAGTACGGCAGCCGCGCCAGGCGTAGCAGTTCCTGCCGGACGCGGCCCGCGTCGTTGGGGCGTTCGGCGCGGTGCGGGCGGGTCAGGCTGGCGTGCAGGGCGCCCAGCGGATCGCCGCTGAGCGGCAGGGGGTCGTCCGGGTCCGGCAGCGACCCGTGAATGCCCCACCCCAGCAGGACGCCCACGCCGTACAGGTCGCTTTCCGGGCCGAGCGGTTCGCCGCGCGCCGCCTCCGGACTCTGGAAGGCGGCCGTACCCATGCGGACGGGCGTGTCGAAGGTCTCGAAGGCCGGGCCGGACAGGTCGAAATCCACGAGTTTGGCGCTGCCGTCCTCGTCGACCATGATGTTCTCGGGTTTGATGTCGCGGTGGACCAGTCCGCGCCCGTGCAGGTACGACAGGGCGTCGAGCAGATGCACGATGGTCAGCAGGAACGCGCGCCGCTCGGTGCGCGCGGCGGGCCGCTGCCTGAACCGCTGGAACATCACCTCGCCGCGCGCCAGGGTGCCGACCAGGGCGGGCTGGCCCTCCACAACGGCGCGGTGCAGCACCCGCACCAGCCGGGGGTGGCGCAGGTCGTGCGCGTGCTGGTACTCGCGGTCGGCGTAATTGCTCAGGTGGGCCGGGAAGATCTTGACCGCGCAGGGCTGCCCGTCGCGGGCCACCGCGAAGTACACCAGACTGTGCGAGCCGCGACCGACGGGACGGACGAGTCTCACTCCGTCACCCACGATCTGTCCTGCAAGCGGCATCCCGCTCAGGCTACCGCAGGGGCGCGCGGGGCGGGTAGACCCCAGCCGCGCCCCGGCCACCCCCGCCCCGGCCGGCCACTGCCGGAAAGCGCGGCGGCAGCGGCCCGCGCGGCCCGAACTGGACCGGGTTCAACAGCCGGGCGCGCGCCGTAGAATCGGACCATGACCTTCCGACCGTTGCCAGCCTCCGGCACGACCCGGCCCCCCGAGCACCGCGATCCGGGCGTGCCGGCGTGAGCGGTTACGGTCTGGTGCTGGGTGGCGGCGGCGCGCGCGGACTGGCGCACGTGGGCGTGTGGCAGGTACTGGAGGAACGCGGGGTGCTGCCGGACGTGGTCGCCGGGACCAGCATGGGCGGACTGGTGGGGGCGTTCATCGCGGCCGGGTACAGCGGCGAGGACCTAGAACGGCTCTCGCGGTCGGTGTCGTGGCGGCGGCTGCTGGACCTGCGGCCCGGTCCCGGCCTGATCCGCACGTCCAGCCTGACCGCGTGGCTCTCGCAGCACCTGCCGCCCACCTTCGAGGAACTGAAGCGCCCGCTGGCGATCACCGCCACCGACATGCTCTCGGGCCGCGCCGTGTACCTGACGCGCGGGGACCTGCACGCGGCGCTGCGCGCCACGACCGCCTACCCCGGCGCGCTGGAACCCGTCCCGGTCGATGACATGCTGCTCTCGGACGGCGGGATCCTGAATCAGGTGCCGGTGGACGCCGCGCTGTTCCTGGGCGCGCGGCGCGTGCTGGCGGTCGACGTGACCGCCCCCGACCCGCTGGAACTGCATGAACGGCGCGTGCTGCTATGGAAACGCGAGGCCAGCCTGGGGCCGCTGCGGGCGCTGCGCCGCTCGGTCGAGATCATGCAGGCGCAACTGACCGACGCCCGCGTCAGCCTGTACCGTCCGGACGTGCTGCTGCGGCCGCACCTGGGTGACATCGACCTGATGAACTTCAACCGCGCCGCGCAGGCCACCCAGGCGGGGCGGGACGCGGCGCTGGCCGAACTGCCCCGCATCCGCGCGCTGCTGGGCTGATCCGGACCCGCCCGCCCACCGGGGTGCCGGGTGCCGCGCCCGGAGGCATGCGGCCCGGCCGCATCCGGTATTCTGCCCGGTGCATGACCAGACCTGACAGACCTGCACCGACCGCCCTCCAGAAGCTGTGGAAGGAACTGCTCGAACCGATCGCGTTCGCGGTGGTCATCACGCAGTTCGTCGCGACGCTGGTCGGCGTGGACGGCGTGAGCATGATGCCCAACCTCCGCAACGGGGAGCGGGTGTTCGTCCCGAAATACGAAACCTGGCTGCACAAGGCCGGCGTGGGTGAATTCAAACGCGGGGACATCCTGATCTTCAAACCGCCGCGCGCGGCGAGCGCCGGCATTTCGAACCTGAACAAGAGCGCGTTCGGCCTGTGGACGTACCGGCCGTTCCTGATCAAACGCCTGATCGGCCTGCCCGGCGACCGCATCAGCGTCACGGGCGGCGAAGTCACCGTGAACGGCACGCCGCTCGATTCCAGCTGGACGACCGCCTACTGGCAGGAGCAGGGCTGCTGGGACACCCAGAGCGACCTCGCGAACAACGCCACGGCGTCCGTCAGTTACGGCGTGGTGCAGGACAGCCGGGAATTCACCGTCCCGGAGGGCCACTACTACGTGATGGGCGACAACCGCACCCAGAACGGCTCCGAGGACTCCCGCATGATCGGCGCCATCGAACGCCGCGATGTGGCAGGTCGCGCCGCCGCCGTCGTGTGGCCCATCATGCGCAAGGCGAACGTCACGTACGACTGCAACGCCGGCACGGTCGCGGAATTCAGCGGTGACAACGTCCTGAACTGGCGTCTGCTGACCCCACCCGCGCCCTTCGACGCCCTGAAGACCCCGGTCACGCCCTAACGCGCACAGCGCAACGCCCCCCGGCGGCCAGTGGCTCCGGGGGGCGTTGCCTGTGCAGGCCGTGTTGTACGGACTCCGATTGAATGGGCTGCAAACCCCGCCGGGTCCGAGCGAAACGACTCGTAGAGCTGCTCCGCAGAGTGGGAGAGGGGCGGGTTGCGGACGTGGAGCCGTGTCATCAATGGTGCGGACACTGTTCAAGCGCCAGGGGGGACAAGCATGGAACACGTCTTCTGTCACGCCATTCCTGCTCACCCCCTCCCGACCTCCCCCATCAAGGGGGAGGGGCAAACGTGGCACGCCCGTTCTGCGGAGCAGCTCCAGCAGGACGTTCCACGGATTCCGGTTCAGTCCTCGTCGTCGTCCGCGCCGAGGGGGGTGATCTCGGTGTGTTCGTCGGTCACGCGGTACGGGCCTTCCCTGGCGATGTAGTCGGCAGCCATCCGCAGGGTCTCCTCGACCCAGGCGTAGTCGTTGCTGATGGTCGCCACGCCGATCACTTCCCAGTCGTGGGCGTCCAGGCCGTCGAGCCGGGCGACGGTCAGCGGGTAGCGGACCTTCAGGCGTTCGACGACCGGGCGGACCAGGGCGCGTTTCTCCTTGAGGCTGGCGACCCAGGGCATCTCGACCCGGACGGTCAGGACGCCCACGTAGCCCAGGGCCACGTTCAGAGCATGCCGGCCAGGAATCCTTGCCGGCGCACGGCGCGCACGAGATCCATGACGGTCAGTTGTGAGGGGTCGTAGTGCACTTCGATCTGGCCTTCGTCGGGCGTGGCGCGGCTCACGCCGGGCAGGGCGGTCAGCGCGGCAGCGACGCCCGTCCCGGCGTCGCGGCTCATGCCGCGCACGCCCAGCAGCACGCGGGTGGCGGTGTTGGTCATGGCTGTCATTATGCGCCCTGCGGGCCGGTCCGCAGGCGGGTACCGGGGGCGGTGTCAGCGCGGGTGCCCAGGTGGCACACGGCGCTCTGGCCGGTCACGACGGCGCTCTCGGCGAGCGCGGCGGCCTGCAGTTCGGGCGTCAGGGTGAAGTGCAGTTCGTACACGGCGGTGTCGTAGGCACTCTTGACGGCGGCGTGCAGCAGGCCCTCGTGCGTGCCGTCCGGGGCGTCGGGGGCGACGGTGACGGTGCGGACCAGCACCAGGGGCCGGTCGCCCTGCCAGACCGACTGCGCCAGGATGAAGCCCATCAGGGTGTCGTCCTGCTCGGCGGCGAAGGAGTGTTCGCTGCGTTCGTAGAATTTCAGGGCGGGCAGGCTGGTGTGGGTGCGGCCGTCGCGTTCGCGTTCCGGCAGGGTGTCGAAGGCCGGGTCGTGGTGGCGTTGCAGGCGCAGGTCCAGGGCCTGCATGGCCGGGTAGTCGGCCTCGGTGAAGGTGCGGTAACGCATGCGGGCAGGCTAGCCCATGCGGGCGGCGCGCACCGTGAAGTGGCGTGCAGGCGGGCCGCGCGGGCAGGTGCGGGGGCGCAACCGCGCGGGGAACAGGCCCCGGAGCCGGTGCGAGCGCCGGTCAGAGCCCGGCGGTTTCGGCGGGGTAGCGGCGGCGCCACAGCTGCCAGCCCTCGTCGGGAAAGGCGCGTTTCGCTTCCGGGGCGAACAGCCGCGCGCCCTCGCGTTCCAGTTCCGGGTCAGGGGTGGGAAGCACCTCGGTGTCCTGCATGGCGGGGTGGTCGCTCCAGGCGATCAGGCGCCCCGAGCCGCCCCAGGGGTCGTCCGTGACCCACACGACGCGGCCCACGCCGAGCAGGGCGCTGGCGCCGCCGCACATCAGGCAGGGTTCCAGGCTGGTGTACAGGGTCAGGTTTTCCGGGTTCTCCAGTTTGCCGACGCTGAAGTACAGGTCCATCTCGGCGTGCGCGACGCTGGCGTCCCCGACGTGTTCGGGCGTCTGGGTCTCGCCCACGCGGTTGCGGCCGCGCGCGACCTCGTGGCCGCTGGCGTCGACGAGGACCGCGCCGACCGGGGCGCTGCCGGCCTGCTGGGCCTCGCGGGCCAGGTCGAGGGTGAGGCGCAGCCAGCGCCGGTCGTCGCGGGTGGGGGCATCGGGTGACATGACGGCAGTCTGAAGGGCCCGCAGCAGAATTCTGTGCGCTGGACTGGGTTCGGTGGCGTGCGTGAAGGGTCGCTTCAGGCGCGTGGGGTGCGTGCGGGGGGAGATGGGGGTGGCTTGATAAGGCTTCATTTTTGCTTATACTGAGTTCAACTTAGAACCGATCTGTTCCGTTCCAGACCCGCCGGGGTCACGCGCTACACGCGCCGCAACCGCAGCGGAGCAGGTTCCACCCCCCTCCCCCGAGTTCTCATCCAGCGAGTCCGGGGCGCCCCCGTTTCCCCAGGAGAGCCATGACCCAAGCCACCCCCCCCCGCCCCTGGCTCAGCAGCTACGAACCCGGCGTGCCCCACACCTTCACGCCCAGCGGCCTGACCCTCCCGGACCTGCTGCGCCGCACCGCCGAGAAGTACCCGGACCGCGTGGCGATGTCCTTCATCGGCGCGAACACCACCTACGGCCAGCTGTACAAGGACGCCCAGCGGTTCGCCGCCGCGCTGCACAAGATGGGCGTGCGCCCCGGCGACCGCGTGTCCATCATGCTGCCGAACACCCCGCAGTTCGTGACCAGCTTCTACGGCACGCTGCTGGCCGGCGCGGTCGCCGTGAACACCAGCCCCATGTACACCCCGTCCGAACTGGAACACCAGCTCAAGGACAGCGGCAGCGAGACGCTGGTCATCCTGGACACCTTCTACCCCCGCTACGAGGAGATCCGCAGCCGCGTGCCGGTCAAACGGACCCTGGTCACCGGCGTGCAGGACGCCCTGCCGTTCCCGAAGAACCTGCTGTACCCGGTCAAGGCGCGCCGCGAGGGCACCTGGGTCAAGGTGCCGTTCGACGACCGCGTGCTGTCCTACCCGAAGGTGCTGGCCTCCCAGGTCGCGGCCGCCGCGCCCAGCGTGACCGTCCGCCCCGACGACGTGGCCCTGCTGCAGTACACGGGCGGCACCACCGGCGTGCCCAAGGGCGCCATGCTCACGCACTCGAACCTCGTGTCCAACTGCGAGCAGGCCCGCATGTGGATGAGTGACCTGCGCGACGGGCAGGAAGTCACGCTGGCCGCCATTCCGTTCTTCCACGTGTACGGCATGACGGTCGCCATGAACCTCAGCGTCCTGACCGGCGCGACCCTGGCCCTCGTGCCCAACCCGCGCGACATCAAGATGGTCCTGTCGCAGATCACGTCGTCCGGCGCCACGCTGTTCCCCGGCGTGCCCACGCTGTACAACGCCATCAACAACCACCCGGACACGCCCAAGCACAACCTGACCAGCATCCGCGCGTGCATCAGCGGCAGCGCGCCCCTGCTGCTCGAAACGTCCCGCCGCTTCAAGGAGATCACGGGCGGCGCCAACCTCGTCGAGGGCTACGGCCTGACCGAGGCGAGCCCCTGCACGCACACCAACCCCATCTTCGGCGAGCAGCGCGAGGGCAGCATCGGCGTGCCGTTCCCCGGCGTGGACTCCATCGTCGTGGATGACGACGGGCAGCTCGTCGCGCCCGGCGAGGTCGGCGAACTGTGGATCGCCGGCCCCATGATCATGAAAGGCTACTGGCAGCGCCCCGACGAGACCGCCAAGACCCTGCGCGAGGCCCACGGCCGCACTTGGCTGATGACCGGCGACATGGCCACCATGGACCCCGACGGGTACTTCCGGATCGTGGACCGCAAGAAGGACCTGATCATCGCCGGCGGCTTCAACATCTACCCCCGCGAGGTCGAGGAAGTCCTGATGAGTCACCCGGCCGTCCTGGAAGCCGCCGCCGTCGGCGTGCCCGACGAGTACCGCGGCGAGAGCGTCCACGCCGTCGTGGCCCTGAAACCCGGCGCGACCGCCAGCGAGGCCGACATCATCGCGCACTGCAAGGGCCTGCTCAGCAACTACAAGGTGCCCCGCAGCGTCGAGTTCCGCACCGAACTTCCCAAGACGGCCGCCATGAAGATCCTGCGCCGCCAGCTCGCCCAGGAAGCCCGCGACAGCCAGAAAGCCAAGAGCGCCTGACGTAGCGTCGTAATCAGCAGGTAGTGGAGAAAGGGGCGGCCACAGCGGGCCGCCCCTGCTCCTCTGTTGTCCTGTACCGGTTCATACGGATTCCGTTTGTTGCGCCGACAATCCGGAACGTCACCGGATTGCCAGCTCCACGTCCGGAACCCGTCTCTCTCCTACTCTGCGGGGCAGCTCTCCGAGTCGCATCCGCTCGGATTGAACGGGCTGTGCAGCCCATTCAATCGGAGTCCGTATCAGGCGTTCGCCAGGGGCGCGTAGGCGGTCGCTCCGCCGTCCAGTGGGCTGGCAGGCCGTCCGGCACGGATGGCGGCCGCGCCGGCCAGGGCGATCATGGCGCCGTTGTCGGTGTTCAGGCCCCGGCCGGGGAACACGACGTTCAGGTCGGTCGCGCCGAACGCCTCACGCAGCGCGGCGTTCGCGGCGACGCCGCCGGACACGACCACGGTACCGCGACCGTGGGCGTGCGCAGCGCGGGTCGTGGTCTTCACGAGGACCTTCACGGCCGCCTGCTGGAAACTGGCGGCGAGGTCCTCCGGCGCGGCCCCGGCCCGGTGGGCGAGCAACGCCGCCGTCTTCAGGCCGCTGAAACTGAAGTTGAAGGTCTTCTGCCCCTGCAACGGCTCCTTGAACGGCACGGCGTCCGGGTTGCCGCGCGTGGCGGCCTCGCTGATGGCCGGGCCGCCGGGGTAACCCAGTCCGGCCAGCCGGGCGATCTTGTCGAAAGCCTCGCCCGCCGCGTCGTCCATGGTCGCGCCGACCAGTACGTACTCGCCGTCGCGCGGCACGTCGAACAGGTGCGTGTGCCCGCCACTGACGACCAGCGCCAGGAACGGGGCGCGCAGTTCGGCCTCGCTGGCCGCCGCGAAGATGTGCCCTTCCAGGTGGTGCGCCGCGTGGAACGGCACGTTCAGCGCCTGCGCCAGCCCCTTGCCGTACATCAGGCCGACCAGCAGCGCCCCGACCAGTCCGGGACCGGACGTGGCCGCCACCGCGCCGATGTCGGTCACGTTCAGGCCCGCCTCGCGCAGCGCGTCACCCATGACCTCGTCGATGCGTTCCACGTGCTCGCGGCTGGCGAGTTCCGGCATGACCCCCCCGTAACGGGCGTGAACGGTCTGCGACCACACGCGGTTCGCGAGCAGGTTCACGCGCCCGTCCGGCAGCAGTTCCACGATGCCGACCCCGGTGTCGTCGCAGGACGTATCGATGCCCAGAATGCGGACAGGCCCAGACGGAACGGACGGCGCAGAGGCGGCAGAAACACTCATCGGGACGGAGTGTAGCAGCCCCGGCAGGCGCGAACGGTGATGGTCGATGGCGGATGGCGGATGGCGGATGGCGGATGGCGGATGGCGGATGGCGGATGGCGGATGGTCACCAGCGTGTACGCGGGCTGGCCGGCCAGGTCAAGTTCATCTGTGCGCTGATCCCGTCAGCGTTGCTGGTCGCGCACGGCGGCGAGCGTGTCCTCGAACTCGTCGAGGAATTCGTCTTCCAGGGCGCGGTCGCGGATCAGGGCGTCCTGTTCGGTGGTGGCCTGCTCGCGGGTCCAGCGGACGCGGGCCTGCCGGGCGCTGCTGACGTTACCCCGGCCCGCGATGAAACGCGCGGCGTGGCGGACGGCGGCGTGCGGGTCCTCGGTGGGAGCGGTGACGCTGAGGTTCCGCAGGCCGCCCTGGTCGTTGACGAGGGAGCAGGTCACCTCGACGCGCAGGCCCCGGCGGGCCAGGAACACCTGATCGACGCGCCACATGCTGGTCGCGCGGATGGGTTCCGGGGCGGTTCTGGGGGGGCGGCGGCGCGGCATGTCAGGAACCGGCAGGGCGGGGCGGATGCCAGTCGCGCGCCTGTTCGAGGCCCAGCAGGACGCGGCCGGCACCCTCGGCGAGCGCTTCGAGTTCCAGTTCGCCGGGAATGACCAGCACCGGGGCGATCCACGCGACGCGCCGCTCGATCCGGTCGGCCAGTTCGTCCCAGCGGGCAATGCCGCCCGTGATGACCAGGGCGTCCGGGCGGCCGCTGAGCGCGCCGGTCTGCTCGCCCAGCGCCTTGCAGACCTGATGCACGAACGCGGCGGCAGCGGCCTGCACGTCCGGGTCGCCGGGGAGCCGCTGTTCCAGGTCGCGCAGGTCACGGCTGCCGGTCAGGGCTAGGAACCCGCCCTCGCTGCTCAGGCGGGTCAGGACCGCCTCCTCGCCCAGGTCGCGGGTCAGGGCCAGCAGCGCGCGCGGTGGGACCGGACCGCTCTGCATGGCGCCCATGGGGCCGCCGTCGGGGCCGGTGCCGGTGGTGTCGATGGCGCGGCCGCAGTCGAAGGCCGTGACGCTGGTGGTGGCGCCCAGGTGCGCGACGATCACGCGGGCGTCCTGGAAGCGCTTACCGACCTCGTGCGCGGCGCGGCGGGCGACGGCGCGGGCGTTCAGGGCGTGGAACTCGGCGGTGCGGCGCACGCCGTTCAGGCCGGTCAGGCGCGCCTCGGGCAGCAGCTCGTCCGCGCTCTGGGGATCGACGATGAAGGCGGGCACGCCGCGTTCCTGCGCGGTCGCCAGCGCGAGCGGGCCGCCCAGGTTGGGCGGGTAGGTGGCGCCGCTGCCGCTGACGGCGTACGCGGAGAGTTCCGGCGTGACGCGGTACGTGCCGGTGGCGACCTGCCCGATCAGGCCGCCGCGCCCGACGATGGCGTCCGGGGCGGGCCAGTCGGCGGTCAGGGCCAGCACGGCGCGGGCGAGGTCCGGGACCTGATCGGCGGTGGGCGGGATGACCAGCGGCAGGTCGGCGCGCGTGAGGGTCAGGCGAAGCTGTCCGGGCAGCGCCGGATTCTCGCTGGGTTCGATGCTCGCGCAGGCGAGCTTGATCCCACTGGTTCCTGGATTGATCACATGGGCGATCACAACGCCGCAGCGTACCAGATCGCCCCCCGGACCCGCCGGGACAAATGAGGACTTGATCAGGGTCCTCTCATAAGGACTGCTGTTTGCTCCGCGTTGCCATCCCCGTCGTGTCCGTCAGGCGCAAGAGGAAACAGGGAGGCGGGTCGCCAGTGGCGGCCGCCTCCCTGTTTCCTGTGATGACCCTCTCGGGCTCTTCCGCTTCACGCCTCGGCGTTCACCGGCACTCCGGCGGTCACTGCACGCTGGGTTCGATCAGGCCGTAGTGGCCGTCCTTGCGGCGGTACACGACCCCGCAGGAGTTGGTCTGCATGTGCATGAACACGTAGAAGTCGTGTCCCAGCGCTTCCATCTGCGCCACGGCGTCCTCGGGGCTCATGGGGCGCATGTCGAAGCGTTTCATGCGGACGATCTCGGGCGTGAACTCGCTCACGTCGTCCAGGCCGGCGTTCACATCCGCCTCGGCGGGGCCGGGTTCGGGCTGGGGCGTGGCGTCGTGGCGGCTCTTGAGGTACCGGGTCTTGAATTTGCGCAGCTGGCGTTCGAGCACGTCACTGGCCTTGTCGATGGCGGCGTACATGTCCGCGTGGTGTTCCTCGGCGCGGATGATGCCGCTGGGGACGTTCAGCTGCACCTCGACCCTGTTTCGCCGGCCGGAGTCCCGCACGTCACGGACGGTCAGGGTCACGCGCGCGTCGGTGATCTGATCGTTGTAACGGTCCAAGCGCGTGAGTTTCTCCTGCACGTAATCACGCATGGCGTCGGTGACTTCAACGTTCCGGCCTGACAGCTTGTAGATGTGCACGGCTTTCACCTCTTCCTTTTCCCGGAGGGTGGGATCGGCTCCGGTGATTCACTCTAGGCTCAAAGTCAGCGCCGTGTCAGGCGAACAGCTCACTGCGCCGCGCGGCCGTTTCGGGGTATGCTCCGGAACAGAGAGTACGGGCGTCGCCACGGCGGGGCCGTACGGCACCCCGCTTGTGCCGCCCGCGCGGCGCTCCTTCCGGCGGCTGCGGGTGTCTATCAGTCACGGGTGTCTACCAGTCAGATGAAGGTCCGTGGTGTGCGCGCCGCCCGGTGACGGCTGTATCCTGAGGGCGTGAAGGTAGACCGGCAGGAACAGGAAGACGCGCGCCGCGACCGGATTGCCCGCGCGGCCTTCGAGCTGTTCGCCCGCAGCGGCCTGGACGCCATCAGCGCGCAGGACATCGCGCGCGCCGCGTACGTGAGCCGCACCAACCTGTACCGTTACTACCCCAGCAAGGTCCACATGCTGCTGGCGCACTTCGAGAAGGCCGTGCAGGCCAGCCGCGACGACGCCCTGGAGCGCCTGCGGGCCGGCGCGAACCCGCAACAGGTGTGGGACAAGGTCACGGGCCGCATGGCGGATCTGGGGGTGCGTTACCGGCATCTGGTGGGCGCGGTGGGGCAGGCGGTGCTGGGGGCCGCGCCGGACACCGAGCAGTCCGGCGCGACGGCCGACCGGGCGCCCGGCGACGGCCTGCGTACCGCGCTGACACTGGCGGCGCTGGTTCAGCCGGTCCTGCTGGCCATGCAGACGCAGGGGCGCCTGCGGCCCGAGGCGAACATCAACATGCTGAGCCTGCTGCTGGTGGACGCGTTCATCCTGGCGTTGCTGCACGGAGGGCACCGGGATCAGCGCGAGGTGCTGCGCGACTGGCAGGACCGCTTCAGCCTGCTGATGCACGGAGCACTGGCGCCGGACAGCGCGGCCCGCAGCGACCTGAGCCGCTGACCCCGGCACCCGCGCGGGCCGCCCTGGCGATCCGGGCGGCCCGCTGCGGTTACAGCGCCTCGACGAAGGGAGCGCCGGTGCCCGCACGCACCTCGTCCAGGGTCGCGCCGGGCATCAGTTCGGTCAGGGTGAGCGTCCCGCCCCGGAACTCGAACACGGCCCGGTCGGTGATGACCATGCTGACCGCGCCGCGCGAGGTCAGCGGCAGCGTGCACTCGGGCACCACCTTCGGCGTGCCATCCGGGTCGGTGTGGGTCATCAGGACGATGAGTCGCCGCGCGCCGCTGGCGAGGTCCATCGCGCCGCCCACGCCCAGCAGCGGCTTGCCGGGCACTGCCCAGTTCGCGAGGTTCGCCTGCGCGTCCACCTGCAACCCGCCCATGACCGCCACGTCCACGTGCCCACCCCGGATCATGCCGAAGGAGTCGGCGGAGTCGAAGTAACTCGCGCCGGGCAGCGCCGTGACCGGAATCTTCCCGGCGTTCACCGGGTAGTCCAGCGCGCCGCCCTGCTCGGGCGCGGGGCCGACGCCCAGCATGCCGTTCTCGGTGTGCAGGTTCACGCCGTGCTCGGGGGTGATCAGGTCCGCGACCAGCGTGGGAATCCCGATGCCGAGGTTCACCACGTCCCCGCGCCGCAGTTCCGCCAGGGCGCGGCGGGCCATGTGCATCCGCGCCTCGTCCACCTTCTTGGCGCTGCCCTTCACGTCGGCGCTGCTGCCCAGCGCGTCGGCGGTCAGGGTCGCCTGCACGAGGTAATCCACGTACAGGCCCGGCGTGTGCACCCCCTCGGGCGGGATGGTGCCCACCGGGACGATCTCCTCGACCTCCGCCACGACGAGGTCGGCGGCGGTCGCCATGGCGCGGTTGAAGTTCTGCTCGGTCAGGCGGTACTGGAGGTTCCCGGCCTCGTCGGCCCGCCACGCGCGCACGAAGGCCACGTCGCCGCGCAGAGCGGGCACGAAGACCATCTCGCGGCCGTTCAGGACGCGCACATCGGCGTCCCCGGCGATGACGGTCCCGGCGGCGGTGGGCGTGTAGAACCCACCAATCCCGGCGCCCCCGGCCCGCAGCGCCTCGGCCAGACTGCCCTGCGGGATGAGCTGCACCTCCAGGCGGCCCTCCTGCGCGGCGGCCACCGCCTCGCGGTTGCTCGTGAAGAACGACCCGATGGCCTTCCTCAGCTGACCGTTGCGGAGCAGGCGCCCGCCGCTCAGGCCCGCCTCGCCCACGTTGTTCGCCACGTATGTCAGGTCGCGCACGTCCGTGTCTGCCAGCGCGTGGACCAGATGCACCGGGTTCCCGGTCATGCCGAAACCGCCGACCAGCAGCGTCTGGCCGCTCTGGACCAGCGCGGCGGCCTCGGCAGCAGTGATGACCGGGACGTGCTTCAGGCCCGTCGGGGTCGCGGCGGCGGTCATGCCTCCACCCGCTCGATAATGGCGGCCTCGCCCTGCCCGACGCCCACGCACAGCGTCGCCAGTCCGTAGCGGCCCCCCTGGCGGGCCAGTTCGTGCGTCAGGGCCACGATCAGGCGGGCGCCGCTCATGCCCAGCGGGTGCCCCAGGGCGATGGCGCCGCCGTTCACGTTCACCCGGTCCTGCGGCAGCTCCAGTTCGCGGATGCAGGCCAGCGCCTGCGCGGCGAAGGCCTCGTTCAGTTCGATCAGGTCGAGGTCCTGCACGCTCAGACCGGTGCGGTCCAGCAGCTTGCGGGTGGCGGGAATGGGACCCAGGCCCATCACGCGGGCCTCCACGCCGGCCGCCGCCGCGCCCACCCAGCGGGCCAGTGGCGTGACGCCCAGTTCGCGGGCCTTCGCGGCGCTCATCAGGACCAGGGCGGCCGCGCCGTCGTTCAGGCCACTGGCATTCCCGGCGGTCACGCTGCCCCCCTTGCGGAAGGCGGGTTTCAGGCCCGCCAGGGTGGCCTCGTCGGTCGCGAGGGTGAAGCCCCCGTCGGTGCGAGTCACGCGGGGGTGCTCGTCGGTGTCGAACACGGTGACACCCCGGCGGCCCCTGACCTGCACGGGCACGATCTCATCCCGGAACCGTCCGGCGTTCAGGGCGTCCATCGTCTTGCGCTGACTGTCCAGCGCGAAGGCGTCCTGGTCCTCGCGGGTGATCTCGCCGCCCCGGTAGGCGCCCTCACGGGAGCGCCCCACGATGTTCTCGGCGGTCTCCCCCATCGCCTCCAGCGGGAACAGGGCCTCCAGGGCGGGGTTCGGGAAGCGCCAGCCCAGCGTGGTGTCGTAGGCGGTGACGTTGCCGTTCGCGAAGGCCTGCGCGCCCTTGGGCATCACGAGGGGCGCGCGGGTCATGCTCTCCACGCCGCCCGCCACGTACACGTCCCCGTCGCCGTTGCGGATCGCGCGGGCCGCCGTGTTGATGGCCGACAGGCCGCTGGCGCACAGGCGGTTCACGGTCAGGCCCGCCACCGTGTCCGGCAGGCCCGCGAGCAGGGCGGCCATGCGGGCCACGTTGCGGTTGTCCTCGCCCGCCTGGTTCGCGCAACCGAGGATCACCTCCTCGATCTGGTCGGCCGGAACGCCGCTGCGGGCGACGGCCTCGCGGATGGCGTGCGCGGCGAGGTCGTCGGGCCGGACGGTGGAGAGGCTGCCACGGATGGCGCCGATGGGCGTACGGACGGCCGCGACGATCACCACGTCACGGTCTTGCAGAGAACTGACAGAAGGAAGCTGGGACACGCTGGGAAACCTCCGGGAAAGCAGGCGGGAGGGCCTCCGGTCAGACTTCAGGGAGGCCCGAGGTGAGTGCAGTTGACCGCTGCATTCAAGCGCGCCGCGCCCCCCAATGGGAAGGGCCGCCGGCCTGTCAAACGGAACGCCGCCCCTGACACCAGAGGTGCGCGGGGCGGCGTACGGAACGCGATTGTAAAGAGGAGGGCCTGGAGAGCGACCGGGCAGTGTTCAGGGCTGCCGGGCGCGGCGCAGGCGGTTGAGGATCGCGAACACCTGACGCTGCTCCTCGGCCAGCAGCGCGCGGCGCAGGGCCTCGGCCGACAGCGGCTGCGCAGGCGTCTCGGCAGGAGCGGGCCGGTACCCCGCGCCGGGCGCCTGAACGCGGGATTCTTCCCTCAGGTAGGGTGTCCCCCACTGGGCCCAACTGGAGTGTTCTGCGTCCCTCACCTTCCTGGTCATGCCCCCAGGGTAATGAGGACAATCGCACAATTCTCTGACTGAACGTTGAAAGGTCGTGCCATACGGACTCTGTCTGTCGGGGGGGGGTGGATCCACGGTTTTCATTCGCGTGGCCGCCCCCCCGTCGGAACCTCGTCCCGTCTGGCCTGCGCCGGGCCGCGCCTGCCGGATGCGGGCGTGTGCCCAGACAGTGGCGCGCAGGCGGGCCGCGACGGGCGGTATGCTCGCGGGCGTACAGGGCGCGCGGCCCCCGAGGACCGCCGCTCCGGGAGGACACCCTATGCCGACCATCACCCAGTTGCGCAGCTGGCAGGACCTGACTGCCCACGCCGAAGCCACCCGTCACCTGCACCTGCGCGACCTGTTCGCCGCCGACCCCGCGCGCGGCGAACGCCTGAGCGCCGAGGGCGCCGGACTGTACCTGGACTACAGCAAGAACCGCGTGACCGACGAGACGCTGAAGCTGCTGCTGGCCCTGGCGCGCGAGACGGGCGTGGAGGCCCGCCGGGACGCCATGTTCGCCGGCGAGAAGATCAACGTGACCGAGGGGCGCGCCGTGCTGCACACCGCGCTGCGCGCCCCGGAAGGCGCGACCGTCATGGTGGACGGCCGCAACGTCGTACCCGACGTGCACGAGGTCCTCGGGCGCATGGCGGCCTTCGCGGATCAGGTGCGCGCCGGGACGTGGCTGGGCCACACCGGGCGGCCCCTGCGGAACATCGTGAACATCGGCATCGGCGGCAGCGACCTGGGGCCGGTCATGGCCTACGAGGCGCTGCGGCACTACGCGCAGCGGGACCTGACGCTGCGCTTCGTGTCGAACGTGGACGGCACCGACCTGGTCGAGAAGACCCGCGACCTGGACCCGGCCGAGACGCTGGTCATCGTGTCGAGCAAGACCTTCACCACGCAGGAGACCATGGCGAACGCGCAGAGTGCCCGCGCGTGGCTGCTCGCAGCACTGGGGGACGAATCGGCGGTCGCGCGGCACTTCGTGGCGGTGTCCACGAACGCGGACGCCGTGCAGAAGTTCGGGATCGACACGGCGAACATGTTCGGTTTCTGGGACTGGGTGGGCGGCCGCTACTCCATGGACAGCGCCATCGGCCTGAGCCTGATGCTGGCGGTCGGCCCGGACCGCTTCCGTGAACTGCTGGCCGGGTTCCACGCCATGGACGAGCACTTCCGTACCGCGCCGCTGGAGGGGAACCTGCCGGTCCTGCTGGGAATGCTGGGCCTCTGGTACAACAACTTCCATGACGCGCAGAGCCACGCCGTGCTGCCGTACGACCAGTACCTCGCGTACTTCCCGGCGTACCTGCAGCAGCTGGACATGGAAAGCAACGGCAAGCACGTCACCCTGGACGGCCAGACCACCGACTACCAGACCGGCCCGGTCATCTGGGGGCAGCCCGGCACGAACGGCCAGCACGCCTTCTACCAGCTGATCCACCAGGGCACCAAACTGATCCCCTGCGACTTCATCGGCTTCTGCCAGACCCTCAACCCCCTGCCCCTGGAGGGTGGCGCGCCCCACCACGACCTCCTCATGGCCAACGTGTTCGCGCAGACCGAGGCGCTGGCGTTCGGCAAGAGCCTGGACGCCGTGCTGGCCGAGGGCGTCCAGGCCGACCTCGCGCCGCACCGCGTGTTCGACGGGAACCGCCCCACGAACACCATCCTGGCCGACCGCCTGACCCCGCATACGCTGGGCGCGCTGATCGCGCTGTACGAACACAAGGTCTTCGTGCAGGGCGCCGTGTGGAACATCAATTCCTTCGACCAGTGGGGCGTGGAACTGGGCAAGGTGCTGGCCGGGAAGATCGTGCCGGAACTGCACGCCGCCGCCGAACCCGAGCTGACGCACGACAGTTCCACGAACACCCTGATCCGCCGCTACCGCACGCGCCGGTAAGCGCTGACAGGTCCGCCGAGCCCCCTGCCTGAACCGGGCGGGGGCTCGGCGTTGCTGTTCATACGGACTGCCGTTTGTTTCGCCAACAATCCGGAACTTCACCGGATTGCCGGCTCCACGCCCGGAACCCGTTTCTCTCCTGCTCTGCGGGGCAGCTCTCCGAGTCGCATCCGCTCGGACCCAGCGGGCTTTGCAGCCCATTCAATCGGAGTCTGTATCCGAACCGGTCTTCCCTTCAGCCCTTGCGCAGGGCGTTCAGGATGCCGGCGGCGATCTCCTCGACGCTGGCGCTGGTGGTGTCGCGCACGGGAATGCCGGCGCGCTGGAACATGCGTTCGGCGCGGCGGACCTCGTGTTCGCACTGTTCGAGGCTGGCGTAGCGGCTGCCGGGTTTGCGCTGCGTGCGGATGGCGTGCAGGCGGCGGGGGTCGATGGTCAGGCCCTGCAGTTTGTGGCGGTGCGCTTCCAGGGGCAGCGGCAGGCTGCTGCGATCGAAGTCGTCCTCGGCAAGCGGGTAGTTGCTGGCGCGCACGCCGTGCTGCAAGGCCAGGAACAGGCTGGTGGGGGTCTTGCCGGCGCGGGAGACGCCGACCAGGATCACGTCGGACAGGCCGTACTGCTTGTCGCCCACGCCGTCGTCGGTGGCGAGCGCGAAGTCCAGGGCGTCCATGCGGGACAGGTAGGCGTCGGTGTCGTGCATGTCGTGGTGGCGGCCGACGGTGCGGGTGGCGCGCTGCTGGAATTCCTGTTCCAGGGCGCTCAGGCCGGGGCCGAGCAGGTCGAACACCTGCGCGGGGCAGGTCTGGAGTTCGGTCAGGACCTCGGCGCGGGTGACGGTCGTGAAGACCAGCGGGTGCTCGCCGCGTTCGGCCAGGGCGCAGACTTCCCGCGCGACGCTCTGCGCGGCGGCGAGGTCGGCGGTGAACGGGCGGCGCAGGTAGCGCAGGGACTGGCCGGGAAAGTGCGCCAGCAGCGCGCGGGCGATGTTCTCGGCGGTCAGGCCGGTGTGGTCGCTGACGATGACGACCGTGCGGGGGTGCGGGGGTGGGCCGGGCGTGGCGTCTGCCTGGGTCATGCGTTCAGGGTGACACGGCGGGCCCGGTGGGAGCGGCTGCCCAGACAGGCGGCCCGTGTCACTGGACAAGTGGCGGGGCGCGGGGCGGCCCTCGGGTAAGCTGGCGGGGTAAGGCAACACTAATTCGCCCGGTTCCAGTCTTCTGGATTCCCTCTACATCGGAGAAAAGCAATGGATATGATTCGTGTGTTCCATACACTAAGGATGACCGACGTGGAGATCGTGGGCGGCAAGAACGCCTCCATCGGCGAGATGATCCAGGGCCTCGCGGGCGCCGGCGTGCGCGTCCCAGGGGGCTTCGCCACCACCGCCGACGCCTTCCGGCTGTTCCTGCAGGAAAACCACATCGAGGAGAGCATCAACGCCCGCCTGGGCGCGCTGGACGTGAACGACGTGGTCGCGCTCGCCCAGGCGGGCCGCGAGATCCGGGCGCAGGTGGAGGCCGCCGCGCTGCCCGCTGCGCTGGAGGCAGCCATCCGGGACGCCTACGCCGCGCTGGCCGCCGAGGCGGGCGTGCCGGACCCGGACGTGGCCGTGCGCTCCAGCGCCACCGCCGAGGACCTGCCGGAAGCGAGTTTCGCCGGGCAGCAGGAGACCTTCCTGAACGTGCGCGGCATCGACTCGGTGCTGCGCCACGTGCGGCTGGTGTTCGCCAGCCTGTACAACGACCGCGCCATCAGTTACCGCGTGCATCAGGGCTTCTCGCACGCGGACGTGGCGCTGTCGGCCGGCGTGCAGCGCATGGTCCGCACCGACCTGGGCGCGTCCGGCGTGGCATTCACGCTGGACACCGAGAGCGGCTACCGCGACGCCGTGCTCGTCACCAGCGCGTACGGGCTGGGTGAACTGGTCGTGCAGGGCGCCATCAACCCCGACGAGTTCTTCGTGTACAAACCCGCCCTGAAAAGCGGGAAGAAGGCCATCCTGCGCCGCACGCTGGGCAGCAAGGCGAAACGCATGGAGTACGCGCCGGGCGGTGGCGTGCAGACCGTCGAGGTGCCGCCCGCCGAGCAGCGCGCCTTCTCGCTGTCGGACGCCGACCTGACCGAACTGGCGCGGCAGTGCGTGACCATCGAGGACCACTACGGGCGACCCATGGACATCGAGTGGGGCAAGGACGGCCGCGACGGCCTGATCTACATCCTGCAGGCCCGCCCGGAGACCGTCCAGAGCCGCGCCGGGCAGATCATGGAACGCTTCGAACTGACCGGCCGCGGCGACGTTCTCGTCGAGGGCCGCGCCGTCGGGAACCGCATCGGGACCGGCGTGGTGCGGGTCGTGACCGACCTCGCGCAGATGAGTCAGGTGCAGGACGGCGACGTGCTGGTCGCCGACATGACCGACCCCGACTGGGAACCCGTCATGAAACGCGCCAGCGCCATCGTGACCAACCGGGGCGGCCGCACCTGCCACGCCGCGATCATCGCGCGCGAACTGGGCATTCCGGCCGTGGTGGGCAGCGGAAACGCCACCCGCGAGCTGAGCAGCGGGCAGACGGTGACGGTGTCCTGCGCCGAGGGCGACACGGGCTTCGTGTACGCCGGGCCGGTGCCGTTCCGCGTGAACCGCGTGGAACTGGGGAACATGCCCGAGGTCGGCATGAAGATCATGATGAACGTCGCCAGCCCCGACCGGGCCTTCAGTTTCGCGGCCCTCCCGAACGAGGGCGTGGGACTGGCCCGCGTGGAATTCATCTGCTCGAACGTGATCGGCATTCACCCGCGCGCCCTGCTGGACTACCCGAACGTGCCGGACGAAGTGAAAGCGCAGATCGACGAGAAGACCGCCGGGTACGCCAGCCCGCGCGACTTCTTCCGCGAGAAACTGGCCGAGGGCGTGAGCAGCATCGCCGCCGCCTTCGCACCGAAACCCGTGATCGTGCGCCTGAGCGACTTCAAGAGCAACGAGTACGCGCACCTGATCGGCGGGGCCGCGTACGAACCGCACGAGGAGAACCCCATGATCGGCTTCCGGGGCGCCAGCCGCTACCGCTCGCCGGACTTCGCGGCGGCCTTCGCACTGGAATGCGAGGCGATCCGCGAGGTCCGCGACGACATGGGCCTGACGAACGTGCAGGTCATGATTCCCTTCGTCCGCACCGTCGGCGAGGCCGCGCAGATCATCGAGATCCTGGGCAGAAACGGCCTGAAACGCGGCGACAGTGCTGTTGATGGAGATGGGGGCCTGAAGATCATCATGATGTGCGAGATCCCCAGCAACGCCATCCTGGCTGACCAGTTCCTGGAACACTTCGACGGCTTCAGTATCGGCAGCAACGACCTGACCCAGCTGACCCTGGCCCTCGACCGCGACTCGGGCCTCGTCGCGGACCTGTTCGACGAGCAGAACGAGGCCGTGCTGACCCTGATGGCGCAGGCCATCGCAGCGGCCAAACGCGCCGGGAAGTACGTGGGCATCTGCGGGCAGGGCCCCAGCGACCACCCCGCCCTGGCCGCGTGGCTGATGAAACAGGGCATCGACTCGGTCAGCCTGAACCCCGACAGCGTGCTGGGCACCTGGCTGCACCTCGCCGGTGAGGGCGCCGAGGCGCGCGCCACCGTTCAGGGCTGACGCCGGGCAGGGCGGGGGGCGGCGCGCGGGAGTGTGTTGCGTTCCCCGCCCCGCCTGCTGTCAGGCGGGCACGAGGCCCAGCGCGGCCGGCAGGTCCGCCAGGCGGGACACGACCGGCACGCCGGCGTCGGGGGCGGGCCGCCCGGTCCGGCTGACCCACACGGCCCGCAGTCCGGCAGCCAGGGCGCCCTGCACGTCCTTTTCCCAGGAGTCGCCGACCATCACGGCCCGCGCGGGCGTGACGTGCAGCGCGGCGCAGGCGGCGTGGTACGCGCGGGCGTCGGGCTTGGCGGCGGGCACGTCCTCGACGCACAGCACGGCGTCCACCAGGGCGTCCAGGCCGAAGTGCGCGAGTTTCTGGCCCTGCACCTCGCGCACGTAGTTGGTCAGAACGGCCAGCCGCAGCCCGGCGGCCCGCAGGTCACGCAGGACGTCCGGCGCGCCGGGCAGCAGTCGCCAGTGCTGGCGGTACGCGGCGCGGTACACGAGGGTGGCCGCCTCGCCGTCCGGGTCGGCGGCGCCCAGTTCGGTCAGCAGGCCCGAGAAGCGCCGCACCCGCGCGCCGTGCGCGTCCAGCTGACCGCTGAACAGCAGCGGGTCAATGGCGCGGATGTGCGCCGCGTGCCGCTCGAACAGCGCCGCCGGGTCCACCTTCAGGCCGTGCGCCCGCGCCACGGCGCCCAGGCCCGCGTGCGTGCAGGCCGTGTCGTCGAAGAGGGTGTCGTCCAGGTCCAGGATCACGGCGTGCGGGCGGGTCATGCGCCGAACTGTAGCGTTCCGCGCCGCCCAGAGTTGCTCAGAGCCATTCAGGCCCGTTCAGGGCGTGGACTGCTTCCCGTCGCTCCCGGTCATGGCCCGGAGGGTGGCGCGTGCGTGGCGCGCCCGTTCAGCGGTCACGCTGCCGGTCAGGCTGGCGCCCGTCACGGCGGCGGCCTCCATGGTCAGGTCGATGCCGGTCAGGGCGCGGCCGGCGCCGCTGAGGGTCAGGGGGTCCGGGTACACGCCGAAGGGTTCGCCGTCGTCCACCTGTCCGTCGTCGTCGGTGTCCTGCCACGCGGCCACGAGGTAGGTGCCGGCCTTCAGGTTCCGCAGGGTGTACGGGGGCCGGAGGGTTCCCCCCGGCACTTCCGTGAATTCGCTGCGGCTGGCGTCCAGCGTGTCTCCGTCCATGAACAGCGCCGCGACCACGACGGCCGTGTTCGTGACCGGCGGTGTGGGTGCGGGCGCGGTGGGAGTCTGGCCGCTCAGCAGCGCGTTCACGTCGATCAGGCCGGCGCCGCAGCCGCCGCTGACGTCGCAGCGGCTGCCGAGCGGCGCGGCGCTGGCCCGCAGGCGCGCGCGGACCTGATCGGGTGTCAGGGTGGGTTCCTGGCCCAGCAGCAGCGCGGCGGCGCCCGCGACGTGCGGCGCGGCCATCGAGGTGCCGTCCATGAAGGCGTAGGCGTCCTGCCCGCCCTGGTCGCGGACGGTGCTGAGAATCCCGCCGGGGTAGGCGCGGCCGTTCACGCTGACGCTCAGGCGCGAGTTCCCGCCGGGGGCCATCACGTCGATGCGGGCGCCGTGATTGGAGTACGGCGCGCGGCGGCCGTCGGGACCGGTCGCGCCGACCGTGATCACGTCCGCGCAGTTGGCGGGCGAGCTGGTCGAGACGTCCACGTCGTCGTTCCCGGCCGCGACGACCGTGACGACCTGCCGGGCGCGCAGTTCCGCGAAGACGCGCCGCTCGGCGGCCGAGCAGGCGCCCGGCCCGCCCAGGCTGAGATTCACGATGCGCGCCGGGTGGCGGTTTTCGGGCACGCCGTCCACGGGTACGCCCGCCGCCCACAGCACCCCGTCCAGGATGTCCGCGAGGCTGCCGGCGCCGGTCGTGTCGAGCGCCCGGACCGGCACGATCCGCGCGCCCCAGCTGACGCCCGCCACGCCCCGGCCGTTCCCGGTGTGCGCGGCGACGCTGCCGGCCACGTGCGTGCCGTGGTAGTCGGTGTCGCCGCCCAGGTCGGTGGGGTCGGGGTCCACGCCGTTGCCGTCGCCGGCCAGGTCGGGGTCACTCACGAAGTCCATGCCGGGCAGGGTGCGGTCGCGCAGGTCCGCGTGCGGCACCACGCCGCTGTCCACGACGGCCACCGTGACGGCCGCGCCGGTCGTGCGGTTCCAGGCGGCGGGCAGGTTCAGCGCCGGGTACTGCCACTGCAACGGGTAGTACGGGTCGTTCGGAGTGGCCAGCGCCTGCAGGCGGCGGTTGGGCGTGACGGCCTGCACGCCCGGCTGTCCGAGCAGCGCCTGCGCGACCAGCCGCGACTGCGGTGCGCTGAGGGTCTGTTCGCTGCGGTACAGGGCCAGTCCGGCAGCGCTGGAGCCGGTCACGCGGCGCAGCGTGGTCACCCCCACGTCCGGGGTGGTCACGGTCAGGGTGCCCAGGCCCTGCACGCTCAGGCCGGGGCGGGTCACGATCAGGTACTCGCCGGGAATCTCGCCGGTTCCGCCGGCCGGGGTGGTGCGGGCCGCGTGGACGGCGGGCGTGTCGTCAGTGGCGGCACCGGTCGCGCCGGGGAACGTCAGGATTCCGCTCACGCTGAAGGTCGTGGCGGGGGCCGGGGTGACTGGGGCCGGGGTGACGGGGGTCGTCGGCGCCGGCGTGGCCGGGGTCGTCTGGGAAGGCCCGGAGCCGCCTCCGCCACAGGCGCTCAGGAGGGCGCCGGTCAGGACGGCCAGGGTCAGGTAACGGGTCAGGGGCGCAGAGAACACGGGCATCCCTTTCAGGGTAGGGGACGGCGGCCGGCGCCGGGACCGCACGTGCGGCGTGGGCGGGGGCCGGCCCGGTGTCCGCCGCGGGGGCATCTCCCCCCTGAAGTCTTAAAAACCCCCGCTGGGTGCGTCCCCAGCGGGGGTAGCGTGTCATACCGCCGTAAGAGAGATTTTTCATACTTCAGGTTGAAGGACTCAGGTCAGTACCACTTCCCGGTCACCACCCCCGGACGCCTCCCCCGAGAGGCGGCCACGGTGTCCTGTCGCCCCGCGTGCCCCCCGCCCTCTCGTCCGTTCAAGGAGTTCCACCCATGACCATCGCACTCATCGCCGCCGGTTTCCTCATCATGGCCTACAGCACCTTCTTCGGGTATCAGCTGAAGTCGCGGGCGTCCGGCGGACTGATCGGCACGCGCCTGACGCAGCTGCTCGCCATGATCGCCGTGTTCGCCCTGAGTTACCTGGTGGTGGGCGCCCTGACCTTCGGCCGTCCCGCCGACAGCTCGATGCTGATCCTGTCCGTGATCCTGCTGCTGGGCGCCGTGTTCGTGATCCTGGTCCTGAACCTCGTGCGGGACGTGCTGGGAACGCTGGAATAATGATCTACGAGCGTCTTCCCCGACCGGACGGCCTTCAGTTGACGCGGGAACAGCTGCGGGTCTACATGATGTGCAACGGCCGCCGCGCGCTGGAGGAGGTCGCCGCGCTGACGCGCCTGCCGCTCGGCGAGTTGCAGAGCGCCCTGAAAGACCTGCAACAGCTGAACCTGCTGGCACCTGCCGCCACCCCCGCAGCGCCCGCCGTTCCCCTGCCCGCGCAGCTGCAACAGCAGCTGATGCAGGAGGCGCAGGCGGCCCTGAACGCCCTGCCGGACGACGCGCTACCCAGCGCGGAGGTGCAGGCGCCGCCCGCCGCCGAACTGCCCCCGGTCCCGCATACCCTGCCAGAGATCAGCGCCCACCTGCGCGGCGTCCTGACCGAACACCTGGGCGGCCGGGCCGCGCCGTACGTCGCGCAGATCTCGGCGTGCCGCGACCTGACCGAACTCGGCGCCCTGGTGCCCAAGATGGCCGCCAAGATCAAGCTCGTCATTCACGAGCAGGCCGGCAGCGCCCTGAAGGACGCCTTCGCGCAGTGTCTGGCCGCGCACGCCGCGCAGGAGGCCGCGCGTGCCTGAGCTGCTGCGCCTGCTTCAGGAACCCTGGCCGTGGTACGTGAGCGGCCCCCTGATCGGCCTGACCGTGCCGCTGCTGCTGCTGCTGGGCAACCGCGCCTTCGGGATCTCCTCGAACCTGCGCCACGCCTGCGCTGTCCTGCTGCCGGACCGCCTGAAACCCGCCCTGTTCCGCCACGACTGGCGCGCCCAGAGCTGGAATCTGCTGTTCGCCGCCGGCCTGATCCTGGGCGGCGTGCTGGCCGCCACCCTGCTGCGCGACCCGGCCCCCACCGCGCTGTCCGGCGCGGCCGTGCAGAGCCTGGGCACGCTGGGCGTGACCGTGCAACCCGGCCTGCTGCCCGCCGAACTGACCGACCTGACCCGCCCCGCCACTTGGGGCCTGCTGATCCTGTCGGGCCTGCTGGTGGGGTTCGGCACCCGCTACGCCGGGGGCTGCACCAGCGGTCACGCCATCACGGGCCTGAGCACCCTGCAACGGCCCAGCCTGATCGCCACCGTGTCCTTCTTCGCGGGCGGCATCCTGAGCGCCAACCTGCTGCTCCCGCTGTTCCTGAGGTGAACCCATGATCAGCACCACGCCCACCACCACCACCACCACCACCGCTTCCGGCACGCACCTGCTGCGGCAGTGGCCGTTCCTGATCGCCGGACTGCTGTTCGGCGTGCTGCTGATCAAATCCGAGGCCGCCAGCTGGTACCGCATTCAAGAGATGTTCCGCTTCCAGTCCATGCACATGTACGGCCTGATCGGCAGCGCCGTCCTGACCGGCCTGATCACCACCACCCTCCTGCGCCGCTCCGGACTGCACGCCCTGAACGGCGAGACCATCCACGTACCGGCCAAGGAAGGCCCCACCCGCCGCTACGTGCTGGGCGGCCTGATCTTCGGACTGGGCTGGGGACTGGCCGGCATGTGCCCAGGCCCGATCTTCGCGCTGCTGGGCAGCCACCTGCTGCCCATGCTGATCGTCCTGACAGCCGCGCTGGTCGGCACCTGGGCATACGGCGCCGTGCAACACCGGCTGCAACCCCGCTCGCCATGACAGACGCGGCCTTCCCCGTTCAGGCGAAGGCCGCGCGTCTGTCATACGGACTGCCGTTTGTTTCGCCGACAATCCGGAACTTCACCGCCCCTGCTGGCTCCACGTCCGGAACCCGTGTCTCTCTTACTCTGCGGGGCAGCTCTACGAGTCGCATCCGCTCGGACCGGGCGGGCTTTACAGCCCATTCAATCGGAGTCCGTATCATTATCTGTCAGCGTCCGTCCAGCTGAATGAAGATCGCTTTCAGGTACTGCGCCTCCGCGAAACTGGCGTGGTGATCCGGAGCGTGCTGACTGGTGTGCAGTTCCTTCCAGGGGCGGCCGCTGCGGTCGGCCGCCTCGCGCACTGCCGCCCAGAATTCCTCGGCGCTGACGTGCGCGGAACACGACGCGCTGACCAGAATCCCACCCCGCGCGAGGCGGCGGATGCCGTCGGAGGCCAGCTTCCCGTACGCGCGGATGGCGCCCGTCCGTTCCGCCTCCCGCCGCGCCAGCGACGGCGGGTCCAGGATCACCAGATCGAACTCGCGGTCCGTGGCGCCCAGCCACTCGAACACGTCGGCCTGCACCGTCTCGTGCGGCGCAACGAGTTTCGGGTTCAGGGCGTAGTTACGCTGCGCGCTGCGCAGGGCGTGCGCGCTCAGGTCCAGGCTGACCACCCCGGCCGCCCCGCCCCGCGCCGCGTACAGGCTGAAGCCCCCGCTAAACGAGAAGGCGTTCAGCACGCGGCGGTCACGGGCGTACCGTTCCACCCGGCGGCGATTGTCCCGCTGATCCAGGAAGAAGCCGGTCTTCTGGCCGCGCAGCACGTCCGCCTCGAACGCCAGTCCCGTCTCGTGGAATACCACCGGGCCGTCCGGGACCGCGCCGGCCAGCACCTGCCCGTCGTGCAGGCCGGCGGCGGCGGCGCGCACCTGAATGTTGCGGCTCAGGCGCAGCACGACCCCACTGCCGGGAAAGCGGGATTCCAGCAGGTCCAGCACGCGTTCCAGGTGCGGGAACCACGCGGCGGTGTACAGCTTCACGACCAGCGTGTCCGCGTAACGGTCCACGACCAGTCCGGGCCAGCCGTCCGATTCGCCGTTCACGGCGCGGTACCCGTCCGTGTCCGGACCGAACAGCGGCGCGCGGCGCAGCAGGGCCGCGTCCAGCCGGGCCGCCCACCAGTCGTCGTTCAGGGTGGCGGGCGCCCCGTGGTGCAGCACCCGCACGCGCAGCGGACTGTCCGGGTCGAACAGACCGATCGCCAGGAAGCGGTCGCGGCGGTCATAGATCACGGCGAGTTCCCCCGCGTCACCCTCGCGGTTCTGATCCCGCAGGCTCGATTCGTACACCCAGGGGTGCCCGGCGCGGATGTGCGTCTCGGCGGCCGGAGAGACCCGCAGTCTCAGGCGGGAACGGGGAGTGGAAGCGGCGTCCTGCATCCCCCCAGCGTACCGCACAGCCCAGTCCGGCAAGCGAACAGGCCGCCCCTGCTGCGGGCGGCCTGCATATCACGGGTGGACCGCGCCGGTCAGTCGGCGGCCTGCTCCTGCCCGTACACTTCCAGCACGCCGGCCGCGCCCATGCCGCCGCCGATGCACATGGTGATCAGGGCCTTCCCGCCGCCCCGGCGACCCAGCTCGTAGATGGCGGTCGTGGCGAGTTTCGCGCCGCTGCACCCCAGCGGGTGACCCAGCGCGATGGCGCCGCCGTTCACGTTCATGATGTCCTCGTTCAGGCCCAGTTCCCGCGCGACGGCCAGGGACTGCGCGGCGAACGCCTCGTTCAGTTCGATCAGGTCGATGTCAGCCAGGGACAGGCCGGTCTGCGCCAGCACCTTCGGGACGGCCTTCACGGGGCCGATGCCCATCAGTTCCGGCTCGACGCCCGCCACGGCGAAGCCCAGGAATTTCGCCAGGGGCTTCAGGCCGAGTTCCTGCGCCTTGTCGGCGCTCATGATCAGCACGGCGGCCGCGCCGTCACTGAACGGGCTGCTGTTCGCCGCGCTGACCGAACCGGTCGCCTTGAACGCCGGGCGGACCTTCGCCATGTCCGCGAGGTTCGCGTCCCGGCGGATCAGTTCGTCCTTATCGAAGTTGATGGTCTCGGACTTCATCTTCGTGCCCTTCAGTTTGTCCACGCGCACCGGCACGGGCACGATCTCGGCGTCGAACTTCCCGGCATCCTGCGCCGCCGCCGCCCGCTGGTGGCTGCGGAACGCGAACGCATCCTGATCCTCACGGCTGATGCCGTACTTCGCGGCGACGTTCTCGGCCGTCATGCCCATGCCGATGTACGCGCCGGGCCGATTGTCCACGAGGTCCAGGTTCGGGCTGGGGTTGTGGCCGCTCATGGGCAGCATGCTCATGCTCTCCACGCCGCCCGCCAGCATCACATCCGCCTGACCGGTCTGAATGGCGGCCGCCGCCATCGCAATCGTCTGAAGGCCGCTGGAGCAGAAACGGTTGATGGTCACGCCCCCCACGCTGTCCGGCATCCCGGCACGCAGCGCGGCCAGACGGGCCACGTTCAGGCCCTGCTCGGCCTCGGGAATCGCGCACCCGAAGTACACGTCCTCGACGAGCGCCGCGTCGATCCCGGCGCGTTTGACGGCCTCGTTCAGCACCAGCGCCGCCAGATCGTCGGGGCGGGTGTTCGCCAGGGTGCCCTTGATACCACGCCCAACGGGCGTCCGAACAGCAGAAACAATAACAGCGTCACGCATAGTATTCACTCCTTAGGGGATTTGTTTCCCACTGGTCATGCCCCATACTTCTTTGCCGGCCAAGCATCAGAAGACGATCAAATAACTTGGCTTCATATACATATTCCAGATCCTCGAGGCAGTTCTCGGCCAGACCTGCAATAGCGCGAGAAAACTCAGGAAGATCTGCGAGTTTCAGAGGCGTGGCAGGCAACTGCACATCTCCAATGGTGTAAACGGCGATCCGTCCCTCGTCTTGGTTGAGGTTGATAGCGACGTAAGCATAGGCGCAACCATGCTGCCATGGCTCTCCATCGTTCGATCCCTGTTCGTAGAAAACACCCAATTTCCACATGAACTTTGCCCCGTCTTCACGGCACAGTTCGACCTGCGAACCGCCGTAGAAGTCACCTTCACCGTCCCACGGGCGGAACCCAGTGCTGCACAGGCCCCTTGACAGTCCGGCGTTCTGCAACGCCAACGGCTGTCCCAGCGGACTGCGGGCAAACCCTGACAGGAAGGTATCGAGTCCTTCATACATCAGTTGATTGGGGTCAACTCCACTCACCCTTCTACCTCCGGCACCACGCGGGCGATGAAGGTTTCCAGTTGAGCGTCGTACTGCTCGGGGTCGATGTTCCACACGCGGATGTGCTTGCCGCCTTCCACGCGGTGGTATTCGATGAGGTCGGGGCGGGCGGCGGCCAGACGGTCGGCCTGCCCGACGGGGATGGTGCGGTCGCGGGTGCCGTGCCACAGGATCATGGGCAGGTCGAAGGTGGGCGCAGCGGCGATCTGGTCGACGGTGTCGAAGTCCTGACCGCTGCGGCGCGTGACGATCCGTTCGACGAAACGTGCGACGTGCCGCGCCATGAACGCCGGGATGCCCACGCGGACGCCCTGCGAGCGGATGGTGTCCCGCCAGTCCAGCGCGGGGCAGTCCAGCATGACGCCCAGGATCGGCAGCGGGTACGGACGGTGCCTGCGCCGCAGGACGCTCAGGGCGATGTTGCCACCCATCGAGAATCCGTACAGCACGGCGCGCTTGTACCCGGCGTCCTGCGCCCAGTGCAGCGCACTGATGACGTCCTCGGCCTCCTGGTCGCCCAGCGTCAGGTACCCCTGCGGGGAGGCCGGAGCGCCGTGCGCGTTACGGAACGTGACGAACAGGCTGCCCGTCCCGGTGCGCTGAAGGGCCGGAAGCATCCGCAACGCCTGGGCGCGCTGACCGCCGTGACCGTGAATGACGATCACCAGCGTATCCGCGCGGCCCGGCGCGTCCCCACTGGGCGGAATGTGCCACGCGGGCATGTCGCCCAGCGGCGTGTGAACGGCCGTGTGCTCGAACGCCACGCCCAGTTGCGCGGGCGTGCCGTTGTACACGAACGTACTGGCCCACGCGAGCGCCCCGTTCGGCAGCACGCCACGCTCGCCCGTCACCTCGCGGCGCACCAGCGTCCCCACGACCTTCCGCTCCCCCAGCACCGCGTGCCCCTTGTTCGGAAGGAGCGGCACAATCCCGATCGGCCCGCGCGACAGCGTCTCGGCACTGGCCGGCAGGAACACACTGTTCCCCCGCCGACCCACCGGCACGATCACGCCCTTCACGCGGCGCGTCTTGCTGCGCAACGTGATCTCCGCCCCCAGGAACGCACCCGCCAGCACCACCCCGGCGTAGGCCAGGGCGGCCCAGCCGAGGGCGCGGCGTTTACGGACGTTCAGGAGTCGGTCGGTCAGGCGGCCGCCGGTTGATGGTTGATGGTTGATGGTTGATTGGCGCTTCATGCTTCGGCCTTCAGGTTACGGGCGAGGGCGCTGAGCATGGCGGCGATGGTCTGCGCCTGCTCATGAACGGCCTGGGTGTCGGCCTGCGGGACGAAGCCCAGTCGCACGGCGAGTTGCAGTCCGCTGGCGACCTCGTACGTGGAACCTCTGGCCTGCGTCAGGAAGTGAGCGAAGTCCCTGCGGGAGTCCCGCCCGGCCCCTTCGGCAATGTTGAGGGTGACCGAGGTCGCCGCGCGGCGCAGCTGATTGGTCAGGCCGAAGCGTTCTTCCTGAGGAAAGCTCCCTGACACGCGGTAGACGTTCGCCGCCATCTCCACCGACAGGTGGTAGACATCCAGTTTTTCGAATCCGAAGAAGCGTGCCTGAGTCATCTGTCCTCTTTCAACCTTCATCCATCAACTATCGACGTCAGTTGCGCAGCGGTTTGCCGGTTTTGAGCATGTGCTCGATGCGTTGCTGGGTGCCTTTCTTCCCGAGGAGGGTGAGGAAGGCTTCGCGTTCGAGGTCGAGGAGGTGCTGCTCGGACACTTTGGCCGCGCGGTTGTTGCCGGTGCCGCCGCTCAGGACTTTGGCGAGTTGTTCGGACACGACGAGGTCGTAGTCGGTGATGTAGCCGCCCTGGTGCATGCCGTGCAAGGCGCTCTTGATGGCGCCGATGGCAGCGTCGCCCATGACGGGGATGTCCTGGCGGGGGGTGGGTTGCACGTAGCCGGGGGCCAGGGCGAGGACCTGGCGTTTGGCGTCTTGCAGGATGTGGTTCTTGTTCATGGCGACGGTGTCGGTATCGCGCAGGAACCCGAGGTTGCGGGCTTCGAGGGCGCTGGTGCTCACCTTGGCGGTGCCGATGAGTTCGAAGGCGCGCTGCACGGCGGGGAGCAGGGTGGCGCCGAGGCGCTGGCCGGGCTGCTGCATGTCCGTGAAGCGCAGCAGCATTTCTTTGGTGCCGCCGCCGCCGGGGATGAGGCCCACGCCGACTTCCACGAGGCCCATGTACAGTTCGGCGCTGGCGACGACGTGGTCGGCGTGCAGGGTGAATTCCGCGCCGCCGCCGAGGGTCAGGCCGAAGGGCGCGGCGACGGTGGGGTGGGGGCTGAAGCGCAGGCTGGTGGTGACCTGCTGGAACTGCTTGATCATGTCGTCGAGTTCGTCCCACTCGTCCGCCTGGGCCTGCGAGAGGATCAGGGGGAGGTTGGCGCCCGCGCTGAAGTTCTCGCCCTGGTTGCCGATGACGAGGCCGTGGTAGCCCATGTCCTGCACGAGCTTGTGGGCGTCCTGCACGGTGCGGAGCTGGTCCTCGCCGAGGGCGTTCATCTTGGCGTGCCATTCGGCGAGCAGCACGCCGTCGCCCAGGTCAATGACGCTGGCCCCGGCGCGTTTCTTGACGATCTTCGTGGCGTCCTTTTTCAGGTCGGTCAGGATGAAGTACGGCGCCTCGTAGGGGGTGGGCTGGCCCTCGGGGGTGACGATCTCGCCGCCCTGGTAGAAGGCGTCGCGGCCACTGGCTTTCATGGCGGCCAGCAGGGGGGGCAGGGTGCGGCCCTCGGCTTCCAGGTTGGCGATGACGGTCTGGACGCCCAGGGTGTCCATCGTCTCGAAGGGGCCCTGTTCCCAGCCGAAGCCCCACTTGAGGGCGTTGTCGATGTCCTGGAGGCGGTTACTGACATTCCCGGCCATCTTGGCGGCGTACCAGAAGCCGTCGTTCATGACGCCGCGCAGGAACTCGCCTTCCTGGCCTTCGGCGGCGTACAGGGCCTTGACGCGCGCGGCGAGGGGCTGGCCCTTGACGGCGTCCACGGCAGCGACCTTGACCCGGCCCTGGTCCTCGTACTCGAAGGTGTCGAGGTTCAGGTTCAGGATCTTGGTCTTGCCCTTCTCGTCCTTGGTCTTCTTGTAGAAGCCGCTGCCGGTCTTGTCGCCCAGCCACTTCTTCTCCTCGACCAGGGCGCGGAAGGCGGGCGTGAGGGTGAAGTCCTCGTCGTCGGGGGTGGCCTTACCCAGGTCGCTGGCGACGTGGTAGATGATGTCCAGGCCCGAGAGGTCGGCGGTGCGGAAGGTGGCGCTGCTGGCGCGGCCCAGGGCGGGGCCAGTCAGCTGGTCGACCTGCGCGGGGGTCAGGCCGGCGCGCTGCATGTGGTCCATGGCGCGGACGATGCCGTACACGCCGATGCGGTTGGCGACGAAGCCCGGCACGTCGTTGGCGACCACGATGCCCTTGCCGAGGGTGGTTTCCGCGAACTCGCTGAAGGTCTTCACGATCGCCGGGTCGGTCTTGGGCGTGGGGATGACTTCCAGCAGGTGCAGGTAGCGGGGCGGGTTGAAGAAGTGCGCGCCCACGAAGTGGCGCTGGAAGTCCTCACTGCGGCCCTCGATCTGGAGGTGCATGGGGATGCCGCTGGAGTTGCTGGAGATGATCGCGGTCTTCTTGGCGACCGCCTCGACCCTGGCCCACAGGTCACGTTTGGCGTCGAGTTTCTCGATGATCGCCTCGATGATCCAGTCGGCGTCCTTGAGTTTCTTCAGGTCGTCTTCGAGGTTACCAACCTGGATCAGGGCGGCGCGGGCCGGGTCCATGAAGGCGGCGGGGCGGGCCTTGAGGGCGCGCTGCACGCCACTCCTGGCGAGGAAGTTGCGGTCGGGGTTGTCCGGCAGGACGATGTCCAGCAGCGTCACGGGAATCCCGGCGTTGGCGAGTTGCGCGGCGATGGCGGCACCCATCACGCCCGCGCCGATAACGGCAGCTTTCTGTATCTTCATGCGACCTCCTGAGGGGCTCACTTAAAATTAGACTCGGTTCAAGTTTACGGCGGGGCCGGGGCGTTTGTCCACCACTCCCGCAGCCCGTCCAGCGCGCGTCGTCCCGACCCCAGGTACGCGGGCGACCCCTCCCCCACCGCGAAGGCCAGATCGCCCAGCGTGCGGCACAGCGCGTACCACGCCGCGCGCTCCCACACCGCCCCACAGGACGGACCGTACGCCGCGCGGGCCGCCGCGAGCAGCGCCGCGTTCCCCCAGTGGATCAGGCCCGCCAGATCCCGCGCCGGGTCCCCCAGCGCCGCGTCCGCCCAGTCCAGCACACCCGCGAGTCGCCCCGAACCGTCCAGGTGAACGTGCTCGGCCGCGAAATCCCCGTGGATGGTCACCGGCACGACCCTCCGGAGATCGGGCACGGCGCGCACGCGGGCCGCCCAGGCGTCGGCCCCAGGGAGGACGCCCGCCCCTGCCGCCACCGCCAGATCGTCCAGCGCGGCGTCCCGCCAGTCGCGCCCGGACGGGTCGAGGTCCGCGGTCAGCCCCGACCCCTGCGGGTTCAGGGCGTGCAGATCCGCCAGCCAGCGCCCCAGCCCACCCCCCAGAGTGGCCGGGTCGGGCAGGGTGGCCCCCAGCGCCGACCGACCCGGCACGCGCCGCGCCACACTGAAGCCCTCCGGAGCCAGCGGCGAGGCGGCCCCCAGGCGCACCACCTCCGGCATCGCCGCGCCGGGCAGCCGGGGGGTCAGCCATGCCAGCAACCGGGCCTCCTGCCGCAGCGCCTCTCCCCCGCCCGGCCAGCGGGGCAGGCGCACCACCCGGTCCTCCCCCAGCGCGAAGGCGCGGTGATCGCTGCCCGCACCCAGCCACGCCACTCGGGCGGGTGCGTCCGGCAGCAGGGCCGCCACCTGCGCCGCGCCCAGGACCGGGAGTTCCAGTCGGTTCACCCGTTCATTGCACCACACCGCGCCCGGCAGCTGACCGGTCTACCCGATGAACTGCCGGACCACGACCACCAGCGCCAGACCGGCCAGCGCCAGCACCGCCGCCACGCTCAGGCGACGGTCCACGCGCCACCCCGCCAGCGCCACCCACAGGGCCGCCAGGACCGGCACCGACGCGATCCACACCACACCCACCCACGCGTACTCAGGCAGCAGCACCCCACCCGCCAGCAGCACCACACCCACCCAGAAACCCAGCGGGTACAGCCACGCGGGCAGCCCGGCCAGCTCGGTATCCGGCTTCTGCGGAGGCAGCGGCGCGCTCACGCCTGCCCCCAGTACTTCCACAGCAGCTGCCCGGCCGTGAAGATCAACAGCAGACTGAAGAACAGCTTGAGCTGCGCCGCCGGAATGCGGCTCTGAAGGGTCGCCCCGGCCCGCGCGCCGATCAGCACACCCAGCGCCACCCCGGCCGCCAGCGGCAAGTCCAGCAGCCCGCCCGCCTGATACACCAGCGCGTTCCCCACCGCCGTCAGGCCCATGATGAAGGTACTCGTGGCAATCGCCTGCCGGATCGGCACGCCCGCCAGCAGGTTCAGGACCGGCACCTGCACGGTGCCCCCACCGATGCCCAGCAGACCACTCATAACCCCCGCGAACGTCATGGCAGGCGGCACGAGGCGACTGGGCGGACGCTCGACCTCCACCCGTTTCAGGCCGCGCAGCAGGTTGTACGCGGAGTACAGCAGCAGCAGCGCGAACACCGTCGCCACCGCCCGCGCCGGAAGGACCAACCCCAGGAAACTCCCGGCCGCCCCACCCACGATCGTGTACGGCGACAGCAGGTACCCCGTCCGGGCGCGCACCAGCCCCTGCCGCAGGTAACTGGCCGCGCCACTCAGGCCCACGGCCAGCACCCCGATCTGACTGACCGCCACCGCCTGCGCAATCGTGATGTCCCGCCCGAACAGCGGCAACACGAACTCCAACGCCGGCACCACCACCACGCCGCCACCCAGACCCAGAATCGCGCCCAGCACGCCCGCCAGCAAGCCCACGCCGATCACGGCCACCATCATCGCACTGATCATGAGGGAATCACCCCAGGAACGTAGCGCATTTACGGCGCAGGTGCGGCAGTCATACGGACTCCGATTGAATGGGCTGTAAAGCCCGCCCGGTCCGAGCGGATGCGACTCGGAGAGCTGCCCCGCAGAGCAGGAGAGACACGGGTTCTTCAAGTCCGGAGGGGCGTTTCTCTCCCAATCAGCAATGGTGCGGACAGGTTCATCCCTTCCGGGCAGACCAGCGATGAACACGCCGTGTTTGCCCCTCCCCCTTGAGGGGGGAGGCTGGGAGGGGGTGAGCAGGCATGGCATGACAGAAGACGTGTTCCATGCTTTGCCCCCTCTGGCGCTTGAACAGCGTCCGCACCATTGCTCAGGCCAGTTGGCCCCGCGTTGGTCCCGCGCTCCGGCTGGGCGAAAATCGGCAAAAAGAAAACCGCGCCTAATGCGCGGTTTCTTGTGGTGGAGGCTTGGGGATTCGAACCCCAGACCCTCCGCTTGCAAAGCGGATGCTCTCCCGCTGAGCTAAGCCCCCTCAGCGCCGTGAACTGTAGCAGCTTGCGGGGGGTTTAGCAAGTGTGGGCCAGATGGCGCAGGCGTGGGTGGCGGCGGGTGGGTAGCATGGGGGGATGTTCGGTCGTCGCGCGCCATTGCCTGTGTTTCCGCCTGGGGCGCTGCTGGTGGGCGGGGCGGCGCGTGACTGGTTGCGGGGCGTGCCGGCGAAGGATTTCGACTGGGCGGTGCCGGATCCGGCGGGCGCGGCGCAGGGGCTGGCGCGGGTGTCGGGCGGGGCGGCGTTCCCGCTGGACGCGGAACGTGGGTACTGGCGGGTGTCGGCGCCGGGGGGTGTGCAGCATGATCTGGTGCCGTTGCCGGTTGATGTGACGGCAGACCTGTTGCGGCGGGATTTCACGGTGAATGCGCTGGGCGTGTGGGCGGACGGGCGGGTGCTGGACCCGGCGGGTGGCCGCGCGGATCTGCGCTCGCGGCGGCTGCGGATGGTGTCGCGGGAGAACCTGCGCGCGGATCCGTTGCGGGCGTGGCGGGCGGCGCGCTTTGAGGGCACGCTGGGCTTCCGGCTGGAGGTGGAGACGGAGGCGGCGGTGCGGGAGGTGGCCGTGGATCTGGGTGCGGGTCTGCTGCCCATGCCGGCCTGGGAGCGGGTGCGGGATGAGTTGCACGCGCTGCTGGGTTCGGAGGGGGCGGCGCGGGGCGTGGCGCGCCTGGAGGAGCTGGGTCTGCTGGTCCTGACCGTGCCGGAGTTGCGTGAGGGGCTGGGGGTGGCGCAGGGCGGCTTTCATCACCTGGATGTGTTCGGGCACAGTCTGGAGGCGCTGCATCAGCTGCTGGCGCGGCGGCCGGACGCGCCGCTGACGCTGCGCTGGGCGGCGCTGCTGCACGATGTGGGCAAGGCCCGCACGCGCGCCGTGGACCCCGTGACGGGCCGCGTGTCGTTTCACGGGCACGAGCGGGTGGGCGCCGAGCTGAGTGCCGGGATCCTGACGCGCCTGAAACTGCCGGGGGATGAGGTGCGGCGGGTGTCGGCGCTGGTGGGGGCGCACATGCTGCCGCTCCCGGCGAATGAGCGGGAGGCGCGGCGCTTCGTGCATCGGCGGCGGGAGCTGCTGCCGGACCTGCTGTCCCTGATGCTGGCGGACCGCGAGGCGGCGCGCGGCCCGGCGAGCAGCGAGGCGTCCCGGCGGACGTACGCGCGGGGTTTCGAGCGGGTGCTGGCGGCGCTGGAGGAGCAGCCCTCTGCGCCGCCGCCGCTGCTGGGCGGGCAGGAGATCATGGCGCTGCTGGGCGTCCCGCCGGGGCCACGCGTGGGCATGGCGGCCCGCGCCCTGGCCGAGGCGGCCGCGCTGGGAGAGGTGACCACGCCGGACGGGGCGCGGGCGTTCGTGCGGGACTGGGCGGACGGGAACCCCACAACCTGACGTGAGCGCGGTCCGCTGTCATACGGACTGCCGTTTGTTTCGCCAACCATCCGGAACTTCACCGCCCCTGCCGGCTCCACGTCCGGCAGCCCGCTGTTGCCCCCACTCTGCGGGGCAGCTCTACGAGTCGCTTCGCTCCGATTGAACGGGCCTTGCAGTCCATTCAATCGGAGTCCGCTGTCAGGGGATTGCCAGCCAATCCCCGCTATGCTGCCGCAGAGATGAATCCGCAGCGCCCCGACCGTTCCCGCGACACGCATCCCATCACGCCCGACTGGGTGGCGGACGCGGTGTTCTACCAGATCTTCCCCGACCGTTTCGCCCGTTCAGGCCGCGTGACGGGCCTGAACCTGCAACCCTGGGGCGACACGCCGCACTTCCATAAGTACATGGGCGGCGACCTGTGGGGAGTGATCGAGCGGCTGGATCACATCCAGGGGCTGGGCGTGAACGCCATCTACTTCTGCCCGGTGTTCCAGTCGGCCAGCAACCACCGGTACCACACGCACGACTACTATCAGGTGGACCCCATGCTGGGCGGGAACGACGCCCTGCGCGCCCTGATCGACGAGGCGCACGCGCGCGGCATCCGGGTGGTGCTGGACGGCGTGTTCAACCACTCCAGCCGCGGCTTCTTCCAGTTCAACGACCTGCTGGAGCAGGGCGAGGCGAGCGCGTACCGCGACTGGTTCCATGTGGACGGCTGGCCGCTGCAACCGTACGACGACACCCGCCCCGCCAACTACGCCGCGTGGTGGGGGAACCGCGCCCTGCCGAAGTTCAACACGGCCAACCCGGCGGTGCGGGAGTTCCTGTGGGACGTGGCCGAGTACTGGATGCGGTTCGGAATCGACGGCTGGCGGCTGGACGTGCCGAACGAGATCGACGACGACTCGTTCTGGCAGGAGTTCCGCCGCCGCGTGAAGGCCGTGAACCCCGAGGCGTACATCGTCGGGGAGATCTGGGGGGACGCGCACCGCTGGTTGCAGGGCGACCAGTTCGACGCGGTCATGAACTACCACTTCACGCGGCCGTGTCTGGCGTTCTTCGGGGCGCGGACGCTGGATCACCCCATGAACGAACGCAGCGGCACGGGCCGCGTGGACCCCATGACGGCCGAGGCGTTCGCGGCCCGCATGACCGACGTGAAGAACATGTACCACCCGGAGATCGTGCGGGCGCAGCTGAACCTGCTCGACTCGCACGACACGGCCCGTTTCCTGACGGCCGTGGGCGGTGACGCGACCGCGTACCGGCTGGCGACCGTGTTCCAGATGACGTACGTGGGCGCGCCCTGCATCTACTACGGTGATGAGATCGGCCTGCCCGGCGGTCCCGACCCCGACTGCCGCCGCGCCTTCCCGTGGGACGAGCAGGACTGGGATGGGGACACCCTAACCCTGACCCGCACCCTGATCGCCGCGCGCCGCAGCGTGCCGGCCCTGACGCGCGGCACCTTCGAGGTCACGCACGCCCAGGGCGAGGGCGTGGTCTTCGTGCGCCGCCACGAGGCCGGCAACGCGCACATCGCCCTGAACGCCGCGCAGCACGAGGCGCACCTGCCGGTCACGGGGGTCACGCCCGGCCAGTACCGCGACGTCCTGACCGGCCGCACCCTGACCCTGACCGCCGACACGCCCCTGAGCGTCCCGGCGCGCGGCGCACTGGTGCTGGTGCCGCTGGCGTGAGCGGCGTGGGGCGCGTGGGGGTGGTTCACGGCGACCAGCCCCGCGCGCCCCGCTCACCTCACAGCAGGATCACGTCCACGTCGTCGCCCGCCGCGACGGGCCGGCCTTCGGGCACGATGACGAGCGCCCCGGCCTCGCTGAGAGACCGGAGGATGCCGCTGCCCTGCTGGCCGTAGTCGCTGACCATGCCGTTCTGGAGGGTGGCGCGCCAGAAGGCGGTCTTGTCGGGCAGGGCGCGGAAGGGCGTGGCGGCGCGCAGCCGCAGCGTCTGGGGGGGCTGGCCGGTCAGGGCGGGCCGGACGATCACGTGGAACACCACGAGACTGCTGACCGGGTTACCCGGCAGGCCGAAGACCGGTAGGCCGTTCCAGCCGCCCAGGATGGCGGGTCCGCCGGGGCGCATCCGGACCTTCCAGAAGCTCACGCGGCCCTGCTCGATCAGCAGATCGCGCATGAAGTCGTACCGGCCCATGCTGACGCCGCCGCTGGTGAGCAGCGCGTCCGCGCCGCCGGCCCGGTCGATGGCGGCCTGGAGGGCCTCGGGGCTGTCCGGGGCGTGCCCGAGCGGGACGACCTCGCACCCGGCCTCGATCAGCATGGCACGCAGGCCCACGGAGTTGCTGTCGTACACCTGCCCGGCCGTCAGGGGCTGACCGGGCGGGACGACCTCATCGCCGGTGGACAGCAGCGCCACGCGCAGCGGCGCGAGCACCGGCACCTGCGGATGCCCCAGCGCGGCGGCCAGCGCCAGCCGGGGCGCGGTCAGCAGCAGGCCGGCGGTCATGACGACCTCGCCCGCGCGGAAGTCGCCGCCCTCGTGGCGCACGTCGCCGGGACTTGCGGGGCGGCGCAGCAGCACCCCGTCCGGGCCGTCGTCGAGCAGCTGTTCGACCGGGCAGATGGCGTCCGCGCCGGGCGGCAGGGGCGCGCCGGTGTAGATGCGCACGCACTCGCCCGCGCCGACCGTGCCGGTGAAGGCCGCCCCAGCGCGGCTCTCGCCGATCACGCGCAGGCGCGCCGGGACGTCCGGCGTGGCCCCCAGCGTGTCGGCCTCGCGGGCAGCAATGCCGTCCAGGGCGCTCTCGGTGGCGCTGGGGTGGCTGACCAGGGCGCGCAGGTCGCCCGCCAGGGTCCGCCCGGCCGCCTGCGCGAGCGGCAGCGTCTCGGTGCGGCGGTCGGGCAGCAGGGCGGCCAGCAGGGTGCGGGCCTCGTCCACGCTGACATGCATGGGGAACGGGGGGAGCGGCGCAGTCATGAAGGCAGGATAGGGGCCGGGCCGCCCTGCCGGTGCGCGGCCGACCCTACCATGAGGCATTCATGGACGGTTTCTCCTGGCGGTGGGCGGCGCGGCGGGCCGCGTGGGCGCTCGTCTGGCTGCTGGCGCTGCTGGCCCTGGCGTGGGTCGGCCTGCGGGCGGCGGGGTGGCTGCCCGGCCCACCACCTGCCCCGACCACGGTCAGCACGCCCACGACTGCCGAGGCCCCACCAGCCGAAGCGCCCCCAGAAGCGCCCCTGCCAGCCGCACCGGAATCCGCCCCGGATCCCCAGCCGGAGCCAGGGCCGTCAGACCCGGTGCCGCCTGTTCCAGCGCAGCCCACCACAGACCCGACGCCGGACCCGGCGCTGGCCCTGCTGAACCGCCTGCGGGCCGGGGCGGGCGTGGGCGCGGTGCGGGCCGAGCCGGACTGGCAGGCGGGCTGCGCGGCGCACGCGCGGTATCTGGTGCGGGCCGACCGCGCCGAGCACCGCCAGGACCCGGCCAGTCCGTTCCGGTCGGCGGCGGGCGAGGCCTGCGCGCCGGGGCATTACTTCGTGTCGTCGCAGCCCGGCAGCGACCTGCGGCGCGCGCTGTCGTACTGGGTGGGTGGCGCGTTCCACCTGCCGCAACTGCTCGACCCGCGCCTGACCCGCGTGGCGTCCGGCGAGGCGCAAGACGCGGCCGGGGCGTTCCGGTCGGCGGCCGTGCTGGATGTAAGGCGTGGCCTGGGTGCGGCGACCGGTGAGGCGTACCCCGTGCGTTACCCCGGCCCGGAGGCGGGCCTGGAGCTGGCGGCGTTCCCGGCGGAGGCGTCGGCGGCCGAGTGGCCGGACCCGCTGGTGCACTGCGGGCTGAGCGGGGCGGGCGCTCCCATCGCTCTGCTGATGGGGCCGGGCGTCACGGTGCGCGGCGCGGCCCTGAAGGTGAACGGGCGGCCCGTCCCGGCGTGCCTGCTGCGCGCGGACACCTTCCGGGGGGCGTCGGAGGGCGACACGCGGGCCGGGCGGGGCGTGCTGGCCGCGCAGGGGGCCGGGGTGCTGCTGCCGCACGCGCCGCTGCGGGCCGGGGACCGCGCGCAGGTGAGTTTCGGCACGTCGGCCGGGCGGGTCGCGTGGAGTTTCAGGGTACGGTAACGGTTCCTGTCCGCGCCGAGAGGGTACACTCCTTGGGCAACAGAACCTGTCCGGCGTTCCCTGACCTCCAGGGACGGACGGGGAAATGGAGACCGCATGAACATTACCCAGGACAAGGTTGTCGAACTCGATTACAAGCTCACCGTGAACGGCGAAATCATCGACCAGAGCGAAGCGGGCGAGCCGCTGGTGTACCTGCACGGGCACAGCAACATCATTCCCGGCCTGGAGAACGCGCTGGAAGGCAAGGCCGCCGGTGACGCGATGCAACTGACGGTGCAGCCCGAGGAAGGCTACGGCCCCCGCGACGAGGACAACATCGAGGACCTGTCCCGCGAAGATTTCGAGGACGACATCGAGGTCGGCGCGACGTACTACGCGCAGGCCGAGGACGGCAGCATGCTGCCCTTCACGGTGATCAACGTGGACGGCGACACCGTGAAGGTGGACTTCAACCACCCCATGGCGGGACTGGTCCTGGACTTCGACGTGAAGGTCCTGGCCGTGCGTGACGCCACGCCCGAGGAACTCGAGCACGGCCACGCGCACGCCGACGGCCACCACGACCACGAGTAATCCGCACCAGGAAGGCTGACTTCCTGCAATAGCGCCGCCTCTCCCGGTTGGGGAAGGCGGCGCTGTCCGTGTGCCGGGGCGGCCTATTCCTGATCGTCGTAGAGGTGCAGCAGCGCGGCGTCCGGGTCGCCGCCGGGGTGGTGGTGGCGGGCGACGAGGCGGGCGACGCGGGGGCGGGCGCCGGCGTGAGCCAGCAGGCGGGCCCCGAGTTCCGGGTGGTGCGCGCGGATGCCGACGGCCCCGACGGGCGGCAGGATCCGGGACAGGCGGTTGGGGATCAGGCCGACCAGCACCCGCTCCCACAGCCGGTAGGGGCGCAGGCTCTTGCCGCAGTCGTGCAGCAGCGCGGCGGCGACCAGTTCCGGGTCGGCGTGCGGGTGGTCGCGGATCAGGTGGCGGGTGACGCGGCAGGCGTGTTCGCGGTCACGGGGGTCCATGGCGCGGTACACGCGGGTCTCTTCGGGGGTCAGGTGGGTCTGCGCCCAGGGGTCGTCGGGGTGGGCGTCGCTGGCGCGCAGGCTGCGCAGGAGGCGGCGCACCTTGGCCGCGTACCCGTTCGCCTTGCGGCGCAGGCGGCTCATGAAGGTGCGGTGAGGCATGTGCCGAGCATAAGCGAGCGGGACGCCCCTCCACCACCGGGGCGTCCCGCCGCGGGCTGAGGTGTTCTTAATCCGCTGCGGTCTCGGCGGTTTCGAGTTCCAGGGCGGCCAGGGCGCGTTCGGCGCTCATGGCGGCGCGCGTTCCCGCGCCGACCGACGTGCCGAGCTGGCGGTAGATGTGGTCGCTGACGTCGCCGGCGGCGAACAGCATGGGGACGCTGGTGTAGATCTCGTCGGTGACGTCCACGTAGCCGTCGGGGCGCAGGGCGACGGTGTCCTTCACGAATTCGGTGTTGGGAGTGTGGCCGATGAAGATGAACACGCCGTCGGTGGGCATGTCGTACTGCTCGTCGGTCTTGAGGTTCTTCAGGCGCACGCCGCTGACGGCCTCGTCGCCGAGGATCTCGACGGGGGCGGTGTCCCAGACGAATTTCATCTTGGGGTTGGCGAAGGCGCGGGCCTGGGCGACCTTGTTGGCGCGCAGGGTGTCGCGGCGGTGGATCAGGGTGACCTCGTCGGCGAATTTGGTCAGGAACAGGCCTTCCTCGACGGCGGCGTCGCCTCCGCCGATCACGACGACCTTCTTGCCGCGGTAGAAGAAGCCGTCGCAGGTGGCGCAGGTGCTGACGCCGCGGCCCCAGAAGTCCTGCTCGCCGGGAATGCCCAGGCGTTTGGGGTTGGCGCCGGTGGCGAGGATCACGGCCTTGGCGTGGTAGGTGCCGCTGTAGCCGGTGACGGTGAAGGGGTAGGCATGTTCACGGTCGTCGTCGGCGCGGGTGATGCTCTGGACCTCGTCCATCTCGATCTTGCCGCCGAACTTCTCGGCCTGCTGCTGCATGCGGCTGGCGAGTTCCATGCCGCTGATGGGTTCGGGGAAGCCGGGGTAGTTCTCGACTTCCTCGGTCTGGGCGATCTGGCCGCCGGGCAGGCCCTTTTCGAGGATCAGGGTGCTGAGGCTGGCGCGGCCGGTGTAGATGGCGGCGGTGAGGCCGGCGGGGCCGCCACCGACGATGACCACGTCGTAGTGCTGGGTGCTGGGAGTGTTGCCCGTCATGTGTGAAGCGTACCACCGGGCACCTTTGCGGATGGTCAGCCAAGCACACTTTACTTTTTAAAGCATCGGGTGGGTCGATCTGGAGGGCAGGTGGGCGGCGGGACCAGCCACCCGGCCGCCCATCGGTCGCGGCAGCGCGAGATTCAGGTCCGCTCCGTCCACAGGTCCGCCGCGCAGGTAGGCCCGCCAGGGTTCCAGCGCCCCCACGACCGGGCGCGGCGGGCGGTGCAGGCGTACCAGCGCCTCGCGGTAGCCGGGGCCGTGGCGGGCGGCGATCCAGGCCTCGTGGGCGTACAGCGCGGCGCGCAGGTGCAGGCGGCCCTCGGTGGCGAGCACGGTGCGCCCGTTCCGGGTGAAGGTCTGGGTGCGGCGGTTGAAGTGCAGCGCGCCGTCCGGCAGGTCCAGGGTCAGACCGGCCGAGTGCAGGGTCAGGTGACCCAGGGTGTACAGGCTGCTGCCCTGCGGGCTGGGGCTCTTGCGGAAGCCGCGCAGGGCGAGGTCGCCCTGGCGGGCGTCGAGGCCCAGGAACCAGAACTGGGCGGTCAGGGGGCAGCGTCGGAGGGTGTGGAACCTTGCCATAAAATTGATAATAGAATATCATTATCAGGCTATGGTGACTGTCCCCCCTGTCCGCTCCTCTGTGCCCATCACCGTCCTGTGCGGTTTCCTAGGCGCCGGGAAGACCACCCTCCTGAACCACCTGCTGACCCAGACCGACGGGCAGCGCGTCGCCGTGATCGTCAACGAGTTCGGCGCCGTGAACATCGACGCCAGCCTCGTGGTCAAGACCGACGAGCAGACCATCGAACTCAGCAACGGCTGCATCTGCTGCACGCTGCGCGGCGACCTGCTGCACGCCGTGAACGACCTGCTGGAAACGCGCGAGCTGGACGCCATCCTGATCGAATCCACCGGCATCGGCGAGCCCCTGCCCATCGCGCAGAGCTTCTGCCTGACCCCCGAGGAACTGGAAATCGAACCCGAGGAGGGCCAGCCCGCCATTCCCGACCTGCTGGGCCGCGTGCACGTGGACGCCATGATCACGGTGGTGGACAGCGCGCAGTTCTTCACGCTCTGGAACCGCCAGGACGCCATCCCCGGCGACGATTTCGAGCGCGGCTTCGGGGAACTGCTGGCCGAGCAGCTGGAATTCGCGGACATCGTCGTGCTGAACAAACTCGATCTGGCCGCGCCGGACGACGTGCGGCAGCTGCGCGAACTGATCGGCATCACCAACCCCCGCGCCCGCGTGCTGGAAGCCACGCGCGGCGTCCTGCCCGCCAGCGAACTGCTGAACACCGGCCTGTTCGACTTCGACCACTCCAGCCAGCTCGACGCCTGGATGACCGAACTGGAAAAGGAACACACCCCGGAATCCGAGACGTACGGGCTGGGCACCCACATCTTCCGCAGCGAGCGGCCCTTCGACCCGGACCGCCTGAAAGAGGCGCTGACACTGGGCCTGCCGCGCAACGTGATCCGCTCCAAGGGCTGGGTGAACCTGGGCAACGGCGTGGCGACCCTCTGGAACCACACCGGCCGCCAGCTGGCCCTGGAGACGGCGGGCGAGTGGCTCAGCCCGGACGAGGCCTTCAGTGAACTGGTGTTCATCGGGCACGACCTCGACGGCGCGGCGCTGGACCAGCTGCTGAGCGGCGCCCTGCGCGCCTGACCACCGCCAGAAGGTGCGCCCGGCAGAACGTGCGCTGCTGAACCTTTCCCCCACCCCCAGACGTGATAAGGAGATATCAATATGAGTCGTGAATGCTACCTGACCGGCAAGAAGAACCTCGTGGTGAACAGCGTGACCCGTCGCGGCAAGGCCCGCGCTGCGGGCGGCGTGGGCCGCAAGGTCACGGGCGTGACCAAACGCGTGCAGCGCGCCAACCTGCTGAAGAAGACCATCCGCGAGACCGTGAACGGCAAGAGCACCGTCAAGACCGTCTGGCTCAGCGCGAACGCCCTGCGGACCCTCAGCCGCGGCCCCCACAAGGGCATCGAACTGCTGTGAAACGCTCCGCGCTGCTGATTCCCGCGCTGCTGGCCGCCTGCGCCGCCCCCGGTGCGAGCGCCGCGCCGCTGCAGGTCAGCGCGACCACCACCATCATCGCGGACTTCGTGCGGGTCGTCGGCGGCAGCCGCGTGCAGGTGAACGTCATCGTGCCCGCCGGGGCCGACACGCACGCCTTCCAGCCCACCACCGGCGCCATCCGCAGCCTCGCGCAGAGCCGCGCACTGTTCGCCAACGGCGCCGGCCTGGAACCCTGGCTGCCCAAACTGAAAGCCAGCGCCCCCAGGGTTGCGGTCCGGGAACTCACGGCCGGCCTGAAACTCCACGAGGCCGGCCATGACGACCACGGCGACGAACACGCCGACGAACACGCCGGGGACGACCACGACCACGGCCCGCTCGACCCGCACGCCTGGTGGGACCCCACCCTGGCCGCCGGGTACGTGAAGAACGCCCAGGCCGCCCTGACCCAGCTGGACCCGGCCGGGAAGGCCACCTACGCGAAGAACGCCGCCGCGCAGCTGAAAGCCATCAGCGCCGCCGACGCCTACGCGAAAAAGCAGTTCGCCAGCATTCCCGCCGCGCGGCGCGTGATCGTCACCAACCACGACAGCCTCGGTTACTTCGCCGAACGCTACGGGCTGCGCGTGGTCGGCGCCGTCATTCCGGGTGTCGGGACCGAACGCGAACCCACCTCCCGTGAACTCGCGACCCTGGCGCAGGCCATGAAGAAGGCGGGCGCGCGGGTGATCTTCACCGAGAACACCGTCAACGCCCGCCTCGCCCAGACGCTGTCCCGCGAGACCGGCGCTCGCGTTGCCCCGCCCCTGTACACCGACGCCCTCGGGGCCAAGGGCAGCAGCGGCGACACGTACCTCAAGGCGTTCCGCGCGAACGTGGACATCATGGTCAAGGCCCTGAAGTAACCGGGACGCGGAAGGCGGGACGCAGTGGAGAGGCCCTTCCTGCGTCCCGCCCCTCTTTTGATTCTGCGCTCGCAACATCAGCGCGCCAGGGGGTATGCTGGTCTGATGCTGGGCGTCGAGAACCTGACCGTGAAGTACGGGCCGCAGACGGCCCTGGAGAACGCCAGCGTGCGGTTCGAGGCCGGGTCGTTCAGCGCGATCATCGGCCCGAACGGCGCGGGCAAGAGCACCCTCCTCAAGACCCTGGTGGGCCTGCTGCCGGACCACGCGGACGCCGTGCGCTTCGACGAGGGCCACAGCGCCCGCTCGTGCATCAGCTACGTGCCGCAGCAGCAGACCCTGGACTGGGCCTTTCCCGTGACCGTCTGGGACGCCGCCATGATGGGCCGCACCGGCCGCCTGGGCTGGCTGCGCTGGCCCGGCCGCAAGGATAGGCAGATCGTGGAGGACGCCCTGAAGGAAACCGGCGTGTTCGACCTGCGCAGCCGGCACATCGGCGCGCTGTCCGGCGGGCAGCGGCAACGGGTCCTGCTGGCGCGCATGCTGGCCCGCCAGGGGCACCTGCTGCTGCTGGACGAACCCCTGACCGGCGTGGACGCCGCCACCCAGGAAACCCTGATGGGCCTGCTGAGGCGGCAGGCCGACCGGGGCCGCGCCGTCGTGATGGTCACGCACGACCTCGAACAGGCGCGGCGCTGGTGCGACCATCTGGTCCTCGTGAACCGCCGCGTGATCGCGGACGGCACGCCCGAACAGGTGTACACCACGCAGAACATCGAGGCGACCTTCAGCACCAGCTTCCTGGGCCATACTCACGCCGAGGCGTGAGGTCGATGGGTGATGGTTGAAAGATGATGGACGACACACCCGGCCTGACCACCTTCCCGCACCTTCGAGGCTTCCCTTGCACCTGCTGACCGACCCCCTCCAGTTTGCCTTCTTCAACCGCGCCCTGATCGCCGTGATCCTCGTCAGCGTCCTGTGCGCCCTCGTCGGCGCGTGGGTGGTGCTGCGCGGCCTGAGTTACATCGGGGACGCCATGAGCCACGCCGTGTTCCCCGGCATCGTCGGCGCGTTCCTCATGCAGGGCAACCTGCTCGTCGGGGCGCTCATCGCCGCCGTCCTCACCGCGCTGGGCATCGGCGCCATCGGGCGGCGCAGCGGCCTCAAGCAGGACAGCGCCATCGGCATCGTGTTCGTCGGCATGTTCGCACTGGGCGTCGTCATGCTGTCCCGCGCGCCCACCTTCACCACCGACCTCAGCAACTTCCTGATCGGCAACCCCCTGGGCGTCACGCCCGCCGACCTGTGGGGCGCGCTGGCCGTCACGGTCGTCGTGGGCGGCATCCTGACCGCCATCCAGAAGGAACTGCTGCTCGCCTCCTTCGACCCCACCGAAGCCCGCGCCGTCGGCCTCCCCGTGCGCCGCCTGGAAAGCCTGCTGCTGATCCTGATCGGCCTCGTCGTCGTCCTGACCGTGCAGCTCGTCGGGACGACCCTCAGCGTCAGCCTGCTCATCACGTCCAGCGCCGCCGCGCGCCTGCTGGCCCGCAGCCTGAAAAAGATGATGCTGCTGGCCGCGCTGCTCGGCACCGTCGGCGGCGTCACGGGCCTGTACCTCAGCTACTACGCCAACACCGCCCCCGGCGCGACCATCGTCCTCGTGAACACCGCCATCTTCCTGCTGGCGCTGGCGCTGCGCAGACGGGAGTGACCGGCACTTCCTGCCCACAACGCCGCCCCCTTCCGATCCGGCAGGGGGCGATCTTCATGCCGTCCCCTCCCCTGCCGTACCCTGTGCGTCATGACGACTTTGCAGCGGTTCACAGGCAGGACAGTACTCATCACGGGGGCAGGGGGTGGGATCGGCGCGGCCCTGGCGCACCGGTATGCCTCAGAGGGAGCGCGCGTCGCGGTGAACGACCTGAACGCGGCGGCGGCGCAGGCGGTCGCAGACGCCCTGACGGCGGCGGGCGCACAGGCGCTGAGCGTGCCGGGCGACGTAAGTGTAGCCGACGGTGTAGAGGCGATCTTTGCGGCGACCGAGGCTCATCTCGGGCCAGTGGACGTGCTCGTGAACAACGCGGCGCTGACGAGTGACCAGCGGCACTTCCTGGATGCGGACGAGGCGTGGTGGGACCTGTTCCTGCGCGTGAACCTCAAGAGCGTGTTCCTGTGCAGCCACCGCGCGGCGCGGGGCATGGCGGCGCGGCGGCGCGGCGTGATCCTGAACGTGTCGAGCGGCGGCGCGACCCGCTCGCACCGGGGGTTCACGTCGTACGACGCGGCCAAGGGCGGCGTGGAGGCGTTCACGCGGGCGCTGGCGCTGGACATGGCGCCGTACGGGGTGCGCGTGAACGGCATCACGCCGGGGTTCATCAACACGTACGGACTGGAAGGTGAGGATCTCGCGCAGCGGGAGAAGACCGTGCCGCTGGGCCGCTACGGCACCGCCGAGGACATGACGGGCGCGGCGGCGTTCCTCGCGTCGGACGACGCGGCGTACGTGACGGGGCAGTTCGTGGTCGTGGACGGCGGGGTGCTGGTGCAGCAGCGCAGCGCGAACGTGGACACCTTCCCCCTCAGCAACTTCCCGGACGTGCCTGCCGAGGGGTGAGGGAACCCTCCGCCATCCGGCGCATGTGTTTCCCGCCCGGCAGGTGGTACGGTCTGTCTTGATCGCCGGGGTTACCCGGCTGCTCCGTCCCTCCGTTCATTCAAAGGACCTCCCTGCCTTGCGTCTGTAACCCCTGACTGCCGTGTTCCGAGTTGCCGCCTGCCGCGTGTGGGCTGGCCTGTCCCGTCAGGGGGATGACATGTTGTTGATGGCGAGTGGGGTCGCGCGGTCGTTCGCGGACCGGGTGGTGTTTTCGGGTGTGGAGCTGACCGTGGGGGCCGAGGAACGGCTGGCGCTCGTCGGCGAGAACGGCAGCGGCAAGAGCACGCTGCTGCGCGTGCTGGCGGGGCTGGACGCGCCGGATGCGGGCGTGATGACGCGCTCGGGCCGCGTGGCGCTGCTCGCTCAGACAGCATCACTGGGCGGGTCGGTGCTGGAGGCGGTGACGCCCCCGGCGCTGGCCGGGGCGCAGCTGGCGTTCGAGGCGGCCTCGGCGGCGCTCTCGGACGGGTCGGAGGCGGCGCTGCTGGCCTTCGCGGACGCCGAGGAAGCCTACCGGCTCGCGGGTGGCTACGACTTCGCGGGTCGCGCGGCGGCGGTGCTGGCCGGGCTGGGTCTGGACGCCGGGGCGAGGACGGACCGGCTGTCGGGCGGGCAGGCGCGGCGGGTGCTGCTGGCTGCGCTGCTGCTGGCCCCGGCGGACGTGTACCTGCTGGACGAACCCACCAACCACCTGGACGCAGGGGGCGCGGCGTGGCTGCGCGACTGGATCCGGGCGTCGGACGCGGCGTTCGTGCTGGCCAGCCACGACCGGGCGTTCCTGGATGAGGTGGCGACTGGCGTGGCAGACCTGGAACGCGGCACGCTGAGCGTGTACCCCGGCAATTACTCCGGGGCGATGGCCCTGAAGGCCACGCTGCGCGAGGCGCAGGCCCGTGATTTCGAGGCGTACCGCCGCAGGCGCGCCGCGCTGGACGAGGAGCGCCGCCGCCTGAGCAGCAGGGGCAGCGTCGAGGAGAACCGCTCGCGCGCGCGGGACAACGACAAGTTCCTGTCGTCGCACAAGGCGGGGCGGGCGCAGGTGCTGTTCTCGAACCGGGCGCGGGCCATGGAGCGGCAGATCGAACGGATGGACATGGGGGCGCCAGAGAAACCGTTCCGGGACGCGCGGACGCTGCGCCTGACGCTGCCGCCCGTGCCGCCGGGGCCGCTGGAGGTGCTGACCGTCCGGGACCTGGGCGTGACGCATGGCTCAGGGGTGGTGCTGTCCGGCGTGACCCTGCACGTGCGCCGGGGCGACCGGGTGGCCCTGACCGGCCCGAACGGTGGCGGTAAGAGCACGCTGCTGCGCGCCCTGCTGGGCGAGGTGCCGCACGAGGGCGCCGTGACGTGGGGCGCGGGGCTGACCGTCAGCCGGACCGGGCAGCACGGCGAGGAACTGCGCGGGCTGGACACGGTGGGGGACGCGCTGCTGGACGCCAATCCCCTGCTGACCCTGCACCAGCTGCATGAGGTCGCGGCGGCGCTGGAGGTGCCGGGCGGCCCGGCCTTCCCGGTCACGGGTCTGTCGGGCGGGCAGCGGACGCGCCTGAGCCTCGCGCGGCTGAGCGTCACGCGCGCGCAGGTGCTCCTGCTGGACGAACCCACCAACCACCTGGACGTGCGGGCCATCGAGGCGCTCGAATCCCTGCTGCTGGACTTCACGGGCACGGTGCTGCTCGCCAGTCATGACCGGCGGCTGGTGCAACGGATCGCCACCCGCGAGTGGCGCGTCGGGGGTGGCGGGGTACAGGAGGCGTGAAGTCGCGGACATGAAGAAGAGGCCGCGCTGGGCGGCCTCTTACGCTGCGACTGGGTTCAGTTCAGGCGCTTGATGCGTTCGGTGGTGTCGGGGGTGACGGTGGTGCTGGTCAGGTAGGCGCGGAAGGCGTCGATGTCCAGGTCGCCGCCCAGGCGGTTGGTGCCCTGCGCGAAGGTGGTGAAGCCGTCGCCGCCGTCGGCGAGGAAGTTGTTCAGCACGACGCGGTAGCTGGCGGCGGGGTCGATGGCCTGGCCGTTCAGTTTGATCTCGCTGACCTTGTCGCCCTTGGCCTTGGCGTTGTCCCAGGTGTACGTGAAGCCCTTGCTGACCTGCAGCAGGCGGTTGGTGCCGGCCGAGGGGTTGTCGAACTGCTGTTCCAGCGCGGCCTTGATCTGCGCGCCGGTCAGGGTGATGACGGTCAGAATGTTCCCGAAGGGCTGCACGGTGAAGGCGTCGCCGTACGTGACCTGCTTGCTGGGGTTGGGGACGTTCACGGGCAGGTCGGCGCGGATGCCGCCGGGGTTCATGAAGGCGATGACGGCGCCGCCCTTGCTGGCGGGCGCGGCGGCGGCGAGCTGGCTGTCGGCGATGACGCGGCCCAGCAGGCTCTCGCCGTTGGGGCCGGCGGCGCGGGTGATCTGCTCGACGCCCAGCGTGGCGATCACGGTGCGGGCGATCGGGTCGGTCAGGTCCTTGGCTTTCTGGACCAGGGCGGTCATGGCGGCGTCTTTGGGCGTCTTGGCGGCGTCCACGACGACGTTGCTGGCCTTGATGGCGGTGACGCGGTTGGCGCGGGTGTCGACGGTCATGTCGATGCGCTGCAGCAGGTGGCCCAGGGCGTCGCCCTGCATGACGATGCGGTCCTTGCCGTCGGGGCCGGCCACCAGGCAGTTGTAGCCGCGGTGGGTGTGGCCGGTCATGATGGCGCTGACGGCGGGGTCGAGGGTCTTGGCGATGTCCACGATGGGGCCGCTGAGGGTCTTGCAGTTCACGATGTCGAAGGCGTCGCCGCTGGTGCCGCCCTGGTGGACGAGCGCGACGATGGCGTCGGCGCCCATGCGTTTGATGGTGGGGATGGCGGCGTTGATGCTCTTGACCTCGTCCTCGAACTTCAGGCCGGCGACGCCGGCGGGCGTGACGACGGTGGGGGTGTCCTTCAGGACGGCGCCGACGAAGGCGACCTTGGCGTTACCGACCTGCACGATCTTGTAGGCGGGCAGGACGGGCTGACCGGTCTTCTCGTCGAGGACGTTCGAGGCGATGTAGGTGAACTTGGCGCCCTCGAAGGTGTTGTTGAACTTGCAGGCCTTGGCGGCGTCGTTGCTGTTGCAGCCGCCCTTCTGGTAGCGCTGCAGTTCGGCGAAGCCGTAGTCGAATTCGTGGTTGCCGACAACGTTCACGGCCATGCCCAGGCTGTTCAGGGCGTTGATGGTGGGTTCGTCGCGCAGCAGGCCGCTGATCAGGGGGCTGGCGCCGGTCATGTCACCCACGCCCACGAAGATGGTGTTGGGGTTGGCCTTGCGGGCCTCGGCGAGGATGCCGCCGATGGCCTCGACGCCGCCGGCCTGGACGGTCAGGGTCTTGGTGCGGTCGGCGGGATCGGGTACGCGGAAGCTGGTGGGCAGCAGGTTGCCGTGGAAGTCGTTGACGCCGATGACGGTGACGTCAACCGAGGTGGGGCCGGAGGGTCCGAGGAGCATGGAGCAGCTGCTGAGGCTGAGGGCGGCGCCGATCAGAAGGAGATTGTTTTTCATGCGCCATTCATTGTAGGGCGTTTCCTGTCTGCGGAGCATCAGGCGGCCGGCGCGCCGGGTGGAGTACCGCTGGGGGAACAGGGGGAATGTGAAAAACCGCTCCCGGTGTGGGAGCGGTCCTCGGTTGGCCCGGTGGGTGCGCCCGCGGGCGCGGGCCCGGCACCCCGGCGGGTCAGCCGTGCGGGTTCAGTAGAACTTGGTGATGCGTTCGACGCTGTGGCGGTGGTGGGGGAAGCCGTCCTCGGCGCGCTTGCCGACGGGCAGCAGGCCGGCGAACTGGACGTGCTCGGGCAGGCCCAGGATTTCCTTGACCTTGTCGGGCTGGAAGCCGAGCATGGGCACGGTGTCGTAGCCGAGGCCGCGGGCGGCGATCATGACGAAGGCGAAGGCGATGTTCGCCTGGCTCAGGCCCCACTGGCCGCGCTGGGCGACGTCCTGGCCGCCGAAGGCGCCGTCGAAGGTCTTGCGCTGGCCTTCGCGGCCGGCTTCACCCATGCCGGGGTGCGCGGTTTCCTCGACGGTGGCCAGGGTGTCTTCCATGTCGCTGTACACGACGATGACGGCGGGGGCGTTCGTGACCTGTCCCTGGCCGTAGGAGGCGTCCTGGAGCTGCTGCTTGATGGCGGCGTCCTGCACGACGGCGAAGCGCCAGGTCTGGGCGTTCCAGGCGCTGGGGGCGAGGCTGGCGAGGCGCAGGATCTCGTGCAGGTCGTCCTGGTTCATGGGTTCCTGGGCGTACTTGCGGATGCTGCGGCGGGTCTCGATGGCTTCTTTGACGTTCAGGGTGTGGGGGGTGGTCGCGGTCATAAGTCCAAGCTAGATCAATCGCTTTGAAAAGTCAAGTGGTGTGAGTTTCGTCATGATCTGATCAGCCCCGCAGTGTAAACTCTGGTCATGAGCGAACACACTGGATTCTGCCCGGTCTACCGGGCCATCGGGGTGTTGCAGGAGAAATGGGTGCTGCACATCGTGCGCGCCCTGCTCGACGGCGAGAAGGGGTTCAACGAACTCGCGCGGGCCGTCGGCGGTTGCAACAGCGCCACCCTCACGCAGCGCCTCGAACACCTCGAGCAACTCGAACTGATCAACAAACGCACCGAGGACAGCCACGGCAAACTGGCCCGGTCCGTCTACACCCTCACCCCCGCCGGCCGCGAGTTGCAGAGCGTCATAGACGCCATCGACGGCTGGGCCAAGACCCACCTGAACGCCCCAGTCACTCCCACGGGACCCGTCACTCCCACGGGACCCGTCACGCCCGCCGAACCCACCCCCTGCTGACCCCCCCGCACGCCCGGAGGCCTCCATGCTGGCATTCACGCTGCTGATCGTCCTGCCCGCCGCCCTGATCGCCCTGTCGTTCCGGATTCGGCCGCTGGTCCCGGCCGACGAGGGGCCCCGCGACGTGCTGGGCGTCAATCTGGCTGCCGGCGGGCTGTTCGGCAGCCACGGTCTGGCGGCCGATCACCGCAGCGTCCGCGAGGAAACGGAACCCGTGCGTTTCGACCTGAGTGCCCTGCCGGCCCCGCGCGAGCGTGAATGAACGGCGAACGCCGCCCCGCACGCCGCCCGGTACCCTGAGCGCATGAGCATCAAGGACAAGTTCACGCCCGACGAGTGGTTCAAGGTCATGACCGGCCCCGGCCGGGCCGGCGCGGCCGTCATGGCCGCCAGCCCCAGCGGCCTGACCGGCCTGATCGCCGAGGCGCGCGCCGTCTCGGACGCCACCCGCGAGAGCGTGAGCGCCGCCACCCGCACGCCGCTGCTCGAGGCCATGGCCGCCGACATGCTCGGCACCGCCCCCGACACGCAGCCCCCCCAGGAACGCGCCCGCAACGCCGAAGAAGCCCGCGAGCAGAGCCTCCAGGCCGTGCGGCAGGCGGCGTGGCTGGTCAGCGCCAAGGCCAGCCCCGAAGACAACGCCGCGTACCGCCAGATGCTGATGAACGTGGCGGAACGCACCGCGAACGCCGCCACGGAGGGCGGCTTCCTGGGCATCGGCGGCAAGCTGGTCGACGAGAAGGAACAGGCCGTGCTGGACGAACTGCGCCGCCTGCTGTTCCCCGACGACGCGCCCGCCACCACCGCCTCCGACATGGTCTCCCCCGCCCCGGACGGCAGCGGCAACAGCGGCTGAACCCGGTGCAGGACAGGGCGCGGAGGGAACTCACCTCCGCGCCCTGTCGTTGATTCCGCCGCCGTGCTCGCCGGGCCGATCAGCTTTCCGGCTGCTCATGCGGTTTCCTTCTGTTTCTTTGACAGGTTGGAGCACCACTGATCTGTCAACTCCACGTGCGGAACCCATTTCTCTATCTTCTCGCTACCGCTCGGATGGCTTTGTAAGTCATCCGAGCGGAGTACATATAGCTCTGCGCGGCATCTACGCAGCACAGGGGAGTGATGAGCAATGTCAACTTACGCCGGTATCAATAAGTGCTCATTTCCGGGCTGTTCAGGCAGAGCCTGTCGCAGCCAAAAATCCTCTACACGACGCAACGAAGAAAGTGACGTGTTGACCGACGTTTTCCCTGTTCTGTGTCGTCATGACGTCGTGTGGCACACGACTCCAGCAGGCGTGGAAATTCTTGTACACTCGAAGGAATCCAATGACTCACATGTCCTCGCCTTTGATCCGCAGCACCCTCTTGCTGGTAAGCACCTGCTCACTCTCGATTGCCAACGCCGCGCCGTTGCAACTTCAGGGCGTCGCAACTGGCGTGAACCAGGAACTCGTATTTGCCTCCGGGTCGGACGGCGTCTACCAGGGCACGGTGGCGGCCGATGGGACATTTCAAGTCACTCTGCCTGACGTTGCCAAGTCGTACGTCAGGTCTCTGGATATCATGGTAACGGAGGGCCACACCAGCTGCTTGAAGTCCAATCAACAGGACAAAGAAGCGTGGTTCAGCAACCTCAGTACTTTCCGGCTGAACAGTAAAAGGAACATTGATGACTCTTGGACCCTCGTGGCGGGGGTGAACACCGCGCTTAAAGGTATGGATATAGGCTATTTCGCCCGTTTCATCTACGCATCCACAGATGTGAACATTGATATAGCCTCGAGCTGCCAGATTGAAAATGGGGTTCTTTTCTCTGGTACAGCACGACTCAGCCTGAAACAAGGCTGGAATCTTGTCCTCAATACTGTGAGTCAGTACAGTACAAACAAGTCCAAAGTTCGGAACGTTACCTTTACCAATCTGCCCGAACACTTCTCGCTGACCTGGAACGTGCTTCACTTCTAAGATCTATCCGCAAAGCCTCAGCGCCGAGGTCCAGGTTGGCGGCATGCTCATCACAGGTGCGTACGCTGAAGGTCAGCAGGCCCGCGTGGCCGGTGGGGGCCCCAGCATTCAGGGCGTCCGTGCCCGCCTGCGGGCCAGTGAGGCGGTCGCGGGTCTGGGCTTGGTCGCTCTCCGCTTTGAGGCCGCCGTGGACGGTCAGGCGGATCACGTCGCCCTCCTTGACGCCAGGGGCCAGTCCTCGGTGGTGCCGTCCGGGAGTTCCACGCGGGCGAGGCGGCCTTTGAGGCCGTCCACCGTGACGAACGACGGGTGCGACATCCGGTCGTCAGAGGCGTCTTCGGTGGGCATGACAAACGTTGCTGCACGTCGGAACTGTTGGAGACAGCACCTTCCCCTAACTGACCCAGAGGGAAACGGCCCTGAGCAGCATCTCAAACGCGTCTCGCTTCAGGGTCTGCCGTTCAGCAAGAGTTTGCGCTTCTCTGATGATGTCGTATCACGCGGCCTCAAGCAGGGAAGTAGAAAATTTTGCTACGAGGCGCTTCGCTCGGACCCAGCGGCCCAAGCTATTCAGTCGGGGTCCGCAGCAGGCCCGACCGTCCGGGCACCCGTTTCCTCGATGCGTTCGTTCATCAGGTCGCGGAAGGCCTGCTCGTGGGGTGTGCCGGCGTCCAGCTGGGTGCCGGTGGAGGCCATGACGTGCTCGCGGCCGTCGCCACGCAGGTACACCGCGCCGCGTTCGCGGTGACTGACCCGCCAGCGGTTCAGGTCGTCGAGCGCCGCGTCGAAAGCGCCGCGTGCGCGGCTGCCGCCCCAGTCCAGGACGGCCGCGCGGATCACGTTCCGGTGTGGTTCCCAGGCGTTCAGCAGCGCCCGCTGCGGCGGGGTCATGGAGGTGCGCGAGTGCCGGAGGGCGCGGCCCAGGTTCGAATCGAACGGCACGCCCAGCGCGAGGTCCGCGACCTGCGTGCCGCCCAGTTGCAGGCCGCTGGCTCCCTCCAGCGGCGGGCCGTCCGGTGCGTCCGGCGCGGGCAGGCCCCAGCCGAAGGTCGGCTGGATGTACACCCGCCACAGGTCGCTGCGCACCACCCGGAACCGCATCAGGGTGTTGATCTGGCGGGTCATGGCCTGCACGGCGGCGTGCAGGGCTTCCAGGGCCGTTTCCAGCGCAGGGCGGTCGTGGTGGTGGGCGGCGGCCAGGGCCTGCGCGGCGGCCGTCAGGACCGCCTGTCCGCGCGCCTCGGTCAGCACGAAGGTCTGGATCCACAGGTCCAGCTGCCCCGCGAGGTCGCGGTCGTCCCCGGCGGGTGTGGCGTGCCAGTTGTGCGCGATCCGCACCTGTCCGGCCTGCACCTGGGCGGCGTGGTACGGCTGGCCGGGCGGCAGGGCGTCCGAGCGCCAGTTCAGGTACTTCAGGGTGTGCATGGTGCCGCAGGCGGGCAGGTCGTGCGCGGCGCTCAGGTCGCGGAACAGGGCGTGCAGGTGCGGCGGGAAGGTCGGCCGTTCCTGAAAGCGGGCGGGCGTGACCGGCACGGCGTTCCAGCGGTACAGGTGCATCAGGATCGCCGTGACCGAGAGCAGCGCCTCCTGCTGGGCGGTGTCCAGCTGCCGGGCGTCGTCCCGGCGGTCACCCAGGGCCGCGTCGAGGTCCAGCAGGTCGGCGCGCACGCCGCCCCCCTGGTAGGCGGGGGCCAGCGCCGGAACAGCGTCCAGCAGGGCCTGGAACGGTCCTGGCAGGCTCAGCAGGGGCGCGGTGGGCGGCAGGAACCCGGTGCGGGCCAGCGGCCGGAACAGCGTCAGCAGTTCCGGCACCCCGGCGGGCGGGGCGTCCGGGAGCGGCACGGCAGGAAGGTCAGGCAGGGGAATCTCCGGTCAGGCGGCCGGCGGGCCGGGAGGAAACGGGCGTCCGGCAGTGCCCGTCCCGGCGGGGCAGCCAGGACCTCCAGTGTAGCCGGGCCGCCCCGCCGGCGGGACGCAACCTCGCGTGGGCGGCGCCCTGTCTGCGACTGCCGGACCCGGCCGCGCCGGAACCCGGTATGCTGCGGCGAGTGCGGGGGCGACTGGCGCTGAACGTGGGCTGACCACGGGGGAGCCTCCGGAAGAGTGAATGATCGCGCGCCTGGGTCGAACGGCTCCCTGTCGGTGGGAACCGTTCGCGTTTTCTGGTTTTGGGAGGAAGGCACATGACGCAGCACGGCACGGAGTTGGGCGGGCAGACCACGGGGCAGGGCCGGAAACGGGCGCTGATCTCGGTCAGTGACAAGACGGGCGTGGTGGATTTCGCGCGGCAGCTGGAGGCGCGCGGCTGGGAGATCCTGAGCACCGGCGGCACGTACGCCAGCATCGTCGCGGCGGGCGTGGCGGCGCGGCAGGTGAGTGACGTGACGGGCTTCCCGGAGATGCTGGACGGCCGCGTCAAGACGCTGCACCCGGCCGTGCACGGTGGGATCCTGGCGCGGCGCGAACCCGGTCACCTGGGGCAGCTGGACGCGCACGGGATCGGCACCATCGATCTGGTGTGCGTGAACCTGTACCCGTTCCGGGAGACGGTGGCGCGCGGCGCGGCGTTCGACGAGGCCATCGAGAACATCGACATCGGCGGCCCGGCCATGATCCGCTCGGCGGCGAAGAACCACGCGGGCGTGCTGGTCCTCGTGGACCCGGCCGACTACCCGGTGGCGCTTCAGGACGACGTGAGCGCCGCCGACCGGCAGCGGCTGGCCGCCAAGGCGTACCGCCACACCAGCGAGTACGACGCCGCCATCACCGCTTACCTGGAGGGCCGCAGCGACGAGCTGCCCACCGAGCTGCCCGAAACACTGACCCTGAACCTCAGCCGCGCCGCAGAGGTCCGTTACGGCGAGAACCCGCACCAGCCGGGCGCGATCTACCGCCTGGGCGGCGCGGTCGGGCCGGTCATCGACGCGCAGGTCGTGGCGGGCAAACCCATGAGCTTCAACAACTACGCCGACGCGGACGCCGCGTGGGCACTGTGCCAGGAACTCGCGGCGCAGGAGACGCAGGCGCAGCACGGCGACCCGGTGGCCGTGTGCGTGGCCGTCAAGCACGCCAACCCCTGCGGCGTGGCCGTCGCGGACGACGTGAAGACCGCCTGGGAACGCGCCCGTGACGCCGACACCCTCAGCGTGTTCGGCGGCGTGGTCGCCGTCAGCGCGCCCGTGACGCTGGAGGCGGCGCAGGCGACGCGCGGCACCTTCCTGGAAGTGCTGATCGCCCCCGAGGTCACGCCCGAGGCCGCCGCGTGGTTCGCGGAGAAGAAACCCGACCTGCGCGTACTCGTGGCCGCCGCGCCGCAGGGCGTGAGCGTACTCGACGTGCGCCCCCTGACCGGCGGCTTCGCCGTGCAGGAACGCGACGCGCGCCCCTGGGACGACCTGTGCCCGGAAGTCGTCACGGCCCGCCAGCCCACCGATCAGGAATGGCACGACCTGCGTTTCGCGTGGGCGGTCGTGAAGAACGCCCGCAGCAACGCCGTGGTCCTGGCGCGCGGCGGCGTGACGGTCGGCCTGGGCGCCGGGGCGGTCAGCCGCATCTGGGCGGCCGAGCGGGCCGTGGCGAACGCGGGCGAACGGGCGCAGGGGGCCGTGCTGACCAGCGAGGCGTTCTTCCCCTTCGACGACGTGGTGCGCCTCGCGGCCAGCGTGGGCGTCACCGCGATCCTGCAACCCGGCGGCGCCAAACGCGATCCCGAGGTGATCGCCGCCTGCAACGAACTGGGCATCAGCATGGTGTTCACGGGCAGCCGCCACTTCCGGCACTGACCGCAGACAGGCAGGGGGGCCGGGACAACGTGTGTTCCGGCCCCCCTGCTGTCTCCCCTGCCTGCCTTGCGTGCCAGTCTGGCGTGCCGTCATCCGGACTGCCGTCTGTTTCGCCAACAATCCGGAACTTCACGGCCCCTGCCGGCTCCACGTCCGGAGGGGCGTGCTGCTCCCACTCTGCGGGGCAGCTCTGCGAGTCGCATCCGCTCGGACCCAGCGGGCTTTGCAGCCCATTCCATCGGAGTCCGGATCAGGCGCTCTTCTTCCAGCGGCCCTTGCCCCGGTAGCCCACGCGGTTCCCGGCGTGCGCGGTGCGGGCGCGGATGGTCTGGTCGTCGTAGCGCAGCATCACGGCCAGCCGCGCCCGGCTGATGATGTGGTGCGGCTGCTTGGGCACGAACGCCGTCACGATCTCCACGAAGCCGTCACGGGCGTGCTGCGCCACGACGTGCAGCGGAAGCTTGACGCCGCACGCCTCGAAGTACCCGCACACCAGCCAGCGGCGGTCCTCGGGGTACACGGCCCGCACCCGGCCGGTCAGCAGGACGTTCATCACGTCGTGCTCCAGGAACCCCTCGGCGCGGGCGTGCCCGATGGCGTGGTCGCACAGGTGGTACCGGCCGTCGTACACCGCTTCCCGCAGGCGGGCGTGCGCGCGGCTCAGGCTGAACTCGTCGGTGCTGACCCCCGCCAGGTCCGCCTCGCGCTGCGGTTTGACCGGCGCCTGCGGCGCGGCGCGCACCGGGGGCGGCGCGTGCTGCGCGCGGCGCGCGGCCTTCTCGGCGCGGGCCAGCTGGGCGCGCAGGACCAGCAGGTCCATGCCCTGCTGCGGGCCGGTCGTCGGGGCGGGGCGGGCGGCGCGGGGCGGGGGGCTCCCGCCCGGTCTGCTGGACTGTTTCGTCACGGCGAACACCTCCGGGATGATGCCGCGCTGCCCGGTCGTCTCTCCGGCGGGGCCAGGGGGGGGCGCCACGTGCGCGGTCCGCCCCCGGCTCAAAAGGAAAACGCCCCTCAAACACGGCTTCGTGTCTGTGGGGAGGCAGGCGGCGTACCCTGTTCAGGGCATGCCCTGAGCATAGCACGCGCGGGCCGGGGCGCGGGGTGAAACGCACGGCAGACAGACCGCCTCGCCGCTGACTAGGCTGAAGGTCAGCGTACCGTCAACCCTGTCGCCCTGGTCCTGCCGTCTCCCCGCTGACCGCGCCCCGTCCCTGCCGGACAGGAGCACAGCCGCCGTTTCCGGAGGTTCCCATGATCCGACCCATGCTGCCCACCGACGTCCCGGACGTCCTCGCGCTCCTGAACTGGATGGACGACGCCCCGGAACGCGAGGTGTTCTCCCCGGACGCCCGCGACCCCCGCGAACTGCAACTGGAATGCGAGGACAGCACCTGCCTCGTGGACACCGACGACGAGGGCGTGCGCGCCTACTGCGCCCTGTCACCCTTCCGGGACGGACTGGTGCTGGAAGGGCCAGTCAGTGACGGCGGGCACCTGCCGGCCCTGCTGCGCCGCGCGCTGGACCACGCCGACGGCCTCCCGGTGTACGCCTTCAGCGCCCGCGACAACGCCCCCGTGCGCGACGCGCTCGAAGCGGCGGGATTCGCGCCCATGCACACCACGGACTTCTACAGCGGCCCGCTGTCGCTGCTGACCCCGCGCGCCTGCGCGCCAGCCGGAACGCGCATCACGCGCCACCTGCCGTTCGAGACGTACCGGGCGCTGTACCGGAGCAGCGAGGACACCTGGGCCGGACGCCTGAACTGGACACCCGAACAGTTCGACGCCCATTTCGCGCAGGACGACGTGCGCCTCGTCGCCCTGATGCGCGGCGAGCAGCCGCTGGGCTTCGCGGAACTGGAATTCTGCCCCGAGGAAGCCCGCGCCGACGTGACCTACGTGGCCGTCCACCCCGCCGAGCGCGGCCAGGGCCTGGGCCTGACCCTGCTGGCCCTGGCCGCCGCCGAGGCCGACACCCACCCGGAACTCCGCACTCTGCGTGTCCGCGCGCACGACCACATGAAACCCGCCCGCGCCCTGTACACCCGCGCGGGCCTGAAACACTGCCGCAGCGTCGTGACATACATGAAAGAAGGCGACGAGGACGTGTAACCCTGCCTGAACGGTCGTTGCCGTCGGGCGCCCGTTCAGGCAGAAACGAGCGGGAACAGGGGGGTTGCCGGACTGCCGGAACGCCATGCCCGCCACAGACTCCGGGCAGGGCGGGCGGTACTCTGCGCGGCATGGCGAAGAAGGACCGACGCACCCCCCAGCAGGCCTTCGTGACCCTGCGCGACATGCCCGGCACCCGCGTGATGTTCTGGGTCGTGGACGCCTGTCCGTACTGCGGCGAACGGCACCTGCACGTCGCCGGGAACATCCGCAACGACCCCGGCGAGTCGCTGGGCGAGTACCCGGCCCCCTGCCAGCCCGACCGTCCCTACGAACTGGCCCTGCCGCCCCAGCCCAAACGCAAGGGCGGCAAGGACGCCCGCCGCAAGGCCCGCCGCGACGCCAAGACCGACGTCTGGGACGAGGACAACTGGTAAGACGGACGCATCGTCACGGCGGTTTCCAGTTCCACTCCAGAGCCAGGGGCACTCCGCAGGACTCCACTTTCAGCCGCCGCCCTGCTCATCAATGGTGCGGACACTGTTCAAGCGCCAGAGGGAACAGGCATGGAACACGTCTTCTGTGACGCCATTCCTGCTCACCCCCTCCCAGCCTCCCCCCTCAAGGGGGAGGGGCAAACACGGCGTGTTCATCGCTGGTCTGCCCGGAAGGGATGAACCTGTCCGCACCATTGCTCATACGGACTGCCGTTTGTTTCGCCGACAATCCGGAACCTCACCGCCCCTGCCGGCTCCACGTCCGGAGGGGCGTTTCTCTCCTGCTCTGCGGGGCAGCTCTCCGAGTCGCATCCGCTCGGACCCAGCGGGCTTTGCAGCCCATTCAATCGGAGTTCGTATCAGTGGCCCATGTCGCTGTGATCGCTGCCCGCGTCACTGTGACTGCCGGTCGGGGCGGGTAACAATTGCGCGCCCCGTTCCCGCAGCAGGCGGGTCATGAACATCACCTCGGACGCCTGGGCCGCCTGGATCTGGCGGGCCAGGGCCTGCACTTCGGGGCGCACGCCGGGCGCCAGGGCCGGGGCCACCATCGCCAGTGCCCCCTGGTGGTGACGGGTCATGAGTTGCAGGAACCGCACCTCGCTCTGCGCGGCTCCCAGGTCGCTCAGGGCCTGCACCTCGGCCTGGGTGGCCATGCCCATCATGCGGGCGTGCTCTGCGCTCATGCCTTCCCCTCCCCAGGGGCGGCCCCACAGGGTCAGCCAGCCGCGCATCTGCCCGATCTGCTCCTGCTGCGACAGCGTGATGTCCAGCGCCAGCGTTCGCAGCTGCTCGTCGCGGCTGCGTTCCCGGACCCGCAGGGCCATGTCCACCGCCTGCGCGTGATGCTGGATCATCTCGCGCACGAACCGGACCTCGGTGCTACTCTCGGCCGGGCCGCCCAGGCGCGGCAGCAGCAGCAGGCCGCCCAGCACGGCAGCGAGAACGACCAGCAGCGGCAGGGCAAATCGGCGGACCATGCCCGCGAGTATAGGCAGCCGCGCCCCGCGACCGGCAGGGGGAAGTGTCCTGCGCCCGCTACACTGCCGGGCGATGACGGCAGCAGAGCGGCGTGAACGGCTGGGCGGCGTGCTCGGCGGAGTGGCCGTGGGCGCGGCGCTGGCGGTCCTGGCTGCCTTTCTGGGCGAGGTGCGCGCCCCGCCCGCCCTGCTGCTGACCCTGATCGCGGCCGCCGGGGTGGCCGGCGCCTTCCGGGCGTCCCGCCGGGCGCTAAACGTGGCGGCGGGTGCGCTGGCCCTGACGCTGGCCGCGTGCCTGCTGACCCCCGTCCTGCGCGGCCCGCTGGCGGCCCTGACCCTGTCACAGCCGCCCGTGAAGGCGGACGCCATCGTGGCGCTCGGCGCGGGCGTCCACTGCGGCAGCCGCGAACTGGAAGCCAGCGCCGTCGCCCGCCTGACCGGCGCCCTGACCCTCTGGCAGGCCGGGTACGCCCCGGTCGTGACCGTCTCCGAGCAGTCCGGCCTGATCGGGCCGCGCGACTGCCCGAAGATGAGCGTGCTGGAAACCGAACTGACCCGCGCGCTGTACGGGCCGGGCGGCCCCACGCTGGTCACGCTGAGGAACGTCACCACCACCCGCGACGAGGCCGCCCGCGTGCGCGACCTGGCCCGCACGCGCGGCTGGACGACCGTCCTGCTGGTGACCAGCCCCAGCCACAGCCGCCGCGCCGCCGCCCTGTTCCGCACGTACGGCGTGAACGTGGTCAGCGTGCCCGCGAAGGAGTGGCGATTCGATCAGACGCTCGGCCAGCCCAGCGACCGACTGATCGCCACCCGCATCCTGCTGTACGAGGCCCTGTCGCGCGTGAAGGCCGCGCTGGGCGGCACGCCGGAACGCTGAGGGGCGTGCGGATTCGCCTCGCGGCACAAATGCCGCTGCGAAGCTGCCCTACACTGCCGTCTTGATGAGCGAGCGAATGATCACGGTGATTGGTGCGGGACTGGCGGGGTCCGAGGCGGCCCTGGCGGCGGCGCGGCTGGGCGTGCGGGTGCGCCTGTTCGAGATGCGGCCGGTGAAGATGACCCCGGCGCACCGCAGCGGGAATTTTGCGGAGCTGGTGTGCAGCAACTCGCTGGGCGGCGAGGGCGAGTTGCAGAGCAAGGGCCTGTTGCAGGCCGAGCTGCGCAGCGTGGGGGGCGCGATCGTGGGCGCGGCGGACGCCTCCAAACTGCCGGCCGGGAACGCGCTGGCGGTCGAGCGGGACGAGTTCAGTGAGCGGGTGACGCGGGCGGTGCGGGAGCATCCGCTGATCGAGGTGCTGGGCGAGGAGGTCACGGCCGTGCCGGAGGGCATCGCGGTGATCGCGTCGGGGCCGCTCACGTCGGACGCGCTGGCGGCGGACATGGCCCGCCTGACGGGCAGCGAGCGCCTGAGTTTCTATGACGCGGCGGCGCCCGTGATCGCCTTCGATTCCATCGACATGGACGTGGCGTGGCGGGCGGGACGTTACGACCAGAGCGCTGATTACATCAACTGCCCGTTCACGAAGGACGAGTACCTGGCGTTCTTCGGGGCGCTGGAGCAGGCGCGCAGTCACACGCCGCACGACTGGGAGAAGCTGGAGTTCTTCGAGGGCTGTATGCCCATCGAGGAGATCGCCCGGCGCGGGATCGACACGCCGCGCTTCGGGCCGATGTCGCCCAAGGGCCTGGACGATCCGAGGACCGGGCGCTGGCCGTACGCGGTGGCGCAGCTGCGTCAGGAGGACCGCGAGGGCCGCATGTGGTCGCTGGTGGGCTTCCAGACGGGCCTGAAGTGGGGGGATCAGAAGGCGGTCGTGAACCTGATTCCGGGCCTGGGAAACGCGGAGATCGTCCGGTACGGCGTGATGCACCGCAACACGTACCTGAACGCGCCGCTGGTGCTGGAATCCACCCTGCAACTGAAGGCCGACCCGACCAAGCTGGTGGCGGGCGTCCTGGCGGGCACGGAGGGGTACCTGGAGTCGGCAGCGACCGGCTGGCTGGCCGGAACGAACGCCGCGCGCCTCGCGCTGGGCCTGCCGCCGCTCACACCGCCTGCCGAGAGCATGCTGGGCGGCCTGACCCGCTACCTCGCAAGCGCGAACCCGAAGGGGTTCCAGCCCATGAACGTCAACTGGGCGCTGGTGCCGGAACTGCCTGCCGAGATCAACGAGAAGACCGGCAAGCCCCGCAAGCTGGGCAAGCGCGAGAAACGCCCGGTGATGTTCCGCCGGGGCCTGAATGCCTTCATGGAGTGGGCGCAGGACGAGGCGGGCCTGACGGTCACGCCGCCCCCCGCGCGCGAGGAAGTGGCCGCGCAGCCGGAGGGGGCAGAGGCCGCCGGAGCGTAAAGCGCCGGGCTCCCCAGGGTCACAGCGGTTTCCAGTTCCATTGAAGGGCCAACAGCACGCCCTTCAATTCCACTTCCAACCGCTGGTGTGAACGGCTTCTCGCTTTGCTCGGTTCAGGGGTGCTGAGGGAACCCCTCAACACCCCTGAAAACTGCTGTCAGAACTGCCGTGTCTGAATCTGCTGGAGCTGAATCTGGTAGACGCCGCCCCCGTCTTCCCTCCAGGCGAGGGTGGTGCGTCCGGCGTCGTCGGTGGCGACGCTGGGGCTGCGGGCGTCGCGGCGCGGATCGCGGTTCTGCACGCCCAGCGGCTGCCAGTGCCGGCCGGTCCAGCGGGCGAGGTGGACCTGCCCACGGCCGCCGCGTTCCTCCACCCAGGCGAGGACGGCGTACCCGGCCGGGTCGGTGCTCAGGGTGGGGGCGGAGGCGAACGCGGCGCTGAGCGGGCCGCCCAGCGGCTGCCAGCGCCGGCCGTCCCAGCGGGCGGCGTACAGGGTGTCCTGTCCGGCGTGGTCCTCCAGCCACGCGGTGATGGGGCGGTCCTGGCCGTCCAGCACGAGGCGGGTGGAGGCCACGTACCCCGGCGCGTGGCGGTTGAGCGGGCCGCCGAGCGCCTGCCATGCCTGTCCGTCCCAGCGGGCGGCCAGGACGCGGCTGGCGATCACGTCGCCCTGGAGCCACGCCACGACCGGCTGTCCGGCGCGGGTCAGGGCCAGGGCGGGCGTGCGGGAGAACTGCGCGCGCTCGTTGAACTGCGGGCCGCGCACCCAGCTGTTCAGGGTGTCGTTCCAGCGGCGGACCGTGAGCTGGCTGCCGTCGGGGCGGCGCAGCCACTCGCCCCAGGCGAGGACCGCCTCGCCCTTCCAGGCGGCGACGGCGCGGGTGCGGGCGGCGTAGGGCAGGTCGTCGCCCAGGTAGCGCCCAGGCCAGTCGGTCCAGCCGCCGGGCCGCAGGGCGCGCAGCTGCACGATGTCGTTGTCGCCGTAGTTCTCGTTCCAGACCAGGACGGCGCTGCCGTGCCGGTCGGCGCTGAGGTTCAGGTTCGCGGCGGGGCGGGGGTGGCAGTCGTTCAGGCCGAACGCGCCGCCCACCCCGGCACCGTCCTGGCGGGGGAGCGGCGTCCAGGGGCCGCCGGGCGCGGCTTTCCAGGCGCGCAGCGTGCGGGCGGTGAAGGTGCCCCGGCCGCTGCTGAAACGCCCGCTGTCGCTGAGGGTGGCCAGGAACACGGTGCCGCCGGGCGCAGCCGCCACCGCGACCTCGCGCACGGGGGTGTCCAGGGCTGGCGGCGTCCAGGGCGGGGCGGGTGGGGGGTTCCCGCTGCCCAGCGCAGCGCCGGACAGCAGGAGGGCAGGCAGCAGGGCGGGTCGCGGGGGGCGGGTGGGCATCGGGGAGCACCTCCGGGCGGGGCGGGTCACGGCGATTGTCGTCTGAGGGAAGCGCAGAACACAAGGGGAGGGACGCTGTTCTATGGTGGGTGGCGTGAAGCTTGACAGGGTGCTGGTGTACGGACTGGGACGCAGTGGGCGCGGCGCCGCCCGGTTCCTCGCGCGGGAGGGCCTGCGGGCCGAGTGGCTGGACGCCCGCCCCACCCCCGAGGACCTCGCGCTGATGCAGGAACTCGGCTGGGCGCAGGGCGACGTGACGCGGCCGTACGGGACAGTGGTGGCCGCGCCGGGCGTGCCCATCGACCATCCGGACCTGACGGCGCTGCGGGCGGCGGGGGCCGAGGTGATCGGGGAGGTGGCGCTCGCGGCGCGGCGGCGGCCCGGCCTGCCGATGGTGGGCGTGACCGGCACGGCCGGGAAGGGCAGCACGACGGTGCTGGTCGCGCACCTGCTGCGCGCCTGCGGCCTGAACGCCCGTGAGGGGGGGAACATCGACCCGCCGCTGCTGGACGTGGTGGACACGGCGCAGGTGGCGGTCGTGGAACTGTCGAGCTTCCAGCTGGAGCGGGTGCCGGGCGTGAGGTTGCCGGTCGCGGTGATCACGAACCTGGGCGTGGATCACATCGACCGGCACGGCACGGTCGGGGCGTACCACGCGGCCAAGTTGAACATCACGGCGGCGCAGGAGGCCGGGGACGTGCTGATCGTCCCGGCGGACCTGACGGTGCCCACGCGGGCCCGCCTTCAGCCCTTCACGCCCGCCCGGCTGGCGCTGGCCGACGGAACGCCCGTGCTGGACGCCGCCGCGCTGCCCGAGGGAATCCACCCGGCGAACGCGGCGGCGGCGCTGCTGGCGGCCGAGGCCCTGCTGCGCCACCTTGGTCGCCCGGTGGACGCGGCGGTGCTGGCCAGCGCGCTGGGCACGGCCGCGCCCGTGAAGGGGCGGTTCGAGACGGTCGCCCGCGTGGGCGGCGTGCGCTTCATCGAGGATTCCATCGCCACGCGCACGCTGGCGGTGCAGGCGGCGCTGGAACGGGCCACGCCGCCGGTCGCGTGGCTGGTGGGCGGGCGGGACAAGGGCGCGGACCTCGCCCCGCTGCGGGAGGCGGCGGCCGGGCGGGTCAGGCAGGTCATCGCGTTCGGTGAGGACGGCGAGGCGCTGGCCCGCGGGCTGGGTCTCCCCTACCGCGCCGTGCCGGGCGCGACCGGCGACGAGTCCATGGACCGGGCCGTGCAGGCCGGCCTGGACGCCCTGGAGGGGGCCGGCACGGTCCTGCTGGCCCCGATCGGCACGAGCTTCGACCAGTTCCGGGATTACCGCGAGCGGGGCGACAGCTTCCGCCGCGCCGCTCAGGCCCTCGCCGCCCGCTCCGGGGGTCACGGGTGAGCGTTCAACTGCTGATCGCGCAGGTGCTGCTGCTCAGCCTGGGCCTGCTGGGCATCGCAGCCGTCGAACCGGAACACATCGTGGATCACGGCGCCAAGGCGCTGCTGGCGCTGCTGGCCACCCTGCTGGTCGCCCGGCTGCGGCCCCGCACCTTCCTGAAGATCGGGCCGGCCGTGTGGGGCGTGACGCTGGTGCTGCTGCTGCTGGTGTTCTTCATCGGGGAGGGCACGCAGGAAAGTGGCGGCACGCGCCGCTGGCTGGACTTCGGCGGCCCGTTCCGCTTCCAGCCCTCCGAGATGGCGAAACTGGGTCTGGTCCTGATGCTCGCGTCGTTCTTCTCCCGGCGGGGCGTGCAGAACAAACTGATCAGCGCGACCGGCATGATCGTCGTCACGACCGCCCTGGTGTTCTTCGAGCCGGACCTGGGCACCAGCGTCCTGATGTTCGGGCTGGGGATCATCCTGATGTACGCCGCCGGGGTCCGCATCACCAAGATCGGCGGCTTCATGCTGGCGCTGGGCCTGATCGCCCTGCCGTTCGCCGGCCTGTACCTGCAAACCCACCCGTACATCCTGGAACGCTGGAACGGCCACCAGACCCGCGAGGAGGACGTCAGCGTGGGCCTGGACCAGATCGGCATGGCGCACCGCGACCTGAACTTCGGCGGCCTGTGGGGCCTGGGCCCGGACGGCCCCCGCTACGAGTACTTCGCGGAACGCACCGACATGATCGTCGCGTCGGTCGGCTTCACGTCCGGGCTGCTGGGCGTCGCCATGCTGATGTTCGCGTACTGGCTGATCGTGGCGACCGCGCTGGAAGTCGCGCATCTCGCCAGCCGCGTGCGCCCCATGACTCCCGAGATTCACGGCGCCAGCATCCTCGCCATCGGCGCGATGTTCATGGTCGTCGGGCAGGCCTTCGTGAACCTGTGCGTCGCGGCCGGGGTGTTCCCCGTGACCGGCGTGCCGCTGCCGCTGGTCAGTTACGGCTTTTCCAGCATGCTCACCATGAGCCTCGCCCTGGGGGTCATCCACTCGGCCATGCGCGAGGTGCGCCGCCACCTGCCGGAAGAGAGTCCGGGCGCCCTGCCCCTCAGCGCCGACTGAAGGAGACAGCAGGTAACAGGACAGAACGTGGGCAGCGGAGGGAATTCCCCGCTGCCCACGTTGCTGCCTGTCCGGTGCGACGGCTACTTGTTCTGGGAGAGGCGTTCCAGCACGAGGCGGCTGACGGTCTTGAGGGTTTCGAACACGCCCACGCCCTTGTCGGACATCGCTTCGAACAGTTGCAGTTCGCCTTTCGGGTCGATCACGGAGCGGATCATGGCGGTGGGCAGCGCGTCGGGCAGGTCGCGTTTGTTGATCTGCAACACGATGGGCACGTCGCGCACGTCGATGCCGTGTTCCTGAAGGTTCTCGCGCAGGTTGCGCATGCTCTCGGCGTTGGCGCGCAGGCGGTTGGGGGCGCTGTCCGCGACGAACACGATGCCGTCCACGCCGCGCAGGATCAGTTTGCGGCTGGCGTTGTAGAACACCTGCCCCGGCACGGTGTACAGGTGGAAGCGGGTCTTGAAGCCCTGCACGGTGCCCAGGTCCAGCGGCAGGAAGTCGAAGAACAGCGTGCGCTCGTCCTCGGTGGCCAGGCTGACCATCTCGCCGCGCAGGTGGCCGGGCACCTTGGAAAAGACGTGCTTGAGGTTGGTGGTCTTGCCGCTCATGCCGGGGCCGTAGTACACGATCTTGCAGTTGATTTCGCGCGCAGCGAAGTTGATGGTACTCATGGACGGATTCTCCTGTGACGCCGGGTCAGGGTGAGGGAAACGGGCAGGTCAGGCCGGGGCGCGTGCGGCTCAGCCGAGCAGGTCGTCGAGCAGGGCGTTGGCACCCTGGCTGAAATCCTCACCGAGCTGCACCGGGGGGATGTCCTTGAGTTCCTCGAGGATCGCGGCGATCTGCGTGATGCTCTTCTTGGCGTACAGCTTGACCTTGCCGAGCGGGACGCTGGCGTCGAAGATCAGGGTCAGCAGCGAGTCCGTGCCGACCGACTCGACGTACAGGGTGCCATTCTCACCCTGGTGGATCTGTTCGCTGAAGGTCCGTTCGCCCAGCATGTTCGCCAGCGCGGCGGTCGCGGCGGCGTTACTGGCGACCAGCGTGGCGACGCTGTCCAGGGCCGGGGGGCGGGGCGCCCACAGCGCCTCCTTGTGTGACAGCACGAAACCCTTGCGGTCGACGAGCAGTCCGTAGCGGACGCCCGTGGTTTCCAGCAGGTCCTGAATCACCTGATCCACGCGCTCGAAGGCGTCGCCGTACAGCGCCAGTGAAGGTTCGATCATACGCCGCAGTATAGGAAGCCTTTCACACAAGAGCCTGACGGACCTGCCGGGCCGCGTGAGAAACTCCGCGCCGCGCGCCCCGGACCGCTGCCGCCCGGAGCTGACGGGCCGCTCACCCGCCGCCCCGCCCGTGGGCGCTACACTCGCCCGCGTGAACCTGCGCCGCTTGCTTCTTTTTCGTCGTTCTGCACGGCCATTCCTGCCGCGCGCCGGGTCGGGTTGGCGGGTGCTGCTGCTGAGCGCGCTGCTGGGCGGCGCCGCGTCGGCGCGGCCGGTCGCGATCGGGGGCGTGCGGCAGAGTGCCGCGCTCGATTCGCGGCAGTTCGCGGGGGGCGAGGCGCTGGCCGTGTGGACCCTCCCGAGGCTGGGGGTCGCCGTCCGGAACGACCCGCAGGACCTGCGCCTGCAGTTCACGCGCCAGCAGGTGACGCGCGAGCTGCGCTTCTCGCCGCAGACCGGCTGGCGGGCGGTGGGGTTCACGCTGAACGCGAAACTGCCGCTGCCGGAACTGGCGGGCGGCAGCCTGTTCGTGCCGCTTCAGGCCTTGACGTTGCTGGGCGTGACCGTCACGGCGGACGCCCCGGACCTGCTGGATTTCGCGGCGCCCGCGCAGGTGCCCGCAGAGACGCTGCCGCCCTCGCCCACCACGGCAACGCCTGCCAGCCCGGTCACGCCCACCCCTTCCCCGGCGGCCGTGACGCCGACCCCGGTGACCCCCTCGCCGGCACTGCCGGCCCCCACTCCCCCTGCGCCGGTCCCGCCCGCGCCGACCTTCACGCCGGTCGCGTCGCTCGGCACGGTCCGCGTGAGCCGCGCGCTGCACCGCACGGTCGAGGTGCAGCGCGTCGTGCTGGAACTGAACGTGCCGGACGCCCGCCTCGTGCCGCTGACCGTGACACGCGAGGCGGCCGGGCTGATCGTCACGCTGCCCGGCGTGAGTGCCGCGCCCGTCACGCAGAAACTGGAGTCCGGCGATCAGCTGTCCGTGCAGCCCACCGCGACCGGCGCGGCCGTCCGGCTCGGCACCGGCGGGGGCCGCAGCGAGATCTTCACGCTGGACAACCCGGCCCGCGTGGTCATCGACACGACCACCTACACCGACACGCGCGTGCCGCCGCCCATCAACCCGGACGCCCTGGCGCCCGGCGTCACGTACCGGCAGCAGGGCAAACTGCACCTGCTGAGCTTCGACCCGGCGCAGTACCAGACCCGCGTCGTGAGCGCCCCGGCCGGCCGGACGAGCGGCGTGGCGGACCTCGTGCGGTCGGTGGGCGGCGTGGCCGGCGTGAACGGCGGGTACTTCGACCCGGCCAGCAGCCTCCCGGTGGATCTGGTCGCCGTGGGCGGCCTGATGACGGCCGGCAGCCTGGAGAAACGCGCCACGCTGGGCGTCACGGCGCGGGGCGACACGCTGTTCGGCTATCCCCGCCCCCGCTACGTTCTGAGCGGCACGGACAGTCAGGGCGCGCCGTTCAGCGTCACCGTGAACAGCGTGCGCGCCCGGCCCGCCCCGGACCTGCTGACCGCGTTCGTGGGGGACGGGCGCAGCAGCGTCGGCGCGGACGGCCTGACCACCCTGTACGCCGCGCCGGGCAGTGGCGCGGTCCTGCGCGCCCTGACCGGCCCGGTCACGCCGCCCGCCGGGACGCTCAGTTTCACGTTCGACCCGGCCCGTTACCCGCACCTGCCGCGCTCGGCGGGCGCGCCCCTGACCGTCAGCCTGAACTGGCGCGCCGACGCACCCTGGGACGGCGCGGTGGACGCCCTGAGTGCCGGGCCGCTGCTGCTGCAGGGCGGCAAGGTCGTGCTGGACCCGGCCCGCGAGGGCTTCAACACCAGCGCCAGCATCTGGCGGCCCACCCGGCAGGTGGCGTTCGGAACGCTGGGCGGCCAGCCCACCATCGCCTACCTGGAACACGGCAGTCCCGAGACCTTCGCGGCGGCGCTGGCCGGCGCGGGCCTGCGGGACGCCGTGCGCCTCGACAGCGGCAGCAGCGCCACGGCGTACGTCACGGGCGGGTACGCCGACCTGGGCGGTTACCTGAACACCGTCTGGAGCCGCAGCGTCCCCAACGCCCTGGTGCTGGTCCCCCGCCCCGGAACGGCCGCCGCGCGGAGGTAAGGCTGGCCGCGGGAAGAGGGCCGTGAAGGCCGTTCCCGCCTTCTCCTGCCGCGTCTAGGCCCGGACGCCGATCAGTTCCATCAGGCGCAGGTAGGCCTGCGCGGTCACCTGCACGTCACCGAACGAGCGGTGGCGGCCGCCGGGCGCGAAATTCAGGCCCAGCCGGTCGGCCAGGACGGTCAGGTTGTGCGCGCGTTCCTTGGGGAAGGCGCGGCGGGAGAGTTGCACGGTGCAGTGTTCGCTGGCGGGCGCCCAGGTCAGGCCGTGCCGCTGGGCGTTGGCGCGCATGAACCCGCCGTCGAAGCCGATGTTGTGCGCCACGACCGGCCAGCCGTTCACGTACTCGATGAATTCCGGCAGGACTTCCGCGATGGTGGGGGCGGCGCGGACCATGGCGTTGCTGATGCCGTGGACCTGCTCGGCGCGCCAGGGGATCATCAGGGTCTGCCCGTCCGGGGTGGTGGGGCGCACCAGCGTCTCGTACTTCAGGTGTTCCTGCACCTGACCGTCCACGATCCGCACCGCGCCGATTTCCACGATGCCGTCCCGCTCCGGTGAGAGGCCCGTGGTTTCAAGGTCGAACACGACAACATTCACGCCCCGCAGCGTAGCGCGTGCGGGGCGGGGCTTCTGTGGGGTGTGCGGAGCGGGGGCCCGTCAGGTGGGGGCGCTCAGGGCAGCCAGGGCTTCTTCCTTGCCCTTGGCCTCGACCTCGATCCAGGGGACGTCGTGGTAGGCGCTGGGCAGGTGGGTGATCAGGTGACTGTGGCGGCGGTCCTGCGGGCCGTCGATGCCGTTACTCAGGTGTACGACCTGCCAGTCCGGGGGGGTCCAGGTGCGGCGGGCGCTCAGGACCCACTCGCGGACGCTGGGGTGTTCCTGGTCGGGCAGGCGGTCGTGGATGACGTGGTGGTGCGCGTCGAAGACCAGCGGGGTGCCGGTGGCCTCGCAGACGGGCAGCAGGTCGCGGGGGCTGTAGGCGCGTTCGTCGTTTTCCAGGCCCAGGCGCAGGCGCACGGCGTCCGGCAGGTCGGGGATCAGGGCGCGCAGTTCGGCGGCGCGCCCGCCCTTGCCGCCATGCAGCAGCAGCAGGTTCCAGGGGGTGCGGCTCAGGCCCAGGTCGTCCATGACGCGGGCGTGGGCGCGGATGGCGCGCAGGCTGCTCTCGCGGACTTCGGGGCGGTCGCTGTTCAGCACGATGAACTGTTCGGGGTGCATCAGGACGCGGATGCCGGCGTCCGCGAAGGCCTGCCCGGCGCGGGTCAGCTGCGGCGCGAGGTGGGTCAGGACAGCGGCGCCCACGTCGTCACTGGCGAGGTCCAGCATCGGGAACAGGCTGGAACTCAGGCGGTACAGGCGGATGCCCCGCGCCTGACAGAAGGCGGCGGCGGCGCGCAGCCGGGCGATGTTGTCGGCGTACAGGTCCAGCAGCGTGCCCTCGCGGGCGGCAGGGGTCAGGGCGCGGTAGCGGGTGAGCGTGATGGTCCGGAAGCGGACCTCGGGGCCGGCGGTCAGGCAGACCAGACCGTAGACGGGGCCGGGCGGAGTGGGGGCGGGTGGCGTGGTCATGGGCGGTCCCGCTTGGCGGCGGCGCGGCAACGGTCCGAGCAGTACTTCACCTGGTCCCAGTCGCGTTCCCATTTCTTGCGCCACGTGAAGGGCAGGCCGCAGTGGGCGCAGGGTTTGCTGGGCCGCTGGCTGGGGGGGCGGCCGCCGCCGGGGCGCTTGGCAGGGGTGGGGCTCATGCTTCCGAGTGTGGCGCGTGGGCGGGCCGGGATGTGTGGGCGGGAACGCCGGGAACCGTCACGGTTTCTGATGGTTCGGGCCTTCATGCTCTGAAAGGCCTTTCAAAACCAGTGATTTTGCGGCCTCCGGGGTGGAACCGGTTCACCTGAGGCGTCAGCAGGGCCGCACGCCATGAAATCCGGAAAAGTCCCGCCCGGCGGGCTGTTCCAGATCCCCCTTGCCCGGCGATCCGGGTCGGACTCCTGACCTGCGGACCCTTGACAGCGCTTTCAGAAATGCTTACGCTCGGAAGGACAGCGCAACCCGACGGGCCACCCGCCCACCACCGTCTCCCCCACTGATCCGCAGCGGGGCGACCCACACGGCACGCCTGCAAGGAGCCCGCCATGAACCGATCCCACCTGCCGTCCGCCCTGACCCTCGCCCTGTGCGCCGCGCTGCTGGCCGGCTGCGCCCGCTCCGGCCCCACCGGACCGCAGGCCGTCTGGCAGGACGAGTTCAACGGCACCACCCTCAGCAGCGCCCGCTGGACCCCGCAGATCGGCAACGGCTTCATGTCCGGAAACGACTACGTGAGCGGCTGGGGCAACAACGAACTCCAGTACTACACCGACCGCCCCGAGAACGTCCGCGTCGAGAACGGCGAACTGATCATCACGGCCCGCCGGGGCGCATACCAGGGCTCCGCGAACGGCCAGACCAGCACCTTCGACTGGACCTCGGCCCGCGTGCGCACCGCCGGGAAGTTCAGCCGCGCGTACGGCCGTTTCGAGATCCGCGCCAAGTTCCCGACCGGCAAGGGCCTGTGGCCCGCCATCTGGATGCTGCCGGAAGAACCCAGCCCCTACGGCACCTGGGCCGCCGGCGGCGAGATCGACATCGCCGAAGGCTGGGGCAGCAAACCCACGGAACTCGCGCAGACCCTGCACTACGGCGGGCAGTGGCCGAACAACGTGTACTCCGGCACCACCGTGAACTTCCCGAACGGCGGCACCATGGACCAGTGGCACACCTACGCCGTGGAGTGGACGCCCGGCAAGATCCAGTGGTTCATCGACGGCAAACTGACCAGCGAGAAGACCGGCTGGTGGAGCGCCAAGGGCACGCCCCCCACCAGCGACGCCGACCTGCACCCCTGGCCCGCCCCGTTCGACAAGCCGTTCCACCTGCTGCTGAACCTCGCGGTGGGCGGCAACTTCGACGGCAACCCGAACGCCAGCACGCCGGGCACGGCCGAGATGCGCGTGGATTACGTGCGCGTGTACGGCCTGACCGGCGAGACCGCCAGCGCCGGCCCCCGCCCCGCCACGAAATTCCCCTGGACGCCCGCCGTGGCCCGCCCCGCCCAGCCGGACGGGAACCTCGTCTACAACGAATCCTTCGACTGGGCCGACACGGACCCGCGCGTCACCAGCGACGCCCCCCGCCTGGACGGCGTGACCCAGAGCGCGTACTGGACCCTGTTCCGCAGTGACGGGCAGGCCACCCTGAGCAACGACGCGGCCGCCGGGAAGGCCCTGAAGGTGGACATCACCAACCCCGGCACCGTGAACTACGCCGTGCAGGTCCGGCAGGACGGCCTGAACCTGGAAAGCGGCGGGAAGTACGAGGTGTCCTTCGACGCCTGGGCGCAGACCGCGCGGCCCATGATGCTGAAGGTCGGCGGCGGCCCGGACCGGGGCTACGCCGCATACTCCGGCGAGCAGACCTTGCAACTGGGCACCACCAAAGAACGCAAGACGGTTACCTTCGACATGAAAGCCACCACCGACGCCGCCACCCGCCTGGAATTCAACCTGGGGAACGCCGGGACCGGCGCCGTCTGGATCGACAACGTGCTCGTCAAACGCGTCGGGAACGCCGCCGGGGCCAGACCGCCCGCCGCCGACGGGAACCTGCTGTACAACGCCGCGTTCACGCAGGACAGCCCCAACCACCCCGGCATCGCGGGCGTGCCCGGCACCGCCTACTGGAGCACCTGGAGCAACGTGCCCGACCGCCTGACCACCAGCGTCAGCGGCGGCACCGTCACCCTGAACGTCAAGAACGTGGACCCCGCCAACAACTGGCACGTGCAGCTGAACCAGACCGACGTGCCCCTGACCGCCGGGAAGTCCTACACCCTGACCTTCAAGGGCAAGGCCACCGACGCCCGCGAGGTCGCCGTGGTGATCGGCGAGAACGGCGGCAGCTACGCCCGCTACCTCGACAAGACCGCCGCCCTGAGCGCCACCGAGCAGACCTTCACGTACACCTTCACGGCGGCCGCCACGAACCCCGCCGCGCAACTCCAGATTCTGGGCGCGGTCGGCACGCCCGGCAGCAGCTACGGCCTGAGCTTCCGCGACTTCAGGCTCGTGCAGAACCCCTGACCTGAACGGAAGATCCCCCACCCTGGACGCGCGCCGGGGTGGGGGATCTTCAGCGGGGGGTCAGCCCGTGACGGTCTCGCGGCCCGCCGCCTGCTGGCCCAGCGCGGCGTGCGCTTCGAGCAGCAACGCTTCGGTCTCGTCCCAGCCGACGCAGGCGTCGGTGACGCTCAGGCCGGGCACCAGGGTGCTCAGGTCCTTGGGGATGGCCTGCTTGCCGGGGCGGAGGTTGCTCTCGATCATCAGGCCGCGCACGGCGCTCTGCCCGGCGGCGCGCTGGTGCAGCACGTCGCGCCACACGAGGCTCTGGCGGGTGTGGTCAGAGCCGCTGTTGGCATGCGAGCAGTCCACCATGACGGCCGGGGTCAGGCCCGCGGCGGTCATGAGGCTGGCGGCCTCCTTCACGAACTGCGGGGCGTAGTTGGGACCGCCGCGTCCGCCGCGCAGGATGACGTGCCCGTCGGGGTTGCCCAGGGTGTGGACGATGCAGGCCTGTCCGTCGTCGTCGATGGTGAAGAAGGCGTGCGGGGCGGCGGCGGCCACGATGGCGTCCACGGCGAGCTTGATGCCGCCGCCGGTGCCGTTCTTGAAGCCCATGGGGGCGGACACGGCGCTGCTCATGACGCGGTGCGTCTGGCTTTCGGTGGTGCGCGCGCCCAGGCAGGCCCAGGCGACGGCGTCGAACACGTACTGCGGCGCGAAGGGGTCAAGCAGTTCCGTGGCGACCGGCAGGCCCAGTTCGCTGACCTGCACCATGAGCCGGCGGGTCAGTTCCAGGCCCTTGTTGATGTCGTTCGTGCCGTTCATGTCCGGGTCAAGCAGGTAGCCGCGCCAGCCGACGGTGGTGCGGGGTTTGTCCACGTACACGCGCATGTGGACTTCCAGGCGGTCCTTCACACGTTCGCGCAGCGCGGCGAGGCGGCGGGCGTAGTCGAGCGCCTGCTCGTGGTCGTGGACAGAGCAGGGGCCCACCACGACCAGCAGGCGGTCGTCGCGGCCGTGCAGGATGTCCTGCGCGGCACGGCGTCCCGCGAGCACAGTCGCCTCGGCCTGCGGGGTCAGGGGCCAGCGGGCCTTCAGGGCGCGGGGGGTGATCAGCGGCGTGAACCCGCTGACGTTCAGGTTCTCGGTGCGGCCTGCTTCGATGATGGGATCGGGGTGCGTCATGGGGGTTCCTCGGGGGTGGGGGGGAAAGAAAAGGCCCGGTGGCCTCTGGAGGCTCACCGGGCGGCGGGGTGCAGCGCTGCTAGGCCCGGTGGGTACCGAACCAATAGAAGAAAGCGCCGCGCGGGGTCATGCGGGCAGTGTAGGGCGCGGGCGCGGCGGGGGTCGCGGCGGCGGTCTAGGGCAGTGTCAGAAATCTGTCCAGGCCCGGCCACCTGGGCGGGGACCGGACGACCTGCCTCCGGCTGAACGGCGTGCAGAGCCTTTCAACCGGAGTCCGTGTCAGTCCTGCGGCGCGGCGATGTTCCGCAGGTTCTCCAGGCGTCCGGCGAGGTCCGTGAGGTCCAGGGCGCGCAGGGCCTTGGCGGCGCGGGTCAGGCCGGCCTCGTCCACGCGGCCCTGGTTCCAGCCGGCGATCAGCATGGCGCAGCCCTGCAGGGCGTCGGTGACGGTCTCGCGGTGGAACATGGCGGCCAGGTTGCCGCTCTGGGCGGGCTGGGTCTGCTGCGCCTGGGCCTGCGCGTCGAGAATCACCTGCATGAACACCGGGTCCAGGCGGGCGCGGTCGTCGGGGGTGATGGGGGTGTCGGCGTTGCTGGTCATGGCTGGCAGTGTAAGTCGGGGGCGGGCCTTCATGGTCCCTTGCCGGTCGGGCCGCTGTCTGCGCCGCGCGCCCGGAGGGCCGCGCCGGAACGCGTATCTTGTGGCAACGCGCCGCAAGCAGGGGGACAGATGGCATGAAGTACGATCCGGGCAGCAGATTCTTCGACGAGATGTTCACTGCGGACGGGCAGGTCCGGCCGCACTACGAGGGTGTCCGCGCGTACCTGGAGCGGCTGGGCGTGCCGGAATTCGAGCGGCGTCGGCACCTGCTGGACGCCGCGTTCCGTAACCAGGGGATCACGTTCACGGTGTACGGGGACGCGCAGGGCACCGAGCGGACCTTCCCGTTCGATCCGGTGCCGCGCGTCATTCCGGCGTCCGAGTGGGCGCACGTGGAGGCGGGCCTGACCCAGCGGGTGCGGGCGTTGAACGCGTTCCTGGCGGACATCTACAGCGGCGCGCAGATCCTGGCGGACGGCGTGATCCCGGCCGAGCTGGTGTTCACGTCCTCGCACTTCCGGCGCGAGGTGCACGGCGTGACGCCGCCCGGCGGGGTGTTCATTCACGTGGTCGGCACCGACCTGATCCGCGACGAGCGGGGCGAGTACCTGGTGCTGGAGGACAACCTGCGGTCCCCGAGCGGCGTGTCGTACCTGCTGGCGAACCGGCAGGCCATGACCCGCATCTACCCCGGTCTGTTCGAGGGGCAGGGTGTGCGGCCAGTGCAGCACTACGCGACGGCGCTGCTGGCGAACCTTCAGGCCGTCAGTCCCAAGCCGGGCGGGACGGTGGTGGTGCTGACGCCCGGCATGTACAACAGCGCGTACTTCGAGCATGCGTACCTGGCGCAGCAGATGGGCGTGGAACTCGTGGAGGGCCGTGACCTGTTCGTGGACGCCGGGCGGGTCTGGATGCGGACCACCGGCGGGCGACGGCAGGTGGACGTGATCTACCGCCGCATCGACGACGATTTCCTGGACCCGCTGGCGTTCCGGCGGGACAGTTCGCTGGGCGTGGCGGGCCTGATGGAGGTCTACCGGCAGGGCCGCGTGGCGATCGCGAACGCGGTCGGGACGGGCGTGGCGGACGACAAGGCGGTGTACGCGTACGTGCCGGACATGATCCGCTACTACCTGAACGAGACGCCGCTGCTGAACAACGTGCCCACGTACCTGGGCTGGAACGCCGATCACCTGGAACACATGCTGACGAACGCCCCGCAGCTGGTGTTCAAGTCGGTGGGCGAGGCGGGCGGGTACGGCATGCTGATCGGTCCGGCCGCCACGCGCGAGGAGACGGCCGCGTACCTGGAGCGGGTGCGGGCCAATCCGCGCGAGTTCATCGCGCAGCCGGTGGTGGGCCTGTCGCGCCACCCGACGCTGTACCCGGACAACGGCGCGTTCGAGGGCGCGCACATCGACCTGCGGCCGTACGTGCTGTTCGGGCGGGACGTGACGATCGTGCCGGGCGGCCTGACGCGGGTGGCCCTCACGCGCGGCAGTCTGGTCGTGAACAGTTCGCAGGGGGGCGGCAGCAAGGACACCTGGGTGCTCGATCACGACGGGCCGGGGCAGGCGCAGGGCATGACGCAGCACCTGCACGGCGATCCCGCGCCCGGTGCCGCGCCGGGCGGCGACCCCCTGCCCGGGCAGGGGTCGACGCAGCGTCAGAACCAATTCCAGGGCCAATTCCAGAGTCAATCCCAGGGACAGGGTCAGACGCAGGGCCAGTCCCAGCGTCAGGGGCAGGTCCAGGCGCAGGGCGGCGCGCACTCGTACCAGCAGCAGCTGGAGAAGACCGAGCTGGGCGCCGCCCCGGCCGGAGAGGAGAACTGATGCTGCTGCTGTCACGACTGGCCGAGAACCTCTACTGGATCGGGCGGTACATGGAACGCGCCGAAAACACCGCGCGCCTGCTGAACGTCAACTACTACGCCACGCTGGAATCCGCCGGGCGGGTCCGCGAGCACTGGCGGCCCCTGCTGGAACTCACGGGGGGCGAGGGGCCGGTCATCGAGCGTTACGGGCGGGTGGATACCCGCAGCGCCACGGCGTGGCTGGCTTTCGATCAGGACAACCCGTCCAGTATCGCCAGCAGCCTCGCGCGGGCCCGGCAGAACGCGCGCGGCCTGCGTGACCGCATTCCCAGCGAGATGTGGGAGGCCCTGAACCGTTCGTACCTGAACCTGTGTTTCGAGACGGGCGACGTGATGGACCGCGACGGCCTGTACGAGTACTGCGTGGCGGCGCGCGAGGCGGCGCAGTTCTTCTTCGGGATCGCGTTCGCGACCCTCCCGCGTGACGAGGGGTGGTCGTTCCTGCGCAGCGGGCAGCTGCTGGAACGCGCAGACAACACCGTGCGGGTCCTGCAGGCGCGGCTGGACAGCCCGGACGACCCGGCGGGCAGTCCGGCGGAACCGACGTGGCGGGCCCTTCAGGAGCAGCGCTGGGTGAGTGTCCTGAAGGGCGCGAGTGCCTTCGAGGCGTACCGCAAGAGTGTCCACAGCGGCATCGATCCGCGCGGCGTGGCGGGCTTCCTGCTGTTCGACGAGTACTTCCCGCGCAGCGTGCGTTACAGCGCCGAGCATCTGCACGAGGCGCTGACGCAGATCGACCGCTGCCATCCGGGCGCGCACCCGGAGATCCTGCGGCTGTCGCGCTGGCTGGTCGCGCGCCTGCAGTACGCGCGGATCGACGACGTGCTGGGCACGCCGGGCCCGACGCTGCCGGAACTGCTCGTGGAGATCAACCGGGTGGGCGGCGCGATCGACGCGGCGTACTTCCAGCAGGAATGAACGTGCCGACAGGGAGCGGCTCAGCGGGACCGGCCGGCGCCGCCCGGACCTGCGCGGGAGGACACGGCTGATGCGCTGCGAGATCCGGCACACCACCGAGTACCGGTACCCCAGGCCCGCCTGGGATTCGTTCAATCAGGTGCGGCTACACCCCAGCCAGGAGACGCGGCAGACGGTGCGGTCCTTCCACCTGCACGTCGCGCCGGACGCCGAGGTGACCTCGCACAAGGATTACTTCGGGGCGATCGTGCATCACGTGCATGTGCACGACCCGCACACGCACCTGCTGATCGAGGCGCAGGCGATCGTGGACACGCACCCGGTGCCGGACCCGGCGGCCGTGACGGTCGGAACGCTGGGGGCGCTGCGGGGGCAGCACACCGAGTTCCTGGTCGCCAGTCCGCGCGTGCCCGGCGGCGCGTGGCCGGAATTGTTCGGCGTGACCCGTCCGGCCGCCGGGGACGACCTGCCGTCGTTCCTGACGGACCTGAACTCGCAGCTGTACCGGCAGTTCACGTACGACACGCAGGCCACGACCGTCAGTACGCCGCTGGCGGAGTTCGCCACGCACCAGCGCGGCGTGTGTCAGGATTTCACGCACGCGATGCTGGGTGTCGCGCGGCAACTGGGCATTCCGGCGCGGTACGTGAGCGGCTACCTGTACAGCGGCGGCGAGATGGTCGGCGCGGAAGCCACGCACGCCTGGGTGGAGTGCTTCGTGCCGGGGTACGGCTGGCTGGGCCTGGACCCCACGAACAACTGCGTGGCGCGCGAGAAGCACGTGAAGATCGGTCACGGCCGCGAGTACAGCGACGTCTCCCCGGTGCGCGGCACGTACTACGGCGGCGGGCAGGGCCGCATGGACGTGGCGGTCCACGTCTACGGCGACCAGTAACGGCCGGCAGAAGGGGGGCGGGGCCGGTCGTTTCCGACACCGGCCCCGCCCCGTGGTCAGGTGCGGTTCAGCCGCCGGTGACGGCGCGGCCCACCGCGAAGAGGCCGCCCACGACGCCCGCCACGATCAGACCCACGACCGCCTGCGCGATCCACGCGAGGACCAGGGTCACGGCGGCCTGCGTCTGGTCGCGCAGGTTCATGCTGCTCTGCACGGCCAGGAACCCGAAGTACACCAGCACGAGGCTCAGGGCGAGGCTGACCAGCCACCCCAGGATCGGGATGATGCCGAGGAGGGTCATGACGATGCTGATGGGCACGTAGAACAGCGCGAAGGTGTACGCCACTTCCGGGTACGTGCCGGTGCCCTTGAACAGGGTGCGGCCGATCAGGTACACCGCGCCCGTGAACATCAGGAACCCCACGGGCACGCCGATCAGGCGGCTGAACAGCTGCCCGAAGAAGGTCACGTCAGTGTGCAGGAACGAGAACACGGCGGCAATCACGGCCGAGACGACGGCGGCCACCATCACGTACGTCAGGGCGCTGCGCAGGCCGCCTCCGCGCTCGTAGCGTTCGAAGGTGGCGGGGCTGGGCTGCGTGAGGACGGCGGTGCTCTGCGCGAACATGTTCTGCACGGTCGCTTCCGGTCCGGTGACGGGGTTTCTCATGCCCCAGAGTACGGGGGGCCGGTCAGGGAAGTTGCATTCCACTGACCCTCCGTTCACTTCACGGTGTCTTCATGCAGGGTCGATCCGCCGGGACGGCGTTGCAGCATGCTGTGAAGCATGACCCAGCCTCCGGCCCCGCCCGCCCTGAACATGCGTACCTCGACCGCCCTGATCACGGGGGCCAGCAGCGGCATCGGCGAGAGCCTCGCGCGGCAGCTCGCGGCGCACGGCGCGCACCTGATCCTGGTCGCCCGGACCGAGGACCGCCTGCACGCCCTGGCCGCCGAACTCGGCGCGCGTTACCGCGTACAGGTCCACGTCCTGCCCGCCGACCTGAACCGGCCCGGCGCGGCCGCCGAGCTGCACGCCGCCGTGCAGGCACGCGGCCTGAACGTGGACATCCTGGTGAACAACGCCGGGCTGGGCGGCTACGGCGAGTTCAGCACGCAGCCCTCCGACGAGATCGACCGCATGATCGCCGTGAACATCAGCGCCCTGACCGGCCTGACCCGCGCGTTCCTGCCGGACATGCTGGCGCGCGGGCGCGGGCGCGTGCTGAACGTCGCCAGTACCGCCGCGTTCCAGCCGGGGCCATTGATGGCCGTGTACTACGCCACCAAGGCGTACGTCCTGAGCTTCAGCGAGGCCGTCGCCGAGGAGGTCGCGGGCAGCGGCGTGTCCGTCACGGCGCTGTGCCCCGGCCCGGTCCAGACCGGATTCCAGGCGGTCAGTCGCCTGGGCGAGAGCGACCTGCTGAACGGCCCCGCCCGGCTGGTCATCCTGAGTGCCGACGAGGTCGCCCGTCAGGGCGTGCGCGGCCTGCTCGTGGGGCAGCGGGTGGTCGTGGCGGGCCGCCTGAACCGCGTGCAGACGCTGCTGCCCCGCCTGCTGCCGCGCGCGGTCGTGACCCGCCTGATCGGCCGCGTGCAGGCCCGCCGCACCCGCTGAACCCGCCCCGGCACCTTTGCGCGGCGCGCGGCATGAGAGAATGAACCCGATGACGGATTTTTCCTCCACCGGAGAGCAACAGACCCACTCGGGCTTCATTGCCATTATCGGCAAACCCAACGTGGGCAAGAGCACCCTGCTGAACAGCTTCCTGGGCACCAAGGTCGCCCCCACCAGCCCCCGCCCGCAGACCACCCGCCGGGGCGTGCGCGGCATCCACACCAGCGGTGAACGCCAGATCGTGTTCGTGGACACGCCCGGCATGCACAAGGCCAAGGACGCCCTGGGCAAGTACATGAACCACGAGGTCCACAGCGCCCTGGCCGACGTGGACGCCGTCGTGTGGGTCGTGGACCTGCGCCACCCGCCCACCGACGAGGACCAGCTGGTCGCCCGGCAGATCCGCGAACTGCCCAAACCCGTGTTCATGGTCGGCAACAAGACCGACGCCGCCAAGTACCCCGACGAGGCCATGAAGCTGTACCGCGCGCTGCTGGAGGGTCGCGAGCACGACACCAGCGAGACCATGCTGAGCGCCCAGAACAACCCGGCCGCCGTGGCAACCCTGCGCGAACAGCTGCTGGACGCCCTGCCGGAAAACCCCTTCTTCTTCCCGCAGGGCGCCGCCAGCGACCAGACCCGCGAGCAGTGGGCGGCCGAGATCATCCGCGAGGAAGCCATGAAGAAACTGCGCGACGAACTGCCGTACGCCGTCGCGACCCGCGTGAACTCCTGGACCGAGCGGCAGGACGGCCTGCAACGCATCGAGGGCGAGATCGTCGTCGAGAAGAACGCCCACAAGGGCATGGTCATCGGCGCGGGCGGCAAGCAGCTGCGCGAGATCGGTCAGGCTGCCCGCAAGCAGCTGGAAGTGTTCCTGAGCCGCAAGGTGTACCTAGGCCTGGAAGTCATCGTGATCAACAACTGGCGCGAAGACGAGGAAGCCCTGCGCGAACTCGGGTACGAGTAAGGGTCTACACGGGCACGGCCACCCGCCGGGGCGGAACGCAGATTGACGCGTTCCGCCCCGGCTCTGGCTGCCCTGGCGGTCAGCGTCCCCGTTCCCGCAGCGCGTCCTCGTAGAACAGTTTCGTGTGGTGCATGCGGATCAGGCGGGCGTCGTACAGGGCGTCGAATTCGGTTTTCGGCACGAACCGCACCTCGGTCACCTCGTCCGGCAGGGCGGGGCGGAAGGTGGAGTCCGGCAGGGCCTCGGCCAGCCACGCGTGCCGCAGGACGGGCACGCCGTCCGGGAAGTGACCCAGGTACGCGGCCAGGAATTTCAGCAGGCGCACCCGCACGCCCGCTTCCTCCCATGCCTCGCGCACGGCAGTGTCCTGGGGGTTCTCGCCGTCCTCGACGGTGCCGCTGGGGATGTGCCACAGACCGGCCTTCTGCCGCTGGCCCGGCACGCCGTTCTCACGGACCATCAGGAGGTCGCCGGCGGCGTTCAGGATGACCACGCCCGCCGCGCGGTGAGAGACGGGCGTGTGGAGTTCAGGGCCGAACTGCACCTACCAGCCGCTCCGTTCGCGCAGGGCGGTGATCTGGGCGGTGTGGTGCCGTCCGTGCCAGGCGTACATGGCGAGCAGGGTGTCCACGGTGTACGTGCGGCCCTGCGCGGGGTGCGTCCAGGGGCGGGTCCAGTCGGGACCGCCGGGTTCCAGCGAGGCGAGCAGCATGCCCAGGCGCGAGTGCAGGGCGTCCAGCAGGTTCAGGCTGACGTCGGGAACCAGTTCGTGGTCCGGGAGGGTCGCCCAGCGGTCCTCCTCGTACGGTTTGATGGTGGGGTTGTCCTCGGTCAGCGCGAGTTTCAGGCGGATGAAGGCGTTCATGTGGCTCTCGGCGACGTGGTGGACGACCTGCCGCACCGTCCAGCCGCCGTCGCGGTAGGGGGTGGACAGTTGCCCGTCGGTCAGGCCCTGCACGGCGTCGAACAGGTCGGCGGGCAGGGCGAACAGTTGCCCGAGGGCCTCGACGCGCTCGACGGGCGTGAGGGTCTGCGGGGTGGGCATCGGCCCGAGCGGGTAGCGGGGGTCGCCGGTCACGGGGTGACCTCGGTGTTGCCGGGCGCGCTGGGCTCGGCGGGTTCCTTGAGGGTCCAGCGGGTCGCGTCTCGTTTCTCGATCTTGGCCATCATGCGCTCGAAGCCGCGTTCCAGGTTCAGGCCGCGTTCGTTCGCCATGCAGATGGTCACGAACAGCAGGTCCGCGAGTTCCATTTCCAGGTCGCCGGGGTCCTCGCCGGGTTTGGGGGTCTTGCCGCTGGCGTGCGCGATGACGCGGGCGATCTCGCCGGTTTCCTCGGTCAGGCGGGCCAGCATCAGCAGCGGCGGAAAGTACCCTTCCCGGAACTGGCTGATGTAGGCGTCCACGCGGGCGCTGGCGTCCTCGAAGGTCAGGCTCATGCGGGTCAGCATACCGGCAATGGCCGGGGGGACCGTGCGCCAGCTGGCCGATGCGCGGGCCGCCCCGCCGGGCGCAGCATGGGGCCATGACCGCGCCGCGCCCGCTGCACCACCCCCGGCACCACCCGCTGCACAGTGCCGGGCCGCCCGTGTGGGACGTGACCCGCGCCGACGGCCTGGGGGCACTTCCGGCCAGTCCGGACGCGCTGGAGGTGTTCCTGCCGGAACTGCGCTCGGCGCTGGCGGGCGTGCTGGTCGCGGCGGGCGGCGCGGATCTGGTGTTCGTGGGCCGCTCGCCCGAGCCGCTGCGGGCGTACCTGGGGGGGCTGCTGTGGGGCGTGGGCGTGCCGTGGCGGGTGTCGGGCCTGAACGTGTCGCTGCTGCACGCCACGCTGAACGCCGGGCAGGTGCGGACGCTGCGGCCCCTGCTGGCCGGGGCGGGCCTGCACCCGCGTGAACTGGTGCGTTCAGGGCGCCGGGCGGCGCTGGTGGACGTGGTCGCCTCGGGCGGCACGTTCGCCGAGCTGCACCGGACGCTGCGCGAGTGGGCGCAGGAGGACGGTCTGGATGGGCGCTGCGTGACCCGGCGCGTGCGGCTGGTGGGCCTGCTGCGCGGCGGGTACGCGCGGCCCGCCGCGCAGCGCTGGAACGCACAGCCCGAATTGCGGGGCGTGCAGGCCCGCAGTGTCCTGACCGGCGCGGGCCTGTGGTTCTGGCTGGCCGAGAACGGAGAGAAGGTCGCGCCGCGCTTCCCGGCCGACGCCTGGGCTGTGCCCCCTGCCGGGCTGCCCGCGCGTGACCCGGAACGACTGGCGGCACTCGCGCAGGCCCGCACGCTGTTCCTGCTGGGGCAGCGGCGAGGCGAGCGGGAGGCCATGACGGCCGCCCTGAACGCCGCCGGGGGGCAGCGGGTGGCGGCGGTGCGCGCCCTGTGCGGTGCGTGGCGGGGTGCGGCCTCTCCCCTGCCGGGCCGGCCGCACCGGGGCCGCCTGCCCCGCCCGGCGGGCTGAACGGGCGAGGGGGGAACCCGGTCTGGATTCCCCCCTATCGCGGCGCGGCGTCAGCGGATGTACAGGTAGGTTTCCTGCACGTCGCGGTCGGCGGCGTCGTAGGGTTGCAGGTAGGCGTTGCTGGTGGCGTTCCAGCGGCCGTCGTCGTACGTGCCGCGCAGCACGAGGTCCGTGGTGGGGCGCACGCGGGTGAAGATGGCGCGCACGCGTTGCAGGCCGCGCGGTTCGGCCACGTTGTACGTCACGCCGTCCTGGGCGCGGGGGAAGGTGGTGGTGCCGGCCGGCACGTAGGCGTTGCGGACCAGGGTGCTGGTGTACCCGTTGCTCTGCAGGGCGATCAGCGTGACGTACCCGGCCGCGCGGGTGGTGACGCTCAGGCGCAGCGGCTCGCCGACGGCGTAGGTGCTGCCCTCGCCACGGTCCGGGCGGAGGCTGGTGATCAGGTTGCTGCCCGATCCCTGCAGGCCCAGGTTGGGGCGGACGGTGACGGTGCAGGCGCTGAGACCCAGGGCCAGCGTGCCGAGCAGAAGTGCAGTGCGCATGCGGTCAGCATACCCGCCGAGCCTGACGGAAACCTGAGCGCTCCACCCGCAGGGGTGACCGCCGGGGGAGCCAATGGTCAGCGCGGGTGCGTTCGCCCGGCGGGAAAGCGGCGTAGCATGGAGCATGAACCGCGTTCCGTCATTCCCGGCCGCCCCAGGCGTGGCGGCCCAACGTGCAGGGACCCGACGTGCAGTGGCCCGGTGGGTCGCCGCGCTGACCGTCGGTGCGCTGCTGCTGGGTGCCCTGTCGCCGGACGGGGCCGCCGCGGCGGTCACCCCGGCGGCGGTTACCCCAGCGGCGCTTCCCCCCGCGACCAGTGCGCCGACCGCCCCGTCGGACACCGCTCCGGCCCGGCCGCCGGGGGCCACGCCGGACGCGACGGGGGCCGGATACTCCAGCAACCGGTTCTTCGCGGACCTGAAGGCGGGGCGGGTGTCGCGGGTGGTGCTGTCCAGCGCGGGGCAGGCCAGCGTGACCTTCGTGGACGGCAGCCGCCCGCGTTCGCTGGTCGTCCCGGCCGACGGGGCGACCCTGGAACGCATCCGCGCGGCGCGGGTGCCGCTGCAGGTGACGCAGGCGGGGTCGTCGTTCGGGTGGCTGGTGCAGGTGCTGCCGCTGGTCCTGACGGCGCTGATCCTGGTGGTGCTGTGGCGCAGCATGCGCGGGCAGGGCAGTTCGGGCGGCGCGGCGGGGACGTTCGGGAAGTCGAAGGCGGCCGTGATCAGCGAGGGCCAGATCAAACTCAACTTCACTGACGTCGCCGGCTGCGACGAGGCCAAGCAGGACCTCCAGGAAGTCGTCGACTTCCTCCGCCACCCCGAGAAGTACCACCAGCTCGGCGCCCGCATCCCCCACGGCGTCTTACTGGTCGGCCCCCCGGGCAGCGGCAAGACCCTCCTGGCCAAGGCCGTCGCCGGTGAGGCCCGCGTTCCCTACTTCAGCATCTCCGGCAGCGACTTCGTGGAGATGTTCGTCGGTGTCGGCGCCGCGAGGGTCCGCGACCTGTTCGAACAGGCCCGCAAGGCCGCCCCCTGCATCGTCTTCATCGATGAGATCGACGCCGTCGGCCGCAAACGCGGCGTGAACATGCAGGGCGGCAACGACGAACGCGAACAGACCCTCAACCAGCTGCTCGTCGAGATGGACGGCTTCTCCAGCGGGCAGGAGGTCATCATCCTGGCCGCCACGAACCGCCCGGACGTGCTGGACGCCGCGCTGCTGCGCCCAGGGCGGTTTGACCGGCAGGTGGTGGTGGACGCGCCGGACGTGCGGGGCCGCGAGCAGATCCTGCGGATTCACGCGCGGAAGAAACCGCTGGACGCGTCGGTGGACCTGGGCGTGGTGGCGCGGCGGACGGCGGGGATGGTGGGAGCGGACCTGGAGAACCTGCTGAACGAGGCGGCGTTGCAGGCGGCGCGGTCGGGGCGGACGCGGATCGTGGGGCGGGATGTGGACGAGGCGCGGGACCGGGTGCTGATGGGACCGGAGCGGCGGTCGCTGGTGGTGCGGGAGGCGGACCGGAAGGTCACGGCGTACCACGAGGTCGGACACGCCCTCGCCGCCCAGCTCCTGCCGCACGCCAACCGCGTGGCGAAACTGACGGTCGTGCCGCGTGGCCGCGCCGCCGGGTTCATGATGCCGGACGCCGACGACCGCCTGCACGTCACCCGCCCCGCACTGGAGGACATGATCGCCGTGGCACTGGCGGGCCGCGCCGCCGAGGAGGTCGTGTTCGGCGAGGTGACGACCGGCGCGCAGAACGACTTCCAGCAGGCGACCGGCATCGCGCGGCGCATGGTGACCGAGTGGGGCATGGGCGAGCACACCGGCAAGGTCGCGCTGGCCAGCAGCGAGGGCGGTTTCCTGGGCGGCGGGTCGCAACTGCTGCCCATCAGCGAGGCGACCGCCGCGCAGGTGGACGCCGAGGTCCGCGCCCTGATGGACGCCGCGTACGCCCGCGCCATCGCCCTGATCGGCGAGCACCTGGGCCGCGTCCACGAGATCGTGACGGTCCTGATGACCCGCGAGACCCTCAGCGGCGAGGAATTCAGCGCCCTGCTCGACGGCCGGGAACTCGATCCGCTGCCGCCCGTCGCGCCGCCCGCCCCGGCCGGCCTGCCCGGCTGAGGACGACCCCAGCACGGCAGAGCAGCGCCCCCAACCGCAGAGGTCGGGGGCGCTGCTCATACGGACTCCGTCTGTTTCGCCGACAACCCGGCACTTCACCGCCCCTGCCGGCTCCACGTCCAGAGGGGTGCGCTGCTGCCACTCTGAGGAGCAGCTGCAGCCCATTCAATCGGAGTCCGTATCAGATCTCTTCTTCCTCGGGGTCGCGGCCCAGGCTGGGTTCGACCGGGGGGCGGCGGCGGTTCTGGGTGCTGGTGTCCTGCGCGGCGTTCGGCGCGGCGGCCTCGTCGCGGGTCAGGCGGATCTCGATGGGGTTCGCGCCGAAGTTCACGCTGCGCTGCGGGAAGGGAATCTCGATGCCGGCCTCGTCCATGGCGATCTTGATGCGGCGGTTGAATTCGCGGCCCAGCGCCCACTGGCTCTTGGGTTGCACCTTGTACAGGGCGCGCAGGGTCACGCCGTCCGGGGCGAGCTGCACGACGCCCTGCATCTCGGGCTCCTCCAGGAAGAAGTGGCGCCAGTCGGGCGATTCGTACAGCTCGGTACTGACCGCCTGCAATACCTTGAGGGCCTCGTCGACGTTGGCGTTGTACGTGACGTCCACGGCGGCGACCACGCGCGACCAGTCCTTGCTGCTCACGCTGACCGTCTGGATCTGGCCGTTCGGGACGATGTGCATGGTGCCGTCCAGGGCGCGCAGGGCGGTGACGCGCAGGTTCAGGCGTTCCACGCCGCCCGAGAGCTGCCCGGTGTTGATGGTGATCACGTCGCCCACCCCGTACTGGTCCTCGAGCAGGATGAAGAAGCCGTTGAAGACGTCCTTGATCAGGCTCTGCGCGCCGAAACCGACCGCGAGGCCCAGCACGGACACCCCGGCCAGCAGGCTGGTGGCGTTCAGGCCGATGGCCTGCAGGGCGGCGATGGCGCCGATGATGACCACCACGACCCGCAGGGTGCTTTCCACGACGCCCTTGAGGGTCTGCACGCGCACGCTGCGGCGGTTGAATTCCTGTTCCGCGACGATGCGGGCCGCCAGGGTGCTGATCAGGTTCCAGGCGATCAGGGCCATGGCGATCACCACGACCAGTTGCCCGGCGCTGTGCCGGAATCCCTGCGTGATGTCGCGGCCCAGCTCGAACAGCACCGGGACGCTGGGCAGGTACGCGACGAACGTGGCGACCGCCAGCCACGACACGCTGACGGTCAGCAGCCACGCCCACTTGAGGACCGGCGCGAGTCGGCGGTGGATGTGGGGGGTCAGCGCCTTGATCAGCAGCCGTCCGAAACGGTAGATGGCGTAGGCGAACACGGCTGTCAGGGCCAGTCCGATCCACACCTGCGGCTTGGTGATTTGGATACTCAGTTCATCCAGCATGCCCCCCACCTTACTCATGAGAACGTGAGGGGTGTGGGGGGACGGTTCAGCCCCCACCATCCGGCCGTCGCGGCGGGAAGGTGAGGGCTCTGCGGGGCTGCCCAGGCCCCACCGGGTGGGTCAGCCGGGCCGGGTCAGCGGGCCTGATCCTGGAAGGCGGCTTCCAGGCGGGGAATCAAGTTGGATTCGTGGGCGCGGGCGGCGCGCAGCAGCGCGTTCTTGACGGCGCGGGCGTCGGCGCTGCCGTGCCCGATGAACGCCAGTCCGCGCACGCCGATCAGCAGGCTCGCGCCGTAGGTGCTGGGGTCCATGCGGTCAGCCAGGCCGCGCAGCGCGCCGCGCACCAGCAGGCCGCCCAGCTTGGTCTTCAGGCTGCCGCTCAGGGCTTCCTTGACCCAGCCGAACAGGACCTTGGCTTCGCCCTCCGCGAGTTTCAGGACGACGTTCCCGGTGAAGCCGTCGGTGACGACGATGTCGGTGGTGTTGCGGAAGATGTCGCGGCCCTCCACGTTCCCGTGGAAGTTGATGCCCCGGCCGTGCTGCTCGCGCAGCAGGGCGTGCGCTTCGAGCACCAGGGCGCTGCCCTTGTGGTCTTCCTCGCCGATGGACAGCAGGCCCACGGTGGGGTTCTCGCGGTCCTCCACGACCCGCAGGTACACGCTGGCCAGCCGCGCCCACTGCGCGTAGTACGCGGCTTTCACGTCGGCGTTGGCGCCCACGTCCAGCAGCGTCGTGAAGCCCCCACGGGCCGGCAGGTGCGTGAGGATCGCGGGGCGTTCCACGCCGCCAATGCGGCCCAGGGTCAGCAGCGCGGACGCCATGGTCGCGCCGCTGTGGCCCATGCTGACGGCCGCCGACGCGCGCCCGTCCTTTACGAGGCGGGTGGCGACGTTGATGCTGGCCTGCGTGCGGCGCCGCACGTCGCTGGCGTGCTCGTCCATGCCGATCACGTCGGTCGCCTCGACCACCTCGATGGGCAGCGCGGCGCTCCCGGCGTGCTTCCCGAGTTCCGCGTGCAGTTTCACGCGGTCCCCGACCAGCAGCACGCTCACGCCGGCGCGGGCGGCCAGGACGGCCCCCTCGACGTTCGGCGGGGCGCCGTGGTCGCCGCCCATGGCGTCCAGCGCGACCGGCAGGACCCTGCGGTCCGCGGCCGCCACGGGGGGTTCAGCGGTCATCGGGTTCCTGCAGCGCCGCCGAGGTGTAGAACGGGCGGTGCTCGCCGCTGTTGCCGCGCGACTCGCTGGGCAGGCGGTAACCGGGACGCTCGACGTGCTCGCGGATGTCCTTGAAGTCCACGTACTCGTCGGCGGCGTTGCGCAGTTCGTAGCTGGTCATCTCGGCGATGCAGGCCACGACCACGCGCTTGCCACGGGCGCGCAGCACCTCGACCGGACGCTCGAAGTCGCCGTCGCCAGTCAGCAGCACGGCCGTGTCGTAGCGGTCGCTGGTGGACAGCAGGTCCGTGACGATCTCGATGTCCAGGCTGGCGCGGCGGTACGTGTCGCCGCCCTCGTCGGTCGCCTCGCGCAGCGGGCGGGTGCGGACCGTGTACCCCATGTACGTCAGGGCGTCCGTAAAGCGCTTCTGCTTGTCGTCGATGGGCGTGGGGACCGCCGTGTAGTAGAAGGCGTTGTGCAGCGCGCCGCCCGCCGAGAAGTGCTCCAGGATCTTGCGGTGGTCGAAGTTCCAGCCGAGTCGTTTGGCCGCTGCGTACACGTTCGCGCCGTCAATAAAAAGTGCAATGCGTTCCATCTGATGTCTCTCCTGTGCCGCCCGCCCAGGGGCGAGCCGCGTCACGCCCCCGGATGGGGAACGTCCGCCCGTCAGGATACCCGACGCCCGCGCAGCCCACCCAGCCCCCCGGCCCCCGCAGCAGCCTTCCCGGCCCGGACTGGCCGCCCGCACTCACGGGCCGGGCGGGACCGGGGCTATGGGGGTCGCCGGGGGGGCCGGTCGCAGGGTGGGTCGCCGGGCCGGGTCGCCCAACGCCTCCCAGACCTCCGCGCGCAGGCGGGCCAGATCCACGCCCCCGTATGCGGGCGGCAGGGTATCGAGGTACCGCGCCGCCTTGTGGTAGTTGCGGTGCGTGAGGCTCCCGTGATGCCAGCGCTTGTGCAGCGCCGCCGCCAGCAGGATCAGTGCCTGAAGGAACGCCCGGTCCGGCCCGGCGGCCCGCTGCCAGGGCTCCTCCCAGGCCTCGTGCGCCTCCCACCACTCGCCGCGCGCGAACAGGGCCGCGCCGCGCGCGAACGCCTGCGCGTCGCGGTCCGTCCAGTGGTCAGGGCCGTTCACCCACCCAGCCTAACGCGGCCCGGCGGGGGGTTGATACGGATTCCGTCTCTCTCTCACGCGCATCCGCCCGGGCCAGTGTGCGCAGCCCCTTCAACCGGAGTCGATATGAGAGCCGCGTCACAGCGGTTAAACGAGCGGTGAGCGTCTCCCCCATCCCACCCCCATCCTGACCATGCCCCCCGGGCGTATAGTGACGGACATGAAGCCTGTGGAACTCACGGACAGCAACTTTAACGACGAGATCGCCAGCGGCCTGACCCTGGTGGACTTCTGGGCCCCCTGGTGCGGACCGTGCCGCATCATCGCGCCTGTCATCGAGGAACTCGCCGGGCAGTACGAGGGCCGCGTCAAGATCGGCAAGGTCAACGTGGACGAGAACCCCGTCACGCAGGGCCAGTACCGCGTCATGAGCATCCCCACCCTGATCCTCTTCAAGGACGGCCAGCCCATCGAGGGAGTCGTCGGCGCCCAGCCCAAACGCGCCTTCGAGACGCTGCTCGACAAGCACAGCGCCCCGGTCGACAAGGCCGCCCAGCCCAGCGCCTGAACCCGACACACGACGCCGCCCCGATCGCATGACCGGGGCGGCGTTGCTGTAACGGGGTACGGGGCGTGGAGAGCGGTGGCGAGGCGGCTTTTCCCCACGCACCATGTTCCTCATGCGGACTGGGATGGAGGGGTCTTTGCAGCCCCTTGCCATCCGGGTGCGGATCACATCCGCACGATGTCCGGCGGGGTCCAGGCGTGCAGGGCCTCACTCAGCAGCACCTCTCCGTCGGGCCAGTCGCCGTGCCCGCTGGCGACGTTGATGTGCCCCGCCTCGCCGGCCGAGATGAACGCGGCGTCCCAGGCGTCCGCGAACGCCTGCGCCCGCTCGAAACTGGCGAAGGGATCGTTCTCGCTGGCGACCACCAGCGCCGGGAACGGCAGGGGCTGCATGGGGACGGGCGCCATGCCCGCTACCGTGGGGTACTCCTCGAACGCCCGGTCCGCGTCGGTCGGGCCGACCAGCACCGCGCCCCTGACCCGCTCGTGCCCGCCCGTCAGCGCCGCCCAGTGCACGATGTTCAGCACCCCGCACGAGTGCCCGACCAGCACCAGTTCGCCCGGCGTCGCCTCGATCACCTCCTGAAGCCGCTGCGACCACGCCGCCGGGGTCGGGCGGTCCGGGTCGTCCTGCTGCACGCGCGCTGCGCCGAACTTCTCGGTCCACAGGGACTGCCAGTGTTCCGGGCCGCTGTCCCCCAGGCCCGGCACGATCACGATGGTCGGTGTCATGCGTTCAGGCTAGCGCCTGGGTGATGGGTGATGGGTGATGGGTGATGGTCAAGAGCATGGGCGCGGGGTGCCCGGAATCCCCTCACGCCTCCAGCAGTTCGACCTGCCGGCCGTCGGGGTCCTGCACGAAGGCCATGTCGCGGCCGCCGGGGCTGGGTTGCAGGTCGCGGGTGACGGTGACGCCGCCGGCGCGCAGGGTGGGCAGCAGGGCGCGCAGACCGGTGACGTGCAGGGCGATGTGCTCGGCCCAGTGGGGGTGCGGGGCGGGGGCCTGCTCCGGGATCTGGAAGAACTGGAGGCGGCCCTCCCCGAGGCGCAGGACGGCGCGGCGGTAACCCTCGGGGGTGGTGAGGTTCTTCTCGGTGACGGCGCCCAGTGTTTCGTAGAAGGCGACGGTGGCGTTCAGGTCGCGGGTGAGGAACGAGACGTGTTTCAGCATGTGCTCAGGGTACAGGGGGACCGGATGGGCGCCGGGGCGGCCTGCCTGACCGGTCGTTCGGGGTCATCCCTCCCCGGTCGGGGGTGACATAGTGCCGGGCATGGAATACCGCAAGTTGCAGGGCACCGACCTGACCGTCAGCGCGGTCGGGTTCGGCGTGTGGACGGTCGGCACGACCTGGTGGGGCGTCAAGGACGAGGAGATGGGCAAGGGGCTGCTGCGCCGGGCGTTCGATCTGGGCGTCACGTTCTTCGACAACGCGGACACGTACGCGTCAGGCCGCGCCGAGGAACTCCAGCGTGAGGCGCTGGGCGGCGTGCGCGATCAGATCGTGATCGGCACGAAGTTCGGGTACGACATCTACACCCACCCGGAACGGCCGGGGCAGCAGGAGCGTCCGCACGACTGGACGCCCGCTTACCTGCGAAAGGCGCTGGAAGGCAGCCTGAAACGCCTGGGCACCGATTACATCGACTACTACCAGCTGCACAATCCGCGCATGGACGCCATCGCGCCCGGTTCGGCGCTGGCGGACGACCTGTGGGCCGAACTGGACCGCGCCAAATCCGAGGGCCTGATCCGCGCGTACGGCACGGCGCTGGGGCCGGCGCTGAACGAACGGCAGATCGAGGAAGGGATTGCCAGCGTCCGCGACCGCCGCGCGCCCACGCAGATCATCTACAACCTCCTGGAGCAGATGCTGGGCGAGGCGATCCTCCCGGCGGGCGAGGCGGCCGGCGTGGGCGTGATGGCCCGCGTGCCACACGCCTCCGGGCTGCTGGAGGGGTACATGACGCTGGACACCGAGTTCGAGCCCGGTGACCACCGCAACTGGCGCATGACCACGAACGCCCGGCGCAAGGCCTGGATGGAGGACGGCCTGAAGAAGGTCGAGCAGCTTCAGGCGCAGTTCGTGGAGGGCCGTGGCCGCACGGTCGGGCAGCTGGCGATTCAGTTCGCGCTGCGGTCCCCGGTCATGGCGAGCGTCCTGCCGAACATCTACTCGGCGCAGAACCTCGAGGAGTACGCCGCGACCTTCGACGCCGCGCCGCTGACCGACGAGGAGTTCGGGGCGATCCAGGCGCTGTACCGGGAGAACTTCGGCCTGACGCACGACCTGCGCGGCGAGGTCGTCGCGGGAGGCGCGAAGTGAGCGGCCGTCCTGAAGGCACCCGCCCCGAGGGTGCGATGCCCGCCGAGACGGGAGCGCCCGCGCCCGCCGCGCGGCCCGGCCGCCCGAAGATGATGGTGGACCTCGACCCGAGCGGTCAGGTGACGGGCCGCGAGGCCGACCGCGCCAACCGGCAGTTCCTGAACTACGCGTTCTTCAAGCTGGACCCCTCCTTCCGGCGGCTGCCGCAGGCGGAACGGGACGAACTGAAGGCCGAGTTCCTCGCCGCCGCGCAGGGCTGGGTGGCCGACGCGCCCGCCGAGAAGGGCCTGATCCTGCGCCCGTACTCGCTGGTGGGCGTGCGTGGCGACGTGGACTTCATGCTGTGGCGCATCGCGTTCGACGTGCGTGACTTCCAGGAGTCGCAGGCCCGCCTGAACCGCACGCGCCTGATGGGATACCTGACGCAGCCGTACAACTTCATCTCCATGAACAAACGCAGCCAGTACGTAAACCGCGTGGAGGGCAGCGGGCACGGCCTGGAAATCCTGCCCGGCCAGGGTCAGTACCTGTTCATCTACCCGTTCGTGAAGACCCGCGCGTGGTACGACCTGACCCCGCACTCCCGCCAGGGCATGATGGACGAGCACATCAACGCCAGCGTGCCGTTCAAGGGCGTGCGCATCAACACCAGTTACTCCTACGGCATCGACGATCAGGAGTTCGTGGTGAGCTTCGACAGCGACTACCCGCAGGAATTCGTGGATCTGGTCCACCGCCTGCGTTACACCGAGGCGAGCATGTTCACGTTGCAGGACACGCCGATGTTCACCTGCGTGAAGAAGGACCTTGCGGGCGTGCTGGACGACCTGGGCTGAACGGCAACAGGTGGGAGGCGGTGTGGCACACGCGGCCCGCCGCCTCTGCTGTTTACAACCGCTTGTAGTAGATGAGCGTGCCGTTCAGGCGGCCGTCCGGCGTGAGGGCGAAGTCGGGGATCTCACCGACCAGGGTGTAGCCGGCGCCCTCGTAGAGTTTCCTGGCGCCGCCGTCCACGGAGGTGTCGAGGGTCAGCAGGGTGCGCCCCCGGCGGGCGGCCTCGGCCTCGGCGGTCCTCAGGAGGCCGGTGGCGACGCCCTGGCCGCGCCACGCCACGCGGGTCATCATCTTGGCGATCTCGGCGCGGTGCGGCTGGTTGGGCGGGAAGTCCAGCAGCAACGTGACGGTGCCGATCAGTTCGGGGCCGTGCCACGCGCCGTACAGCACGCGCCCGCCTGCCTCGGCGGCGTTCAGGGACGCCTGCCAGAACGCGCGGGCGTCGGCGGGCGCCAGGGGATGCATGAAGCTGACGGACCCTCCGGCGGCGACGGTCTCGGTCAGGAGTTCAGCCAGCTGGGGCAGGGCGGCGTGGGTCAGCGGCGTGATCTGGAGGTCGGTCATGGGGTCAGCTCCGGGCGAGTGCGACGAGGTACGTGCAGGGGTGGGCGGTCGTGTTGGCGATGATCACGTCGGCAGGCGGGCCGAAGCCCAGGCTGTCCCCGGCGTGCAGGTGGTGGGTGTCGCCGCCCTCGGTAACCGTGAGCTGGCCGGATTGCACCTGGATCACCTGCCGGATCAGGGCGTACGAGGAGGCGGGCAGCGCGGCCTGCCCACCGGGGGGCATGGTGACCTGCACGAGTTCGACCGGGTGGTCGGGGCGCATGAACACCTGCGTGCGGGTGTAGCCGGTGGCCGGATCGCGCCACACGGGCTGGTCGGCGGCGCGGGTCAGGCGGCTGGCGGCGGCCTCGGCGCGGACGAGCAGCCCGGCGAGCGTGAGGTCGAAGGCCCCGGCGAGGCGCACGAGCAGCGCCGCCGTGGGGCTCATCTCGCCGCGTTCGATGCGGCTGATGCTGGCGCGGGCCACGCCGGAACGCGCGGCGAGGTCGGCGAGGGACCAGCCGCGCGCCTCGCGTTCCAGGCGCAGGCGCTGGGCGATGGCGTCCGTCGCTTCGTCGCGCATGATAGACATTCATCCACTATACGCGACAGAAGAGATGCAGGAGACGGCTACAGGTCCACGCCGTCCAGGCTGGCGACGCCGTGCTTCAGGGCGTACAGCGCCGCCTGGGTGCGGCTGTCCAGGCCCAGTTTGCCCAGCAGGCGCGAGACGTGGGTCTTGACGGTGGCCTCGCTGACGTTCTGGTCGGCGGCGATGTCGCGGTTGCTGTACCCGTGCGCGATGAGTTGCAGGACGATGGTTTCCTTGGGGGTCAGGCTCTCGCGCATCTCGCCGCCCCGGAAGTCCCGCACGAGGCGCCGGGCCGCTTCCGGGTGCAGGCGCACCTCGCCGCGCGCGGCGGCGTGGATGGCGTCGGCCAGGGTGTCCGACGAGGCGTCCTTGAGCATGTAGCTGATCGCGCCGGCCTCGATGGCGCCGTTCACCTTGTGTTCCTCCAGGGTGCTGGTCAGGGCGATGACCTCGGTGTCCGGATGGGCGCGTTTCAGGGCGCGGGTGGCGGTGATACCGTCCATGACGGGCATCATCAGGTCCATGATGACCACGTCGGGGTGCAGCGCGGCGACCTGCGCGAGGGCCTCCTCGCCGTTGGCGGCCTCGCCGATCACGTCGATGAGGGGATCGAGGCCCAGGAACAGGCGCAGGCCCTGGCGGACGACGGCGTGGTCGTCGACCAGCAGGACGCGCACGGACGGTTCGGTGGAAGGTTGGGCGGTGGGGTGGGTCATGGGGTGTCCTCCAGGGGGCGCAGGGTGAACCGGGCGCGGGGGGCGTCCACGAACACGTCGAGGTCCGGGGCCAGCGAGGCGGGCGCGCCGCGCGGCCAGGAGAGGCTGTCGCGGTCCGTGAAACGCACCCGGACCTTCAGGGCGGGCGGGACGCGCAGGGTCACGTCGCCGCTCTGGGTGCGGATGTCGAGGTTCCCGCGCGTGCTGGGCGTGGCGGTCACGGTCAGGTCGCCGCTGTCGGTGGTCAGGGTGGCGCGGCCCGTGACGGTCGGCAGCGTGAGGCGCACGTCGCCGCTCTCGGTGCCGACGCCCAGCGTCTGGGTGCGCATGGCGCCCAGGTCGAGCGTCTGGTCGCCGCTGGCGGTGTTCACGCGCAGCGCGTCCGGGGCCGAGCCGGGCGCGGCGCGGACGGTGACCTCGCCGCTGCGGGTCACGACGCTCAGCGGCCCGGCGGGCCGGGCGGGCAGGTCGAGGGTCTGGTCGCCGTTGTCGCTGCGCAGGCTCAGGCTCCGCAGGCGCAGCGGTCCCAGGTCGGCCGTGACGTTCCCGCTGGTCGTGACGACCCCCAGCGTGAGCGGCAGGTTCCGCGCGAGCAGCAGGTCCGCCGCGTGCTGCACCTGCTCCGGGCCGCTCACGATCACGCCGCCCCGGTCAAGCGGCTGCACGCGCAGGGTCAGCGCGGCGTTCAGGGCGCGGCCCTGGCGGGTCACGTCGGCCTGCACGGGGTTGCGGGCGCGGTGACGCACGCGGCCCTGCACGGCCAGGGCGCTGCCCGCCGGCAGGGCGCCCAGCGTCAGGTTCACGCGGTCGCCGCTGAAGCTCAGGCCGGCCGTGCGGGCCAGGTCCAGCGGCAGCGGGCCGTCCAGGGGCACGCTGACGGGTGTGTCCAGCACGCTCATGCCGGGCGTGGGGTGCAGCGTGACGTTCTGCCACGCCAGCAGCGCCCCGCCCGCCACCAGCAGCAGCCCGGCGGCCATGCGGCCCAGGACCGGTAGCAGTGGCCGGGAGGGCGGCACGGTGGTCACGCGCCCACCGCGCCCGGCGTGGGCAGGGGTGGGGCGGGAGGCGCGGCGGGCAGGGTCAGGGTGACGGTCGTTCCCTCGCCCGGCGCGGACTGCACGGTCAGGGTCCCGCCGGCCCCGGCGGCGCGTTCGCGCATGCTGCGCTGGCCCAGCGTGCCGCGCCCCTGCGCCTGCGGGTCGAAGCCGCGCCCGTCGTCCCGGACGGTCAGGGTCACGAGCGGGCCGTCCTGCGCCAGCGAAACCCACACCTGCGCGGCGCGGGCGTGCTTCACGACGTTGTGCAGCGCCTCCTGCGCCACGCGGTACGCGGCGGCCTGCACGTCCGGCGCGAGGTCCGGTTCGCGGCGCAACTCGGCGTGCACCTTCAGGCCGTGCCGGGCTTCCAGGGCGTGGGCGTGCTGCGTGAGCGCGGCGGTCAGGCCGCCCTCCTCCAGCGCGTCGGGGCGCAGGCTGAACAGCAGCGCCTTCATCTCGGACACGCCGCCCTCGGCCAGCCGGATGGTGTAGTCCAGGCTCTGGAGGGTCCGGGCCGGATCGCGTTCCAGCGTGGCGCGGGCCGTCTTGGCGCCCAGCGTGATGCCGTACAGGGCCTGCGCGACGCTGTCGTGCAGTTCGCGGGCCAGCCGGGCGCGTTCCTGCTCGCCGGCCCGCGCGCCCGCCCGTTCGATCAGCTGCGCGGCGTGCAGGGCGGTTCCGGCGTGATCCGCGATGCTCAGCAGGAACGCCAGTTCGTCCTCGCCGGGCCGCACGCCGGGACGGTAACGGGCGCGCAGCGTGCCGCCCTCCAGCGTTCCGGCCGACGCAGGCAGCGACACCGGCAGCACCGCCAGCACTCCCCCGTCCGGCAGCGGCAGCACGTTCGCCTCGCCCGGCCGGGGCAGGGCCGTGTCCGGGGGACTGCCCTCCGCGCCGTCTGCCCACGGGCCGCTCCAGGCATCGGCCCAGGGGTCGGACACGCTCGACGCGCGCAGCGTGCCGTCCGGGGCGTGCAGCGTGACCTGCGCGGCCGTGCTGGCGGCGCAGGCCTGGGTGGTCAGGTCGGCCAGCGTGGCGTTCAGGTCGTCGCCCAACGCGACCCGTCCGGCCGCGCGGCGCAGCGCCACGACCTCACGCCGGGCCGCCTCGTCCCCGGCGTCCAGGGTCAGCAGCGCCGACGTCAGGCGCGTCCACAGGCGATCCATCAGGTTCAGCACGCCGCCCGCCACGATCAGCAGGCCCAGCCCGACCAGCATCAGGCCCGCCACGGCCACCGGCCCCGGCTGCACCGTCCACTCGTTCCACATGACCGGCACGGCCGACCCCAGCGCCCACCCCGGCGCGGCCAGCCCCAGCAGCGCCAGCCCCAGCAGCGCGGCCAGCACCAGCCAGCACAGCAGCCCCAGCGGCAACTGCACCACATGGAACAGCAGCGTGCGGTACGTGACCGGCGAGGACAGCTGCGCGCCCAGCCAAGCGAGCACGCCGGGGTAGGCGGGGGGCGGCGGACGGGTGAACCGCACGCCCAGCACGCCCGCCAGCGCCCGCTGAACGTCACCGAGCGCACCCACCAGCCACAATGCGCCCAGCAGGGCGGGCGCCCCGATCAGCAGCGGCAGGGTCAGCAGGCCGCCCGCGATCACCACCGTCAGGAGCGCCGCGACGACCAGCCCCACCGGCAGGGTCAGCAGCACGTACGCCGCCGCGCGGTACGTGGCGGGATCGGTCAGGTCACGCAGCGGCCCGCCACGCACGCCGCGTGACCCGCCCCGTTCCCGCACCGCTCCCATGACCTTCATCATGCCGCGCAGCGTAGCGCCGCGCACCCCACCCGCTCGTCCCACGAAAGGCGGAGGCCCGCCGCGTGGCAGGCCTCCGTGGACGGACGCACCAACAGTGGGCGCGCCGGATCAGCCGGGAATGCGGATCTTCTGCCCGACCTTGATCAGGTCCGGGTTGCTGATGTTGTTGAAGTGAGCGATCTTCCGGTACTCGGCGGCGTTCCCGTAGTACTTCTGGGCAATGGCGCCCAGGGTGTCGCCGGCCTTCACGGTGTACACGGTGTCGCCGGTGTCCTGGTCTTTTTCCTTCGCCAGTTCCTTGGCGCCGACGGCGACCCGCAGGCCGCTGATGTCCACGGCCGACACGCCCGGCACCTCGCGGGCGAGTTTCTCGGCGAGGCGCTGCTCGTGATCGTTGTCCACCACGCCGCGCAGGATGACGCTCTTGCCGCTCTGCAGCACGTCGATGGGATCGTCCGCGAGTTCCACGTTGCCGCGCAGGGCCTTCAGGACAGCCTTGGCAATCCGGCTGCGGTCCTCGACCTCGGCCTCAATATCGTCTGCCGGGGCGGCGCGGGCCGGCGCGGGACGGGCATTCAGGTTCCCGGTGGTGGGCTGAATCTCCGGGGCGGCCTCCTGCACGGTCGCCGCCGGGGCCTGCGGGGCCGGCTGGGCGGGCGCCGCCACCTGCTGCTCGAAGGTCACGCCGCTGGTATCGACGTTCTTGACGCCGCTGATCCCGCCCGCCACCGCGTTGATCAGCCCCACGTAGCGCTCGTTGGGCACCATGCCGGTGATCGTGACGGTGCCGCCACGCTCCTGAACCTGCAGCCCCAGGTCCTTCAGGCGGGTCTGCTCGTTGATGGCGTCTTTGACTCGGTCAGCAGTGCTTTTTCCAAATGGCCACATGGGGGCCAGCGTACACTGCCCGGTCCAGGCAGTGTGAATTACCCCACGTTCCTTAAGGTCCGGTCAGGATTCCCTGAGGGCGGCGCGGGCTGGCCGTCAGATCGGGTAGTACGCGCGGGGCTGGCCGCGCACGAAGTCACGGGTGGGCACCCAGATCAGCGGGTTGCGTTCCTCGACCTCGGGCGGCGGGCCGTAACGGACCAGGGACTCGACCTGCTCGAACGGCACCCACTTGACACCCACCACCTCGGGGTCGGTGGGGTCCAGTTCGCCGTGGAAGGTCGCGGTGAACCGCCCGAAGATGGCGTAACACTCGTTACGGGTGCCGGGCAGCAGCTCGCCTTCGAGCAGACTGACGAACATCAGGTCCGTGACGGTCAGGCCGGTCTCGTACAGCACCTGCCGCACGGCGGCGTCCCCGAGGGTCTCGCCGGCGTTGGCCTTGCCGCCGGGCAGGCCGTAGAAGATGCTGCCGTCGTCCATGCGTTCCTCGACCAGCAGCAGGTGCCCGTCGCGGATCAGGTACACGTGCGCGGCGCGCTTGATGGGCAGGGTGCGCGACAGGTTACTCATGTGACGGGCAGTCTAGCGCGCCGGCCGGGTCAGGAGGGTCCGGGTGAGGACAGCGCGGCGAGCACGTCGTCCGGCAGGCGCGCCGGGCGATAGCCGTGATCGGTGGCGATGTGGCGCGTCTCGCCCGTGGCGAGCAGTTCGTCGCCGCGCCGGACCTCGTACGTGAAGGTCAGGGTGCGCGAGCGTACGGACGTCACGCGCGTCAGGACATGCAGGGTGTCATCGTAACGGGCGGCGCGGCGGTACTCGACGTTCAGGCCGGCCAGCATCAGGTAGTAACCACGCGCCTCGACCTCCCGGTACGGCAGGCCCAGGGCGTTCATCAGGTCCGTGCGGGCCACCTCGAACCACACCGGGTACGTGGCGTGGTGAACGACCCCCATGGCGTCCGTCTCGGCGTAACGGACCCGGATGACCGTCACGGCCGGCGTCACAGGACCGCGTCGGACGCGGCGTGGAATTCCAGGGTGGGCGTGCGGCGCAGCTTCACCTGTTCGGCCACCTGCCGCTGAAGGTGCCCGCGTGCGCCCCGCAGCGCTTCGAGCAGTTCGTCCATGTCGCCGGTCATGGCGCTCACGTACACCCGCGCGATGCCGTAGTCGCTCGTGAGGCTGATGCGCTCGACGGTCACGATCATGGGCACGCGCGGGTCCCGCAGGCCCGAGATGGCCTCGCTGAGCACGCGGGTCAGCTGCGACTGGAGCTGTTCGGGTTTCATGCGCGCACCGGCGCGGCCGTCAGGAAGGGTGCGGTCAACATCCGCGCATGCTACAGCGTCCGTCCGCAGGACAGCCCCGGTCCGGCCCCCGCCGGATACGGCGTGCGGCCAGCAGCGTACAGGACGCCGGGCGGTCACGGCACGGGCACGCTGCGGTCACGGGGGGCGGCGCAGGGTTATGGCACCCGCCCCACCCGGCAGCCGCGCAGGCCGCCCGGAATCCTCTCCAGTGGGCGGGCAGGAGGAACCTCATGTGGACCCTGATCTCTATCCTTCCCCTCCCGACGTCTGTGCGCCGCCTGCGGCCGCTGCTGATCGGCGCGGCCCTGTTCGCCGGGTGTGGCGCGCCCGCGCAGGGGCTGGCGTCCCTGACCACATCCGGGGCCATCCTCGCGGGTGGAACCACCCTGACCGGCCGGGTGGAGGTGCCCGGCACGCACGAGCAGGTGTGCGCGTCGCTGGAAGCCGACGGATGGACGCTGGTCGCCGTGTCCTACGCAGGCAACCGTGTGCAGCGACTCTACGTCTCGGACGCGGCGGCAGCGAGCGCCGGGTACGCACTGGTGAGTGACGATCTGCCCGTGCAGATGTTCATGTACGCGAGCTGGCCTGAACTGCGCCACGCCATCCTGCGCTGAACACGGCCGGCAACTGGCTCATACGGACTGCCGTTTGTTTCGCTGGCAATCCGGAACTTCACCGCCCCTGCCGGCTCCACGTCCGGAGGGGCGTGTTGCTCCCACTCTGCGGGGGCAGCTCTCCGAGTCGCTTCGCTCGGACCAGCGGGCTCTGCAGCCCATTCAATCGGAGGCCTGATGATGCGGACTCCAACCGGGTCATGCGGGTGGACGCGACCCGCAGCGTATCTGCCGCTGTGTCAGCGGGCGTAGCGGCGGCCGGTGTAGTCCGTGAACACGCCGATGCCGTAGCTGACCTTGCGGACGCTGTCGAGCGCCGCCTGTCCGTTCCAGGCGATGCCGGTGGAGCTGCCGCCGTCGAGCAGCAGGGCGTCGCGGATGCCCAGGCGGGCCATGACGCGGCCCATCTCGGTGGTCGTGAGTTTCATGTGGGTGCTGACGAGCACGAGGTCGCGGTTGCTGATCAGGCCGATGGCGCTGCGGGCGGCGCGGCCGAACAGGGCCGGGTCGCGGAACGCGGCGTTGTAGCGGGTGATCAGCTGGCCGCCGCTCAGGATGCGGGGGCCGGTCGCGATGACGGTTTCCATGCCGGCCCAGGTGGTGTCCAGGGGCCGCTGGAGCAGCGGGGTGGTACTGGCGCGGATGGTGGCGCGGTTGTCGGGGGTGATGGCCAGCGCCATGGGAATGCGGCCCCAGGTGAGCATGCGGCCCTGCATGACGATGTCCCCGGCCGGGGCGTACGTCTGCGGGTGGAAGTACGAGCCGTTGATGACGACTTTCGCGCCGCTGTTCCGGGCCAGCTGGCTGACGCGGGCGCCGCTGCCGAACGCGGCGCGCGGGCTGGCCAGGACCGGCGCGATCAGCGTGTCGCGGTGCCGCAGGTCCACGTTCGCGATCCGGACCGGGACGCTCAGCGGGGTCAGGCGTTTGAAGCTGACGGCCGGGCGGACCGGGCGGGGGGGGATCGGGACCGGGACGCGGCTGGGGACGAGCAGTTTCCGGCCCGGCACGATCAGGCGGGCGGTGTTCAGGCCGTTCAGGCGGCGCAGGTGGTCCACGCTCAGGCGGTAACGGGCGGCGAAACGGGTGGGTGTGTCCCCGGCGGTCATGCGGACGTAGCGGTACACGACCCGGACCTCGGTGGTGGGGGCCGGGGCGGGGCGGGTGGTTCGGGCCGGGATCTTCAGGGTCTGGCCGGTGCGGATGACGCTGCTGGTCAGGCTGTTCCCGGCTTTCAGGGCGGCGACGCTCACGCCGTAGCGGCGCGCGATCAGGCTCAGGGTGTCGCCCTGCTTCACGGTGTGCCGCCGGGCGGTGGCCGCCGCCGTGGTGGCAGGGGCAGGAGCGGAAGCGCCTGCGCTGAGGCGAAGCACCTGCCCGGCGCGGATCACGTCGCCCTTCAGGCCGTTCGCGGCGCGCAGGGCGGCCACGCTGGTGCCGGTGCGGGTGGCGATGCGGTACAGCGTGTCCCCGGCGCGGACCGTGACGGTGCGCGGGGCACTGGCGGCCAGCGCGGGGCCGGCCGGGCCAGTCAGGCCGAGGAGAAGCAGGAGCAGCAGGGAGGTTCGGCGCATGACGTCCCACCTGACCACAGTTGTGTCGGCTCAGGATGAAGCGCGCCTGACGCGACGTTCATGCCGGGTGCGTCAGGTGCCGGGGGTGCTGCCGGGGAACACCGCGACCCGCCCGATCATGAACGCGCAGCCGTACATGAAGAACGCCACGAGCGGCAGCAGCCGCAGGCCCACGCGCGGATCGACCCAGCGACCCCGGCTGAGCATCTCGATGATGTACATGCTGAGCAGCACGAACGCCACGTACATCCAGTGTTCGCCGTTGCGGCTGGGGTCGGGCGGGAAGCCGTAGCGCGTGACGCCGCCACCGGCGTCGGTGGCACTGGCGACCTTCTGGCCGCCCAGGGCCAGGAGGATGCCGGTCACGCCCGGCAGCAGCAGCGTCACCCAGGTCAGGCGCACCCAGATCAGGAAGGGATTGTCTACCCGCCCCCGGATGGCCGGAACGAGACTCCAGACGGTCAGGATCAGGCACGCGACGGTCAGCGGGGTCGAGAGCAGAATGCCCAGCGGCGTGTCGAACCGGACGTTATGAATGAGGCGGATCAGCTCCATGTCCGCAGCGTATCGCGGCGGGGCGTGGGCGGGCGTCCCCGCCTCCCCTCCCCTGTCCGCTCTGTCAGCCCAGGAAGTCCACGACGGCGTGCGGGGGCAGGGGCGTGCCGGGCGTCAGGACGGTGTTCTCGCCGGCGACGCGCAGTTGCAGGGTGTCCGGGGCGTGCAGCAGCAGCAGGTCGCGGCCACTGAGGCTGACGCTCAGGCCTTCCAGGGCGGGGGCGCGCAGGGCCTCGCCGAGGTCCGTGACGGGCGCGTGGACGCGCAGGGCGTGCTCGCCGTACGGGCCGCGCACGTGCAGGACGGGGCCGCGGCTGTGCAGCGCGAGGGGCAGGCCCAGCCCGGCGAGGCTGCCGAGGGTGGGGTGCGGCGCGCGGGACCGCCGGGCGACCGCCACGCCCAGCAGGGTGCCGGGGCGCACGACGTCGCCGGGATTGAGCAGGCGGGTACCCTGACTGACTTCCAGGTCCGGCGGGAAGCGCAGGATGCGCAGGCCGTCGCGGTGCTGTTCGGCGCGCAGGCCGCTCAGGTGCGGCACGCGGGCCATCTGCCCCAGGTCGAAGGGGCCGCCCAGCGGCGTGGGGACGCTGCTGACCTCGCCGTCCGCGCCGACCAGGGCCAGGGTGCGGTCGTCGCGGTACTCCAGGCCCTCGACCGGGGTGGGCGGCGCGGGGCGGGCCGGGCGGGCGGCCGGGGCGGGCGCCTTCCGGCGGGCCCGCCACCCGAGCAGCAGCGCGGCGGCCAGCGCCAGCCCGACCAGGGCGGCCAGCGGGGACGGCGCCCGCCCGGAATCCGCTCCGCCCGCCGGGCCTGTGGTCGGCTCCGTGGTCGGCGGGGTGGGCGTGACCGGCGCCGTGACCGGTGGGACGGTCGGCAGGCGTCCCCCGGCCGCGCCGGTCAGGGCGGGCAGCGGCTGCGGCGGCAGGCCCGGAATGAGCAGGGTGGGCGTGACGCTCTGACCGGCCGGGAGGTCCAGGCCCATGAACTGCACGCTCAGTTCACGACTGCCGGGCAGGGCGCGGACCTCGGCGCGCAGGCCCGCCGCGCCGCGGACGCTGGCCTGTTCGAGCGGCAGGCCGGGCGCGGCGCGGTAGCGCAGGGTGGCGTGCTCGCCGGCTTTCAGGGTGCGGTCCTCGCCGGGGTTCAGCCAGGTCAGCAGGGGGGCGCTGCCGGTCAGGCGCAGCAGCACGCGGCGGGCGCGGGGCGCCACCTGTCCCGCCGCCTCGCTGGGCGGGGCGCACAGCAGCGCGGCGGCGCCGGCCTGCACGGGGCCGGTCAGGTTCAGGCGGCCCGTGTCGGCCGGCACGTTGTTCAGTCGCGCGGTGTTCAGCCGCACGTTGCGCGCGCCGGGACTGACCGCGAGCGTCAGGGGCGTGCCGGGCGGGAAGGCGGTGTCGGCGGCGGCGGGGTCCGTGATGGTCAGCAGTCCGCCTTCCAGGCCGGTGCCGGCGGCCGTCTGGCCGGTCAGGTCGGGAATCCGGCGCAGCGGGAGGGTCAGGCCGCTGGCGTAGTCGCTGCCTTCCAGGGCGGCGCGGGCGGCGGCGGGAATGTCGGTGCCCAGCGCCACGTAGTGCAGCCGGTCCAGGGGGCCGCGCGCGGTGAAGGCGTCCAGGGCGGCCTGCGCGGCTCCGGCCGTGGCAGCGCTGTCGTTGTCGATGCCGTCGGTCAGGACGAACACGGTCGTCAGGGTGTCCGGCTGGGGGGTCAGGGGTTGCAGCGCGGCCCGCAGGCTGCGGTACAGGTAGGTGTTGTTGCCGTCGGCGCGCGTGGCGGCCAGCGCGGCGGTCCAGTCGGGGTTGCGGGCGGGGTCGCTGAAGGTGCGGCGGGTGCGCAGGCCGCCGTCGAAGGTGATCAGGGTCAGTTCGTCCGGGGTGCGGACCTGCACGTACCGGTCCACGCTGGCCTTGACCTGCTCGAAGATGTCGGCGCGGCCGTCGCCCAGGCCGCGCATGCTGCCGCTGGTGTCCAGCACGATCACGGCGCGGGTGCGGGTGGGCAGCGGGCCGGCGGGCAGGGCGCAGGCAGGCTGGACTGCCGCCGCTCCGCTGGCCTGCGTGGTCTGTGCTGTTCTGGTCTGGGCTGTTCCGCTCTGGGGGGTGCCAGTCTGGGCGGCGCCGGTCTGGGTGGGGTTCAGGAGCAGGCAGGTCAGCAGCAGGGCGGTCAGTGGCCGGGAACGCCCCGGCCGGGGGGCCGGTGGCGGGGCGGTGATCGGGGCGGTGCTGGCAGGGGCGCGGTCCATTCGTGCCGTATTTTGACGCTTCCGGAGGCGGGGGCGGTGGGGGGCGCGGCGCGGTCCGGCTGCACCTGCGGGCCGGAGTGGCTGCTGCACGGCATTTCCGTGACGGCAGACGGGATCGGACTTTGCCGGCGTATTACGTTATAGACGTAAAATATTTGACCCTTTTCAACCGCAGTAGTATACTGAACAGACCCGGAAGGCGCCCCAACACGCGCGCCCCACCCCACCACCACCCACACCAGCGCCGGCCCCACCGGGAGCCGCGCCCCAGGAGCCCCATGACCCAGATCGACGACCCCGTCAACGCCCCCGTGCAGGACATCACCACCACCGCCGGCCCCAGCGCCGACTACACCGCCGCCGACATCAGCGTCCTCGAGGGCATGGACGCCGTGCGCAAACGCCCCGGCATGTACGTCCAGGGCGGCACCGGCATCGACGGCTACCACCAGCTCCTGACCGAAATCATCGACAACGGCATCGACGAAGGCCTCGCCGGCTTCGCCGACGAAATCCACATCATCCTCCACGCCGACGGCGCCGCCACCGTCACCGACAACGGCCGCGGCATCCCCATCGACATCATGCAGAGCAAGGGCCGCCCCGCCATCGAAGTCATCTTCAGCGAACTGCACGCCGGCGGCAAATTCGGCCAGGGCGCCTACAAGGTCTCCGGCGGCCTGCACGGCGTCGGCAGCACCGTCGTGAACGCCCTGAGCCTCTACCTCGACGTCACCGTCAACAAGCACGGCAAACTGCACAACATCCGCTTCGAGAAAGGCACGCTCGTCAAACCCCTGCGCGACGAAGGCCCCACACCGGGCGACGTCACCTGGGCCACCCGCGTCTCCTTCCACCCCGACCCCGCGATCTTCAAGGAATTCGACAACCACTTCAACTACGACCGCATCCGCAACCGCCTGCGCGAACTCGCGTACCTGACGGGCCTGAAGATCGTCATCCGTGACGAACGCACCGAACTGCACGCCGGACAGATCAAGGAAGAAACCTTCCACGAAAAAGGCGGCGTCGCCAACTTCGCCCGCGCACTCGTCACCGACGACACCAAACTCCTGTACGACCAGCCCATCGTCATGCGCGGCAAGCACAGCGACGTCGAGGTCGAAGTGGCGTTCATCCACGCCAACACCTACGCCAGCGACAACATCCTGACGTACGCCAACATGATCCGCACCCGCGACGGCGGCACCCCCCTGACCGGCTTCAAGACCGCCTACACCCGCATCCTGAACAAGTACGCCCGCGACAAGAACATGATCAAAGCCGGGAACCCCGTCCCCAGCGGCGACGACCTCCTCGAAGGCATCTACTGCGTCGTCAGCGTCAAACTCGGCGACCCCCAGTTCGAATCGCAGGCCAAGGTCAAACTCCTGAACAGCGAAGCGCAGACCGCCGTCAACGCCGTCGTCGGCGAGAAATTCGCCGAATTCCTCGAAGAGAACCCCAAAGTCGGCAAGACCATCGTCGAGAAAGCCGCCGAAGCTGCCCGCGCCAGGGAAGCCGCCCGCAAGGCCCGCGACATCGTCCGCCGCAGCAACCCCCTGGAAAACGACGACCTGCCCGGCAAACTCGCCGACTGCAGCAGCCAGGACCCCACCGAAAGCGAACTGTTCATCGTCGAAGGCATCAGCGCCGGCGGCAGCGCCAAGGGCGGCCGCGAACGCCGCTTCCAGGCCATCCTCCCCCTGCGCGGCAAGATCCTGAACGTCGAAAAAGCCGAACTGAACAAGATCCTCAAGAACGCCGAAATCCGCGCCCTGATCGGCACCATCGGCGCCGGCGTCGAAGGCACCGGCGACCGCATGCACTTCGACCTGTCAAACCTCCGCTACCACAAGATCATCATCATGACCGACGCCGACATGGACGGCGGCCACATCGCCACGCTGCTCCTGACCTTCTTCTACCGCTACATGCGCCCCATCGTCGAAGCCGGCTACCTCTACATCGCCCAGCCGCCCCTGTACCGCATCATGATCGGCCGCGAAAAGAAAGGCACCTACCTCTACGACAACGACGCCCTGAAAACCGCCGTCGCCCAGGCCAACCGCGAAGGCAAAAAATACGACATCCAACGCTTCAAAGGCCTCGGAGAAATGAACGCCGACCAACTCTGGGACACCACCATGAACCCCGAAACCCGCGTCCTCAAACGCGTCGGCATCGAAGACCTCATCGTCGCCAACGAAGTCTTCGAGAACCTCATGGGCACCGAAGTCGCCCCCCGCAAAGTCTTCATTCAAGAAAACGCGAGATTCGCCGAAATCAGCGTGTAACCATTCACCCCTGAGAGTGGCCGGACCCGTACCAAGTCCGGCCACTCCTGCGTTCTTTCAACACCTCCCCTTCAGGCGCGCGTGGGCCTTCAGGTCACCGTTGCGAATCATGATGGCCGTGGCGACGGCCGTCGCGAACGAGGTGCCGTTGTAGTCCGCGTACTTCTCCTGTCCGTTCAGTTTGACCATGAACGGCCATGACCCCGGGAAGTAGACGCTGGGCGGCAAACTCTGGACGCGATCAGCAGGCAGGTCGGCGCGCGTATAGCTCGACTTACTCCAGACATTCGCAGTGCAAGACGCAGCAGATACACTGTAGACCCCCTGCATTGCACCTGCACCCCGACTGGAGTATGCCCAGTCCCCTGGGAAGTGATGGCAACGGTCACCCTTCACGTGATTCGCGCATGAGAACGGGCTTGCTCCAGCTATCTCGGCTGATTCGGTCATGTCAGGCGCGTTTCCGTGAGCTGCCAGGAAAACAACGCCCTTACTCGCGGCGAACTCCATGACTCCCTGCAGCAACTGGCCGGGCAGTGGCGTACTGAAACTCATGTTCACCAGCACCCGCCTGTCCGGCGAGCTAATCTTCTCGGCGGCGGCCTGACAGACCCCCATGATGACCTTCGCCGTGCTGCACCCCGACCCGTCGCAGACCGGCAAGATCCGGAATGCCCTTTCGGGGACATTGGCGATGGCCATGATGATCTCCTTGAGATGAATGCCATGTCCGCTGAACTCTACGCGGACACCCGATGCCAGATTCACTGTCCGCCGGAAGTAATCATTTTTTTCATCAGCAGCCAGGGAATCCAGCAAGTAAACACTGAGATTGTCTTGCATTACTTGAGGTCTCGGCTGCGCGGCAACACCGTAATTGCGGCGCGACAGTATCGACCAATTGCTGCTCCTGGCGGCCGGAGTCATCGTCTGAATCCTTCCAACTGCCGTCACCTGCCCGCCGACCGGTTCTGCTGTCGGGTCGAGGCGAAGATTGACGCCGTAGTTGTCCACTGCGGTGAGGTAAGCAACCTGACTTGCCCGGTCAGCCACCTCAATTTCCTGGACCTGCGTGCAGGCGTCCGGTGGGGTGGACCCCTGCAACCGCTGCAGCAGTTCGGGATTCAGGGTGTACGTCATAGTAGGCACCGTGCCGTTCAGCAATTGGGCTTTGAGCTTCTCCCGAGCAACACCGGTGAACGAACTCTGGCCCGTGAGGCGCAGGGACTTGTCCAGAAGATCTTCTATGGCTTTGTTGTTCTGTGTGCCGGGAGCGAACCGGAGGTCCAGTTGGTTGATCTGAAAAGGATTCAGGGCCTGAAACGGTGGCCGGGACAGATCAAAGCCCGTGAAACCGCGAAAGTCTGATCTGGCAGCAAGGAACTCCTGCAACCGCTCCAGTTCCTGCGCGGTCAGGCGAGGGCTCAGGCTCTGGGGACTGGTGGGGAAGTTCCTTATCTCCTGCAATTGCTGGGGAGTCAGGCGACTTTCCAGCTTGAAGGGCCTTCCCAGCTTTTCGGTCAGGAAATTGTTCAGTTCTATGACATTGATGGGAGGTTTGAAAGTTCCGGGCGTCGTCGCAATGATGCCAGCAGCATCCGCCTGCACGTTCACCTGCTGCCGCTGCTGCTTCTGTGTGGTCAGCAACTTCGAGAAGTCCGGTGCCACGTTGATCTCTGTCGGAGCGGGCTTTCCAGCCACTGTCACGTTCACGGCACCAGGAAACGACAGGGGCTGTCGTCCCAGCGCGGCGTCACTCGGAATGGGGCACCCGATCGGTTTGCAGGGTGCCTCCCGTCCTCCGACCCTGATATTAGGTACGGCGTCACCGGCTCTATCTACGGCCAGGAATTCGCCTCGCAGGGCAACTGGTATACGGCTGCCCTGTTGCGCAGCCGCGTGGCTGGTCAGCAGGGTCAGGCTCGCACACAGGTGTGGAATGAAGCCCAGATTCCGTCTCTTATTCATGGTTCCCTCCGGGAGGCAGTGCACCATGTGGGGCGTGACCGGGCCGTGACTCCTGTCCGGTCGGGGGGCGGTCCGGTTCAGCGGAGGATGTTGTTCTGGATGGTCTGGCTGAGGGTGTCGTGACCTGCGCCGCTCAGGAGGTCCAGCGTCGCGGCGAGCTGGGCGTGGTCGTCCATGAGTTCGCTGAGGTTGCTCTGGATGAGGCCGTGGAGTCTGAGGTTGCCGGTGCCTTCGACGAGGTGCAGGGCGCGGCGGTAGCGGTGGGCAGCCTGTTCGTAGTCGCGGGCGAGGTGGGCGTGGACGCCCCAGGTATTCCAGGCGGCGGCGCCTCCTTCGAGGTCGTTGGTCTGTGCGGCCAGGGTGACGGTTTCTTCGTAGGCGGCGTTCACGTCGGTGTCGGGGGCGTGCGTGGCGGTCAGGGAGTACACGTAGTTGGTGAGGACGTGAACGCGTTCGCGTGGGTAGGGCCGTGAGTCGTTCAGGACGTTCCGGAAGGCGTCGTGGGCGTCGTGGCCGAGTCGGACGTTCAGCATCGCGACCAGGGATTCTGCGATGACGGCGTCGCCGGGCAGGCCCTCACTGCGGAAACGGAGACTGGCCTGCCGGAAGAGAGTCATGGCTTCGGGGTCACAGCCTTCGCGCAGGGCGAGCATGCCGCGCAGGTGCGTGGTCCGGGCGTCTGGTGGGCTGCCGGTGCGGTCGAGGGTGTCGAGGAGGTCGCGCAGGACATTCAGGTGGCCGAGTTTCAGGGCGCAGGCGGCGGCCAGGGTCTGCCAGGGTCGGGGGCGGTGGGGCGGGGTGCGGTGTGTGTCGTCCACGATGCGCTGGGCGGCGGTGGCGTTCCCGGTGCGGAGTTCAGCCCATCCCCGTAGCAGTTTCACTTCGTCGGTCTGTGGTGCGACTTCCAGGGTCTTCGCGGCTCTGGCGGGGTAGCCGCGTTTCATTTCCTGGTCGGCGTGCCAGTGGGCGGCGGCGGCGCATTTCGGTGTGTCTGCCAGTTCCCAGAGGTCGCGGGCGGCGAGCCAGTGGGGCCAGGCGGTGTCGTGGGGGTGGTGCCGGGCGAGGTGCAGGTGGGTCAGGGCGGTGTCGAGGGGATGCGCGTCGAGGAGTTGCCGGGCGGGGGTGCTGGCGCGGATGCTGCCGCCTGGGGTGGTGAGGCCTTCGCGGGTGAGGGTGTCCAGGGTACTTGCGAGGGTGGCGGCGCTGAGGTTCAGGGCGGCGCGGGTGGCGGCCAGGTTGGGGGTGTCCTGCGCGGCCAGGGCGAGGAACAGACGGCGGTGGTCGGGGCCGAGGAGGGTCAGGTGCGCGTCGAGGGTGCGGTCGGGGGGGGTGCCGTTCAGGTACGCGGCGAGCAGGGTGGGGTGGCCGCCGGTGGCGGCGTGCGCACCGGGGTGGGCGTGCAGGTCGTGTTCGGTCAGGGAGTGCAGGGGGATGTGGTGGTGGGTGGGCAGGGCGGGAGGTTGGCGGGCGGTGATGGCGATGGTCGCGCCGGGGTGCTGGCGGGCGGCGAGGGTGAGGGTGGCGCGCGTGGTGTCATCCATGTCCTCCCAGTCGTCCAGGGCGAGTTTGAGGCGGGTGTCGCGCAGGAGGTTCAGGGCGTCGGCGGCGCTGCAGGGCGGGTGGGGGCTGAGGGGTTCGAGGGTGGCGAGGGGCAGGCCGCTGCGGGCGGGCAAGACCTGCCAGCCGTGCCCGGCGAGGGCGGAGAGCAGGGTGGTCTTGCCGATGCCGGGGGGGCCGCTGATCCAGGCGATCTGTCCGGGTGGCAGGGCGCTCAGGGCGGCGAGTTCGGCGGCGCGGCCGATCAGGGGGGTGGTGGGCAGGGCGGGCGTGGGGGCGGGCAGGGTGAGGCCGAGGTCGCGGGCGTCGCGGCGCAGGGTGAGGGTCAGGGGGTGGTCGGTGGGGCCGAGGATCTGCCAGAGGTGGTGGAGGTCTGCGGGGTCGCAGGGGGGTGCGCCGGGGGTGTGGTAGGCGCGTTCGGCGTGCGCGTGGGCGGGGGTGTGTTCGGCGCGGGCGTGGTGGTGTCCGGCGAGGCTCAGGTGGGCGGCGCGGGCTTCGCGGGCGAGGGTTTCGCGGGTGTCGAGCAGCCATTCCTCGAGGTCGGGGTTCAGGTCGAGGGTGAGGCCCTCGAGGAACGCGCCGGTGTACAGGGTCAGGGCGTCGGCGGGGCGGGCGGCGCGGCAGTGGTCGCGGAAGGCCTGGGTGTCGCTGGGGAGCAGGGCCTCGACGCGGCTGCCGTGTTCGAGGACGGCGCCGGTCAGGGGGCGCAGGCGGATGAGGTTCTGCGCCAGGGAGTTCATGGGGTTGGCGGCGTCGGGCCAGAACAGGCTGGCGAGGCGGCGGCGGGGTTGTGGGCCTTCCAGGCACAGGTAGGCGAGCAGCAGCAGGGGCTTCTCGCGGCGGAAGGTGGCGCCCTCGACTGACACTCCGCCGAATGTGAGAAGTTTCATAGAGCATTGTAGCGACACACCCGGTGGGGGGGTCAAGTGGATGTGACCACCCGCTGTCAGGCCGGGTGGTCACAGGAGGGCGCGACTGGGTTCAGGGGCAGGCGTTCACGACGTTCGGCGCGAGGGGGGGCTGGCCGGGCGTGGTGATCAGGGGCAGCAGGGGCACGCCGGGCTGGCAGCTCATCCAGTTGGCCAGGACGCCGCTCACGACCGGCGCGGCGAAACTGGTCCCGAAGTAGGGGTACCCGCCCAGCCAGAATTCGCCGGGGGCCTGCACGCTGGGTGCCTCGCTCAGGAGGCCGGGGTTTCCCACGCCCCGGTTGTAGGTGGCCAGTTGCCCGCCGGCGATGTCCCATCCGGCGACGCTGAGCAGCATGGTGGGCCGCAGGCTGCGGGACGCCAGATTGACGGCCGGGCCGAATTCGAAGGTGCGGGTCCAGTCGGCGGGGTAGTGGTTGCAGCGGTCCCCGGCAATCAGCCGGGCGCAGTCGTCGCGGTTGCCGTAACTGGCGGCGGTCGGTACGCCCAGCGCGGCGATCTCGCGCAGGGCGAGTTCCAGGCCGCGCGTGGGGTTCGGGCCGCCCACGCTGAGGTTCACGACGTGCCGCCCGCCGCGGCGGGCCTCGGTGGCGACGGCGCACAGGGCCTGGACGGTCGTCAGGGTGGAGCAGGTGCCGTCCTTCGCGCACACCTGCCGGTACTGCACGGCCGCGCCGGGTGCGACGGCCTGCGCGATCTCGCCGATGGCCCGGCCATGGTGGGGGCGATCCGTGAAGGGCACGTTGTAGTACTGGCCGCTGTAGGTGAAGGGGTCCTCTGTGGCGCTGGCCGTGTCGAGGACGTGGATGGTCACGCCCTTGCCGCTGCCTCCCTTGAAGTTCAGGAGGCGGCCGAGCACGGTGGCGGGGGGCGTTTTCGCGTGGGGAGGCTCCTTGGCCTGATTGGGCCAGCCGACGCGGACCGGGTCGGTCTGCAGGTCGCCGGCGAAGATCAGTTCCAGCAGCGTCAGCACCTGACCCAGCGGCAGCCCGGCGGTGGGGACCGTGCCGGCCAGGGCCGAGCAGATCGAGTCGGTGGGCGCGGCGGCGGGGCGCGCGGCCGGGTTGAGCAGCTGGGTCAGGTTCGTGGCTTTCAGGGTGTTCAGGTTGATCAGGGGGGCGCGGACGGTGGGGGTCACGGTGATCCGCGCGGCCAGTCCCGGCGTGACCCCCTGGCCCTTCACGGGTGACGTGATGGGGGTCAGGACGGGAGACGGCTGGGCGCCCAGGCTTTTCAGGACGGTCTGCACCTCGGCCGGGCAGCTTTTCGCACAGGTTTCGGATAGGGCCCGGAGTCGGCGGGTGTACTCGGCCTGCACGGTCTTTGCCGCGTCGGGGCGGACGTACACCAGGGCGTCGGTGCCGGGGGGCACGGTCAGGACGTTCAGACGCAGGTTCTGCGGGGCGCCGCGCAGCGTGAGGGCCTGTGGTCCCCCGGCAGCCGCCTGGGGCACCTGGAAGGCCAGCCAGCCGCTGGGGCGGTCGATGCGGTACCCGGTCGTCTGACCGCCGACGCTCAGTTTCCCCTCGGCGGGAACGCCATTGAGCCCGAAGATCCAGGCAGTCTCGCCGGGCGCGGCGGCGGCCGGGTACACCCCGGCGGTGCGGGCCACCATGGTCGCGGGCGCGCTCTGCTGAGCGTGCGAGGCGCCCAGCAGGAGCAGAGGTAGCAGGGCAGGCAGACGGGTGCGGAATGCGGTTCGGATCATGGGTGTCCCTCCGGGGCGCAGCATGTCAGGCGGATCGTGACCGGGCCATGATCGGGCGCCGGGGGTGGGGTTCAGGGCGACCGGACCTGGACGCTGCGGCGGATCTGCGCGACCAGTTCCTGCTGCCCGGCGCTGGTCAGCAGGGTCAGGGCGTCCTCGAAGGCCCCGAGGTCGCCGTCGATCTCGCTGAGGTTGCTCAGGGCGACGCCCAGCAGGCGGGTGTTCCCGGTGCCGCGCAGGTGGGTGATGGCCGCGCGGTAGTGCGCGGCGGCCTCGGCGTGCTGGCCGCTCTCGTGGGCGTCCACGCCCCGGTTGATGTGGACGTTCGCCAGTCCGAAGGTGTCGCCGGCCTCGTGGAGGGCCTGCATCAGGGCGGGGTACAGCGCCTCGGCCTGCGGGCGCTGGCCGAGGCTGCCCAGCAGCATCACGTAGTTCATCAGCAGGCGGCTGCGGGCGCTGGGAATCTCGCGGGCGCGGTCCAGCAGCGGCCCGAAGACGGTGGCGGGGTCCGCCCCGAGGCCCACCTGGGCGCGGGCGACCATACCCAGTTCGGTCAGGTGCGCCTCGTCGTCGCCGTGCAGGTTCCAGAGGTCGGCGGCGATCTGGGCGTGGCGGCGGGCGTCCTCCCACTGTTCACGCATGCGGGCGGCGTGCGCGCGGACGCTGGCGGCGTGGGCGGCGTCGGGGCCGCTGCCGCCGATCCGGTCGGCCAGGACCACGGCCTCGTCGGCGCGCCCGAGGTAGACCAGCGCGACGGCGCGGGCGGCCAGGGCGTCCCTGACCTGCTGGTCGTGGGGGCTCAGGGTGTCCAGGCGGGTCAGGGCGTCCTGGTAGCGGCCCACGCCGATCAGCGCCCAGGCGTGCGGGACGGCCAGTTCGCTCAGGTGCGCCAGGGTGTCGAGCAGTGCGGCGGCCTGTCCGGGGTAGCCGCGTTTCAGGTGGGCGTGGGCGCGCAGGCGGGCGGCGCGGGCGGCGCGGCGTTCGTCGGCGTCCTCCCACAGGTCGCGGCTGCGGTCGTAGAACGGCCAGGCGTCCTCTTCGGGCAGGGCGCGGGCGAGTTGCAGGTGAATCAGGGCGGCGTGTACGTGAATCTGCGCCAGGGCGTCGCGGGTGGCGGCGGCGGCGTAGGCGCGGCCCGTCTCGGTGGTCAGGCCCTCGGTCGTCAGGAATGACAGGATCCGCGCGAAGTCCTGCGCGCCCAGGTTCATGGCGGCGCGGGTGGCGCGCAGGTTCGGCTGATCCTGAACGGCGAGCGTCAGGAACGTGTCACGCACCGGGTCCGGGTACGCGCGAACCCGCGCGCCGAACTGCAGGTCCAGCGGCTGGCCGCGCAGGGCCGCGCCGACCAGGGCCGGGTGCCCGTCCGTGCGGACGTGCAGGTCCGGCCAGGCGCTCAGGTCGCCGGGGTTCAGTGGCCCCAGGTGCAGGTGCAGGTCCACGTCGAAGGGCGGGTGGGTGCGGCCCGTGATCAACAGGGCCGCGCCGGGCCGCGCGGGCGTGTCCCGTCCCGGCGCTGGCCGGGACTGCGCGGCCAGGGTCAGCGTGGCCTGCGTGCCGGGGTCCGTGCCCTCCCAGCCGTCGACGGCCACGCGCGCCTGCGGGTCGCGCAGGGCGCCCAGCGCGGCGTGGGCGCTGGCGGGCGGCGCGGCGCACAGCGGGGCCAGCGTGCCGAAGGGCAGGTCCGCGCGGCCCGGCAGGACCGTCCAGCCGCCGGCGCGGGCCAGGGCGTCGAGCAGCGCGGTCTTGCCCATCCCGGCGTGCCCGCTGACCCAGGCGACCTGTCCGGGCAGCAGGGCGCCCAGCGCGGCCAGTTCGCCTTCCCGCCCGGCGAACGGGGCGGGCGGCGTGACGGGCACGGCGTCCAGGTGCAGGCCCAGCGTGCGGGCCTCGCGGTCCACCTGCGCGGCCAGCGGGTGCGCGGCCAGGGTCAGCAGGTGGTGCAGGCGCGGCAGTTCCAGTTCGTCGGCGGGGGGCGCGCCGGGCAGGGTCAGGGCGCGCGCGGCGAGGTCCCCGGCGCGGGTGGTGTCGCCGTGCGCGGCGGCCTGCGCGGCCAGGGTGGTCAGGGCGGTGCGGGCGGTGCGGGCAATGCTCTCGCGGGTGTCGAACAGCCACTCCTCGAGGTCCGCGCCGAGCGGGATGGTCAGGCCGTCCAGGAAGGGACCGCGGTACAGGTCGGCGGCGTCCTGCGGGCGGCCGAGGCGGACGGCGCCGCTCAGGTCGGTGGCGTCGCAGCGGACCTGCGGGCCGGCGGCGACGCGCGGGCCGTCCTCGCCGAGCGCGCCGTTCAGGCCGCGCAGGTGGACGAGGTGCTGCGCGAGCGAGTTCATGGGGTTCGCGGCGTCCGGCCAGAACAGGTCCGCGAGTCGGCGGCGCGGCTGCGGGCCTTCCAGGCACAGGAACGCCAGCAGCAGCAACACCTTCTCGCGCCGGAAGGTCACGCCCTCCACGGACAGTTCCCCCAGCGTCCGCAGGTTCATGCCTCATTGTCCGGGATGCGCGTCATGGGCGCAATGGGGCGCGGAGCCGGTTGTTATGGTGGGGTATGCCGCGTTACCCCATCGACATCTCCCGCCTGCTCACGCCCGGCCATCCGAACTGGCCTGGCGACGCCCTGTTCCGGGTCACGCCGGGCGCCCGGATCGCGCAGGGCGACAGCGTGAACACCGGCGAGCTGAGCACCAGCACGCACACCGGCACGCACGTGGACGCCCCGTGGCACTACGACGACGCGGGCGTGAAGATGAGCGGCGTGCCGCTGGCCACCTACGTCGGGCCGTGCCGGGTGGTCAGCGTGCAGGGACGCGGCGAGCCGCTGACGGTCGAGGAGGACGCCCTGGCGGACCTGCCGGGCAGCCTGCCGCCCCGGCTGCTGCTGAACACCGGGCAGCCCGCGCACTGGCAGGAATTCCCTACCGTGTTTGCCGCGCTGTCCCCGGCGTTCGTGCGGGAGGCCGCGCGGCGCGGCGTGACCCTGATCGGCACGGACGCACCCAGCGTGGACCCGCTGACGAGCAAGACGCTCGACGGGCACCACGCCTGCCGCGAGGCGGGCGTCCTGATCCTGGAGGGCCTGAACCTGAGCGGCGTGCCGGACGGCGGGTACGACCTGATCTGCCTGCCGCTGCCGCTGACCGAGGTGGACGGCGCACCGGCGCGCGCCGTGCTGCTGCCCGCCGGGACGCTGGGCGACCTGGGGTAGGCCGCCCACCCGGCTTCAGCGGCTCTGGCTTCAGCGGCTGAACACGGCGTCGCTGAACCCGAAGCGGTCGCTGACCGTCTCGGGCGCGCGTTTGGGGCGGCCCGTGACGGGGTCCACCCACACCCACTCGGTCTGGCATTCAGCCAGACGCACGCCGCCTTCGGGGTCGGCGGGGTTCACGCGGTCCAGGGCGTAGGCGCGCACGCTGCGGACCCCGGCGTGCAGGGTCAGGGCCGTGCGGACCCGCACCGCGTCGCCCAGCACGGCCGGGCGGTGGTACGTGATGACGTGCTGGCGCGCGACCGGCACGGCGCCCAGGGCGCTCAGGGCGTCGGTGCCCATGCCCAGGCGCAGGGCGTGTTCGCGGGCGACCTGCTCGCACCACGCGAGGTACACGGTGTTGTTCACGTGGTTCAGGTCGTCGAGGTCGCCCGGCTGGACGTGCAGGGTCCGTTCGTGGCGGCGCGCGTCAGGCAGGGCGTCCCACAGGACGTCCGCGTCGGGAATGCGGAGTTTCAATCCTGGTCCGCCTGGGCGTCCGGGGCGGGCAGGAGGGTGTCCACGGCCCGCGCGCCGTCGATGTCGGCCTGCGTGACGCCGCCCGCGTCATGCGTGAAGAAGTTGACGCGGACCTTGCGGAAGTAGATATGCAGGTCCGGGTGGTGGCCGCGTTCCTCGGCCTGCGCGGCGACCCGCATGGCGAAGTCCACGCCCTGCTGGTACGTGCCGAACTCGAACTCGCGGAACAGTTTGCCGTCGTCGCCGTACCAGCCGTCGGGTTTCAGGTCCTGCACGTCGCCGTCCGTGAGTTTGCGGGCGGGGTCGTAGTTCATGCGGGGATCGTAAGCCATGTCCGGCATGGTAGGCCGCGCCGTTCCCGCAGGCGGGCGAACCGGGACACGGTTCAGCGCGCCGCACGGCCCGCACCTGCCCGGACGGCGCGCCGCGCTGCTGCGCCGGCAGGGTGAGGTTCATCACATCCCCATGAAGTGCTCTTCATGTACAGTCAGGATCACATCAGATTCATTGAAGTTCAGGAGCCCCCATGACTGCACTGCTGCGCCGTCTCTTCTTCCGCCGTCCCGCCCAGCCTGCTGCGCCGGCCCTGCCCGTCCGTCCCATCACGGAACTCGACCTGCTGCGCGCCCTCGGCTGCGACGAGTAACGGCGCACAACCCCCCGAGTTCACCCCTCCCGCCCGGTCACGCCGGGCGTTTTCGCTGCGCCCTCCGGCCACCCCTCCCCTGCCGCGTCTCCGTTTGTGCCGCCGCCGCTGTCAGGCGGGGCGCGCCGCCGCTATGCTGCGCGGGATGCGGGCTCAGAACGTCCTGAAGGGAACCGGGTCGGGCGCACTCCCGCCCATGCTGGAACAGTACGTGCGGATGCGCGACGAGGTGGCCGCGCAGCTGCCGCACGCGCTGCTGCTGTTTCAGGTCGGTGATTTCTACGAGACCTTCGGCGAGGACGCCGAACGCGCCGCGCGGCTGCTGGGGCTGGCCCTGACGCACAAGAGCAGCCGGGACTTCAGTACGCCCATGGCGGGCATTCCGCTGCGCGCCCTGGACGGACACGTGGAGCGGCTGCTCTCGGCGGGCGTGTGCGTGGCGGTCGCCGATCAGGTCGAGGAACCCGGCAGCGGGCTGGTGGAACGCAAGGTCACGCAATTGCTCACGCCGGGCACCGTGACCGAGGAGCGGCACCTGGGCGCGGACGAGAATTACCTCGCGGCGGTCGCCACCGGGGACGGGTACGCGCTGGCGCTGCTGGACGTCAGTACGGGCGAGTTCCGCTGCGCGGCGTTCCACACGCGCCTGGCGCTGTACGACGAGCTGTCGCGCTGGCGGGCGCGGGAGGTGCTGCTGGCGCCGGAACTGTCGGGGAACGCGGCGCTGCTCTCGGACTTCCAGGCGCGGTTTCCCGTGATGCTCTCGCCCGCCACCTTCGACGAGGACGCCGCGCAGGCCGAACTGCTGACCGTGCTGGGCGAGGTGTCGCCGGAACTGGCGTCGGCGGCGCTGCGCCGGGCCTGCGGGGCGGTGCTGGGGTACGCGCGCGTGACGCAGCAGGGGCGGCTGGACATGGTGCGGCGCGTGGTGCGTTTCGAGCCGGGCGCGCACATGCGCCTGCCGGACGCGGCCGTGCGGGCGCTGGAGCTGTTCACGGCGCAGTCCCCGCAGGGCCGCACCCTGACGGACACGCTGGGTCACACCCGCACGGCCGGCGGGCGGCGGAGGTTGCGGGCGTGGCTGCGCGCCCCGCTGCTGGACGAGGTGAGCATCCGCGCCCGGCTGGACAGCGTGGAAGCCCTGACCCGCGCGCCGGACCTGCGCGGCGCCGCCCGGTCCCTGCTGTACCGCGCGCACGACCTGGAGCGGCTGGCAGCGCGCGTGGCGACCCGCCGGGCCACGCCGCGCGAGGTGGCGTCCCTGGCGCGCACGCTGGACCTGCTGCCCGAGGCGGCGGCGCTGCTGGACGGCCAGTCGGGACTCCTGGCAACCGTCCGCACGCGCCTGGAGGGCCTGCCGGACGTCGTGACCCGCATCCGCGCGGCCCTGGTGGACGAGCCGCCCATCCGCGCGGGCGACGGCGGCCTGATCCGCGACGGTTTCCACGCGGGCCTGGACGAACTGCGCGGCGCGGCCATCGGGCACCGCGCGTGGCTGGCGGAACTGGAGGTCAGCGAACGCGCCCGCACTGGCATTCCCAGCCTCAAGGTCGGGTTTAACGGCGTGTTCGGCTACTACCTGGAAGTCACGGGCGCCCACCTGGGCAAGGTCCCGGCCGACTACCGGCAGATCGCCACGCTGAAGGACCGCGCGCGCTTCACCCGCCCGGACCTGCGGGAACGCGAACGCGAGATCGCCCGGCTGGACGCCGCGAGCGAACGCCTGGAACTGGAGGTGTTCACGGACCTGCGCGACTCGCTGGCCGCGCACGCCGAGGCGCTGTCCGACGCCGCCGGCGCCCTGAGCGAACTGGACGTGCTGGCCGCCCTGGCCGAGATGGCCGCGCTGGGCGGCTGGGTCCGGCCCGTCACCACCGCCGGCCACACGCAGCTGACGCAGGCCCGGCACCCGGTCGTGGAAGGCAGCCTGGGCGGGCGCTTCGTGCCGAACGACGTGCGCCTGGGCGAGGGCCAGCGCACCCTGCTGCTGACCGGCCCGAACATGGCCGGGAAGAGCACGTACCTGCGCACCGCCGCCCTGTGCGCCCTGCTGCACCAGATCGGGTCGTTCGTGCCGGCCGACCGGGCCGAACTGCCGGTCTACGACGCCATCCACACCCGCATCGGCGCCAGCGACGACCTCGCCGGGGGCCGCTCGACGTTCATGGTCGAGATGAGCGAACTGGCCGCCATCCTGCACGGCGCCACCGCCCGCAGCCTCGTCATCCTCGACGAGATCGGGCGCGGCACGAGTACCCTCGACGGCCTCGCCATCGCGCAGGCCGCGCTGGAACACCTGCACGCGGCGGGCGCGCACACGCTGTTCGCCACGCACTACTTCGAACTGACCCGCCTGGAAAGCGACCTGCCCGGCCTGATCAACCTGCACGTGGCCGCCGAGGAAGTGCAGCTTGAGAACGGCGCCGCCGGCAGCGGCGGCCTGACCTTCTACCATCAGGTCGTGCCCGGCGCGGCCCGCCAGAGCTACGGCGTGGAAGTCGCCCGACTGGCCGGACTGCCGGGAGCGGTCACCACCCGCGCCGCCCGCCTGCTGGGCGCCCTGAGCGTGCAGGGCGACGACACCCGCCTCCGGCGCGAACTCGCCACGCTGGACCTCGGCCGCCTGACGCCCATGCAGGCGCTGGAAACCCTGCACCGCTGGCAACGGGAACTGGGCGCGGGCGCAGAGCCGGTCGCCCAATCCTGACCGACCAGACCTGCCTGCCCGCGGGGCGCAGGCGCGGCATAGTGGGGCATGCCTGAATCTGAGCTGTCGGCGGGGGCGCTCGCGGCGTTGCGGGAAGCGTTCGGGGAGGCCCTGAGTACGGCGGGCGCGGTGCTGGACGCGCACGGCCGCGATGAGAGCGGGCTGGAGTTCGCGCGGCCCGGCGCGGTGCTGTTCGCGCGGGGCGAGGCCGACGTGGTGCAGCTGCTGGCGCTGGCGCGCGGGTTCGCCTTTCCGGTGGTGCCGTTCGCGGCGGGCAGCAGTCTGGAGGGGCAGCTGATTCCGCCGCCCGGCGCGGTGTCCCTGGACCTGAGCGGCCTGACGGGCATCGTGGAGGTCTGCCCGGCTTCCTTTCTGGCGGTGGTGGAGCCGGGCGTGACGTACCCGCAGCTGAACCGGGCGCTGCGGCCGCACGGGTTGTTCTTCCCGGTGGATCCGGGGGCGGAGGCGACGCTGGGCGGCATGGCGTCCACGAACGCGAGCGGCACGGCGGCCGTGCGGTACGGCACGACCCGCGAGAACGTGCTGGCGTTGCGGGTGGCGCTGGCGGACGGGCGGGTGCTGAGCCTGGGCAGCCGGGCGCGCAAGAGCAGCGCCGGGTACGACCTGCGGCACCTGTTCCTGGGCGCGGAGGGCACGCTGGGGGTGATCACGCAGCTGACGGTGCGGCTGTGGCCGCTGCCGGCGCACCGGGCGGCGCTGCGCGGGGCGTTCCCGGACTTGACGGCGGCGGCGGACGCGGCGGCGCGGGTGATGGGCGCGGCCCTGCAACCCGAGCGGCTGGAACTGATGGACGCGCAGGGGTTGCGGGCCGTGAACCGGCACCTGGGCCGGGCGTTCCCGGAGGTGCCGACCCTGTGGGCCGAGCTGACCGGGCCGTCCGGCGCGGCGCTGGAGGAGGCGCTGTCGCTGTGCGCGGAGCTGTTCCGGGATGCGGGCGCGCGGGACGTGCAGGTGGCGCGCGGCGCGGCGGAACTGGAGGGGTTGTGGGAGGCGCGGCACCGCGCTTTCTACGCCCTCAAGGCGCTGTATCCGGGCGAGGTGTTCCTGAGCACCGACCTGTGCGTGCCGCTGCATGAACTGGCGGGCGTGATCGCGTTCACGCACGAGCGGCTGCGGGAGGCCGGGCTGGACGCGAGCGTGCTGGGGCATGTGGGGGACGGGAATTTTCATGTGCTGTTCCACGCGCCGGCCGGGGACGCGGCCACCTGGGAGCGGATCGGGGTCACGTACGACCGGATGGTGGCCGAGACGTTGCGGGTGGGCGGCACGTGCAGTGGCGAGCATGGCGTGGGCCTGCACAAGCGGCGTTTCCTGCGGGCGCAGCACGGCGAGGCGCTGGACCTGATGCGTGAGGTCAAGGCGCTGCTGGACCCGCTGAACATCCTCAATCCGGGGAAGGTGCTGCCGGACGAACACTGAACCCCGGTCAGCCCCGAAAAAGCGGTGCGGGGCGGGATTGGCAGGGCGCGGCTGCGCTAGCCTCGGGGGACGATGACGATTCATGTGTTGCCCCCTCACGTCGCGCGGCTGATCGCGGCGGGTGAGGTGGTGTCGCGGCCGCTGGACGTGGTGCGGGAACTGATCGAGAACGCGCTGGACGCCGGCGCGACCCGCCTGGAGGTGGACCTGGAGGGCGGCGGGCTGGGGCTGGTGCGGGTGCGGGACAACGGGTCGGGCATTCCGGCGGCCTCGGCGGGGCTGGCGGCGCGGCGGCACGCGACGAGCAAGCTGGCGCCGGACGCGGCGTCGGTGGACGCGGTGACGACGCTGGGCTTCCGGGGCGAGGCGCTGTGGGCGGCGGCGCAGGCGGGCGAGTTGCAGCTGGTGACGCGCCCGGCGGCGCAGGTGGGCGCCTGCGAGGTCCGGGCCTGCGGGGACGAGGTGGAGGTGTCGCGCACGTCGGCTCCGGCGGGAACGACCGTGACGGTGCGCAACCTGTTCGCGGCGCTGCCGGGGCGGCTGCGGACGCAGGCTCCGGCGGCGGCCGAGGTGCGCGAGGTGACGGCGCTGCTGGGCCGGTACGTGCTGCACCATCCGGGGCTGTACTGGCGGCTGTGCGTGGACGGGGACGTGCGCCTGACGCACGCGCCGGGCGATCACCGGGGCGCGGTGGCGAGCGTGTACGGCCCGCTCAGCGCGAACCGGGTGCTGACCGTCGTGGCCGGCGGCGTGCGGGGCGTGGTGTCCCGCCCGGAGCTGACGCGGGCGCGGCGCGACCGGATGCATTTCAGCGTGAACGGGCGGCCCATCCTGGCCCCGCCGGAACTGGAACGGGCCGTGATCGAGGGCTTCGCGGAGTTGCTCCCGGCGGGCGCGGCGCCGCTGTGCGTGCTGGACCTGACGGTGGCACCGGAGGATCACAACCCGAACGTGCATCCGGCCAAGCAGGTCGTGGCGCTGGCGGACCTGCCGGGCGTGGCGGCGCGGGTGCGTTCGGCGGTGGCGGCGGCGCTGGCGGCGCATCCGCTGGCGCGGGCGGCCCCGGCGCTGCTCGCACCGCCAGAGGCCGGACGCGAGGAGGCCGCGCAGGGGACCTTCCCGGCGTTGACGCTGCTGGGCGTGTACCAGGACCTGTACCTGCTGGCGCAGGGCGAGGGGGACCTGTGGATCGTGGACGCGCACGCCGCGCACGAACGCGCCCTGTTCGAGCACCTGACCCGCACCCTGGAGGCCGAACCGCCCGCCGAACTGCCCGAACCGGAACTGCTGCACCTGACGCCCGAACAGACCGCCCGCCTGCACGAACGCGCCGCCGCGCTCCAGGCCTGGGGCCTGACCCTGGAGGACTTCGGCGCGGGACTGGCGCGCCTGCGGACCGTGCCCGCCACGCTGGCGGCGCTGGGCGTGCCGCGCCTGCACGAGCAGATCGTGGAGGCCGCGCTGGGCGACCATCCGGACCCGCGCCGGGACGTGCTGGCGCGGCTGGCCTGCGCGCCCGCCCTGAAGGCCGGCATGCTGGACCACGCGCGCGGCGAGGCGGTCCTGCGCGCCCTGGGCGCCTGCGAGCACCCCTGGGCCTGCCCGCACGGCCGCCCGACCGTGCTGCGCCTGAGCGAACGGGACCTCGCGCACTCGTTCGGGCGGCGTGGCGTGCGGGACGTGCCACGCGGCCGGGACGCCGCGCCGCGCTAGCAGAACCACTCATACGGACTCCGATTGAATGGGCTGCAAAGCCCGCCCGGTCCGAGCGGATGCGACTCGTAGAGCTGCACCGCAGAGCAGGAGAGAAACGCCCCTCCGGACGTGGAGCCGTCAGGGGCGGTGAACTTCCGGATTGCCGTCGAAACAACCGGCAGTCCGTATCAGCGGTTGAAGGCGCTGCGCTGCCCGCTGAACAGCGCCGGGAAGGTCTGGCGCGCGGCGGTGCTCAGGACCGGCTGCACCCAGTACGGCAGGTTGCGGCGGGCGTTGCGGATCTCGAAGCGTCCGTCGCGGCTCTCGGTCGTCACGCCGGTCCAGCCGGGCCGCAGGGTCAGGGCGTAGTAGGTGTTCAGGCCGGCGCAGCGGCCGCTCAGGGTGACGGTGCGGTCACTGTAGATCCACTGGCCGCGCTCGGTGGGGTCGGTGGGCGCGTCGCCCTGCACGAGCGTGGCGACTGCGTTCGTGGCGGGATTGAAGAGCAGCAGGGTCTCGGCGGTGTACGTGCGTGCCCCGGCGGGCGTGACCTTCACGCCGGGGCAGACATCCAGGGGCTGCACGGGCGGCTGGAAGGTGCCGGGCACCACGACGTTGAAGCGCGTGCCGGTCAGGGGGCCCATGCCCAGCAGCCAGCCGCCGCCCAGGTTGGTCATCAGGACGCGCAGTTCCCCGCTGCCCAGCGGGCGGGTCGCGGTGGGGTTGCGGATCTCGCCGCCCACGCTGAACGCGGCGGCGTGCGCGGCGCCGGTCAGCAGCAGCGGCAGCAGGGCCTGGACGAGACGGACGGACTGGCGAGCGGAGCGGTTCACGCCCCTGACCATCGGGGAGGCGCGTCAGGGCGGTGTCGGCGAGTGTGAGGTTCGTCATACGGATTCCGGTTGTTTCGCCAACAATCCGGAACTTCGCCGGATTGCCGGCTCCACGTCCGGAACCCGTTTCCCTCCTACTCGCATCCGCTCGGATTGAAGGGTCTTTGCAGCCCTTTCAATCGGAGTCCGTATTACAGCCCGTCTGGGCGGGCGTCCAGCCGGTCGGCGCCCAGGGTGGCGTACAGGCTGCGGCCCAGGTACAGGGCGGGCGGGGCGGCGAGCAGGCCGCGCGGGTCGAAGGCGTCCGGGTCGAAGCGGACCTCCTGCACGTGCCCGACGATCAGGTCGTGATCCCCGACCGGGATGACCTGCGTGACCCGGCAGGTGTAGTGCAGGTACGCGCCGCTCAGCGCCAGGGGTTGCTCGCTCAGGGTGGGCAGGTTCAGCAGGGCGTGCTTGTCGGTGCCGTCGTGGGCGCTGTGCAGGCCGCTGCCGTGGATGGCGTCCGCGCGGGCCAGCGGCAGGAAGTTCACGCCGAACGCCCCGGACGCGCGGATCAGCGGGTACGTGGCGCGTTCGCGGCCCAGCGACACGCCGTACAGGGGCGGCGTCTCGCTCAGGGCGGTGTGCCAGCCGGCGGCCATGACGTTGCGCGTGCCGGCGTGCGCGGCCGTGACCAGCGCGACCGTGCCGGGGTAGTAGCCGAAGAGGCGGGTGGTGGTCTGCGTCAGGCGCGTGGCAGGGGCCGGGTGATCGGTCGGGGACGGGTCGGGGTGCGGGGACATGCCCTGGCAGCATAGGCCCTGGCAGCCGGGGGGGGCCGGGCGGGCGGCGCGGACAGGGCGGGACGGGCAGGGCGGGACGGGTGGGAAGGCAGGAACGCCCCGCCGCCTCGTATGCTGTGCGTCATGTCTGTCGTGACCCGCATTGCTCCGAGTCCCACGGGTGACCCCCACGTGGGCACCGCGTACATCGGCCTGTTCAACCACACCCTGGCCCGCCAGTCGGGCGGGAAGTTCATCCTGCGCGTCGAGGACACCGACCGCAACCGCTACGTGCCGGACAGCGAGAAGCGCATCTTCCAGATGATGGCGTGGCTGGGCCTGACGCCCGACGAGTCGCCGCTTCAGGGCGGCCCGAACGGCCCGTACCGTCAGAGTGAGCGCTTCGACCTGTACGGCGATTACGCCCGTGGGCTCGTGGCGAGCGGGCACGCCTACTACGCCTTCGAGACGGCCGATGAGCTGTCGGCGCTGCGCGAGGCGGCGCAGGCGGAGGGCCGCGTGATCGCCGTGCCCAGCCGCGACCTGGACCCGGCAGCGGCGCAGGCGCGGGCAGAGGCGGGCGAGGCGGCCGTGATCCGTCTGAAGGTCCCGCGTGAGGGCGAGACGGTCGTGAACGACCTGCTGCGCGACCCGATTCACTTCCAGAACCGCGAGATCGACGACAAGGTGCTGCTGAAGGCCGACGGCTTCCCCACCTATCACCTGGCGAACGTCGTGGACGACCGCCTGATGGGCGTGACGCATGTCGTCCGGGCCGAGGAGTGGATCACCAGCACGCCCATTCACGTGCTGCTGTACCGCGCCTTCGGGTGGGATGAGCCGGTGTTCGCGCACATGCCGTTGCTGCGCAACTCGGACAAGTCCAAGATCAGCAAGCGCAAGAACCCCACGAGCGTCGAGTGGTACCAGGGGCAGGGCTTCCTGCCCGAGGCGATGCTGAACTTCCTGGCGACGATGGGCTGGACGCACCCGGACGGCCTGGAAGTGTTCGATCTGGCCGAGTTCGAGCGGGTGTTCCGCCTGGAGGACGTGACGCTGGGCGGCCCGGTGTTCGATCAGGCGAAGCTGCGCTGGTACAACGGCAAGTACCTGCGCGAGGTACTGAGCGAGGACGAGGTCGCCCGGAGGCTGCACGCCTTCCTGGCCGATCAGAAGGTGAATCTCCCCCTGGACGACTACTTCCGCTCGGTCGTGCGCCTGATGACGCCGCGCATCGAGGTGTTCAGCGAATTCATGGAGAAGACCCCCTACTTCTGGTCCGAGGAGTACCCGGTGACCGAGAAGGCGCAGGCGGCCATCGACGACGCGCGCGAGCTGCTGCCGGAACTGGCTGCCACGCTGAAGAACCTGCCGACCTTTGACGCGGCGTCCATCAAGGCGGCCTTCGCGGCGTTCGCCGAGGAGCGTGGGCTGAAGCTCGGGAAGGTCATGCCGCCCGTGCGCGCGGCCGTGGCAGGCACCATGGAGAGCCCGGACCTGCCGGACCTGCTCGCCACGCTGGGCCGTGACCGGGTGGTCGCCCGGACCTCCAAGCTGGGCGCATGACCCTGCTCGCCGCCGCGCTGGTGGGCCTGATCGCCCTGCTGCACGTGTACATCCTGGTGCTGGAGATGTTCCTGTGGACCACCCCGCGCGCCATGAAGGCCTTCGGGACCACGCCGGAACTCGCGGCGACGACGCGCGTCATGGCGGGCAACCAGGGCCTGTACAACGGCTTCCTGGCAGCTGGGCTGATCTGGGGTCTGGTCACCGGCTCGGCGGCGATTCAGCTGTTCTTCCTGGCGTGCGTGGCGGTCGCGGGCCTGTACGGCGCGGCGACCGCGAACCGCCGCATCCTGTTCATCCAGACGGTCCCGGCCGCGCTGGCAGCGCTGGCGGTGCTGCTGGCCCGCTGAACGCCGTACAACATCAAGGGCGGCACTTCCAGATGTGGAGTGCCGCCCTTCTGTGTGCGTCAGGCTTACCTTCAGCGGGCCTGGAATTCCCAGCGTTCGGCGGGCGCGTCGGGGGTGGCGTCCACCGTCAGGGTCAGGGTCTGCCCGCGTCCGGCGGCGCCCTGCACGGTCAGGGTGGGTGCGCGGTCCAGCAGGCCGATCAGGTTCACGCCGGTTTCCGGGCAGGCGATGCGGGTCGTGAAGGCCGGGCCGGTCAGGCTCAGTAGAGTGCCGCGCAGGGCGTAGGGCGCGCCCACGTTGTTGCAGCCGTCCACGCCGCCCACCCGCCCGTCCCGGAAGGTCAGGCTGACGGGCCGGGCGGTGGCGGGCGCGGGCGCGCCGTTCACGCGGGTCAGGGTGTACGTGGCGGCCGGGTCGGGCATGACCGGGGTGGGCGCCGGGGTCGCGGTGGACTGGGGGCCGCGCGTGAGGGTCAGGGTGCCGACCGCGCCGCTGAGGGTCAGGGTGCTGCCCGCCTGCGTGACGGTCAGCGGGGCGCGCAGCAGGCCGGTCAGGGCGGTTTCCGCCTGCGCCTGGGTGGGCGTGCAGGCCATGCGGGTCGAACTGACCGGCCCGAAGGTCACGCGCGCCGGGCTGTCCAGCAGCGCCCCGGTGCCGCGCAGGGCGTTGCAGCCGACCACGCCGCCCAGCGTCACTTTCGGCCCGTCGAAGCTGACATTCAGCAGGCCGCTGATGGGCAGGTCGCGCCCTGCGGCGTTCAGGCGCGTGACGGTCCAGGCGCCGTTCAGGGTGGTGTTCAGGCGGTCTCCGGTGGTCGCGCGGAAGGTCAGGCGGCCCTTCCCGGCGCTCAGGGTCAGGGTGTCGCCGCTCAGGGCGTAGCGGGTGGTGGCGCGCAGCAGGTTCAGGTAGTCCTCGCGCAGGCTCAGGGCGGCGTCGGTGCAGGTCTGACTGCTACCGCCCTGCACGCCGCGCAGCAGCAGCGTGGCCGTTTTCAGCGGGCCGGCGGTGCCCAGGCGGGCCGCGCCGCTCAGGGGGCTGCATCCGGTACTGCCGCCCAGGGTCAGTTCGGCGCCGCTGCCGCTCAGGGTGGGGGCGGTCAGGGTCAGGGTGGGGCGGGTCAGGCGCGCGCCGGGCGTGATGGGCGCGCGGCCGGCGGGCTGCACGGTCTGCAACACCCAGGTCGTCCCGACCAGCGCGGGGCTGGGCGTGGCTGGACCCGGTGCGGATGGCGTGGGCGTGGGCAGCGAGGTCAGCACGGCCAGGGTCAGGGGCAGCAGGGCGCTCATGAGAAGGGTTGTACACCGCGTTCCTGATGGGCGCGTGACGACCGGTCACGACGGGCGCTCCAGACGGCAGGGCGGGACAGTCGGGCGCGGCGGTGCGTAGAATGGCAACCAAACGCCCGTTAGGGTCCGGGAGGTGCGGCGCGAACCGTCCTCCGGCCCCTCTGAATGCAAGAGTGCGCCGCCCGGTCAGCCGAGACGGGGGCAGGAGGAACCACATGACACAGGACCGCCGAATTCGAGTACTGATCGCCAAACCCGGCATGGACGGCCACGACCGTGGCGCGAAGGTCGTGGCGCGCGCCCTGCGGGACGCGGGCATGGAGGTCATCTACACCGGCCTGCGCCAGACGGCCGAGATGATCGTGAACGCCGCCGTGCAGGAGGACGTGGACGCCATCGGCCTGAGCGTGCTGTCCGGCGCGCACATGCACTACTTCCGGGAGGTCATGACCCTGCTGCGCGAGCAGGACGCGCAGGACATCATCGTGTTCGGGGGCGGCATCATCCCCGATCAGGACCTGCCGACCCTGGCGGAACTGGGCGTGGGGCGCGTATTCACGCCCGGAGCCAGCACCGAGGACGCCGCCACGTACCTGCGCGGCGCGGTGCAGGCCCGCTGGCAGGCGCAGGGCGAGGCGTGAGTGGTGCGCGGCGTGAGCGGCGCGGGGCTGTCATCATGCCGGCATGAGTGACGCCGCGCTGCCCCGCCCCGCCCTGAACGTCGGGAGGCTGGCTCCCCTGTACGCCGCGCAGGCCCTGGCGACCGGCGCGACCACCGTCAGCACCGTGCTGGCCAGCCTGATCATGAGCGGCCTGCACTTCGAGACGCTGGTGGGCCTGCCCAGCACGCTGATCAGCACGTCGGCGGCGCTGTCGGCCGGGGCGTTCGGGGCGCTGATGATCCGCCGGGGCCGCCGCACCGGCCTGAGCGCCGCCTTCGCGCTCGGGGCGCTGGGGGCCGCCGTGGGCTTCGTGGGCGCCCGCTGGGAGCTGCTGCCCGTGTTCCTGCTGGGCGCGTGCCTGATGGGCGCGGCGCAGGGCGGGTACCAGCAGGCACGCTACGCCGCCGCCGAGAGCGTGCCCGACGACCGGCGCGGCGCGGCGCTGGGCGCGCTGATGCTCATGAGCGTACTCGGGTCGTTCCTGATCACCGGGGCGTCCCGGCCCATCGAGACGCTGGGCGCGGCGCTGGGCAGCACCCCGGAGGTCGCCGGGTGGCTGGTCGGCGGGACGCTGCTGGGCGTCGCGGCCCTGCTGATCCGCCTGTGGCGGCCCACCGCCCCCACCCCTGCGCCCACCGCGCGGCCTGCCCAGGCTGCTGCCCCCGCGAAACTGACGGTCCGGGCGGCCTTCGCCATTCCCGGCGTGCGCAGCACCGCGCTGGCCCTGGCCGCCGCGCAGGGCCTGATGGTCACCCTGATGAGCCTCACGCCGCTGCGGGCGCACCACATGGGCATGGATCACGGCGCGGTCGCCGCGCTGATCAGCGGGCACATCCTGGGCATGTTCGGCTTCGGCTGGCTGACCGGCCCGCTGATCGACCGGCTGGGCCTGCGCTTCGGGTACGTCAGCGGCGCGCTGCTGCTGGCCGCCGCCGCCCTGAGCGCCCCCCTGAGCGGCGCGGCGTGGCTGGCCGTCAGCATGTTCCTGCTGGGCCTCGGCTGGAACCTCGCGTTCGTGGCGGGCAGCAAGTCCCTGACCCGCTTCCCGGCCGCGCAGGGCGTCACGGACGGCCTGGGGTACGTCGCGGCGGGCGTGGGCACCGCGCTGGGCGGCGTGATCATCGCCCGCGCCGGCTTCCCCGTCCTGGCCGGAGCCTGCGCCGTCCTGGCGCTGCTGCCGCTGTTCAGCGCGTGGCGGGTCCGCACCACCTGACCCGTGACCGGTGGGGGGAGGTGTGCGGCACGCCTCTCCCCCACCGGTCAGAGGCCGCTGGTCAGGGATTGGCGGCGCTGACGAAGGTGTCGTCGCCGGGCGTGGCGCTACTCTTGCCGCCGTTCTGGTCGTAGCGCACGCCGCTGTTCATGCGGGTCACGGCGACCGACTGGGTGTTCGCGGCGCTGACGGCCCCGTTCGCGGCGAACGAGCGGCTCCAGAGGTACCAGCGGGGCGCGGCGCCGTGCTTGCGGGCCAGTCCGCTGGCGGGGTTCAGGTCGAACACGTAGTCCGGGAAGACCTCGGTACGGCTGATGAATTTAGCCATGTTCAGGTTGTTGTCGCCGCCCAGGTCCAGCAGGCGGCTGGACTTGATCCACTCGACGGCCACGCCGCTGCTTTTCAGGGTCTGCGCGATGCGGGCGCTGCGGGCGGCGGGGTTCGCGTCGGGGCTCAGGTAGGCGTACGAGTGGCCGTAGGCGGCGCTGGCGGGCGACCAGAACGGGTCGGCCAGGATCACGCGCCGGGGGCGTTTCGCGGCGCTCAGGCCAGCGTCGGCGTAGGCTTTTTCGGTCATGGCGAGGGCCATCTGCGCGCCCAGCGAGTGCCCCATGACGCGCACGCCCTCGGCGCCGCTGTACGTCCACTGGCTCAGGGCGCTGCGGTAGGCGTTGTAGAACAGCTGCCCGGCGCTGACGGTGGGGGCGCCCGTCACCGAGTACGCGCCGGTCGGGGTGCGGTAGCGCATGCCGATGTTCTGCGTGCGGCCCAGCGTGTCGCGGTACGAGTACCCGGCCGTCCAGATCTTCGCCTGAGAGTGGTACGGCACGCTGACGGTGCCCTCGTCGTCGGCCAGTTGCGTCCAGTGGAACAGCGCCACGTTCCACCCGGCATTGATCCAGGCGTCCGCGACATTCAGGTTGCCGTCACTGAAGTAGAAGTTGTCGCGCACGCCCGCCACCGTGCTGCCGTCCTGCCAGCCGTGCACGAACAGCATCACGGGCTTCGCCGGGTCGTAGTACCCGCTGATCGCCGCGCCGTCCGCGCGGGCCTTGCAGCCCACCCCGCCGGGGCTGCCGCTCTCGCCCCTGGCGTACCAGTACACGCCGGTATCCAGGCCGCTCTGCCCGAACGGCAGGGCCAGCGCCGTGGGGCACGCGGCCGCCTGCGCGCTCAGGGCGCCGCCCCGGCCGCTTCCCTCGGCCAGCAGCGCCGTCTGCGCCTCACTGAACCCCGCCGGGAGGCCAGCGGTGGCCGCCAGTTGCGGCTGCGGAGCGGACGAGCAGGCCGCCAGCGCGGCACTCAGGATCAGGGCGGCAGGCAGACGGGCAGACGACAGGAACGATCTGGGCATACGGGATTTCCTCCGGGCAGAGCGGGACGCGGCAGATGGGGCCGGGCAACGGCGCGCCGGCCGGAAACTGAAGTTGTAGGTGCAAGCGGCACCATACGTCACCCCGCCGGCCTGAAACCAGTCCCCGCAGTTCAAGATTTCCGGCGAATGAAAAACCCCCGGCGCGGGGGCCAGGGGCAGGACAGGACGGAAGCAATGAACAGAGCGCCGGAGCAGGCCTGGGGCCGACTGCGACGCTCTGATTCTGGCTGGCGGAACGGGAGAGATTCGAACTCTCGGTACGGTTGCCCGTACACACGCTTTCCAGGCGTGCCCCTTCAACCACTCGGGCACCGTTCCAGCGCACAGCAGATTAGCGGGTCAGGGCAGGAAAATCAAATCTGGGGCCGGGCCGTATGCCGTCCGGCCCGCAGGGATGCGCGGCCCGCCGATGCCCTAGAATGCAACTGTGACCTTTATTGCCGTGCTGGCGGTGCTGATTTCTTATGTGGTCGGAGCGATTCCGGCGGCGGCCTGGGTGGCCCGCACGCGTGGCGTGGACATCCTGAAGGTCGGGAGTGGCAACAGCGGTTCCACGAACGTCCTGCGGACCCTGGGCAAGGGCCCGGCCATCGTCGTGGCGATCTTCGACATTCTCAAGGGCGCGCTGGCGATCTGGCTGGCGCGTGCGCTGGGCCTGGACGCGCCCATGCAGGCGGCGTGCGGGGTGGCCGCCGTGATCGGGCATAACTTCAGTCCGTTCCTGAAGTTCAGGGGCGGCAAGGGCGTGGCGACCACGTTCGGGACGATCTGTGCGCTGCTGCCCGTGGCGGGCCTGGGCTTCTTCCTGATGGGCATCACGACCGTGTGGCTCACGCGGTTCGTGTCGGCGGGCAGCATCCTGGGCGCGCTGACGGGCGCGTTCACGGCGTACCTGCTGGGCGCGCCGCTGTGGCTGTCGCTGGTCGTCTCGGCGCTGGCCGCGCTGATCGTGTGGCAGCACCGCGAGAACATCCGCAAACTGCACGCCGGGAACGAACGCCGTTTCGGCGAGAAGGTCAGCTGAGCCTCACGCACGCCGGGCCGCGCGCACCTCATACGGACTCCGATTGAACGGCCTTGTAAGCCGTTCAGTCCGAGCGGATGCGAGTAGGAGAGAACCGGGTTCCGGACGTGGAGGTGACAATCCGGAACTTTACCGGATTGTCAGCGAAACAAACGGAATCCGTATCGCAGGTCGCGGCCCGGCGTGCGCTATGCTGGGCGGGTCAAGACAACTGAACGGCGGGACCCCGGCCCCGTCACGTTGCGAGGAGTGCATGTCGGCCAGGATTCGCGTTTACGGTAAGGAAGCGGTGTTCACGCAGGGCGCGTGGCAGTGCGACGACGAGAGCCTTCAGGCGATGCTGCAGGCGCTGGCCGACCCGCGCGCCGTCACCGAGGAGCAGGAGCGCACGCACGCGCTGTACGCCGCCGGACGCTTCGGAGGCCTGATCGCCACCGAGTACGGCTGGGAGGCCGCGCCACACCCGGAAGCGGAGATCAGGATGGAGGACTTCGCCCCGGCCCGGCAACCCGAACGCGCCGGGTGGCTGAGCTTCCTGCGGCGGCGCAAGTAGGGCACCTGCGGCAACTCTTGCTCGTCCTGCCGCGTACCGTGAGGCATGTCCCGCCCTCTGCTTCTGGCTGCCCTGTTGACCCTGCCCGCCACCCAGGCGCAGACCGTTCCCGCCCCGGGTAGTGCCGCGCCGACCACGCTGGCGCAGGTGGCCGTGACCGGCACGGTGATCTGGAAGACCGGACACGACGGCTTCATCCTGCGGAGCCTGACCGAACCGGACTTCCTCTTCGCGTTCCTCACGAGCGCCGCGCCGAAACAGCCCATCCGCGACCTGAAGATCATGGTGCCCAGGCACGCCCTCAGCGGGACGCAACTGAACCTGATGCAGGAGTTCCTGGGACGCGCCGGACGCACCTGCCTGAAGCTGAGCGGCCCGCAGGTCCGCGACCTGACGGACTGGCTCGCTACCCAGAGCCTCGAACCCCGGACGTTCGGCACGCTGACCGTCCAGCGGGACGGGGCGCTCGACATGAACTCGTTCACCTATCAGACGACCATCACCCTGACCGTCCCCACCGCCGGACCCTGCGTGCACCAGGGCGTGGGCGACGCTCCCGTGCGCCTCTGAATCCCACGGTCCCTTCACGCTAGGCAGGCAGCCTTGACCCCCGGAGGGGCAGCGCCTACGCTGGGGGGCATGAACGCCGTCATGACCACCATTACCCCGTGAGGGCGGTGTCCTGATGGCAGCCGCCCCGCGAGACACGCCGGGCGGTTTTTTTGTGGGAAGGAGACGAGCATGCGCGTAGCGATTGTCGGAGCGACCGGAGCGGTGGGGCACGAGCTTCTCAAGGTGCTGGAGGGCAGCAGCCTGCAATTCGACGAGTTGCTCCTGTTCGCCAGTCCGCGCAGCGCGGGCACGCAGCTGACCTTCAAGGGCCAGTCCCTGACCGTGCAGGTCACGCCGGAAGGGGCGATTGACGCGGACGTGATCCTGGCGTCGGCGGGCGGCAGCATCAGCAAGGCGCTGGCGCCCAAATGGGTGGAGGGCGGCGCGGTCGTGATCGACAACTCCAGCGCCTTCCGCTACGACGCCGACGTACCGCTGGTCGTGCCCGAGGTGAACGGGGACGCGGCCCTGGGCCACAAGGGCATCATCGCGAACCCGAACTGCACGACGGCCATCGCCGTGGTCGCCGTGGCGCCCATTCACCGCGAGTACGGCGTGAAGCGCATGATCGTCAGCACGTATCAGGCCACCAGCGGCGCCGGGGCCAAGGGCATGGAGGAACTGCTGGAGCAGACGCGCGCGGAGCTGAACGGTGAGCAGGCGCAGGCGAGCGTGTTCGCGCACCCGATTCCCTTCAACGTGATTCCGCACATCGATTCCTTCCAGGACAACGGGTACACCAAGGAAGAGATGAAGGTCGCCTGGGAGACCCGCAAGATCATCGGGGACGACAGCCTGAAGATCAGCTGCACCGCCGTGCGTATCCCCACGCTGCGCACGCACAGCGAGGCCATCACCCTGGAACTCGAACGCTCCGCCACGCCTGGGGCCGTGCGCGAACTCTTGGCCGGGGCCGCCGGGGTCGAGGTGCGCGACAACCCGGAAGGTAAGCTGTACCCCATGCCCCTGACCGCCAGCGGCAAGTACGACGTCGAGGTGGGCCGCATCCGCGAGTCGCTGGTGTTCGACGGCGGCATTGACCTGTTCGTGGCGGGCGACCAGCTCCTGAAAGGCGCGGCCCTGAACGCCGTGCAGATCGCCGAGTACCTCCAGCAGAAAGGCGCGCTGAAAGCGAAACAGCGGGCGTAAGGGGGGAGTGGGGCCGGGTTGATTCTCGACTCGACCCGATCCCAGGAAAGCCGGAGCGTCCTGCCCCGGCTTTTTCTGTGACCCTGGGCACCGGAGCCGGAAGTCTCCCCCACCCCACGTCCTGCGGCCTAGCCGCGCGTGATGCGGTCCACCTCGGCGCGTTCGTCGGCGCTCAGGGTCCAGCTGGCGGCGGCGACGTTGGCGTCGATCTGTTCGGGCCGGGTCGCTCCGGCGATGACACTGCTGGTCTCGGGGAAGGACAGCAGCCAGCTGAACGCCAGTTCCAGCAGCGTGTGTCCCTGGCCCTCCGCGAAGGTCCGCAGGTTCTCGACGACCGCCCAGTTGCGCGGGGTCAGGTAGCGGTCCTGCGCGCCCTGGCTGCCCGTGATGCGCGCGCCGTCCGGGAGGGGTTGCCCGGCGTGGTACTTGCCGGTCAGGAGGCCGCTGGCGAGCGGGAAGTACGGCAGCAGGCCCAGGTTCAGGTCACGGGCGGCGGGGATCAGGTCGGTTTCGATGTCGCGGACCAGCAGGCTGTGTTCGTCCTGGCAGGACGTGAAGCGCGCCCAGCCGTGCTGGCGGGCCAGGGCGTCGGCGGCGCGCACGTCGGCGGCGGGCATGTTGCTCACGCCGATGGCGCGCACGAGCCCCTGCTGCACGAGGTCGTTCAGGGTGCCCAGGGTGTCCTCGATGGGCGTGTGCGGGTCCGGGGTGTGCAGCTGGTACAGGTCCAGGTAGTCCGTGCCGAGGCGGCGAAGGCTGGCCTCCAGCGCCTATCGGATGTACTCGGGCCGGGCGCCCTGCTGGCCGTCTCCCATGTCCATGCCGAACTTGCTGGCCAGGATGATGTTCCGGCGTTCCGGGCCGAGGGCGCGGCCCAGCATCTCCTCGCTGCCGCCCCGGTTGCCGTAGATGTCGGCCGTGTCGAACAGCGTGATGCCCGCATCGAGCGCGCGGCGCACGACGGCGGTGGTGGCGGTCTGGTCGAGGCGACCGCCGAAGTTGTTGCAGCCCAGCCCGACCGCCGAGACGCTCGGTCCGCTGTGCCCGAGGGGTCGGTGGGTGGGGGTGCTGCCTGCCGCCTGGGTGCCTGCCGCGTGGGCGCCTGATTCCGGGTTGTTCATGCGCGCAGCGTAGCGCACCCACCCGCGCGTCCCTGCACCCTCCGGCGGATGCCACGCCCGGCCCGCATGCGGCACACTGGACGCATGACCCGACCCGACCGGTTCCGTCCCGCGCGCCCGCCCTCCCGTGTGGGTCAGCCCGCCCGCATGGGTCAGCCCGGCCCGGCGGCGGCCCTGACGGCGGCGCTCGTGGCGGGCATCTGGGGGCAGGAGGTGGCCGATCAGCTGCTGTTCGGCGGGTCGCTGGACCGTTACGGCATCCTCCCGCGTGACACGGGAGCGTTCTGGAACATCCTAACCGCACCGTTCCTGCACGCGGACTTCGGGCACCTGATGGCGAACACGGTGCCGCTGGCGGTGCTGGCGTTCATGGGCGCCGTGCGCGGCGTGGCGCGCTTCGTGGCGGCCACGCTGATCATCGTGCTGGTGGGGGGCGCGCTGGTGTGGCTGTTCGGGAGGGGCGGCAGCGTGCACCTGGGCGCCAGCGAACTGGTGTTCGGGTTCCTGGCGTACCTGCTGGGCGTGGGCTGGTGGGAGCGCACGCCGGTCGCCATCGGCGTGGCGGTCGCGGCATTCGCGCTGTACGGGGGCATCCTGTGGGGCGTGCTGCCTGGCAATCCGTACGTGTCGTGGGAGGCGCACCTGTTCGGGTTCCTGGCGGGCCTGCTGGCGGCGGCGCTGCTGCACGGGCGGCGGCCCCGCCGGGCGGCAGGTCAGAACGGCGTGCCGTTCCGCTGAAGCTGGCGGACCACCTGCCGCAGTAACCGCGTCTGCTCGGGCCAGAACAGGTCCGGCACCTGCCCGCTGCGGCCCTCCAGGGGATGCCATTCCAGCCGGTAGCCCGGCTCCAGCGGGGGCAGGGCCTCCTGCTGTGTGGTGATGCCCAGGTAGTAACGGGTGACCTGCCACTTCGTGCGGGCGTAGTTCAGGCGTTCCAGGGTCGCCAGCTCGCGGAGGATCTGCACGCCCTCCAGTCCGGCCTCCTCGCGCAGTTCGCGGTGCAGGGCATCCCGGTGGGTTTCGCTGCCCTCCAGGCCACCCTTGGGCAGTTGCGGGTAGGGGCCGGGTTCCACGACCACCGCGACCTGCCAGCCGCCGGGCGTGCCTTCCAGAGCGACGGTATCCAGCGTGAGGGGGCGCAGGATGACCCCGCCCACGCTGGGGCGCGGCGGCACGCCGTCCGGGCGGGTGTAGTGGGTGGCGTCCGGGGGCGGCAGTGGCCCGTGGGCACTCACAGTTCGACCGGGCCGCCAGGGGTGGTCAGCACGGCGCGCAGTTCGGGCTGCGGGGCCTCTTGAACCTCGACCTCGCCCGTGAAGTTCAGGGTGTCCAGCGCGGCGCGCAGCGCGTCCGGGTCGGGCGTGCCCAGGTGCAGGGTGCCCAGGCGCACGCCCCGGTCGCTCAGGCGGGTGGGGGGCGGCGGGGTTTCCCAGCAGATCAGGGACGGGTGGGGGCCGCCGCCGGGCAGGTGGCCGTCGGCGGGGACGGTCAGGGTCCAGCGGTTCGCGCCGCGTGACAGGGCCAGCACTTCGGGACCGGCCGGCAGGCGCGGCACACCCGCCACCCAGTGGATCAGGGCCGGGCCGTGCGACAGGCGCCGCTGCATGGCGGGGGTGTCCAGCCCGAACCAGCGGGGGCGGGCCGGGGCGGGGGCCTTCGGGTTCACGGCGATCACTTCCAGGTAGGCGTCGGGTCCCAGGGACAGCAGGGCGTTGTGCGTGCCGAACAGCTCGTGCTCGCCGCCCGGCTCCAGCGGACAGTGCAGGCGGCCTTCGAGCCACGCGCGGCCTTCCTCCAGGGTGCGGGCGGCGATGACCAGATGGTCCAGTCGCGCGCCCGGTTGGCTCGGGGCGGGGTGGGCGGTCATGCGCCCCTGGGGCGGCTCATGCCAGCCGGGTCGTTCAGGACGATGGCGGCCGCCTTCTCGCCGCTTTCCATGGCACCCTGGATGCCGCTCATGGAGGTCGCCTCGCCCGCCAGGATCACGCCGGGCAGGGGCGTGGCGTGCCCGGCGAGGGTGGCGGCGTACCCGGCGGGCTGCGGGTACTGCGCGTGGCGGATGCGTTCGACCAGCAGGGTCCGCAGCGCGGCGGTCTGCGGGCCGTACCAGCGGTCCAGTTCGCCGCGCACGCGGGCGTCCAGGGCGTCGTCGTCGAGGTCCGGGAGGCCCAGGACGGTCACGGTCAGCAGCGACTGGCCCTGCGGGGCGCGCTGTGGGATCACGTTCGACAGCCAGTGCGCGTTGTTGATGAAGCCCGCCTCGGCATTCAGCAGCAGCCGTGTCTCGCGGTCCAGGCCGTGTGGGGCGGCGTAGTGCAGGTACGTGCTGCCCAGGCTGCCGCGCCCGGTCGGCTGGCCGGTCAGGGCGGCGGCGCCGTCCGGGTCGGTCGCGACGATCACCTGCCGCGCGTCCAGTTCGCCGGCGCTGGTGGTCACGGTCACGTGCGCCGCGTGGGATTTCAGGCGGGTGGCGCGCACGCCGGTCACCACATCCAGCCCGCCCGCCAGTTGCGCCGCCACCTCGCCCATGCCCGCGCGGGGCAGCGCCGCGCCGCCGTCCATCAGCATGCGGAAGTAGTAGCGGAACAGGCGGGCACTGGTGTCCAGTTCGCGCCGCAGGAAGATCCCCCCGAAGAATGGCCGGAAGAAACGGTCCAGCGCGTCCTCGCTGAACCCGAATTCGCGCAGGAACGCCTCGGTCGTCTGATCGTCGCCGCGCAGCAGCGTGTGCGGCGCCGGGGCGCGCAGTTTCAGGGCCAGGGCCGCCACGCGCGCCTTGTCGGGCACGCTCAGCACGCCGCTCAGCAGGGTCGAGGGCAGCGCCGCCGGGTCGCTCAGGGGACTGCCGAGCGTGTCGGTCCGCGCGCCGCGCCGCACGACCGCCGCCGACGGCACGGGCACCAGGTCCAGCGCGCCCAGGTCCAGGTGCCGCCGCACCGCCGGGTACGCCGGGAACAGCACCTGATACCCGGCGTCCAGCGTGAAGCCGTTCACGGCGCGCGAGTGAACGCGGCCCCCCACGAACGGCGCGGCCTCCAGCACCCGCACCCGCTGCCCGGCGCGCGCCAGAACCCGCGCCGCCGTGAGTCCTGCCAGTCCACTGCCGATCACCACTGCGTCATGCATGGGTGCAGGCTAGCGCAGGGCGGCCACAGAGGCGGGGTGGGGCCGGCTCAGGGCCGGGTGGGCGGCGCGGGCGGCCGGGTGGGAGGCTGGGGCGGCATGCCCTGCCCCTCGGAGAGTTTGACCAGCCACGCGAACAGCTGGATGAACGCCAGGGCCAGGGCGGGCAGTCCGGCGAGCATCATGATCCAGCCACTGAGCTGCTGGTTCTGCAGGGGCGTGTAGTTCCACAGGCACAGGGCGCTCACGTACGGGGTGTACAGCACCTGGGGGGAGTACAGCCAGACGCTGGCGACGGCCATCATGGGCAACGCGCTGATCAGCCCGAACCAGCCGCGCGAGCCGATGTCGGCGGGTTGCACGCTGGGCAGCGGGCGCAGGATGACGCTCCAGACCAGCAGGCTGCTCAGCAGGTACAGGGCGGGCAGCAGCGCCCCAGCGGTGTTCGACACGACGCTGGCGTTGAATCCGGCGGGGACGTTCCAGAACACGATCACGGCCGTCCAGACGGCCAGCGCCACCCAGGGGTCCAGCAGGACGCCGAGCACGCGGCCCAGGGCGCGGCGCGGGTGCAGGTTCAGGCGCGGCAGGCCCAGCACCAGCAGCGGCGGCACGAGTTCCGCCAGGACCATCAGGCGGCCCATGTACAGCGCCATGCTGCTCTGGGTCATGGTGGCGGCGCGGCTCTGGGTGGTGATCAGCAGCAGCAGGGTGCCCAGCGCGAACAGCGCGGCCCGCCACGCCGGCCACGCACCGGCCGCCGCGCCGCGCCGCGCACGCAGGAAGCCCCAGGTGTACGCGGCGACGGCCAGCAGCGTGGGAATCAGGAAGGCCGGGTCGGGCGTGGGGGCCAGCAGGTCGGCCAGGGTGGGGTTCAGGTTGACGGGGGTGGGGGCGCTCATGGGGTCTCCAGGACGTACTGCACGTCGGCTTTCACGCGTTCGAGTTGCGGCAGCTGGGTGTAGTCCCACAGGACCCGCAGCTGCCCGCGCGCGTCGATCAGGTACGTGGCGGTGGTGTGGTTGATCTGGTACGACTCCGGGCCTTTCACGTCGGCCTTCTGGTACGCCACGCCGTACGCGGCGGCCAGGGTGGACAGCGCCGGTTCCGGCACGCGCACGCCCACGCCGGCCTTCCCGAAGAACGACACGTACTCGTTCAGGCGGGCGGGCGTGTCCCGCGCGGGGTCCACGCTGACGAGCACGACCCGCAGCCGCTCGCGCTGTGCGGGTGGCAGGGCGTCACGCACGCGGTTGAGGTACGAGAGGGTCAGCGGGCAGATGTTCGGGCAGTTCGTGAACCCGAAGAACAGCGCCGTGACCGGACCGCCCGCCTGTCCGCTGTCCGGCGTGAACGTGAAGGGCTGCTCGCGCTCCCCGGCCTGCACGGTCCCGCTGAACCCGGCGGCCCGCGTCCCGGCCGGGTACGCCGTGCCGAAGAAGGGGTACGGGCTTTTCAGGCGGGCGTAACCCCACACGGCCAGCAGCAGCAGGGTCACGGCGGCGGTCGCCAGCAGCGCCGACACGTACCAGGGGCGGGCGGGCGGGCCGGGGGGCGCGAGCGGCGGGTGGGGGGGCGTTTCGGTCACGGGTGTCTCCGGGGCGGGTCAGGGTTTCAGGACCGGCAGGTCCAGGGTCAGGGCGCGGCCCTGCGTGTCGGTCAGGGTGAGGCTCAGGCGTTCGCCCGCCTGCAACGGGGCTTTCAGGCCGCTGAGCATCAGGTGGTCGCCCGTGTCGCTGAGGGTCAGGGTGCCGCCGGCCGGGACGGTCAGGGTGTCCACGCCGCTCATGCCGGTCAGGCCGGCCGCGTCGGTGCGGGTGATCATCAGCAGGCCGCCGGTCGCGGCGGGGCTGCTCACACCGCTCAGCTGAATGTCGTCGGGGCCGGTGTTCGTCAGGGTGGCGAACACGCTGGTGTCCGTCACGCCGGGCGGCACGGCGACCACGCGGCCGTCCGTCACGGTCAGCGGGAGCGGCGCGGCGTTCGCCGGGGTGACCGGGGCGGCACCCTGGGAGGCAGCGCCGTGGTTCATGCTGCCATGGTCCCCGGCGGTGTGGTCCCCGGCGGCATGGTCCATCCCGGCCATGTCGTGACCGGTGCTGTCGTGACCAGCACTGTCATGACTGGTGCTGTCGTGACCGGCACTGTCTTGACCGGTCGTGTCCGGCGCGTCCGCCTGCACGGACGGCGCGCGGCCCGCCGCCGGTTCGGACGCCGCGCGGGGACCGCAGGCGCTCAGGGCGAGCAGCGTCAGCAGGGCCAGGGCGGCCACGGAACGTCGGGGCGGGTGGGCAGGTGCAGTCATGACACTCCTTTCAGCGGCCGGGAACCGGAAGTCAGGCGGGGCGTGGAGCGGCCTCCGGCGGCCTTCACGGGGCAGTCTAGGCCGCGCCGGGGGCCGCATTGTCCCACCGGCCCCGCACGCGCCGGGCTGTGGAACCCGTTCCACAAAGGGAGTATGGTGAGGGCAAGATCATGCGCAAACCCACCATTCAGGACGTAGCCCGGCAGGCCGGGGTTGGAGTCGGCACCGTTTCACGGGTGCTGAACAACCACGTCGCCGTCAAGGGAGCCACGCGCGAGAGCGTGCTCAAGGCCATCTCGGACCTCGAGTACACCCCCAACCCGCACGCCCGCCGCATCGCCGGCGGCAAGAGCTACACCATCAGCGTGCTGCTGCCGGTCCTGACCACCGAGTTCTACGTGCGGCTGCTCGACGGCCTGGAAAGCGCCTTCCAGGAGGCGCGGTACGACGTGGCGATCTTCCCGCTGCTGGACCGCTCGCGGCTGGAACGTTACCTGGGCTCCCACACCCTGGCGTACCAGGCGGACGGGCTGGTCATGGCGACCTACAACCTCACGCAGATGTTCCACGAGCGGCGCCTGCGCACCCAGCAGCCGACCGTGCTGGTCGACGCCTACGCCGACAACGTGGATTCCTCGTTCATGGACAACGTCGCCGGGGGCCGACTGGCCGGCGAGTACGCCGCGAAACTGCCGGGGCAGCTGTACGCCGTGTGGGTCGAGACGGAACTCGACCAGCTGTTCACCACCCGCGTGTTCGAGGACCGCCGCAGCGGCTTCATGAGTGAGGTGCAGGCCGCCGGGCGCAGCGTCCGCGCCGAGTACACCTCCAGCTTCGACTCGCTGGCCGCCCGCAACACCGCCGCGACCCTGCTGGACGACGCGCAGGCCGCCGGGCTGCCCTGCACGGTGTTCGCCTCCGCCGACATGCTGGCCGGCGCGCTGCTCGACGAGGTGCGCCTGCGCGGCCTGCGGATCGGGCAGGACGTGCGCGTCATCGGCTTCGACGATCAGCCCTGGGCAGCCGAGCGCGGCCTGACCACCCTGCACCAGCCGGTCGAGAGCATGGGCTACGAGGCCGCGCAACTGCTGCTCTCGCGCCTGAACGGCTACAAGGGACCGCCCCGCGCCCGCCGCTTCGAACCGCGCCTGATCGTGCGCGGCAGCGCGTAAGGGTTGATGGTTGAACGTTGATGGTTGATAGAGGGGTGCGTCTCTCTACCATCAACTGTTCGCTCTCTACACCCTGGCGCGCAGGCCCAGCAACATGCCGGCGGTGAACGCCCCGGCGAACGGCAGGTTGGCCGTCAGGACCCGCGCCAGCCACGCGCCGCCCTGTTCGCTGCCCTGGCGCAACCACGGTTCGGTCAGCGCCTGCACCTGCCACCAGTTCACGGTGATCAGCCCGAAGTACGACAGCAGTTGCAGCGTGATGAACAGCGCGCCCAGCGCGATCAGCGCCACCCGCCCGATGTGCCGCAGGGCCACGCCCGTCGCGAAGCCCAGCAGCGCGCCCACGCTCAGGTCAGGCAGCATGCCGCGCAGCGCCTCGCTCAGGGCGGACGACTCCGGCGGCGCCGGGGGGACGGGCGGCGGGACAGAGGCGGGGGGAGGCGGGGTCGTCATGGGCGGGTGGCGCGCATGGTAGCGCAGCCGCCGGGCGGTGTGCGGCGCGCCGGACCGGGGCGGGGCGCTATGGTAGGAGCACTGTGAACCCTCCGACCGACCCTGCGCTGACCGATCCCGTACCGGCCGATCCTGCGCCTGCCGATCTGATCTCACCCGAGCTGCTGGAGCGGCTGACGGCCGGCGAGGAACGCGCGTGGTTCGAGTTCGTGCAGGAGTACGAGGGCCGCATGTACGGGTACCTGTACCGCCTGGAAGGCAACAGCGAGGACGCCCTGGACCTGACGCAGGAGGTCTTCTACCGCGCGTGGCGCAGCATCCGCACCTTCCGGCCGGGCGAGCGGGTGCTGCCGTGGCTGTATCAGGTGGCCAGGAACACGCAGATCGAATCGCACCGCCGCAAGCAGTTGCAGCGCTTCTCGCTGGAACAGGCGCGCGAGGACGTGGGGTTCGAGGTCACCAGCGAGAAACGCTCCCCGGTGCAGGCCGCCGAGAGTGCCGACGCGCAGGACCGCGTGCAGCGCGCCCTGCAACAGCTGCCGCCCGAGTACCGCGAGGCGGTCGTGCTGCGCTTCATGGAAGACCTGAGTTACGACGAGATCGCGCAGATTCAGGGTGTGGCGCTCGGCACGGCCAAGAGCCGCGTGTTCCGCGCCAAGGAGCAGCTGGCCGACCTGCTCGAAAGCGTCGCTGACGTGAACTGATACGGATTCCGTTTATTTCGCCAACAATCCGGAACGTCACCGGATTGTTGGCTCCACGTCCGGAATCCGTTTCTCTCCCTCTCGCATCCGCTCGGATTGAACGGGCTTTTCAGCCCATTCAATCGGAGTCCGTATGATCCGGACTCCTGCCGCAACGGCCGGCGCCTGCCGGTCACCCGGCGGGTTCAGGGCCGCGCGAAGACCTGCGTCCAGTAGTGGGTGTACGGGGTGCCGGGGCGGGCCACGTACGACAGGCCGATCAGGGTGAAGTTCCCCATGACGTTGCGGCAGTGGCCGGGGCTGCGCAGCCAGCCGTCCACGACCTCGGCGGGCGTGGTCTGTCCGGCGGCGATGTTCTCGGCGACGCTGGCGGGGTTCAGGCCGGCCGTCTGCACGCGGCGCATGGGGCTGCTGCCGTCCAGGGCGCTGGTGTGGTCGAAGTACCCGTACAGCGCCATGCCGGCCGACTGCCCCTGCGCGGCGAGGTCCAGCGCGGGGTGCGGGGCGAGCGGGGGCAGGGCCGGGCCGCCCGTGCGGAGGGTCGCGCAGTTCCAGCCCTGCGCGCGGGCGCGGTTGGTGAGGCGCAGCACCTCGCTGTCGAAGGCGGGGCTCGTCTGGAAGGGCGCGGCGTTCAGGGTCAGGCGACGTTCCAGGCGCTGGCCGGCGCTGCCGGTCGCCTGGGCCAGCGCCGCGTGCGGGCCGGGGGTCAGGGGGGCGGGGCCGGGGCCGACCTCGCGGCCGTCGAGGAACACGCGCGGCGGTTCCGGGCGGTACAGGACGCTGCCGGCCGGGCCGATGCGGACGCTGCCCGGCGCGTGCAGGACGGTCAGTTCGGCGCGTTCGGGGCCGCCGCTGCGGACCTCGATGGGCGTCTCGGCGCGGCTGACCTCGCGGCCCTGCGCGTTGAGCAGCGTGGCGGTCAGCGTGAACGTGCCGGGCCGGTAGTACGTGTGCGTGACCTGCGGGCCCTGCGCGGCGGCGCCGTCCCCGAACGCCCAGCGGACCGTGTGCGCGGCCGGGAAGGTGGCGGTGAACGTGACGGTCAGCGGGGCCTGCCGGGTAGAGTCGGCGCTGTACCCGACCCGGAAGGTGCCCTGCGCGTGGGCGGCCGGGGCGGACGCGGCCAGCAGGCCCAGCAGCAGCGGAAGCAGGAGGGAACGGCGGGTCACGTTACCCAGCGTAGGGCGCGGCGGGCCTGGACGCTGTGCGGAAATCCGGTTCGTCAGCTGCCGGTCAGTCCCGCCGGGCGGGCGTGGCACTGACCGGGGCGCGCAGGTGCGTGGTGGGGTCGCCCAGCGTGACGGTCATGATCAGGCCGCCGCCGGGCGCGTGGCCGATGGTGACGTCCCCGCCGTGCGCGCGGGCGTAGCGGCGCACCAGGGGCAGGCCCAGGCCCTGGCCGCTGCCCAGGCTGACCGGGCCGCGCTCGTAGGGCTGGAAGACGCGGCGTTGCAGTTCGTCGCTCATACCGGGGCCGAAGTCACGGACCTGCACCTGCGGCCGGCCGTGCGGGGTGCTCAGGCTGACCTCGACGACGCCGGCGGTGTATTTCAGGGCGTTCTCGACGAGGTTCTCGATCATCTGCCGGAACCGGCCGACGTCCACGGACCACGGCACGGGCGTGTCGGGCGTGACGACGTGCACACGTTCCGAACCGAAGCGGCGCAGCAGGGGGCGCAGGTCGGTGCGCTGGGGGTTCAGGGTCACGTCGAGGTACAGGTCGTTCAGGCGGCTGAGGTCGGCGCGGTTCGAGATCTGCGAGGCGCTGTCCTCGATCATGGTCAGCAGGCGTTGCTGCTGGTCGGGCGTCTCGGCGCGGCGCAGCAGGTCGCTGGCGAGCAGCAGGGTCTGGAGGGGCCGGCGCATCTCGTGACTGGCGAGGTTCAGTGCCTCGAGCTGGCGTTCCTCGCGCTGGCGGGTGCGCTGGTGTTCGCCGCGCCACAGCCACAGGGCGCGCAGGATCAGCAGGGCGCTGAGCACGCCGGTCAGGACCGAGGTGACGACCAGGGCGTAGCGCAGCCGCTGGAGTTCCTGCTCGTAGCGGATGCCCAGGCCCTTGGCGTACTCGGTGGCCTGGGCGCTCAGGCCCAGCGCTTCCTGCACGGCCCGCGCGGCCGAGGCGTCGGTGTCTTCCTGCAGGTTGCGGGCCGCGACCGACAGGCGGCGTTCGCCGAGGCGTTCCACGTCGTCGAGCAGCCCGAACTGCGCGCGGTTCAGGGCGCTGGACAGGGCCATCAGGCGGCGCCGCTCGCGGTCCTCGGCGGGCACGTCCGGGTGCCGGGAGACCTGGTATTGCAGGACGTCCTGCGCGAAGCCCTGGTACGCGTAGGGCGTCCAGCCGGTCCCGGTGTTCTTCAGGGCGTTGTAGGCGGGCAGGGTGGTGGCCACCAGCACGGCGGTCGTCAGGAGGCCCGGCAGGATGGCCAGCAGCAGTTCGCGGGCCAGCAGCCACAGCCGCGCCGGTCCCTGGTGCCCGGTCGGAGCGGTCACTGGGCCGGGGCGATCCGTTCGGCGAACCACACCCACGCGGCCGAGTACTCGCCGGCGTGGAAGCGTTCGGGGCGTTCGGGCAGCACGACGGTCAGCGGGCCTTTCTGCAGGATCGGGATGGGCGCGCCGTCGGCGCGGTAGGCGAGCATGATCGGCCAGTTCATGTAGTCGTCGGCGCGGATGGTGCTGGCGAAGCCGTTGGCGGCGTACACACGCAGGTCGCGGCCCAGGAATCCGCCGCGCGCGGCGAGGTCGCGCAGCGTGACGCCCTCGTACGTGAAGCTGCGTTTCAGCTGGGGGTGGTGGGTGGTGTAGCGCACGGCGGGCATGGCCTGCAACTGCCCGAGCGTGAGGTTCAGTTCGCGCTGGCCGGTGCTGATGGTGAGCGCGCGGCGTTCGCCCGGTTTGGCTTTCGGGGTGGGTTGCGCGGCGCGGACGTACGTGAAGGCCGGCAGCCGCGATTTGGAGGCGGGGTTCACCTGTCCGGCGGTGACCGGCGCCAGCGTGAGCAGGGTGATCAGTCCCAGGCGGCGCCACACGCGGAAGCGTGACTGTGGGTGTGGGTTGCGGGGGAGCACGCCGGTCAGTCTAGTGCCCGGATGAGCGGATCACAAGGGACGCATGAACAGAATTTACTTTGTGACACGTATTCCGATTGCTGCCGGTGGCCGGAACCTGACCGGCTCATGAGAACTCGCGGGATGGGCGTGTGGGGACGGGTCAGGTGGGCGTCACGCGCGGCGGGCACACTGCCGGCATGACTTCCTTCCGACCCCACTCCCTGATGGCCCTGACCGTCGCCCTGGCCGCCGTGTCCTCCTCCGGCCCCGCGCAGGCCGCGCCGACCCTGAGCGCCCAGAGCATCATCGTGAACCCCGTGACCTCGGAACTGAACGTGAAGGTCTGGACGGACCGCGACAGCAGCGGCGCCGGCACGCCCGCCTACGCGCCGGGCGAGAAGATCCGCCTGTACACCAGCGTCACGCAGGACGCGTACGTGTACCTGTTCAACGTGGACCCGCAGGGGCAGGTGGACCTGATCCTGCCCAACCGTTACCAGGGCGGCGCGAACTTCCTGAAGGCGAACGTGGTCAAGGCCTTCCCCTCGGCCGGTGATCCCTTCAGCTTCGACATCGCCGCGCCCTACGGCGTGAACAAGGTGCTGGCCGTCGCGAGCCGCACGCCGCTGAACCTCGATCAGATCGCCACATTCAAGTCCGAGCAGAACAGCTTCGCCAGCGTGAAGGTCACAGGGCAGCAGGGGCTGGCGCAGGCGCTGAGCATCGTCGTGACGCCGCTGCCGCAGAACACCTGGGTCAGCGACACGGCCTTCTACACGGTGGCGGGCCGCGCGGTCAGCGCGCCGCAGCCGGTCAGGCCCACGCCGGCGCCGGTCGTGGTGAACCCCTGGGGCACGCAGCGCGAGTGGCGGATCAGCGTCGACAACCGCACGGACCTGCGCGCCCAGCATGACGCCTACGCCGCGAAACTGCGGGCCGAGGGGTACGTGCTGGTCGGGACCCGCGTGAAGAACAACGAGATCGAGAGCGAGTTCCGCCGCGCCGGTGGCGGCAAGGCCGAGCTGAAGGTCAAGCGCAAGGGCAACCGCACCGAGATCACGGTCGAGCGCCGCTGAGGGCTGGCGCCCGGCGAGTGGGCACCGATCAGCGGCAGCGACAAGCGAATCTGATACGGACTCCGATTGAATGGGCTGCAAAGCCCGTTCAATCCGAGCGGATGCGACTCGGAGAGCTGCCCCGCAGAGAAGGAGAGAAACGCCCCTCCGGACGTGGAGCCGACAATCCGGAACGTCACCGGATTGTCGGCGAAACAAACGGAATCCGTATGAGCCGTGAACGCCGTGTTGTCTAGAGGGGTCAGTCTGTTTGGACTGGCCCCTCCTCTTGCGTTCCGGGCGGGGCCGACCATTATGATGGGCACGCACCACAATTCAATTCGTGCCCGCTCCGCGCCGTGGCGGAGCACTCTTTCTGGAGGTTTCGCCGTGAAACGTTCTGTGTATTCTCCTGCTGTCCGTCCCGGAATCGGGGGCGCGCTGTCGGTCGCCCTGCTCCTGTCCGCCTGCTCTCAGGCTCCTGCTCCGGCGCCGCTGTCGGCTGCCCAGCCTGGAACCGTTTCCAGCAGCGGGGGTGTGCAGGCCCAGGCGATCAGCGGCAGCGCCATCGACGCCTGGCGGCAGCAGGTCATCTACCTCGTGATGCCGGACCGTTTCTCGAATGGAAACACTTCCAACGACACCCTGGGGCAACCGAACTGCTTCGACCCGGCCAGCCCCACCAAATTCCACGGCGGCGACCTCCAGGGCCTGCGCAACCGCCTGGGCTACATCCGCGACCTGGGCGCCACCGCCGTCTGGACCACCCCCGTGTACAAGCAGGTCGGGATCGTGAACGGGAACTCCTGCGGGTACCACGGCTACTGGCCCGACTACACCAACCCCAACGACACCGCCATCGAACCCAGACTGGGCACGGGCGCCGACCTCACTGGCCTGATCAGCGACCTGAAGGCCGGCGGGCAGAAATACATGATGGACATGGTCGTCAACCACGCCGGGTACGGCGCGCGGATCGTCAGCCAGAACCCCTCGTGGTTCCACAGCAACTGCACCGGCGACGACATCGTCTGCCCCCTGGCGGGCCTGCCGGACTTCCGGCAGGAGGACAGCGCCGTCGCCACGTACCTGACCAACCTCAGCAAGACCTGGGTCACGAACTACGCCGTGGACGCCATCCGCATGGACACCGTCAAGCACGTCCCCAACTCCTACTGGCAGAACTCCTGGGTGCCGGGCGTGCTCGCCTCGCGCCCCAATACCTTCCTGCTGGGCGAGGCGTTCCTGTCGGGCAGCGCCTCGCAGCTCAAGCCATTCCTGGACGCCGGGTTCGACTCCACGTTCAACTTCCCGCTGCGGCAGGCGCTGGTGGACTCGGTCGGGAAGGGCGGCAGCCTCGACCGGGTGGCCGGGAGTATGCAGGACACGGTCGGCACCCTGGGCCTGGACCGCACGCTGCTGCAGGTGAACCTGCTCGACAACCACGACGTGCCGCGCTTCGTGAACGAACCCGGCACCGGCGTCGCCGAATCCGAGATCCGCGCCCGTTACGGCAACGCGCTGGGCCTGCTGATGACCCTGCCCGGCATTCCGCAGCTGTACTACGGCAACGAACTGGGCATGTACGGCGCGAACGACCCCGACAACCGCCGCGACATGCCGGGCTGGGCCTGGACCGACGCGGGGCGCAGCGTCACGCAGGCGAACTTCGTGGCGGGCGGCGGCACTCCCAAGAACACCTACGACCTCACGAAGAAACTCGTGGGCATCCGCACCGCGAACCCCGGCCTGTGGAAGGGAGGCTACGCCGAACTGTGGCGCCCGAACGGGGGGCAGAACGTGTACGCCTTCTACCGGGGCAGCGGCGCCAACCGCGTCGTGGTGATCGTGAACACCTCGGGCAGCGCCGCGACCGTGAACCTGGACATTCAGGGCAACGCGGGCATCAGCGCGGCCGACAAGAGTGCGCTGAGCAACGGCACGGTCTTCAACGACCTGCTCGCCGAGGGAGCGCCCAGCAGCGCGACCGTCACGGGCGGGAAACTCCCGCTGACCATCGGCGCGGGCCGGATGGGCATCTACCGCGCGGGCGCCACCGGCACCGGCGGCGGGGGCGGCGCGGCCGTCAGCGTGACCTTCCAGGTGCGGGCCAGCACCTTCTTCGGGCAGGACGTGTACCTGACCGGCAACCGCGCCGAACTGGGCGCGTGGAACACCGCGTCGGCGCTTGCCATGACACCGGGCGACTGCTCGGGCAGCACCTGCACCTGGAAGACCACCGTGAGCCTGCCGCCCAGCGTGGCCACGCAGTTCAAGTTCATCAAGAAACCCGGCGACAGCGGCGCCAGCGTCACCTGGGAGGGCGGCAGCAACCGCTCTTACACCACGCCCGCCTCGGGCAGCGCCACGTACAACGGCGGCAACTGGCAGTGATGCCGGACGCGGCCGCGCCGCCCCGCCACTGAAAACAAACGTCCGTTTGGAAAGGTGCCTCCCGGCTGCTACGCTGGGAGGCACTTCAACATGCCCCGGCCAGCGCGCCGCTGTACCCCCCTCCCCTGCCCCGCCATGCCTGACGTCCTTTCCTGTCCCGCTCCCGGCCTGCCCCCGCGCAGCGACCGGCTGCTGAACCAGCGCCGCGCGCCCTGACGCGCCCCGCCACTCCTCTGCCCCGGACCCCGCGCCTGCCCCCCACCCAGGAGATTTCATGACCCCAGATACCAGACCGGCTGCCCCGCAGCCCCACGCTCCAGCCACAGAGTCGCAGGACACCGCCCCCGGCTACGCGGCGGCGCAGGCCGCGTACGACGCCGCGCAGGACAGCGGCGACATGGTGCAGTGCCTCGCGCCGGACGGCACGGTCGTCCGTGAGGACCTGCTGCCCGAGCCCGCCACCCGCCTGGAACTGTACCGGCAGATGCGCCGCGCCCGGCACTTCGACGAGCGAGGCTGGGTGCTGTACCGCCAGGGTCGCCTGGGCGTCTTCCCACCCTTCGGCGGCATGGAGGCCAGCCAGGTCGGCACCGCCGCCGCGCTGACCAAGGACGACTGGCTGTTCCCCACCTACCGCGACACCGGCGCAGCCCTGACCCTGGGCCTGCCCATCGCCCGCACCCTCGCCTACTGGCGCACCAGTCCGCACGGGTGGCACATGCCCGCCGACCTGAAGGTCCTGCCGTTCTACATCCCGATTGCCACGCAGTACCCGCAGGCGGTCGGCGCGGCCCTCGCCGAGCGGCGCCAGGGCACCCGCAACGTCGCCATGGCCTTCATCGGGGACGGCGGCAGCAGCGAGGGCGACTTCCATGAGGCCCTGAACTTCGCCGGAGCCCTGAACGCCCCGTGCGTGTTCATCCTCCAGAACAACGGCTGGGCGATCAGCGTCCCCACCCGCGCTCAGACGCGCGCCACCGACCTGAGTCGCCGCGCCGACGGGTACGGGATTCCCGGCGTGCGCGTGGACGGCAACGACGCCCTGGCCACCTACCACGTGACCCGCGAGGCCGTGGAGCGTGCCCGCAGCGGCGGCGGTCCCACCCTGATCGAGACGGTCACGTACCGCGTGAAGCCGCACACCGTCGCCGACGACCCCAGCCGCTACCGCAGCGAGGCCGACACCGCCGGCTGGGACGCCAAGGACCCCGTCACGCGCCTGCGCACCCACCTCCTGAACGCGGGCCTGATGACCGAGGCCAGCGAGGCCGATCTGCTCGCCGAGATCGCCACCGAGTTCGAGGCCGCCCTGGCCGAGGCCGACAGCTACCCCGAACCCACCCCCGCCGAGATCCTCGACCACGTCTTCGCCGAACCCACCCCCCAGCTGCAAAAGCAGCGCGCGGAGATCCTCGCCGAACACACCGCGCAGGACAGCGCCCAGAACAGCAAGGAGCAGGCATGACCGCCACCGCCACCCCCCCCACCGGCACCAGGAACATGACCATGGTCGCCGCCATCAACGACGCCCTCGACATCGCCCTCGCCGCCGACGACACCGTGCACATCTTCGGCGAGGACGTCGGCGTCATGGGCGGCGTGTTCCGCGCCACCGACGGCCTCCAGGCCAAACACGGAGAAGGGCGCGTGTTCGACACCCCCCTCGCCGAAGCCGCCATCGTCGGCATGGGCATCGGCATGGGCCTCGCCGGCCTCAAACCCGTCGCGGAAATCCAGTTCGCAGGCTTCCTCTACCCCGCCCTCGACCAGATCCTCTCCCACCTCGGCCGCTACCGCCACCGCACCCGCAGCCGCTACCACCTCCCCATGGTCATCCGCGCCCCCTACGGCGGCGGCGTCCACACCCCCGAACAACACGCCGACAGCCCCGAAGCCATCCTCGCCCACACCCCCGGCGTCAAAGTCGTCATCCCCAGCACCCCCGCCGACGCCAAAGGCCTGCTGCTCAGCGCCATCAACGACCCGGACCCCGTCTTCTTCTTCGAAGCCATCAAGCTCTACCGCAGCGTCAAAGAAGACGTCCCCGTCGGCGACTACCGCGTCCCCATCGGCAAAGCCCGCCTCGTCACCCAAGGCGACGACGTCACCGTCATCTGCTACGGCGGCATGGTCGAAGTCGCCCAGAAAGCCGCCGCCGCCGCCGCACAGGCTGGGATCGGCGTGGAAGTCATCGACCTGCGCACCCTCGTCCCCATGGACACCGACACCGTCATCACCAGCGTCGCCAAGACCGGCCGCGCCGTCATCGTCACCGAAGCCCCCCGCACCGCCGGCTTCCACAGCGAAATCGCCGCCGTCATCGCCGAAGAAGCCATCGAACACCTCCGCGCGCCCATCGTCCGCGTCACCGGCTTCGACGCGCCCTACCCACCCTTCACCGCCGTCGAGGACGTGTACCGGCCCAACCCTCTGCGGGTGGCGAAGGCGATTCGGCAGGTCATGGACTACTGACCCACTGAGTGCGCGCGTAAGGGGTGCATCTGGCGGCGGGGCTCCCCACCCCCCAGCCCCCTCCCCCAGAGGGGCAGGGGGGGCAGCGTTGCACTGGGCAGGTATTTCTCTGAGGTGGTCGGTGGGTGACTGGCGGGTTCGGCCACTGATGGGGCTGCATTCCTCCGGTGACGCTGCGGGCGCCCCGCGCGCTGCGCGCACGACGGGCTCGGTTGCCACGACGGTTGTGTGGCTCTGTGTGTTTGGTGCGTGTCAGAAGGTTCTACTTTTCGGGCTTCAGCAGGGGCGGGGTTCTCGACACGATCGCGCAAATTTCGCGTCTGGTACGGAATTAAAGCAATTCGGCTTCAACGTGATTGCGTTCCGTTGAGCCCTCTCCCCCTGTGGGAGAGGGAGGGAAGAGCGAAGCGATGGAAGGGTGAGGGGGCCACCGGGCGACTCCGAATGACTTGGAATCACTTGAATCCAGCATGAAGCGTGATCTGCGCGACCTTTTCGCCTCAGGGGCGGATCATGAAGGGCGGGGACGATGGAGGGAATGCGTTCCCCTGCCCTGCTGGTGACGGCGGCCCTGCTCGTGGGGGCGGCCGCGTTCGGTGTCACGCGCTTCCAGTCGGGTGCGGAGGTTCAGACGACTGCGGTCGAGCAATCAGCGGTGCCTGCGCTGCCGCCCGCACCGGAACCCGTGGAGCCGGACCCTGCACCGGAACCAGTCACCCCCACTCCGGTTCAGGTGCAGCCGCCCACGCCGGAGGTCACGCCTGCGCCTCCTGCCGCCACGCCACCCAGGGCTCTGCCCGCGCGGGCCAGCGTTTCCGGCGTGCGGCACGAGTACCAGCGGCTGAACAACTGCGGGCCGGTCACGATCGGCATGGCCCTGAGCCGCTGGGGCTCCGCGCTGAACCAGTCCGACATCGCCCCGAAACTCAAGCCGTCAAAGGGGGATGTGAACGTCTCGCCGGAGGAACTCGCGGCGTTCGCGCGGGCGCAGGGCATGGACGTGCATCTGGCGCGCGGCGGGGACCGGGCGCTGCTGCGCTCGCTGCTCGCGTCGGGCATCCCGGTGATCGTGGAGACGTGGTTCGTCACGCCGGACTCGGGCGGCATGGGCCATTACCGCCTGCTGACCGGGTACGACGACGCCACCGGGCAGTTCAGCGCGCTGGACTCGTACCTGGGGCCACTGCGGATGGACTACGCGAAGTTCGACGAGCTGTGGCGGTCCTTCGGGCGGACGTTCCTGATCGTCACGCCACCGTCGAAACGGGCGGCCCTGGCGGGCGTGCTGGACTGGCGGTCCAACCGCGCGCAGGAGCAGGCCCGGACTCTGCGGGTCGCCGAACGTGAGGCGGAACGGCGCAACGACGCGGTGGGCTTCCTGACCCTGGGGCAGGCGCAACTGGACGCCGGGGACGCCCGCGCTGCCGCCCGCACCTTCGACCGAGCGTTCGCCGCCACGCCCGACCGCACCCTGGACCCCACCCGGCCCGCGTGGGTGCAGGGCGGGCTGCCCTGGCGCGCGCTGTGGTACTCGTTCGGGCCGCTGGAGGCGTACACCCGCACCGGTCAGTACGCGCGGGTGCTGACCCTGACCGGCGCGGTGCTGCGCTCGGTGCCCACGCACGAGGAAGCGCACTACTGGCGCGCGCGGGCCCTGACCGGACTGGGCCGCACCGCCGAAGCGCAGGCCGCGTACCACGAGGCGCTGCGTCTGCGCCCCGGCTACGCGGAGGCGAGGCAGGCACTCGCGGCGCTGTAACACATAAGGCAGGCCCCGACGTTCATCTGTCGGGGCCTGCTGTGTACGGAACGCGTTTACTTCTTGGGCGCGTCGATGGTCTTGCTGGGTTTGCTCTTACCGGCGGGGCGGGTGGGGGCCTTCTCGACCTTCTGGCCGATGGTGGCGGTTTCCTTCTCGACCTGCTTGTTGATCAGGATCTGCTGTCCGATGCCGATCAGGGTGGAGAGGATGATGTAGATGGTCACGCCGGCCGGGAAGGTCAGGGCGAAGTACAGGAAGATCAGGTAGATGAACGCCTGCTGGCGGAACATCTCGGGGGTCTTGCGGGTCATGACGTACAGCTGGCCGATGTTCACGACGAGGTACACGAGGGCCAGCAGGTAGAACGGATCGGGAATGGCGAGGTCCGGCAGCCACAGGAAGCCGCTGTCGAACTCGAAGTTCCGGATGGTGGACCACAGGGCGATCAGCACCGGGAACGGAATGAAGGTGGAGAAGCAGCCGGCCGGGTTGAAGTTGTAGTCACGGTACAGCTGGGCCATCTCCAGCTGCATGGCGCGCTGCGAGTCGGCGTCCTTGCGGTCTTTGTACTTCTCCTGGATTTCCTTGATCTTGGGCTGCATGACCTGCATGCGGGCGGTCGTGCGGCCCTGCACCTGCATCAGCGGCCACATGATGGCGCGCAGAAGGACGGTCAGGACGACCAGCACCAGTCCCCAGTTCCCGATGACCTTGTACAGGGCTTCCATCAGTTTCACGATGTACAGGCTGATCTGACCGAAGAAGTTCGGGGCGAACAGGCCGGGCAGGGTGGTGTAGCCGCTCTGGTACAGGTGAATCAGTTCGTTCTTACCGCCGTACACTTCGAGGTTGCTGCTGGCCGGCACGGACGCGCTGATCAGGCTCTGCGCGCCGCCGGTCAGGGTGGCGTTCACGGCCGCGTCGGGCTGGCTGGCGGGGTCTGCGGCGTTCGCGCCAGCGGTCACCTGCGGCAGGATGATCAGCGCGTGCGCGATCTGGCTGGGGTTTTCCTGGAGCGCGGCGTAGCGGACGTTCTCGACGACCAGTGTGCCGCTGCCCTGCACCGTGGCGGGCTGCGCGCCGGTCTGCGAGAGACCCTGCACGCGGGGGTTGTCGGCCTTACCGAGGCCGGGGAACAGGATGTTCACGCGGTCGGGGCCGCCCGTGACTTCTGTTTTCAGGTCGATCTTGAAGTTGCGGGGGTGCAGGGTGACGGTCTTGGTGACGGTCGCGCCGCCCTGCGTGTAGCGGAACACGGCGTCCTGGCGGTTGGCGGTCTCGTCGGTGGTCAGGCCGGTGGGGGCGGTAACCTGGGCGTCGGCGGCCGGGTCGAGCGCGCCGTCGGCCTGCACGGCCAGCGCCTTGCGGCCGGCGACCATGTTCACGATGCCTTTCTGGTCTTTCAGGGCGCTGAAGTCGTAGCTGCCGTCGGCGCGCTGCTTGATGTACGGCGTGCCGGCGTAGCTCTTGATGTACCAGCCGATGACCTCGCCGCGCGCGTTGAACACCACGTCCTGAAGGTTGCTGGTCGCGATGAACTCGTCGCCGGGTTGGCCGTCGAAGTCGGCGGTGATCCATTCGGGCGTGATGGCCTTGCCGAAGGTGGGGAGGGGACCGGTCTGGCCGCAGCTGCTCAGGAGCAGTGCGCCGCCGACGGCCACGAGGGGCAGCAGGTGTCTTGTCTTCATGGGGTGTGGGGTCGCCTTTTGGGAAAGTGCTCGGGAACCGGGTCGAACCCGCCGGGCACGAGGGGATTACAGCGCATGACGCGCCAGGACGCCAGCCACGCGCCCCGCACCGCGCCGTGCCGTTCGATGGCCTGCGCGGCGTACTCCGAGCAGGTGGGCGTGAAGCGGCAGGTGGGCGCGGGTTTGCGGGGCGAGAGGGCCGACTGGTAGTACCGGACGGCGCGCAGCAGGCCGCGCGCGGCGAGGCCCCCGGCGGGGCGCGGCTCGGGGCCGCTCATCGGGGGCCGTCCGTGGCTGGGTCCTGGGGGGGCATGGAAGCAGGTACGGGGCGCGGACCGGCCGCGTTCCCGCCGCCGCCCTGCCGGCCGCCCTGGGGTCCGTTTCCGCCCTGGCCGCCGCGTTTTGCGCGCCCCGGTGCGCGGGAGAGCGCGCGGGTCAGGGCGGCCTGCAACTCGCTGAACGGCACGGTCAGGACCGCCGGGTTGGGCAGCAGGATGGCACGGCAGGCGGGCAGGCCGCCGGGCAGGGTGCGCAGCGCCTCGCGGACGCGGCGGCGGGCGCGGTTGCGGTCCACGGCGCGCCGGAGGGTCTTTTTGCTGACGACCAGCCCGATGATCGCGCGGGGCCGCCACGTCTCGCCGTGGCGGGGGCGGTACTCGGTGACGCGCAGCGTGAACAGCGGGTCGCGCACGGCGACGCCGTGGCTGCGGACCTTGCGGAACTCGCGGTCGCCACGCAACGAATCCAGCGCCACCGGACGGCGGGGCCGTTCCTGCGTGGCGCTGGACTGAACTGCTCGGGCGATAAGGGTCGCTCCTGAAGAAGGTGGCTTACTCGTCGGAGACGGTGAGCTGCTGGCGGCCCTTCGCGCGGCGGCGCGCGAGGATGTTACGGCCGGACTTGGTCTTCATGCGGGCGCGGAAGCCGTGGGTCTTGGCCCGCTTGCGGACGTTGGGCTGGTAGGTACGCTTCATGGTGCTCTCCTTGCTCGCGGAACTGCCTCTCTCCTGGGGTCGTGGCAGCCTCACGCGATAGCGCCCCCCTGCGGAGGGCAAACTCCGGGAGTGTATCACGCGGGTGCGGGCCGGGCCAAGGGGCAGAGCGGGAGCGGGCCGGGGTGCGTCAGGTTCGCGTGACAGGGGCGGGGCGGCCCGGTACGCTGACCGCATGTTCAGTCAGGAACGCGGGCCGCTGCTGCTGACCGCCGGGGTGCTGCTGAGCGCCGCCCTGAGCCTGGGGCCGGCGCTGTGGCCGCGCCCGCAGGTGCCGGTCGTGACGCGCGTGACGCTGCCGGCCCTGGGCACGCCCGCCCCGTCGTCGGAGCCGCGCACGTACCCGGCGACGGCCAGCGTGCAGCCGCTGATCTCGGGCCGCGTGAACCTGAACACCGCCACGCCCGAGCAACTGGAGGCCCTGCCGAAGGTGGGTCCGGCGCTCGCGGCGAAGCTGATCGCGGGCCGTCCGTACCGCTCGCTGGCGGACCTGGACCGCGTGAAGGGTGTGGGGCCGTCCACCCTGAAAACCCTGGCGCCGCTGGTGTCGTTCTGAGCGGACGGCACGCGCCGGCACAGGGGCTGGGGGCGCCCCGGACGGTGCCGGCGGCCGTGCCGGGCGGGACGGACCGGCCGGTCGCGGGGGCGGCGCGCACGGCGTGGTCGGTTCCGGCGGCGCTGGGCCTGATCGCGGGCGTGCTGCTGGCGCTGGGGGTCACGCTGGGCTTCGGCGGGAACGGCGCGCTGTCGCTGGCGGGGCTGGGCGCCCTGCTGGGAGCGCTGGCGTGGCGGGACCCCCGGCGGGCGCTGCTGCTGGCGCTGGCCGGGGCGGGAGTGGGGGCCGGGTTCCTGTCGGCGCGCACGGTGCTGACCCGCCCGGACCCCATGACCCCGTGGCTGGGCGCGCAGGTGACGCTGCGGGGCGAGTGGGACGGGCAGTTCCTGACGCTGGCCGAGCCGCGCGCGCGGGTGGTGGTCGCCCCGAAACCCACCCAGGGGCCGGGTGCGCTGACCGTCGCGGGCCGGCTGGTCGCGCCGGAGGGACGGCGCACGCCCGGCGGCTTCGATCAGGCGGCGTGGCTGCGTTCGCAGGGCGGGCTGTTCGTGCCGACGCCCGGCGCGGTGCTGGTCGCGGCGCAGGTGCGGGCACACGAGCCGGAGCGCGGGCTGCGCGGCTGGTTCCGGCGGGGCCTGAGCGCCGGGCTGGACACGCGGCGCGCGGCGCTCATGCAGGCCATCGAACTCGGGGACCGCAGCGACATCACCCGCGAGGAGTTCGCCGCAGGGTACTCGGTGCGGGACGCCTTCACCCGCGCCGGGCTGGCGCACCTGATGGCGCTGTCCGGCCAGAACGTCGCGCTGATCACGGGCGTGCTGGTGTGGCTGATGATCCGCGCCGGGGCCTCGCCCGGCTGGCGGTTCGGGGTGCCGGCCGCGCTGCTCGCCCCGTACCTGCTGCTGCTGGTGCAGCCCTCGCCCAGCATCACGCGGGCGGTGATCATGGGCGGCGTGGTCCTGATCGCGCTGGCGGTCGGTCGCGGTCGGCCCGACCCGCTGGGCCTGATCGCGCTGGCGGCGCTGCTGTGCCTGCTGCTGTTCCCGCTGTGGCTGCTGGACCTGGGCTTCGTGCTGTCGTTCCTGGCGGTGCTGGCCCTGACCGGCTCGGCGCGGCTGGCCGGGCGGCTCCCGGCGCGCTGGCCGTACGCGCTGCGGCTGGCGGTCGCGGCGACCGTGCTGGCCGAACTGGGCACCCTGCCGGTCATCGCGGGGACGTTCGGGCAGGTGCCGCTGGTGGGGCTGCCGGCCAACCTCGTGGCGGGCGTGATCATGGCGGCGCTGGTCCCGCTGGGCTTCCTGGCGGGACTGCTGGGGCCGCTGGCCGCGCCGCTGAACCTGATCAACGGGCCGCTGGCGTCGGCGCTGCTGCTGGTCGCGCAGACCTTCGGGCAGGCGCCGGTCCTGACCTGGGGCGTGATCGGCCCGGCGGGGTTCGTGGCGTTCGGGCTGACGGCGGGCGCCGGCTGGCTGTGGCTGCTGGGCCGCGCGCCGGGCCGGGCGGTCCTGGGGGCGGCGCTGGCCGGGACGCTGATCACGGCGCTGCCCGGCTGGGTGCGGCCCGCGCAGGACATCGTGTTTCTGGATGTGGGCCAGGGCGACAGCACCCTGCTGAGGCTGCCGGGCCTGACCGTCCTGATCGACGCGGGCGGCTCGGTCGGCAGCGACTACGACGTGGGCGGGCGCACGGTCGTCCCGGCCCTGCGGGCGCTGGGCGTGCGGAAACTGGACGTGGTGATCGCCACGCACGCCGACACCGATCACATCGAGGGCGTGGGCGGCGTGCTGCGCGCCCTGCCGGTCGGGGAGGTGTGGATCGGGCAGCGCAAGACGGACGATCCGGTCCTGACGGCCGTGCTGAACGAGGCGCAGGTGCGCGGCGTCCCGGTGCGCGAGGTGAGGCGCGGCGACCGCGTGCAGGCAGGCCGCGCGGCCCTGACGGTCGTGTGGCCACCCGGCCACGCCTGGAGTACCGAGGACAACGACAACAGCGTCGCCGTGCGCCTGGACGTGGGCGACTGGCGCGCCGCGTTCCTGGGCGACCTGCCCGCCCACACCGAGGAGGCCCTGAACCTGGGACCGCTGAACCTGCTGAAGGTCGCGCACCACGGCAGCCGCCACAGCACCGGCGCGGCCCTGCTGGCCGCCGCGCGCCCCGCCGACGCCGTGATCAGCGTGGGCCGCAACACCTACGGCCACCCCCACCCGGACGTGCTGGGCAGACTGGCCGCCACGAACACCCGGATGTGGCGTACCGACCAGAGCGGCACGATCACCTGGCCGCTGCCGTGAGGGGCCGCTGCCATAAGGGGTGTGGGCTGCGGGAACATCCTCCCCGCAGCCCACATCTCACAACCTCGCTTCATACGGATTCCGTCTGTTTCGTTAACAACCCGGAACGGCACCGGGTTGCCAGCTCCACGCCCGGAACCCGCTCTACTCCAACTCGCGTCCGCTCGGACCGAATGGTTGACCAGAACCATTCAGTCGGAGTCCGTTTCAGTCGGTGGCGCTGGCTTTCAGGTCCCCGGCTGCCGGGCGGCCTTTCAGGGGGCGTTCCGGGAGGATCAGGGTGGCCAGGAACGCGACGCCGACGAGCACGGCGGACACCAGGAATACCTGATCGATGGCGCCGGCCATCACGCCGCGCAGGGCGTCCAGGATGGGCTGGAGCAGGTTGCCGTCGCCGCTGCTGGTGAGGCCCGCGCCGAGTTGCGCGGTGGCCTGCGGGCTGGTCAGGAGGTTGGGGTTGGCGATGGCCTCCTGCACGGGCGCGGGCAGGTCGCGGGCCTGGGCAGGCAGGCTGGCGGCGAGGTGGCTGCCCAGGTGAGCGTTCACGAGCGCGCCGAACAGACTGACGGCCAGCGTGCCGCCGATCTGCCGGAAGAACTGGTTGCCGCTGGTGGCGCTGCCGAGCTGTTCGCGCGGCGCGGCGTTCTGCACGGCCAGGGTCAGCTGGCTGTTTACGGGGCCCAGACCCAGGCCCAGCAGGACCATGATGCCCACGGCGATCAGGATGGGGGTCGTGGTGCCCAGCGTGCTGGCCAGCAGCAGCGCGGCGGTGGCGATCAGACCGCCGATCAGGATCAGGTGCTTGTAGCGGCCGGTGCGGCTGACGATCTGCCCGCTCAGGGTGCTGGTGAGGATCATGCCGAACATCAGCGGGGCCAGGGCGAGGCCGCTGCCGCTGGCGCTGGAGCCGCGCACGCCCTGCATGTACAGCGGGAGGTACAGGATCGCGGCGTACATGCCGGCACTCGTCAGGAAGCCCGCGAAGGACGCGACGGCGATGCCCCGGTCCTTCAGGAGGCGCAGGTTCAGGATGGGGCGTTCCTGACGGGCGCTGTGCATCGCGTACCCGGTGAACAGCGCGGCGGTGCCGAGCAGCAGGCCCAGGATGACCGGGCTGGTCCAGGCGTACGTGCCGCCGCCCCACGAGAGGGCCAGGGTGAGGGTGGTGACGGACGCGCCCAGCAGGACCGCGCCGGGGGTGTCGAAGCGGGCGTGCGTGGCGGGGTCGTGCGCGGGGGCGGGCAGGCGGAAGAACCGCCAGATGAAGTACGCGGCAAGCAGCGCGAAGGGCAGGTTCACGAAGAACACGCTGCGCCAGCCCAGGTGGTCGGTCAGGAAGCCCCCGACGAGCGGCCCGACCACCGAACTGACGCCCCACACGGCGCCGGTGTAGCCCTGGTAGCGGCCGCGTTCGATGGGCGTGAACAGGTCGGCGATGGCGGTGAAGCTCATGGCCATCAGGGTGCCGCCGCCGACGCCCTGCAGGGCGCGCAGGATGATCAGGCCTTCCATGTTCTGCACGAAGCCCAGCCCGACGCTGCCCAGGGCGAACACGGCGATGCCGAGCAGGATCAGGGGGCGGCGGCCGTAGCGGTCGCTGACGGTGCCCACGATGGGAATGGTGATGGTGGTCGCCAGCGAGTACGCCGTGAACGCCCAGGCGTACAGGTGAAAGCCGCCCAGGTCGCTGATGACGCGCGGCATGGCGCTGCCGACCACCGTCAGGTTCAGGCTGGACAGGAACAGCACGGTCAGGATGCCCACGAACGCCAGGAGTTTCTCGCGTTCGTTCAGGCCGCTGTGCGTGGGGGCCGGGGTGGGAGCGGTCATGGGCGCCCCCCGGCGGGGGCGGGCGGAGCGGCGTTCAGCGCGTCATCCAGGGCGTTCAGGGCGGCCAGGGCAGCCTGGACGCGCTCGGGCGGCAGGTGCCCGAAGTGGGCCTGCACGATGTCCTGCCCGGTGGCGCGGGTGCGGGCGCGGGTCGCCTCGCCCTGCGGGGTGAGGCGCAGGCGTTGCAGGCGCAGGTCGGCGGGGTCCGCAACGCGCTGCACGAGGCCCGCCCCGACCAGTTTGGTCACGATGCGGGTCACGGTGGGAGCGGGCAGGTTCTGGCGGGCAGCGACCGCGCCGGGCGTATCGAAGCCGTCCATGACGCTGGCCAGGACCAGCAGTTCCTTGGTATTCAGGCCCAGGGCGCGTTCCAGCGGTTCGTCGAGCGCCTGCCGGAACTGCCGCGAGAGGCGCAGCGTGGTGCGGACGAGCAGGTACAGGGCGTCGTCCGTGCTGCTGGCGGCGGGTGGGGGTTGGAGGGAAGTCGCCGTTTTCATTTCAACTGGAAGTATTTCAGATGGAAAGAAATGGGACTGCGGTCCTCCTCACAGAGCCCCGCCCAGGTCATCAATGGTGCGGACACTGTTCAAGCGCCCGAGGGGGCAAGCATGAAAAACATCTTGTGTGACGCCATTCCTGCTCACCCCCTCCCAGCCTCCCCCCTCAAGGGGGAGGGGTCAACACCGCTTGTTCATCGCTGGTCTGCCCGGAAGTGATGAACCTGTCTGCACCATTGGTCATATGGACTTCCGTCTGTTTCACCGGCAAGCCGGAGCCCGCTTCTCTCCTGCTCGCTTCGCTCCGATTGAATGGTCTGCAAAGACCGTTCAATCCGAGTCTGTATCAGGCCAGCGGCAGCGGCTGCACCCGCACCATGCCGTCCACCTGCTCGGCCAGCCGCACGCCGCCCAGCAGGTGCAGTTCCAGCGCCGCCCCCAGCCACGGCAGCGCGTCGTCCGGCAGGTCGGTCGGGGCGAACCACGCGACCTCCGAGGTCTTGTCCAGCGGGCGCGGCGTTCCCACCCAGGTACGCGCCTCGAAGAACACGTCCAGCCCCTGCGAACCGTCCAGGTCATAGCGGGCCACGCCCAGGCAGGCCAGTGCCGCCGGGTCCAGGCTCACGCCCACCTCCTCGGCCGCCTCGCGCGCCGCCGCGCCCGCCAGGGTCTCCCCCGCCTCGACGTGCCCGCCCGGCAGCCCCCACAGGCTGTCCGCGTACGACGCGCCGCTGCGCCGCCCCAGCAGCACCCGCCCCTGACCGTCCAGCAGCACCGCCCACGCCACCAGATGAAAGGTCACGCCAGCTCCCGCGCCGCGCGCACGTCGGACATCTGCTCGGTCACGAACACCCCCCGGCGCAGGTGCGCGTCCAGCAGCGGCGCCAGCCAGGGCAGCGCGTCGTCCGGCAGGTCGCCCGGCGCGAACCACGCGACCTCGGACGTCTTGTGCAGCGGCTGCGGCGTACCCTCCCAGCTCCGCACCCGGAACAGGAAATCGGTGCCCTGCGCGCCGTCCACCTCGTAGCGCCGCACGCCCAGCACGGCCAGCGCCGCTGGATCGAGGGTCAGGCCCGTCTCCTCGCGCACCTCACGCGCCGCCGCCTCCGGCAGACCCTCGCCCGGCTCCACCTGACCGCCCGGCAGGCCCCACAGGCCATGCCCGTACGCCGAGCCGTCCCGGCGGCCCAGCAGCACCCGGTCCCGCTCATCCTGCACGACCACCCACACCAGCAGATTCCGCATGGGTCAGGGTGGCACGCGCCGCGCCCCGCCACCGCAACAGGGGACGCAGGACACCCCCCGGCAGGCTGCGCTATCCTGACGGATGCGTCACCGGGGGTGCCTGCCGACAGCGGCGGGCTGAGACTTACCCCAAAGAACCTGATCCGGGTCATACCGGCGGAGGGAGCGTGACCGGCCGCCCACACCCCACGTGTGGTGACGGCCCACCGCTTCCCCTCGTGACGCGAGGGGACTTTCTTATGCAAACCAAACTGACCGTACTTGCCGCACTTGCCCTTGCCAGCGCCGCCACCGCCCAGAGCAACCCAGCCCAGACGACACTGACCGTCATCACGCACGACTCCTTCGACGTGGACAAGAAACTGATCGCCGCGTTCGAAACGCAGAACCGGGCGAAGGTGCGCTTCATCAAGGGCGGCGACGCCGGGGAACTCCTGAACCGCCTGATCCTCACCCGCCGCGCCCCCATCGCCGACGTCGTGTACGGCCTGGACAACAACCTGCTGCCCCGCGCCCGGCAGGCCGACCTCCTCCAGCCGTACAGGAGCCCCGCGCTGTCCCGCGTGCCCGCCGCGTACCGCCTGAGCGAGGACGGCCTGCTGAACACCGTCGACTACGGCTTCGTGGCCCTGAACTACGACCGCGCGTGGTTCGAGAAGAACAAGGTCGCCCTGCCAAAAAGCCTCGACGACCTGAAAACCCCCACCTACGCCAAGCTCACGGTCGTGCAGAGCCCCGCCACCAGCAGCCCCGGCCTCGCCTTCCTGCTCGCCACCGTCAACCACTACGGCGAGGCAGGCGCCTGGAACTGGTGGCGCGCCGCCCGCGCCGGGGGCATGAAAGTCACGCGCGGCTGGAGCGACGCCTACTACAAGGACTTCACCCGCAACGGCGGCCGCTACCCCATCGTGCTGTCCTACGCCAGCAGCCCCGCCGCCGAAGTCTTCTACGCCGACGGCTTCGACCCCAGCAAACTCCCCGCGCAGGCCCCCACCGCCAACCTCTTCCTGCCCGGCAGCACCTACACCCAACTCGAAGGCATCGGCATCCTGAAAGGCAGCAAACAGACCGCCCTGGCCCGCAAATTCGTGGACTTCATGCTGAGCGCACCCGTCCAGACCGACATCCCCACCCGCATGTGGATCTACCCCGCCGTGAAAGGCACCCCCCTCAACCCCGTCTACAGATTCGCGCAGGAACCCACCCCCACCCCCATCAAGCCCGACGTCGCCAGCAACCCCCAGCGCCTCGTGGACGCCTGGATCACACAGGTCCTCCGGGCACGGTGAGGGTTGTGGGCAGTCGGGAGTGGGAAGTGGGCATGGCAACACAGCTGCTTCGCAGAACCCCTCAGTCAGCTTCGCTGACAGCTCCCCTCAAGGGGAGCCAGGACTGACATCTCTGCTCAAGCTGGAAAAGTAGAACCTGCCCACATGCACCCAGACACCTTGCCAACCAACCGAGACAGCCACCGGGCCCGTCGTGCGCGCAGCGCGCGGGGCACACTCAGCGTGACTGAAGGATGGCGTCTGAGCAGGAACCATCACCGCCAATTGCTACCGGCCGAATCAGAGAAATCCCTGCCCAGTGCCAACGCAGGCTCCCCCGTCCCCCCTGGGGATGGGGGCTGGGGGGTGGGGAAGCCCGCCGCAGGCGCCACCCCATGACCCCGCCCAGGCTGACAGGCTGGCTCCTCGCCCTGCCGGGTCTGATCTTCGTGGCCGTGTTCCTGGTGCTGCCGCTGGCGAGAACGCTGTCGGAGGGCGGCGTGAACCTGTCGGTGTGGGCGGACCCGTACTTTCAGGGTCGGTTGGGGTGGACGCTGGCGCAGGCGGCCCTGACCACGCTGGCGGCGCTGCTGGTGGGGGTGCCGCTGGCGTTCCTGATGTCGCGGTTCGAGGTGCGCGGCAAGGCGTTGTTCCTGCGGCTGCTGCTGCTGCCGTTCGTGACGCCGACGCTGGTGGCGGTGCTGGGCCTGAGTGCGCTGCTGGGGCCGCAGGGGTGGGTGACGCGCCTGACCGGGGTGGACCTGAGTGACACGCCGGCGTTGCTGCTGCTGGGGAACCTGTTCTTCAACCTGCCGGTGATGGTGCGGCTGGGGTACGCGGGGTTCGCGCGGGTGCCGGCGAACGCGGTGGGCGCGGCGCGGTCGCTGGGTGCCTCGGCGTGGCGGGCGGCGCTGGACGTGGCGGTGCCGCTGGCGTTGCCGGGGGTGCTGGCGGGGGCGGTGCTGGTGTTCCTGTACTCGGCGCTGAGTTTCGGCCTGCCGCTGGCGCTGGGCGGCGAGCGGTACGGAACGCTGGAGGTCGAGATCTACACCCTGACGGCCCTGCAACTGCGTCTGCCGGAGGCGAGTGCGCTGATCGTGGGGCAGCTGCTGCTGACGCTGGTGGCGACCGGGGCGTACGTGCGCCTGTCGCGCGGCGGGGCGGGCGTGCCGTCGGGTGGGCTACCGGGCGCGCGGGGGGCGGCGCGGGCGGCGCTGCTGGGTCTGGGCGGGCTGGTGGTGCTGGTGTGCTTCGCGCCGCTGCTGGCGGTCGTGCTGCGCGGCGTGCTGGGGTCCGGCGGGCCGACCCTGGCGTACTGGCAGGCAGTCCTGGCGGACGAGGGCACGCCGGGGCTGGTGTGGAACACCGTGCGCTTCGGGCTGCTGGCGCTGCTGGGCGCGGGCGTGCTGGGCGGCCTGTACGCGCTGGGCGCGTGGCGGGCGCGGTCACGGGTGCTGGACCTGATCTCGCTGCTGCCACTGATGGTCTCGCCAGTCAGTCTGGCGGTCGGGTACCTGCTGGCGTACCCGCTGCTGGCGGCGACGCTGCCCATGCTGATCGCGGCGTACACGCTACTGGCACTGCCGCTGGTGGTGCGTTCGGTCCTCCCGGCGTTGCGGGCCATTCCGCCCCGCCTGCACGAGGCGGCGCGGTCCCTGGGTGCGTCGCGCGGCGCGGCGTTCCGTTCGGTCACGTTCCCGCTGGCGTTCCCGGCCCTGCGGGGAGGCGGGGCGCTGGCCCTGGCGACCGTGCTGGGCGAGTTCGGCGCGACCCTGGTCCTCTCCCGGCCCGAGTGGGCGACCCTGAGTACCGGCCTGTACGAGCGGCTGGGCCGCCCCGGCGAACGCAACCTGGGTGAAGCCTGCGCGCTGGCGACCGCGCTGCTGCTGCTGTCCACCCTGGCCTTCACGCTGCTGGACGGCGGCGAGGGCGAGGTCACGTGAAGAACGGCCGGTGTGTTCCCTCTCCCGTGGGGAGAGGGCCTCGCGGAGCGAGGGGTGAGGGGTGTCGTGCGGGGCGGCGAGGAATCCCGTGCCATGCTGGGGCCCGTGAGTGAGCCGCTGCCCCCTGCCCTGTCCCTGCGTGACATTCAGAAATCGTTCGGTGGGGTGGCGGCGGTGCGGGGTGTGTCGCTGGACGTGGCGGCGGGTGAGACGGTGGCGTTGCTGGGCCCGAGCGGGTGCGGCAAGAGCACGGTGCTGCGGGTGGTGGCGGGCCTGGAGCGGCCGGACAGTGGGACGGTCACGGTGGCGGGCCGGGACGTGACGGTCCTGCCGCCGGAGGCGCGGCATGTGGGGCTGGTGTTTCAGGATTACGCCCTGTTTCCGCACCTGAGCGTGCTGGGGAACGTGGCGTACGGGCCGCGGGTGCGGGGGGCGGGGCGCGCGGTGGCGGAGGGGCGGGCGCGCGAGGCGCTGGCGCTGGTGGACCTGCCGGGGCTGGAGGCGCGCCGTCCGGCGCAGCTGTCCGGGGGGCAGGCGCAGCGGGTGGCGCTGGCCCGCGCGCTGGCGACGGGGTCGCCGCTGCTGCTGCTGGACGAGCCGATGTCGAACCTGGACGAACGGTTGCGCGCCGAGTTGCGTGAGGGGCTGCGGGCGCTGTTCGCGCGGGTGGGGGCGGGGGTGCTGCTGGTCACGCACGATCAGCGCGAGGCGCGGTCCCTGGCGGGGCGGGTGGCGGTCATGCGGGCGGGGGAACTGGTGCAGGTGGGAATGACCGAGGAGGTGTTCGCGCGGCCCGCGACGGCGTGGGTGGCGGCGTTCCTGGGTGAGGTGAACCTGTTGCCGGACGGGCCGGGCTGGGTGCGCTTCGTGCCGGAGGGGGCGCTGCGGCCCGGTGTGGGCGAGGCGTGGCCGGTGTCGGCGCGGCAGGCGGCCGAGGGCGGGGTGCGCGTGACGGTCGAGCACGCCTGGGGGCCGCTGACCCTGACGCTGAGTGCGCGGGAGGCGGGGGCGCTGGAGGGGAGCACGTTGCGCCTGGGCGTGGATGAAGCGGGCGTGCGGCGGCTACCGGAGGATCGCCAGCCGGTCAGGGGTTGAGGCGGCCGACGTTGCGGGGGGCGATCAGGACGGGTTGCGTCCAGGTGGCCGGGTCGGTGCTGGCGCGGGCGGGAACGGCGACGGTCTTGCCGGACGCGGCGCGGCTGACGCTGAGGTTCATGGTGACGCGGGTCTGCCCGGCGGCCTGCGGTCCGGCGGTCGGCACCTCGAACAGCGGGGGCAGGCCGGTCACGGCGGGTTGCACGTAGTCCAGCAGCAGCTTGCCGCTCACGTTACCCAGACCGTTGGAGGCCAGTTCGGTCAGCTGGGTGAGGGTGGGAGGCATGGTCTGGTCGATGTTCTTGGTGTACTCGACGAGCAGCCAGCTGGTTGCGTTGCTGGGGTCGGCACCGGGGTTGTTCTGACTGGTGTTGCTCAGGCCGCTGACCCAGGTTGAGCGCACCACCGGGTAGTAGGCCTTGAACTTGTAGCAGGCGCGGTCATTACTGGGGCTGCAGCCGCTGACCGGCAGTTCCGGGGCTTTCACGATGGCCAGGATGGGAGCGGTGGCGCTGCCGACCACCCAGGCGCCCCCGCCGGGCCGTTCGGTCGTCGTTCCGCTGGCGAGGTTCAGGGTGGTGCCCTGCGGGTACACGTAGGCGGCCTCGCGGACGTTGGCGATCAGGTAGTTCTGCGCGATCTGCTGTTCCTGGAGGAGGTCGTTCCTGATCTGCAGGTCGCTGGAGGACCGCGACGAGGAGATCAGCAGCGAGGAGGCCGCGAACAGGATGATCAGGGCCAGCGAGACGGCCACAAGCAGTTCGATCAGGGTGAAGGCGGCCGTCTGCGCGGCGCGGCGGGCGGCGGGCGGGGTGGTGACGGGTGGGGTGGTGACGGGTGGGTTGGTCATGGGCGGGCCACGTCCACGCTGAGGCTGGAGGTGACGGTGCCCAGCGTGACCTGCACGTTCACGCGCCGCACCGGGGCGGGGTCCGGGGGGTTGCTGCCGCAGGTGGGGTTCAGGGCGGGCGTGCCGGTGGGGTCGCCGTTCACGTCGAGGTTCGTGAGGGTGACCTGCGCGCCGGCCGGGACGGGCTGGGTGGCGCAGCGCTGGTCGTAGTTGGCGACGCTCAGCCAGTCGCCGCGCACGCTTTCCAGCACCCGCTGGGCCTGCTGGGTGGCGGTGACCTGTTCGGTGCTGCGGCGGGTCAGGCCGAAGAAGCCGGTCAGGGGGGTCAGGACCACGAAGGCGATGACGCTGGTCAGCAGCACGGCCACCAGCACCTCGACGATCGTGAAGCCCTGTCGGTGGGCGGGCTGGGCGTGGGGGGGGCGTGCGTGGGTGGGGCGGGTGTCAGTTCGTCGCATCTGTCATGACCTTTCCGGTGATTCCGATGACCTTGACCTTCAGGCTGCGGGTGCCGCCGGGACTGGTGAGGGTCCAGGTCACGCCGTTGCCGCCGGTCGTGCCGGTCGGGGCGGTGTACACGACGCTGTTCATGCCGGTCACGCCGGTCAGGGTGACGCCGGCGGGCAGCGTGCGGGTCTGCGGGACGCCGGCGCGGGTGAAGGTGTACGCCGCCGAGTTGGCGGCGACCGTGACGCTGGCGGACTGTCCGGTGCGCAGGGCGTCGCTGCGGGCCTGCCGCAGGTCGGCGCTGAGTTGCGCGGCCGCCTCGCGCACCTGACTGGCGCGCAGCGTGCCGATCAGGGAGAAGCTGAAGATGCCGGCCACGACCGCCAGGATCGCCATGGCGATCAGCAGTTCCAGCAGCGTGAAGGCGGCCTGCCGGGCGTGTGGGCGCCTCACGGGGTTCCCGCCGTGCTGATGGTGTCGCCGCGCAGGCGGGGGTCGGTCAGGGGGGTCGCGCCGTCGTACAGGGCGACCGTCCAGGTCTCGGCGGTCGGGAAGTACGGGGGGCGCAGGCCGGCCAGGGTGCGCGGATCGAACACGAAGTTGCGGCTGTAGCCGGTCTGCTGCACGTCGCCGCTGGTGGTGCCGAACGCGCCGTAGTAGTTCTCGATGACGCCGCCGATCAGGTTGACGCTGCCCAGGGCGCTGCCGGTGTTGTACCCCTCGACCTGCACGGCGCCCTGTCCGGCCATCAGGACGGCGTGGATGGCGGGGTCGTTCCCGAGCTGGGTGGGTTTGCTGCCGCCAGGACGGATCAGGTTCACGTTGCCCTCGCTGGCGTAGATGCCCAGGATGTTCTGCGCGTTCAGGTTGGTGCAGGGGGCGGGCGTGACGGTGCCGTCGGGGTTGCGGGTGTGGGCGCCGCTGCACGGCGGGTCGGCGTAGCGCAGGTCGCTGGTGATGTCGATGTCGCCGGTGGCGGCCAGGGTCAGGCCGGCAAAGGGAGCGACGGCGGCGCCCGCGGCGGCGTTCGGGCCGGCGTTCAGGCTGGCGACGTTCCCAGCGACGTGGAGCACGCCGTTGAAGGGGGCGGCGGGACTGCCGGGCGCGAAGGTGCCGTCCGGGTTGCGGGTGGCGGGCTGCCAGCTGCCGTCGGGCGCCAGGATGCGCAGGAGGCGGTCGGCGCCGAAGGCCAGCTGGGTGGTGACGGGCGCGCCGCCGGCGTCGGTGGTGAATGTCACGCGCTGCACGTCCTGCCCGCCGACCGTGTCGCGGAACAGGCTGAGGCTGCTGACGTTCCCGGCGACGGCAATGCCGCCCGCCTGCGCCGCCGCCTGCTGGTTGTTGCTGTTCACGGGCAGCGGCAGGACCGGGGAGTCCCAGTTCACACCCTGCGGGAAGGCCGGTTGCACGCTGGGGTTGGCGGCGCAGGCCGCGTTGCCGGGGGCGCATTCGGTGGGCGCGTCGGGGCTGGGGGTCATGTCGGCCACGCTGCGGTAGGTGCCGGCGAAGAAGGCGCCGGGTTGCGCGGCGGCCTTGCCCGTGGCGTTGCAGTCGGGTCCCAGGGTGTTGGCGGGGCAGCCGGCGCTGGTGACGGCCCCCCCGAACCAGGGTCTGCCCTGGAACATGAACTGCTGGTTGGTGTGGACGGGACCGCTGAACAGGGTGCGGCTGGTGAAGGTGATGCGGTTCCCGCTGCCCTCGGAGGCGGCGCTGTTGAAGTGGTGGTTGGTGAGCAGGGCGAACTGCGCCAGCGAGGGCTGCGCGATGAGCAGGCTCAGGGTGGGCAGGTTGGAGCGCACGGCGACGGTGCGGGTGGCGGTGCCGGCGCTGCCGGTGACGGTCACGTCCGGGACCTCGAAGGTCACGCGGTACTGGGTGGCGCTGTCGCGGATGACCGCCAGGGGTTTCAGGCCGTAGCGGACCGCGTACCCGGAGGCGTCCTGGGCGCCGTCCAGCGGGACGCCCTGCGTGCCGGAGAACAGGTCGGACCAGAAGCGGCTGCGGACCTCGGGGGTGGCGCCGCTGATGCCGGCGTCCTCGAAGGCCTGCTGCTTCACGGCGTTGACGAGCAGGGCCACGCGGGGGTTCACGCCGCTGCCGGCGCTGTTCAGGCCGGTGGTGGGGTTCAGGGTGCAGACGGTGGCGCCGTCGGCGACGGTGGGCAGGCTGCCCAGGCCGCACAGCGCGGCGAGGTCGCTCATGACCTGCGCGCCGTCCGGGGGCAGGCTGGCGCTGCCGAGCAGGCCGCCCATGACGCGCAGGCGGGCCTGCACGCGCGCCGCGCCGGACTCGGCGGCGAACTGGGCGCGCAGGATGGCGTCCTGGTCGACGCTGGACCGCCGGGCCGAGAGGGTGACCTGGGCGGTGACGCTCATGATCACGGCCAGGATCAGCATGACGAACAGCAGCGACACGATCAGGGTCGCGCCCTGGGTCCGTTCGGGGGTGCGCATGTCTTCAGTATGGGCGCCGAATGCGGGAAATCTCACTCCCCGAATCGGGGGGTGTGAAAATCCTCAAACTCGCGTGCTTTTCCGTGAGGATTCTGTAAGCTGGTTCTCCCCGGACGAACGGGTGCGGGTCAGCGGGCGCGGATGCGTTTCAGCAGCGCCGTGTGCCGTTCCTCGCGCTGGCGGCCAGCGGCCCGCTGCCACGCGCTGCCGGACCCGACTGCGAAGAAGCGTTCGCGGGCGCGGGTCAGGGCGGTGTACACGAGGTTGCGGCTGAGCATGGGCATGTGCGCCTCGTGCAGCACGCCGAGTACGGTGCCCCACTCGCTGCCCTGCGCGCGGTGGACGGTCAGCGCGTACCCGAGTTGCAGGTTGAACAGTTCCGCCCCGGCGAGTTCCACGATGTTCCCGTCGAAATCCACGGTCAGGCGCGACCCGTCGGCCTTCAGGACGGTGCCGACCGTGCCGTTGAAGACCTCGTTGGTGTAGTCGTTCTTGGTCTGCACGACCACGTCGCCGGGCCGGGCGTGCGCGTCGGCGATCCGCACGCCGCCCTCGCCGGGGTTGAACAGGCCCTGCAGGTGGTGGTTGAGCATGTCCACGCCCAGCGGTCCCTTGCGCATGGGGGTCAGGACCTGCACCTGGGTGGGGCCGCCCAGGTCGCGGACCAGCAGGGCCACGCGCCGGGCGCCGACGTCCGGTTCGGTTTCCGTGATGTTCAGGCGGGGGTCGCCCCACTGCGGCGCCTGTCCTTCCAGCAGCCCGTGCGCGGCGCGGATGATCGGGTTCTCGGCCGCCTGCCGGTACACCTGGGTCAGGCGCACGGTGGGCGCGGTCTGCGTCAGGGCGTGCAGGGGCAGTCCGGCGTCCACCGGGGGCAGCTGGTCGGTATCGCCCACCAGCAGCACCCGCGCGCCCGGCGCGACCGCCGAGAGCAGCGAGAGCATCAGGCCGTCGCCGCACATGCTGACCTCGTCGACGATCAGCAGGTCGTACGGGGCGGGTTCCAGGTGGTTGTGCCGGAAACCGGCCGGGCCGTACCCGAGCAGCCGGTGGATGGTGCTGGCCGTGCGGCCCGTCACCTCGCCCAGGCGGCGGGCGGCCTTGCCGGTCGGGGCGCACAGGCCGACCTCCAGGCCCAGGCTCTCGGCGAGGTCCGCGACGGCGCGGGTGGTGGTGCTCTTGCCGGTGCCGGGGCCGCCGGTCAGGACGACCAGCCGGTTCTCGGCGAGCAGGTCCAGCACGCCCGCCTGCTCGGCGGACAGGCCCCTGGCCGCGCCTTTCGGCACGATCCACTCGTCCCCGGCGGGCGGCGTGGCGATCAGCGTGCGGATCAGGCCCGCGAGTTTCTTCTCGGCGCGCAGGGTGGGCGGCAGGTAGATGCGGGTCGGGTCGTGCAGCGCGTCCTCGGTGTCCAGCAGCGGGGGTGTGTCGTCGCTCAGGCGGCCGAGTTCCACGGCGGTTTCCACGGCCAGCCGGGCCTGGGCGGGGGTCACGCGGGTGTAGTGCGCCACGCCCCGCTCGGCGCGGGCGCGCGGCAGGAACGAGTGCCCGCCCTGCTGCGCCGCCTGTTGCAGGGCGTACACGGCGGCGGCGGTCAGGCGGCGCGGGTCGTCCAGGGCGCCGCCCTGCGCCTGCCACAGCTTGTCGGCGGTCATGAAGCCGATGCCCTCGACCTCGGTCAGGACGAACAGGTCGGCCTGGAGGCGTTCCAGCGCCGCCTCGCCGAAGTGCTTCACGGCCCGCTGCGCCTGCGAGATGCTCAGGCCCAGGCCCTGCAGGCCGGCCAGCAGGCGGCGTTCCAGGCCCTGCTGCGACCAGCTGGAGGTCATCTTGTGCAGGGTGCTGGCCGTCACGCCCGGCACCTGCATCAGGCGGTCCGGGTCGTTTTCCAGGATGTCGAAGGTCGCCGCGCCGAACATTCCGGCGATGCGGCCGGCCAGGACCTTGCCCACGCCGCCCACCCGCGCTTCGAGGTACGCGGCGATCCCGGCTTCGGTCAGGTCGGCGGGCTGGGCTTCGAGCACGAGGTTCAGCACGCGGTACTGGTAGCCGTACTCGCGGTGCTCTTCCATGAGGACGTCGGCGCTGAAGGTGTCGCCGGCTTCCAGGGGCGGCATGACGCCGATCACGGTGGCGTCCGGGTCCTCGCCGTCCGCGTTGCGGATGCGGGCGGTCATGACCGTGAAGCCCGAGTCCGCGCGGAAGCGCACCCTGTTCACACCGCCGGACACGCGGAAAGTCTCGGCAGGAGGGGAAAACGACATAGACCGACAGCATAGCAAGCCCCGGCTCGTTTCGCCATGAACAAAACGGAGCCGGGGGGCGGGAGGGGGTTCAGCGGCGGCCGAGGCGGCGGGCGGCGCGGCGCACCCAGCGGGTCAGGGTGGGGGTGGGGCGCTGGGAGCGGGCCACGTCCTGCGTGTCCCGCAGGCGCGCCTTGGTGTACAGGTCGAGGTCACTGCTATACATGCAGCCATCTTTGCAGTGTTCGGCCGGAATAAATATGATAAATGACCCGTTGAATACATATTCAGGAGCTGCATCATGATCGGGATTCCGGGTATTGAGCAGCAGCGCTCCTTCTCTTGCCGTCCGGGCCAGATGGCTTCCTGTTGACAGCCAGAACGCAGGAAAACAACGCAGACGGCAGGTCAGGCCGCAGGCCACCGGGGCCTTCTATGCACGGTCCGGCGGCGCGTATGCAGGGGCGGGCGGGGCGCGGCGCCCTCCATGCTATTTTTTTCTGTGATGCGCGTACTTCACACTGCCGATTTCCATGCCGGGCGATCCCTGCGGGGCTTCGACCGCACCCCGGAAGTCCACGACGCCCTGACCGAGATCGCCGGACTGGCCCGCACGGAACGCGCCGACGTGGTCCTGGTGTCCGGCGACCTGTTCGACACCGCCAACCCCAGCGCCGACGCCGAGGCCGCCGTGTTCGACTTCTTCCTGCGCCTGCGCGACCAGGGCATTCCGGGCGTGGTCATCGCCGGGAACCACGACAGCGCCGCCCGCCTCGCCTCGGTCACCGGGCTGCTGGGCTGGGTGGGCGTGCAGGTCGTCGCGCAGCCCACCGCCAACCCGGCCGACATGATCCGCACCGTCGAGACGCGCGGCGGCGAGCGGCTGGTCGTGGGCGCCCTGCCGTACCTGTCCGAACGGCGGCTGGTCAAGGCCGCCGACCTGCTGGGCGGCGACACCGGCGCGTGGCGGCAGAAGTACCGCGAGGGCATGGGCTTCTTCCTGCGCCGACTGGGCGAGGGCTTCACCGGAAGCAGCGTGAACATGCTGATGTGCCACGCGACCATGGACGGCGCGGTGCCCAGCGGGTCCGAGCGCACCATGCAGTTCGACCTGACGAACAGTTACACCCTCTCGGGCCTGCAACTGCCGCCCGGCGCGCAGTACGTGGCGCTGGGGCACGTGCACAAGCCGCAGCAGGTCTCCGACGCGCCGCCCGCGTACTACCCCGGCAGCGTCATCCAGCTGGACTTCGGCGAGGCCGGCGAGAAGAAACAGGTGAACCTCGTGGAGGTCGAGGCCGGACGGCCCGCCCGCGTCCACGCCCTGCCGCTCGCCAGCGGACGCGAACTGCGGACCCTGCGCGTGGACCTGGAGAACGTCGAGTCGCGCCTCGCGGCCCTGAGCGACTTCGGCGGGCTGCTGAAGGTGGTCGTGCGCGCCCCCGCCGGAACCGCCCTGCCGGGCCTGAAGGACCGCGTGCTGAAACTCGCGCCTACCACCCTGGCCGTCGAACTGGACGCGGCGCAGGAGGACCTGGCCACGCCCGACCTGAAACGCGAGGGCCTGAGCCTGATCGACCTGTACGAACGCTACCACCAGGAGAAACGCGGCGAGTTGCCCGACGACCTGCGCGCCGCCTTCCGCGAGGCCGACGAACTCGCCCGCACCGAGGAAAGCGCGTGAGGAGGGTTGATAGTCGAAAGTCGATGGTTAATGGTCTGACTTCTATCAACCATCAACCATCAACCATCAACAAGCCGGAGGCAAGGCAATGAGGCCCATCAAACTGGACATTCAGGGCTTCACGGCGTTCCGGCAGTTCACCAGCCTGGAGTTCGGGGATCTGGAGCTGTTCGCCATTGTCGGGCCGACCGGGAGCGGCAAGAGCAGCCTGCTGGACGCCATCACGTTCGCGCTGTACGGGCAGACGGCGCGGCTGGGCGCGGCGGGCCTGGACGCGCTGATCTCGCAGGGCGAGCGGGGCCTGTCGGTCAGCCTGTCCTTCGAGGTGGGCGGCGCGACGTACCGCGCCTCGCGCACCAAGGGGCGCAAGCAGGCCGAGAACGAGGTCCGTTTCGAGCGGCTGGACGCCGACGGCCGCTGGGCGAACCTGTCGGACGGCGGGGCGCGCGGCATCAACGACCGCATCCGCCGGGCGGTGGGCCTGGACTTCAAGACCTTCGCGCGTAGCGTGATGCTCCCGCAGGGCGAGTTCTCGCGCGTGCTGCACGGTACGGGCAAGGAGCGGCAGGCGCTGCTGGGCGAACTGACCGGGCTGGATCACGTGGGCGCCATGCAGCGTGTCGCGTCCGACCGGGCCAAGGCGCTGAAGGTGGAATCGCAGGGCCTGAACACCCTGCTGGACTCCGAGTACGCGGGCGTGACGCCCGAGGCGGCCGCCGACCTGCGCGCCGAACGCGAACGGACCGAGGCGGACGCCGAGCGCCTGACCGACGCGCGCGAGGCGTTGCAGGCCACGCAGCTGCGCCTGCGCGAACAGGAACGCGTCTGGAAGGCCCGCGAGGACACCGCCCGTCGCCTGAGCGCCCTGGAAGCCCGCGCGGCCGGCGTGCAGGCCGGCGCGGAGCAGGCCGCACGCGCCCGGCGCGTGTCGGGCGTGCTGCCGCTGCTGGACGCTGCCGAACGCGCCCGCATCGCCGCCGAACGCGAGGACCGCGAACGGCAGGCCGCGCAGGTCGCCGCCGACCGGGCCGCGCAGGCCGCGCACGCCGCCGACACCGCCCTGGCCGCCGCGCAGGCCGCCGAGACCCGCATCCCGGACCTGGAGGCGCGCGCCGAGGCGCTGCGGGACGCGGAAGGGGACGCCGCGCGCCTGAAACGCGCCGGCGGCACCCCGCAGAGCACGCACGCCCAGCCGCTCGACTGGGACGAGGACGCCTTCCAGGCCGCCCGCGAGGGCGCGCAGCGGGCCGAGAAGCACCGGCAGGAACGCAGCCTGCTCTCGGCCGAGCGCATCAGCCTCCAGGCGGCGCAGGACCGCTTCACGGCCGAGGAACGCGCCCAGGAGCAGGGCAAGGCCGAACTGGAACGCGTGCAGCGTGAGGGCACGCAGGCGAAAGCCGACCTGGAAGCCGCGCAGCGGGCGCTGGAGGCCGCGCGGCTCGACGCGGGCCTCGCCTCGTACCGCGCGCACCTGCACGTCGGGGACGACTGCCCCCTGTGCGGCCAGCCGGTCCGGACGCTGCCCGACACGCCCGCCGCCGACCTGCGCGCCTGGGAGGATCAGGTCGCGGCGCTGAACGCCACGCTGGAGGACCGCCGCAACCGCTTCACGGACCTGCGCGCCGCGCAGAAGTCCCGGCAGGCGTGGCTGGACGAGAAACGCGCCGAGTACCGCAACTGGGCCGAGCAGCTCGCGCAGCGCGAGACGGACCTGCGCGCCGCCGAGGCGCTGGTCACGGGCGACCCGCAGACCGACGCGGCCCGCCTGCTCGCCGGACTGGCCGCCCGCGTGCGCGCCGCCGGCCCCGACCCGGCCCGCGCCCGGCAGGCCACCCTGACCGAGATCCAGGGGCTGCGGACTGCCACGCAGACCGCGCTGGGCGCCGTGGCCCGCGCGCAGGGCGAGGCCGCCGCCACCGCCGCCACGCTGCGCGGCGTGCAGGCCAGCGCCGCCCGCCGCGCCCAGGAGGCCACCGAGGCGCAGGCCAGCCTGGACGCCGCACTGGGCAGCCTGGGCCTGGACGCCGCGCAGGCCCGCGCCGCCGCACTCCCCGAACACGACATCGCCGCTCTGGAGGAGGCCGCGCGCACGCACGCCGCGCAGCTCGCGCAGCTGCGGGAAGCCCTGGCCGACCTGGACCGGCAGCTGGGCGCCGCGCCCTTCGACCCGGCCGCGCTGGCGCAGGTGGCCCGCGACCTGACCGCCACCGAGGCCGCGCTGGGCGCCGCCCGCGAACGCGCCGGCAGTCTGGCCGAACAGGAACGCGCCATGCGCGAACGCCTGGAACGCCGCGCCGAACTGCAGGAACGCGCCCTGGCTGTCTCGCGCACGCTGGATACGTGGCAGACCCTCACGAACACCCTCAAGGCGAACGAATTCCAGCAGTTCCTGCTGGCCGAGGTCGAGGCGCAGCTGCTGACCCGCGCGGGCCTGCTGCTGCACGAGATCAGCGACGGCCGCTACCGGCTGGCCCTCCAGACCGGCGAGTACGTCGTGCAGGACCTCTGGAACGCCGGCGAGGCGCGTGGCGTCCGCACGCTCTCGGGCGGCGAGACCTTCCTGGCGTCCCTGTCACTGGCCATCGCCCTGAGCGACTACCTCGCCGGGAACCACGTCCTGGGCGCCCTGTTCCTCGACGAGGGCTTCGGAACGCTGGACCCGCAGGCGCTGGAAGCCGTGGCCAACGCCCTGGAGAACCTGCGCACCCAGGGCCGCATGGTGGGCGTCGTCACGCACGTCGAGAGCCTCAGCGAACGCCTGCCCAGCCGCCTGCTCGTCACCAAGAGCGTGGCCGGCAGCTCCGTGCAGCGACTGGACCTGTAGGACTGTAGTGGCACAGGAGAAGGGGGGCGCCGGCGGCAGTGTGACACTGCCAACCGCGTCCCCCCTGCCACATCCGGTTACGGCTGGTTCTCTTCCCGGTCCAGCTTGGCGAAGATCATGCGGCCCACGTTCGTCTGCACGTTGTTCACGACGAGCACGCGGGTGGGTTTGCCCCGGAATTTCAGGCCTTCCTCGACGACGACCATGGTGCCGTCCTCCAGGTACCCGACGCCCTGATCCTTCTGCTGGCCGCCCTTGCTGATGGTGACGGTCAGGTGATCCCCGGCCTGCACCTGCGGTTTGAGGGCCACGGCCGCCTCGTGGATGCTCAGGATCTGCACGCCGTGCAGCCGGGCGATCTTGCCGAGGTTCCCGTCGTTCGTGATGATGCGCGCGCCCGTCTCGCGGGCCAGGCGGATCAGTTTGTCGTCGGTGGTGGGCAGGGCCGGGTCGTCCCAGTCCTCGACGCGCAGGTCGCGCAGGTCGCGCAGTTCCTCCAGGACGTTCAGGCCGCGTTTGCCGCGCGTGCGTTTCTGCGCGTCGTGACTGTCCGAGAGGGTCTGCAACTCGCGCAGGATGAAGCCCGGCACGACGATGTCCCCGTCCAGGAATCCGGTGCGGGCCAGTTCGAGGATGCGGCCGTCGATGATCACGTTGCTGTCCAGCAGCTTGCTGCCGGGGCGGCGGCGCACCTGCGGGAAGGCCAGCAACCCGAACGCTTCGGCGTTGCGCACGGCGAATGACACGAAGAACGCCCCCAGCACGCCGGTGATGGCGAGGTTCCACACCCAGTTGTAGAACGGCAGGCTCCGCAGCAGGCTGCTGAGGAGCACGCTGAGCAGCAGCGCCACGATCAGGCCGGAGGTCGCGGCGGCCACGGTGCGCGGCGACAGGCCGGCGTACCAGCGGGACAGGCGGCCCAGCAGCGTCTGCGAGACACCCTCGATGCGCGGCGCCAGCAGCAGGGCGCTCAGCATTCCGGCCAGCATGAGGCTGAGGGTGTTCACGTACCCGAGTTCGGTGGGCTGGACAACCGCCAGGGCGCGGCCCGCCGCCCAACCGAGGAGCAGACCGAGCAGCATGACAAACAGGCGGACAGGAAGCACGGGCCGTAGTCTACCGGGTCTGCCGCGCAGAATGTCCTGACCTGCACGCCGCTGCTCGCACCGCCCCTGCACAGTGGCCCGTCGGCCACGGTCCGGCCGGACAGCCCGGCGGGTGGCGAGTCCGCAATTGCGAACCCTGTCCCCCCACCCTTCACGCGAGGTCTGTACCGGATCTCCTGATTGCCGCCCCCCGAACGGCCTGGAACACGACTCATGAAGAAAGGCCCGTTACTTGACGGGCACTTCATGAACACCGGGCACATCTCAGCTGACCCTCAGACACGAGACTGGAGCGGTGCCAGCGACTGCCCCCCACTTTCCCTGCGAGGAAGCCCTGCGTGAACTCGCGGACGGTCAGGGCGACGTGCGCCGCTGCGTCCAGACCCTCACGCCACTGCTGTTCGCGCTGGCCGATCACCTGGAGCTGCCCGAGCACGCGCGGGAACAGGCCGTCGGGGACGCCCTGAAGGACATCTGCGAACACTGCGCCCAGTGGCCCCGCACGCGCCTGCCGGCCCAGGTGTGGGTGCTGGCCATGGCTCGCCGCCGTTTCCGGCACGGCCACGCTGCCTGAGACGGACTCCGCTTGAAGGACGGATCCCCGCCTGTTCCAGGTCCGGCGCGGTGGGGGTGTTTACCACACGGCAGTGCCGAACGCGGGAAGACCGATGCAGGTCAGCGGCGTGTGGCCCGGACGCGCAGCACGCGACCCGGTTCCAGGTCCACCCACCACGTCAGACCCGCCACGGCAACTGCCACCGCCAGCGCCACCACCGGCGCCCAGTTCAGGGTCACGCCCGTCAGCAGGGGCAGCAGCAGCAGCGCGGCTGTGACCGCCACACCCAGCAGGAGCGGCAGGACACCCAGCCAGAATCCGCGTCGGTCCCGGTAGTGCAGTCGCCGGGCATCGGATCGCAGGGTGAACAGGGAGTACAGGCTGGCCCCCGCCGCCAGGAAAGTCAGAAGAAAGTCGAGGTCGGACATGCGATTGCGCAGTGTACTCCGGCCCTGCTGTTGCGCATGGAATTTTTTCGCAGACGACCTTCGTGGTTCTCACAGTCTGCGCTCATGCACGCCGCCACACTCCAGCGGTCCGCTGCGTTCCGCCGGCCACCACTACTGAACCATCAAAGAAAAACCCCCGCCTGGGCGGGAGTTTCCGGTTGGTAGACTCGAGGAGATTTGAACTCCTGACCCCTACAGTGTCAATGTAGTGCTCTACCCCTGAGCTACGAGTCTGTGTGCCTGACGGCCGGGGACTGATTTGGAGGCGCTGACCGGACTCGAACCGGTGGTGGAGGTTTTGCAGACCTCTGCCTTACCACTTGGCTACAGCGCCGTGAGGCTTGTGCTGTCCCTTGCGGGCGGCTGGCGGGTCTTCCTCTCCAGCGGAAGGAATGTTAGCACGGCTTTTCTGGTCTGTAAACAGGGGGGGCAGCGGTGTGCGCACATGGCGCCCACCACCGCACCAGCACGCCCTCCAGAGGCGCAGCGCACACCGGACATGCGGGCGGCCCGCCGGGCTCTAGACTGGGCCGGTGAACGCTGAACGCATACGAAAGACGGCCCGCGCCGCGACCCTCGGCGCCTCCCTGATGCTGGGTGCCGCGCAGGCCCAGCTGATGGGCACCCCCGCCGAACTGGCCGCCCAGCCCGCCCTGAAAGGCTTCACGGCGCAGGGCAGCGCCCTGGTCAGCGGCGGCACGCGGGTCACGCCGGACGTGGCCGGTGGGCGCGTCGTGGGCGTGTTCGTGGAGTCCGACTCGGTCGGTGGCCTGACGCGGGGCGTGGCGGCCGGCTGGAACGTCGCCGAGAAGGACATCCCGAAACTCACGCAGAACCTCTCGAACCCGCAACTGCTGGCCGCCGCCCGCACCGGCTTCGTGGACCTGACGGACGACAGCGGCACGGACCTGATCGCCCTGAAAGTCACCGGCGAAGGCGCCGCGACCCGGTACCTGGGGTACGTCGCCATGAAAGTCTGGCCGGACAGCGCCTTCCCGCCCGTCAGGGCCACCACCGGCGTGGCCACGGCACCGAACGTCCTGCGAATCTTCAGCGATTTCCAGTGCCCGTACTGCAAGCAGCTGTGGGATACCTCCATGCGCGAGTGGCGGGCCGCTCCGGCCAACTACCGGGTCGTGCACTACGAGTTCCCGCTGTCGTTCCACCGCAACGCGCAGGGCGCCGCCGAGGCCAGCGAGTGCGCCGCCGCGCAGGGACGCTTCATGCCGTTCGCGGATCAGCTGTTCGCCAACTTCGCCGCCTGGACGCCGCTGGACCCTAAAGACACCCCCGCCAAGTACGCCGGGTACGCCAAAGCCGCCGGTCTGGACACGGCCGCTTTCAAGACCTGCGTGGGCCAGCGGACCTTCCAGGCGGACGTGGACGCCCAGATGAAGGCCGGCCTGAACGTGAAGGTGCGCGGCACCCCCACCGTGTTCCTGAACGGCATGAAACTCACCGATTATTCCGACGCGGCCGAACTGGCGCGCGTCCGGGCCGTCACGACGGCCCGACCGGGCGCCGCCACACTGATCGACGCGCGACTGAAGCTGTTCCGGTAAGCAGGATCGGCCCGCTTCGGGCGGGTCATACCACCGGCGGGGGTCTGGATTCCCGCCTCTATTTTGTCTCACTATGTAGTCATGCAAAGTAGTACGGACGGCAACCTGCTGCGCGGCACCCTCGACTTCCTGCTGCTCGCCAGCCTCGAACACGGCCCCCTCTACGGCCTGCGGATCATTCAGGACGTCCAGCAACGCACCGGCGGGCACTTCAACTTCAAGGAAGGCACCCTCTACCCCGCCCTGCACCGCCTGGAAAAACGAAACCTGATTCAGGGCGAGACCCGCCCCAGCGACACCGGCGGCCCACCACGCAAGTACTACCACCTCACCCCCACCGGCCAGACCGAACTGACCCGCCAGCGCGAAGAACAGCGCGCCCACGCCCGCGCCCTGCGCCCCTACCTGGAACTCGCATGAGGCCCGAACAGCAGTACGTCCGCAACGCCACCCGCGGTCTGCGCGGCAAGGTCCGCCAAGACACCCAGGCCGAACTGCTCGACCACATCACCGAACGCACCCGACAACTCACCCTGACCGGCCTGCCCCCCGAACAGGCCCGCACGCAGGCCATGCAGGAACTCGGCCCCCCACCCACCGTCGCCCGCAGCCTGCGGCGCGAACAGGGATTCACGACCGCCGCGCAGCTGGCGCTGGGTACCCTGATCGGCCTGACCCTGCTCACCAGTCTCACGGCCCGCCTGTACGCCCAGGGCAACCCGTTCATCTCCGCCACCGTCAACCGCGTGCTGTATCCCCCGCACGTATCCGATCCCTGCCAGAACCGCCCCGACTGCGTCACCGTCGAATCAGGTACCGACCTGACCCTGACAGGAACACGCTCTTACGGCCTGATCCCCCTGAATCAGGCCAGTGATTACCTGAACGGCACGGACATACGGGTGCGCGGTCTGCTGAACAAGCACTTGACGCTGCCCGGCTATCCGGACGTCCGGGTTCATCCCAACCGGATCGGCCGTTTCGAAGAGACCGGCACGCATGGAGGGTACCTGAATCTGCCACGCACCCTGGTCGACGCCGCGCAACTCGGCTGGCCAGTCACGCTGAAACTCAGCGGCACCTCGTACAGCCTGGAGGTCGGCGGGAACACTGTCCCTGACGAGAACGTCGTCGCGCCGATGGCCGCCAGCCTCTACCTGAGTGAACTGCTCGACCAGCACCTGACGGTCGCCGTCCGCGACGCCGCCAGCATCACGCCCGACCTGACTTGGTGGACGCCCTCTACCTGGACTGCCTCCCCACACGTCCTCCGGCGGGCCAGCCCCCGGGCAACCCTGCCGACACCCGGCCCGGACAGGCTGTACGCCGCCGTATCGTTCCTGCCGGAGCGACGCCTCAGTCCCAACTCGGTGATCATCGCCTCGCTCAGCGCGGTCGCCATCCCCAGCGCGAACGGTCGACTGACCATCCCCATCAGTGACGCCAGCCCCTCGCCATTCGGTCTGCTCCGCCTGGTTAACTCCCGCGAGCACTTCCTGACGCAGGTCAGGGACGGGCACGCCGTCACCATGCTGGTCGAAATTCCCCGTAACCTGCGCCTAGCGGCGGACATGGGCATCGTGAACGAGCCGGAACGTACCCTCACCCTGGAGACAGGAACGTCCCGCCCCGGGCAATGAGGGAATCAATCCGCTGCTGTAACTGAAAAGGGGTGACCGTACTGCATAACGGTCACCCCAACTCCTGCCGTCCTTCAGGCGCGGGTCTTGTACCGCGTGAGCAGTTCGCTTCTCAGGTCGTCGAAGGCGACGCCTTTGCGTTCCTTGAGGCCTTCGGGGGTGCGTTCTCGGACGCTGACTTCGCGGCCTTCCTGTTCCTTGTCGCCGACGATCAGCATGACGGGGATCTTGCTGAGTTCGGCGGTGCGGACCTTGGCGTTCATGCGGTTGGAGGAGTCGTCGACTTCGGCGCGCAGGCCGGCGGCGTGCAGTTCGTCCCGCAACTGCCAGGCGTAGTCGTTGTGGCGGTCGGCGATGGGGATGATCATGATCTGGCGGGGCGCGAGCCACAGCGGGAAGTCCCCGGCGTAGTGTTCGATCAGGATGCCGGTGAAGCGTTCGACGCTGCCGAACGGGGCGCGGTGGATCATGATCGGGCGGTGGTCCTGGCCGTCCTCGCCGACGTAGCTGATGTCGAAGCGTTCAGGCAGGTTGTAGTCGACCTGGATGGTGCCGAGCTGCCATTCGCGGCCCAGGACGTCCTTGACGACGAAGTCGAGTTTGGGGCCGTAGAAGGCGGCGTCGCCAGGTTCAATGGTGTACGGCAGGCCGACTTCCTCGACAGCCTCGATGATCTGCTTCTCGGCGAGGGTCCAGTTGGCCTCGTCGCCGACGTACTTGTCCGACTCGGGGTCGCGGGTGCCGACGCGGAAGCGCACGTCGGTCATGCCGAAAGTCTTCAGGACCAGCACCGTCAGGTCGAGGACGTCCAGGAATTCCCTTTTCAGCTGGTCCGGGCGGCAGAAGATGTGCGCGTCGTCCTGCGTGAAGCCGCGCACGCGGGTCAGGCCGTTCAGTTCGCCGCTCTGCTCATAGCGGTACACCGTGCCGAATTCTGCCAGTCGGACCGGCAGATCGCGGTAACTGCGCGGTTTGCTGCCGTAGATGCGCACGTGGTGCGGGCAGTTCATGGGTTTGAGCATGTACTGCTCTTCATCGACCTCGATGGGGTTGAACTGCGATTCGGCGTAGTAGGGGTAGTGGCCGCTGGTGCGGTACAGGTCGAGGTTCCCGATGTTGGGCGTGATGACCCCCTGGTACCCGCGTTTGAACTGCTGTTCCTTGAGGAACGCGGTGAGTTCCTCGCGCAGGACCGTGCCGTTCGGCAGCCACAGCGGGAGGCCCTTGCCGACCATGGGGTCGATGGTGAATAGTTCGAGTTCCTTGCCGAGTTTGCGGTGGTCGCGGCGCTTGGCTTCTTCCAGGGCGTGCAGGTACTCGTCGAGTTCCTTCTGGGTGGCGAACGCCACGCCGTACACGCGTTGCAGGATGGGGTTCTTCTCGTTGCCGCGCCAGTACGCGCCGGACGTGCTCATGAGCTTGAACGCGCCGGGCAGGCGGCCCGTGCTCGGGAAGTGCGGTCCACGGCACAGGTCCGTGTAGTCACCCTGGGTGTAGAACGTGATGGGTTCGTCCTCGGGGAGGCCCGCGATGAGTTCCTGCTTGTACGGGTCGTGCGGGAACTGCGCGAGGCCCTCGGCGCGGGTGATCTCGCGGCGCGTGAACGGCAGGTTGCGGCTGATGATGTCCCGCATGACCTTCTCGATTTCCGGCAGGTCCTCTTCCTTGATGGGTTCGGGCAGGTCGAAATCCTGGTACCAGCCGTTCTCGATGCTGGGGCCCACACCGCGCTTGATCTGGTCGTCCGCGTACCCCTTGGCGCGGTAGTACTCGCCGACCGCCTGACTCATGACGTGGCCCAGCGAGTGCCGGAACAGCGGCGCGGCGTCGGCCGGGTTCTTCTTGGTGATCAGCGTGATGGCCGCGCCGTCGGGCAGGGGGGTCATCAGGTCCACCAGTTCACCGTTCGCGGTGGCGGCGACGGCGTCACCGGCGAGGCGTTCACCGATGGCCCGCGCGGCGTCCAGCGCGGTGGCGCCCTGAGCGAGTTCCAGTTGTTTACCGTCGGGAAGAACTACGTGCATATCAACCTCTTTTCCGGCAGGTCGCCTGTGGCGCCCACCCAAGTGCATAGAGAAAGCCCGGTCTGACCACACCCAGCGAAACGCCTGAGAACCACGGAAGGTGGGTTCTCAGGCGCGGAGAGTTCGCGTGACCAGTCCGGGCAACAGCGGCATTCGGTGCAGCCCCACGCCACGCATCACCAGACCGGAGTGACGGGCGGGAAGCTTCATGCGGTCAGGATAGCGCCCAGGAGCACGCAGCGGCAAGGTCAGCGCAGTTTGCTGGGCTGGCAGCCGGTACTCAGACACTCCCGTAGGCGGTCATTAAGGAAATTGAGTCGGTCCACGGTCTTGCGCGCCGCACAGTCGCTGTACACCACGCTTCCCCAGCGCGGATCGACGTCCACACAGGTCGAGTCGCGTTCCTTCATCCAGTTCCGCTGCGTCTGCCGCAGGGTCTGCTGCGCCTGGGGCGTCAATCTCTTCAGGAGCTTCTGGTAGGTCACGTTCAGCTCGTCATCCGCGCGGATCAGCAGCTTGGCGTCGCAGTACACCCGGTCAAAAGTCCCCGCCGGAGCGTTGCAGCTCTGCTGCGCCTGCGCTGAACCGAGCCAGCCCGCGCCGGAGGCGCCGAGGATCAGGATGGATGCCAGGAGTCGTCGCATAAACCGAGCTTAACTGACTGACAGGACCGTCACTGCCTCATCTGCTTCCTCACCACGGCCATCCGCGCAGGTTCATCCTCTCCCCCACCGGCCAGTCCCGCAGGGCGGCGTGGACGGGCAGGATCAGGGTGGGACCGGCGTTCGTGACCCACTGGTCCTCGTCCGGGTCGAGGTAGTGGGCGGGATTCGGCACGCGGACGAATCCGCCGCTCTCGTAGAACGGGACGACCTCCTCGCGGCATTGCAGGAACGCGAATTCCACGTCCGGGAGCGTCTGCAGGAAGGCGTGCAGGTCGCGCAGCAGTCGGCGGCCCAAGCCACGGCGCTGGAATGCGGGGTGCGTGGCGACGCCGCCCACCCCCACGATGGTCACGTCACGCCCCCCGATCTCCGCCACACGCCGCCCGAATCCCATCTGCGCCACCGGCACTCCAGCCGGGTCGGCCAGCCACAGGTGCCACTCCGGTTCGCTACCCCAGTACGACGTACCCGCCCAGAAGTCCGCGAAGTGCGGGTACGCGGCGATCAGCAGCGACCGCAACCCGGCCTCCAGTTCCGGCGTGAGGGCCGCGCGGGGCGTGACGTGCGCGGTCAGGGTCACGCACCACACCGCATCAGCGCAGAGGCACCAGGACGCGCAGGCCGATCAGGCTGGTCGGTCCGGCCCGCACGATGCCTTCCACGTTCACGCCGGGGCCGCGCCAGCCCACCAGGGCGTGCGCGTTCGCCAGTGCGACCGGTGAGAGCAGCGCGTCCGGCAACCCGGAATCCGACGTGCGGACGTCCAGGCTGACGCCCGTCCCGGCCTCCACCCCGTAGTACCAGTCACCGCCGGGGCGCAGGTACGTGGCGTCCACGCGCAGGAACGCGCGGCTGAACGCGCCGGGCGTGGCGGCGTTCAGTTCCAGCGTGCCGCGTACCGCGCCGGCCGGGCCGGGCAGCGTGCCGGTCACGGCAACCTGAACGCCCCCTTCGGCCACCGCTGCGCCGGACCCGCTGACGGCGGCGCCGCCCGCGACCTGCGCGCCGACACTCCAGTCGGCGGCGTGTGCGCCGCCCGCACCGCCCAGCCCAAGCCAGCCCAGCATTCCAGTCAGCAGGGCGGCCCTCATCGTTCCTGACATTCCGATCATGCCCTCAGCGTAGCCGTGCGGGTGGCACTCGTCTGGGCGCAGGTGCGGCCCTCATGCAGGAACGCCGCCCCAGGCGACCGGAGGCGGCGTTCAGGGCGGAGGCTTACCAGTTCTGCACAGAGGTCTGCGCGGGGGTAGCGCTGCCGGTCAGGCCTTTGGGGTTGGGGCCCCACTTGTTGCTGCCGCTTTCGCTGTCGAGGACCATGAAGACGAGGACCACGAGGCTACCGAAGGGCACGAGGTTCAGCAGGTACCACCAGCCGCTCTTGCCGGTGTCGTGCAGGCGGCGCACGGCGATGGCGAGGCTGGGAATGAAGGTAGCGAGTGCGTAGAGCGCGTAGATCGCGGCGAAGATCAGGGTGCTGCCGGTCAGGGCGGCGCTGGGATCCATGCCAGCGTCGGTCTGCATGGCCAGGCCCATCAGGACACCGGAGATCGGGATGGCCAGCACGAACGTGATGATGCTGTTGATCAGGGTGTACATCCAGTACTCGCGGCGGCGGGCGCGGCCCTGAAAGTTGGCGTAGTTGTTGCGGATGGCATTGACGTAGTCGTTCATGGTGTCTCCCTGTGGCGCAGCGTGTTGCTTGAGGGCAGTGTACGGAGGAGAGTGGGCGCATGTTGCCAAGGTTGAGGATGGGGCTGGCGCTGGTCCTGGGGGGATTGCTGGTGGCCTGCGCGCCGCGCCTGACAGACAACATGAACGTGCCGGACGTGCAGGCGGGCCTCCCGACCCTGCCCGCTGATCGGCTGCGGGTGCTGGTGATGGGGGATCAGGGCACGGGGACGGACGTGCAGTGGCGGGTGGCGGCCGCCATGCGGGAGGTCTGCGCGCGGGAGGGCTGTGACCTGGGGGTGGGGCTGGGGGATAATTTCTACCCGTCCGGGCCGAAGGACGCGTCCTCGCCGTTGTTCCGGGAGCGGTTCGCGGACGTGTACGGGCCGCTGGGCGTGCCGTTCCTGATGGTGCCGGGCAATCATGACGAGTCGTGGCTGGTGGGCGGTGACGGTGCCGATGCGCGTGGCGCGGAGGTTCAGGTGGCGTATTCGCGGCTGAACGCGCAGTGGGTGATGCCGGGCCGGTCGTACCGCGCGCTGGTCGGGGCGTTGGCGGAGTTCTTCGCGGTGGATACGGCGCCGCTGGCTGCGTACCTGCCGGGCCTGCGCCCTGCGGACCGGCCGGGTGGCGCGTGGCCGCTCAGCGGGCGTGGCTCGCGGGCGCGGTGCGGGGCAGCGGGGCGCGCTGGCGGCTGGTGCTGGGGCATCACCCGCTGTTCAGTAACGGGAAACACGGGGATGCCGGTGAGTACGACGACCTGCCGCTGACGTTCCAGAAGGGCGGCGCGGTGCGGGACCTGTACGGCGCGGCGTGCGGCGTGGCCGACGTGATTCTCAGCGGGCACGTGCACGCGCTGGAGGTCTTCGCGCCGCAGCCGGGTTGCGCGGGCATGTGGACGGCCGTGTCGGGCGCGGCGGGCGAGGTGGGGGATGGCCCGGTCGGCGTGCGCCCGGCGGCGTTCGCGGCGTACGGTCAGCCGGGCTTCCTGCGCCTGGAGATCACGCCGGACGCACTGACCGTCTGGGCGTACACGGTGGCAGAGGACGGCGTGGTGACCGCGCGCGAGGCCGCCCGACTGCGCAGGGGGTGATGGTCAAAGGTTGATGGTTGATAGAGGGGTGTCCTCCATCAACCATCAACTTTTAACTTTCGACGTGTTTTACAGTCCGGCTTCGGCCAGGAAGGCGTCGAGTTTCTGGGGGCGGAAGCCGCTGAGGCTGGCGGCCACGTCGCCGTGGACGAGGGTGGGGACGCTGCGTTTGCCGCCGTTGACGCTCATGACGTACTGGGCGGCCTGGTCGTCCTGTTCGATGTTGATTTCTTCGAAGGCGAGGCCCTTGCTGGTCAGGGCGCGTTTGGTGGCGTGGCAGTCGGGGCACCAGCTGGTCGTGTACATCTTGATCATGGTGGGTTCTCCTTGGGGTGGGGGTCGGGGTGATCCGGCCCGAAGCGCACGTCAGTTTATAAAATAAAGCATCCGGGGGATTGAGGGGCGGGCAACAATGCGGGCTGCCGACGCACTGAGCGTCCGTTCATCCGCACCGATCCTCCCGACAGAATGCGCGGCCCACCCCGGTACAGGGCAGGCCGCGCGTTCTGTGCTGGGTCAGTGCTCAGCAGTGGGTGGTCCGACCGGCGTTCAGGCGCTGGCGGCCTCGCCGGAAGCGGCGGGGGCCTCGGTGCGGGCCGCAGCCTCGGCGGAGGCGTCGTCCGTGCGCTCCTTTTTCGGGGCGGGGGCGGCCTTGGGGGTCATGATCATGTTCATGTCCATGCCCATCATGCTGGGCGTTCCCTCGGGCGCGCCGATGTCGGCGAGCGTCTCGGCGACGCGCACCAGGATGCGCTCACCGAGTTCCGGGTGGGTGCGTTCGCGCCCGCGGAACATGATGGTCACCTTGACCTTGTGGCCTTCTTCGAGGAATCGGCGGACGTGCCCGGTCTTGGTCTTGAAGTCGTGGTCGTCAATCTTCACGCGGAATTTGATGGCCTTGACTTCCTGGGCGCGGGCGCGCTTGCGGTTTTCCTTCTCGTTCTGCTGCTGCTCGTAGCGGAACCGGCCATAGTCGAGCAGGCGGCAGACAGGGGGCACGGCCTGCGGGCTGACCATCACGAGGTCCATGCCCGCCTCGCGGGCCATCTGCATGGCGTCGCGAGTGTCAATGATGCCCACCTGCTCGCCTTCCGCGCCGATCAACCGGATCTGGCGCACACGAATCTGCTCGTTGACCTTGTGTTCTTTCGCTATGTTCATCACCTCTTACGCGCCCGGTGCACGCTGGCCGTCCGGGCGGCTGTTGCCCACGACGGTTCGCGGGCGAATGAGGCTCAGTCTACCACGCGGCTGCGTGGCGCCGACCCACCGGGCGTCTGCCATGCTGTGGGCATGAGCGGTTCCTCAACTTCCGGCCCTGTCCGTCCCGCCGCCCCTGGCCCCGCGTCGGTGTACACGTACGGTCCGCTGGCCGCCCGCGACCCGGACCTGGAGGTGCTGCTGACCGACGGGCTGGGCGGCTTCGCGCTGAGCAGCGTGGCGGGCGTGCCCACCCGCTGCTACTCGGGGCTGGTGGTCAGTGCTCAGCCGCCGGTGCGGCGCCGCACGCACTTCATCTCGCCGCTGGAGACGCTGGGCGTGGCGGGGCGCGAGGTGACGCTGCACGCACTGGAGATCGCGCCCGGCGTGTTCGAGGGCCGGGGGCTGGAGTTGCTGACCGGCGCGGCCGTGTGGGACCTGCTGCCCGAGCGGGAGCAGCTGTTCGCGGGCGTGCGGGTGCGGCGGCGGGTGTTCATGCCGCCCGGTTCCGGCGCGGCCGTGTTCCTGTACGACGTCCAGAGCCGCGAGCCGGTCACGCTGCGCCTGGGCGGGCTGTTCGTGAGCCGCGATATGCACCACGTTCACGCGCGGGTGCCGGAGCTGCAGTTCAGTGCGGGGGGGCGCGAGGTGACGGTGCGCGGCCCGGACGGCAGCCCGGACGGCAGTGGGGACGGCCGTGCAGAGGGCGGGCCGGTCACGCGGGCCACGCTGCACGCGCCGGGCGCGGTGATCGACGCGCTGAGCCCGCAGCCGCACCCGCAGCGGGTGTACTACCGGCACGACGCGGCGCGCGGCGAACCGGACCACGAGGTGACGCTGGGCAGCGACCTGTGGGAGGTCAGTTTCCCGGCGGGCGGGGGGCGCGCGGCGCTGGTCGTGCAGGGCCTGACGCCCGCGACGGCCGCGCACACGGTCACGGACCCCTGGGCGGCGTACGCGCAGGAGGCCGCGCGCCGCAGTGAACTGGCGCGGCGGGCGCAGGACACGAGCGGCGTGCGCGACGAACTGGTCGCCACGCTGGCCGTCGCCGCCGACGCCTATCTGGTGCGGCGAGAGCGGCCGGCGGGCGTGACCGTGATCGCCGGGTACCCGTGGTTCGCGGACTGGGGCCGGGATTCCATGATCGCCCTGACGGGCCTGACCCTGCTGACCGGCCGGCACGCCGAGGCGCGCGACCTGCTGGGCACGTTCCTGGCCAGCCTGCGCCGGGGCCTGACACCCAACAACTTCCATGACGACGGGGGCGGCGCCGGGTTCAACACGGTGGACGGGGCGCTGTGGCTGGCCGTGGCGCTGGAACGCTACGTGAGCGTGACCGGCGACCTGAGTTTTGCGCGTTCGTCACTGCCGGCGCTGCGGGAACTGCTGGACTGGCACCTGCGCGGCACGGACCACGGCATCCGCGCCGACGACCGCGACGGGCTGCTGCTGGCGGGCGAGCCGGGTGTGCAGCTCACCTGGATGGACGTGAAGGTGGAGGGCTGGGTGGTCACGCCCCGGCACGGCAAGCCGGTCGAGGTGCAGGGGCTGTGGCTGGCGGCGCTGGGGGCCGAGGCGCGGCTGTCGGACGCGCTGGGGGAACGCCCGCAGTACGTGGGCGCCCTGGCCCGCGCGCGCGAGTCCTTCCCGGCGTTCTGGCAGGGCGGCGCGTACGCCGACACCCTGAGCGCCGACGGCACCCCGGACCGCAGCGTGCGCCCGAACGCGGCGCTGGCGCTGGCGCTGCCGGACACGCCCACCACGCCCGCGCAGGTGGACCGCGTGATCCGCGAGGTCGAGTCGCAGCTGCTCACGCCGGTCGGGCTGCACACGCTGTCGCCGCTGGACGACCGTTACCGGGGCAACTACGGGGGCACGCAGGTGCAGCGGGACGCCGCGTACCACCAGGGGACGGTGTGGCCGTGGCCGCTGACGGCGTTCGTGGAGCTGCTGCTCTCGCGCGGCGAGGTGCGCCGGGCGCGCGCGGCCCTGGCGGGCCTGACCGGGCACGTCTGGGAGGCCGGCGTCGGGCACGTGTCCGAGGTGTTCGCCGGGGACTCGCTGCGACCCGGCGGGTGTCCGTTCCAGGCGTGGAGTACGGCGGAACTGCTGCGCGCGCACGTGCTGGTGTCGCTGGCCGAGGCGCAGGCGGCGCGGCCCGCCCCGGCGCCCACGCCGGCCGGGCCACTGCCGCTGTCCACCCAAAACCTGACCTGAAGCGCGCTGGCGTAGGCGTCCGCCCGCCCGTGGAGCGACACTTATCCTTGACGTACCAGGGACACAAACCCTAGCATTCAGGGATGAACAGCCTCGCCCTTCCCCCGCAGGCCACCCAGGTCGGCCTCGCGGTGGACGTCGCCGCCTTCGCCATGCACGCCGGAGAACTGATGGTGCTGCTGGTGCAGCGCGGCGAACTGCCGCACGCGCGCGACTGGGCGCTGCCCGGCGGTTTCGTCCACCCCGGCGAGGAACTGCACGAGGCCGCCCTGCGCGAACTGCGCACCGAGACCAGCGTGGAACTCGAACCCCGCCACCTCGAACAGTTCTTCACGTTCGGCGAGGTCAACCGCGACCCGCGCGGCCGGATCGTCAGCGTCGCGCACCTCGCGGTGCTGCCGCACGGCACGGTCAGCGTCAGCGGCGGCGGGCACACCCTGGGCGCCGAGTGGGTCAGCGCGCACCGCCCGCCCCGCCTCGCCTTCGACCACCAAGCGATCCTGGACCGCGCCCTGGCCCGGCTGCAACTGCGCCTGGAGTACGCGAACCTGGCGCTGGAATTCCTGCCCGACACCTTCACGCTGCCCGAGTTGCAGGGCGTGTTCGAGGCGATCCTGAACCGCAAACTGGACAAACGCAACTTCCGCAAGCGGCTGCTGTCGCAGGGCACCCTGACCGTCAGCGGCGAGCGCCGCAGCGGCGTGGGCCGCCCCGCGCAGCTGTACCGCCGCGCCAAGGGCACCCGCACGCCCGCGCTGTAGGAACGCGCCGTGACGGGCACCCGGCCCCCATCCGCGCCGCGCGCCACCTTCTGCCCCCCGGCCGCCCGCTAGACTGCGTGGCATGGACATGAAGAAACTGATGAAGCAGATGCAGCAGGCGCAGGCCGCCGCCGCGAAGATCCAGGACGACCTGGCCGCCAAGAGCGTGGAAGGCAGCGCCAGCGGACTGGTCACCGTCACCATGAACGGCCACGGGAAGGTCACGGCCCTGAAGATCAAACCCGAGGCCGTGGACCCGGACGACGTGGAAGCCCTCGAAGACCTGATCCTAGTGGCCGTGCAGGACGCGGGCGCCAAGGCCGACGCCCTGCAACAGGACGCCACGCGCGGCCTGGGCATCCCCGGATTCTGAGGCGCGCTTGAAGTACCCTCCATCGCTGGTGGCGCTGATCCGCGAACTGTCGCGCCTGCCGGGCATCGGCCCGAAAAGCGCGCAGCGGCTCGCGTTCCACCTGTTCGAGCAGCCGCGCGAGGACATCGAGCGGCTCTCAAGGGCGCTGCTGGAAGCCAAGCGGGACCTGCACACCTGCCCCGTGTGTTTCAACATCACGGACGCCGACCGCTGCGACGTGTGCAGCGACCCGACCCGCGACCAGAACCTGATCTGCGTGGTCGAGGAACCCGGTGACGTGATCGCCATCGAACGCAGCGGCGAGTACCGCGGCCTGTACCACGTGCTGCACGGGGTCCTGAGTCCCATGAACGGCGTCGGACCGGACAAACTGCACATCCGGCCGCTGCTGCCGCGCGTGCAGGAGGGTCAGGAGGTCATCCTGGCGACCGGCACGACCGTCGAGGGCGACGCGACCGCGCTGTACCTCCAGCGGCTGCTCGAACCGCTGGGCGCCGTCGTGAGCCGCATCGCCTACGGCCTGCCGGTGGGCGGCGCACTCGAATACGCCGACGAGGTCACCCTCGGCCGCGCCCTGGCCGGCCGGACGCGCGTCACCAAACCCCCGGTCAGCTGAAAGACCCCTCACCCAACCCTCTCCCCACGGGAGAGGGCTTTTTCGTGTCCCTACACTCTGCTGCCTACCTCCCGTAGCTGCCGCGCAGGCGCGCCCAGCCCTCGCGCAGGCCGATGCGGTGGGGGCGCAGGTCGTTCAGGGTGACGGGTGTCAGGCCGCGTTCGCGCAGGCCGGTCAGCAGCGCGCCGAGCAGTTCGGGCGTGACCTGCGGGCCGTCGTGCAGCAGGATGACGCTGCCGGGGCGGATGTGCGCCAGGGTGTGGGCGGCCAGTGCGGCGGCGGGCTGGGCCGTCCAGTCGCGGCTTTCCACGTCCCACAGGGCGATCTGGCGGCCGGTCAGGTGCGCGATGGGGCGGGTCAGGAGGCTGTGGCCGCCGTAGGGGGGGCGGTACAGGTGCGGGCCGCACCGGTCGGGGTGGGGGTGCCACGCGATCTGCGCCCATTCCTGCCAGGGGGTGAGGCGCAGGGCGTGGCGGTGCCAGCGGCCGTGCGCCTCGATCTGGTGCCCGGCGGCGTGCAGGTCGCGCAGTCCGCCGGGGTGGGCGCGGCAGGCGGGTTCGGTCACGAAGAACGTGGCGGGCGCGCCGTGGGCGGCCAGGACGGCCAGCAGGTCCGGCGTGCGGGGGCCCGGGCCGTCGTCGAAGGTCAGGGCGACGCGGGGGTCGCGGCGGGAACCGGCGCCCAGGGCTCCCAGTCCGGCCGCGCGGAAGATCAGGTCGCCCAGCAGCAGCGCGGCGGGCAGCGCGGCCAGCCGCAGCGCCGTCCGGGTGGGTGCGCGGTTCAGGACGGTCCCCCGGAGGCCGCCCCAGAGGGCGCCGCGGGGGCAGGCGCGGCGCTGGCGGGGAAGGCGCGGCGGAACAGCAGGTAGAACGCGGCGGCCAGCAGGGCCAGGGTCGCCCCGAGCCCGAACGGGCCGCGCGCCCCGAACTGCGCGAAGGCCAGGGTGCCCAGCAGCGGCCCGACGGCGGTGCCGATGTTCTCCAGGGTCATCAGGAAACCCCACGCGGCGGGCCGCTGGGCTTCGGGGAGGGTGCGGGTGACCAGGGCGCCCCAGCCGGGCTGCACGCCCGCGAAGCCCAGGCCGACCAGCGCCGCCAGCGGGAACAGCGCCCAGGTGGGCGGCAGGGTGGCGATGCCGGCCATGCCGACGCCGATCAGGGCGAACCCGCCGGTCAGGGTCAGCAGGGCGCGGCCCCGGTCGGCAACGCGGCCCACGAACGGCAGGCTGCCGAACGCGACGAGGGCGCCCGTGACCAGCACGGCGATCATGGTCCAGTACGGGAGTTCCAGCACGTCCGTCAGTTTGAACAGCACCTGCCCGAACAGCGACAGCGTGACGGTCTGCATGATCGCGGCCGGAATCAGGGGTTGCAGGCGGCGCAGCACGTCGCGCCGCTCGCCGGGCGCGGGCGGGGTGCGGTCGGGACCGCGGACGGCGTGGGCGGGCAGCAGGAACGCGCTGACCAGCGAGACGCCCACCATGCCCAGGCACAGCAGGAACACGCCGGTCACCGGGAAGTCCCGCAGGAACCCGAACAGGAAGTACCCCAGCCCGATGAACGGCAGGACGGCCATGGACACGGCCGTCAGCGCGCGGCCCTGCGCGCCCTCCGCGGTGGAGTCGGCGGTCAGGTTCATGGCGCCGGGCCACGCGGCGCTGAAGCCCACGCCGTGCAGCGCGGCGGCGAGTAGCAGGACCCAGCCGGCCTGCGCGACCAGCAGCAGCGCCATGGCGATCAGGCTGAGCAGGGCGCCGGCGATCATGACCGGGCGCAGGCCGTAGCGGGCGATCATCAGGCCGGCCGGGCCGCGCATGACGGTGTCCGCGCCGACGTGCAGCGCCCAGGCCAGCCCGACCACGGACGGCGCGATGCCCAGCGCGTCCTGCGCCTGGGCGCTCTGGCCCAGGTAGGACAGGTACAGGCCCGAGCGGATCAGTTCGGCGCAGGCGAGCGAGAAGGTCGCGGCGATCACGGCGCGCAGGGTGCCGGGACGCAGGGGGAGGCGGGATCGGACGCTCACAACCGTTCCATTCTGAGGCCTGCGGGCCGCCGCGAGGCCCGGCAATCGGCGGCGCGGCCTGATAGCCTGTGCCGGTGCCCGGCTTTACCGTTGTCATTCCCGCCCGTAACGAGGAGGTCTACCTTCCGCTGACCCTGCGTGCCCTGGAGGCGCAGCGCAAGGCGCCCGACGAGGTGATCGTCGTGGACAACGGCAGCCGGGACGGAACGGTGGCGGCCGCGCGGGCCTGGGGCGCCACGGTGCTGCGCTGCGAGCAGCCGGGCGTGGCCCGCACCCGTCAGATGGGCCTGGAAGCGGCGCGCAGCGAGTGGGTCGCCACGACCGACGCGGATTCGCTGCCCAGCCCGCAGTGGCTCGAGGCGCTGTCCGGGGCCACGCCGGGCCGCACCGCGCTGTACGGCCCCATGCGGTTCTGCGGGGTCGCGCCGCACTGGTCGAAGCTGTCCGGCGCGGGGTACAGCGCGTTCCTGCACGCCTGCCGGCTCGTGGGGAAACCGAACCTGGCGGGCGCGAACATGGCCTTCTCGCGCGTGGCGGCGCTGCTGGCCGGCGGGTACGCGGACGTGGAAGCCTATGAGGACGTGATCCTGGGGCAGGCGCTCGCGCGGCTGGGGCCGGTGGCGTACGTGCCGGGCGCGCTGGTGGAGACCAGTGCGCGCCGGCTGGACCGGGGCGTGGCGCCGTTCCTGTGGCAGCACCTGCGCAACATCACTGGTCATACGCGAGGGTATTTCGAGGCTGAGTCCCCGACTCCCCCGGAAAGGTGACCTCGCGCGGCATGCCCAGCACGGCGGCGTAGACGTCGAGCACCTGGGCGGCCACGCCGGCCGGGGTGGTGGAGGCCCCGAAGGCGCGCGCGCCGGCCGACAGCCGCGACCACAGCTGCGGGTCGTCCAGGATGTCGCGGGCGTGGCGGGTCAGGGCGTTCACGTCGGCGGGGGTCACGAGGTACCCGCTGCGTTCGTGCGCGACGCCGCTGAGGGTGCCGCGCGCGCCGACGGCGACGACCGGAACGCCCATCAGCTGCGCCTCCTGCAGCACCAGTCCCTGCGTCTCGGTGTCGCTGGCGAACAGGAACAGTTCCGCGAGGCGGTAGTACGCGCCGATCTCGGTCCAGGGACGCACGCCCAGGAACGTCACGCGGTCGGCCACGCCGATGCGGGCGGCGTGCGCCTCGAGGTGCTGGCGTTCCGGTCCCTCGCCCAGGATCACGAGGTGCGCGTCGGGCAGGCCGGTCAGGGTGTCGAGCACGTGGTCGAAGCGTTTCTCGCGGGCGAGGCGGCCCACGCTGAGCAGCCGGCGTTTCCCGGCGGGCCAGGGGCTGGGGACGGGCGGGGCGGCCTCCAGGGCGCGCGGGTCGATGCTGGTGGGAATCACGACCGGGTTGCGCACGCGCATGGCGCGCAGCACGTCCATCATGCCGGCGGTGGGCGTGATGACGGCGTCCGCGCGGCCGTACAGCAGGCTCATGGCGCGCGTCACGACGCCAGTGTGGCGTTGCAGGGCGGTCATGCCCGGCACGTAGTGCGTGTACGCCTCGATGTGCGTGTGGTACGTGGCGACGTGCGGCACGTCCCACTTGCGCGCCAGCCGCGCCCCGGCCAGCCCCAGCGTCAGGGGCGTGTGGGTGTGGACCACGTCGTACTTCTGGTGGAAGTCCTTCCGGGTGGGCCACGCGAGGCGGTAGGTGGGCAGGAACATGTAACGCAGGCTGTCGACGCGCACGACGTCGGTGCGGGTGTCCACGTGTTCCGGGAAGTCCGGGGCGACCACGTCGACGTGGTGTCCCTGGGCGCGCAGCTCGTCGCTGAGCAGCGCCACGCTGGTCACGATGCCGTTCTGGTCCGGCAGGAACGTATCGGTGAACAGCCCGATGCGGAGCGGTTTCATGCGGTCCTACCGCGGCGGCGTTCCGCTGTCCGGAACCCGTGAAAGTTTAAGGAATCCTGAAGCATCGTCACTGCCGAGCATACGACGCCGGAGATGAGAGTGTCGTCAGGTCTTCCCCTCCCCCCCTGCCGCGTGAGGGGAACGGGCAGCGCGCGGACGCGTGTGGGCACGGGGCGCTACAGTCCGGGAGTGAACGCACGAACCTTCATGATGCGGGCGGCGCTACGGGCCGGGGTGGGCGGCGCGTGGCACGGCGGGCAGCCCGGCGCGCCGCAGGTGGCGCTGCTGGTCCCGGTCGGAACGCCCGCGCAGCTGCGCGCGGCGCTGACGGCCCTGTCCGGCACGCCCGCCACGCTGCTGGTCGCCCCGGCCCTGGCCCGCCTGGACCCGGAGGGCGTGCGGGCCGCCGCGCGGGCATGTCATGAACTGGCCGGTCAGGGCGACCCGGCCGGCCTGACGCTGCTGGAAGCCACGGCCGGTCAGCCCGTCACGGACTGGGCGGCGCCGGACAGCCTGCCGGCCCTGCGGCGCCTGCTGGCCGGTGGGCTGCGGCCCCTGCCCCGCCCCGCCGGACCGCCGGAACCCGGAGCGCTGCGGGCCGTCACGCCCGGCGAGCTGGAGGGCACGCTGACGGCGTGGCGGGCGCTGGGGTACCGGCCGGTGCCGCTGCGGGACCTGCCGGGCGCGCGGGCCGGCACGCCCCGCGACCTGCTGACCGACCTGTACGTGCGGGTCGTCGAGGACCGCTACGCCCGCTCGCAGGGCGTGATCGACCTCGCGCAGCGGGCCGACGGCGTGATGCGGGTCGCGCCGCTGGGTCACGCGCCCGCCCCGCTGCCGCTGCCGCCCGGCACGCCCACCGCCGAACTGCACCTGCACTCGCAGCGGGTGGTGGGGCTGGCGTCCCGCAGTCTGCTCGGCGCGTACCGGGCGTACCAGCGGAGCCTGAAGGACGTGGGGGCGGCGCTGCGCGAACGCCCGGAACTGGCCTCCGCGCAGGCGGTGTTCGCCGTCACGCTGTTCCACGGGCCGCTGGAACAGGCGGGGTTCACGCTGCTGGACCTGCCACCCGCCCAGGCCCGCTGGTACGGGCTGGGGTTCCGGCTGCTGCGCGCCGCGTACGGCACCACCCGCACCCCCAGCGAGGGCACCCCGAAGATGGCGTGGCTGCCCCGTGAGGAGTTCCTGCGCCGCTACGGCTGATACGGCCTCGGAGATCCGCCACGCAGAGTGGGAGTCAAACGGCAGTCCGTATGAGCGCGTACCCTGGGGCATGACCCGCGACGTCCTCAGCCGCCGGGTGCAGGTGCAGGGCCTGCATCACGTCACCATCGTCGGTTCCACCCGCCAGAGTGCCCTGGACTTCTGGGAGGGCGTGCTGGGCATGCCGTTCGTGTTCGAGCAGCCCAACCTGGGCAACCCGGCCGAGAACCACCTGTACTTCGATCCCGGCGACGGCCGCCTGCTGACCGTGTTCACCGACGAGGGCCGCGTGGACGCCGGGCGGGACGCGCCGCGCGAACCGGGGACCGTCGAGCACCTCGCGTTCACGGTGTCCCGCGCGACCTTCCAGCTGGCCCCCGCGCGGCTGCGGGCACGCGGCATCGAGGTGCTGGAACGCGACCGGGGGTTCATGGATTCGCTGTACTTCCGCGATCCGAACGGCATGAAGGTCGAACTGGCCTGCTACAAGTTCCAGACGCCCGAGGGCCTGCGCGACGCGGACGTGCTGCGCCGCGCCTATGAACTGCGCGTGGCGCGCGGCGACGACTACCTGAGCCCCGAGCACCTCGCGGACGCCATCGAGGAACTGCTGCGCCGCTGAGCTGCTAGCTGCTCCCTCAGCCGGGCAGGGTGAAGGTCAGGGTGGTGCCCTCGCCGGGGGCGCTCTGCACGTCCAGGGTGCCGCCGGCCAGGGTCACACGTTCGCGCAGGCCCAGCAGGCCCAGGTGGCCGGCCTGCGCCTGCGCGTGCGCCTGTTCGGTGGTAAAGCCCCGGCCGTCGTCGGTGATGGCGACCCGCACGCCGCCCTGCGGCAGCTCACCGAACGCCACGCGGATGGCGGCCGTGTGGGCGTGGGCGTGCTTGTCGACGTTGTTCAGGGCTTCCTGCGCCAGCCGGAACACCGTGAGTTCCGTGGCGGGACTCAGGCGGCGTTCGGCGCCGCTGACCTCCAGGCGGGTGGCGGTCAGGGCCTGCGTGGCCAGCCATTCCAGGGCGGGGAGCAGGCCCAGGTCGTCCAGCACGCTGGGGCGCAGGTTGCGCGCGAAGCGGCGCACGCCGTCGATGGCGGCGTTCAGGTCGAGCAGGATGTCGTCGGCGCGGGCCTTCTGCTCGCCGCTCAGGTCACGGGCGAGCCGCGCCACGCGGCGGGTCGTGGCGGTCAGGACCTGCGCGGTGTCGTCGTGCAGTTCGCGGCTGATGCGGCGGCGTTCTTCCTCCTGCGCCTGCGTGAACAGCGTCAGGAAGCTGCGCAGTTCGCTCTGGCGGCTGGTGGCGGCTTCCAGCGCCTGCCCGCGCCGGGCGATCTCGTCGGCGAGGGTCTGGAGTTCCGAGAGGTCGCGGCTGACGGTCAGCATGCCGCGCCCGTCGTCCACGCTGCCCAGCCGGACTTCCAGGTGGTACGGGCCGATGCGGATCTCGGCGCGGCTGCCGCTGGCGCGGGTCCGGGCGTCCGTCCAGGCGGCCTGGAGGGCCGGGCGCGTGTCGTGGGTGGGCAGCGTCAGGAGGTCCGCGCCGGTCAGCGGGCCGGTCAGCGGTTCGAGCAGCGTGCGGGCGGCCGGGTTGGCGTACTCGATCACGCCGCGCGCGTCGGTGCTGACGATCAGGTCGTGCGCGCCCTCCGCGAGTTGCCGGTAGCGGGCTTCCTCGCGTTCCAGCGCGGCCAGCAGGTGCTCGCGGGTCAGGGTCTGCGCGACCTGATCGGCGAGGCTGCGCGCGAATTGCAGGGTCCGCGCGCCCGGCGCGTCGGGGCCGGGATCGTCGAAGTACAGGAAGCCCAGCGGTTCGGGCGGCGCGCCGATCAGCGGCACGATCAGGCCGCTGCCCGCCACGGGCAGGGTGTGCCGGCGGGTCAGGGGGCGGGGGCCGCGCCCGAGCTGCGCGGCGAGGTCCGCGAGTTCCTGCGGGTGCGGCGGGTGCAGGTTGTACGTCGCGCAGCGCGTCACGGGTCGCGCGGCGCCGGGCGCGCCCTGTTCCTCGTGGAACAGGGCCAGCAGGCCGCGCCCGGCGTGCAGGGCCAGGGTCGCCTCGCGCACGGCGCCGTGCAGGGCCTCGTCGGTGACGGGGCCGGCATTGGTGACCGGGCCGGCGCTGCCGTCGGCGCGTTCGCTCAGGACGCGGCTGACGGCCAGCAGCGCGCCGGCCTCGCGTTCACGCAGCTGCTCTTCCTCGTACAGGCGGGCGTTCTCGATGGCCAGACCCGCCTGCGAGGCGAACACGCCCGCCAGCGCCAGGTCGTCGCCGTCCAGCGGCAGCGGGGCCGTCCAGTACAGCGTGAGCGCCCCGAACACGGTCGGGCCGACCCGCAGCGGCAGGCTCACGACGCCCCGGTAGGGGTACGTGCCGTTGGCGAGCAGCTGGCGGGCGTAGCGGCTGCTGCCGCCGTAGTCCTCGGCAGTCAGGTCGCGCGCCGCGACCCGCGTGCCCTGCGCGACCGCGCGGCCCGTGACGCCCACGCCGACCTTCGCGCGGACGCGCAGCATGTACTCGCTGGGCAGCCCCACCGCCGAGCGGATGCTGATGCTGCGGCCGTCCGGCTGCGTCTCGTACACGGCGGCGGCGTCCGCGTGGAACAGCGCCACGGCGCGTTCGAGCACCTGCTGGAGCGTGTCGCTCAGGTGCAGGCTGCCGGCCAGCGCCGCGCCCGCCTCGCGCAGCGCCTCGGCCGCCTCGCGCTTGCGGGTCTCGATGCCGTACAGGCGGGCGTTGTCGATGGCCAGGGCCGCCTGCTCGGCCAGCGCCAGCACGATGCGGGCGTCGTCGTCGGTGGCGGGCACGGGGTCGGTCGTGTCCACGTACAGCAGGCCCAGCGCCTGTCCACGGGCGCTGAGCGGCGCGATCACCGCCGTTTCCGGGTTCAGTTCCTGCAGGCCGCGCGCCAGCGGCGAGTCGTGGTCGCGGCCCCGCTCGAAACGGATCGCCTCGCCCCGCTGCACCAGCGTCTCGAAGGTGACGGGTCCGACGCCGATCCCGCCCGTGAAGGGCTGCGTGAACCCGTGCGTGAAGACCTCGCCCGTGCGGGCACCCCCGTCGCGCAGTTCGCTGAACAGCGCCACGAACGCCCGCCGGAACCCCAGGGCCAGCGCGGCGCTCTGCGCGGTGACGGTCAGGACCTCCGCGAGGTCCAGGCTGCCGCCCAGGCGGCGCATCAGGCCCTCGACGGTCTCGGCGATGCGGCCGTGGCCGCGCCGCGCCTCCCTGGCCTGCACGCCCTCGACCGCCAGGGTCAGCAGCGGCGCCGCGTGCAGCAGGGCGCGCAGGGCGGCCGGGTCGGCGCCCACGAATTCCAGGGCGCCGCACCCGAACGGCAGGGCGGCCAGCATGCCCTCGCCAGTCAGGACGCCGCCGCTCAGGGCGCGGGCGACCAGCGTGCCGTCACTCAGGGCCAGTCCGCGCCCTTCCTCGGCCACCGGGAGCGGCTGGCCGTCCGTGACCACCCACACCCGCGTGCCGTGCGCGTGCGTGGCGCGGCAGGCGTAGGCGGCCAGCAGCTGCGCGAACTGCGTGACGCTCGACGCGGCCGACAGGCCCGGCGGCAGCGGCGGCAGGGTCAGGCTCGGCTCATCCGGGGCGTGACTCATACGGACTCCGATTGAATGGGCTGCAAAGCCCGCCGGGTTCGAGCGGATGCGACTCGTAGAGCTGCTCCGCAGAGAGGGAGAGAAACGGGTTCCGGACGTGGAGCCGGCAATCCGGTGCGGTTCCGGATTGTTGGCGAAACAAACGGAATCCGTATCACGCGGACTCCGACCGACCGGGTTTCACGAACCGTTCCGGGCGCGGAAACGGCCGTCCGGTGGTGTGCCGGGTGGGGGGCGAGACAGACGGAGTCCCTGCCACGCGCTCAGACGGACTGCGGATCGATCCAGCCGCGCCGGATGCCGTGCAGGACCGCCTCGGTGCGGCTGCCGACCCCCAGTTTCGAGAAGATGTTCGCCAGGTGGACCTGCACGGTGCGGGGGCTGATCTCCAGGTCGCGGGCGATCTCCTTGTTGGTGCGGCCGGTCGCGGCGACCCGCAGGACTTCCAGTTCGCGGGGGCTCAGGTCGTCCTCGGGCGGGGTGGGGGTGGTGTGCGCGCTGAAGCGTTCCAGCACCTTGCGGGCCACGCTGGGGTGCAGGGCGCTCTCGCCCGCCGCGACGGCCCGCACGGCGCCCAGCAGGTCGTCCTCGCTGGCGTTCTTCAGCAGGTACCCGGCCGCGCCGGCCTCCAGCAGCGCGAACACGTAGGCGTCGTCGTCGTAGCTGGTCAGGACCAGCACACCCACGCCGGGCTGCTCGGCCTTGATGGCGCGGGTCGCGTCGATGCCGTTCATGCCGGGCATGCTGACGTCCATCAGGATCACGTGCGGGTTCAGGGCGCGCGCCCGCAGGATGGCTTCCTCGCCGCTGGACGCCTCGCCGACCACGCGCAGGTCCGGTTCGGTCTCCAGCAGTTCGCGCGTGCCCTTGCGCACGACCGGGTGATCGTCGACCAGCAGCAGCGTGATGGGCGCACTCGCCCCGGATTCCAGCGTGTCGGCGTCAAGCATAGGCGCAGGATAGTGCACCCGGCCCGTTCAGGCCGCCCGGAACGGCGACGGGCCGCCCCCCGCAGGAGGGGACGGCCCGGTTCGGCAGTCCTGCCGGAAGGCGCTCAGCTCTTGCTGAGGTTCTTCCAGTACGTGCCGGCCCAGAAGGCGTTCATGGGGTTGAAGGTCGCCTCGCCCACGCCGCTGATGTTGTCGCGGTACGTGAACACGGTCGGGGAGGCGGGCATGACCACGTAGTACGCCTGGTCCTGGGCGCGCTTGGCGATCTGCGCGTACAGTTCGTCACGCTTGGCCTGATCGGTGGTGCTGCGGGCCTCGGTGATCAGGGCGTCCATCTCGGGGTCCTTGGCGTTCAGGCGCGGGCCGTAGTAGCCGGTGCTGGCGTAGAAGGTCGTGACGAAGTTGTCCGGGTCGGCGTAGTCCGGCGCCCACGCCGAGAGGATCATGGCTTCCTTGGGCGCGTTCGTGGACTTGATCAGCTCGCTCCATTCCTTCGCGACGATGTTCACGCGGAATTTGGGGTTCAGGGCCTCGATGTTCTTCTTCAGCAGTTCCATGGCGGTCTGCTGGGTCTGCGCGCCGGCGCGGTAGGAGATGCTGACCGTGAAGCCATTCTCCCAGACCTGACCGCCCCAGGCGCGCTGGAAGGCCGCGCGGGCGACTTCCGGGTTGAACTCGGGCGCCGCGAGGTTGGTGTCGTAGCCGGGGAAGGAGTCGGGCAGCAGGAAGTTACGGGCCGCGCCCTTGCCTTCCTGCACCTGCTCGATGTAGGTGGGCACGTCGAAGGCCGCCACGAAGCCGCGGCGCACGTCCACGTCGCTGAAGAAGTTCGCGGGGATGCCCTGGCCGTCCAGTTTGCCGCTGCCGAGCGCGCCGCCCTGGGCGATGTTCTGGTTCATGCTGAAGCCCGCCGCGACCGTGTTGGGCAGGTCGTCCAGTACGGCCACGCCGTCCTTGCCGGCCAGCTGGCTGGAGATGATGGGGCGCCCGCCCTCCTCGATGAAGTCCGCGTCGCCCTTCAGGAACGCCTGGATGCGCGCGGCCTGCTCGGGGACCTTCTGGATGATCACGTTCTTGATGCTGGGCTTCTGCTCGCCCCAGTACTCCTCGAACGCGGTGGCGGTGACGCTGGTGGCGTCCTTGCCGACCAGCTTGTACGCGCCGGTGCCGCTGGGCTTCTGCGCCAGCTGGCTGCCCATCAGGTCCTGGCCGACCGCTTCTTTCCAGGTGGCCTCGGTGCCGTCCCACTCGCCGATCTCGATGGCGTGCTTGCTGTCCACGATGCCCTGCCCGATGTACGCGAGCTTCGCCAGGAAGGCCGGGTCGGTCTTCGGGAGTTTCAGGACCAGCACGTCGCCGTCGCACTTCACGGCGTCCGTGATGCGCTGCCACGTGATGCTCTTGTCGTCGTTGGCGTTGGCGGGCGTGCCCAGCAGGCTCTCGCTGATGAACCAGTTGCCGCTGTCGGCGGTGTTCGTCACGAGGTTGCGGCGCAGGGTGTACTCGGCGTCGGCGCAGGTGAAGTCGTTGCCGCTGTGGAACTTCACGCCCTCGCGCAGCGTGAACCGGTACTCGGTGCCGGCGTCGTTCGCTTCCCACTCGGTGGCCAGCAGCGGCTCGAGTTCGGTCAGGCTGCTGCCCTTGTACCCGACCAGCGTCTCGTACAGGTTCTCGACGACCTGACCGCTGGCCGTGTCGTAGGTGGTGCCGGGGTCCAGGGTGGGAATGTCGGCGGACTCCTGGATGATCAGGGTGCTGCCGGCGCCTTCGCCGGCGTTGCCGCCGTTGTTGCAGGCGGCCAGGGTCATGGCGAGGGTGGTGAACGCCACGGCTCCGAAGATCTTGTTACGCTTCATCTGTCTCTCCTTACATCCGCGCCGGTTGAGGGCGGACGTGGTTCTGTTCGCGCTCCGTTCATCGGGCACGCTGGTGTCTGGACCGGGGCTCTCCCCTGCCGGGGACCGGCTGTATGCAGCGAGGTCCTGACTGACGCGCGGGCTGGCGCGCACGCGCCTGGCGGATCGTCACGGATTCTCATCCTAGAGAGCCTCCATGAGAGCGGCGGCCCAGAACCCTGAAGGTACTCCATACGGAACACCCGCGCTGTGTAAAAGTGTCCCCCCGGCCAGCCCCGCGTCTGTCACCGCTGCGGGCACGAATGAGAGGCCACGCACAGCGCCCCCAGCGCCCGCCCGTTAAGGTGGCGGGATGACTGCCTCCACTCCCGCCTCCTACGTCCTGCGCGGCACGGCCGCCGGCGGCACCCTGCGGATCGTCGGCATGGACGCCACGCAGGTCGTCGAGGACGCCCGCCTCCGCCACCACCTCAGCAAGACCGCCACCGCCGCGCTGGGCCGCACCCTGACCGGCAGCGTGCTGCTCGCCACCGTCCTCGGCAAACGCAGCGACAGCCGCGTCACCGTGCGCGTCGAGGGTGACGGCCCGGTCGGGTTCATCGTCGCCGAGGGCAGCGTGGACGGCCGCGTGCGCGGCTACGTCCGCCAGCCCGACGCGGACCTGCCGCTGCGCGAACGGGACGGCAAACTCGACGTGAGCGGCATCGTCGGCACCCAGGGCGAACTGAGCGTCACCCGCCTGCTTGACAACGGCGAACCGTACACCGGCAGCGCCCACCTCGTCAGCGGCGAGATCGCCGAGGACATCAGCACCTACCTCGGCGTGTCCGAACAGATCCCGAACGCCGTGCTGCTCGGCGTGTACGAGGAAGGCGGCCGGGTCGCGCACGCCGGCGGCCTGCTCATCCAGGCGATGCCCGGCGTCACCGACGAGACCCTCGGGAAACTCGAGGCGAACATCCGCGCCATGGGCCAGATCACCGACAACCTCCGCCGGGGCGGCCTGATGGAAGCCATCAACCGCGCCACCGACGGCCTGAACGTGCAACTCGCCGCCGAGGCGCAGGCCTCCCGCTTCGAATGCCGCTGCTCCCGCGAGAAAGCCAGCGACTCCCTGAAATTCTTCGACGCCGCCGAACGCCAGGACATGATCGCCGCCGGCGGGCAGGAAATCGTGTGCCACTGGTGCGGCGAACACTACCAGATCACCCCCGACGAGATCGCCGCGCTGGACGCCACCGACACCCACGCCCGCGCCTGAACAGCAGGGCAGACGCGGGCCGGGCTCCGGGCCGGTGATCCACAGCCCCGCGCCCTGCCCGCTACACTCTGGGCACCCATGCCTGACCCCGCCCCGACCGTCCCTGACCTGAGGGTCCTGGAACGGGTCCTGCGCGGCGGATCACCGGTCGCCAGCGACCTCCCCCACCTGCGCGCCGCCGGACTGGACGGCGCCGTGCGCGCGCGCCTGCACCCCCAGGACCCGCTGCGGGGAGCGCTGAGGGCCGGCGCCCTGGCCCTCGGCGCCCGGCACGCCCTGATCCGCGCCGAACTGCGTGACCTGCTGCGCGCCTGGGAGGCGGAGGGCATTCCGGCGCTGCTGTTCAAGGGCTTCGCCCTGAGCGAGTTCGCGTACGCGACCCGCACCGAACGCTTTTACGGCGACGTGGACCTGCTGCTGCCGGGCGACCCCGTGACTGTGGCGCGCGCGGCGCACCTGGCCCTGGCGCGCGGCTGGAGCAGTGACGGGCAGCACGCGCACCCCGACCGCTGGACGCACGAGACCATGCACCTGTTCAGTCCCGGCGGGCACACGCGACTGGACGTCCACCGCTGGCTGATTCCCGACTGGTACGCGGGCCGCCGCCGCACCGTCGCCCTGACCCGGCAGGTCTGGGCGGCCGCCCGGCCGCGCGACTGGGACGGCCTGCGCGTCTGGCGGCCCCACCCGACCGACGAGCTGGTCGCGACACTCGCCGTCAGCCGCAGCTGGGGCGGCGACACCGGCGGCCTGAAACCCGCCGACCCGCTGGACCTGCAACGCCTGCGCGAACATCACGCCCTGACCGGCCCCGCCGGGAACGTGCAACTGGCCGCCCGCGCCGCCGAACTGGGCGCCACGCACACCTGGGCGGCGTTCGCGCAGCTGTGCGACCCCGGGCACCTGAGCCTCGACCCCGCCCGTACCGGTCCGGTCCTGGCCAGGGCCTTATGCCAGGACGGGCTGACCCCGGTCCTGCGGCGCAACTGGCTGCGCGTCCAGCGGGCCGCGTTCCTGCTGCCGGGCGTGCCGCAGGCGGCGGCCGACGTGCTGGCCGCCATGACCGCCGTGCGGCGTGGCGGCGATCCGCGCGACCACCTGCGCCGCTGGACCCCGCCCGGCCCGACCCGACCGCTGGACCCCGCCCGGCTGGACCGCGCCGTCACGAACGCGCGGCTGATCACCCAGGCCCTGCACCCCCGCCAGCGAAAGGTCGGGGTGTGCGTGCCGCGCGCATACGCCACGTACCGCGCCCTGCGCCGACTGGGTCACCCGGCCGTGTTCGTGAGCGGCGCGGCCCGGCACGGTACCCAGATCACGGGTCACGCCTGGGTCGAGGACACCCTCGGCATCATCGAAATCTACGGAGAGGACTTCAACCGGCAGACCTTCCGGGTGCTGTTCACGTACCCACCGGAATCCGTCACGGCTACTCCTGAAGCGGTGCGCCCAGCAGATCCGGCACCAGCGACAGCAGCTGCTCCCGGCCAGCCGGACGCCACAGAACCGTCCTGACGAGGCGTTGCGCGGCGGCACTGACCGCCCGCTGGCCCGACGCGCCCATCGGCACGCCGGTCGCCTGCCAGAACTCCCGCACCCGGTCGGCCGGCCCCAGCGGCCCCGGATGCCCCAGGAGCAGTACGGCCGTCAGGGGCAGCGACACGGGCGGCACGGTCAGCGGCAGCACCCGCTTGCCCCGCGCGTCCCGCGTGACGCCCGGCCCGTCCAGCAACAGCTCCGGCGCAAAGCGCGCGAGGCTGTCGTCCAGGGCGCGCAGGGTGCGGTCCAGACCGGCCGCGCGGTCGTCCGGTCCGATCCAGGCGCGGTCTTCGGCCAGGACCGTCCAGCCGGCCGCCCGCAGACGCAGACAGGCGGTCGTCTTGCCGGCCCCGCTGGGTCCCGTGATCGCCACCACCCCACCGCGCCCGGCGATCAGCGCGGCGTGCAGCGGCACCCACCCGGCTGCCCGGTGCGCCTCGGTGAACGCCAGCGCCCACAGGTCCGGGGCGGCTCCCTGCGGCGCGCAGGTCAGGACGCTGCGCCGCTCGCCCAGACGGACGTGCAGCCGGTCTTCCAGCCACAACTCGTCACCCAGCACCTGCACCCGCGCCACGCCGTCCGGCAGGACCACCTGCCGCCCGGTCGCGGCAGGCGGCGCCAGTGACCAGTCACCCACCCGGACCTCCAGCTGCCGCTCCCCGGCGTCCACCGGCGCCGCGCACCCCAGCCCCCAGTCACGCCGCAGGACGTCCATCCAGTCACCCGGCACACCGGACGCGGCCCTCACGCGGGCGTCCAGGCTGCGCCAGTCACCCGGCGCGCCAGCCAGGGGGTCGGGTGAGCGCACGCCGCCCCTCTCCTCAGCCCTTCCGGATCAGGTCGCGGGCCACCAGCTCATGCAGGACCGCGCTTACGTCCGACCGGGCCTGCACGTCACCCAGACCGAAGGTGCGCCGCAACAGGTCCATCAGGGTCTCCTCGCTGGCCGGAAGGGCCTGCCACAGCAGCCGCCCGGCCGCATTCAGGCTGAACATCTCGCTCCGGCCCGCGTGCATCAGGACCAGCTCGTCGTCCAGGTCCGTGACCAGCACATCCTCGTTTCCGCGCCACATGGCAGGCAGGGTAGCGCAGCCGCGCGCCGCCACACGCAGGTGACTCGGCGCCCTTGACGTCCACCGTCCGGGCGCGAGATTCTGCCGGAGAATTCTGAACAAACCATGACAGTCAGACCTTAAGGTACCCCCCGCTTCGCCTGCTGCCATGCGACTTCCCGTTCCACCCACACCGACAGACCCCCCTGTCTGCCAGGGGCTGTCCGGCCGCACCGACCTGCGTTCCGAATTCTTATCCAGGCGTCACCCAGGAGTCCGAATGAACCATGTCCCACCGTCCAGCCCCCCCAGCCCCACCAACCAGCAGGGCACACCCCTCCACTACGAGCCGCCCCGCGTGCAGGACCTCGGCGCGTGGCAGGCCGTCACCCTGATCGGCTCTGTCGGCTTCAACCGCTTCCCCGGCCTGCCGGGACAGGAGAACAACCGTGGCTCGTACTGAATCCCGCGCCCTGCTGCTGGCCGGCCTGCTCGCCCTGAGCGGCTGCGCCACCACCGGCACCCCCACCACCGCGCCGGCCCCCACGCCCAACACCGCCCGCGTCCTCGGCCTGTACGAACTGAACGTGAACGGCCTGAACGGCCCGTCCGCCCAGGCCACCGTCCGTCCCGCCGGCAGCCTGAGTGCCCAGGCCACCGAGATCACGGGCGGACTGAACTTCAACCGGACGAGCATGTCCAACGTCGTGGACGAGGCGAACCGCGTGGTCCACATGACCGCCACCTTCACCGTCACGAACACCACCCAGACGCCCATCACGCTCCCCACCTACATTCCCGTGGACACCGACGGAACCGGCGGTACCAGCGGCGCCACCCCCTTCGGCGAGGTCCGCACCCGCACCGGCGCGCCCGTCAGCGCGGCCGGCATGCAGGTCGAAGTCGCCCACCACGTCTCGGGCGGCACCATCCAGGCCGACCCGAACGCCACGCCCCTGCGCAGCGGCCTGGATACCGGCGGCCTGCAGGTCACCACGCCCGCCGGGCAGAGCGTCGCGGGCCTCAGCCACCAGGGCTGGGAAGGCGGCGCGCTCGCTCCCGGCATGTCCCAGACAATCACGTTCGCCGCGCGCGTTCCCCTTCAGGGCACCCAGATCAGCGACGCCGACCCCTTCGCGTTCAAACTGGTGTTCGCCGTGGCCGACGCGCCCGGACAGGTCGCCCTGACCAACGTCGCCAGCGTGCAGGGCAGCACGCCCAGCGGCGACGCCGCCAGCCCCCTGAACGGCCAGAACGTCACCGTCGAGGGCGTCGTCACTTCTGTCAACACCGCAAACGTCACGGACTCCCTCAAAGGCTTCTTCATCCAGGAAGAAGGCATAGACGCCGACGGTGACGCCACCACCAGTGACGGCGTGTTCGTGTTCTGCGACACCAGCTGCCCCACGGTGAAGGTGGGTGACCGGGTGCGCGTCGGCGCCACCGTCACGGAATACAGGAGCACCTACACGTATCCAGCCTCCGGCAACAATCCGCCGGTGACCGTGACGGCTCCCCTCACGACCACGCAGCTCACCGCGCCGACCGTGACGACGCTCAGCTCGGGCGTCCCCCTCCCCGAGGCGGCCAGTATCGCCCCCAACCTGCCCGTCTCGCAGCGCGAGCGGTTTGAAGGCATGCTCGTCACGACGACCGGCACCGTGACCAGCAATTTCACGCTTGGCCGCTTCGGGAATGTGGATCTCTCCGCCAACCGCATCACGAACTACACGCAGACCAACGCGCCCAGCGTTTCCGGGTACAGCGCCTATGCCAGCAACCTGCCCAACCAGACACTGCGCATCGACAACTCCAGTCTCCAGCAGAATCCCGATCCGATCTATGGCCTGAACGGCCAGCCGCTCTCGGCAGGCAACTCCCTGCGAGGCGGTGACCGCGGCACAGCCACCGGCGTCCTGCACTACGAACACGACGGTTTCGGCAACCGCAGCGGCAGCAACTTCATGTACCGCGTCATGACCACCAGCGCTCAGTTCGACCCGGTCAACCCCCGCCTGAACGCCCCGGAAGCAGTGGGCAACAGCAACCTGCGCGTCGGCGCGATGAACGTCCTGAACTACTTCACGTCTCTCGTCACGAGCAACACGGGCTGCACGCCCAACGGCGTGGGCGGCAGCGCGGCCCGTGGCGCGAACAACTGCGAGGAGTTCCTGCGCCAGCAGGACAAGATCGTGGCGGCCATCAGCGGCCTGAACGCCGACGTGCTGAACCTGATGGAAATCCAGAACGACTTCGACAAGGGCAGCAACAGCTCCGTGGCCCTGCTGGTGCAGAAGCTGAACGCGACCCTGGGGGCTGGAACGTACGCCTACGTGAACCCCGGCGCGAAGGTCGGCACGGACGCCATCAGCCTCGCCATGATCTACAAGCCGACCGCCGTCACGCCCGTCGGGAATCTCGCGCTGCTCGACAACCGCTTCGATCCGAAGTACACCGACACCTGCAACCGTCCCAGCTGGGCGCAGACCTTCCAGAGCAACGCGAACGGCGGCCGCTTCACCGCCGTGGCCCTGCACCTCAAGAGTAAGGGCAGCTCCTGCTCCGGGCTGGCTGATGCCGATGCAGGCGACGGTCAGGGGAACGGGTACAAGGCCCGCGAGAACGCCGCCACCGTCCTGGTGAACTGGCTGGCGACCGACCCCACCGGCACCGGTGAGTCCGACATCCTCCTGATGGGCGACTACAACGCCTACGCCATGGAAAAACCGCTCTCCATCCTGGCGACGGCCGGGTACACCAACCTGTTCAGCAACAGCAGCTACTCGTACCAGTTCGACGGTCAGTGGGGCAGCCTGGACCACGCCACCAGCAGCGCCAGCCTCGCCACTCAGGTCACGGGTCAGACTAAGTGGCACATCAATGCCGACGAACCCACCGTGCTGGACTACAACACCGAATTCAAGAGCGCCGGGCAGCTGACCAGCCTCTACGCTGCCAACGCCTTCCGCAGCAGCGACCACGACCCCCTGCTGATCGGCCTGAACCTGACCCCCCAGACGCCCATCACCCCGACCAGCAGCGTCAGCCTCTCCCCGGCGACAGCCAGCGTGAACGTCGTGGCAGGCCAGAGCACCACGAACACCATCAACGTCAACCGCAGCAACTACACCGGCAGCGTGAACCTCGCCACCAGCGTCAGCGGCAGCGGCACCGCCCCTACCTTCACCGTGACCACCCAGCCCGGCACCGGCAACAGCGGCGCCCTGACCGTCAACGCGACCGGCGCCACCGCCGGCACCTACACCGTCACCGTGACCGGCAGCGGCACCGGCATCAGCGACGCGACCACCACCTTCACGGTGACCGTCACGACAGCGACTGCCGGACCGAGCGGCATCGTGATCAGCCAAGCGTACGGGGGTGGCGGGAACACTGGAGCGCCCTACCGTAATGACTTCATTGAACTGTTCAACCCGACTGCCGCCTCCCTGAGCCTCAATGGCCTTTATCTCCACTGGACCAGCGCTACAGGAACGTTCAGTGCCACCCCTCTGGCCCTGAATGATGTAACACTTGCACCGGGTCGTTACTATCTGGTGCAGTGTGCCGCTGGCGCAAGCACGACGGCACCAACTCTGCCTAATCCGGACCAGACCAACTGCACCTTTAACATGGGTGCCACCTCCTTCAAAGTCGCCCTGACCACGTCTTCCGCATTCCCACCCTCGACGGCCGGGTCCGTCAGTGGCGGGAACGTCCTGGACTTTGTGGGAGCGGGTACTACCGCCAATCAGTACGAAGGCGCGGCACCCGCAGCGGCCCCCAGCAACACCACCAGCGTGCTGCGTGGTGGAGGTGGCTGTACGGACACAAATCAGAACAACAGTGACTTCGCCACCGGGACGCCCACACCCAGGAATACTTCTTCTTCAGTGAACGGCTGCGCGGCCAACTGATCCCGTCCCCTCTGCACGCCGCCCCTCCGGGGGCGGTTTTGTCATTCCAGTCCGGTCAGCCAGGGGTGGTCCGGTCGGGTGTGGGTCAGGGCGCCGTGCAGCCAGGCGCGGGCTTCGGCAGTCAGCGTGGGTTGGACGCGCTGGTAGTCCTGTTCGTCCTTGCCGCGTGGGTCGCGTCCGGCGGTTCCGGCTTTGAACAGGAGGACCGCTTCCGGGGCGAGATACGGCAGGCCTTCGGGGCTGACTTTCCGGGCGCGGTCGAGAGGCAGGGTGATGCGGGGGTCGCGGCGGTAGTGCCAGGTGCCGCCCCTCAGGTCGGTCAGGAGCAGGTCGAGCATCAGGACGCCGGTCAGGTCGGGGTGCCGGGCGTGGATCTGGTGGTGGGGTGGGTCGAGGGGGGCCGTGTAGGGCCGGTAGGTGCCGTCGATGGGCGCGTCGAGCCGCCAGCCGGGCAGCAGTTCGGGCAGCCGGGCCTGTGCGTCGCGGGGCAGGATCACGTCGAGGTCGTCGTGGGGGCGGGCGGTGTGGCCCAGGTGCAGGTCGAGGGCGTATCCGGCGGCGATCATCCAGGGGGCGTCCAGTGGGGCGAGCAGACGGGCGACCTGCCGAGCGGGGGTCAGGCCGACGGTGCGGGCGTGGTGGGTCAGCGCGGCGGGGCGCAGGGTGTGGTCGGCGTGGTCGCGGCCGGCGGCGGTGAAGGCGGCGCGGTAGGTGCGGGCGGCGTGGGGGTCGTGGCGCAGCACGCCTTGCAGCGCGGCCTGTTCGGCGCGCCAGCCGCTGGTGTGGTCGCACAGGATCAGTCGCCAGCCGCCGGGGTGCGTCCAGGTGCGCTCTGTCTGTGGCTGGTAGCCCAGGTGGGTCAGGGCGGCGCGCTGCTCGTGGGTGGGCGGGTCGGGCAGCAGGTCCAGGTGCAGTTCCGGGGTGTCCAGGTCGGCGAGGGCGGGCACGTTGCCGGGACCACCGGGCTGAACGTGGAAGACGCCGTCCGGGCGGTGTCCGGCCAGGAAGTCTCCCAGCTGCGTACGGAGGTCGTGCGTGGCGCGCTCAGGGTTCATGCATGAAGCACACCACAGCGCGTCCCCACCCGGCATCCGCTCCTTGGCGGATAATGCCTCTCATGAAGGGTCGTGGTGTGGGAATCGTGCTGGTACTGGTGGGGTTGGGTCTGGGGGCGACGCTGCTGCGCGATCAGGTGCCGGTGGGCGGGGCGCAGGCTCCGGCGGTGGGTGGTGCGGCCGATCCGGTCGCGGCGGAGGCGGGCGCGCGGCTTCAGAACGAGCAGAACACCATCGACGTGGTGGGGCGGTTCGAGCCGGGGCTGGTGTTCATCAGCACCGAGAACGAGGTGATGGGCCGCGATCCGTTCGGGATGTTCGGGGGCAGCGAGGTGCAGCGCGGGCTGGGCAGCGGGTTCTTCGTGAACGACGCGGGGGACATTCTGACGAACTATCACGTCGTGGCCGGCGAGTCCGGGTCGGGCGCGGCGCAGAAGATCAGCGTGCGGGTCATGGGGCAGGAGCAGAGCGTGGAGGCCCGCGTGATCGGGCTGGCCCCGCAGTACGATCTGGCGCTGATCCGCCCGGTGGGCCTGGACGCGAAGCTGATCCGGCCGATTCCGCTGGGTGACAGCGACGCCCTGAAGGTGGGGCAGAAGGCCATTGCGATGGGCGCGCCGTTCGGGCTGGATTTCAGCGTGACCGAGGGCATCGTGAGCAGCACGGCGCGGCAGATTCCGATCGGGTTCTCGGGCAGCGGCGCGTCCGAGGGCATCACGCAGAAGGCGATTCAGACGGACGCGGCGATCAATCCGGGGAACAGTGGCGGGCCGCTGCTGGACAGCGGGGGGCGCGTGATCGGCATCAACACGCAGATCTACTCGCCGAGCGGGCAGGCGACCGGGGTGGGGCAGAGTGCCGGGGTGGGGTTCGCGATTCCGGTGAACACCGCGAAGAACCTGTTGCCGCGCCTCCAGGCGGCGAACGGGCAGGAGGTGCGCGCCCCGACGCTGGGCGTGACGGCGGGCCTGCTGGTGCGCGGGCAGCAGCAGGTGCTGGCGGTGGGCCTGAGCGTGCTGTCGTCCGAGGGGAAACGGGAACTGGAGTTGCCAGAGCGGGGACTGGTGATCGGGGAAGTCGCGCCGGGCACGCCGGCCGCGCGGGCGGGCCTGCGGGGCGGCACGCGCACCGAGTCCTTCCGGGGCGGCGCGATCCGCCTGGGCGGGGACGTGATCACGGCCGTGGACGGCGACCCGGTGGACGCGCTGGAGGACCTGCAGGCGGGCCTGATCGACCGCCGGGAGGGCGACACCGTGACGTTGACGGTCGTGCGGGCCGGGGAGTCGCGTGAGGTGAAGGTCACGCTGGATGAAACCTCGTTCCGCTGAGGGCGGCGGGAACGCGCGGGCCGTCTGGGCGGCGCTGCGGCCGGAGGACCGGGCGTGGCTGCTGGACGTGGCGGCGCAGGCAGGTCCGGGTGGCGCGGCGCTGGTGGGCGGCGCGGTGCGGGACGCGCTGCTGGGCGTGACCCCGCTGGACCTGGACGTGGTCGTGCCGGACGCGGATGTGGCAACCCTGGCCGCCGCGACGGGGTTGCCGTTCGTGTTTCACCCGGCGTTCGGGAACGCGACCGTGACCCTGCCGGACGGCCGCGCGGCCGATCTGGTGCGGGCGCGGCGCGAGGTGTACCCAGTGCCGGGCGGGAATCCGCTGCCACTGCCCGGCTCGCTGACCGACGACCTGCGGCGGCGGGATTTCAGCGTGAATGCGCTGGCGCTGCACCTCTCCCCTGCCGGGGTGCCCACGCTGCTGGACGTGACGGGCGGCCTGGACGACCTGCGGGCGCGGCGGCTGCGGCCCCTGCACGGCGACTCGCTGCGCGAGGACGCCAGCCGGCTGGTGCGCGGGTCGAGACTGGCCGCGCGCCTGGACCTGACCGCCGCGCCGGAACTGCTCGGGCAGGTGCCGGCTGCGCTGGACATGGCCGGGCGCACGCCCCGGCTGTGGGCGGAACTGCGGCTGCTGCTGCACGAGCCCAGGCCGGGCCGCGCGGCGGGCGTGCTGCGCGGCTGGGGCGCGGGGTCGCTGCTGCCGGACACGGCGCTACTGGACGCCCTGGACGCCCGCCGGGACGCGGGGGCGGCGGCGCCCTTCACGGCGTACGCGGCGGCGCTGCTGCACGCCGCGCCGGACCCCGAGGCACTGGCCGGGCGCCTGAACCTGGGGGACCGGCCGGGGGCGCTGCTGGCCCGCGCGCTGTCCGACACCCACTTCCCGGACGGCACGCCGGAACGCGAACTGCGCGCCCTGCTGCGCCCGGACGCCTACGAACCCCTGACCGGCAAGGACGTGGTGGCCCTGGGTGTCCCGCCGGGCCGGGGTGTGGGCGAGGCGCTGTCGCACCTGGCCGGGCTGCGCCGCGCCGGGCAGGTCCGCAGCGCCGACGACGAGCGCGGGGCGCTGAAGGCATTCCTGGCTCGCAATGTCTGACCTGAAACACCCAATAGAATGCGCGCAATGAATATTGGCCTCCTTCCTCTACTCAGCGAACCCAGCGTGTTCATCACAGTCCTGGTGGTGCTGGCGCTCTCCCTGGCTGCACACGAAATGGGTCACGCCTTCGTTGCAGATCGGCTGGGCGACCCAACACCAAGGCAGTTTGGTCGGGTCACTCTGAACCCTATTCCACACCTGAGTCCCATCGGGATACTGCTGCTGGTTCTGGTTGGGTTCGGGTTTGCCAGCACACCCATCAACCCCGCCCGCCTCAGTCGCTGGGGTAGGGTGGCAGTTGCGGCCGCGGGGCCATCCGTCAACCTGTTGATTGCTATCGGATTCATCCTGCTGTTCCGCTTTCTGCCTCAGAACGAGGCCGTGACGCAGGCTTTCCAGTACATCATCAGCATCAACGTCCTGCTGGCGGTCATCAATTTGCTCCCGATCCCGCTGCTTGACGGCAGTCGAATTCTGGGTGGTCTGGTCCCGTCGCTGGGGCGCTCTCTGGACGACTTCGAGCGCCAGCCCTACAGTTTTATCGTCGTGTTTGGAGTGTTGTACCTGCTCGGCAGTCAGATTAACCTGCTGCGCATCACTCTGACCAACGTTCTGCTTCAGATCTTCGGCTGAGCGTTCCTTGAGGTTCAGCGCAGGTGGAACATCATCACGACGTGCGCGGCGGTGCCGGCCAGGACGAACAGGTGCCAGATCTCGTGGAAGCCGAACACGCCGGGGCGGGGGTTCCAGCGTTTCGTGCCGTACACGACGGCGCCGATGGAGTACATCACGCCGCCCGCCGCGAGCCAGAAGAGAGCGGCGGCCGGGAGGTTACGGGCCAGTTGCGGCAGGAACGCCACGGCCAGCCAGCCCATCCCGAGGTACAGCGCGGTACTGATCCAGCGCGGCAGGCTCATGGTGACGAGTTTCAGGGTGATGCCGCTCAGGGCAACGCCCCAGATGATCCACAGGACGGCCGCCTGCCAGGGGCCGGACAGGCCGAAGTACGCGACCGGGGTGTACGTTCCGGCGATCAGCAGGAAGATTCCGGCGTGGTCGAGTTTGCGCAGCCACAGCAGGCCCCGTTCGCCGGGGCGGAAGGAGTGGTAGCTGGCGCTGGCGGCGTACAGGGCGACCATGCTGACGCTGAACACCACGAACGGCCACAGCACCAGCCCGCGGGCGTGCGCCCAGCTCAGCAACAGCCCCAGCACGATCAGCGCGGCGAGCGCGCCGCCCCAGTGGGTCAGGGCGTTCACGGGTTCGCGGGGGGCGGTCAGGAGGCGCATGCCCCTACCCTACCCCTCGCCCCTGATGACAGTCTGTCAATTGGGACAGGGTGCAAGAGCCGCCCTGGGAAAAGGGCCGGGCGGTGCAACAGACAGGGGGACGCGGCAACCCCTCGCCGCGCCCCCCCCTGCCCCGCTGCTGGTCAGCGGCCGCCGTAGTTGGGCGCTTCCTTGGTGATGGTCACGCCGTGCGGGTGGCTCTCCACGAGGCTGGCGCCGGTGATCCGCACGAACTGCGCCTCGTCACGCAGCGTCTGCAGGTCCGGAGCGCCGCAGTACCCCATCGAGCTGCGCAGGCCGCCCACGAACTGGTAGATGACCTCGCCGGCGGTGCCCTTGTACGCCACGATGCCCTCGATGCCCTCGGGCACGAACTTGCGGCTGCCGCTCTGGAAGTAGCGGTCGGCGCTGCCCTGATCCATGGCGCCCAGGGAACCCATGCCGCGGTAGCTCTTGTAGCGGCGGCCGTCGCGCAGGATGCTCTCGCCGGGGCTCTCGTCGGTGCCGGCCAGCATGCTGCCCATCATGACGACGTTCGCGCCGGCGGCGATCGCCTTGGGCACGTCGCCGGTCTGCTTGATACCGCCGTCCGCGATGATTGGAATCCCGGCTTCCATGGCGGCGGCGCTCGCCTCGAAGATCGCGGTGATCTGCGGGACGCCCACGCCGGTCACGACGCGGGTGGTGCAGATGCTGCCTGGCCCGATGCCGACCTTCACGGCGTCCGCGCCGGCCAGGATCAGGTCGCGGGCGCCGGCGCGCGTGGCGACGTTCCCGGCGATCACGTCCACGTCGAAGGCTTCCTTGACGCGGCTCAGGGCGCTGAGGATGCCCTGGCTGTGGCCGTGCGCGCTGTCCAGCACCAGCACGTCCGCGCCGGCCTGCACGAGCGCCCCGGCGCGGTCCATCAGGTCGGCACCGACCCCGATGGCCGCCGCGACGCGCAGGCGACCCAGGCTGTCCTTGGCGGCGCGCGGGTACTTCACGCGCTTGGTCAGGTCCTTGATGGTGATCAGGCCGCGCAGCAGTTCGTTCTCGACGACCAGCAGCTTCTCGATGCGGTGCCGCTTGAAGATCTCCTGCGCCTCTTCCAGGGTGGTGCCGACAGGGACGGTCACGAGGTTCTCGCTGGTCATCACGTCGCGGATGGGGGTGCTCAGGTCGTCCACGAAGCGCATGTCGCGGTTGGTGATGATGCCCAGCAGCTTCCCGTTCGGGTCGGTGATGGGCACGCCGCTGATGCGGTACTCGCCCATCAGGCGGTCGGCGTCCCCGACGGTGGCGTGCGGGGGCAGCGTGATGGGGTCCACGATCATGCCGCTCTCGGAGCGTTTGACCTTGCGGACCATCTCGGCCTGCGCGTCGATGGGCATGTTCTTGTGAATCACGCCGATGCCGCCCTCGCGGGCCATGGCGACCGCCATGTTCGTCTCGGTGACGGTATCCATCGCGGCGGACAGGAAGGGGATGTTCAGGCGCACGCGGCGGGTCAGCTGCGCCTCGATGTTCACCTCGTGCGGCAGCACCTGCGAGTGCCGGGGTTGCAGCAGCACGTCGTCGAAGGTGATCCCCTCCTGGCCGAACTTGTGGGCGAAGCGGTCGCTGCCCTGGGCAGCGGGGACGGGCGTGGCGGGCGCACTCATGCAGGCGAGTGTAAGCGCCCGGACGTGAACAGAAGGTAAGCGTGTCCATGTGAGCTGACCGCGCCCGGCACCCTTGCGCGCGGCGCGCGGAGCGTGGTAGATTCCCTCTCGCCCGTGGGGCCATAGCTCAGCTGGGAGAGCGCGTCGTTCGCAATGACGAGGTCAGCGGTTCGATCCCGCTTGGCTCCACCACACACCGCACCCGCCTGTTTCAAAGCAGGCGGGTGCGGTCTTTGTCGCGCCGCCCTGCACCCCGCACGCCAGTGTGTCGGGGTGCAGGGCGGCGGTCCGTCTCATACGGATTCCGTTTGTTTCGCCAACAATCCGGAACCGCACCGGATTGCCGGCTCCACGTCCGGAACCCGTGTGGCTCCCACTCGCATCCGCTCGGATTGAACGGGCTTTGCAGCCCATTCAATCGGAGTCCGTATCAGGATTTCTTGAGGGGGCCCAGGAACTCGGGTTTACCCTGAAGCGGCACGAGGGCCGGGACGCTCAGCGGGAAGCGGACGTCCTGGGTGCCGCGCGTGAAGACCACCGCGCCGGGGGTCAGGCGGGTGCGGGTGCCGGGCAGGTCCCCCAGCGCGGCGAGCGGCACGAAGACCTCGCGGCCGAAGGTGCGGACCGTGACCGGTACCCGTTCTGCGCCGACCGTCAGGGTGGCGGTGCGGACCGTCACGTTCTGCACGCTCAGACCCAGTGCGCCGGCGGCCTCGGTGAGCGGCAGGAACACCTGTCCGTCGGCGCTGCGGGCGCGGGCGGCGGCGTCCTGCGCCAGTTGCGCGGGCGTCCGCGCGGGGCGGGGCGGCGTGACCGGAGCCGGGGTCACGGGGGCCGGGGTGACGGGAGCCGGCGTCACCGGGGCGGGCGTGACGGGTGCCGGCGTGACGGGTGCCGGGGTCGTGGGCCTGGGCGCGGGGTTCGAGGGATTCGGGCTGGTGGGAGCCGGAGTGGTGGGGGCCGGGGTGGTGGGCCTGGGCGTGACCGGCTGCGGGGCGGGCGTCACGGCGACCGGCGCGGTGGGTTTCGGGACGCTGATGACGGCGGTGGCGGCGGCGCGGCGGGCCTGCGCCTGCGCCTGCAGTTCGGCCTCGCTGGGCGCGCGGCCCCACGCGGCGGGCGTGGCGTGGAAGGTGGGCCAGGGCGCCACGGCCAGTGGCCGCTGCTTCTGCAGGATGTTCAGGCCGCCGCCGTCGGTCACGAAGTACACGCTGCCCTGGTCGCTGACGCTCACGCCCAGGTCGATCTTCTTACCGGTGCGGATCTGCCACAGGCCCTGCCCGGCCTTACCGATGGCGTGGACGGTGCCGGACAGGTCCGGGACGACCACGCTGCCGTCGCTCAGTTCGGCGGCCGTTCCGGCGACGGCCGCCCCGGCCCGGTAGGTCCATTCGAGCTCACCGCTGGTGTTCACGGCGTACACGTTGCCGTCGTAGCTGCCGACCACAACCAGGCCGCCGCTGGTCACGATGGGGCTGGCATTCACGAACAGGTTGGTCAGGTGCGTCCAGCGGGGTTTGCCGTCGGCGCTCAGGGCGTGCAGGCGGCGGTCGCTGGACCCGAAGTACACGCTGCCGTCCGCGCCGATGGCCGGGCTGCTGAACACCAGCGAGCCGGCCGCGTAGGTCCATTTCAGCCGGCCGTCGGGGGTCAGGGCGTGCATGCGGCTGTTCTGCGCCCCGAAGTAGATGGTGCCGTCGGCGGCGACGGCCGGGCTGCTGAACACGGGCGCGCCGACCTTGAAGGTCCACAGGGTCTTCCCGGCGGGGTCCAGCGCGTGGACGCTGCCGCCGGCCGTGGCGACGATCACGCTGCCGTCGGGGCGCAGGGCGGGCGTGGCGAAGATGTCACCGTCGAGTTTGGTCTTCCACAGCAGTTTCCCGGCGGGGTCCAGGGCGTACACGTGGTCGTCGTACGAGGCGGTGATCGTCACGCCCTGCGGGGTCACGACCGGGTAGGCGCGGCCTATGTCGCCGGTCAGGAACGACCATTTCTCGCTGCCGGTGGCGTCGGTGCGGCGCACGCGGGCGTCCGAGCCGACGAAGGTCAGGTCGCCGTTCGGGCTGACGGTCACGCCGGAGATGACGCGCAGTTCCTTGAACACCGCGACTTTCGGGGCGGTCTGGGCGGGTGCCTGCTGGGCGGACACCTGGGCAAAACCAGCCAGTGTCATCAGGCTGGAAAGGGCAAGTATGTGGGTGATCCTCATCTGAAGGTAAGCTCCTTTACAGTCCCTTTACGGTAGGGCCATGGCGTGTGGCGGGGTGTGGACGCCTGTCAGGGTACGGCCTAAGATGCGAACTGTTATGAAGAAGATTCTCATGCTGACCGCGTTCGCGCTGACTGGCCTCGCCGCCGCGCAGGACACCGCCCCCACCACCGACATGGAGATGACCGGCCCGGCCGCCATGAGCGCCAGCGAGAACTTCGCCAAGGCTCAGGAGTACGCCGTGCAGGCGGACGTCGCCTACCCCGTGCCCTTCTACGACCGCACGCTGTGGAAGGCCGCCGTGGACCACTCCTACTACGCCGCCAGCATGGAAGCCGGCAACCGTGACTACGGCGCGTACCTCGCGCAGCTGTACACCAAGACCCAGTGGTGGATCAACGCGTACAACGCCTGGAACCGCCTGGGCGAACTGAACGACCAGGAGAAGCAGTGGGCTTCCCTGAGCGCCGCCAAGCTCGCCTTCCTCGCGCTGCAGCGTGGCGACAACGCCACCGCCCGCATGTACGTCGAGAAGGGCATGAGCTGGGCCGACAGCGCCAGCCTCCAGGCCATCATGAAGCGCCTGCAGTAATCCCATCCATCCGAGGCGCGGCTCCCGTTCAGGCGGGGGCCGCGCCTCTCTTTCGGGCAGACGCTCAAGGTCGCGTCAGACGGATTCCGTCTGTTTCGCTGACAACCCGGAACATCGCCGGGTTGCCAACTCCACGCCCGGAACCCGTTCCTCTCCTTCTCGCTCCGCTCGGATTGAAGGGCCTTTGCAGCCCCTTCAATCGGAGTCCATATCGGACACTCTTACCCCGCGCCGCGCCGGCATGGTCTACGCTGCGGGCATGACGGTTCGGGGCATGAAGGGTCAGGGTGTGAAGGGTCGGGGCGCGGGTGGACGGGGGTGGGCCGGGTTGATCCTGGCCGGATTGCTGGTGGGCTGCGTGCCCGCGCCGCTGCGGGCGCAGCCGGACGCGCAACTGTCGGTCAGCGCCGCGCCGGCCACCCCGGCTGCCGGGCCCGTGACGGGCGAGCAGGGCCTGTACCGCCTGCCGGGACCGGGCGCGCTGCGGGTGCAGTCCGACCGGGCGGCGTTCCTGACCAGCGTGGTCCTGCCCGCGACGGGCGGCGCGCTGGTGCAGCCGACCGTGCGCGTGGAGGCGGGCGTGCCGGTCACGGCCGCGCTGCCGGGCACGCGGGGGTTCACGCAGGTGTTCACGGTCGCCAGCCTGGAACCCCTGGACCTGGGCGGCGCGGCCGGGGCGCGCAGCGTCACCGAGGTGTCGCGCGCCGTCGAGGCGGCGGCAGCCCGCCTGCCGCGCGGGGCGTACACGGTCGCCACGACCGTCTACCGGGTCGAGCCGCTGGGGACGCTGCGGGTATTGGCGTCCCCGGCGGGCGCGCAGGTCAGCGTGAACGGCCGCCCGGTCGGCGCGGCGCCCGTCACGCTGACGGACCTGCCGGAAGGGTCGGTGACGGTGGGCGTGTCGCTGGGCGGGTACCAGCCGTTCACGCAGCGCGTGAGCGTTCAGGCGGACACCACCACCGAGGTCGCGGCGACCCTGCGGCCCGTGACCGGCACGCTCACTGTCCGCAGCGACGTGCCGGCCAGCGTGTTCGTCGAGGGCCGCGCGGTCGGGCAGACGCCGCTGGACCTCCCGGCGCGGCCCGGCGTGTTCCCGGTGAACGTGGTACCCGCCGACCGGACCCTGAAGGCGCAGAACCTGCTGGTGCGCGTGAACGCCAGCCGCGTGACGGCGCTGGTGTGCAGCGTCACGGGCGACGGGTACCGCTGCGAGGTCCGCTGAGCCTACCCGTGGCCCCGGCGCCCGGCGGCGCGACGTGTTCCCCGTGCGGTTGCGCCTGATCCGCGCCTCGCACGGTCCGGACGCCGGGGCAGACGCTACGCTGCCGGGTATGACTGCCGAACCCTCCGCCCCGCTGCTGACCCACGTTCTGGGCGACCTGCACGCCCTGCAGGTCCCGATTCCGTACCCCATGAAGTACGTGACGGTCCTGATCGACCGTCCCCGGGGCGGGCCGGTCACGATGATCGACACGGCGCTCGACACGCCCGAGGCGCGGCAGGCCATCGAGGACGGCCTGGGCGCCCTGGGGCTGCACTGGTCGGACGTGGACCGCGTGATCATCACGCACCACCACCCGGACCACTACGGACTGGCGGGCGTGGTCGAGGAACGCAGCGGCGCGTCCGTCCACATGCTGGACGTCGAGATCGGGCGCGGCGAACGCTACTGGCACCTGTGGGAGGAGTGGCTGCCCGGCCACCTCAAACACATGCGCGACCACGGCCTGCCCGCCGAGTCCCTGAACGACATGGGCGCCGACAACCGCCGGGGCCGCGAGAGGGTCCACCCGGCGACCCGCGTGCAGCCGCTGCGTGAAGGGCAGCACGTCACCCTCTCGGGCCTGGAGTGGGAGGTGCTGTGGTTGCCGGGTCACGCGGACGGCCACCTGGGCCTCTGGAACGAACAGCAGAGCGTGCTGATCGCCGGGGACGCCATCCTGCCGCGCATCAGCCCGAACGTGGGCCTGTACGCGTACACCCGCCCGGACCCGCTGGGAGACTACCTGCAGACGCTGGGGAAACTGGAGGCGCTGAACCCGGCCCGCGCGGTCGTCGGGCATCACGGGCCGGTCATGGAGGGCGTGCAGGCCCGCGCACGTGAACTGCGTGGCCATCACCACGAACGGCTGGACTTCATGAAAGCCGAGGCGGCCCGCGAGTCCCGCACCGCCTACGAACTGTCGCTGGTCATGTTCAACCGCGAACTGAACGTGTCGGGGCGCCGCTTCGCGCTGGCCGAAACGCTGGCGCACCTGGAGCACCTGCGCCTGCTGGGGCAGCTGTACCGAACCTGGAACGAACCGCGCGGCGTGTGGCTGTACCACGCCTGATACGGATTCCGTTTGTTTCGCCGACAATCCGGAACCGCACCGGATTGCCGGCTCCACGTCCGGAACCCGTGTGGCTCCCACTCGCATCCGCTCGGATTGAACGGGCTTTGCAGCCCATTCAATCGGAGTCCGTATGAGGGGTTCAGGTTGATGGTTGAAGGTTGATAGATCTTTCCCCTCCATCAACTTTCAACCATCACCTCTCTCCCCCCACGGACCGTGGACCCCGTGACCGTCCCGGGCGTGGTTGCGCTTTATACTCCGGCGCATGACAGCATCCCAGTCGGAACTGCAGCGCATCATGGCGGCGCTGCAACAGAGCGGCCTGACTGTCGAGGCGGTCGAGGACGGAGCCCTGATTCAGGACGGCGAGACGCGCGTGGCGCTGTTCGCCGAGCCGGACCACCAGGGCGGCGTGATCGTGCGCCTGCACCTGGACCTCGACCTGTACGTCGAGGAGGACAGCCTGCCGGACATCCTGATGGGCATGAACCTGATGAACCAGGGTCTGGACTACGGCGCGCTGAACCTCGACCCGGTCGACCCGGACGAGGACGCCGACGAGGACGCGCCGCTGACCTTCGCGGTGCTGGGCCGCAGCGTCCTGTGGATGCCGGACCTGGGCGTGGCCGAGATGGACCGCCTGCGTGAGCACCTGCGCCGCTTCGAGGCGGAGGTCACGGAGTCCGTGGAACGCACCCTGCACGGCAGCCGGGGCATGAGCGCCTGACCGGCCGGCACCGCCGCCGGATTGGCTCCCGCCTGTCGCGTTGACAGCCAGCCCGCCCACACCGCCGCGCTCCTGCACCGCCGCCCCCGGTCAGGAGGGCGGCGGTGTGTGTCTTCCCCTATGGTCCCGCCACGGGCGGGCGGGTACCCTGGCGGCGTCAACTTCATGCAGGTGCGGCGTCCGTCCGGTCGCTTCCAGGCCGTCTTTTCCCCTCGGCCCCGTCCCGCAGGCGTGCCCGGCACGCGAAGGTGGTTTCCCATGACCCGATCCACCCCTGGTCGTCCCTCCCCCGCCGGACGGGCCGCCCGCCCGGCCCCCATGCACCTGACGATGCTCAGTCGCGGGCGCGTGTACGGCCTGTTCCGGTCCCTGGAGGACGTGCAGGCCTGCACCCAGCGGCTGCTGAGCCTGGGGCTGGCAGGGCAGTCCGTGCAGCTGCTGATGGGCGAGGACGGCGCGGCCGCCCTGGACTGCGACGGCCGCCGCCACGGCCTGTGGGCGCGGCTGCTGCGGCTGATGCAGGGCATGACCGACGAGCGCGCGCACGTGGAACGCTACGCCGAGGCGCTCGGCTGGGGTGAGATCCTGCTCAGCGTGGACGTGGCCGGACAGCCGGGGCAGGTGCCGCAGGTCGCGCAGGCCTTCCGGGAGTCGGGCGCGCACTTTGTGAACCACTACGGCGCGTGGGTGGTCGAACCGCTCAGCGCCTGAACAGGTCGGTGCCCGAGCAGGGCTGAACAGGGGGCGGGGCGCGGGCAGCGGTGAAAAGACAGATGGCAGGCGCACCCAACCAGGGCGGCCTGCCAGTCCTGCCCTGCCGGTTACTGGCGGTCTTGCAGTTGCACGTAGTGCGCGTCGGTGGCGCCGGTGTACACGGCGTCGGGGCGCAGCAGGCGGTTGTCGCCGGTGTACTCGATCACGCTGGCGCACCAGCCGCTGATGCGGGCCAGCGCGAAGATGGGCGTGAAGAACTCTTTGCGGATGCCCAGGTCGCTGTACACGGTGCCGCTGTAGAAGTCCACGTTCGGGTAGATGCCCTTGGAGCCGATGCGGTCCACGACGACCTTCTCGATGGTTTCCAGGATCTGGTAGTAGTTGCTCTTGCCTTCCTTGTTGGCGACCACTTCGGCGTAGTCACGCAGCACGCGCGAGCGGGGGTCGAAGTACTTGTACACGCGGTGCCCGACGCCCATGATCTTGGACTTGGAGTCCAGTTTGGCGTTGATGTACGCCTCGGCCTTGTCGGGGGTGCCGACCTCGTCGAGCATGTCCATGACGGCCTCGTTCGCGCCGCCGTGCAGCGGGCCTTTCAGGGCGCCGATGGCGCTGGTCATGCAGGAGTACATGTCAGACAGGGTGCTGCTGGTGGCGATGGCGGTGAAGGTGCTGGCGTTCATGCCGTGATCGACGTGCAGCACGAGCGCGATGTCGAACAGGCGGGCCTGCTCGGGGGTGGGTTCCTTGCCGGTCAGCATGTACAGGAAGTTCCCGGCGTGCGTCAGGTCCATGCGGGGCGCGACGATCTCCTGGCCTTCCTGCGCGCGGTTGATGGCGGCGATGATGGTCGAGAACTGCGCGATCATGCGCACCGAGATGGCGCGGCGGGCCTCGGCGCTGGTGTCCTCGGACTGGGGGTCCAGCAGGCCCAGGTACGAGACGGCGGTGCGCAGTGCCTGCATGGGGTGGACGCCGCGCGGCATGTCGCGGATGACCTGCGCGAGCGCGTCGGGGATGGCGCGGTTGGCTTTCAGGTCCGCGTCGAAGGTGGCGAGCTGCGCGGCGGTGGGCAGGGCGCCGTTCAGCAGGGCCAGGGACAGTTCCTCGAAGGTGCTGTTCTCCGCCCACTCCTGGATCGGAATGCCCAGGTGGGTCAGGATGCCTTCGGTCCCGTTGATAAACGTGAGTTTGCTCTCCGTGAAGAGGACGCCTTCGAGCCCTTTGGCGATGTTCGTCATGATGACCGAGCATACCACCCGCCCGCTTTACACCGGGTCCAGCGGACGTTCCCGCCGGGGTGACAGCGCCCGCCCCGAGGGGCCTAGAATGCCCGGCGATGAGTTCCGCCGCCGCGCCCGCCCCCACCGTGATTCTCGCCCTGGATACCGCCACGCCCTGGCTGACGCTGGCCCTGCGCTGGCCCGGCGGCGAACGCGCCCTGTCCCGCGAGGTGGGCCGCGCCCACGCCGAACAGCTGCCCGGCGCCCTCGCTGAACTGTTCGCGGAGGCGGGCCTGCCGCTGCGGGCCGATCTGGTGGTCATCGGCACCGGCCCCGGCTCGTACACGGGCGTGCGGGTCGGCGCGAGTTACGCGCTGGGCCTCGCGCGGGTCTGGGGCGCGGCCGTGCGCGGCGTGAGCACCCTGGAAGCCCTGGTGAGCGGCGACGGACCGCAGGCGGTGTCCATGGACGCCCGCAAGGGCAACCTGTACGGCGCCGCGTACGACGTGCAGGCCGGCACGGTGACCGGGGTGCGCCACGCGCCCGCCAAGCACGCCCTGGACGACTTCGAGGCCCTGACCGCGCCCCTCCCCCACCGCCGCGACCCCGCCCCGGACGGACTGGCCCTGCTGCGCGCCGGACTGGATCACGGCGTGGACGGCTGGGAACTGGCGTACCTGTAGCACGAACGGTCATCGCAGCGGATCGGCGGGGCAGGCGTGGCAGTGTCTCACGCCGGGCCTGCCCCGTCCCCTGCCCCGGCTGTAACCGGGAAGTGACGGCTGGCCCGTAGGATGGGCCGGTCAGTCTCAACCCGTTCTTCCGGCGACCCGTACCGGCCCTCTGGCTGTTCCGGCCGCAGGGTGCGCCGCGCCCACGTGAGGTCCGTCATGAACCGCGCCGCCCTGCTGTTCCTTCCGCTGCTGGCTGCCTGCGCGCAGGCTCCCTCGTCCTCTCCTGCGGTTCCTGGGGCGACCGCCCTGCCGTCAGGCGCGTACAGCGCCCAGGCGACCGGAACCACCACCACGGGCAGCGCCACCGGCTCGGGCGTGACCCGCGCCTACACGCTGTACACGCCGCCGCTCGGAACGGGATCGGCGCGGCCGCTGGTGGTCATGCTGCACGGCTGCACGCAGTCGGCAGCCGATTTCGCGGCAGGCACCCGCATGAACGACCTCGCGGACACGCAGGGATTCCTGGTGGTGTACCCCGAGCAGCCCAGCAGCGCCAATCAGAGCCGGTGCTGGAACTGGTTCGAGCCGGCGCATCAGGCGCGCGGGCAGGGCGAACCGGCCGCGATCCGGGCCGTCGTGGAGGCTGTAAGGGGCCGCGTCAACGTGGACCCCGCGCGGGTGTACGTGGCGGGACTGTCGGCCGGCGCCGCCATGAGCGTGATCATGGGGGCCACGTACCCGGACGTGTTCAGTGCCGTGGGCGTGGCGTCGGGGCTGGAGTTCAGGGCGGCTACGGGTTCTGCGGCGGCGTTCACGGCCATGAGCAGTGGCGGCCCGGACCCGGACGCGCAGGGGACGGCCGCGTACGGCGCGATGGGCAGCTTCCGGCGGACCGTGCGGACCATCGTGTTTCACGGCAGCAGCGATTACACGGTGTCCCCCGTGAACGGTGATCAGGTGTCGGCGCAGTGGGTGCAGACGAACGACTGGGCCGACGACGGGCAGGACAACGGGAGTCGCAGCGTGGCGCAGGTCACGACCCGTTCGGGCACGGTCAGTGGCGGCCGGGCGTACAGCGTGAAGTCCTTCGCGGGCGGCGTGGTCGAGCAGTGGTCGGTGACGGGCATGGGGCACGCCTGGAGTGGCGGAAGCACCGCCGGGTCGTACACGGACCCGAAAGGGCCGGATGCCAGCGCGGAGATGTGGCGTTTCTTCAGTGCGGGCGGCACGGGTGGAGGCGGCACGACGCCGGACACGACCGCGCCGGTCCTGAGCGTGTCGCCCGCACCGGGCACCTACGCGGCGCCGCTGACGGTCACGCTGTCCATGAACGAGCCCGGCACGGTGTACGCCACGACGGACGGCAGCGACCCGACCAGCAGCGCCACGCGGCTCACGCTGGCAGGCGGAGGCAGCCTCACCCTGGGCAGCAGCGGCACGGTCCGGGCGTCCGCGGTGGACGTGGCCGGGAACGTCTCTGCGACGCAGACCTCGGCGTATACGCTGACGGCCGCGCCCGACACGTCCGTGTCGTTCGGTTCCGTGGCCTCCCAGGACGGGTACGTGGCGGCGAACACGCCGTCCGCCACGACCGGCGGTTACGTGGTGGCGTCCGGCGGGATCGGCGTGGGCGACAACGCCGACGCCCCGTGGAAGGGAGTGCTGTCGTTCGACACGGCCAGCCTGCCGGACGAGGCGACGGTGACGGGCGCGGTCCTCACGGTGCGCTACAGTCTCGCCCTGAACGGGAACCCCTGGGCGGGCGGGGCGGCGCTGCACGGGGACGTGAAGGGCGGGTGCCTGGGCGCAGCCTGCACGCTGGGCACGGATGATTTCGCGGCGGCCGTCACGGCGGCGAGCGCAGTCACCTTCAGCGCGCCGGCCAGCACAGGGGTCGGCACGACCCTCAGCGCGCCCCTGAATGCGGCCGGTCTGGCGGCCATCAACAGGACCGGCCGCACCCAGGTCCGTCTGGCGTTCGTGGGAGGCACTGCCCGCAGCAACGGCCTGAGCGATTACCTCACGCTGGGCGAGGGGGCGCAGGTGACGCTGGCCATCACTTACCGGTAAGGGCCAAGGGAAGCGGGGCGCGGGAGGCAATCGACACTGCCCTCCCGCGCCCCGCTTCCCTGTATTCAGTCGGCGGCGTCGGCCTGCGCGTACTGGAGGCGGTGCAGGCGGGCGTAGTACCCGCCCTTTTCGAGCAGCTGGTGGTGGCTGCCCTGTTCGACGATGCGGCCCCGGCGCATGACGACAATTCGGTCGCAGTGTTCGATGGTGCTGAGGCGGTGGGCGATGATGATGCTGGTGCGGCCCTGCATGACGCGGGTCAGGGCCTGCTGGATGCGCAGTTCGGTTTCGGTATCGACGTTGGCGGTGGCCTCGTCGAGGACAAGCAGGATGTCCGGGTTCTGGATGAGGGCGCGGGCGAAGGCCAGCAGTTGTTTCTGGCCGGTGGACAGGGTGGCGCCGCGTTCGCGGACCTCGGTCTGGTAGCCACGGTCGAGGCTCAGGATGTAGTCGTGGACGCCCACGTACCGGCACGCTTCGATCACACGTTCGTGGGGGATGTCGGGGTTGTTCAGGGTGAGGTTGCTCTCGATGGTCCCGGCGAACAGGAACACGTCCTGCAACACGACCCCAACGTGGCGGCGCAGGTCGTGCTGCGCGAGGTCTTTCACGTCGATACCGTCCACGTTCACGCTGCCGCGCTGCACGTCGTAGAAGCGGCTGACGAGCGCGGTGACGCTGGTCTTGCCGGCGCCGGTCGCGCCGACCAGGGCGACGCTCTCGCCGGGGCGGATGTCGAGGTCGATGCCGCGCAGGATCCAACGGTCGTCGGTGTCGGGGGTGTCGGCGGTGACGGTCTGGTCGTACGCGAACCACACCTTGCGGAATTCGACGCTGCCCTCGAAGTTCGTGAGGGTCCGGGCGTCGGGTCTGTCCTTGACGCTCTCGTCGGTGTCGAGCACGCCGAAGATGCGTTCGCTGCTGGCCATGGCCGCCTGGAGGTTGTTGAACACGTCCGCGAGGTCCTGGATGGGCTGGAACAGCTGCTGCGAGAGCTGCACGAACGCGAACAGCGTGCCGACCGTGATCGCGCCGGCCAGGGCGCCGCTGGCGTCCACGCCGAGGATCTGCCGGGCGGCGAAGTACAGGATCAGCGCGACGGCCACCTGCCCCAGGACCGCGACGACCGGCATGAACAGCGAGAACCACTTCACGGAGTTCTCGTTGGCGCTCAGCAGGGCGCGGTTACTCAGGTTGAAGTCCAGGGCGCTGCGGCGTTCGCGGCCGAACAGTTGCACGGTCAGCATGCCCGTGATGTTCTCGTTCAGTTTGCTGTTCACGGTGGCCTGCTGCGTGCGGGTTTCGCGGAAGGCGTCGCGCAGGCGGGCGCGGAAGTAGTTGGTCGCCAGGAACAGGACGGGCAGCACCGTGAACGAGATCAGCGCCAGCTGCCAGTTCACGCTGAGCATGATGACCACGTACACGACGATGATGAAGCTGCTCTGGATCAGGCTGACCAGGCCGCCCGTGATGAACTGGTTGATGGCGTCCACGTCGCTGGTGACGCGGGTGATCAGGCGGCCGACCGGGTTCTGGTCGAAGTACGCCAGCGGCAGGCGCTGCAACTTGCCGAACACGTCGGCGCGGATGTCGCGCAGCACGTTCTGGCCCAGGTAGCCGATGGCGAGCGTGAAGGCGTACTGCAGGGCGAATTCCACGACCTTCAGGCCCATGTACAGCAGGGCCGCGCCGGTCAGGCCGCGCCGCAGCACGTCCCGGTCGGGGGCCGTGCCGAGCGCCAGCGGGGACAGGTAGGTGTCGATGGCGTGCCGCTGGATCAGCGCGAAGACTGGCGCGGCCAGCGAGATCAGCAGGGCCAGCAGCACCCCGCCGATCACCAGCGGCAGGTACGGGCGGACGTAGTGCAGGATGCGGCGGGTCAGCTGGGTGTCGAAGCCTTTCTGGAAGGCGTCGGTGGCGTCGGGGCGGGTCATCGGGTCACCTGTTCGGGGGTGGGGGCGGTTTCCAGCCGGTCGGCGGCCGCCTCGGGGTCGAGGGGAGCCTCGTCGTCGGCGTCGAGGTCACTGGCGAGGCGTTGCAGGCGCTCCAGTTGCGCGTAGTGGCCGCCGCGTTCCAGCAGTTCGTCGTGGCTGCCCTGTTCGGTCACGCGGCCTTCCTCCAGCACGACGATCTGGTCGGCGTGGCGCAGGGTGCTGACGCGGTGCGCGATCAGGATGACCGTGCGGCCCCGGCTGATCTCGCGCAGGCCGTCCAGGATGCGGCGCTCGGTCTCGGTGTCCACGGCGCTCAGCGAGTCGTCGAGGATCAGGATGCGGGGTTCGCGGACGATGGCGCGGGCGATGGCGGTGCGTTGCCGCTGCCCGCCGCTGAGGGTCACGCCGCGCTCGCCGAGGCTGGTGTCGAAGCCCTGCGGGAAGCCGTCCACGTCCTCGGTCAGGCCGGCGAGGCGGGCGGCCTCGCGCACGCGGGCGGGGTCGGGCTGCTGGGGAATGTCGTCGGGTGGGGGCGCGCCGACCACGCTCACGCCGGTCGGGACGGGCGGCAGGTCGCGGTTGTCCAGGCCGAAGCCGATGTTGTTGGCGATGGTGTCGCTGAACAGGAACGGTTCCTGCGGGACCACGCTGATCGCGTCGCGCAGGGTGCGCAGCGGCAGGACCCGCACGTCCTGGCCGTCCACCAGAACGCGCCCGGCGGTGGGGTCCATCGAGCGGGTCAGCAGTTGCGCCAGCACGGTCTTGCCGCTGCCGGTGGGGCCGGTGACGCCCAGGAAGGTGCCGGCGGGGACGTGCAGGTTCACGCCGTTCAGGACGGTCCTGTCGCCGTAGCGCAGGCTGACATTCTCGAAGGTGACGTCGCCGGTCATGGTGCGCAGCGTGGGGTCGGTGCGGCCCGGTTCGTCACGCACGAGGGCCTGCGAGTCGAAGATCTCCTTCAGGCGCAGCCAGGAGGCCAGGCCGCGCTGCGTGACGCCGGTGATCCAGCCGACCATCAGCATCGGGAAGGTCAGGCGTTCCAGGGTCCCGACGAACTGCACGAACATCCCGACTGTGAAGGTGCTGTCCGGCGCCAGGATCAGGCGTCCGCCCACCAGCAGGATCACGCCGAAGGCGAGGCCCAGCAGCAGGCTCATGAAGGACCGCAGCGGGCCGTCCACCTTGGTCAGGGCGATGTTGCGGCGCAGCAACTCCAGGTTCATGGCGCGGTAGTCGTCGATCTCGCGGTTCTCGATGGCGTAGCCCTTCACGACACGCGCGCCGCTGAAGTTCTCCTGGGCCTTGGCGGCGATCAGCGAGTTCTGCTCCTGCGCCAGCCGGTGGCGGACGTTGATCTGCCGCGCCAGGTACGTCAGGACGCCCACGATGACCGGCACGATCGCCAGGACGATCAGCGTGAGCTGCCAGCTGAGGCTGAACATCACCGCGAAGGCCGTGACGAAGCCCGACACGATGTTCACGATCTGCCACGCGCCGAAGCCCAGCATCTCGCGCACGGCGCTCAGGTCGCCGGTCAGGCGGTTCATCAGGTCGCCGGTGCGGGCGCGGTCGTAGTAGGGCTTGTCCAGGCCCTGCAGGTGCGCGAACAGGTCGCGGCGGATCTCGTACTCGGTCTGGCGGGAGGCGATCACGATCATGCGGCGCATCAGCAGCATGAACGCCCCGGAGGTCAGGGCGGCGCCCACGATGCCCAGCGCGTACAGGCCGGCGGTGCCGAGCGTGATGCCGGTCGTGGCGGGGTCGGTGTCCACCTGCCCGGTCAGGCCGTCGATGGTCAGGCGGATGAAGTAGTACGGCAGCAGGCTGAACGAGTTGGCGATCACGACGGCGATCAGGCCGATCACGTACTGGCGCTGGTGCAGCCGCAGGTACGGGATCAGGGTGCGGAAACTGTCCAAGGGGAACCTCGTGGGAACAGGCGGGTGAGGACGGGCGGGGAGGGGCAGGTGGTCTTTCAGGGGGCCTCAGCCGCTCTGGCCTGCCAGGGCCGGGCGGGGCGGCTGCGCGGTCCCGTGCGCGGGTCAGCATACGCCCGCTGACTCAGGGAGAAATGCGCCACATGGCGCATACCACCGCCTCGTTCAGGGTTTGCTCAAGGGCGCGGGAACGTGGGGTAGGCGGCGCAACGCCGGCCCGGCGCGCGCAGGCCCCGGAGGGCGTCCCAGAGCCGTCCGGACGGTGCGTGGCAGGGTGCAGGGGCCGGAGGGGGGCGGGGCGCCTCACGGGAATGATTGACACCTTCGGGGGTGACTGCTACTATTCACAGCCGGAAGTGAACGCGCCGAAAAGCGCCGCAGCGACCGCACTCAGAGGCCGGACATTGTTCCAGCATTCGAACAGGGACGGTGCCACCCTAGCTCAACTGGTAGAGCACCCGACTTGTAATCGGAAGGTTGGGAGTTCGATTCTCCTGGGTGGCTCCAAGCGCAAAGGACTTCCATAGGCCCGAGCGTGCTAGATTCGAGACAGTGGGTATGACAATCCGGGTAGGTGGCCGAGTGGTTAAAGGCGACAGACTGTAAATCTGTTCACGTACGTGTACGGCGGTTCGAATCCGCCCCTGCCCACCACGATCACGCGGGAATAGCTCAGTTGGTAGAGCGTCAGCTTCCCAAGCTGAATGTCGCGAGTTCAAGTCTCGTTTCCCGCTTTTCCCAGCGCTTCTGTAGCTCAGTGGCAGAGCACTCCCTTGGTAAGGGAGAGGTCATCGGTTCGAACCCGATCAGAAGCTCCAACAACCGGCGCGACCTGCACCCTGCGGGTCGCGTCTTCTCTTACCCACCCTCTTCCCCTGATCCGGCGTGAGAACCCTGAGGCCAGCCTTCCCGAAGGCACTTTGCGTTTCCGCGGCGGACTTGTACACTGTCAAGGCTTGCCTGCACTGCGGGCAGTTCCACTCCAGGAGGACACACACATGGCTAAAGGAACGTTTGAACGCACCAAACCCCACGTGAACGTGGGCACCATCGGTCACGTCGACCACGGCAAGACCACCCTCACCGCGGCCATCACCTTCACCGCCGCCGCCTCGGACCCCACCATCGAAAAACTGGCCTACGACCAGATCGACAAGGCCCCCGAGGAAAAAGCCCGCGGTATCACCATCAACACCGCCCACGTCGAGTACAACACCCCCACCCGCCACTACAGCCACGTTGACTGCCCCGGCCACGCCGACTACGTCAAGAACATGATCACCGGAGCCGCCCAGATGGACGGCGCCATCCTCGTCGTGTCCAGCGCTGACGGCCCCATGCCCCAGACCCGCGAGCACATCCTCCTCGCCCGTCAGGTCGGCGTGCCCTACATCGTCGTCTTCATGAACAAAGTCGACATGGTCGACGACGAAGAACTCCTCGAGCTCGTCGAAATGGAAGTCCGCGAACTCCTCAGCAAGTACGAGTTCCCCGGCGACGACCTCCCCGTCGTCAAGGGCAGCGCCCTGCAGGCCCTCGAAGCCCTCCAGGCCAACCCCAAGACCGCCCGCGGCGAAGACAAGTGGGTTGACCGCATCTGGGAACTGCTGGACGCCGTCGACAGCTACATCCCCACCCCCGAGCGCGCCACCGACAAGACCTTCCTGATGCCCGTCGAAGACGTGTTCACGATCACCGGTCGTGGCACCGTGGCGACCGGCCGCGTGGAGCGTGGCGTCGTGAAGGTCCAGGACGAAGTGGAAATCATCGGTCTGCGCGACACGAAGAAAACCACC
>NZ_NHMK01000012.1 GCF_002198095.1 Deinococcus indicus | reverse complement strand
GCCGCCAACGTGCCGGGGTCAAGGGCGTTGAGGCGTGAAGCCCGCCGCCCGTAGGAATTCATAGGTGCGCCCGAGATGGACGGACATTCCGTACTGCTGCTGAAGCCAGTCTTGAACGTCTTTACCGGACCAGACGATGCCCTGCTCGAAGTCAGCGTGCAGTCGGGCGGCCAGGGTCTGTTGTTGCTCGGCGGTCAGGAGGCGGGGAGCGCCCTGGTTGACGTGACGCGCGTCACGGAGGCCAGCGAGCCCCTGTTCGCGGTAGCGCTTGACCAGTCCGTAGACGGTGACCCGGTTGTACCGGGTCACCTGAAGGATCTCAGGTACGGGGCGTCCTTCTGCGAGGAGGGCGAAGAGTTGGGCTCTGCGGCGTTCGACGGCACAGGTGCTGGCCCGGTAGAGATGCCAGAAGGTGTCAGCGTCATGCGCGAGAGGGGCGGTCAGAGGGATCTGTTTGATGCACTGATCATAATCTATTTAATTGGAGTCCGTATCAGTCGGTATCGCTGGTCTGACCGCTCAGCAGGGCGCTGAGCTGCGCGAGCAGTTTCTCCGCGCGGGCGCGCTGGCGGGCGTCCAGGCGGCCCAGGGCGCGGCGGTCACGCAGCTGCTGGGCCACCGTGACGAACACGTCCTGGGTCGGTTGTGCCGGTCCGCGCAGCATCTCCCGGAGCGCCGCGACCGTCGCCCCGCCCGAGGCGGCCTCCAGCATGGCGTCCCGCAGGTCGTCCCGGTCGGCGCGGCCGATAACCAGCGCCTTGCGGTAGTCCAGGCCGGTGCGGACTGCCTCCTGAAGGTCCTCGGACAGGTTCAGCAGGGCGGCCCGGTTGCGGATGAACGAACGCCAGGATTCCCGGCCCAGCGCTCCGAACGCGGCGTCCAGGCGGGCGATCAGTTCCGGCTCGGTCTCGGCGTGCCGGTCCAGGGCGAACATCCGCGCGACCACGCTGTCTTCCGGGACGCCCAACGTCACCGAGGCTACCTGCAGTTTCGCGCGCACTTCCTCCATGACGTTCAGGTCCTCGCGTTGCAGGTTCTCGACGGCCGCTGCCAGCCGCGCCTCGCTGTCGCTCAGGGTGCGGATCAGGACCGGCACCTCGGTCAGGCCGGCCTGCCGGGCGGCGCGCCACCGGCGCTCACCAGCCACGATCTCGTAACGGCCGGACGCGGTGGGGCGGACCAGCAGGGGTTGCAGGACGCCCTGTTCCCGGACGCTGCGGGTCAGGTCGTCCAGGGCGTCCGGGTTGAAGTAGTACCGGGGCTGGAATTCGCCCGGATCCAGCAGGGTGGTGCTGAGGCTGGTGGTGGCGGGCTGCGCGAGCGTGTCCACGCCGGCGACCAGTCCGCTCAGGCGCGCGCCGATGACGGGTCGGGCCTTGCGGGTCATGCCGGGGCCTCCTCGATCTGCACGTTCAGGCCGGCGGCCTGCGCGATCTCGGCCGTGACGCGCAGCACGTCGCGGTGTACGGGTGAACCCGGCGCGTACACGCCGACCGGCTGCCCGGCGCTGGCGCTGTCGTTCCAGACGGCGCCACGGTCCGCGATGGGGCTGGCCAGCGGGTGCAGCAGCCCCCTGAGGGCCGTCAACGCCTCGCGGTCGTGCGAGCGGCGCGCGTCGAAGAGGGTAGGCACGTACAGCGCCACGGTCAGGTCCGGTCGGAGCTTCCGGTAGGTGGCCATGGCCTCGGCCAGACCGGCCAGGGCGTTCATGCCTTTCTGCCGGGTCGGGACGGGAACGATCAGGTGGTCGGCGGCCAGCGCGCCCAGGATAGAGAGCTGCCCGAGGCTGGGCGGGCTGTCGATCAGTACGGCGTCGTAACGGTCCGACCACGCGGCGAGCGCCTGACGCAGGTGCAGGTGCGCGCCGACGACACCCATCATCTGCCCCTCGGCCAGGGCGAGGGACACGTCGCTGGGAATGAGGTCGAGCCCGTGGACATGGACGGGGGAGGGGAGGGCGTCGCCGCGGGTGGCCGTGTCGTAGACGGTCTGGTCGCGCGTCACGCCGGTTACGCCCAGCCAGTCGGTCAGGTTGGCCTGGGGGTCGAGGTCCACCAGCAGGACGCGCTGCCCGGCAGCCGCGAGCGTGTACCCGACGTCGCGGGTGAGGCTGGACTTCATGACTCCGCCAGCGTGGTTGAAAAGCGTCAGGGTGCGCATTACCGCGCAGCCTACCGCGAGAGGAGCACCTCTGTCGCCTGAATGGAATTTTCCACTCGTCATGTGACGAGCGGGCGGGGAGAGGACTATCGGACAACTTGCGCCGTTTTGTCGGGAGGCGGCCTGAGAACCCGATAGTTGGTTTAACATTAAATCAATAAATGTACGTACGCGCCCTGCCTTTCCCTCTGCGAACAGAGCCACATGTGACCGGAAACAGTCTGATTGAAGGGTAGGCCCGCACGGACTCTCGGAAACGAGTGACGGGTATGTTTATGGCATATTTAATCTGCTCAATTCTTCCATCAACCTGTTTTTTGACTATCGGACAACTTGCGCCGTTTTGGGCAGGGGCACTATCGGACAACTTGCGCCGTTTCAAAAATCGTGTTGTCCAGAACGAGATTTTTCGCCGCAATCACCGTGTAATGCCCACTATCGGACAACTTGCGCCGTTTCGGGTCAAACTATCGGACAACTTGCGCCGTTTTTATCCACAGGTATCGGACAACTTGCGCCGTTGGCAAAGTCGACCTATCGGACAACTTGCGCCGAAACTATCGGACAACTTGCGCCGTTCGGCGCCGACTATCGGACAACTTGCGCCGAAACAGGGCCGAAACTATCGGACAACTTGCGCCAAACTATCGGACAACTTGCGCCGTTTCACCCTGAAAAAGCCGTGTGGCACGCATCTGGGTCGGGCGCTTGTTGTTGACAACATATATTATTCTTTTTAAGAGATTTAAACAAAAAAGAAAACAACAAACACAGGGGGAAGGGCAGTGGCCGACAAGGGAATCAAACGCTTCGACGAACTCAACATCGCCCGGTTGAGTCTGATCAGCGTGCAGGAACGCATCCCGGCCGATTACCGGGACTGGAGCGTCGAGCTCGAGGACGGCGACCGCCGCTACCGCGTGACCTGTCAGGCACTCCCCGAATACGGCGTTCCGCACGGCATCGACACCGACATCAGTGCCGCGCTGGTCAACCTGTACATCGACCAGGGCTCCCCGGCCGATGGCGCCGTGACCTGCACGCCGTACCAGCTGTTGCAGATGGCCGGACTGGACACCAGCGGCCGCTACTACGCCTCGCTCGACGAGAGCCTCAAGCGCCTGACCACCACGACCTACTTCATTTCCGAAGGGTGGCGCGACCATCCACGCGGACGCTGGACGAACGTCAACTTCCGGTACATCGACCGGATCGAATTCACCTCCGGCGAGGCGGAAAAGCTCGATGCTTCCAGCGTCCTGCGCATCACGCTGCCGCAGGAGATCTCCCGCAGCGTCCGGGCCGGGTACATCAAGTCCCTGGACCTGTCGTTCATGCAGACCCTCAAACGTCCCCCCACCCGCGCGCTGTACCGGCTGCTGGACGCCCAGCGCCGCGACCCGGAGAACCCGGACGCCGTGGCGATGGCCTACCAGGTGGGCCTGATGGAGTGGGCGGAGGCGTGCAAGATCGTGACCGACCGGCCCAGCATGGCCCAGCGGACCCTGGACGCCGCGCATGAGGAACTCATCGAGAAGGGCTTCCTGAAGAACGTCGAGTACCTGGGGCGTGGAAAGAAAAAACTGCTGCAGTACACCTTTGGCGAGGCGTTCATTCCGCCGGACCCGGCCCTGCTGCAGGAACTTGCGGACCTGGGGGTCACCCAGACGCGCGCGCTGCAACTCGTGCGCGAGCACGGCGAGCAGACGGTGGACGACGCGGTCGTGCGGTGCAAGGCGATCCTGGCGGCCGGTTACAAACCCCGGTCGAAACCGGCCTTCTTCGTGGACGTTTTGAAGAACCCCGGCAAGTACCAGCTGCCCGAAGGGGTCTCCGAGGCCCGGAAAGGCACCGCCAAGGCCCAGCAGGCCAAGCTGCGCCCCTCGGGTCAGCCCAGTCTGTTCGAGGCTCCTTTACGGCCCTCCGAAGAGGAAGACGATTCGGACGCCCTGTTGAGGGCCGCGCCACGCGAACAACAGATCGAGGAAGTCATGCGGACCCTGACCTTCCTGCTGCGCAACGACCTGAAGCTTCAGGAACTCGACACGCTCCGCCTCGCCCTTGACGAGGGCCTCGAAGATCCGTTGGAGATCAAGGCCTGGGCCATCAAGGGCATCAGCGGCGGCCAGAAGAGCACCGTCGTGCGCGACCTGCGTTCCCGGCTGGCCGTCAAGATGCAGGCCCTCCGGGACGGAACGCTGGCGCCCGCCCACTGACGGGCCCACCTCGTGGGCGCCGGTCTGCTAGGCTGGCCGCACCTGAGGTTGGGGAAGTCCGGTGAGAATCCGGCGCTGTCGCGCAGCGGTATGCCGACCGGTTCGCAGGAACCGGGACCCGGCGAGCCCGAATGCCTCTCAGGGACGCCCGTTCACGCCGGTTTCCGGTGCGTGCGTGGCACCTCTCGCCGTCAGAGGGCCGTGACATGAGTGACCCTGGACCCAGCCGTGGCATTTCCACGTGTGTTCCCGCTCTGGCCCCCGGCCGGAGCGGGTTTTTCATGCTGTGCGCCCGCTCCCGGCTGCCGTCCCAGTACGCACTGGAGTTCCCGCCATGTCCCACCTGCCTTTCCGTTCCTTCCGTCCCGGCGCTGCGCTGCTGATCGCCGCCGTCATGGGCGCCACGCAGGGCGCCTCAGCCACCGCGTATCCGCTGACCGTCACCGACGACCTGGGCCGTAGTGTCACGCTCAAGGCCCAGCCGCGCCGCATCGTGTCCATGCTGCCCAGCCATACCGAGACGCTGATTGCTATCGGCGCCGGCGCGCAACTGATCGCGGTCGACCGCTTCAGCAACTACCCGAAGGCCGCCGTGGAGAAACTCCCGAAAGTCGGCAGCGCCTACCAGCCGAACATCGAGGCGATCGTCGCCCTGAAACCCGATCTGGTCCTTGCCGACGAGTCCAGCGGGTCGCGCCTGACCGAGAAGCTCGCGCAGGCGGGCCTGACCGTGTACGGCGGCACCGGGCAGACCTTCAACGAGGTGTTCGAGAAGATCGCCGTGATCGGCAAACTGACGAACCACGAGGCGGGCGCCACGCGGCTGATCACGTCCATGCGCGCCGACCTGAACACCCTGCAGGCCAGTGTGCTGAGCCTTCCGAAGGTCAGCACGTACTACGAGATCGACCCCAGCCCGTACTCGGTCGGGCCGAACTCGTTCATCGGGGCGCTGATCGCCAGAGCGGGCGGGCAGACCATCGTGCCGGCCGCGCTGGGCGACTTTCCGAAACTCGACCCGGAACGGATCGTGAACAGCAACCCGCAGGTGATGATCGGCCTGACCCTCGATGACGCCCGCCGGCGCCCCGGCTGGACCGGACTGCAGGCGGTGAAGGCGGGACGGGTCTTCGCGCCCACACCCGAGGAACGCGACGCCCTGAGTCGACCGGGGCCGCGCCTGCCGGACGCGCTGCGCGCCCTGATCCGCTTCATTCACCCGGAGGCACTGAAGTGACGGGTGACGCCGCGGCGCTCGATCCCGTGACCCGCGAGCGCCGCGAGAAGGCCATGCAGGAACTCGCGGCCGCCCGTGACGCCCACCGCAAGGCCGAGGGCGTCAGCCGGGGCCGCCGGGGCCTGCTGATCGTGAACACCGGGAACGGCAAGGGCAAGACCACCGCCGCGCTGGGCCTGATGCTGCGCGCCCACGGCCGGGGCCTGCGCGTGCGGATGTTCCAGTTCCTGAAGCACGAGAGCGCCAAGTTCGGCGAGCACCGCACCCTGGACGTGCTCGGCGTACCGCACGAGGGGTTGGGGGACGGGTTCACGTGGAGATCGAAGGACCTGGAGAACAGCGCCGCGATGGCCGCGCACGGCTGGTCGCTGGCCCGCGCCGCCATCGAGAGCGGCGAGCACGACCTGATCGTGCTGGACGAGTTCACGTACGCCCTGAAGTACGGTTGGGTGCCCTGGCCGGAGGTCGAGGCGGTCCTGCGGGCGCGTGACCCGCTGCTGCACGTGGTGGTGACCGGCCGGGACGCCCTGCCGGAACTGATCGCCCTGGCCGACACCGTCAGCGAGATCCGGCCCGTCAAGCACGCCTACGAGGCGGGCATCGGCGCGCAGACCGGAATCGAGTACTGATGGGCTCCGTTCTGTTGCCCCCGGCCCTGGCGGCCGTGGGGCGCCCTGGAGGCGTGACGTGATCATCTGCGCCCGCCCGGACACGCAGCTCGCGCTGGGCCTTAACCTGCACGGCGTCCGCCGCACCGCCCACCACGCGCCGGTCAGCGGCGCGCCCGGCTGGGCGGCACGCAACTCGTGCTGCACAACCAGGACAACCGCGAGCACGACATCCCCGGCAGTGACGACTACCTGCAGTTCTTCGGCGGCATGATCGCCTCTGTGCGGCACCTGAGCGGCATACGGTATGTACGAGGGCGTGGCGCAGGCCTACGCGCTGGACCCGGAGAACCAGGCGTTCCTGCGCCGCTCGAACCCCTGGGCGCTGCAGGCCATCACCACCCGCCTGCTCGAAGCGCAGGGCCGGTGCCTGTGGAACCCGCAGCCGGGTACCCTGGGCGCCCTCCAGGCCCTGCTGGTCGAGAGCGAGGGGCTGCTGGAGGAGCGTGGCGAGACGGCCCGCACCAGCGGAGGCGGCGCGTGAGCCGCGTCACCCTGAAGTGCCCCATGTGGACTAAGCTTAGTCCATGCCAGAGACGGTCAACATCCACGCCGCCAAAACGCAACTGTCCCGCCTCGTGGACCGCGCCCACGCCGGCGAGGAGATCATTCTCGCCAAGGCTGGAAAACCCTACGCCCGGCTGGTGCCACTGGCGCCCGCCGCTGCGCGTGAACTCGGCTTCCTGGCCGGAACCGTCCAGGTCGGCGCGGCCTTCGCGCACGAATCCCTGCGCCCACTGTCCGCCGAGGAACAGGCGGACTGGGAGTGAACCTGCTGCTCGACACCCACATCCTGCTGTGGGCGACCCTCCAGCCGGCGCTGCTGCCGGGCGCGTGGCAGACCACGCTGCTCGACTCCCGCAACCGGTTGCTCCTGAGCGCCGCGACCGCCTGGGAACTCTCGATCAAGCACCGCAGCGGCCGCCTCCCGGAGGCTGCCCCGCTGCTGCTGGACTTCCACGCGGTCGCCGCACGACTCGGAGCCGAGGTGATCGACATCTCCCCGGCCCACACGGTGCGCGCCGGAGCGCTCGACTGGGATCACCGCGACCCCTTCGACCGCATGCTGGTCGCGCAGGCCATCGAGCACGGGCTCACGCTGATGACGGTGGACGCCAGCATCACGGCCTACGCCCACGCCCCGGTCCTCCCATCCCCCTGAACCGCTGCTCCCTGAGCCGCGGCACGGCGGCTGCGTGAACCCCTCCGAACCACGTCCGGACGCCGCGCCGCTGTTCCCGCTGTCGGCGGTGGCGCACCAGCCGGACCTGACGCTGGCACTGAGCCTGCTGGCCGTGTCGCCCGCACTGGGGGGCCTGCTGATCCGGGGCGACCGGGGCGCGGCGAAGAGCACGTCCGCGCGGGCGCTAGCGGCGCTCCTGCCGGCGCACGTGGAGGGCCTGCCAGCCGACGGGGAGGGCGCGGCCCCGTTCGTGAACCTGCCACTCGGGGCGGGCGAGGAACGGGTGGTGGGCACGCTGGACCTCGACGCGGCCCTGCGCGGCGAGGCGCGCCTGAAACCGGGCCTGACCGCGCAGGCGCACGGGGGCGTGCTGTACATCGACGAGGTGAACCTGCTGCCGGATCATCTGGTGGACGTGCTGCTGGACGCCGCCGCGATGGGCGTGCACCGCGTGGAACGCGACGGCCTGAGCGTGACCGCGCCCGCCCGGTTCGCGCTGGTGGGCAGCATGAACCCCGAGGAGGGCAGCCTGCGCCCGCAGTTCCTGGACCGCTTCGGGCTGTGCGTGGACGTGCAGGCGCCCACCGCGCCGGGCGAACGGGCCGAGATCGTGCGCCGTCGCCTCGCCTTCGACGCCGACCCCGCCGCGTTCACGCGGGCCTGGGCGGAGGCGGACCTGCACGCCCGGCTGGACGCGGCGCGTGGGCGGCTGGCGCAGGTGACCGTCCCGGACGCGCTGCTGATCCGCATTGCCGATCACGCGGCGGCGGCCGGTGTGCGCAGCCTGCGCGCGGATCTGGTGCTGTACCGCGCCGCCTGCGCCCTGGCAGCGCTGGAGGGCCGCGTGTCGGTCACGGCGGCGGACGTGGACCGCGCCGCGCCGCTGGTCCTCACTCACCGCCGGGCGCCGCACGCGCCGGACCTGCCGCCTCCGCCTGCCCCGCCACAGGACTCACCGCCGCCTGCCGAACCGCCGCAGCCTCCGGCCGACGCACCGGACGGTGAGGTCCCACCGGAAGCCGGGAACGAGCCGCCGCACATGACGGGCCCTCCGGACGGGGGAGACCACCTGCCTCCCGCTGGCGACCCGCTGGGCGAGGTGTTCGCGCCCGTGCCCACGCACGTTGCTCTGCCGATGCCCGGCGCGGGGCGCCGGACGGGCGACGCCGGGCGACCCCGTGTGACCGGCAGTCGCCCGGACGCGAACCCGGACTCGCTGGCGCTGCTGGACGCCCTGGGCGGGCCGGGTGGCCCGGCCCGCGCGGACCTGATCACCTTCCGGGGCGTGGGCGCCACGCTGCTGCTCGACTGGACCGCCGACGCCCACGCGGGGGCGCGGGCCGTGGAGGCCGCGCCCACCGGGGGCCGCTCGCCGCTGATGCAGGCGCTACGGCTGGCCCGCGCGACGCTGGGCGGCGCGCGTGGCGCGCGGCTGGTGCTGTTCACGGACGGCCGCGCGAACGTGCCCACGCAGCCCGGCGCGGACCCCTGGGCCGAGGCACTTGATGCTGCCCGCGCCCTGCGTGGCGTGCCCGCGCTGGTCGTGGACACCGAATCGGGCCGCGTGCGCCTGGGCCGCGCCGCGCAACTGGCCCGCGCGATAGGCGCGGACCTCGCGCCGCTGCACCTGCCGGACCACCACCCTGACCCATCCCTGGAGACCCCATGACCCCCCCCGACCCTGCCCTGACCGCCCCCCGCCCGGCCCCCGGCATGCCCCGGCTGGTGATCGCCGCCGCGCACTCCGGCAGCGGCAAGACGACGGTGGCCTCGCTGCTGTGCCTCGCCCTGCGCGCCCGTGGGCTGCGCGTGCAGCCGTTCAAGCTGGGGCCGGACTACCTGGACCCCACCCACCTGACCCGCGCGGCCGGGCGGGACGCGCGGAACCTCGACTCGTTCCTGCTGCCGCGCGGGCGACTGCGTGCCCTGTTCGCCCGCGCCGCCGCGCCGGCCGACGTGAGCGTGCTGGAGGGCGTGATGGGCCTGTACGACGGCCGTGACCCCCTGAGCGACGAGCATTCCACCGCCGATCTGGCGGGCCTGCTGGGCGCCCCGGTGGCGCTGGTGATCGACGCGGGCGGCATGGCCCGCACCGCCGCCGCCGTGGCCGCCGGCCTGCGGGACTTCGCGCCGCTGACCGTGCCGCCCGTCCAGGTGGCGGGCGTGATCCTGAACCGCGTGGGCGGCGAACGTCACGCGGAGCTGTGCGAGGCGGCGCTGGCGCAGGTGGGCCTGCCAGTCCTGGGTTTCGTGCCGCGCGACGAGCGGCTGCACCTCCCGGCGCGGCACCTGGGCCTGCTGAGCGCCGAGCAGGCCTCCTGGGACGCGGGGGACGCCCTGCACGCCGCGCGCTTCCTGCGCCTGGACGCGCTGCTGGCGGCCGCGCAGGCCCCCGCGCTGCCCCTCCCGCCGCCCACGCCCGTCCCGGTGGGCGAGCGGGTGCGGATCGGCGTGGCGCACGACGAGGCCTTTCACTTCTCGTACCCGGACGCGCTGGACGAACTGCGGGCGCAGGGCGCGGACCTCGTGCTGTTCAGTCCCCTGCGGGACGCCGGACTGCCGCCGGGCCTGGGCGGACTGCTGCTGCCCGGCGGGTACCCCGAGGCGCACGCGGCCGAACTGGAAGCGAACGCCGCCATGCGCGCCGCCGTCCGGGCTTTCGCGGCGTCCGGGCGGCCCGTGATCGGCGAGTGCGGCGGCCTGATGTATCTGGGCCAGTCGCTGGAAACGCCGGAACGCACCTTCGAGATGTGCGGCGTCACGCCGGACCGCACCCGCATGGCCCCCCGCCTGACCCTGGGCTACCGCGACGCCCACGCCCTGCAGGGCACGCCGCTGGCCCCGGCGGGCGCGGCGCTGCGCGGCCACGAGTTCCACCACTCGGTCCTGACGCACGCGCCCACCCACCCGGCCTACCGCTGGCAGGCCCCGGACGGCACGACCGTGCACGAGGGTTACGCGCGCGGGAACGTGCTCGCCAGTTACCTGCACCTGCACCTGGGCGCGGACCCCGCCCTGGCCCGCCGGTTCGTGGACCAGTGCCGCGCACCGGGAGGCCCGTGAGCCGCCGCGCCCTGCTGCTGGCCCTGACCCTGGACGCGCTGGGCGAGCCGCCCGCCCGCTGGCATCCGGTCGTGTGGATGGGCTCGTACCTGAACGCCGCGCGGCGCCGCTGGCAGGCCACCACGCCCGCCACGCAACTGCTGGAGGGAGGGCTGGGCTGGGCGGGCGGGGCCACGCTGGCCGCGCTGACGGGCGTGGCGGCGGCGCGGCTGCCCTGGCCCGCGCAGGGCGCGCTCCTCAAGCCGCTGCTGGCCCGCCGCGCCCTGCTCTCGGCAGTGGGGGAGGTCGAGGCGGCCCTGCACGCGAATGACCTGCCGGAAGCGCGCCGCCTGCTGGCGTGGCACCTCGTGAGCCGCGACACCACCCACCTGAGCGCCGCCGAGGTCGCCGGGGCCGCCGCCGAGAGCCTCGCCGAGAACCTGTCGGACAGCGTGGTCGCGCCGCTGCTGGCGTACCGCGCGGGCGGCCTGCCGCTGGCGGCCCTGTACCGCTACGCGAACACCGCCGACGCCCTGTGGGGCTACCGCACGCCGGAACTGGAATGGCCCGGCAAGGTCGCCGCGCACGCCGACGATCTGCTGAACCTCGCCCCGGCCCGCCTGACCGCCGCCTGCGCCCTGCTGGCCGCGCCACTGCTGGGACTGGACGGCCGCGCCGCGTTCCGCGCGTGGCGCTCGGGTCGCCGCGCCACGACCAGCCCGAACGCCGGACACCCCATGAGCGTGTTCGCCGGGGCGCTGGGCGTGCGGCTCGACAAGCGCGGCGTGTACGTCCTGAACCCCGCCGGGCGCGCGCCGGGCGCCCCGGACCTGCGCGCGGCGCGGCGTCTGGCGCACCTGACCCTGATCCTCGCTACGCTGTGCCTGATGCTGCCCCGCCCACCCGCCCGCCCTGCCCACCGGGGCCGCCCATGACCGCCGACCTCTCCACGGACCGCCCCGGCCTGGCGCCCCTGCTGCCGCGCGCCGCGCACGGCGGGCCGGACGCGCAGCCGTTCACGGGCCTGGATTTCAGCGTGAACACCAACCCGTACGGCCCGAACCCCCGCCTGATCCAGGCGGTGCGCGACGCCGACCACGCCCACTACCCGGACCCCACGTACGCCCGCGTGCGCGAGCGGCTGGCCGCGTGGCACGCCACCGAACCCGGCGGCGTGGCCCTCGCGACCGGCGCGTCCGACCTGCTGCACCGCCTGACCCGCGCCTTCCTGGGGGGCGGCGACACGCTGCTGAGCCTGCACGCGCCGTTCGGGGAACTGGCCCGCGCCGCCGCGCTGCAACGCGCGTCCGTGCAGGTCGTCCCGGCGCTGCCCACCACGCTGCCCGCCCGCGCCCGCCTCGTGTACGTCGGGTACCCGCACAACCCCACCGGGCACGCCCCCACGCCAGCCGAACTGCTGGCCGCCGCCGACACCTGCGCCGCCGCCGGGGCGCTGCTGATCGTGGACGAGGCGTACGCGCCGTTTACGGTCCTGCCGGTCCCGCCACGCCACCCGGCGCTGGTGCGGCTGCTGTCGCCCGGCAAGGCGCACGGCATCGTCGGCGCGCGCCCCGCCTACGCGCTGGCCGCGCCCACGGTCGTCGCGGCGCTCGACAACCTCGCCCCGGCGTGGCACGTCACGGCCGCCACTGCCGCCGTCCTGGCCGCCCTGCCGCACGGCGCCCGCTTCCTGGCCGAGACGCTGCCGCGCGTCGCCGCGCACGCCTCCGAACTGGCCGCCGACCTGGGCCGCCTGGGCCGCACCGAGCACGCCGGCACGCCGTTCATGACCCTGCGCGTCGGGGACGCCGCCGCCGTCACCGCCGACCTGCGCGAAGGCGGCATCCGCGTGCGCGACTGCACCAGCTACGGCCTGCCGGACTGTATCCGCGTCAGCACCCGCCTGCCCGGAGAGAACGCCGCCCTGCTGCGCGCCCTGACCGCCCGCCTGGGCCGGGGAGGGCGACATGGGTAAGGCGATCATGGTGCAGGGCTGCACGAGCAGCGCGGGCAAGAGTTACCTCACGGCGGCGCTGTGCCGCGCCCTGGCGAACGAGGGTCTGCGGGTCGCGCCGTTCAAGGCGCAGAACATGAGCAACAACGCCGGGGTCACGCCGGCCGGGCTGGAGATGGGCCGCGCGCAACTCGTGCAGGCCCGCGCAGCGCGGGTCACGCCGGACGTGCGCATGAACCCCGTGCTGCTCAAGCCCGAGGCGGACACGCGCTCGCAGGTGGTGCTGTTGGGGCAGGTCAGCCGCGAGATCACGGCCCTGCCGTGGCGGGAGCGCAAGTCGCACCTGTGGCCGCACGTGCAGACGGCCCTGCACAGCCTGCTGGCCGAATTCGACGTGGTGGTCATCGAGGGGGCGGGCAGTCCGGCCGAGGTGAACCTGCGCGGCAGCGACATCGTGAACATGCGCGTGGCGCTCGAGGCGCAGGCAGGCGTGCTGCTGGCCGCCGACATCGACCGGGGAGGGGCGTTCGCGCACCTGCTGGGCACCTGGCACTGCCTGACGCCCGAGGAACGCGGGTTGCTGCGCGGCTTCATCCTGAACCGTTTCCGGGGGGACGCGCGGCTGCTGTCGCCCGCCCCGGAGTGGTTGCAGGAGCAGACGGGCGTGCCGACGGTGGGCGTGATTCCCATGCTGGACGTGACGCTGCCCGAGGAGGACGGCGTGTGGCTGGACTCACGCGCCGCCACGCCGGACGCCGACGCGGGCTTCGTGGCCATCGCACGCCTGCCGCGCGTGAGTAACCTCGACGAGTTCGCACCGCTGGGTCCGCTGGCCCGCTGGGTGTCCCGCCCGGACGAACTGACGGGCGCGCGGGCCGTGATCGTTCCTGGCAGCAAGAGCACGGCCGCCGACCTGAACTGGCTGCGGCAGACCGGACTGGCCGCCGGAATCACGCGGCTGGCCGGGGCGGGCGTGCCGGTGCTGGGCGTGTGCGGCGGCCTTCAGATGCTCGGGCAGTCCATCCGCGACCCGCACGGCATCGAGGACCGCGCGCCGGGCGCCGACGTGCCCGGTCTGGGCCTGCTGGACCTGCACACCGAGTTCATGCCGGACAAGACGACCGTGCAGACCGCCTTCACGGACCCCGAGACGGGCTTCGCGTTGACCGGGTACGAGATCCACCACGGCCAGACCCGCGCCGGGAGCGGCGTGCAGACGCTCGCGCCGGGGCTGCTGTGGCGGCAGGGCAACGTGCGCGGCACGTACCTGCACGGCCTGCTGGAGAACCCCGCGTACCTGGAACGCTTCCTGGGCTGGGCGGACCTGCCGCTTCCGCCGGGCCTGGACTCGCTGGACGCTCGCCTGGATACAATCGCGGCGCAGGTGCGCGCCGGGCTGGACTGGTCGGTCATCGAGGGGATGCTGTGACGCTGCCAGCGGCGGGTCGGATCGTGTTCGTGACGGGCGGTGCTCGCAGCGGCAAGAGCACGTTCGCGGAACGCCGCGTCGCGCAGGAGGCCGCGCGGGTGGGCGGGGGCGTCACGTACCTCGCCACGGCGCAGGCCTTCGACGACGAGATGACAGGCCGCATCGCCCGTCACCGCGCCGATCGGCCCGCCGGGTGGGTCACGCACGAGGAACCGCTGACCGTGCCCGCCGCGTTGCGGGCCGTGACCACGCCCGCCGCGCTGCTGGACTGCCTGAGCCTGTGGGTCAGCAACCTGATGCTGGCCGGCCACACCGACGAGGCCATGCTGAACGCCGCCGACGACCTGCTGCGCGCCGCCCGCGAACGGAGCGGCGTGACGGTCCTCGTGACGAACGAGGTGGGCTTCGGGATCGTGCCGGACAACGCACTGGCCCGCCGCTACCGCGACCTGCTGGGCTGGGTGAACCAGCGGGCCGCCGCTGCCAGCGACGAGGCGCACCTGATCGTCAGTGGCCTGCCCCTGCGGCTGAAGTAGGGGCGGGACGGGCAGAGGGCGCCGCCGGAGGTTCACTCCGGCGGCGCCCTCTGCACCGTTCCCTCAGCCCAGCGGGCGGATGCGGACGCGGGTGATCTTGAGGCCCTGCACGGCCTCGGCGGTCAGGTCGTGGCCCTGCACGTTCACGGTGTCCCCGGCGGCGGGGGGCGTGCCGGTCTCGGTGAGGATCAGGCCGGCGACGGTCAGGACTTCCTCGTGATGCAGGTTCAGGTCGTGGTCGTCGCGCAGTTCCTGCAACGTGACCTCGCCGTCCACGGTGTACGACCCGTCCTCGTTGACGCTGATCCAGTCGCTGGCGGCGGCGTCTTCCTCGTCCATGACGTCCTCGATCAGGTCGTCCATGGTCACGAAGCCCAGCGTGCCGCCAAACTCGTCCACGACGAGTGCCGAGTGCGCCCGCTCGCGTTTGAACAGGCTCAGCAGGTCCTCGGCGGTGGCGGTGGCGGCCACGCTGGGCAACGGGCGCACCAGGCGGCCCAGGTGCAGGCTGCGGCCGGACACGCGCGCCCGGATGAAGTCCTTGACGTGCAGCACGCCGATGATGCTGTCGAGGTTGTCCTCGTACACGGGGTAGCGGCTGCGGGCGGACTGCGCGATGCGGGCGGCCACGTCGTCCGGCGTGGCGTTCACGTTCAGCACGTCCATGCGGGCGCGGGAGGTCATGAGTTCCTCGGCGGTGCGTTCCTCCAGCGCGAAGATGTTGCGGATCAGGTCGCGCTGCACCTCGCCGATCTGGCCGCTCTCGGCGCTCTCGTCGGTGATGATGCTCAGTTCGCGGCTGGTGTACAGCAGCGCGCCCTGGCCGGGTTCGCGGACATGCAGCAGGCGCATCAGGCCCAGGGCGAGGCCGCCCAGCACCCACACGAACGGCCGGAAGATCAGCCCGAACACCCGCATGACCGGGTGCACGCGCACGCTGACCGCCTCGGGCGTCTGGAGTGCCAGGGCCTTGGGGATCATCTCGCCGAACACGACGTGCATGAACGTGATGAAACTCAGGGCGATCACGAAGCCGACGGTGTGCGCCGCCGCGTACGACAGGCCCCAGTTCTCGAAGGGACCGTACAGCCAGCCGGCCACCTGCGGCTCGCCGTACATGCCCAGCCCGATGCTGGCCAGGGTGATGCCCAGCTGCGCGATGGCGATGTAACCGTCCTTGCCGGTGGGCTGGTCGATCAGGCGGGTCAGGGTGCGGGCGCTGGCACTGCCCTGGTCGGCCATGGTTTCCAGGCGGGAGCGGCGCGCGGCGACGAGCGAGAACTCGGCGGCGACGAACAGGCCGTTGAGGAACACCAGCAGCAGGATCACCAGGATGGGGGTCAGGTAGGTCATGCGCTCTCTCCGGTCAGGGTGAAGCTGGCGCGTTTCACGGCGCGGCGTTCCATGGCGTCCACACGGAAGATCAGGTCGCCGGGCAGGACGCTGACCTCGTCACCGGGTTGCGGCAGGCGGCCGAGTTCCTGCCAGATCAGGCCGCTGACGGTGTCGACCTCGTCGGTGGGCAGGTCCAGGTCGAAACGGCCGTTCAGCACGTCGATCAGCACGTCGCCGCGCACCGTGACGCGGTCGCCCTGCACGCTGATGGGTTCCTCCTCCTGGTCGAACTCGTCCTGCAGCTCACCGAAGATCTCCTCCAGGGCGTCCTCGAGGGTCACGAAGCCGGACACACTGCCGTACTCGTTGACCACGACGGCGCTATGCCGCCCCGAATCCCGCAGGCGCCGCCAGAGGTCCGGGACGGGCATGACTTCCGCCACGACCAGCGGGTCGCGCATGACGCTCTGCACGGTGGCGTGCGGGGCGCGTTCGGCGCTCAGGTACAGGCTGCGCAGGTGAACGACGCCCACGATGTCCTCGCCGCCCATCTCGCTCGTGGCGGCCGTGACGGGAAAGCGCGAGTAGGCGCTGGGCGCGAGGCGTTCCAGGGCGTCGCGGACGCTGAGGCTGACCGGCACCGCCAAGACCCGCGTGCGGGGCGTCATGATCTCGCGGACCACGCGGTCCTCGACGTTCAACACGCCGGACAGCATCTCACGTTCGCTGGCGTCGATCAGGCCGCCGTCGGCACTCTCGCGGTACAGGTCCTGCAACTCCTCGGGCGAGTGGACGTGCGCGTGGCTGTGCTCGGTGTTCATCTTCGCGGCCCGCAGGATGGCGAAGGCGGTGCCGTTGAACAGCGCGATCAGCGGGCGGAACAGCAGCAGGCTCAGCTGCATGGGCCGCAGCGTGGCGAGCGCCAGCCGTTCCGGGTAGCGCAGCGCCACCGTCTTCGGCAGCAGTTCACCCAGCACGACCTGCAGGGACGTCACGAGAATCAGGACCGTGACGGTCGCGGCGATCTCGCCGCCCACGGCGCCCAGCAGCGGCGTGAACAGCGGCGTGAGCTGCGACTGCCCGTACGCGCCCGCCACGAGGCTGCTGATCGTGATGCCGATCTGGCAGGCGGCGACGTACGTGTCGATCTTCTTCGGGTCCTGAAGGATCGCCAGCAGCGCCGCCGCTGTCCGGTTGCCACCCTCGGCGGCTTCCTGCACGCGCGAGCGGCGCGAACCGACGGTCGCGAACTCGGCCGCCACGTACAGGGCGTTCAGGGCGACCATCAGCAGGATCACCAGCGCGGGAATCAGGGCGCTCAAGGCTGCCTCCCCCGGCACGGCGGCGTGGTCTGGATGGTGAAGGGTCTGCGTGATCGCCAACTGGGAGGGTCGGCGCTGTCATTCTGCGGCAGCGTCATACCGCGTCAGTCTAGCAGGCGTGTGTCAGGAGTTCTTGGTCCTGCTTTCATTAGACCTCCTGCGAAAGTCCCTCTGCTTCTTGAACCTGCCCCCAAATTCCCCGTCAAAAAATCACGCCGTTAGGTGGCGCATACTCATAAAAGGGTGAGCGTTTCGCCCGTACCCTTTTCTGTAAAGTTTTGGATACGACCGTACAGACCCACGGTGAACTACCCTGATCTGGTCATGCATGCCGATCTGCCACCTGTCTGGCCCCAGGATACGCTCGACTGTGTCGAAGCGATCCTCGTACTGGCCGCTCAGACGGCCGGTTGTTCAGGTGCGGCCCTTGCTATCCGCACGCAGGGCCAGGAACGGATCTCGCTGATTGCGCAGACTGCGCCAGTTCCGGACGGCCTGAATTCCATTCTTGATGGCACGCTCACGGGTACCTGGCACGCCACGCCGCTTCCTGTCTTTTCCCATCGTCTGAGTGGTTGGCTGCTCACCAACTACTGTGACGCCCCACCTCCCCGGTCCACTCTGAATGGGTTGGCCACACTGCTCAGCCGGGAGCTCGGACGGGCGCCGCGGTCCTTTCCAGATCCACGCGTGAATGTCACTGAACTGCTCACGCATCTGACGGCGTTCGACACTCTTCTGGACCCCGCCAAGACCTGGCCTGATCTCACGGATACGTTCGCTGCCCTGCTGGGGTCCGCGCTCAGTGCAGACTTGATCGTGCTGGCCCGCATGAACGGTGAACTCCTCTGGGCTTCGCCGGCCCCCCCCGCTCAGCGCGTTCAGCAGCACTGGCAGGCTCAAGTGCCCTGGAGCGTACAACTCCCAGCGGGGAGCATCTCGCTGCCAGTGCACACCAACACGGCCAGGGGCGAGCAAGTATGGCACGCGGTTCGCCTGCCTGGATCTGTTTCCTGGGATACCGTCGACGGGATGATGGCTGCGCAGCTCGGCACGCTGATCGGTCAGATTCGCGCGTACCGCCATCAACGTGAACAGGTGCAGCAATTGCAGCAGTACCTGAATCTGGCACTGACGACCGCGCCATTGCTGTTATGGGTCACCGACCCTGACGGGACCTTTCAGGTCGCAGAGGGGCGGGGGATGGCGTCGTTGGGACTTCGTGACCGGCAACTGGTTGGTCGGACGATCCATGAACTCTTCCAGGCAGTTCCGCGTGCGCTCGACAACGCTGTACGGGCGCAGCAGGGAGAAACGGTCAGTGACATGATTACTTTCCGGGACCGGACCTTCGAAGCGTGGTATCTGCCGCTCGCCTCCGCTCGCGCCGGGAGTGTACTGGGAATCGGGTATGACGTGACGGAAGTTCTTCAGGCCCGGCAGGCTGCTGAGCGGGCTCAGTTGCAGGCCGAGACACTTTTGAGTTTCTCTCGTCTGCTGGATGAAGCCGAGCCGACGCACGCGCTGACCTGTGACGTCCTGTCGCTCCTGAGCCGCATGTTCAGGGGAGGCTGGGCGGCTCTATGGACGCATGAACCGGGCTGGTTCCGCTTGCAGGAGCGTTCGGGAGTCGTGCCGGCGAGTCTACGGGCCTTTCAGGAGCGTGGCCTGCCGGACGGGGATACGTTCGGGCGGGCGCTCCTGGCGGGACAGTCCGTCTTCATCGGTCCGGACAGAATGCCGGGTGCCGTTCGGATGCAGGGCCTTCAAGCAGCAGCGCTGCTGCCGGTTACTCTGGACACGACGACGGGCGTGTTGATCCTGACGGTCTACCGGTCAGAAGCGCGTGAGTGGACGGAGTTCGAACGGGATCTGCTGGCAACAGCCGCGCGGAACTTGCAACGCTTCGTGCGGCGGCGTCACATGCTCACGGAACTTCATCGTGCTGCAGGTACGGACCCGCTGACAGGTGTGGGAAATAGACGGGCCTTCGAACAGGCGCTGGCGGCAGCGCTCCTCAGGGGACCGTTCACGTTGGTATCGACGGATCTGGACGGCTTGAAACACGTGAATGACTCGCAGGGGCATCCGAGGGGAGACGCGTTGCTCCGGGCCTTCGCGCAGGCGTTACAGACGGCATTCCGGGCGGAGGATCAGGTTTTCCGGCTGGGTGGGGACGAGTTCTCAGTGATTATGGGGTCATTGCTGGAAGAGCGGGAAGTGCTGAGTAGGGTGGAGGGAGCAGTGGCGGCGATGCGGGAGGCGGGATTTCCGGAAGCGGCGGCCAGTGCCGGTGTGGCGGATACGCCGCGTGACGGGATGACTGGAGCCACGCTCATTCAGGTCAGTGACGCACGAATGTATGACATGAAACGCCGCCGGCAGAATGCCCTTTGATCGTTAATCAAGAGTTTCCACTTTCCTGCAGATGTCGTGTCAGGCGGCGTCAAGCCGGGGTTCGTCCTGCTCAAGGTCGGTCAGGACGTACTGTTCGGCATGCTGAGCTGCCTGCCGTTGTGCGGCCCGTCACGTCATGCCCGGTACTTCCCGACGCACCCGTAGCACCGCGTCAAAGGCTTCCACGACGCACCACACCCAGTTCTCCTGCGCCTGGATCGTCCGGCAATGACAGCGTCCCAAGCCCAGGTTCTCCTTGAACAGCCGGCGAATCACCTCAATCCCCCAGCGGGCCTTCCAGGCCCGCAGCAGCGAGCGAACCGTGATGTCACCGTCGAACGTGCTGAACAGGAAAAAGCGCGTCCACTCCCCGTGCAGCTTGCGCCACACGATCAGGACATCGAACCCACCGACCTCACGGGCGACCGGCAAGCAGCGGACGCACCACCCGAGCTCCGCGTACAGGTGATACGGACTCCGATTGAATGGGCTGCAAAGCCCGTTCAATCCGGGCGGATGCGACTCGTAGAGCTGCCCCGCAGAGAAGGAGAGAAACGGGTTCCGGACGTGGAGCCGGCAATCCAGCGAAGTTCCGGATTGTTGGCGAAACAAACGGAATCCGTATGACAGCGTTCCGGAGGGAACTGCCGGCTCAGCGCACCGAGGGTGAGGGACTCACCCTCGAACTGCACGGTCATATTGGCTTTGGCCCGGATCAAGACCGGAATCTGATGCTCGCGACTGAAGGTGACGGCGGCGTCCCGCCCGAACTCCCCATACAGCAGCAGACCCGCCATGGGGACGTCCGCCGCGAGGCAATCCTGAACGACGTGGATCATTTCCTGCGTGGCGGTGCGGTACGGGTAACAGGTCGTCTCAAGGGGCTGGGAAACCTTGAAGCGCTCCAGCAGCGGAACTGGATCCTCACCGAACCTGACCAGGGCCGCGGAGGTGAACTGATGGCCCAGACGGGTCTGGGCCTGACCGCTGTAGTGGTAGTTCACGTCTTCCGTCGTCCGTCCGGCGTGGGGCACCATGACGAAATCGATGGCCAGGAACGCGCCGGAGGGCGCGTTCCTGGCTCGACGCTTGAAGTCCTCCGTGGAGGCAAAGGTGTCCCGCGCCATCTCTTTGGAGATGGCACTTTTGCGCAGGGTGCTGTAGGGGACGAGGCCACTGAGGCTGGTGAACCGGTTCAGCTGGGCGGTGATGATGCTTTGCGGTAGGCTGGGCATGCGAGGCATAGTCACTTCGCATCAAGGCCCATGAGACCGGGGAATTTCAAACCCCTGCCTCCTGGGCCTTCGTTCTGGTCGCTGTTCTCTCGCCCGTGGAAACTCTTGGTTTGTATTCCCACACGAACACTCCAGAAGCTGTCGGGTGCTGAGCAGCACGCGCGGCTTCCCTGTCGGGAGGCGTGAGATATCCACCGCAGGGTTAACCCCCTGGGCTCTGCGCCCACACCCTTTCCTGTAAGCCTCAGCCGGCCACGTCGATCTCGTTCAGGACCGTCACTTCGGGAGCCTGGGCGAACCAGTCGCCAGCCTTAGCGCGGTACGCCTGGTAGTGGGCGCTGTCACGGTGCGCCTGGACGGCCGCCTGATCGCGGTAGCGTTCCTGCACGTGGTAGCGGGTCACGCCCTCCCTGACTTCCTTCAGCAGGTCGTAGCGCAGGTTGCCTTCCTCCTGGCGGCTGGCCTGCACCATGGACAGCATTTCCTTCTCGACGACGTCCACGAACTCGGGTTTCGGGACGATGACGGCGTGAACGGCGATGACGCTCATGCGTTCGCCCCGGCGTCCATCCCCCCGGCGGTCTGGGCCTTCTCGTTCAGGGCGCCCAGCAGCACGGTCACGAACTCGTCGTCGCTCATGGGGTTCTGGCCGGTGATCAGTTCGCGGTCACGGACGACGTTGCTGGTCCACTTCGCGCCGTTGTGCAGTGTCATCCCGGCGGCGCTCAGGGCGTCTTCCGGGTAGTACTGCATGGGGGCCTCGAAGCCCTGCTCGGCGTCCTTTTCCTCGGGCGTGCTGAACACGGTGGCCTTGTAACCGCTGTAGATGAAGTCGCTGGCGCTGGGGGTCTGACCGCCCTGCAGCGTCTGCTGGTACGCGGCGGCGTCCTGCTGCGCGGCGAGGAGGGCGACGGGCGCGTGGCAGATCAGCGCGGTGGGCTGGGCCTTCGCGTGGAAGTGGCGCAGCACGGTGCCGAGGTCGGCGTCGCTCATCAGGTCGATCATGGGGGCGTGCCCGCCGGGCAGGAACACCGCGTCGAACTGGTCGAGGTGCCCGGTCACGTCCGCGAGCTTCACGATGGGGCCGCTCAGGGTGTCGTTCACGAAGGCCTTGATCTGCTCGTACTCTTCCTCGTTCTTGAACAGGTCCTTGGTGTCGCTGCCGGCGTCCATGACGGGGCGGTTGCCTTTGGGCGTGGCGATGGTCAGCGCGTAGCCTTCCTGCACGAGTTTGTGGGCGGGAACGCCGAACTCGTTGAGGTAGAAGCCGGTGGCGTGGGTCTTGCCTTCCTGCATGGGCAGCTGGCTTTCGCTGGACATGACGACGAGAATCTGCTTGGTCATGTGAGGCACCCTATGTCAGGTTTCATGAGGGCTCTGTCATGTGAATCACTTTGCCAAGCAAAGCAGGGGCAGCCCATGAACGAATCCTCATGAAAGGCAGCACTCCCGCCCGGACATACTGACCCCATGACCCAGGACCAGACCCCCAGCGTGCGCCGCAACGACGACACCCACCGCTACGAACTGACCGACGCCACCGGCACCCTGCTCGGCTTTGCGGAATTCCGCCCCGCCGGCGACCACGCCGTCATGCTCCCCCACACCGAGGTCACGCCCGGCCACGAGGGCGAAGGCCTGGGCAGCCTGCTGGCCCGCGCCGCCCTCGACGACATCCGCGCCCAGGGCAAACACGCCGTCCCCATGTGCCCCTTCATCGCCGCGTACATCCGCGAACACCGCGAATACGTGGACCTCGTCCAGCCCGAACAGCGCGGCGTGTTCAGACTCTGAGCGCCCACGCGGGAACACACCCGGCCCATGCCCCCCCGGAGTATGCTGCCGGACACGCACGCCCCCAGCCGGGCCGCCCGCCGTTCCCGCCGCACAGGAGTCCACGCCCACCATGACCACCCACACGCCCACCGACCCCCAGACCCCCGCGTCCCCCCTGACCGAAACCGACACCCGCGTCCTGCTGCGCCTGCGCCGCATCGAGGGACAGGTGCGCGGCTTGCAACGCATGATTGAGGAGGGCCGCGACTGCCACGACATCCTCACACAACTCAGCGGCGTACGCAGCGCCCTCGACGCCGCCGGCGAACAGATCCTCGAACAGTACGCCGGCGGCTGCCGCGCCCGCCCCGGCGAGGCCGTCACACCGCAGGACGTCGTCCGCGCCGTGAAACTCCTGCGCCGCTAGGTCACGGCTTTCCTGTCGGTCCTCAGGGCAGACCTGCGGGTCCATTTGTCCGGCGGGGCGCGCCGCGTCTATCTGGCGGGCAGGCTGCGGTCCAGCCACGCCCGCAGTTCGGGCAGGCCCACGGCTCCGACCTGACGCCCGGCGACCTCGCCGTCCCGGAAGACCAGCAGGGTGGGAATGCCCTGCACGGCGTGACGACCGGGGGCCTGCGGGTGGTCGTCCACGTTCACCTTCACGATCTTGATTTTTCCGGCGCGTTCCTGCGCGAGTGCCTCCAGCGCGGGGGCGATCACGCGGCACGGGCCGCACCAGGGCGCCCAGAAGTCCACGATCACTGGCACGGAGGCCCGGACGTCCTGCGTGAAGGTCGCGTCGGTGCCGGTAACCAGCCAGGGCAGGGCCTGACCGCAGCGGGCGCAGGCGGGCACCTGGGCGTCCGGGACGGTCTGCACGCGGTTCCTGGCGCCGCAGTGGGCGCAGGTCAGAAGGTCGCTCATGCCCTTCAGGGTACGGCAGAGGCGGGGGCGTGCGTGGCATACTGCCGCTTGATGAGGTCGCCCCGTCACTCCTGGCCGGTCCGTCCCGGCGCGAATGAGATCGCGCGGGCGCTGCACGACTGGTGGTGCGCGAACCTGGGCCGCCCGATGCGCCGCGTGCCCCTGCGCGCCGCCCTGCACCTGCCCTGACCCGCCTTCGCCCCGGACCCTGCCCGCCCTGTCGCCCGCGCCCCGTGCGTGGCGCTGACGGTACGGCCGCCCGGTCCCTCCCAGGAGTCACTATGACGAACATTCACGCGACGACCACCGCTGCCCAGACCACTGCTGCCCAGACCGCCCGCCCCCCCGCTTCCCCCCTGCACGCGCGGATTGGTGCGGCGCTGACCGGGGCGGCCATTCCCGCCGACCTGCTGGACCTGGACGCCCACGACCCGCTGGCCCGCAAGCGTGAGGAATTCACGTTGCCGGGCGGCGTGGTGTACCTGGACGGCAACAGCCTGGGGGCGCTGCCGCGCGCCGTGCCGGAGCGGTTGCAGCAGGTCGCGGCGCAGGAGTGGGGCGACGCCCTGATCCGCTCGTGGAGTGCCGGGGCGGACCGGGGGCGCGACTGGATGAACCTGCCGGATCGCGTGGCCGCCAAGATCGCCCCGCTGATCGGCGCGCTCCCTCACGAGGTGGCGGTGACGGACACTACGGGCGTGAACACCTTCAAGGTGCTGGCCGCCGCACTGAAACTCGCCCCGGCGGAGCGCCGCGTGATTCTGACGGACGCCGAGAACTTCCCCACCGACCTGTACGTCGCGCAGGGCCTGCTGGACCTGCTGGGCGGCGGGTACGAACTGCGGCGCGTGAACCCCGACGCGCTGGACGGGCACCTCACGGCGGACGTGGCGGCGCTGCTGCTGACCGAGGTGGACTACCGCACGGGCCGCCGCCTGGACATGGCGGCCATCACGGCGCAGGCGCGCGCGGCGGGCGTCCTGACCGTGTGGGACCTAGCGCACTCGGCCGGGGCGTTCCCGGTGGACCTGCGCGGCGCGGGCGCGGATTTCGCGGTGGGCTGCGGGTACAAGTTCCTGAACGGCGGCCCCGGCGCGCCGTCGTTCCTGTTCGTCTCCGAGCGGCACCTGGGCAACGAGAACGCCGCCCCCGTGGCGATCAGCGGCTGGATGGGCCACGCCGATCCCTTCGAGATGGACCGCGCGTTCACGCCCGCGCCCGGCGCGCGCCGCTTCGTGCCCGGCACGCCGATGGTCCTGAGCCTGAGTGCCCTGGACAGCGCCCTGGACGTGTTCGCGGACGTGGACCTGCACGCCCTGCGCACCAAGAGCCTGTCGTTGACCGACACCTTCATCCGGCTGATGGAGCCGCTGTGCGCCCGGTTCCCGCTGACGCTGGTCACGCCGCAGGAGCACGCGCGGCGCGGCTCGCAGGTCAGTTACCGGCACCCGCAGGCGCGGGAGGTCATGGCGGACCTGATCGGGGGCGGCGTGATCGGCGATTACCGCACGCCGGACATCCTGCGCTTCGGGTTCACGCCGCTGTACCACTCGCACGCGGACGTGGCCCGCGCCGTGGCGGGCGTGCAGGCCGCGCTGGAGGCCCGCGCGTGAGCGCCCCCGACCGCCCTGCCCCCGACCGATCCGGCGCTGCGCGGCCCGGAGCGCCCGACCGGGACGCACCCGAGCAGGCCTACACGGACTTCACCCGCAGCCTCAGCTACGGCGACTACCTGCAGCTCGACACCCTGAAAAGCGCCCACCGGCCTGTCACGGACGCCCACGATGAGCACCTGTTCATCGCCGTCCACCACGTCTCCGAGGTGTGGCTGGACCTGATCATCCGCGAGCTGCGCGCCGCGATGGACCAGCTCGCGCTGGGCATCACCGACGCGCCCCTCAAGGGCCTGACCCGCGTCGTGCGCGCGCAGGAGCAGCTCACGAACGCCTGGGAAGTCCTGAAGACCATGACGCCCGCCGACTACCTGTCGTTCCGCAGCGCGTTCGGGCAGGCGTCCGGCTTCCAGAGCGCCTCGTACCGCATGGTCGAGTTCCTGCTCGGGAACCGCCACGCGGTCCTGGCCCGCCCGCACGAGCACCGCCCGGACCTGCACGGCCCGCTGACCGACGCCCTGCACGGCCCCAGCGTGTACGACCTGACGCTGCGCCTGCTTGATGCGCGCGGCCTGAACGTCCCGGCCGAAGTCCTGAACCGCGACCCCAGTCAGCCCCCGCAACTGAACGAGGCCGTGCTGAACGCCTGGATCACCGTGTACCGCCAGCCCGACACCTACTGGGACCTGTACGAACTGGCCGAGAAACTGCTGGACGTCGAGGACAACTTCCGCCGCTGGCGCTTCAACCACCTCACCACCGTGGAACGCACCATCGGCTTCAAGAGCGGCTCCGGCGGGACCAGCGGCGCCGGCTACCTGCGCCGCGCCCTGGAAACCGTCCTGTTCCCGGAACTGTGGGAGGTCCGCACCCGCCTCTGAACAGGACTCCGATTGAATGGCTTGCAGAGCCGTTCAGTCGGAGCGGATGCGACTCGCAGAGCCTCCCCGCAGAGCGAGCAGGAGCCCTCCGGATTGATCCCGCCGGGGGGCCATCCCTCCGCTGTCACACGCGGCGCAGTTCGGTGCTGAGCCGCTCCCGCAGCCGCGCGTACACCTCGCGCGCCACCTGATCCAGATCCACGGACGGCGCCGACGGCGCCCGGCGACCCACCGCCGCGCCATCTCCCTGCCGCTCCGCCGCTGCCGGAGCGGCCGGCCGGTCCAGCGCCGCCGCGTGTACCCACGCCCCACCGGCCGGCGCGGGCGGCGGCACGCCCGGCAGGAACGGCTGAGACTCCGGCGCCGGCCGGGCGGGAGCCGACGTGGGTGGCCGCGCTGCTGGTCGGGGCGCCGGGGCCGGAGAGTCCGTCTCCCAGGAACGCGCCTCCCACGCGGTAGGCGGGGCCGGTCGCCGGTCCGGCTCGCTGGCGGGGTACGTGGCGTGCTCGGTCGCGAGCGCCACGCCCTCCTCGTCGTGCGCGTCCGGGCGGGCCGGGCCGGGTGCGCGGCGCAGCACCTCGGGCACAAACGACGGCTGATCGCGCCGCAGGGCGTGCGTGACCTCGTGCGCGGCCAGCGCCGTTCCGGCCGGCGTGTCGAGCCGCGTGTCCGGCGACAGGAACACCGTGCGGCCCACCGTCAGCGCCTCGGCCCGCGCGGCCTGCAGGGCCGGCAGGACGCTGGCGTTCCGGACGACGCGGACGTCCGCCACGGACGTTCCCATCAACCGCGCCAGGGTCGCCTGCGCGCCCGGTGCCAGCGGCTGCCCGTGCCCGTCGTGCCGCACCGCTGCCTGAAGCGCCTGCGAGAGCCGCTGCACCGGAGTCGTCGGAGCGGTGGGGGAGACGGGCGGCCCGTCATCGTGGCGGCGTGGCACAGGCGGCAGGGCGGGTTGCCCCACCCTCAATGGCGGGCCTCCCGACGGCTGCCCTCCTGACGGGGGCGCGACCGCCACAGGCCCGGCGAACGGGAACGCCGCCGCCAGATCGGCCAGCCCCTTCGATCCGGACAGCCCCGCCGATCCAGACAGCGCCGACCCGGACAGCCCCGGTACGACCGGCCCCGGCACCTCCGGGGGGACGGGCACCGGGAAGTGGGGGGGAGTGGCCGCCCGGTCGGGCGAACCCGCCGGAATCCCTGGATGCTCCTGAGCGGGGAACGGAGTGACCGGAACGACGGAGGGCAGGGCCTCCGACGGCCACGCCGGCACCACGACCGGCGTGGCCGGGAGCGCCCCCGGCACCGATGGCAGGATGGGGGAAGGCGGCAGGGCGGCAATGGGCTGCGTGGCGGAAACGGGTGGAAGGTTCGGAACGGTCGGTGCCGTGTCCAGACTGCTCACGTCCGGTCGTCCCGGTGCGAAGGCCGCTCCCACGAGATCTGCTCCCACGACGTCTGCGGCCACGCGGTCCGCCGTCGCGAAGGCCGGAGCGACGGGTTGCGGCAGGCGGCTGGGCGGGACCGGTGGACCTCCGGGCACCTCGCCGGATGGCGTGACAGGCAACGGCAGCCCGTCGGGCCGTGCAGAACCGGGCGTGTCATGCCGCGTGGACGGTGATGGAAGGACCGTGGGCGCGGCGGCCTGAATCCCTGGCCTGGGCTTGGCGGTCCAGCCGGTCGGGGCAGGGTCAGTCCCAGGTTGGCTGGTCGGCGCAGGGTCGGTTGCGGTAGGGCCGGTCGCAACCGGGACAGTGACTGGCCGGGCCATAACCGGCGCCGTCCTGGCATCCGGGGCGTCCTGCCACTCCGGTCGGCCCGCCGGCACGGGAACCGGAGGCATGGCGGGCTGTGGGGTCGGTGCCCGCTGGATCACGGGCAACCCGGTCGGGGGCGTGACGGTGCGTGACCCTGTACTGGGAACTCCGGCCACTGCCCGCTCTGGCAGGACTTCCGGAGTGGGCGCAGGGACGGGCGCCGTGATGACCGGCCGAGCGGGCACGTCCGGTCGGTAGTGCGGCGCAGTGGGCGCTGGAGCCTCTGAGGGACTCCGTGACACGTCAGCTGGCGCCACGGGCTGTACGACGACGGCCGGGTGAAGGAGCGTGTCGGGGCGGACATCCGGCAGAACGGGAGCCGGTAGCTCTGCGGGACGCCATGACCCGTCCGCAGCCACCATGGATTCCACGACAGTGGCTGCCGGAGCAGCCGCGAGGGCTGGATTGGGCACCTCCGGCAGGACGCCAGCCGCGTGAGGTTCGACCGGGACAACCGGGGCGTTCGGCACGGGAGTGAACGGTCCGGGGCTGTCCACCGGCCGGGCCGGCTCCCGCGTCTCCGTTCGGGGGACCGGTGGCGTGGTCGCCAGCGGAGCGTAGGGTACGGCCAGCTCGGGCACGGCCATCTGCTGAACGCCTGCGGCCTCGGGCGCCGCGACGGTCGGGACAGTCGGTTCAGGCCGGGCCGGCGCCGGAGAAGCGGAGGGCAGCCGGGGAGAGGCCGGAACGGGTGGCAGAGCGACGGCGACCGGATCGGTCACCTGCGGCGCCGGTTCCTGCCGCACGACCGGACGATCGCCATGCCTGGGACCGGGAACCGGCAGGGTCACGGACGGAGCCGGCGCGGCCTGAGCGTCGCCCGGCAGATCAGCGGTCAGTTCCGGCCCGACGGGGGGCGTCCGGTCGTCCGTGGTGCTGGAGAGTGGTGGTTCTGCGGTCGGCTGGCGGGGGCCGGCGCTGACCGGGGCAACGTCCACCGGAGCAGAGGGACTGCGCTCCGGGTGGGGCCCGTTCGGGGCCGGCGGGTCCGGGAGGCGCCCGGCGTCGCGCCGCGCGGGCGCGTCAGGCTGTGACGGCCGCGCGACCGGAACGCCGGAATCTGCGGGGACGGGCACCGGTCGGGAGGGAATCACGCTGATGGGAGCGGTGTGCGCTTCGGCCACCGGACTGCCCCCGGCGCGCATGGACGGTTGCTGCGGGCTGTTGAGGCCCGGCAGGACTGGGACCGCTTCCGGCGGTGCGTCCACCCTGGCGACCGGCAGTGGCTCCTGCGGGCGGGGGCGGGCGTCCTGCTGCGCCTCGTGCGGACGTGCCGCACCGCCCTCTGGAACGGGTGGCGGCGCCGCCGGTCGGGAGGGACCGGGCAGGTCGGTGACCCCCCGGGTGGCGACTGGGTCGGGCCGGGGGTCGTCTGCCGCAGGCCCGACCGGGCTGGGCGTTTCAGGCCCGGTCGCTTTGTCCGGCGTACGGGACGGGTCGGCCGGGTTCATGCTTCCAACCGGTCTGGAGTCGCCCGGCATGGCGTCATCCGCCGCGGCCGCCTGAGCCGGAGCTGGGTCCACGTCCAGCGGCCTGTCGTCCGGCCGCACCTCGAACGGTGCGTCTGCCGGAGCCGGGGGCCGGGTCGGGAGGACCGGACGGCTGACCGGCACGGGCTGGGGTTCCGGAGGCCGGGCCGCTGGCGACCGAATGGCAACGGGTGGCGCCGCCGGGGCGGGGACCGGCGGGACGACCTCCGGCGTGGGCGCTGGGGAGACGACCGGGACCGGGCGGGGCAGATCAGGTCTGGCCTCTGCGGGCAGAACCTGGGAGGAGGGGGCCGCGTCGGGGCGTGCCCTGTCCGGCTCCTCGTCGGTGTCGGCGGGTTCCGCTGCGCGGTCGCGGGCGGTGCGGCCCGAGCGGCTGGCACGGGCCCGCAGGCGCGGCGCGGCCGGCAGGTCTGGCGCGGCGGGTGCCGGCACGCCCGACTGGACCGCTGCGGGCGCGGTGTCCAGACCGGCGGACGGGCTGGCCGCCGCGTCACCTTCAGGAGCGACGTTGCGTTCCGGGTGGTGGTCACGCCAGTTCAGCAGTTCCCCGAACCCCAGCGGCGAGGCTTCCACCTCGCCCTGCGCTTCGAGTTCCGCGAAGCGGTTCAGGCGGGCCAGGATGTTCTGCGACACGTCCGCCGGGATGGGCGGCGCGGGCCGCACCTCCTCGGGTTCCGGTTCACGCGGGCGCGGCGCGGCGCCCGGCGGGCGGGGCTTGCGGGGCAGTCGCACGGGAATGTCGTTGTTCCCGGCGCGCAGCAGCGCCTCGAGTTCCCGGCGTTCCTGATCGCGCCGTTCGCGTTCCTCGGGCGTCGGAACGTCGGGGAAGACCAGGGGGGGACCGGTGTCCACCGACGGTTCCCCAGACCCAGAGGCGGCCGAATCCTGCGACACTGCCGCCGTACTGACCGGTTCCGTCCTGGGCGCTGCCGCGCTGCTCTCGGCCTCGCGGCTGGGTCCGGCGGGGGCCGCTGGAACCCCTGTCCGGGAAGGCGACAGCGGAGCGTCATCGGCCTCTGCCATCGGGACGGGACGGGGGGTAGGCGACGACTCCAGGCGCGAATCGGATGCCGGAGCGGGTGCCGGAGACACGGGAACGGTCGCGCTATCGCCAGCGGCGGCCGGGTGGTCTGTGGGGGGCGGCGTGACCTGCGCGGCAGGCTCAGGTGCAGTGGGTGCCGGCCGGATCGACCGCTCCGTGACAGGGGCGTCCGGTGACACTTCCAGCGTCCGGGGGGGACCGGAGGCCGGAAGCGGATCGGCCGTCCGGTCGTCCGGGCGGGTGTTCAGGGCCAGGGTCTCCAGGAACGAGGCGGGCCGCAGCGGGCTGTCCTGCGCGGCCCCGGTCGCCTCGCCGGCGCTGTGCGGCGCGGTCAGAGCGGTCGGTTCCGGGGTCGGGGGGAGCAGGCCCAGGGGCGGCGTGCTGGACAGGCCGGCCGCCAGCGCCTCGGCGTAGTCGCCGTACGGGTCGGGGTCGGTGTGGAGAACGGTGTCGCCGTGGGGAGCGGTGTCGGCACGGGGACCGGCGGCCGAAGCCTCTGCGGCGGGCTGCCACGCTGCCGTGTCCTGTTGCCGGGCCGGAGCGGCGACTGCAGTGGTGAGGGCCGCCAGAGGGGCGGGTCGTGGGACAGCGACGGGCGCCGCCGCGTGGGCAACGTCAGGCCACCGGGAAGGGGGAGCGGGCGGCGACGCGGCCGGCAGGGCCAGCAGTCGCGCCTGGACACGCCGGGGACCGCCGGGACGGGCGGGCGGCAGGACCGTGGGGAGGACGGGGCCGCGCACCGGCAGGGCGGGCGCGGCGGAGAAGGACGGGAGGGTCCCGGGCATGAAGGCGCGGTCCTGCTGCGTGACGGCCATCTGCCCGGCGTGTTTCAGGCGGCGCAGCCGCTCGTCGAAGATACTCACTTGGCTCCTTTGGTGGCCCGCTTCCGCCGGACGGGCGGGGCGCGCCGGGGCACGTTCAGCGGCTGGTCTGCAGGAACCCGGAGTGCGCGAGTTCCAGCGTTTCCACCGACACGGCGTCCCCGTTGCCGCTGAAGGTCGGGCCGCTCCACTTGACCGGGTAGGCCTGCAGCAGTTCGAACCGCATGCGGACCTGCGCCTCGAGCGCCTGCCCGCCGGCGGCGGTGCGGCTGGCCTGCGGGTGGTCGTAGACGGTGACCGTGACGTTCCGGACGTCCAGGTAGCCCTGCACGATGTTCAGGTGCCATTCGAGCAGTTCGTTCCCGGCGACCAGTCCGCGTTTCAGGATCAGGTTCCCGACGCGTGACCGGACCGGGAGGCGCAGCACGCGGTCGTTCACGCCGCCCTCGATGAAGTCCATGGTTTCCGTCTCGACCTGCAGGCCGCTGACCTCGCTGAACGCCGCGTACTCCAGTCCGTCGATGGACACCTGATAGCGGTGGTTGCTCAGGATCGACAGGGAACTGCGTTGCGGGTTGCCGTCCGGTCGGTGGGTGGGCCGCGCGGCCGGTGTGAGGGTGGGGGCGTCGCCGCCGGCGGAGAAGGTCGCCTGTCCCAGCGGCCCGAGGCGCAGGGTGGCGGTCACGCGCGGGCGGCCACGGTTGAAACTGGCGGTTGCTTTGAAGTCCATAGGTCCTCAGCGGGTTCCGGTGTTCCGGGCGAGGTCGAGGCGCAGGTCCTCGAGCATCAGCTGGTACACGCGCCGCGTCACCTCGTCCAGGTCGATGGTCGGGACGGGCGTGGCGCGCGCCCCGACCGGGGTCGGCCCGGTGGCCGGCGGAGCGGGGCGGGGCGCGCCGGTCATGCGGACACGCCTGCGGACAGGTCGAGTTCCAGCAGGGCGCCGCAGTGCGGGCACTCCGTCTCGATCACGTCGTCCGGGAATGCGCCGGCAGGCTGCGCCGCTGCGGCCGGACCGGGCGCGGCCTGGGCAGGCGCGCTCCAGGTGGAGGCCGGGGCGGTGTTCATCTGGCTGTAGAGGGTCTGCAGGTACGCGAAGTCCGCGGCGGGCAGCACGGCCAGGATGTCGGGCGTGACCGGCGCGAAGGGTCCCAGGCGGGTGACGACGCGGGCCAGCAGCAGCAGCGGGTAGTAGGCTTCGTTGCGCTGCACGCGCGGGTCACCGAGCGGTTCGATCTCGTCGAGCGCGGTGGCCAGACGCATCACGCCGCTGCGGTGAACCTGCCCGTCGGACGTGAACAGTCCGACGGGCAGCATGAAAGGCAGTTCGTTCACGCTTCAGATCCGCACGGCGCGCTTAGCCGCCCGCAGGCACGCGCTTGTAGCCTTCGTGCGTGATGGTCAGTTCCTCGATGGCGACCTCGTTGCTCTTGGCGTCGTAGGTGGGGCCGTTGAGTTTGCTGGGCCAGGCGCGCTCGAAGGTCCAGGCGGCGACGGGTTCGCCCTTCTGGTTGTGCAGGGTGATGGTGCCGCTGCGGCGGGCCTCGTCCATGTTGCCTTCCTCGACCTGCTGGCGCCACGTCCACATGTCCATGTCGTTGGTGATGCCGCGCTTGAGGACGATGTCGTTGTACTTCATGGTGCCGGGTTCGCGGATCAGGACGGCGCGGCCCTTGGCGTCGGTGGCGCGGTACTCGACGACCTGGCTCTCGCTGCCCAGGCCGGTGCACTCGCGGAAGGCGCCGACGACCTTGTTGTCGAACTGAACGCTGAAGTAGGCGGCGACGAGGGGGTCCTTGCGGGTGGGTGCGGTCATAGGGGTACCTCCGGTGAGGGGAGTGGGGATTCAGGGGCTGCTGTTCGGGGCTGCCGGGGCGGCGCGGGTGGGGGGTCGGTGGGGAGGGCGTGGCCGCGCGCCGCTCAGCGGAGAGTGGGGGGCGCGGGTTACTGACCGCCGCCGGCGTGCTGGCTGAAGCGGAACACGATGAATTCGGCGGGTTTGACGGGGGCCATGCCGATCTCGACCTGCAGGATGCCGCGGTCGCGGATCTCGTCGGGGTTCAGTTCGGCGTCGCACTTGACGTAGAAGGCCTCGCGGGTGGTGTTGCCGAACAGCGCGCCGTCCCGCCAGACGCTGGTGAGGAAGGAGTTGATGTCGCGGCGGATGCGGAACCACAGGTTCTCGTCGTTCGGTTCGAACACCGCCCACTGGGTGCCGCGTTCGATGCTGGTCTCGACGTAGTTGAACAGGCGGCGGACCGGCACGTAACGCCACTGGGCGTTGCTGGACAGCGTCCGGGCGCCCCAGACGCGCACGCCCATGCCGGGGAACTCGCGGATGCAGTTCACGCCGATGGGGTTCAGGATGTCCTGCTCGCTCTTGGTGATCTGGATGGCCGGCCCGAGGATGCCGCGCACGACCTCGTTGGCGGGGGCCTTGTGGACGCCGCGTTCCACGTCGTTGCGGGCGTAGATGCCGGCCACGAAGCCGCTGGGCGGGACCATCATGGGGTTGCCGTCGGGGCCCTCGATCTTCAGCCAGGGGTAGTACATGGCGGCGTAGCTGGAGTCGAAGTTGGTGTCCACGTTGCGCCATTTCACGGCCTGCTGGGGGGTCAGGTCGGGGGGCGTGTCGAGCAGCGCGATGCGGTTGGCGTTGCGTTCGCAGTGGTCGATCAGGGCGCGCTGCACGGCCTTGACGCCGTCCGCGCCGATCATGCCGGCCTGATAGGCGCTCATCAGGTCGGGCACGGCGATCATGCTGACTTCCTCGGCGATCTCGAGGCTCTCGATGCCGCTGCGGCTGTCCACGCTGCCCACGAAGTCCTGGCCCTTGAGTTCGCGGCCCTGCTCGATGACGTTGCTGTCGGCCTGCAGGACGTAGGTGCCGGCCTCGGGGGCGCGTTCGACGAGGGGTCCGGTGGAGCTGGCCTCCTCGATGGTGATCAGGGTGCTGTCCTTGTTGACGACCTCGGCGACGTTGCGGGCGTGTTTCTTGCCGATGGAGACGTTGGGGAAGGTCTCGGTCAGGTCGTTGCGGGTGACTTTCAGGGTGAACAGGCCGTCGCTGCCGTCCTCGGGAGTCTCGGCCGGTTTGCCGTCCTTGCCTTTGGGAGCGGCGTCGGTCTTGACCGGGTCGGGTGCGAGGACCTCGATCTGGATGTCGCTCTGGCGGCCGTCGCGGGCGACGATGCTGAGGCTGGGCACGGCCTTGCTGGCGCGGCTGGGCAGTTGCAGCGGGCGGGCGGCCTCGACGGTGCGGGCGGTGCGGGTGTCGGCCTGGTTGGGCACGAGACGCACGACGTAGCAGCGGGTGCCGCCGTTGTTGAAGTACGCGTACACGCTCTGGGCGAGGTACGCGCCGTCCATGAAGGGGTTGCGGGCGCCGCTGGCGTCGGCGGTGCCGAAGATCTCCTTGAACTGCTGCCAGTTGGCCACGAAGACCGGCGTGTTGGCGGGGCCGTTGGGAGCGAAGCCGACGAAGGCGGCGGTGGTGGTGCTGACGCCCTCGATGGGGCGGGGGCCGCTCTGTGATTCTTCGATGTAGACGCCGGGTGACAGGTATTCGGGCATGGATTCCTCCGGAAGTTGGGTGCAGGGTTGAAGGTGACGCGGCCGGTGTGGGCGGCGCCTGTGGCTGTGAGATATCCAACATCGCAGACGCGGCGGAAGCCGTCCACCACATGTGAGCAGACGCGGGGCGGGGGGCGCCTCTATACTGACCCGTTCATCACCTAACCGCGAGGAAAAACCTTGAAAAATACTGCTCAGGGACGAGAAAAATCAGTGTATTTCCGCACATGCCTCCGGTGGGGGGGGCTGGTGGGGGGCGTACCCGGCGCCCTCGCCACGCCGCGGGGAGTCCAGTGATCGCGGACGTTCAGCAGGCCCTCAAGGAGCTTGTCTATACCGAAGCGGGGCTGCCGCGCGACGCGCTGGACATCCGTTTCGCCGCCCCCACGCCCAGCTGGGTGTCGGGCCTGACGCGCCCCACCCTGAACTTCTTCCTGCACGACCTGCGCGAGAACGCCGCGCTGCGCTCCATGGAATTCACGCACGCCCACACCGGCGCGGGCGTCAGCCGCACCCTCGCCCCGCGCCGCATGGACCTGCGCTTCCTGGTGACGGTGTTCTTCAAGGCGCAGCTCGACGAACTCGGCCGCGACGAATGGCAGGTCCTGTGGCGGGTCCTGGCCGCCCTGATGCGCCAGGACGACTGGGAGGACCGCTACCTGCCGCCCGCCGCCCGCGACACCGGCCTGGGCATCCTGGGCACCGTTGCGACCGGCGACACCGCCAGCGTCTTCAGCAGCCTCGGGCAGACCGTGCGGCCCCACCTGAACTACACCGTGACCGTCCCGCTCGACCTGGGCGTCACCACCCGCTCCCCGATGGTGCTGGAACGCGACCTGAGCTTCCACGCGCAGGCCACGCCGGGCGGCGCGGCCCCCGTCTCGCAGCGCCGCCGCTCGAGCTGGCAGCTGCTCGACGCGCAGGGCCAGCCGCTGGCCGACGCGCTGGTCCGCAGCGACGGCGGCGCCCGCGCCTTCAGCGACCCGCAGGGCGTCGTGCATCTGGACACGCCGCGCGAGGCAGTGCGGCACCTGTCGGTCCTGACCCTCGACGGGCGCGCCCTGCACCTCGACGCGAACACGCCCCAGGCGCAGCCGCGCCTCCCGGAGCCGGTATGACCGCCCGCAGCGCCCCAGGCGGCGCGGCCCTGAACCGTCCTGCCCTGAACCCTCCTGCCTTCAACAGTCCCGGCCTCAGCAGTCCCCTACGGAACAGGCCGGCGCGGAACGCGGGGGGGCCCCGGTGAGCCTCCCCTCCTCGCTGGACGCCCCCACGCCCGCCGACGTGCTCGGGACCGGCGTGGCCTTCCCGGTCGGCGTGAACGCACGCGGGCAGCTGGCGATGGTGTCCGGCGAACGCGCCGTCACGCAGGCGATCCTGACCCTGCTGATGACCGCGCGCGGCCAGCGCGTCATGCGGCCCGAGTACGGCTGCCGCATTCACGAACTGGTGTTCGCGCCGGGCGACGCCACCACCCTGGGCCTCGCGTCGTTCTACGTGGACGAGGCCCTGCGCACCTGGGAGCCCCGCATCGACGTGGACGGCGTGCAGGCGCAACTCGACCCGAACGACACCTCACGCGTCGTGGTGGACATCCGCTACCGACTGAAGGGGCAGCCGGAGCCCCGCTCGCTGGTCTTTCCCTTCTACCGCTCGCTGTAGGCGCCCACCCGCGCCGCCGCCCCCCCCTTCCTTTCTGGAGATCCCGCCGTGCCCCTACCGACCGTGAACCTCGACGACCGCCGCTTCGACGACATCCTCGAAGAGGCGCGCCGGCTCATTCCCCAGTACTGCCCGGAATGGACCGACCACAACGCCAGCGACCCCGGCATCGCCATCATCGAGATCTTCGCCTGGATGACCGACCTGCTGCTGTACCGGGTCAACCAGGTGCCGGACAAACTGCTGATCGCCTTCCTGGAGATGATCGGCGTGCAGCTCGCCCCGCCCCGCGCCGCCGTGGCGCCCGTCACGCTGTACCTGAGCGCCCCGCAGGACACGCCGCTGGTCATCGCGGCCGGCACCGAGGTCGCCACGCTGCGCACCGAGGTGAACGAGGCGACCGTGTTCTCCACCGAACGCGCCGGCGTGATCCGGCCCCCCACCCTGACGGGCCTGTTCACCGCGAACACCCTGGCGCAGGTCCGCCTGGAATCCGAGGGAACCGCCAGCGCCGAGACGGCCGGAGCGGTCCGTCACGACCTGGCGCAACTGGGCCTGCCGGGCCACCGCTTCCCGATCTTCCAGCCGGAACCGCGCCCCGGTGACGCCCTGTTCCTGCAACTCGCCGACGACCACAGCGAGCACGTGCTGGCCCTGAGCCTCGGCGTGGAACTCGCCGGGGGGGCGGGCGTGAACCCCAACCACCCGCCGTACGTCTGGGAGGCGTGGCAGGGCGGGGTCGGCCGCTGGGTGCCGTGCGAGGTCGAGTACGACGGCACGCACGCCTTCAACGTGTCCGGCGAACTGATCCTGCGCCTGCCCGCCATGCGCGAGGGCGCGTTCTTCGACCGGCGCGGCTACTGGCTGCGCTGCCGCCTGACGAACGAACAGATGCACGCCGGGTACAAGGTCAGCCCCGACCTGGAAACCCTGCAGGTGGACGCGCGCGGCATCACGGTCCCCGCCCGGCACGCCACGGTCGTCATGAACGAACTGCTCGGGCAGAGTACCGGCGTGCCCGGCCAGCGGTTCCGGCTGCTGCACGGCCCGGTCCTGAACCTCGACCCGGACCGGGACGTGGTGGAGGCCACGACCGCCGAGGGCGACACGCTGGTGTTCACGCCCGTGATCGACTTCTCGGAATCCGGCCCGGAAGACCGGCACTTCACGCTCGACACGACGAGCGGCGAGGTGGCGTTCGGCCCCAGCATCCTGCAACCCGACGGCAGCGTCTACCGCTTCGGCGCGGCCCCCCCGCCCGACGCGGCCGTCCGCCTGCGCCGCTACCAGTACGGGGGCGGCGCGTCCGGGAACGTCCCGGCCCGCACCCTGACCGTCCTGAAAAGCAGCGTGCCGTACGTGGCGCGCGTCACGAACCACGCCCCGGCCGCCGGGGGCCGCAACGGCCAGCAGCTCGAGGACGCCCTGCACCGCGTGCCGTCGCTGCTGCGCACCCGCACGCGCGCCGTGACCGCCGACGACTACGAGTTCCTGGCGGCGCAGGTGCCGGGCGTGGCCCGCGCGCGCTGCGTGACGCCGAACATGGCCGTGCCGGGGCAGACGTACCCCGGCTCGCTGCGCGCCCTGAACGTCCCGGCCGGGCAGGTCACGCTGGCGCTGCTGCCGGGCGTGTCGCTCGACGACCTGATCGGCCCGGACAGCGACGTGACCGACCCGCTCTCGCCGCTGACCGGCCGGATCGCGCCGGAACGCCTGACGCTCAGCGCCGAACTGCGCGCCGCCGCGCAGGAGGAACTCGACCTGCGCCGCCCGGTCGGCACGACCCTGGACCTGCGCGCCCCGCAGTACGTGTGGGTCAGCGTGACCGCCACCATCCGCTCGTACCCCGGCGCGAGCCGCCCGGCCCGCGAGGACGTGCGCCGCCGCGCCATGCAGGCCCTGTACGGCTACCTGAATCCCTTCACGGGCGGCCCCGACGGGCGCGGCTGGCCGTTCGGCCGGACCCTCAGCATCAGCGAACTGTACGGCCTGCTGCGCGGCGTGAGCGGCGTGGAGGTCGCCGAGGACGTGCAGGTCGTCCTGACCGAACCCGGCCAGCCGCAGCAGCGCGAGACCGTCACCGGCAGCCTCCCGCTGCCCCCGCAGGCGCTGATCGTGTCGGACGTTCACCACGTGCGGGTGGATCACTGATGCCGCAACTGCAGGTCCGGCAGCGCGGCGAGGTGCTGCGCTCCCTGACCCTGGGCCGCCAGCTGTCCATCGGCCGCACGCCCGACAACGGCCTGCCGCTGCGCGACCCGAGCGTCGCCGTGCGCCACGCCGAGATCAGCGTGGAGGGCGGCGCGCTGCTGCTGACCGACCTGGCCGGCAGCGAGACCGGCACCTTCGTGAACGGCCACCGCCTCACGCCGCACCAGCCGCGCCGCCTGGAACACGGCGACGAGATCCAGATCGGGCCGTTCACCGTCGCGTTCCTGAACGACACCACGCCCGCGCCCGCCCCGCCCGCCGCGGGCCGCCGGGACGTGCATGGCGAACTCGCGGCCCGCCCGGCCCGGCCCCCGCTGCCCACCTCCCCCGCCCCGCTGCCGCCGGCGGCCGGGCCGGCCATGTACACGTCGTTCCTGCCGCCCTTCTACCAGGAATCCGAGTTCCTGGCCCGCTTCCTGAAGGTCCTGGAGGGCATCTGGGAGCCGCTGCAACGCCGGCAGGACAGCGTGGACCTGCACTTCGACCCGCGGGTCGCGCCGCCGCCCGTGCTGGGCTGGACGGCGCAGTGGCTGGGCATTCCCCTGGACCCGCACTGGCCCGAGGCGCGGCAGCGGGCGTGGCTGCGCGAGGCGGTCACGCTGTACCGCTGGCGCGGCACCCGCTACGGCCTGACCCGCGCGCTGGAAACCGTGTACGGCCTGACGCCGGTGCTGCGCGAGGATTCGGCCGAGCCGCACACGCTGCGCGTCACGCTGCTCGACTCCCTGGACGGCGAGGACACCGCCGGGCGCGGGGCCGTCACGGCCTTCGTGTACGCGCACGCGCCGGCGCACGCCCGCGTGATCGTGGAGTGGGCCGACCCGCCCCCCACCGCGCCGCCCGGCCCTGCCCGGCCTGATCCCACGCCCGATCCCGCCCGGCCTGATCCTGCCCCCGACCCCGCCCGGCCTGACCTTCCCCCCGACCCCGCCGCGCCGCCCCCTCCACGGACCTCACGCCCCACCCAGGACGTCTCTGAATGACCGACAGCACTGCCTTCCACCACTACCAGCTGGGCCGGCCGCTCGGCAGCGGCTGGCTCGGCCCGGTCCACGTGGCCGCCGACCTCGACGAGAACCGCGAGGTCGCCCTGCGCGTCCTGGACGACACCAGCAGCGGCCAGTCGTTCCTGATCATGCAGCTCGAGCGGCTGCTGCTGAAGGTCAACTCGCTGCGGCACGCGAACGTCCTGCCGACCGAACCGCTGCAGCACCGCGACCGCCGGGCCTTCTACGCCATGGAGCTGGGCCGGCAGGGCAGCGCCCGCCAGCTGCTGCAGGGGCAGGCGCGCAGCGCCCAGCCGCTCCCGATCGTGACGGCCACCGACCTGATCCGGCAGGCGGCCGCCGGACTGGCCCACGCGCACGACCAGGGCCTGATGCACGGCAACCTGAAACCCGAGAACCTGATCCTGCAACCCGGCCGCGCCCTGCTGGGGCAGACCGGGTACGTCACGCAACTCTCGGATTTCGGGCTGGCTGAGCTGCGCGCCGGCAGTTACGGCACCCACGACCGCGCCGTCGTGAACGCCCTGGCGTACATGAGCCCCGAACAGTGCCGGGGCGTGCGTAACGAACTGCGCACCGACCTGTACGCGCTGGGCCTGATTCTGTACGAACTCGTGACCGGCCTGGTGCCCTTCGAGATCCGCGACGCCGCCGAGGCGCTCGAGAAGCACCAGCACGTCGCTCCGCGCGTGCCCAGCCTGCTGCGCCCGGACCTGCCCCCCGCGCTGGAGGAGGTCATCCTGACCTGCCTCGCCAAGGACCCGCAGGACCGGTACGCCAGCGCCCGCGCGCTCGAGGCGGCCCTGCAGGAGGTCCTGAACGCCCTGATGCCCGGCGGGCCGGAACCCACCCTGCGCCTGAGCGCCCTGCCGGTCCTGCCGCCCGCCCCCAGCCTCGACGGGCAGGAGAGCGGGCCGGACACGCGGCTGCTGGTGTTCAGCGAACGTCACGAACTGCTGCGTACCCAGGTCGTCACGTCGCCCAGCCTGACGGTGGGGCGCGCGCCGGACAACGCGGTCGTGCTGGAACACATCGGCGTGAGCCGCCACCACCTGAACGTGGAATTCACGGGCGGGCAGGCGCACGTCACGGAACTGACCGCCACGAACGGCACCGTCATGGACGGCCTGCCCCTGACGCCCATGACCCGCCTGCGCTGGCCGGCCCGCACGCCGCTGTACCTGCGGCCCTACTGGCTGGTGCTGCTCGACCCGGTGCAGGCCCCCGCGCCGCCCCGCATCGTGGTGAAACCCGAACAGGACCGCGTGACCCTGGTGCCGGGCACGCCTTTCACGCTGCACCTGTTGCTCGCGAACACCGGCCCGACCGTGGACCACTTCCGCGTCAGCCTCGACGGCCTGCCGCCCGAGTGGGTGCAGGACGCGCACGGCGAGGTGCAGCTGAACCCCGGCATGCAGGGCCACACCACCCTGACGCTGCTCGCCCCGCGCGACAGCGCCAGCCGCGCCGGCGAGTACCCGGTCACGGTCCTGGCCCGCTCCCGCGAGGACCCCACCCAGAGCGGCCGCGCGCCGCTGGCCGTGACGGTCGCGCCCTTCGAGGAGACGGTCGCCACGCTGCTGCCCGCCGTGCGGCGCACCTGGCGGCACGCCCGCTACGTGCTGCGCGTCGAGAACCGCGGCAACACCGACGGCGTCCTGCTGCCGCGCCTGCGTGACAACGAGGGCGCGCTGCGGATCCTGCCGCGCCTGCAGGACCTCGTGACCGTTCCGCAGACGACCACGACGGGCATGCCGGTCGACCCGACCCAGCTGGCCCGCGAGACGGCGCGGCAGGCGACCGCCGAGGCCCGCCACGCCGCCATGATGGCCGCCCGTCAGGCCGTGCAGGGCCAGGGCCGCATCCGCGTGAACGACCTGCCGGCCCGCCTGCCGCTGGGCGCCGGGCAGTCGCGCGAGGAGGAACTGCGCGTGCGGGTGCCGCTGCGCTGGCTCGGCGCGCCCAGCCAGCACGACCTGCAGGTGGACGTGTTCCCGGAACGCCCGGACGGCGAGCCCGGCGAACACCCGGCCGCGCAGGCCCGCGCGGAACTGCACCACCTGCCGCTCGTGCCGCTGTGGATGCTGCCGCTGATCCTGATCCTGCTGGGCGTGCTGATCTGGCTGCTGACCCGCCCGCCCACCATCAACACCTTCAACCTGGCGGGCAGCGACACGGTCGTCCGGCCGGGGCAGCCGTTCACGCTGCGCTGGGACACGCAGAACGCCACGCGCGTCAGCATCCCGGAACTGGGCGCGGCGGGCCGGAACCTGCCGCGGGACGGCAGCCTGACGGTGCCCGGCATCAGCCGCGACCAGAAGTACACCCTGAACGCCCGCTCGCTGATCGGCCGCGCGGCGGCGAACACCCAGACCGTGCAGGCCCGTTTCGACCGGCCCGTCATCGAGGTGTTCGACGTGACGCCCGTCCGGGTGGCCGGGAACCGGCCGGTCACGGTCACGTGGCGGGTCCGGAACGCCGAGCAGGTCACGATCAGCGAGCTGGGCAAGGTGCCGGCCAGCGGCACGCGCCGCTTCCAGCCCAGCCGGGACACGACCTTCACGCTGACCGCGCAGAACGGCACGGAACGCGAGACCGACGCCCGCGCCGTCAGTGTGCTGGGACCGCAGGTGAAGACCTTCAGGATCGAACCCGCCGAGATCAGCCGGGGCGAATCCGCCGTCCTGACCTGGGAGGTCCTGAACGCCGACTCGGTCATGATCGAGGGTCTGGGCACCGTCGCGGCGCGCGGCAAGAAGACCGTCACGCCGAAGGTCGCCACGAGCTACACCATCACCGCCAGCGGCGGCAACGGCCTGACCAACTCCGCGAACGCCCGCCTGGACATCGCGACGCCCGCCCCGGAATTCACGCAGTTCGAGGTGACGCCCGGCACCGTCAAGTCCGACGGACAGTTCAAGATCACCTGGAAGACCAAGAACGCCGTCGGCGTGAACGTCCAGTACGGGGCCGGCACCGAGGACAGCGGCCCGCAGGGCGAGACCATCAAGCCCGCGCCGCCCACCGACACGGTCATCACCCTCACGGCCCGTAACGAGGCCGGCGAGCAGGTCTCCGTGAACAAGCCCCTGAAGGTCCAGCCGGTCGACCAGCAGGCCGAGGCGGAGAAACTCGCCGCCGACGCCGAGAAGGCCAACCTGGAGAAGGTCACCTTCACCGCCGAACCCGCCCGGCTGGTCGGGGAGGGCGACGTGACCCTCACCTGGAACGCGCCGGGCTTCCAGCAGGTGGACGTGCTGCCCCTCAAGGGACCGGTGAACGGCAAGTTCGACGCCAGCGGCAGCGAGATCGTCGAGAAGCTCGACCGGACCCGCACCTTCACGCTGGTGCTGTACCTGCGCGACGGCCGGAAGAAGACCATCGAGCAGCGCGTGACCGTCACGCCCCGACCCGTGGAGATCGTGGACTTCCGCGCCAGCAGCGCCGCCCTGAGCGCGCCCGGCCCCGTCACGCTCAGCTGGGACGTGCGCAACGCGCCGGCCGTGCGGATCGCCGGGCTGAGCGGCCCGCTGACCGGCGGCAAGTGGCCGGCGCGCGGTAGCACCACCCTGACTGTCCCCCGGACCCGCACCTTCGTCCTGAGCGTCGGGGAGGTGCAGCGCAGCCTGACCGTGAAGGTCACGCCGCCCACGCCGGTCGTCACGTCCTTCACGGCGCTGCCCGCCCAGCTGACCGGGCGCGGCACGGCCGTGCTGTCCTGGAACGTCACGAACGCCAGCAGCGTCCGCATCGACGGCGTGCCCGGCCCGAACGCCGACGGGTCCTGGCCCGCGTCGGGCCGCGCGACCGTGCCGGTGCAGGCCACCCGCACCTTCACGCTGCGCGCCGGCACCGTGACCCGCTCGCAGGTCGTGACGGTCCGCAGCGCCCCCACGCCGCGCATCAACGCGTTCACGGTCACGCCCGCCGCCCTGACCGGCAGCGGCCCGGTCACGCTGAGCTGGGACGTGAGCAACGCCAGCGCCGTGCGCATCAGCGGCGTGCCCGGCCCGCAGAACGGCAACTGGCCCCCGCGCGGCCGGACCACGCTGACGCTGTCGCGCACGACCAGCTTCGTCCTGACGAGCGGGCAGCAGCAGAGCAGCCGGACCGTGACCGTCACGCCCCGCCCGGCCGCCCAGACCGGCACGGCCACGCCGCCGGTCACGCCGCCCGCGCAGCCCGCCGCCACGCCGTCGGTCGTGGCGTTCAGCGCCTCGCCCCGCACGGTCCGCAGCGGCGCGTCCAGCACCCTCAGCTGGAACGTCAAGAACGCCGAACGCATCCAGATCGAGGGTCTGGACGGCAGCTTCCCGGCGCGCGGCAGCGTGAAGGTCAGCCCTGCCCAGACCACGACCTACACCCTGCTGGCCGGCGCGGTCCGCAGCGCCGCGCAGACGGTGACGGTCACGCCGGCCGCCGCGCCGGACTCGCCGTACAGCGACCTGCTCGGCTCCTGGACGCACCCGTTCGGGTACCTGACGATCCTGAACATCGACGGCCGGCGCGCCTCGGGCAGCTTCGCCAGCAACCGCGACGACATCCCGGACCTGCCCATCGACATCGTGTTCAGCGGCGGCACTCTCACCATCAGTTCCCGTTCGCTGGAATCGTTCAAGATCGTGGCGTCCATCGACCCTGGCCGCAAGATCCTGCGCGGACCGTACAGCCTGCGCGGCCAGAGCGAACGCTGGTGCGCGTACCGCCCGACCATTCCCCGGCCCGACGGCTGCGAATAACGCCCCCGCGTGACGCCCCCGCACCCACCGGGGGCACAGGAGGAACCACATGGCAGGAGGTCAGTTCACCAAGGCCCAGATCGTGCCCATCGACGGCAACGGCCGCAAGACTCCCATCGAGTGCATGTTCAACCCGCGCGAGTACACCATCTCGCGGTCCGTCGACTGGAAATCCCAGAACAGCGACACCAGCGACACCGGCAACAAGGTGTTCGTGGGTGGCTCGGCCGCCACCCTGACCCTCGAACTGTTCTTCGACACGTACGCCCGCCGCCAGTCGGCCGGGGCGGTCGAGGACGTCCGCAAGTACACCGCGCCGCTGTGGGCGCTGACCCAGATCGGCGACAAGGAAACCGACCGGGCGTCGGCCCTCCAGAAGAACCGGCCGGGCAAGGTGCTGTTCCAGTGGGGGTCCACCTGGCATTTCGAGGCGGTCATCACCAGCATGGAGCAGCAGTTCACGCTGTTCATGCCCGACGGCACGCCCGTCCGCTCGGTCATCAAGGTGTCGCTGGAACAGGCGGACCGGTCCACCGCCTTCCACGGCGCCAGCGGCGGCACGTCCACGTACCACGTCAGCCAGGGCATCCGCGAACGGGCGGCGCAGCGCGGCTTCGTGGGCGACCTGCGCGCCACGTCCTTCGGGAAGGGTTCGTGACCCGCGCCGCCCCCCGCAACCCGGTCGAGGGCGCCGTCAGCAGCCTGTTCCTGAACATCGACGGGCAGGACATGCCCCGCGCGCTGTTCGAGCAGATCGACGAGGTCACGGTCGACAGCAGCCTGCAGCTGCCGGACGTGGCTACCGTCACGCTGCGCGACCCGCAGGGCCTGCTCGTCGACGACGAGAAGTTCCGGCTGGGCGCCCGCATCAAGGTGATCGCGCAGGTCAAGAGCCACCGCGAGACGGTCTTCGACGGGGAACTCGTGGAGGTCGAGCCGCGCTTCACCCGCTCCACGCAGTTCCTGCGGCTGCGCGCCTTCGACCGCCTGCACCGCCTGGCGCGCGGCACGCACACCCGCTCGTTCCTGAACGTCAGCGACATGGATCTCGTGAAGAAACTCGCGGGTGAGGCCGGCATGACCGCCCGCACCGAGGCCAGCAGCGTCGTCCACCCGTACGTGCTGCAACACAACCAGACCAACCTCGCGTTCCTGCGCGAACGCGCCTCGCGCCTGGGGTACATCCTGTACGCCGACGGCACCGAACTGCGCTGCGAGAGCGTGCGCGGCCAGGACCCCATCGAACTCGTGTGGGGCGACACCCTGACCGAGTTCCTGCCGCGCCTGACCAGCCTGGGACAGACCAGCCAGAGCACCGTGCGCTCCTGGGACCCCAGGCAGAAACGCAGCGTGGTCGGGCAGGCCGCCGCCGGGCAGGGCAAGGCGCAGGTGCCGGAATCGTCCCGCAGCGAGGGCGTCGCGCAGCAGGCCTTCGACATGGACGCCCCCACCACCAGCAGCACCCTGATCGTGCGGGAGCAGGCGTACGCGACCGCCATCGCGCAGGCGCAGCGCAACCGCGTCAGCGAACACCTGATCGAGGCGCGCGGCACCGCCGCCGGCTACCCGCGCCTGACCGCCGGCACCACCCTGGACGTGAAGAACGTCGGGCGGCGCTTCAGCGGGCAGTACGTGGCCAGCAGCGTCCGGCACCTGTACCGCAACGGCGAGGGCTACAGCACCGAGTTCAGCGTGACCGGCAGCCGCCCGGACTCGCTGGCCGCCCTGATCCGCCAGAGCGCCGCCGGCACGCACGACGCGCCGTACACGCCGGTGCCGGGCCTGATGATCGGCATCGTCACGAACAACGAGGACCCGCAGGACCAGGGCCGCGTGAAACTGAAACTCCCGGCCCTGACCGAGGACGACGAGAGCGACTGGGCGCGCGTGGTCGGCGTGGGCAACGGCGGCGGGCGCGGCTCGCAGTTCACGCCGGAAGTGAACGACGAGGTCCTCGTGGGCTTCGAACACGGCGACATCCACCACCCGTACGTGATCGGGGGCCTGTGGAACGGCAGCGACGCCCCGCCCCGCCCGACCGGCAAGACCATCAAGAACGGCAAGGTCATCCAGCGCGTCTACCGCACCCGCCTGGGCCACGAACTGATCTACGACGACCCCATCGACCCCGACCCGCCGAAAGTGACCGTCCAGAGCAGCAGGAAACATGCCCTGGAACTGAACGACGACAAGAAGAAACCCTTCACGGAACTGCGCACCGCCGCCGGACACCGCCTGACCCTGATGGACGACCCGAAAGCCCCGTTCGTGGTCCTGCGCGACCGCAACGGCAACGAGGTCCACCTGGACAGCAAGAGCAACACCCTGACCATCACCAGCACCGGCCGCCTGGAACTCAAGGCCCGCAGCGGCGTCCGCATCGACGGGGGCGGCGGGAACGTGGACGTCCGGGGCGTCATGATCAACCTCAATTGACCCCGGACCGCCCGACGGGTCGCGTCCGCCCGGACCCGGCGGCCCTGCCAGCCGTTCAACCGGAGTCCGTATCACAGGAGACCGTATGCCCCACTCCCCATCCCAGCCGACCCCGTCCCGCGCCGCGCCGGACCCGCTGAGCCCGGCCGGGCTGCTCCCCGCGCAGGCCCTCCAGACGCTGTGCGACGGACTGAGCGCGCAGGTGCTGGACGTGGCGCTGAACGAGCAGGCCGAACCGGACGTGCGGTACGTGGTGACGCTGCCGGACCTGCGCGGTACGCGGCTGGCGCACGCGCAGGCGCGGCTGGACCTGACGGACTTCGAGACGGGCGTGCTGGCCCTGGCCCTGGCGACCGAACTGTACCCGGAACGGATGCTGGCCGCCTGCGCCGCCGCGCTCCAGATGGAGAGCCTGTACGCGGCGTTCCTGACGCCCGCCCTGACCCGCCGCTGGCTGCTGAGCGACGAGTGGACCGAGGGGGACGCCTTCAGCTCCACGCGCCCGCTGCTGGCGTGCGGCCTGATCGAGTTCGGCAGCAGCGCGAACGCCAGCGTGCTGGAGGCCCTGACGCCCCTGCGGCTCAGCGCGGGCCTGCTCGCCGACCTGCGCGGCGGGGCGGACGTTCCGCCGGACCTGCGCGGCGTGCTGCGCCCCCTGCCGGGCGGCGGCCTGCTGAGCGACTCGCAGCAGGCGCAGCTGGACGGCCTGAACGGACACCTGCACGCTGGCCCGGACCGCGCCGCGCTGCTGTTCGGCACGAACACCGGCGGCATGCTGTCCCTCGCCGCGCACCTGCTGGGCCGCGAGGCGCACCTGCTGGACCTGCCGAACCTGGCCGCCCGGCCCGCCGACGAGCAGGAGACGCTGCTGCGCGCCCTGCGGCGCGACACCCGCCTGCGCGGCGCGCGGCTGGTGCTGGACGCCGCCACGCCCCTGCCCGACGCGCAGCCGCCGGAGGGGCTGGTGGACCGGGTGCTCGACGCGGCCGCCGGGCCGGTCGTGATCGTCGCGGCCGACCCCCTGCCGCTCGACTCGCCGCGCGCCCTCGTGAGCGCCGGGGTCGGTGCCCCCACGCCCGCCGAGCAGCGGGAGCGCTGGGCGCAGGCGCTGGGCGTCAGCGCGGAGCAGCCGCTGCTGCGGCAGCTGGGCGACCAGTTTCACCTGAACCTGGACCGCATCGACGCCCTGGCACGCGAGGCCCGCGCCGCCCTGTCCGGCAGCGCCGACCCGTCGGCGCGGATCGAACGGGCCTGGGAGGCCGCGCGCGGCGCGAACCGCCGCCTGATGGGCAGCCTCGCGCAGCGCATCGAGACCCGCGCCCGCTGGGCGGACCTGATCCTGCCGGACGCCGAACGGCTGGCGCTCGAGCAGATCGCCGCGCACGTCCGGCACCGCTCGGTGGTGTACGAGGACCTCGGCATGGCCCGGCCCGGCCGGGGCCGCTCGATCACGGCGCTGTTCAGCGGTCCCAGCGGCACCGGCAAGACCCTCAGCGCCGAGGTGCTGGCGCACGACCTGAACCTCGACCTGTACCGCGTGGACCTGAGCAGCACGGTCAGCAAGTACATCGGCGAGACCGAGAAGAACCTCAGGAAAATCTTCGATGCGGCTGACCAGGGCGGCTGCGTCCTGCTGTTCGACGAGGCCGACAGCGTCTTCGGGAAGCGCGGCGAGGTCCGCGACAGCAACGACCGTTACGCGAACACCCAGGTGAACTACCTGCTGCAACGCCTGGAGACGTTCAACGGTCTGGCCCTGCTGACCACCAACCTGGAAAGCAGCATGGACGTGGCCTTCATGCGCCGGCTGGCGTTCGTGGTGAACTTCCGCGCGCCGCAGGCCCCGGAACGCGAGCGGCTGTGGCGGGGCGCGTTCCCGGCGGCGCTGGACACCAGCGGCGTGGAGTTCGCGCGGCTGGCGGCGGCCGACGTGTCCGGCGGCAACATCCGCAGCGTCGCCATGAACGCCGTGTTCATGTCCGTGGCGCGCCGCGTTCCGCTGGACCACGCGCTGGTCGAGGAAGCCCTGCACCTGGAGTTCCGCAAGCTGGGCCGGCTGGTGCTGTGACGGCCCGGTGGTGGACGGCGGCGGCCCCGGCCTGAGCACAGTCGGCATGGACTTCGGCTGCCCGCCCCGGCCAATCGCTCGAATCTGCATTCTGTCGCCAGATTGGATGACGGAATGCAGATTTCATACCGGGTTGTGGCAGAAATCAGCCTTCTGTGTGCATATCGTTACGGCGTGAACGAGAAATATGCAGAACGTGAATGGTCGGCCGGGAGGGTGGCGAACGTCGTGATTGTCGGACGCGATCAGCGTACTCCTGTCGGGACCCGCAGCTCAATAGATGAATAAATATGCAATCTGTGGCGATTGGAGTCCGAGGGTGGCATGCCCGGATTTAGCTGGACACTCTGTCAAAAATGCGTCTGAATGCGGCTCAATTTGTCGGCGGGACGCATGGGTAAGTTGAAGACCCTGAGAATAATCATCCAGACAACGATTGACGTTATGCACTCGCGGGGCCTACAATCATGATCATTCGGTTAAATCTGCTCCCGTGAGGGCCGAACCGACCCCGCCCATCCCCCCCGAGTTGCGAGGTCAGTCATGGAACCCACCCGTCCCGCCCCGCCCGCCGCCCCCTCCCCACAGCCCTTTCAGGAACTCCTGCCGCCCATGACCGCGCACGAGGCGAGCGTCGAGGCCAACCGCTGCCTGTACTGCTACGACGCGCCGTGCCTGCAGGCCTGCCCCACCCACATCGACATCCCGACCTTCATCCGCAAGATCGCCACCGGGAACCTGCGCGGCTCGGCCCGGACCATCCTGGAGAGCAACTTCCTGGGCGGCACCTGCGCCCGCGTCTGCCCCGTGCAGGAACTCTGCGAGGGTGCCTGCGTGCTCGGCCCGGACCACACGCCCATCCAGATCGGCCGCCTGCAACGCCACGCCGTCGACCACGTGCAGGAACGCGGCATCCAGCTGTTCACGCCCGCCCCCGCCACCGGGCACCGCGTCGCCGTGGTGGGCAGCGGTCCCGCCGGGATCAGCGCCAGCGCCGAACTCGCAAAAGCCGGGCATGAGGTCACCCTGTACGAGAAACGCGAGCTGGGCGGCGGCCTGAGCACCTACGGCATCATCGTGCTGCGCGAACCGGTCGAGGTCGCGCTGCGCGAGGTGCAGGCTGTCCGCGACCTCGGCGTGAACGTCGTCACCGGACACGAACTGACCACCCGCGCGGGCCTGGACGACCTGCTGAGCGCCCACGACGCCGTGATCCTCGCGCTGGGCCTGGGCGCCGTGCCTGCCCTCGGCATTCCCGGCGAGCAACACATCCTCGACGGATTGCAGGTCATCGAGGCCAGCAAGATGGAGCGGCCCACCGGGGTCGGCACGCGCGCCGTGATCATCGGTGCGGGGAACACCGCCGTGGACGCCGCCACCATCGCCCGGCGCTCCGGCGCGGACACCCTGATGGTGTACCGCCGCACCGAACGCGAGATGACCGCCTACCACCACGAGTACCTCTTCGCCCTGAGCGAGGGCATCACCTTCAGCTTCCTGACCCAGCCCGTGGAAGTCCTGCACGAAGGCGGGCAGGTCACGGGCCTGCGCTGCGTCCGCATGGGCCTTGGCGCACCCGACGCTTCGGGCCGCGCCCGCCCGGAACCCATCCCCGGCAGCGATTTCGTGATCCCCTGCGACACCGTCATCAGCGCCATCGGGCAGGAGAAACCCGCGCTGGCCGCCACGCTGGGCCTGGAACTGGACGGCGGGTACATCCGCGTGGACGATGCCCTGCAGACCAGCCTCCCGCGCGTGTACGCCGCCGGGGACTGCGTGCGTGCACGCGGGAACGCCAGCACCGTCATGGCCGTGCAGGACGGCAAGATCGCCGCCGCCAGCATCGAACGCGCCCTGGGCCGCACGCCGAACGTCACCCTGAAGCCCACGCCGCCCGCCGAGGTCCGCGAGCACCCGCTGTACCTCGCCGCGCACGGCCCCGTTCCCACCGGCCCGAACCAGACCGCCGCCCCGGCCTACACGCCCGTCACGGAGGCCCACCATGGCTGACCTCAGCATCGACTTCGCGGGCATCCGCTCGCCCAACCCCTTCTGGCTGGCCTCCGCGCCCCCCACCAACAGCGGCGCGCAGATCCACCGCGCCTTCGAGTACGGCTGGGGCGGCGCCGTCTGGAAGACCATCGGCGCGCCCGTCCTGAACATCAGCAACCGCTACGGCAGCCTCAGCCTGGGTGGGCGGCGCATGCTCGCCATCAACAACGTCGAACTCATCAGCGACCGCCCCCTGGACGTGAACCTGCGCGAGATCGCCGAGATCAAACGCCTCTGGCCCGACCGGGCCGTCATCGTGTCCGCCATGGTCGACGCCGACCCGCAGGCCTGGAAGGACATCGTCATGATGATCGAGGACACCGGCGCCGACGGCATCGAACTCAACTACGGCTGCCCGCAGGGCATGAGCGAACGCGGCATGGGCGCCGCCGTCGGCCAGGTGCCCGAGATGTGCCAGCTGAACACCCACTGGGTCACCAGCGTTACCCGCCTGCCCGTCATCGTGAAACTCACGCCGAACATCACCCACATCGTGGACCCCGCCCACGCCGCTCTCGCCGGAGGTGCCCACGCCCTCTCGCTCATCAACACCATCAACTCCGTCACCCGCGTCGACCTCGACACCCTGCTCGTCACGCCCAGCATCGGCGGCCGCGGCACGCACGGCGGGTACGCCGGCCCGGCCGTCAAACCCATCGCGCTGAACATGCTGACCGAACTCATGACCGATGAAGGCGTGCTGCGCAGCGGCGTGCCCATCAGCGGCATGGGCGGCATCGCCACCTGGCGCGACGCCGCCGAATTCCTCCTCCTCGGCGCCACCTCCCTGCAGGTCTGCACGGCCGCCATGCAGCACGGCTACCGCATCATCGAGGACCTCACCGACGGCCTGAGCAACTGGATGGACGACCACGGCTTCAAGACCATCGCCGACGTGACCGGCAAATCGCTGCCGCAGATGAGCACCTTCGGCGGCCTGGACCTCTCCCACCAGTCCGTCGCGCGCATCGACCAGAACAAATGCATCGGCTGCGACCTCTGCTACGCCGCCTGCAACGACACCGCCCACCAGTGCATCGACCTCGTCAGCCCCGGCGGCGTCACCGTCGACCCCGGCTACGACATGAGAACCAACGGCCGGCAGGTCGCCGACACCCGCCCCCGCCCCGTCGTGCGCGAAAGCGACTGCGTCGGCTGCGCCCTGTGCGCCAACGTCTGCCCCGTCGACGGCTGCATCACCATGGTCACCGTCCCCAGCGGCAGAGAAAGCATCACCTGGGACGAACTGACCGCCCAGCGCCCCGACATCGCCCAGAGCTGGGCCGCCATGCAGGCCTACCGCGAAGAAGTCGGCATCGAGATCCACTGAGTATGGAAGTGCCGTCATTTGAATTTCTGATTCAGGACGTCGAGAACGGCTGGTTTGAATGGAGTCCAGCCCGCTACCCGGAGCTGTTGAGGTTGCCGCAGACCCCCTCCACCGATGGTCCCGGACCGGGACACAGCCTTCAGGTAGATGACGCCTCTCTGCAGTTTTACGACGAGATGGTCGGGATTCAGGTCATCGTGTCCGGGAACGTCACCTATGAGCGGGCACATGCCCTGGTCACCGAAGTGGCCGACCATCTGGCCCGGCTCACTCAGCAGAGCGTCACCGTGTTTGAAGTCGAGGTTGAGTCGAAGGGACGGCCTGTCCGGTTCGTCATCGAAGAGGAGTGAACTGCATGACCCTACTGATTCAGAACGGCGAGATTGTCACGGACGGCAAACGGTTCAGGGCGGACGTGCTGGTGGACGGGGAGACCATCGCCCAGATCGGCGAGCACCTCGCGGTGCCCGAGGGGGCCACCGTGATCGACGCGAGCGGGAAGTTCGTGTTCCCCGGTTTCATCGACCCGCACGTGCATATCCACCTGCCGTTCATGGGGACGTTCGCGAAAGACACGCACGCGACCGGCTCGCAGGCGGCGCTGATCGGCGGGACCACGACGTTCATCGAGATGCTCGCCCCGGCGGGCAGTGAGGACCTGATGGACGGCTGGCGCACCTGGACAGGCATGGCGGCAGGGAACAGCGCCTGCGACTACACCTTCCATATCGGCGTGACCCGCTGGGATGACCGGACCGAGGCGACGCTGCGCGATCTGGTGGGACAGGGGATGCGGTCCTTCAAGGTGTTCCTGGCGTACAAGGGTGCGTTCGGGATCGATGACGCGGCGCTGTACCGGGTGTGCCGTCTGGCAGCGGAAATGGGCGTGGTGGTCACCGCGCACTGCGAGAACGCGGATCTGGTCGCAGAGTTGCAGCAGGAACTGCTTGCGGAGGGGAAGACCGGCCCCGAGTGGCACGAACCCAGTCGCCCGGAGAGCGTGGAGGCGGAGGGCACGGCGCACTTCGCGACGTTCGTGGAGATGACGGGCGCACACGGGTACGTGGTGCACCTGAGCAACGCCCGCGCGCTGGAGGCGGCGCTGGACGCCCGGTCGCGCGGCGTGAAGCTGGACGTGGAGGTCGTGATTCCGCACCTGACGCTTGACAAGACCTATGCGGAGCGGCCCGGCGTGGAGGGCGCGAAGTACGTCATGTCGCCCCCCCTGCGTGAGAAGGGGAACCAGCCCCGATTGTGGGCGGCGCTGGAACGCGGCGAGATCGCCACGGTCGCCACCGACCACTGCCCCTTCGACGTGGCGCAGAAGCACATGGGCGACGGGAACTTCACCCTCATCCCGAACGGCATTCCCGCCATCGAGGACCGCGTGAACGTCCTGTACACGCAGGGCGTCAGCCGCGGCAACCTGAGCGTCGAACGCTTCGTGGACGCCGCCAGCACCCGCGCCGCGCAGATCTTCGGGCTGTACCCCCGCAAGGGCACCGTCAGCGTGGGCAGTGACGCCGATCTGGTGATCTACGACCCCGCGTACCGGGGCACCATCAGCGCCGGGACCAGCCACATGAACAACGATTACAGCGGTTTCGAGGGCTGGGAGATCGACGGCCGGCCCGAGGTGGTCACCGTGCGAGGTCAGGTGGCCGTGCAGGGTGGCGCGTTCGTGGGCGACCCGGCGCGCGGGCAGCTGCTGCGGCGGTAGGAGCGGGCAGAGGGTTCCAGGCACGCTGAACCGGACAGGGTCCGGAGGTCCAAGGAGGAGACGTGACGTACACCAACCCCAGCCCGCAGGTCAGCCCGACCCTGGGTGAGCCGCCCATCGTGTCCATCCGCGACCTGCAGAAGGTCTTTCCGGTGCCCGGCGGGGAGACGGTCGCGCTGAAAGACGCCAACCTCAGCATCCAGCGGGGCGAGTTCATCAGCCTGATCGGCCCGAGCGGCTGCGGGAAGACCACCCTGCTGCGCCTGATGGCCGACCTGGAACAACCCACCGGCGGGGAACTGCTCATCGCGGGCCGCCCCGCCGACGAGGCCCGGCGCGAACGGCAGTACGGGTACGTGTTCCAGGCGCCCGCCCTGATGGAGTGGCGCACGGTGCTGAAAAACGTGCTGCTGCCGCTGGAGGTCATGAACGTGCCCGGCGACCGGGTAGCGCGGGCGCGCGAGATGCTGAAGCTGGTGGGTCTGGAGAAGTTCGAGCGGAACTACCCCTGGCAGCTGTCCGGTGGGATGCAGCAGCGCGTGAGCATCGCCCGCGCGCTGGCGTTCGACCCGCCGCTGCTGTTCATGGACGAACCCTTCGGCGCGCTCGACGAGATCACCCGCGAGCATCTGAACCTGGAACTGCTGCGCCTGTGGCGCGAGACGGGCAAGACCGTGATCTTCGTGACGCACTCCATCCCGGAAGCGGTGTTCCTGAGTACCCGCGTGGTCGTCATGACCGCCCGCCCCGGCCGCATCGAGGGCGTCGTGGACATCGACCTGCCCCACCCGCGCAGCGACGACACCCGCGAGGACCCACGTTTCTTCACGCTCGCCACCGAGATCCGCGAACTGCTCAAGAAGGGACACGCGTGAGCGGGGGGAGGCCGTGACCGCCCTGCGGCCCTCACGCGTGGCGGGTCTGGGCCCGATGCTGATCGTGGCGTTGATCGCGGCGGCGCTGTACTGGCCGCTGATGCTCGCCGCGAACGTCGGCCCGGCGGGGCGGACCCTGGCGAGCGGCGCGGAACTGGACTGCCGGACGGCGCTGGCCTGCGCCTCGCAGTTGCGCAACCCGGTGGTGCCCGCCCCGGCGCAGCTCGCGCAGGGCTTCGTGCGCCTGAGTACGCCGGTCACGTCGCCACTGGCGCTGCCGTACAACGTGGGCGTCACCGCCGGGGAGACGCTGCTGGGCCTGCTGCTGGCGACCGTGACCGGGATCGGGCTGGCGCTGCTGCTCGTCGCCAGCCAGGCCTTCGAGCGGGCCACGCTGCCGTGGCTGGTCGCGTCGCAGACGGTGCCCGTCGTGGCGATCGCGCCCATGCTGGCGGTGCTGCTCGGGCAGTACGGCGTGCAGGGCTTCCTGCCGAAGGCGATCATCGCGGCGTACATCGCGTTCTTCCCAGTCGCGGTCGGCATGAGCCGCGGCCTGCGCAGCGCCGATCCGTTGCACCTGGACCTGATGCGCACCTACCATGCTTCTTCCGCGCAGACGTACCGGCTGCTGCGCTTCCCGGCCAGCCTCCCGCACCTGTTCACGGCGCTGAAGGTGGCGGTGACGTCCGCGCTGGTGGGCAGCATCGTCGCGGAGATCAGCACCATCTCGTTCTCCGGGCTGGGCAAGATGCTCGCCGAGAACTCGCGGGCCAGTGACACGGTGGCCCTGTGGGTGATCATGGGCTACGGCGCGGTGCTGGGCGTGACGCTGGTCGCCCTGGTGAACGCGCTGGAGAGGTGGGTGACGCCATGGAGCAGACGATGACGCCCGCGCGCACCCTCGCCGCCCGGCCCGGCGGGACGCTGCTGACCGCTGCCGCGCTGCTGATCGGCGTGGGGGGCCTGCTGCTCGCCGCGCTGACCCTCCCCACGCCCGGCGAGGGCACGCCCCCGGACGCGCGGGCGTGGCTGGCGGGCATCCTCGCCCTGCTGGCCGTGGGCGCCTTCGGTGTGCGCGGCGCGGCGCAGGGCGAGTCCCGCGCGGCCCGCACGCTGCCCGCCGCGTTCACGCTGCTCCTGGCGGTGCTGGGCACCGAGGCGCTGCTGCGCGCCTACGCCGTCCCCGCCGGACTGATTCCTACGCCGGGCCGCGTGCTGAGCGCCCTGTGGACCGCCCGCAGCGTGCTGCTACAGGACACGTACACCACCTTCGTGCTGGAGGCGCTGCTGGGCTTCCTGGCGGGCACGGTGCTGGGGCTGGCGCTGGCGCTGCTCGTCGTGCGCTTCCGCTTTCTGGAACGCGGGCTGCTGCCGTACGCCGCGCTGTTCTCCTCGATTCCCATCGTGGCGCTCGCACCCGTCATCGTGAAAGCCGTCGGGCTGGACTGGCCCAGCAAGACGGTCGTCGTGGCCGTTACCGTCCTGTTTCCCGTCGTGGTGGGCGCCGTGCGCGGCCTGCAGAGCGCCTCGCGGCTGCACCTGGACCTGATGCACACCTACGCCGCCACGCCCACGCAGACCTTCCGGGACGTCCGCGTGCCCGGCGCGCTGCCGTTCGTGTTCGGCGCCCTGAAAGTCGCCAGCACCCTGGCCCTGATCTCCGCCATCGTCGCCGAGTTCTTCGGCACGAACGGGCACGGCCTGGGCTTCCGCATCCAGATCGAGGTGGGCCGCTTCGGACTGGACGTCGTCTGGGCCGCCATCGTGCTCGCCAGCATTGCCGGGATTGCCTTCTTCGCGCTTGTCAGCGCCGCCGAGGCGCGGCTGCTGCCCCGCCGCTCCTGACCGACCCCGTTTCACCCGAACGCGCTCCCCACTCCCCGGAGGTTCCCATGAAACGCAGCACCCTGATCCTGGCCGCCCTGCTCCTGACCGCCGCCTCCAGCGCCTCCGCGCAGAAACTCGTGCCCGTCAAGGTGCAGCTCAAGTGGTTCCCGCAGGCGCAGTTCGCCGGGTTCTTCGTCGCGCAGGCCAAGGGCTACTACAAAGCCGAAGGGCTGGACGTGCAGTTCCTCCCGACCGGCGACCAGAGCCCCATTCAGACCGTCGCCACCGGCACCGCCGACTTCGGTACCACCTGGATCACCGACCTGCTGACCGCCCGGCAGCAGGGCATCCCGGTCGTGCACATCGCGCAGCTGTTCCAGAAGAGCGGCTACACCCTCGTGTCCCTGAAAAGCAGCGGCATCAAGACCCCCGCCGACTTCAAGGGCAAGCGCGTGGGCGTGTGGCCCAGCGGGAACGAGTACCCCGCCGTGGCCCTCCTGAAGAAGTACGGCCTGACCACCAGCCTCGACTCCTCGGTCAGCAACCCCAGCGTGCAGGCCGTCACGTACCCCTTCGATCCCAGCATCGTCTTCCCCGACAAGGTCGATCTGGTGTCCGCCATGACCTACAACGAGGTCAACCAGATCGTCGGGCTGGGCTACCCGCTCGACAAACTCCAGATCTTCAACGCCAGCGACTACGGCATCAACCTCCTTGAGGACCTGATCTTCACCACCGAACGCACCCTGGCGAACAAGAACTTCAAGGGCAGCGGCCAGAGCGGCGAGGACATCGCGGCCAAACTCGTGCGCGCCACCCTGAAAGGCTGGAACTACGCCGTGAAGAACCAGAAGGAAGCCGTGCAGACCGTTCTCGTGAACTGCGGCAACACCTGCAAGGGGTCAGGCACGCGCTCCAGCGCCGCGAGCCACCAGACCTGGCAGATGGCCGAAGTCGCCAAGCTGTACAACGCCGGCCCCACCCTGAAAGGCCGCGCCGGGTACCTCGACCCCGCCACGTACAAGGCCAACGTCACGCTGCTCAAGAGCCTCGGCATCCTGAAAGCCGACCCGGCCCCCGCCGCCGTCACGTACAAGGTGTGGGAAAAAGCCACCGGGAAGAAGTAGATGGTTGATGGTTGAAAGTTGATGGACTGGGATTTTCCTTTCACCATCGACTTTCAACCATCGACTGTCTCCGAAGGAGACTCATGCTTGATCCTCAACGAACCATCGACGAACTGAAAGCCCTGCGTGAATTGACCGGGGACGAGCACGGCGCGCAGCGGGTGGCGTTCACGGACACCTGGGTCGCCGCCCGCGCGTTCCTGAAGGAGCGGCTGGACGCGCTGCCCGTCACGCAGCACATGGACGCCGCCGGGAACTGGTGGGCGACCCTGCCCGGCGAGAGCGACCGCGCCCTGCTGATCGGCGGGCACCTCGACTCTGTCCCGAACGGCGGGTGGCTGGACGGCTGCCTGAACGTCCTGGCGGGCCTGGAGGTCCTGCGGCGCGTGAACGAGCAGTACGCCGGGCGGCCGCCCGTCACGCTGAAACTGGTGGACTGGGCCGACGAGGAAGGTGCCCGCTTCGGCCGCAGCCTGTACGGGTCCAGCGCCGCCGGGGGTAACCTCGACGTGACCGAGATGCGCAAACTGAAAGACCGCGACGGCGTGAGCCTCGAAGACGCCCTGAGCCGCGTCGGCATCACCCTCGCGGACGCCCCGGACGCCCGCGCGGAACTGAGGGACGCCGCCGCGTACCTCGAACTGCACATCGAACAGGGCCCCGTCCTCGAAGGACTCGACCTACCCCTCGGGGCGGTGCTCGGCACGGTCGGCGTCGAACGGCACACCATCACGTTCCACGGGCAGGCCGCGCACAGCGGCAGCACGCCCATGAACGTCCGCCGCGACGCCTTCCTCGCTGCCGGACGCTTCGGGCAGGCCATCTACGACATCGCCGCGCGGCACGGGGGCGTGTGCACGGTTGGCAGCGTCAAGACCCTGCCCGGCATCGTCACCAGCGTCGTCGAGACCTGCGAACTCACCCTCGACCAGCGCCACCTCGACGCCGACAAGCTCGCCGCCATGTGGCAGGACGCGCAGGACGCCGCCACGCAGTTCGCGCAGGACTCGGGCTGCACCGTCACCTTCGGGTATCTCTGGAACATCGAACCCATCCCCTTCCACCCGATGCTGATCGACGCCGCCGAGGCCAGCATCCTGACCGTCACGCCTGCCGCGCACCGCCTCCCCAGCGGGCCCCTGCACGACGCCGCCGAGGTCGCCCGCGCGGGCATCCCCACCGTCATGCTGTTCGTGCAGAGCCTGCGCGGCATCAGCCACAACAGGATCGAGGACACCCGCGAGGACCACCTCGCCCTGAGCGTGCAGGCCCTGGACGAACTGACGAGCCGCACGATGGACTGGATCGCGAAAGGGATCTGATATGAGACTCGGGCGAGGCCAGATCAGACAGAGTCGAGCGGGCGCCCCCTCACCCTTCCGGCGCTCCGCGCCTCCCTCCCTCTCCCACAAGGGGAGAGGGCAAGATGGCGCACACTGAAGTCACCATGACCCCTGTTCGACTGGAGGATCCGATGTTGCCGACGCTGGCGGAACTGTTGACGCTTCCGGCGTTCGCGGGCGCGGAGGTCGTGAGCGGGCACGCGCACCTGACGCAGCCCGTCACGTGGGTGCATGTGTCGGAGGTGGCGGACGCCGCACGGTTCCTCACGGGTGGGGAACTGCTCCTCTCGACCGGGTCGCTGCTGGCCCGCATGAACGACGGCGAACTGGAGGGCTTCGTGGCGTCGCTGGCGCAGCGGGGCGCGCACGGGCTGGCGCTGGAACTCGTGCAGGTGTTCCGCGACGTGCCGCCCGCGCTGCTGGGCGCGTCGCGCCTGCACGGGCTGCCGCTGATCGTGTTCCGCTCCGAGGTGAGTTTCGCGGCGCTGACCCGCGCGGCGCATGCCCGCATCCTGAATCACGGCGGCCCGGCGCTCGATCCGAGCCTCGCGCCGCTGCTGGACGCGCTGGCCGAGACGGGGCGCAGCGTGGCGTTCCTGCGCGCGCAACTGGGCCCGCTGCTGAACCTGCCTGCCCGGCCCCGCTCGACGCTGCTGGGCACGCTGGACGCCCTGCTGACCACGAACTTCAACATGGCCGAGACGGCCCGGCGGCTGGGCGTGCGCCGCCAGACGGTGTACTACCGCCTGGAGCAGCTGCGCGCCATGCTGCCCGACCTGGACGAACCCCGCCGGCAGCTGGGCCTGCATCTGGCGCTGGAGCTGACGCGCAGCGAGGCGGGCGAGGCGCTCAACGCCGCCGAACGGACGTAGGCGGTGCGACTGGACAGACTGTCTCTTGCCGCGCTGGCACGCAAAAAACTACACTTCGGGTAACGTTCGGTTTCCGCTTTTCTTTCTGAAGTCTGCGCCCTGCACACTGCCGGGTTCACCCTGTCATTTTTGGAGGTTTCGCCCATGCCCGACCCGCATCCCGACACGCACGACATCATCCAGGCGAACCGTGACCACACCCTGTTCTCGTGGAGCGTGCAGACGCAGACGAACCCCATCCACATGACCGGTGGGAAGGGCAGCCACTTCTTCGACGGCGACGGCAACGCGTGGCTGGACTTCTCCAGTCAGCTGATCAACATCAACGTCGGGCATCAGCATCCGGCGGTGCTGGACGCCATCAAGGCGCAGGTGGACACCATGTGTTTCGCCGGGCCGAGCTTCGCCACGGACGTCCGCGCGCAGCTGGGGCAGAAACTGCGTGAGGTGACGGGCCTGGGCAAGAGCTTCTTCACGCTGGGCGGCAGCGAGGCGAACGAGAACGCCATGAAGATCGCCCGCCTGTACACCGGGCGCGACAAGATCATCACCCGCTACCGCTCCTACCACGGGGCGACGATGGGCAGCATGACCGCCAGCGGCGACCCCCGGCGCTGGCCGGTCGAGCCCGGCGTGCCCGGCATCGTGCGCGCCTTCGACCCGTACTGCTACCGCTGCCCGTTCGGGAAGACGCCGGACAGTTGCGGGCGCGAGTGCGTGTCGCACATCGAGGAGATCATCCAGATGGAAGGGCCGCACACCATCGCCGCGATCATGGTCGAGGGCATCACCGGCAGCAACGGTCTGCTCGTCCCGCCCGACGACTACTACCCGAAACTGCGCGCCCTGTGCGATAAGTACGGCATCCTCCTGATCGACGACGAGGTCATGAGCGGCTTCGGCCGGACCGGCACCTGGCTCGCCACGCAGCATTACGGCATCAAGCCCGACATCGTCACCTGCGCCAAGGGCCTGACCAGCGGGTACATGCCGCTGGGCGCGGTTGTCGTCAGCGACGCCATCGCGGAGTACTTCGAGACGCACTTCCTGGCGGGCGGCCTGACGTACAGCGGGCACCCGGTCTCGCTGGCCGCCGCCGTCGCCAACCTGAAGGTCTACGAGGACGAGGGGCTGTTCGAGCACACCCGCGAACTCGGCGACTACCTCGGGCAGCGCCTGGAGGCCATGAAGGCGCGGTACGCCTGCGTGGGCGACGTGCGCTACAAGGGCCTGTTCAGCGTCCTGGAACTCGTGCGGGACAAGGCCACGAAGGAGCCGCTGGCCCCGTTCAACGGCACCTCGCCGGAGATGGGCCGCCTCGCCGCGCACCTCAAGAGCCGCCACGTATACGCGTACAGCCGCTTCAACTTCCTGTGGGTCTGCCCGCCCCTGGTGGTCACCCGCGAGGAACTCGACGAGGGCCTCGCCGCCTACGAGGAAGCCCTCGCCCTGGTCGATCAGATGATCGGCTCGCCCGTCGCCGCCGACTGACGCTCTCCCTCCCCGCCTTCCCCTCCACAGGAGTTCCCAATGACTGACACGATGACCAAGCCCGCGCCCATCAACCACTGGCTGGGGGGCAAGTTGACGCCCGGCACGTCGGGCCGCAGCGCGAAGGTGTTCAACCCGGCGACCGGGGAGGTGCAGGGCCTCGTGGACCTCGCCAGCCGCGCCGAGGTGGACACGGCGGTGGCGGCGGCCGTGCAGACGGCGCGGTCGTGGCGCACGGTGCCGCTGAGCCGCCGGGCGGAGATCATGTTCCGCTTCCGGGCGCTGCTGGACGCCCGCCGCGATGATCTGGCGCGCATCCTGACCAGCGAGCACGGGAAGGTGCACGCGGACGCGCTGGGGGAGATCGCGCGCGGCATCGAGAACGTGGATTTCGCGTGCGGGATTCCCAACCTGCTCAAGGGCGGGTATTCCGAGGGCGCGAGTACCGGCGTGGACGTGTACTCCATCCAGCAGCCGCTGGGCGTGGTGGCGGGCATCACGCCGTTCAACTTCCCGGCGATGGTGCCGCTGTGGATGATCGCGAACGCGCTGGCGTGCGGGAACGTGTTCATCCTGAAACCCAGCGAGAAGGACCCGTCGGCCAGTCTGTTCATCGCGGACCTGCTGCAACAGGCGGGCCTGCCGGACGGCGTGTTCACGGTCATTCACGGGGACAAGGAGGCGGTGGACGCGCTGCTGGAGCACCCGGACATCGCGGCGGTCAGTTTCGTGGGCAGCACGCCGATCGCGCGCTCCATCTACCAGAAGGGCACCGAGCACGGCAAACGCGTGCAGGCGCTGGGCGGCGCGAAGAACCACATGCTGGTCCTGCCCGACGCGGACGTGAACATGGCCGCCGACGCCGCCGTCAGCGCCGCGTACGGGTCCGCCGGGGAGCGCTGCATGGCGATCAGCGTGGTCCTGGCCGTCGGGGACGTGGCGGACGGACTGGTGGACGCCATCGCCTCGCGCCTGCCCTCGCTGAAGGTCGGCCCCGGCAGTGACGCCGCGAACGAGATGGGGCCGCTGATCTCCCGCGAGCACCGCGACCGGGTCGCCGGGTACATCGGCAGCGCCGCCGACCAGGGCGCGACCGTCGTGGTCGACGGCCGGGCGCAGACCTTCGACGGGAACGGCTTCTTCCTGGGCGTGTCGCTGCTCGATCACGTCACGCCCGACATGGACGCCTACCGCGACGAGATCTTCGGTCCGGTCCTGTGCGTCGTGCGCGTCCCCAGCTACGAGGCGGGTCTGAAGCTCATCAACGACAACGAGTTCGGGAACGGCACCGCGATCTTCACGCGTGACGGCGGCGCTGCCCGGCAGTTCCAGTTCGACTGTCAGGTGGGCATGGTGGGCATCAACGTGCCGATTCCCGTGCCGGTCGCGTACTACTCGTTCGGCGGGTGGAAGGCCAGCCTGTTCGGCGACACGCACATGTACGGCCCGGACGGCGTGAAGTTCTACACCCGCACGAAGGTCGTCACGTCCCGCTGGCCCGACCCGGCCGGCAGCCGCGTGGACCTCGGCTTCCCGCAGAACCGCTGACGCAGAACCGCTGACGCAGAACCGCTGAAGCCAGGCACCCGGCCGGGCGGGCAGGGAGGAGGGCAGGGCCGCGTGGTAAGAATGGGCGGTGATGGACGCCTCTCCCCCTGCCGGCCGTCCGGCCCCGGCCCCGGTGGACCTGCCGCTCTCGCTGGACCGCGCGTCCGGCGTGGGGCTGGCCCGGCAGCTGGCCGCGCAACTGCGGGCGGCGGCGTCCGGCGGGACGCTGGAACCGGGGCAGCGGCTGCCGTCCACGCGGGCGCTGGCGCTGGCGCTGGGCGTCGGCCGGAACGTGGTGTTCGAGGCGTACGAGGATCTGCTGGCCGAGGGGTTCCTGATCGGCCGGGACCGGTCCGGCACGTTCGTCGCGCCGGACCTCGCCGTGGACCGCGCGCCCGCCCCGGCCCGCCCGGCGCCCAGCCGCAGCGCCCGCTGGTTGCGTCGGGACGTGCCGGAACCGCAGGTGGAGCATCCGGGACCGCCGGACCTGCTGGCGTTCCGGGTGGGGCAGACCGACACGGACGCCCTGACGCGCGGCGAGTGGCGGCGCGTGTGGCGCGCGGTGGCGGACGCGCCGCTGCCCGGCGATTACGCGGACCCGGCGGGCGACCCGGACCTGCGCGGCGCGGTCGCCGCGTACCTGAAACGCGCGCGGGGGTTCATGTGCGACCCGGACGACGTGATCATCACGTCCGGGGCGCTGCAGGGCGTAGACCTGATCGCGCAGGCGGTCCTGGCGCCCGGCGATCACGTGGCGTTCGAGGACCCGGGGTACCGGCTGGCGCGGCAGATCTTTCAGGAGCGGGGCGCGCGGATCACGCCGCTCCCGGTGGACAACGACGGCCTGCGCCTGGACGCCCTGCCGGGCGGACCGGACGCGCCGCTGCTGGTGTACACCACGCCCAGCCACCAGTTCCCGCTGGGCGTGCGGCTGTCCATTCCGAGGCGGCTCGCGCTGCTGGAATGGGCGCAGACGCACGACGCCCTGATCATCGAGGACGATTACGACAGCGAGTTCCGGTACGGGGCGGCGCCGCTGCCGTCCCTGGCGTCGCTGGACACCGGCGGGCACGTCGTGTACCTGGGAACCTTCTCGAAGGTGCTGTCCCCGGCGGTGCGGGTGGGGTATCTGGTCGCGCCCCGCCCGCTGCGCGAGCGGCTGCTACGGGTCCGCAGCCGGCTGGACGCGCACACCAGCTGGCCGGTGCAGCGCGCCCTGGCCCTGATGATCACCGGGGGGCACCTGGAGAGGCACATCCGCCGGATGCGCAAGACCTACGCGGCCCGCCGCGCGGCCCTGAGCGGCGCGCTGGGCGGCAGCCGCGCCCACGCCCGCCTGATGGGCCTGGAAGCCGGGCTGCACGCCCACCTGGAACTCGACCCGGCGCTGGACGCCGCCGACGTGAGTGCGCGCGCGCGGGCGCTGGGTGTGCTCGTGCCGACCCTGACCCCGTACTACCTGGGCGGCGCGGACCGCAACGGCCTGCTGCTCGGGTACGGCGGGCTGGACCTGCCGCAGCTGCGCCGCGCGGCCGGGCTGCTGGCGCGGGCGCTGGCCGACGCGGCGGGGCACCGGTGACGGCCGCCGCGCATGGTCTGGACCGCGCGGCCCTGCCGGCAGCCGGGACCGCTATGATCCCGTGCGTGCCCGGCGACGGGACGCGCTTCGCCGGTCCGTCCGGCCCACTGGCCTCCCCGGAATCCGCACATCTGGCCTTGCGTCCCGGCCAGACCACCGCTATAACCTCCGCCAACCACATTCCTGCCGGGACGCGCCGCGTTCCCACCCGCGGTTCCCGCCCGGTTTCACCTGCGCCGGCCCGCCTTCACCCGCCGGTTTTCACCCGGAACCCAGCTTCCGCCGCCACACTGGAGACTTCATGACCCACACCACGACCCGACAGCCCCTGACCCGCCTGCACCTGACCCGCCTGACCCTGAGCCTGGGGGCGCTGCTCGGCGCGGCCACCCTGACCTCCGCGCAGGCGCGCACGCTGGCCGAGATCAAGGCGTCCGGCACCCTCAAGATCGGCACGAACGCCGAATTCAAACCGTTCACGTACTTCGAGGGCAACACCATGAAAGGCTTCGAGTACGACCTCGGCAACGCCATCGCAAAGCAGATGGGCGTGAAGGCCGAATGGATCAACCAGCCCTTCGACAACCTGCTGATCGGTTTGAACCAGAACCGCTTCGACCTCGTGATCTCCTCGCACGGCATCACGCCGGAACGCGCGCGGGCCGTGGACTTCAGCCTGCCGCACTACTGCAGCGGCGGCGTGATCCTCAGCCGGCCCGGCGGCCCGAAAACCGCCGCCGATCTGAAAGGCAAGACCGTCTCCACGCAGGTCGGCACCACCTACGTCGACCAGATCAAGAAGGTCACGGGCGACCGCAACCTGCGCCTGTTCCCCAACAACTCCGGCGCCCTGCAGGCCCTGATGAGCGGCCGCGTGGACGCCATGGTGAACGAGAAGTTCTACAGCCTCGAGGCGCTGAAACTGAACGGCAAGAAACTCCAGCAGGGTGAGATGCTGTTCCAGGAGAAACTCGGCATGGCGGTCGCCAAGGGCAACAAGACCCTGCTGGGCGCCGTGAACGCCAGCCTGAAGACCGTGCAGGCCAACGGCACGTACGCGAAGATCTCCAGGAGCCACTTCGGGCAGGACGTCCGGTGTCGCTGAAATCCGCCGCGCCCCGGCACCCGCTGCTGACCACCGCCGCGTGGGTCGTGGGGGCCGTCGCCGCCTTCTACGCGCTGTTCTGGCTGATCAGTTTCGTGCTGGGACAGATGCCCGACCCGATTGGACCGCGCGCCGACCTGTTCGTGGAGGGCGCCCGGACCACGCTGCTGCTCACGCTGATCTCCGGCGCGTTCGGGCTGGGCGTCGGCGCGCTCGTCGGACTGGCCCGCACCTCGCACCTGTGGCTGCTGCGCGTTCCCGCCTCGCTGTTCATCTGGGTGATCCGCGGCACGCCGCTGCTGGTGCAGCTGCTGTTCGTGTACAACGCCCTGCCCGCCATCCTGGAATCCGTGGGCCTGAACGTCCAGCTGAACGAGTTCTCGTCGGCGGTGCTGGCGCTGGCCCTGAACGTCGGCGCGTACAACGCCGAGGTGATCCGCGCCGGACTGCAGGCCGTGCCGCGCGGGCAGAACGAGGCGGCGCGCTCGCTGGGCCTGAGCGGCACGCAGACCATGGTCACGGTCGTCATGCCGCAGGCGCTGCGGATCGTCACGCCGCCCCTGGTGAACAACATGGTCGCGCTGCTCAAGGACTCCTCGCTGGCGAGTTCCATCTCGCTGCTGGAACTCACGCTGGCCGGTTCGCGCGTCAGCAGTGAGACGTTCCTGCCCATCCCGGTTCTCACGACCGTCGCCGCCGTGTACCTGACCCTGACGACCGTGATGACCCTGTTCACCGACCAGCTCGAGCGCCGCCTCAAGGTGGTGTCGCGCTGATGACCAAAGGAGCCCCCATGACGGCGATTATCGAGGCCCACGACGTTCACAAGCACTTCGGTTCCTTCCACGCCCTGCGCGGCGTGAACCTGACCGTGCAGCCCGGCGAGGTCGTCGTGATCATCGGCCCGAGCGGCAGCGGCAAGAGCACCTTCATCCGTACCCTGAACGCCCTGGACCCCCACGACGCCGGGTCCATCACCGTGGACGGCATTCCGCTGAACGGCAAGGGGAACCTGGACGCCATCCGCCGCGAGGTGGGAATGGTCTTCCAGTCCTTCAACCTGTTCCCGCACCTGACCGTCCTGGAGAACATCACCCTGGCGCCCATCCGGGTGCGCAAGGCCAGCCGCGCCGACGCCGAGAAACGCGGCCTGGAACTGCTGCGCCGCGTCGGCATCGAGGAGCAGGCCAGCAAGTACCCGGCGCAGCTGTCCGGCGGGCAGCAGCAGCGCGTGGCGATCGCGCGGGCCCTGGCGATGGAACCCAAGGTCATGCTGTTCGACGAACCCACCAGCGCCCTGGACCCCGAGATGATCAAGGAAGTGCTGGACGTCATGAAGGAACTCGCGCGCAGCGGCATGACCATGCTGGTCGTCACGCACGAGATGGGCTTCGCCCGCGAGGTCGCCGACCGCATCCTGTTCTTCGACGGCGGGAACATCGTGGAGGACACCACGCCCGAGAACTTCTACCAGAACCCGCAGCACGAACGGGCGCGGACCTTCCTGAGCAAGATCCTGGACCACTGAACGCAGCGGCGACCCAGCGCACACGAAGCGGCCGGTTTCCCAGTGGAGCCGGCCGCCTCAAGTGCGCGGGCGGTCGGGACCATCTGGCTGGTCGGTTCGGGCTAATTCTGGCACTTCCGGGCAACCAGCCGGGCGGGTAGTCTGGGAACACTCTGTTCTGCCCCCCCCCGCACTGCTTTCAAGGAGCGCCGCGCCTGCCGCCCGCGCCCCGACCCAGGAGAACCCCATGACCAGCACCCTCGAACCCACCCGCCTGACCCCCGGCGCCGCCGACCTGCTCCGCCGCGAGGACGCCCTCGGCGCCCACAACTACAAGCCGCTCGACGTGGTCATCCACCGCGCGCAGGGCGCCTGGGTGTGGGACACCGACGGCCGCCGCTACCTCGACTGCCTCTCGGCGTACAGCGCCGTGAACCAGGGCCACTGCCACCCGCGCATCATCGGCGCGCTGACCGAGCAGGCGCAGCAGGTCACGCTGACCTCCCGCGCGTTCCGCAACGACCGCCTCGCCGCGTTCTACGAGACCGTCACCCGGCTCCTGAACTTCGAGGCCGTGATTCCCATGAACACCGGCGCCGAGGCGGTCGAGACGGCCATCAAACTCGCGCGCAAGTGGGCGTACGAGGTCCGGGGCGTCCCGCACGACCAGGCCGAGATCATCGTCATGGACGGCAACTTCCACGGCCGCACCACCACCCTGGTCAGCTTCAGCAGCGAGGGCCAGTACAAGAACGCCTTCGGCCCCCTGACGCCTGGCTTCGTGCGCGTCCCGTACGGCGACGCCGCCGCCATCGAGGCCGCCATCACGCCGAACACGGCGGGCGTGCTGTTCGAACCCATTCAGGGCGAGGCGGGCGTGATCGTGCCGCCCGACGGTTTCCTGACCGCCCTGCGTGACGTGTGCGACCGCCACGGCGTCCTGATGATCGCCGACGAGATTCAGACCGGCCTGGGCCGCACCGGCCGCTGGCTGGCCGTGGACCACGAGAACGCCCGCCCGGACATGGTCATCCTGGGCAAGGCGCTCGGCGGCGGCGTGTACCCGGTCAGCGCCGTGCTGTCCAGCCGCGCCCTGATGGACCTGTTCCGGCCCGGCGACCACGGCAGCACCTTCGGCGGCAACCCGCTGGCCGCCGCCGTCGCGCAGGCCAGCCTGGAAGTCCTGGAAGACGAGGGCCTGCCCGCCCGCGCCGAGGAACTCGGCGAGTACCTGCGCGGCCGCCTGCGCGCCATGAACAGCCCCCTGGTGCGGGAAGTGCGCGGCCGGGGCCTGCTGATCGGCGTGGAACTGCACGTCCCGGCCCGCCCGTACTGCGAGGCGCTGCGCGACCTGGGCGTGCTGTGCAAGGAAACCCACGAGACCACCATGCGCCTCGCCCCGCCCCTGGTCACCACCCGCGAGGACCTCGACTGGGCACTGGAGCGCATCGAACAGGTCCTGACCGCCTGACCTCCGAATCACCGATGGGCGGCCCCACTCGCGTGGGGCCGCCCATCAGCCATCAGCCATCAGCTGTCCGTGCGGAACGGCAGGTACGTGGGTTGCCAGAATTTGCGTTTCACGAGGGTGAGCAGTTCGGTGTCGTTCAGGTCGCGGAGGTTGAATTCGGTGGCGACGCCGTCGGTGATGGCCTGCCGGATGACGGCCACGGCGACGTGGATGCTGGCGTGGCTCAGTTCGGCGACGGGCGGGTAGGTGCGGTGGGGCCAGTGCGTCTGGGTGTAGTCGGCGAGGGCGTACGCGGCGGCGGTGACCATGGGGTCGGTGATCTCGCGGACGCGGGCGAGGACGGCGCCGAAGCCCAGGCCGGGGAAGATGAAGGCGTTGTTGCCCTGCCCGATCTCGTGCGTGACGCCCGCGTGCGTGACCGGGTCGAAGGGGCTGCCGGTGGCGACGATGGCCTGGCCGTCCGTCCAGGCGAGAATGTCGGCCGGCAACGCCTCGGCGAAGGCGGTGGGATTGCTGAGCGGGAACACCAGCGGGCGGGGCGTGTTGGTGTGCGCGGCGCGCACGACGGCCTCGCTGAAGATGCCGGCCTGTCCGCTGAGGCCCAGCAGCACGGTGGCTTTCCCCTCACGGATGACGTTTTCGAGGTCCAGTCCGGCCCAGCCGTCTGTGAGGGCGCGTGGCGTGGCGAGGGACTTCTTGTAGTCCTCCATGGGGCGGTCGTCGGTGAGCAGTCCGCGTGAGTCGAGCACGAACACCCGCGCGGCGATCTGTTCATCGCTCAGGCCCTCGCGGCGCATGCCCTCGCGGATGGCGGCGGCCACGCCCGCGCCGCCCGCGCCGGCGCCGTGGACGACCACGACCTGATCCTTCAGCGCCTCGCCCTTGAGTCGGCAGGCGTTCAGGACGCCCGCCAGGACGACCGCGCCGGTGCCCTGGATGTCGTCGTTGAAGCTCGGCACGACCCGCCGGTAGCGGTGCAGGACCGTGAAGGCGGCGTCCTTGCTGAAGTCCTCCCACTGGATGATCGCCTTCGGGTAGCGTTCCAGCGTGGCTTCCACGAAGCGGTCGATGAATCCCAGGTACTCGTGGCCGCTCAGGCGGTCGTGTTTCACGCCCAGGTACGCGGGGTCCTCTCGCAGGTCGGCCCGGCCGGTGCCGACGTCCAGTTCGACCGGCAGGGTCTTGTCCGGCCCGACGCCGCCCGCGACGGTGTACAGCGAGAGTTTCCCGATGCTGATCGCCATGCCCCCGAACCCCTGATCTCCGATGCCCAGAATCGCGCTGGAGTCGGTCGCCACGATGATCCGCACGTCGTTCAGCGGCACGTTCGCCAGCGCCTGCGCGGCCCGGTCGATGTTGCGGGTGCTGAGCGTCAGGCCGCGCGGGTAGCGGTAGATCTGACTGAACTTCTGCACGGCCAGCCCCACGGTGGGCGTGTACACGACGGGCAGCATCTCCTCGACGTGCGCGGACAGCAGCGCGTAGAACAGCACCTCGTTGCGGTCCTGCAGGTTCCGCAGGAATACGTGCCGGTCCAGCGGGTCCGCGATCAGGCGGTACTCGGCGTACTGCCGCTCCACCAGCGCCTCCAGGGTGTCCACCTGCGGCGCGAGCAGCCCGTCCAGGCCCAGCGCCACGCGCTCCTCCTCGGTGAAGGCCGTGCCCTTGTTCAGCAGCGGGTAACGCAGCAGCGGAAAGCCGCGCACCAGCGGGTGCAGGCGGCGGTGGCCGTCCTCGCCGCGTTTCACGTCGTAATGGTCGGTCAGGGGCAGGGTGCGTCGGCTCATCGGGTTCCTCCGGGCAGGACGGTCAGCGGGTGGCGGTTCATGTCCTTGAACAGCAGGTACTTGCTCCACACTTTCCCCAGCGCGCCGTACCACTGCGGGCAGTGGGCGCCCATCCAGATCACGTCGCCGCTCTGGACGGGGTAGTACGCCTCCTGGAGTTTGTACAGGCCCTCGCCTTCCAGCATCAACAGGCCGTGCTCCATGTAATGAATCTCCGGGTACGGCAGGGTCGCGCCTGGCGCGAAACTCATGGTGCTCATCATGAAATCGAAGCGCGGGTCGTCCGGCAGCAACTTGCGGGCGATCAGCCCTTCATCGCCCTCGAACGGCGCGCCTGGATTCTCCCGCTCGTTCCCCCAGCAGACCGGGGGGGCGTCCACGCCCGGCGCCGCCTCGTACGGCTTCTCGAACACCGCCAGTCGCGCGGCCTCCCGCGCCGTCAGGGTGTGCACTGCGCCCGCCGGGAAGAACACGTGATCCGATTCGCGCAGCGTGCGGGCCTCGCCGCCCTCTACCTGCACGTCCACCTCGCCGCTCAGCACGAACACGAAACGCTGATACCCGTGCGCCGACTCGCGCGCCTGCGCCCCGGCGGGCATCTCGGCCGTGAACTGCACGAACCGCGCGCCCAGACCCATCACGGGCGCGATGTGCAGAACGACCGCGCTGCCCGGCCACTCGGCCAGTCCCGTGCGGACGAAGGTTTCGGGCGTGATGACCGCGTGCGCCTCACGCAACACGGAACGGGTGGAACCAAGGTGTTTCATGCCTCTCCTGTGGGATGAATGCCGGGCGTCAGCAGCTGCCCGCGCACGGTGTCGCTGAACTGCGCGCCGGTGGGCGTCTGCGCGAACACGCGCTGGCCGCGCAGGTACGTGGCCTGCACGCGGCCCTGGAAGGTCTGGCCGCGGTAGGGGTTGCCCTGGTGGCGGTCGAACAGTTCGGTGAGCTGGAAGGTCTCGTTCAGGTCGACCAGTGCGAAGTCGGCGTCCAGGCCGACCTCCAGCTGCCCCTTGCCGCCCAGGCGGAAGCGCCGCGCGGGATTCAGGGCACTGACGGCCGCGATCAGTTCCAGCGGCAGGCCCCGCGCCCGGTACCCGCCGTCCAGCAGGACGTTCAGGGTGGACTGCGCGCCGCTGATGCCGCCCCAGATGGCGAAGAAGTCGTCCCCGGTCTTCAGCTCGTGCGGGGCGGGCGAGTGGTCACTGCCGACTGTGTCGATCCGCCCGGCTTTCAGCGCCGCCCAGAGGGCCTCGCGGGTGCCGGCGTCCCGGATGGGCGGCGCGCACTTGAGGAGTGCCCCGACCCGTTCGACGTCCTCCGCGGTCCAGTGGAGGTAGTGGGGGCAGGTCTCGGCGGTGACGTCCACGCCGCGCGCGCGGGCCTCGGCAGCCAGGGCGACGCTGCGCGCGGTGCTGAGGTGCACGAGGTGCAGGGCCGCGCCGGTTTCCTCGGCGAACAGGATCGCGCGGCCCACCGCCTCGGCCTCCGTGACGGGCGGGCGGGAGTCCAGGTAGTCGCGCACGCCCAGCCGCCCGTGCGCGCGGGCTACCTGCGACAGCGTGCGCGTGAAGCCGTCGCTCTCGGCGTGCGTGGCGACGACCAGTCCCAGGCGCCGCGCGGCGCGCAGACCGTCGAACAGCGTGGCGTCGTCGGCGGCCGGAAATTCATCCAGGCCGCTGTGGCTCATGAAGGCCTTGAACCCGATCACGCCGCAGGCGGCGAGGTCGTCCAGTTCGCTCAGGTTCAAAGGCGTCAGGCCGCCCCACAGCCCGAAGTCCAGCCGGGAGTGGGTCTCGCCCGCCGCGCGTTTCGCGTCGAAGGCCGCGCGGTTCAGCAGCGGCGGGCTGGAGTTCAGCGGCATGTCCAGCAGGCTGGTCGCGCCGCCCGCCGCGAGAGCCTGCGTGCCGGTGTCGAAGCCTTCCCAGTGGGTGCGGCCCGGTTCGTTCAGGTGCACGTGGGCGTCCACCACGCCGGGAAAGACGTGCAGGCCCGTCGCGTCGATCTCGGTGCGTGCGGGCGCGAACACGTCCAGCGCGAGGCTGACGATCTGCCCGTCCTCCACGCCCAGGTCCGCCTGGAGGGGGCCGTGCGGCGTGACCAGCGTGCCGCCCCGGATCAGCAGGTCCAGCGCCATCAGCGCGTTCCCTGCGCGGCGAGGTCCTGCACGAACGCCACGCCCAAGCGCAGGGCCGCCTCCACGTCAGCGGGTTCGGCCATCTCGTCCGGGTGGTGGCTCAGGGCGTTCGGGGAGCGCAGGAACAGCATCGCGGCGGGCATCACGTCCGCCAGGATCATGGCGTCGTGCCCGGCCCCGCTCACGAGGTCGGGGGCGAGCTGGCCGACCCGCGCGGCGGCGCGGCGCAGGCCGCCCCGGAAGGCCGGGTCCATCGGGACGGCGGGCTGCGCCATCTTGTGCGTGACGGTCAGGGTCACGCCGCGTTCCCCGGCAAAGCGCCGGGCATCCGCCAGCAGCGTGTCCAGAGCCCCGGCGCGCACCAGGTCATGCTCGTGGCGGATATCCAGCGTGCAGTGCGCCTCGCCGGGAATCACGTTGATCGCGCCGGGCCGGGCGGTCATCACGCCGACCGTGGCGACCAGACCCGGCGTGGCGCGCGCGAGGTCCTCGGCGGCCACCGCGAAGCGCGCCGCGGCGGCCAGCGCGTCCCGGCGGTGGGCCATGGGTGTGGTCCCGGCGTGCGACGCCTGCCCCGCGAAGTCCAGCAGTAGCCGGTCCTGCCCGGCGATGGCGCTCACGACGCCCACGCTGGCCCCCGCCGCCTGCAGCACCGGTCCCTGCTCGATGTGGAATTCCAGGAAGCCCACGCTCTGACCGTTCACCCGCGCGCCGGGCAGCTCGGCCGGGTCCAGCCCGTACGCTTCCAGGGCGCCGCGCACGCTCACGCCGCGCGCGTCCTCCAGGGTCAGCAGCGGGTCCAGCGTGCCGGTCAGGGCGCGGCTCCCGATGAACGGCACGCCGAAGCGCACGCCTTCCTCCTCGCTGAACGCCAGCAGTTCCAGCGCGAACGGCAGCGGCGTGTCCCGCAGCGCCGCCGCGACCGCGAAGGCCAGCGTGACGCCCAGCACACCGTCGAACGCCCCGGCGTTCGGGACGGTGTCCACGTGCGAGCCCAGGTACAGGGTCGGCGCGTCCGGTGAGGGTCCCTCGCGGCGCGCGCGGAGGTTCCCGGCGGCGTCCACGCGCACGCTCAGGCCCAGTTCGTGGGCCCAGGCGCTCAGGTACGCGGTCACGTCCCGCGTGGGGGGGCTCAGGAACGTGCGGGTGATCTCGCCCGGCACCTCGGTCAGGCGCGCGAGGTCCAGGCAGGCGGCGCGGGCGTGGGCGGCCAGCCCGGCGATGGGGTCGATTTCAGTCATGCGGCATCCTTTCAGGTGGGTCGGTGAGGTTCAACCGCGCCGCCTCGGCCGGTAAGTACGCGGGCGGCGCGGCGCTCAGGACGAGGTGGTCGAGCAACTGCGCCTCGGGCGCGTCATCCGGAGCGAGGCGGCGGCGCAGCGCCCGGTAGGTGTCGGGCGTGAGGGTACCGCCCCCGCCGAGGGGCGCGCGGACCGTCACCCACTGCCACAGCAGCGCGCGCGCGAGTTCCGCCGTGGCGGTGTCCTCGATGCGCCCCCCGCGCGTCACGACGCCCTGTCCGGCCAGCCACGCGCGGAACACGTCCAGCGCGAGACCTGCCGTGTCCAGCACCTCGGCCCCGTCGAGCGGGCCAGGGTGGGGGAGGTCCAGCAGGCGCGCGCTCGTGACGGGAGCCACATCTGAAGCGGCCGCCGGGGCGCGCAGACCCTCCCGCACGGCGTCCAGCAGTTCCGGCAGGCCCGCCCAGGCACCCTGGAAGCCCTGCGCGGCCTCACGGGCCTTGTCGGCCCGCACGGCAGCCAGCGCGGGCTGCGGGTCGCTGGAGTCCGGGGCGACGGCCGCCGTGCCGCCCACCGCCTGCGCCCCGCGCGCCCGGCACACGTCCACCAGCGCCTGCGCGTAGGCTTGCATGGCGTCCAGATCCATGCCCAGGCCTGCGCGTGGCGGAACCGGGCGGCCCAGATCCGCGCCCACCGTCTTCACGAGGCTGAACACGTAGTCCCAGCGCCCGGCGTTCAGCCCGAACGCCCAGTCACGCAGCGTGAACAGCAGCGCGTCGGCGGCCAGCAGGCCAGGGAACGTCTCGATCTGCAGGCAGACGCGCAGCGTGCCGCGCCCCAGGCCCAGGTGCCCTTCGGCCAGCGCCAGCGCGTCGGCCCAGACCTGCGCCTGCGCCACGGACTCCAGTTTCGGCAGGTACAGGTGAGGTGCGCGGCCCGCCCCGGCCGTCAGCCCTGCTCCTGCGGTGAGAAGCGCGGCGAGGTCGCACAGCGCCGCCCGGCCCGGCTGCCCACCGAAAGGTTCGTGCGCCTCCAGCGCGTACAGCGCCCGTGGCCGGGCCAGCAGTGGCACTGGGGCCGCCAGCCACTCCGGCAGCGCCCCGTACGCCGCCGCCACGTTCGCGCGGGTGGGCGAGAAAGTGTCGTCGAAGTCGATCACGACCGCGTTCGCCCCGCTGGTCAGGGCGGCGCGCAGGGCGTGCAGGTCGCTGGCCTCCACGATCAGTTCCGCCCGGCCCGGCCGCAGGTCGGCGGGCACGGGCGCGGCGCGGTACTCCGGCAGGAATTCGGGGACAGCCGGCGCGGTGTGGGCCAGGCCGGGGCCGTCCAGCTGGGCGCAGCGGTCGGCCAGGGCCACGTGCAGCCGTTCGGCCAGGGCGCGGGCGGCGGGAGAGAGGAGAGGCGCGGCGCTCATGCGCGCCCGCCGGTGGAAGGAATCGCCATGCGCCGCAGCATAGGCCGCGCGCCGTGGATCGGGCGCCACCCGTCCAGCCCACTCAACCTGTCCAGCCCAGCCGCGCCCCGATCCGCGCGGCCGCCCCCTGCGCCGCCGCCAGGAAGCGCGGCACGTCGGCGGGCGTCAGGCGGGACGTGGGCGCCGAGACGCTCAGGGCCGCCGCGACCCCGCCGTCCGCGCCGCGGACCGGGACGGCCACGCAGCGCACGCCGAGTTCGCGTTCCTGATCGTCCAGCGCGTAGCCCTGCTCGCGCACGCGGGCCAGGGCGTCCAGCACGGCGGCCGGTGTGGTCAGGGTATGCGGCGTGAACGGTACCAGGGGCGCGGTCTCCAGCGCGGCGCGCACCTCGGCCGGGTCGCGCGGGGCCAGCAGCACCTTGCCCACGCCCGAGGCGTGCAGCGGCGCGCCCGCCCCGACCCGCGTGAACATCCGCACCAGTTGCGGACCCTCCACCTGATACACGTACGCGGCTTCCAGGCCCGTCTCGCCGTGCGGGCGCAGCACCGCGAGGTTCACGCTCTCGCCCAGTTGGGCGACCAGGGCGCGCATCTCGGCCGCCGCCGCGCCGGTCAGCGCCTGCGCGGCGTCGAAGGCCATGCCCACCTGATAGGCGCGCAGGCCCACCCGGTACAGTCCGGACACCTCGTCCCAGTCCGCGAAGCCCTGCTGCCGCAGCGTCTCCAGCAGCCGCGAGGCGGTGCTGGGGGACAGGCCGGCGGCGCGCGCCACCTGCGACAGTGTCGCCTCGCGCAGCCCGGCGAGCGCCCACAGCACGCCCAGCCCGCGTTCCAGGGTGCGGACGCTGCCGGGCGCTTCCGCGCCGCGCGCCCGGCCCGCGCGGGCGCGCGGTTCCTCGCTGCTCATACGGACTCCGGTTGAAGGGACTGCAACGCCCGCCGGGTCCGGGCGGATGCGACTCGTAGGGCTGCTCCGCAGAGTGGAATCCGTCTCAGGCCAGCGCCTCGTAGCCGGGCAGGGTCAGGAAGTCCATCAGCGGGGACTGCGTGGCGGTCTGGCGGAACAGGCGCGCGGCGTCTGCGAAGTCCGCTCCCAGCTTGCTGCTTTCCTCGTCGTACAGCGCGTCGAACAGGTCCGGGGTCAGGGTGCGTCCGTCGTCCAGGGTGACGCCCTGCGCGCGCCACTGCCACAGCTGCGCGCGGCTGATCTCGGCGGTCGCGGCGTCCTCCATCAGGTTGTGGATGGGCACGGCGCCCGACCCGCGCAGCCACGCCGCGAGGTACTGGATGCCCACGTTCATGTTCACGCGCACGCCGGCCTCGGTCACCGTGCCGTCCGGGGGGGTCAGCAGGTCGTCGGCGGTGACGGTCAGGTCCATCTGCTTGTCGCTGCCGATCTGGTTGGGTTCGGGCATCAGGCGGTCGAACACCTCGGTCGCCAGGGCCACCATGCCCGGGTGCGCGACCCAGGTGCCGTCGTGCCCGTTCGTCGCCTCGCGTTCCTTGTCGAGGCGGACCTGCTCGAAGGCGGCGGCGTTCTTTGCCTCGTCGCCCTTGACCGGGATGAAGGCGCTCATGCCGCCGATGGCGGGCGCGCCGCGCCGGTGGCAGGTCCGGATGGCGAGGCGGCTGTACGCCTGCATCATGGGTACGGCCATCGTGACCTTCGCGCGGTCCGGCAGCACGTGCCCCGGCTGGTTACGCAGCTTCTTGATGTAACTGAAGATGTAGTCCCAGCGGCCGCAGTTCAGTCCGGCCGAGTGGTCACGCAACTCGTACAGGATCTCGTCCATCTCGAAGGCCGCGAGGATCGTCTCGATCAGCACCGTGCCCTTCATGACACCGTGATCCAGGCCGAGTGTGGCCTCGGCGTGCGTGAACACGTCGTTCCACAGCCGCGCCTCGAGGTGCGATTCCATCTTGGGCAGGTAGAAGTACGGCCCGGAGCCGCGCGCGAGCAGTTCCGCCGCGTTGTGGAAGGCGTACAGCCCGAAGTCGAACAACGCCCCGAACACGGTCTGACCGTCCACCTGGACGTGCTTTTCCGGCAGGTGCCAGCCGCGCGGGCGGACGAGCAGCACCGCCGTCTTCTCGTTCAGCTGGTACGTCTTGCCGTTCGTTTCGAGGCGGATGGTGCGGCGCACGGCGTCGCGCAGGTTGATCTGGCCGTCCACGCAGTTCTCCCAGGTGGGCGAGGAGGCGTCCTCGAAGTCGGCCATGAACACCCGCGCGCCGCTGTTCAGCGCGTTGATGATCATCTTGCGGTCCACCGGGCCGGTGATCTCCACCCGGCGGTCGCGCAGGTCGGCGGGCAGCGGCGCGATCCGCCAGTCGCCTTCACGGACGTGCGCGGTCTCCGGCAGGAAGTCCGGGCGTTCCCCGGCGTCCAGGCGTTCCTGGCGGGCCTCGCGCGCGGCCATCAGTTCCTGGCGGCGGCCCTCGAAGCGGCGGTGCAGGTCGGCCACGAACGCCAGCGCCTCGGGGGTCAGGATCTCGCGCTGCGCGCCAGTGACGGGCGCGGTGATGGTCATGCCGGCGGGCAGGTCGGTCAGGGGGGTCGGCTGTGTCGTGGACTGGGTCATGGGAGTCTCCTCGGGCGCGGCAGGTTTTTCAGTTGATGAACTTGAATTTCACTGTACGGGAATTGCCTCTGGTCTGTGAAGGCCTGCAGGGTGTGTCCGGCGCAGGAACAGGCCCGCGCCGGCCGGTCTTAAGCAAGGCGGTTGTCAGAACCCCGAGACATACTGTGTTTATGCGCCCCGCCCGCCTCGCCCTGCTGACCGCTGCCCTCTGCGGAGTGTTGCTGCCGTCCCTGGCCGCCGCGCAGAGCGCCGCCTGCGCCCTGCCGGGCCGCGACGGACCCACCTACGTGCGCAACACCTACTACCCCGGCAGCGGCACCGCCAGCGCGGCGGGCCGCACCCTGAACCTGGGCACGCTGCGCAGCGGCGCCGACGCCGCGACCGCGCCCCTCACGCCGGGTGACCTGGTCTTCGTCATCCAGATGCAGGACGGCGTGCTGAACAACTCCAACTCGGTCGCGTACGGCAACGGCAGCACGGGCCGGGGCGTGACTGACCTGCGCGGCGCTGGCCGCTACGAGTTCGGGGTCGTGACGGCCGTCAGCGGCGCGGTCGTGACGCTGCGCGACCCGCTGCGTTACACCTACGAGTCCGGTCCCGCCACCGCCAGCGCCGCGCGCCGCTCCTTTCAGGTGTTGCGGGTGCCGCAGCACTCCGCGCTGACCCTGAGCGGCACGGTCCGCCCGCCCGTCTGGAACGGCGAGACGGGCGGCGTCGTCGTGTTCGACGTGGCCGGCACCCTCAACATGGGCGGGGCGACCGTGGACGCCAGCGCCGCCGGATTCCGGGGCGGCGGCTCGTTCGTGGGGGGCGTCATCAGTGGTGCCAACGCTCAGGATTATGCGGGTGCCTACACCACGATCACCTCGCGCGGCGCCATGAAGGGCGAAGGGCACGCCGGGACGCCCACCCTGGTGCGCGGCGCGACCGTGACCGGCGGGTACACCGGCACGCCGTCCGGACTGGCGGCCGGTGACCTGGGCTATCCCGGCGGCCTGACCGTCGCGCGCGGCGCGCCCGGCAACGCGGGCGGCGGCGGCACCCAGCACAACGCGGGCGGCGGTGGCGGCGGGAACGTCGGGACGGGCGGCACCGGCGGCTGGAGTTACGGCGTGTACCGCACGCAGGCGCAGTACGACGCGCTGGCCGCGAACGTGAAGGCTGCCTGCCGCACCCTGACGTCCGGCGCGACCACCTATTACGCCTGCCAGGGTGACGGGTCGCGCGAGGTGGGCGGACTGGGCGGGCAGGGCCTCGCGCCGGACGCCACGCGTCTGTTCGCGGGCGGTGGAGGCGGCGCGGGCGACAGCAACAACGCCGCCGACGCACCGAGTACCGCGCAAAGCAGCGGCGGGACAGGGGGCGGCGTGATCTTCATCCGCGCGGGGCGAGTGACGGGCAACGGCGTGCTGCGCTCCAACGGTCAGAACGGCGAACCGGCCGGTCGGGACGCGGCCGGCGGGGGCGGGGCCGGCGGCACGGTCGCGGTGGTCACGACCGCCGGTGTGCTGGCGGGCGTCACGGCGGAGGTCAGGGGCGGCGCAGGTGGCAAGTCGGGATTGCCGCTGCGCGGCAGTGAAACGCAGGGTTCTGGCGCTGGGGGCGGTGGCGGCGCGGTCCTGCTGGCCCAGGGGGTCAGGGTGGGCAGTGCCGACGTGGCAGGGGGCAATCCGGGGTTGAACGAACCCGTAGCGGGCATCACCAATCCGTATGGCGCGCAGGCAGGTGCCGGCGGCACAGGGGAGATCGTCTACGACAACGCTGCGGCCCCGCTGCCGGGCCTGTGTACGCCCGCGCTGACCGTCACCAAGACCACCGCGACCCCCACCCGGTTCACGACCAGCACGGCCGCCACGTACACCATCACGGTCAGCAACGCCGCCGGGCGCAGCGAGGCGACCGACGTGACCGTGCAGGACCCGGCCCTCCCGGCCCGCTTCACGTTCGCGCGGACGCAGGCGATCACGCTGGGCGGCGGCGCGACCCGCACGGCCGTCACGGACCCGGCGCCCGGCAGCGCCGCCCCGGCCTGGGGGACGTTCACCCTGCCGGCCGGGGCGGCCGTCAGCGTCACCTTCGACGTGACGCTCGCCGCGCCGGATCCCGCCACGTACCAGAACGCCGCGCAGGCCAGTTACCTCGACCCGGCGCGCACGTCGGCGGCCGGGACGGCCACGGCGACCTTCGACCCGCAGGGCAGCGCGGCTGAGGACGTGACGGTGTTCACGCCGCCGCGCGTGCCGCTCCAGAAATGGGTGCGGAACGTCACGCGCGGCACGCCGTTCGGCACGCAGGGCGGCGGGCAGCCGGGCGATACGCTGGAGTACTGCATCGCCTTCCGGAACGAGGGCGGGTTCGTCGCCGCGAATTTCGCGCTGCGCGACACGATTCCCGCGAACTCGCTGGCGTTGCCGGGCGCGTACGGCACCTCGCCGGCCCCGGCGGGCGCGCCGCTGGGCGTGCGTCTCTCCGCGCAGCAGGTGCAGGCGGGCGAGTTCACGCCCGCTGGCACGGACCTGACGGCCGCCGCCGACGCCGACGCGGCCAGCCTGAGCGCCGGGGGCCTGACATACACCACGGACCTCGCGGCGGGTGCGGGCGGCAGCGTGTGCTTCCGCACGCAGGTCCGCTAGCGGCTGGCCTCATCAGGGACCGTCCGCATGAGGCCAGGGCGGTCTACCGGAGCTGGGGCTGGTGGACCTGCACGCCGTGCGCCTCGAAGGCCGCGCGGGCGTCGGCGGGCGCGTGGTCGGTCACCCAGTCGCGTAGCTGGTCGAAGCGGGCGAAGGTGGCGAAACCGGGCGGTCCCCACTTGCTGCTGTCGGCGATCAGGGCGGTGCGGGTGGACTGCGCGATGATGGCGGCCTTCTGCTGCGCCTCGATCAGGTTGCTGTTGGTGGGGCCGCGCGTGGGGTCGATGCTGGTGCAGCCGACCAGGAACAGGTCGTAGCGGTAGCGGCGGACGGTGTCCAGCGCGTCGGGTCCGGTCAGGCTGAAGGTGCTGCCGTATACCTCGCCGCCCACGACGTACAGCGGGCATTCGCCGTTCAGTTCGTAGGCCACGTCGATGCCGTGCGTGACGACGCGCAGTGTGCGGGTCAGTTCGGGCGTGCGGCGCAGGGCCTGCGCGACGCTGCGGGCGGTGGTGCCGGCGTCGAGGTACACGGTCTGGCCGGGGCGGATCAGGCCCAGTGCGGTCTGGGCGAGGTCGGTCTTGCGGCCCTGGTGGAGGGCGGCGCGGTCCTGGTAGCCCTGGTCCTGGCTGGCGAGGGCGGCGCCGCCGTGCATCTTGCGGATCAGGCCGCGCCGCTCGAGGGTGTCGAGGTCGCGGCGGGTGGTGGCGCCGCTGACCCCGAGGGCCTCGGTCAGGGCGGTGGTGCGCAGGCTGCCGTGCCGGGCGAGCAGGTTCAGGATGCGCTGGAGGCGGTCCTCCGCGAGTGGTGCGTTCATCTGGGACCACTGTAGCGCAGCTCTGAGCAGTTCTGTTCAGGGCTGCGTGAGCGGGCGTCTGGCGGGTGGGGGCAGCGGGATGCGTGGTGGTCGGGGTCTGCGGGCTGTCTGGGCAATGGTGGTGCAGGCCACTTGTCCGCCGGGTCGGCCGGGTCGTATGCTCTGAATTGCTCAAAATTAATCATGATTCGTCAGGAATCACCAGAACTTGAGTGTGGCCGCGCTGCAGGCGGCCCGACCCGAAGGAGGACACATGACCGAACTTCCCGACAGGCTGATCCAGCTGGGCGCGCAGGCCACCAGCAAGGACGACGCCATCACCCAGGTCGCCGCCCTCCTCAGCGGCGCCGGCTACACCGACCCCGCCTACCTGCAGGGCATGCTGACCCGCGAGACCCAGGCGAACACCTACCTCGGCAGCGGAATCGCCATCCCGCACGGCACGCCCGACACCCGCCACCTGATCCACCGCACCGGACTGGCCGTCCTGCAACTCCCGCAGGGCGTCACCTGGGGCGAGGGCGGCGAGCAGGTCCGGCTGGTCATCGGCATCGCCGCCGCCAGCGACGAACACCTCGATATCCTGCGCCGCCTGACCCGCGTCCTGTCCGACGACGACCTCGTCGAGCGGCTGTCCGTCACCCGTGACCCGGCCCAGCTGCGCGCCGCCCTGACCGGCCAGTCCGCCCCGGCCGCCACCGCGACCCAGCCCGCCGCGTCCGTCCTGCCGTTCAGCGCGCAGGTCACGCTGCCCAACCCGCTGGGCATGCACGCCCGCCCCGGCACCGCCCTGGCCAGCCTGGTCCGCCGGCTGGGCGCCCGCGTGCACCTCACGCACGGCGACCGCAGCGCTGACGCCCTGCGCCTGATGGAACTGCTCAGCCTGGGCCTGACGCGCGGCGCGACCTTCACCGTCAGCGCCGACAGCGAACAGGCCCTGCGCGCCGTCACCGACGCCATCCGCGCCGGACTGGGCGACGACCTGAGCGCCCCGGTCGCCGCGCCCGCCGCGCGCCGCGAACCCGACTGGCAGCCCACGCAGGTCGGCGCGACCATCGAGGGTGTCCCCGCCGCCGACGGCCTGGTGATCGGCGAGACCCGCCAGTACGCCGCGCGGCAACTGACCGTCACGGACACGCCCGGCGAGCCCCTGGCCGCCGCCACGCAACTCGATCAGGCGCTCACGGCGGCCGGACGGGAACTCGACCAGACCATCACCGCCACCCGCGAACGCTACGGCGCGGACAAGGCCGCCATCTTCGAGGCGCACCGTGAGCTGCTGTCCGACGAGGGCATCGTGCAGGACACCGTCGCGCTGATCCTCGACGGGCACGGCGCCGCCTGGGCGTACCAGCAGGTCACGCAGGACCGCGTCTCGCAACTGCAACGCCTGGACGACCCCACCCTCGCCGCGCGCGCCGTGGACCTCGGGGACGTGCAGCGCCGTGTGCTGCGCCGCCTGCTGAACCTCGGCGAGGAGAGCGCCTACGAGGGCGGCCCCGCCATCCTGCTCGCCCCGGACCTGACGCCCAGCGACACCGCCCGCCTCGGCCCGGACGCCCTGCTGGGCTTCGTGACCGCGCAGGGCGGCCCGACCAGCCACACCGCCATCATCGCGCGCGGCCTGGGCCTGCCCGCCGTGGTCGCCGCCGGCACCGGCCTGCTGGACGTTCCCGACGGTACGCCCGCCATCCTGGACGGCAGCGCCGGCCGCCTGTACCTGAACCCCAGCGACACGGACCTCCAGTCCGCCCGCGCCCGGCAGGCCGCCCTGAACGCCGAACGCGAGCAGGCCCGCGCGGCCCGACACCAGCCCGGCGCGACCCGCGACGGCGCGCCCGTCGAGATCGCCGCGAACATCAACCGCGCCGCCGACGCGCCCGCCGCGCTGGACGCCGGCGCGCAGGGCGTGGGCCTGATGCGCACCGAGTTCCTGTTCCTGGAACGCGACAGCGTGCCCACCGAGGACGAACAGGAACGCGAGTACCGCGCCATGGCGCAGGCCATGGACGGCCGGCCCCTGATCATCCGCACGCTCGACATCGGCGGCGACAAGGAAGTGCCGTACCTGGGCCTGGAACGCGAGGACAACTCCTTCCTGGGTCTGCGCGGCATCCGCCTGTGCTTCGAGCGCCCGGACCTGTTCATGCCGCAGCTGCGCGCCGTCGCCCGCGTGGCCAAGGACCACCCGAACGTGCACGTCATGTTCCCCATGATCAGCACCCTCGAGGACTTCCGCCGCGCCCGCGCCCTGCTCGACGGCGTGCGCGAGGAACTCGGCGTGGGCCGCATCCCGCTCGGCGTGATGATCGAGGTGCCGTCCGCCGCGCTGCTCGCGCCGCTGCTGGCCGCCGAGGTGGACTTCTTCAGCGTCGGCACGAACGACCTGACCCAGTACACCCTCGCCATGGACCGCCTGCACCCGCAACTGGCCCGCCAGACCGACGCGATGCACCCGGCCGTGCTGCAACTCATCAAGCTGACCGTGGACGCCGCCGAGGCGCACGGCCGGTGGGTCGGCGTGTGCGGCGGCGCCGCCGGGGACGAGGTCGGCGCGCTGATCCTGACCGGACTGGGCGTGCGGGAACTGTCGGTCAGCCCGCCGCAGATTCCAGCCGTGAAGGCCGCGCTGCGCCAGCACGACCTGCCCGCCCTGCGCGCCCTGGCTGCCCAGGCGCTCGCGCAGCCGAACGCCGAGGCCGTGCGCGCCCTCGTGCACGCCGGGACCGGGAAGGGCCGCGCATGACCGCCCGCCCCGGCCGGGTCGTGACCCTGACGCTGAACCCCGCCCTGGACCTGACCGTCCGCGCGGACGGCTGGCAGCGCGGACAGGTGAACGCCGGGCAGGACCTGCACCAGACCGCCGGAGGCAAGGGCGTGAACGTCGCCAGCATCCTCGCGGACTGGAGCCGGGCCGCGCAGGGGGACACGCTGGGCGTCACCGCCACCGGCCTGCTCGGCCGCGACAACGCCGCGCCCTTCGAGGCCCTGCTGCGCGACAAGGGCGTCACGGACGCCTTCGTGCGCGTGAACGGCGCGACCCGCGTGGGCATCAAACTCGTGGACGGCGCGGCGCAGGAGACCACCGACCTCAACCTGCCGGGCCTGAGCGCCACGCCGGCCACCCTGGCCGAACTGGACGCGGTCCTCACCCGCCTGGGCGCCGACGCCGACGTGGTCGTCCTCGCCGGCAGCCTCCCGCCCGGCGTGCCCGCCGACCACTACGCCACCCTGACCGCCGGACTGCGCCGCGCCGGTGTGTTCGTCGCGCTCGACACCAGCGGCCCGGCCCTGAACGCCGCGCTCGCCGCGCCGGTCCTGCCGGACCTGATCAAACCCAACATCCACGAACTGGAAACCGCGCTGGGCCGACCCCTGACGGGTGACGCCGAGATCCTCGCCGCCGCCCGCACGCTGCTCGACCGTGGCGCGCGGACCGTGGCCGTCTCGCAGGGCGAACGCGGCGCGCTGATCGTCACGGCCGCCGGGGCGGTGTTCGCCCGGCCGCCGCGCGTCACGGTCGTCAGTACCGTCGGCGCCGGTGACGCCATGGTCGCCGGCCTGATCAGCGCCCACCTGGACGGCCTGGACCCGGCAGCCGCCGCGCGGCGCGCCACGGCCTTCAGCGCCGGCACCATCACCCTCCTCGGCCCGCACCTGCCCGCCCCCGCCGATCTGAACGCCCTGAGCGCGCAGGTCGAGGTCACGACCGCCTGATGCCCCCTTCCCGCCCGTTCCGCCCACAGGAGTTCCCCCATGGCTAACATCGTCGCAGTCACGGCCTGCCCCACCGGCATCGCCCACACCTTCATGGCCGCCGAAGCGCTGCGCCGCGCCGCCCAGGCCGCCGGCCACACCCTGCGGGTCGAAACGCAGGGCAGCGTCGGCACGCAGGACGCCCTGAGCGCCGCCGAGATCGCCGCCGCCGACGCCGTGATCCTCGCCGCCGACGTGAACGTCGACGAGGCGCGCTTCGCCGGGAAGATCATCATCCGCGCCAGCACCCGCGAGGTCATCGCGGACGCCGCCGCCCAGATTGCCCGCGCCACCACCGGCACGCCCGCCGCCACACCCGCCCCCACGCCCACCGCTGCCGCCCCCTCTGCCGGCGGCCCGCTGCACGTGGTCGGCATCACCGCCTGCCCCACCGGCATCGCGCACACCTTCATGGCCGCCGAAGGTCTGGAAGGCGGCGCCAAAAAACTCGGACACACCGTCAAGATCGAGACGCAAGGTAGCGTCGGCGCCGGCAACGCCCTGACACCCGACGACATCGCCCGCGCCGATCTGGTCGTCATCGCCGCCGACACGAACGTGGACCTCAGCCGCTTTACCGGCAAGCGCGTGTACGTGACCGGCACCAAACCCGCCATCCGTGACGGCGCGGCCGTCGTCACCACCGCCCTCGCCCAGGCGACCGTGCACGGCGCGTCCGCCAGCGGCGCGGACGCCGGCAGCCCCGACTTCGTCGCGCAGGCCGCCGCCGCGAAGGCCAGCAAGAACGCGGGCGTTCCCGCCTTCTACAAGCACCTGATGACCGGCGTATCGCACATGCTGCCCTTCGTGGTCGCGGGCGGTCTGCTGATCGCCCTGGCGTTCGCCATCGGCTCGTTCCAGTTCGGGGATCAGGGCATCTTCATCTACGAGGACAAGTACGCCGGCACGCTCGGCAACACCCTGTTCAAGATCGGCGCGAACGGCGCGTTCGGGCTGTTCGTGCCGGTCCTCGCCGGGTACATCGCCTTCTCGATCGCCGACCGGCCCGGCCTGGCGCCCGGCATGATCGGCGGCTTCCTGGCCGGCCTGACCGGCAGCGGCTTCCTGGGCGGCATCATCGCCGGCTTCCTGGCCGGGTACATCGTGCTGTGGCTGACCCGTTCCATCAAACTGCCCCGCACCCTCGAGGGCCTGAAACCCACGCTGCTGCTGCCGCTGCTGGGCACCCTGGCCGTGGGCCTGCTGATGATGTTCGTGATCGGCCAGCCCGTCGCCGCTGCCCTGACCGGCCTGACCACCTGGCTGCAGGGCCTGGGCAACACCAGCGCCGGCCTGCTGGGCGCGCTGCTGGGCGCCATGATGGCCTTCGACATGGGCGGCCCCATCAACAAGGCCGCGTACACCTTCAGCACCGGCCTGCTGGGCGCCAAGGTGTACGGCCCCATCGCGGCCGTCATGGCCGCCGGCATGACCCCGCCCCTGGCACTGTTCCTGGCGACGCTGATCTTCAAGAACCGCTTCACGAAAGACGAGGTCGAGGCCGGCAAGGCGGCCGGCGTGCTGGGCGTGTCGTTCATCACCGAGGGCGCCATTCCCTTCGCGGCCCGTGACCCGCTGCGCGTCATTCCGGCCCTGATCGCCGGCAGCGCCGCCGCCGGCGCGATCAGCATGGCCGCCGGCTGCCTGCTGCGCGCCCCGCACGGCGGCATCTTCGTACTGTTCATCCCGAACGCCGTGACGAACCTGCCCATGTACGTGGTCGCCATCCTGGCCGGCACGGTGGTCAGCACCGTCATGCTGGGCATCCTGAAAAGGCCCCTCGGCGCCGACGGCCTGCCCCTCGTGAAGGGCGCGCCCCAGGCCGCGAACGCCGCCGACTGAACACGGACGCGAGTAGCCGGGGAGAGGGAGGGTCCACCAGCGCGGGTGCCCTCCCTTTCCCCTCTACCAAAAGGGACGGCAGTGCCCCTGCCTTCAGGTTCGAAGGAATTCCGTGCCATCTCTTTGGAGATGGCGCTTTTACGCAGGGGGCTGTAGGGAACGAAACCGCTGAGGCTGGTGATTCGGTTCAGCTGCGCGGTGATGATGCTGTGCGGTAGGCTGGGCGTGCGAGGCATAGTCATACGGACTCCGATTGAAGGGGCTGCGAAGCCCGCCCGGTCCGAGCGGATGCGAGTAGGAGAGAAACGCCCCTCCGGACGTGGAGCCGGCAGGAGCGGTGAAGTTCCGGATTGCCAGCGAAACAAAAGGCAGTCCGGATCACTTCGCATCAAGGCCCATGAGACCGGGGAATTTCAAGCTCCTGCCTCCTGGGCCTTCGTTCTATTGATACCGGCGTCAGTTGACATTGCTTATCACTCCCCTGTGTTGGAAGGACGCTGGCCAGGACGCCTTGCATGTCAGCAGACGTGATACGGATTTACGCCGTTATCAATAATGAGCGGCGGACTGGTGACGCTGAACGAAGCTGTGGCCATAGAAGAGCTTCTTACCCTGGCAGACATGCGGATGTATCTGGCGAAGGCCCGTGGCCGCGACCAGCTCGTCAGTCGAGCTTCGGAGTAGCCAAACAAATCCGCAAGGCTCCCGGTGTCTGGCGCGGGTGTTTGTTCACCGAGAAGCTCCGGGTAGGCCATTGCCTTTAGGCATGGGGAGGAACCGGAGTGCCGCCCATAGGCGGCCTTGCTGTTCATACCAGAAGGGTCTAGTCTTTTTACGTGAAAGCCACGTTGACCGCCAAGCTGAAGCTGCATCACACCAGGGAGCAACAAGCTGCCCTGGACGCGGTGACGCTGGCCTACCGAGACGCGCTGAACGACACATCACACCAGGCGTTCGAGATGAACAAAACCTCCAACGCCGCCAAGATTCAGAAGGAGGTCTACACCACCCTCCGAGAACGCTTCGGGCTCGGCGCTCAGATGGCCTGCTCGGTCCCCCGGAAGGTCGCAGCCACCTACAAGACCCTCTGGACCCGCGTCAAACAGGCCGCCGCACAGCGGGCCGTGAACCCCAAAGCCCGCCGCTACAAGGGACTGGATACCGCGCCGAAGTTCGTGAGTCGCACGCTGTCCTACCAGTACGGGCGCGACTACTCCTTCAAGACAGGCCAGCAGGTCAGCATTGCCACGCTGGCGGGCCGTCTGATGCTGCCTTACGAGGGCTACCGGAAGCATCTGGACTGGATCGCCGACGGTGCCCGGATCGGCGCCGCACAACTCTGGTATGACACGAGGAAGAAGCAGTACTTCCTGCTCGTCCCGCTGGAGATCGAACTTCCAGACCCTGAACCCGTGACACATCAGCAGGTGGTGGGCGTGGACGTGGGGATGCGGTATTTCGCGGTCGCATCGAATCTCTCAGGGAAAGCGTTCTTCAAGTCGGGGAAGGAAACGCTCCGCCATGCGGAGCGTTTCCAGAAGGCCCGCAAGTCGCTTCAGCAGAAAGGCACCCGTTCCGCAGTCCGCCGTCTGGTGGCGCTGTCGGGAAGGGAAAGACGGTTCATTGCTGACGTCAACTCTTCTCTCGCTTCTGTCATCCTCAAGACCTACCCCCATGCCTTGATCGGCGTCGAGGAACTGACCGGGGTTCGTGACCGTACTGAAAGACGCTCGCGCCCGAACAGCTCCGAACAGACCCGCAAGGCCAATCGTCGCCGTGCGAAGTGGAGTTACGCCGAGTTGCTGGGGTTCCTGTCGTACAAGGCGCCGCTCCTGGGCAGTACGGTGGTGAAGGTGGACGCGCACTACACCTCGCAGACCTGCCCGAAGTATGGGCATTGCAGCCGCGACAACCGCCCACGGAAGGGGTTGATGTTCGTCTGTGAACGGTGCGGGTACCAGTTGCACGCGGATCTGGTGGGGGCGAGGAATGTGGGACTCAGGGCATTGCTTGTCCGGCAGGACTGGATGAGCACGGGGCGGTTGTCATGCGCCCCTGATGTGTCGGACGCTGAAACCAAAGCGGCTCGCCTGTCGAGGTACGCCGAGTTGCGGTGGAGTCCAGACACAAGCCCCCGCCTTTAGGCGTGGGGTCATGACGCTTGAGCGGTCTTTCTTCCGGCACCTTTTCAGTACACTTCTTGGATGCCCGATCGCCCCTTCCACCTCCTTCTGGTCGACGACGAATTCGCGGACGCCGAGCTGTTCACCGAGATCTTCCTCGAAGCCTTCCCTGACGTCCACATCCACCACGTCCTCAACGGACAAGAAGCCCTCGACTACCTCTCCAGCCCTGCCGTGCCCCGCCCTGACCTGATCATCCTCGACCTGAACATGCCCGTCATGAACGGTCACGACTTCCTCCAGCACGCCAAGGCGCACGACACCCACCGCAGCATCCCCGTCCTCGTTCTGTCCACCTCCTCCGGCGTTCAGGACGTCCAGCGCTCCTACCACAATTTCGCCAGCGGCTACGCCGTCAAACCTTCCTCCTACCAGGACCTCAAAGCCCTCATCGACCGCATCAGCGGCTACTGGAACGGCGCCGTGGTTCTTCCCCGCATCGAACAGCTCACCAGCTGATACGGATTCCGTCTGTTTCGCCGACAGATCGGAACACCACCGATCTGCCCGCTCCACGTCCGGAACCCGTGTTACTCCCACTCTGCGGGGCAGCTCTCCGAGTCGCATCCGCTCGGACCCAGCGGGCTTTGCAGCCCATTCAATCGGAGTCCGTATGAGTCGTTCAATCACGCGGAGTTCAGCGTGGACTCAGCGTCGGGCATCCAGGCCGGCAGGGTGAAATGAACACTCGTTCCGCCCCGGTCATTCCCGGTGATCCAGATCCGGCCCCCATGCCGCTCCACCACCTTCCGGCACACTGCCAGCCCGATGCCGTTCCCGGCGGACTCCGTGCGGTTCTGAAGGCGGCGGAACATCTCGAATACGTGCTCCGCGTGTTCCGGCGCGATTCCTACGCCCGCGTCCGCCACTTCGAACGTCACCTGATCACCCTCCTGCGTACCGCAGAGGGTGACATTCAGGTCCCGGCCGACACTGAACTTCAGGGCGTTCCCGAGCAGGTTGGTCAGCAATTGACGCATCTGGCCGGGGTTGGCCTGCACAGGCGGCAGGTCCTCGCAGCGCAGCGGCCGGTCTTCAGGCCACCGCAGTGTTTCCAGGATGTCCGGCAGCAGGGTCTTCAGGTCCAGCTGAACCGTCACGGGCGCGGCAGTGATGTCGGCCATGGTCAGGATGTCCTGCACGAGGCGGCGGGCGCGGGCCGCCTGGTCGACGATGTGACTCAGGGAGCGGTCGGCACGTTCATCCAGCTGACGCCCCCGGTACCGGACCTGCAGCATGTCGGCGTGCAGACTGAGGGTCCGCAGCGGCTCCTGCAGGTCGTGTGAGGCGACGGACGCGAACTGACTGAGCTCGTCGTTGCGCGCGGCGAGCTCCCGGTTCTGCCGGCTCAACTCCCGGCGGCTGGCTTCGAGTTCCTGCGTGCGGCGCTGCACCTTGGCTTCGAGTGTCCGGTTGAGCAGGCGGACTTCCAGCTCGGCGAGTTTGCGGCGGGTGATGTTCTCGTGCGCGACCATGGCGTACGTCTGGCCGTCCTGCTCGAAGCGCGTGACGCGCGCCACGAAGTACCGTTGTTCGGTGGGGGAGTGGCAGGGGTACTCCATCTCGAACACGTCGGCGTCTGCCCGGAGGACGTCCTGGATGCCCATCATGATCTTGAGGGCGTCGTCCTGATCCGGGCCGTTGGCGTTGGCGCAGATGTCGAGGTAATTGCTTCCCAGGCCGCTGGTTCCGCCGTTCTCCCGGGCGAAGTTCGCCCAGGCGCGGTTGACGGCGGCGACCACGCCGGTACTGTCGAGGATGGCCACGTGAGCGGACAGCGCATCGAAAGCAGCGATCGCGTAGCGGCTGGGGAGGGTGCCGTGTCCAGGCATCAGTTCTACCCTAGCAGCAACGAGAGCCCCATGATTCCGGTGAACAGTCATAAGGATTCCGTATCAGATCAATCCGCACGCAGTGAATTCTCTTGCAAGCCCAGTCAACACCTTGCGGAAATTCACGTGACGACTGCCGCGTGCCTCTTGCGCAGATGCCGATTCACGGGCTGCACAACCCGAACTGGCTGTCGTCACTGCAGGTTCAGAGGGAGCCAGTACCCGCACTGATGGTCGGACCCGAAGGTGAGGGACTGCTGCACGCCGGTGGGCGTGAATTCGTGGATGTTCCCACGGGCTGCCGCGAAGGGAACCCAGGCAGAGCCGGTCGCGTTGGGATTCCCGGTCTTGATGAACTGCATCCACGCGCCGCTGAAGGCGTCCGAGAGCGCCTGCTGGGCGGGTGTGAACAGGGCCGGGTCAGACAGGCCAGCCACCGGCGCCTGGAAGGCGTAGACGAGTGAACTGGAGTGATGTGAACCCAGGCCTGGCAGGTCACTGGGCGCTTTCAGGAGCGTGGCGGCCTGCGGATCGTTGAACTCGAAGGCGTAGACGGGCACGTGTCCGGACAGCGCCTGATTCACGCGCAGGGAGGTGCAGCTGAACACGGCGTCCGTGAAGAGGGTCGCGAAGGCCAGTGCGGGCGTGCCGTACTGCCGGTAGGGGTACCGGGCGAGCGTACGGCTGGTATTGGCCAGCCCGACGGTCAGACCCGCGCCAGCCCAGTACACGACGGGCGTGATGGGGCGGCCGTCCGGGGAGGCGACCTGCACGAACAGGCGGCCCTCGTCGCGGGTGGTGCCGTTCATGACTGGAACGCGGTTGAACTGTCCGCTTTCGAACGCCTCCCGCAGTTGCCGGGGAAGGGAGCGGTTCTCGTAGACGGGCGACCAGACCAGCGCGCTCGCCGGGCGCAAGCCAGGGACGCTGGTGGTCAACAGCTTCATCGGATCGACCGCCCGCAGGCAGGCGAGGTCAGTGACTCGGCAGCCGAGATTGGTCACGTACCGCGCGTTGCGGGTTTCGGCCTGTGCCTGCGTGACGGCGTTGCCGGGACTGGTGCACAGCCCGCTCTGAATGATGGCTGCCCGGAACAGGCCCGCCGACTGCGGTGAGGCGAGGTGCGCGCAGACGCTCATGCCGCCGGCCGATTCGCCGGCGATGGTGACCTTCGCGGGGTCCCCTCCGAAGGCGCGGATGTTCGCGCTGATCCAGCGCAGCGCGGCCTGTTGGTCCTGCAGCCCGTAGTTCCCGGACTGCCCGGCGTTCTCACCGCTCAGGGCGGGAAGGGACAGCCAGCCGAGGGCGCCCAGCCGGTAGTTCAGGGTGACCACGACCACGCCGCGCTGCTGCGCCAGGACCGAGCCGTCGTACGCGGCGCTGGACCCGGCGGTGAAGGCTCCGCCGTGAATCCAGGCCATGACCGGCAGATTGCTCTCTGGCGCGGCGCCCGCAGGGGCGTAGACGTTCAGCGTCAGGCAGTCTTCCTCTCCCTTGACCGAGCCGGGTGTCTCGCCCGGCTGGGCGAACAGGGCCACCACGGCCTGCGGGCAGACAGGGCCGAACTGTGAGGCGTCTCGTGGCGCCGTCCAGGGCGCCGCCGGCTGGGGCGGCTGCCAGCGCCGGGCGCCGGTGGGAGGCGCCGCGTAGGGAATCCCCAGGAACTGGCGGGTGTCGGTCAGGCGGCCGACGAGAGGTCCGTCCTGCGTCTGGACGGTGACGGGCGTCTGGGCGTGCGCGGGTGAGCTCAACAGGGCGGCGGCGAGGAAGGCGTGGACGGCTGACCGTGTGCGCATGGTAGGACCTCCGTCCGTTCAGTGTGACGCACGGTGCTGGCGCAATGCGTGGGAGGCTCATCAAGGGTTTTCAGGTGGCACGAGATGCGCGCCAGGACGCTGTCGACCAAGGCCCTATACAGGTTGTCATCGGTCAGCCCAGCATTCTGCGCGTTTCTGTTCCCTGCGCCCTGCACCGCACGACATCCAGCTGCTCCCGCCTTCTCGTTTTTCGATCCCCAGGCGCTCGTTTCCGAGCTGTTCAGGCGGAGAAGAGCCTGTCGCGGCCAGAAATTCCCTCCGGGGGGCAACGGGGAATATGACGTGCTGACCGACGTTTCCCCTTCTCTGTGCCGTCATGACGTCGTGTGGCACACGACTCCAGCAGGCGTGGAAACTCTTGCCGTTTGTTTCGCCAACAATCCGGAACTTCACCGCCCCTGCCGGCTCCACGTCCGGAGGGGCGTTTTTCTCCTGCTCTGCGGGGCAGCTCTCCGAGTCGCATCCGCTCGGATCGGGCGGGCTTTGCAGCCCCTTCAATCGGAGTCCGTATGAGTCACGACCTGGGACGCTTTCTCATGTTTTGTGTCAGGCCGTCAACAGGACACCCTCTAGCTGACCCCTTCCTGGGCCTCCCCGTCGCCGCGGCTGGCCTGCAGGGTCGCCCGCGCGCGTTCCTCTATCTCTCGCAAATCACCGGAGTTCTTCGTGTCGCGCCGCGCGTCCTCGGCGGTCAGTTCCGCGTGACGGCGCAGCTCCCGGCGGCGCAGCGGGTCCGTCTCGTTTTCGGCCACGGTCCGCAGCACGTCCAGCAGCCGCAGCGTCACGGCCGGACTGCCGCTGCCGTACTGCCGGATCATGTGGAACATGCTGTCCAGCAGGCCCGCGTAGGTGGTGACGGGGTACACCAGCCGCAACTGGTGATCCCGGAACTCCACGCCGGGCGGCCAGGTGCGGCCCTGCAGGCGGCACAGCGCGTCACCGAAGCGGTCGATCACGTCGATGGCCGTCACAGGGTCGTTCGTGCCTGGACTCAGGGCGCGCGCGGCCACCTCGGCCAGCTGCCGGACCGTGAATTCCAGGTCCTGCCCCGCCACCCGCCTCGGGCCCAGCGTCAACGCTGGTAACACCCGGTCCGGCAGGCGCGGGACGCCCACCGCGACCGGTGTGTTCGGGAAGACATAGTCGCCGGGCCGGACGAACACCCGCAGCGCCACGCCGTCCCGCTGCGCCGCTGCGATCAGGGCGTCCGTGTCGAGGAGTTGCAGGTACCCGCTGTCCGGCGAGCGCAGCACTTCCCCGCCTGCCCAGAACGCCTCGGGCGGGGCGGGGGGAGCCGCCTCGGCCCGCTGTTCGGTTGTGGCCCGTTCCAGCGCCCACCGCAGGTCGTCGCGCAGCAGGTTCACCACGGCCGTCATGTTGATGCCGCTCGTCACGTGTGCCAGGAAGTACACCAGCGCCGCCACGCACGCCAGCGCGAGTCCCATGGCGACCGTGACGTTGTAGTGCGGCACGAACGGCGCGTCCTCACCTCCCTGCACGCTGCGAAGACTGAACAGCGTGAACGCGAACGTCGCGATGAACGTGCCCAGCACCGCCTGGTTCCCGCGGTCGCGTGTGAAGTTGTCCAGCAGCCGGGGGCCCATACTGCCCGCCGCGTACGACAGGGCCGCGATGGTGATGGAGAAGACCGTTCCGGCCACGCCGATGGCGCTGCTTGCCACGGCGGACAGCAGGCTGCGCGCCCCGCTCTCCCCGCCCGAGTACACCCAGGTCAGCCCGTCGGGAATGCCGTACCGTTCCTCCAGTTCGATTCCCGCCCAGGCGAGCAGCAGCGCCAGGGCGGTCATCACGGCCGGCAGGAACCAGAACTGCCCGGTCCATTCCCGCAGGCGTAACCAGGTGCCCTTCATGGCGTCTCCGGGTGCCGGGTCAGTGCGGCGCGTGGCCTGGGATTGTCGGCCCGGGCGGGCCAGCCTTCCCGCTGCCGGGTCCGGTCGCCGTCGGTCTCCTCCGTCTGGTCGTGGAACAGGACCTGCTGCGTCGGCAGCGGCAGATCGATCCCGGCGGTGATCAGGGCGGGTTTCAGCGCCTCGAGCACGCGGTCCTGTGATTCCACCACTTCACGCCGGATGGGCGGGTCGATCCAGTAGCGCACTTCCAGGTTCACGCTGAAGTCGGCGAGTTCCCGTACGAGCACGGTGGGCGCCGGGTCGCGGCGGATCTCCTCGACCCCGGCGAGGGTGTCCAGAATGACCCGTTTGGCCTGCGCGATGTCGTCTCCGTAGCCGATACCGACCGTGACTGCGAGGCGCCGCCGGTCGTAGGCGGTGTTCACGATCACCCGGTTCGTGTACAGCTCACTGTTCGGGATGACCACCTGGCGGTTGTCGTATGTGCGCAGCAACGTCGCGCGCACCTGGATGTCCTCCACGGTGCCCTCGTGCTCACCGCTGACGATCTGATCCCCGATCCGGAAGGGCCGCGTGATCAGGATCAGCAGTCCCGCCAGGAGGTTCTGGAAGATGTCCTTGAACGCGAATCCGATCGCGACCCCGCTCACGCCCAGCGCGCCGAACAGCGACGCGGCCGTCAGGGTCGGGAAGATCACTGTCAGCGCCACCAGGACGCCCAGCGTCAGCAGCGCCCAGGAGACGAGTCTCCCGAACACCAGGCCGATTCCTGCGGGCTGCCCGGCGCGCTGCGCGAGGGTCTGCACGGACCGGCGCGCTACGCCCGACGCGAGCCAGAACGCGAGGAACAGCGTTAGTGCCAGCGCGACGTTCGGCAGGCTGGCCAGCAGGCTCTGCACAAGTGTCTGAAAACGAGTCAGAATCGGTTCAAGTTGCCACTCCATCGGGCGCACAGTACGGTGCCTGCCGGTCCGGGGCGTGTGACGGCGCTGATGGATTCGTCCATGGTTGTGTCGGGAGAGCCGCGGACCTCGCCGGGCGTGGTGATATCCGGCGGGCGCGCTGCCTGGGCGGACGCGGCGCAAGTCCGCCCTGTGAGGTTCAGGGTGCGGCGAGGGCCGCCTGGAGGGTGTTGCCCACGGCGCGGCGCAGGCCCTGAATGTCGAAGGGCGTGTGCCGGGTCGGGTGGACGCGGTTGGTGAGCAGCACCCAGGCGAGGCCGTGGCCGGGGTCCACCCACAGGCCGGTGCCGGTGAAGCCGGTGTGCCCGGCCGCCTGCGGGCTGCACAGACTGCCGCCGCTCCAGCCGGGGCAGACGTGCACGAACGCCAGGGTGCGTTCCGGGGCGTGCGGGCGCAGCGCCAGCGCCTGCGCGGCCGCCGGGAGCCACCCGCCGCGCAGCAGCCGCTCGGCCTGATCCAGCACGCCGTCCAGCGTGCCGAACAGCCCGGCGTGCCCGGCGCTCCCGCCGAGCGCGGCGGCGTTCTCGTCGTGCGTCTCGCCGGTCAGGAGCCGGCCGCGCCACGCGCAGACCTCGGTCGAGACGGTGCGGGCCGGGTCGGGCGTGAAGGTCAGGCCCGCGTCGAGCGGGAAGTCGCTCAGGCGCTGGTCACGCACGCGTTCCAGCACGCGGCCCAGCAGCACGTACCCCAGGTCCGAGTAGCGGACCGGGCCGGCCTCCGTGACCTCCCAGGGTTCCTGCAGGAACCGGGCGCGGATGGTTTCGGGGTCGCCCCAGGTGTACAGGGGCGTCCAGGCGCCCAGTCCGGCCGTGTGCGTCAGGAGCTGGCGGGGCGTGCGCGTGTGCAGCGGCGTGTCCTGCATCCACGCGAGGTCCGGCAGCAGCCGGGACAGCGGGTCGTCGAGGTCCAGCAGGCCGTCCCCGGCGGCGCGCAGGGTTTCGCGGGCGGTCAGCAGCGGCTTGGTGAGGCTGGCGAGGTCCCACCAGTGGTCGCCGCTCAGCGTGGCGGCGTCGGGCGCGTGGCGGGGGCGGCCCAGGTGCAGCGTGACGCGTTCCCCGGCGGCGTTCACCACGCCGAGCGCGGCGGCGGACGGACCCTGCGGGGCGTGCACGGCCGCGTCCAGCAGCGCGCGGGTGCGGGGCGGGACGATCACGTCAGGCCTCGCCCAGCGCGGCGCGGGCGTGACCGTGCGCGGCGTCCAGCCGGCGGGTCGCTTCGGCGGCGCTGACACCCAGGCGCAGGGCGACGACCGCGACTTTGACCTGGCCGCTGGCGCCCAGCAGGGCGGCGCGGGCGTCGGCTTCGCCGGCGCCCGTGGCGTGCATGACCAGCCGCAGCGCGCGGCCCTCGAGTTTCTCGTTGCTGGCGCGCAGGTCCACCATCAGGTTCCCGTACACCTTGCCGAGTTGCACCATCAGGGCGCTCGAGAAGCTATTCAGCGCGATCTTCTGCGCGGTGCCGGCTTTCAGGCGGGTGCTGCCGCTGATGATTTCCGGGCCGGTGTCGAGCAGCACGCCGCACTCGGCTTCCCGCAGCAGTGGCGTGTCCGGGTTGTTCGACAGGCCGACCGTGAGCGCCCCGGCCTGCCGCGCGGCGCGCAGCGCGCCCAGCACGTACGGCGTGGTGCCGCTGGCGGCCACGCCGATCAGCACGTCGTCCGGGCCGATGCGGGTGGTTTGCACGTCGCGTTCGCCGGCGGCGCGGTCGTCCTCGGCGCCTTCGACGGCGCTGCGGATGGCGCGCTCCCCCCCGGCGATCAGCGGCACGGCCCGTTCGGGCGGCCATGAGAAGGTGGGCGTGAGTTCCGTGGCGTCGAGTACGCACAGGCGGCCGCTGGTGCCGGCGCCGACGTACAGCAGCCGTCCGCCGCGTTGCAGGCGGGGCAGGGCGGCGGCGGCGGCGCGGGCCAGGGCGGGCGCGGCGGCCTGCGCGGCCTGCACGGCGCCCAGCTGATCCCCGGTCAGGACGTCCAGCAGTTCGCCGAGTGGCAGCCGGTCGAGGTCCGCATGGTCCGGGTGGACGCCCTCGGTGCGGCGCGGGTCGGCCGCGGCGGGCCTGCCTGGGTGGGCGCTCGGGTCGGTGGAGGAAGCGTCAGCGTGCGTCATGGGCGGTCTCCTGCGGGGGCGTGAGGGGGGCGGGCGTCCACTTGCCGCACAGGGCGGCGTGGCGGGCGCCGGTGGTGTGCGGCAGGGTGTTCGGCCAGCCCTGCGCGTGGGCGTAGCCCAGGAACGCGAAGGCGGCGGCCTCGCGGGTGGCGTCGGTGAAGCCGCGTTCCTCCCAGCCCACGTCCCGGAAGGTCCGCACGGGAACGGGGAGCGCTCCGCGCAGGGCGCGCATCAGCGCCGGGTTGCGGGCGCCGCCGCCTGCCACGACGACCTCCTCGGGCGCGCGGTTCAGGAAGCGCAGCGCCCCGGCGACCGACCGGGCGCTGAGGGCGGTGGCGGTCGCGGCGAGGTCCGGGAGGCTCAGGGGCGGCGCGTCCAGGCGGTCGAGGGTCCAGACTTCGCGGCCCGTGGCTTTGGGGGGCCGCTGCGCGAGTTCCGGGTGCGCCAGCCAGCGCTCCAGGGTGGCTTCGTGGACCTGCCCGGCGGTGGCCAGCGCGCCTCCCTCGTCGTGGGTGTGGCCGGCGCGGGCGGCGATCTCGTCGAGCAGGCAGTTGGCGGGGCCGGTGTCGAAGGCCTGCACGGCCAGCGGGTCCAGGCCCGCGAGCAGCGTGACGTTGGCGATGCCGCCCAGGTTCAGCACGGCGCGGGTCACGCCGGTCTGCGCCAGCAGCGCCCAGTCCGCGAACGGCACGAGCGGCGCGCCCACGCCCCCGGCCGCCAGATCGGCAGGCCGGAAGTCCGAGACGACCGGACGGCCGCTGCGCGCGGCGATGACGGCGGCCTCGCCGAGTTGCAGCGTGGCGGGCCGCGCCCAGCCGCGCGCCGGGTCGGGCAGGGGATGGTGCTGCACGGTCTGGCCGTGACTGGCGATCAGGTCGGCCTGCGCGGCGTGCGGCGCCGCCGCCGCGGCCAGGGCCTCGCCCAGCTGCCAGTGCAGCTGGGTCAGGTCGGCGGTGGTCGCCTCGCCGCGCATGGCGGCCAGCACGGCGGCGCGCAGCCCGGGCGGGTACGGCGTGAAGGTGTGGGCGACCACCCGGCCGCGCGGGCCGTTCCCCAGCGGGGCCAGGGGCGGCAGGGAGGACCGGCCGGCGCCGCCCACCGCAGGGCCGGCCAGGGCGGGCCAGCCGGGCAGTTCGAGCAGCGCGGCGTCGATGCCGTCGGCGCTGGTGCCGCTCATCAGGCCCAGCACGCGCGGCGGGCGGGTGTTCACCGGGCGTCCCCGCGCAGTTCCATCACGAAGTCGTAGCGGTCGCCGCGGTAGTGGGCGCGGGCGTACTCGATGGGCCGGCCGCCCTCGAGCCAGGAGACGCGGTCGGTGGCGAGGAGCGCGGCGCCCACGCTGACGCCGAGCAGCGGCGCGAGGTGCATGTCGGCGTTCACGGCGCGCAGGTGGCGGATGGCGCGGACGGGGCTGAGGTCCCGCGCTTGCAGCAGGGCGTACAGGCTGGCGTCCTGCACGGCGCGCTGGTCGAGTTCCCCGACGAGTGAGGCGGGCAGGGTGGAGTCCTCGATGGCCAGCGGTTCGCCGTCGGCGGTGCGCAGGCGGCGCAGGCGGTAGACGGTCTCGTTGGGGGACAGGGCGAGACTCATGGTTTCGTGGGCGGTGGGGCGGGCGCGTTCGAAGCTCAGGACCTGCGCGCCGGGCGTCTGTCCGCGGGAGCGGACGTCCTCGGAGAACGAGGCGAGCAGCGACAGCGGGCGGCTGGGCAGGTCGCCGGGCTGGGCGGGCGGCGTGACGAAGGTGCCGCTGCCGTGCCGGCGGGCCAGCAGGCCCTGCTGGGAGAGCAGCGCGAGCGCCTGGCGGACCGTGACGCGCGAGACGCCCAGGGTGGCGGCGAGGTCGCGCTCGGCGGGCAGGGCGCTGCCGCGCCGCAGCTGGCCGCTCTCGATCCGGTGGGCGAGGCCCTGGGCGACCTGGACGTAGACGGGTGTGGCGCTCCCGGTGTCCAGCGGGATGGCCCAGGTGGAGATGGGTTCTGGCATCCCCACGAACATACCACCTTCATACCAATGTGCAACAGGCTTGCAAGTGGACAGCAAGTGGTATTAGGCTAACAGGGTAAGAAACAACCCACTTCCGCGTCCCGCTTCATACTCCCCTGACACGGCCCCACCCAGGCGGCCGGCCGAACGTCACGCCCCGGAGGATTCCATGACCCGATCCCGTCCTGCCCGCACCGCCGCCCTGTCCCTCGTCACCCTGGCCCTGCTCGGCGGCGCCCTCGCCGCGCCCAAGAAGGTCAGCGGCTACGGCAGCCTCGGCGTTACCGACGGCAAACCCGGCGGCACGTACACCCTGCCGCTCGGCGACAGCCCCCAGAGCCTGTTCTACTACGGCGTCATCGACAACAACCTCGGCCTGATCTCGCAGCAGCTGTTCGACGGCCTGCTCGAATTCAACTACGCCACCTACAAACTCGAACCCGCCCTCGCCGAAAGCTACGTCGTCAGCGACGGCGGCCGCACCTACACCTTCAAGCTGCGCCAGGGCGTCAAGTGGAGCGACGGTCAGACCTTCGACGCCGACGACGTCGTGTTCACCTTCAAGAACATGATCATGAACCCCGAGGCCCGCGCCGGGGACGCCGCCAGCTTCAAACTCGACGGCAAACCCGTCGAGATCAGCCGCGTCAACCAGTACACCGTCAAGTTCGAACTGCCGCGCCCCAGCCCCGCGTTCCTGCTGCAGATGCGCTCGTTCATCATGCCCAAGCACAAACTGCTGAAATTCTCCGTCGAGGGCGGCGCCAAACCCAGCGACATCAACGGCGCGTGGCCCACCAACGTCGCCGAGAGCGAGGTCGTCGGCACCGGCCCGTTCAAGCTCGCCACGTACACCGCCGGGCAGAAGGTCACCCTGACCCGCAACCCCAACTACTGGAAGGTGGACGGCAAGGGCACGAAACTCCCGTACCTCGACCGGCTGGAATTCCTGGTGATCCGCGACCCGCAGGCGCAGGTGGCGCAGTTCCTGGCCGGCAACCTCGACCAGCTGAACATCAGCGGCGCGCAGTTCCCGGACCTGAAACAGAAGGAAGTGGCCGGCGCGCCCTTCCGCGTCACGCGCTCCACCGCCCTGTTCGGCAGCCCGCCCTTCGTGGCGTACAACTTCGACGCCAAGGACCCCGCCCTGGCGAAACTGTTCAGCGACGTGCGCTTCCGCCGCGCCATGCAGGGCGCCCTGAACCGCGACCGCATCATCGACACGGTCTACAACGGGCTGGCCAGCCTGCCGGGCCACGGCGTCGCCCCCGTCAACAAGGACTGGTACGCGAACACCAGACCGCAGCTCGGGAGCTTCAACGTCGCCGCCGCCGGGCAGGCCCTCGACGCCCTGGGCCTGAAAAACAGGAACAGCGCCGGCATCCGCCTGCTCCCGAACGGCCGGCCCCTGGAATTTGACCTGACCTACGGCACCGACTCCAGCACGTACCCCGCCATGGCCACCATCATCCAGAGCGACTTCGCCAAGGTCGGCGTGAAAGTCAACCTGCGCGGTATCCTGAGCAGCAAACTGCTCTCCACCGGCCAGAGCGGCGACTGGGAGATGATCCTGCATGCCTTCGGGGACCAGCCGGACCCGGAACTGCGTAAACCCATCTGGCAGCCCGGCGGCGCGCTGTACTACTGGCACCGCAGCCTCCAGCCCGCCCGTGACGGCGACAAACCCAACGTCGCGAAGATGGCCGCCTGGGAAAAGGACATCTACGCCATCTTCGACAAGGCCGCCACGACCACCAACGTCGGGGAACGCAAGGCGCTGTACACCCGCTGGCAGCTGCTGTTCGCGCAGAACCTCCCGGTCACGCCCATCGCCAAACCCGAGAACATCGGCGCGGTCAGCAACCGGTACGGCAACTACATCTACAACCTCGGCGTGATCCCCGGCTACAACCCCGTTCCGCTGATCTACCAGAAATAACCTGGCTGCCGCTCCCGCTCCTCTCCCCGACCGGTCCACAGCCCGGGTCGTGGGGCGGGGCTGGCGCGGCCCGGTCCTCCCCCCGGCTTTCGCCCACGCCTTCATTCCACCACCGGGAGTTCCACCCTTGATTCACCCTGTCCCCATCCGCTCCGCCCCTGTCCACCCGGCCCCCCCGCCACGGCCGCCCGCGCGCCGCGCCCGATCATGCTGACGTACACCCTGCGCCGCATCCTGGGCATGATTCCCACCCTGCTGCTGATCAGCGTCGTGTGCTTCACGGTCATCCAGCTGCAACCGGGATCGTTTCTCGACCAGTACCTCGAGGATCCGCGCGTCACGAAAGAGACCGTGGCGAGCATCACCCGCCAGCTGGGCCTGGACCAGCCGCTGTGGGTGCAGTACCTCACCTGGATCAAGGGCATCGTCACGCAGGGCGACTTCGGGTACTCCTTCGTGAACGGCCGCCCCGTCTCCAGCCTGATCTGGGAGCGGCTCGGCTGGACGGTGTTCCTGGCCGTGCTGACTCTGATCGTCTCCTGGGTGATCGCCGTGCCGCTGGGCATCTACACCGCCCTGAACCGCTACAGCAAACGCTCGGTCGCCCTGAACTTCTTCGGGTACGTCAGCCTCGCCACGCCGGATTTCCTGGTGGCGCTGCTGCTGATCGCGCTCGTCCTGAACCTGGGCGGCACGAACGTCGGCGGCCTGTTCAGCCCGCAGTTCATCGACGCGCCCTGGAGCGGCGCGAAGGTCATGGACCTGCTCGGCCACCTGTGGATTCCCATGATCGCCATCGGCCTCGAAGGCGTGGCCGGCCTGATGCGCCAGATGCGGGCCTCCATGCTCGACGTGATCGGCCAGGACTACGTCCGCACCGCCCGCGCCAAGGGCCTGGCCGGGCGGCGCGTGCTGTGGAAACACGCGGTCCGCAACGCCGTCAACCCGCTGATCAGCCTCGCGGGCCTGAGCCTGCCCAGCCTGATCTCCGGCACGATCATCGCCAGCATCGTCCTGAACCTCCCCACCATCGGCCCGTTCCTGTACGACAGCCTGCTGAACAAGGACCAGTACGTCGCCATGACCCTGCTGCTGTTCAGCGCGCTGCTGCTGCTGATCGGGAACCTGCTCTCGGACCTGGCGCTCGCCTGGGCCGACCCGCGCGTGAGGTTCGAATGACCGCCGCGACCCGCGCGCAGCCGGTTCGGCAGACGCCGCTCGGCATGGCCCTGCGCCGCTTCCGCCGCAACCGCCTGGGCCTCCTGAGCGCCTGGGTGCTGGCCGCCCTGTACGCGGTGGCGCTGCTGGCCGGGTTCCTCGCGCCGTACTCCATCACCGCGCAGCACGAGGACTACTCCTACCAGCGCCCGCAACCCGTTCACATCGTCCACGAGGGCAGACTCATGCGTCCGTTCGTGTACGGCTTCACGAAGCAGCGCGATCCCGTCACGTTCCTGAGTACCTTCAGCGAGGACCGCAGCCGCCCGCTGCCGATCCTGCTGTTCGTGCGCGGCGACGACCCGGCCGAATCCGCGTACAACTTCCTGGGCGTGTTCCGCAGCCAGTGGCACCTGTTCGGCGTCAAGGACGGTTACTACTTCCCGCTCGGCACCGACCGGTTCGGCCGGGACCTGCTGTCCCGCACCCTGGTCGGCTCGCAGGTCAGCCTGACGGTCGGCGTGATCGGCATCCTGATCTCGTTCTCCATCGGGATCGTGCTGGGCGGCGTCAGTGGGTACTTCGGCGGCTGGGTGGACAACCTGATCCAGCGGCTGGTCGAGGTGCTGCTGTCCTTTCCGCGCCTGCCGATCCTGCTGGCGCTGTCCACCATCATTCCCGCCCGCTGGCCCAGCACCTGGGTGTACCTGGGCATCGTGGCGGTCCTCGCGCTGATCGGCTGGGCCGGACTGGCCCGCGTGGTGCGCGGACAGGTCATGAGTGCCCGCACCGTCGACTACGTGCAGGCCGCCCGCGCGCTCGGCAGCAGCGACCTGCGCGTGATCCTGCGGCACATCATGCCGAACCTCAGCTCCTTCCTGATCGTGACCGCCACGCTGGCCCTGCCCGGCTACATCCTGGGCGAGAGTGCCCTGAGCTTCCTGGGCCTGGGCATCAAGGAACCCATGACCAGCTGGGGCCTGCTGCTGAAAGACGCGCAGAACTTCGAGACCCTCAACCTGTACCCCTGGCTGCTGCTGCCCGGCGTGCTGATCGTGATCTCCGTGCTGGCCTTCAACTTCCTGGGCGACGCCCTGCGCGACGCCGCCGACACCCAGAGCCGCTGACCGGCGCCCGCCGGGCGCCCCCGGCACGACGTCCCTCCTCCCGACTTCTCCCGTCTTCCCCTCTCCGTCCCTTTCCGTTCCCTGGAGGTTCAGATCATGCCCACCCGCTCCCTGCCCGCCCACCTGAGCGCCCTCACGGCGCTGCTCGCCCTGGCCGCCGTGCCCACTGCCGCCGCGCAGGGCAAGGCCAACGTGCCCGCCTCGCTGTTCCAGACGAACGGCAAACGCGGCGGCACGCTGACCCTGCCGCTCGTCAGCAGCCCCCAGAGCTTCAACTACTTCGCGGTGCTCGACAACAACTCCTACACGGTCATGAACAACGTCCTGGACCGCCTGATCACCCTCGACCCCCAGACGAACAAGCTGTACCCCGCCCTGGCTGAATCGTGGACTTTCGCGCCGGACGGCCGCAGCGCCACCCTGAAACTCCGGCGCGGCGTGAAATGGAGCGACGGCCAGGACTTCAACGCCGACGACGTGCTGTTCACCCTGAACGACGTCGCCGCGAACACCGGCCTGAAAGCCAACCAGTCCGCCGTGTTCCGCGTCGGCAAGGACCCGCTGACCTTCGCGAAGGTGGACGCCTACACCGTGAAGGTCAGCGCGCCCCGCCCGTACGGCGCGATGCTGCAGGCCCTGACTTTCGTGCCGATCCTCCCGCAGCACAAACTCGCGCGCTTCAACCCGCAGCGCGACCCGGACGGCTTCATGAAAGCCTGGGCGACGAACACGCCCCTGAAAGACATCGTGGGTACCGGGCCGTTCATGCTCAGCAGCTACACCGTCGACCAGAAGGTCACCCTGACCCGCAACCCGCACTCGTGGCGGCGCGACCCGGCCGGCACGCAACTGCCGTACATGGACCGCCTGGAGTACCTGATCATCAAGAGCCCGGACGCGCAGATCGCGTCGTTCCGGGCCGGGCAGCTGGACTCCGCGCCCATCACCGGCGCGCAGTTCCCGGACCTGAAACGCCAGGAGGTGGCCGGCGCGAACTTCCGCGTGGTGCGCGGCGTCGGCCTGAACAACCCCCCGGTCCACTGGGCGCTGAACCAGGACAGCCGCGACCCCTGGCTGAAAAAGGCCTTCAGCGACCTGCGCTTCCGCGAGGCCATGCAGTTCGCCGTGAACCGCGAACGGATCATCGACACGGTCTTCAACGGACTGGCCAGCCTGCCAGGTCACGGCGTCGCCCCCATCAGCGAGTGGTACACGAACACCAGAGGCTACCTGGGCGGCTACAACCTCCAGAAGGCCGCCGTGCGCCTCGACAGCCTCGGGTACCGCGACACCAACCGCGACGGTATCCGCAACTTCCCCGGCGGCGGCCCGAACCTGGAATTCAACATCCTGCACGCCGCCGACAGCGCCACCATGCCCGGCATCGGCACGATCCTCCAGAGCGACCTCGCGCGGATCGGCGTGAAGGTCAACCTGCAGGGCGTCACGGGCAGCACCGTTCTGTCCACCGCCCTGAGCGGCAACTTCGAATCGGTGCTGTCTACCTTCGGGGACCAGCCGGACCCGCAGCTGCGCAAGGACATCTGGCAGCCCGGCGGCGCGCTGCACTACTGGCGCCGCAGCCTGCAACCCGCCCAGGAGGGCGGCGTGCCCGACCTCGCCGCCATGACCGCCAGCGAGCGGCGCACCTACGACCTCTTCGCGCAGGCCGAGGCGCTCGGGAACCAGGCGCAGCGCCGCAAGCTCTACAACGAATGGCAACTGCTGTTCGCGAAGAACCTGCCGGTCATCCTGATCGCCAAACCCGACTCGGTCGCGGCGTTCCACGCCCGCATCGGGAACTACTACGTCAGGGGCGGCGCGGTCATCAGCAGCAACTACTCCGTCTTCGAACGGTGAGCGCCGCACACACGACCCGCCCTGCGGACGGCCCGCGCGTCGGGCTGGAGCACCTGCTCGCCCGGCCCGGGCAGGCCGCCGGGTGGGGCCGCACCGGACTGCTCACCAACCCCAGCGGCGTCACCGGTGACCTCACGCCGGCCGCCGTGGCCCTCGCCCGCGCCGGACTGACCCCGGAACGCCTGTTCGGACCCGAACACGGCGTGGACGGCAGCGGCGCTCCCGGCGAGGCCCCGGAACTCGAACGGGACGCCGCGAGCGGCCTGCCCACCACCGTCCTGTACCACCTGAGCGCCGAGGAGACCGCCCGCCGCCTCGCGGGCCTCGACACCCTGATCGTGGACCTGCAGGACGTCGGCGTGCGCTTCTACACCTACGTCAGCACCGTCCGTGACGTCCTGCGCGCCGCGCGCCTGCACCCGCTGCGGATCGTGATTCTCGACCGGCCCAACCCGCTGGGCTTCACGGTCGAGGGGCCGCTCCTCGACCCGGCCTTCGAATCGTACGTGGGCATCAGCGCGCAGCTGCCGCTGCGCCACGGCCTGACCATCGGCGAGGTCACCCGCGTCCTCGCCGCCGCCGAGGGCGTCCCCGTGCACGTCATCCCCACCGACGCGCCAGCCGGATGGCACCCGCACCGGCCCTGGGTGCCGCCCAGCCCGAACCTGCCGGACCTCGACGCGACCGCCCTGTACCCCGCCGGGGCGCTCGTGGAAGCCCTCGACGCCAGCGAGGGACGCGGCACCGCCCTCCCGTTCCGGCTGTTCGGCGCGCCCGGCCTGAACGCCCAGGCGCTCGCCGCGCGCCTGAACGCCCTGCCGCTGGGCGTCACCGCCCGCCCCGCCCACTTCACGCCCACCACCAGTAAACACGCCGGGCAGCGCTGCGCCGGCGTGCACCTGCACCGCACCGGACCCCCGACCGACCTGCTGCCCCTGGGACTGGCCCTGCTGACCGCCCTGGAAGAACAGGGCGCCGCCCGCAACGCCGACTGGCTGCAGAAACTCCTGGGCGTTCCGTCCGGCGACCTGCCCGCCACACCCGAAGCCGCCCTGCACGCCGCCGCCGCCTGGCAGGACGCTGCCCGCGCGCACGCCCGCACCCTGCACGCCCACCGCCTCTACGACCGGAATTGACGGCACAGCCGCGCCTGACCAGCGCGGCTGTGCCCCGTGCATGAGAGAGACCATGGAAGAAACTTCACCTGCCCTTCCATCAGACTTGTGGAACGAGAACGTGCCTCTCACCGCCACCTAGTATCACTCTCATGACATTGAACGCAGATCGTCTGTCCCACCGCCTCTCCTGGAGAGGCGTCTTCGCCGGCATGGTCATGGGCCTCGTCACGACCTTCACCATCATCGCGCTGGGCACCGTCATCACCGCCCTGACCGGCCTCACCCTCTCCGGAGTGGGTATCGCCGCCGCCATCTGGTCCGGCATCGCTGCCCTGATCGGCGCTTACGTCGCTGGCCTGACCGCCGTGCGCGCCGCCGCGCCCGCCACCCGCAACGACGACGGCATCGCCGCCATGACGCACGACGACGCCACCCTGACCGGTCTGGTCACGGCCGGCATGATCATCCTGCTCAGCACCCTCTTCGCCTTCAACAGCGCCAGCCGCCTGCTCGGCACGGCCACCACCGCCGCCGGGAACGTCCTCGGTGCCGGCACGGCCGCCACGGCCGCCGCCGGAACGGCCACCGCCCAGAACGGTGGTGTGCAGGACTTCGTCAGTGGCATCAACGAGGACGACATCGTCGACCTGATCGCCGGAAACAGCGAGGAGCTGAACGAGCAGCAGGTGCAGGCGACGAGCAACGTCGTGACCGGCATCTTCCGCCGCGCGCAGTACGACCTGGGCCAGCAGGACCTGAGCAGCGTCACCGACTTCGCCGGGGCGCGCGTCACGGCCATCCGCAACGCGCTGACCGGTGAGCAGTTCGTGACCCGCCTGGAACGTCAGGGCCTGAGCACCGCGCAGGCCGAGGAAGTCCGCACGGTCGTGACGACCGAAGTGGACCGCCTGGAGAAGCAGGCGCAGCAGGTGGCTGAAGCGACCGAACGCACCGCCCGCACCGCTGCCAGCACGACCGGCTGGGCCTGGCTGCTCGCCGCCGGCCTGACCATAGCCGCCAGCGTGTTCGGTGCCCGCAGCGCCGCCACCACCCGCACCGTGACGACCGCCGCGCGCCGCTGATTCCAAACCCGACTCCGGTGCAATGGTGCGTAAGCGCCATTGCACCGGAGTCAACACATTCCACGCCGCCTCGCAGAAAAGGTGAATCCGGCAGCCATTCCCGGACACAACAGCTGGAAAGCGGATCACGGGAACCCCCGTCCATTCCACTGCCGACCCCGACCATCGCCAGCCCCACGCCTGAAGAGGCCTTTCACTCCCACTCCGCGGAACAGCGCCCTACGCCGCTTCGCCTGGACCCAGCCCATTCAACCGCAGTCCGTAACACGCTCACGTCGGCACGCAGCAGAACCGCCGGAACGCCCCGCTCACTGAGCGGGGCGTTCCCACAGCATTAAATTCCTGCGCTTCTCCCCGCTACTTCGCCAGTTCGATCCTCAGGTCCAGGCCCTCACCTTCACCTTGCACGGACGCCGGGTGTCCATCGACCTCCAGCGTCGTCCGACCGCCATGCGTTTTCACCAGCAGCCGCACGGTCTGTCCTACCTGAAAGCGCCCGTCCTGGCTGGCCATCACCTGCGCGGTGGACGCGTCCCCCGCTTCTCGCCGAAGTTGTACGGTCATCGACTCTCCTCCTGCGCAGAAGTATCCACGCTGGAAGCTGACCAGACATCCAGGTTCCTTGAATAATTCCTGATGGACGCGACCGACCCTGCCCAGGCTTCCAGCGGGGAGTGCGGCACTGCGGTCCCCGCTCCGGGTGAAGCGAGAAACCGACCGAAGTCCGCTCAGCGTGGCGTCCATCCGGACGCACTTCACGGTGCCAGCCGCGCCTGATTACGCCCCCCAGCCTTCGCCTGGTACAGCGCCGCGTCCGCCTGGCGCAGTAATGCCAGCAGGCTGGACGCTGGATCATCCATCGGTTGGCGGGTCACGGCGATACCGGCACTGACAGTCACGCCCAGGGCCTCTGCCCGCTGAGCGAACGACACTCGCAACGCATCGACCCGTGCCAGCAGCGCTTCCTCATCACTGACGGCCGTCACCCACACGAACTCCTCCCCGCCGTGCCGGGTCAGCAGGTCCTGGGGCGCCGCGTGCTCCCGCATGACATCCGCCAGTACCCGGATGACGCGGTCCCCCTCAGCGTGACCATACCGGTCATTCACGCCCTTGAAGTGGTCGATGTCCAGCATGACCAGTCCGGTCCGCCCTGATGGACTGAACGGACTGGTCCCGAAGCTCTCGAACAGTGCGCGGCGGTTGCCCAGCCCGGTGAGTGGATCGGTCCGCACAGCCGCTTCCAGTGCCAGCGCTTCCCGCTCGGCTTCTCCCCGGAAGTACGCCACCGCCACTCCGGTCAGCACGACGGGCAGCGCTGTGACCAGTGCGTCCACCACCCACAGTCGCGGGGGCGTCGCGCCGTACTGGGCCCGCATCCAGACCATCAGCGTGATACTGATCAGCCCCAGTCCCTGTTGCGCCCAGACCAGCCGGCGGGGCAGGAATCCGGCTGCGAAGACTGTCACCCACAGCTGGGTCATGAAGGAGTACTGAGTGCCGAACAGGAACGTTTCTCCCAGCACGCCGCCCAGGGTGGCGGTCTGCGCGAGCAGCAGCAGCGGCAGGTCGAAGCGGTTCAGCGGCTTCTGGCGTCGCGCCCGGATCAGCAGCGCCAGTGCGCTCAGACTGCACAGCCCGTTGCCGACCATCAGCGCTTTGCCGAGTGCTGGCGCGGCTCCCGGTCCGCCAGGCAGCAGCAGTGCCAGGACTGCCAGACCCAGCCCAGCACCGAAGAACATGACCAGCACCCGGACCTTCACCAGGTGCCGGTCCATGCCGGACGGCGAGGGGGAACGCGGCGCCATACCTCTAGCAGACACAACCGACTCTCACAACCGCCTGACGGAGCCGGTCACCTGCATGCGCCAACAGAGTCGAACTACAGCCAACGACTCGGCACTCTCCCTAAGGGCAGGGGCTTTCCCGGAGCTTTCGTGGTGATGGCGCAGCGCTGGAGTGGCGGGTGCTGCTCACTTCGCGGCGAGCGCTTTGTTCACGGAGATGATGCTGACGCTGCCGGCCGGGTCGGTGCTGTAGTCGGCGCTGGGTTCGCCTTCGTTGGCGACCACGACGAACTGCCCGTCGGGTGTGAAGGTCAGCATGTCCGGGAGCGCTCCGACGGTCACGGGCGGGGCGCGCAGGGTGCCGTCGGCGTTCAGGAATACGACCCGGCCGGGGTCGGTTTTGACGGTCGCTTCGACGGCCACGGCGATCACGCCGCCGCGCGCGGTGACGGAGTTTGCGGCGCGTCCGTACGCGCTCAGGTCCACGCGGCCGCTCAGGGTGGGCTGGGTGGGCTGGGAGAGGTCGAGGATGTCGAGGCCGCCGGTCTGGCCGTTCACGACGAACAGGCGCCGGCTGGCGGGGTCGTAGGCGCTGATCTCGGCGACGCCCTTGTCGTACGCGAAGGGGGTCGCCTGGTAGCGGCCGGTGAGGGTGAGGCGGCCGCTGTCCTCGGCGGCGTACAGGGTGACGCTGCCGCTGACCTCGTGGCTGACGACGACGAGGGGTTTGCCGGCGGGGCTGTCGGCGGCGGGGATGAACAGCACGCCTTCGGGGGCGAGGTCGCCGGCGTTGCCACTGTCGGGACGGGCGGCGGGCGTGTTCAGGTGGGCGTAGTCGACGAAGGTGGGGGTTGCTGGTGTGGTCACGTCGAGGACCATGACGCCGCCCATGCGTTCGAGGCCGACGAAAGCGAGGGTGCGGCCGGCGACGACGCCGGTGGTGACGCCCTCGGGTTCCGGGCCTTTGTTGTCGCTGCGGGTGTCGAAGGTGCTGGTGGTGCCCTCGCTGTTGAAGGTGGTGGGGCGCAGGGTGGCCATCTGGCGTTCGATGAGGTCGCCGGTGTCGGCGACGAGGTTCAGGTCGGCGTCCCAGATGCTGACGCTGCGCGCGCCGAACGCGACGAGCCGGTCGGTGTCCCCGTCTCCGTCGGTGTCGGCGTCGGCGGTGCTGACGGTCAGGCGGCCGAGGGCGCTGTCCGCCTGGAGGGCGGCGGCGTCCGGGAAGGCGGTGGGGTCGAGTTTGAGGGCTTTCACGCGCGCCTCGTCCTGGTAGGCGGCGCCGTAGTCGCGGCTGTCACCCTCGTTGGCGGTGATGAGGTACGTGCGGCCCTGCGCGGTGAAGGTGGCGGCGGCGTCGGGCATGAACGCCCCGAGGACCGGCCAGGACTGCAGGTTGATGCGGCCGTCGCGGTCGCTGGCGTCCAGGGTGTTTCCGGCGGCGCGGTGGTCTTTCAGGCCGAGGCTGCGGACGGCAGTGACGGTGGCGGTGCTCAGGTCGATGGTGGCGACGGCGTTGCTTTCCTGCAGGGTGACGTACGCGCGGCGGCTGTCGGCGCTGACGGCGACGTATTCGGGTTCGGCGTCCAGGGACAGGACGCCGCTGCGGCCGGGCCGGAGTTTGAGGGTGCCCTGCTGCGCGTCGAAGGCCTTGAAGTCGAGGGTGGTGACGAGCGGCAGGTTCGCGCCGGGTGGCGTGGCTTGCGGGCAGGCGGTCAGGAGGGCGCTGAGGATCAGGGCGGCCGGCAGGAGGGGGCGCATGCGTGGCAGTGTGCGGGCGGTTGTTCAGGTGTGCGTCACGTGAGGGGAGCTGGGTGTGGGGGCCGGGTGGGGGTCCATCAGGATCCGGTTCTTGCCGGCGGCCTTGGCGGCGTACAGGGCGCGGTCGGCGCGGGCGAGGGCGTCCTGCCAGGGCTGTCCGGGGGTAACGTGGACGGCGCCGACGCTGAGGGTGACGGGTCGGGTGAGGGCCGGGTGTCCGTGGGTGTGGAGGCGGTCGTGGGTGTGGCGGATCAGGTCGCGCAGTTCGGTCTCGGCGGGCGGGCCGGTCTGTTCGGTGATGATCAGGAATTCTTCGCCGCCCCAGCGGACGGCGGTGTCGGCCCGCTGGAGGCCGCCGGCGAGGAGGCGCAGCACCTGGTCGCCGGCGGCGTGTCCGTGCCCGTCGTTCAGGCGTTTGAAGTCGTCCACGTCGGCGACGGCCAGCAGGTAGGGGCGCTGTTCGGCGGTCAGGGCGTTCAGGGCGCGTTCGCCGCCGCGGCGGTTGAGCAGTCCGGTCAGTGGGTCGGTGACGGCGAGGGTGTGCAGGGCGTCGCGGTCCTGGCTGGCCTGCATGTACCCGAGGCGGAAGTGGAACAGCGCGGCGAGCAGGGTCAGCAGGGTGCCGAGCGCGAGTTGTGTGCCGAGGGCGCTCAGCCAGGGGCCGCCGCTGCGCAGTTCGTGCTGGATGATCAGGGTGGCGTGCAGGGCGTACAGGACGGCGACGAAGGTGGTGGCGCTGCGCAGCCCGAGGGTCAGGAAGCCCAGCACGGCGGACATCAGCAGGCCGATGATCATCTGCGCTTCCGCGCCGGGGGCTGGCTGTCCGAGGAGGATCAGGTCGAAGGGCAGGCGGCTGGTGGTGGCGAAGGTGACGACGAGCAGGGCGAGCCGTTCGAGCCGGATGACGTGCCCGGCGTTGCGCAGGACCGCCAGCAGGGACCAGGCGCAGAACAGCGCGATGAGGGGCTGGGTGATCAGGAAGTACAGGTGTTCCGGGTCGCGGCTGGTGGCGGCCTGCAGGGTCAGCGCGGCGGTGGTGAGCAGGCCGGCGGCGCAGGCCCACAGGTAGTAGATGCGCCGGGTGTCGTCTGCCGTTCCCTCCATGGGGTTCATGATGCCGCCTGCGGCCATACACGGCTGTCACGGTCTGTTCGGGTGCCGGGGAGCCTGCGGGCGGGCCGTGGTGGGGGCCTCGTGGGTGGGTGGTGGGTGGGGGAGAGGTGGCCGGGGGCGCGTGATGGCCGCGTGTGGGTGGGCCCTGCTGGTGGCGGTCGGTGTGGGGAGGGCACCGAATCGGTCTTCATATTACGCTATTTACATAGCGTGACGTTTCGGTTAGGCTGAAACGTGAACAGCGCCCCATTCCACCCCCGAGGTTCCCCATGATCGTCGAAACGAAACTGATCGGCCGCCGCACTCCCTTCGAACGCCGCCCCATCGACCTCCCCGACGGGCCGCACACCCTGCGCGGCCTGCTCACCCACCTCGTCGCGCACGAGGTCACCGCGTACCGGGAACGCCAGGACCGCGTCGGCGTGCTGCGGGTCCTCACCGAACGCGAGTTGCAGGACGCCGCCCAGACCGGCCGTGTCAGCGTCGCCCCGCAGGAACGCGGCGGGGACGTGGACCTGCACGCGGCCACCCGCACCGCCCTGACCGCCTTCGGGGACGGCCTGTACTACGTGTTCCTCGACGAGCGGCAGGTCACGGACCTCGACGCGCCCGTTCCCGTCCGCCCCGACAGCACCCTGCTGATCGTGCGCCTGACCGCGCTGGCGGGCGGATGAGCGGGGCCGTGCAGGACCTGCTGCGCGCCGCTCAGCAGCCCTGGAAGGTGGCGTTCGAGGCGCGGCTGGCCTCGCTGCCCACCCACCTGGCCGGGCCGCTCGGCGCCCTCCACCGGGGCAGCAGCGACCCGCAGGCCCGCGAGCGACACGAACAGGCCGTCACGGACCTGCTGCACACCAGCACGCCAGAGGTCCGGCAGCTCATCGCGGCCACGTTCTTCCCGCAGTTCCCGGACGTGGCGGCCCGCACGCTGGACGCCCTGCTCACCCGCCACCCGTACCCGCAGGGGTACGCCCGGCGCGCCTTCCGCGCTCCCGGTCACCGGCTGGCCGCCGCGCACGCGCGGGCGTGGCTGTGGCAGACGTGGCACACCACCCGCGAGTACCCGCAGTCCACCGAATGGTTCGCGGTCCACGCGGGCCTGCTGAACTCCTGGGAGTCGCGCGGCCTGGGCCTGCTGCTCGGACAGGCGATCAGCGACGGGAACGAGGAGGTCTACCAGATCCTGCGCGACACGGCCGGCACGCAGCACCCGGTGGCCCGCATGGGCCGCCACGTGCCCGGCGCGCTGCTGAGCAGCACCAGAGGGGACGCCTGGACGCTCGCCGAGGGCCTGCTGCTCGCCGCGCAACGCCAGGAGGGCCTGCGTCAGGTCATCCTCGAGACGGTGGACGAGGCCAGCCCGGACGCCTTCACCCGCCTGCTGCGCCTGATCCTGAAAGAGGACCTGCTGCGCTTCGCCGCGACCCTGCGCGCCGCGTGCGTGTGGTTCGGCCTGAACTACGACGTGACCGACCTCAGGGCGGTGCGCGCCCACCTCACGCAGGCGCTCGCCTATCTGGACGACCCGGCCGCCGCCCGCGCCGCCGTGACGACCGGCGCGGGCGTGGACGTCTATCTGGCGCTGTTCACGCTCGCCATGCGCGACGCCGTCCCCGCCGCCGACCTCGCCCGCCCGCTGCTGACGGACGCCGACCCCGCCCGGCGCATGGCCGCCGCGCAGTTCCTGCTGGCCGCCGACCTCCTGACCGACGACGACCGCCGGACCCTGCTGCGCGACCCGGACCTGCGCCTCGCCGCGCTGGCAGGCAGCGCCGTGACCCGCTGGGCGGGCGACGACCTCTTCACCTTCGAGGAGTTCGAGACCTACGCTCTGCGCCTGCCGGAAGCGGCGCGGCACGACCCGGTCCTGTTCCCCTGGCTGGGTCACGTCCCGCCGCGCGAGACTGCCCTGGACATCCTGCCCGCCCTGCGCGGCGACCGGCCCTTCACGGTCCTCGCCGCGCACCTGGGCGGCATGAGCGTGTACGGCAAGGCGGCCGTGCTGCGCGCCCTGGCCGAGCACGCGAAGGTCGCGCCGCTGGACGCCCCCACCCGCGCCCTGCTGCTCACGCTGCTCCAGGACCGCCACAGCAGCGTCTCGCAGGAGGCCGTGACCGTCATGGCGCACTTCACGCCCGACGCGGCCGAGATCGGCGCCATTCACGCCCTGCTCAGACGCAGGAGTGCCGACCTGAGGCGCGGCCTGATCCGCCTGCTCGCCCGCGACCCCGCCCAGGCGCAGGCCAGCGCCGCCGCCCTGCTGCGCGGCACGGCCGACCAGCGGCAGGCGGGCCTGCAACTCCTGATCGAGACGGACGGCACCCTCCCGGCCGACTTCCGCCCGAAGACCGTCACCGAGCAGACCCTGCTCGCCCGCCTGACCGACCCCGGCTCGCAGCTGAGCCTGCGCGACGGGCTGGGCCTGTTCGACCCGTCCCGCCTGACCCGCCCCGCCCCCCTGCACGCCCGCCCGCGGGACTACCCGGCGGACCTGCAACGCGGCGCGGCCCTGCTGCGCAGCCTGGACGCCCTGATCACCGGGCACCGCGACACGCCCCTGACCGGCGTCGGCTGGGACGGCCGCGAGACCGTGCTGCTCGGCAACGTCCGCCCCTGGCAACTGCGGCCCGGCCGGGACGGTCAGCCCATGCCGCTGCGTGACCTGTGGCAGGCGTGGTGGCACGCCCGCCCGGACGCGCAGGACGGCGACCTGACCCGCCTGCGCTGGACGCTGACGCACTTCGTCGCCCGCACCGACACCACCGACAGCGAACTGCAGACCGAACTGGACGGCGCGGACGCTGCCAGCTCCGGAACCAGCCCGATCGAAATCAGCCCGGTCGAAACCAGCGGGGCGGCCGGACTGGAGGGCGAGGTGCTGGACCTGCTGGGCCTCGACCTGGAAGGCCTTCAGGACCTGCTGGAGGACGCCGGCGAGCACGAACTGGCCGGGCCGGCCGTGAGTGCCGCCGGAGTCCGTCAGGAGCTGCGCCGCCGCACCCTGCACCGCACGCTCGGGCCGCTGGTCGCCCTGCGGCTGGAGCACCCGGACCTCGCGCGGGTGATTGTGGACGCCCTGCACGACGAGCACGCCACGCCCACCGACACGGAGATGGCGCTGGACGCCTGGGAGACGGCGCTGTCGTACCTGCCGGCGGACGTGGAGGTGCAGGTGGACCCGCAGTACACCTGGCGGCGCGAGGATCCCCGCGACCTGCTGCAACCCCTGGCGCCGCGCGGCGACTGGGCGACCTGGACGGACGGGCACGTGCGGCGCCTGTGGAACGTCACCCTGCACCTGGGGCAGGCGTTCCCGAAGCTCCCGCGCCGCCGGCCGGACACGGCGCTGCTGCTGCGGGCGTACGCGTGCGGCTGGGCGAACCGGGACGACCTGCTCGACCAGCTGATCGGGGAACGCCCGCAAGCGGGGGGCTACTCCTCCGGCGGCAACTTCCGTGACCTGGGCGCCTCCACGCGCCGGACCGTCCGCCCTGACCTGCCGACCCACCCGGACTGGCTGGCAGCCGTGAACGACGTGCGGGAGCGGGTACTGGAGGTGGAAGGCGCGCGCGGCGATCTGGAGACGCCCGCCACGCGGGCCGCGCTCGCGCTTCAGGGCGTGCACGGCGCGGCGGTGCCGCTGCGCCTGCTGGCCGCGCTGGGGAAGAATCCCCTGAAACGCGGTTACCAGGGCCGCAACGAGAGCCGGGACGTGACGTTCAGTCACCTGATCCGGGTGTCGTTCCCGCTGCCGGGCGACACGCCCGCCGGGTTCCGCGCGCAGGCGCGGGCGCTGAACCTGCCGGACGCGCGCCTGCTGGACCTCGCGATGTTCGCGCCGCAGTGGGCGCCGCTGGTGTCCGGCGCGCTCGGCTGGCGGGGCCTGCAGGACGGCGTGTACTGGCTGCACGCGCACACTCGCGACAGCAACTGGAGTGTCCCGCAGGACGTCCGTGACGCCTGGGAGGCCGAGATCACCGAACGCACGCCCCTGAGCCCGGCCGACCTGACCGAGGGCGCCGTGGACGTCGCGTGGTTCCGCCGGACCTACGGGACGCTGGGCGCGCAGCGGTTCGCGGCGCTGCTGGACGCCGCGAAGTACGCCAGCAGCAGCGGCGGCCACAAACGCGCCGAGACGTTCGCCCGCGCGGTCCTCGGGGAGATCGACGCGGCGGACCTCCTCGCGCGCATTCAGGACAGGCGCGCGCAGGACGCCGTGCGCGCCCTGGGTCTGCTGCCTTTGCCGCGCGCGAAGGGGGCGGCGGCGCGGACCCTGACGGACCGTTACCGCGTGATCAGCGACTTCCGGCGCGGCGCCCGGCAGTTCGGCGCGCAGCGGCAGGCCAGCGAACGCCGCGCGGCCGACATCGGCCTGCACAACCTCGCCCGGACCGCCGGGTACGCCGACCCGCAGCGGCTGGTGTGGGCGATGGAGGCCCGCAGCGCCCCCGACTGGACGCGGACCGTCACCGCGGAGGGCGTGACGCTCGGCATCGCCCTCACCGACGCCGGGGAGGCCAGCCTGACCGTCCGGCGCGGCGAGAAGGTCCTGAAGACCCTGCCGCCCGCCCTGAGGAAGGTGCCGGACGTGATCGCCCTGCGTGAGAGCGTGACGGAACTGAACGCCACGCGCCTGCGGATGCGGGCCGCGCTCGAGGACGCCATGGTTCGCGGCGATCACCTGCGCCCGCAGGAACTCACGGAGCTGGCCGCGCATCCGGTGATCGCGCCCATGCTGCGCAGCCTCGTGTGGATCCTGAACGAGGACCGCGCCGGGTGGTGGCAGGGCGACACGCTGGACACGCCCGGCGGCGCCCAGCAGATCGGGGAGCGCGCCCTGCGGCTCGCGCATCCGCACGACCTGTTCACGCTCGGGCAGTGGCCGGCGTTCCAGGCGCAGGTCATGGACCGCCGGATCACGCAGCCGTTCCGGCAGGTGTTCCGCGAGTACTACCCGCCCACCCCGGCCGAGGCGGACGCGCGGCGCAGCACCCGCTTCGACGGGCATCACGTGCAGCCCGGCAAGGCCGCCGCGCTCCTCAAGGCCCGCGGCTGGGTGCCGGTACCCGAGGAGGGCGTGCGCCGCACCTGGCACGCCGAGAACCTGAACGTCTGGGTGGACACCAGCCTCGGGTACGGCACGCCGAACGAGGTGGAGGGTACGCCCCTGAACGCCGCGATCTTCCTGCCGCACGGCGCGGCCGAACCCCTCACGCTCTCGCAGGTGCCGCCGCGCGTGTTCAGCGAGACGATGCGGGACCTCGATCTGGTCGTGTCGGTCGCGCATGTGGGCGGCGTGGACCCCGAGGCGACGCAGAGCACCACCGCCATGCGCTCGGCGCTGCTGCGCGAGACGCTGCGCCTCCTGAACCTCGGCAACGTCCGACTGGAGAACGATCACGCCCTGATCGACGGTCACCACGCGCGCTACACCGTCCACCTGGGCAGCGGCGCCGTGCACCGCCAGCCCGGCGGGTTCCTGTGCATCGTGCCGGTCCACAACGCGCACCAGGGCCGGGTGTTCCTGCCGTTCGCGGACCCCGACCCGCGCACCGCCGAGGTCGTCAGCAAGGTGCTGCTGCTCGCCGAGGACCGCAGGATCCAGGACCCCACCATCCTCGAACAGCTGCGCTGACGGCAGCCGGGCCAGGTGGCGGCGTAGACTGGCCCGCGTATGGCCATCACCCTGACCCAGCTGCGCCAGGCCCTCACGGGCCTGAGCGAGTCTGAACTGCACGACCTCGTGGAGGAACTGTACGGCCTGAACGCCGACAACCGACGGTACCTGACCGCCCGGCTGCACGGGGATACGGGGGCGCTGCTCGAAGCCTACAGCCGTTCGCTTCAGCAGGCGTTCAATCCGAAGAAACGGACCTTCCGGGTGGGGGAGGTGAGCAAGGCGCTGCGCGAATACCTGCGGTTCGCGTCGCCGCTCGAAGCGCTCGACGCCCGCATGCAGTTCGTTCAGGCCTCCCTGGAGTACTGGAAGGTGCTGCCCGACTGGCCGGAAGAGCAGTACGGGTACCTGGAGGACATGTTCCGGGAGGTGACGGTCGCCGCGCTGGCCTTCCCGGACCGACCGGACCTGCTGGCCAGGGTCGAGGCGCTCGGTGAGGAGTTCGTGCGGCAGGAGGAACAGTTCGGGTACTTCGACGGTCACGTGCGGGTGTTCAGCGAGTTCCGGCGCCAGTCGAACCGCTGAGCAGCTCAGCGCAGGCGGTCGAGGATCAGGCTGGTGAGTTTGTTGCTGTGGTACACGCTCATCAGCGGGCCGGTGTAGGGGTTGAAGTCGTCCGGGACGTACAGCACCGACTGGTCTTTCAGGCGCTGCCCGACCGCGGTTTTCAGGAAGGCGTCCGCGCCGTTGTAGCGGCCGCCGGGCGGGAACAGGATGACCAGGGTGTCCTTGCCCAGCCCGAGCAGCGCCTCGTCGCTGATGGCGGTGCCCACGCCGGCGGTCTTGGGAACGCTCAGGCCGTTCTTGAACCCCAGCGCCTGCACTTCCGGGACGAGGCGCACGTCGGTGTACAGCCAGTTGCTGCCGCCGGTGAACGGCGCGAGCACGATGGCTTTCGGGTAGCGTTTCAGGATGCCGGCGGCGTTCAGTTTCTGCGCGTTGTTGCGGCCGGTCTGGGCGGCGGTGCGGATGGCAGTCTCGGCCTGCGCTTCCCGTCCGAACAGGCGGCCGAGGTCACGGACGCCTTTCTGCCAGAAGCCGTCGCCGCCTTCCTTGTACGCGATGACCGGCGCGACGCGGCTGAGGCGGTCGTAGTTCTGGTTGCCGTCCCAGGTGAGGCGGACGATCAGGTCCGGTTTCAGCGCGGTGATGGTTTCCAGGTTGGGTGTCTGCCAGTCGCCGACGAAGGTGGGATTCTTCAGGTTCACGCGGCCGTAGAAGCCGCGTTCGAGCACCTCGGGTTTGAGGCGGGTGCCGTTGAGGTCGGCGGGCGTGAAGTACGTGCTGCCGATCCCGACGACCCGGCTCTGCAGCCCAAGGGCGGCCAGCCAGCCGAGGGATTCCTCGTCCATGGCGACGATGCGCTGCGGGTTCTTGCGGAGGGTGGCGGTGCCCTCGTCGTGCTTGATGGTGACGGTGGCGGCGGTCTGCGCGAGGACGTGGCCCTGCGCGGCGAGGTACGCGCCGACGGTGAGCAGGAGGGGCAGGGAGAGCTTCTTCACGCCCCTAATCCTGACTAAATAACTCAGATTATTGAACCTCCCACGACTGAAGTCGCGGGATTCCCGCTTCAGCGAACGTTGCCAGCCGAAGCTGGGCTTACACACTCTCGACGGGCGTTTAAGGTGTCCGCAATCCCTGCGGCCACCAGTGCTTCACGCCGGATGTTCAGTGCGGCGTTCTCGTCTCGGTCATGGATTTCCCCGCAGTTCGGGCAAGTCCACTCACGGACGGCAAGATTCTTCACTTCCGCGTTTTTGAATCCGCAGTCGTGACACATCTGACTCGACGGAAAATAAGGGCTGATCTTGGACACCAGCCGCCCATACCACGTCGCCTTGTACTCCAGTTGCCGCATGAACTCGCCCCAGCCCGCGTCGCTGATGCTCAGCGACAGCCTGCGATTCTTCCGCATATCGTCGGGCTTGAGGTGTTCGGTACCGATGATTTCGTACTCACGCACCAGGGAGGTGGTCAGCTTGTGGAGGAAGTCCTGCCGCTTATTGGCGACGCGCTTGTGTATCCGAGCCAGCTTGGTTTTCGCTTTCCCGTAACGGGCGCTGCCCTTCTTGCGGCGGGACAGGGTTTTCTGAGCTTTGCGGAGCCGGCTCAGGGTGGGACGGTAGTATCTCGGGTTCGCATGATGAGTGAACTCCTTTCCATCGGTGACGATGGCGAAATCCTTGATGCCGACATCCACGCCTGCCGCGAACTTCGGGGCCGCAGGCAAGTAGGGGATTTCGACCTCACACAGCACGGACGCTTCGTAGTGGCCCTCATGGACGCGGCGCACGGTGACATTTAGGATTTTCCCCTGCATGTCCCGCTGGCCTTTGGTCTTCACCCAGCCTAGTTTGGGGAGTTTGATGTGCCCCTCGCCAAGCTCAATGTTGTTGTTCGTGAACTGGGTTCGGTACGCCTCGCCCGTGCGCTTCTTCTTGAACTTCGGAAAGCCAACCTTCTTGCCGGACTTCTTGGTGGTACGGAAGAAGTTCTGGTACGCCCGCTCGAGGTCGCGCAGTGACTGCTGCAATGCGAACTTGTCCACCTCAGCCAGCCACGCCGTGCCTTCTTCCCGCTTGAGTAGGGTCAGGGCCTTGTCGGTCGCGGCGTACGTCATGCCCTTGCCGTCCTGGCGGTAGGTTTCGATGCGGCGGGCAAGGAAGTGGTTATAGACGAACCGGGCGCAGCCCAACGTGCGGTTGATCCGCTCGGCCTGAGCCGCGTTCGGATACAGCCGGACGACGAACGCCTTATTCCGCCTGGGGGGAGTGATAGATTCCATCTTGCAGCACCCTCCTACAGGTGCTTGCCGCGCTCCCAGCCGTTGGTGCGGCGTGGGGGCATTGCTCGTTTAGCTTAACACATAACGAGGAGCTTTGGCTTCGCCGCCCTGTGGGCGGGAGGGGCTAACCCATGACTGAAGTCACGGGCTTGCGCCCCTCTTGCGCTCAACTCCTCCTGTCCGTCGGCTATACCCGGCCGCCAGACCGGTCAAGTAATAGGACAGGAGCTTACCGTTTCATCACGTCCAGCACACCCGCCGCCGCCACCACCCATACTCGGAGCATGGCCGACCCCCTCACCGACCTCCACCTGCTCCTGCGGGTCCTGGGCGCCTGCCTGCTGTGCGGCTTGATCGGCTGGGAACGCGAACTCTCTCAGAAGAGCGCTGGCATCCGCACCCAGATGCTCGTCGGCGGCAGCGCCGCCCTCTTCGTCGTCCTCGCCGAGGGCCTGATCCTGCAGTTCGGCGGCGACAGCGACGCCGTCCGCTTCGACCTCGTCGGCGTCCTCGGCGCTGTCGTCAGCGGCGTCGCCTTCCTCGGGGCCGGCACGATCTTCTCCTCCGGCAAGGAGCAGCGGCGCGGCCTGACCACCGCCGCCAGCCTGCTCGCCTCCGCCGGCATCGGCGTCGCCTGCGGCCTCACCCACTACGTCCTGGCAGTCGGGTCCACCCTGATCTTCCTGTTCGTCCTGAACACCGTCGGCCGCCTCAAGACCGACATGCTGGGTCAGGAAAAACCTGGCCCCTGATCCGGACTGCCGTCCGCTCCGTGAGCAGCCCGCCCAGGCGCCGGGTTGCCAGGCCCACGCCCGAAGGAGGGCCCTCCTGCTCTGCGGAGCGGCCCTCCGGACCGCTTCGATCAGATCGAACAGTGTGCCAGCACCACTCGACCGCAGGCCCATGACCCCCACCCGCGCGTTGCATTCCCCCGCCGGACAGGCAACCATAGGGAACACACACCCAGGAGGTGAACGCCCGTCCGGCCTGCCGACCCCCACGCCACGCCCGCCCCGACCGCCACCCGCCTCAGCGAACGCCGCCAGCGGCAGGCCCTGCAACTCCTGGCCGCCCTCGCCACCGCCGTCAACGGCGCGGTCCTGCTGTACCTCTGGCTGCAGGCCGACCCCCAACGGCAGGCAGACCGGGCCCTGCCAGCCCTCCTCGTCTCCCTCACCCTCCTCGCCCTCACCCTCTGGCCCCGCGCGACCCTGCATTCCCTGCACCGCCTGAGCGTCCTGATCCTCCTCACCTGGTTCGCCAGCAACGTCTACAACGTCACGCTCACCGCGCGGCCCATCACCTCCGGCCTCCTGATCCACCTGATCCTCATCGCGCTCTTCTCATTCACGTGGCTCACCGTCCGCCCCGCCGCCCTGCTCGTCGCCGCCGGGTACGCCCTGCTCATCGCCGCCGCCCTCACCAGCCGCCAACCCGACGTTCCCGGCGTCATCCTGACAGCCTTCACCCTCCCCGTCATCTGGTACCTCACCCAGCACGGCCTGACCGTCAACCGCGAACGCATCCGCAACGAAACCCTCCAGACCCTCGCCACCACCGACCCCCTGACCGGCATCCTCAACCGCCGCGCCGGACAGGCCGCCCTCGACACCGCCGCGGCCGTCCACGCCCACCACCCGCAGCACCTGTGGGCCGCCCTGATCGACATCGACCACTTCAAACGCGTGAACGACGACCTCGGCCACCAGACCGGCGACACGGTCCTCGTCGCCGTCGCCGGCGCCCTCCAGGCGGCCCTCCCGCCCGGCGGCGCCGCCATCCGCTGGGGCGGCGAGGAATTCCTGCTTCTCCTGCCCGACCAGACCCCCGAACAGGCCCACACCCGCCTGCACGACATGCTGGGTCGCGTCCGCACCCTGCGCCTGCCCGGCGTGCCACCCGTCACGATCAGCGCCGGTCTCGCCACGCTCCGCGAAGCGCCCTCCACCCTCGCACTGATCGACCTCGCCGACCGCCGCCTGTACGAAGCAAAAGCTGCCGGTCGCGACCGCCTGACCGGCCCGTCAATAGCTAGAAACAAGGACGGACTCCCCGACACACCCGCAACAACCCCAGACGACGCCCGGCCATGAGAAGCCAGTCCCCAGGCACGCCGCGTCAGCCACGACCATCTGGAACGCCTCCGACCGCCCAACCGCATCGGCCCCGAAGCCTTCGCCGGGACAGAACCCGTTCCGAGCCACCGAGAACGCCCCAAGCAACAATCCGGTCGGCCCACGGCCCTCAACGCGGATGGAGGGGACTCCTCACCGGGAGCGTTCCGACTTCCTGACCGCAAAGGCCTCAAAGGAGAAGCGAACGTCTCCCAGATCATCGCCGTGGATGCGGCCGGCCCCCCCCCGTGAGCGGCCGACCCGCCCGCAACGCCGCAGGTACGGCGGCAAGAAGAAACGACACACCCTGAACACGCAGGTCCTCGTCGACGTGTCCACCTGCATGATTCTGTGCGTCGCCACCGCCTCCGGGTCCATGCGTGACCTCACCGTGAGTCGGCAGTCGGGCGTCCTGATGTATTCAGAGAAGGCGCGGATCGGCGACACCGGCCCCAGGGGCATCCGACCGCATCACATCCAGCCACGCCGCACAAAGGGACAAAGAGCGCGCTGCTGACGCTGTTCAGGCGTCAGCAGCACCTGACTTTCGCAGCGGGGCGACTGAACGGTCTGCAGACAGCTCATGCGGACTGCCGTTTGTTTCGCTGGCAATCCGGAACTTCACCGCCCCTGCCGGATCCACGTCCGGAGGGGCGTCTCTCTCCTGCTCTGCGGAGCAGCTCTCCGAGTCGCATCCGTTCGGACCCGGCGGGCTTTACAGCCCATTCAATCGGAGTCCGTGTCAGTCCGGGTTCATATCATACGGATTCCGTTTATTTCGCCGACAATCCGGAACTTCACCGGATTGCCAGCTCCACGTCCGGAACCCGTTTCTCTCCTTCTCGCATCCGCTCGGATTGAACGGGCTTTGCAGCCCATTCAATCGGAGTCCGTATCAGGGGTTCGTGACCGTGTACGCATACCAGGGGCCGTCGTACGTGTTCGTGACCTTGGACTGCCCGATCCGGTCGTCGGTGATCGTGCCGTCCGGGCGGGTGGTGAGGGTATGCACGGTCGTATTCCAGCCGGGCTGCAGGTTGATGTCGTACGTGACGTCCGGACGCCCAGGGCACCGGACCGGCCCTTTCATGCTGCCGGTTTTCTGGGCGTACCAGAAGCCGGTTCGTTCGACGGTAGTCGTCCCGTCGGCGTTCTTCCTGACCGCCTGCGGGTACATGACGCTGGGTGTACCACCGGCTGCGTTGAACATCGCGCGGTCCGTGAATCTCAGCGTCGTGTCCTGAATCGCAATGCCGCTGATGTCGCACCCGCCGTTCTTCCAGGCGGCCGCGTAGTCACTCAGCTGACGCATGGTGACCGACGTTGCCTGCGCGGCAGTCATGGTGATGTCGACCGTTCCACCCGCTTTCAGGGTGCCGATGACGAGTTTCGTGTTCTGCGTGGTGTACGACAGCTCGGCGTCCTGCACGGGCTTGTAGTTCTGGGTCGTGCCGGTGGCAGTGAAGGACTGATCGAGGGGATCGGCGGTGACGGACGTGTTGTTGCACGAAGCGATCAGGGCCGGGACGAGCAGGGCGGGCAGCATTCGGGTACGCATACGGGAACCTCAACAGAAGGGGAGAAGGGAAACATGTCCGCAGGTCTGGATGGAGCCCGATTGTTATAGCAAGTCTTTCCATAGCAAGTCGCACTATTTCTCACATCACGCGAGGCTAACTGGATGGAAGAGCAGTCGGACACACTGGTCGGGATTGGTCTGCGAATACGCGCCGTCCGCGAGCAGCGCGGCTGGAACCAGGACGAGTTCGCCCACCGGGCGGGCGTGCACCGCTCATACGTCACGCAACTCGAGAACGGACGCAAGGACTTGCGCATCAGCACGCTCTACCGCCTGGCGGAAGCGCTGGCCATCCCCGTCACGGACCTCCTAACAGGCAGTCCGGACGCCGCCCGCTGAACAGAACGCACCGGTCACGACCCTACGCTCAAGGGCGGGGGCTTGTGTCTGGACTCCACCGCAGCTCGGCGCACGGTTGGTCCGCTCCCCAGAATCTGGACAGTGTTGAAGTGAACTGGATAGCGTTTTGTGGAGGGTAAGTTCAGTGTGATCCACACTGGAGGACAGAATGTCCGTACCCAAGCAGAAATTCACCGCTGACTTCAAACAAGAAGCCGTCCGGCTGGTCCGCACGACCGGAAAGAATTGCGCCCAGATTGCCCGTGACCTTGGCGTTCCCCCTCACTACGTCGTCCGGTGGAAGCAGCAGCAGGACACCCAGACGGCCGCCGGCCGCCCAGCCTTCACCGGGCGGGGTATCCCCGCCCTTCCACCACAGGAGGCTCGACTCAAAGAGCTGGAACGGGAACTGTAAATTGCGCGACAGGAGCGCGATATCCTGAAAAAGCGCTGGCCTGTCTTGGCCAGAACAGCACCCGTATGGGGCTTGGCCGCTTTTTCGCGAAGCAGCCTTAATCTTCAGCTCCACCCTGCGGCACCAGAACGAGTTCCCAGTGGAACTGATGTGCCGGGTTCTCGAGGTGAGCATCAGCGGGTACTACGCTTCGTGGGGAAGGCCGGAGAGCGAGAGGATCACGAAAGATCGCGTGTTGACGGAGAAAATCAGGACCAGCTTCGAGGAGAGCCGGGGAACGTATGGGGCCTTGCGCATCAAAGCCGACCTGCATGAACAGGGCGAGCGGGTCAGCCGTCAGCGGATCGGGCGATTCATGCGACAAGCGCAGCTTGTCGCACGTGGGAAGCGGAAGTTCCGGATGACGACCAAAGTGAAATCCTCCCGCCCAGTCGCGGAAAACATCCTGGCCAGGGAGTTCACCGCGGACGGCCCGAACCAGAAGTGGGTGACGGACATCACGTATTTACCGACCCGTGAGGGCTGGCTGTACCTGGCGACGGTGATGGACCTGTATTCACGGAAAATTGTCGGCTGGGCGCTGAATGAGCGACTTCAGACGCCGCTGGTCACAGCGGCGTTGGAGATGGCTGTAGGGCGTCGGAAACCACCAGGAGGACTGCTGCATCACTCGGATCGAGGGAGCCAGTACACGAGCGACGTGTACAAGCAGGCGCTGGACAGATTGCATGCCGTTCAGAGCATGAGCGAGAAAGAAGAATGTTGGGATAATGCTGTCCAGGAGAGCTTTTTTGCGACGTTGAAGACGGAGATGGGACTCGGTGAGGCACACTGGGGTCGTGCCCAGACACGAACAGAGGTGTTTGAGTGGATCGAGGTGTTCTATAACCGTCGTCGTCACTCGTCGTTGGGCTATGGTCACCGACGGCCTTCGAGGAGCAGGCCCCTATCCCGAACTGAGGCTCCACCAAACCCTTGACAGATCATCGTGGACGTGTCCGGCTCTGGTGGCCGCCTGGGTCAGGGTGCCCAGGGGCAGCGTCCCCGGGGTCAGGCCCAGTCCGCCTGCCTCGGGGCTACGGGTCAGGTGCATGACGGCTGCGATGAGGGTCAGCACGGCCAGCAGCCAGCGCGTCACGGCAGGGGCCGGAGCGAGCTGGCTGCTGGCCGCACGTGACATCACAGGAACGATAGCGTGCGAGTCAGGTGAGAATGTCCTGAACGAGTCGTGTCCCGGGGAGCAGGCTCAGCGCAGGAGGCGAACGGCCCTGATGATGTCGGGAACGGAGCGGGGCTCGTCGCCCGCAGCGCACCCGGTCAGGTAGTCCTGCAGGATGACGTCGCCAGCTGCGTCGAGGGCGTGACGGACCCCGCTGAGGACGGTCAGGATCTCCTGGCACTCCCGGCCTTCTTCCACCATGCGGTGCAGGCCACGCACCTGCCCTTCGAGACGGCGCAGGCGGTTGAGGATGCGCCGCTTGTCGTCTGGGGTCTGGGGAAGTTCACCTGAGGTCATCGCACCCACCTCACCGGCTCACGGGGTACCCGGCTGACGTCCAGGCATTCATGCCGCCGTCCACGTTGAAGACCCGGGTGTACCCGGCTCTCACGAGCTGCGCGCTGGCCTGGGCGCTGCGGTTGCCGCTGCGGCAGATGACGTACACCGGGCGGTCCTTCGGGACCTCGTTCATGCGGGCGCCCAGGTCCGCCAGCGGGAGCAGCGCCGCGCCGGGGACGTGCCCCTCCCTGTACTCGGCGTCGGTACGGACGTCCAGGACGTACTCGCCCTTCTCCTGCGCGGCGCGCAGGTCCTGGACGGGGATGGTGGTGTACGTGGCGGCGCGGGGCGCGCACGCCATGAGCAGGGCCGGAACGAAGAGGGCGGGGAGCAGGTTCATGATGCCTCCTGAAAAACGAGAAAGATACCCCCATAGGGTATGCGACGTTGGTGTGCCGCACTGGATGAACCACACAGTTCACTCCGTGCACGTCACCCTTCTTCAAGCGGGAAGTGCCACGCCGCCCAGAGACCCAGCCCCACGAGGGCCGCATAGAACGATCCCACGACCGTCATCACCGCGGCGCCGGACAGCCGGCCGATCGCGGCCGCGTCCACCAGAGCCCACACTGACGGCGCGCCCGCAGGAAGACCCAGATCCAGTTTCGCCAGCCACGCCAGCAGGACGGCCGCGTACAACCACAGGTAATTGCGGTTCAGACGCCAGCCCAGCGCGTGATACCGGCCCATCCCACTGCGCGGCCGGGCGAGTTCCGCCAGCAACGCCTGGTGCCAGGCACCGTCGCCTCCAAGTTCGAGCATATCCGGGTAGAAATGCTGCTCCATCATCCGTACCCGCTGCCTCGCCACGTCGTACGTCCGGAACCGGCGCGCTTCCAGACGCAGGAAATAGTAGTTGAGGAACATGGCAAACAGGAACGTCACGTGGCTGTTCGCCGGGTTGCCCAGAGCGAACGAGGCCAGGCCGGTCGTGGTCACCACAGACCAGTTGGTCGTGATGTCCAGCCGTTGCCGGTACGCCGTCATCTTCCCGACTTCCGCCCGGTACAGGTGGATGAGCGCGTTCGTGACGTTCCCATGCGCACGCACCTGCGCCGGATCCATCAGGCCGTACCCTGATGCACCAGCAGGACTGGCATGTGAGCGTGATGAACAACGTCCTCTGCCACGCTGCCCTGCATCAGCCGCTGCCAGCCGCTGCGGCCGTGGGTGGCCATGACCAGCAGGTCGCCGCCGAGTGCCGCGCACTCCTCGATAATCGCCCGGGCCACACTGCGGTGACCGGCGGCGCGCTGAACGGCACTCAGCCGACTGCAGGCGGCGTCCACGGTCCCTTCTGCCAGTGCCCGCTCCCCCTCCTGAAACCAGGCGCGTTCCAACTCCTGTGGGCTGACACTCAGGTCCGTGTCGGCGCTGAGCACCTCACGGGCGTCCGGCACGATGTGCAGCAGGGTGAGTCTGGCCCCCAGAGCCCGGGTGAGTCCCGCCGCGTGCCGCACCGCAGCGTGATCGATGTGGGATCCTTCCGTCGTCACCACGATATGTGTGTACATGTTGTCTCCTCAGTGCAGGGGGTCTACTGGTCATCAGTGAGGCAGGTGTTTGCGGAGCGCGCCGTACAACCACGTGCCCAGCAGGGCGAAGGCCAGTACGACCGCCATGGGCCACACGCCCGCGCCGAGCAGCGTGAAGATCGGCCCGGGGCACACCCCAGCCAGACCCCAGCCGATCCCGAACGTCGCGCCGCCCAGCACGTAGCGCGCCCAGCTGCGTTCCTTGGGCGTCACCGTGATGGTCTGACCGTCCAGGCTGCGGGCGCCACTGCGCCGCAACAGCCACGTCGTGAGCATCCCGGTTAGCACTGCCGAGCCGATCAGGCCATACATGTGGAAGGCCTCGAAGCGGAACATCTCCTGAATGCGGTACCAGCTGGCCGCCTCGGACTTGATCAGCACTACCCCGAAGTACACGCCCATCAGCAGGTACACGAGCAGTCCACCTGCCGCCCGGGTGGCCGGAGCGTCCGTCACGCCGGGAATGCGGGTTCCGGCGCTCACCGGACCACCGCCATGAACGCGGGCAGCAGCAGGTTCGCGCTGAGGATCCCCCCGGCGAAGAAGGAGGCGGTGGCGATCAGGCTGGGCGCCTGCAGGGTACTCAGCCCGGTGATGGCGTGCCCGCTGGTGCAGCCGCCCCCGTAGCGCGTGCCGAAGCCCACCAGCAGGCCGGACACGCCCAGCAGCAGCCACACGCCGGGGTTCGAGAGGTCGGTGAGTTCAGCCGGGACCAGGCCGGGGCGAACCTGTACGCCGAGTGCGTTCACGGACGCGGCGCCCGCTGGACTCAGACGGGTGGGTTCGGGATTTGCAAAGATCAGGCCGGCCAGCGTGCCGCCCAGGATCAGTCCAGCGGCGAAGGTCAGGTTCCAGCGCTCGGCGCGCCAGTTGTAGCGGAAGAAGCTGGGTTTGGCGGCGTCGGGCAGCAGGACGGCGCAGGCGTGGCGCAGATTGGCGGAGATGCCGAAACCCTTGTTGCCGATCCACAGCAGCAGCGGGACGGTCAGGCCGATCAGGGGGCCGCCGACCCACCAGGGCCAGGGCGAGCGGAGCAGGTCGAGCAGGTCAGTCATGGTCACCTCGAATGAAGCGTTCAGCGGAAGAGAGTGGCGTGCAGTTGGGGGGCCGCGTGACCCGTTGGAAACCGGGGTCTGGAATCCTGGAATCAAGCAGCGGCGAGGCCGGACCGGCCTCGCCGCTGAAGAGACGGGGTCTGATCAGTGGGCGCGGCTTTCCACGGCGGGTGGTGGATTCAGGACCCTCGGGACGTTCGTGGCGAGGACGTACAGGCCCATCACGACCAGGAAGGACGCGAAGCCGCGTTTCAGGGCGTCGTTCGAGACGCTCTTGCCCAGGCGGGCGCCCAGGAAACTCCCGGCGACGCCGATGAGGGTGAAGATCAGGATCAGGTTCCAGTGGACGCCGAGGTTCTGTTCCTGCAGCACGTGCACGTACTTGTAGAACCCGGCGAAACTCTTGGCGGCGATGATCAGCAGGCTGGTGCCCACCGCGAGGCTCATGGGCAGGCCGCCCAGCAGCACCAGCGCCGGGATGATCAGGAACCCGCCGCCCACGCCGACCAGTCCGGTCAGGACGCCCACGCCCAGGCCCTCGGCGGCGATCTTCAGCGGCGAGCGGACGTGGGTCGGCCCTTCACTGGCCCGGGCGGGCCGGAACATCATCACGGATGCCAGCAGCATCACGGCGGCGAACAGCAGGAGTTGCGCGACGCCGCTCAGGTACACGCTCAGCGCGGCGCCCAGGTACGTGCCGGTCACGCCGGGCACCCCGAAGTACGCCACGCTGCGCCAGTCGATCTGGCGTTTCAGGGCGTAGGGAATCGCGCCGAACAGGCTGATGCCGCCCACGATGGCGAGGCTCTCGGCAATGGCGAGCTTCTCGGGTTCGCCCACGAGGTACACCAGGACCGGCACGGTCAGGATGCTGCCGCCGGAGCCGAGCAGCCCGAGGCTCAGGCCGATCAGGGCCGCGCCGATCCACGCGAGAATCACGGGCGGTCGCCGGTCGTCAGGGGCCGGCCCTCACGCTGCCAGCCGGCGGTGCCGCCCATCAGGTTCATCAGGCCGGGGCGGCCCTGCGCGGCGAGGTACGCGGCGGCCTGTGAGGAGCGGTTGCCGCTGGCGCAGATCAGGACCGCGCCGCCGGGCACCTCGGCCTCACGGCCCGGCAGCTCGGAGAGAGGAAGATTCACGGCGCCCGGAATGTGCCCGGCGCTGTACTCGTCGGCTTCGCGCACGTCGATCAGGGCGGCGCCTGCGCGGCGCTGCGCGTCCAGTTCATTCGGGAAGAGGTCGGTGTAGGTCATGTGAGGCTCCTGGGAGGCTGGGGAGGCACGCGGCGTGACGCCGCGCGCCTTTTGGACTTATGCGGGTGAGACGAGCTGCGCGTCGCGTTCGCGGGCGTAGGATTCGTAGCCGCCGGCCAGTTCACTCACCTGGAAGCCCTGGGCGCGCAGGAAGCTCGCAGCCGCCGCACTCCGTGCGCCGCCCTGGCAGTGCACCACGATCTCCTGATCGCGTGGTAGCTCATCCAGGTGCCACGCGAGGCGACCAGCGTGCAGTTGCTGAGCGCCGGGAATGGCCCCGGCCTGGTGTTCGGTCTTGTTCCGCACATCGAGGATCAGTGCACCGGCATGCTGAGCGAGTTCCGCCGCCGGGAACGGCTGGGCGGGCGCGGTCTCCAGCCCTTCCGTGGAGGTCACGAATCCGGTCACCTGATCCAGGCCCACCATCCACAGGCGGCGGCGCAGCGTCTCGGCGTGCGCGGCGTCACGGGCCAGCAGGACGTACGCGGCGTCCTCGGGGCGCAGCAGCCACCCGGACCACGTCTCGAAGGTGTTCCCGTCAGGAATGTTCACGCTGCCGGGCACCGCGTCGGCCTGATGGGCGGTCCGGGGGCGGGTGTCGATCAGGACCGCACCGGCGGCCATCCTGGCCTTCAGGTCGGCCGCGCTGAGCGGCGCGAGGGGCGTGACGTCCCCGAGCAGGGCCGGACCGGCTTTGTTCTGCATCTTCATGCGCCCGTAGTACAGCGGTGCGTCCGGCTGGCCGCTGAGCAGCTCGGCCGTGAAGCCCGCCTCGTCCCCGGCGGCCACGTACGGCGCCCACCACGCCAGGGAGCGTTCGTAGCCGACGGTGGTAGTGGGCACGGCGCCCAGGGCCTTGCCGCAGGCGCTGCCCGCGCCGTGGGCGGGCCAGACCTGCACGCCGTCGGGCAGGGTCAGGAACTGGTCGCGCAGGCTGGCGAACATCTGCCGGGCCCCCGCGAAGCGGGTGTCCACGCCGCCGGCAGCCTCGTCGAGCAGGTCGGGACGGCCGATGTCACCGACGAACACGAAGTCACCGGTGAAGTACAGGCTGGGGGTCTCGCCACGGGGGGTATCGGTGACGAGGAACGAGATGCTCTCGGGAGTGTGACCGGGCGTGTGGCGCACCTCGATGCGGAGGTTGCCGACCATGAACGTGTCGCCGTTGTGGAGCGGCGTAGCGGCAAAGGCGTATTTCCAGTCGGCGTTCCCTTCGTCGGAGAGGAGGAGCTGGGCGCCGGTGCGGGCGGCGAGTTCGCGGCTGCCGGAGAGGTAGTCGGCGTGGATGTGGGTTTCGGTGACGTGCGTGACACGCAGGCCTTCGCGGGCGGCGCGGCCTAAGTAGATCTGGACGTCGCGGACGGGGTCGATGACGAGGCTCTCGCCGGTCTTCTGGCAGCCGATGAGGTAGGACGCCTGGGCGAGGTCGGTGTCGTAGAAGCGTTCGAAGAACATAGGGGCCCTCCTTGGGGGATACAACTGTCCGGATGGTATACCCCCATGAGGTATGCCGCAAGGAGGATCGCGGAACTCATTGGAATGATCGATGCTTGGTATTGAAACGCGTGATAACAGCGCACGACGGTTGATCTTCTGCCAACGACTCTGCCGCGCTCCACTCTGCGTTTTGCGCGTTCCGAACGGATCTTCTCGCAGCTTCCCGATGAGCATCTGCGCTCCGAATTGATGGTCCGCACCAAGCAGCGGCGTTACCGCCAGCAGGCTCTCTCATCGACTTTCCACCACGTCGCCATCAGGTTCACCGATAAGGCTATACCCCGTATGGGTATTAGGCTACGTTCAGGAGGACGCTCCGGACCACCCGGCACTCCACTGCCGGTCCGCCGGACCGTCACGGCACACCTCCACGTTCACCCACCTGACCCACCAGGAGAACCTATGCATGCCTCACCTCTTCGCGTGATCGTGATCGGCGGCGTCGCCGGTGGCATGAGCGCCGCCACCCGCCTGCGCCGACTGAACGAAACGGCCCTCATCACCGTGCTGGAACGCGGACCCTACGTCAGTTTCGCCAACTGCGGCCTGCCCTATCACCTGAGCGGCACCGTCGGCCGTGACGACCTGCTGCTCCACACGCCGGACTCCTTGCAGGCCCGGTTCAATCTCGACGCCCGTGTGCATCACGAGGCCCTGCAGATCGACCGTGCCGCCCGCACCGTGACGGGGCGCCAGACCCTGACCGGCGAGCCCTTCACCCTCCCGTACGACCGGCTGATTCTCAGCCCCGGCGCTCACGCTGTCCGTCCCCCCATCCCAGGAATCGAGCGTGCCTTTCCCCTGCGTACCGTCCCGGATCTCGACCGCCTCAAGGCGGCCGTCGACACCGCTGGTCCCCACGTGGTCGTCATCGGCGCCGGCTTTATCGGCGTCGAAGCCGCTGAAAACCTGCGGGCAGCCGGGCGGCACGTGACGCTCCTGGAAGCGGGTCCGCAGGTGCTTCCCCCGCTTGATCCGGAACTGGCGGCCCTGGTTCATCAGGAACTCGACCGTCAGGGTGTCCACGTCGCTACTGGCGCCGCCGTCACCCGCGTCACCGACACGCACGTGCACCTGCACAGCGGCGCGTGCCTGCCGGCCGACGTGGTGGTGCTCGCGGCCGGCGTCCGCCCCTCCGACCAGCTCGCCCGTGACGCCGGCCTCGACGTGGCCACCGGCGGCGGCATCCTCGTGAACGACCACCTGCAGACCTCGGATCCCCTGATCTACGCGGTCGGGGACGCCATCCTCACCCGCGACGCCCTGGATCAGCCCGCGTTCGTCCCACTCGCCTGGGGCGCCAACCGGCAGGGCCGCGTCGCGGCCGACCACCTGATGGGCCGTCCCGCGTCGTACGGCCCTCATCCGGCCACCGCGATCGCCCGGATCTTCACGCTGACCGCTGGCAGCACAGGACTCAACGAGCGGCAGGTACGGGCCGCCGGGCTCACGCCGACCGTCATTCACACCCACCCGGCCTCGCACGCGGGGTACTACCCAGGGGCTCAGGGCCTGCACCTGAAACTGGTGTTCGACGCTGCGACCGGCCGCATCTACGGCGCGCAGGCGGTCGGCGGCGACGGGACGGACAAACGTCTGGACGTGCTCGCCACCGCGCTGCACGCGGGCGTGCGCGCCGACGACCTGGCCGACCTGCCCCTGGCCTACGCGCCGCCGTACGGCAGCGCCAAGGACCCCGTGAACATGCTCGGGTACGTCGCGCAGAACGTCATGGACGGCCTGACCCGCCCGCTGCAGTGGCATGAGGCCCTGAGCAGTGGTCGGCAGCTCATCGACGTGCGCAGTGCGGACGAGTACCGCCGCGGGCACCTGCCCGGGGCGGTGAACATTCCGCTGGACACCCTGCGCGAGCAGGCGCCGCACCTGGCACCCCGCGTGCTGGTGTACTGCCAGGTCGGGCAGCGGGGACACACGGCCGCGCTGCTCCTGAATCAGTTGGGCGTCGACGCCTGCACCCTCAGCGGCGGGTACCTCACCTGGCAGGCCGGTCAGGCCAGCCTGACCCCTGCGGCGCATCCCTGACGTCCAGCGCGGCAGATCTGCCCCGGTGCAGGCGTCCGATCGGTCATACTGCGCACAGATGACCGCTGTGCCTGCAGAGCTGACCCGCCGGATGCGCGACCTCGGTCTGGAGGTGCCGGGCACGCTGGACGGCCAGGCGCTCCAGACCGCCCTGGAGCAGCTCGTTGCCCAGCTCGAAGCTGCCCGTGAGGCCCTGCGGGGCCTGCAGCACGTGTACCACCACGCCGCCGGCATGCTGGCCCTCCTGGAGACCGACGGGCGGCTGCTGGACGTCAACCGCACAGCCCTGGACCTGATCCAGGCTGAGCGGGACGCCCTGATCGGCCAGCCGTTCTGGCTGACACCCTGGTGGAACGCGTCGCCCGACGCGCAGCGGGAGCTCCGCGAGGGCATCGTGCGGGCAGCCGGCGGTGAGGTCGTCCGCACCCAGGCACACCTGCACCTGCCCGGGCGGCACCTGACGGTGGAGTACACCCTGGTGCCACTGCGCCGGGGCGACGTGGTCACCGGCCTGCTTGCCGAGGGGCGGGACGTGACGGAACAGGCCCGCCTCACCCAGACGCTCGCGCAGGAGCGGGCCTTCCTGAACGCCGTGCTGGAGCACATGCATGACGGGGTGGTCGCCTGCGACGAGCAGGGCACCCTGACGGTCTTCAACCGGGCAACGCGGGAACTGCACGGCCTGCCGCAGCGGCCGCTCCGCCCGGACGACTGGAGCGGCGCGTACGACCTGTTCCAGGAAGACGGGCGCGTCCCGCTCGCCCCGGATCAGATTCCCCTGTACCGGGCGCTGCGTGGCGAGCGCGTCCAGGACAGCCTGATGGTGATCCGGCCCGCGGCGCGCCCCCCGGTGCTGGTCAGTACGTCCGGGCAGGCGCTGCGCGCACAGGACGGCACGCTGCTCGGCGCCGCGGTCGTCATGCGGGACGTGACGGCCGAACACGCCAGCCGCGCGCACCTGGAGCACGCCGCCACCCATGACGCCCTGACCGGCCTGCTCAACCGCGCGGCCCTCACGGAGATCCTGAGCCGGCCGGGCCGTCACCGCAGTCCCGCGGCGCTGCTGTTTCTGGACCTCGACGGATTCAAGGCCATCAATGACACCTTCGGGCATCCCGTGGGTGACGAGGTGCTGCAGGTCGTATCGGACCGGCTGACCCGGAACATGCGGGACCGGGACGTGATCGCCCGGCTGGGCGGTGATGAATTCGTGGTGGTCCTGACCGCGCCGTGTACGCCTGAGCAGGCGCAGGGGGCCGCTGAACGACTGCTCACGGGCCTGCAGGCTCCCATGCCCAGCAGCGTTGGTCCGCTGCACGTCTCCGCGTCCATCGGTCTGGTCACGCAGCTGGGAGACGCGTCACCGGAGGCCCTGCTGGAGCGGGCCGATCAGGTCATGTATCAGGCCAAGAGAGCCGGGAAGAACCGTGTGGTCCTGGAATCCTGACGGTGCGAGCCCTGGTGCCCTGACCATGCGGGCAGGGGTGTCGGCTGCCCCCATGGTCAGGGCTGGAGTTCGGCCAGCGCCTGCGCGCGCTGCACGTGACGCCAGGCATGCCGGGTGGCGTCCTCAGTGGTCTCGAACAGGTGATGCCCGGCCGTCGTGACGGCCTCCAGCAGCCCCATGCGCTCCAGAAGCGCGCGCGGCTGGTCCTGCAGTCCGCTGAGGAGCAGCGTCACGCCCTGAGCGTGCAGGTCCCGCTGCAGTTGCGCGAGGGCGTGGGCGCCACTGGCGTCGAGTGTCGCGACGCGGCGCAGCCGCAGGATCACGACGTCCACGTCCGGCAGGGCCCTGAGTTGCTCGGTGAAGCGGCCTGCCACGCCGAAAAACAGGGGCCCTTCGACCCGGTAGGCCAGCACCCGGGACTGCAGCAGGGCGGCGTCCGCGTCGGCCGGGGCGTCCTGATGGATACTCATCGGCTCGACGTTCAGGGTGCCGATCATGCGCTGGACGAACAGCACGCCGGCCACGGCGAGCCCGACCTCGATGGCGAGGATGAGATCGAAGGCGACCGTGACGGTCATGGTGGCCAGCAGCGTGACGTAGTCGCTGCGCGTGCTGCGCCGCAGGGTCCGTGAGGCGTCCCGTTCGAACATGCGGGCAGCCGTCACGAGCAGGATCCCGGCGAGCACGCTGAGCGGAACGAGCGCAGCGAAGCGTCCCAGGACGAGCGTGACGAGCAGTAGGAACGCCGCGTGGACGAGTCCCGTGACGCGCGTCTGCGCGCCGCTGCGCACCCCGACGGCCGTGCGGGCGATCGCGCCCGTACTGGGGATGCCGCCGAACAGTGGCGTGACGAGGTTCGCCAGTCCCTGGCCGAGCAGTTCCCGGTCCGGATCGTGCCGGGTGCGGGTCACGCCGTCGGCGACCACGGCGGACAGCAGGCTTTCCAGTCCGGCGAGTACGGCGACAGCCAGGGCCGGACTGAGCAGGTGGGGCAGCAGTTGTCCGTCCAGGGCCGGTAGCGACGGCCACGGCAGACCGGTGGGGACCGGACCGATGCGGGGCACGTCCAGGTGCAGCGCGAGGCTGAGCGCCGTGACGAGCAGCAGCGCGACGATCCCGCCGGGCAGCCGGACGTTCAGGCGGGGCCAGAGCAGCAGGACGCCGGCCGTCAGGAGGGTTAGTAGGACGGGCGCCGGGGCTGGGGCGCGCAGGAACTCGCGGAGCACGTCCAGGCTGGCGGGCAGGATCCGCTCGCCCGGGACGGGCGGGAGGCCCAGCGCGGCTGGCAGTTGCTGCAGCGCGATGATCACGGCGATGCCGTTGGTGAATCCCGTGATGACCGGCCAGGGCATCAGGTGAATGGCGCGGCCCAGGCGCAGCGCGCTCGCGGTGATCAGCATGAGTCCGGCGAGCAGGCCGATCACCGCCACCTGGGACAGGCCGTACTGGGCGATGACGGGCAGGAGCACCACGGTCATGGCCCCGGTTGGGCCCGTGATCTGGAAGCGGCTGCCGCCGAAGGCGCTGGCGACGGCCCCGGCGATGATGGCCGTGATCAGCCCGGCCGTGGCACCCGCGCCGCTGGTCACGCCGAAGGCCAGCGCCAGCGGGAGGGCCACGACGCCGACGGTCACGCCGGCCAGGAGATCCTGCGTGAACTGCGCCCGGGTGTAGCGGCGGAATTCGGCCTGCCAGGCGGGGAGGGGAGAGAGCGCCGTCAGGAGACCGGGGCGGGTCATGCCGGGCCGGCCTGCAGGGTGAGCTGCTCGCGTTGCCGCTGAAGCTGCCGCTCGTAGACCTGACGGCCCAGGTCGAGAAACGCGTAGATCTCGGGGTCCGAGGCGCGGTAGTAGGCCAGCGTGCCGTCGCGCCGGACGGAGACGAAGTGGTGGGCGCGCAGCACGCCGAGGTGCTGGCTGACGCTGGCCTGCTCTGCCCCGGTGCGGTCCTGGAGTTGCGTGACGGTCTGCTCACCGCCGCGCAGGACGTCGAGGATGGCCAGGCGGAGGGGATGGCCGAGCGCCTTGAACAGGCTGGCCTTGTACGTGTGCAGCTCCTGCTTCATGCAAGGATTCTAATATTGTAATTCTTGCATGTATAGGATCTGGGCTGTGCCAGGCGTCGGTGATGACCCCACGGCGTTCTGCCTGCCAGCGCTGGTCACGGGAGTCGCGCCATGAACTCGCAGGTGACGCCCCCGTCCCGCTGACAGCGTAGCCGCTCGACCGGCGTGCCACTCGCTCCGCTCAGAACGCGGGGCAGCAGGTCACAGATCACCTCGTGATGCAGGCCCGCGCCGACATACACGCAGTTGAACGCCTCGAGACACAGGCCGCCCGGCACGGCCCGCACGTCCGGCAGCAGATCGCCGTAATCGAGCAGTTCCAGCAGGCGCAGCAGGCGCGCCTCACCGCTCAGGTCACCCAGATGCACCTGCAGCGGCGCCACCATGTCCTGCGTGACGCGGGCCATCAGGCGCTCCTGAAGCCCTTCCGCCTGCGCGGCCGCGAGCAGCGCGTCCAGCAACTCCAGGTACCGCTTGGGAAACAGCCCCGTGGCCCGCGCCGTCACGGTGTACTCGGCCGCCGGGCGCCCCGCCTGACTCCCCGGAGCCCGGAGGTGCTTCTGAATCAGACCGCGCGCCAGCAGTCGCCGGAGGTGATACCGCACCGTGTGTTCACTCAGGTGCAGGGCCGCGGTGAGCGACGTGACCGTCTGAGGACCGCGGGACAGCGCGGCCATCACGGCCTGTGCGCCTGGGGGGATTTCGACCATTTCCGTCATAGTCACCTGCAAGTGAATCATGGAACATGAGGTCAGGAGGGATGAGACATGAGCAACGAAAGCACACTCGACCGGGGGATCCGCGCACTGCTGGCCCTGCTGCTCCTCGCCGCCGGCACCGTCGCCGGGGGAGCGCTCAGACCCACGCTGTGGGCGCTGGCCGGGATTCTGGGCGTGACGGCGGCCGTGGGGTTCTGCCCGCTCTACCGCCTGCTGGGCATCAACACGCGCCGCTGAGGCCAGCGGTTCACACAGGTCTGGCCGGCTGATCCGGTCAGCGTGACGAGAGGACGCACAGGCGTCCTCTCGCCGCTGCACCTCCTGAACGCCACAGCACGCACTGAGCACACCGCTCAGGACGTCCGGCTCAGGGGCTTCAACGGCAACCGCGCAGGTGGACGGCGTGAGGACCTGCACCCGCGCCGGGTGACCTTCACCGTTTCGGGCCGCCACTCGGTGAGCGCAGCGCACCCATCTGTGCGGCGGTCAACGTTCCGCCAGCCGCGGCAGCCTGCTGGAACAGGGGCAGGTGGACCTGGAGGGACGCCGCACGCAGATTGCCGAACACCTTCTGGAGTGGCGTGTCACCCGTTGCCAGAAGTGCCAGATCGTCGTACATCTTCACGTTCAGGACTTCCCCGTCGGCCCAGGCCTGCGCGGCGACACGCAGGTTGGTGGGGGCGGGAATCCTGCCCAGGTATGGGTTGGAAGGCACCGCCACTCCGTATCGCTGGAGCTGGCGGGTCAGGGCGCGGACGTGATTCTCCTCGGCGCGCAGCACACTGACATACGGTTCGACCGGCCCGTACCGGGCAATGACGGCCGAGTAAGCGGCGACAGCGGCGTACTCGCCATCTGAGGACATCAGCGCGGTCCAGGCGGCCCGTTCCGCGTCGGTATCGACGGTGGAAGGGGCCGCTGGGAGCGTCAGGGCGGCAGCGCACGTGTGGGCGAGCAGTGCGGCAGTCAGGGTCAGCGCGGCGATGCGGCTCATGGCAGTCCTCCTGTGCGGATTCAGGATGATGGGTTCAGGACCGACCCGCGTGCGCGGGTCAGTCCCGGCGGTTCAGGCCCGACCCCGGAGCATGCCGTTCCAGTACAGCCGGGGCAGGCCGTGCCGTTTGAGCAGGTACGCGTCGTACCGCTCTTTGGCGGAGTCCATGAACGGCGGGTAGCTGCTCTTGATCTTGTTGTCGTACACGAATTCCGCCAGGATCAGCTTGCCGCGGCCCGTGACCAGCGGGCATGACGAGTACCCGTCGTACCGCGCACTGAGCGGTTCACCGAGCAGGGCGGAGAGCAGGTTCGCGACCACGACGGGCGCCTGCTTGCGGATCGCGGCGCCGGTTTTCGGGTGTCCGGGCAGGCCGGCGGCGTCGCCGAGCGCGAATACCTGCGGGTAGCGGGGGTGCTGCAGGGTGTATGGATCGGTTTCGATCCAGCCGGCCAGCGGGCCGCTCGTGGCGGCGACCGGACTGTGCCGGATGAAGTCCGGGGCGCTCATGTGCGGAATGACGTGGAGGAGGTCGTAGCGTTCGGTGAACGTTTCCGTCCCGCCGGTGCCGTCCGGTCGCGTGAAGGTCGCTTCCTGCCGGGTGGGTTCGATGCCGGTGAGGGTGTGCGAGTACTGCACGTCGATGTCGCGGGATTCGACGACCTTGAGGAGCGCCTGGGCGTATTCCTTGACGCCGAAGATCACGCTGCCGGGCGTGTAGAACTTCACGGCGCTGCGGTTGCGCACGCCCCGGTCGCGGAAGGTTTCTTCGGCGAGGTACATGATCTTCTGGGGCGCGCCGCCGCATTTGACGGGCGTGGCGGCGCCGTTGAAAATCGCGTTTCCTCCGGTGAAGGTGCGGATGGTGTCCCAGGTGCGTTCTGCCTGACGGTAGTCGTAGATGGAGCAGACGCCGCCCTGGCCCAGACTCTCGGTCAGCCCGGGGATGGCGTCCCAGTTGATCTGGATGCCGGGGGCCAGGACGAGCGCGTCGTAGGAGAGGGTCTGTCCGCTCTGGAGGGTGATCTGCTGCGCGTCGGGATCGATGTGCTGGGCGCGGTCCCTGAGCCAGTGCACGCCGCGGGGCATCACGTCGGCCATGGGGCGGACGCTGGCTTCCTTGGGGACGATGCCGCCGCCGACGAGTGTCCAGTACGGCTGGTAGTAATGCTGTTCGGCGGGCTCGATCACGGTGATGTGGAGTTGGCGGGTGCGGCGGAGCAGGCGTGCGGCGACGGTCAGTCCGGCGGTTCCGCCGCCGACGATCACGATGCTGGATGTCATGGGCGTATATCATCACACGAACCAGTAACTTTGTTATATTTACAGTGTACTATTTATATTTCTGATAGTGAATATCAGTCAACAGGACGGAGGCAGTGGCAGTGCGCATTAATCCAGAACACATGATCACGTTCAGCGTGGTGGCCGAACTCGCCAGTGTTAGCCGCGCCGCGCAGGCCCTCCATCTCAGCCAGCCGGCGGTGAGCGGTCAGTTGCGCGTTCTGCAGGAGCGCGTCGGCGCGCCGCTGTACGAACGGCAGGGCCGTGGCGTGCGTCTGACCCCGGACGGCGAGCGGCTCCTGCCCTACGCGCAGGCGGTCGCCCGGAACATCCAGGACGCCGCGGATCTGGTGGGGGGCCTGCGGGCGCGCACTGCGGCCACGCTGCGCGTCGGGTTCTCGGTCGCGCTGACCCCGGCGGTGAGCAGCGTCGTTCGCCTTGGGGCCGAGCACGGCCTTCAGATCCAGGCGGACACCCGACCGGCGGCGGACCTCACCGACGAGGTCCGCGCCGGGACACTGGCCGCCGCGCTGATCGTGACGCCCCCTCAGCGCACCTCTGTCGACCTCGACTACCACCAGCTTGGCGAAGACACCCTGCGCGTCGCCGTCCCGCCAGGGCACCCGCTCGCAGATCAGGGGTATGTGCCGCCGCACGCCCTGCATGGCGAAACGCTGCTGTGGGCCGCGCATGGCAGCGGCATCCGCCTGCAGGCCGAGCGGCTCCTCAAGGGCACGGGATTGGGTGTCCATCAGGGCGCTGAACTCGGCAGTCTCTGGGCGGTGCTCGAAGGCGTGCGTCGCGGTCATGGGATCGGCATCCTGCCCGCCTCGTTCCTCAGCGGGGACCTGCGGGACGGCCGCGTGGTTTCGCTGGGAATCGAAGCGCCGAACGTCACGGTGGCGCACACCCTGATCACGCTTCCAGCCGCCGCGGTGCCCGCAGCCACCCGGACGCTGATCGAAGTGCTGGCGCGGCACCCGCTGCGGACCCTGTTTCATGTGGCGCCCGCGCCCCACACGCCAGCTCAGTGATAGTTTATATCTGTAATTCTGATAATGGGCCGTTTAGCCCGTGATTTTATCCATTTCATGGATATGCTCGCGGCATGACCTTCGCCCTGCTCAGACGCTGGCGGGCCGCGCCCCCGCCTCCCCAACACCCGCTGGCCCCACCTGACGCCACGCACCTCCTGCGCGAACTCGGCCACCATCCGGACGTCCGGCAGGCGCTCACTCTCAGCGCCCTGCTCAGCCTCATCAGCACCCTGCTGACCGCCACGTTCGCCGTCACTGCGGCGCAGGCCATCGCGACTGCCCTTCTCGACCACCGCCTACCAGACACAGCGGTGACGCTCACCATCGCCGTCAGCCTGATCGGTCGCGCCGTCACCGCCGCCCTCCGGGAGCGCATCCTCACGAGCATGGCCGCCCGGCGACTTCACGACCTGCGCGCAGACCTGACCCACGCCGCGCTCACCCTCGGGCCCGTACAACTCAGTGCCCAGCGCAGCAGTCACCTGAACCTCCTCGACACCGACCTCGACACCCGACTCGCCCCTTACTTCGCCCGGTTCCTGCCTGCCCGCTGGCACGCCGCCATCACCACGCCGACCCTGCTGATCGTGACGGCCCTGCTGGATCCGGCCACGGCGCTGCTGCTGGCCATTACCGGACCGCTCACCATCCTGTTCCTCTGGCTGGTCGGCCTCGCCGCACACGCGGCCACCGACCGCCAGTGGCAGGCGCACACGCGGCTCAACGCCCGCCTGCTCACGGTCACCGCGCACCTCCCGCTCCTGCACCTTCACGGACAGGTCAGCACGTACCGCCGCGTCCTGAAAGCAAGCGCCGAACAGCACCGGACCCTCACCCTCAACGTTCTGAAGATCGCCTTCCTCAGCGGTCTCGTCCTGGAATTCGCGGTCACGCTCGCCACGGCCCTCGTGGCCGTGTGGATCGGCGTGCGTCTGTTCGGCGGCGCCGCGTCTCTGGCCCCGACCCTCGCGGCCCTGATGCTCGTCGCCGAGTACTTCGCTCCGCTCCGGCAACTCGGCGCGGACCGCCACGCAGCCATGGACGCCGAACCTCTGGCCGCGCACCTCGCGGCCCTGCGCCGCATGACCCCGGTCCTGACCGGACAGCGCCCCACCGAACCCGGGCCGCCCACCCTGACCTTCCGTGACGCCCGCGCGCACTTCCCCGGCACCGGGGGCGCAGGGTGCAGTCCACTCACCGCCACCGTCCCCGCCGGAACGCACGTCACCCTGCGCGGCCCCAGTGGCAGCGGCAAGACCAGCCTCCTGCACGCCCTGCGCCGCCACGTTCCCTTTCAGGGAGAGATTCTGGTCAACGGCACGCCCCTGCAGTATCTCGACGCGGACGCCTGGCGCGCGCATGTGGCGTTCGTCCCCCAGCACCCGCACCTGCTGGCGGCGTCCCTGCGGGTCAACCTCAGCGTCACCCGGCCCGACGCCAGCGATACCGACCTGATCGACGTCGCCACGCAGGTCGGCCTGCTCGACCTCATCCGTCACCTCCCACAGGGTCTGGACACCCCGCTGGGTGAAGGGGGCCTGCATCTCTCCGGCGGCGAACTCGCGCGGCTCTCCCTGGCGCGCGCCCTGCTCACCACGCCCGCCCTGGTGCTCCTGGACGAACCGACCGCCCACCTCGACCCGGAGACCGAAGCGGCCATCGTGCAGGTCATCCGGGCCGCCTTCCACTCGAGGACCGTGGTGCTCGTCACGCATCACGCCGTCAACTTCTCCGCGCAGCACCTCACGCTCGCCGGGCGGGCCGCATGAACGGGGCGGTGCTGCTCGCGGCGCTCGCATCTCTCGCCGCCGTCGGCCTGGCCGCCGCGTCGGGCGTCCTGATCTCCAGGGCGGCGCTGCAACCCGACGACTTCCTGAGTCTCACCCTGCTTGTCACCACGGTGCGCGCGCTCGGCGTGGGCCGCGCCGCCCTGCGGTATGCCGAGCGGCTGACCGGCCACGCCCACGCCCTGGCGCTCGGCGCGCACCTGCGCCTTCAGTGGTTCGATACGATCAGCCGGTTTGGACGCGACCTGCTCAGTCTAGAGCGGCGCGGCGACCTGCTCAGTCGGGCGCAAGCGGACGTTGACGCCCGCCAGATGTGGACCCTCAGGGTGCCTCTGCCGCTCCTGAGTTTCATCGCTGTGGCCACCGCCATCACGCTCACCACCCTGCTGATCGATCCACTCCTGGCCGCACTGACCGGCGTGCCCCTGCTGGTCACCGCCGGTCACGCCGCCACGCAGCGGCACCCCGCCGCGGCCCTCGCCCAGGACAGACAGGAGCTGCGGCGCGAGCACAGCGCCCGCCTCCTCGACGCCGTCGCCGGAAGCGCCGACAGTGTCAGTCAGGCCGCCCTCCCACACCTCACCGCGCTCAACCGCGCCATCATGGTCACCGCAGGCAGCAGCAGCACCCTCGCGTGGCAGTTCACGCTGACCCGCGAACTGATGTTCGCCCTGGCAGTCAGCGGCGCGCTGTGGCGAGGCGCTGACCTGGTCACAGCCGGCACGCTCACCGGCGCCTGGCTGGCTGGACTCGTCCTGGCCACCGCGGCCGCCTTCGAAGCGGCCACGCTGCTCACCACCTTACCGGCCGCGCACGCTGAGCGGATCAGCGCCCGGAACAGGACACGTCAGTGGCGCGACCAGACGCCGCTGGTCGTCGGTCCTCCCTCGCCGCAGTCGCTGCCTGACGGACCACTCGAGCTCGACCTGCGCGGCGTCACGGTCCGGCTCGGTGAACGCACCATCCTCAACGGCGTCCACCTGCACGTCGCCGCCGGCCGCTGCGTGGTCCTCACCGGTCCGAGCGGAGCAGGGAAAAGTACGCTGCTGCACCTGCTCACCCGGGATCTCGATCCGGATCAGGGTGAGGTGACGCTGAGCGGCATTCCCCTGCCAACCGCGGCGCTGAGTGACGTGAGGCGCGCGCTGAGCCTGCATCCTCAACAATCTCCGCTGCTGGACGGCAGCCTACGTGAGAACCTGCGCCTGGCCGACCCGAATCTCACAGATGAGCAGCTCAAGCCCCTCCTGACGCAGTTCGCGCTCGATCACCTGTGCCCGGATCACTGGGTAGGGGAGGGGGGCACCCAGCTCAGTGGTGGTGAGCGCGCCCGAGTCTCGATCCTGCGTGCTCTGCTCGCCCCCAGCCGGATCGTAGTGCTGGACGAACCCACTGCGCACCTCGACCCGGACACCGAGTTGCTGGTCCTGAAGGGCATTCAGGCCAATCGGCAGGGCCGCACCCTCATCATTGCGTCCCACCGACCCGCCCCTCTCGCCCTGGCCGATCAGATCTACCGGCTCCAGGACGGCCAGCTGCACCCGCTGCCCGCCGCCTCCACGCAAAAGAAGGTCATATGAACGAGATCCTGGGCTTCTCCACCCTCGACCTGTCGCGCTTCCAGTTCGCCACCACCAGCATCTTCCACTACTTCTTCGTCCCGTTCACCGTCGGCTTCGCGTTGATCATCGCCGTCCTCCAGACCCTGGCCTACCGGAGCGGCGATCCAAAACTGGAGAACCTCACGCGCTTCTTCGGGCACCTGTTCTTCATCAACTTCGCCGTGGGCGTCGTCACCGGCATCGTGCAGGAATTCCAGTTCGGCATGAACTGGCAGGGCTTCTCGAACTTCGTCGGGAACATCTTCGGCGTGCCCCTGGCCCTGGAGGTCCTGATGGCGTTCTTCCTCGAGAGCACCTTCCTGGGCCTGTGGTGGTTCGGCAAGGACCGCATCCCCGCCTGGGCGAGCCTCGCGAGCATCTGGATCGTCGCCGCCGGGACGACCATCAGCGCCTTCTGGATCATCATCGCCAACGCCTGGATGCAGCATCCCGTGGGCTTCGAGATCAAGAACGGCCGGGCCGTCATGACCGACGCCTGGGCGATCGTCACCAACCCCAAGGGGCTGGAATGGTTCGCGCACATCTGGACGGGCAGCCTGACCGTCGCGGCGTTCTTCGTGCTGGCCGTCAGCGCCTACCACCTGCGCCGCCGGGCGAACGTCGAGGCGTTCCGCGTCAGCTTCCGCGTGGCGTTGATGACCGCGCTGATCGGCTCGGGCGGCGTGATCCTCGCCGGGCACGAACAGGGCCAGAGCGCCGTGCGCGACCAGCCCATGAAATACGCCGCGTTCAGCGCCCTGTGGGACGCCCCTGAAGGCAACCAGATGCCCGAGAGCCTCATCGCGCTGCCGAGCAACGACGCGCGCGAGAACCGCTTCGAACTCAGCGTGCCGTACGTCGGGTCGTTCCTGGCCTTCAACAACTTCACCGACAAGGCCAAAGGCATTAACGACCTCCAGAAGGAGTACGAGGCGAAGTACGGTCCCGGGAACTACACGCCGTGGGTGTGGCCGGTGTACTGGTCGTTCCGGGTGATGGTCGGCCTGGGGTTCCTGATGCTGCTCGTGACCCTGGTGTACGTGTGGCGCTGGCGTCAGGGCAAACTGGACGATCCGGGGCGGCTGTACCCGCTGCTGCTGGCAATGCCGCTCGTACCGCACCTGGCGAACTTCAGCGGGTGGATCGCCACCGAGATGGGTCGCCAGCCGTGGATCGTGCAGGGCCTGCTGCGCACCGGGGACGCCGTCAGTCAGCTGAACCCATTGTGGGTGCTGCTGTCGCTGGCGGCGTTCTGGGTGGTGTACCTGACGCTGATTGGGCTGGACGTGTTCCTGCTGACACGCACCGCCCGCGCCGGGATGCACGAACCGGATGTCGAGACGCCCTCGGTGCCCGCCCCCGACTACGTCCCCGAAGGAGCGCGGCTCTGAGCGGCCTCGCCGCTTCAGGGACAAGGAGACTGTATGCCTGACCTTCCCACCCTCTGGCTTTTCCTGATTGGCCTGACCTTCTCCATCTATTTCTTCCTGGACGGATTCACCTTCGGTGAAGGCATCCTGCAGCCCTTCCTGGCCCGGCGTGAACGGGAGCGGCGCGCCATGATCGGCACCGTCGGCCCGTTCTGGGCCGCGAACGAGGTCTGGATCATCCTCGGCGCCGGGGCGATCTTCGCGGCGTTCCCACTCTGGTACGGCACGCTGATGACCGCCCTGTACCCCATGTTCACACTGATCCTGCTCTCCCTGATCGGCCGGGGCGTGGCATTCGAGTACCGGGGCGAATCAAGTAACGTCCGCTGGCGGACCTTCTGGGACGTCACCAGCTTCGTCACCAACCTCCTGCCCGCCTTCCTGTGGGGCATGATTATGGCGAACATGGTGCGCGGCCTGCCCCTGGGCTCCAGCGGCCGGTACCAGGGCGGCGTGTCTGAGGCGATCAACGCGTTCAGCGTGCTGGGCGGACTGGCCACCCTGAGCATGTTCATCCTGCACGGCGCGACATTCCTGCTGCTGCGCCTCGATCAGGCCGATCCGATCCACGCCCGAGCCCGGCACGCCGCCCTGACCGCCGGTGCATTCGCCACGCTGTTCGTCCTGGCGTTCGTGTACTGGGGGTTCATTCAGGAAGCCCTCTTCCGCAGCTTCGGCCTGACAGCCTGGCTGTTCCCCGCAGCCGCCGCCATCAACCTCCTGCTGATCTGGGCTGCACTGGCCCGCAAGAAAGATACGCTGGCCTTCGCGGCTACCGGCCTCACCATCGTGTTCGCCACCGCCACCATCTTCATCAATTTGCACCCGGTGCTGATGCCCAGCACCATCGGTGACGCCTACAGCCTGACCGTGCAGAATTCAGCGTCCGAACCCTACACCCTCCGCCTGATGACCTACGCGTCCCTGTTCTTCCTGCCGCTCATCCTGGCCTACCAGGGATGGAATTTCTGGGTCTTCCGCAGACGCGTGACTGGCCACGACGCCGCTGAGGACGGCCAGGCTGTCTACGGGCAGACCTGAACGTGAAGATTGAGTCCGCCGGACAGAGGCTGATGGTACTCCGGCGGCCTCAATGTCGATGGTCAGATCACGGCCGCCCCCAGACACATGATTCCGGTAATTGTCGGCCGCTGGTTCATGTTTGAACCGAATACGTCTCATACGGACTCCGATCGAATGGGCCGCAAAGCCCGCCGGTTCCGAGCGAAGTGAATGGGAGTAACAGCGGGCTGCTGGACGTGGAGCCGGCAGGGGCGGTGAAGTTCCGGATTGCTGGCGAAACAACCGGCAGTCCGTATCAGTGCGAACTCTTGTTGAGCGGCCACACAGAGCCAGGTTCTCTTCCCCCCACTGTATCTTCGCAGGAGGTCTATCGATTTGGCTTCACCCACCGGGCAGTGCGCCCTGGCCCTTCTGAAGGCGCTCCTCGCCTTCCCGGATCAGTGCCTGCAGGAAGACTTCAGCGCTCCCGCTGTACACGGCTGTCATCAGTTCCCGTTCCACGGTGACCGTGTCCAGAAGCGCAGCCCGGATCGCCTGATGGATCAAAGCGATCCGGGCTGCGCCGAGCTTCACGACCTGCGCGCTGCATAACAACCGCATACGGGCTACGAGGGCGTCCGCCTGCTCTTCTGAAGTCAGTGACAGCAACTCCGCTTCGCGGGCGCGGCGAACACTCGCCACGTCCTCCTGAGCAGGCTCCTGTGCGGCTGGAGGCGCTGGCGTGGCCACGCCAGCAGACCGGGCCACACGGCCCTTTGGAGAGGCAGGCGGCACGAACCCCTCCGGATCGGGAAACCGGGTGCCGTCGTCCTTGAGGACGCTCACCACGTACCCGGCGCGGTTCTGAATTCGCCCGGAACCCCGGGCCAGCAGGTATTCCGCTTTCGCGAGGCGGTGGATCAGATCGTCCCGAGCGGTTTCCTGAACCACTGACTGCGCGACGTTCACACCGACGCCGTGCCGCACGAGGCGGCTGAGCAGGTCCATACCGAAATTGGTGCCATCGCCGAAGCGGTAGACGATCTCCTGCCGCGCACCGCTTCCCAGGTGCTCCACCGCTTTGAGGTACCCGTGTTCCTGCAGTTCGGTGTGGGCTTTTTCCAGGGCCCGGCGGATCCGGCTGGGCACCAGGTCCTTGAGCTTGCATTCGATACCCCAGTCCACGAGGCGCATCCGCAGGTCCATGGCGATCACCTGCGGATCGGTCGGGTCGTACCGTCGGGCGTCCAGCAGGCGGTACACGCTGCGGGTCAGGGGCCGCGTGAGTTCTCCGAGGAGCATCGGGTCCAGGGGTTTGAGGTACTTCTCCCGGACGCTCTGGACGAACGCGCGGTGCAGCCGGATCCGGATGACGCTTCCGCGCCCGAGGGTCTGCTCGGCACTGTCGTACGCGAGATCGTCCACCAGCGAGAAGGTCTGCGTGGTCCAGCGGCGCTGCGTGTGGGCCCGCCACGCGTTCTGAGCGACGAACTTCGCACTGTTCAGGCGGTGCAGGCTGGCATGCAGCACCTGGTAGTACCGGCCGCCGACATCCAGTCCCGCGCTCACGAGAATCTGATGCCCGGTCGTGACGATCTCACCGCTTTCGGGGGAACCCTGTTCCAGGAAGATGGTCAGGATACCGTTCATGATGTCGCCGTCCAGGCCGTGCGGCACACCACCGAACTCACTGGGCGCCACGCAGGAGAGTCTCGCGGGTTGCCCGTCGACGTCAAGGTGGACTTCCCAGCTGGTGTAATCACTTGGAATGCGTTCCTGTACGCAGATCAGCCCCAGTTGCCCCAGGTTCAGTTCGTCGACGCGGCGTGGGGTCTCGATCGCAGGGACCCGCGCGCCGGACCGGGGCGGGCGTGGACGTTCGACCTGGTGTTTCACGATCTGCCCAGTACAGGCGGCAGAATCTGGCATTGAGGGGCAGGTGCCTGATTGATGATTTCTCCTGACAACCTCGGGTGCTAGGGGTTGGCGACGAGACAGAAAAAGCGGAAGCTCCGGTATGCCTACCAAAGAACTTCCGCTGCACCAGTCTACCGTGACGGACCTTTTTACGATCATCTACGTCTACGTCGACGATTACCTCAAGGCCGCTGCCCGCAGCGGCCTCTTCACGTTACCCGACGAACCCAACCAGAAGGCCAGTTACGCCGAGCTCATGACCATCGCACTCGTCGGTGAACTCCTCCACCAGCCCTCGGCACAACAGTGGTTCGCTCAGGTGCGCGCCACCTACACCTTCCTCTTTCCCTCCTTACCCGATCGCTCCCGCTATCTCCGCATCCAACTGAACCTCGAACGCATCTACGCCGACCTTGCGCTCCGATTGCCTCACTTCGATGACGACACTGTCTATGTCATCGACAGCAAACCGCTCGTGTACTGCGTTGGCGCCCGACACAAACGCCCCAGGAGCATGACCACTGCGACGAGTGGTCGCGGCGGACACGGTGGATACGGCAGAACCGGGTTCTTCTACGGGTTCAAGCTGCATGCCGTGATCGACGATCACGGCATGCTCGTGCGTTTTGCCATTGTTCCTGGGCGAGAGGGAGACCCTCCCGTGGCACGGGCACTCCTGAATCCACAGGAAGCAGCGCTGGTCTTGGGCGACCGAGGGTATCAGGGCTGTGGCGTGTATGCCCAGCCGAAGAAAAACCTCAAGAAGCCACGCCACTGGTGGGGGGCGATGCGCTGGGTGAGAAAAAC
>NZ_NHMK01000016.1:25000-94915 GCF_002198095.1 Deinococcus indicus | reverse complement strand
CAGAAGGTCGGCGCGGGCGCCGACCATCGGGTGTTGGTCGTTCAGGATGGGGCTGGTTTTCATGTGCCACCGGATGTCGGGCATCCTGAGGGGATTCAGACGGTGACATTGCCGCCGTACTCGCCGGAATTGCAGCCGGCGGAACGGCTCTGGGAGTTGACGGATGTGCCGATTGCGAATAGAGCGTTCAAGAGCATCAAGGAGGTGGAGGCAGCCCTCTCGGATCGCTGCGTCTGGTTGGAAGGTCAACCTGATCTGGTCACTCGGCACACGCTCTTCCACTGGTGGCCTTTATTGGCTAATTAATCGGAGTCCGTATCATACCCCATCGTAGTCTGATGTCAGATCAGAGCTGAGGGCATTTCCGGCTCACTTGTAGGGCCGGTGGTCAGGGGTGGCCTGCCCGGGGGGCAGGCCAGGGCAGAGGGGTTCACGCGTGTCGCACGCCGATCACGCACGTTTCGTCCTCATTCCAGGAGCACCCCATGAACGAGATTCCGCACCGCAGCAGCCTCGTGCTGGTCGACGCCATCGGCACCCGCATCACCGTGTACGCGAACACCCCGCAGGAACTCCGCGCCCTGCAACGCGAGTACGGACGGCGAGGGTACCGCCCCGAGGGGGAAATCCCGTGCGGCGGCCTCCAGTTGCCGTACGTGCAGCACGACACGTTCGACTGGTCGCTGATCGGCGCGACCCCGTGGACGAGCCCGGATGGAGACCGGGGCGTCATTCATGACGGCAGCTTCTACAAGCTCAGGGAGCTCGAAGCCGTGGACTCCAGGAAGATGAAATTACCCCAAGCCCTGAAGTACAGCCGCGGGGCCCGGGAGACCGACCCGGAACACCTCGTGGAGGAATCGAACGGGGAGTTCAAGTACCGGACGCTGATCATGTTTCGGGGTGGCGGGAAGGCCATGCCGGAATTCAGCCTGCCGGGCGGGCAGCGGCAGCGGCACGCCGTGGGGCCAGCGCAGGAGAACGCCGCCGACTGACCCGCGAGTGGGGAGAGGACCGTGCCTCTTCCCCTCCCGCATGCCTTCGCTTCAGGGGTGGCCCCACCGATGCGGTGGGGCCAGGCCGCGCTGCAACCCCACGCGCTCAGCCGTGGCGTTCAGGAGACCCCATCATGCCTAAAACTGCCCCACGCGCCCGCCCGATCCCCTCAATCCCCAACCCGATCCCCTTCACCCCTCCACTGACGCCGCCGGACGCCCGGTTTGCAGTGCCGACCCTGAGCGCGGACGCGCAACTCGCGTACGACCGGCTCTCCCAGGATGGGCGGCTGTCCCAGGTGGCCCTGACCAGACTCGTCGGGGAAGCGCGGGCAGGAGATGTGCTGGCGGAACTCACGGCGGCGTGGCTGGCTGTGGAGGTGCCGGGGGGCCTGGAGACGCGCACGGGCCGGGCAGGGTACATCGCGCCCGTGGCGTGGGTGCCGGCAGCGGGTCTGCTGGAGGTGGAGGCGGCCGCGCGGCTGCTCTCTGGGCGGAGTGGGCTGGTGGGGATGTTTGCGCGGGCGCTGGACATGGACTCGGCGGGGGCGCTGGGGGTGATGCGGGCCCTGGTGGTGCTGGGCCTGGCGCAGGGCGGTCCGGTGGGGGCGACGTTCGCATTCCGGGTGCATGCTCAGGATCAGGTGCACGTGCAGGAGGTCCAGGCATGCCCGCCATCTGGCGGGCATGTTCGCCTGGAGGCGAGTGTGGTGGAGGCGCCGGTGAACGGTGAGGGTGATCGCCATAGCGTGATTACCCTCACACCACATACCCTGAAGGGAGGAGGCGAGCGTATGGCCCGGTCCATTCCAGCGCAGTTCACGGTCGAGCAGCGGCAGTTCATGACGGCCGTCACGACGTCGAGACGACACCTGTTCCTGCGGGCGACCGCCGGGGCGGGCAAGACGACGACCCTGACGGAGGCGGCGTGGCACCTGGAGGAGCGTGGCGTGTACTTCGCGTATAACCGGCACGCCGTCTCGGACCTCCAGCCGCGCCTGCCAGACCGGGTGCGCGCCCTGACACTGCACGCGCACGGCTTCCGCCTCCTGCAGCAGCACCTGGGCAGCCCCTTACAGATCCTCGACGAGAAGGGTCGCCTGGTCGCGTCCACGGTGATCCCGGACCGCACGCAACTCCATGCTCCAGCCGCGCGGGCGTGGACGATCGCGCGGGAGGAAGGCCTGCACCTGCTGACACCCGAGCGGGCGGAGTGGCTGGCGGACCGGGCGGAGTGGACCGCGGCACCCGACGAGCTGGTGGACTTGATCCCCGTGTTCCATCAGGTGGGTGCGGACCTCTGGTCAGACGCGGGTGCGGCGGATTTCACGGACCTGCTGTGGCTGCCGGTGACACTCGGGTACGGGGTTGGGAGCCTGCCCCTGGCGCTCGTGGACGAGGCGCAGGACCTGACGCCACTGCGGCAGCGGTACGTCCTCCACCTGCTGGGTCTGAATGGCGTGTCAGCGTCCCCTGGGCGGCTGATTTTCGTGGGGGACAGCGATCAATCGATCTACACCTGGGCTGGGGCTGACCCCATGGCGCTGTCCCGCCTCAAAGAGCGCGTGGACGCCCTCGAACTTCCGCTGAGCGTGTCCTTCCGCTGCCCCCGTGAGGTGGTGCGGTACGCGCGGGCGCACTCGAGCTTTATCCGGCCGGCCCCTCGGGCGGAGACGGGCACCGTCGAGCACGTCAGTGCGGAGACGGCCACGTATGAGCGGGGGGACGTGGTGCTGTGCCGGACGAACGCGCCGCTGATCCGCCTGGCGCTGGAGTTGATGAGCCGGAACCTCAGCGTGGCGGTGACTGGACGGGATCTCGCGCAGCGTCTCCGGGATGGAGTGACTGAGGCGTTCCCACCCTCCTTCGAGAACGACGCGGTGACGGACCTCGTCCGGGCGTATCTAGAGCCGGTGGCCGCTCCACTCAAGGTGCGGGTGAGCACGGGCGACCAGGGAGCGCGGCGGGCGCTGACGGAACTCCTGGACGTGGGCCGCTGCCTGCGGTACCTGGCGTGGGTCGTATCGCGGCGTACGGGTGTGGGAACGCAGGCGGACGCCCTGACGTTGCTGGGGCAGCTGTGCCGGGAGGACGCGGAGGCGGACGTGCTGCTGGCGTCGGTACACCGGGCGAAGGGCAAGGAGTGGCAGCGGGTGACGGTCCTGTACCCGGAACTGATGCCGCTGAGTCAGGGGGATGAGGCGGAGGAGCGGGCGGTGCAGTTCGTGGCGGTGACGCGGGCGCAGCGGGTGTTGCGGTTCGCGTACGGGAAGGAGGCGTGGGCAGCGCAGCAGCTGGTCATGCCGGGCGTCCTGCCCGCCGCGGAAGTGGAGGAAGCCGCATCTGAGCTGCCTGTCTGGGCCGAGGAACTGGACGATGCTGGTCCGGTGCCCTCGCCCGTCCTGGCGATGTCGGTGATGCCGCCCAGCTCGGGGTGCCGGTCCATGCTGCCAGCGTTGCCGGAAGGGGGACCGACCGTGGCCGCTGTCATGGATCCCCGGGGGGCGTGGCCGCTGTTCGGTGGGGGGACGCCCATGCCGCTGGGCCTCGTGCGGGAACGGCTGGCGGCGCTGGCCGAGGAGGACCGGACGCTGCTCCGGATGTGGGCGGAAGGCGGCCTGACGCTCCTGCAGGGCGTGGAGGCACCGTACGTGGGGGTGCACGAGGCGCATCTGGCGTTGTTCGAGCGGGCGGCGCGGCAGGCGCGACTGGCGATTCCGGCGATGTTCGGGACGGGCGTGCCGGTGTGCGTGTTCGAGGGGCCACTGCTGCGCGTCCGCCTGGCCCGCAAGGTGCGGTTGAGTGGGCGGGTGTTGCGGGTGGCATTGGGCGACCTGGAGCTCCGGTTCGACCGATTGAGTGGGGAGTTACTGGACGGGGCGGAGCCGCTCGCGCCGTTCATCCGACCGGCGGAACTGGGCCGCCTGCAGGCCAGTTGAGGGTGAACGCCCGGTCACACTGTGCTGATTCGAGTCGCGGGGGAGGGAAGACCCGCATCGAAAGTCGACTGGAGAGGCGCTCCCCAACCATGGAGCGGCCATCACAACGGCGAAGAGTCTTTCCCAGCAGAGCGCGTCCCCGCAAAGCACTGCAGTCGGAAACAGCATAGAGGAGCGTGGTCTTGGACATTGGACAGCAGTCATACGGATTCCGTTTGTTTCGCCAACAATCCGGAACTTCACCGGATTGCCGGCTCCACGTCCGGAACCCGTTTCTCTCCTTCTCGCATCCGCTCGGATTGAACGGGCTTTGCAGCCCATTCAATCCGAGTCAGTATCAGACGGGGAACCGGCTCCCCATCAACCCGTGGCAACCGCGTACTGTTCCGCCAGCGCCAGCACGTCTTTCGGGTTCAGCACACCCTTGAACCAGATCAGCCGCTCCCCGAAGTCGCTGGGATCCACGCCCGCCCGCTCCAGGTTCAGGCGCTCACTGACGCACACGATCACGTCCGTCCGCCCCGCCTTGCGCAGCAGGTCGAACTTCTTACGCAGGTACTCGGGGCGCCAGTAGCCCACGATCTCCACCAGCACGCTGCGGTCGCCGTTAACGAGGCGGAAGTCCGGCAAAATCACGCCCCCTGGGACTGGCACGAGGTCCACCTCGCGTTCGAGCGTCCAGGGTGTGTCGAGTTTCGCGAATCGCTCCGCGAATCCGCTCTCCAGCGCACTGTCATGCTCCGACGGCGGCGCGTAGTGACTCACGTACCCGTCCTCGCTCGTCAGCTGAAACGACCACTCCGTGTCCCCCGGATCCACCCACGCGAGATCCTTCCTGGGCTTCAGGGTCGCGCTCAGGTCCCACTTCGTCACGTGCAGCAGCGCCGGCAGGAACTTCGCCATGCCCAGCCCGTACCGGGTGGTGTTCGAGAACAGGCTCGCCGGGCCGTCCAGCGTCAGCGAGAACCCGTACGACGCGTCCCCCTCCACCGTCGCCATCAACCCGAAGAACTTCAGGTACTTCAGGAGCTGCTTGTAGCGCGCCGGTTCGTTCCGGCGCGCGGTGATCACCAGTTCCGTCGCCCGGTACAGCTGACCCTGCGCCTGCGCGAGATCGTAGCGGTGGATGAGTTCCAGCGGCGCGGGCGGCTCGAACGCCACCAGCGTCTGCTGATCCGGCAGGTCCGCGTACAGCGAGGCCTGCAGGGCCTCGCCGGACACTTCCCCGTCCGTACTCAGGGACCGTGCCGCCTGCTCCAGGACCGCCGCCGCCTGCCGGCGGCCCGGCACGACCCCCTGCGCCAGCGTGAACACCCGCTCCCGCGCCAGGACCGGGTCCACGCCGCTCCCCGCCTCGAACGTCCCCATGTTCGACAGCAGGTGCGCCAGGCCGCGCAGCACCTTGAAGTCCTGCCGGCCGGCCTCCAGCGTGCGGAGATCCTCGTCCAGTTCGAAGCGGCGCTTCCCGACGTTCGCCTCGAAGGTCCCGATCAGGGTTTCAGCCAGCGTGAGGTTCAGGGTGGTGGGCTTCAGGCGGCGGGGTTCCACGAGCCCCGCCTTCACCCGGAACAGCAGCAGGTCAGTCGGGAGCATTCAGGTCCTCGAAACTGGCCGGTCGTCCCTGGCCCTGGCCGGGTTGCCACTGTCCTCGGCGCTGCTGACTGACGCGCTCCTCGCTCGTCCCTTCCGTGATCACCTCGTACAGCACCGCCACCTTCCCCTCCGCCCGGCGCAGGATCCGCCCCAGCCGCTGGATGTGCTCCCGTTCCGTCGCGGTGCCCGACAGGACCACCGCCACGCTCGCCTCGGGGACGTCCACTCCCTCGTTCAGCACCCGGCTCGTCACCAGGATCCGGTACTCGCCGCTGCGGAACTTCTCCAGCAGCGCGTGCCGCTCCTTGATGGGGGTCTGGTGCGTGATGGCCGGGATCAGGAACTCCCGGCTGACGCGGTACACCGTCGCGTTGTCGTCCGTGAAGATCAGCGTCCGGTCCCGCGGGTGGTTCGCGAGGATCTCCTCGAGCACCCGCAGTTTCCCCTCGGTGCCGTACGCCATGGATTTCGCTTCCCGGTGGGCCAACATGGCCCGCCGCCCGTGCGGCGTGCCGCTCGCCAGGATGAACTGCTTCCAGCCGTCCAGGGACCCCAGCCGGATGCCGTTCAACCGCAGGAAGTCGTTGCGCAGCGCGATCAACTCCGCGTACTTCTGTTGTTCGTTCGGACTGAGCCGCACGCGGATCACGACCTCGCGGTACGCGGCGAGCGTGTCCCCCGCGAGGTCGCCCGGGGCGACCTCGTACACCACCGGCCCGACCAGCCGGTCGAGGTCCCGCTCCCGCCCGTCACTGCGTTTCGGCGTGGCTGTCAACCCCAGGCGGTACGGGGCGAGGCCCATCTCCGCGATCACCCGCGTGAAGTCACTGGGCAGGTGGTGCGCCTCGTCGAAGATCTGCAGGGCGTACCGCCCTGCCAGGGACTCCGCGTGAATCGCGGCGGAATCGTAGGTGCTCACCAGCAATGGCGCCTCGTCGTGACTGCCGCCCCCCAGCAGGCCGACCGGGGTGTCCGGGAAGGCCGCGAGCAGGCCCGCGTACCACTGGTGCAGCAAGTCCAGGGTGGGGACGCAGATCAGGGCGCTGCGGGGCGTGTCCCGCAGCGCCAGCTGCGCGACCAGGGTCTTCCCGGCCCCCGTGGGCAGGACGACCACGCCGCGGCGACCGGCGCGTTTCCAGGCGTTCAGGGCGTGCGTCTGATGGGCGTACGGCGTGACCTCCCGCGCGAAGCCCAGCACCAGCGGCTCGAAGGCCGCGGCACTGTCCTTGAAGGGAACTCCGGCGGCGCGCAGGGTTTCGACCACGCCCCGGTAGGCGTGCCCGGGGGCCCGCCAGGATTGGCTGCGGTCGTCCCAGGTGAAGTGATCACGGACGGACGCGGGCGCGTCCGTCATGACGAGCGTGCCCCGGTCGAGGCGCAGGGTGGGCGGCATCCCGCGCATCCTAGCGGTCCAGGAGGGGGCCCTTGGTGCGTGGGGGCCCAATGCCGGCAGGTGCGGTCCCCGGTGCGTTGCTCCCCGGGTAACCTGGCCGCAGAGGAGCGACCCCCCGTGCACTACGTGATCCTGGTCTCCCAGGCTGGTCAGCAGACGTACGACGACAGCGAACGCCACTACACCTACCCCGCCCGCTACAACGCGGCCCTGGCGCCCCTGATGGCCGGGGAGCCGACCGTGGTGATCCTGTACGAGTCCCGCCGCGCCGGGAGTGGCCGGGGCCTGCAGGCGTACATCGGGTGGACGGTCGTTCAGAAATTCTCCGGCCAGCAGATCTTCAAAGGTGTCGTCCTGGGGTCTGGGCCGGTGGCTGAGCTCTTCCCCGAGATCTGGAAGAGTGAACAGTACCTCGCGGCTCTCCGCGAAGTCACGCCTGAGCAGATGGCGGAGCGCACAGTGCTGGAAGATCAGCTCATGGCGGACGTCGAAACCAAATTCCCTGGCTTCTTTGCAGAGTACAAGACCGAGATGACCAGTGGCGACCCGTACCGCGTGCAGCGCATTGTGCGCGAGGCCGGGGAGAAGATGAAGGTGGTGCTCGCCGACCGCGGCATTAACGTCAATGCTGCTGTGGCCGAAGTGGAGAACGACAACAGCCTGCACGGCACCTGCGTCTGGGCTGTTGTCACCGCCGCCGGCGCCTTCCATGTGGTGGCCCTTTACGTCAACTTCTTTGCTGCTGTGAATGTTTATGTGGGCGCGGCTGCCTGGGACCGCTGGATTCAGAGTGCGCCGACCAGCGGCAACATCGCTGATGACAGCTGGACCATGACCGTCGCCAAGCGTCTGAAAGGCCTGTAATCATGACAGAAGCCCCAGCCACTTTTTCTGAGCGTTCACACGTCGCACTTCCAAAGATAGGCCGAGTAGGACTTCTTCTCACGTGGTGTGTGGCACTCACATACATTTTTGATGCCAATCAAGGTGTGAATGGTCTGTCGCTGCCTGGGGAGGAGATTCTCCGTCCGTATCTGCGGCAGAACGTTCCCCAGGGCTGGGGCTTCTTTACGAAAAGTCCGAGAGATGAGGACTTCTACTTCTACCGTGCCGAAGGTAACCAATTCGTTGAAGTCACGATCGGTCCAGCCGGCCGTGCCGACCAGTTCTTCGGGTTGGACCGGCATTCAAGGGCTCAAGGGATCGAAGCGGGGCTCATTTTCGAGTCGACAGAAAAGCTGAAGTGGGCCAATTGCACGCAGGTGCTCAGTGACTGTCTCAAGCCGAGTCCCAGCGGTTCACTTGTACGCGTTCAGAACAAGCTGCCCAATCCGACTCTGTGCGGACACCTCGCCGTGGAAATGCGCAAACCCGTTCCGTGGGCCTGGGCCAAAGCTGGCACCACCTCTTCTTCTCAGGACCGACGCGTCAAGCAATTTTTCGTGAAGTGTTAACATGCAAATACTAGAAAAGAAGACTGGAATGAGTCGAATCGGTTCCCGTCTGCAAAATGGGCAGCCGCTACTGCCCACCTTTGCAGTGGCCAGGACATTGATTGCACTGTCGACCCTTCTGACGCTGATTCTGACGGATACCCATGATCTGTTCGGGATTGGGTCAGGGATCACAGAGACACTAAGTTGCTCGGCTTATACATTTTTAAGTGCGTACTGCTGGTTTGGGGAAGACAACATTCATTTGGTGAAGTATGCCTCGGTTCTGGTACTTCTGGCCGTCATCTCGGGCTACTTCCCGCGAATCACTGCCGTCCTCCACTTCTTGGTGAGCATGAGTTTTTTTTGTCTGCCCGAACGGTGGATGGCGGAGAACAGGTGGCTGCCATTCTGACGTTCCTGCTCGCGATCATTGCATTTGCCGATCCCAGAAGGAACCATTGGCAGAAAGCCAAGTCAGATAGTTCCAGCATCCTGGTCTTTAATGCAAACATAGCAAGCTTTCTCATTAATGCCCAGGTGAGCGTCATCTATTTCCAGGCGGCCACGGCAAAGTTCAAAGTAGAGGAGTGGGTCAATGGGACAGCCATGTACTATTGGATGAACAGCCCATATTTCGGTGCTACCGGACTGTTCAAGACTGTAGTAGATCCGCTTCTGACAATTGGATTCGTTGCGGTAATCACTTGGTTGCCTCTGATTCTGGAAATGGCGCTCGCGTTTTCATTCTTGATGGATCTCAGGATAAAGCGAATCCTACTTGTGTTGGGAATCACGTTCCATCTAATGATTGCCATGTTGATGGGAATTGGCAGCTTTTCAATCATTATGACAGCCGCCCTTATCCTCTTGCTCTCCCCGCTGGACGTGAAGTCCTTCGCAGAGTTTTACTCTTCCGGAATCTGGGCAAAGCTGAGAATCCTCGATCGTATCAGGTTCACTTGATGATCTTCAATTTGAGGACGACTCTACCACGTGTTAGAATCACAAATAACCGTGTAATCGCGAGGAGAATATGCGATGAGTGAAATCATAATTGGAATTCTGCTGTTATCAACGCCGATCATTCTCTTCCTGCTCACCCGTAAACCAGGAGTAACCTATGAGTGGAAAGAGAACGGGCTGTTCGTGCGGGCAGGGCTGTCTAAATACCTTTTTCCTTATAAATCCTCTCAAGCTGCCCTGACCCACCTCCCTTTGGGGTCAAGAATTCTCGGGACGGCCGCGCCAGGAACCTATGTGGGTCAATTTGCCTTTTCTGGAGTTCCCCAAAATAAGGTTCATGCACTAGCGAATAGTAAGCAGCCAGATCAGGCGTTAATTGTCTTCCTCGATAGAAAATACTACTACCTAACCCCTCCCCAACTCGCAGAGAACTTCAATAGATTTGAATAAAATGATGTTGCAAATTATTTAATGTTTTGTCGCAGGGAAATATCACTCCTCCGCGATTAATTAAATTAATAGTGCGGCTTAATAATGCGTGGCTGTTGAATTCGGTCATTCAACACAAAGAAATTACTCTCTTCTGCATGGCTCGAGGAGCAAAAAAGGCAAGAGCAATGCAATGATGGTCACCACCATAGACACACTCAACAGGAGAACGAACGGGACGAGCTGCCACCACGCGGTCAGGTCATCGGCGATCTGCGGCCAGTGGGCAACCAGCACCGCGTTGAGGGCGAGGGTGATGGTCGTGGCCACCCCTTCCAGGCGTCCAGCACTGCGGAAGCGGGAGAGGGCGTACAGGCCGCAGGCGAGGGCCGCCAGGACCCACGCCACCAGGAACAGCAGCGGCCCCGGCCCAAGGGGCACAGTCATGTCCGTCGGCCAGGGCGATTCTGTGACATTGATATTCGTCAGCACGGGAACAAACTGAAACTGCAGGGCAGACGCCATAGGGGGGAAGTTCTGTCTCGGCTCTCGCTCGGCACCCAAACAGCGAGAGCTCAGGGGCCGGAGCAGGGCAGCTTGAGCTAAGGGTCCAGCGGCAATACACCCGGCACAGGCCGCGCCCACTCGGTCCGGGCTTCAAGGTTCGGGTTTGGCCGGGGTCCTGTGATGCGGATGGTCTGCGTCGTGGTGCTGACCGGGTGCTCGGTCACGCTGTAGCCGGTCTGGGTGGTGGTCTGTCCATCCGCTCCGGCGGCGGGGCCGAAGAACAAGGAGAACGGCGGGTGGTGCGGATGAGGCCTCAATGCTTCCGTCAGCGAACCGGACGCCCCTCCCCACCCTGGGGCGGACACGGTCAAGTCCCATTCCGATCCGCAGATCGGCGTGTCCCAATTGAACAGTCCTTCAGAGGGGACAGCTCACGGGCATGATGAACACGAACAAAAACGGCTCTGGATTTCAGGAGGTTCAAATGGGACAGCGCGCCGCCATCTACTGCCGGGTCTCGACAGGTGATCAATCCTGTGACCGCCAGGAACGGGACCTGCGGGCGTTCGCCGAGCGCGGCGGGTACGAGGTCATGGGCGTGTTCAAGGAGACGGCTTCCGGGAGCAAGGACCTGCGGGCTCAGCGGGGCAAGGTGGTCGCGCTGGCGCGTGACCGTCACATCCAGGTGGTGCTCGTCACGGAACTCACCCGCTGGGGACGCTCGACGACCGACCTGCTGCACAGCCTGCGCGAACTGGAAGCGTGCGGCGTCTCGGTCATCGCGCAGACGGGCTTGCAGTTCGATTTGACTTCGCCGCAGGGCAAACTGTTCGCTTCGCTGATGGCGGCGCTGGCGGAATTCGAGCGGGACCTGCTGCGGGAACGGGTGAAATCGGGGATTGCGGCGGCGCGGGAGCGCGGCGTGCAATTCGGTCGTCAGCCGGGACAACGGGTCAAAGCCGAACGGTACACCGCGCGAGTGTTGCGGCTGCGCGCTGGGGGGCGGTCGTATCGGGAGATCGCCCGCGAGCTGAACTTGAGCAAGAACACTGTTATGGACATAGTGAAACGCGCTTCCCCGGCAGCGCCCGGGGAGGACGAGGCGGCTTAGCGTACTAAAGTTGCTGGATCTTGTCGTCACCCCGGGTACGCGCCGAACCTCGACCGGGACGGGGACGGCCGCGCCTGCGACTGACGGGCCGCTGGCCTGTCGCGTCCTAGGGCGTGACGGGTCGGCCGGATGGGACGGCGCAGCGGCGCGGGGCGTGGACAGGGGCGTGCAGGACCGTGACGTCCGTGACGTGGCGCATGTCAATGAAGCGCGCGTCCACGGCGATGACGTGGACCTCGCCGGGCTGCGCGGTGAGGCGCGCCTGGAAGGCTCGCTGGGCGCAGGCCGCATGCTCGCCGGTGAACTGCAGGGTGAGGGGCGTGCCGGCTTCCGAGAAGCGGACGGTGAAGGTGTCCGTCTTCACAGCGTCGTGGTCCGGGGGGGGCATCAGGGTCAGCAGGAGGGCTGCGAGGATCAGGTAGACGGCGATCAGGACCAGTCCCCACGGGGATTTCCGGTACAGGCGCAGGAACTTCATCGGGGGCGGCTCAGACCGGCTGGCCGTGCCTGTCGAAGTCGCTGAAGTCGCCGTCGGTGTGCAGGACGCCGGAGTACGACCAGTCGCCCCAGAGGCTCAGGTTGCCGCCCAGATGGATGGCGCCGCGCCGGTCGGGCCAGCGGGTTATCTGGCCGCGCTGCCCGTCCTCGCAGGTCACGGCCCAGGTCTTGCAGCCGATCATCAGCACTTCGGCTTGATCGGGGGGGAGGTGCGGCCGGGCCGTTTCGATGTTCTCGGCGGTGATCACGTTGACGTGGCCGGGGGTGGGGTTGAAGTCGCTCATGGGGGCTCCTGCCGGCGCTCAGCTCAGGTCTACTTTCAAGTCGTGGATGACGCTCTGGAGGGTGAGGTTGGCCTGCGCGGCGACCAGGGCGCTGACGAGTTCCAGGCTGGAACGCCGGCCGCTGAGGCAGTCGCCTTCGAGGGTGGTCCACTGGGTAGCGGTGAGGCTACCTTTCAGATACAGGCGCAGGGCGGGGGCGTTCGCTTCCCACTGGGTTTGCGGGTTGGCGGCTGCCAGTTCGGCGCGGCGCTGCTCGCGGACTTCTTCCTCACGGGCGCGCTGCTCGGCGGCCTGCTGGGCGCGGCTGGTGGCGGGAACGGGGGCGGGCAGTTCGGGCCAGGGGTACTTCTCGGGGTGCTCGACGATGTCGCGGGTGAACGCGCCGCGCCGGCGGATGGTAGACGTGCGTTGCAGTTCGCGTGACAGGCGCACGCTGGCCTCGATGCGGTCCGGGTACTGCCGGGCGAGCTGGGTGGCGGCGCTCTGCGCGACGCCTTCGCCCATCAGCAGCTGCACGAGGGCCGGGTCGGGCGCGTCGGGGTCCCGGAAGCGGTAGTGTAGGGTGGTGCGGGCGCCGCGTTCGTCGACGGTGACGTCCTGGAGGTACTGCTGGGCGATCAGTTCCTCGTGGGGTTGTTCGAGGGTCCGCAGGTGGCGGCTGCGGCGGTTGTCGCCCAGGCCGCAGGCGTGCCGCCAGTTGTCGAGGTCGACGATGAGTTCTTCGCGGGGCGTGCCGTCCGGTTCGTAGCGGTGCGCTTCGAGCAGCCGGTAGAGGGTCCGGGCGGGCGGTTGTTCGATGCGGCGCAGGATCTCCAGCTGGAGGTTCTGGGTGTAGCCTGCCCGGATGCTGTCGGCGAGGTGGGCGCCGAGCTGGATGCTGAGCGTGGCGCCGGGCACCATGACGCTTCCTGCTGCGGTGGGGTCGGGGTCGCCCTGCACCCAGTAGCGCAGGTCGTTGATCAGTCGGGTCTTGTGGACGTGGGCGAGGGTCCGGCCATCGGGGAGGTGCCAGCCGCGCGTCACGGTGATGCTGGTTTCCCAGATGCGGTCGAGGCCCTCGCGCAGGCGCTGCAGGTTGCGGCCGTTGGCGGCGAGCAGGCTCGCTTCGCGCAGTTCGTTGGCGCTGGTGTGCACGAAGTTGTCGGCGGGACAGCCCTGCGCCTGGAAGAGATTTTCGAGTCCGACCATGATGTTCACGTCCGCGCCGTGCGGTCGTCCGCGGGCCGCTTCGCCGCTGACGTCGTACTGGCGGCCGGCGACGGTGAACTGGCTGTGCCACTGCTGGCGTTCGCTGCTGGAGCGGCTGAGCATGCTGAAGATGCCGAGTGCGGCCGAGTTCCGCTCGTCGATCCTGACGGGGTGATCGTGTTTCAACTTCTTCATCGGGGGTCTCGCGCCGCATCATATGGGCTCCCCGTAAGTCCTGAATGGCATTCAGGCGTGCTGGACGGCAGTTCTGGCCTTTCGGGACCGAAGGTATCTGAGGGCGCTTCCCCGGTGTCCAGTGTGACCAGCGGAGCCGTCCTGCCACGGAACACTGTGCCGGACAGTGTTTCTGGCGTTTCGGGACCGAAGGTATCTGAGTGGCGACCTGGATGACCGGACCGGAGTGGAGAGTGCGCTTATGGGGCAGTGTCGTGCTGAACGGCATTTTTGGCGTTTCGGGACCAAAGGTATCTCCCCTTCGACCCTCCCTGTCTGGTGTTGTTTGTTTCTCTTTAAAGATTAAAAGACAAACAACAAAGAGTACGATTGCGGGTGCTCTGGACGGCATTTTTTTCGTTTCGGGACCGAAGGTATCCAGGAAACGGACCAAAGGTATCCCTTCTGAAACCCGGCTGGGACCGAAGGTATCGGAGGTCCCTACAGGGACCGCATCGCGCCGTACCTGGATGGGTATACTTCGTCTAGTACGCTCTTTTTAAGCGAACGGGACCAAAGGCATCTGAGCGGGCGGGGGAGATACCTTTGGTCTGGGGGGAGATACCTTCGGTCCGCTGGGGGGGATACCTTTGGACAGGTCAGTCCGGCTCCCTCATCCGAGTCGGACGGGCGCTTCGGGGCCTTCGCCGTCCATGTTGACAGCCACGAAGTCCAGGAAGCGCACCTCGTAGCGGGTGCGGCCCGGGCCGGTCCAGTAGCCGTGCAGGTGCGGTTCGCGCAGGTGGGGTGGCATGCGGCGGCCCGTGCTGGTCGGGGCCCCCGTCTCGGCGTCTCCCTGGGTCTTCCTGGCGTAGTACGCGCGCAGGACGTTGCCGGTGTCGACGCCCGCTTCCCAGACGGTGGCGGCGCTGGGTTCGCTGAGTTCTTCCTTGCCGCCCTTGCCGCGCCGGGGCGTGACGGGGCGGGGCGTGCCGGGACCGAGCAGCTGCGTCTTCTCGTGGCCCAGGTACGTGACGCACAGCAGCGCGAAGCCCAGGTCGCGGGCCACGCGGGCCGCTTCCGCTTCGGTGAAGTTGGTCGCGCCGGTCTGGGCCATCAGGCGGATCTGTTCGGCCACGTCGCCGCCCAGGGGGAGACTGACGGGCGCGAGGACGTGATCGCCGTACGCGCGGTTCTCGATCAGGAGCGTGAGCCACGGCCTCCCCTGGGTGGTGTCGGTCGCGGCGAAGAAGCCCGTCTGGGAGGGGTGGGTCAGGCCGCCGGGAACGGGAATGTACGTGGCGTGGCCGCGCAGGCCGGGCAGTTCGGCCGGGAGGCGGGTGAGGGGGCGGGCGCGGCGCAGGCGGTCCAGGACGTCCTCGTCGATGCGCACGACGTGCTTGGCGTACCGCCACGCGGTCAGGACGCTGATCTTGGGCGCGCTGATGATGGCGCTCCGTTCGTCCATGCCGTCGCGGTCCTGGAGCAGTGCGGCGGTCAGGAGACTGGGAACGAAGGTGCGGGCGTCCCAGGCGGCGCGTTTTTTCAGGAACAGGGTGTCACCTGAGAAGTGGAACAGCCGATTACTCTAACGGCCCAGATCACAACTTGATCTGTCCCAGATAGACCTCCAGGGTGTTCGGATCACGTAGGCATCGGGGCTGACGTAACCAGCGTGCATAGGGCCTCCTGGGGTTGCTTTACCCTACTGCCATTGTCTGAGACTGTGCAACACGGTTTTGCAACGCGAGGAAGTCGATTCGCTCGGGGAGTCATAGAGGGCGCCGAGACGATCGTTTCCACACCGCCTGGTCAGGCATCCACCGTGATTCTGGATGGAGTAGGCAGCAAGGCACTGGCCTTCCCTGTACAGGGGGCACAGGAGCACCGTCCCTCTCCTGCCTCGCTGAAGATTGCCAGTCCATGCCGACAATTGGTGGCATATTGCCATTTTTTTATGGTATTTTAGCTATGAGCAATCATGCCAACCAAAACCACTTCCCGTGTTCAAGCCCTCGTCCGCCACGCGCTGGAGGAACAGGACGCCCGAGGCCACCAGGGTGAACTGCCCGACGGCAAAGTCACCCTGCGCCTCCAGGCCACCGACTTCTACTGGCTCTCCCAGCTGGCCGAGCTCATGGACGCCAGCCGCACCCGCGCCGCCAGTCAACTGCTGTCCGCCGCCATCCGCGACGCCGCCCAGACTGCCGGGCTTCCCACCAAAGGCGAGGCATTTCAGACGGCCTTCCAGGCCTTCCTCGCCCAGGAGTTCCCACACGAGACCTCCCCACCTGCCGACACCTGAACCACCAAGGAGCCGACATGCCTCACCACACCGAACTCATCGCCGCCCTCGCCGTGGGCCTGACCCTTGCCTTCCTGGGCGGCCTGCTCGCCACCCGACTGCGGTTGCCCCCCTTGATCGGCTACCTGCTGGCCGGCATTGTGGTCGGCCCGTTCACCCCTGGGTTCGTGGCCGACGCCAATATCGCCGCGCAACTCTCTGAGATCGGCGTCATTCTGCTGATGTTCGGGGTAGGCCTCCATTTCTCCTTCGGGGATCTCCTGGCGGTCCGGCGCATCGCTATTCCCGGCGCGCTTGTTCAGATTGCGGTCGCCACCCTGCTGGGCCTGGGCGTGACGCAATTGTGGGGGTGGTCCCTGGGGCAGGGTCTGGTCTTCGGCCTTGCCCTGTCCGTCGCCAGTACCGTGGTGCTGCTGCGCGCCCTGGAGGAACGCGGAACGCTCGACACCGAGAAAGGCAAGATTGCCGTCGGGTGGCTGGTCGTTGAGGACCTGGTGATGGTCCTGACCCTGGTGTTGCTCCCAGCCCTCGCCCCGCTGCTGAAGGGCACCACAGGCGCCAGTCTGGATGCGGGCGGCCTGCTCTCCTCCCTGCTGCTCACGGTAGGGAAGGTCGCCGTCTTCGTGGCACTGATGATGATTGCGGGCCGCCGCTTCATTCCCTGGATGTTGGCCCGCGTCGCCCGACTCGGCTCCCGGGAACTGTTCACCCTGGCTGTCCTGGGCACCGCCCTCGGCATCGCGTACGGGGCCGGAGTGCTGTTCGACGTGTCGTTCGCCCTGGGTGCCTTTTTCGCAGGTGTGGTCGTGAGCGAGAGCAAGTTCAGCCATCAGGCGGCGGAGGACGCCCTGCCGTTCCAGGACGCTTTCGCGGTTCTGTTCTTCGTCTCGGTGGGCATGCTCTTCAACCCGGCCATTCTGCTCACGGCTCCGCTGCTGGTGCTGGCGACGGCGCTGATCATCATCGTCGGCAAGACCCTCGCGGCGTTCCTGATCGTCCGACTGCTGCGGTATCCAGTCGGCACCGCGCTGACCGTGGCGTTCTCTCTCGCCCAGATCGGGGAGTTCTCGTTCATCCTCGCGGCCCTGGGCCGTGACCTGAACCTGCTGAGTGAGCAGGGTCAGAATCTGATTCTCGCGGGCGCGATTTTGTCGATCACCCTGAACCCGTTTCTGTTCCGCTTGATCACGCCGCTGAAAGATCGGCTGGAGCGCCGCTCGCCTGCTGCTCCCGGGGCGTCGACCACTGTGCCTGAAGGTGCGGCCATTGAGATGCACGGGCACGCCGTCATCGTGGGGTACGGACGGGTCGGGCGCCTGGTGGGCCAGGCCCTTCAGGCCCGCCAGTTGCCCTTTGTCATCGTGGAGCAGGACGACGCACTGGTCGAGGATCTGCGCGCCCAGGGCCTGAGTGTGATCTACGGGGACGCCGCCCGCACCCAGGTGCTGCGTCAGGCAGGGCTGCCGCAGGCGGGCGTGGTGATCGTCGCCACGCCGGACGCCGTTCAGGCCCAACTGGTCACGGAGCACGTCCGGCGAGTCAATCCACAGGTCCATGTCATTGCCCGGACCCATGACGAGCACACCCAGCAGGCCCTTGAGCAACTGGGCGCCAACGAAGTGCTGTTCGGGGAGCAGGAACTCGGCCAGGCCATCGGAGTCCAGGCTGTCATGGCTCTGGGAACGCGGCCTGTCCTGGGCACACCTCTTGGTCTGGGAGGACGGTGATATGCGCACCCGTCTCATGCCTGACTGGGTTCCCCTGCTGCCTTTCGCAGTGAGTTTCGCTCTGGGTGTCTGGGCTTTCCCGCGTCAGCCGGAGCGCGTCCCGGTCCACTGGGGCGCAGACGGACAGCCGGACCGCTGGGGAAGCCCTGCCGAGGGCTTGTTCTCGATGCCCATCATGCTGCTGTTCGTGTCGCTCCTGATCCTGGCGGTCTCCCGCGCGCAGCCTGCCGCGACGCACCTGCTGCGGACGGTCATCTTCGGGCTTGGCCTGCTCGCGCTGTTCAGTACGGCGGCCCAGGCTTTTGGCGGTGACGGCTTCCGCGTCCCGATGATCGCCCTGGGGAGCCTGTTCCTGCTGACGGGTACCGCGTTGGGCCAGACCCCGCCGAGCAGCCTCTCTGGACCCCAACTGTCCCCCACCACCTTGCGGCGTCTGGGAACTGCATGGACACTGTTCGGCGTCATTCTGATTCTGGTGAGTCTGCTGGCCCCGGTGCCGGGGTTGATCACCGCCACGCTGTTCCTGGGTCTGATCGGCGTCGTTCTGTTCCTGTTCTTGGGCGTGCGGCGCGATCGCCTGCGGTCCGAGGGCTGAGCGGTGCTGTTCAGCGTCGTAGTGGGTGCTGAGCACGCGTCCCCAGTGCTGCTCCTGCACGGTGGGGGGCTCAGTCATCGGCAGTGGACTCCGCAGTTGCAGGGATTGCCCCACCTGCGCTTGATCGCCCCGGACCTGCCGGAGCATGGGCGTAGCCGGGAGGCGGGACCCTTCACCCTGGACGGTGCGGCCCGGCAGGTGCTGGCGGTGCTCGACCAGCACGCGCCGGGCGAACGGGTGGCCGTGGTCGGCAGTTCGCTCGGGGGGGCGGTGGCCCTGCAACTGCTGCGTCTGGCCCCCGAGCGGTTCACCCGGCTGCTGGTGACCGGCAGCGCGGCGGGCCTGAGTCCGCTGGCGGGACGACTGATGCTTTCCAGCATCAGCGTCCTGCGCTGGTTTCAGGAGGAGCGGCTTGTGCGGCAAGCCCTCCGGCAATTTCACATTCCCGAAACTTACCAGGACGTGGTGCGTGAAGACCTGCGCCTGGCACTGAACAGCGCCACACAGCGGCACCTGACACAGGCGCTGATGGCGTTGCGCCTGCCCATGGGGATGGACGTGCCAGTCCTGGCGCTGGTGGGCGCGCGGGAGACCTTTCTGGCGCGGCGGGCGGCGCAGGTCATCGCCCAATCCTTCCCACGTGGTCGCTTCGCGGTCGTGCCGCACGTGGGGCATGTGTGGAATCTTGAAGTGCCGGAGCTGTTCGGGCAGACCCTCAACGCGTGGCTGCAGGACGGTCCTCTTCCCTGGGAGTCGCGGCTGGACAGCGGCAAGCAAACTCGAGGATTGTGACCGAGTTCGTTAGAGTAATTCGCTGTTCCTAATCTCAGGTGACCCCAACAGGTGCGGGAGGGCGGCGCTCGTGGCGGGCGCGGCGGTCCTGACGCGCTTCAGGTGGCGTTCGAGGCGGGCGAGCAGGGTGGGGTTGGCCTCGTGCTGCTGGGGCGGGTCGGTGGGGGGCGGGAGGTGCGTGAGGGTATTTAGGATGGCGCGCCGGGCGGTGTCGGCGGGGTCGCTGTCAGTCGACTCGGGTAGGACGGCCAGGAGGGAGCCTTTCACGACGAGCGGTAGGGGCCACTCCTGGCCGGTCGGTTCTGATCCTGCTGTGGTATCAGCCGGGCGTGCCGCACAACCATTTCTGTCATGGAGGAGGCAGCGAGTGGGACATCGCCTATGGAATGGGTGTGTCACTGGGAGTGGTGGGGTTTGGCGGACGATTGGCTGTACTGATGTATATATGGCCGTAGATACGACGATCCATACACTCCCTCACCACCCATCTCATCACCCCTCCCTCACTGCCGCCTTCCCCCATGCTCATGCCCCTGCTCAAGCACGTGGAAAGGCGGTCATGGGGAAATAAGTCCACTTGGAAGACAGCGAAGACAGACTACAACCCATGGTTTTCTCCTACCTTTTTTATGTACCGCCAGATAAACTATGCGACATGACCCACCCCCACGACCAGCTCGCCCAGCAGGTCACCACCGCCCTCAGGAACGCCGACCCCGACACCCTCATCACCACCCTCCACCACCACCACCTCATCGCCGGCACCCCCGCCCAGCACATCAGCAACATCCGCCCCATCCTCGCCGCCGCCCACCGCGACCACCTCAGCCTCCTCAGGCCCCCCGCCGACTTCCACCCCTGGCTGCACGGCATCCTCGCCAGCAACATCGACGGCACCCCCGCCCGCCCCAACACCCGCAACAGCCGCGTCTCCACCCTCCGCGCGCTCTACAAAGCCCTGCGCCGCCTCGGCCTCCTCACCGGCGACCCCCTCGTCGACTTCCAGAACGCCGCCGCCGAACGCGCCGACGACCCCCTCCCCACCACGCAGGACCTGGAGCGCCTCCTGAAAGCCTCCCACAAGGATCCGGCCCTCCACGCCGCCATCCTCCTCCTCTGGCACCACGCCCTCCCCATCGCCGTCCTCCTGCGCCTCAAATGGAGCGCCTTCACCCCCCAAGACGGCACCCTGCTCCGAGGCGACCTCATCACGCCCCTCACTCCCCAGACCGAGGCGGCACTGACCCGCCTCCACCAGCGCGCCGGGTACGACCCCCTCTACGCGGACACGCACGGCCGCACCGAGCACCTCCGCATGTTCCCCTACGACACCCAGGACGCCCTGCGCCTGCGCCTCCGCCAGGTTACCCGCGACGCCGACCTCCCCTTCACTCCCCCAGGCCTGATCCGCCGCGCCGCGCTGCGCGACCACCCCGGCTCGCCTCAAACCCTCGGCTACACCCGCGACAAGGACTACCGAAAAGCCCTCCGGCACGCGCAGGCGCTCGCAGACGCAACACAGACACCCTGAATCGCCCATCTACCGGACGCCGGATGAGTGGGCCAGGGAGGCTGGTGGCTGGCCTGCCGTCCCCATGTGCGGGCAGGACACCGCACATGCGGCCATCATCCCGACCACCGGGTGAAACAGGGAAGACGGCCGTGTACGCTCGTCCTTGAATCGAGTCTCTACTCGAAAGTGTCCAAGCTTTGGGGTCAGGCCACCCAGCCCGACACCCACGTTCACGCCGCGGCACAGCCGCGTGTGACGCGAGAAAGTGAAGAGGGAAACTCCTTAGCGGGAAAAACGGTCTGAGCCGATAGGTCCGCAACACATCCAGGACGGGCAAATCAGATGCCACGATCACCCTGTCCCCCGCAGGGGACAGGGTGATGACCACGTGCATCCAGCCCCCATACACCCACGTCCGCTCGAACAGGGTGCGCACCTGTCCCGGTTGCATCGTCGTGAACAGGTCTCGCACCAGTTCATCCTCAATTCTGATGTTCTCCCGGATGTGGATACAGTGCCGGATGCGTTTCCAGCGCAGAAACGAGCACCACTCGCGCCCCACGAACTCCCGGTCCGCAATCAACACGGCCCAGCGGCGGGCTGGCATCACCTTGAGGAGCCGGGCGACCAGCAGGATCCGGGCAGCAGTGCAGCTGTTGCCTTGATGCGGCAGAATCAACCAGACGAGGGGAATCACCGCGCCCCCAAGTAATACGCCCAAGACGAGGATGTTCAGCGGCGTCTGGCCATAGTGCCAGGTGGTGCGGTCCATGATCACGGTGAGCTTGCCGTCGGGCAGCAAGGGAAGCAGGACGTCTGTGACGTCCTGCGGCGTGAGCTGAGCGTCGTGGAACACGCGGGCCACCGTCCGGGTTTTTGATTCCAACGTGGCTGATCTAGGGAGATGAAGCGCGATCTTGCGGTGAAGCGTGGACTCGGCCTGGAGCACGGCCAGGAGCACTTCGGCAAGACGACGGAGCGCGTCCGTACGGCGGTGTGGCCAGCGAGTGTGCAGGTAGGTGGCCAACGTGTCAGCATGGAAGCGGGCAGTATCGGGGCTCGTCACAGACCCAGATACCGCCCTTTGTCATGTCGCACTGCGTTCAGGACGCCATTTCTCGTGAAGTGTCAGGTGCTGAGACGCGACCCCCAAGACTGGTCGTCGGTCGAGACCCGGCAATAGATGGCGGCGCGCTGTCCCATTTGAACCTCCTGAAATCCAGAGCCGTTTTTGTTCGTGTTCATCATGCCCGTGAGCTGTCCCCTCTGAAGGACTGTTCAATTGGGACACGCCGATCTGCGGATCGGAATGGGACTTGACCGTGTCCGCCCCAGGGTGGGGAGGGGCGTCCGGTTCGCTGACGGAAGCATTGAGGCCTCATCCGCACCACCCGCCGTTCTCCTTGTTCTTCGGCCTTTCCCTGGCGGACGAGCAACGGCCCACCTGTGCCGTGGGCTGCCGCTGGTTCAGCCTCCAGTTTCCTCACTCAGCAGCCCCAGCTCCATCGCCCGCCGTACCGCCTCGGTGCGGTTGCCTGCGCCCAGCTTCGCCAGGATGTTGCTCACGTGGACCTTCACGGTTCCCTCGCTGATACCCATCTGCTGCCCGATGCGTTTGTTGGGCTGCCCGGCGGCCAGGGCCCGGATCACCTGCACCTCGCGCCCGGTCAGGGCGCCGCTGGGTTCCAGGCGGGCCGGCAGCCGCAACTGCTGCGCGAGTGCCTGCGCGACTCTGGCGTGAATGACCTTCTCACCCCGGTGGACGCGCCACAGCGCGTCCAGAATCTCGTCGATCTCCGCGCTCTTGAACAGGTAGCCCGCCGCCCCGGCGTTCAGACCGCCCGTCATGTCCTCCACCTCCTCGAAGGTGGTCAGCAGCACCACCGGGGGACCATGCCTCCGGCGGAATTCCGCTGTGGCCTGAATGCCGTCCATCACCGGCATCCGCACGTCCATCAGCACCACGTCGGGACGCAACTCGTCCGCGAGGTCCAGCGCCTGCCGTCCGTTCTCGGCCTGGGCCAGTACCTGAACGTCGTCTTCCAAGTCGAGCAGCGAGGCCAGACCCTGCCGCACGAGGGGCTGGTCATCCACGATCAGGACCCGCAGGGGCGTCACGCCTGGGCCGGGAAGGGTAGGGTCAGACATAGCTCGAAGACCTCCTCGTCTTGAGTTACCTGGAGCGAACCGCCGAGCGCCTCCAGGCGCGAACGCAACCCGGCCAGCCCCGCGCCCCCACGTGGGTGCTCCGTCCAGCCGGCGTGGGCGGGGCAGCGCGGATTGCGGACCGAAAGGCGGAGTTCTCGCCTGTCGTGGGACAGCCGGGCAGCCACAGGCTGATCGGGCGCGTGCTTGTGGGCATTCGTCAGGGCTTCCTGCAACCCCCGGTACAGGGCGAGTTTGTGCGAGGACGGCAGGGCGGGTTCCTCACCTTCCAGGGTCAGCGTCACCGGGTCAGGCCAGGTCTGGGCCAGATCACGCAGGGCCTGGTACAGCGTCCCGTCAAGTTGCGGTGCTTTCAGGGTAGACACCACCTCCTGAAGCTGCTCCAGGGCCTCGCCGCTGCGTGCCATCACGTTGTCGAGGGACACCGTGATCCGGGGGTCGGTGCCGCCTGCCCTCTGCTGGAGCTTGCGGACACGCTGGGCTTCGAGCCGCAGGGCCGTCAGTTGATGACCCAGCGTGTCGTGCAGTTCGCGTGAGAGGTGGGCACGTTCCTCCAGGGCCGCGTGCTGCAACTCCAGCGCCTGGTAGGCGTGCAACTCGCGGTAGGCCCGGCGCAGGGCCTCCTGCTTCTCCTCGTTCTGGAGCATGAACTCGAAGGCCGCGTAGGTGAAGCCCCCCTGGGTCAGGGTGACGACCACCAATCCCAGCAGCCCAGACCATTCGTCCGGACTGGTGAAGGTGGGCAGCGGGGGAATCAGGATGTAGGTCAGCAGACTGCCCACGAACAGCGCCGCGAACAGACCGAGGGTCTGCCGCAGGGTCAGCCAGTAACGCGCCACGATGGGCGTGACCATCAGGACCGCCGCCGGACGGTCGGCCCAGACCACGAGGACGGAGAACACCAGGGTCGCCAGCAGCAGCAGGACGATCTCGGGTCGTCCGCGCTGACCGGGCCGGATGGCCCACAGGACCGCCGCGAATCCCAGTCCGGCGACCAGCACGCGCAGGAGCACATGTCCGGCGTCCAGCAGGGGCAGCGTGCTGGTGTCCACCGGACTGATGACCAGACTGCGCAGGAAGGTCGTCAGGACGCCCAGCCCCGCGAACAGCACGATGGGTGTCACGCGGGGACGATGGAGAAATGCCCGGACCTCTGGTCGGTTCAGGTAAGCACGCGCCGTCATGGTGTTTCAGAGGGGTGAAGAGACAGCATGAAGGACAGTGTAGGGGGGCAGGATGAGGCCGCGCGTCTGCTGGGGGCGTATGTCGAAAGATATAGGCCAGCTATGTCTTCTGGGAGATGGCAGATGGGGATCAGATGAGTAGATTGCTCACGTATGAGAATGGAAGCACTGCTCCTGTCGGCCCTGATCCTCGCTCCCACTGCTGGCGCTACCGCCGTGCAAGCTGTTCCCGCTCAGGATTTTCGCGTTAGCTATGCTCAGGTAGCACGGAAGACCACGCCCAGCATCTTCACCAAGACCGAGTTGCCCCAGGAGCTGACCGATGCTGAGATGGACGCAGCGAAAGGCGAATTCGTGGCCCTTGTGGCTACGGCTGCTCGTGCCTGCGCTGCAAGCACTGGCTGCTTGAAAGTCGTGGGGACAGCCGCTGGCAGCTTCGCATCGGGCTTCCTTATGGAGTATGTCCAGGTTAAAGTCGCCGATTGGCTCCCCTGATCCACATCTCTATCTACCATCAAGAGGAAAACCATGAAAAGTAAACTGATTGCCGTCCTGATGAGCGCACTGACTCTCTGTGTGTCTGCCACTGCCTCCGCGATTTCTCAGCCGAAACTCGCAGATACACAGACCTTCTCTACCAAGAACGTCGTAGCTTTTTCCTTTCAAACCCCCCTCTACTCCCTGGTATTGAGGGATGTGAAAACTTTATCTGACGAAGAGCTTGAAGCCGTCGAAGGCGAATTCATTCAAGTCGTGATCGCAGCGGGCGTTCGCTGTGCGGCCAACACTGCCTGTCGCGAAACTGCGCAAAAGGCCGCCATGTGGATCGCTGGGGGAGTTGGTTTCGGTACCGGTGCAGCAGTCGGCGGTTGGTTTGCTGAGAACCCTTGAACTCACTCAGGGCAGAGCCGAACCATTCGTAATGGAAGACTAAACCGGAGTACAGCCATACCGCCATGTGCTGTACTCCGGCGTCTGCACGATAGTGTCCGCTGCCCTCGGAGGATCTTGTGGAGTTGCTCGTCTTTATCATCGTATCTCTGTTTGTGACCCCTATGCTCATTCTTTGGGAGTCATACAACAATGTCTACTATGTGAACCCTCGTCGCTTTCTTCCTGTCGCCATTGGCAGAGTTATCTTCCTTCCTGTGATCTTTCTTTTGGCGCAGCGAGTTTCTCCCGGTGAATACATGGAGAACATTGCTCAGGCGCTCATTCTCACGACTTCTATGGCACTCAGCTATCAGTTGTTCGCGCACCGTATCCACCCCCAGCAGGCTCCCTATCATCTGCGGGCCCATACACGTGCCCGAAAGCTCGCTCTGGCCGCCTTCATTACCTTGATCTTGGTCCTCCCAACGGCGCTCAGCGCTTCCGAAGTCATTCGCAGCGTACTGAGCTATGGCGTGATGCCTTCCATGTTCGCAGCCCTAGTCGCCTTCATCGGGAGGGATAAGCTTGCTCCGTAAGCGTTTTGTGGTCGCGCTGATGATCCTTTTCTCCTCTGCTTCCGCCGACTACCGCACCCTCCGCTACTCCTCCGTCGTCGGCCAGACTTCCGACTTCACCTGCGGCCCGGCTGCTCTGGCAACCCTGCTCACCCACTACTACGGGCAGCCCGTGGCCGAGCAGACCCTCGCAGAGCGTTCGGTGGCCGATATGCAGGCACGCGGAAAGGAAGTGGTGGAAGGCATCACCCTACTGGCCCTGCGGAACGCCCTGACTACCGAGAACGTCCCCTCAGCGGGGTACAAGCTCACGCTGGAGCAACTGCGCGGCGTGCTGGCGCAAGGGCTGCCGGTGGTAGCAAACGTCGTCTATCCGAAGGGGCACTACTACCTCGTGCTGGCGGTGGACGACCAGAACGTGCTGCTGGCCGACCCCAGTTGGGGCGTGCGCTCGCAACCCATCCGCAACTTCCTGAACGCCTGGAACGGGGTCGTCCTGATTCCAGAACCCTCGGAAGCTGAAGCCACTCAGGCCCGGACCCAGGTGGCACTGCAACTCAGTAAGTACAGAGAACGCCTCGAACGCCTCAAGACAGGAGCCTGACCATGTTCAAGAACAACCGATGGCGGGCGGGGCTACTGGCCTCGCTCGTCAGTTTCAGTGGAGCGGGCGCTCAGAACCTGCAACCCATCGACCCCCTCCAGCGGCCCCGGACGGGGGCGGGCAGCGCCAGTTTCAGCGTCAGTGCCGGATACGCCCCTGACCTCCGGCAGACACCGGAGGGCCTGACTTCCAGCGTGTCGGGCGGGCTGGGACTCAGCGCCAGCTACAACGTGACGGAACGCTTCGTGGTGACGGCCTCCACCGGTATCGGCGGGGCAAGAACCGAGACCCTGAACGGTGACACCGTGGACGCGGCTTCCCGCCTGAACTGGAATGGCCTGGACGTGGGCGCGCAGTACACCTTCGAGGGGCGGTACGCTCCGGCGCTGGGACTGGACGTGTCTCTCCCAGTGGCGGGCGGCGGCTGGGCTGTGACGGGCAGCGCCTCTGCCTCTTTGCTGCGCGACCCGGTCATTCTGGACGGCACGCTGGCCGCGATCTGGCGCCCGGAAGGCGCCGCGTCCGTCAGCGCCGGTGCGGGTGTGAGCTTCGTGGTGAACGAGGCTGTGACGCTACGGACAGACGCCGTTCAGAGTCTGACCTTCGGCACCCTGACCGTTCCCTCAACCACCCTGGGACTGGGCGGGGCGTACAAGATTGACGAGCAGAACAGCCTCCAGGCCCGCACAACCCTGAACGTCACCGGGGGCCGCACGACCACCGGCCTGAGCGTGACGTACCTTTACCGCCCCTGAGGTTTGCTCATTTCCACTGCACCTGCATACGGCCTATATCGAAAGATATAGGCCGTTGGTGCGTAGGCGGGGCGTGCATTGCCCGGTAGCGTCAGGGGATGAAGACTGTCCCCCGTCAATGGCTGTCCGCCGCTACCCTCTCCGCCCTGCTGCTTTCCGGCGCCGTGCAGGCCGGGGGGGCCGGTGCGCCGCCCGTCGCCCGCCCCGCTGTCCCCGCTGTGCAACCTGCCCAGACTCAGGCCCAGGCTGGCCGCGCTCTGCTGGACAGGGCGCTGAAGGCCAACGGCGGCGACTCTCTCCGGGGGCTGCGCACCATGCAGCAGCGCTCCGAGATGACCTTCGTGGACGCGCAGGGCCAGCCGGTGCTGGTACTGGGCAGCGTGGCCAGCGTGGATTACGCCAACGGCTGGATGCGGGCCACCACCCGTCAGGGAGAGCAGGTCGTCAACGAGCAGTTCCTCACGCCCGAGGGAGCATTCGCGTCCACCCCCCAGTCGGGCACGGTGCCGCTGCCCCGCCAGGAGGCCAAGAGCCTGACCGACTCCTTCTTCTACGGTGCTCCTGGCCTGCGGCAGGGCAACCAGGGCCGCGAATCGGTGAAGAATCTGGGCGAGCAGACCTGGCTCAAGGTGGAAGGCCGCGAAATCAAGGGCACCGTGCTGGAAGTCGTGACCAAAGGCGTGAAGGCAACCTACCTGCTGAACTCACAGGGACTGATCGTGGCCGAGCGGTATCCGATTGAGGGCCTAGGCGAAGTCATCTCGGTCTATGGCAACTTCCAGGCCATCGGCGGGATGCAGGTTCCAGGGATGACGCTGGGCTTCGCGCCGAACGGCACTCTCCTCTACGTCATCAAGGACCTGGAGACCAGGATCAACGTGACGCTGCCCGCCGACACCTTAAAGGTCCCGGAGTGAAGAGGGCAGCCCTGGTTCTGGCCCTCGCGCTGACCCCCAGCGTGCAGGCGGCCCCGGCGCCCACCGTCACCGCCCAGGACCTGTTCGACGAGGTGGTCTACCAACTCGCTTCCTTCTACAGCGGGCCGTCTGATGTGCGGGCCAGCGACCTGCGCCGCAAATACCTGCCAGAGGTGCAGAAGCTCTGCGGCGGCAAGCCCGAGTGTGCGGCGGAGCAAGCTTACGGGCTGATCAAGCAGTTGCTAGGCGACCTGAAAGACGCGCACACCAACTTCTACACGCCGTCCCAGTTGGAGGAGGTCGGCAAGCTCCTCCTGGGCGAACAGGGGCAGCGCCGGACCTTCGGGGCCGTCACGGAAGCCCTGGGTGCAGGTGGGCGCGTGGTGCTGGAGGTGCTGCCCGGCTCCGCCGCCGAGCGGGCCGGGTGGAAGGCCGGGGACGTGCTGCGGCGGGTGAATGGCGTGGCGCTGGACGGTCAGGCCGGACAGGCGGCCCTCGGCCGGGCGTCGGCCCGGGGCACACCCGCCCGCTTTGAGGGGACGCGACAGGGCAAGACGATGAGCACGGTGCTCACGGCAGCGCCCCTCCAGGTCACGCCGGTCAGCCTGAGCCTGCGGCCAGATGGTCTGGCGGTGTTACGTCTGAGGCATTTCAACACGCCGGGCGTGGGGCAGCAGGTCCACGACGCCCTGCGGAAAGTACAGGCGGCGGGAACGAAGGGGGTCATCTTGGACCTGCGCTGGAACAGCGGTGGACGTGTCGAGGAGTTCCTGCTGAGCGCCGGGGCGTTCACCGACCCCACGCCCCTCTTCTTGAAGACCCGTGTCGATGCGGCGAAGATCGGATACGGCGCGGGCCGGTACCTGGTGAACGGCAAGGCGCAGGAACAGCCGAGGATCAAGACGCCGGTCCGGTACACGGGGCCGCTGGCAGTGCTGGTAGACGAGGGCACGGCCAGTTCCGCCGAGTTCCTCACCCGGACCCTGCTGGGCCGCCCCTCCACCCAGGTGATCGGGGAGGCCACCGCCGGCGTGGGCGACACCGCGACCCGCTTCATTCCCCTGACCGATGGCTCGGGGTTGCAATTGACCTTCGCCCGGATGCTCGACGCCGCAGAGCAGCCGTTGGGAGCCCGTATCACGCCGCAGGTGGGAGCCAGCGTGGACTTGGCCAGACTCGCCCGCACTGGTCGGGACAGCGCCCTGGAGCAGGCCGCCACGCTGCTGAACAGATAGCACCTCACTGGACGGGCCTGAGCACCATTCCAGTGAGGGCCAGATGGGGGGTAGTTGGCTGGAACTAGACTCTGTTGGCGAATTCAGGTGAGGGCTCCCAGACTCCGCATTTCTCGTTGCCGAGTCGCGATGATCCGCCCCGCTGAACAGCAGTTTTCGAATTTGCCAACAAAGTCGAACTATGCCCGACATCACTGAAATGGGAGCGTCCGGGGCCTATCCCCGGACGTGTCAAAAGAGCTCCCACTCGAGAGTTTCGTCTGTCAGAACCTCGTCTATCCAGCCCAACACCACGCTCAGCAGGGCAATATCAAGCTCCGCAGAAGATAGGGTAGTTGGCTGGAAACAGACTCTGTTGGCGAATTCCCGGGTGGGGGTAACAATGCGCTATGAGTCTGCATGCAGCCCCTCTGGCCGAGATCCCGACGCGGACAGCCGAGCTCGTCCGCATCATCCTCCCCAAAGGCAACACCATTACACAACTGCGAGACTGCTTTGGCGCCGTTTACTCCGACGATCAGTTTCGGTCCCTCTACCCGACTCGGGGTCAACCAGCCTACGCGCCCTGGCGGTTGGCCCTGGTCACGATTTTCCAGTTTCTCGAACACCTCAGTGATCGGCAGGCCGCGGAGCACGTCCGCACCCGACTGGACTGGAAGTACGCCCTGGCCCTCGAGCTCGAAGATCTCGGGTTTCACTACAGCGTCCTGAGTGAGTTTCGCGCTCGTCTGGTTGCAGCTGACCAGGGCGAGATGCTCTTCAACACGTTCCTACAGGCATGTCGGGATCACCACCTCCTCAAACCCGGTCGGCAGCGCACAGACAGTACCCACGTTCTGGCCCGGATGCGGATGCTGAACCGTCTGGAACTGATCGGCGAGACGCTGCGCGTCGCGCTGGATGACCTTGCGACCGTCATTCCCGAGACGCTGTGTCAAGTCATTCCTGCCGCATGGTGGGCACGATACGGCAGAAGAGTTGAGGAAGGTTCCCTTCCTCACTCTGAACCCAGCCGTTCTGAACTCGCGCAAACGATCGGTGAGGACGGCTTTTTTCTCATGACCTCGCTGCTGAATGACACCGCGCTCAACCCCTTGCTGGATCGTCCAGCGTTAGCCATGTTGCGGCAGGTCTGGTTGCAGCAATTTCAACGAGAACTTTCAGGCCTGGGTGTTACGCAGATCAAACTGCGTGCCCAGGAAGACACACCGCCGGCCGAATCCAGGCGGTGTACACCACATGAAGCCGAAGCGAGGGCCAGCATCAAACGCCACACTCGCTGGCAGGGATACAAAGTCCATTTCACCGAGTGCTGCGACGAAGCCGGACCCCGCTTGATCACCCACGTGAAGACGACAACAGCAACGCAGCCGGACGTGCAGGTCAACGACACCATTCAGACGGAGCTGATCGCAAGGGCCTTGCGGCCAGAAACGCATCTCGTCAATGCTGGATATCTTTCAGGGGATGGACTCGTCGAGAGCCAGGCGCGAGGAATCGATCTGGTCGGACCCCTCCGCGAATCCAGCAGTTGGCAAAGTCGGACAGCAGACGCTTTTGACCTCTCCGCCTTCGTGATTCAGTGGGAACAGCGTCAGGTGACCTGTCCTGCAGGACAGGTCTCTACGATGTGGTCGGAACGATCACTCTCATGGACGAGACGACCAGCGGTACAGGTCAAATTTTCTGCGTCCAGCTGTCGAAACTGCTCGCTACAGTCGCGCTGCACACGTGCGAAATCCGGAGTGAGAACTCTTGGCTTTCCTGATCGCGTGACATTCGAATTCTCAGGTCACCCCAACCACCGCAACACAGACGCGGGGAGGCATCGTCTCCCCGCATTCACCGGCTTCACAACTGCGCAATTGGTCTTCAGCCCTACGATTCAAATCTTACGTCCCAGTCTGTGCCGAACGTAGTCCTTTCCAGCGTGCAGGCCAGCATCACTGATGCTGGCCTGCAGATCGCCTGTGCGTGCGCTCCCGCTCGACCGTTAGAACTGAAAGCCCATCAGTGTGTACAGCGCGGCGCCCAGTTCGGCGCGGGTCACAGGTTCAGCTGGGCGGGCCGCGCTGGCGCGGAGATCCAGTAGCCCCGCGGCAATGGCCGCCCCCAGGGCCTGCCGGCCGGCGTCGGTGGTGGCCGTGCCCGCGTCAGTGGCGCCCAGTGGTGAGGCCGGCAGCGCCCGCAGCTGTACGAAGTCGTACGCGCCAGCGAGTGCGAGCGCCGTTTCCTCGCGGGTGGCGGGGCGGTCAGGTTCAAACCGGCCCCCGGGGGCCGTGAGCCATCCGCGTGACGTGGCCACACGGATGGCCGCCGCGTCCGCGTGGGTGGCCGGCACGTCACTCAGGTCCGGTACTGTTTTCTCGCCCGCGCCACTGGCGAACACCAGGGCCGCCGCCAGTTCCGCCCGGGTGACGCTGCGCTGCGGTGCAAACAGGCCGCTGGGCAGGGGGGGCAGCAGGCCACGGAACGCGACGGTGGTCAGTTCCGCCTCCCTGGAATGCCCGCGCAGGTCACGGGGCGCGGTGGGCGCCTGCCCGCCCAGGCTGACTGGGGCCACGTCCATGCGCGCATTCAGCACCGTGTACGCGTCCACGCCGGTCACGGAACCGTAGTGGCCCTGCGTGTCGGCTGTTTTGCTGAGGGTCACGCGGTACCCGTACCCGTAGGTGGTGCCCGGCCGGAAGCGCAGGTACAGGCCGGACGTCTGGGTGGCGGTGTTGTCCACGAGGCCGTAGGTGAGCAGCGTGCGGAAAGCGTCGTTGCCCGCCAGGTCTGTGCTCGTGCGGGGGGTGGCTTCGTACTCGTCCCCTGGTTTGATCAGGCTTTTCTTCGGGTTGACGGTGACCGCCAGCGTTGCAGGGTTCACACGGTCGCCGCTCATCAGGTAGTGCAAGCGCAGGTTGCCCAGATGCACGCCCAGCGGACCAGCCTCGCGCGTGGCGGCCCGGGCGTCCATGATGCTCAGGCCGCCGCTGCCCAGCACCTCGACCATGCCGTCGGGCGTGACCAGCATGGCGGTATTTTCATCGAGACCAAACCCGATTTTGGTGGCGCCTGCCGTCAGGTACGTGGCCATGCGGGCGTGTCGGCCGGCGTAGGTGTTGAAATGCTGATCGACAATGCCGGCGCTGAACAGGCCAAATCCAGGGGACAGGGACACGCCGCGCTGGTCCGCCAAGGGCGCCACGCCGAAGTCGAGGCTGTCCATCGGCACGCCGAACGCTGAGGGCATGATGACGCTCTGAATGCTTGCCCCGGCCGATGTGCCGCCAATCACGCCGCCGCGCTCCGCCCAGAGGGCGCGGATGTCTTTCAGGGCTGGCGTGTCGCTGCCGTCGGGGTTTACGAAGGCCTTCTGCAGCCGCAACTGGTCTCCGCCAACCAGCCACACGGCGGTGGCGGCGTTGATCGCATTCAGGACTTCAGGGGCTTTGACGGCACTGTCTGCATTCTTGCTGGTGATGTCCAGAATGGTCACGCGGTCGGCGGGCACGCCCAGGGCTTCCAGATCCTCTTTGAAGCGGCGGCTGCTGCTCAGGCTGCTGCTCGCTGTGGGCACGATCACCACCTTCGCTGCAGTTCGGCCGCCAGCCGCCTGCAGGAACGCGTCATAAACAGGGGCGTTGTCACTGCGCAGCCCACCGCCCACGATCAGAAGGTGTCCCCGCGCGGCTTGCGACGCGCCTGAGAGCGTCAGTGAAGCGAGTGTAAAAGCCAACGTCAACGTCCGTTTCCGCATAGTTCTCCCTCAATTGTGAACTTGGTCAGAATGCTAACACAGGCCCTGCGCCATGCCCTCGGGCACGCTTGCGGCTGGCCGCTGAGCGCGCTGACACGCAGGCAGAAGGCACGTCGCGTTCAGAGCGCTTCATCGCCTGTGGCGCAAAGGAGGAGCCCTGCCCTGATCTGTCAAGGGTTTGGTGGAGCCTCAGTTCGGGATGGGGGCCTGCTCCTCGAAGGCCATCGGTGACCGATAGCCCAACGACGAGTGACGACGACGACGGTTATAGAACACCTCAATCCACTCGAACACCTCTGTCCGTGTCTGGGCACGACCCCACTGCGCTTCACTGAGTCCCATCTCCGTCTTCAACGTCGCAAAAAAGCTCTCCTGGACAGCATTATCCCAACATTCTCCTTTCTCGCTCATGCTCTGAACGGCCTGCAATCTGTCCAGCGCCTGCTCGTATACGTCGCTCGTGTACTGACTTCCTCGATCCGAGTGATGCAGCAGTCCTCCTGGTGGTTTCCGACGCCCTACGGCCATCTCCAACGCCGCTGTGACCAGCGGCGTCTGAAGTCGCTCATTCAGCGCCCAGCCGACAATTTTCCGCGAATACAGGTCCATCACCGTCGCCAGGTACAGCCAGCCCTCATGCGTCGGTAAATACGTGATGTCCGTCACCCACTTCTGGTTCGGGCGGTAATGCTCCAAGGATGACTTCCAGAATCTGACCCTCTCGATGCGAGGGACGAGCAAACTGGGGTCACGACACGGATCGGCCCTGGCTGTACGCTAAGGTTGCGAAAACGGTCATTTCTGCACCGTTCGTCGCGGTCCAGGTCGTCCAGCGCACAGGGGTTGCGAATCGCCATCGCAGAACGCTGGCCATGGCAGCAGGGCAAGGTCACGGACTCGTATCGTGACCCCCCACTCCGACTATGTTCCGGGACGCCGTCTGGGCGATGCCAGGGCCAGCAACGCCACCACCGCACCGACCATGCCTAGCACGACCGGAGTCTGAGGCGCCCACCGCACCTCAGTGGGCGCCGTTCGATTCATGAAGGCCTGCACTGGAGCGCAGCCCTGGTCAGATCCGGACAGCCCCGCGAAGGCTTCGCCCGGATACGTCACAGCAAGCTGCACCACGAACGGATCGCTGTGGAACGCCGAAGTTCTCCCCTGCCCCCCGTGCAACGCGAACAGCAGCGCGGTGCTCAGTCCCAGCGCGACGAGCAGGCTCAACACCGGGGAGAGAACACGCCGCAGGGCAGCGGCGACCGCGAGCGCCACCACGCCGCGCATCCACAGCAGGCCCAGGGCCGCCCCGTACACGGCGTACAGTTGCTCCGGCGGCCACCACGCCGGCACGTTCAGCCCGGCGACGAGCAGCGCCACACCACTGACCAGGGTGGCCAGCGCGAGCAGCCCCAGACCGCTCAGCACCCGCGCGCCGAACAGTCCCCCCGGCGTGAGGGGCGTGAGCGACAGGAAGGCTTCGTCCTGACGCACCCGTGACCCGACCCAGGCCCCGAGCGCGATCAACAGCAGTGCTCCAGCCTCAGCAAACCAGGGCCGGGCAAAGTTCAGGGGCAGCAGGAGGGGCTCGCCCTGGCGCAGCACCCAGCCGCAGGCCGTCGGTCCCAGCGTACCGAGTTGCGTGGCGACGGTCAGGCCGGCGAGGGCGCAGATGACCGCGGTGCCCGGCGCCGCGAATCGCCACGTGCGCCCTTCGATCCAGCGCAGCGCCGGTCCCGGTCCAACGGCGCTCACGCCGCGCCCCGGTCGTTCATCAGGTCGGCGTAGGTGCGCGACAGTGGGCAGGGGCGGGCCTGCACGTCCAGGGGCCGCAGGGAGCTCAGGGCGGCGAGGACGCCGTCTGCCGGACCGCCGAGGTGCACGTGGAGCGTGCGGCCCTCCAGGGAGAGGTCGCGCACACCCTCCACCTGACGCAACTCGTCGAGTGCCCGGGCGGGTAGCACGTCGGGCAACACCACCTGAAGGGTGCTCGACGCGGCACGCAGGTCGTCCAGGTCCGCTGCGAGTCGGATCTCACCGGCCTTCAGGAAGACCGCGCGGTCGGCGAGGCCCTCGACCTCAGGCAGCACATGTGAACTGAGCAGCACGGTGCCACCATCGGCGGCGAAGGTCGCAACGGCAGCGGATAGCCGGTCGCGGTGCTCGGGGTCCAGGCCGTTGCCTGGTTCGTCGAGGAGCAGCACGCTCGCCCCGCAGCCGAACGCGCAGGCGAGGGCCAGTCCCATGCGCTGCCCGGTGCTGAGGGTTCCTGCCCGGCGGTCCAGCGGCACGTGGAGTGCGGCCGCAGCCTCGAGGGCGCGCCCGGCGTCCCACGCGGGATAGGCGCGCGCCCCGAAAGTGAAGTGGGCGCGCGCGTCCTCGCTGGTCATCACGGCGCCGCCTGTGGGGACGAGGACCACCTGCTGGCGCCAGGCGATGGACCCGGCGGCGTGCCTGTCACCGGCGCGCAGCGTGCCGGCGTGTGGCGGAAGGATGCCGGCGAGGACACGCATCAGGGTGGTCTTGCCGCCACCGTTGGGTCCGAGGAGCGCCGTGATCGACCCGGCAGGCAGGTCGAGGTTCACGTCCCGGAGAACTTCGCGTGCGCCTCGGCGGACGTGGAGGCCCTGCGCGATCAGTGCACTCACTGAACCCTCCGGCTGGTGGCTGGTTCATGCCAGACGTCGTCAACCACGGCGTGCGCTTCGGCGGCGCTGACGCCGGACAGCCGCAGCGCGCCGAGCAGCGTGCGGAGTTCCGTGAGGTCATCCGTGAGGGCCCCGCGTCCGAGGACGCTGGTGCCGGCTCCGGCGCGGTTCTCGGTGCGTCCACTGCGTTGCAGGCTCGCGTAGGCTTTGCTGACCGTGTTGGGAGCCAGGCGCAGGTGTGCGGCTAGCGTGCGGATGGTGGGGAGGGTGTCGCCGGGCCGCAGGACGCCGCGATCGATGGCCCGTTCGAACGCCTGCTGGAGTTGCACGGAGACGGGGATGCCGCTGTGGGGGTCGATGGCCGCGGCGAGCCACGTCAGTAGACCGGTCTGCCGCTCGTCTTCTTGTCTCATATAATTGAGACAATGCGACAGGAGGACGGAGAAGTCAAGTGCGAACGTCGTGCGTGCCAGCGAAAAAGTGCTGACTGCAGGACTCACCAATTTTTGTAAGGCAACGGGTCACGACACGAACTCGACTGCCCTGCCCGCTCATCCCATTGCAGCTCAAAAATGTGTGCAGGACGAACGACAGGGCCAAATTCACTTGACCGCGCACCGTGCGATTTCCTGTTGCCATGACCAAGGGTTCTGCAATATCGATTCGCAACACATGAATACCGTGCGCATCGGACCGCAACGCATCGTGCATGAACGACCGTTTTCGCAACCTTAACGTACAGCCAGGGCCCATCCGTGTCGTGACCCCAAACTGGAGATCACCATGGGAAAACAGCGAAAAACCTGGAGCACCGACGTCGGTAATGCTCCAGGTTTGACTTCAAGCGGCGTTACGAGCGTTCGCCGACGAGGTGAGTGTAGACCAGGGCGTGGCGTAGCCGAGCGCCGAATGACGGCGCTCGTGGTTGTACCACCGGCGAAAGTCCGGCATGGCCGCCCGGACATCGGCCATCGAGTGCCAGTCCTAGCGGAACGCGAACTGGTATTTGTACGTCCGGTTGAGGCGTTCGAGAATCCCGTGCCGCCCGGCTGAGACACCTTGCAGCGGACCCAACTGCCATACTGATGGGCGGCCTCGATGCGGAGCAGGCGAGGACGCTGCTGGAGCCGCTGGATAACGCGCGGGGTCTGCTGGGCACACTGGTAATGCTGAACAAACGAGTGCGGCGGCAGCAGGTGGCGGTGCGCGGGCCCGACCCAGTCAAGAAGACGCCCGAAGCCTGATCCGCTCAGGACTGGTGTTCAGTCACCCGGCTGCGCCCGCCGCGCCCGGCGGAACGCCGCCTCCCACTCGGCGTAATGTACCCACGCCGGATCGAGTCCTACCTTGAACCGCGCCACCACGAACGCCGCGTCAAGCCGTCGCAGCACCCCGCACCGCGCTGGACTCAGGTGATGTCGGTAGAGCCGCAGGATCACCGCGACCTTCTCCCGCGCACTCCCCTCCATGAACAATGCCCGGCACACCTGACCCTGTAGCGCGTCGAGCGGATGCCGCACCTCAGGCACGGGCACGTCCACCTCCGCCAGCCACTCCATCAGCGTCACCGTCTCTTCCGGGGTGGGCAGCGCGCCGGGCAGCGGCACGCCCAGCTCGTCCAGCCCCACCACCTGAACCGGGGTGTCCGGGCCGTACTCGGAGAGCAGATCCGCCGCGAACTGCGCCGCCGCTTCCGGCAGATCGAACTGCAACTCGTACTCCCCACCATGCACGAACTCATGCCCGTTCACCCGCACGACCCACCCCGCCGGAGCAACCTCCGGCGTGACCTGAGTCATGACCTCAGGAGTGACGTCCGCCGTACGCTGGGCGGACATCGGCTTGATGTGAATGACCCGTGCGCGTGACATACCCCACGGTACACGCCCTTACCGGCACCAGATAGTGACGCGCGAGACGACCGCCCACGCACCCACGTTGAGTCTCACCCGAGTAGAGTTCAGTCGGCCTCGCTAAACGCTTCACCCGGCACCCCGCGAATCACTCGGCCCGTGATCAGCACCTCCACGCGTGACCCCCGCCGACCCGTGCGGACCTCCTGCACGCTCAGTCGTCCCCCCTCCACATCCGCCGCCAGGGCCCGCAGCTGCGCTGCCACATCTGCCCGCACCTCCGCCTCACTGACCTGAAGCACTGGCAGCGGAGTGACCCGCCGCACCCGCACTTCACCCAGCTCCTCGTACCGGGACTTCACCCCGTCCAGGTAATTCGCCAGCGGCACACACGCATTCCCGTGGAAGCCCTCAAGGCGCGGCTCCCACGCCTCCAACACCGAGGCCGCCTCCTCCGCGTCATACAGCAGCGGCCCGACCGGCAAGCTGAACTGACGCAACTTCCCCAGCAGCAGCTCCTGTATCTCATCCAGCAGCGCCAGCCCCTCTGGATGCTCCCGCTGCATTCGCCGCTCCTCCTCCACGTCCCCCAGCAGCGCCGCCGCCAGCACCGCCGTGTCATCCGTCCGCCCCGTGTGTTCACCCATCAGTGACGCCACGTGATGCCCCATGCGGATAAACCACCCCAGGTACCCATGCGGGTACGCCTCGCCGTTCTCCTTCCCGTCCGTCAACCCCTCATTCGACCCGTACGAGTGCCGCACAAAATCCGGCCACGCCCGGTCTCCACTGGGTTCCGGAGGCTCCATGTTCAGGTTCACACGTTCAGACATGCTTACCAGTGTAGGCACCGCACCCGCCCCGTCCGCCCGCACCTGAGCACAGGAACAGGGGAGAAGACCAAAGCTTCTCACAGCTCTGCTCCACACACAAAGATGTCAGTCAACTCAGGCCGCAGTTCCCACTACGCCAAGTCATTCCAGGTACCCAGCTCTGAATCCCAGGTGCCTGCCGTACGCTCGCCACTCGCCACAGCCCCGGCATAGGCCGCCACCCGAGCCATGAGCGTCTCCACATCAGGCGGCAGACTGGTCAGATCGCCGCGCCAGGCCCGGACATACCGGTCCCACTTGCGCTTCAGGTCTGCATCAACCGCAAAGTCCGGGGCAAGCACCGAGGGGACGTCGTCAAAGCGGGTGTTGCGCTGGGGCCAGCTGCGCTCCATCACGTCCCGCAGCAAGCCGGCATCAAGGCCCTCACGCGAACTGGCCAGCCACAGGTCGTGCAGATCATTCATGCGGCTGACGCCGATGCCGTAATCCACCAAGGCGGCAAATTTGTCCGACACCATCACCTCCAGCGGGTAAGCCGCAAAGCGCACCCCCTCAGGAAGGAGCACCGGCGGGAATTCAAGGTCCATCGGCGGGAGCATCGACCCGGTGTTGAACGTGACATCGAGCTGAAGAGGGAGACGCTGGTTGGTGCCGCGCAAGCCCACGGCCATCACGACGCGCACCCCCGGCACGTCACGCTGCTCGTTGATCATCTCAGCCGTGAACGCCTGCGGGAACTCGAGAGCATCATCAACGGGGAGTGCACCACTGGCATGAGCAATGGCGCAGATCTCCTGAATGATGGCCCGCACCGCATCGACGTCGCTGTCAATGCCCTGGGCTGACAGGTCGATATCCCGCGTCGGGCGCGCCCGGTCTCCATAGCGCGCCAGCATCGTGACGCCCCCTTTGACCACGAAGCGGTCGAGATACGGACTCACCGCCAGGCGCGCCAGGAAGCCCTGCTGCACATAGCTCACCTGCAGATTCGGGAGCGCGGCGTTCATGTTGCCCGTCGCCTGCGCCAGATTCCGAAGCCGGGCGTGGACGCTCGCTCCGCTCAGGGGCCTAGACGTCATGGAACAGCACCTCCAGGTCGCGGCGCAGCTCATCGAGCACCTTGTTCACCTTGGCGGCGTCAAAAAGCGCGCTCCGGCTGCCGCCCTGGCGCAGGTAGTTCTTGAGGCCCTCAAGGTAGAGGGTGCGGCCCTGCTTGGCGCTGTATTTCAGCAGATCGGCCACCGTCTTGGCCGCCGAGTAAGTCACCAGCTTGCGGCCATTCACCCCGATCTCCTCGAGACCATAGTCATACGACGCGGTGCTGAAGTAGACCGCCTCGGCATGGGCGCGCTCGAGGTTGGGCAGGTGGCGGTTTCTCGGAATGGCCACTTGGAAGAGGCTGTTCACCCTGGTGGTCAGGCCGTGTAGCTCCAGCGCCGCGCCCAGGGCTGGGCGCGCCCACGGCACCCGCAGTTGCAGCTCAAGCAGCTGCTCAGCCGCAGCCGAACCTGTGACCGGCGCTTCCACGTCGCGGTAGACGCCGCGCTCAACGCGCTCGATCTTGCCCTCCTTCAGGAGCCGGGTGAAGTACACCGAGGGAAAGCCGCATTCCTCACCCTCCTGGCGGGTAAGGTAGCCCCCACGTGAGTGAAACACTGCGCGCAGCAGGTTCTCGCGCCGGGAGGCGTCATACACCTGCATCTTGTGATTGAAGTGACTCAGGACCTTGACGTTCATGTCCTCATGATCGTCAAACCACCAGGACAGTGGCGCACGAGTTTCAGGCGGCTGATTGGTCAGACACGGCACCGTGCGGTCACTCCGCTCCTGACCAATGGGCGCGCACATCGTCTCCGCTGAAAGGCGTGGCCGCTTCGAGTAGTCGGCTGTACTGGTGTACTTGCAGTGCAACAGCGGCCGAAGCTTGTTTCCACCACATGAGACAATCGGCGCGGCGTCATTTTCGCCACTGGTCAGCATCCACCACTTGTTGTCGTCGAGCGCTGCGGTGGTCTTCCCAACTGCCACGGGATTGGGCTCGCCCAGCACAAACGGCAGACCGGCGTGTTTCTTTTCCGGACTGGATAGTGTTGTTGTCGACATCGGTGCCTCCTGCACGGCATATGTTCCGAAGGGAAGGACGATCAGCAAATCATCATTAAGTTCGGAACTCTATGACATATATTAGATTATCATAGACTTTAGAACAAACCGACGGAATTTATGAGGTAGAACGGAATCTCATCACTCAGCCGCTTTCCAAAGCCCCCACTGGGCTCGGGTGCGCTTGCTTGCGACGTTCAGGATGGGATTCCCCCTCATTTGCGCAGGTGGGGTTGAGCCTCACCGTAGGAGGCAGGCACATGAGAAAACGGACCATGTACACGGCCGAATTCAAGCGGCAGGCCCTCGAACTGGCCGACCGTCCAGACATTGGTTCGAGACGAGCCGCTCAGGACCTCGGCATCAATAGACCTCCTGCGAAAGTCCCCCGCTCCCCTGCGTAAGTGAGCCACGACCGTCTGGAACACCTCCGAAAGCTGAACCGCACGCGCTTCAAACGGCACACTGGGATCCCCCGAAACATTCGCCGAGATGGAACTCGTCCTGAACCAGCGAGAACGCTCCAAGAAGGCGTCCCGACCGTCACGGACGGTGACACCCTGGTGATCCGGGGCGTGAAGGTCCGCCTGCACGGCATCGACGTGCCGGAATCCACTCAGCAGTGTCTGCGGACCGGGAAGACCTACGGCTGCGGGCGGGAGGCGGCATCCGCCCTGGCAGACCTGGTGCGGAACAAGACCGTCACCTGCATCCGCAAGGACACCGACCGCTATGGGCGCCTGGTCGGCGTGTGCACGGTCGGCGGGACAGAAGTGAACCGCTGACTGGTCCAGCAGGGCTGGGCGCTACCCTACCTCCAGTACGGGGGCGGCATTTACAGCGGCGCGGCGAGTCAGGCAAAGGTCTGTACGCGGACACATTCCAGAACCCGTGGGACTACTGCAAGAACCCCCGCAACCCGCCTACAGCCAGGACGGCCCAGACGAATACCCTGCCGCCCATCCCGGCCACGACCAGCGTCACCTACGCGAACTGCGCCGCAGTGCGGGCCGCCCGGACGGCGCCGCTCCTGCGTGACCAGCCGGGATACGCGCCGAAACTCGAACGGGATGACGATGGGGTGGCCTGCGAGTGAATTGCAGCGCAAGCACGCAGGGTACTCCCGCCCCCCCTTGGCTGGCGTGGTTCGTGCTTCGTGGCCTGCAGTCGGGCATGACGCTCGGGCAGCTACTGGGTGGGCACCTGCCTGCGCCGTGGTGGGCCTGGGCGGTCAAGCCGCCAATCGTCCTGCTCATCACGGTGCTCCTCGGCCGGCGCCGCAGTTCGCGCCTCTTCGCCGCAGGGATCATGCTCATCCCCAGCTGGACAGGCGGCCTGCTGTTACACGGCCTCGTCGCGGTCGCCGTGCGGGTCCTGCTGCGCGGCGCCACCAGCTGACGTCATCATCAACCACATACCGCACCTGCACCACGTCCCTGCCTCACCCAGCGGTCAGGCCGCCTGGTGGTCTTCCGTACGCCGCCACACCGCACAAGGCCCCCGCCATTTCTGGCGGGGGCCGACCGTGGAGATCCGTTACAGGTTGCCCTTGAGGGTGCTGGCGACCTTGAAGGCCACCTTCTTGCCGGCGGGAATCTGGATCCTCTCGCTGGTGCCGGGTTTCACGCCGGTGCGGGCGGCGGTGGCTTTGACACTCAGCGTGCCCAGACCGGGCAGGCCCACGCTCTGGCCCGCACGGATGGCATTCACGATGGCCTCCATGGCCGCGCTGACCGCTTCCTCACTCTGCTTCTTCGTCAGGCCAGTCTTCTCGGCGACCATGTCCACCATCTGGGTCTTGGCGACTTTGTTCACTTCGGCATTAGGCGCGGCTTTCGCAGCAGGTGCAGCCTTCTCAGCGGGTTTCTTGGCAGCAGGCTTCGTCGCAGGGGCTTTCGCAGATTTTTTCGTCATGGCGCGAGTCTGACCGTTCCCACGCCCAGACGCAAGAGGACGAGACCTTAAAGGAGTCAGCGTGTACGACGCCGCACCAGCCCTGACGTGGTAAATTCCAGCTCAGCGTGTCCTGCTCAAAGCGGTCGCTCGCTTCACACAAGCACACGGGATGCCACTGCTGGATCTCAGGCTGCCTGACGCCGGCGCACGCGCCGGGCTCCTCCTGCCAGACGTGATCCGCCATCCAAGTGCAGCGCCGCTGAACATCGTCACCTTGCTCGAACAGCACTGCGGACTCGAAGAAATCGATGCTGCGAACCAGTAGGACTTCCGTCAGGGAAGCTGCGATCAGGCCCTCGGAAGCGAATGACAGGATGGACGCTCTCCTGAAGTGAAGTCCCATTCACGCCCGCGTACAAGCCCCTCCCGGCGCTCTCCGCTGAGCGCCGGGAGGGGCTTGTACGCGGGCACCTTCCGGAATCCCTGGGACTACCGCAAGAATCCGGGCAGTCCGCCCACCGCCGACCGCCGGCACGGCCCGAACCAGCATCATGACGCTCGTCCTGGCCACGACAAGCGTCATGTACGCGAATTGCGCTGCTGGGAAGGCGCCTCTCCTGCGTGGGCCGCCGGGGTACGCGCCGAAACTCGACCAAGACGAGGGTGGTCTGCCACCAAATTTCGCCATGTACGTAATCTGTAGTGGTATTCTCGAAAAAGACGCCCTCCTCAAGGGTCAATCCTTCGCCACTCCTCCAGCAGAGGTACGCCATGGCCAACGTCCAGACCCACTTCATCACCTTCCACACCAGGATCAAACTCGCGCAGTACGATGAGAACAAGACGCTCCGTGACGCTCGCGACGAAGTTATCGACGCCCTCCGGGCCGGGCTGAAGACCCTGTTCCAGGACAAAGGCAAGCCAGTGCCCACCTTCACTTCCTTCAATCAGGGCAGCTACGCCATGAACACCGGCGTTAAGCCCCTCGACAGCCGCGAATACGACATCGACGTCGGCCTCGACTTCGACCTGATCACCGACGACCACGACCCCGTCGAGGTCAAAATCTGGATCCGTGACGCCCTCAAGCTTGAGAGCATCACCTCCGAGATCCGCCGACCGTGCGTGACCGTCTTCAAAGACGGATACCACGTCGATCTCGCCGTGTACGCCCGCCCGCGATACAACACCTCCCTGCACCTCGCCAAGGGCAAAGAGAACTCCGGCGCCGCTCACCGCGTGTGGCAGGTCAGCGACCCTCAAGGGCTCAAAGACCTGATCGCCAACCGATTTGCCGGTGACGACGCCCGGCAGTTCCGCCGCACCATCCGCTACTTCAAGCGCTGGCGGGACGAGAACTTCAGTGCCGACGGCAACGCCGCTCCCATCGGAATCGGCCTGACCGTCGCGGCCTACCACTGGTTTCAGGTGCAGAAGACCACCAGTTGGATGGACAACAAGGTCACGTACGACGATCGGCTTGCCCTGGAGCGCTTCGTCCGCACGCTCACCCAGAACTTCACTCAGGTCTGGGATCACGACGAGCAACGCCGGTACCCGCGTCTGGCCGTCACCCTGCCCGTCCAGCCCTCCAGCGACCTCTTCGAGAGGATGACTAACAAGCAGATGGACGCGTTCAAACAGAAGCTCGACGCTCTCCTGACTGCCCTCGAACAGGCCCGGCAGGAGCTCGACGTTCACGACGCCTGCGCCATCCTTGAGGCGCAGTTCGGTGAAGCCTTCCCCGTACCCGACAAGCAGGAATCCTCCAAGACTACACGGGCCGGCATCTCCGGATCGGGGTCGTCTGGCTGCTGAGCCGGGCAGCGCGGCCGCCTCACACGGGCCGCTGCTGCTCACGTTCGCGGCGGAGGTCGGGTGGACTGACGTCCGACTGATCCGGCCTGTTGACCGCCTCGGCACCTGGTACCAGAACCGTAAACTGACAGCCGCCGTGACCGGCAGAACGACCATCAGCGGACGTGACGTGACGCTGCAGGTCGGCCTGCCCAGCAACTTCCCCTACGACCTACCCGTCGTACGCCTCGACCATGCCAGGACGTTCCCCCATACGCCACACGTCGAACTGGACGGCACGGTGTGCTTCATGGTGCCCCGCGGCCTCGTGATCGACCGGCACCACCCGCTGGCGATCCTGCATGACGTGTACGCCCGGGCGGTTGCCACGCTGCACGACGGCTGGACGACCGACCCCGCCGATGAGTTCATGGACGAATTCGGAGCGTACTGGCAGCAGACGTTCCCGCGCTTCCACGTGCAGTCGTTCCTCCACGTCGACGACCGGCTTCGCGCCGTCAGTCTCACGCTGGCCCCACAGCGGATTCGCCGAAATCGCTCTCAGCAGGGGCACTCCGTCGAACAGGACTGGCATCACCGGCAGGCCCAGGCCCAGGAGGCGCGCCGCGCGCTCATCAGTGGCCCCGCACCACGACGACCCGCGCGCGCACTGGGCTGGGTGGCCGACGATGCGGCCGAGCCGGAGGCCTTCACGCACCAGACACAGGCGAGTGGTCGCCGCCACGCCCTGTACATTCCCCTCCGCCCGGACGCCCGACTCCAGCCCCCGAGGCCTGGTGAGCGCTGGTCGGCAGCAGAAATCCGCACGCTGATCCGCGAGCACCTGACTGATGAGAACCTGCGCCACCTCGACGAACTCGTGAAGCCGCGGGGTGACACCCTGCTGCTCATCATGGCGCTCCCCCGCCCGCGCGGCGGCGTTACCCTCATCGGCCTGCGCTACCTCCATCTGAAGGGCCGACATCCTCTCGCGCCACCCGGCCCGGATGATGGCCCGTGGGAGGAACCCGAACCTGTCACCGTGCAGCGCCTGGATCGTCCCCTCGTCACAGCCCGGGGTGGCGGGCGCACGACCCTCAGCGCGAAACGGGTGCTGCTCGTCGGCTGCGGCGCCGTGGGCGGTCACCTGGCGACCATGCTGGCCACAGCGGGGGTCGGCCACCTCACCCTGCTCGATCATGACCTCGTCGCGCCGGAAAACGTCTTCCGGCACGTGCTCGGCCGTGCGGCACTGGGGCGCCGGAAAGTCGAAGCGCTGGCCGCCGACCTCCGGAACCGCGTGCCGTACCTGACCGTGCGGGCCGTTCCGCTCACCCTGGACGGCGCGGTGATGAGTGGGGAGATTGACCTGGGGGCGTACGACCTGGTGATTTCGGCCACGGGGGAACCGGCTGTCGACCTCGACCTGAATGCCCGGCTGCGCCAGATCAACGCACCACGCGCAGTCTTCACATGGCTGGAACCCTTCGGGATCGGCGGGCACGCCCTGCTGTCCACAGGCGACGAGGGCTGCTTCGAGTGCCTGTACAGCCCGGACATCGCGGGCGACACGAATACCTTCCACAACCAAGCTGCCCTCTACGCCAGGACGCAACCCCGCGACTTCAACCTGGACGAGATCGGCTGCGGCAGCTTCTACACGCCGTTCTCCGACCTGGACGCCAGACGGACGGCCGAACTCGCGGTACGGCTGGCCGCTGACGCCTTGGAGGGTCGTCTGAACGACAGCATTATCCGCAGCTGGAAGGGCGACCCGGGCGCCTTCCTGAACGCGGGCTACGTCCTGGCCGAACGGTTCAGCCAGGACGCCGACCGGCTCCTGAGTGGCGGGCCGTACGCGGCCCAGTGGTGCCGAACCTGCGGGACACCGTGAGTCCACCCCTCGTGTTCCTGAAACGCAACGGCGGCCGACTGGGGATCTCCACTGAGGCGCTACGCACCATGCAGTCGTATGTGCAGCGGGAACCCGGAAGTCACGAAGCGGGCGGGGTCATGATCGGCCGGTACGTGACTGGGGGTGAGGACATCGTGGTGGATCTCGTCACGGGCCCCTTGCCCGGCGACCGACGCAGCCGCTTCCGCTTCCACCGGTCGAAGCGCAGCCATCAGGCCGTCCTGGACCGGGAGTGGCAGGAGAGCGGCCACACGCGGACGTACGTGGGAGAATGGCACACCCACCCGGAACCAGACCCGACACCCTCAACGATCGACCTGAACGATTGGCGACGGCGTGTGAAGCGCGATACGTTCCATGGGGAGGAACTACACTTCGTGATCGTCGGCCAGACCCAGCTGCGCGCCTGGGAGATGACCAGACAGACCAGTCCCGAGCTGCACCCTATGAGCCTCATGCATTGCGCACAATCCACATAGGACGGCGCACGTATTGATTGAGCTTGATCTGGAGCAACATGGCGAAAAAATCTAAAGCGGCCCCAACCATTCCACCTACAGCTCCGGCGGCAAAATCAACGAAAACCGGGAAACCGAAGTACGAGAAATCAGACAGACCCACCATTCCCGCGCAGACCCAGCGGGAACTGTGGGGACGAGCCGCAGGACGATGCGAATTCCACGGATGCAACGAGCCGCTGTTTATAGACTCGGTCTCACAAAAGAGAAGTAATCTCGCCACTATCGCACATATCGTTGCTTTCAGTCCTGCCGGGCCTCGAGGGCACGCAATCCGTTCAAAAGAATTAGAGATCGACATCAACAACTTGATGTTGACCTGCAAGAAGCACGGCGACCTGATCGACAACCTCAATTACGTGGATCAATTCACAGAGGAGATCCTACTGGACTACAAACAAACCCACGAATCCAGGGTTCGAGATGCCACCCAGGCCATCGAGAACGCCAAGACTACCCTATTGATCGTGCAGGGACGCATCCTTGGACGGGAAAGCTTCATCAACGAGGAAGCGGCCAAACAGGCGATCAAACCCCGCTGGCCAGGCAGTGACAGCAGCATCATCATCAACCTGAACGCCTACCGCATCAGTGAAGGGCGAGCAGCCTACTGGGAGGCCGCATCAGCGCAGGTCATTGATGAGACCCGTGATCTTCTCAAGAAGAAATTGAATAAGGAAGAGATCAAGCACGTGTCAATTTTTGCTCTCGCACCCGTACCGCTGCTCGTCCTATTAGGCCACGAACTGACCAGCCGACTGGATTTGGATCTCTTTCAGTACCACCGATCCGCTACTTCCAACCGCTGGTGCTGGCAGGCCGGCCAGCCCGGCAGCGACGATGGACTCGACCAGTACGCGCCAGAGAACATCGTCGATGTCGAAGACGTAGCCATTGCGGTGTCCATGTCTGGGATCGTTGAGCGCAGCGCCATCAGCAGGGCCATCGGCCGGGAACATTTGATCTACGAGATCCGGGCTCAGAAACCCGGGCCAGATTTTCTCAAATACAGAGCACAGTTGAGTGAATATGGAACAATGCTGCGCTCAATCCTGACATCCATACGAGCGAACGTGACATCGGCGAAGCGACTTCACCTTTTTCTGGCGTCCCCAGCATCAGTCGCCATTGATAGCGGCCGCAGCTTCATCGAGAAAGCAGATCCAGAGGTGCTCGTATACGAGTTCGACAACCCTAACTACAAGCATGCGCTCACCATCAATTCAGCGAGGACAGCATGAACGTACCGCGACTCTTCAGCATTGTCCGCGAGGTAGACGCTACGGGTATCAGTGGAACAGGCCACGTCTTGGACGGCGTGATCTTCCACACTGGTCAGGTCGTGGTGTGCTGGCGTTCCAATTTCGGCAGCATCACCATCTTTGAGAACTGGGACGCGTTTGAGAACGTGCATTTGAAGGCGCATCCCGAAAACAAAGCGAAGGTGATTTTCCATGACTGAAACCATGACGCAAGCCCTGACGTTCAGCACACGGAAATGGCCTACTCCATGAGGTAACCCCCGTTACGACAAGCGGTCCTGGCCTCACGTCCAGAACCGCCTTCAGTCATGGGTACGCACTCATCAATGGTGCGGACACTTTGCAAGGGCCAGAGGGGCGAAAGCATGGAACACGTCTTCTGTCACGCCATGCCTGCTCACCCCCTCCCAGCCTCCCCCCTCAAGGGGGAGGGGCAAACACGGCGTGTTCATCACTGGTCTGCCCTGAAGTGATGAACCTGTCCGCACCTCTGCTCGCGAATTCTGGCCAATCTGGGTCTGTCGCGGCGATTCGCCGAATTGGAGGAACATCCGTCCAGGTCGCTGGATCTCGGCGTCAAAGCTGCTTGAACCTGTCCGCACCATTGACTCATACGGATTCCGTTTGTTTCGCCAACAATCCGGAACTTCACCGGATTGCCAGCTCCACGTCCGGAGGGGCGTTTCTCTCCTTCTCTGCGGGGCAGCTCTCCGAGTCGCATCCGCTCGGATTGAATGGGCTTTGCAGCCCATTCAATCGGAGTTCGTATCACTCCAAGCACGTCACGAGCCCGCGCTCCAGCGCCAGCAGCGCCGCGGCCGCCGGCACCAGGAACACGTGCTGCATCCGCCCATCCTCCCCCACGACCTGCTCGCCCGTCACATGCATCGGCACGCCCGGACAGAACCACCGCGTCACTCGCGCCCCAGGCCCCCTCGGCGCGTCATTGCAGATCACCGCCAAGACCATCCCCGCATCCACCGCTGCCTGAAAGTGTGCCCGGTAGTTCGCCGCGTCCCCGCCCACCCACCGCACCGGACGAATCTTCACGCCCCGCGGCACTGGCCAGTCCAGCACCACCTCAGGCAGCTCGGGCGGCCACACCGCTTCGGGACTCACGGTTTCACCTTGGGCTTTACCTTCGGCTCATAGGCAGCCTCCACCCGGCACCCCGGCCGCCCTTGCAGCGGCAACGCGTACACGCCCACCCCGAACAACTCCGCCACCTCGACGGCCACATCCGCATCCAGATTCGCCACATCCAGCACCTCCCCCTCCGCATCCAGCAGCCCCACGCCAGCGCAACTGCTCACGATCACCGACGCGGCCTCCGGACAACACGCCACCACCCGCACCGCCAACGCCCGCACCGCCGCCTCTGTCTCACCCACGAGCGCCCGCTGCACCACCACCGTCCACCGGAACGGCTCCGACCACCCCGTCACGCGGCGAGCAGGACTGCCACGCCCCGCTGCACCTCCCCCCACACCCGCGCTGCATGCGACGCCGGCAGATCCTGCACCCGCGCCACCGCCCCCCGCAGCGCCCCATCCGCCCCACTCAATCCCTCCAACGCCAGCAGGTCCTCCAGGTGCAGGGCCATGATCCGGTCCAGGGCGCCCAGCACCCCCACATCACCCCAGATCCGCAGCAGACCGCCCAGCACCTCCCGCGCCAGGGTCCGCGTCAACCACCGTCCATCATCCGCACGGGGCACCTCGCCCAACGCCAACCGCACGACGGTCTCCACGGAGTCGGTCCGAAGGCCAGGGCCAGCATCAATCGCTCGCGTCATGCCCTTCACCCTCACGGGCCTGGGGGTGATCCGCCCGGCCCCCCAGGGGTCTCACGTTCGCCACCCCCACGCATGGCAGGGCGCAGGGCGTGACAGGACATGCCCTACGCGACGGCATCAGCACTCCGGCGAGCTGAACGAGCACCTCCGGCAGGCATCGCCTCGCCCACCACACACCCTCCATCCACAGGGTAGGGTGGGAGGCGCGGGGCCACTGGTTTGGAGAACTCGACCCGCAGCATCGACGCCGTGTCCCTGGGGAGGGACACGGCGTTTCCCCTGTCGTCACCCCTACGCACCCCACCCTGCAGAGCATGAGCGATCCCGGCGTGCCCATCCTCGGCACCGTCCTCCGCGCCTGGCGCACCCCCACCAGCGAAGGCTGCCAGCTCCGCACTCAGGACGGCTCCCTCACCCTGTACGGCCCCCTGCCCCCCGTCACCCCCGGCTGCACCCTCCGCGCCTGGACCCAGGGCTCCACCCTCACCCGCGCCGAACGCGTCATCACCCCCTACGAACTCGCCCGAACCTTCTACAGCCGAATCCGTGCACCCCGGCAGGCCGCCGCCCTCAAAGTGCTTCCCGCTCTGGGCCCCGACCCCCACCACACCATCACTCAGGATGCCGCCACCCTCGCCAGCCGCGTCCCCCCCAGCCTCGCCCGCGCCCTCACCCGCCACGCCCGCCGGGAAAGCCGCCTCTACGGCGCGCTCCAGGCCCTCGCTGATCTCGGTCTCCCCCCAGAACACACCCACGCCCTCCTCAACCAGTACGGCGCCGGCGCACCAGCCGCCTTCCGCAAGCAGCCGTACCTCGCCATCCGCCACGGCATCCCCCTGCGCGTCCTCGACCACGCCGCCCGACTCCAGGGCCTCAGCACCTTCGACCCCCGCCGCGGCCCCGCTCTCGCGTACGAACTCACCCGCCGCGCCGCCCTCGAGTACGGCCACACCTGCCTCCCCCTGCCCGTCCTCGCCGGGGAACTCCGGGACAGTCATGCACTCGACGATGACGAAGCCCAACAGGCCATTGAAGACGCCCTGAACGGTCAGCTCCTCCTGGAAGATGCTCAGGCAGTCTTCCTCCCTGAGCAGCACCGCGTGGAAGCCTGGCTCGCCGACGACATCGCCCGACTCATGGCCAGCACGCCCGCACGGGTGTCCGTCCCCGCCACGCCCGGACTGACGACGGAACAGCGCGCGGCCGTGCTCCTCGCCGCCGGCACGGCCGTCAGCGTCATCACCGGCGGGCCCGGCACCGGCAAGACCACCACCCTCCGCGCGCTCCTCGATGCTCTGGACGCCGCGAACCTCCGGAGCGTCCTGTGCGCCCCCACCGGGAAGGCCGCCAGTCGCATGCAGCAGAGCACGGGCCGCGACGCCACCACCCTCCACCGCCTACTCAGCTACGACGGTCACAAGTTCAGCAGCGGCATCCTCCCCGGCGACGTGTTCGTGGTCGACGAGGTCAGCATGGCGAGCAACGCCCTCCTCGGCGCACTCCTGCGCTCCGTCCGCGATGGCGCCCGTGTCATCCTCGTCGGCGACGAGGACCAGCTGCCCCCCATCGACCCCGGGCACCCCCTGGCCGCCCTCACCCGCACCGTTCCCACCGGGCGCCTCACGCAGACACACCGCCAGGCCGCCGGGAGTCCCATCCTCACCCTCGCCTCCCAGCTCATCAGCGGGGAGAGCCCCGCCCAAACCGGCGTGCCGTTCATAGGCGCGAAGTCCGCCGAGGACATCGTCCGACTCGTCCAGGCCCGCCAGGGCCAGGCACGCCCGATGATCCTCACAGCTGGACGCGCCGGCCCCCTGGGCGTAGACGCCCTGAACCTCGCCCTGCAGGCCGCCCTCAACCCCGGCGACACCCGCCTGCGCGCCGGGGATCCCATCCTCGTCACCCGGAACAACCACAACACCGGCCTGATGAACGGCATGACCGGCCTCGTCATAGGTGCGGGAAAGCAAGTCACCTGCATCATCGAGGACACCGAGCACACCTTCAGCCCAGGCGACCCCACCCTCACCCTCGCGTATGCCATGACCATCCACCGCAGCCAGGGCAGCGAGTGGCCGGACATCATCGTCACCCTCGCCCCGGAACACGAGCGCCTCCTCTCCCGGCAACTCGCATACACGGCCGTCACCCGCGCCAAGGAAGCCCTGACTGCGTCCGGCCTGCGCGCCGCCTGGACGCACGCCGCCCACACGGGCGCCCCCCGCCGGTACAGCCAGCTCGAAACCTTCCTCAAACGCTGAGTGGTCACGGTCACCCCTACGCACCGCCCCAGGATCCGCAAGAGCAGCAGATCGGGGGATACCCCTGTCGGGTGCCCCCACCCCCCCCCGCCCAGGCGGTCACCCCTATGCATGGGACGGTACATCCCATGACGACCGCACAGACCGTCTCCCTCTCACCGCCCACCTGGTGGGAACTGTGCTGGCCGGGCGGCGCCTTCCGCGTCCGCAGCCCAGCCCCCCACCCCGACCTCTTCGACGGCGCCTGGCAACGCCCACTCCAGAGCGGCGTTCACCCCCTCGCCCACCACCTCGGCAACGGCGGCACCGTCCTCTGGTCGGACGGCACTCTCCTCCCCGGCGTCGGCGACCTCACCCTCCCCATCCTCTCCCGCCCCTGGCTCAGCCTCCTCAGTGCCCTGCGCAGCCCCACCGACACCGCGGCCGCCCACCGTCAGCTCCGCAGCGACCTCCTCCACGTCGCCGCGTGTAGCCCCGACCCCACCTGGAGTGCGCCCCAGACGGAACACGGCCTGCACGTGCAGGTGACCACCTGCGGCCCGTGGACGCTCTACCGCCTGCATGCCGGCACCCTCCGCCACTTCATCTTCCCCGAGACCATCCCCGCCTGGGCACTCGACGAACTCGATGCCCGCACCGTGCGCCTCTGGGACGAGCAGGACCCCGAGCAGAGTCCCGTCATCCTCTGGCCACACGCCCGCCCCCTCGACGACCTCCTCACCGCCCTCCGCACCCCCCCACCGGTGAACGTGAAGACCCCACCCACGCCGCCACTCGCGTCGCCCACGCACTTGGCACCCACCTCGCTCTCCACCCGTCCAGCATCGACGCCGACGACGTCATCCGCCTCTGACATGCCGCCCAGAACACCCGGTTTCACCCTCATCGAGATCCTGCTCGTCACCGCCCTCCTCGGCCTGCTCGCAGCCGCCCTGATGCCTACCGTGACCGGCGCGCGGCAGCGCCCGTACAACACGGCCGCCCTGAAGTGCGGCCGGGCCATCGTCACCTTCGAGACGACCGCGCCCCTCACGCTCGGCCGGTACGTCAGTGACGTGGCCGACATGGGCCGCGACGTCAAGGCGGCCTGCATCACGGCCGGCGTGCAGGTCGCCCCGGACGGCGCGCGGGCCACCACCCCGGACGCACCCACGCCGCAGGCCGTCACCACCACCGCCACCGCGTACGCCTTCCAGGTGTTCCACCCGCGTGGGAACGGCTACTACCTCTTCGCCCCCCCGAGTGGCGCGGCCAGCGGTGGCCGGCTCAGCCACCTCCACCGCTGGCCCACCCAGGAGACCCCATGAACCGCACGCAAGGCTTCACCCTCATCGAGCTCCTCGTCGTCATCGCCATCATTGGCGTCCTCGCCGCCATCCTCCTCCCCACCTTCAGTGACGCGCAGAAACGACCCCACGACACGGCCGCCCTCCAGTGCGGCCGGGCCATCATCACGGGCGCCGTGGCGTACCGCGCCGGGAACGGCGGCGCACTGCCCGCCGCGCCCTTCTCCCCGGACACCCTCGGCGCGGACGTCACCGAAGCCTGCGCGGGGCAACGCGTCATGCCGTACGCCGTGCCCACCTCCACCGCCGGAACCGAGTACGCCATCACGAGCGTCGACAGCAAAGGCCTGCCCTCGTTCTTCGTGGCGAACAGCCGCGGCAGCGGCGCGTTCGTCACCACCAACGACGATCCATCCTGCGGTCCGCAGGGCTGCAAACTCCGCTTCCTCCGCTGGTCCGCCTGGGGCCTGTGATGACCCGCACTCAGGGCTTCACCCTCATCGAACTCCTCGTCGTCATCGCCATCATCGGCGTCCTCGCCGCCATCCTCCTCCCCACCTTCGCGGGTGCCCAGAAGAGACCGCATGACACTGCCACCGTTCAGTGCGGCCGGGCGATCATCACCGCGCAGACCACCCATAAGATCAGCACGGGCAGCTACGCGGCCTCCCCGGCCGCGCTGGGCGCTGACGTGACCGAGGCGTGCGCCGGCGTGGAAGTCCAGAGTTACGCCGCAGGATTCGTGCCCAGCGCCAGCCAGGCCGGGAACGGCACGATCGGCGCGGACGCCCTCAACTACAACTTCTGGGTGTACAGCCGCCGGGGCAGCGCCGCGTACTACACCAGCACCGGCGACGGCTGGAAGCTCCGCCCGTACAGCACCTACTGATGCGGCCCATCCCCTGCACCCCGGCCGAGCAGGCACGGAACGTGACCGTGCGCTCCCAGGAACTCCTGGACGACACCCTGCAGATCACGCAGGAACTCCTGCTCATGCTCACTATCACCCTCGAACCGCCACCCCCACGACATGACACGCCGCCGGGCGAGGTCCGCACCAACATCACCACCCGGCACGCCGAACTGCACGCGCGCCTGGAAACCATCACGGACGAGGCCACCACCCTCCGCCGTCTCACGCTCACCCACCCCGGAGGACCCACCATGACCCGCATGCAAGGCTTCACCCTCATCGAGCTCCTGGTCGTCATCGCCATCATCGGCGTGCTCGCCGCCATCCTGCTCCCCACCTTCTCGAGTGCCCAGAAGAAACCGTACGACGTGGCCGCCCAGCAGTGCGGCCGGGCCATCGTGGCGGCGCAGATCCCGTACCGCGCGGGCACCGGGTCCTACACCAGCGATCCGGCTCAGCTGGGACCGGACGTCGCCGAGGCCTGCCGGGACGCGGGCGTGCAGGTCGGCGTGCATAACACCGCGCCCGCCGCCGCGACCTCCGCTTACCTGATGAGCGGCGCGGACGCGAATTCCTTCGCGTTCACGGCCTTCCATCCGCGGGGGAGCGGCTTCTACCGTTACTGGAACGTCTCACCTGCTCCCATCGCTGAAGGAAACCGTCTGAACACCCTGTTCCCGTACTGACCCTGGGCGTTCGAGCTGCCGGCGGACTGGAGCACCGCGCAGTTCGAGGTGCTGGCCGCCCGCGTGAGCCGGTCAGTACCGGACAACTCAGGCGAAACGGCCACCCCGTGAGGGAAGTGACCGTTTCTGGTGCAGGGCCAAGGTCCACACCAGGAGACCTGCATCCACATCAGAGCATATCCTGATTCCTCTTACGGCCAGATGGTGACGTCCCACTGCCCACGCTCCACATCCACCCGGGATAGCCGGATGGTCAGACGACGGGACGGCTCATACCAGACTTCCACGTTCCGAGGCGCAGGCCCCGGATCAATAAGGTACGAATCGATCAGGTGACGGAACCACACAGGTTGTTTCAGTCCGCCGATCAGCACTTGAGTTTTCTGATGGTCCAGCACTTCGAGCTTGTCCAACACGCCTGGGATGATAGGCGTTCCCGATCACAACTGTTCTCTCCGCGCGCCCCAGCCACCCGGCCTGGGGCGCGGTTCATTCACCGCTGGGCACGAGGTGATCCCTATGCGACGCAGGCCACTGGCCCTTCTTCTTCTCGCCTGCGCGGCCCTGCTGGCCGTGCCGGTTGCCGCGGCCGTCCTGGCCCGCAAGCTTCCTCCCGACCCGCCCGGCTGCGCGGTCGGTGCGCGCCTGACCGGGCTACGCAGCCACCTCGGGCAGTACCAGGTGCGGATCGAGTTGCCGCCCACCTGCCCGCCGAACGAGCAGCGGCTCGCGCGGATCATCACCCGGAATGGTGGGCGCCTTCCGCCGATCGGGTACTTCCGCCTGGGCGCCGGGTACCCGCGCCGCATCGACTGGTGGGTGTTCCCCGGCGCGCAGGTCCAGGACCGTCCCGCTCCGAACGTCTGGGTGGACGCGCCCCTCCGGGGGGTGCCGACGTGGTGGTGATGCTCCGCCCGTACCGCACGCAGGTACTCCTCGGGCACGCCCTGCTCGCCCTGGCGGCGTACCTGGCCGTGCCGGTCGAGAAGGCCAGCCTGTGGCCGCTGGAGATCTGGGGCGGGCTGCACATCCCGGTGTGGGTGTGGCCCGCCCTACTGGGCGTGACGGGCATTCCGCTCGCCCGGACCCGGCGGGCGCGCGTGGGCATGCTGCTGTGCCAGTTGAGCGTGATCTGGCTGGTCACAGTCGCGCTGGCCGCGTACCTTGCCGCCGGGTGGAATCCGGTGACGGTGCTGTGCGGGGTGCTGGCCCTGCACGCGCAGTGGACGAGCGTGGACCTCAAGGCCGTCGCGGCGGCCAGCGGGAACGGGTGAACACGTGGATCTGGAACTGATCGGCAAACTCCTCGGGTGGGCCACGGCGGCCACCGTCGCCCTGACCGGGCTGTGGACGTACTTCGGGAAGAGCAAAGACAGCGCCTGGACGCGCCTCGTGTCGGAGAACGACCGGGTGCGCCGGGACCTGCAGGAGATGAAAGCGGACCTCCGGAGCACCAATGAGCGCCTGGAGAAGGTGGAAAGCGAGCTGGAGGAACTGCGCGCGGACCGGCGGACGCTGCTGGACTTCCTGCGGGACGTGGTGAGTGGGCAGTTCCCCCTGGACTGGATTCAGACCCGCGCGCAGGAACTGCTGACGCGCATGGGCAGAGGAGCACCATGACCGACTGGAAAGCACTGATCGCCGCTCGACCGGGTGGCGCGACGACGGCCGCGCTGATCGCGACGTACGGCAACCCGGAGGGCCCCGGCGCGGGTCCGAGTCCGCAGGGCGGCGCGTGGTTCACGCCCAGTCCGGCGTGGGCGCGGGAGAACCTCACGACCATCCCCATCGAGAAACTCCCGCACTGGCCGCTGCTGGGCGGGAAGGCCGTGAGTGGGGTGACGGTTCACCGGCTGGTGGCCGTGCCCCTGATCGCCACGTGGGCGGAAGTGAACCGGCGCGGGCTGGCCGGGCGGCTGCGGACCTTCAACGGGTCGTTTGCGCCCCGGCACATGGGGCACAGCCGCGCCCGGCCGTTGAGCGTGCATGCGTTCGGCGCGGCCCTGGATTTCGACGCGGCGTGGAACGCGTACGGGGTGCCGCTCGCGCAGCAGCAGATCGACCGGGACGTGATCCGGGTGTTCGAATCCTGCGGGTGGGAGTGGGGAGGCCGTTGGAGCGACCCGTACGAGGACGGCATGCACCTGCAGTGGACCGACCCCCTGCCCGGCGTGCCGCAGCCCGCGTGGCGGGACGCCATGGCGCGCGGGGAGGGCAGCGCCCCGAAGCCCAAACCGACACCCGCTCCGGCGCCGGTGACGGTGGTGAAGCCCGCCCCGCCCGCACCGGTCGTGCTCGTCCCAGATGGCCAGGGTGGCTGGCGCGACGTGGCCGGGCAGCGGACCACCCTGCCGGGCGGCACGGTCGTCAACGCGACCGACCCCGCCCGGATCTGGATTGCCGAGCGCTGAACATCAACGACCAGGGCGGCCACCTCCAGCGCGGGGGTGGCCGCCCGCTTTCGACCCCTGGGAGGGTGACATGAAACGAGGACTGAAGTGGATGGCTGGAACCGTGCGGCTCGTCGACGCGCAGGCGCGCTGGCTGCTGGCGCTGTTCTTGCTGGCGTGCGGGTACGCGTTCGCGCAGCCGGTCGTGCCGGACCTGGGCGCGGACCCGCTGGGGTGGCTGCGGATGATGGCGGGGAACCCGGTGGCGCTGGGCCTGGTGGTGTTCGGGCTGGTGGAGACGTGGAAGCGGAACGCGGCGAGGCGGGAGCCGCCGCTGAACTGGCAGCCGTGGCGCTGGTGGACGCTGGCGTTCCTGATCGGCATGGGAAGCAGCGTGGCGCTGAGCTTCGGGGCAGGCCTGCTGCCGGGCGGGGCGCCGCTCACCCTGGCGGACCTGCCGACCGCGTTGCTGAACGGGGTGCTGGCGGGCGTGGTGGCGATCGCCGGGCGGGACGGGACGCGCACGGTCCTGGGTTGGATCTGGCCGGCTGGCGGGGCGGGCAGTGCGGCCGTTCAGGCAGGCGGCACGGGGCCTGCGACCCTGCCAGTGGGGCAGGGTGAGGGTGAGCCCGACGCGCCGCCCGCCTCGGCCTTCCAGGCGGCGGAAACGACCCGCCTCCCATTGGGCCTGCTGGGACATTCGCAGCAGCCGGTGACGCCGGAGCGCACACTGATGCCAGCCGTGCTGGCCAGTCTGCGCCAGGTCCTGGCGGAGTCGCTGCCCGAGTGGTTGACGGCCGCGCAGGCGTCGGAACTCGCGGTCGAACTGACGCCAGTGATCGCGGATCTCGCGGACGGCCGCGCGTACCTGAGCGCGGAGGACCGGGAGCAGGTGCTGAACGTTCTGCAGGGCGCGTTGGTGGAAGTGGCGTGATGCTCGTGCTCCTGGCGTGAGGCAAGGGGGCCTTCTTTGCTTCCCGCCGACTGGAACGCGGGGCCCTGAACCACCGGGCGCGACCGGAAAATTTGTAACCATGGATCCCTTGTGCCTGTTCCGTAAGGAAAGCTGTCAAGTCCTGTCACGACTCGCTCAAAGCCCTTTTGACGGCGATGCAGTCTAATGGCCTGTAGCTATGACGCAGAGTCCCGCCCCCCGCATTGACCTCCCCACCTTCGCGGTGCAGGCGGCGCTTGACGCGCTCACGGACACCATCGCCATCGTCGACGGCGACGGCGTCATCGTGGCCGTCAACGCCGCCTGGACGAACTTCATGCTCGACAACGGGGGCGTGCCTGATACCTGCAGCGTCGGAGCCAATTACCTCAGTGCCTGCGACAATGCCCAGGGCGTCTGCTCCGACGAGGGTCCCCCGGTCGCGCAGGGCCTGCGCGACGTCCTCAGCGGACAGCGGGCGTCATTCACGCTCGAGTACCCCTGCCACAGCCCGACCGAGCAGCGCTGGTACCGGGTGCAGATCCGACCGTTCGCCAGCGGCGCGCACCGCTACGCCACGGTCCTGCACGAGAACGTCACCCGGGACCGTCTCGCGGAGATCCGCTCCGAGGACCTGGACGCGGAAGTTGCGCAGGGCGTCCGGCAGCAGACCGCTGGCCTGAGGCACGAGAACAGTGAACTCGACGCATTCATCGGCGCGGTTTCCCACGACCTGCGCGCACCAGTGCGGCACCTCAGTGGATTCTTGACCGTGCTGCGGCGCACTGCCGCGACACGACTGAACGACAGTGACCGCCGCTTACTGGACGTGCTGGACGCGTCTACCACCCGACTGGATCACATGATCAACGAACTGCTCGGGCTTTCCCGCGCGTCCCAGACCGCCCTGCGGATCGGGCCGGTCAACCTCGCGCAGGTGGTGCTCCGGGCCTGGGCGAACATGACTCCGGAAACGCAGGGCCGGGAGATTGAGTGGGTAGCCGGAGACCTGCCAGTGGTAGAGGGCGACCCGGACCTCTTACGACTGGCGTTCGAGAATCTGCTGAGTAATGCCATCAAGTACACGACTGGACGGGAAACGGCGCGTGTCGAGGTAGGGGCCAGGGAGGAAGATGACAGCTGGGTGGTGTTCGTCCAGGATGACGGGGTCGGTTTCGACCCGCGGTACACGCACCGGTTGTTCGGGCCGTTCCAGCGGCTCCATCATGAGAAGGACTTTCAGGGGGTGGGGCTCGGGCTCGTGAACGTCAAGCGAATCATTGAGCGTCACGGGGGAGAGGTGTGGGCGGAGAGTCATCCGGGGGACGGCGCGACGTTCTTTTTACGCTTCCCCAAACCGGGGAAATCGTAAGGCTACAGGCGTCAGAACTGCCCACTGACTGGAGCCCACTCAAGGCTAGGCGTGTTCCGTTTCTTCGCCCTTCAACACCCGGAGGGTATCCAGTACGGAAGGGGCGTCCTGACCTGGGGTGACGTTCTTCCAGTGGTGTCGGATCACGCCGGTTGGATCGATCAGGAAGGTTTCCCGGCGCGGCCGCTGGACCGTTTCGCCCGACCACACGTCGTCTAGCAGATCGAACTCACGGCTGAGGGCCTGGGTGCGGTCGTTCAGGATCGGGTAGTCGAGGCGGCACAGGTCGCGAAACCGCACCTGGTCGCGTCTCGGGTCTCCGTTCACGCCGATGACTGAGGCGCCCAGTCCAGAGAAGGCCGGCAGGTGCGCCTGGTACTGGCGGGCCTGCAGTTGGCAGTGGGTGGTGGCAGTTTTGGGAAAGAAGAACAGGACGGTCCACTGTCCGGGCGTGAAGTGGAAGGTCTGGTTGTCGTCCTGCCGGGCGGTGAAGGGGGGAACGTGATCGCCAGTGGAGAGGGCCATCTGTCCAGCAAGAGTTTCCACGCGAGAGAGAACAGCGACCAGCACGAAGGCCCAGGAGGCAGGGGCTTGAAATTCCCCGGTCTCATGGGCCTTGATGCGAAGTGACTATGCCTCGCATCCCCAGCCTACCGCACAGCATCATCACCGCCCAGCTGAACCGGGTCACCAGCCTCAGTGGCCTCGTTCCCTACAGCACCCTGCGGAAAAGTGCCATCTCCAAAGAGATGGCGCGGGACTCCTTCGCATCGACAGAAGACCTCCAGCGTCGAGCCAGGAACGCGCCTTCCGGCGCGTTCCTGGCCATCGATTTCGTCATGGTGCCGCACGCCGGACGGACGATGGAAGGCGTCAATTACCACTACAGCGGTCAGGCCCAGACCCGTCTGGGCCATCAGTTCACCTCCGCGGCCCTGGTCAGGTTCGGTGAAGATCCAGTTCCGTTGCTGGAGCGCTTCAAGGTTTCCCAGCCCCTTGAGACGACCTGTCACCCGTACCGCACCGCCACGCAGGAAATGATCCACGTCGTCCAGGATTGCCTCGCGGCGGGCGTCCCCATGGCGGGTCTGCTGCTGGATGGAGAGTTCGGGCGGGACGCCGCCGTGACCTTCAGTCGCGAGCATCAGATTCCGGTCTTGATTCGTGCCAAAGCCAATATGACCGTGCAGTTCGAGGGTGAGGGACTCACCCTCGGTGCGCTGAGCCGGCAGTTCCCTCCGGAACGCTGTCACCTGTACGCGGAGTTCGGGTGGCGTGTCCGTCGATTGTCGGTTGCCCGTGAGGTCGGTGGGTTCGATGTCCTGATCGTGTGGCGCAAGGTGCAAGGGGAGTGGACACGGTTTTTCCTGTTCAGCACGTTTGGTGGTGACGTCACGGTTCGCTCACTGCTGCGGGCCTGGAAGGCCCGCTGGGGAATCGAGGTGATCCACCGGTTCTTCAAGCAGAACCTGGGGCTGGGACGCTGTCATTGCCGGACGATGCAGGCGCAGGAGAACTGGGTGTGGTGCGTGGTGGAAGCCTTTCACGCGGTGCTAGGGGTGCGTCGGGAAGGACCGGGCATGACGTGGCGAGCCGCACAACGGCAGGCAGCTCAGAATGCGGAAAAGTACGTCCTGACCGGGCTTGAGCAGGACGGACCCCTGCTTGACGCCGCGTGACACGACATCAGCAGCGAAGTGGAAACTCTTGGTCCAGTGTAGGAGGGCGTCTGTGAACGCCCTGAGGAGGGCGCGAATATGGGCGGGTGGTAGCTGGGGGCCTGATTTTGTTACGGGAGTTCGATGGGTGGATCTGCCGGGACGTGGTAGGAGAGCGGGAATTTCTCGGCGTGCCACGTTTCTGGGTCGCGGGACCAGGTGAGCGGCTGGCCAGCGTGCTCGCCGGCAGCGGTTCGAGCGGCGGCGGCGGTGTCGTAGGGGCCGAGGTGGCGGACGACCTCTGCGGTTTCGACGTGCGCGACGGTCACGTACACGCCGGGCTGCGTAGGTTCGTTCATACGGCTTCCCTTGCTGCGGGCCACAGCAGGCGCGGGACGTAGATCAGCACCCCGATGCCCCAGACCACCCCGAACACCAGAAGAAGCCATTCCGGAGCGCTGGTTCCCGATTGCGTGACTATCTGCCACAGCAGGTACGTGTAGGCAGCCACACTCGACAGGCAGATCAGTAGCGGGTGCAGCAGCGTGGGAGTTCGCATCTTGGAAGTCACCATCAGGCGCAGCTTAATGGACACTTTCTCCTGTGGTCAGGCACGAACGGCACTCAGGTGCTCCCGCAGCATTTCCCGCAGGGAATCCGGAGTGTATGTCCCCTCGGCTCGCAGACGGACCAGCGGCAACCCTGCACTCCGGAACGCCACATCCTTCACCGCGTCGCGGTACTGCTGCTGCGCGTTGTCGTGACTCGCGCCATCCAGCTCAATCGCGAAACGCGGCTGGTGATCCGGCAGGGACACGATCAGGAAGTCCACATGCTTGTCACGCAGGCGGGCGTACGTTCCCTTCTGCTGCCCAGGGTGACGCGTGGTGATGAAGAACAGGTCGTTCAGCCGCACGTTCGGGAACACCCGGTACCCAGGCGGGAGGCAGGCCTCAAGCGCTGCAAGGAACGCCACTTCGCTTCTCGCCAGGAAGTACTGCTTGACGCGGACGGGCAGGTGATCAGGCACTCCATCCGGCATAGGCGTGGCTTCGGTCGGTTTGGGGGTGGGCTGAGTGGCGGGGCGGCTCGTGCTGGCGGGCGTGCCAGACCGGCTTGGTACATCCGGACGGAATGTGACGCGCGAACTGCTCTGACTGGGTGGCGGGGTGGTCAAGACGTGACGAAGCATCTTCAGGACCCGCGGGGTCAGTTTGACACCCACACCAATGCACACGCCCATGAAGACGAGGGCGATCACCATGCTCAGGAATTCCACGCGCGCAGGATGTCACAGACTCCCGCCTGGCGCGGGCGCGTTTGCGTGGCCATCCAGGGTGACGAATCTCGTCGCCAATCGGACTCCGTCGCAGTATCCACGGGCATGTTCGCTCCCTTCCGGCGGCTGATCGTGCAACACTCAGCGTCACGATGGATCTCGACACCTTCATTGCCCGCTGGGCCGCGTCCGGCGGGGCTGAGCGCGCCAACTACGGCCAGTTCCTCAGCGAACTGTGCCGCGTGCTCGGCGTGCCCGAACCAGAGCCGACCCGCCCCGACGACGCCGACAACGCCTACGTCCTGGAACGCACCGTGTACGAGGTCCATGACGACAGTGCGCCCACGCCGCGCCGCATCGACCTGTACCGCCGAGGGAGCTTCGTGCTGGAGGCCAAGCAGGGCGTCGAGAAGGAAGCGGCGGAGGAAGAAGAAGTGCGCGTCCGGGCCAGCAAGGGCAAGAAGACCAAGAAGGGTCACGGGACGCGCGGCACGGCCGGCTGGGACACCTTCATGCGCCGCGCCCGCACGCAGGCCGAAGGGTACGTGCGCCTCCTGCCGAAAGAGGAGGGGCGACCCCCGTTCGTGCTGGTCGTCGATGTCGGCCACGTCATCGAGATCTACGCGGAGTTCACCCGCAGTGGCGGCGCGTACCTGCCCTTCCCGGCCGCCGGGCCACACCGCATCACCCTCGAGGACCTGCGGCGCCCCGAGATCCGCGAGAGGTTGCGGGCCATCTGGATGGACCCGCTCAGCCTGGACCCGAGCCTGCACGCGGCGCAGGTCACGCGGCAGGTGGCCGTCACGCTCGCGCAGATCAGCCGCAGCATGGAAGGCCAGCACGACCAGGACGGGAAGGCCCTGACGCCCGAGCGGGTCAGTGCGTTCCTGATGCGGATGATCTTCACGATGTTCGCCGAGGACGTCGGCCTGATCGGCGGGTTCAAGTTCCGCGGGGCGCTGCAGGACATGCGCCGCGATCCGGACGCTTTCGTGCCGACCGTGGACGAACTGTGGCGGAACATGGCGACCGGCGGGTACAGCGTCGCGCTGCGCGAGAAGATCAAGCACTTCAACGGCGGCCTGTTCGAGAACGTCGAGGTGCTGCCCGTCACGCCGGCGCAGCTGGAGTTGTTCATCGCGGCGGCCGAGCACGACTGGAGTCAGGTGGAACCCAGCATCTTCGGCACGCTGGTCGAGCGGGCGCTGGACCCCACCGAGCGGCACAAGCTGGGCGCGCACTACACGCCCCGCCCGTACGTGGAGCGGCTGGTGAACCACGTCGTCCTGGCGCCCCTGCGGGAGGACTGGGCGGGTGTGCAGATCGAGGTGCAGGCGGCCATCGAGAAGGGCAAGGACCCGGAGAAGGCCCGCGTGAAGGCGCGCGGACTGGTCGAGGCGTTCCTGTCGAAACTGCAGCAGCAGCGCGTCCTGGACCCGGCGTGCGGGACGGGCAACTTCCTGTACGTCAGCATGGAGCTCGTCAAGCGCCTGGAGGCGGAAGTCATCGAGACGCTCGTGGATCTGGGTGGGACGCCGCCGCTGACGGACGTGAGCCCCGAGCAGTTCCTGGGCCTGGAACTGAACCCGCGCGCGGCGCGCGTGGCGGAGCTGGTCCTGTGGATCGGGTACCTGCAGTTGTACGCCCGCTCGCACGGCGGGGCGGGACCGGCCGAGCCGATCCTGAAGGCGTACCGCAACATCCGGCAGACGGACGCCGTGCTGACGTACAGCAGCCGGAAGCCGCACGTCGATAAGGCCGGGGTGCCCGTGACCCGCTGGGACGGCGTGACGCTGATCAAGGACCCGGTGACGGGGCGGGAGGTGCCGGACCCGGCGGCGCGGGTGCAGGACACCGTGTACGTGAAGCCCGGCAAGCCGCTGTGGCCGGCGGCGGACTTCATCGTGGGCAACCCGCCGTTCATCGGGGCGGGGCCGATGCGCGAGGCGCTGGGCGACGGGTACGTCCAGGCCCTGCGCGCCACGTACAAGCCGAAGAAGGACGTGGTGGGCGTGCCGGACAGCGCGGACTTCGTGATGTTCTGGTGGCACAAGGCGGCGGTGCAGATGGCGAGCCTGCGGCGACTGCGGCGGTTCGGGTTCGTGACGACGAACTCCATCAAGCAGACGTTCAACCGCCGCGTGATCGAGGATCACCTGACGGCGAGCGTGAAGGACGCCCATCCGCTGAGTCTGGTGTACGCGGTGCCGGATCACCCGTGGGTGGACGAGGCGGACGGCGCGGCGGTGCGGATCGCGATGACGGTCGTGGCGCGCGGGAAGCGCGACGGCCTGCTGGAACGCGTGGTGGATGAGCAGGCTGGGGAGAACGGCGAGTACGACGTGAAGACGACGGCGATGGTGGGGCGCATCAACGCCGACCTGACCGTTGGGGCGGACGTGACCCAGGCTGGGCCGCTGAAGGCGATGGACGGCATCAGCAACCCTGGCGTGAAGTTGCACGGCTCCGGGTTCATCGTGCCAGTGCGCGCTTTGCCAGATCCGAAGACCGGGCAGAAGGAGACGGACGCGCTCGATCTGGGGTTGGGGCGCGTGCCGGGCATCGAAGCGCACCTGCGGGAGTACCGCAACGGGCGCGACCTGACGTCCAGGCCGCGGGACGTGCGGGTGATCGACCTGTTCGGCCTGACGGAAGACGAGGCCCGGACGCGCTTCCCGGAGATGTACCAGCACGTCCGCCTGACCGTGAAGCCGGAGCGGGACGCGAACAACCGGGCCACGTACCGGGACAACTGGTGGATCTTCGGTGAGCCGCGCAGTGCCTTCCGCCCTGCCCTGGCAGGCCTGCCGCGCTTCATCGCGACGGTGGAGACGAGCAAACACCGCTTCTTCCAGTTCCTGCCCGACAGCATCCTGCCGGACAACATGCTGGTCAACATCGCCCACGATGATGCCTACGTGCTGGGCGTGCTGAGCAGTCGCGTTCATGTCGTCTGGGCGCTGGCACAGGGCAGTCGCCTGGGTGTCGGCAACGATCCCCGCTACAACAAGTCCCGCTGCTTCGAGACGTTCCCCTTCCCGGTCCCCACGCCCGCGCAGCAGCAGGCGATCCGCGAGAAGGCTGAAGCGCTCGACGCCCTGCGCAAGGCCCGCCTCGCCGCGCACGCCCACCTGACCATGACGGACCTGTACAACGTCCTGGAGAAGCTCCGGGGCGGCGCCGAACTCACGGACCGGGAACGCCGCACCCTGCAGGACGGCACCGTGACCGTGCTGCGCGAGTACCACGACGAGCTGGACGCCCTGGTGCAGGCAGCGTACGGCTGGGAGGGGGCGTTGGGTGATCAGGAGATCCTGTCGCGCCTGACGGACCTGAACGCGTTGCGGGGGCAGGAGGAACGCGCCGGGACGATCCGGTACCTGCGCCCCGACTACCAGGACCCCAGAGGCACGGCCGTGGGCGACCTGGGCATGAACGTGCAGGCCCCGGCGGCGGCGGCGCTGGCGAAGCCCGCGTACCCGGACCGACTGGCGGAGCAGTCGGCGGCGGTGCGTCAGGTGCTGGTGCTGGCGGAGCGGGCGCTGTCGGCGGAGCAGGTGGCGGCGGCGTTCAGCGGCGTGCGCGCCGGGACGGTGGACGAACTGCTGGAGCTGCTGGTGATGATGGGTCAGGTGCGGCAGGTCGGCACGGAGACGGTGGCGTATGCGGCGTGAGGTGGGACTGCTGCTGGGCATGAGCCTACTGGGATCCGCGCAGGGTCAGGGGACGCCGACCAGCTCGACAGCGGACGCGATGGTGAAGTCGCTGGGTGCGGCCTTCGCGGCGTGCGGGACGACGCCGGTGCTGAGCCGACCGTTGAGTCTCGCGGCGGCTGACGTGATGAACGGGTACGAGTTGCAGGCGGCGTTGCAGCGGCAGCAGTTCCGCGCGCACGGCCTGTACCTGGCGGGCATGACGTACAACGGCGACGTGGGCTGGGTGAAGGCGCAGATCACGCGGCAGTGCGGGAAGTTCGTGGGGTTCCGGTCCTTCGGACTGTCACTGGACGGGACGCGAATGAAGTTGATCCTGGCGACAGAGGCGCGGGTGGACCTGAGCCAGTCGCAGCGGTGGATGACGGAGTTCCTGGAGGCGACGAACCGGGCGCGCTTCCAGGGGCAGAAGTGCGGCGGGAAGCTGATGAACGCCGTGCCGCCCCTGAAGTGGGACGCGCGCCTGGCGGGAGCAGCGGCGCGGCACGCGGGCGACATGGTGCGCCTGAACTTCCGTGGGCACGTGAACCCGGTGGATGGGAGCCGGGCGCAGCAGCGGGCCGCGGCGCTGGGGTTCGTCGGAGTAGCAGGAGAGAACGTCGCGTACGGACCCATCACCGCACAGGAGGCCGTGAAGAACCTGTTGACCAGCCCAGGGCACTGCGAGAACCTGATGGACCCTCACTGGACCCTGTTCGGCGGCGCGGTGAACAACGGCGTGGCCGGGTCGATCTTCCCGACGTACTGGGTGCAGGTGTTCGGCGTCGAAACCCGCTGACGCGGCTGCGTACCCAGCGTGAGGTTCTGCGCTCAGCCTGAACTGAAGTCCGCACCTGCTGGAGGGCGGGCGTCACATCTGCTCGAAAGTCGCCGCTGAGAGTGATACGAACGGGGAACCCCGCCTGAGCTCCCACCCCTGCGCGCCCGCGCCGGGTCAACCTTTCCGCTCGGGCGCAGGAGACGTGCATGGGATGGTTCCTCGCGGTCGTGTTCTTCAGTCTTTACGTCTACACCGTCACCAGCGGAACCCGCCGCTTCAAGCAACTGGAAGCCCAGAAGGTGCTGGGAGACCAGCAGCACCGGGCGTTGCAGTCGACCCACGCGGCAGATGCGGACACCGCAGGGCGCCGCATCGCTGAACTGGAAGGCGACCTCGACAACATCCGGCGTGACTTCGAAGGCATCCAGGAAGCCTTCAGGCCATACCACGGCCTGCTGGACATCAACGCCCAGTACGCCAAGGTGGAGAGGGCGCTGAACGACAAGCAGAACGCCGCCCGCGACCTGGACCTGCGCATCGCGCGGCTTCAGAAGGAAGTCGATCCACTCGACCTCGAAAGCATCGCGCGGGACTTCGGGCTGTACGAACCCAAGTACGACTTCGGGACGTCCGCGCTCTACAAGCACGAGCTGGAGCGGGTACGCAAAGCGCAGAAGGAACTGATCCGGCAGGGTGGCGCCGTGAAGTCGCCGACCACCTGGACGATCAACGGGAACGAGGCGCTGGGCCGCAAGATGCTCAAGGAGATCGCGCAGCTGCAGGCTCGGGCCTTCAACGGCGAGTCGGAGGCGCTGATCCAGAAAGTGCGGTTCGACAACGTGCTCAAGATCGAGAGCCGGCTCGTTGAGCTCTGGAAGAAGATCAACGTGCTGGACGGCGAAACAGGCAGTCACCTGACGCTGCCGTTCCTTGAGTTGAAGTTGCAGGAGCTGCGCCTGGTGCATGAGTACCACGAGAAGAGGCAGATCGAAGCGGAGGAGCAGCGTGCGATCCGCGAGCAGATGCGCGAGGAGGAACGCGCCCAGAAGGAACTGGACCGCGCCCTGGCGGATGCGGAACGGGAGGAGCAGCGCTACGAGGTGGCTCTCGAACGCGCGCGGCGTGACGTCGAGTCCGCCGTGGGCGCGCAGCAGGAGCGGTTGCAGGGCGAGATCGCGCGGCTCTCCGAGGCACTGGCGGCAGCGCACGCGCGGAGTGAGCGGGCGATCTCCATGGCGCAGCAGACCCGTGTGGGGCACGTGTACGTGATCTCCAACATCGGCAGCTTCGGGGAGAACGTGTACAAGATCGGGATGACCCGGCGGCTGGAGCCGCTGGAACGCGTTCGCGAGCTGGGGAACGCGTCCGTGCCGTTCAACTTCGACGTGCATGCCGTCATCTACAGCGAGGACGCGCCGAAGCTGGAGGCGGATCTGCACCGGGAGTTCGCGGCCCGCCGGGTGAACCAGGTGAACCCGCGCAAGGAGTTCTTCCACATCACGCTCGAGGAGATCGCCGGGTTCGTGCAGCGACATCACGGGCAGATCGAGTTCACGATGGCGGCGGAGGCTGCGGACTACCGCAAGACGCGCGCCATGACCGCGTGAGGGTGAAGCCAGTATGAGGTAGAAGTGTATCGGCACAGACGCGCTTATTGGCGACCCATGCACTTTTGCGGGAATTGCCTGCACTGCGCATTCCACATGCACAGCTGAGATTGGGTACTGCTACGCAAAGTGTCTTGCGGCGCGTGTTGCACAGACCCCAGGATGCGGACATGCCGAAACCGTCCCGAACTGTAAAGCCCGCCGCCACTGCTTCCAAGATCGCCAAAACCGAACTGGTCGACCGGGTCGCCGCCCAGACTGGTCTGACCAAGAAACAGGCCGGTGACGCATTCGACGCCCTGGTCGATGGCATCGTCAGCGGCCTGAAGAACGGTCAGAGTGTGGGTCTGCCCGGCCTGGGAACTCTGAGCGTCCGCGCGACCGCCGCCCGGACCGGCGTGAAGCCCGGCACCAGCGAGAAGATCCAGATCCCGGCCGGCAAGAAGATCGGCTTCAAGGTCGCCAGCGCCCTGAAAGACACGCTGTAACCCGGCAGGAGCAGCGCCGGGCTTCACGTTCGAGGCCCGGCGCTGCTATCTATTCTTCGCCTGCTTGAGCGGGTGGAGACGGCCACGCACCCAGCAGAACGCTGACGGTAATCAATCCCAGGCCAGCCCACTGCGGGCCGCCCAGATGACGTCCGGCCAGCAGGTCCAGTGCGATGGCCGTTGCCGGGCTCAGTCGGGTCAGCAGCGAGATCTGCACGGGGGATGTGTCGCGGATGCCCCTGAACCAGAGCGCATAGGCCAGCGCCGTACCCACCACGATCAGATAGGCCAGCCACGGGAGTTGAGCAGGGGTGAGGGCAGGCAGGGGGCCGTCCAGCCACCAGGCGACGGGCAGAAGCAGCAGGCCGCCCCAGCACAACTGCCATGCAGTAAGGGCCACCAGGGACGCCCCGGGCGGAGTGTTCCACGTACCGGCCAGCAGATACCCGCCGGACGCGGCCATCACGCTGACCAGCCCGGTCAGCAGACCTGTTGCGTCGGCCTGCACGCCAGGGGACAGCACCAGCAGGGCCACCCCTGCCAGCCCCAGGACGCCGGCCTGTAGCGCCGTTCGTTGTGGCTTCTGGCCCAGGACAGCGTGGTTGAACGCCAGAATCAGCAGTGGGCCCAGGGCGCCGAGCGTGGCGGCGAGTCCGCCGCCCAGGTGGGCGGCGCTGATAAACAGGGTGCTGAAGAACAGACTGAAGTTCAGTGCGCCCAGCAGGGCACTTTTCCACCACCACTCCCCGCGCGGCCACTGCCGGACAAAGAGCAACAGGAGGAGACCTGCGCCCAGTGCCCTCAGCGCTGCGGCGCTGGTCGGCCCAACCGGGTGGAGGTTCTCCAGAACGACGTAACTGGTTCCCCAGCTGATGGGAGCTGCGGCGGCAATGAAGAGGGGCGAGGGTCGCACAGACTTATTTTACGCATAAAAATTTTATCTATAAAATAGATGATCGAATTCCTATACTGCACCCATGACCCTCCTCGACCTGCTGGACCGCATCCAGCGCGACTGGCAGAGCTGTGAACCAGCGCTGGACACTTCGCCCATGCTCACCTTCATCACGTTGACGCGCGCGCAGGCGCTGCTGGACGAACACGTCCGCGCCACCGCGCCACACGCCGATCTGACCGCCGCCACCCGCGACCTGCTGTTCACCCTGTACCGCTCCGGCAACCCGGGCGGCCTGAGCCCGGGCGAACTGGCGACGCTCCTCGCTGTCTCGCCGGCCAGTGTCACCGGCAGCCTCGACCGCCTGGAAGCGCGCGGACTGCTGCGCCGCACGCCCGATGCCCAGGATCGCCGTGCCCAGCGTATCCACCTGACGGAGGCCGGGCGTGACCTCGTGCGCGATCACCTGCCTGTTCATCTGCGCCGCGAGGAGGAACTGCTCAGTCCACTGAGTGTGGCCGAGCGCCAGCAACTCGACCAGTTGCTGCGCCGCCTCA
>NZ_NHMK01000016.1:0-15000 GCF_002198095.1 Deinococcus indicus | reverse complement strand
GACCCGGAATCGCAAACAGACGGCGCTCGAACGCTTCTACCGCTGGGCGTTACAGCGTGACCTGCTTGACCGCGACCCCACCCTGCATCTGGAGCGTCCCAGCCTGCCGCCTCCACATCCGCGAGGACTTCGTCGGGAAGAGGTCGAGCGCATCTTCGCCGAGATTCCAGCAGAACAGGCGCGGGACGCCCTGCTGTTCCGACTGGTCTTCGAAACGGGGCTGCGGATTGGTGAAGCTCTGGGGGTACATGTACAGGACCTCGACCTCACCCGGGGCGATGAACACCTGACCGTGTTGGGCAAGGGCAGCCGGAAGCGGACGGTGCTGCTCGACGATCCCAGACTGGTGAACGCGCTGCGGCGCTACCTGCACGGCCTTGGCTATACCCACGGCCCGCTGTTCCAGGCCACCAAGAATGGGCGAGGGGGACCGCTGAGGTATCAGAGTGTGCAGGAGCGCTGGCAGGGATACACGGAACGGGCAGGGGTGACTTGCACGCTGCACCAGCTCCGGCACAGCCACGCGACAGAGCTGGTCAACGGTGGGGTTAGCCTGGCGACCATTCGGAAGCGCCTGGGCCATCAGCACATCCAGACGACACTGCGATACGCCGAGGTGAGTGACAGTACGGCCGATGCAGAACTGCGGCGGTGGCGGCGAACCCAGGGGTAAACCAGCAGGTGTGCCTCCAGGTGCAGAGCTACTTTCGTTCGCCGAACCAATGCCGCATGCTCGTTTGAACTTCTCCTCTGCCTCCCCGCCCCAGCTTTGAGACCGTCGTGGACCCAGACGACGGGACTGGGCGAAATACTGGCTTAACACGGCGCCGCTACCTTGACCTCAGAGGCGACTGCTATGCACAAGACCCACCTGATGCTCTTCACTGGCACGCTCCTGGGCACGCTCGCGTTCGCGCAACAGCCCGGCCGTGCCCCAACCCCCACGCTCCTCAACGGCGTCAGCCCCCAGCAGGCGCTGAAGCTGGCCAACACCTGGCGCGCTCAGGGCGGGCTGCAAAGCTATGTGACTCCCGAGGCCGTCCACTTCACCTTCCCGGACGGCCAGAAGAGGGCCGTCGCCCTGCCCAAAGGGCAGATGGTGGTCGCCATCGCGCCCTACATCAACCAGACCCACCCCTGTAAGACGCACTTCACCTCGGGTTGCCAGGGCGAACTGGTGAACACGCCGGTCAAGGTACAAGTCACAACGCGAGCGGGAAAGACCGTATTGCGAAAGACCGTGCGGACGCTCGACAACGGCTTCCTGGAGCTGTGGCTCGACCGCGGCCAGCAGTACAACGTCACGCTCACCGCTCAGGGGAAGACCACCCGGGGCACCTTGGCCACCCTGCCGGGCAGTGACACCTGCATCACCACGCTCCGGCTGCGCTGAGATTCCGCCTTCAGGTCAGCCCAATCCTCTGGACGGCCCGGCGCCCAGTGCCTGCCCTCTTGCCTCTTCATGACTTCCTCCAGCTTGAGCACAAGCTCCGGGTGACCTGAGGAAGCCTCCCCCCCCCCATCCCCTGGAGGTTGTGTCCATGCCACATCGTTCCCCCCTGGTCCTCTCCCTCACCCTGCTGTCTCTGTCCGCCGCCGCTCTGGCAGGGGGGGCTTCGGCCCCACGGGGCACGCTCTGGGTCGCGGATGAGGGCAGCGGCTGACCGTCGTGGACGTCGCCACGAACCGGGTCCGGGCCACCCTGAGCGGCGTCCCCGCACCGCACAACGTGCAGTTGTCTCCGGACAGCAAGAGTGCCTGGGCCGTCCTCGGGCAGAACGCCCAGGCCGTGAAGATCGACGCCGTCTCCCTCCGGGTGCTAGGCAGCGTGCCGACCGGTGCCGCGCCCGCCCACGTCATCGTCAGTCCGGACGGCAAGCGGGCCTACGTGACCAACGGGGAAGCGGGCAGCGTCTCCATCATTGACGCCCTGACCCTGAAGCCCCTGACCACCGTGACGGTAGGCTCTCACCCCCACGGCCTGAGGCCCAGCCCGGATGGGCGCTGGGTCCTGGTGGCGAACACCGGTTCAGGCAGCGTGAGCTGGATCGACACCCGTACAGCTCGTCGGGTCGCGGACACGCCCGTCGGCAAGGCCCCGGCGCAGGTCGCCTTCTCCCCGAACAACCGGGTGGCGTACGTGACCCTGCGGGACGAGAACGCAGTGGCCCGCATCGACGTGGCCACCCGCAAGGTGCTGGGCAAGGTGGCGGTCGGCCCCGGTCCCATCCAGGTCACCGTGACGCCGGACAACCGCTTCGTACTGGTCGCCAACCAGGGCACTCCCGAGCGTCCCGGAACCGCCCTCTCGGTGATCGACGCGGCGAAGTTCAGCGTGGTGGCGAACATCACCACCGGCACGGGTGCCCACGGGGTCACGGTGGACCCAACGGGGCGCTTCGCCTACGTGACCAACACGTACGCGAATACCCTCTCGGTGGTGGACCTCGCCGCGCGCCGGACGGTTGCCCAGGTGCCCACCAGCCGTGGCCCGAACGGCGTGAGCTTCTCGCCTCTGCAACCCGCTGGAGGGGGAACTCGGAACCTGGCGCTGGGTGAACCAGCGGGCGGGGACCACGGCAGCCACCACTGAGCCGGGGCGCCGCTCGTCACAGGCCCCCATCTGACATAGAGCACACGCGCCCCCACCGCCTGCGGTGGGGGCGCTCCTTTTGCTGACTCAGCCTCCAGCCGCTGCCGGACGTTCGAAGCGCACCCGGTTGAGCAGCAGGGCGTTCACGGTGACGATGACGGTGCTGGCGCTCATCAGCAGCGCCGCCCACTCCGGGCGCAGCAGGATGCCGTACGAGGGGTACAGCACGCCCGCCGCGAAGGGAATCGCCAGGACGTTGTAGATCGCGGCCCAGAAGAGGTTCTGCTTGATCTTCCCGCGCACCCGCCGGGCGAGGTCGATGCCCGTCGCCACGCTCGCCGGGTCGCTGCGGACCAGCACCACGTCGGCGGTCTCGACGGCCACGTCGGTGCCTGCCCCGATGGCGATGCCGACCTCAGCCTGCGCCAGAGCCGGGGCGTCGTTCACGCCGTCGCCCACCATCGCCACCCGGCGCCCCTGGCCCTGCAAGGCTTGCACCTGGGCCGCCTTCTGCTCGGGCAGCACGTCGGCGATCACGGTGTCCATCCCGAGCTGACGGGCCACCGCCTCCGCCGTGCGCCGGTTGTCGCCCGTCAGCATCACCGTGTGGACGCCCAGGCGGTGCAGTTCCGTCACCGCCACTTTCGCCGATTCCCGTATCCGGTCGGCCACTGCCACCACACCCAGGAGCTGCCCGTCCGCCGCGACGTACATCGCCGTCTTGCCGTCCCCGGCCAGGCGTTCAACTTGAGCGTCAAGGTCCCCCAGCGGTACGTTCTCCCCCTCCATCAGCCTGCGGTTGCCGATCAGGACCCGCCGCCCCTCCACCCGCGCCTGCACCCCGCGCCCGGGGATGGAGTCGAACTCTTCCGCCCGGCTCAGCGTCACTCCCCGTTCCCCGGCACCACGCACGATGGCCTCCGCGAGCGGGTGCTGGGAGGGCTGATCGGCGGAGGCGGAGAGGTGCAGCAGTTCGGTTTCGCTGACGCCCGGGGCGGGTACCAGATCGGTCAGGGCCGGTTTCCCCTCGGTGAGCGTCCCGGTCTTGTCGAAGATCACGGTGTCCACCCCGGCGGTCGCCTCCAGTGCCGTGGCGTTCTTGAACAGCACCCCCTCGCGTGCCCCCTTGCCCACGCCCACGGTGATGGCGGTAGGCGTGGCGAGCGCCAGCGCGTCCGGGCAGGCGATCACCACCGTGGAGACGGCAGCCGTCAGCGCGAACACCACCCCGGCGCCCAGGAAGAACCACACCAGGAAGGCGATCAGGCCGCTGCCCAGGGCCACGAACACCAGATACTTCCCGGCCCGGTCCGCGAGGCGCTGCGCCGGGGCCTTGCTCGCCTGCGCGTTCTGCACCATCTGCACGATGCGCGCGAGGGCCGTGTCTGCCCCCACCGCCGTGGCCCGGAAGTGAAAGGCCCCATTCTGGTTGACCGTGCCGCCCGTCACCCGGTTCCCGCTCTCCTTGCGGACCGGCAGCGACTCGCCCGTGATCATGCTCTCGTCCACGTAGGACTGGCCGCTGACCACCTCGCCGTCCACCGGCACCCGGTCCCCGGGGCGCACCACGATCTCGTCGCCCACGATGACCCGTTCCAGCGGCACCTCGGCTTCCTGGCCGTCCCGCACCACCCGGGCCGTCAAGGGGGCCAGCCGCAGCAGCGCCTCCACCGCCTTTCCGGTGGCGAAGCGCGAGCGCATCTCCAGCCAGTGCCCGGCCAGCGAGAAGCTGGTCAGCATCGCGGCAGCCTCGAAGAACACCTCATCGGTCCGCAGGAAGAGAGTGGCCCACACCGAGTAGACGTACGAGACCAGGATGCCGGTGGCGATCAGGGTCATCATGTTCGCCTCGCGCCGCTTCAGCGCGCGCCACGCCGCCGAGATGAACGGCCAGCCCCCCCACCAGACGACCGGCGTGGCGAGGATTAACCCGAACCAGGCCATCGAGAGGCCGAGGGGCGGCCTGGCGGTGAAGCCCAGGGACTCCCCGATATGGGAGTACAGGATCAGCGGCACCGTCAGGACGAGCGAGATCACGAATCGGCGCAGCATGTCATTGACCATCTGTGCGCCGTGGCCCGCGTGCTCGTCGTGTGTCGCGGCAGCGTCCGCATGGTTCATCGCGGCATGGTCATGCGCCTGGTGCCCGTGACGCTCGTCGCCGACGCCTGGGTGACCTGGTTGCGCGGCAGACGGCGCGCAGTCCCGGCAGGCACAGTCGTACCCGGCCTGATGCAGGCGGTGACGAAGTTCAGCCTCGGTCACCGCCTCCGGGTCGTAGCCCAGGTGAGCCACAGCGCGCGTGCGGTCGATGTGCACCGAGGTCACGCCTACAACTCGCGCCAGGCTCCGCTCCAGGTCTGCGAACTCCGAGCCGTCGTGGCAGTTCCGGAACGCCACTTCCAGGACGGCCCCTGGTGTCTGGTGTCCGCTGTGGTCATGCGTCGTCATGCCTGCCTCCTGTCCATCAGACCAGCGTTGCCCGATGCTGATCAGCTCTCGCAGCGGATCAACCAAGGAGGGCTTCGATCTTTGGTCGCTGCTGGTCAAAGGTGCCGTAGAAAAAGTGTTCGCCCACCACGGTGATGGGCGCGACACGCACGCCGTACTGCGCTTTTGCCTCGTCTGCCACGGCAGGGTTGGTCAGATCCCGTTCCTCGAAGGAGACGCCGCGCCGACCAAACCAGAGGCGCAGCGCATGGCAATCCGGGCAGGTCGGTGTGGCATACAGGATGACTTTCGGCATGGAGAACCTCACGTGAACAGGGGGCGGACCCACGTCCGCCCCCCTGAAGATGTCCTGCGGGCGTGGTTTCAGATGTACTTGAAGACGTCCATCAACTCGTCGACGATTTCCTTCTCGTCGCCGCGCGTCGCCGCGGTGGCCACATGCGCTTCGAGGTGCCCGCGCAGGACCACGTTCGCCGCGCCGTCCAGCGCGCCCTGCACGGCCTTGATCTGCCGCAGGACGTCCACGCAGTATACGTCCGGGTCTTCCAGGGAGCGGCGAATGCTCTCGAGGTGGCCGCGGGCAATGGCGAGACGACGCGCGGCGCGCTTGCGGCTGTCCTCCGGCATGCAGAGGTGCTGGCCTGTGTGACACTGCTTCCCCTGGAGGGGGGTCGCCTCCGGCAGCTCAGCGGTCGTCTGCTTCGCCATTACGGGTGCGCCACCTGGGCGCCGTAGCCTTCCTCGACCACAGCCGCGACGAGCTGCTCAGGCTCGGCGTTGCCCTGCACGACGGCCTTGCCGGTTCCCAGGTCCACCTGCGCGTCGCTGACACCCGGGACGCTCTTGAGGGCCTGGGTCACGCCTGCCTGACAGTGGCCACAGGTCATGCCAGTGATGTTCAGTTCTATCTGAGTCATGGTTCTCCTCCTGAAGTCAGGTTATACCCTCCCCCCCTGGATTTCAAGATGGTTGTGAAAATAATCCGCCCTAGGGAGAGAGCTATCTATAGCCTCTTGCTAATCCCCCTCCCCTGGGTCTATCCTGTAAATATCAGTGACCCCCCTAGGGGGGATAGGGGGAAGCAAAATGACCAAGACCATCGAACTCGGTGTGCAGGGCATGACCTGTGCCAGTTGCGTCGGGCGCGTCGAGCGGGGGCTGGGAAAGGTCGAGGGGGTCGAGAGTGCCGTGGTGAATCTCGCCACCGAACGCGCGACCGTGGCCTACGACCCGGCGGTGGCTACGCCCCAGGCGCTGCTCGACAGAATCAAGGACGTGGGGTACCAACCCGTCGTGGGGGAGATCGAACTCGGTATACAGGGGATGACCTGCGCCTCGTGCGCGGGCCGGGTCGAGCGGGGACTCCGCAAGGTGGACGGCGTGCTGGACGCCAGCGTGAACCTCGCCACCGAACGCGCGACCGTGAAGTATCTCCCCTCCAGCGTCAGTGTCGGACAACTCAAGGCCGCCGTGAAGAGGGCGGGCTACGAGGTGCTCGAAGTCCAGGCGGGGCAGGACCGCAGCGACCTGGAACGTGAGGCGCGCGAACGGGAAACTCGCTCCCTGAGAAACGCGGTCGTCTTCAGCGCCGTCTTCGCCATTCCCCTGGCCATCCTGGCGATGGTCCCGATGCTCGTGCCCGCCGTGAACGACTGGCTGATGGGGACTTACGGGCACGGCGTCATGACCACCCTGAACTGGGTCATGCTCGCGCTCGCCGTGCCTGTGCAGTTCGGCCCCGGGCTGCGCTTCTACCGCCTGGGCTGGAAGGCGCTCAGGAACAGGTCGCCCGATATGAACTCCCTGGTGATGATCGGCACCTCGGCAGCGTTCTTCTACTCGTTGGTGGTCACGCTCGCGCCGCAGGTCTTTCCGGAAGGCACCGCGCACGTGTACTACGAGGCCGCCGCCGTCGTGATCACCCTGATCCTGCTGGGCAAGTACTTCGAGGCCATCGCCAAGGGCCGCAGCAGCGAGGCGATGAAGAAGCTGCTGAGTCTTCAGCCGAAGACGGCGCGCGTCGTGCGGGGCGGCCAGGAACTCGAACTGCCGACCGACGAGGTGCTGATCGGCGACCTGATCTCAGTTCGCCCCGGCGAGAAGGTGCCGGTCGACGGCGAGGTGATCTCGGGCAACTCCTTCGTGGACGAGAGCATGATCACCGGTGAACCCATTCCCGTCGCCAAGCAGACCGGCGCGGCGGTCGTCGGCGGCACCATCAACCAGAACGGCGCCTTCCAGTTCAAGGCGACCAGGATCGGGGCGGACACCGCTCTCGCGCAGATCATCAAGCTGGTGGAGAGCGCTCAGGGCAGCAAACCCCCCATCCAGGGCCTCGCGGACAAGGTCGTGTCGGTCTTCGTCCCGGTCGTCATCGGCATCGCCGCCCTGACGTTCCTGATCTGGATGTTGGTCGGTGGAAGCAGCGCCCTCTCGTTCGCCCTGGTCACGACTGTCGCGGTGCTGATCATCGCCTGCCCCTGCGCGATGGGTCTCGCCACGCCGACCAGCATCATGGTGGGCACCGGCAAGGCCGCCGAATTGGGCGTGCTGTTCCGCAGCGGCACCGCACTGGAGGGCCTCCAGGGCGTGAACGTGGTCGCCATGGACAAGACCGGCACCCTCACCAAGGGCAGGCCCGAACTCACCGACCTGGTGACGGCCTCGGGCTTCCACCGGACCGAGGTGCTGAAGCTGGTCGCGGCTGCCGAAGAGCAGAGTGAACATCCCATCGCCCGCGCCATCGTGGACGCGGCGAAGCGGGAAGGCATGGCCATCCTCCCCCTGGAGAGCTTCGAGGCGGTGCCCGGCTATGGCCTGGAGGCGCGGGTGGAAGGCCGCCTGGTGCAGGTCGGCGCCGACCGCTACATGCACCGGCTCGGGCTCGACGTGGATGACTTCGCCGCCCAGGCCGAGCGGCTCGGAGACGAGGGCAAGAGCCCGCTGTACGCCGCTCTTGACGGCCAGCTCGCCGCCGTGATCGCCGTGGCCGACCCGATCAAGGAGGGCAGCTCCGAGGCGGTCCAGGCGCTGCACCGCCAGGGCCTCAAGGTGGCGATGATCACCGGGGACAACGCCCGGACCGCGAACGCAATCGCCCGCCAGCTCGGCATCGACGAGGTGCTCGCCGAGGTGCTGCCCAGCGGGAAGAGTGACGCGGTGAAGGCGTTGCAGGCCAAGGGGCAGAGGGTCGCCTTCGTTGGAGACGGCATCAACGACGCTCCAGCGCTCGCGCAGGCGGATGTCGGCCTCGCCATCGGCACCGGCACGGACGTGGCCGTCGAGACCGCCGACGTGATCCTGATGAGCGGGGACCTGCGTGGAGTGCCCAACGCCTATGCGCTGAGCCGCGCTACCCTGCGGAACATCAAGCTCAACCTCTTCTGGGCCTTCGCGTACAACATCGTGCTGATTCCGGTGGCGGCGGGCGTGCTGCACCCGGCCTTCGGCTGGTTGCTCAGCCCGGTGCTCGCGGCGGCGGCGATGGGCTTTTCCAGCGTCTTCGTGCTGAGCAACGCGCTGCGGCTGCGCTCCTTCCGCCCGCCGGTCCGCCCCGACCCCATTCCTGCTCGCACGGTCGCCGCGACCCCGGCGCGCGCCTGACCTCCCCGGGGCCGCATCCGGCAGGTGCGGTCCCCTTGCCTGGCAATGCCTGGAGAGGAGTGCTGTTCCGATGGCGAAGCTCGACGTAGCCGAACTGATGCACGCCCTCCGGAAGCAGGCGGGACACGACCGCTATCGGGCAGCTTTCCTTGAACGTGCCCGCCTGCGCGCCGCCTACCCCGGGGAACAGGGCCTCCCGCTCCTCGGGGTAGGCAGTTCCTGCGGCAAGCCCGCTTTCGCGCTGCCCTACCCCCTCACCTGGACCGAGCAGAACTTGCTGGCCCTCGAAGCCCTCGCCCGGCAGCACCGCAGCTACGTCGAGTACGGCCACCTGGCCCACCTGCGGCAGATCGCCACCGACAAGGAACTCGCGGCCGTGCAGGACTGGACCCCCTTCGGGGTAGTGTACCTGCGCGCCGAGTATGGCCACGCCCAGGAACTGTTGCGTGACCTGCTTGCCACCTTGACCCCCCAGACCGCCCCCAGCGGGCAGGAAAGGACCACCCCATGACCAAGCTCTCCGTCGGCCCCTACGTCGCCTCTCTGAAGACCAGCCCCGCTCTCGTCCGCGACCGCCAAGCGTTCCTCCAGCGCACCCGCCTGCGTGGTGAGGTGCCCACCGTCGCCGGGATGCCCCTGGTGGGCCTGGGCGGCTCGTGCGGCAAGCCCGCCTTCCTGCTGCCGTACCTGGTGCATTGGAACGAAGAGAACACCCTTGCATTGGAGGGGGTCGCTCAGGAGTTCGCCTGCTTCGTGGAGTACGGCGCCTACCCGCACCTCAAGCTCAACGAGGGCGGGCAGGAAGTTGCGGCGGTGCAGGACTGGAGCAACATGGGTATGGTTTTCGTGCGCCCCGGGTACGAGCGGGGCGAGGAACTGCTCGTGCGTCTCCGGGATGCGCTTGCACCCACGGCAACCTGATTCGACACTCCGAAGTCGAGGAGACCAGCGGCGGCTGGTCTCCTTCATTTCATGGCGCTTCAACCCCCACAGCCGCCCTGACCGCGGCACGGTCCGGTCACGCGGTCGTGACCTCGGCCAGCCCTTGGACAGGAGGAGCGGCCCTTTACAGGAACTTTACAGGGTTCCGAAAAGATGCCGCATGGCAATTCGACCGTTGGTGTGCGGGCTGGCTTTCCTGATCTTGGGTGGGTGGGCGTCCGCTGTCCCCGCGAGCGTGGCCCTGAAGAACATTCGGCATGAATACCAGGGCCCGGACAACTGCGCGCCAGTGACGGCCCTGACTGTCCTGGGGTACCACGGGACGCGGGTGTCGCAGACGCAGGCGGCGGAAGCAATGAAGGACTACCGGAGTGACCCCCAGGTGACCAGCCTGGAACTTGCCGACTACCTCGGCCGTTTCGGGCTGCGCAGCGTCATCCGGTATGCCGGTGATGCGGAAGTCCTCCGTGAGCTGGTGTCGCGTGGCTTCCCCGTGGTCCTGCAACAGCGCCTGCGCGCGGGCAGCAACGTCGCGCACTTCCGCACGGTGTACGGGTACAGCCAGGGGCGCTCCTGGTCAGTGACCCGCTTCGGGGCCCCTCGTTGAGCCTCACCACCGCGGAGGTGCAGGACCTGTGGCGGTACTACAACGGCGAGTACCTGATCGCGTACCCCCCCGGGAAGGAGGGACAGGTGCGGGAGGCGCTGGGGGAGGATTTCGACCTGACGGCGAACTGGCGACACGCCAAGCTCCACGGGGAGGAGGATGTGAAGGCCCGTCCGAACGATCCTTACGCCTGGTGGGGCCTCGCAAAGGCCAACCTGCGGCTGGGCAACGTCACGGCAGCCACCGAACAGTTTGATCGCGCGGTCGCCCTCGGCGTGCCTACCATCTACTACCTGTACCGTCAGGAGGCGTTTGAAGCGTGGACGAAAGCTGGCGACCACCAGAAAACCCTGAAGGTCACGCAACTCGCGCTCAGGGCGTACCCGAGGAGTAAGGAACTCGTCCAGTACCGGAATCTGGCGCGCGACGCTCTCAGCGGGTAGGTGCCCCGAAGGAAGGAGCACCACGACGCTGGAGGGACCGGGCTTCGTACGGGCGGGCTACCTGAGTGGTTTCCCGGCGGGAGAACACCGGCTGAACCGGAAGGTATTGGGGTTCACCGAGCCTTGAGGGTTACGCCAGTTTTACAGAAGCTGAACAAGGCGTGATTACGCTGACCGGGTAGCAACTTCGTAGCCTGCTGCCCCGTCTGTTCGCCACGTTTGCCCTCACCCACCCAGGAGGCCGTACATGCCAGCGAGTACACAGAGGATGTTGCAAACCCACCCCAACCCCGCTGGCCTGTTCGATCAGGGCGCGCTTGCCGAGTGCATCGACGCCTGCTTCGAGTGCGCGAACATCTGTACCTCCTGCGCGGACGCCTGTCTGGAAGAACGCGAGCACCTGATGCACTTCGTCTCGTGCATCCGGCTCAATCTCGACTGCGCGGATATCTGCGGAGCGACCGGCCGGGTGCTGTTGCGGCTGACTCAGCCTGATCAGAACGTTTTGCGTGCCCAGCTTCAGGCGTGCCTGGCCGCCTGCCAGGCTTGCGGCAACGAGTGCGAGCGGCACGCCCGCGAGATGAACATGACGCACTGCGCCGTCTGTGCCGAGAGCTGCCGCCGCTGTGAGCAGGCCTGCCAGGACCTGCTCAGCAGCCTGAGCGCGTAACCCCATCGCTGCCAGTTTCGCGGCCTGCCCCGCTCAGCAAGCCAGCGCCCGAGTTGGACGCCCACCGCATTCCGGTGAGGCGCCAACTCGTTTTCATGGACAAAACAGGCTGCATTGAACTCTCTCCCGCATTTTCACCCTTGTTGCCAAGCGCACCACGGGAGGGGCCAGGATGCAAGTTCTACGTCGTCACTCCACCACCGATGGGCACCAGGCCCTCTGAACGGAGCGCGACCGGCAGGCTAAAGGTGAAAGTGCTGCCGCCTTCGCCCGAGACGACTGCCATCTGTCCTCCCATCTGCTCGACCAGGCCACGGGCGATGGTCAGCCCCACCCCACTGCCCTCCCCCCGTGTCCGAGCAGGGTCCACCCGGTAAAACCGCTCGAAGATGCGCGCCAGGTGCTCCGGGGGGATGCCGTGTCCGGTGTCCTGCACGCTGAAGCGGACGCCGCTCCCGGCGGTTTCCGCCGCCAGGGTGACCTGACCTCCCTGGGGCGTGTGGCGTAACGCATTGGAGAGCAGGTTGGAGAGCACTTGCAGGGACCGCTCGAAGTCAGCTCTCACCTGTGCAGCGTCTGGCTCCTCCTGCACGGTTAGCGTGACGCCACGCTCGGCGTAGGCCTCCCCGAAGCGCTCAGCCGCCGCATGGAGCAGGCTGGCTGCCCCAAAGGTCGTGGGGTGCAGCTCCACCCGGCCCGCTTCCACCCGGGACACCAGGCTGAGGTCGCTCGCCAGGCGCTCCATCGCCCGCACCTCCCGTCCGATGGCGGGCGCGGCCTGATCGGGGACCATCACCCCGTCGGTCATGGCCTCGGTGTACCCGCGCAGGGCGGCCAGCGGCGTCCGCAGCTCGTGCCCGACGTTGCCGATCAGGGCCACCCGGTCCTGCTCGACCCGCTCCAGCGACCCCGCCATCACGTTGAAGTTGTGCGCGAGATCCGTGAGTTCGTCACGTCCCGTCTCCGGCAGACGGCGGCGGTAGTGCCCCCCCGCCAAGTCACGGCTGCCTTCGCCAAGCAGCCGCACCGAGCGCACGATGCGCCGCGAGGTCAGCCAGGCCGCGAAGGCCGCGAAGCCGACCGCGAAAGGCAGGGCGGCCAGCAGCGCGAGGTTGAGGGTCTGGCGCATGCCACGCTCCAGGTCTGGCCGCAGCTCGCGGCCTTCCGGCCCCAGCAGCGCCACCATCTGCTCGACGTGGTGGCGGTAGAAGCTCGGCGCAGTCACTTCCGCGATCAGCAACAGGGCACCCAGCGCCACCAGCGTCACCAGGAGGTGCCCCAGGAACAGACGTGGAAAGAGCCTCACGTCTCGTCCCGGAAGCGGTAGCCGACCCCGCGCAACGTCTCGATGAAGCGCGGCTGCTCGGGACTTTCGCCGAGTTTCTTCCGCAACCCGGCCATGTGGACATCCACCACCCGCTCCACGCCGGGAAAATCCGGTCCCCACACCCGCTCCAGCAGGCGGTCGCGCGACCACACGAAGCCGGGATGACGTGCCAGGGTCAGCAGCAGGTCAAATTCGAGCTTCGAGAGGCTGAGGCCTTCCCCATCAAGAGTGGCGGTACGGGTGTGCTCGTCGAGGTGCAGTCCCCCCGCAGACACGCGGTCGTGAATGCGGGCACGGCGCAGCAGGGCCCGCACCCGGGCCACGACCTCCCGGGGCGAGAAGGGCTTGGTGACGTAGTCGTCGGCGCCGACCTCCAGACCGCGCAGCTTGTCCTCCTCCTCACCACGTGCCGTGAGCAGCAGGATCGGGAAGTCCGGGTGAGCGCGGCGCTGCTCACGAGCCAACTCCAGCCCACTCACCCCGGGCAGCATCCAATCGAGGACCGCCAGGTCGGCCCCCGCGAGCTGTTCCCGGCCACTATCGCCGTCGTGCGCTTCCAGCACGGTGTGCCCCTCCTGCCTCAGGTACGCGCCCAGGATTTCCAGGATGGCGGGGTTGTCGTCGACGATCAGGATGCGGGCCATAGCTGCCTTCCAGGGTAAAGGCCCCATCCTGGGGATGGGGCCGCCGTGGTCGCCAGCCTCAGCGGGCGAGCCACAGCTTGAAGGCGTACATCTCGTCGGCCTGCGCTTTGATGATGTCGCGCGAGAGCTTGAGTACGCGGGCGTCGCTGCTCTTTTGCAGGGCGAGGTTCGCCATATCGAGCGCGGAAGCGTGGTGGGGCAGCATCCCCTGCACGAAGGCCCGGTCCGGGTCCTTCGTGGTCTTCAGCGGCGTGACCATCCCCTTCATGCCCCCCGCCATCATGGCCTGCATCTTCGCGTCGATCCCTCCCAGGGGTTTGAGCCAGGCGGTCATTTCCCTGATCTCACCCGTCTGGTCACGGATGACGTTCGCCACCCAGGTCTTCACCTGCGCGTCCTTGACGCGTCCCTGTACGGCGCGGGCCATCTCGACCGCGCCCTGGTGGTGGGCGATCATCATGCTGAGGTAGGCGCGGTCGAAGGCCTTGCCGCTCAGGCGCGCGAGGCCACCCATGTCGCCCATGGCATGCGGCATGGAGGTGCTGGTGGTGGCGGGCGTGCCATGCGCTCCATGATTCATCTGGGCCAGAGCGGGCGCAGCCGCCAATGTCAGGGTCACGAGGGTACTGAGGAACAAACGCTTCGTGGTCATGGTAAGCAGGCTAGCGGCGCTCTGTTCAGCTTGCGTAAAGCCACGACGATGGTGTGAAATTTCTCGTCTGGGAACGTCTTTCCCTGTGCCAACATCTGCACTGCGCTGGGCTGGGTGCTCACCCGCCTGACCTGAGGCAAATCCGGCGGTGCTGATTGCCCCTGTTGAAGGAGCTAGGGGGCGGCCTGAAGAAGCTGCCGTCGGCTCTCACGCCGCCTTTTCTGCTCCCATCTTCAGCCGCCCTGGCGTAGCCTCGCTTAGCGTACAAAAATTGCCGGATCGTGTCTGGACCCCGTCATGCGCTCACCGGCCACGGGGCCTGCGCGGTGACGAGATGGGCGAGGTACGTGTTGGCGTGGTCCCAGCCGCGCCGCCACTGGCGGAGGGTGCCGGGCTGGTTGCGCCGCTGCTCCTCGAGGCGGGCCTGCCAGCCGGCCTCGAACAGGTCCGCGCTGTGTGGGGTGGCGACGTGCGCGACGATCACGCCGCCGAGCACGGCCAGCCCGACCCGTTCGGGCTGCCCGGGCAGGGACGCGGGGACGCGGGTGAGGGTCAGGTCAGTCACGGGGTGGCTCCTTCAGTGGGGGAGAGGGGTGCGGCTGGGCGGATGAAGCTGGTGCGGGGGCGTCCGCGGGGCACGGGCACCGGGGCGGGGTCGTGGATTCTCAGGCATGACGGGTGTTCAATGAAGTATGAACGGTCTGGAGTGTCCGCAGTGCGGCGCCGTCCGCATCGTCAAAAACGGTCACACCCACACAGGCAAGCAGCGCTACCTGTGCCGCGTCTGCACCCACCAGTTCACCCTCCACCACCGACGAACGCGGATTTCACCCGACACAGTTGCCCTCGTCGACCGATTGCTGTCCGAACGCCTGTCACACCGCGGCATCTGCCGGGCTGTCGGGGTCAGTCGTTCCTGGTTCCGACGCCATCTCCAGGCTCTGACGAACACCGTCCCACACAGCCTTGATCCCGATCCCCAGAGCTTCCCAAAAGTGTGAGCACTCCAGCACCAGCGGCGCTGGTGCTGGAGTGCGACGAGTTATGCACGTTTGTGACCCGCCACAC
>NZ_NHMK01000029.1 GCF_002198095.1 Deinococcus indicus | reverse complement strand
ACGAGTTATGCACGTTTGTGACCCGCCACACCAGATTGCTGTGGATCTGGCTCGCCATGGACCGCCACTCGCGCCGCATTGTGGGCTGTTTCATAGGGGCACGGGATGAGGTCAGTGCCTTTGGACTGTGGGAGAGTCTGCCCGCCCGGTATCTGGATGCCCGGTGTCATACCGATGGCCTTGCGGCATACAAATCCGTGGTGTTTGGCGGCCTGCACGTCATCGGGGGCACGCAGCACATCGAGCGCTTCAATGCCACGTTGCGGCTGCGGGTGGCTCACTTGGTCAGGCGGAGCCTATCGTTCAGTCGGAAGCAGGCACATCTGGAACTCCTGATCTGGATGTTCATTCACCGCTACAACGCGTCATTACGATGAACCCACGACCCATGGGCGCCGGAAAACCCGCCCTGGCACGCACCTGTTGCGGGGGCGGCCGGGAGGGGTATGCAGCGCGGCTGTGTGCTCATATGGATTCCGTTTGTTTCGCCAACAATCCGGAACTTCACCGGATTGCCGGCTCCACGTCCGGAACCCTTCCCTCTCCCACTCGCTTCGCTCGGATTGAACGGCTTTATAAGCCATTCAATCGGAGTCCGTATCAGAGGTCTTTCTCCCAGGTGATCCACATGCGTTCCGTGCGGTAGCCCAGGCGGGTGTTCACGCGCAGCATGGGCAGGTTCAGGACGGTGCCGCCCGTCCCGGCATGCGCGAATCCCTCTCCTTTCGCCCAGGTCAGGGCGTGGGCTTTCAGGGCGGTCATCACGCCCCGCGCGCGGTGGTCCGGGTGGGTGACGGTGCCCTCGCTCTCTACCTCCGGGCCTCGTGGAGTCAGGCGGGTCAGGGCGACGATCTGGCCGCGCCAGCGCGTGACGAAGGCGGCCTCCTCGCGGCGGATCACGTCCCGCAGGCCGTCACAGGTCAGGGGGTCGGGCGTGGTGGTCGGGTTGCGCGGCTGGTCGCGCACGCCCGCCCGGTGCAGGTCGTACAGGGCGTCCCAGTCGGCGTCGGGGGCGTCCGGGCTGAGGCGTTCGGGCTCGTAGCCGGCCAGGAACAGCCGCTCCTGAAGCGCCTCGAAGAGGGCGGGGTCGAAGGTCCGCAGGTCCAGGTGCGCGCCCCAGGACTGCCATGCGTTGCGGAAGCCGGCCGCCGCGAAGAAGGTCATCTGCTCCGTGAAGTCCTCGCGGGTGACGCCCAGCACGCGCCGGAACCCGGCGGGAATTGCAGCCAGATGCGCCAGCAGCAGCGGCGTGAAGTGGGCGGCGTCTCCGGCCACGTCCAGCCGCAGGGCGTCCGGCACACCCTCTCCGAACGGCGCGAGGCGCGCGGTGGCGATCACCACGCCGTCCTGCTCGGCGACGAGGCGGGTGGGGCGGGTGTCGGGCTGCCCCTCGCGGAAGTGTTCTGGTGCGTAGGTCCAGTGGCCGCGCACACCCTCCGTGACGAGGCGGGCGACCGCTGAGGCGTCGGCGGCGCGGAACGGGCGGAGGGTGGGCATGGTTATCAGCATGGACCCTCCCAGGCGATCCAGTCGGGTTCGATGTTCGCGCCGACCTGCCGCAGGGCGCGCAGGTACGCCCTGTCCGTGGCACTGCCAGCGGTGTTCAGGAACGTGATCCCCTGGTTCTGGAGGGCGCGGGCCGTCAGGGCCAGCAAAGCGCGGCCCACGCCCCGGCGGCGGTGGTCGGGGGCGACGGTCAGGACGGCGTTCCGGGCGTTCAGGCGCGATGTCTCCGGCAGGGAGATGCCGATCAGCTCCTCGCCCTGCCACGCGAGATGCGCGGCGTCCCAGAGGGTGTCCTCGTCGGCCAGGGTGGGGGAGGCGGCGGGAATGGTCGGCGCGGCCGTCACCTTGTGGTCGCGGGTGCGGGTGTACAGGTCATGCAGGCGCGGATCGTCCGCGTGTGGCTGGGCGGGCGTGAAGTGGTAGCCCCGGTTCTCCAGTGCCCGGCGGAGGTCGGGGGTGGGGTCAGTCCAGTCCCGCAGGTGCAGTCCGCCGCCGAAGGTGCGGTGAACCTCGCGCAGGCCCAGGGTGGTCAGATCGGGGGCGGTACTGAGGTAGTCCTCGCGGACACTCAGCCACAGGTGGGTGAGTCCCTGGGCGCGGGCGGCGTCGCGGGCGGCGTGCAGCAGCGTGGGGGCGGTGTCGTCGGCGCGGTGGTCGGGGTGCAGGTGGAGGCCGATCCACAGGTGGGTCGGGTGGAAGTCCGGTGCCCACCGGGTGAGCAGGCCGCGCGGCTGGCCGGGCTCGCCCACAACGAGCGTGCGGGTGGGGTGGCGGTCCCAGCTGGTGCGTAGCTGGGCGGCTGTGGTGTGGAAGTGAGGTTCCTGGGTGCTGTTCAGCAGCAGGGTGGCCGCGTACGCGTCTACCGGTTCGGGGGAACGGATGTGCATGTGTTCACTGTGCGCTGGCGTGTGGGCGCGGCGCGAATCGGTCGGGTACGCCATCTGGCCTACCGTGAATAAAGGTGGCCTCAAGGGCTGCCGCATGTTGACTCAGTGGATATTCACGGAAGGGCTTGCGCCTATTCTGTCTCCGGCGTATTCTGTCTGTACCGGAATGGAGGCGACATCAGCGCGCCTGCTCCCCAGGACGGATGACGGCCCCGGATCAGGTCCACGGACCCCGCGCGGCCAGCCCTGCCCCCCTCACACAGTCCAGTCCGGCCGCCCGCCACCACGACGGGCGGCCCTTCTGCGCCCCGCCGCGCGACGCTCCGGCAGCCGCGCCTGCTGGGCCTATCTATGGGACTGTGAAGGTCTTTCTATAAGTGTACACGGTACACATACTCTTCTCGGGGTAGGATACGCAACATGTCCAGCGACATCTCCCAGCTGAGTGTGAACACCATCCGCACCCTGAGCATCGACGCCGTGCAGGCCGCCAACAGCGGCCACCCAGGCGCTCCCCTCGGCGCCGCACCCATGGCGTACGCGGTGTGGCAGGACTTCCTGCGCTTCAACCCCACACACCCGGAATGGGCCGGCCGCGACCGCTTCGTGCTGTCCGCCGGGCACGCCAGCATGCTGATCTACAGCCTGCTGCACCTCACCGGCTACGACATGCCCCTCGAGGAACTCAAGAACTTCCGCCAGTGGGGCAGCAAGACCCCCGGCCACCCCGAGTTCTTCCACACCCCCGGCCTCGACGCCACCACCGGCCCGCTCGGGCAGGGCGCCGCGATGACCGTCGGCATGGCCATGGCCGAGGCGCACCTCGCCGCGCGCTACAACCGCCCCGACTTCCCCATCTTCGACAACCACACCTACGCCATCCTCGGTGACGGCGACCTGCAAGAAGGCGTGAACCACGAGGCCGCCGCCCTGGCCGGCCACCTGCGCCTGAACAAACTGATCTGGCTGCACGACGACAACGAGGTCCAGCTGGACACCGCCACCAGCAAGGCCGAGAGCGAGAACACCGCCCAGCGCTACGCGGCGTACGGCTGGAACGTCCTGAAAGTCGCCGACGGCAACGACCTGGACGCCATCCGCGCCGCCATCCGCGAGGCGCACGCCAGCGACCGCCCCACCCTGATCCAGGTCCGCACCGTCATCGGCTTCGGCAGCCCCCGCGCCGGCACCAGCAAGGCGCACGGCGAACCCCTCGGCGCCGAGGGCGTCACGACCACCAAGGCCGCCCTCGGCTGGGAATACCCCCCCTTCACCGTGCCCGAGGAAGTCAGGGCCCACATGGACGCCACCGAACGCGGCGCGAAACTCGAAGCCGACTGGAACGCCCTGATGGACGCCTACCGCGCCGCGCACCCCGACCTGGGCGCCGAGGTGGACGCCCTGCTCGCCCGCGACCTGCCCGCCAACCTCAGCGACGTGCTGCCCAGCTACGAGGTCGGCGGCAAGGGTGTCGCCACCCGCAACGCCAGCGGCGAGATCATCGGCGCCCTGGCCGCCGCCGTGCCCGGCCTGATGGGCGGCAGCGCCGACGTGTCCGGCAGCACCAAGACCACCATCAAGGACGGCGGCGAGATGCAGGCCGACAGCATGGGCGGCCGCAACGTCCTGTTCGGCGTGCGCGAGTTCGGCATGAGCGCCGCCGCCAACGGCCTGAGCCTCTACGGCGGCCTGCGCCCCCTGGTCGGCACGTTCCTGGTGTTCGCCGACTACCTCAAACCCGCCTTCCGCCTCAGCGCCATCCAGATGCAGCCCGTCACGTACGTCCTGACGCACGACTCCATCGGCCTGGGCGAGGACGGCCCCACCCACCAGCCCATCGATCAGCTGGCCATGCTGCGCGCCGTGCCCGGAGCGCACGTCATCCGCCCCGCCGACGCCAACGAGACGGCCGCCGCGTGGCAGATGGCCCTCGAGTACGACAAGGGCCCCACCGCCCTGGCCCTCACCCGCCAGGACCTGCCCATCCTGCCCCGCAACCACGCCGGCGTGAAGAAGGGCGCCTACGTCGTGCGCGACGCCGACAGTGCCGGCGGGGAGGGCGCGCAGGTCATCCTGATCGCGTCGGGCAGCGAGGTCAGCCTCGCCCTGGACGCCGCCGAATCCCTGGCCGCCGAGGGCATCCAGGCGCGCGTGGTCAGCATGCCCTGCATGGAAGTGTTCCGCGCGCAGGACCGCAGCTACCGCGACAGCGTCCTGACGCCCGGCGTCAGGCGCGTGGCCATCGAGGCCGCCAGCAAGGGCCCCTGGTACGAGTGGGTCGGTACGGACGGCGCCGTGATCGGCATGGACACCTTCGGCGCCAGCGCGCCCGCCAGCGTGCTGTTCGAGAAGTTCGGCTTCAGCGTCGCCAACGTCACCAAGGTCGTCAAGAGCGTCCTGTAAGCCCCGCACCACAGAAGAGCCGGACCCCTCATTGCTGAGCGGGTCCGGCTCTTCTGTGGTGCACTCGACTGGATTCGAACCAGTGGCCTGCCCCTTAGGAGGGGGCCGCTCTATCCAACTGAGCTACGAGTGCGGGCAGGTGTGGCGGCGCTGCGGGCGCGCAGACGGGAGTATAGCAGGGTCCCCTGGAGGCCGGAATGCCCGCGCGCAGGGCACAGAAACGTGAGATAAAAATGTAAGCGGGCCCTACCTATACTCCCTTGAGGTTCTTCATGACGAACGCTGTGTACACCATGACCGTCCGCGCCCTGTCGGGCGTCGTTTCCGAACGGGCTGCCGAGACCATGCTGCGGGCGGTGCTGCGCGAGCAGAATCTCGTGGCCGAGACCGTCACGGCCCAGGAGATGCAACAGGTGATCTCCGGTCCGCTGCTGTCGCGCCTGGAGACCGTGATGCCGGCCACGCGGGCGCGCAAGGAGCTGCTGAGCCTGGCCGGGCAACTGGAAGCGAAGTATCCGAAAGCGCCGACGCTGTTCACGGCGCACGTGCCGCACGCCAGCTGGGACGAGGCGGGCGGCACGACCATCTGGAATGATCTGCTGCTCAGCGCGGACGATTTTGAATTCGAGGACCCGGAGTACGGCGGGTCGCTGGAGGGCCGGTCGTATGACCTGTCCACGACGCTGGATCAGGACGCCCTGATTCAGCTGCTGGGCCGCCTGAGTGGCGTGCAGGGCGTGATGGTGTGCCGCGCGAGCGGTGAGGTGCTGCGGTCGCGGTCCGTGAAGGACCCGGCCGGGCTGGGCAGCGTGGTGGCGGCGAGCGCGATGCTGTTCCAGCGGCGGTCGCTGCGGCTGCTGTCGGCGGATCTGGGCGGGCAGACGGTGTGCATGTGTCCGCTGGGCGGGTACTGCGTGGCGGTGGTCGCCAATTCTCAAGCGAACGTGGGGAGACTTCTTGTGGAACTTCAGCAATTGCGGGTGGCGGCGTGAGCCTGTCCATTCAGGATGACCGGACGGGCCGCGTGCGCGCGCCCATGACGCTGCTGGCCCTCGCGGCGCTGGGGCTGGGCGGCGCGGGCGCGCAGGACCTCGCGGCGTACAACTCGCTGGCGCAGAACCTGGACGGCGCGGTGACGGCGCGGGCCTCGTCGGCGCAGGCGGCCCTGACCCGCCTGGACGCGGCGCAGTCGGCGCTGGACACGCTGTCGCCCACGCTGCGCAACCGGCAGATCGTGACCGGCCTGAAGGACGCGCTGGGCAGTTCCCGCGCGGCGCTGGGCCGCACCCCGGCGGAGCTGGAGGCGCAGGTGCTGCTGGCGCGCGGGCTGATGCGCAAGGCGCTGTACGACCAGACGCTGGCGCTGCTGGCGTCCGCGCCGCAGAACGGTGCGGCGCAGGTGCGGGTCCTGGCGCGCGAGTTCGGCCTGACCGGCGACGCGGCGGCCGCCCTGAGCAGCGACGCGCGGGCCGGACGGCTGGAACGCACCGCGTGGCGGCTGGAGCGGGCGGCGGTGCAGAAGGTCAGCGCCAGCCTGCAGGCGGCGCGGCCCGCGCAGAACACCGCGTCGTACGTGAACCTGGCGCGGGCGACTGGCTGGTTCACGGTGGTGCAGGATTCGGCCGGGGCGGGCACGTTGACTGTCTCGCAGTTCGGGGACGCGCTGCGGCAGCTCACGGCGGGCGACACGGCGGCCCTGACGACCTCACTGACGACGCTGCGGCAGGGCACGGCGGCCTTCGCGGCGGCGCTCGCCAGCCCGCCTGCCGCGACCGGTCGCGCGCCGGGCACGCAGACCCCCACCCCAGGGACCCAGACTCCGACCACGCCGCCGGCCACGACCCCGCCGGCCGCGACCAGCCCGACCGAAACCACGCCCGTCACGACCCCGCCCGCGACCACACCGGTCACGCCGGCCCCGTCTGCCGCGCAGGGCGCAGCCGGCGTGTACGCGGCGCTGGGCCGGGCGCTGGCCGCCACCGGTCACGCGGACAACGCCTCGGCGCGCGCGGCCCTGGCCGAGGCAGGCACGGCCCTGGCGGGCGCCCCGGTGGCGCTGCGCAACGCGGCCGGCTTCGACGCGCTCGGCTCGGCCATCGCGGGCGCGCAGGGACGCGGTGCGCTGCGTCCCAGCGACGTGCAGGCCCTGATCGGCGGACTGGCGAACCTGGAGAACGCCGCGGCGGGCCAGCCCGTCAGTGCGCTGGACGGCAGTTCGGTGGGCGTGTCCCGCTGGTTCAGCGGCTGGCTGCGGGTGCTGGTGTTCGCGCTGCTGGCGGGCCTGACGGTCGTGCCGCTGTACCTGCTGAACCTCGCGTTCGGCGGCCGGAACGTGTACTGGCGCGCCATCCTGGGCGGCCTGGCGCTGCTGATGCTGCCGCTGTTCCTCGAGGGCCTGTTCGGGCTGCTGGGCGCGTTCGGGGATCTGTTCGGCGCGGCCGCGCTGCGCAACCTCACGAACCTGACCCTCAGCCAGGGGGCGTACGCCCTGCCGATCTGGGCGCTGCTGGGCGCGGCCGCCATCGGCCTGACCGCCTTCGGCTTCCGGGGACTGTGCGAACAGTTCGGACTGCTGGGCAACGCCAAACCCAGCGTGCAGAACACCACGCAGCACACCAGCATTGACTGGGATGAGGACGTCTGATGGCCAGCGCCAGCCTTCAGCGGCTCCCGGTGCAGATGCTGGGCGATCTGGTGTCGCCCCGCGCGCTCGAACGGATCCTGCAGGACGCCGCGCAGGCGCGCGGCAGCACCCTGGACACCCTGGACCCGGCCATGCTGGAAGACATCCTCAAGCGCGAGGTCTTCAAGCGGCTGCAACTGAGCGTCCCGGCGCCCCTGGCCAAGAAACGCGTGTCCGAGGTCCTGAATGAACTGATGAAGACCACGCAGGAGCGGCAGCTGCCCTCCCCGGTCGTCAGTTCGCTGGTCGGGCTGGAGGAGGGCGCGCGGCGCTTCACGCTGTACTTCGACTGGCCCGAGACGCAGCGGCTGCGTGGCGTCCTGAGTGTCGCCCGGCAGGAGGAAAAGGAGGGGCGTGACATCAGCGCCCTGGTCCTCGAGGGGCAGAACCTGATCGAGGTGATGGACCGCCGACTGCAGGAAGGGCTGGTCGAGCAGGGCCAGGACCTCGCGGAGCTGCGCGCCACGTTCGCGCGCGTGCAGGGCATGGGCGGCAAGGAAGTCCGCCGCCTGGAGACCCTGATCGGGCAGATCGACGAGGCGCAGTCGCAGGGGACGCTGCTGCCGGGCGAGGTCGAACGCGCCCGGAACATCACCTTCAACCTGCGCAAGCTGCTGGAGTCGTCGGTGGTGCAGGCCGTTCAGAACGTGGACACCGCCGAGATTCCCACGTCCGCCACGATCCTCGACCCGGACGCGCAGGCGCGCGTGCTGGCGCTGGAACAGGAGCACGCCGCGCAGCAACTGGGCACGCTGGAACGCGAGTTCGCGGCCCTGCTGCAGGCCCGCCCGGACCTGCGCGCCCAGCACGACGCGCTGCGCGGCCTGCAACACGGCAACCAGCTGACGGCCGACACGGTCGAGAACTGGCGCGAGCAGCTGAAATTCGAGCGGGAAACCGTGCTGGGCGAGCAGCGCAGCCGCCTCACGCAGCTGGAGACGGCGCTGGCCGGCGCGGTCAGCGGCGCGGACATGCGCATCGCGCTGGATTCCGCGCGGCACCTGCTGGACATGGGCAGCCTCGCCACGGACGAACTGCAGGAACTGAGCGCCATGCACGAGTCGCTGCAGGCGGGCGTGAATGCCCAGTCGCAGCTGGCCGCGCAGCGCGAACTGCTGGACATCGAACGCTCGGCCCGGAATGTGCTGGGCGCCAGCGCGGAACTCGCGCCGCTGCTCGCGCAGGCCCGCGCGGACCTCGCGCAGGGACGCGAGGCGGACGTCGCGGCCCTCTGGGGCCTGCTGGAGCGCCGCATGGGCGCCGCCGCGCAGGAACGCGAGGACTTCGACGCCCGCGCCGACCGGGTCGTGCAGGAGTACGACACGGTCCGCAGTCTGGCCGGCGAGACCACCCAGAAACTGGGGCGGCTGGCCGACACGCTGCGCGCCCAGCGCCGCCTGGGCCGCATGAGCGCGCAGGCCCGCGAACGCTACGAGCAGACCCTGCTGGACGCCGAGGCGCTGCTGGCCGAGGCGCACGCCGAGTACCGCGCCGCGCAGGAGGTCACCGCCACCTTCGGCCAGGACGCCCTGAGCGGCCTGCTGGACGTGTTCGACTTCGAGGAAGCGGCCGACACCGGCCTGCTGGCCGCCGCGCCCACCACCCCGGCCACCACCGCCCCGGCCGACCCCTTCGCGGCGCTGGGGACCTTCCCGGCCACCCCGGCCCCGGCGGCCGCTCCCACCCCCGCCCCGGCGCCCGCCATGAGCGCCTCGGCGCTGTTCGACACGCTGCTCTCCTCCATCGGCGCGCCGGCGCCCACCCCCGAACCCACCCCGGCCCCCACGCCGGCCCCGGCGGACTCCGGTGCGCCGTTCACGCTGCCGCCCGTCCTGACCCCGGACAGTGAACAGGTCGACACCTGGCTGTTCCAGCACGGCCAGATCCACCACGGACCGCACGGACCCGCCGCGCAGGGAATGCTGGCCCTGCTGACCCAGGCGGCCGCGCTGGGCCTGCAACGCCTCGACATGAACGACGCCACGCACGTCTGGTCCGCCCGCAGCGGCGCGCCCGGCGAGTGGCGCGTGGGCCGCGCCGTCACCTGGACCGCGCTGGACGAACGGGTCGGCCCGTGGCTCGACACCGGCCAGGGCTGATCCGGACTCCGCTTCTTTCCCCGCTTGCGGCCGCCCGGCATACTGGGCGGCATGACCGCCGAACCCCTGCTTCCCGAACCGGGTGACGTCCTGCTGCTGCGCGGCCTGAGCGAACAGCAGCGGTTCGGAGCCCGGCTGGCTGCCGCCCTGCCGCCCGGCAGCGTCCTGTTCCTGGAAGGCGAACTGGGCGCCGGAAAGACCAGCCTCACGCAGGGGCTGGTCGCCGCGCTGGGCTTCACCGACACCGTCACCAGTCCCACCTACGCCCTCATGAACGCCTACCCCACCCCCGCCGGGCAGGTCCTGCACGTCGACGCGTACCGCGTGCGAGACGTGAACGAACTGTACGAGATGGACCTCGACGACCTGATCGAACGCAGCCGCCTGAGCGTCATCGAATGGGGCGAGGGCCTGTACGCCGACTACCCCGCCGCGCCCATCCTGCTGCTCGAACACCTGGACGGCGCGCCCGACGTGCGGCGCGTGACCCGCCGGCGCTGAAGACGCAAATCTTCTGAACGGCAGGTCAGACGGCAGTACACTGGCATTCATGACGGAACGGTCCCAGCAGAGTAGACGCAAAGTCCCCCTGCCCGTCCAACCGGTGCTTCAATTAACAGAGCCGCCGCTCTCCAGTCTGGAAGTGCAGCGGCATGCGTTGCAGCGCCTCACGGCCCGCCCGCAGACTGCGCAGCAACAGGCCGCCGCGCCCGTGCTGCGCGCCGCAACCTTACAGCGCCAGGAAGAGGGACGCCTCGCCAGCGAACGTGACACCATCCAGCGACAGGTAGCTGCCCTGGGCAACGTTGCTCCCGTCCAGCCGCAGACCCAGTCACTCATTCCTGCCAAGCCCGTCACGCCGTCCGACTGGGTCACGGTCATGCGTCACCGCGCCGAGGGCGTCGAGGGACAGCGTCTGGACACCCGCGCCTTCGGGGCATTCCAGACCCTGCAACGACAGGTCGCGCAGACCCTCGCCCACAGCTTCCGCAGCGACCGGAGCGAGCCCCAGGCCCGGTACACCACCTATGGCGAGCACCTCGCCACGCTGCAACGCCACGCACTGAGTGCCCCGGTGTCCCGTGTGGTGCTGGGCATGGTGCCCCCAGCCGAACGCCTGCCGCTGCAACGCGCAGCAGACGAGGCGCTGCAACGCCAACAGGCGCAGGAACAGGCGGCGCTGAACTTCGGGAGCCTCCAGACGCTGCAACGGCGACTGGCGGAACTGGACGCCGAGGCGACCCAGCCGGTCCTGCAACGAATTCAGGCCAGACGAGGGGCGGGAAACCCCCTGCCGGAGGCGATCCAGCGGCATCTGGAGGGGGGCCTGAACCACGACCTGAGCCGCGTGCGGATTCACGACGATGCGGAGGCAGACAAACTGACCAAGGGCGTGAATGCCGTGGCGTTCACGACAGGGACGGACATCTTCTTCCAGGCGGGGCAGTTCAATCCGAACACGCAGAGTGGGCTGGAACTGCTGGCGCATGAGGTGACGCACACCGTGCAGCAGAGCCAGGGGCGCGTGGGGACGGGCATCGACCCGGACGCCGGACTGGAGCAGGAAGCGCGCAGTATGGGCGCGCGACTCGC
>NZ_NHMK01000015.1 GCF_002198095.1 Deinococcus indicus | reverse complement strand
CAGAAGGTCGGCGCGGGCGCCGACCATCGGGTGTTGGTCGTTCAGGATGGGGCTGGTTTTCATGTGCCACCGGATGTCGGGCATCCTGAGGGGATTCAGACGGTGACATTGCCGCCGTACTCGCCGGAATTGCAGCCGGCGGAACGGCTCTGGGAGTTGACGGATGTGCCGATTGCGAATAGAGCGTTCAAGAGCATCAAGGAGGTGGAGGCAGCCCTCTCGGATCGCTGCGTCTGGTTGGAAGGTCAACCTGATCTGGTCACTCGGCACACGCTCTTCCACTGGTGGCCTTTATTGGCTAATTAATCGGAGTCCGTATCACTGTGACGCGGCGCAGCCCACTGCCGGCCGAGCCGTCCACGCGGCGGGGGTCGCTCACCTGGAACGTCAGGGCGTCTTCCGTGGTGCCGGTGCCGTCGGTGGGCAGCGGGGCGAGCACGCTGCCACTGGCCCGGTCCGCGGTGATGTCCGGCGCGTGGTAGTCCGTCCCGAACGTGCCGAGCACGCCGTCCTCACTGCCCACGCGGTTGCCCAGGCGGTCCTGGATGCCGCTGGAGCGCAGTTCGTACTGACTGGCCTCCGTCAGCTGATCCGTGGTGGTGAAGGTGGTCTGCACGGGCAGGCCGCTGCGCCACGTGGCGAACGTGACGGGGGCCATGCCCACACCGCTGTCCTGGAAGGTCGCCTCGAAGGTCGTGCCGAGCGGCAACTCGTCGCCGCTGGTGAGGACCGTCTTCTGCCCTCCAGGCAGAGTGAGCAGCACGCCGCCGTCTGCTGTGGGCGCTGCGTCATCAACGCGCAACGTGGTGCGGTAGGTCTGGCCGCCGGTTTCAGCGGTCACGGTAAGTTCACCGCCCGTGAGCTGCTCGCGGTTGGTGGCGCTGTAGGGGATCGTGGCGCTCCCCGCCTCTCCTGGCGTGATGTCTCCCCGGGAGACGCGCCACGCGACGGCCGCGCCCTCCGGGAGGGGACTCAGCTGCACTTTGATGTCCGCCCCGCCGTACACCAGGTCGTTGCCAGCGGTGACGGACCTTCCCTGCAGGGTGAACGTGGCGGCTGCGGGTGGGGCCGCATGGTACGTGAAGTTCAGGGTCTGGTCGGTGCTCGTCAGGTCGGCCGTCTGCGCGGCTGGGGTCACCCGTCCGTCGACCGCACCGACCGAGACGGCGTACGTGCCTCTGGCGAGAGGACCTTTCCACACGCCATCCTTGGCTTCGACGTCCGTCCGGACGTTCGTGCTGATATTCCTGACGGTGACGGTCGTGGTGGACGCGCCGGTGAGCTTCACCGTGAGGATCTGCGTGGGGGGCGTGGCCCCGCCGGGCAGGGGCAGGCTGGTGCCGCAGGACCCGAGGAGCAGGCTGGTGAGGAGGGCGGCGGCCGGGACAGTGATGGCTTTCATGCCCACCAGGGTGCCGGCGCAAGACTCCGCGGCGATGCCTGTCCCCCCGCCCCGCGCGGGGGGGTGTGGTGTCACTCAGCTGATCCGGGCGCGCAGGGCGGTGAGGGTGGCTTTGAGTGTTGAAACAAGGCTGCTCAGGTCCTGGCAGGGCACGGCGGAGCCGAACGCCCGCTGCCAGTCGAGGTAGGCGCCGGTCGCGTCGCCGATCAGGATTGGGATGAAGCGCACGTCGCGTGCTCGGGCGTCCTTGACCAGCTTCGTGCAGGTTTCGTAATCGTTCGGCGCGAGTTCCCCGTCGCAAATGATGTTCACGACGTGCACTTCGGATGGCCGCGCGGGTGACGTGCGCAGCACGTGCTCCAGCGCCGTGTGCAGTCGCGTTCCCCCGGCGGCTTCGAGTCCGGAGATCTGCTGCCGGGCGTACTCGAAGTCCGCGCCGGGCTCGACGATCTCCTGAAACCCGACGTTGAAGGCCGTGATGCGCACGCGTGTGCTGGTCAGGGAAGCAGCGCGGGCAAGGAGCAGGGCCGCCTGAGCGGCGCACGCGAGCGGCTCGCCCTTCATGCTGCTGCTCACATCGAGCAGCTGGTCGATCACGATCGCCTGGGGCGGTTCGGGGTGTTGGTGCGCGCGAACTGCCGCTCGGCGCCCTGCGCGAACCGGTCGTACCGGAACCGGCCTCGGGACCGGTGGGGGGTGGGCATCGCAGCCCGCTCCGGGGGCCTGAGCAGGGGCGCGAGTTGCCGGGCGTATCCCTCAACGCCTTCTGCACATGGGCCCGGCCCGTCGCCCTGGTCAGGCACCGGGATGATGGGTCGGTCCTCACGCCCTGCGCCGACCGTACCGCGCAGCGCTTCAAGGGTCCGCTCAAGGGCTTCGCGGTCCTGCGCGTCACTTCCCTCGCCGTCAGCAGGGTTCGCCGTGCCGTCCCGCGTGTCGGCGTCTGCACCGGTCGCACTGACCTGCCCATTCCAGCTGTCGGGGATGTCCACCTCCTGATCACCGTCCCTACCAGGGGCCTGGGCCTCTGCGGGAGCACCGTCAGCACCGCTGCCCTGGCCTTGTCCATCTGCACCACCCGGCGCGTCCTGCGCCTGCTGGGGATCACCTGCGCTGCTGCATTCCTCCGCCTGGGGCTGGCCCTGCTGCTGCTGGTCCCGCACCAGGTCGAGAATCGCCCGGGCGATCCAGGTGACCTGCTCACTGTCCTTCGCGCGCCAGGACGCCTCGACGAGCGGACGAACATCCGCCCAGAGTTCCCGGTCCTCCTCCCGGACGGACCACCGCGGGTTCAGGCGGTCGTGCTCCCACCGCCAGAACAGGCAGCCCTCCAGTGCAGAGCCGTCACATTTCCCCTGGGCGCGCGCACTGACCACGTCACCCAGGAAGGTGAACGCCCGGGCGAGGCGCAGTTCCGGGTAATCGCGGGCCATCAGGCGTTCCATCCGCTCGTCCTCCAGAGCGTTCCACAGCTCACCGAGACTGCCGGGCGGCTTTGGACCGGAGTACCGGACGTGCCCGGCCTCGTGCGCGGCGAACCCGACCAGGAAGAGGCTGCGTCGGCCGTGCTCATCGATGGGGTCGTAGCGGACGCCAGGTGGTACGTCGGGCAGGGAGGCTGTGATGAACACCAACCGCCGTTCCGGCATGACCCACGCGAGGTCATCACTGGGCTTGAGCAGCAGCGTGTACGACAGTTTCCGGCTGCAGTAGCGGAACACGTCCAGTACGGCCTTGCGGATGGACCGCTGCTGGTGCCAGGGCTGAGTGGGACGGGACGCGGGAAGGGTAAGCATGCGCAGCACGAACCCTCCAGTTGACCTGGAGGGTGATGTTCAGTTCCTATCAAGATGGCTCAGATTGGACGCACTACTCGCAATCTTTACCAGTGCCTAGCTTCAGGTGAATCATCGTGGTTAAGGTAATTGAGGGAAGAGGTTCATATCTGGCAATGAATTGGGGCCAAACCGCGCGTAGCCACGCAATATATATCGTCTTGCTGCGATGACTTCAAAACCAAGATTGAGATGAGCTGCTGTAACTGGTGCCCACGATGGATCTTGGAAATCCATAACATTGAGGATAGCCACGAAAGCTTTTTCTACCTGCTCTTCAACAATCTCAATATTTTGCCGCGCAATCCGCATTGACATTGGTGTTCCTAAATGATCATAGAGTGCTGCAGCAGCCTGCAGGAGATCTTCAGCTGAAGACGCAATCTGTCTATCAGCCGTCGTCCGTTCTTGATGATCCCTTTCAAGCGAAGCAAGTGAATCCGCAAAGTGTTCGGCCGCTTCGAGAATGGTAGTCAGTCTGCTAAGGGCGACATCGTCGAGCCTGGGCAATTGTTGCTCGAGTCGGCTCATCGCTTGCCGCGCTCGTTCTAGATATGGTGTGGTCATGATCCTTCCTGAAGGCGTATACGCAGCCGAATGCCCGGCCGCTTTCTAGATCAATAATTTTAAGGGCACTGAACCCAGTTAATATAGCCGACCGGCTCAACCAAAGGCACCGCGATTGATACTCCATCTGGCTTAAATGCTTTAATAATAACTCGGCCCCTGAAATACGCCGAAGCGTAGCACTGCGCAAATGAGTTCATATGCTCGTTAAACCAGCTGGCTCCAGAAGAACCGACGGTTTTGCCGGTTGTTGTGCCAGTTTTATAGGCGTAACACACATATCCCATACTATCATTACATTTTTCTAGGACGGTAGTGAGCTGTAGAACGTAAGGCTCGCTTGATGGCGGGCATGTTGCCGTGCCGTTAACCTTGACACTTCCAGGAACTGTTGAAGACATATGAGCATACGCGATTGTGATGAGGCAACTGGTGATGTTGTATCCCAATTCGCCCACGCCCGATGCGGATTTGATTTCTCCCGTTGAGGGGTCAAAGAGATACTGGCGAGATTCGCCCGCATCCGCAGTGAGTTCAGGCGCAACGTTTTTAACGCCGCAAGAAGCTAGTCCAAGTGTGAGAATAAGGAATGCAGAACGTTTCATAGTTGCTCCTGTGTTGGTAAATATGGCCCGTTTTGGTGACGGGTGGTCAAATAATTTTGACCACCCTCTTTATATTCATTTCCGTATTCCCCTGTTGCACATGTGACATGCTTAGAAATCAATAAATTAAATTAATTAATCACTCATATTTAGATCAGGTCTGATCTTGATTAATTAGTTGACAATGTATTTGCATTTGAAAATCAGAGTAGACGGGCTGCCGCTCATTTCGCTAAAGACGCGGGAACCCTCGACAAACCGAAGACAGTATTCGCAGTGGCATTGCCAATAACCAGACCGCATGATCCCAACAATCCAATGTTTGGAAGAACAGTGATCTCACCTCAGGCGGCCGAAAGGACTTCCTCCTCGATTCGTTTCAGAAGGTTCTGACGGCTCGCCGGCTCAATCAACCCTCGGGCGTCCCTGGGGCAGCAGTGCGGCACAGCCGTCACGAACGCCGCTTCGAGAATCGCTTCTCGCATGGACAGGCCATCTTCGAGACACGCGCGAGCTTCTTTCAGCAGCGCGATGGTCTTGCGGGCATCCATGGGCCGGACGAGCAGGCCTTCACTGTCGGACGAGATGCTGTAGGTGAGATCCTCCAAGTCGTAGCCCAGTCGTGCCAGGCGCGAGTCACCGGCCACGGCCTCGTAGATCGGCAACACCACGTCCGCTTCAGGCCGTTCGTAATCGATCACCAGGTCAATGCGGGAGAGCAGCGCGGAGTCGAGATTCTGCGCCGTCTGCAAGTGGTCCTCACCCATGTTGGTGGTCAGCGCCCACACGAGGTTCTTTTTCGGGCAGAAAATCGCGTCGCCAGTCGGCAGGTCCAGGAGGTAGTACCGCGTGTTCGGATCGGGCAGGGTCGCCTGCACCGCCGCGGTGACCTGGTCCGGCGTCTGGCCCTGACGCTCCAGCGGCGCCTGTAAGACGGCTCGGGCGTCCTCGAAGCTCAGTTCGTCCATCGCGCCGACGAGGACCTGCAGGTGTTCCGCGTGGTAGCGCAGGATCTCGTCAATCTGAATGACGGTGAGGCCGTCTTTGGCGAGCATGAAAGCCCGCGCCAGGGGGCCGTCCACCCACTCCGGGCCGTTCACGCCGGGCGTCACCGCACCAATGAAGTCCCGGTCTTCCACACCGGGAGCCCCGCGCATTTTCACGACGGCCGCGCCGACGTCGAGTACCAGTTGCTTCACTGTTTCGGTCTTGAACGTTCCGGGCGGGCCGACGAGGAGGGCCGAGCCGCCACGCCGGGCGAGTCGCCGCAGCCGTGACAGTGGCGTTGTGTTCGTGGGCGCGACGACACGGGCGTTCAGGAGCAGCTGGTTCAACCGGCTCGTCGACACGGGCTTGAGCGGTCCGGGCGTGAACGCACCTTCGGTGATTTCGTTGGTGAGCAGCTTCTCCTTCAGTTCGAAGTACGCGTAATCGGACAGGCGCAGTACCGCTTCTCGTACGCTTGCGTCCTGGGCGGGCAATCCTCTGAACGTCGATTCGGACATGAGCCCGGCGGTCTTCTCCGCGAGCTGCAGCAGGGCGCTGAGGGTCTCTTCGTGTGCGCGTAACACGAGCGCTTCGGCCAGCAGCAACATGAATGGTGCGGTGGCGCTGTTCAGGCCGCCGCTGCCAGTGGACCACCAGGTCCGGCCCGCGGCGCTGGCTGCGCTCATGACGGTGCGGGTACCGCCAGCTTTCCCGCTGGACGGATAGGTCACGCGGACGCTCTGGCCGTCCGTTTCGAGGCTGGCCTGATCGGTCATGAGCAGGCCGGCAGCGTAGCCGATGCCCGCCCCGTAATACCTGCTGCCGGTAGGGCCTCGCGGACTGCACAGGTGCGCGGGGATCTGCAGGCGCCGCTTCAGTCCTCCCAGGAAGAACTTCTCTTCGATCGTGAATGCCGGGTTGAGGTCGATGGTCATGCCTGCCCTGGCACCCCGAATCCGTCAGGAGTTCGGGGTGACGCTTCCTCCAGCTGGGCAGGATCAGCTCCGGGCGGCGGCTCAGTTGAGGGCCGGTTCGCGCTGTGCCTGATCATCCAGGCGCTCCGCCTGGCCCAGCACCTGCAGCAGCCGGTGCGGTACCTTGACCCCCTGTCGCAGGCCTTCCTGCGCCACGTGCCGGATCACCTGGAACGTCCACTCCGTGAGTCTCGGGGTCGCGCGCAGGACATGCATCAGGTCTTCTGCCGTGGAGTCGTCCGGCACTTCGGTCATGCTGTTGCGCCCGGGGAGGAGGGTGGTCAGGGTATCCAGGATGATCAGTTCAACGTCCCGCGCGGTGCCGGCGCCGCTCAGCCGGTCCTCGTGCACGGCCAGGTACTGCTGGCCGTCCGTCCAGACGTCCGCGACGTCGCTCTGACCCGCCTTCAGGCTGTACTCGCGGAAGGGCCCCGAGCGGCCATAGCGGCCGCCACGGTACGTCCAGACGGCGAACTGCACGTCGCGTGACACCTCACGGAGGCCGTCGAGGATGAGTTTCGGGTAGCCCTTGACGGTCGCGTTCAGCGTGAAAAAGCCCCGGAGTTCCGGGACTGCGTGCGGCAGGTTCGGCTCCACGCGAACCTGGGCGAGGACCTCCGCGTGCCGCATGCCGTCGTACTGACCGAACCGCCCTGCGTGGCTGGAGTACCGCTCGAGCAGTTCGACCAGTTCTCCCAGGGTTTCGACATGCCAGCGCTCGAGCGTTTTCGGTTCGAGCACGGTCGCCATGCGGTTTTCCACCGCGCGCCGACTCAGGGTGGCGTGCTCGGCGCTGTGGAGGGTCAGGACGCCCGTCTCACGCAGGCTCGTGATGAGCTTGGTGATGGTGAGGCCCTTGCCCGCCGCGTCCGTGAACAGCCGGAGCTTCTGGTACTGGGTGAAGTCAGCGTCATAGACGGCCACCTGCGCGGTGAAGCGCCTCAGGTCGGACTCGGACACGCGCGCACTGGTGCGGGTGCGCTCGTCCCCGATGTCTTTGAGGAGCTTCTTGAGGCGCCGCCAGAGGCCGTCCTCGTTGTCGAGGATGTCGTTGCGGGCCATGTTCAGCGTGAGGGCCGAGCCGGGCTTCGTGACGACCGTGCCGGAGCAGCCGGCGCGGTGCGGGGGGATCTCCACCACGAACATGCCCATGTTGTAGACCCGCAGGGGCCCATGCTCTTTCGCCTGAATCCACGCCTCGTCGGTCGTGTGCGTCCACGTGCGCACCGAATCCGGGTGGGTGGTGACGTCTTGGCCGTTGACGAACACGGGCACAGGGCTGTACTTGACCAGCTCGCCGAGGTGCTTGACGTGCGTGAGGACCTCCTGCGTGCTGATGGCTTCATAGAAGGTGCCGGTGATGGTGGTGCCGGGCTCGTCGGGGAGGCCTTCGTGGAGCGTGTAGTCCAGGCCGGAGGCGCGGATGTCGACGTGCATCTCGAAGGTTCGGGTGCGCCACAGCGTATGAGCCCAGTTCCACTGCTGGCCACGCCCGAGGCCGAACTGCCCGAATTGCCGCCGTCCCGCTTCTTCTTCGGTCGTGTGGTCGAACCCGAACTCCTCGAAGTACCGCTCGATGTCAGTGACGGTCTGAAAACCGTGCCCGTTGTCCTGCACGGTGTACCCCTTGCGGTCCAGGGTGATGTCGATGCGGGTGGCACCCGCGTCAATACCGTTCATCACAGATTCCATCAGGGCCTTGCCGAGGCTTCCCGCCTGGGACTTAATGAGGTGGACGATGATGCCTTTGCTGACTGCGAAGGACCGGGTGCGGGTAGTGGGTTGAATCATGGGTCTCCTTGGCGCCGGGGCGCTGCCGCACGAGCACCCCTGACCCGCTACGGGTCAGGGGTGACGCCTCTCCCCCGCTCAGGCCGCTCGGGTCACGCGCCGAATCCAGGCTGGTTGGCCTGGAGGCGCGGCCCACAGGCCGCTGGAAGGATGACGACCACCATCCCGTCTACCGTCAGCATGGAGGCCGCCTCATCCTCCGGCCCACCATCCAGGCGAAGTACGCGCGCCTGACGGACGCCTTGGAGCGCCTCCGCCGCGCCCTACCCGCCGAATTCAACGTCATGCGGAACTCCGAGTGGCCTGATCACCGACCTGCCAGGGGATTCCATTGCTCATCGCCCCCGATGAACCGGTCGGCTACGTAGCTTCTTGGATCTGAGCGTAGGCCGACGCTTGTCTAGGCATAGAACCAAGAGAAAAATTGTTGATTTCGGCTCAAACCTTCATCGATTTTATTGCGTCCAGTTGGGCAAAAGCTTCAAGTGCGTGAACAGTCCAAGTTCGATATTTCAGAAACTGACCCGGTATTTACTTACGCCATGTGGGCTTTTTAAGATGAGGCATGCCACAGCTTCCTCAGCACCTGACACTTCGGGAAACTGACGTGCTGGCGGTTGGGAACGGCATTCCGAGGAGCCGCAGACAGTCCCGGAAGACCTCGCCGCCCCACCGTGCCGCTTGACTCAGGATCTGCCACCCGATCCGCGTCACGCTCACGACCGCTCGCCCACGCTTGTCCTGCCGAGGGGCGTGAGTTTCTGTCCGCTGCGCGCCGATCCGCGTCATCCAGGCCAGCGCGATACAGAGCAGGCCAAAGAGCCGAGAGATGCGCTCTGGAGCCGTCATGTGCGTGGCCTCCAGATTCAGCCCGCGACCTTTCAACGCGGAGAACGCCGATTCAATCGCCCACCTGAGCCGATAGGTCCGCAACACATCCAGGACGGGCAAATCTGAGGCCACGATCACCCTGTCCCCCGCAGGGGACAGGGTGATGACCACGTGCATCCAGCCCCCATAGACCCACGTCCGCTCAAACAGGGTGCGCACCTGTCCCGGTTGCAGCGTCGTGAACAGGTCTCGCACCAGTTCATCCTCGATTCTGGTGTTCCCCCGGATGCGGATACACTGCCGGATGCGTTTCCAGCGCAGGAACGAGCACCACTCGCGCCCCACGAACTCCCGATCTGCGATCAACACGGCCCACCGTCGAGCCGGGAGTACTTTGAGCAGGCGTGCAACAAGAAGGATTCGGGCAGCAGTGCAACTGTTGCCTTGATGCGGCAGGATCGACCAGACGAGGGGAATCACCGCGCCCCCAAGCAGAACGCCCAAGACGAGGATGTTCAGCGGCGTCTGGCCGTAGTGCCACGTGGTGCGGTCCATGATCAGGGTGAGCTTGCCGTCGGGCAGCAAGGGAAGCAGGACGTCTGTGACGTCCTGTGGCGTGAGCTGAGCGTCGTGAAACACGCGAGCCACCGTCCGGGTTTTTGATTCCAACGTGGCTGATCTGGGGAGATGAAGTGCGATCTTGCGGTGAAGCGTGGACTCGGCCTGGAGCACGGCTAGGAGCACTTCGGCAAGACGACGGAGCGCGTCCGTACGGCGGTGTGGCCAACGAGTGTGCAGGTAGGTGGCCAACGTGTCAGCATGGAAGCGGGCAGTATCGGGAATCGTCACAGACCCAGATACCGCCCTTTGTCATGTCGCACTGCGTTCAGGACGCCATTTCTCGTGCAGTGTCAGGTGCTGAGGCAGAACGCCCAAGACGAGGATGTTCAGCGGCGTCTGGCCGTAGTGCCAGGTGGTGCGGCCCATGATCAGGCTGAGCTTGCCGTCGGGAAGCAAGGGAAGCAGGACGTCTGTGACGTCCTGCGGCGTGAGCTGAGCGTCGTGAAACACGCGGGCCACCGTCCGGGTTTTTGATTCCAGCGTGGCTGCTCTGGGCAGATGAAGCGCGATCTTGCGGTGGAGTGTGGACTCGGCCTGGAGCACGGCCAGGAGCACTTCGGCAAGACGACGGAGCGCGTCCGTACGGCGGTGTGGCCAGCGAGTGTGCAGGTAAGTGGCCAACGTGTCAGCATGGAAGCGGGCAGTATCGGGGCTCGTCACAGACCCAGATACCGCCCTTTTTCATGTCGCACTGCGTTCAGGACGCCATTTCTCGTGAAGTGTCAGGTGCTGAGCGTTTCCGGTCACGCCTGATACGGACTCCGATTAAATAGATTATAATTGCGGCATCAAACAGATCCCTCTGACCGCCCCTCTGGCGCATGACGCTGACACTTTCTGGCATCTCTACCGGGCCAGTACCTGTGCCGTCGAACGCCGCAGAGCCCAACTCTTCGCCCTCCTCGCAGAAGGACGCCCTGTACCTGAGATCCTTCAGGTGACCCGGTACAACCGGGTCACCGTCTACGGACTGGTCAAGCGCTACCGCGAACAGGGGCTCGCTGGCCTCCGTGACGCGCGTCACGTCAACCAGGGCGCCCCCCGCCTCCTGACCGCCGAGCAACAACAGACCCTGGCCGCCCGACTGCACGCTGACTTCGAGCAGGGCATCGTCTGGTCCGGTAAAGACGTTCAAGACTGGCTTCAGCAGCAGTACGGACTGTCCGTCCATCTCGGGCGCACCTATGAATTCCTACGGGCGGCGGGCTTCACGCCTCAACGGCCTCGACCCCGGCACGTTGGCGGCGATGAGGCCGCAAAGGAAGCGTTCAAAACAAAGTCCTGACCGAGAC
>NZ_NHMK01000021.1 GCF_002198095.1 Deinococcus indicus | reverse complement strand
CGCTGCTCCTCGAGGCGGGCCTGCCAGCCGGCCTCGAACAGGTCCGCGCTGTGTGGGGTGGCGACGTGCGCGACGATCACGCCGCCGAGCACGGCCAGCCCGACCCGTTCGGGCTGCCCGGGCAGGGACGCGGGGACGCGGGTGAGGGTCAGGTCAGTCACGGGGTGGCTCCTTCAGTGGGGGAGAGGGGTGCGGCTGGGCGGATGAAGCTGGTGCGGGGGCGTCCGCGGGGCACGGGCACCGGGGCGGGGTCGTGGATTCTCAGGCATGACGGGTGTTCAATGAAGTATGAACGGTCTGGAGTGTCCGCAGTGCGGCGCCGTCCGCATCGTCAAAAACGGTCACACCCACACAGGCAAGCAGCGCTACCTGTGCCGCGTCTGCACCCACCAGTTCACCCTCCACCACCGACGAACGCGGATTTCACCCGACACAGTTGCCCTCGTCGACCGATTGCTGTCCGAACGCCTGTCACACCGCGGCATCTGCCGGGCTGTCGGGGTCAGTCGTTCCTGGTTCCGACGCCATCTCCAGGCTCTGACGAACACCGTCCCACACAGCCTTGATCCCGATCCCCAGAGCTTCCCAAAAGTGTGAGCACTCCAGCACCAGCGGCGCTGGTGCTGGAGTGCGACGAGTTATGCACGTTTGTGACCCGCCACACCAGATTGCTGTGGATCTGGCTTGCCATGGACCGCCACTCGCGCCGCATCGTGGGGTGTTTCATGGGGGCGCGGGACGAGGTCAGTGCCTTTGGGTTGTGGGAGAGTCTGCCGACCCCGTACCTGGATGCCCGTTGTCATACCGATGGCCTCGCGGCGTACAAGTCCGTGGTGTTTGGCGGCCTGCACGTCATCGGGGGCACGCAGCACATCGAGCGGTTCAATGCCACGTTGCGGCTGCGGGTGGCTCACCTGGTGCGGCGGAGCCTATCGTTCAGTCGGAAGCAGGCACATCTGGAACTCCTGATCTGGATGTTCATTCACCGCTACAACGCGTCATTACGATGAACCCACGACCCCGGGGCGGCCCGGATGAGGTCGCCGCGGCGCAGCAGGGTCTGCACCAGCGCCCACGCCCGCGACACGGGCAGCCCGTACCGCTGCGCGATGCCGGGCAGCGTCACCGGGCCGCGCGCGGCGAGCAGGGTGATGCCTTCGAGCAGGGCCTCGCGCCGCGCGGCGCTGTCCGGCGTCACGGTCGCGCCGCTTGAGGGTGAGCAGGATCGTGACGGCCCAGGCGAGCAGGAGGGCGAGGCCGGTCACCCAGGCGGCGAGGAACAGCGCGGCGGCAGTGACGTCATTCACGGGGTTCTCCTTCAGCGGCGGGCGTCACAGGAAGGGCACAGGGCGTGCCCGACGGGTTTTGGCGAACCGCACGCGCAGCGCCCCGCGCCCTGACCGGCCGGGTTCACGTTGGAGCGGGGGAAGGGAGTCAGGGAGGACCTGCCGCCGTGGTGCGCGGGGTGATCCCGACCCTCCGTCCCTCTGTCTTTCCTGAAGGCGCGCAATCCTGCCGTTCGTGCGGGGCCGGTACCTTGCCGGTCATGTTGTTGCCGCGCCTGCTCATGTCCTCCTGGTTCCTGCTGCTGCTCGGGGTGCTGATCGTCGACCGGGCCGCGCCGGACGCGCACGTGCTGGGCGCGGCGGCCGTGGCGCTCCTGACCTGCCTGCTGATGGGCGGCGTATCCGTCGCCCTGTGGCGCTGGGATCAGCGGGGCGCGGCGCTCGGCGCGGCAGGCCTGACCGCCTTGCAGGGAGCCGTGCTGCTGCAGGGCTTCGCTCACGCCCTGAACTGGTGGTGACTCCCACCCGGCGCGGACCGTAGGCCCTGCATGGAGAGCAGGGCACTGATCAGCAACCCCAGGGCCGCCCCGCCGCGCAGGTCGGGCGCGACTTCCGCCACACTTACCGTGAACACCATCACCCCCACGAACCCGGCGGTAAGTACGACCGGCCTCGACGTCCGCCGGGCCACAGGAGGTCGCCCTTGCTCAACCGGAATTCAACCCTCACGCCCGCACAGCAACCCGCGCGCAGTCCCACCCCAGGCCACCTGCCCGGGCGGCTGCTGGAGTTGAGGCGACGCAGGCCCAGGCCAGGCCCTATGGTGGGCGCATGACTGCCTCCTCCCACCTGTCGCGTGTGCTCCTGACCGCCGGATTCATGGGCACCCTCCTGGGGAGTGCTGCGCAGGCGGCGTGCTCGTCACCGTACTACCCGGTTCGGGAGGGTCTGACCCGCACGTACCGGGGCACGGTGGAGGGCCGCGCCATCAGTTACACCGAGAAGATCAGCGGCGTGAGCGCCCGGGGCTTCACGGTCACGACGACCGTGGCCGACCTGCCGCCGGCCAGGGCGACGGTCAAGTGCGGGCCGAGTGGCGTGATCTCCAGTCCGTCCATTTCCAGCCCGACGATAAAAGTCACGTCCATCAAACAGACTGGCGTGACGCAACCGCCGACGCTGCGGGTCGGAACCAGCTGGAACAGCGGGCTCGTGCTGGACGCGACGTCACAGGGTCAGAAGGTCCATAACGAAACGTCGATCGCCATGAAGGTCGTGGCGGCCGAGCGAGTCACGACCAGACTGGGTACGTTCCAGGCGTTGAAGGTAACGGCCAGGACCACGATCCGGATGGCGGTGAATGGGCAGGCCATGAATCAGCCGGCGTCGCAGTCGACGAGCTGGCTGGTCAAGGACATGGGGATGGTCAAATCCGTGCTGCCGAACGGGACGATCGAACTGGTGTCGTTCAAGTAGAGCGCCGCTCCGGGTGACGGTGTCAGGGAACAGCGCGCCTGACGCCGTCCGTCTCCGTCGTTGCCGGCCAACCGCACCCTCAGTCCTGCGACCAGTGCAGGGAAGAATGTCAGGACAGGGCCGTCCTGATTTCCTGATGAGGGCCGCTCAGAAGGGCAGGTAGCCCGGCGTCGTGTCTGGGGTCCGGAGGGAACCGACCGGGTAGATGCTGCCGACCCGTCCGGACAGGCCTTCGAGGCGGCTGGCACCTTCGATCAGATCGTCGATGACGCACAGCACGCTGTCCTTGTCCCTCCTGAGGGTGACGTCGTGGGCCTGGCCGTCGAGGGTGGTCATGATGCCGGTGCGCAGGTCGGGAGCGCATCAGCAACACCGGGTCGCTCGGCTTGACCTGCCCGCACATTCCCCGCCAGGAGCGCAGCGCGGCGGTCGCGGACCGGGACAGCGCCACGTCCTGCCGGCGACCCCGTTTGCCCTGCACGTTCATGAACGGCACGCTCCCGTCCAGGTGGACATCCCCCCACGCCCGGAACCGCATCTCCGCGTTGCGCAGGCCGCAGTGCGCGCCGAGGAGCAGGATGACGCTCTCCTGCGATCCGGCCGCCAGCAGCATCGCGGCGAGGTCGTCGTCCGTGTACGGTTTGCGTTTCTCGTGCCGGGGCGTCGGGTCGGGTGCGGTGCGGACGTCCGTGAACGGCGCGCTGTCCGTCGCGCCACTCCACCGCAGCGCGCCGTACAGAGCGCGGGCCGCCGCGAGGCGCGTCCGGACGCTCGACGGGGCCAGCTTCAACCCCTCCAGATGCCGTGTAAATCGGTACCCGTCACTCCCGCCGGGCCGCAGCAGGCTCACTCCGATCTGGGTGCAGTTGATGCGCAGTCGCCGTCAGGGCCTGCCCGAGCGGGTGAACCTGCTGCGCGCCGTCGCGGACCTCAACGGCAAGCGGCTCCGTGGCACCTCGGCCCACGAAGTCCAAGGCATTCACATGGTGAGCGTGTGGGCTGCACGGCAGGGCCTCTGTCTGAGCAAGAGTTTCCACTTCCCTGCTGATGTCGTGTCACGCGGCGTCAAGCAGGGGTCCGTCCTGCTCAAGGCCGGTCAGGACGTGCTTTTCCGCATGCTGAGCTGCCTGCCGTTGTGCGGCTCGCCACGTCATGCCCGGTCCTTCCCGACGCACCCGTAACACCGCGTGAAAGGCTTCCAACACGCACCACACCCAGTTCTCCTGCGCCTGGATCGTCCGGCAATGACAGCGTCCCAGCCCCAGATTCTGCTTGAACAGCCGGTGAATCACCTCGATCCCCCAGCGGGCCTTCCAGGCCCGCAGCAGCGAACGAACCGTGACGTCACCACCAAACGTGCTGAACAGGAAAAACCGTGTCCACTCACCGTGCACCTTGCGCCACATGATCAGGACATCGAACCCACCGACCTCACGGGCAACCGACAATCGACGGACGCGCCACCCGAACTCCGCGTACAGGTGACAGCGTTCCGGAGGGAACTGCCGGCTCAGCGCACCGAGGGTGAGTCCCTCACCCTCGAACTGCACGGTCATATTGGCTTTGGCACGAATCAAGACCGGAATCTGATGCTCGCGACTGAAGGTCACGGCGGCGTCCCGCCCGAACTCTCCATCCAGCAGCAGACCCGCCATGGGGACGCCCGCCGCGAGGCAATCCTGGACGACGTGGATCATTTCCTGCGTGGCGGTGCGGTACGGGTGACAGGTCGTCTCAAGGGGCTGGGAAACCTTGAAGCGCTCCAGCAACGGAACTGGATCTTCACCGAACCTGACCAGGGCCGCGGAGGTGAACTGATGGCCCAGACGGGTCTGGGCCTGACCGCTGTAGTGGTAGTTCACGCCTTCCATCGTCCGTCCGGCGTGGGGCACCATGACGAAATCGATGGCCAGGAACGCGCCTTCCGGCGCGTTCCTGGCTCGACGCTGGAGGTCTTCTGTCGATGCGAAGGAGTCCCGCGCCATCTCTTTGGAGATGGCACTTTTCCGCAGGGTGCTGTAGCGGACGAGGCCACTGAGGCTGGTGACTCGGTTCAGCTGGGCGGTGATGATGCTGTGCGGTAGGCTGGGGATGCGAGGCATAGTCACTTCGCATCAAGGCCCATGAGACCGGGGAATTTCAAGCCCCTGCCTCCTGGGCCTTCGTGCTGGTCGCTGTTCTCTCTCGCGTGGAAACTCTTGGTCTGAGTGCTCAGGCTGTCAAGGGCAAGCAGAACGAACTCTCCACCTTGCCCAGTGTGCTCGACACGCTGGCGTATCTGGACGTGGCCGGGTGCATCGTGACGATCGACGCGATGGGCACCCAGCGGACGGTGGCGAGGAAGTTGGTTGCGCTCCAGGCACAGTACGTTCTGGCTCTGAAGGGCAATCAGGACACGTTGTTTGAGGATGTCCAGGAGATGTTCGACGACGCTTCGCGTCGTCTGTTTGCGGACACGGCACTCCTGGGAGTCAGCACCTGGGATGATCCGTCGGCGGGATGAGCGGCGGACCTGCTGGGTGTTGCCTGCAAGCCCGGATCTGGATGATCACGAGTGGCCGGGCTTGCAGAGTGTCGCGCTGATTGAAAGTTCCAGGCTCGTGAAGGGCAAACGGGTGTCGCAGCGGAGGTTGTTCCTGTGCTTGTTTGCACCGGACCCGCTGACCGCGTTGCACGCGGTCAGGACGCACTGGCAGGTAGAGAACTCGTTACATTGAGTGCTGAATGTCGCCTTTGCAGAAGATGCCAACGTGACAGTCGCAAATCACGGTGCCGAGAATCTGGCGGTGCTCAGACGGTGGGCCTTGAATCTGATGCGTCAGGAGGGGTCAGTGGGTGCGATCAACAAGAACCGCAAACGTGCAGGCTGGGATGATCTGTACCGTGACCGCCTTCTGCAGCAACTCCGCCCTGACCCGACGTGAGTTGCCCCTGCTACGGGCGGGAGGGGCTAACCCATGACTGAAGTCACGGGCTTGCGCCCCTCTTTCGTTAACGGTTGGTGACGGCCACGGCGAGAGGCGTGCTGGACGACGTGAAAACCATCGTCCTCACAGGAAGGCCAGGAAGGGGCCTCCAAGTCTCGCCGAGGGGTACAGGAGGGGGGAAATCGGGGAGGGGTCGTGGGTCCAGCGCCCAGTCAGGTCAATCGGACGCGGCCCGAAGGTCGCCGGTGACTGGAGACACCAGGGGCTGATCAGTCCGGGAACTTCGAAAAACAGTTTATCTTACCTAAGGGGATTTAGATAAGATAACGCATGGGAAGAAAACTCATCGCAGTTCTACTCCTCGCCCTGACCCTCATCCTCTTTTACTGCCCACTGTTCCTCGAGCCATCTGCACAGTCGAAAGGCATTGCACTCATGATTGCCGTGTACGTCGCTCTCGCGACATACATGCCCTGGCTCATTTACCTCGGACTTACCCGCCGCGGCCTACATCCCCTCAATCAAGACAGCGTGTCTATCTGGCAAGTTGAACCCACCCTCATGGCCCTCGCTGGGGCATTTGCCGCATATTACGGTACCCGTGGACTCGACCTTCAGGCTTCAGCGTCCACAGTCACTGACGCGCAGTTCGGACTTGCCTTCACCATACTGGCCGTCCAGGTTCCAGGCCTTCGACTCGCCTGGCAATCGATCCCAGTCATCTGGAGAACCTCGTGACCCTCGACCACTACCGCGGCACTCAGCTGGCCCAGGCCCAGACCTGGGCCAGCCTGCCCGACGACGAGCTGCGCCGCCGCGCCGTACGGGCCGCCGGTGACAAGGACGTAGACAGCCTGATCACCCTCACGCAGGCGTACCTCACCCACGAGGGCGCCAGTGGCCTGCTCACCAGCCTCCGCACCATCGAGGCGTACACCCTGGGTGTTCGGCAGTTTCTGGAGTACGCCACTGCGAACGCCGTGAACCTCCTACGGCCCGGCCGCCGTGACGCCTCCGGCTACGTCGCATCCATGCTCAGCGCGGGCCGCAAGCCTGCTGGCGCGCAGCTCAAGGTGGCGGCCGCGAACTGCCTGTACCGTGCGCTGCGCTGGGCGGGCGCCACCGAGGCCGATCCCTTCAAAGACGTGAAGATCCCCAAGGACCGCACGCCCGGCATCGTCAAACGCCCACCGTACCAGGAAGACGAGCTCGCGGACGTCCTCGATCACGCGGACGTGCACGTGAAATTCCTGCTGTTCCTCACGGCCCACGCGGGGTTGCGCATCAGCGAAGCGCTCGCCCTGACCTGGGAGGATCTCGACGAGGCAAACCGGCGCGTCCACGTGCGCAGCGGCAAGGGCCGCAAGGAGCGCCTGGTCGCCATGAGCACCAGCCTCGCCCGCGCCACCCGCCACTACCGCGGCCTCTACGCACCCGGCGGACCCGACCACACGGACGGCAAGCGCACCACCCCCCGCGACCGCGTGTTCCGGTACGCCTCACCCATGACCGCCCGGTACCACCTCGACAAAGCCTTCCAGGCCGCCGGCGTGAAGTTCCGGGGCTTTCACCCAGGACGCAAGTACGCCGGGACGCGCCTGCTGCAGCAGGTCAAGGACTTCGGACGGGTCGCCGCGCACCTCGGCCACGAGAGCATCGACACCACCCGCAGGGGCTACGCGAAACTCGCCACTGACGACCTCAAAGATGATCTGGTGAGCTGGTGACCGGATCTGGCACGGCCGGACCCGAGTTCTCCCCGCCAGACCCGTTCTCAGTCTGACCGACCAGCTGAGGGCCCTCCCCACCAGCCGCGGCCGCAACCCATTCCTGCAATTCGGCCAACTGCGCAGCATTCGCTAGATCGTGGTGATTCACCCCACCACCTTGACACGGCACACTCACGCACGCTGCCACACCTGACACACTTCACCCGACCCACCACGCGGTATCCACGCACCCACACGTACTGTTCCAACGGCATCCCTGACAAGGCCCACGTCACCTCCGCCGCCCAGACCAACCGCCCATCCGCATGCACCGCCCGGAGGGGCATCCAGCAGGTCAATCCCTCGTACCAGACTGCACCCGGCCGCAACCCGGCCAGCCCGCATGCAGACCTCCACCTGCTCCGCCGACATAGCCTCGACCACCTCCTGCACGAGCGGGTAGTAACCACACTCGACTTTGTTGGCGAATTCGAAAACTGCCGTTCGGCGGGGCGGATCATCGCGACTCGGCAACGAGAAATGCGGAGTCTGGGAGCCATCACCTGAATTCGCCAACAGAGTCGTACGAGGATGTGAAACGACGCGCGTTTAACCGGCTGTTCGCCTCGCGAATTATGGCCAATCTAGGTTTGTCACAGCGATTTGTTGAATTGGAGGAACATCCGTCCAGGCCGCTGGATCTTGGCGTTAAAGCCGCTTGAACCTGTCCGCACTAGTGATGAGGTACCTTCCTTCATGGCTTTCGAGGCGTTTGATCCTCAGTGTAAGCGTCTCAAAGCATGCCACAGCACCGTTGCAGCAGCGACAAGCGCAATGCCACCGAGCGCCGCTGGAAGGAGGGCGAGCGTTCCCCCGAATCCACCCAGCGCGCTCCAGAAAGTCAGGAGTGCAGCCGTCACCAGGGCAGCAAGGCCATGTTGTGTCCAGGCCGTGCGGCCAAATGCGCTGAGCAACGCCGCTGGGAACAAGGTCAGGAGGCCCAGGCGGAGGAAGTCTGGCCACGTGGCTTCTAGGTTGCGCCACAAGGCCTGAGGACTGTACCACGCCTCATTCAAACGGAACGCTTCGCCATACCGAAGGGCGAGCAGGACCAACAAGAAGACGATGACGCTGCTCAATGCGTACGTCAGCGCCCAGCGCAGTGCTAGGGGGACATCTTGTATGGATAATTGCCTCATGACCTGTTCCATGTCGTCACTGTAGTTCGCCACCCTTATTCTTTCGTGACACCCAGACCGGTCAGCACCTTCCGGGCACCATCCATGAAGCGTGTGTTCGTCGGATTTTTATGATCGCCGGCGTAAACCAGGCCAGCGGCACTCGCCCCGTCCGTCCACTGGGCGCCTGCCGTCGCGTTCAAACCCAGAAAGACGTCACAGAAGGCCTTCAGCTCGACCGCAGTCTTATTCTGATCACTCGAGACGAAGATCAGAGGATTGTTTCCGAAACCGAAGGCGGTGTTGAACTTCGCTTCTCCGTTGGGATCTAGGAGTGAGCTGCACCCACCATCACGAATGATGGATGTCGATGACGCTGCCTGATTGAAGGTAAACGTCGGATCACCGTAGCTGGTTGTCCCCGCTGGCTTGATCAGGATTCGAGCCTTCAGTCCAGTGCCACCCTCCTGAGCAAAGGAGACAGCGGCTTCGCCTTTATCGCTCTGGGTGTATTTGAGGGAGTTCTGAATGCGCAGAGTAAAATCCGGCGTTCCGTTTTGCGTGCCGAAGTTCAAGCCGGTCACCGGGGGCACGCGCCGACGGCGCCAGAAGGATTGCAAGAAAATCATGCGCTCACCGTCCGTACGCCAGGGGTGACGGCCGGTCACCCCCACGACCCGCACACTGCCCAGCATGATTCCCGCACTGCAGCACCTTCTGGTCGCGCCGGACGGCGCGCTCCCCACCCAGCAGGCCATCACCCTGGCCCAGACGTCCCACACGGGAGAAACCACCCGGTTCGCCGTGCCGACTACCACGCCCGCTGCCGCACGCCGCCTCCGGGCCCTCATTCCCCTCATCAACGTTTTGACGTTCACCGGGAATCAACTCATCACTCAGGGCGACGACCACTGGCTCATCACAGCGGCGGGTCACGCCGGGCACCTGCGCCCCACGCCCCAGGGCGGCTTCGACCTCGACGACGGCTTCGGTCGCCACCTCGGCCACCTGCCCACGGCGCAGCTTGACCACGCCATGCAGCTCGCTGCAGACCACCTCAACGCCGCGCACCAGGACGCCCAATGAACCCCATGGACACGCTCGTTCTCGTGGCGTTCGTCCTCCTGGGCGCTATCAACGCCGCCAGCGCCACACGCATCGGGGGCACCCTCCCCTTCACGCTGCTCCTCCCACCCGCTGCCGTCCTCAGCGTGACGCTCCTCAGCCACCCAGCCGGGCTGCTCATCGCGGCTGCCCTGACTGTCCTGGCCTGCACCTTCGCGTTCGCGCCCCGAGCGACCGCACTCCCCATCACGTCCCGGGACGCCCTCCTGATCACCCTCACGCTCTTTATCGGACTGATCGGATACGCCACCCTACAGGGTGGGGTGCCTGCCCCCGCGTACGCCATGATCATCGGCCTCACCGCCGGGTGCCTCGGCGCCGTCCACGCGCTGAACCCCGCTCCGGAACTCGCCCTGTTCGGACGGAACGGCTGGCACACCGCACTCGCCCTGTTCACCCTGCTCACCTTCGCCATCGGCGCGACCTTCACGGAGTGGCTGGGCCTGCTCAGCGCCGCCACCCTGCTCCTGATCACATTCGGCCTGCGCACATGCCAGGCCCGCCGGCCACCCCCAGGCGACTCACGCTGAGACCATGCACGGCTACCAGCACACCACCGTCAGCCTGACCGCCACGTCCATCACGTGCGGCGCCCTGATCCTCGCGGGATACGCCGAAACCGCCCTGGCCCTCGGGGCGGGTCTCGCGTTCGGCACGCTTCTCGTCACGCCGGACCTGGACCTGCAACGGAACGATGCCAGGCGCTGCTGGGGCAAGATGCGCTTCATCTGGGCCCCTTACGCCGCCCTCAGTCGCCACCGCGGCATGAGCCACACCTACCTCGCCGGGCCCACGATCCGCCTCGCGTACCTCGCACTCTGGGCCGCCCCTCTGGTGTGGGGCGCGCAGTACTTGCAAATCACCCCTACGCTCCCCAGCTGGAATCACATGACCATCGCCGTCATCGGGTACTTCCTCGCACAGTGGCTGCACCTCCTGTGTGACGGCATCATGCCCCTGGACCGGTCACACCACACGCGACGCTGAGCACAGCACAGCTGCATCCAACACCGCCGAAATCACGTGCGCGGGCAGAGGTTCGCCCCGCAGGATGTCGGCGCTCTCCTGCGCACTCCTCGACACCCGGTACGGCCGCGCCTCGCACAGCGCCACATACACGTCCGCTACCGCGATCAGCGCTGTCAAGTCCGGCAGCGAACGCAACTGGTCCGGATACCCCTGGCCATCCAGCCGCTCATGGTGATGCCGCACCGCATGCAGGAGGGACGCAGGTGCGTCCGGCCACCACTTCCGGATCAGACCCTCCCCCTCCACCGGATGCGCCCGCACCAGCGTCCACTCCGACACTGACAGGGCCCGCTCCGCCCCCAGGATGTCCAGCGGCACGCTGATCTTCCCCACGTCGTGCAGCAGCCCAGCCACGTACGCCAGTTCAGGATCGATCCGCAGAGCAGGCGCCGCCCGCCGCGCCAGGTGCGCGACGTCCAGGGCGTGCTCGCGCCCACAGGCCTCAAGAACGCCGCCAACGGACGGCCACAGGGTGATGTCGTGCATACCGGTAGCCTCCCCGCCGTGGGGGTGGCGCCCCGCCCACCACCCGCATCCCCCAGCGGGGGGGGTGACCCAGCATTCGTCACCCCCAGGACAGGCACCGTACAGCCATGCCAACCGACCAGATCACAGAGGCATCATGAGCAGCCACACGCCACCCCCAGTGGAACGCCACGCCGCCCCGTACACCGCCAGCTTCCTGCAGGCCCTCGCCCGGTACGGCCATGACACCACCGACCTCGACCGCCCCCACCACTCCCCCCTCGCCCTCGCCCGGCGCGCTGGTATCCCCGAGGGCCACCTGACCGGTGCCCTGAACCTCATCCAGTTCCCCGTGGTCGAACAGGCCGCACCCGCAGAGGACGCCCCGCACGGCATGTACATCGGGACCCACCGCGGACAGGACGTCTGGGCCGCCGACGACCCCTGGGACCTCACGGCTGAGGACTACGCGCAGGGCCTCGTCGCCTTCCGGCCGCAGGCCCCCGCCAAGCCACCCCCGCCCACCGCCCGCACCACCGAAGCGCCCGCGCCCGAACGGGAGCGGCCCATGCGGACCGTCATGGACGCCCTGTACCTCCTGGGCTACGGCGAGATCCGCCCTGACGAACTCACGCAGTCCAACTACCAGGAACACCTCCTGCAGGACGGCCGCATCACCCCAGAAGAGCTCGCCCAGGCGTACGCCAAGTTCACCGGGACGACCTACATCAGTGCCCGTCGCGATCCGCCCCACCCGGACGTCCGGAACATGCTCAGTGACGCCACCATCAACCAGTACCGCATCGTGCCTCACTCCAAGCGCGGCAACGTCCTCACCATCCTCGTCCAGGACCCCACCGACACGTTCTCCCTGACCGCGGTCGAGGACGAACTCCAGCACATGGAGATCGAGGTCGCCGTCGCCTCTGAACCCGACCTCGACCACCTCATCCTCACCCTGTACACCCGCGCCGCCCAGGATGCCGAACTCGAACGTGAAGCCGCCGGACGTCAACGCGACCAGGACGTCGTCGACCTCGATTCCGCCGATCCGAACAGCCCGGTCGCCAAGCGCATCAGCAGCGCGATCATCGAGGCGGCCAGCAACGACGCCAGCGACATCCACTTCCAGCCGGAACGCACGGGCCTGATGATCCGCGAGCGCCTCCACGGCAACCTCATCGAGCGCAGTCTGGTGCCCACCAGTCTCGCCACCCAGATGATCAACCGCCTGAAGATGCTCGCCGGCATGAGCCTGGAAAGCCAGCTGCCGCAGGACAACCGCATCGCGGTCCCCCTGGTCGTCAACGGCAGGGAGCAGCTGCTGCGCATGCGTGTCTCCAGCCTCCCCAGCAATCACGGGGACAGCATCGTCCTGCGGCTCCTCAAGGACAGCGGCACCCTCCCCACGCTCGACGACACGGGATTCAGCGCGCACAACCTCGCCCTGATGCGCGAAGCGACCAGCGGCTCCAACGGCCTTCTGCTCGTCACTGGCCCCACCGGCAGCGGCAAGACCACCCTCATGCACACCGTCCTCAAGGGACTCAACACGCCCGGCCGGAAGATCAGCACCATCGAGGACCCCATCGAGTACGAGCAGCCCCGCATCGTGCAGACCGAGATCCGCCGCACCGATGACCCCAGCACCTCGCTGAACTTCGCCCGCGTCCTGCGCGCCATCCTCCGCCAGGACCCGGACATCGTCTTCGTCGGCGAGATCCGCGACGAGGAAACGGCCGAAACCTCCGTGCACGCCGCCCAGACGGGTCACCTGGTCCTCTCCACCCTGCACACCAACAGCGCCCTGGCCACCATCTCCCGCCTGATCGACCTCGGCGTGCCCGCGTACGCCGTCGCCGAGACCCTGCGCGTGGTCGTCTCACAACGCCTCGTGGGCCGCCCCTGCCCCGAATGCAGCGTGGAAGAAGCCATGCCCGAGGAGTACGCCCCCACCCCGGGCGCCACCATGCTGCGCGGCACGGGCCAGAAGGGCGGCCTGACCTGCCCCCTGTGCCACGGCCAGGGTGATTACAAGCTCATCCCCGTGCACGAAGTCCTCCCCGTCACCCCCGACGTCCGCGCGGCCATCGCCTCCCGCGATCAGGGCGCCCTCGAACTCGCCGCCACCATGGCCGGCCTGAAAACCCTCCACCAGGACGGCATGGAGAAAGTCGCGGCCCACCAGGCCAACCTCCACAGCGTCCTGACCCGCGTCAAGTAATCGAGGCCTCCATGATCCCAGTCACCCCCGAAAACATCAGCACCGTCCTCGACGACCTCACCCGCGCGGGTGCCTCCGACATCCAGCTCAAAACCGGCCAGCCCCCCCTGATCGCCCTGCACGGCGTCTGGACCCCGCAGACGCAGTACGCCCTCCTGACCGGCAACGACGTCACGAACCTCCACCAGAAACTCTGCCGGGACACCCGCTACCGGGACATCCCGGACAGTCAACCCTGGGACGCCGACTACCGCACCTCCACCAGCCTCAGTAACTTCCGCGTGAGTGGCGGCAAGGAGCACGGGCGGCCCTACCTCGTCCTGCGACCCCTCCCCCGCGAGATTCCCAGCTTCAACGAACTCCGCCTCCTCGACGACGAGATGGGCGAAGCGCCGCACGGCGTCGGCCACCTCACCGAGGGCTTCAAGTGGGTGATGCGCCAGAAGCGCGGTCTCATCCTCGTCACCGGCCCGACCGGGAGCGGGAAGAGCACCACCCTCGCCAGCTTCGTCGATCACGTGAACCGCACCCAGTGCCACAACATCATCACGATCGAGGACCCCATCGAGTTCGTGTTCCGCAGCAAACGCAGCCAGATTCTCCAGCGGGAAGTCGGCGTGGACACAGGGTCCTTCAGTGGCGCCCTGCGCGCCGCGCTCCGGCAGAAACCCGACATCATCCTCGTCGGCGAGATGCGGGACGCGGAAACCATCAACGCGGCCTTCCGCGCCGCGGCCACCGGGCACCTCGTGCTCTCCACCCTGCACAACAACGAGAGCGCCGCCACCGTCGAACGCATCATCAACGAGTTCCCGGCCGAGGAGCAGAACCGCGCCCGGCACGCACTCTCCGAAATTCTCGTCGGCATCTTCGCGCAGCAGCTCGTCCCCACCATCGCCGGGAAGCGGCAGGTCATCCACGAGGCCATGGTGCTGACCAGCAACCAGCGCAGCATCATCCGCCCCAACGGCGAGACGGACAACGGGTACCTGCAGTCCCTCCGGGACACCCTCAAAGCCCGCAACCCGTACGGGAACCGCAGCATGGATAACGAACTCAAGCGGGCCGTGGCAGCCGGGATCATCAGCGAAGAGGTCGCCCAGGAGTACGCCATCCAGCCCGAGAAATGGAGCGCTGAATGAATGTCCTGTACGTCGACGGCACCCAGGCCCTCCTCCTGAGCCCCACAAAAACCGCCGAGCCCGGGCCGCTCAAGAACCTGCGCGCCATGGCCAGCAGCATCAAAGCGAAGGGCCCCACCCTCCTCGTCCTGCACGGGCAGCTCCAGCAGGAGAAGGCTCCACCCGCCGTTCCGAAGGACAACCTCCTGCCGTTCCTGGACACGAAATTCCAGAGTTTCGTCTCCACCACCCCGGGCTCAGACACGTTATTTACCCTGCACGACCGGGCCCTGGTCGCCCAGGTCAACGCGGCTGCCCGCGGAACCGGCCTGCGCATCACCGAGGTCATCCCCTTCGCCAGCGCGGCCCTGCGAGCCGCTGGCCTCCCCGATAGCGCCGTGATCATCCACCCCCTCGACGATACGTTCGAGGTTACCGTCGCCTCCCCTGCACACCTCGTCACCCGCTCCCAGGCCCGCAACGACCGTCAGGACCTGGAAAAGGTCGCGCAGACTGCCCTCAGCCGACCCGTCGCCGTGGGCGATACGCCCCAACTTCTCCTGATCGGTGAACCCACGCCCTCCTTCAACCTTCCGGCCGCCATCACGGCCCAGTGGATTCCACTCGACGTTGTCCTACGCGGGGCCAGGGTGCCCGCTCCCAAGCAACCCACCACCACCGGCGGGGTCGTCGCCGCATTCTCACGCCGCCTGGACGCGGCCACCACCATCCACCCGAGCCTGTACGTGGCGCTGGCCCTCGCCGCGATCATCAACGGCGGCCTGTTCGCCCTCGGGACGGCCACGAACGGACAGAACGCCGTCCTGGAAGGGCAGCGCGCCACGCTCGAACAGCAGGCTCTGGAGACCCAGCGGTTACGGGCCAGGAATGAGCAACTCGCAGCGAAAGTCGCGCAAGCGCAGAAACTGATGACCAACAAGGGCCCGCTCGCCACGGACCTCCCGCTGATTGCCGGACGCGCCGGCTCCATCCAGGGCGCCCTCGTGCGCCTCGCTGGACCCAACCCACCCAGTGAGACCGATACCCGGGCCTTCGGCTCGACTGTGGACCGCACGTACGACCTGAGTGCCGTCACCAGCAGCCCCCAGGATCTCGTCCGGGCCTACCAGATGGGTGGTCTCAGCGTGGACGTGCGCAGCATTGACTGCAACACGCTGCCCTGCGACGTGACGTTCCGGACGGCCCCCATCACGCAGACCTCTGCGCCGCCTGCACAGCCCCCAACGTCCTCCACGGTGCCGGAACCCGGGGTGACCGCCACCTCCACTGGAGGCACGCCATGAATCAGAAAGCCCTCGTACCGGCCATCGCCGTGAGCCTGCTGGGCGTGCTCGGCATCGTGAAGTGGTCCTGGCCGATGGTGCAGACCGCCCGGGCCGAGCAGACCCGCCTGCAGAGCGAGATCGACCGCCTCACCGCGGACGCGGCCGCGCTCCCGGCTGAGCAGGTGAGAGCGGCCGAACTGAGCCGCGCGGACGCTGAACTCCAGCAGAGCCTGCCCGACAGCGAGGAGCTCCCCCGCGTGCTGGACACGCTCCAGCTGGCTGCCCAGCGCCTCGGGGTCACCACAGGCAAACTCTCCCGCACCGTGCGCGTCAGTGACATCGCGGGCGTGAACGCCGTGGACCTCGACCTGGACATCAGCGGCACGTACGCCCGCACGCAGGCCTACGTGCAGACCATCGCCGCGCTCCCCCGCGCCTTCACCGCCCGCGGGATCAGCCTGTCGGCCGGAGACGACGGTCAGGTGACCGGCTCCCTGAAACTCACCACCTACACCCGCGACAACACACCAGTGAAAGCGCCCACCCCGACGACACCTACTGCCATCCCGAACGGAGGGACACCATGACGTCCGAAGACCAGCTGCGCCCTGTCCCCCGCCCGGCTCCAGCCCGCCCCGCACCGGCCCGCCCTGCATCTGCGCCGGGTACCGGATCGCCTCAGCCCGTCACTGCCCCCGTTCCCGCTTCTACCCCCACCCCTGCACCTGCAGTAACCGCCCCTGCTGCCACCGCCAACCCGCCCGCACCTGCCGTGTCGCCTGCACTGGCACCAGCAACCGTGAAGTCAGTCGCGCGTCCTGTCCCCGCACCCGAAGCACCACCAGCCACAGCGCCCACAGATCCGCTCCCGGCACCCGATCAGGAAGCCGAAGCGCCCGACCAGGAATTCCAACTGCCTGGCCCAGCTTCCGCAGCTGCACCCAGTGAACCTCAGCTCGAGGCCCCCACCGCACCACAGGACGCACCCAAGAAACGCGGTCTCAAGAAACCCACACGTCCTGGTGCAGCACTCAAGAAACAGAAGAACCCGGTGCAGGCTGACCAGAACAGCGCCACCACCGCACCCCAGAACGAAGCATCAGGTGTCGCGAAAGCCACCGCGAAAGTTCGTCTGCCGACGCCACGCATCCTCCTCATGACGGCCGCCCTCAGTGTCCTCGGCATCGTCCTGATCGCCCGATCACTCCAGCCCAATCCCACCCCTGCCCTGATCTCCGGGCCGCCCGGAACTGCCGCGCCCGTCACTCCCAGTGACGCATTGACCGCACCACCACCTGGCAGTGCGGGAGCGCCCGCGTCCCCCAGCACGCCCGGGATGCAGAGCCCGCCTGTCGCGATCAGCACGCCAGCGGGGCAACCCACTCCACTGCCCAGTACCACCACCCCCGACACGTCCACGTCTGCCGCGACGTCGGCGGCCGCGCCCGCCAACCAGCCCGGCACGGTTCCTACCACCCCTGAAGCTGTGGCTGAACAGCCGCCCATGAAGGCAACACCCAGCGAGGAAGTCGCCTCGGCGCTCGTCACCCCAGATCCAGCCCTCTCCAGATCGTTCGGTTCGGGAGCGCCCAGCACCACAGGTGTCCCACGCACCACCGTCCAGAGTGCCGGGCAGCCATCAGCGCCAGCCCCCTTCCAGACCGCCACCCCCACGGTCATTCCCATTGATGCAGCTCCAGTCGCTGCGGTTCCAGTCGCTGCGGCTCCCATCGTAAGCGCACCCACGCCGCTGCCCGTTCAGTCGGTGAAACCGGTGCAGGTCGCACCGATCACGTACGCGCCACCCCGGTACGTGCCCCCCGCCCCCGAGCCTGTCACTCCACTGCCCGTTACCGCACAGCCCGTCACGGTCCTTCCCGCGCCCCGCCCGCAGAGCACGGGCAGCGCCGTCGCTGTAACCGTCCTGACCCCTGCACCCAGCGAGACCGCAGCGGCCCCTGTTGCGCCCGTCACCCCCACGTCTGCACCCGTGACGTACCTCGGCTCGGTGCAATCCGAGGGCGGCCAGACCATCGCGCTGCTGACCGTGAGTGGCCGGGATGAAACGGTCACGGCAGGTCAGGTCATCCCGGGGACCAGCGTGAAGGTCGTGACGGTCACCCCTACGCAACTCACACTCCGTGATGCAAGTGGCACGCGCACCGTGCTGCTCCAGGAGGCCGAATGAACCGCATGTTGACCCTGATGCTGGCCCTGTCCAGCGCATCCCTCACCGCGTACGCCGCCACCCCGGCGGCCGTCACCGCCACGCCCGCACTCGCGGTCACGCTCCCCAGCAACCCGAAGCTCGCCAAGACGGTCACCGTCACACTCCCCAGTGGCGCGCCACTCTCCACCGTCCTGACCGCCATCGCCAAGGCGACTGGCCTCACCCTCCTCTCCCGGGACATCCCAAGCGTGCCCGTCACCCTCTCCATCAAGGGCTTGACCGGCAAAGCCGCCCTCGAACGCCTCCTCAGCCTGTACAGCGACAAGATCGCTGCGCAGCTCATCGGCGACACGCTGGTCATCGCCCCTCCAGGCGCCATCAATGCCCTGCTCACTGCGCCCAAGCCCGTCCTCGTGACCGTCCCCGTGCTGCTGACGGCCGATGACGCGGCCCGCCTGGCCACCCTCACCGGGACAACCATCGTGCCCGTGGGCGAGGCGAGCATCATCAGCGGCACGGCGGAGCAGGTCGCCCAGGTGCAGGCCCTCCTCACGACCCAGGTGAGCACACCTGCCGCTTCAGGCACCATCACCGACAGCGTACCCATGACTCGCACGGACCCGGACCTGGCCCGCACGACCCTGGCGGCCCTGCACGACGTGAAGCTCTTCGCCGCGTACGGCCGCGCGTACCTTCAGGCGCCCAGTGCCGCCGCTCTCAACGCCGCGAAGATCACCATCGCGCAGCTGGAGAAGGACGCCCCGGACCGGCCAGTGGCCGGGTCTGACCAGGACCCCGTTCCCCTGGCCGTGCCACCGGCCGACGTGCAGCAGCAGCGCACCATCCAAACGTCCCTGAGTGCTGACCTCGTCACCCGCATCGCCGCGAGTGTCAGCAGCACCCTGAAGCCCACGCCGCTGGACGCGGGCACGTACGTCCTGCGGGGACCCGTGGATGACCTGACGGCCTTCCAGACCGCCCTGAGTGCCGCTGAAGTGCGGGAAGCCATGCGCGTCATCGTGGTGTACCCGGACGTGTCCAGCGGGACGGACGCGACCCTGAAGGAGATCTTCCCGAACGCGTCTGTCCGCGTGGTCAGCGGCGGCCTGGAAGTGCGCGCCACGCCGATCGAGCAGGTGCGCGTCAGTGCCTACCTGCAGCAGGTGCGTCTGGGTGCGCCCACCCCGGCACCGACGATGGAGGACGTCACCCTGCGCGTCTCGCTCGCGTACGCCACGCCGGCCACCCTCGTGCAGCAGCTGGGCACCCTGTACGTACAGGAAGGCACCAAGGCAGAGGGTGGCGAGAAGGCCCCCACCAGCACGACAGCCCAGGGGACGGGCAGCACGACGGCATCCACCACCCAGGGCGGTACCCCTTCGACCAGTCAGAGCGGAGGGCAGAGCGCGGGCGCGACCCTGATTGGGGGCGTGCGCGTGGTCGCGGATGACCGGACCCGCAGTGTGGTCCTCACCGGCAACCCGGACGCTGTGGCCCGCGTCAAGCGCACCATTCAGGATCTCGACGCGCGACTGCCTGATGTCCGCATGGCGCTGCGCATCGAACAGATCAGCGGCAGCAACGGGTCAGACCTGGGCCTCGACTGGAAGGTCGGCGTGGGCGGCTTCAGCATCGGGCACACGGACGGCGCCCTCACCGCCGGGTACGCCGCTGGCCTGAGCCCCGTCAGCGTCGAAGCGAAACTCCAGGCGGCTCGCACCAGTGGCCGCGCCAATACGCTGCTCGACACCTCGTTCGTCGCGCAGGACGGTCGGCCTAGTGTGTTCCGCAATGGTGGCCAGCTGCTCCTCCCCGTCACCAACACCAGCACGGGCGGTGGAACGAGCACCACCACGCAGACCCGCGAAACCTACGACTACGGCCTGAACGTCACCCTGACGCCCCGCCTGAGTCCCGACGGCCGCGTGGAACTCCAGATCCAGCTCAACCTGGGACAGACCCCGCGCGCCGGCGTCCAGAACTCCATCCTCGTCGAGAAGCAGACCCTCACCACGATCGCCACCGTCACGCCCGGCGAGACCCTCCTGCTGGGCGGCGTCCTGTCCACCGACGACAGCGCCACGAAGAAAGGCGTGCCGATCCTCAGTGAAATCCCTGTGCTCGGCGCCCTGTTCGGCAAGACCAGCGTCACGAAGGGCACCAGTGTGCTCCTGATCAGCCTGCAGGCCGCCGACCGGTCCGACACGCGCGGCCCGGCCGTCCCCACCGTGACCCCAGGCGCGGGCGTCACGCAGATCAAGATCCCCGGCCGTTAAGTCGTCACCCCTACTGCACGCACACTGCCCCCAGCGAGGTATCCCATGAAGAAGTTACTCACCGTTGTCCTGACCGCCCTCCTCAGCTCCGCCAGTCTCAGTGCCGCACAGACGGCCGTCAATGCCGTGGTGACCGCGCCCGGCGCCCAGCCGATGGTCATGCCCCTGAACGTGCAGCTCCTGCCGTACGGAACTGTGACCATCGCAAACGGCACGTACTTCGTGCCGAATTACGAGGGCACCGGCATCAGCATCTACATCCAGAGCCCGCAACCCATCCGCGTGGCCACCCTGGAGGAGACCGTGCGGTACCAGGCGGAATGGATGCGCATCACCCAGGCGATCTCGTCCGGGCGCTCCACCACGCCCGCCGCAGCCCCTCAGGTGACCCTCCCAGTCATGCCGCAGGCCGCTCCCCAGGCCCAGACCTTCCCCACCAGTCCAGCAGCAGCCATCAGTGTCCCGAGCACTGTGGCGCCGACCTTGGCCTCTGCCCTGCCCGTAGCCTCTGCACCCGCCATGAATTGGACGGCACCGAGCACGGCAGCGGTGAATACCCCCGCGCCGACTCTGGCGAACTTCCCCACTGCGGCAGCCCCTCTCCAGCAACCCACCGCACCAGCACCGGCAGCCTTCCCTTCGGCGAATAACCTGTTCCAGCAGGCCGCGTTCCCGACCGCTCCCAGTGCGTTCCCGGCCAATACCAGTGCCTTCCCGGCCGCTGCCACCGCCTTCACGCCGACCGCGACGGCTCCACAAGTGACCCCCGCACCCGCCACGCCGGCCCCCACCATGGCCCCGCAGGCACAGCAGGCGCAGTACACGCCAACCACGACGCTCGTCCCCGAGTACCTGCGCCTGAACTTCCGGGGGCGTGGCACCAACGTCACCTACTCGCTCAGCAACATCAGCAGCAGCCAGGCCATGCAGATCGACCCTGCCTCCCTGCGCGCCTACCAGAACGGCCAGCCGGTCGAAGCGCAGCTCGCGCAGCGGGACAGCAGCGGCGGCACGAACGGTGTACTCATGCCCCGCGCGATGCTGGTCGGCACGATCTCCGTCCTGACGCGGTCCACTGCGCCCATCACGATCACCTGGCAGGCGAAGGACACGCAGGGCCGTGTCTACCCCATCGCGTACGCGTGGATGCCCGAATGAGACGCCCCGTGATTGCGCTGGCCACCGCCGCCCGCCCCGTGTGCCTGGATTGGCTGCTCGGCGCCGCCCTGCTCGGGGCGGCCTGGCTCCTCCCAGCCGTGAGCCTGCTGGCCGCATGAAAACCTGGAATTACAAGGGCTTCGACACTCGCGGCGCCGAACGCAAGGGCAAGATCGTCGCCGCGACGGAGGAGGAAGCCCAGAAGATGGTGACCGGCATGGGCGTGCAGGTCACCAGCATCACCCGGAACCAGGACATCACCATGCCGTGGGAGAACCGCCCCCCCAGCCTGAAGGATCGGGCCATGTTCACGCAGCAGTTCGCGCAGCTCCTCGGATCGGGGAGTGTCGCGCAGAGCGAGGCGTTGGGCGTGGCCGCCAGGACCACCACCAACCGACAGCTTCGCGCTGCCATTGAGAGTATCCGCAAGGAAGTCGACGAAGGCCATCCCCTGGACGAAGTGGTGGCCCGCAAGCAGTACGCGCATGCGTTCGATCCGGTGTTCGTCGCCTTCATCCGCATGGGCGCTGAAGGCGGCAACATTGCGCCGAGCCTCAAAGAGCTGAGCGAGATGTACAAGTGGCAGCTGCGGATCGCGGGCATGGTCAAGAAAGGCCTGACCCTCCCCGCCATCATCATGGCCGCGTGCTTCATCGTGACGTACTTCATCATGGCCAAGGTCGTCCCCACGTTCATGGGCATCCTGGACGGCCTGAAGGCGGAACTGCCACCACTCACCAGGGTCGTGAAGCAGATCAGTGAGCTCGCCTCGAACCCGCTGGTCACGCTGGGGGTCGTGGGGGTGATCGTGGGGACCATGCTGCTCTTCCGGTGGTACCGCACCACTCCGGACGGCCATTACCGCATTGACGAGTGGATCCTCCGGTTGCCCCTGGTCGGCCCGATGACCCGGACGTTCATTCTCGCGCGCGTCAGCCGCGGCCTGTCCGTGATGCTGAAGAACAGCATCCCCCTTGATGACGCACTCTCCATCACCGCACAGCTCGCCGCGAACGACGTCTATCAGAAGCACTTCCGGGAGATGCGCGCCCAGGCGATCGATGGCCTCCCCATGTTCCCCGTCATGGCCGGGAATCCCAGACAGTTCCCTGAGCAGTACTGGCTGCAATTCCGCGCGGCCGAGGACAAGAGCAAACTCAAGGAAACACTGAACTACCTTGGGGAGATGTACAACGACGAGGTGACCACCCAGGTCGAAGGCCTGACGACCGCCATCGAGCCGATCCTGATCGTCTTCCTCGGCGGTGTGGTGGGGGTCATCGTGGTGTCGGTATTCCTGCCGATGACGACCATGATGAACAGTATCGGCTCGGGATCCTGAACTTAGCCAGACCATATCGACCACTCGGATCAGCGCCCTTTGTTGCAAGAGGCGCTGGTCTGTTACGAAACACCCAGTGCATCTCGAATCTCATTTCGATGATTCATTCAAGAAATGGCAAAGTGAAGATTTGCCATATGAAAAATGCAGCCAAGAAAAACAGCTTTGAATAACTTGATCGAGAAAATACGAAGCCGATACAAGAAAAAAGAACAGCAAATCCGGGAACAGGCATAATGATATATGCCGTCAGGAAGAAGAAAATTAGAAGTATTTCCCTGATAAACAGCCATTTACTTGGCGTTGGGATAATAAAGACAGAGGCGATCATTAATTCTATGAACTGAGTAGCCATAGTAAACAGTTCGGCCGGGCGATCGACACTAAATCGACCAACCAATTTTACAGTCTGAGTGCTATCTTGTAGCAATAACTGGTTGATGTTTCTGATATTTACCGACAAACTGTATCGATCCAGACCAGTGAAAGGGCTTGTTGTTACCCCCATCGGAACGGTTGTAGTCATGAAATACTTCATCACATCCCCGCTAACAAACTCTGGAGATATAAATTTCCAAACAGACGCGAAGAGAAACGCACAGCCGATTAGATATTGACCCGCCTTGCTGATAAAATTCAATCTATCTTTCGAAAAAAATGAAAGGAAAATAGCGATAATCCAATACAGCAGAAGGAATGCGTGCCCGCCAAGTGACCACCAGTCAATCACCGCAGGCATCAAAACTAACAACAAGATCACGAACCAAAATAAATCTTTATCAAGAACGCTACGAAAGATAGCTGCAAATACAAATACACAGCCATATATTATTTCGATTTGCTTGTTTAATCCGTTGAACGTCAATAATGTAAAAAGAGTCATGAGGCAAACCACTTGCCATGCATCCAAGGAGTCGAGTAGATTTTTTACACCGAATTTATTAACGACAGGGCTCAATTATGATGGATTCCTTCAAAGAATTTGTAACCGTATATAATTTAGCGTCAAATGAGATTTCCCTAAAGTCCACTCGGACAGACTTCAATGCGGGATATTTATATCTAATTTCTGGATTGCACGCTATCTGACGACCGTACGTCATGAGGTTAAGCCGAGACGCTCGCACCATAATCGTCTCGTTGAACCGCCGCATATCCTGAGGTGGCTCCGCTCGCTGCCATTCACCATGCTGATCACGAATGAAAATGAACACTCGGCGGCCCCGTTGATCACTCATCGTCGAGTACATGCCAAAGCCTCCACCCCGCCACGCACTGACAGTCTCGTGATGCCAACGCCAGATATGAGTGGACGCCACCGCCGTCAAGATGACGGCCGGCACGGTGGCCAACATGTGATCACGACGGCGTAAACGAGGCATGTGCCGCTATAGTTTAAGTCATGTCCACCCCGCTCGAAGACCTGGATGCCAGGGCACAAGCGCTCATGGATGACCACCGGGCTCTGATCGAGGTGACCGGAGATCAATCCACCCTGCCCTCCTGGTTTAAAACCTGGAGCCATCTCAAAATGCGTGTCCAAACGCTCTGGATCGAGCAAATCGTCGGACAGTATCAGCGCCCGGGTGATCAGACCACCGACGCCCTGCACAAGCGCTTTACGCAATACTGGTTACCCGAACTGGAGCAACTCGATTCACGCCTGAGAGAGCAGGCTGTCCAGACGGGCGTCGAATCCGTCAACCCAGCCGTTTCCCGACTCATCGCCAGTGCGCCGCCTCCCTCTCCTCGCATGGCTGAACTGAACCAGGAATTCAGCCGTCTCACGAAGCAATACCAGGATGTCGTCAGCCAACACCACTTTGAGCTTGGGAGAACAGTACTGACGATGGCGGACGCTGACCGCCTCCTGCGCGAAAGCCAAGACCGCAACGAACGTGAAGCGGTCTGGCACGCTGTCAAGGCGGTTGAACTGGCGTCTGCTCCAGGGCTCGATGACCTCTTCGAGAAGATCCTCAGCGTCCGCCGGGCGATGGCGGTGGAGGCCGGCCACCCCAATTACGCCGCATACATCTGGCAGGACCGCCAAGACACCATTGCTGGTACGGAAGAGCTGCTACGGACGATCAGTGATGTTTACCGTGACGTTGATACTTCCCTGCATAACCACCGCGCGAAGGTGTTGGGGGTCACCGCCCTACGGCCATGGGACCTGCGCGTCGCACTTGTTGAACCAAAATCTTTCGATCTGCCCCTGGACCAGTACGTGCCAACGGCACTGAAAGTCCTGAACAGCCTAGACGCTCAATTTGGAGAGGTGGTCCGTCAAATCCAGCGACATGATGGATTTGATCTGGCGCCCAGACCTGGAAAACCGAATGGCAACATCTGCGCTCATTTTATGGCAGAAGGCCGGTCGGTCCTGGTCTGTAATTTCACAGGTGGGGTCAATCTCTTCCGGGGGCTTCTGCATGAAGTGGGTCATGCCGTTCACAATCACAGTATTTCCAGCAACCCGGAGCATGTGTTCTGGGATTTCATGAATTTCTGGGAAGTCCAAGAGTTTTACGCGTTCGTCTTCACATACATCGGTCTGTTGGAGTTTTTTGAGCTCCACGACATTGCGGAAGAAGAGCGCACGTGGTATTTACGCTCCACTGCTGAGCGCATCATGGAACGCTTCCGCGATGTTGAGGAAAGAACTCGACTGGAACTCTGGGTGTATCAGCAGGAGCAGCAGCCGACCACCGAGGAGATCGACGCGCAATACCTCCGGTTGATCCGGACCTCAGGTGTGGACTGGAGCGGGCTCGAAGATATCCTGAAGAAAGGTTGGCAGAAGCCGCATACCTTCCGATTCGCTTTCTACAACGTGGATTTCGCGATTGCGATGATCGCGGCGCTGCAGTTCGTACACGCATTCGAGCAAGACCGCGATGCGGCTCTAGAACGACTGAAGTCCAGTATGCTGTTGGGCGCAACGACAGGGAGTAAGCAGATCTTCGCAGCGGCTGGTATTGAGTACCCATTCCAGAAGGATCAGTTGGCTCTGGCCCGAACGGTGCTCGCGGGCTGGCTGGGCTAGTCGATCGTCATGGTTGAGAAGATGGCTGTCTGTTTACTGATTTTGGGCATTGACTCAGTTTCTGTCTGTATTTCGGAAGATGACGGCAATATTTTCTGTACTGCACATATCACTGATCTGGACCGGCAACCATTTTAACAAAATCAATGTCCAAGCACACACAGGAGTCATTATGTTTAAGAAGCTCGCCGCCTACCTTTTGATTGTCGTTATCGCCTTGAGTGCGGCGTTGGCATATGCAGCCGACGGAAAAAGCTTTGCGACCAGCGGTGCTGGTTGTTGTGGCTCACTCTCCACCGACCACGACTGAAGAGTTATCCATACCAGGAAGAGGTACTGAATGGACGTTCACGGAATTGACCTTGGATCATCTCACATTTTTCAAGATTGGTTCTTGGAACAACTGGAAGATTCCGTTCCCCCAGAAAAAATAGTGGAAGCACTCGAAGATCTCGGAACGACCGAGTCATATATTCGAGCACTTGTCGTGTCATACTGGCGCTCCACGCCGCAAATGGATCGGCTCATTAAGCATTGCCTGTCCATGAATGATGTCGTTGCGAATGAGATGGCCAAAGGATTTGCCATCTACCGGCGTTCGGTGAAAGTGCTCCAAGAAGGTGGGCCCCAAATGCACGTGCGAGTTGCAGAAATGCGGGGAGCTCTGGACTTTGCACTTGACCGACTGGGCAAACTGACCATGAACGACTTGGCCATGGAAGCCCAGATTGGAATCTATATTTCTCTCTCTATTCTCTCTTTGAACGAGCAGGATTTTAATCAAGCGATCCGTTTTGCATCACAGGCTCTCTTCATTGCCGAAGAAATGAATGCTGTCGTATCTACTGCACGGGCAAGAGCAATCCTGATTTCCTGTCACTCCACGGCCGGGCATGTGGAAACAACAGCGGCTCTCGTACAGGACGACCGAAAAAAGGGATTTCGATATTCGTGGCGTTACACAGAACTCGCCCTCGCCAACAGCCTCTATATCCTGGGTAACTATGCAGAGGCAGAAAGCATCCTCATCAGCCTGGCAGAACGCACGGATGGAGCCTATCAGGTGCGCGCGCACTCCATGATGCAGCGCAATGCCGCACTCTGGGGTATCGGTGGCCTGACCGGCGAAGTGCCGCCCACCGCACTTGGGGAAGAGCCGTTCGGTTGGATCACCGAGGCGATGCGGGCTCTGATGATGGCCACTGCAACACCCCGTGAGGGCAAGGAGGCAGACGAGCGAGCGGCCTACTTCGCGGCGGCGCTGCAAATCTGCGGGCAATCAGATGACGATGGCCTCCGGATCTATCAGTGGCAGCATGCGTTCGTCAAATGGGTCAGCGCGACCGCTCATCTGGGACGCGGTGAGTTTTCATCAGCAGCTGGCGTTCTGGAACGCCTGGGTGACCTCCCCGACGAGTTGCTCGATGTGCGTGTGCTGTCTCTCGGGGCCGGGCTCGAACTCGCGTTGAGTTGGGCAGCTCCAGAGGATTTTTCGGTTGCAACATTTGAATCGAAGCTGCGCCAGGTCTTTGCTGAGGCGGACAAACGCCGCTATGCAAGTGCGCCCGGCCTGGCGAAACTGCTGCAGCGTTGGCATCCCACGGCGGCGGCCTATCTGGCCTTGATGCCTGACCCTATTGGCGCCTGTTCGTTTGCCGTTAGGCATGTCATGAAGGTCGGCCAGCAGAATCTCGTGTTCGATGACGTCACGCTACCACCGGTCTACGCGTGTGACTTGGTGCTGAGGGCACTGGACTTCGACCTCCGCAGGGATTTTTCATTCATCCAGAGTGACCCGGGAGGCAGCCGTCGAAAGAAAAAGGACCTCCTTCAACAGGTTGGTGAAGTCACGCTCTGGCGGCAACCCATTTCCGCAGTTCGAATTGCGTACGGTCTGCTCTCGCACCGGAACGACACGTACCACTTCCGGGCACGCTCAATTCTGGTGACCTACGGGATTCGGCCGACCACCACTGCGCTCTATCCCATGATGGGGACCCTTGAAGAAGTGGAGCGGGCGACCCGCGACCTGCTGGAAGGCAATCTGACGCCCAAAGGACTGAAGAGAAAGATGCTGGAGGCCCAGTGAACTACCCTAGCTCTGAAGAGCGGGGCTTCTCGGGACAGGCACGCTCCACTGAGCCACCTTGAGTCCACGAAGGCATCGACCATGCCAGGATGTTCTTGGCGGCATTCACGTCCCGGTTCAGGAACGCCCCGCACCCCTTGCAGGTGAACTCCCGCACGGACAGCGAGTGTTTCTCTCGGTGTCCACACAGCTGGCAGTCCTGCGAGGTGTACGCGGGATGAACGCCCACCACTGTTCTCCCAGCTTCTTCCGCTTTGGAGATCAGTTTCTCGATCAGGCTGCCCCACCCCGCGTCCAGTACGCTCCGTGCCATGCGGGTTCGGGCCAGCCCGGTGATGCTCAGGTTCTCGTACGCGATCCAGTCGTTCGCCCGAACGAGCTTGACCGCCGCCTTATGGTGCAGGTCGTCGCGTTGCCGCTTGACCTTCAGGTGCAACCTGGCGACGGCCTGCCTGGCCTTGTGTCGCCGTTTGCTGCCGCGCTTCTTTCGGCTCAGCGAGCGTTGCAGCACCCGGAGCCGTTTCTGTGCGGTGCGGAGCGGGCGTGGGTTGTCCTCGAAGTCCCCGTCCGAGGTGACGATGAGGTGCCTCACCCCCAGATCGATGCCCACAGCGTTCCCCGTCTGTGGCAGTGGTGCGGGCCTGGGGATTTCGCAGGTGAGGACCGCGTACCACTCCTGCCCCTCCCGCTTCACGGCCAGCGTCCTGAGCTTGCCGGAGAACGGGCGGTGCAGCTTGATCCGCACGTTGCCGATCTTGGGCAGGTAGACGTGCTTCCCGTTGCCGGAGACGCTGTTCTGGCTGGGCTGCGGGTACGTAAACGAGTCGTAGCGATCCCGGTTCCTGAATCTCGGGTATCCGGCCTTCTGGCCCGCTTTGACGCGGCGAAAGAAGCCCTTAAAGGATTTGTCCAGCCGCTTGGCCACGTCCTGCAACACCTGAGCGTTGACCCCGGCGTATTCCGGGAGCGCGGCCTTCACTTCGGGCAGGGATTTCATCTGGTCGTAGGCCGTCAGCGACTTGCCCGCTTTCTGATACGCGCCGCGCCGCTCTTCGAGCATGCCGTTGTACAGGCGTTGGCAGAGGGTCAACGTGGTGTCCAGGGAGGCGATCTGCGCCTTCGTGGGATACAGCCTGTACTTGAACGCCCGGAGCGTTGTACTCTCCACCTCGCATCACCTCCCTGAAGGTGCTTTCCACGCTCCCAGCCGTTAACGCGGTGTGGGAGCATGGCGTGTTTAGCTTACTACATAACCGGAGGCTTCGGCTTCGCCGCCCCGTTGTGGCACGGGCCGCAGTGGCCCCATGGATACATCCAAGGGCACTGCGGCCCTTTCGGTAGATGGCATGGAACGGCGATTCGTGGTCCGGTTTCCATCACGTCACTCTTGAACTCATCATTTTCACATTGATTGGTCGGTTGCCTGTCAGCCGATCGCTTCACTTCCCCCTTAGCATCCGGTCATGCAACGACGGACGGGGAGACTGGGAGGCGACCGGACGTGATCGGTCACGACGCCACGGCAACTACGTGCCACGTGCTCGAGCGCGGCGCCGCGAGGGTTACAGCGGATCTCCGGATGGCCGTATGACACCCACCCACCGGATGACCTCCCTGTACCCCCAGGAGCTGAGCCCTCGTGCGGGGCTCATGACGATCCCGACAACATCCCGTAGGCCTGTGACCGGAGACGCAAGAGACGCCGCTCGCGCCCTCACGTGCCGCCTGCACACTGACGTCGGAACGCTGCACCTCATCCGCGGCCGCGATCCACTCGCTACGGGATTCCTAGCGGTTCATCCCCGGCTCTCCCCGCACCATGCCACTCCCGCTGTCACCGTCCGTCCCTGCGGTCAGGTGCAATTTGACGGGGTGTACCTGCATCACGCTCTGCAACCCTTCCTGGAGTTGGAGATTCAGAGTGTGGTATCACTCCACCTGGATCAACTGCGCGCCCTGCCCGTACCAGAGGGCATGCTCGGCGTGGGTGAACAGATAGTCCGCATGGCCGTCGGCACAGGCGAAGCAGCTATCCGCGAAGAGGATGCCTATCTGACGGTTTTCTGGGAGTCAGGTCAGCACGAGCATCGCTGGGCCACGTTTCAGGACAGCACATCCGCACTGGACTTACAGCCCACATGCCCCTTTACAGAGCAGAACCAGATGGCGCTGGGCGTCTTCCACCAGCAGCTCACAGCGGCCTATCAGCAGCCGTACCGGCTGACACCCATCGCCATCGGACTGGCCGCGCTTCAAATCCAGCGGGAGGACAGGCAACGGGTGACGCTTCACCATCAGCAACACTGGGCGCAATTCACCGTACAACATGTGCGGCGCGCCCTCTCCATCTGAGGTTTCGGCGATGGCTAACAGCTCACATGTCGTCCCCTTTACTGGTCCGCCGCTTCCTGGCAACGCCAGCAGCAGCCCGCGCAACATGCGGACCCGACCGCACTCCGCCCTGCCCGTCACGCGCATCCCGACGCCTGTTGGTACGGTGCACCTACTACCCGACAAGCACGCCGTGGCCTGCGGATTCGTGGCGGTGATCCCGGAGCTCTCCGATCATCACGCCACGCCAGACCTCACGGTGTATCCGTGTGGTCGCGTCGAACTGGATAGCGTCTTCCTCGTGCCACAGATCGTACCGTACCTCGAAGAACAATTGCTTCAGGCGCTGCTGCCGCATCTGGAGGCCTTACAGGACATGGATACGCCATCTGAGTTCCTGCACGTGCGCTCCCGCGCTCTCAGGATCCGTGTAGGAAGCGGTGACGTCATGATCCGTGACGAGGACGGGTACTTGGCCGCCTACTGGTCAACCGACGAGTTGGAAGTCAATTGGGCCATCTTCCCAGGCCAGTCAACCTTCAATGCTGCCCATTGCATGGGCACTGAGGCGGACAAAGAGGCCTTAAGTGCATTCAATACTGCGTTGCTCCTTGCGGACCAGGCGGACACCAATGTCCCGTGCAGAGTCATGCTCCAAGCGCTGCGCCAGCATACGCACGACTTGGATGTAGCGAACGAAGTTCACCGCCAGCACTGGGCGGACTACACCTCGAAGCATGTCCGCGAAGCGCTCTCCGTCTGAGCGACAGGGAGCTCCGTCTCAACCGTTCCCTGTAGGGCCATCAGCACGGTGCGGCGATCACCCCTACACGTGGGACGGTGCCGGCATGACAACGCAGATCGAATTGCTCTCAGACCTTATGCTGATGCCATGGTGTCAAAAGGGCTGCCCATGAAGCCGAGTCGTCAGGCGCAGTACCACGACGAGCTGAACTTGGCTCGACTGAACGTCATTCTGGCAACCAACAGAACCAAGCTACAGCACTGGCAGAAGAAACTCCAGTTGGACGCGTTTGGAGAAATTGCCATCGAGTGCACTGCCGCCAACGGCCACGTAGTTCCACACGGTCTGGACAATGACGTCTTGATGGGCCTGATCACGGGGGCCGTACTGCAGAATGTGGAGCCTGGAGGCGAAATCCGGCTGACCGCGTCTGAACTCGTTCGCCTGAGCGGACTCCCGTACTGTGAGCGCGTCTTTCACCGGCTTGAGGATTCCCTTGAGCGGCTTCAATGGACCGCTCTCAAGATCAGCGAGGCCTGGCTTGATGAGGGCAAACAGCACGCGCGGAGCGTCAAACTGTCCATCGTCAGCAAACACTGGGTCGAGAACGTTGAAGACGCGGCTGTCAAAAATCCGGGTCAGTGGCAAGGTGTGACGAAGCTGGTCATCCGTCTGGACCCGGAGCTGACCAGAAGCATTCGCATCGGGTACATTAGGCCACTCAACAGCGCCATTCTCGGTCAGATCAAGCAGCCGATGGGGCGGAGTGTGTACCGGGCGCTATCGCTTCTGCGGACCACCTCAACTGCCAATGGACCTATACCGCTGCGGATGGAACTGCCACTGGTGGCCTGGGCCGATCACCTTGGGTTGACGCATCATCTGCCCGCCCTCAACCGCATGCAGAAGATTCAGCGTGCCTTGGAACCTGCCCACACCGCCTTACAGAGCGCAGGCTATCTGAAAGACATCGAATACAGCGGCCGCGGAGACGACAAAACCGTGTCATACACGTTCGCCGCAGCAGAAATGCAGCCGGTCAATCCAGAAGTTGCGCAGTTACTCAAACCGCACCTCGGAGAACAGCGCGCCATTCAGCTGGCCACGGAACTGACGTCCGACCATGTTCGGAAGGTCCTGGCTCAGTTTGAGAGGCTGCTGCAAACGGACTACAGCCGAAAAGTTCGCAGCCGCCCAGGCCTGCTACACGACATGCTGATCAGTCCGGAGAAGTACAACAGCGTCACTGGTCTTCCGGAAAAGCCCTCAGCCAGACAGCCTGTCCGTGAGCTCATGCCCATCAACGATGTCATGCCAACCCCAAACGAAGCCGCTTTCGAGATGACGTTCAAGGTCCTGTCCAAGGATTGGAAGGAGGCCAACATCCGGCAGTTCAAGCCAAGGATGTGGGAACTCTACAAGGGTGGTCATATCACGATATCTGCTCTGTCCCGGCAACTCGCAGACCTTGAACCATCTATGGTGGCTGCGCAGCTCGACCGCTGGGAGGAAGCCATCTGACCTCGCTGATATACGGCACCAGAAACGGAGGGAATTCCCTCCGTTTTTTCTTTGAATGACCTCTGACTCTTTGGGTGAATTTCCGGAGTTCACCTCTGACTCTTTGGGTGGATCACCTCTGACTCTTTGAGTGAGGCTCGAACCGAGGGTCTCTGACTCTTTGGGTGAATTTCCGGAGTTCACCTCTGACTCTTTGGGTGGATCACCTCTGACTCTTTGGGTGAAAAGAACCCGCTTTCGATGTCCCACAAGGAATTTTTCTCGATCGCTAGAAGAAGATCTTCTTATGTTTTTAAAAGCTTTTAAAGACTAAGAAAACTTCATCCAGAAAGGGGGGGGAATGGCCAGTCAGTGACACTGGCTTCTGGGGACAGTCCCGCAGGCTCTCT
>NZ_NHMK01000003.1 GCF_002198095.1 Deinococcus indicus | reverse complement strand
CCGTGATCATCAGGGCGTCCTGCGTCTCGTGCACGAGGTACGTCAGCGTCTCGCGGGCCGTGGTGACGCTCAGGTGCGACACGGCGGCCAGGAGGTCCTGTTCCGGAACGGGGCCGGGCGCGGCGCGCAGGACGGTCAGGATCTGCGCGGCGGCGGCCGTGATGGCGGCGCGGCGGCGGGTGACGGTCTGCTGGTACCGGGCGGTGCGGGCGGCCTCGCTGGCGTCCGTGCCGGCTTCGAGTTCGGTCGTGGCGCGCAGGGCCGGGGTCTGCGGCCACGCGCGGAACCGGTACTCGAAGCGGGGGCGGTCGGGGCGGTGGTCGGCGGCGTGCTGGCGGTCGAGACGGCCGGTGCGGTGCAGGTACGCGGCCCGTTTGGCGTAGTGCCTGGTTTCTTCCATGCCGAGCAGGTCGCGCAGTTGCGTGACGGTGATCCACCGGCCGGCGTTGGCGTGCGCGACCCGCAGGAGCATGGGGCCGCGCCCTTCCGTTTCCGGCGCGGCGGGCTTGAGCGGGGTGGTCACAGCGTCACGCCCTGCGCGGCCAGCTGGCGGCGCACCCGTTCCTGCACGGTGTCGTCCGGGCAGAAGAAGCCCAGGGCGCCCCGGCAGCGGATGGGGTCGGTCAGGCGAATGGGGTCGGCGAGGTGCAGGTGCACGGCGTCACAGGCTGCCCAGCGGCTGGTGGGCCTGCCGTCAACCGTGACGGCCTTCAGGGTGACGACACCCAGGACCGCGCCGAGGGTGCAGTCCGTCTTCAGGACGCGCTGCCCGGTCAGCGTGCGGATAAACGGGACGCCGCTGTCGTCGAAGGTCTTCCCGGCGTGCAGCATCAGTCGCCGGCCGACGAGGCGGCGGGCCTGGGCGAGCAGGCCGGGGCTGCGGTGCCAGTCGCGGTTCTCGACGTCCTTGCCGAGATCCAGGATGGCGGTACTCCAGGGTTCCTGAACGCTCAGCGCCAGGAGGACGGGCGGGGTGGTCACGCGGCGTCCTGGGCGAGGAGTGGGCGGATACTGGCGCGCAGGTGGGCGCGGCGGGCTTCGTCGGTCGGGTACTCGGTGGACCACGCGACGATCAGTTCGCTGCGCTGGACGGTCTGCTCGCCGGTGAGGTGGTCGCCGTCGGCGCGGGTGGGGATGCCGTGCGCGGTGAGGTACACGGCGCAGCTCATGGCGGCCAGTCGGGGGTTCAGGGTGGGGGTGGGCATGGCGGTGACCTCCAGGGCAGCCGGGACGGGAACGGGGGCGGGTTCGGGGGCGGCGGTCCGGGCGGTCGCGAGTTCCGCCTCGAGGCGTTCGCACTCCTGGTTGAGGTGCCCGACCGTGGACGACAGGGTTCGCTTGTCCTGTTCGAGCTGGTGGATCTGGTTGCGGGTGTCCCGGTCGCGGTTGATGGTGGCGGTCCGCTCGGCGGCCAGGGTGCGCTTCAATTCCGCGAGGGCCTGTTCGTGCGCGGCGCGTTCGCGGGTGATCTGGGCGCTCGCGGCGTCCAGCTGCCGGCGGGCCTCACTGGCGTCCGCCTGGGCCTGATCGGCGGCACGCAGGGCCATCTGCAGGTCCGCCTCCACCTGCTCGCGCAGCGTGGCCTCACGGGCGTCCAGTTCCGCCTTGCGGGTTTCGAGGTCCGCCACGCAGCGGGCGTAGTCGGCTTTCATCTCCTGATCCGCCTGCGCGATCAGGCGCTGGATGTCCGCGTCCTTCTGTTCGACGCGGAGACGGGCAGTCTCGCGGACGTACTCCAGCTCGCTGTTCAGGGTGGTGAACAACTGCTCGTCGAACTGCGTGATCTGCGCGTTGATGTCGCTCACGGCGACCTTTGAGCCGCCGCGCATGAGGCCCGCCACGCCCGACTGCACGCAGCTGAGCGCGAGGCGGATCAGGGGCGCGGAGGCCGTCCCGGTCTGCTGGGCCAGGAGGCGGTTCAGGAGGTGTTCCGCGTCGCGCACGTACCGGCCGAGCTGCGCGTCGGGCATGGTGCGGATGACGTTCTCGATGCGCCGCGCGGCGTGCTCACTCCTGGCGGTGAGTTCCACCCGGTCGAGGTGCAGCGTGAGGTCGTGCTCGCCGACGGTGTACGACTTGAGGCGCTGGTCCTTGCCGCGCAGGGAGGCCTGCACGGCCTGGGCGATCAGGTAGCGGCTGCCGAGGGCGTTCACGCGGCCACCTCGCCGGCGGTCGTGAGGGAGTAGTGGACGAGCATCCCGGTGCGGCTCCAGCGGAGGCGGCCCTGGGCGTGCAGGACCGCGAGGGCCTCCTCGACCTGCTCGCGGGGCAGGCCGAGTTTCAGGGCCATGTTCGACGCGGTGTCCCGTTCGCTGCGGTCCGTGACCTGCGCGAGGTGCACCTCGACCATGCGGCCCTCGGCGGTCAGGTGGTCCAGGGTCGGGGCGGGCAGGTCCAGTTCGTCCAGGGCGTACGCGGCGCGGCTGGCGGGCGTGGGGCCGGGCACGCGGCGCACGGTGCCGCCTTCTTCGAGGTACCCGAGTGCGGCGCGCAGGTGGCTGAGGTTCATGTCGGGGAGCTTGGCTCGGAGGTCCAGTTCCGTCATGGGTTTCTTGCCGAGGACCGCGCGGACCGCTTCGGCGTTCTCGCGGAGGCGGGCCTTGAGTTCCTCCTGGCTGGGCGAGCCAGCGTCAGCGGGCGCGGTCAGCGTGACCGACGGCCCGGCCGCCGCCTGCTGCGCGGGTTTCGCGGGGAGGCGGGTGTCGCCGGGAATCAGGATGAGCCTGGGGTCGGTGTCCGTCTGGGTGGCGTACCCGTGCTTCACGAGCTGGGAGATCACGGCGCCGGTGGGCAGGCGGGGCATGCCGAGGTGCGCGGCGAGTCCCTGCGGGGTGGCGGGGCCGTGTTCGCGCAGGAAGTCCAGCGCGCGGGCCTGGGCGCTGCCAGCCGTCGGTTCAGTCGGCTGGGCGGGTGCCGGTTTGGCCCGCTTGGTTGGCGCCCCTTTGACCGCCTTGATCGACTCCTTCTCGCGGACCGGATCCGGGGCGGGGGCAGGGTTCTCCTCGACCGGCGTTTCCACGGCAGGTTCTTGCGTGGCGGCGACTTCCTCGGCAGGGACTTCCGGTGACTCGAGTGCTTCGACAGTGGGTTCCGGGTCAACCTCTTCCGGCTCTTCGGGACTGTCTTCCTCCGCCTGGGTCGTCTGGCTCACGGCGTAGGCGTGCAGCTGGCGCAGGTAACTGACGCCACTGTCCGTGAGGGTGTACTGGCTGGGCGCGCCGACGCGGGAGAAGTCCAGGCAGGCCGTCCCACGGCTGAGCACGCCATTGACGGTCTTGCTCAGCAGGGCCGTGCGGTCTGTGATCTCGGGGAGGGTCGCGCCGGGGTGAGCGAGAACGTCGAGGTACACCACGGCCCGCGCGGTGAGTTCGAACCCGGCGGGGAACACCAGGTCCAGGGTGTTCGTGACGGCCACGGGTTCAGGGCTGGGCTGGACGTCCGGTTCGGACAACTCGGTCACCTGGGCGGGTGCGGGCTCCAGTTCCGGCGTGATGGTGACGGGTTCGAGCGTGTCGATCAGGCTGGCCAGGCCGTCCGGGGCAGGGCTGGCGGCCGTGGTGCCGCTCGGGAGGTGGGTGCGGCGGGCCGTGCCGAGCAGCGGCGCGATGGAGTGCTCGATGTCGCGCAGCAGGTCGGCGGCGTGCAGGGCGACGCTCAGGCGGCTGGCGGCGACGTCGCGGCGGACCTTCGCGTCGCGGATGGTGGCTTCGTGCTCGTCGATCTCGACGCGCAGGCCTTCGATCAGGTCGGCGCGGCTTTCCAGAACGGCCATGCGGTCGCTGAGGCTGCCGCCAGCGGGCAGGTCGGTGTCGAGGATGGCGTAGGTGGGGGCGGGATCGGTCATGCGGGGCTCCAGTCGCCGAACAGCGTCGGCATGCACGTGGGGGCGGAGAGGACGGGCGCGGCGGGCATGGGCGGGTCGATGGGTGGTTCGGGCAGCTGGATGGGTGGTTCGGGTGGCGGCATGGGTGATTCAGGTGGTGGGGCGTCCTGCGTGGCCTGAGTAGGTGCATCCAGGGGCGTCCACTGGCCCGGCCGGGCGAGGCTCTCGCCATCGCGGGCGCGGACCAGTGCGGCCTGCGTGCCGTCCGGCCAGGTCAGGACGGTGATCACGACGCCGGCGCCCAGGTGCGGGACCGTGAGAGTGCTTCCGACTTCCGGAAGGGCGGGCGCGGCCACCTGCGCGGGCGAGTCCGCGCGGACGTGACCCGCCCGGCCGGCGGCGATCTGGGCGAGGTGGTCGGCCATGCTGCGGCGCGTGACGGTGCAGCCCTGAGCGCGCATGGTGCGGGCGAACAGTTCCCCAAACCCGGCGGGGCTGTCGCAGGTGACGGCGTGCAGGTACCCGCGTGCGTTGTGGGCGGTGAGGACGTCCATCACGCCACCTGCCGGGCGCGGCTGCGCTGCTTGACCCAGGCCTGCGCGCGGTCCCAGCCGCGGTACCAGTGCGTCCGCTCGCGGGCGTTCCCACCGTGAGCGCGGGGCCGTCCGCGCATGTAGGCGTGCCAGCCCGCTTCGAGCGTCAGGGCGTCCGCGAGGGTGCGGGCGTGCGCGACGACCTCCCCGCCCACCACGGCGACGGCCACGCGGGCGGTCTGGTTGCCCTGGGGGGCGGCCATGAACTGAAGGCGGTTCAGGTCACGCATGACTGACCTCCCCGTTCAGGTCGGTGATCACGTGCGTCTGCAGGACGAAGGTGGTGGCCACGATGGCGCCCGCCGCGTTCAGCGCCGCGCCGACCTCCGCCGGAGAGGCCTCGTGAGCCACGGGGCCGTTGACGGCGATCAGCTGGTTGCGGTCCGTGAAGCGGATGCTCAGGCGGACGGGCGTGTTGAGGGGCAGCCCGAACACGGCCAGCAGGGCGCTGGCGTACATGACCTGCGCCGGGTGGCCAGGGTGACCCAGCAGCTGGCGGTAGTCGGACTTGAACTCCAGTTCGAAGTGCACGGCCGGGGTGAAGGCGGGTTCAGTCATCGGCGGCCTCGGGGCGCAGGGGCCGGGGCAGGAAGCCACGCGCGGCCAGGGTGGGGGCCTCTTCGAGCAGCATCGACCGCAGGTACTCGTCCGTGGTGTTCGCCCGGTCGCCCAGGCCCGCGTCGTCCCAGATCTCCTGAAGGGCGAGCGTGTCGCAGCCTCCCATGAACCCTTCCGTCAGCGTGAACGGGTCCAGGTTGCCCAGCGCGGTCGGGGCGGCCGTGTTCGAGAAGCTCAACTCGCGGTGGAAGTACCCGTAGAACAGCGTGTCGAGGTCCGCGCTGGTCAGGGTGAGCAGCAGGCGCAGGATCTCGGTGGCGACCGCGAGTTCCGCCGTCTCATCCTTGGGCTCGGCGCTCAGGGTCCAGCCGTCCCCGTTGCGCTTCAGGTGCGTGCTGAACAGCAGCTCCAGGCGATCGGCCGCGCTGGTGAGTTCGGGCGTGATGTGCGGGACTTCGCGGTCCAGCATGCTGTCGAGGATGTACGCGGCCTGCAGGCGGCGGCGACGGTCAGGGCCGGTCAGGGCCGCATCGATGCGGATGTCCTCCAGGGACCACGGGGCCGGGTATCTGGGCACGGCGGGCCGGTCTGCCTGAACGGCACTGGTCTGGGCCGCACCGGGCTGGGTAGCCGCGCCCTGGGTGCCGCTGCTGGACGGGACGCTGCTGTCCGGGGTGGGGTTCTTGACGCTGTACCCGCCGTCGGGCAGGGGAGACCAGCTGCGGCGGGCGCCGATGTTCTCCCAGCGTTCCATCTCGCCGCCGTTCTTGACGCTGTACACAACGCCGTTGCCGTTCTCGCCGTAGTGGTGGCGCATGGCGTTCAGCACGACTTCCGCGAACGCCGCGCCGCCCGCCACGTCCTGATCCGCCAGGACCCGTGCGTGCCGCAGCTGGCATTCCATGGCCTGCGCCGGGTCCTGGAAGTACGGTTCCACGTCGTCGAACAGGTCCGCCTCGACGACCCCGCCGGTGTACCAGGCGGGCGGGAACTGCCGGTGCCGGACGAGGAACAGGTTGTTCGGTAGGTGCTTGCGGATGTGCTCCGGGGGGTACAGGCGCGGGTTGCTGCGCAGGTACCCGTTCCAGACGGCCTCCTGCACTTCCGGCGCGACCGTGACGAGGACTTCGACCTGCGCGAGCGTCAGGTTGCCGGTGTTGAACTCGTCACGCAGCAGCGGGGACAGGGCGCGGCTGATCTGGATGCGGCGGATGACGGTCCGGCGGGTGTACCCGAACTTCGCGGCGATGTCCTCGACCGGGCTGCCGTGATCCGCGAGGGCGGCGAAGGCGTCGGCCTCCTCGATGGGGGTCATGCGGCGCCGCTGGACGTTCTCGGCCGTGGCGACCTCCAGCAGTTCCAGGTCCGTGAGGTCCTGCACCAGGACGTTCACGGGGGTGCTGGCCGGCCATTCCAGCCACTCGTGCCCGTCCACCTCGAAGCCCTGGGTGAGCAGGCCGATGGCGCGCCAGCGGCGCTCCCCGGCGGCGATCTCGAAGTGGCCGGGGCGGTCGGGGTGGGGGCGGGCGACGAGGTTCTGCTGGAGGCCCTTGCGGTAGATGCTGACCGCGAGTTCCCGCAGGCTGTCCGCGTCGAAGTGCTTGCGGGGGTTGAGGCTGCTGTTCAGGATCCGGTTCCAGGGCACGGCCTGCAGGCCCAGCGTGGGCGCTTCGAACTGCGGCACTTCGAACTGCGCGGCGGTGGCCGGCGCCGTGGGCTGGGGTTCCTTGACGGGTTCCGCAGGGGCCGGGGCGCTCTCCTGAACTTCGATGAGGGTGAGGTCGTCGAAGTTGCGGTAGTAGAAGGCGTTGCCGTATTTGACCTGGCAGTCCTTGTCGTACCGGCGATTACCGTCGTCGAAGATCTTCGTGATGATGCCCTGGGCGCGGGAGTCAGGGTTGGGATGGGGATACGTGAATTCCACGGTCATCCCGACCGCCCAGCTGGCCTCCGGGGCGGTCGCGGTAGCGGGCTGGATCTGCTCGGGCTGTTCGGCGGTGTGGGCCTTCTCCAGGGCGCTGGCGGGCACCCACGGGCGGGTGCCGTCGGCGTAGAGCACCTGGACCTCGTCGCCGCGCACGTTGACGATCACGGCGACGTCGTGGCGGCCCGTGCGGACGCGAACGTCATCCCCGACCTGGGGCGCATAGGCCGGGGATTCGGCCGGGCTGTCGCTGGACTCCACGGCCGCCTTCAGGTCCCGTTGCAGCGCCTTGTCGCACTTCGAGCAGCGCTGCACGTCGGCGTGCGGGTCGGCGTTCACGATCTCGGTGCCGTCGGGGACCATGCGGCCGCACAGGACGCGGGTGCCGTCGCCCCAGTGGGCGAGGTGGGAGTTGTTCGGATGCATCCAGCCGTGGCTGGGGGCGGGGGCCGGCTGGTCGGCGCGGGGCGCTTCGGCGGTGGCGGTCACGGGTTCCTCCGGGGTGGCGGCGCGGGGCGCGCGGGCGATGGCGCAGTCCTCGGCGGGGAGGTTGTACTCCTGGCCGTCCACGTCGATGTCGACGATCAGGACGCTGCGGTCGATGATGCTGGGGCGGACGCGGACGACCGTGCCGGTCACAGGGCCGCTCAGGCTGGGACCGGTGACGGTCTGGCCAGCGCGGAACGTCATCGGGCACCGCCGAACAGTGGGCCGAAGTCCGGGCGGGCAGGGTTGCGCTTCCCGCTCCGGGTGCCAGCGCGGCGCTCGGCGGTAGCTGGGAGTTCCGCCAGGGCCAGGGCGAGATCGGCGCGGCGGCACACGACGAGGTAGTCAGGGTTCACGACGCGCTCGCCGGGCACGCGGGGATTCACGAGGGTGACACTCAGGCCCACGCGGGTGACGGTCCAGTCGCCTTCGAACAGCGGGAGGCCGTGCGGGTCCATCAGGCGGCCCTGAACCTCGTCCCCGGCTTGCAGGGGGTGGCCGATGGGTGCGCAGCGGGGCGTGACGTCCATCCGGGCGGCCTGCACCTCGCCCTGCCCGTGGACGTGTACGGTCAGGGACGGGGCGGGCTCTCCGGCGTCGCGCAGGACCACGCTGGGGATGTACAGGCCAGGAGCGGCGCGGTACGACACGAGTTGCCCGGCCAGCCAGGTTTCCGGCAGGAGGCGGCGGCGGCTCACGCGGCCCCCACGAACAGTTCCTGGAACACGCGCAGGAAGCGCTCCTGGCGCATGACCTCGGCGACGTGCGCGCGGCGTTCCTCGGCGGTGGGCCAGGGCTTCGCCTGGTGCCAGTGGACGTTCTGCCACGCCCAGTTCACGGTCATGCGCAGCGTGTCGCCGCAGATGACGGTGGCCGGGACGCCCCAGAGGGTCAGGTTGATGTAGCTGGCGTAGCAGCTCGTCTGGCTGAGGTCCTGTACCGTCCAGCGCAGGTGCAGGGGGCTGACGCCGTGGTTGGTGAGGCGCTCGGCGAACGCCAGGACCATGCCGCTGGTCCCGCAGGCGGGTTCGTTCGCGGTGAGGATCTCGCCGGGCGTGAACATGGCGCGCGGGTCGCCGGCGGCGATCAGGTCCACCATCAGGCGGTTCAGGCAGAAGGGAGTGAAGAATTCGCCCCGGTCCTGTTTGTCCAGCTTGTGGCCGATTTCCATGTACAGCGGCCCGAGCAGGTCAAGGAAGGGGCGGTGCTCCATGTCCACGATCAGCTGCCGGAACGCGCGGACGATGACGTCCAGATCGTGGGCACTCAGGCCCTTGATGGTGTCGAGGTACAGGCCCTCGGCGCGGCCGCCGGTCAGGGCGCACGCGCCGGCGGTGACCATGCGGCGGTACGCCTCGCTCACGCGGATCTGCTGGGCTTCCTGAAGGATGCGCGCGAAGGGCAGCTTGAGGGGATCACCGACCAGTCCAGTCGCGGCCTGCTGCGCGCCCCGGTCGCGGTCCATGGCGGCCTGCAGGCGGCTCACAGGAGTTCCCCGTCGTTCTCGGCGGCGCTGGCGTACATCAGGAGCTTCGTGGCGACCGCGATCGCTTCCGATGGTGTGAGTATTACGGCGCAAACGCTCTCGCCCCGGCGGATGTTGAGGCGCACGCACTCGTCGTCTGCCAGTTCCGTCTCGACGTACGTCGCGTCATTCTCGACGACCACGAACGAGGTCCGCTGGTTCAGGCGCATGACCGTGGGATCGCAGGTGCTGCACAGGTCCTCGTCCACCCAGTCGCAGCCGCCTTCGCAGGCCCACTGGTCGGTGCAGCCACAGGTGCGGCAGCTGCGGGCGCCACTCAGTCGGGCGTACTCGCGGCGGGCGGTGACGTCCGTGTCGTCGTTCAGGCTGGGGTAGTATCGCAGGTCGTCGAAGTGGATCAACCCGGCGTCCTTGAAGGCGTCCAGCGCGGCCGCCACGATGCCTGCACGCACCTCCAGAGTGCGTGTCAGTTCGGCGCGCGTCACGCCGCTGCCGTGGTACACGTGGCGCAGGATCTCGGCGGCGTCTGCGTTCGGGGCGGCCAGGGCGCTGTTCACGCGGCACCTGCCATGTCCTGCGCGGTGGTCTGGGGGCGGTTGAGCATCAGGGCGTCCGCGTCCCGGAACGTGCCGTCCACGAGTTCGCTCAGCGCGATCAGGTGCGCGGTGGGGCGCAGGGGCGTGGGGCGGCGGTAGATCAGCAGGGCGGCGATGGGGGCGGGCACCAGGGCGTGATGGGCGCGGCCCTGGCTGCGGTGCGCCTGGAGCATGGGAGCCGGCACGCGCCGCACGAGCCGTTGCTGGAGGAGGTTCCAGGCGAGCGTGCAGGTGTGCTCGTCGCTGAACTCGAACGCCTGGCAGAGCGTGGCGGTGGTCAGGGGGGACATGGTCAGCAGGACGCGGAGCACGCGGCGTTTCTGCCGGCCGCTGGGCACGCGGTTGCGGGGGGCTGCCATCAGAACAGCTCCAGGGGGCCGGAGTCGATCAGGTCGCTGTGGTCGCGCGTGGGGCGGAGCGCGAACGCGGCCAGCAGCAGCATGACCGCCAACAGCAGGAACGGCACGAGGCTGGCCAGCAGGCGGACCGTGATGCGCTCCTGGTCCAGCGCACCGGCCACGCCCGCGAAGAGCACCACGGCGACGATGGCGAGGATGTACCGGACCGCGCGGCGGGTCAGCAGGGCGGGGCGGGTGGTGGCAGCGGCGGTGCGGGGCTGGATGGTGGTCATGCGGCGCTCCTGTGGGTGAGGGGGAGGGGCTGCTGGTCGCTGTACTCGCGGCGGTGGGTCTGCATCTCGGTCAGGGCGTTGAGGCGGGCCTGGATCCAGATGGCGTGGTTGGGGTGGTCGGGACCGGCGGCGGCGATGGCGTCACGCAGCTCGCGTTCGAGTTCGTACAGGTCGGCGAGGCGGTCGGGCATCAGTTCATTCCCAGTTCGAGGGCGCGGCGGGCCAGTCGGGCGAGACGCAGGGCGCGCAGGCTCAGGTGGGCGCGCTCTGCGGTGCAGGGTTCGGCGTGCAGCTCGGCGAGGAGGGCGACCCAGTGGCGGGCGCGGTACTCCTCGAGGCGGGTGAGGCGCTGGGGGCCGGGCACGACCCAGTCGGCGCGGTACTGCTGGGCGGTCACGCGGCTACCTGCGCGGCGCGGCGGGCGAGGAACGCGGCGGCGGTCTGGGCGAGGTGAATGTTGGCCTCGTCGAACCCGTGGACGTTCATCCCGGCGTACTTGCAGTTGTAGTGGAGCTTGCCTTCGCCCTGGCGGTTGCGGCGGACCTTCTCGATGACGGCGTACTCGACGCGACGGCCGGTCTCGCGGCAGGTGACGGTCACGCCGTACTTCCGGGTGGGGGACATGGTGTCGAACCCGGTCTGCATCCACTCCAGGCTGTACTCGGCGCCGTCCACGGTGATCACGCGGTCGGGCTTCAGGATGTTGAACGCCGCGCCGTGCAGGCGGGCCTCATTCACGATCAGGGCGAGGTTGAAGCGGGGGGCGGGGTTGACGGTCTGGGGGGAGTACGTCATGCTGGGCCTCGTTCCCCCTCTCCTGTTGGATTCGCTGGCTGGCGTGTTCTGGAGAGGGGGATTCGCCGTTTTGCTCGGGCTTGACCAGAGTATAAACTCAGTTTAGGCTATGAAGCAAGACCTAAACTCAGTTGAGGTATTGATGACTCTGACCCTGCACGAATCCGCCAGCACGCCCGCCACCTGGGACCGCCTGATCAGCACCTCGAACCACCCCACCGAACTCGTGTCAGACATCGCAGACGCCCCTCAGAGCCTGCGCCTGCGCCGGAAGGTCCGGATCGCCATGACCACCCGGTGCAAAAAAACCATCAACGAAGCCCTCGACGAGCTCGACCGCACGCAGGACAGCGGCGCGCACGGTCTGCGCCTCCTGGCGAACATCACCCTCGGGCAGTACGCGAGCATCCTGCAGGCGTCCGAACGCCCCCTGACCAGCCTGGATCCCCACGCGGTGGAAGACGCCGCCGACGGCGCGTTCGCGCGGGGCATGGCGCTCGGCGAGACGCGGCAGTTCACGGAGGCGCTCGCGCAGCTGCATCTGGCACGCACGCTGGCCCAGGCGCTCGACATGCAGTACCGGGTGCAACACGTCGAGCTGGAGATCGGCCGCCTGCACACGAACATGGGCCAGCCGGACCCGCAGTTGCTGATCAACGCCATCAACCGCGCCCCGCTGTCTGATCGCCGGCGACTGTGGGCGCTGGGACTGCTGGCGGAGTCGCACGTGGCCCTGGGTGATTACGAAACCGCTGCAACCCTGCTGGCACGGGGCGATCAGAAGTTCAGCGAGATCCAGGCATTCACCTTGGCGCTGCTGGGCCGGCATCACAAATCGGCAGATCAACTGGAGCCGCGTGACACGTATGGTCAGGTGGCGCGGGCGCTGTGGGCCTTGCGGCTGGGCAGTCCGTTTCACGCGCCGCTCAGCAAGGGAGCCAGTCCACAGTCGGAGTACGGCTCGATCGTCCGGGCGTGGGGCATGCTTCAGGCCCGGCCAATGGCGGCGCAGGCCCGGACGATGCTGCTGGGTCTGACCGTCCGGACGCCAGACCAGCGTGCTCACCGGGCGGCCGCGCTGGTCCGCGCGAATCAGCTGGGCGGTTTCGGCGACGACATCGACGACCTGGTTGCAGAGTTCAATGCGGCCCTGAACGCCATGACGGTACGCGGGCCGTTCCTGACGCTGCTGCGGTCGCTGGCGCCGGAAACGTTCGCGCTGCTGGCCATGCTGCCGGAGATGCATCAAGAGGTGGCGGAGAGCCTGCCGGAAGTGCCGCTGTTGATCGGCGGTGAGCTCTCGTTCCGCTACCAGCAGCACCGTCTGCCGGGGCGCAGTAACGGCAGTTCGGTGATGGTCCTGGCCGCCGCGACGGGCCGAACGGGTCCGGAATCCCGGCCCCATCCGCAGGCGGCGCAGCGGATCCGCGACATCCTGACGCAGATCGGTGCGCGGGAATACGTGAATCTGGGTGGACTGATCAGGATTATTGGACGGTTCAGTGAGCAGGCTCGCTTCTCGCATCGGAAGTCGTGGGAGGCGGCTCAGAGCCGCGCGCTTGAATGGGTCGATAGCGCGGCCCTCCGCCAGGAAATTAAAGACGCCCTGGGCCTATAAACTCTGTTGATATCGCTATTTTCCGGCTCTGCTCGTAGGCTGGAGGCATGAAGAAATCGCTTCTGATGCTCGCTGCCTTCACCCTCCTGACCGCGACCAGCGGAGTCCTCGCCGCAGGGACCGTGACCCCTCCTCCCAAGCCGCCCATCGTGAAAAACGATCCCTGCGCCGAGTGCTGATCGATCCCTTCACGTTCAGGTAACCCTATACGCAAATGACGTAATGCGGGAGCACAGATTGAGTCACAATGCCCACATGCCCGACAAGCGCCTCACTCTGCCGACCATGCTCTATTCCGCCGAATTGGTAGAGCTTCAGAAGGTGGCTCAATTTGAAGTCACTGAAGACAACGGCCTCTACCACGTTTACTTCGACACAGAGGCCGAGATGGAGAAGGTGCGAGAGGCGCTCCAGGTTATGCGGGAGGACCTGAGCTGACGAATCTCCCCAGAAGGACAGCCCCTGCGGGCTGTTCTTCTTTTTTGGCGATCCAGTACGCCCCGCCGAACTGCCCGATCTGCAGGCCGCCGCTCTTGTCGGCGGGATCGACGGTCAGCATGCTCTGGGCCGGGATCATCCAACCACTGCCCTGCACGGGCAGGTCGGCCAGGAACGTTTCCAGCGCGCCCTGCTCGGGCGGGCCCATCTTGCCCTGCCGCAGCGAGCGCCAGCTGGACCGCGTCTCAACAGGGATCTCGAAATACGTCCAGGCCCAGGCGTCGCTCACGAACATGCCGTCGAGCAGCTTGGTGATGCTGGCTGACCGCATCGACCCGATGTCGGTCTTCCCTGAGATGTACTTCGAGATGGTCATCTCGGTCAGACCGCTCATGCGGGCAAGGTCGGCCTGTCGTAATCCCCGTCGGTCCAGCCACTGCTGAAGTTTCAATCCTCTGCTGAGGGCTTGCTCGGTTACGACTGGGGACGGCATCAGTTCGGCGGTCTCGTTGCCGTCCTGATGGGATTCCGTGCGTCTCCGTGCCATACCCGCACTATAAACGGAGTTTAGATGACCTGCTAGCTACCCGGCGGGCGCCCCCGCGGCAACAGTGCCGTTGTGACTATTTTGAAATAGCTGCGGTTTACCCTGTTGCGTATTTTCTAAACTGAGTTTAGGATAGATGCATGCCAACCCGACGCCAGATCAACCCCCAGCTCCTGCGGGAAGCCCGGAAAAAGGCCGGTGACGGCACCAAATCCGCCGCCGCCGCCGCCGCCGGAATGACCTGGCAGGGCTACAACCAGTGGGAAAAAGGATCGGGTCGCACCTCCTTCGACTGGAACTCTTTCGAAGCACTTTGTGACTATCTGGGTGTTAAGCCCGAGGCCATCACCGACGAGATCCCCGAAACACAACAGGCCGTGTAAGCCGCCGTCCGCCATGGACTGAGCGGCTCTTTTCGTTTCATCCCACGGGCGATACCCCGGACCGCCCCCGACGACCAGGGTCCATTCCTCCACAGTTGCATCCGGGTTTGCCCGGTGAGCCGCATGACAACGAACGCGAGATCGATCGCAGCTGACAGCCCGCCCCCCAGTCGGGGACGGGACCGGACCCCCGTGGTACCGGAACGGCGCGTGACGGAAACCTCCCCCTGAAGTCGCGGGGGCGCAGGTCCGTGCAGGCTACCGCCACCCGAGCAGCTGCGCGAGCAACACCCACGACCCGAAGACCGACCGGCGGAAAGTTCCTGCAACCGGGAGTGACGCGGCGCGCCTCGACTCCCCAGGCGCGAGACAGCAGGGGAGACGGCAGACCTGGACGCCGAGATGACCAGTGTTGAGGCCACCTGCGCGGCCGAGAGCAGCAAAGCGCAGGCTGGCGCCCGGCCGATCCGGGCGCGTGAACCGGCGCGACACGCCGGCCCGAACACTCACACCATCAGCGCCGCCAGGACGGGGCGCTGCGTGGGGAGGTAGCTCTGTTGGGAGAGCGCCCCGGCCCGAGGCTGGGGAGACGCAGGTTCGATTCCTGCCCGCCCCGCATCAAGTAAGTCCCGCCAGGTGGTCTGGCGGGCACCGTTCCAGGTGGGGCCCCACCTGCTGACAGCGAGACGTCGGGGAGGCTGCCCACGCCAGCGCCCGGCTGACCGCGCGGACCCCCTGCGCCGGGGATCAGGTCCGGAATTTCTAAACAGGAGCACTGGCGAGCTCCGCCACAGATCCGAGGTTCTCAGCGCCGCCCGCACGGGGGTAGCCCGACAAGCGCTGAGCCTGGACATGACGCCATGGGGAAGGCGCGTCCCGCGACCGGCGGTTCCGGTCGGATGCAGGGAGCGGCGTGCACAGCCCGGCCGCTCCCGCCTGAGCGTCATCCCGTTCGACTCAGGCCGGTCTGGGCACCGGCCGACGATTCAGGCTGGTCTGGGTACCAGTCGAAACGCATCACCCTGATGCGTGCCCGTGACCGCCATCCCCACCCGCAGCGAACCGCCACCAGCGCGGCCCTGCACACCGGGAAGGTCACCCCAAACGCGGGGAGCAGCGTGACGAGCAGGCCGAGAGAGGCCGGGACCCGAGCAGGCGCGGCGTGCGCCTGCACCCCCACACCACCGGGGAAGCGCGTGGAATCACCTGCCGCCCGTCGTCATTCGCCCCTTTCCCTCTTGTTGCACTGGGGCGCGCTGGGAGGTCCAGCGCGCTCCGAGTACCGGTCCCGCCCTGGGGCCGTTCCACAGCCGCGCCGGCGGTGACACCCGGCGAAGTTCACCGTGGAGGTCCGGCCATGTAGCACGTCGCCCCCCAGTCGGTCACTCACCCGGCCCGCCGCGTCACAGCAGCGGGCCGCTGACATCTCGGCCCTGGCGCATGCGCGGGTTCGATTCCCGCCGCCGAGCCACAGGAGGCACCTTGAACAGCCTGATCCCGAAGGAACTCATGACCGCGCAGGACGCCGCGCGGATTCACGACCAGCACAACCCGAAACTGCCGCGCGCCGTCGAGGCGGAACAGCAGGTGGCCGACCTGCTGGCGAAGGCAGTCCTGCCCGCCGCCCGGAAGGGAACCTCGGTCCAGCTGAACCTCGCCCGGCCGGACCTGACCGGGGAGATCGCCACGATCTTCCAGGCCCTCGGGTATGGCGTGACGGTGCACATGCGTGACCTGCTGCCGACCGGCGTGCTGGAGCTGAGCTGGCCCGCGCGCCCGGCGGAACGCCGCGAGAGTGACGCGCTGCGCCCGCCTCCTCCGCCGCCGCCGATCATGCAGCGCCACGAACGTGGCCCCAGCCTGCTGGCCCGCCTCCTGCGCACCCCCTGATCACCAGTCGCGGTTCAGGGCTTTCTCGCCTTCGCGGGCGTAGTTCACGTACGTTTCGCTGGTCGTGATGCTCGCGTGCCGCAGGTGATCCCGGACCGCCAGGACGTCCTTCGTTTCGCGGTACATGCGGGTGCCGGCGGTGTGCCGCAGGCCGTGCACCTCGCGGCCCTGGTACGGAATGCCGGCGCGTTCGCACAGCTGCAGGATGCGCTGCTCGACGGCGCGGCCACTGCGGAGCGTGAGGACGTGCGGCCCGTAGGACGGGGTCATGCGGATCCACTCGACGAGCGCCGCTTCCGACCGCCGGGAGAGCGGGACCTGCTGGCGTTTCTGGCGTTTGCCGGTCACGGTCAGGTACGGCCGGTCCCCGCCGGCGCGGACGTCGGCGCGCAGCAGCGTGGTCATCTCGGTGACGCGCAGGCCGCAGTCCGCGCCGAGCAGCACCATCACCCGCTCCTGCTCGTCCGCGTGGTCGAGCAGCGCCTGCACGTCCCGGTCCGGGTACGGCTTTCGCTTCTCCCAGGCGGGGACGGGATCACTCGCGGCCCGGACGTCCGTGAACGGCGCGACGTCGGTCGCGCCCGCCCAGCGCAGCGCGGCGAACACGGCCCGGGCGGCGGCCAGCCGGACGCGGACGGTACTCGGCGCGAGGCCCTTGGCTTCGAGGTACCGGACGTACCGGTACCCGTCGTTCGGTTTCGGCCGGATGAAGCTCATGCCTGCCCCGGCCGCCCACTCCACCAGGAAGCGCAACCCGGTCTCGTAACTCTCCAGGGTGCGCAGGCTGACGCGGGCGCCCCGCCCGCCCCGCAGCACCAGGAACGCCTCCGTGATCGCCCAGAGGCCCGGCACGTCCACGTCCCGCGCGGCGCGCAACGCGTCCTTCCGGAGGACGTCCGGTTCCTGGCTGCCCACCCGGTCCGCGCGGCCCTGCAATTCCAGGTTGTACGCCATCAACTCCAGGCCACTCATACCCGCAGCATACAGAGGAGCCCCCCATGACCACGCACGACGCCACGGAACCCGCGACGTACCTGACCATCACGACCGAACACCTGCTGCGCCTCGACGCGGCGTACCCCGCCGCCCGCTGGTGGCTGAAGGCGAACGACGAGGGCGACTGGGCCGGCCCGGTCCTCAACCCCATGACGGCGCTCGACCATGCTGCCCAGTCGTGGAACATGACGGCCCAGCAGGTCGCCGCGACGTTCGACGAACCGGTCATCGGCGTGATGTACGAGGACCTGATCGGCCTGATCCAGCAGGACCTGCTCGTGAGGGAAGGCCTGGACGGCAGCGCGGCGGCGGCCGTCACCACGCACCTGATCGACCAGCTGCGCGAGATCGACAGTGCCCGTGACAGTGAAGCGCTGCTGTACGGGTTCCGCGTGGTGTTCGAACCCGGCGCTGATGGCCACCTGCGCGTGCTGTCCCAGCCGGCCGAGGTGAGCGCATGACGACCGCTCCGGAACGCGCCCTCGCCCTGATCCGCGAGGAGCGGGAGCGGCAGGTGCAGGTGGAAGGCTGGACGCTGGAACATGACGATCAGCACGTGACTGGCGAACTGGCCGACGCAGCCGCCGCGTACGCGCACGCCGGCGACCACAGCCCCGTGAACCCGCAGGACGGCTACGGAACGGACGTGGGCCGCATCCTGTGGCCCTGGGACCGCGCGAGCTTCAGGCCCGGCACGCACCGCCACAACCTGGTGCGCGCCGGGGCGTTGATCGTCGCGGAACTCGAACGCCTCGACCGGCTCGCCGGGAGCGTGCAGTACTTCATGCGGGGCATGCCGGACGGTTCCCTGGAACTCTACGCGGCGGACAGCCTCGAGGTCCTGGCGGAGTGGCTGGGTGACGTGCCCACCGGGACCCTGACGCGGGTCGACCGGAGCGCTGCGTTCTGGGTGCCGGGGCGTCCGCACAGTGCCCGGGCGGAGGACCTGTTCCTCGAGTACTACTCGGACGCTCCGTACCTGGGTGGGGCGGCGTTGCTGTGGCCCCTGAACTTCCCGAACGTCTGAACGCCAGGGCCGGGGCATGGGGGCTCTCCCCCCTTCGCCAGGGCTGATCAGTCTCCATCGCCGAACTGAGATTATCCGACGTTTCATGAAGACCCGCCGGTCCTGTTGACCGGCCAGGAGTGACCTGTGAACGCATTCACGAGTGCAGCCCTCGCCGGAGCCCTGGGCCTCCCCGGAGTTCCGGCCCCCCGCCTCCGGGCGGACATGACGGTCCACGACGCCATCCTCGCCCTGAGCGCTGACGGGAATCCGGGCGGCGTCGCGGCCCTGTGCGCCCTGGCCACCTGCCACGAACAGATCGGCCCCGGTGCGCTGCTGGACGTGGACACCTGCGGCCTGAGCGGCATGCAGGTCTACCTGCTCCTGCGGCAGTGCGGCTCCCCGCTGCGCATGGCGGCCCTGCTGGCCATGACGGCCCGCGTCGGCCTGCCCACCCCGGCAGAACTGATCCGCGACCTGGGCGAGCCGCTCACGCCGCTGCTGGAGCGCGCCATCACCACCCTGGTCCCCGCGCACTTCCCCGCGTTCGCCGGACTGAACCTCACCAGACCGCCGGAGCGGGCATGACCGGGCCACTGGAACAGATCGACGCGCTGCTCGGGCAGATGCGGCGCGACCTTCCCAACACCGACGCCTGCCTACCGAACCTCGCGGGTGACACCCTGCGCGCAAAAGCCGCAGTGATCCAGGGGTACATCGACGTGCTCGAACCGGCCGTGTTGGCCCTGCGCGCCCAGGCTGGGGCGGAGCAGGACACGCCAGAGAGCGTGAACGAGGCCGTGCGAGCCGCCAACAACACGACTGGCCGCCCGAGGCCTCTGCCCAAAGAAGAGGACGACGCGCGGTTCGACGTCATCCAGCTGGGCAGGGCCTACGGATTAGCACTGAAGGCCGCTGCCGAGCTTCCGGAAGTCCGCATCGCCTTCCGTGACGCGCAGGCCCGCCTTGCCGCCGCACTCGCTCAGACCAGCGCTGGGGGTGAGGGTTGCAAACGCTGCAACGGGATCGGAATGGCCAGCAGTGCGCGCGACGCCGAGGGACTGTGGATTCCTGAAACCTGCCCGGAGTGTCGGGGCAGGGGCAGCACTCGCGCGCGCGCTCAGGCCGACGCTGGAGGTGAGGGTTGATGGGGTACGTCGCAGACACGCAGGATGACCAGATCGGCATTGAAACCCGCACGGAGAGCCTGTACATCCAGGGTCCGGGGATCTTCCCCTACGGCAAGTCCACCGAGATCTCGTACGACGCTCTCGCGCGCCTGCTGTATGCCCTGGCCACCGCGCCGGACGTCCGGGAAGCGGTCGGGGATCGCTTGCAGGTCGCGTTGAAGACGGTCATGGCGGAACACGAATTGAGCGCTGACCAATCCACGATCGAAGTCCTCACCGGGCTGGCCGCGCCGACCATGACCATCGTGGACTGGGCCGTCACCTGCGAAGCCTCCCCGCTCCAACTGGACGGCCAGGACGCAGAGACGGGCCGCCCGGTGTACTTCCGGGAACGCTGGGGGCACTGGTCGCTGGAATGGTGGGACGACCACCAGTTCATCGCCAGCGGGGACGCCGGGCGGCAAAGCGGCTCGCCGGCTGAACAGATCCAGTTCCGCCTGAACCCGTTCGGCATCCGCCTCGGCCGCCCGAAAGAGTCCCGCTGATGGGCCGAATCGTTCCGCCCCCACCGCGTCCCGGTGAATCCCAGGACCGCTACCTGCTCCGCGTCTTGCGCCTGCAGCTCAAACAGCAGCAACACGCCTCCCTGTCCCTGCTGGTCATCTGGGCCGCCGTCATCGCGGCCGTGATCGTCCTGATCGCCACCTCTCTATAAGTAAGGAGTCCCTCATGCCTGACGATTCCCGTCCCTGGCTCTGCGCCTGGGATATGGACGGCCCGTGGTCCGGTCCGTTCCCCACCCGCGACGCCGCCGCCCGCCACGCGCTCGACCACCCGCCCCTGGTGTGCGATCACCCGCGCGTGTTCCTGGCCCGCGCCGTCACGCCCGCCGCCAGCCTGTTCCTGGGCAGCGTGGACGCCCTGCTCCCCGAAGCCGCGAGCGCCGCGGTTCAGATGCACGGCCCGGCCGCGAGCGAGTGGCTGGCCAACGTACCGGAAGATCAACTCGACGACCTGCAGGTGCAGCTCGATCAGGTGTTCGACGCCTGGGCCGCACGGCATGGGCATCAGCCCGCCTTCTTCCGGGTGGAGGACGTCACCGGGCACCGCCTGACCGAGTTCCTCGCGGAGCCCGCGTGAGCGCCCTGGCCCTGGTGGGCCTGACGATCCTGTCGGTCGCTCTGCTGCTGAGCGGCCTGCTGTTCGGCGCGGTGTGCCTGAGCGTCCTGTACTCCAACCGCCGCCACATGCTCGCCGACCAGTTCGCGCCGCTGATCCTGCTGATGTTCAGCGTCCTGATGGTGGTCGTCGGCTGCCACGGTCTGCGCGGCGTCAGCACCGCTCTGGTGGGTTCATGACCCGCCAGGAACAGACCGTCCGCGTGGACCTCGACAGCCTCGCCCACAAGCACAACAAACTCGGGGAGCCGTTCACGGAACTGACGCTGGTCCTCCCGAGCGGCACGGACCTGCGCCTCCTACACCGCGCCGCCCGCGTCCAGAAGGCCGGGAAGGGCGGTACCGTCACCGCGCAGCTGCACGTCACGGATGAAGCCGGCGAGAGGCGCACCTTCAACCTGTTCTTCGTCAAGAGCACCACCAAGGACTTCCGGTTCGGTGCGGTGATGCGCCTGGACGGCTTCAACCCGCACCACAACCTGGAGCACTTCCTGTCTGGGTACGCCCTGCGGGAAAACGCGGACGCGTTGCCGCACCTGGACTTCCGCGTCCTGCTGGAAACCATGAACGCCAACCCGATTCTTACGGCCGCCGAGGAGTTCAGGGACGGCGTCCAGAAGATGGTGAACGAAAGCGACGGCATCGAGAGCGTCACCCTCAGCAGCGGCGGCAGGACCGTCGTCCTCACCTCCGCCCACCGCGACCGCGTGCAGCAGGAACTGCGCCGCACGGAGAACCATGACACCAACTGAACCCCTCCCCACCGGCCCCGCCTTCAGCGCCCGCCTGCACGCCGCCCTCGGCATCCTCGGCGTGGACGTCACCACCGCCGAGGACCGCCACGGCGCGTGGCTCCTCGGACTGGAACGCGCTGCCGACCAGATCCAGAACGGCACGACCGGCCTGCAGGCCTGGACCGTCGCACGGGACGTCGTTCAGCACTCCAGTCAGGACCCCGACATCGACGAGGACACCCGCAAGGTCCTGGCCGCCCTCACCACGGAACTCACGGACTCCATCGAGGACATGCAGGCGGGCCGGGAACCGGTCCTCGACGTGCAGGACATCGCGTTCGCGCTGTACACCCTGACCTTCGCCGTCGGCGAGGCCCAGGAGCACGGAGAGAACATCGCCGGCCACAGCCCCCTGGCGCTCCTGCTCGCGCACGCGCACCTGAGTGTCACGCTCAACTGCACCCATACCATCCACCTGCCCGAGGCGCCCACCGCATGACGGCCGCCGCCACCGCACCGGATCCCGAGACCCTCGGACTGACCATGCTCGGCTGCGTCAGCCTGGTCCTGAACCACGTCACCGAGGACAACCGCCTCGGGCAGGACATCACGCCGATCCTCACCGCCGCCAAGCTCCGTCGGGTCCGGGACGACCTGGAGGCATACAGCCTGACCGGCACGCCCCTGGACCTCCCGCGCGAGGACAGCGAACTGATCCTGCTGGCCCTGGTCGCCACGCAACGCCTCCTCGAGGACGGCGGGCAGATCAACGCCCCGCCCGACCTTCAGGACGCCGTGAGCCTCGCGCAGGTCCGCGTGGCGGTCAAGCACGTCATGGACGTCCTGGAGCGCCCGCCCCGATTCGTCGTTCAGCAGTACTGATCCACCCGCCCTGGTCACCACGCCGGGGCCGCATGGGGAGCGTCAGGGCACACCTGACGACCCCCACCACCGACCGAGGCGCGCACGGTCAGAGATGCGCGGCAAGGAAGAAGGCCCCCGAGTTACGGCTGGGGGCCTTCCACTGTTGAAGGAGCTGCTGATGAGCGAAACCCTGACCCTTCCCGACGCCCCCACCATCCGCCGCACGGCAGACGGACAGATCAGCGTGTTCGACGCGCTGGAAGTCATGGGGGCCAAGCAGCCCCGCGTGATGTGGCGCCGCCTCGTGGAGGCCTACCCCGAGGTTGTAACATTCTGTAACAACCTCAAATTTCCGGGTGCTGGACAGCGTTTAACCCCCGTCACGAGTGAAGCCGGGTGGCGCCGGATCGTCACGGTCCTGCCCGGCATGCTCGGCAAGAAGTACCGCGCGGCCGCCAACAAGCTCGTCGATCGCTACCTCGCCGGGGACGCCGAATTGGCCGCCGAGTTGATCGACGCTCAGACCGACCCTGAGCAGTCCCGCTGGCTGGCCCGGCGCGCGCAGCACAAGCACTCCAGCATCATGCTGAACAGCTGCCTGGGTCGCCATGGCTCCAGCAAACGCGGGTACCGGTACGTCCACAACCGCCTGAACGTCAGCGTGACCGGCATGGTCGCCCAGGAGATCCAGCTGTCGCGCGGAAAGACGACGACGAAAGATAACTTCACGGAACAGGAACTGGCGGTCCACACCACCATGCAGTACGCCGTGGTCAGCGAGCTGGACGCCACGCACGCCCTGGGCGACGGCGACATCACGAGGGTCGTGGACGGCGTGGCCGTGGACTTCCAGCCCATCCTGAAACGCTACTTCGGCGCGCGGCCGTACCCGCAGGGCGGCCTGCTCCAGGTGGATGTGTGACCACCCTCTTCGCCGCTGATGATCCCGCCCCTGCTCCGCAGCCGGTGACGCAGCTGGCGGTGACGCTGGCGGGCCTGTTCCGCGCGAGCCGATCGGACGGCAAGCAGCGGTCGCACGTGCTGAGTAAGGGCCTGCAGGTGCGGGTCGGGACGGCGGACGGGGACGTGATCTACCTGAGCCGCAAGAACGGCGAGGCCAGTCCGGACGAGGCCAGAGCGGTCGCGGACGCAGCCGGGTGGGTCCTGTTCGACACGGAGCTGAGCAGCTGGGACGGCACGCGGTACCTGATCGTCCGGCCAGCCGAGACGCCCGAGGAGGACCCGCCGCCGTTCCATCCGGAAGCCCCCACCGTCCCGCAAAATTCGCCCGCACCGGTAGAAACCGACGAGAAGGCGCTCGACGAGCGGATCCGCGCGGCGCTGCTCGGGCCGGGCCCCTGGTGGAACCCGACCTTCACGGACAGCATGCGGGAATCACGTCTGGAAGCGGTCCGGAGCATGAAACGCGCCGACCTCCGGGACGAGGAACGCTGGATCAGAAGGAACTGGCCAGCGCAGGCCGAGGACGCTCTCGCGGGCGGGACAGTTGCATGACATGAACGGGAGATGCGCTACACTGCCAGCATCCCCGGAGGTCACCGAGCAACTGACCAAAAGGGAAACCCCCTCCGCGAGAGCCGGCCAGCTCGTAGTACGCAGAAGGGATCACCGTGAACAACCTTTTTTTTACCCCCACGCATGTGGGGCAGGACTTTCGCCTACCAGCAGGATACGCGCCCTGCTGGTCCCCGGTCAACAGACCGGACGGGCACCCATGCCCGATGCGCGCGTAGGAGAACACCGTGACCACAGGCCCCATCGCCGATTTCCGGGATTTCATCATCTGGGAACGCGAATCGAACGACACCATCGACCTCAAGAAGATCTACATCGACATGGCTGGGGACCTGAAGGCCGGGCTGATGCTCAGCCAGATGGTGTACTGGCGCCTGCCCCGCAAGAACCGCAGCGACGACGACTCCCGCCTCAGCATCGAGCGCGAGGGTCGCCGCTGGCTGGCCAAGTCCGACCGGGACTGGTGGGCCGAGATCCGCCTGACCAGCAAGGAGGCCATGGGTGCACGCCGGACGCTGGAGCAGCGCGGCCTCGCGACGTTCCGGGTCTGGAAGTTCGCGGGGGACCCCACCACCCACATCAGCATCAACGAGGACCGCTTCATGGAGCTGTGGCAGCAGATGCTCCAAACCCCCCTGGAGGAGCGCCAGGCGGGCCGCGTGGAGCCGAAAGTGAAGCGCGAGCTGGTGCGCAAGAAGGGCAGCAAGCCCACCTCCGGCAACCGCCGCAAAGTGCAGGCCGACGAGGTGGACGGAGCCGCTGGCGAGGTCCAGGCCGGAGCGGCCGACCCCACCGGGGGGACCGGGGGCGGGGAAGTTGGTTATTATCAAAAGGGTAATAACCAAATTACCAAAACGGTAATAACGGAATTACCCGAAAGGCAAAAACCGGATTACCAAAACGGTAATTTCGAAACTACCGATTTGATAATTTCTTATACAGAGACTCCAGCAGAGATTCCCACAGAGACTCCGGCAGAGACTCCCCCAGAGAAAAAATCATCCATCATCACTGACCTGGGTGAGGCGCCCGAGGTTCGCGATGATGATGACCTTTCGCCTGACGGCGGAACCCCTGAAGGTCTGCCTGAAGACACGGACGCCGAAGGTGGCGAGGACCTGCTCTTGGATCAACTGGTCGGGTCTGGCGTGGAAGGCGGCGAATCAGGCACAGCCCAATCCCTTGAAGATGTTCCGCCGGCCGCGGCGGCCCCTGTGGAAAACCCTGTGGAGAACTCCGGCACTCAGGGCTGGGCGATCCTGGCCCTGGAACCCATCCCGCTCGCGGACCTCCAGGCCCGGCCCGCCCGTGACCCGGAAGGTCTGAAGGTTCTGCGGGCCCTGATGCAGGCCAGCAGTGCCAAGCGCCTCGGGCACCTGCGCGAGCAGCTGGCCCTGCCCGGCACGCACCGCCACCTGCTGCCCCGCCTGACGGACGCCGAACTGGACCGCGCCGCGAAGGCCGCGTCGCACGACGCCGCCCGCATTCCCGGCGGCATGCCGAACGCCGGGTACTACGCCCTGGACCGCCTGCTCGGCAAGGCCTTCACGGCCGAGATGCTCTCCGGCCAGAGACCCCAGGCCCCGCAGCTGGCCTTGGGTCACGCGTACGACGTGAAGAACGAAGGTGCCCGCCCCGCCCCGGTCCAGGCGGACGCGCCGGTCGATGCGGCCATCGAGGCCGAGGGCGCCCTGGCGGCCGGGAAGATCTGGCGGCACAAGGCGAGCGGCACCCTGGTCCGCATCGAACGCATCGACGGCCCAACCGTCTACCTCGACAGTGGCGACCGCCTGAGCATCGCGAAGTTCAGCACCAGCCACGTCAAGCACACCGCGCAGCAGGCGGCCAGCTGATGCCGCACCGCAACCCGTCCATCCCGAAGTACGTCGACGAGATCCCCGAGGGCCTCGCCACCCGCGACCAGCTGAAAGCGGCAGGCCTGCAACCCGCCTCAGACCGCCCGGTCGCCCTGGTGGAACTCAACGCCCCGAACAGGCAGACCCTCACCGGACTGTTCGAACGCGCCGCCGCCGTCCCGCTCGATCAGGAGGACCCCACGTGACCCACCCCGCCTCCCCCACCCCGCACGCGGCCGTGGTCACCGTGACCGGCTGGCCCACCGCACTCCCGGACGGCATTCGCATCCACGGCCTTCACGTCCGCACGACCTGGCGGCCCGGTGAGACGCCCCGGCGCGTCACGGTCCGCGCGTTCCCGGACACCAGTCCGTCCGGCGCGCTGCGCCGCCTGTACGCCCCGCCGGCGAACATCCGCCCGGCCCGCCGCCCGAACGGCACGGACGTCCTCGTGACCGGCACGCTCCTGAAACTCGACAGCAGCGAGGGCCTCATCCGCGTGAAGATCGCGCCCGCCGTCGCGAACACCCACCCGTTCACGGTCACGCTCCAGGCCTCCACCGAGGTGCTGCGCCTGGATCCGGGCACGTTCAGCGTGACGGTACGCGGCCGGGTCCTGAACGTCGGACCGGGCGTCCTGCTCGCCGAGCAGATCCGCAGCGTGCACGCACCCGTCCCGGAACGCTGGCAGGGCGTGCGCGCCTACACCCGCCGCGTGAGCGCCACGCCCCCGGCAGAGCCGCCCGCCGCGGCCGACTGAGCCCACACCGCACTCCGCTCCGCCCTCGAGTCCCGCCCTGGCCACCGCGCCGGTGCGGGACTTCGCGTTGGAGGTTCTCCGTGCTCGACGACCTGTACGTCGTGGCCGACGACCGGCCACCCACCACCCTCCGGATGTTGATCGCGCACGCCGCCGAGGTGCGCCGCAGCAGCAACCGGATCTACCCCATCCTCGATGCCGTCCCGGACCTGGACTTCACGGCCCGCCGCCTGCTGGACGCGCTGGACGAGGACACCCGCGACCTGCACCACGCCGCGCAGGCCTTCGCGCTCGCGTGCCTGCGGGCCGCCCGGCACCGCTGGCCCGGCACCGACAAGCAGGCCACCACCCGCGCCCGCGACCGACTCGACGAGGCCCGCCGGGCCCGCGAGAACCAGCAGGCCCTGAAGGACCTGCGCCGCAAGGTCGCCCAGCGCCCCTCGCCGCCACCACCCCCCGCCATGCCCACCCTGCTGGAGATCCCATGAGCTACTTCCGTTACACCCCAGGCCCGCCCCTCGAACAGCCGTTCACCGTCACCAGCGGCATCGTCATCGCGTACGGCGTGTCCTCCCGCATCAGCGTCCGCATTCCCGCCGGTGGCACCTGGCCCGGCCACGCCGCCCTGCCCGGCCCCATCACCGACCACCTCCAACTCGGAGAGACCGGCTGCATGCCCGGTAGCACCTGGACGGACGCCGTCACCCCCGACGCCCTCACCGCTGGGGTCGCCCTGATCACCGCGCAGGCCCTGACCGTGCACCCCATCGCGGAGCGGATGGATCTCCTCGGCCGACTCGGACACCAGCCCCGCACCCTGAACCAGGTGATCGCCGGCGGCCTGCTCGGCTGCAGCCGAGAAGCCTTTTCAAAGAGCCGCGCCACGTACTGAATCCGGACCGCACTGACGTCAGTGCGGACCCCACAACCCACCGCCCCGCGACCGGGCCGCCCCCATCCCAGGAGGCGGCCCGCGCCCCCATTCCCCCCGGAGGACCCCCTTGCCTGACCACCCCGAACCCCTCTACCAGCTGCTGCTCACCGAGTCGGACCTCCTGGCCCTGGAACGCGCCGCTGAACTCAGCGGCCGCCTGCACATGGGGCAGACCTGGGCGGTCGCGGAACACGTCGACCGGGCCGACATGACCCCCGAGGGCCGCAACGCCTTCCGGAGCGCCCTGGACGCCCTGGCGTACTTCATCACGGGCCTCCACAACCCCGCGCACGCCCGCTACCCCACCGACCGCGCCCGGCAGGCCGGCGAGCGCGCCTTCCACCTTCAGGAGCACCTGCGGTACGCCCGGACCGCCGACCCGAACGTCCGGCCCGTCGCGTTCGCCCCGAACCTCGCGCGGCGCCTCACGCCCCGCCCGCCCACCACGCCTGCGCCCATCGCCCTGAACGACGTGCTGAAAGCCAGTTTCGGCAGTGAGGACCTATGACCCTGATCCAGCTCCAGATTCCCGTGACCGACCCGCATGACCTCACCAGCAGCGAACGGGACGCCATGACCGGGGAACTGCGGCGCCGCGCTGGCCGCGAACTACCCGTCCACGTCACCCCGGAAGGCCTGCGCGTCAGCGTCCTCGACTGCACGCCCGACCAGCACCGCGCGCTCAGTGCCCACCTCGATCACCTGCGCCGCCCCGGCACCACCCGCACCGCCCAGGACCAGCAGCTGCTCGCCGCCTTCGGAGGCCCCCAGTGACCCCAGACCAGACGCACGACCTCATCCGCTACGCCATCTTCGCCGTCATCCTGCTGGCCCTTCTGGGCGCCTACGTGGCCACCAGCCCGCGAACCGACCGACCCGCCCGCCGCGCCCACACCGACCGGCGCCTCTCCCCCGTCGAGTACGCCACGCTGGAGATCGTCCGCGCCGGACTGCAACGCCACGGCTTCGACGCCCTGAAACCCGAGCACGTGCAGAACGCGAACCGGGCCGCGCGCATGATCGTTCACCAGGACGAGAAGGACGACCTGCAGTGACCGGCCCCGCCCCCCTCCCCTGGCCTGCCGTGCGCCGCGCCCTGCGGGGCATCCCCTGGGCGCAGCCCGTCCCGGCCCGCGCCGCCCCCGCTGCCCTGCGCCTCCTGCCTCACCTGCGCCTGCCGCTGTGCATGGAGCTGATCGGCAGCACCAGCGAGATCCGGCGGCTGGCCGACGCGCCCCACAGGCGACTGATCGAGGCGGTCCTGCACACCCAGCCCGACCCCGGACCGACGCTGCCCCTCTGGCCGGACGGAGTGCCCGCTTGACGCCGGACGCCCCGCCGCTGCTCGAAGCGGTGCTGCTGGCCGCGCTGGAAAGCCCGTGCGGGATCACCGGCGCCCTGGCGCGCGCCCGCACCCTCACGCCCGCCCCGCTGCCTGCCCTGGACCGCGACGAGACCGTCCGGCACGCCCTGGCCCGCTACCTGCGCGAGCACTGGATTCAGGTCCTGCCCAGCCCCGGCAGCCCCCGCTACCACCTGACCGGCCTGGGGGAACAGCGTCTCCTCTGGCACCGGCAGCGCGGCACCCTGGAGGCCCCCACGTGACCGCGACGGCAACGGTCGCGCCGTTCCGGCGGCAGTCCTGCAACCGCCCGCCCAGCGTGCCGTGGCACCCACTGACCGCCTGGATCCCCGGCCACGGCAGCGCCGCCTGGCGCGCCCTGGCCCTCCTCGCCGACGGCCCCCTGACCGGCACGGCCCTCCTCGCCCGCCTGCCGGACGTCACCCCTCAGCAGTTCCACGCGGCCACGTACCGCCTCCGGCGTCACGGGTACGCGGACCGGAGCGGCCCGCAGGACGGACGGGCCACCTGGACCCTCACGCCGACCGGGGGGCAGGTCCTGACCGCCGGCGCGTCCGACCTGACCATCCGCCAGGCGCAGACGCTCCTGCTGCTCACCCCCGGCCTGCCGGTGGGCCTTCTGAGCCTCGTGCAGGCCTTCGGCGACCGGCACGGCCCCCGGCACTGCTCCTGCGTGCATCACTCCCGCGTGCATCAGCTGCTCGTCACGCTCGAACTGCGCAACCTGGTCGTCAGCGTCCCTGGCCGGCAGTGGGCCCTGACCGACCTGGGCGCCGCCCGGCAACCCCTGGCCCGCGCCCGCCTCGGGCTGACCTGACGTGCCGTTCGACGAGACCTTCCTGCGCGAGTACCGCCGGAAGCACCCACACCTGTTCCCGGAGGAGGCCCAGCCCTCCCCGCCGCCCGCGCCGGCGCCGCCGCGTGACAACGGTTACCCGGACGAAGCGGCGTTCCAGGTGGCCGCCGTGCGGGAACTCACCGCACTCGGCTGGCACGTCCAGGAGTCCTACAAGGGCAGCCGCAGGGGTGGGAGCGTCTACATGACAGTCGGCTGGCCGGATCTGGTGCTGTACCTCCCGGACGGCCGGCGGCGCCTGTGGTTCGCGGAACTCAAACAGCCTGGCAACAAACCCAGCGACGACCAGCTCGCCTGCCACGCCCGCCTGCGGGCCGCCGGGTTCCGCGTGGTCGTCGCGTACACCCTGGCCGAGCTGCTGGCCGCCGAGCAGGAGGAACGCGCGTGAAGAAAGCCCCCCACCCCGCCCACCGCTACCGCCACACCGCTGAAAAGGTGCGCGAACGCTACGGCCTGCGTCTCACCCGCGCCGCGTACCGGGACCTCTGCGCCCGGATCCGCGCGGACCTCGCCCAGGACCGCCTGCTCACGTACCCCGCGAACGGAACGCGCCTGTTCCTGCACGTCCCGTGGCGCGGCGTCACGCTCCGCCTGATCTGGTGCCCGCACACCCACCTGATCATCACCGCCCACCACCCCCACGCCCGCTGGGAGCGCAAACGCGCCCGCAGGCACGCCCGACAGGAGGACCGCGCCGCATGACACCCAACCACCTACACCTCACGGTCGCCCTGATCGCCGGGCAGGCCAGCCGGGAAATCACCGTTTCGCCCCCGGAAGCCGACCGCTACGACCAGGGCAAGGCCATCACCCCTGGCGTGGTTTTCAGCGACTTCCGCTTCCGCGCGCCCGACTGGAAAACCCCGCGCAGCCACCCGTTCCAGCCTCGCCACTGGGAGTCCGCGTGAACCGGCGCGCGGAGGTCCTGCACGAGCAGTGGGTGCAGGAGGGCAGCCCCGGCCTGGGTGACCTGCCGGACTGGGCGCAGGCGGCGCATCACGTCCTGCTGGCCCGCCGCGCCGCGCCGGACGGCCTGTCACCCCGCAAGGCGCAGATCCTGGGCCTCGTCCGGGCCGGGCAGAACCGCGAGCAGATCGCGAAGAACACCGGCCTGAGCCCGAACACCGTGAAGAGCCACATCGACTCGCTCTGCGTGCGCTTCAAGGCGAGGAACATGCGCGAACTCCGCGAGGTGGTCGAATGAAAGACCCGTACGCCCCCATCCTCCGCAAGACCCGGCAGGAAGCGCGCCGCCACCGCCTGAAACGCATCCGTCAGCACCACGCCGCCGGGCTGCCCTGGGCGTCCGCGCAACGCCGCGCCGCGCAGGACTACCGCAGCCGCCTCGGGTACGTGCCGATCAGCGACCTGGAACCCCACTACCTGCCGGAACTCGGCCTCCGGGAGCCCGCGTGACCCGCGCGGCCACCGGCGAGCTGGCCGAGGCGCTCGCGGAACTCGACACGTACGGCCCCACCCCCGCCGCACTCGACCGCGCCCGGCAACTCCAGCAGGTGCACGTCACCCCCGCCCGGATCCTGAACCCCGCCCTGATCCCCCTGACCATCCGCCTGAACCCGCACGGGGAACGCCGGCACCTCTGGACGCACGACCGGACCCTCACCCCGCACGACATGGCCACCACCATCCACGGACCCGGCACGCGCAGCCGCACGCCGATCAGGGAGTGAGCGGTGGTCATCACTGACGCCGCCATCCGCGCCGCCCGGACCCGCTGGATGGAACGCGACGACGACAGCGCCATCCGCGCCATCAACCTCGTCATCCAGCGCGGCGACCGCAGCACCCGCCACGGCCGCCCCCGCATCCAGCTGGGCACGCGCGTCCTGCACCTGATCGAGAACCGCGTCACGGACGCCACCGTGACCGGCATGCGCCACGCCACGAACCTCTACCGCCGCGCGAAGCGCGACGCCCGCGAACGCCGCAAGGGAGCCACCCCGTGACGAACACCATCGAAGTCAACGCCACCCTGCACCTGGAAGTCCGCTCGCGCGGCGCGCGGCCCGGGCAGGTGCACCGCGAGCAGCGCGTGTACACCCACACGCAGGTCGTCGATCCGAACGACCCGGAGCCGTGCAGGGTCACGATGCAGCGCCAGGTGCAGCACGCCGGCGGCCTGAGCGTCAGCACCTGGACGTGGACGCCCGAGACCTTCGACCTCGACGCCCGCACCAGCACCTTCCGCGAGAGCGTCAAGGCCAGCGACAAACTCCTCGAGTACCTGGAACGGTTCGACTGGACCCGCCGCCCGGACCTGGAAGAGGCCACGCCATGACAACCGCCGTCCTCCCCCCGCAGGAGATTCCCTGCCCGTCGTGCGGCGTCCTGCTGAGCGTCAGCCGCCGCACGAAGGACGGCGAGGTCGCCCGCTGCCCGGAGTGTCGCGCGACCAGCACGTACCAGGACGGCACGCTCACTCCCGCCCATCCGGATCCGGTTGCCGCCCCGCCCGCCTGGGCGTTCGCGGTGCCCGGCTGGGCCTGGAAGCGTCCATGAGCCGCTACGTGTCCTGTCACGTGGTCGCGCGGGCGATCAGCGCCGACCCGGCCGCGCAGGCTCCCGCCGCGAACCTCCTGATCGACGAACCGCCGCCCCTTCTGGAACTGCTGGCCATCCTCGAAACGGCCGGCTTCGAGTACAAACTCGCGCGCCGCATCCGGGACGGTGCGCCCCTGTACTACGCGACGGTCTGGCACCCCACCTGGGCGGCCCTGGGGCGCGGGTACGTCCGCCGCGTCACGGACACCGACGCGCCCGGCGCCCTGATCCGCGCGCTCGACGAGGCCCTCCGCTGGCATGGCAAGACCCGCCGACGCCCGGCCGTGCCGGAGTCCGCGTGACCCGCCGCCACCTGCGCGCCCACACGGCCCGCCTGAACCGCCGCCCACCCCGCAGTCCCGCCACCCGCCGGAGATGACCATGCCTGCACCCCTGACCGCCCTGCTCGCCCGCTGGCGTGCCCGCCGCGCCCTGCGCCGCGTCCCGCCGGAACTGCGGGTCCTGCACGCCCTGGCGACCGGCGTGACGTACCCGCCCCTGATCGCCAGCACGTACCACCTGACGCTCGCGCAGACCTGCGGTACCCTCGCTGCGCTCGAGGGGCAGCGAATCGTTCGCCGGCACGCGCCGCGCCCCCACCTGGATTCCCCCACCACCCTCCAGCGGTATGAACTCACCCTGTCCGGCGAGACGTACGCCGCGAAGGCCCTCCTGCCCGGCCTGCGGCCCGGCACGCCCGTCGCCTGGAAAGGCCAGCTCCTGTGCATCCGCCCCGGCCAGCATCTCCTGTCCGTCGCGGCTCTCAGTCCCATCACCGCTCACCTCGAAGGACGCCCCCACCCATGATGATCCCCCGCAGTAACGTCTGGCTGCCTGAACTCCCGCCTATCGACGGCACCCTGCCCGTCACGGTCGACACGCCCTTCCACGTCCTGACCGGCCTCGTCGTGGTGGAAGGACGGCATCACCTCACCCTGCTGCCCGGCGCGACCTGGCCCGGCCTGGACGCTCTCCCCGCCCCCATCGCGGCCAGCGTCATGAGCAGCGACCTGCGCGCCGCGACCGGCACCCGCCTGCGCGCCGCCCTGCCCGGCGAACTCCCCGCCGGCGTCGCCCTCGCCACCGCCCAGGCCCTCCGGTCCCTGCCCGGCCCGGAAGCCTACGAGGTCCTGACCGCCCTCACCGGGCACGTCCACACGCCCAGGGACGCCATGCTCATCCTCGACGTCAGTCACGAGACCGCCATGCGCGCCCTGAAGCACTATAAGGAGACCACCCGTGGCTGACCCTGCCCCCCACCTTCACCCCGACCCCGCCACGCTCCCCCCCGTCGCCATCGGCGACATTCACGGCCGCCTGGACCTCCTCGACGCTGCGCTCGCCGCCTTCACGGGCCGGCACATCGTCCTGCTCGGCGATTACGTCGACCGTGGCCCGGACAGCGCCCAGGTGATCGCCCGCGTCCGGGAACTGGTCGAATCCGGCCGCGCCACGGCCCTGCGCGGCAACCACGACCAGATGCTCATCAACGCCACCCTCCACGGGCACGGCCACGCCATCTGGGAAATGAACGGCGGCGACACCACCACGGACAGCTACGACGGCGATCACGCCGCCCTGCTTGCCGACGCGCAGTGGATGGACGAGCACCTCCTCCCGCACACCACCATCGGGAGCACCCTGTACGCCCACGCCATGCGACCCCACCCCACCGACTCGGACAGCGACGACCACCTCTGGGGTCGCCCGGACGGTGAGACGCCCTTCCATCCCCTTCCCCCCGGCGTGACGCACAGCGTCCATGGGCACACCGTCATGCGGTACGGCCCCGTGCCCCTCCAACTCAACGACGGGACCGTCGCGTGGTTCATCGACACCGGCGCCGTGTTCTCCGGAGAGCTCACCGCGCTCGATACGGCTACCTGGACGCCCACCACCATCCAGCTGCCCGCCCCGCACCACACGCAGGTCACCCCATGACCGCCGCCGCGCCCCCCACGCCAGCCCCAGCCCAGGCCCCGGCCGCCGCGCCCATCCACCCGGAAGCGGCCGCCCTGATCATCGGCGAGCAACGCATCCGCACCGGGTACCGCAGCCTCCTGCAGTACGCGCACGAACTCCACCAGCAGGCCGCCCAGGCCCAGGACCTCCACGAGACCCTGCACGACCTCGCCGGCCTCCCCGAAGAGGACGACGACCGCAAGGCCTACGACGCCCGGTACCAGGCCGCCCGCGCCGAACTGGAAGTCACCCGGCAGCAGGCCCAGCAGCACGCCCGGCGCATGATCCGCAGCAGCAGCGCCGCCCGCCACCACCACGAGTACCTCGCCACCCTCCTGCTCGACACCGCCCGGCAGGAAGCCCTCCAGCGCCCCCTGCGTGCCGCCCAGCTCCGCACCGCCCCCAGGCCCGCGCCCGGCAGCGCCCACGCCATCCACCCCACCCTGACCATCGACCCGGTGCAGATCCTCCACGAGCAAAGACAGGAACACAACGCCATTGCCGCCGCGTTCCTCGGCCGCCCCCGCCGCACCGGCGATAGCCACCTCGGCACCACCGCCGACGAGGACACCGCCCTCCTCCTCGACACCAACCGCGACCGGCACAGCCACGCGCTCCTCGCCGCCCGCTACCTTCTCAGCGGCCCCGACACGCTCGCCCGGCACCACGCGCAACTCGCCTGCGACGCCGAAACGCAGTACCAGGCCGTGCACGCCCGCATCCGCCGCGCCCACCGCGATAGCCGCCGATCCGCACCCTGGCAGGACGGCACCACCTGGACCGCGCACCTCCCCGACCACAACGACCCCGACCTCGCCCAGACCGTCCCCTTCCACTTCCACCTCGACCTCCGCTGGAGTGACGACGGCCTCGCGCTCCTCGTCGAACCGCACGACGCCGCCCACCTAGAACGGCAGAGCGGCATCACCGTCGGACGCGGCTGGCACTCCCTCGCCCGCTGGATCCTCGACACCCACGCCCGCCTCGGGGGCGAAGGCCCCGGCCCCCGCCCCCGGCACGAGCACCTCATCTGGACGCCCGTCACCGACCGTGACGGCCTCCGCCTCCCCCCCGCCCTCGAAAGCCGCTACCCGAACCTCATCGCCGCGCTCGAAGCCCTGCGCGTCACCCTCACCCCCGCCACCTGACCCGCCGACAAACCGGCTTGACAAAACGGAAAAATTCCCCCACACTCTTCGTACCGTAGGCGTCGTCTACCACAACCCGGACACACCCAAGCCCCCGCACCCAAACGCGGGGGCTTTTCCATGCCAGGAGCGCCCATGCCCCGAAGGAACCCAAAGCGCCCCTGGCATGAACAGGCGCGCCACCTCACCCCCGACGCGTTCTACAACCAGATTCGGACCTGGACGGACGCCAACCTCAACGCCGCCCAGGCAGACGCCCACCACCTCCCCCAGGAACACCGCGAGTACCTGCAGGCCGAACACGCCCACCGACACCGCAACGACCACCGCGACCCCTGGGCCACCGTCACCACCCTCTACAGCCCACAAGCCTGGACCACCCACCTCAAAACCTGGACCCTCACCCGCCTCCAGCAGGGCCAGGCACACCTCAACCGGCTCCCCGACGAGTACGCCCGCGCCCTCAAAGCGCAGTACCAGTACCGCCGGGATCACCCCTGGATCAAAGACCACGCCTGACGACAGGAGGCGCCCGATGGACAAACTGAACTGCCGAGTCGGACGTCAGTACCAGACCTGCACTCCCTGCAGCGGCACCGGCTGGCGCACCACCATCCACAGCAACGGCCACCCCGACCGCTGCGGAACCGCCGTCCACGCCACCCGTTGCCCCGCCTGTCACGGGCGCGGCATGACCTCCCTGCTCCCAGCCGCCTCCCTCCTGCCCGCCGTCCTCCAGGCGTACGCCCCCTACAGGAACGGCGCAGACCCCGCCCCACCACCCCGCGACCAGCGCCGCCCAAACACCCAGGGACGGCCCAGCGAACGCACCAACCTCAACTGACCCCGCCCGCTGGAATGGTTCGCGCCAGCACCCGTGCCCGTAAGACGCACGGCGATAGACGACCCGCAGCGGCGACCGGCTGGGACGCTGCGTGCCGAGGAAAGGATCGCGCCACATCGAGGGCGCACCCCTCGGCCCCACTGCCAGAGGACCCGCGTGTCCCCTGTGTTCTGACTGCCCAGCGTCGCGCCTGGGTAGCTGTCAAGGCTGACCGGAGCCCGCGTAGCGCATCCGGTAGGGGCGAGCGCCCCGACACCTGGGAAGGTGAACGAACTGGCAGAGTTGGCTGGCAGCCTCACGGCGCTCGCTTGCCCGCAAGGGCGTGCAGGTTCAAGTCCTGCCCTTCCCCCCACGAGACTCCTGCCACGCGCAGGCAGTCGATCCAGGCACGGTACCCGCCGTGCCCAGCCTCCCTCCCTAGCCCAACCGGCAGAGGCAGCCGGCTCAAACCCGGCCCAGTGCAGGTTCGAACCCTGCGAGAGGGACCACGCACCAATCACGATATGGGGATCCCCATATCGCCCACTACGTCCATGGGAAATCCCATGGACCCCACCGCACTGACGTCAGTGCGGCCCACCCCGCGCACGCCACCCCAGGAGGTGACCTGATGCCCACACCCAAGAAGAAACCCGCGAAGGCCCAAGCACAGGCCACCAAGAACAACACCAAGAAACCCACCCCAACCACCAAGACCCCACCGCACAAGCCGGGCACTGCCCAACCCAAGAACGACCCCCCCAGCCAGAAACGAACCGCCGAGTACCTCGCCAAGACCCGCAGCAAACCGCAGGTCACGAACGGCGGGAACCTCATACAGAATCCGTCCGGGCAGGAACCTCATACAGAACCTGCGCGCTCCGGTCGGAAGAAGCGGGAGCCGGGCCTGACGTGCGGGGCGCATGGGAAGCACCGTGGGGAGCCGTGTCGGCATCCGGCGGGTTTCCGGACGGATCATCCAGGCTCGGGCCGCTGCTACTTGCATGGGGGGCGGACGCCAGCGCCGACGGGTCGGTACTCGTCGGTGGAGCGTCCGCGTGTGCGGGAGCTGCTGGAGCAGTTCGAGTCGGATCCGGACCCGCTGAACCTCCTGCCGGAGGCGCAGCTGCTGCGGGCGTTGATGCTGGATTACATCAACCGGTTCGAGGAGCAGGACCGGATGCTGACCCGCTGGAACCTGAGTTTCGAGAAGGCGTTCCAGTCGGACTGGAATGAGTGGTGGCGGACAGTCCGGGCGGACGCGTTGGAGCGGGAGGATGACCTCAGCGCGGAGTTGCTGGAGCGCATGCCGGACCCGATGACGTACCTGCCGAGTAAGCCGCTGCGCATGGCGGACATCACGGACGCGGCCCGGCTGATCAAGGAAGTCGGGGCGATGGTGGACCGGATCCGGAAGGGTCAGCAGGAGAGCACGTTCAGCATGGACACGATCACGCGCCTGTGGGCCGTGATGGGCGGTCACCTGACGGACGCGGCGATGGAGGTGATTGAGAACGATGACATTCGGAGCGCTCTCCTCACCGCCGTGGAAAGCCGGTGGGGAACGATCAGCCTCGCAGAACTCGCCAGCCGCCGCGCTGAAGCAGGCGCGGAAGCAGGCTGAGCGGTTCACGCAGTACCAGACGAACCCCCTCGGGTACCTGCAGGACATCCTGAGCATCCGCCCCTGGAAAGGCCGGAATGGGAAGCGCGGGCAGTACGAACTCGTGCAGGACATCGGCGAGAGCGTGCGCCGCCAGCTGGCCGGGGACGAGTACGCTCCGAAGATCTTCCGGGTGGACAGCGCCCACGGCGTCGGGAAGACGTACATTGCCGCCGGACTGGTGAACTGGTTCTTCGACGTGTTCACGCCGGGCATCACGATCACCACGGCCCCCACGAAGGACCAGGTGGAACTGCTGCTCTGGAAGGACATCAAGAGCCAGCGCAAAGGCCGGGGCCTGCCGGGACGCGTCCTGCCGGAAACGCCGCGCATGGTGAAAGCCGAGAATCACTGGGCGATCGGCCGGACCACCAGCGACGCGGGCGGCCAGGGCACGGCGCGCGCGCAGGGTCAACACGCGAAGTACATGTTCTTCGTGGTGGACGAAGCGGAAGGCGTTCCGGCGTACCAGTTCGAGGCGATCAACGCCATGATGACCGGCGGCGTCGTGATGATCTGGCTCCTGATCGCCAACCCGCAGACCCGCACCAGCGCCTTCCACAAGCTCGGGAAGCAGCCCGGCGTGCAGAACTACCTGTTCAGCCTGCTGGACTTCCCGAACGTCGTCGAGGGCGTGGACGTGGTGCCGGGCGGCACGAGCCGTGCGTGGTTGAACGGCATGATCTTCAAGCACTGCGACGTCGTTTCGGAACACGACCCGGACCGCCTGACGTTTGAGGTGGAGTGGGAAGTGTTCGCGGACGGGGAGGAAATCTCCTACCCCGCCGGAACGATCTTCGCGCCGAGCGCGGACTTCCAGTTCCGTGCGCTTGGCGTGCCGCCCGCAACGAACGCCGGGGACGCCCTGATCAGCACGGCGCGCTTCGAGGCGGCCGCGCAGCGGCCGATTCCGGCCGTGCGGGATATGACGGTCGCGCAGATCGGCGTGGACTGCGCCCGCTTTGGCCCAGACGCCGGGAACGTGTGGCTGAATCAGGGACAGGTCCTGACCCGCGAGGCGGAACTTCGCCAGGCGGACGACTTCCAGTACGCGCACCAGATGAAACTCGCCGCACTGAAAGCCATCCGCGCCGGGGCGCAGCGCGTCAGTTTCCGCGTGGACGGCACCGGCGGGTATGGCAGCGGCAAGATCGACATCACCAAAGCCGACGCGGAACTGATGGAAGCCGCGCAGGTCGCCGGGTGCGTCCTGGTCTTCCACGAGGTGCAGTTCAACCACACCCCGCATGACCCGGAGCGCTACTACGACCGCGCGACGGAGCTGTACGGCACCACCAACGACCAGCTCCTGATCCTCAGTGTCCCCAACCCGCCCGAGCACCTGCAGGCGGACCTCACCGAACGGCGCGCACGCTTCGTCGCGAAGAACGCCGGAGCGGCGCGGCGCATCGTTCGGAAGCTCGAAGGGAAGGACGAGTTCAAGAGCCGCATCAAGCCCGCCCGCAGCCCTGACGACGGGGACGGGGCCGCGCTGGCCGCCGCGCCCGAGGAAATCTTCCGCCCACCCGCCGACACGCAATCCACCGTGACGGGCCAGGACGTCGTGAACGTCCAGTCCGCCTTCATGAACCGACTGAAGCAGAGGAGGTGAACCCACCATCGGCATTCGAGACTCCCTGACCCGCGCCTGGCGGACCCTGAACACCCCCGTCCAGGACCTCCTCCCGCGCCGCCGCGCCCGCGCCAGCCCCCACGCCCGGCAGGCCGTCACGGGCCGCGCCTCCTGGGGCATCGCGAACCTCACCCGCAGCCTCCGCAGCAGCGGACGGCAACTCGGCACGCAACGCAGCGCCGAGAACCCCGGCGCGATGCTCGACCGGATCGCCGGCGCGTACCTCGGGTACCCCGGCGACACCCGCACCCGCCTCACCGGCGTCCTGCGGATGCTCCTGCAGAGCGACGAGGACGTCAGCGGCGCCGCCAGCGACTACCTCGCCATCGTCAACCCCGGCCACACCATCGAATTCACCGGCAGTCGCAAGGCCGTCAAGGCCGCCCGCGCGGAACTGGACACCTGGGCCACCACCATCTTCCCCGAGGGAGGCGGACTGGACGGCCTGATCAACAACCAGATCCTCGAACTGCTCGCCAGTCCCGCCAGCAGCGTCGAGTGGCCCACCGACGACACCCGCAGCGGCGTGATCGGCGCGGTCGTCGTGCCCGCCGAACGCATCGCCGTCGGGTACGACCCCACCACCGGAGCGCGCACGTACCACCAGGTGGGCGTCGCCATCAACCCCATCGAACTGGACCCGGCCACGTACCTGTACGCGCCGCTCCTCACGATGGGCGGCGACCCGCACGGCATTCCGATGTTCCTCAGCGCCCTGCGGAGCCTGGACCGCAAGACCCGCCTGATCGACAACGTGGACCGCGTGATCGACCTGATGCGCAAGATCGCGCTCGTCGGCGTCGAACTGCCCCTGCCCAGTCCGCAGGAACTCGGCCTGACGGACGCTCAAGACCCCCGGTACGCGGAACTGAAAGCCGAGTACACCAACCAGGCGGCCGACATGATCCTCGGCCTCGCGGACGAGGGCCTGTTCGTCGGACCGGAAGGCACGAAGTTCACGATCAACAACATCAGCCACAGCCTCACCGGCCTGCAGGACATCGTCGGGGAGAACAACCGCCGCGTCTGGAGCGGCCTGAGCACCGTCGGATTCCTGCGCGGGCACATGGACAGCACCACCGAGGCACTCGCGAAGATCGTCTACCCGATGATCGAGGCGCGCGCCACGAACATCCAGGCCGTCATCGCGCGGCAACTGGAGTTCGGGCTGAACCTGCACCTGCGCCTGCGCGGCATTCGCGCCGTGGCGTACGTGCGCTTCCAGCAGGCCGAAAGTGCGTTCAAGCAGGCAGAAGCCGAAGCGTACAAGACCCGCATGGAAGCCCACCAGATCGGCAAGGCCATCGCCGGCAAGGCGTACGCCCGCCGGTTCGCGGACGACCTGGACTTCAGCGACGACGAGGACCAGCACGCCCCCGCCTGGGCGGACACCTGGGACGACAGCGCAGGCACCCCCGCACCCCCACCGCCCGCCCCCACCAGCGACCCGGACGCCCAGATCACCGCCCGGTACGCGTACCACCCCCGCGAACGACGGTACGTGCACGCCCCCACCCCCCAGGAGTGACCATGACCACCAAGACCCGCAGTCCCACCCACCTCAGCGGCGTCACCGCCCTGATCGCCAACGGCCGCTGGGCCATCAAAGGCGACCAGCTGCAGGACATCGTCACGGGCTTCAGCGCGTACCTCGCCGGGCACGGCCCCAGCGAAGACACCCTCCGTGAACTCAGGGCCGCGCGCGAGGGCCGCGCCGCCGCCACGCAGGACGCGCAGGACGCCACGCCCAGCGTCGCCATCATCCCCCTGCACGGCACGATCTTCCCGCGCGGCAGCATGATGGTCTGGATGTGCGGCGCCGTCGACCCGCACACCTTCGCCGACCGCGTCCGCGCGGCCGCGCAGGACCCGGCCGTGACGAGCATCATCATCGACATCGACAGTGGCGGCGGCGCCGTGTCCGGCATCGACGTGGCCGCGCAGGCCGTCGCGGAAGCCGCGCAGGCCAAGACCGTCACCGCCATCGCCAACACCATGGCGTGCAGCGCCGCGTACTGGATCGGCGCGCAGGCCACCGAGTTCATCGTCACGCCCGCCGGCGAGGTCGGCAGTATCGGCGTGATCGGCACGCACACCGACCAGACCGCCGCCCTCGAAGGGGAAGGCCTGAAGGTCACGTACGTCCGCAGCACGGAACGCAAAGCGCTCGGGCAGCCCGCCGAAGCCATGGACGGCACGGTGCTCGCGCAGTGGCAGGCGGAAATGGCCACCGTGCACGACCTGTTCGTGCAGGCCGTCGCCGCCGGACGCAACGTCAGCGTCGCGAAGGCCAGCACCTGGGCGACCGGGGACGTCTGGTTCGGAGACGGAGCCGTCACCGCCGGCCTCGCCGACCGGGTCGGCACGCTCAACGACATCATCACCGAACACCTCCAGGCCGCCACGCCCCAACCCGCCCCCACCCTCCGCCTCGGCCGCAGCGCCAGCGCGGAAGACCCGCACCAGGAGGACACCGTGCTCATCACCGTCAAAGACCGCACCGGCAAGACTCACACCCTCGACACCACCACCGACGCCGCCCAGACCGACGCGCAGACCCTCACCGCCACCCTCGAAAGCGGCGCGTACGAAGCGGGCATCCAGGCCCAGCGGGAACTCACTGCCGCCGCCCTCGGCGTCGAAGTGAACGACCTCACCGCCGACCGCCTCACCCAGCTGCGCGCCCAGGCCGCCGACGGCGCCGCCTACCGCGCCAGCCTCATCGAGAAAGTCGAAGCGCTCGCCACCAGCGTCTACGGCGCCGACGCTACCGCCGCCATCGAACGCGCCGCGCGCCTCGCCAGCAAGGCTGACACGGCCGACCTGCCCGGCATGATCGACGACCTCACCGCCCAGAAATCCGCCCTGTACCCCGCCGGACGCCAGAGCAAACCCGACGCCGGCGCGCCCCCCCAGGCCGACGACACCAAACCCGCCGCGCCCGCCGTTCCCCCGACCGCCTTCAACTTCTAAGCCCCCCGCTCACCGCCCCATCCCGCTTCCCCTGGAGGAACACCATGAAACTCGGAGAACTCGTCTTCAACGGCCAGAACCACTTCCCCACCATGAACCTCGCCGCCGGCACCGTCGTCGGTGACGCCGTCGCCCACACCGGCGCCGCCACCGCCGGACGCGGTGCGGACGGCAACCCCCTGCTCGGCAAGGTCCTCACCAAGGAAGCCGACGGCGTCGGCGCCGTCGCCCTCGAAGGTGCCGGCTTCACCGACATCGCCACGGTCGGCACCCTCCCCCTCGGCTACCAGACGCTCGTCGTGGACGGCGCCGGGAAAGCCAAGGTCGGCGCGGGCGGCACCCGCGTGCTCGTGAACATCGCCCAGAACGGCCTCGCCAACATCAAGCTGTAACCCCCGCCCCCGGCACCACGAACCGCGCCCACCCTGCAGCAGGGGTGGGCGCTCCCATGACGCCCGCAGGAGGGCCAGCCCATGCCGAAAATCAAGAAGATCAACGACCTCACCCTCGCCCTGAAAGCCGACGCGCACGCCGAGCGCCGCACGTTCGCGCAGCAGATCCAGCACCTCGCGGACAACGGCGAGATCGACAGCAGCCTGTACGACCCCGCCACCCGCGACAGCACCGGCGCGAGCGTCGCCGCGTGGAAGCAGGTCATGGTGCGCGGCGCGGGCCTCGAACCCCGCGGCCGTCACGCCGCCGCGACCGTCAACGACGCGTTCTTCCGCCAGGAAGACAACCGCATCCTGTTCCCCCTGTACATCGAGGAACGCTACCGCGAAGTCGGCCGTGACAGCCGCAACGGCCTGACGCTCGCCGACGTCGTCACCGACACCCAGCCCGTCGAGGCCAGCGTCGTCAACACCCAGCTGCTCAGCTTCCAGGACGACGAGAACGCCGACCTGGCCCGCGTCGCCGAAGGCGCCGAGTACCCCGTGCTGACCATCACGCAGGGTGACGCCGTCGTCCGCCTGTTCAAGTGCGGCGGGCGCCTGGAAGCCAGCCTCGAGGCGATCCTGAACGCCAGCCTCAGCACCTTCGACCGCTGGCTGCTGAAGGTCCGCCGTCAGGCCGACCGGAACAAGATCCGCAAGGCGCTCGACATCCTCAAGAACGGCGACGGCAACAACAACGCCGCCCCGAACGTCAACGCCGCCGGCGCGACCCTGACCGCCGCCGACTTCGTCGCGCTGCTGATGAAAGCCGAGGAGTACGGCGCGGAACCCACCATCCTGACCGGCGCGACCGCCGCGCTCGGGCAGGCGCTGAGCATGGACGTCGTGACCGGCACGGGCAGCACCGCCGCCGCCGCCGACTTCCGCGACACCGGCACGTTCCCCACCCTGTTCGGCATGCGCCCCAAGCTGCCGCCCCAGCGCAGCGTCCTGACCGGCACCGACCAGCTGCTCGCCATCGACCCGGCCGCCGCGCTGACCATGCACTACGACCCCCGCTTCGACCTCGTCCGGTACGAGGACATCATCCGCCGCGACCTGCAGGCCGTGCAGATCACCGAGATGCTCGGCTTCAGCAAGCCCGACACCGGCGCCGCCACCACCCTCACCCTCCAGTAAGCGTCACGCCGGGCCGCTGACCCCAGCAGGCCCGGCGCAGGAGATCACCCATGGCCACCAGGAAAGAGAACGCCGGACTGCTCGGCGAGAAACTCGGCGTCACCATCAACACCGAGGCCACCAACCCGAAAGCGGACGTCCTGCAGGGCTGGGCGGACCGCGTCGAAACGGACCCCGAAGGCGTCAAGCGCGAAATCCTCACCACGCAGGTGCAGGACGCGCTGGATGTCGAACTCACGGACGCCACCCTGACCAGCGAGCAACTCCAGGCGCTGCTGGACGAACCGGACGCGGACGCCGCGCGCGCTGCCCTGGCCGAACTGCAGGGCGGCAGCGCCAGCACAGGCAGCGCCGAGCCCGCACCGGACGCGCCGACCTTCACGGTCCGCGTGAACGACACCATCGCCGCGTACGGCGGCACGTTCACCGACCCCGACCAGGCGCAGGGCAGCCGCGTGATCGGCGCGGACCCCGTCACCGCCCACTGGACGCCCGCCCTCGCGCGCGGCCTGCGCGACGGCACCCTCGTCGAAGCGCAGGACTGACCCGTGATCACCGTCACGCCCGCCGAGGTGCCCCAGCTCATCCCCGACGCGCCAGCGGACGTGACGGACGTGACCGAAGGACACCTCACCCTCGCCGCCCTATGGGTCGCACAGCGCCTCGCGGAACGCAACGTCAGCGACACGGCCCTCGACACGCCCCAGCGACTGGCGGCACGTACCGCCATCGCCGCCAAGGCCCTGGAACTCCGGGCCGGAACGGACAGCGGGATCACCCTGCATCATGTGGCGACGAGCGGACCCGCGAAAGTCATCGAGTCCATCAAGATCCCGGACGAGCTGGAAGTGAAGTACCGCGCGGCCGCGTCGAAAGACGAAACGCTCACCCTCACCTCCACGCACTGGGCGGGACTCGCTGAGAAATTCCTGCTGCTGGCCTTCCCGTCCGCTCCGCGCCGGCCGCTGTTCCCCGGAGCGGCGCGATGAGCCTCCTGGACGACGTGCAGGCCGCCGTGGCGTCCGTGGACTCGGATGCGGACCTGAACGCCCTGCGCTACCCGCTGCGCGCCGTCTGGTCGGACGGGATCACCCGGCAGTTCGGCGTGAGGGACCCGAACCGGGGCAACGGCGGACGCGGTCTCCTGAAACTCCAGACGGACCCGATGCCCGCCAGTCTGCGCCTTCTTCGTCTCGCGCCAGGGCAGAGCGAACCCACTCCCGGCACCAGCGTCCCCCATCAGGGCGGGCAGCTGGTGTTTGGCGTATGGAGCGACGAAAGCCAGTACACCGGCCGGAGCGTCGGCGTCTGCCGACTCGTGGACGCCCGCGCCTACCCGGTTCAGGCGACCGCCGCAGGCCAGAGCGTCCGCCTGCGCGTCCAGGCGACCGCCACGCTCCCCGGCGGCGCGCAGTCCGGCAACGACCTGGCCGCCAGCGTGGACGACAGCCACCGCGCGCACCTGCCGCCCGGCGTGACCCTCGACCCCGGCACCGTCATCAGCACCACGGACGGCGACGAGTACGAGGTCGTGCCGCCCATCCAGCGGGACACGCTCGGCGACACCCTCGGCCTCAGCTGGCGCGGACGCACCGGCGCGCGCGCCCCCACGCCCGGCAACGACCCCACCCCCGACCCCGGCGTGCCCGTCACGCCCCCCGCCATCGACCCGTGGTGGAACCAGTGACCCTGAACATCCAGGGGGACCTGCGCGCCCTGATCCGTGACGTGGAACAGCAACTGCCCGACCGCGTCACGGCCGAGGTCAACGCCCGCTGGGCCGACGCGGCCGCCGAGCGACTGCGCGAGTACGTCGGCGGCGGCCCCATGACCCGCTACCTCACCGCCCGCACCGGCGCGGCCCGCCAGAGCGTCACCGCCACCCACACCAGCGCCGGCAGCAGCATCAGCGCCACCGGCCCCGGCATGAACCTCCTCGAGGAAGGTACAGCCGGACTGCCCGGCGGAGCCATCCGGCCCCGGCGTGGCAAGTGGCTGACCTTCCGACTCCGGAACCCCTGGGACGGCGCGGAGGCCACCGGGAACTGGGTGCGGGTCCGACAGGTGCGACTGCGGCCCCGTCACATGGTCCGCGACGCCGCCCTGCAGGCCACCAACCTGATCCCCGCGTTCGTGAACTTCGCACTGGAGACCCCGTGATCGACCCCGCCCCACTGTTCCGCCTGCTGTACCAGCACGTCAGGACCCAGGCGAACCTGCCCGGCCTGACGCCCCGCCCGCTCGCCAGCAAGGAACTCAGGGGCGGGACGTCCGAGTTCGTGATCACGGCCGGCCAGGACAGCCCCGGCGGCGGCTGGGGCAGCGGCGGCCTGCTCGTGCCCCGCGCGTACCAGGGCTACATCGCCGTGCACTACGCCGCCGAAACCGACCAGAGCAAAACGTTCAAGGACGAGGCGGCCGTGTTCCGCGCGCTGACCAGCTTCGACCGCCTCCCCGACGTGCAGGGCAACCCCGCATTCCGGGGTCTGGGCGGCGCGCCCAGCAACTGGTTCCTGAACCCCGTCCCGGTCGAAGCGGGCCTCCCGCCCGTCCTGACCCTCGCGTTCGACTTCACCCTCGAGGTCGACCTGACCATCACGGAGACCCCATGACCAAGACCAAGCCCGAACCGGCAGCCGCCCAGAAAACCCCGGAGCCGCGCGGCGAGAACCTCGCTTACACCAGTCAGACCACCGGCGTCGTCCCCCTGAAAGGCTACCCGCCCGTGCAGGTGGCCCCTGGCATCGTCATTGCGCCCGACAGCGCCGCCCACGCCCAGGCCATCCTGAAAACCGGGCACTTCGAACGGACGACCGCCAAAGCCACTGCGCCCGTTGAAGACGAGGCCACCGCGCCCGCCGAGGAGACCGCATGACCTTCACCGCCAACACCGCCATCCGCAACCAGGGCCGCCGCGGCCACTTCGGCATGGCCCTCCAGACCGAACCCGGCGTGTACGTCCCCCCCACCCACTTCCTGCGCGAAACGGGCGGCAGCGGCTTCCTGCCCGACGACCTGGAACGCATGAGCCAGGCTTTCCGGGGCAACGCGTTCGAGAACCCCGCCGAGTACGCCGGCAGCGACTACCAGGGCCGCAGCGTCACCACCGAAGCGACCGCCGCCGACGTCATCCTGGCCATGAAGGCCATGTTCGGCACGCCGGACGCGCAGGGCGTCATCACGCCCGTCGACAGCACCCAGTGGGCCGAGTACTTCCCGCTCACCGCGTTCAGCGGTCAGTGGTACGTCCCCGGCGCCGGCCACGTGCAGATCACCGACGGCCAGCTGCACGAGATGCTCCTGACCGTCCCTGAGCAGCGCACCGAGTACGTCACCGCCCAGTACTCCTTCCACGCAGCCAAGGGCGTCCGGCACCCCGAAGGTGCGCCCATCGCGCCCTTCGCGCCCATCGTGCCCGTCATCCCCGGCTACAGCGGCGGCCTGGGCCGACTGGAACACACCGTCACCATCGGCGGCATCTCCTACGTCCCCGACAGCACCAGCACCGCCCGCCTGTACAACCCCGTCGAACCCCTGCCCGCCAACGGCGAGTTCGTCAGCGGCTTCGCGCCCAGCGAGCAGCCCATCGGCGCGGAATTCGGCATGAGCTTCGCCCGGCCCGTCGAAGCCATCCTCGCGCTCGGCAAGAGCAAGGCCTTCACCACCCTCGTCTGGAAACTCGCCGTCGGCACCACCAAACTGATCGAGATCACCGCCCAGGTGCAGGTCAGCGCCCGCGAAGTGCCCGTCAGCCCCGGCCGGGTCCGCACGACCGCCACGCTCCGCGCCCGCAACCAGACGCCCGGCGTCAGCCCGTTCAGCATCAAGACCAAAGACACCTGACCCTGACCCCCCCCGCCCGCGACAGGGCGCGCGCTGCCCCTTTTCGTGCGCGGGGTTACCACCCAACAGGAGAGTCATGATTTCACCCCATGTCATCGCTGCCGAACTGGAGCGCCGCGCCGCCGACGCCCACGCTGCCTGCATCTCGGCCGACCTGCTGCTGGACGCCCTGCACCAGCTGGGCGACCCGCACCCGGAAGCGGGCCTCCGGCGAGTCCTGGCCGACCTCATGCGCCCTCCGGAACGAGGCCTTCCTGCATGAACCTCCTCGAGGAGGGCGCGGCTGGACTGCCCAGCGGAGCCATAAGACCCTGACCTTCCGCCCGCGACAGGGCGCGCGCTGCCCGCCGACCATGGGGCGCGCGTCCTGCTCACCGGTGACGCCATCGCGGGCCGTCACCGACCACACACAGGCAGGCCCATGAACGAAACCCTCGCCGCCCTCCGGGCACAGAACACCCGCACCGTCCACCTGCTCGCCGACGGCGACACCGCCCGCAGCGTCCCGCCCGGCACGCCCGGCGCCCTCGCGTTCCTCCTGGCCCGCGTGCCGGCCCGCGACATTCGCGCGAACCTGCTGTACGCCGCGCTGGGCCGCGACGGGTACTACGCGTACGCGAACTGGTTCAACGCCGAGGCGCAGAAAGCCCTGGCTGCCGCCGAAGCGGCCAGTCACAAACCCGGCGACCCCGCGCCCTTCGACGACACCCTGCCCGACGACGGCGAATGGCGCGCCCACACCGTCGCCCTGGAAATCGCCGTCGAGGAAGCCCTCCTCGACCTCGGCATGCTCAGCCCCACCTTCGAGGACGCCGGGACCATCCTCGGACCGTACCGGACCGCCCTGGCCCGCGAACTGGTCACGTGGGGCCGGGAGGTACCTGAATCGCCGGACTCACCCAGCGGGAACTCCGTGCCGCCATGACCCTCCACGCCATGAGCAGCGGCGGCATGGGCGGCGGGTACGGCAGCCCCGCCCTGCAGGTCGCGCACTGCTACGTCGATGAACTCGCGTGGCAGGCAGCCGTGTGGACGTTCGCGCAGGGCCGCAGCGCCTACCGCGAAGCCTGGGACCTCAGCAACAAACCCAAAAGCTGACGCTACCCCCGCGCGACAATCGCCCGGCTGATAGCGTCCACCACGGCCTGCACGCGCTTCTCACTCCGATCCGTCAGGGCCTTCACCTCACCCGACGCAGTCCGGATGCTGACCACCCAGTCACGCGGCTGCAACAGGCCCCACAGCACCCCGACCATCACGGCCGGCACGCCGATCATCCACGAACTCGACGCCCACGCGGCCAGCCCCGCGATGATCAGCAGCGCCGGACCCGTCCATAGCGTCGGCTCACGCGCCACCGACACGGACGTGATCCCCGCAATCGCGTACGTCTCCCGGCCCGACACGAACCGCGTTTGCGTGACCGTCACCCCCGGACCCTCATAGAACGTCGTTTCCACGCCCCCTTCTAACACGGACGCCGCCCCCCACGGGCGGCTTTTCCATGCACCACCGAGGAGGTGGCCTCCACTTGACCGCAGCGACCCGCACCGTCACGTACACCCTCGCCGCCCGCAGCACCGGCGTGGCCGGCCTGGAGCGATTCCAGCGGAGCCTGACCGACCTCCTGCGCGTGCAGGACCAGATCAAACGGAACGGCGACGTGCTGGGCAACCTGCGTGACAAGACCGCCACCGTCCGCCTGAGATTCGACACGGCCGCGCTTGACCAGGAGCTCCGGCGCCTGAGCAGCCGCACCGTGAACCTGAAGGTCAAGGTCGCGGACCAGGCGCAGGTGCAGAACGACGTCAACACCCTGCGGGCCCTGCTGGGCAGCATCGGCACGAACACCCAGTACGTGGTCACCGTGAACACCACGGCCCTCAGCGCCCTGAACAGCGACATCCACACCAACATCCTCGCCCTGCAATCCCTGATCAGCCAGCTGCGCGCGCTCGGCGCCGGCCCACGCCCCGGTCCTGGTCCTACTCCGCCCGGCGGTGGCGGAGCGGGCGGCAGCGGAGGGCTCAACCCGGCCACCCGCGCCGACCTCGCGGAACTGGAGCGCCTGAACAACCTCTGGACGCGAGGCCAGATCAACGCGGCCGACTACGCCCGTGAGCTGACCGCCGTGCAGACCCGCCTTCAGGCCGCAGCGGCCGCCGCTGGCGTCGGCACGCGCGAGTTCGCGCAGGCGGACGCCGGGATCACCCGCATCACCCGCAGCCTGCGCAGCATCAACACCGACACCCTGCAGCGAATCCGGACCGACGCCGGAGCCATGCGCGCCGCGTTCGACCAGGCCACCGCTGGCGTCGACCGCAACAGCGCCGCGTTCAACGCCGCGCAGGCCACGTACAGCGCCGCGTCCGCCACGATCATCGCGCGCCTCCAGGCCATCCGCTCCAGTAGCGAGCTCACCGTGCAGCAGCTCGGGCAGGTCAACCGCGAACTCCAGCGCCTGGCGCGCGAGGCGAACACCATCAACGGCAACATCAACCACGCTGGCCTCAGCGGCGGCGTCGTGAACAGCTTCAGTGCGCTGGGCGGGCAGTTCGGGATGATCGTCGCCCAGGGCGCCGCCATGGTCGCCATGTTCCGGTCCATCCAGGCGACCGCCGGACCCGCTGCGCTCGCCATGGCCGGGGTCGGCGCGGCCGGTCTCATGGCGGGCGGTGCGCTCGTCGCCCTGGGCGCCACCGGCATGGGCGAGATCAAGAAACTCCAGCAGGGCCTCAACATCCTCCAGGCCAACGGCGTCAAGGACCTTGGAGCCATTGAGGACAGCGTCAAGAGCCTCCAGGAGAAGCTCGGCCTCGTCGGAGAATCGTTCAGTCGCGGGGACCTGGTCAACAGCCTCGCTGACACCATCAAAGCGGGCGTCGACGCGGACTCCGCGCTGACACTGATGGCCAGCAGCAGCCGCCTTGCCGCCGCAGAACAGATCGGCCTGAACGACGCCAGCGGCCTGCTGTTGAAGAACATCCGCCAGTACAGCAAGGACATCGGCGAGGCCGCCCGCGTGGGCGATATGCTCGCGAAGTCCGGCAACCTCGCCGCCGGCACGGCCAACGACCTCAGCATCGGCCTGGGCATCGTCGGCGGCACCGGTTACCAGGCGAAAATCGAGATGTACGACCTGCTCGGCATGCTGGTCGAACTCGACAACAAGGGCATGTCCGCCGCCGACGTGGGCGCCAACGGCCTGCGCGCCGCGCTCTCCGCCCTGGCCGACATCACACTCAAGGGCCAGGGTGTTCTGAAAGGCCTCGGAATTGACATTGATGACGCCGCTGGGAAGGCCCGCCCGGCCGGTGACATCATGATCGACCTCGGCGTGAAGATGCGCGGCATGGGCATCGTGGTCGACAAGACCACCGGCACCCTCTCCGGAAACGGCGAGGCCCTGCGCACCGTCAGCAGTCTGATGGACAACCGCGCCGCGGCCGCCGTGATCAACCTGACCGGCGACTGGAAGAAGTACGGCGCGCAGGTCCAGGACAGCAACGGGTACCTGATCGAGTACAGCGAAACCATGCAGCAGGGCGTCGCGCCCGCCATGAATCGCGTGAAGAACGCGTTCGCAGAAGCCGGCGGCGAGTTCGTGAAGACCTTCGCGGACCCCCTGGCCAGCTTCCTGACGAACACCATGACCCCGCTGCTCAAGGATCTCGGAACCCTGTTCGAGAAGCTCCAGCAGATGAAAGAGACCGGGACCGTGAAACTCAGTGTCCTGTTCACCCCCGGAGACAACGCCACCGGGAACATCCTGAGCCTGCTCGGCATGCCCATCGCGGGCGGCATGGCTATAGGCCAGCAGATGAACGTGTCCGCGCTGCAGCAGTCCCTTCAGCGCGGCGGGCTGATCGAAACGCCGAACACGCCCGGCGGCGCCCTCGCCCAGCGAAAGGACATCGAGCGGAACTACGCGGAGTGGCTCAAGCTCGCTCTTGAGAACGACGCACGCTTCCAGGCTGGCATCAAGAATCCTACCGGACCCCTCGCGCCTGCGACAGGAACGCCCATCGCCACCGGCACCCTGGAGGGCTTGCGGAGCGACATTGTCGGACAGGCCCTCCTCGGTAAGACCGGCAACAACGTCGCGGACACCGTGGCCGGCTGGTGCGCCCGCTGGGTGAAGCTCACCTTGCAGAAGGCCGACCCGGCCGCCAGCAAGGAAATCGAGAAGCTGTTCGGCGGCGCGTCCGCCGACGTCGTCAAGAACAAGGCCATCGCGTCAGGCGTCCTGAACCGCGACATGAGCAAACTCAAACCCGGCGACGTCGTCATCTACGACGACAACCACATCGGGATCTACGTCGGGAAACAGAACGGCGTGGACATGGTGCGCGGCAACAACCAGTGGGGCGTGCAGAACGGTCGCGGCGTCGTCAGCACCGAGAAGATGAGCAGCCTCGGCACCGTCGCCGGGTTCGTCAGCGTCCCGCAGGTGCTGGGTACCGAGAAAGCCCCGGCCGGGGTCCCGCCGCCCGCTGCCGCGTACGCTGGCCTGACTGCCGCTCAGATCGCCCAGGCCCAGGCCCTGAATGCCGCCATCGACAAGGCCCAGAAGGCCCTCAACGCCGACCCCAAGAACGTCGCCCTGATCAAGGCCCTCGACAGCGCGAAGGAGAAAGCCAAGGACTGGGGCGAGAAGTCCGACACCAACGCCCGTGCCCTCACGGCCGTCAACGCCGCGCAGAGCACCCTAAAAAAAACCTCCGAGGACTACATCGTCACGCAGGCCGACCTGAACCGGCACGGCGCGCAGGCCCTGCGACTCCTCAAGGACCAGGAGGCCGCGCAGGCCAGCGGCAACGCGGCCCGCATCCTGGCGGCCGACAACGCCGTGAAGGCCTGGCAGGGCGAGAGCAAGGCCAAGGCGGGCGTGCTGCAGGTGGAAGGCGCCGCGTACCAGAGCCGCAAGCAGGCAGCCCAAGAGGCCGAACGTGACGCCGAACAGGCTGATCGCGACGCCGAGCGAGCTGCGGCGGAGGCCAAGCGCCGAGCGGAGGAACAGGCCGCGCTGCGCGCCCGGATCGCCAACGAACTCCGGCAGATGAGCATTCAGCAGGCCGCCGACGCGCTCGCCCGCACCCGCGAACTGAACCAGCAGGAACTCGCGGTGTTCAAGGGCACGAGCGCCCAGCGCCTGGCCCTGATCGAGCGGCAGGCGCGCGACGAGGAAGCCGCCCGGATCCGGGTGGCGGCCGCCACGCGCGACAAGGCCCTGGCCGACGCCCGCAACGGGGAAGCCCAGCTGCGGCCCGGACGGGAAGCCGCCGCGAACCGCGCCTACGATCAGGCTGTCCTCGAAGCGGGCGGCGCCCGCACCCAGACCACCACCCAGGCCCGCGAGAAGGAGGCGCAGGCCGTGCGGGACCTGCGCGGCCAGTACTCGCAGCTGGCGGACAGCATCCGTCAGCAGGCCGAGGCGGGCACGTTCGACGCCGAGGCTCGCCAGAAGGCCGTGAAGGAATTCAACGCGCTGGGCCGCGCCGCGAAAGTCGCCGGGCTGGACACCGACCAGTACATCACGGGCGCCCGTAAGAGCGTCTGGGGGCTGGTCGGCGCGGCCGAAGAGGCGACGTTCCGGATGGGGATGCTCACCAACGGGGGCGCGATCGTCGACCCCAACACCGGGGAGCTGCTGTACAAGACCGAGGAGGAGGTGCGCGGCATCGGCGTCGCCGCAGAGGACGCCGCCGACAGCTACTACGACCTGGGCGCCGCGATCGACGTGGTCGGGCAGTTCAGCCGCTCCGAACTCGCCGACCTGATCCAGCAGTCCGGCCTAGCGGCCGACGAGGCCGAACGCCTCCAGGCGGCGTGGGACGCCATCTACGACAGCATCGACACCGGCCCGCAACTGCCGGACAACCTGCAGGGGCGGGGCGTGCCGGACGTGGCGTCCCTGGATCCGGACGACCCGGCCACCGGGAACCTCACGGACGCCGAGGCGCAGTCCCTGCGGGACCGCATGGACGCCCTGAACCTCGCGGAAGTGCAGGCCATCCTCGACGAACTTGACCCCAGCGGAACCGGCGAGACGCCGCTAGTGAAGTTGATGCGCGAGTACCTGAACGACCAGGCGAACGCCATCACGGACGGGCTGCTGGCCAGCGGCGCGATGAGCCAACGCCAGGGCATCGACGCCGACGGGAACGCCACCACCACCGAGGCGTTCCCCACCGACGCGGAAGTCCGCGGCATCGGCGTGCCCGCCGAGGACGCCGCCGAAAGTTACTTCGACCTGGAGAACGCCATTCAGAACGTCCTGACCCTCCCGTGGGACGAACTGAACGCCCTGCTGACCGCCAGCGGACTCGAACCGGACCAGATCCAGGCCATCACGGCCGGGTGGCGTGAATTCCATCAGGCGGGGCAGGAAATCGCCGCGATGGACGAAGCGCGCACGCCGGCCGTGGAGACCCTCACCGCCCTGATGGACGGGTTCGCGGCCGGAGAGATGGGCATGGACGGGTTCCGCGCTGGTCTGGCAGCAGTCCGCGCCGAGCTGCAGGTGCTGGCCGACGCGGGAGACGAGACGGCCAAACGACTGCTCTCCCTCGTGGATGACACCGTGAAGGGCACCCGTGACCTGGAGGACGCCGTGGCCGACGGTGCGGCCCAGGGGCTGGAGCAGCGGCGCGCCCAGCGCCTGATCAGCGAACGCCAGTACATCAACGAACGCGAACGCCTCACGGTGGAAGGGGCGCAGCGGACCTTCGAACGTGAGATCGAAGGTCTCGTCGAAGGCACTCCCGCGTACAGGGCCGCGCAGCAACGCCTGGAGAACGCCCGCACCCAGGCCGCCGCCGACGGGGTCGCCAGTCGCGAGCAGTTGCAGCAGCAGGAACTCCAGTCCCTGAACGGCTACATCAACAAGGCCGGCGCCATCCTTGGGAAGTTCACCGAGGGGGACGACGGCAACGTCATCGGGTACCTCGTGAAGAACGCGCAGCTGGGCGTCGAGGCGTTCGGGCAGTTCCTCGCCGGCGACTTCGTCGGGATGGCCATGACCACAGTCGAATGGCTGATGAACATCGGGGACGCGTTCGAGAATCTCAGCCCCGACATGAAGGCCTGGAAGAAGGACCTCGCCGAAGTCGCCAAGCTGCAACGCGAGGCGGCCGGGCAGGCCAAGTACAACGGGTGGCTGGAGAACCCGTACTACAAGGACCTGCAGGCGGACGCGAACGCGCGGGACCAGATGGCGAACAGCAAGTGGTACCAGCGGGCGTGGTGGGGGATCACGGGCGGCGGGCCGAAGATGCTGGACGAAGCGACCGCGAAATTCAAGATCAAGGCCGCCACGATCTTCGATCAGCTTGGCAGCGAGCTGGGGAACACCTTCGAATCCAGCCTCCTGGAAGGGTTCGACATGGGGGACTTCAGCAAGGTCAGCGAGAAGATCGAGCGGGGCCTGAACCAGTTCGCGGCCCGCCTCGTGATCCAGGGCATCCTGGCGCAGAGCAAGGTCGCGGCCCTCAGCAAGGCCTACGCGGAAGCGCGGGCTCGAGGGGAATCCGGCGACAGCGAGATGGCGGACCTGCGCGCCGAAATCAAGGCCGTGACCGGAACCGCCCAGGACGCCCTCAGCGGACTCGAGGGGTACGGCGCCGGAGCGGAGGACGGCGGCACCGCCGCCAATGCCGCCAGCAGCCCCGTCACCGGCGCGACGTTCATCGTGGCGAACAGCAGCAAGATCGACCTGTTCGACGCCACCGTCACCCGCATCGACGCCATGTACATGCGGCACGAGGTGATCCTGACCAGGCACGGCGAGGTCCTGACCCGACACATCGACGCGCTCGAACGCCTGATGCGCGACGGCATCCCCCTGATCGACAGCAGCGGCAACTACCGAGGAGCCTTCCGATGATCCAACGATTCCTGCTGGCGCTGCTGGCCGTCATCCTGGCGGCCTGCGCGCCGCACCCCACCCCGCCCGCCGGTCACGACTGGCAGGTCACACCTACCCAGGAGGCCGTCACCATGTGGAGATTCCGATTCGGCCACCCGGCCACCAGCGCCCCCCTCGACACCATCACCGCCACGCAGGCGCAGGTGGCCAGCGCGGGACTCACCATCACGCTCGACGAGTGGGGAGGATGCAAGGACGTCACCTGGCAGGGCCTCACCGGCCCGGACCGCGACCGCGCTCGCGTCTGGGTCGACGTGGCCGACACGGCGACCCCAGGAGACTGGCGCACCGTGTTCAGCGGCACCCTGACCCGGCGCCCCGACGAACTCAACGGGCAGTGGGAAGCGGTGGGCGACAAGTACCTCCGACTCAAAGAGATCCCGGTCACGCGCGTGAACTACATCAACTTCGGCACTGAGATCAGCGAGCAGATGCGCGGAGTGATCGACGACGCGCGCGCCGACCTGCCACACCTCACCTACACCGCAACCAGCCTGCCGGACTCGGGGGTGCTGGGGCAGCGGCAGCACAACGGGGAGAGTGTCGCGGCCGCACTCGACGGCCTCCTGGCCCTGAAAAGCGGATGGGGCTGGACCGTCCGCGCGGACGACCGCGTGTGGATCGGGCCACCGCCATCAAACGTCGTTACGGTGAACGCCGCCATGACCGGCGTGCGCATCCAGTTGAAGGAGGTCGTCAGCGAGGGGCTGCTGACCGCCGTCCGGTGGATCTGGCGACTGCCAGGCGACCCCCGCGACCCGTCCCGCATCGCGCCCCGCGAGATCGTGTACGAGAGCCAGCACCCGCGCATCGCGGAACTGGGCCGCAGCAGCGTCACGCGGTACATCGATCAACGGAGCGCTCCCAGTGTCGTGCAGGTGCTCGGCGGGACATACACGCTCACGCCTCCAGGCGGGACGGCCACCCCGCTGAGCGAGAGCGAAATTACTAAACTGCGCGACTCGGCCACCACTGGCGGCGTACCGCTGAACGGCAGCCACCTGACGTACACGACCGCCATGGACGCGGACTGGCTGGAATGGGCGGGAGTCATCTCCGCGCCCGGCACGCTGCAGATGGACTTCTACGACCTGGATGACACCTACCTGGGGAACGACTTCCTGGGCGGCGGCGACACCGTGATCCGCACCAACTACTGGCAGGAACTGGTCGTCAGTGCCGGATACCGGCGTTTCGACCTGTGGAACATCTCGGGCGACACTGCCGGGACTGCGACGGAGCTGATTGCCAAGCGCCTGGACCGGGAGTTGCTTGACGCCAGCGCAGAACAGCTCTACAGGGTGCCCAGCCAGCACGTGGGGATCGCCAGCGTGTCGGGCATCCAGGATCAACCCGGCACGCTGACCGTCCAGCGCCCCGGCCGCGCGGACATCACGGAGAAGGTCGTGGGGGTCCGGTACCTGATCCGCGAGCCGATGCGAACGGAGTACATGATCGGCCAGCCGGACGAATCGTATGACGCTCAGGTGCTGAAGGTCGTGGTGGACCGCCAGGACCAGCAGGCGGTCTCGCAGGCCGTGAACACGCGAGGTCCGATGTGACGTTCGAAGTCCGCACCGACAACGCCGGGTGGGGGGAGCGGCTGCCGGCGGTGGTGGATTACGACCAGCCGACCTGGTCGAGCGACCTGACGCAGGACCGCACGCCGTACGGGCTGAGCTGGGTGGACGGCCTGGGCAGCCCGAAGGAAACCCGGTTGACGTTGCGCGTGTACATCAGCGCCGTCACGGTCCGCGCCTGCGACCGCGAGAGCGGACGCGTCCTGAGTCTGCTGCGGGCCGCCACGGGCTTCCGGGACCGGCGGCGCCACCCGGAGCGGTACCTGATCACGCAGGGCCTGATCGGGGAGCCGCGCGTGCAGGACTACCGGGGCGGCACCACGCGCCTCCTGACCGTCACCCTCGCCCTGCGCGACCCCTACTGGCACCTCGTTGACGACGACGACAGCACTGACCTGTACCCCATCTGAGGAGATCCATGACCCAACCCAGCACCCCGACGCTCACTCCCGTGGTGGGCGTCCCGGCCACGATCACGAACCTCGCCACGCTGCGCGGACAGGCGACCTTCGACGGCCCCTACCTGGGCGGCCCCGTCGGCGCGGGCATCGGCAGCATCCCCTTCGAGTGGGACACCGCCAGCAGCGGCTGGAAGAACTCGAACACAGACGGACCGCTGGAACTGCCCCTGGCGCGCGGCGACGTGCTCGCCGCCGCGAAGCCGCAGGGCTGGCTGTACATCGACCTGACCTGGACGGACGAGGCAGGGCGCCGCCAGAGCGAGCAGCTGCGCTTCCGGCCCGCTGCTGGCGAAGATGGGACGCTCGATCTGACCCGCGATCAGGATCCGGAGGCGTACACCACGACCGCCAGTCTGCAGGCCCTGACCGCCGACGCAGAGCAGGCAGCGGCCGCGGCGAACACCGCCGCTGGACGGGTGAACGACGCCATTCTGGATCTGTCGGCGGAGCGCCAGGCGGTGGCCGATATCATCGCTGATACCGCGCAGCAGCAGGAGGCGAATGACGCCCGGCAGGATGTGAACGACACGACGGCGGCTGCCACGGAAGCGCGGCTCGCTCCGTTTCGTGGGGTGACGTACCCGTCCGGCGTGTTCATCGGCGGCGTTGAGGTCATCGCGGCGTGGCTCGACAGCGCCGGGCGGCCTCTCGTGTGGTGGGATGCGGCCGGTGGGATGCACGCCAATGATCTCGCCGGGATCACCCTCACGCTTTCGCAGGCGCTGAGCCTCGCCGCTGCGACGATCACCACGCTCAGCACGACGGGCCTGCGCGTCCCAGCCACTCCGGATGTGCTGTACCTGAATGGCGCTCAGATTGCCGCGCCTCTCGTGCAGGATCAGACAGGCCGGGTGCTGCTGGCCCTCAGCACGGACGGCGCACTGATCGCCCCAGGGGGAGTGGTTGCGCCAAACGTCGGGAACACGCTGTTGCCCGGTGGGTACACGCTCGACAGCGATGGGCGGGCGCGAGTGAACGGCGTCCGGAACGTACCCCTGGCGGACGTGGTGGTAGACGGCGACAGCCTCGGCACGTCCTCGCTGGCCGCAGAGATCGCCACCGCCACAGGCCGCACCTGCGCCGGGTACGGCATCGGCGGGCAGACCAGTACAGAGATCGCAGCGCGGCTGGGCGCGGCGAACGTCTGGTTCACCGTGAATGGAGGCTCACTGCCCGCCACGGTCACCGCTGCGCCCATCACCCTGCTGCGCGGGCCGTCGCTGTTGATCTCCCGCGCGGGCCTGGGCACGCCGGTCAGCCGCGCCGGGTGGCTGGGCGGGGTGTACGGCACGCTGAGCGCCACCACCACGAGTCCCAGCGCGGGCATCTACACCGTCGCCTACACGTTCACGCGCAGCGTAGCGGCAGGCGGCGCCACGACCATGAACAGCAATGGTGACCTGTGGGTGCCGGACCTGACCCCCTACCGGGACAAACTCGTGCTCATCAGCATGGGCCGGAACAACTACACCGACCCGACGACGGTCCGGGCCGACGTGGACGCCGTGACGCTGCAACTCCGGGGCGTGGCGGGCCGGGTCTACCTCCTGAGTATTCCGAACGGCGATTACGCCCAGGAGCACAAGACCGACGCCCCGAACACCATGTACGTCAACATCCTCGCCCTGAACGACTACCTGGGCAGCCGCTACCGCCTGATCGACTGGCGCAGCGCCCTGGCCGCCAACACCACGGACGACCTGATCCCCGCCAGTCTGCGCGGTGACCAGCTGCACCCGAACGCCGCTGGACGGCAGGCCGAGGCGCAGGTCATCAAAACCCGATTCACACAGGACGGTGTATAGCCCATGCCCCAGAGCAGTGTCATCACGATTGACGGTCTGACCATCAACAATCCCAGCCTGCCGTTCGCTGAACGTGACGCCCTGATCGTGCCGGGCGTCGTCAGTCTCTACGACGTCCGCAACGCCGCGTGCTGGACGCCCGGCGCACCGAGTGCCAGCAAAAACACCCTGAATAACCTCGTGCGGGCCAGTCAGACCGCTGCGCCCACGGCGACGATCATCACGCCGACCACCATGACCGAAACGACCACACCCGTGCGCGGCCTGGTGCTGCCTGGACAGACGGTGGCGAACCCGGTCGGGTACATCGATCAGGGGCAACCGGCGGCGCTCACAGGGCCGAACCTGAAGATCATCTGGCTGACCGTGGTGAGTCTCCCGACGAACAGCGGCGCGGCCATCTGGGCGCGGGCGGGCAGCAGCAACACGGGCAGCAACAGTCAGTTCCTGCTGGCCGTGGCGAACAAGACGACGCAGGTGTTCAGCTGGAAACTCTGGAACAGTGCGGATACGGCTATCACGGAGGTCGTGGACCCGACTGCGTTCGTGCTGGGGATGCCCGTGCAACTCGCCATGAGCACGGCGGTCAGCGGAGCGGACACCGTGGTCACCCTGTACCGCAACGGCGTGAGCATCAAGACCCAGACCATCACGGGCACGACGGCGCTATTCAACAGCACCCGGAACAACGCCATTGGGGCGTTCACGGGTGGTGCGAACGGCACGGGGTTCGCCACGAACCTCCGGTACTACCGCAGCCTCCAGGAGGACCTGATCCTGAGCGGTCGCACCCCTGCCACTGTTGTGGCGAGCGACTGGGCGAACAACCGCGCCGCGTTCGGGCTGTAGTTAATGAAGGTCCAGCTGCGTCATGTGAGGCAACGCGGCCGCCAGAACCCTCCTACGGTGCCTGTATGGCCCGCCTTCTCCCCGTCCTGACCCTGCTGCTCGCCTCCTGCGCGGGCAGCGTCACCCCTGCGCCTGCACCTGTTTCCGCCCCCGTACCCACTCCTGCCCCTGTGCCCGTCGTCGCGCCCAGCCCGATCTGGATGATCGGGGACAGCCTGACCATCGGCGCGGGCGCAACCAGCGAGGCCACCCGGATCTACACGCACGTGCGGACGCTCACCGGACGGACGGTCGTGGTGGACGCTCAGGGCGGCACGACCAGCACCGCCATTGCGGCCCGCGTGGGCGCGCTGCCCGTCACGGTCGCGGCCCCTGGCGGCCTCCCGCAGAGCGGCAGCGTGGAGGTTATCCCGTCCGTCCGCCTGCTCGACGGGGCGGGCAACGACCGCCGCCTGACGGTCACGGTGGGCGGGGTGACTGGGACGCTCGTGCACAGCAACCACAACCCGGACGGCAGCCTGAACGCTGCGCAGCCGTACGTGTTCCAGCGGGCCGCCGCCGGCGCGGCAATCAACCCAGGCGTGTACCCGCTGGCCGTACCGCTGGGGGAGCGTCCTACGCACACGACGATCATCTGGGCGGGCCGGAACAATTACGCGCAGACGGACACGGTCGTGCAGGATGTGCGGGCCATCGTCGCCACGCTGAAAACGCCGAGGTACATCGTGCTGAGCGTGCTGAACGGACGCGGCGAGGTGCGTGGTACGAATGCGCACGCGGCGATCCAGCGGACGAACGTCGCTCTGGCCTCAGCATTCGGGGAGCGGTTCGTGGATGTCCGCGCCGCGCTGGTGGGAACCGCAGCGGACGATACGGTGCCGGAGGCACTGCGGTTCGACGGCATCCACCTGAACGATGCCGGGCAGCTCCTGGCCGCACAGACTGTGGTGGGAGCCCTGAAACGGCTGAACTACTGACGCCACACAGAATCAGGCCCGGTATCAGGCCCAGAACACGAAGGAAAGGGGGAGCCGTGCGGCTCCCTCTGGTCGTCAACTGCCCTTGCGTTTCAGGGTCAGTTCGACACCCAGCTCGTCGAGGATGTCCGGCCAGATGCCGGCGGGCTTCCCCCGGTCGAGCAGGGTGCGGCTGAGGCTCTTCTCGTTCACGCCGAGTTTCTCGGCAAGGGCGCGCTGGGAGAGGCCTTTCTCCTTCATCAGGCGCTTGATCTCGGCTCGAATCTCGTCGGTCATTCCTCTCAAGGTAGCCCTCCAGTTGGTGTTCTCCCGAAGTGGTGGACGTCATGGCGGCGCGGGAGCCTGGACGTCCGGGTGTCTCCCGTGCACGCCTTGACAAAGATTCAACCGAAATGGTGGAATCAAGACAAGCCGTCCGGCCCACAGTTCACGCTGGGGTCGCCTTCCCGTCCCGCCCGCAGGCCCTGCGGCGGGCCTTTCCTCTGGAGGTCCACCCATGATCAAGCGCATCCTGTCCGCCGCCGCACTCGCCCTGGGCCTCGCTGGTTGCAGCGTGACCGCCCCGCCCCGCGACAACGCCCAGTGGACCACCGAAGTGCACGGGGTCGCCATCACCTGGCGCTGGACGGAACCGGGCGCCCTTGGCGGGCCGGTGTATGACGCAGACGGACGCTACCGAGCTCCCAGTGGGCACGCGCATGCGCTGCCGGGCGGCACGAGCTGCGTGGTGGACATCGATCCAACTGCGGTCCGGTCGGAACTGGCGCGGATGGCAGCGCACGAGGCCGGGCACTGCCTGCAGGCCCGGTACCTCCGGGTGTTCGCGGATCCTCGAAGTGATGACGCTTACACGCACCAGTTGCTCGAACGCTGGCCTGAAGGGTACGCCCAGGCGTACCTGCGGGCCTGCGGGGAGAGCCTGCGCGCCCTGGGCTGGAAAGACCCGACTCCTTCGAGATGCGCTGCCCCGCCCCACCCGAACGACATCCCCTTCAGCCTCTGAACACACGAACCGCCTGAGTAGTCCGGTACCCCCGCCGCTGCGCGGGGGTTCTTCATTCCTCGCGCTGCCCCTGACCGGCGCGAGGTTCACGGCCGTCAGGAGCAGCGGACAGGGCACCAACAGCAGCGGACAGGGGATCGCGCCCCCTGTCCTGCCTCGAATCATGCGCTCCACGCGGCAAAAAAGCTGCCAGGAGAGACCAGATGTTGTGTAGACAGCACGTAGGAGGTGTTGGATGGCCGCTGAACTGATCGGTTTGCAGGCCGCCACCACCATCGGCTGCGGCCTCAGCGCCGCGTTTCTTCACTGGGCCGGGGTTGTTACCCGCGCCCGCCGCGTCCCGCCCGGCAAGCTCTTCGCGGAGATGGTCGCCACGTTCGTCGTCGGCGCCGGCGTCGAGCGGGGCCTGGACTGGGTGTCGCAGGGCGCGCTGGACGTGATGAGCAAGGCCATCGGCGCGTGCATCGTCGGCTTCGCGTACGGCCCGACCGGGCTCCTGCTCGCCGCGCGGTACGGCGTGCAGAAGTACATCCCCGACGCGCCCCCGCCGGCCCCGCTGGACCCGCCGGACCCGTCCGCGCCGCCCGGAGGTGACGGTCGTGCTTGACCTGCTGATCGCGCTGTACATCGCCGCAGTGGACCTGAACCGCTGGATCATCGGGCCGCCCGTCATTCTCGCGAGCGTCACGGTCGTCATGACCGGCGTGAGCGTCATCACGGCCCGCCGCCTGCGCCACCACCCCGCCCCCGGCATCCGCTGGGGCTCACTGGCGCTCGCGGCCGCCCTGTTACTGCAACTGCCCGCCCGGACCGCCGATCCGAGCGCGTTCGGTCGGGTGGTCGGCGCGGTCGCCGTCACGTGGCTGCTGCTGGCCCTCGCCATCCGCTGGCGCAAAGGAGACCCTCATGACTGACAGCCCCTGGCACGCCGCACTCGTCGACACCACCCGAGCCCTGGACGCCCTCATGAACACGCCGTTGATCGCCGATCCGGAGTGGTCGTACCTGGCGGTGAGCATCTACCGGGTGCTGATCATCGCGCTGCTGGCCATGCTCGCCCAGCGGATCGTGGCGGTCGTCCTGGAAGCCCGGCGCACGCACCCGCCCCTCACCATCCTGGCGCTGCTGGAGTACGGCGGCCTGGAACGTTGGCGGCCAGCCGTGATCAGCGCCGTGGCGGGGGTCGCGCTGCTGATCATCTGTCTCGGCGGGCAGATCCTGGCGGGGCAGGTGGCCGGGAGTCCCCTGGGGCACCTGACGCTGTACCTGCTGGTCATCTACGCCGGACTGGCGGCCCTGTGCCTCGGCATCGGCCGGGGTTGCAGCCTCCTGCAGGAGGTGATCCGCGTGCAGTCCAGGGTGCAGCAGCGGACCGCGTGATCGGCCGGACCGTCCTGGCCGGAGTGGCCCTCGCCGTCAGCGGCGGCCTGATCGCCCAGCGGCTCCCGACGCCAGCGACGTACTGCGCGGCGACCGTCGAGCGCACCGCGACCCTCGGCATCGTCGAACGGCTCGCCATCCGCCCCGCCGTGGACTGCCCGGCCCGGGGCGTGGTCCGCGCGCGCAAACGCAGCGTCCTGAACGCCGAGGGGCCGTACCAGCCGATCTACCCGCTGCGAGGCGCGTGGGAGATCCCGAGCGGCGGCGTCCGCAACGAATGGGTGGGCCGCAGCTGGTCCGTCGAGTACTGGAACGGGCGGGCCTGGGTGCCCGCCGGGAGGTTGAAATGATCACTGCAAGACAGCTCCAAACCATCCGGCCCGGGACAGCGCCCGCTGATGCGGAACTGGCCGCCCGCGTCCTGAGCGCCGCGGCGCAGGAGTACGGCATCACGACCCGCCTGCGCCTCGCAGCGTGGCTGGCCAATATCGCGCACGAGTGCGGCTTCCGGAACGTCCGGGAGAGCGTGTATTACACAGATCCGGCCCGACTGGCCGCGATTTTTCGCACGGCCTTCCGGGGCAGCGCGGCAGCTGCGCGGCCGTACGTCCGGAACGAGGTGGCCTGCGCGAACCGCGTGTACGCGAACCGCCTGGGCAACGGCAACGAGGCCAGCGGCGACGGCTGGGCATTCAGGGGCGCCGGGTACATCCAACTGACGGGCCGGGCGCTGTTCGAGTCGTACAGTCCGGCCGGAGTGGATCTCTCGCGCCAGCCGGAGCGCATCAACGACGCCCTGGTGAGCGCCCGAACTGCGGCGAACTACTGGGTGAAACGTGGATGCAACGGCCCGGCGGACGCAGGGGACATCAACGAGACGCGGCGCATGGTGAACGGCCCGGCCATGTTGGGCATCAAGGAGGTCCGCGTCTACTACCGCCGGGCCCTGGCGGCCCTGCCGGACACGCCCGCCCCGGCAGCCCCTGCCCCTGCCCCTGCCCCGGATCCCGCGCCTGGGCAGCGGCGCGTGCTGCTGAGCCAGGGTGGGCAGCCATGGGAGGACATCAGTGGCGCCCGCGTGGAAATCAAGAACGCGAAGACGGTCGTCATCAACGCGACCGAAGAGGACGGTGACGTATGGATCAGGATTTGAACGCACAACTGACGCAGGCGGGCATTCCGCCGGAACTCGTGACGGCCGTGATCGCGTACCTCGCGCCGCGCCTGGTCGGCCCGCTGACCGCCGTCGCTAAACGCTGGCTGAAGACGACCGGCCCCAGTACGCGCATGGTCGCCAAGATCCTGACCGTCCTGGTGGTCGTCGCGCTGGGCTTCGCGACCGGCGCGTACACCCTGGATCTGCGCGGCGTCGGGAACGCGGTCGTGGCTGCTGCGCTGGCGTACCTGAAGGCGACGGGTGATTACGAGCGGGACGTGAACGTGCAGGTCAAAGCCACCCGGAAGTCCGGCGCTGATGCTCCCACGGACGCCGCGCCGACCGTGACCATCGAGCGCGGCGCGTGAGCCTCCGCCAGTTGCTCACGGCGCTGCTGCTGATCGCCCAGGCGGCCGGGTGTGATGTGGACCGCCCGCTGTTCGACGTGCCCGCCCAGGTCGCGGCAGGGGCAGCGTGAAACTGCGCCGCTGGGGGGATCGGGCCGGGGAGCGTGAGGGCCTGACGTTCTGGTGCCCGGGCTGCCAGGGGCCGCATGCGGTCACGACGCGCGGGCCGGGTGCCTGGACCTTCAACGGGGACCTGGATGCGCCGGTGTTCAGCCCCTCGGTCCTGGTGCAGGCCGAGTACCCGGATGGGCGGCGGGTCTGCCATTCGTTCGTTGGGATGGGTGGCGCGCCGGCGGGGCACATCGTGTTCCTGTCCGACTGCACGCACGCCCTGGCCGGTCAGACCGTGCCGCTTCCGGACTGGCCGGGCACCTGACCGTATTGCGCCTTTGTGGCGTTCGCCTTCCGTCGTCATCAATCCCGCATCAATCCCGCGTGGCTGCGCCCGCTCCAGCACGCGTGGGGTTTGTGCTTCCAACATCCGACATCCAACAATCGAGGCCCCACCCGCTCCCAGCTTCGGCCGGGGCGGGTGGGGCCTTTCGTCGTTTCAGGCCTCCTCAGTCGGCCGCCTCGTCGTCTTCGTCCGGCGTCGCGGGCGCGTCGTCTTCCGGAGGCTCGGGGGCGTCCCAGGCGTCCAGGGCATCGCTGAGCTTGGTGCTGCTGAGTTTGGCATAGATCTCAGTACTGCTGATCGACGAGTGCCGCAGGTGACGGGACACCACGTAGATGTCACCCGTCTGAGCCAGCAGCATGGTCGCCGCCGCATGCCGCAGCCCGTGCACCTGCCTCCGGGCGTACTGCACGCCGGCCAGACTGCACAGGGCCCGCAACAACACCCGGATCGTCTTCGGGTCCTGCCACGGCAGCACGTGCCCCTCCCGCTCCCCTGCCGGCACGGCGGACAGCGCCGCGTGAAGGGGGCCGCTGAGGTGCACCCGCGCCGTTTTCCTTCCCTTGCCGGTCACGACCATGACCTTCTTCGCGAGGTCCACGGCGTCCCACGTGAGGCTGGTCATCTCCGACATCCGCAGCGCCGCGTGGCTGCCCAGCAGGATCATGCGCTGCTCCTCCGGCGTGGCCACCGCCAGCAGCGCCGCGATGTCCTCCCGTGAGTAGGCCTCGCGTTTCGCCCAGCGGTCCTCGCGGTCCGCCACGCGCGGCGTGTCCGCAAACGGATCCGCCAACAGCACGCCCGCCCAGCGGAGTGCCCGGTACAGGGCGCGGGCGGCTGACCGGCGGGCGTTGATGGTGCCGGGGGTCAGGCCGGTGCGCTCCAGCGCCCGCAGGTACCCGATCGTCAGGTCCGTGTCGTGGTCCGTCATCCTCTGCCATCCGAGCGGCAACGCGAACGCCAGGAAGGCAGCCACGCCGGTCCGGTACCCGCGCACGGTGTGCTGGCTGGTGTGACTGCCACCGCGTCCGTACAGCAGCAGGTTGTGATGCGTCGCACTCCACAGCACGTCGATGTCCCCGTCCTCCAGGGCCTGCAGGACCAGGCGCCGGCGGGCCGCCTTGTCCAGGGAGTCCCATTCGATGTCCACTTCCACCCACACGTGCGGGGCGGGCGCCACGAACTCGGCGGGCGGTGAGGTGGGCTTGTCCTTGTTCTTCAGATTGCGGTTCTTCTTGTCCTTCTTTTTCACAGCGGATTTCCTCCGCCGCTCTCCACCCGGCCGGCAGGCCGGGCCTCACGGGTTTGGAGGAGGGGTTTTTCGCAGCCGCCGAGTTGACGGCCGCTCTACTGTGCGGCATGTCGGAGGAGGGCACCCGGAAAGAGCAGAACGAGCAGGCAGTACTCGGCGCTCTGCGGGACTGCGTGGCCCTGACGAGCCGCCGCATCACGGCGACCTACGGCCCCCGAGTCAACTGGGGAGGCCTGCTCACACGTGGTGCGATCCGTGAGGTGCGGACCACGTACGGCCCGGTCCTGACCCTGACGGACTCCGAACTCCAGCGTGCAGGGATCCAGTACCGGCTGCGCGGACCGGCCTCCCTGGCGGACCGGGCGTACATGATGGACGCCGTGCAGCTTCTACAGAAACTCGGGTACGAGTGGGTCGAGTGGAACTACAAGGCATATCGCGACCAGGGCCTGACCGGTCACATCACCAGCGCCTACATGCGTGTGCCCGAGGAGGAGTACTGGCCCCTGCAGAACCGGTACACCGGCAACCGGCGTACTCGGGAGGACGGAACCCGTTTGGAAATGCTGGGGGAGCCGCGCCTGTACGCCCGTTGCTCAGGCGGCGGCATCAAGGTGACCGAGGCGCGCGGGTTGCTCAAGTTGCACGGCACGCACATCGCCGGCTACTGGCACTCCCCGCTCCTGCTTGTCGTGCCTGAGGAGACCGCTGCCCTGCGCGCCTACGTGCGACGGGTCAACGAGGATGCTCGGGATCGGCGCCAGCGCGGGAACTGCCCCGACGCCCCCTTCCACCCAGTGATCACGGTGTTCACGTTGCCCCTGCCGTCACTCGTCCGCCGACCCGGCCAGGTCAATGTGGATTAGGCTCGACTTGTTGAGGCGGCGGCGCGGCGCGTACGGATCCCGGTCGGCGGTGTGCACATTCACGTACAGCACGATCGCCTGCTGCACCTGCCGGAGTTCTCGTGCGCGGTGCAGTTCACGGATGCGCCGCGCGACTTTCTCCACGCGGCCGTGCACGCTGGTCGCCCAGACCAGCGTGCCGTACCCGTCCTGAGCCGCAGCGATTAGTTTCTGGTCCCTGCGCTTGGGTGAGTACCCGGTGTCAACCTCCACCGACCAGTCGTGGCCGCCCCCTGCCGGTAACCGGAACTGCGCGTCCGGCCAGACGCCCGAGCGCCCCCGCAGGTCCAGGTACTCGAAACTCGGATGGGGGACTGGGAGCGCACTCTCTCCAATCAGCCGGACGTGCGTTTCGGCCAGCAGTGAGTGATGTAGCAACTCGCGGGGCGGTTGCCTCAACCAGCGCTCGTCAGCCGCGACGAACGTGACGCCGGTCAGGCTGCTGGCCTGATCCGATTGCGTCCGGACATCCAGGTCGACGCGCGGCAGCCGCAGCGTGTCCGCCGCGCGCATCAACTCCAGCCGCTCCAGCTGCACGGTCGTCACCACCCGGTGATGCCGAAAGAGCGTCCGCGTCTGGGCCCGCTGCGCTGCTGGGTGGAACTGCTGGGCGCTGTCCATGCCGCATCATGGCCTCCGGCATCCGAAAATGCTGTGAAGAACCCGCGCCGCTCGTGCAGGGCGAGGGCAATCCGGTTGGGGGCGGCGCGGCTCGGAATGGGTGTGATGAGTTTTTTGTATGGCGAAAAACTCATCGCTTTGCAAGTTGGACGGTCTGTCAAGCTACGTCCAGCCTGGAATCAGACACCAACCCACTCGTTAGACATACGCGTGAAAGTTCACAGCAGAATGACGTCTGTTCGACTATCGTCAGGCATGTTGAAGTCGGAACTTGCGCGAGAATTGGGACTCGACGCCAGCGTAATGTCTAAAAAATGCAGAGAGTACTTCGCCGCGTCAGGCAAGCCAGACGAGCGTGTGCTCAGCGCCGAGACGGTTGAGCATCTGAGAAAAGCGGCGCGGTTCATGGAAAACCACTCGGCGAAAAATTGGCGGGAAGCGATCAGTCGCGCCCTTGGCCAGTACACCGATCCGGTTCCGTCCAAGAGCGTTCGGGACATCACGCAACGCCTGGACCGACTGGAAGCCAACCTGTCGAAGGTGGCCGGGGAAGTTGAGTGGATCGCCGTGTACCTGCGGAAGCGCGCCGAGCAGCAGGGCGGGCCGCGCGTTCAGGCGCAGGGGTCGCAGGTCGTGCCGCCCGTTCCTGGCAACGATTCCCGAACGGACTAACTTTGCGGTTCTGGCGGTCTCTGCTGGTCTGCATGATTCGGCAGGGACCGTTCACTTGCGCTGTCGCAGGCTCTGATGCTGCCTGGATGCCCTCTTCCGTCTGGGCGGGATGCGGGATGTTGGTCGGGCAGATCGGTCCGGAATTTCAAAGTGATCGTGCGCGGCCTGGTCTATCAATCGCGCGGATGGCGCATGAACCTGCCTGGGCGACAGCGACGGGCATCCGCGTGCTGTCGGCAGGAAGGCCAGACAGGCCGGATGCGCCTGGGCCTATCCTGGCCGGCATGACCATGACCTTCCAGCCCGGCCGTCCGCTTCCTGCCGACCCGCAGACCACTCAGGAGCGCACGCTGTACCACGCGCTCCGTTCGACCGGCGCCCTGGCCACCATGACCCGTGAGGGCGGGACGTGGCAGTGGCGGCAGCTGCACGGGGAGACCGTGGAAGCGTACGGGACCGGCGGGTGGAGTGACCTGCAGAAGTGGCTGGCTCAGTCCTGAACAGATGGGCCTGCTGACACGAGGTGGACATGGGGCGCGGCCTCTGCGCGTCAGAGGTCGCCCTGCGCTTCCGGCTGACCCTGGAGCGACTTCCAGCAGCGCCGGACGAGAAACGCGAGTAGCCTGCGGGTATGACTCACAGCGTGGAACAGTTGCAGGTTTGGCCCTTGGCAGTCCGGTATTGGGGCATGGCGCTGCTCCTGCTGGCCGCGCTGGCGTGGGGCACGGTGACAGCCGGTCCGCCCTGTTACGGCTGCGCGCCGGTGGCGCTGGTCGATCCCTGCGCGGGTTGCTGAGTAGGGCGAGCTGCAGGCGTGGGGGCCACTGCCGGCGGAGCTGTTCACGGCCTGAGCCCTCACGCCACTAGGATATATATTTTGTTATGCTCGGCGCATGACGGACGGCGACACCACCCCCAGCCCGGCCCCCGCCCCGAAAGTCGGCGGGCGACCCAACATCCTGAAGAACGGCCGCAGCCGCAACCCCTACGCCGACCCGGACCTCTGGAACGAGGTACCCAGCCCGAAGAGCCCGTTCGTCCGCGACGCGCTCGCCGCGTACCTCCTCGACCCGGAACCCGACCTCGCCCGCCCGCGTGATGGGAGCGGCCGGTACCGGACCGGCGAGACGGCCCCGCCCACCCAGGTCGGCGTGTACATCGAAGACGCCCAGTGGACGGCGCTGGGCGCGCTGCCCGGTACGCGCACCGCGCACTTCAACGCTGCCCTGCGCCGCGCCCTGGCGGCCCGCTGATGCCGCTGCTGGAAGTCGGGCAGCGCTACCACCCGAACGTCTCGGTCTGGCCTGAAGGCCTGCACGTGTTCGGCCTGAGCGCCCAGCGGATGGAAGTCATGGTCGCGCTGGGCGGCGTCACGGACGCGGAAGCTGCCGCGTTCCGGGATACCACCCGTCCCTTCGAGGTGGGGCTGGCCAGTCACGGCAGCGTCGTGATCCTGCTGGCCAGGATGCCGGGCGTGATGGACTGGAGTGACGCACCGTACGACGCGCGGCTGATGCCGGCCGACGAACGGGGCCTGCCCGTGATCGGGCACACCCTGATCCAGTGGCTGCTGGTGGACGCGAAAACCGGCATCCTGCGCGGCATTCGGAGCGCGACCGTCACGCCGCAGTTCACGGCGCAGCTGCACGAACTCCTGGAAGGTCAGGCAGCCCGGCCGTTCCGCCGCGCCACGTACGACGCGGACGTCGCCGCGTACCAGCAGCGGTTCACGGCGCAGGCCCTGGTGCGCCGCGCATGGATCACCGAGCAGGCCGGCATCACGGTGCCCGTCACGGAGTCCATGCGGGAAGCGCAGGCGGATATCGCGGACACCCTGGGGCTGCATGACCTGATCGCTGACGAGCGCATCCGCGAGGTGGTGGCCGAGGCGATCGGGCGGGGCGAAGCCCACCTCGAGGAGCGGGACGGGGAGGCGTGGTACGTCGATCCAGGATTCGGGCCGGACGTGCCAGTGCGCCTGCTGGGGTACGACGAGGACCTGGGCATGGTGGACCGCCGGCAGTTCCCGGAGAAACCGAAGGCATGAGCGGCAGGCGGGAAGAACCGCTTGAATATCTCCATAATGATATATATCCTACTGGTTAGGAGGCCCACCCCATGACCCGATCCCAGCCCGTTCCCGGTGAAGTCATCACGGCCCAGTACAAGGGCGTCTGCACCCGCACCGGCCAGCCCTACCCTGCCGGCACCCGCATCGCCCGCGACGAATTCGGCTACTACCGCGCCGACGTCCCCAACCCCGGCGGCGACATCCGCCTCTCCGGCGGCAGCGGGTACGACTGCGACGGCTGGAGGATCGGTGAGGTCGTCTGGCACGAACCCTGGAACGCCGAAACCCAGACCCGCGATCCCGGCCACGCGCTGGTCATCACCCGCGCCAGCCGCCGCTACATCCGCCAGGACGGCCTGAGCTTCGGCGTGGGTGACGACAACGGCTACCTGTACTCGGCCCTGGCCCGCCGCGCCACGCCCGAGGAGGCCGCACCCCTCATCGCCCGCCGTGAAGCCAGCCTCCATGCCCTGGAGCGCCGGCGGCGCCACGACGAGGGCCTGCGCCAGCTGTTCCAGGCAGCCCAGGCGGACGGCGAGATTCCGGGCGGGCACCACCGCCTGATCGAGGGCCGTCGCCTGAAGATCGGTGCGGGCTTCACCATCTACGGTGGCGGCGAGGAGCTGCACGTCGAGCCGGGCGCCCAGGTCGTGTGGCACCTGCGGAACAACGGCATGGACGGCGACTTCTGGGGTGCGAACAACGTGGCCACGGGCGGCGCCGGGGCGATCGGTGTGCGCCTGCCGGTCACGCCGGAGCGCCGCGCCTTCCTGTCGGAGTTCTACACCGGCTGGGACAGCGCGCAGGCAGACGAGGACGAGGGCGACACGCTCTGATCGGTTGGGGGGCCGTGTGCCCCCTCTTGACTTGCTCCACTAGGATATATATCCTAGTGGCATGAAGGCAACGCTCCCCCCGGAAGCACAGGACCTGCTCGACCAGGCCAACGCCCTCTTCCCCAACCGGTACGAGGCCACCCAAGACGCCCACGGCCGCACCAGCATCCTCGACACCCACCGCCACCGCCCCGCCGGACTGCACGCCGACCCGATCAAAGCCGCCCAGAAGGCCCTCACCAGCGCCCGCCTCAGCGCCAAGAACGGCAACCGCGTCCACACCCACGGCCAGGAACCCCACCAGCTCAGCCTGCACGTCCCCCACGACGCCTGGACCCGCCTCCAGCAGGAAGCCGCCGACCACGGCCTCACCGTCCAGGAATGGGCCCTGCTGAAACTCACCCACCAGTAACCACGACCGGGGGCCACACCGGCCCCCACCCACCCCCCACGAGGTCCGACATGAACTCCCCCCTGAACCCCACGCCCGCCGAGTCCCACGCCGCCCTGACCGCCATCGCCGCCGCCCGCGCCCAGGCTCACGCCGACTACCAGAAGCTCCTCGCCGAACTCGACCGCGCCGAAGCCTTCCACCGCGCCCGCCTCGACGCCCCCACCGCCCGCGCTTCCTGAACCCCGCCCAGGGGGCCGCCCGGCCCCCACCCGCCCCCACAGGAGACCCGCCATGCCCCAGACCACCCGCCCCGCCCAGCAGCCCACCGGTCAGTTCGTCCGTCTCGCCCCCACCCTCGCCTACCGCGCCCTGACGGCCGGCGCTGCCGTTGCCGTCATTCACGGCAACTCCCGGCCCGGCCTGACCGAGCCAGTGCTGCGGTTCGCCGCCCTGCTGGACCGCTACGACACCCCCATCGGCTACCGCCTGCGCCTGATGCGTGGCGAGTCCCTGCTGGCCGAGCAGGACGTCCTGGACCGCCCCGCAGAGTACGTCGGGTGGTACCCCAACCGCGGGCGGGAGACTGGCGCCTACGTGCGCACCCCCGACCTCGACGGCCTGACGGCTGCCGCCCGCGATCTCACCCGCCGCGCCGGGAGCCGCGCGTGAGCACGGTCCGCATGCAGCGCGGCCCGATGACCTTCCAGTGGCGTCCGTGCGTGATCGGCAACTGGCAGCCCCGCCCCATGAACCGCGCCCGGAACGTCCCGCAGGTGCTCGACGTGACCGGCGTCCCGGACGGTGTCACCCCGGCCGACGTGATGCGCCGCATGGAAGCGACCGCGTGGAGCCCGGACACGATCACCCTGACCAGCGTGGCGTTCGAGGAACTGGGCCTGGGCCGCGCCGTGTGCGCCAGCCTGCGCCCCGGACAGGCGTCACTCAAAGACGCGTCGATTCCGGACACTGCGGGCGAGGTGACCCCATGAACCAGCCCACCGTCACGCCCCTCGGCACGAACCTCCAGCTGCGCGCCCTGCCCCTCGCCGGGACCGGCCACCTGTACGTCCACCTGCCCGAACTCAGCGGCACCGAGCCGTTCAGCCCCGTGAACGTTCAGGCCCTCGCCGTCCTGACGCCCGAGCAGGTCGCCGCGTTCGACCCGCACGACCCCCGCCGGCAGCGGGACACCGTGGAGATCCTGCGCCCCACGCCGCGCGGCCTGACACTCGTCGCCTACGCCCGGCCCGCCCAGCGCCCCGCCCGGCCGCTCGGGGATCTGGAGGAGGCCGTCACGCTCCTGACCTCCCTGCAGGGCCTCCTCCAGACCGGGAACGGCCCCAGCGAGGGCGCCCGGTTTCAGCACGCCGGCCCGCTGTACGCCCGGCTGCCCGCGCACCTGGACGCCGACCTGAGTGACGCGCCCGCCGACTACCGCGTGCGGCCGCTCGGCGATCAGGGCAACGGGGCGCCCTGCTGGCTGATCGGCGGCGTGGAGATCAGCGGGGCGGGCCAGGTGCGCTGGCAGATCGAGCTGCCTGGACCGGCGGTGGACGGGTGATCCGCATCCTGGATGGCCGGATTGAGCTGGCCCTGGGTGGGCGCGTGGCCACCCTGGCCAGCGGCGGCACACCCGGCGAGCAGCTGGTGGAAGCGGCGCTACAACTGGAGGACGTCGTGGGCGCGGCCAGTGAACTCGCGGATGAGGCGTACGACGGCGAGATGCCGACCGGCGACGCGAGCCCGCTGCGGATCGTCCGGCAGGACGGTCGGGGCAGCGTGTCACGCGGACAGGTGAGCGTCACGGTAACGTACCGGGGCCTGGTGCTCGGACGGGCCACGGGTGGCCGGGCAGGCGTGAACAGCGTGATGGTGCAGGCACTCGAACAGGCCGGCGCGAAGGCCGCCGAGCTGCTGGAAGAACTGAACCGGGAATAAATGCGTGTGGGCGGACCTCCGGGCGGGGTCCGCCTGTTTTCCTCTTATTTTGGTGGCATAAAATGCTCAAGTGGCGTAATATAGTGGCACAAATGATGAAGAAGAGAGGGCGACCGAGAAAAGAAGGGGTCAGGAAGCGCGTGCAGATGATCGTCAGCGCCGACCTCGCGGCATTCATCGATGCGATCGGCCCGGACGAACTGGGTCGCCTGATCGGCTGGGCCCGCCCCCGGTACGCGCTGCTGCCGGTCACGTCCGATGACGCGGCCGTGTCGGAGGGCGCCACGGTGCTGCGGCCCGCCTCCCCCGTCACCGTCGAGGTGGCCAGCGTGTGGCCCACCCAGGACGGCCGGGGCCTGCGCGCCCGCCTGCGCGAGAAGAACGAAGCGTTCCGCGCCGTGGTCCGCGCCGCCGGGTTCGAGTGGAACGAGCGGGAGTTCTGCTGGACCCGCACCCTGAACGTCCTGGAAGGCCCCGCGCAGCACCGCGTGGCGGAACTCGGCGCGGACCTGCTGCGCGCCGGGTTCATCGTGTCGGTCAGCAGCGCGACCATCGCGGACCTGATCGTGACGGGCCGCTGGATTCCCGCCACGAAACGCTGGATCCTGCCGCTGAAGTCCGGGGACGTACTGCTGCGCTGGGAGAAGGGCGGGGACGAGGTGTGGGAGGCCACCAAACACCTGCGCGGCGCCCACTGGGACACGGCCCTGCAGGGCACCGTGATCAGCGCTGCCCGGTACGCGGACGTCCGGGATTTCGCGGAGCGGTTCGCGTTCGCGGCGACGCCCGAGGCGGACGCGCTGCTGCTGGCCGCCGCCGAGGCGGAGCGCCGCCAGCTGCTGGTGCTGGACGTGCCGGAACCCCTCCAGCCCAAGCGCAAGCCCCGCGCGAAGAAACCCAGGGAGGTGAGCGTCCCCGATGACCTCCTGGCAGACTAGAAGATCGGAAGATGATGGCGCACCAGCGGGCCGCTGCGGACAAACTCCAGGGCCTGCGGGTCGGGGCGCTGTTCCAGGATCCCGGCACCGGGAAGACCCGCACGGCGATCGAGCTGGCCGCCCGGCGGCAGCACCGGGTGCGGCGCGTGGTCTGGCTGTGCCCGGTCGCAGCGAAAGAGACGATCCGGCAGGAGATCCTGAAGCACACGACGTTCGGGGCGGCGGACATTCACGTGTTCAGCGACCGGACCCGTCCGGGGCGGGTGCCGGAGGCGTACTGGTACGTGGTCGGCATGGAGAGCCTGAGCAGCAGCGACCGCGTGACCCTGGCCCTCTCGGGTCTGATCGACGACGCGACGCTGGTCGTGGCGGACGAGAGCGACATGCTCCGCACCCCGCACGCCCGGCGCACGCTGCGCGCCACGATGCTCGCCGCGCCCGCCTGGGGCCGCCTGATCCTGACCGGCACGCCCGTCCCGGAAGGGGTGCACAACCTGTTCGCGCAGATGCGCTTCCTCGACTCCCGCATCCTCGGGTACCGGAGCTGGACGGCGTTCAGCCTCGACCACGTGGACTGGAGCGAGAAGTTCAAGGGGCAGATCGAGCGGATCCGGGATCAGGACGTCCTGGCCAGCCGGATCGGGCCGTACACGTACCAGGTGACGCGGGAGGAGTGCCTGGACCTGCCGGCGCAACTGTGGGACCCGGTGTTCCTGGACCTCACGGGCGAGCAGGACGAGGCGTACGGGCAGGCCCGCTGGGACCTGCTGGACGGCGTGCCGGACGAGGAGCTGACCAGCGCGCACATCTACCGGCTGTTCACGGCGCTGCAGGAGATCGCGAGCGGGTTCTACAACCGCCGCGACTCGAAGACGGGCGCGGTGGAGCACCTGACGTTCCGGCACCGCCGCCTGGAGGCGCTGCGGTACGCGCTGGGCCGCGTGCCGGCCGGGGAGAAGGTGATCGTCTGGGTGAAGTTCCACCACAGCCTCCGCGAGGTGCAGGGACTCCTCGACGAACTGGGTGGCGCCGCGCTGCATCACGGGCAGATGACCGTCCGGGCGCGGGACGCGGCGCTGGCGGCGTGGCGGGATCCGGCGGGGCCGCGGTTCCTGCTGGGCACTCCTGGGACCGGTGGGCGGGCGTTGACGCTGAACGAGGCGCGGTACGCGGCGTTCTACCAGCGGGGGTTCTCGTACACCGAGAACTACCAGGCGGAGCTGCGCAACCACCGGATCGGGCAGCGGAGCGCCGTGACGTACCTGGACGTCCGGGCGGTCTGCGGCATCGAGGACCGCATCGCGGCGGCGTACGACCGCAAGAGCAGCGTGAGCGCGCAGTTCCGGCGGGAGGTGGGCCGCGTGAATGACCTGCAGGCCGTCCGGTCGCGCCTCGGGGATCTGTTCGTCCGGCGGGTCGCGTGAAGGCCGCGAAGAAGACGCCGCTGGGCCTGAGCGTGCTGGACGCGGCGCGGGCGCGGGTGCGGGGGCTGTTCGACGAGTTCGACCGGGTGTGCGTGAGTTTCAGCGGCGGGAAGGACAGCACGGTGCTGCTGGAACTCGCGCGCCTGGAAGCCGTGAGCCGGGGCCGGACCGTGGACGTGCTGTTCATCGACTGGGAGGCGCAGTACGCCGGGACCATCGCGCACGTGCAGGCCATGCTGGGCCGGCCGGGCGTGAACCCGATCTGGGTGGCGCTGCCCCTGACGACCGACAACGCGAGCAGTGTGTACGAGCCGCTGTGGACGGCGTGGGATCCGGCGCGGCGGGACGTGTGGGTGCGGGACCTGCCGACCGGGGCGGGGGTCGTGTCGGACCCGGCGCACTGGGACTGGTACCGGACCGACATGACGTTCGAGTCGTTCCTGCCGGCGTTCAGCCGCTGGTACGGCCTGGAGGTCGCAGGGGGCCGCGCGGCGTTCCTGGTGGGCCTGCGGGCCGCTGAGAGCCTGCACCGGTACGCCACGGTCCGGAAGAGCAGCCGGGACCGCGAAAGCTACGGCGGCCGCGCCTGGAGTACCCGCGTGGTCAAGCCCCTCAAGCGCGACCCGGCGCACGAGCTGTGGAACTTCTACCCCATCTACGACTGGGAGGTCGAGGACGTCTGGCGGTACCACCGGGACGCGGGCATTCCGGTGAACCGAGTGTACGAGATGATGCACCTCGCGGGCCTGAGTCTCGCGGAGATGCGGATCGACGAGCCGTTCGGGCCGGAAGCCAGGAAGAACCTGGCGCTGATCCGCCGGCTGGAGCCGCAGACGTGGGCGCGGCTGGTGGCGCGCGTGCAGGGCGCGAACTTCGGGGCGCGGCGTGGGGACAGCGAGCTGCTGGCCGCACGGGGGCAGTTCGTGCTGCCGCCGACGTACCCGACGTGGCGGGCGTACGCGCAGGCGATCCTGGCCAGCCTGCCGCCCGAGCTGCGCGCGCACTACGAGGGGAAGATCGGCGTGTTCCTGGACTGGTTCAAGGTCAACCGGGGCTGGGAGGACCTGAACGACGTGTCCGAGGAGCGGTACGAGCGGGCGGGCACGGCGGGCAGCTGGCGGAACGTGTGCATCACGCTCCTGAAGAACGACTACTGGTGCCAGAGACTGAGTTTCGGCGTCACGAAGAAAGACGCGGCCAGGACGGCCGCGCGAAAGGAAAAGTATGCCGATCTCTGACACCCTCGAAGTCCTGACGTTCCTGCCCGGGCACCGGCCCGCCGAGTTCTGGGAGTGGGCGGGGCCGGTCTTCGCGTCCCGCGCCGCGCAGCGGGAGCTGGGCGGGCCGTTCACGGACGATGACCGGACCAGCTGGGCGGTCGCGGTGGATGGCGGGCAGGTGCAGGGCGTCGCGAGCGTCCGGGTGGAGGGGAGTGTGGCACTGCTCGACCATGCGTTCGTGCTGCCGGCCTTCCGGGGGCAGGGCGTGCATGGGGCGCTGGTGGACGCGCGGCTGGGGTTGGCGGTGCTGGCGCAGGCGCGGCGGGTGCGGGTGATGGCGAACGCACACAGCTTCCCGCGCCTGGTGCGCCTGGGGTTCGTCGGGACGGGGCAACGGGGCGGGTACACGGTCATGGAGGCGGACGGCGTGGTGCTGGCCGGTCGGCTGGATCTGGACGACCTGCCGGAGCGCAGCGTGCATTGAAGGGTGGTGGTCCGGGCATGGGCGCGTGCCCGGACGGCATGAGATCGGCGCGGAATGCCATGGGAAGTGGCCCTCGGGGTATGGCGACGGGCGGATCTGGGCCTCTGGGGGCCGTACCAGATCTGGTAAAACGAAAATCCCGGCCTGCACGATCATTTCTCCACCAGGGCACGCTGCCCTGAGTGGAGGTTTCAATGGAAACAGCGGGTGTTCTGATGTTCGTGCTGGTCTTCTTCTGGTCGGGGCGCGGGTCGCCGGCGCAGGGGGACGCGGTCCTGGCTCTGGCGCAGGGGGCGCTGGGGTCGATGACGTTCCTGGCGCTGGTGGACCGGGTGCTGCCGTTCGTGCTGGAGGTCCTGCGGTTGAGTTCCTAGCGGATGGGATGGGTGGGGGCGGGCGACCCGTCCCCCGCTTGCTATTTAATTTTGTATGTAATTAAATGGAGGCATGCGAACCGAGACGCTCAGCCAGACCGACCCCGGCTTCTACCCCACCTTCGGGCCGTTCTTCGTGTCTGCCGAGGTCCGGCAGGCGACCGGCAGCGCCATGACCAGCGAGCCCACCTACCGCTGGACAGCCGTGCAGGACGCCGGGCAGACCGTCGCGTTCGCGGGCATCAAGCCCCAGAAGAACGGCGGGGCAGAGTTCGTCGCCGTGTACGCCCAGGGCGGCAACGTGGACGCCAAGCGCCTCGCCGTGCAGGCGGCGCTCGACGATGCCAAGGGCCAGCGCCTGAGCCGCGTGAAGATCCTGGCCAAGCTGGAGAACGCCGACTTCTACCGCGACCTGGGCTTCGAAAGCGGCGCCCTGCGCGGCGGGTTCATCGCCCTGGAGAAGGCCCTGTGACCGGGCCCGGCCGCCCCGTCGGACCGGAAGGGCGCACGCAGCGCGTCCAGGCCATGCTGACCGAGGATGTCATCACCATGATCGCCGGCAGCCCGCGCGGACTGCCCGCCATGATCCGGCACGCCCTGCGCATGCAGCACGCCCTCGACACCATCGGACCGCTTCCCCCCACCATGACCGAGGCGCGCGCCCTGGCCGACCTGCAGCTCGTGCGGGACCTGCACCGCCACTCCTGGCACGCCCTGACCCACGCGGCCCGGTTCAGCGTCTCCGTGACCGGCGACCGCCGCAGCGAACGCGGTCCCGTCTACGCCTGGCGCGGCGGGCACTTCACGCGCGCCGAAACGGACCCGGACCCGGAACCCACCCGGCTCTACCTGATCCACGACGCCCTGTACGCCCCCGACTACCAGTTCCAGGTCGCTCCCCTGCACGTCCGCGCCCTCGAACGCATCCACGCCGACCCGGAGGCCATGACGCCATGACCCAGCCCCGCCTGATCGACCCGGCCGCGCCCGACATCGCCGCCCTCGCCGCGCAGCTGGCCGAGGCCATCGCCGCGCTGCCCAGCACCGACGCCCAGGTGCAGGCCCTGAACACCGCCCGCCGCGCCCTGCACGCCGTCAGCCCCCTGCGCCACCATCCTGTGGACCTCGTGGAGTGGGTGCCGGCCACCGACGTGCAGGCGAACGCCTACAACCCCAACACCGTCGCGCCGCCCGAGATGCGCGCCCTGACCCGCAGCATCGAACGCAGCGGGTACACCATGCCGGTCGCCACCTGGCCGGGCGAGGAGGGGCAGCGCCGCGAGATCATCGACGGGTTCCACCGGACCCGCGTGGTCCTGGAACGCCCGAAGGTTCGCGCGAGCACGCACGGGTACCTGCCGGTCACGACGGCGCGCGGGGACCGGCAGGACGTGGCGAGCCGTATCGAGGCGACCGTGCTGCACAACGAGGCGCGCGGGTCGCACTCGGTGCAGGGCACGCAGGACCTCGTGGAGGCGCTGCTGGCCCAGGGCGTGGCGCTCGACGACGTGGGTCGGGCGCTGGGCATGGACTCGGACGAGCTGCTCCGCTACCGCCAGCGCGGCGGCCTGCTCGACGGCGTGGGCGAGACGTACAGCGAGGCGTGGGAGTGAAGCTCCCGACCTGCTGACGCAGATTCAATACGACGCATTGCGTGATCTCAGGCTGGGTTTTCTGCACTTCGTGAGAAGCGCTGGAAGTGCAGATTTCGGCCGAATTTGTCAACCAGAATGCAGGTCGGCAGAAATTTCGGCATCAAACGCAAGGTGCAGCGGCGGGCGATTCTGGCAAATGCCAGGGCTGCCCGCCGCTGCTGTCAGTCTGGAATTGGACGGAAGTGGCCGGTTCGATTCAGGGCGTGAGGATCCGCGCGAGGCTCAGCAGACCCCGCCAGCCTCTGGCTACAGCCGCCACGATCAGCATGAAGCCCAGGCCGGCGCTGGCCCAGGTGAACGTGACGGTGGAAAGCAGGTGATCGGCGACCACTCCCAGCACGCCCAGGATGCCCAGGCACAGCAGCGCAACGTGAATGCGGCCCGACCGCAACGCCCCGACGATCAGCATGACCGCCACGATCAGCGCCACCCCCATCAGCGTGACGAAGCCGGCGTCCATCAGCGACCGCGTAAACATTTCGATGACGGGCTGCAATGCTTCGGATGCTTGTTTCCGGCCTTCCAGGGCCGCGTCAGTGATGATGGTGCTGTAGTCGATGGTAGCCGGTGCGGGTCTTGTCATGTCATCACTATGCGGTTCATTCACGGAAAGTTCCAGACCAAATTTGCCTTCCAAAAAGCTGAACCGGCGCGTATCCTGATGGATTGCGCCGGTTGCTTGAAGTGAAAATTTCTGTGAGCCATTCAGAAATTTTGATTGTATTTACGGGTGCCCTCAAACCGTTGTTAGCGGTTTAGATTGCCTGTGGGGCGCTAGGCAGCATGATCTCCCTCGTCTGAATTCACGCGGATCAGGTAGTCGATGCCGGCCTCGTCGGCGGTGCAGAATCCAGCGTCCACCGCGTCGAGCATTCCGAAGTACTGGCGCTGGTGCTCCCGTTCGGCGCGGGTGTCCTGGCCGTCCGGGAGGCGCGTGAGGACCACGGTGCCGCGCAGGGGCTCGTATGCGAAGGGCAGGCCGATGATGTTGCCGGCGGCGCGGTTCACAGGCTGCCCAGCCCAGTCGTCGAGGTGCCACACCTCGTAGTGGTGCAGGGCGTGGAAGGCCTCGGGCAGGCGGATGACCATCCCGCCGCAGAAATGCCCGGCCGCGCCGCCCGCGGAGTCCATGTCCATGGCGAGCGTCTGCCCGTCCGGGCGGATGACGAGGATGCGGGTCATGCGGCCACGTCCGGGGCGGGGTTCAGGGTGCGGTGCGCCTGCGCCAGGGCGTCCGCCTCGGCGTCCTCACGGAACCAGGCGATGCCGATGCCGACCACGCGGCCCTGGTACGTGGCGTCCACCTCCCAGCGGCCGTCCTCGTCCCGGCTGGGCCACAGGTGGATCTGATCGCCCACGGGGGTGCTCACAGGCCCGCTCCGGCGTACGCGATGGCCGCCTGGGCGTAGGCGTGCTGCGCGGCGTTCAGGCGGTCGCGGGCTTCATCCAGGGCGCGCTGGGCGGCGCTGACGGCCGGGGCGGGCGGGGTGGGCTGTGGGCCGGCGTCCACGTCCACGTCCAGCAGGATGGTCAGGCTGACGGCGCCGATACCGTCGATCAGGCGGGTGCCCTTCGTGCCGCGCCCGGCGCGGTCGCTCTTGCGGACGGGCGTGCCGGTCTCGATGTACGCGGCGGCGTCCCGGAAGGCCTCCTCGAAGCTGTAGCTGCTGCGGCGGCACTTGGTGCTGTCGAAGTGGAAGGTCAGGTACGTGCTGGCCGGGGTGAAGATCAGGCTCACGGGGTCCCCGAGGCTCTCGCCGTTCATGCGGGCCAGGGCGTAGCCGAGGGCTCCGGCGGCGCGCAGGGCCTCTTCGTGCGTGAGGGGGCGGGCGATCAGCAGGCCGATGGTGTCGAAGTCGCTGTCGATCTCGGGGAGGCTGTGAGCGTAAATCTTCACTGCGTTTCCGTTCATGGCTAAATAATACACTAGAATGACTGTCAATGCTAGTCTGGCGTCTAGTATTGACGGAGGATGAACCCATGAACCAGACCGAACTTCACGACCACCTGCGCGCCGCCATCCGCGCCAAACGCGGCGCACAGGCCGAACTCGCCCGCCGCCTCGGCATCAGCACCGCCAGCGTCGCCGCCTTCATCGCCGGCGGCAACCGCATCCCACCCGAACACGTCGACACCATCCTCGACATCCTCGGCGCCGAAGTCACCCTGCAGGGCCTGACCCGCACCGGACCGCTCACCCCAGACAACCTGACCTTCACGGATCCGGCGCTCGCAGGCATGGTCGCCTCGGACGGCCAGGGCCGCCTCGGCCCCATGCGTCCTGCCGACCTCGCCGCGGCCGTCCTCGGACCCATTCCCGACCACTTCCCGGAAGACGTCCGCCACTACCTCGCCGAGGGCTGCGACTGCATCGCGTACGCGGGTTTCCGGTACTCCATGATGACCGTCGGCGCCTCCCGCCTGGCCCTGGCCGCCGAAGCCGCCGTACGCGCCTATGCCGCCCAGCACGGCGTCACCGCCGGCAAGGGACACCAGAGCATGGCCAAGCTCGTGGACGCCCTTCATGCTGCCGGGCACTTCACTGACCCGCAGCGCGATCTGTGGACCGCGTGGAAGGATATCCGCAACCTCCTACAGCACCCCAATCAAGAAAAGGCACTGAGCATGGGTAGCGTCCTGCCGCTGCTCAGGAACCTCCACGAGAGCTTCCTCCGGCTTTTCCCCACGCCGGACGCGCCCCCCGCCGCAGAGCCCAACGTGTCGCCGTAAACCCGGAATCGACGACACGTCCCCCGAATGCGTCGTGAATTGCGACATGTTCGGGGGACGCGATGAACGTGGCCTACTCTTCCCCAACTCGCCGGGCCACGCATGCCCGCAGGTCCGGGTCGTCGCGATACTCCTACATGATCGCCTCGAGTACTCGTTCCAGGAGTACGCGCCGGCCCAGCTGGACGCGCAGGTCCACGCTGGTCTGGTGGATCAGGGTTTGAAGGCTGGGGCGCATGCGGCTGCCGAGGGGTGCGTGCGCCTGCCGCACTGACGTCAGTCCGGCAGGTTCATAGCCTTCCGGACGCTGTCGGGCATGCGGTTCAGCCAGGCCTGCAGCTCCTTCTGCGCCTTGTTGTCGAGCGTGCCGAGCCACTTCACGCTGCTGATGCGCTTACCGACTTCCGTCACGCGTGCCGGGTCCACTTTCAGCGGGGTTGCGCGGGCCTCCAGGGCGGCGCGGCGGGCCTTGACTTCCCGGTACCCGGCGCCACCCTGCGCCATGGCCAGCAGCTCCGCCTGATGGATGTCGGGGGCGGCGGCGATGACGGCGGCAATGCTGTAGTGCAGTCCGCCCTGCATGGCCGTGACGATGGCGTCCGGGTACCTGAGGATGCGGAGCTTGTTCGTCGTGAACGACTGCCAGCTGCCGAGACTCGCGGCGGCGAACAGGTCCTCGAGTACTTCGCGGTCCTCGGTGTTCGTGCCGCGCGCCGCGGCGTACATCCGGGCGCGCGCGACGTCCTCGTCCACGCCGAGGGTCAGGGCGACGAGGCGCAGGGTGGCGGCCGCTTCCTCGTACTGGTTGAGGTCCTCGCGGTGCAGGTTCTCCAGCAGGGCCGCGCGGACGGCCTGTTCGTCCGTGAGGTCGCGGATGTGAACGGGCACCTCGGTCAGGCCGGCCTGCTGCGCGGCGCGCCAGCGGCGTTCCCCAGCGACAATCTCGTACCCGTTGTCTGACGGGCGTGCCAGGAGTGGTTGCAGGACGCCGTTCTTGCGGATGGAGTCGGTCAGTTCGGTCAGGCTGGTCTCGTCAAAGTGCCGCCGGGGTTGGAAGGCTGAGGGTCGCAGGTCCGTGACAGGCAGGGTGGCGCTGGGCGCTTCCGCCAGTGCCGAGGCTCCGTTCAGCAGGCCTTCGATGCCCGTGCGGGGCGCGGGGCGCTTGCGGGTCATGCCGTTACCGCCACGTTCAGGTTCAGGGCGCGTGCCACGTCCGCCGTGAGGCGCAGCACGTCCTGATGCACCGGGCTGCCGGGCGCGTAGACGCCCACGGGGCTGCCATCCGTCGTGGAATCCAGCCACACGGCCGCACGCTCCGGTACCGGCTCCCCGAGGGGCGTGAGGCCGTCGCGGAGCATGGCCAGCACCTCGCGGTCGTGACTGCGCCGGTCGTTGTACATGGTCGGCACGTACAGCGCCACCCGCAGTTCCGGCTGGAGTCGCCGGTAGAGCTTCGTGGCCTTCTGGAGGCCTGGCAGGGCGTCCAGGCCTTTCTGCCGGGTGGGGATGGGCACGATCAGCCGGTCGGCGGCCGCGGCGCCCAGGATGGCCAGTTGCCCGACGCTGGGTGGGCTGTCGATCAGGACCACGTCGTACTGCTCGCGCACGTGCTCCAGCGCCTGCCGGAGGAACAGCTGCGAGCCGGGCGCGCCCAGCATGCCCGTCTCGGCGAGCGCCAGGTCCACCTGACTGGGAATCAGGTGCATGCCGTGCACCTTGATCGGCTCGGGGAGCCCTTCGCCCTCGGTGGCCACCTCGTACACCGTGGCGGACAGGGTGACGCCACGGACGCCCAGCCAGGACGTCAGGTTCGCCTGCGGGTCGAGGTCGATCAGGAGGACGCGCAGGCCCGCGCGGGACAGCTCGTACCCGACGTCCCGGGTGATGCTGGTCTTGCCTGCGCCGCCGGCATGGTTGAACACCGTTGCTGTGATCACGAGGGGGAGCATACCCCGATCGACCTCTCTCTTGTCTGCGGGGCGCAAGGCTTAATTCGAGCGTGCTGTCGCAAATTAAAATATATGCTAATTTCTGTATTGTAATACGCGCATGGCATAAATTCGAGTACTTGGGCAGCTGTTTTTCGGTTAGATGGGTTTTGATTGTGTAGTAAGCCAGGGGGTAAGGCGTGGATAACAGTAAATTTAATATTTCAATAGGACACGGCATAGGCAGCGGCGGCAATCTGGCAATACATAGCGAATTAAGACTTATTAAGATCGGCTTACTTTACGGAGATACCATAAGCCTTCATAGTCCAAAATCAGAAATGCTTTTGATTGCAGTGGAAGCATTGGTCAACCAACCCACTAAACACAATATTCAAAGGTTGGCTGGAATTGTTGGACAGGAGCAAAGAGCGGAATTCTACCAAGTAGCCGATATGATAGAGCAGCTGGACGATGCTATCACGAGTCTTAGAGGTCTCCCAAGAAGCCAGAGAAGAGTTCAAGAAAAGAAATTTTTGGCTCTAAGAGAGCAGGCATTTGCCTCGATGAGAGTGGGAATGAATGGCATATTTGGCCCACTAGGTATCCTTGACATCGATAAGCTGGTTAGGCGAGGATTGCTCAATCTTGAGAAATATGAGCACGAAATGGCCTCTGGCAGTTTTGCTGAGAAGTTCACTGAAGGGGTCTTCAAGACTATTGCTAGTCAAAATAGCTTTCCGCTTTTAGATAGGGAAATGTCCAATCTAATAGACTTATACATTAAAGAGAAGCGTCCGGAATTGTCAAACATGAGGAAGGAGAGAGCGGCTCAGACTGGCCTTTCAGCTCATTTTATTCAAAGACTTCCCCATTTTGAGCAGGCTGGCGTTGACGAGATATTGGATATACGTAAGCTGCTCGTACGACCGCTGTCAAAATTTCGGGCAGCAATGGTTGAATACTCCAAAACTATCCAAAGCGCAACTTGGGAAAGGGATTTCGCGATAGAGGCTGACGAGCTGTATAATCTAAAAATAGCACCGGCCGTTATGGAAATCGAAGAGGCTGTCAGTATAAATAGAGTTGTGCAAAACATCTATCAAAAATCGGTAATTAATACGGCTACTGCCGGTACACTCACTCTGGCGGTGTCTAATCTTTTGATGCCTAGCGAAATAGATAAAAATATCTCAAATATTGTTGGGGGCATTTTAGGATTAGGCACTGTGGCTGCCGGTGAGTACTTTCAAGAGCGCACCAAGGCAGAGCAAAATCAAATGTATTTCCTTTATAAGGCCAATCAGCTTTTGCGGTAGAATTCCAGTAGTTGAGTCATATTTTCAGAGTCGGCGCGGCCCATAATTGTGGCGGGAGGCCCACCTCCAGTTCCGGCAGGGGAGGGGAGACTGCTTCCGGATCGCGGAAGGCCTGCAGGGCTGCGCGGAGGCGCTCGGCGAACGTGGGGTGCTTCATGATGGTCGGTCCTCCAGGTAGTGCGGGTTGCGGATGGCCTTCGCAGCGCAGCTGAGCAGGGCGTGCAGGCGCAGCTGGTGGTCGTCCATGTCGGGATGGTCGGGCGCAGTAGCGTCTTTGGAGTGGAAGTTCGGGGTGTAGATGGTCGCGCGGGCCGATGCGAACCGCGCGTGCGGCCGGAAGTCCTGGCTCAGGACCCACCCGCGCGCCTGGATCTCCTCCTCGACGCTGGCGCGGACGTGCAGCAGGCCGAATCGCCCGAGGGGTTCGTGGCTGATCGTGCACACCCGGTGGGCGCGGCCGTCGTAGATACATTCCAGCGTTTCGGTCTGCCCGGCGCCAGGGACCGCCTGACGCAGCAGCCGGAGCCGTCCGCCGGGCAGCAGGACCGCCAGTTCCCGCAGGGCCGTCAGCAGGGCAGGCGGCGTCACCTGGGCGCCCCGCTGGGGTTGCGCAGCCGGTACGCACCGGAGGGTGACTGGATCACGCGGCGGGACAGCAGCAGGTGCGTCAGGGCCTGCTGGAACGTCGGGCGTGGCGTCTCCGGCAGCAGGAACTCCGCGAGCTTCTCGGGTCTGGCGTACCCGCGACAGTCCGGGCCGGCCAGGAACTCCTCGATGCGCCGCGCGATCCGCCGGACGTGGAACCCGTGCGACAGGTACCGGTACGTGACGGCTGAGCGGGGGGCGAGGCGCGGGAGGGGCCGGTGGTCGGCGGGCGCGGCGGCGATGATGTCCTGCCGGATGACCCGCTCGATGCCGGGCAGCGTGGCGCGCAGGGCGGCCAGTTCCTTCTCGGCGGTGTCGGCGCGGCGCCGCAGGGTGGCGTTGTCGTCAGCGGCGCGCTTCAGGAGGTCGTTGATCTGCCGGTTCTCCAGGCGGGCCTGCGCGGCCGCCTCGGCATGCTGGCGGGACTGCTCGCCGTTCCGGATCCGGGCCTCACGGCGGGCCGCCTGGGCACCCACGGCCGCGCCCCGCAGGGCGGACTCGTGCGCGTGAACTTCGACGAGTGTTTTCAGCAGCGCCTGCTGATCGGCGCTGAGGGTTCGGGACAGCGCCTGGAAGGCCAGTACCCGCCGCGCCTTCCAGGCCGCGCTGGCCTGACTGTAGGCCTCCCCCGACGCAGGCGCGTCACCTGTCACAAGGTCGTGCAGGGTCGGCAGGGCCGCAACCTCGCGGTCTTCCGGAAGCGAGGTCACGGCTGGTCCGCCTGCCACGTGAATTCGGTGTCCACGCGGCGGATCAGCTGCCTGTATTCCGGAACGGTGCAGGCGAGGATCTCACGCGCCCGGCTTTCCGTGACGCCGCGCCAGGCGTCCGGCTCGCTGGCCAGCACGGCCAGCAGCTCCAGATCCTGGCGCAGGCCTGGGCTGAGGGCGGCGATCTCCTGACGACGCTGCTCCTGCTGAGCGGCGTATTCCTCCGTGAGGGTACTCACTCCACATCCTCCTTCAGGTAGCTGCCCCGGTACCCGTGCCCGGGCAGGTGCCCCAGGTGGGTCATGTAGGCCGTGTTCAGCAGGTCCGTCATCTGCGCCTCGCTCAGCCGCGCCCCGTCGGCGTAGTAGTAGTGATCGGCGATCGTGCGCTCCACTGACGCCTCGATGAGTGCTGCCTCGGGGGAGCTGCCCTGCCCTTCGAAGGCGCAGTGGTCGTACATGAAGCTCGCCGTCCACTCGCCGTCCCGGTCAGGTGCGGTCAGCTTGAAGTCGCGGCAGTTGGGCAGCGTGTCGAGGATGCGTTCCAGCAGGGTCTCCGGCTCCTCACCTGCGGTGGGGGCCGCGGCGGGCGCCTCCGGTTCTGGCAATGCCTGCGGGGCCTGCCCGAGCAGGGCGTTCAGGGCGCGGTGGATCAGCAGCCATTCGCGCACCGAGACGGACATCAGGGCTTCCAGTTCGGGGAGCAGGCGGCCCCTGCCGGGAGCTGGGTCCACCATCTTGGCGATGCTCAGGGTGTCAGCCAGTGCCCGGCCACTCGTGATGGTGAGCTGCCCGTCGTTCTCCGGACCGAGTGCCCAGGCGAGAAGGCGCAGGTCCTCCAGTTCGGCGGCTGTCCATGGCGCAGCCTGGGCGCGCAGCTGTTCCAGGGCCTCCGCCACCTGCCGGTGCGTGAGCGCCTCGATCTGCGCGGTCACGCGGGCGAGGTTGTCGGTGATCATCCCGTGGTCCGCCTCCAGGTGCCCGCCGGTCAGCCACTCCCGGTAGCGTGCCCGGGTGGACAGGAGCTCCAGGATCTCCAGCGCGGTCGGCGGGCGGGTCACGACTGGCCTCCGGCGTCACGCTGGACGAGCGCGGCGCGTAGACCGTCCACCAGCGCGAGAACCGTGTCCGGCACGCCCGCATCCTGGGTGTACGGCCCCCACAGTCCCTCATTCCACCCGGCGAGCAGGCCCTCAACGGTCTCGCGCGGCACGGCCACACTGACCTTCTCGATCTCCGACTGGCGGATCAGCCTGAACCGCAGGACCTCGTTCGTCCCCTGCGCCATCTCGCGGTCCTTGACCGTGTGCCACGCCAGCCAGATCAACCCCTCGGAAACTACGGGATCGCCCAGGGCGTCCGCGCGCGCCAGCAGCTCCCCGAACCGGCGGTGAACCTCGTACTTCCGGATGGCGCCCGTGCCCTTCCGGCCGTTCACGTGGTCGCGGTACTGCTGGTACAGCACGTCCTGGTGGATGTCGTACTCGGAAGGGTTGAACGAGTACTCCAGATCCCAGTTCCCGGCCTCGGCCTGGGCGCGCATGGCCTCGCGGACCTCGCGTTCCAGCGCCTCGATGTGCGCCACCTCCTCCAGCATGGCCGTCTTGACGCTGGGGATCTTCTGGACGCTGGCCTGGGCGTGCTTGGTGCTGGCGTAGCAGGTGAGCGCGGTCGCCACGTCGCGCAGGAGATCAGCAGTGGAGCGGGTCACGACTGGACCCCCATCGCCTCACACGCGATCCTGTAGATGGCGTCCATGTGAGCGTTGCCGTTGCCCTGCTGCCGGGCAATTTCGACACCTGCGCCGATCGTCCCCAGAGCCTCCCGCAGCGCATCCCGCTCAGCCTCAGCGGAGGCCAGGGCAGCGGCCGTCTCGGCGAGGAGAGCGCGGAGCGGGTGAGGTTCGCCCTCCAGCTCGTACTGGGAATCCGAGCGGCGCACGCTGTAGCCCTGCGTACCTAGCGCCTCTTGTACGTCTGGGTGGTCCGACCAGCGGCGGTAGGACACGCGCCCGCTCGGGTTCACGATGTCAACGTACACAGGCGGGCAGGCCTTCACGGCCAGCGCGGCCTGCACCCGCTCAGGCAGGGGCGCGGGTTGGGGCTGGGGGGCGAGCGGGGTCGGTTCAGTCATGGAGTTCCGCCTTCAGGTGCGTGAGGTCGGGAATGCGGGTGATGCGTTCGTGCTGGGCGGCCTGGTTGTGCGGCTGGTCGATCAGGTGGACGCGCAGGCCGTTGCGGGCGGCGCTGAGGGCCTCGCGGCCGCTGTCCTCGACGAGGGTGATGCTGCTGAGGTGATTCGGTCCGCCATCCCTGTGGCCCCAGCTGACGGCGAGGCCCACCGCCTGGACGCTCTTGCAGGCGTGCTCGTCCGGCATGTGCCGCAGCAGGTAATTGGCGACCGGGAAGCCATGCGCGGACAGCCAGGTGTACGTGACGTCCCACATATGCAGCGGGCGCCGCGTGACGTACCCCAGGAGTCGCCCGGCCTGCGCCACGCGGGTCACGGCGTCCAATGCGCCGGGCAGGGGCTGCGCCTGACTGGCCACCTGCTCCCATTCCCGCTGCGCCATGCCGCTCAGGGCGATGTCGGTGCGGCCGCAGCCGGTCGTGAAGCCGAACTGCTCGTACGGTCCGCCATCCCGGATGGCGTCCACGGGCAGGCCCAGGCGGGCGGCCAGGGCCACGCGCAGGGCCGGCAGGGCGCAGGCGAGGGTCCCGTCGATGTCGAACGCCACCCACAGGGGCCGGGGCACGCCGGTCACGCGCCCTCCAGGGCGGTGAAGGTTTCGTGCGCTGCCTGGAGGGTGCTGAGGTCCACACGGTACGAGTGCTGCCCGTCGTACGCCTCGTCGAGCACGCTCCCCAGTGCCCCCAGCAGCGCGTCCCGCTCCGCCCGGGCCGCCGCGAGATCTGCGCGCAGCTGATCGGCCTCGCTGTGACCCTCCTTGTACGTCAGTTCCTCGAAGGTCAGGTCGGGCACAAGGTCAAGCAGCTCAGACAGGTGTTGGATGTACCTGCGGCGCCGCTCCAGGGCCTGGAACACCAGTTCGAAGTGGTTCTCGTGGCGGCGCAGGTCCATCAGTTTCCACTCGTTGTAGTTCAGGGCGTCGATCAGCTCCTGGATGTGGTGCACGACCTTCTTGCGCAGTGGCTTGTGGTTGTCACTGAGCGTCTGCCCGTACTTCAGGAACCCTTCCAGAACGCGGTGGTCGGCGACCTGCACGAGCAGGGGCGGCAGCAGGGGCTTGATGGCTTCGGTCAGGGCGCAGACGGGTTTCACGGGCTGGGTCATGGGGTGTCCTTGTCAATTGCTCAGGGCGACGGCGTCGATGAACGCTTTGGCGTCGGGGTAGGCGTACGTGAGGAGTTCGCGTTCCCAGTTGCAGGCGCCGCTCATCTCTTCGGGGGCAGGGTTAGGGAAGACGATGAAACCCGTGAGCGTGACCGGGTCGGCCGCCAGGACCTGCACGTAGTACCCCCGCTCAGCCCACAGCCAGATCTGCTCGTACTCGGGCGGGTGCTGCGGCGCCGGCGCGAACGGGTAGTCGTACCCCAGGGCGTGCAGGTCCTCCCGGAGAACGACGGCATGCAGTAGCCAGGCCTGCGCGGCGGGACTGCCCGGCAAGGCGTCGGCCAGGCGGGTCGCTTCGTCCATCGCGTTCTTGAGTGCCCAGCCCCACCACGTGCGGTGGTCCGGAGCGTGATCGCCCCAGGTCGCCTGCGACTCGGCAGGACCGCCGCCCGCGTAGCTGTGCCCGTGCACGCCTTCGAACGTCACGCACTGGCACTCGCGCTGCGGCTTCCAGCACTGATCACATAGGCGCGCGAGGTTCGCTTCCTGTCGGGGGGTGAGGGCGGTCATGGCTGCGCCTCGACGTGACGTTCCAGGCCTGCGAGTCCCTGCCGGGCGAGGAGGAACTCCCGCAGGGCCTGCACGTCCTCCTCTCCGATTGCCATGAAGGCCATGACGGGCTGCCCGGAGATGCCTTCCAGGATCCCGGCGGCAACTTTCGGCAGTTCGATCAGGGCTTCGGCGGCGGTGAGGGGGTCGCTGCTGCGGACGCCGGTGTCGGCCAGGACCATGAGGCGGCGCCGGTTGGCCACGCTCGCGCCGGGGTGCGGGCCGGTCACTGGTTGCTCCGGGCGCGGCCGAGGCCGATGGCGGCGCGGAGCATGAGACCGGTGGTGCTGGGGCCGTTCCCGAAGGTACTGCGGTGGTCGGTGACGCCGTCCCGCTGGGCCTGCTCGGTGAGGTTGTCCCAGATGGCATGCAACTCCGCCCAGACGTGGTGTCCGGGGCGTTCGGCGAGGGCGCGGACGGCGTCGCGGGCCTGCGGGACGGCGCGGATGAGGCGCAGGCAGCGGCCCAGGTCCCCGGTGTCGTGCGGGTAGTTGTGGGCGCTGCCCGGGTCCGGTCGGCCGGCCAGGATGCGGGCAATGCAGAGGCTGCTGGCGCCGGTGTCGTCGCTGAGTGCCCAGTCGGCAAGGGAGCACAGACTGGCGGTGGTGGCGATGGGGTTGCCGTTCACGTCGCGGGGGCTGGTCAGCATCGGCGACCGCCATGGCGTTTGCCCCGTGCGCTGTTCGCGTCGAGGATTCCGGAGATCAGGTCGGTGGGCGTCGTGCCGCGCGGCTGCTCGCACAGCAACACGAAGTTCGCGGCGCAGATCAGGCGGCTCAGATCGACGACCACCTGGCCGGGCATCTGGTCCGCCGGCGCCTTCCGGAACGTTTCCAGTGCGGCGCTGGTCCGGGCGTGCAGGCTCGACTCGTACACGCTGCGATGCCGGCGGGTTGCCCAACGCATGAGCAGGCCCGGTCGGTGGTGCTCGAGTGTCGTCAGGCGGCTCCCGATCAGGCCGGGGCGAATCAATTCGCACAGGTCAAGGGCACGGACGATCACGTCGCCCAGTTCGCGGGCACGCTTGGCTCGGTCGCGTTCGTGGTGCGCCTCGGTGATCTCGCTGTGGATCAGCGCGAGGAACTGCGGGATCTGCGCGGGCGTGAAGTCGGTGCCCCAGTCGTTGCTGGCGTTGATCTGGCGGGTGCGGGTGGCGAGTTGGTGGACGGTGGGGACGTGGTTCATGCGACCTTCTTCTGGCGTGCGGGGGCGGGGGTGGGGGCGTGGCGGAACAGGACGGACGCGCCGACGGGCCGCAGGGCCAGCAGGCCGTGCGCTTCCAGGAGGGACAGGGCCTTCTCGATGCGTGGCCAGGGCCAGCGGGTCTGTTCCATCAGTGCCTGCCGGGAGAGGCTGGCGTCGCGGTCCGTGGCGGCGCGCAGCAGACCCTGGACGGCCTCCGCGTCGGGCGTGAGGGGCCGCACAGCCACGCGGGGCAGGCCGCTGCGGACCGCCTCGTACGTGGTGGCGCGGGCGCGGCGGGTGGTGCCCGTGATCATCAGGGCGTCCTGCGTCTCGTGCACGAGGTACGTCAGCGTCTCGCGGGCCGTGGTGACGCTCAGGTGCGACACGGCGGCCAGGAGGTCCTGTTCCGGAACGGGGCCGGGCGCGGCGCGCAGGACGGTCAGGATCTGCGCGGCGGCGGCCGTGATGGCGGCGCGGCGGCGGGTGACGGTCTGCTGGTACCGGGCGGTGCGGGCGGCCTCGCTGGCGTCCGTGCCGGCTTCGAGTTCGGTCGTGGCGCGCAGGGCCGGGGTCTGCGGCCACGCGCGGAACCGGTACTCGAAGCGGGGGCGGTCGGGGCGGTGGTCGGCGGCGTGCTGGCGGTCGAGACGGCCGGTGCGGTGCAGGTACGCGGCCCGTTTGGCGTAGTGCCTGGTTTCTTCCATGCCGAGCAGGTCGCGCAGTTGCGTGACGGTGATCCACCGGCCGGCGTTGGCGTGCGCGACCCGCAGGAGCATGGGGCCGCGCCCTTCCGTTTCCGGCGCGGCGGGCTTGAGCGGGGTGGTCACAGCGTCACGCCCTGCGCGGCCAGCTGGCGGCGCACCCGTTCCTGCACGGTGTCGTCCGGGCAGAAGAAGCCCAGGGCGCCCCGGCAGCGGATGGGGTCGGTCAGGCGAATGGGGTCGGCGAGGTGCAGGTGCACGGCGTCACAGGCTGCCCAGCGGCTGGTGGGCCTGCCGTCAACCGTGACGGCCTTCAGGGTGACGACACCCAGGACCGCGCCGAGGGTGCAGTCCGTCTTCAGGACGCGCTGCCCGGTCAGCGTGCGGATAAACGGGACGCCGCTGTCGTCGAAGGTCTTCCCGGCGTGCAGCATCAGTCGCCGGCCGACGAGGCGGCGGGCCTGGGCGAGCAGGCCGGGGCTGCGGTGCCAGTCGCGGTTCTCGACGTCCTTGCCGAGATCCAGGATGGCGGTACTCCAGGGTTCCTGAACGCTCAGCGCCAGGAGGACGGGCGGGGTGGTCACGCGGCGTCCTGGGCGAGGAGTGGGCGGATACTGGCGCGCAGGTGGGCGCGGCGGGCTTCGTCGGTCGGGTACTCGGTGGACCACGCGACGATCAGTTCGCTGCGCTGGACGGTCTGCTCGCCGGTGAGGTGGTCGCCGTCGGCGCGGGTGGGGATGCCGTGCGCGGTGAGGTACACGGCGCAGCTCATGGCGGCCAGTCGGGGGTTCAGGGTGGGGGTGGGCATGGCGGTGACCTCCAGGGCAGCCGGGACGGGAACGGGGGCGGGTTCGGGGGCGGCGGTCCGGGCGGTCGCGAGTTCCGCCTCGAGGCGTTCGCACTCCTGGTTGAGGTGCCCGACCGTGGACGACAGGGTTCGCTTGTCCTGTTCGAGCTGGTGGATCTGGTTGCGGGTGTCCCGGTCGCGGTTGATGGTGGCGGTCCGCTCGGCGGCCAGGGTGCGCTTCAATTCCGCGAGGGCCTGTTCGTGCGCGGCGCGTTCGCGGGTGATCTGGGCGCTCGCGGCGTCCAGCTGCCGGCGGGCCTCACTGGCGTCCGCCTGGGCCTGATCGGCGGCACGCAGGGCCATCTGCAGGTCCGCCTCCACCTGCTCGCGCAGCGTGGCCTCACGGGCGTCCAGTTCCGCCTTGCGGGTTTCGAGGTCCGCCACGCAGCGGGCGTAGTCGGCTTTCATCTCCTGATCCGCCTGCGCGATCAGGCGCTGGATGTCCGCGTCCTTCTGTTCGACGCGGAGACGGGCAGTCTCGCGGACGTACTCCAGCTCGCTGTTCAGGGTGGTGAACAACTGCTCGTCGAACTGCGTGATCTGCGCGTTGATGTCGCTCACGGCGACCTTTGAGCCGCCGCGCATGAGGCCCGCCACGCCCGACTGCACGCAGCTGAGCGCGAGGCGGATCAGGGGCGCGGAGGCCGTCCCGGTCTGCTGGGCCAGGAGGCGGTTCAGGAGGTGTTCCGCGTCGCGCACGTACCGGCCGAGCTGCGCGTCGGGCATGGTGCGGATGACGTTCTCGATGCGCCGCGCGGCGTGCTCACTCCTGGCGGTGAGTTCCACCCGGTCGAGGTGCAGCGTGAGGTCGTGCTCGCCGACGGTGTACGACTTGAGGCGCTGGTCCTTGCCGCGCAGGGAGGCCTGCACGGCCTGGGCGATCAGGTAGCGGCTGCCGAGGGCGTTCACGCGGCCACCTCGCCGGCGGTCGTGAGGGAGTAGTGGACGAGCATCCCGGTGCGGCTCCAGCGGAGGCGGCCCTGGGCGTGCAGGACCGCGAGGGCCTCCTCGACCTGCTCGCGGGGCAGGCCGAGTTTCAGGGCCATGTTCGACGCGGTGTCCCGTTCGCTGCGGTCCGTGACCTGCGCGAGGTGCACCTCGACCATGCGGCCCTCGGCGGTCAGGTGGTCCAGGGTCGGGGCGGGCAGGTCCAGTTCGTCCAGGGCGTACGCGGCGCGGCTGGCGGGCGTGGGGCCGGGCACGCGGCGCACGGTGCCGCCTTCTTCGAGGTACCCGAGTGCGGCGCGCAGGTGGCTGAGGTTCATGTCGGGGAGCTTGGCTCGGAGGTCCAGTTCCGTCATGGGTTTCTTGCCGAGGACCGCGCGGACCGCTTCGGCGTTCTCGCGGAGGCGGGCCTTGAGTTCCTCCTGGCTGGGCGAGCCAGCGTCAGCGGGCGCGGTCAGCGTGACCGACGGCCCGGCCGCCGCCTGCTGCGCGGGTTTCGCGGGGAGGCGGGTGTCGCCGGGAATCAGGATGAGCCTGGGGTCGGTGTCCGTCTGGGTGGCGTACCCGTGCTTCACGAGCTGGGAGATCACGGCGCCGGTGGGCAGGCGGGGCATGCCGAGGTGCGCGGCGAGTCCCTGCGGGGTGGCGGGGCCGTGTTCGCGCAGGAAGTCCAGCGCGCGGGCCTGGGCGCTGCCAGCCGTCGGTTCAGTCGGCTGGGCGGGTGCCGGTTTGGCCCGCTTGGTTGGCGCCCCTTTGACCGCCTTGATCGACTCCTTCTCGCGGACCGGATCCGGGGCGGGGGCAGGGTTCTCCTCGACCGGCGTTTCCACGGCAGGTTCTTGCGTGGCGGCGACTTCCTCGGCAGGGACTTCCGGTGACTCGAGTGCTTCGACAGTGGGTTCCGGGTCAACCTCTTCCGGCTCTTCGGGACTGTCTTCCTCCGCCTGGGTCGTCTGGCTCACGGCGTAGGCGTGCAGCTGGCGCAGGTAACTGACGCCACTGTCCGTGAGGGTGTACTGGCTGGGCGCGCCGACGCGGGAGAAGTCCAGGCAGGCCGTCCCACGGCTGAGCACGCCATTGACGGTCTTGCTCAGCAGGGCCGTGCGGTCTGTGATCTCGGGGAGGGTCGCGCCGGGGTGAGCGAGAACGTCGAGGTACACCACGGCCCGCGCGGTGAGTTCGAACCCGGCGGGGAACACCAGGTCCAGGGTGTTCGTGACGGCCACGGGTTCAGGGCTGGGCTGGACGTCCGGTTCGGACAACTCGGTCACCTGGGCGGGTGCGGGCTCCAGTTCCGGCGTGATGGTGACGGGTTCGAGCGTGTCGATCAGGCTGGCCAGGCCGTCCGGGGCAGGGCTGGCGGCCGTGGTGCCGCTCGGGAGGTGGGTGCGGCGGGCCGTGCCGAGCAGCGGCGCGATGGAGTGCTCGATGTCGCGCAGCAGGTCGGCGGCGTGCAGGGCGACGCTCAGGCGGCTGGCGGCGACGTCGCGGCGGACCTTCGCGTCGCGGATGGTGGCTTCGTGCTCGTCGATCTCGACGCGCAGGCCTTCGATCAGGTCGGCGCGGCTTTCCAGAACGGCCATGCGGTCGCTGAGGCTGCCGCCAGCGGGCAGGTCGGTGTCGAGGATGGCGTAGGTGGGGGCGGGATCGGTCATGCGGGGCTCCAGTCGCCGAACAGCGTCGGCATGCACGTGGGGGCGGAGAGGACGGGCGCGGCGGGCATGGGCGGGTCGATGGGTGGTTCGGGCAGCTGGATGGGTGGTTCGGGTGGCGGCATGGGTGATTCAGGTGGTGGGGCGTCCTGCGTGGCCTGAGTAGGTGCATCCAGGGGCGTCCACTGGCCCGGCCGGGCGAGGCTCTCGCCATCGCGGGCGCGGACCAGTGCGGCCTGCGTGCCGTCCGGCCAGGTCAGGACGGTGATCACGACGCCGGCGCCCAGGTGCGGGACCGTGAGAGTGCTTCCGACTTCCGGAAGGGCGGGCGCGGCCACCTGCGCGGGCGAGTCCGCGCGGACGTGACCCGCCCGGCCGGCGGCGATCTGGGCGAGGTGGTCGGCCATGCTGCGGCGCGTGACGGTGCAGCCCTGAGCGCGCATGGTGCGGGCGAACAGTTCCCCAAACCCGGCGGGGCTGTCGCAGGTGACGGCGTGCAGGTACCCGCGTGCGTTGTGGGCGGTGAGGACGTCCATCACGCCACCTGCCGGGCGCGGCTGCGCTGCTTGACCCAGGCCTGCGCGCGGTCCCAGCCGCGGTACCAGTGCGTCCGCTCGCGGGCGTTCCCACCGTGAGCGCGGGGCCGTCCGCGCATGTAGGCGTGCCAGCCCGCTTCGAGCGTCAGGGCGTCCGCGAGGGTGCGGGCGTGCGCGACGACCTCCCCGCCCACCACGGCGACGGCCACGCGGGCGGTCTGGTTGCCCTGGGGGGCGGCCATGAACTGAAGGCGGTTCAGGTCACGCATGACTGACCTCCCCGTTCAGGTCGGTGATCACGTGCGTCTGCAGGACGAAGGTGGTGGCCACGATGGCGCCCGCCGCGTTCAGCGCCGCGCCGACCTCCGCCGGAGAGGCCTCGTGAGCCACGGGGCCGTTGACGGCGATCAGCTGGTTGCGGTCCGTGAAGCGGATGCTCAGGCGGACGGGCGTGTTGAGGGGCAGCCCGAACACGGCCAGCAGGGCGCTGGCGTACATGACCTGCGCCGGGTGGCCAGGGTGACCCAGCAGCTGGCGGTAGTCGGACTTGAACTCCAGTTCGAAGTGCACGGCCGGGGTGAAGGCGGGTTCAGTCATCGGCGGCCTCGGGGCGCAGGGGCCGGGGCAGGAAGCCACGCGCGGCCAGGGTGGGGGCCTCTTCGAGCAGCATCGACCGCAGGTACTCGTCCGTGGTGTTCGCCCGGTCGCCCAGGCCCGCGTCGTCCCAGATCTCCTGAAGGGCGAGCGTGTCGCAGCCTCCCATGAACCCTTCCGTCAGCGTGAACGGGTCCAGGTTGCCCAGCGCGGTCGGGGCGGCCGTGTTCGAGAAGCTCAACTCGCGGTGGAAGTACCCGTAGAACAGCGTGTCGAGGTCCGCGCTGGTCAGGGTGAGCAGCAGGCGCAGGATCTCGGTGGCGACCGCGAGTTCCGCCGTCTCATCCTTGGGCTCGGCGCTCAGGGTCCAGCCGTCCCCGTTGCGCTTCAGGTGCGTGCTGAACAGCAGCTCCAGGCGATCGGCCGCGCTGGTGAGTTCGGGCGTGATGTGCGGGACTTCGCGGTCCAGCATGCTGTCGAGGATGTACGCGGCCTGCAGGCGGCGGCGACGGTCAGGGCCGGTCAGGGCCGCATCGATGCGGATGTCCTCCAGGGACCACGGGGCCGGGTATCTGGGCACGGCGGGCCGGTCTGCCTGAACGGCACTGGTCTGGGCCGCACCGGGCTGGGTAGCCGCGCCCTGGGTGCCGCTGCTGGACGGGACGCTGCTGTCCGGGGTGGGGTTCTTGACGCTGTACCCGCCGTCGGGCAGGGGAGACCAGCTGCGGCGGGCGCCGATGTTCTCCCAGCGTTCCATCTCGCCGCCGTTCTTGACGCTGTACACAACGCCGTTGCCGTTCTCGCCGTAGTGGTGGCGCATGGCGTTCAGCACGACTTCCGCGAACGCCGCGCCGCCCGCCACGTCCTGATCCGCCAGGACCCGTGCGTGCCGCAGCTGGCATTCCATGGCCTGCGCCGGGTCCTGGAAGTACGGTTCCACGTCGTCGAACAGGTCCGCCTCGACGACCCCGCCGGTGTACCAGGCGGGCGGGAACTGCCGGTGCCGGACGAGGAACAGGTTGTTCGGTAGGTGCTTGCGGATGTGCTCCGGGGGGTACAGGCGCGGGTTGCTGCGCAGGTACCCGTTCCAGACGGCCTCCTGCACTTCCGGCGCGACCGTGACGAGGACTTCGACCTGCGCGAGCGTCAGGTTGCCGGTGTTGAACTCGTCACGCAGCAGCGGGGACAGGGCGCGGCTGATCTGGATGCGGCGGATGACGGTCCGGCGGGTGTACCCGAACTTCGCGGCGATGTCCTCGACCGGGCTGCCGTGATCCGCGAGGGCGGCGAAGGCGTCGGCCTCCTCGATGGGGGTCATGCGGCGCCGCTGGACGTTCTCGGCCGTGGCGACCTCCAGCAGTTCCAGGTCCGTGAGGTCCTGCACCAGGACGTTCACGGGGGTGCTGGCCGGCCATTCCAGCCACTCGTGCCCGTCCACCTCGAAGCCCTGGGTGAGCAGGCCGATGGCGCGCCAGCGGCGCTCCCCGGCGGCGATCTCGAAGTGGCCGGGGCGGTCGGGGTGGGGGCGGGCGACGAGGTTCTGCTGGAGGCCCTTGCGGTAGATGCTGACCGCGAGTTCCCGCAGGCTGTCCGCGTCGAAGTGCTTGCGGGGGTTGAGGCTGCTGTTCAGGATCCGGTTCCAGGGCACGGCCTGCAGGCCCAGCGTGGGCGCTTCGAACTGCGGCACTTCGAACTGCGCGGCGGTGGCCGGCGCCGTGGGCTGGGGTTCCTTGACGGGTTCCGCAGGGGCCGGGGCGCTCTCCTGAACTTCGATGAGGGTGAGGTCGTCGAAGTTGCGGTAGTAGAAGGCGTTGCCGTATTTGACCTGGCAGTCCTTGTCGTACCGGCGATTACCGTCGTCGAAGATCTTCGTGATGATGCCCTGGGCGCGGGAGTCAGGGTTGGGATGGGGATACGTGAATTCCACGGTCATCCCGACCGCCCAGCTGGCCTCCGGGGCGGTCGCGGTAGCGGGCTGGATCTGCTCGGGCTGTTCGGCGGTGTGGGCCTTCTCCAGGGCGCTGGCGGGCACCCACGGGCGGGTGCCGTCGGCGTAGAGCACCTGGACCTCGTCGCCGCGCACGTTGACGATCACGGCGACGTCGTGGCGGCCCGTGCGGACGCGAACGTCATCCCCGACCTGGGG